>NZ_QEIG01000001.1 GCF_014324365.1 Algoriphagus sp. AK58
CTAGACGCAAGAAGCAAGACACAAGACATAAGATAAAAAGACTTAAGAGAGAGTTAGATAAGGAGATATACTGCGGGATCGGAATAGGATTCCTTTCATACTTTCTAGTGATTGTTTTGATTGATTAAATATCCAAGTCCTTAGTCCTGAAATACCGATAGATCCACAGCCCCAAAATCGGACCGATAGCCAAAAGGCCCAAGTAAACCTTGGCAGAAAGAAAATCTGAAAGAAATCTAGCCACTTGAATACTTCCTATGGTAAGCCCAAATCCCAAGCAATTGACCAGAGTCAACGCAGTTCCTCTATGTTCGGGCCTGACGCTTTGGGCTACCAAGGTGGAAAATTGAGGAGAGTCAGCCGTGACCAACATCCCCCAAATCAACAGAAAAGGAAATACAAGCCCGGTAGGAATTTCCGGTGCCATCAGCAGTACCAATCCACAGATTCCGGAACCCATCAGGCTGAAAAGGGCTACTTTTTCGCTTCCTTTTTTGCCTGAAATGATTCCCCCAAACCCACAGGAAATACCTCCTGAGGCAATAATCAGGAAAGTCCAAAGGGATTGGGTAGTACCTGTGAGGTTTCCTTTTTCCAAAAACAGGATTAAGGCCGGTAAAAATGCCCAAAACGTGTACAGCTCCCACATGTGACCGAAATATCCCCCAGCCGCACCTTTCAACGCCTTGTTTTGGGTAAAAGAGGGGAGAAGAGAGAGGTCAAACTTAGGATTGATTTTGCGAAAAGGCCCATCGGGAATGCCAAAGCCAACCAAAGCTCCGCTTCCTATAGCCAATCCGGATGTGGCCAACAGGAGCATTTTCCAGGAAATGGATACTTCAAATGCTTTTAGGAAAAAAGGAAAGGCAGTTCCCAGAACCAAGGCACCTACCAGAAATCCAAGGGCGGAGCCCAAGCCTTTCTCAAAATAGTCGGAGGCGATTTTCATTCCGACAGGATAAATACCCGCCAAAAAGAATCCGGTCAGAAACCTGCTGCCGATCACCAAACCCAACTGCAAGGGAAAAAGGAGTAAGACTAGATTGCAGGCAGCGGCTAGGATAGCGCTGAAAAAGAAAACATCCGAAGGGGAAAAACGATCTGGGATGGAAAAGAAGGCGTATAGGAAGGTCCCTGCCACAAAACCCAGCTGGACCATGGAGGTAATCAGCGGGACAAGATCTTTTTCTCCCAGGATGAGTTCCAACTCGGGGGCAGCTGCATTTCCGGCAAACCAAAGCGAAGTGCCCAGAAATTGAGCGATCACGATCAATATCAGGGCACTTCGAGAGGAAATTGATTTTGCCATCAGGCTTTTAGAATCGATTCGATTTCTGACAATTCCGTACTGCTAAAGCTGCTGTTTTTCACCGCGGCCACGTTGTCATCCAATTGTTCCGGTTTAGAAACCCCAATCAGAACAGAGGTGATTCTTGGGTCTTTGAGTAGCCAAGCGATGGCCATTTGGGCCAGGGTCTGACCTCTTTGGAGGGCAATTTGGTTCAGGGCCTGGATTTTGGAGAGTTTTTCAGGAGCGATTTGCTCAGGCTTCAGGTATCGCCCGTCTTTGGCCGCTCGGGAGTCGGCAGGGATTCCTTTGAGGTATTTGTCAGTGAGCAGGCCTTGTTCCAAAGGAGAGAAAGCGATACTTCCGATTCCTTTCTCACCCAAGACATCCATCAGGCCGTTTTCTACCCAACGGTCCATCATGCTGTAGCGTGGCTGATGAATCAGCAAAGGCACTCCCATTTCCTTTAGGATTTGGTGAGCTTTTGCGGTGTCTTCCGCAGAATATTGGGATATGCCTACATAGAGCGCTTTTCCTTGTCGATGAAGTTGAGCCAAGGCTCCCATGGTTTCTTCCAAAGGAGTGTTAGGATCAGGGCGATGGTGGTAGAAAATATCCACGTAATCAAGTCCCATTCGCTTGAGACTTTGGTCGCAGCTGGCGATGAGGTATTTCCTGGAACCGAAATTTCCATAGGGTCCGGGCCACATATCCCAGCCGGCTTTGGAGGAAATCAGGAGTTCGTCACGATAGGGCAAAAAGTCCTTTTTCAGGATTCTGCCAAAGTTCTCCTCAGCCGATCCGAACGGCGGGCCATAGTTGTTGGCTAGGTCAAAGTGGCAAATGCCCAGGTCAAAAGCTCGTCTGAGGATTTTTCTCCCCAGTGTAAAATCTGCATTATGACCGAAGTTGTGCCAAAGTCCCAAGCTGATTTCAGGAAGTTGAAGGCCACTTTTTCCACAATAGCGATACTTCATCTGATCGTATCGGTCAGCAGCCGGAAAATAGGGTAAAAGAGGGTTGTGATCGTTGATATGCATAGGTAAACAGGGTTGGTGATTAGGGCTTAGCCAAACCAGAGGATGCCCAGGAGAGTGACTCCCAAAGCAAACGTGAGGAGGAAAAGCCAACTCTTCCAAATGTAGGAAATCCAATCTTTAAAGCTAATGCCGGATGCGGCAATGATCGCCATCATTCCACCATTGGTAGGGGTGACCATGTCCATCAAGGCGGCTGGAAACTGATAGGCCAGCACCGCGACCTGCCTGCTGATCTGCATTAGGTCCATCAAAGGAGCGGTCAAAGGCATGGTTAATACCGCCTGACCGGAGGTGCTGGGAACAGGAATATGGATCAGGGCCTGACTGATAAACATGCCAGCAACTCCCAAAGCATCGGGCAGGGATTCCAGAGGAGCAAAAAGACCTTGGATGATGGGATCAATCACTGCCCCTTTCTCCAAAATCAGATAAATGCTTCTGGCCAAACCCACAATAATCCCTGCAAAAATCATCTCTCCGAATCCCTGCACATAGGTTCGGGCTGTTCCATTTACGCCCATTCCTGCGATCAATCCACAACTGATCCCAATCACAAAAAACAGGGCTGACATTTCATTGTAGCCCCAGTCCAGCTCTGTGATTCCATAGGCCATGACCCCGATTCCCCCAAAGGAAATCAGTAAAATCAAGCCAAAACGGCCCGAAATAGGACTGGGAATAAACTCTTGAGCAGCCTCATCACTTGAGGGTTTGACGCCCGTGAGCCGGTGGTAGGTAATCCAACCCAGTAGAATGATCAGCCAAAAGGCACCCCGAAATGCCGCCCCGCTGAAAGGTTCTACCTCGGCTACTTTTTGGGCAAGCAAAGCGACAAAGGGATTGATCGGAGAAAATGCCGCTCCAACCAAGGAGCTTCCGAGTGTAATGGCGATAATGGACCGGAGATCGTATCGGAGTTTGGACGCTAAAATGACAAAAACAGGAACCATGGGGATGATCTCCTCCTGCATGGAAATGGCAGCTCCACCCAAGGCAAAAACCAGTCCCAAGAGGTAAAACAACAGGGCTTTGGAATTTCTGAACCGGTAAATCAGGGCTTCAATTCCTGCCTGAAGAGCTCCGGTTTTTTCTACGATAAAGAATGCTCCCCCAATGAACAAGATCAGCACCATGATCTCTGCACCCGCAATGACTCCCTCCGGGATCGCCAAAAAGAGATCTGCAAGGCCAGGTTTTGCCTGTTCAACGGCTTTAAAACTCCCCGGTACCACCAATTCCCTGCCGGTTTCCTCATCCAAAATCCGGTCAAACTTTCCGGCAGGTATGAGATAACTGGCCACTCCGGCCAAAAAGATAAAAATCAATAAAATGACGAGTGGATGGGGAAAGGATAGTTTCATGGGTTCGAAATTAAAACTGAAATCACAGCTTCGGCAATTTTTACCCGATGATCCTTCACATCTCTGGCGTTGGTGAGTAAGAAAATTCCCTTATCCAGTTCTTTTGAAAAGAAGAACAATCCATTGTATCCTCCTTGCTCCCCAAAATGGCCCAAGAAAGAAAAACCAGACAAATCCAATTGCTGAAATCCTGCGGGCTTGCCATTACCTCCTGAAAGATGGTCTAAATGCCTGTGGATAAATCCCATTTCCCAGCGGCTAAAGTGAATCATGGCATTTCCCAGATCCACACCGGTACTGATCAATCCTGAAGATGGAGAGGGGAATCGCTCAAATCTCGTCTTTTTTTCCTCCAGCCTTTTCCAGATAAACGTGGGTTGGTAGGCTTTCAGATCCGTGTGTTCCATGGGATCAGGAGACGTGTTGAAGCCTGAAGAATTCATTCCTGAAGGAATCAGGATAAGTTCTTCAGCCAATTGATCAAAGGATTGGCCGGAATGACTCTCCAAAACATATCCCAACAGGTCATAATTGAGGTCCGAATACTGCGTCTCTTTAGCCTTGCTTTTCGATTTTGGCAGCTGGGAGGGAAGTTTGACAAGTTTTCGGTTTTCCTCATGGATAAAAAGTTGTTCCAGTCTTCTGGGATCTTTTAGCCCGGAAGAATGATTCAAAAGATCCAAAATGGAAATCGAATCAAACGTGGGTCCCAGTTTTTTGGGTTGGGGTAAAAGCTCATTGACAGTTGACTCAAGAGGAATTCCGGCTGCTTTGAAATAGGCAGAAGCGGTCAATGCCGTTGCCAGCTTTGAGATAGATCCCACTGGGAAGGGAGTGTTGACTTTCAGGGAATCCTTGGATTCCAAGTCTGAAAAGCCGGCACTTTTCAGGTAAACCAGCTTTTCGTTTTCAACCAGCCCAATCAGAATGCCGGGAAGCCGGTATTCCATGAGGCTTTGGTAGATTATGGAATCTATTCTTTCTGTTTTGGTTTTAGGAAAAGAAAGGTGAGTCCACCTGATGCTGGGATAGCTCTTCCACCATTCCCAGCTCAGGAAAAGCAGAAACCAGAAGACCAGTCCGATAAGGAGATATTTGATTTTCTGGTTCATGCGCAGGATTAGGGGGCAGATTCTACCAAAGGAGTTGCTTTTGCTTTTGGGAGTTTGGAAACATAATCTTTTGGTAATTCCCTTTTTAGGCTTTTCACAAACAAATGAAAATCCACGGTGATGGTATGTCTTGGCGTATTCACCTGCTTGTAGTGCGGATGGGTGACTTCCCGCTCGCACAATTCTTCGATGTTCTTTGGCCGCTTCCACTTTCCGATCAGCTCCTGAGCCATCAGTTTGCTCTGCAATTCCGCACCGGGCCAAATGCATCCCAGGGGCTGAAACATCCCGATAAAGTATAGGTTGGTGATTTTTGGATGGAACATTTTCAGGTACAGGGGCACCGGACCGGAAGAGTAATCAATGAAGTCCTTGTCGAAAAAAGGATGACTCAGCCAATAGCCTGTGCAGGCAATGATGGAATCGAATTCCTCCTCTTTTCCGTCTTCGAATACTACTTTCTTTCCATCAAAGCGTTTGATGTCCAGTCTTGGCTTGACTTTTCCATGACGGATTTTGTGCAAGAGTTCATCGTTGATGGTGGGGTGGGTGGCACCAAAAGGCTCTGTAATGGGTCGGAGTCCATAGGCTTTATTGTCCCCAAGCATCACCTTCAATAAAAGCTGATTGAAAAATCCCCTTACCTTGACAGGAAGCCATTTGGATTGTTCTGCTACTTTGTCAGATGGTTTTCCAAAGAAAAACTTGGGAACGATCCGATAACCTCTTCTCCAGGAAATGGCAGTGGAGGCGGAAACACGGCTGGTTTCCACGGCCACATCACAGGCGGAATTCCCTCCTCCGATCACCAACACCCGCTTTCCTGCAAAAGGAGCAGCTTTTTTGAAATGGTGAGAGTGGAGAAATTCTCCGGTAAACTCTCCTGGATATTCAGGGTACCTCGGTTTCCAATGATGCCCGTTGGCTACCACCAAGTGGGTGAATTTTTCGGTGTTCTCTTCGCCGTTCTTTTCGGTAGTGATTTCCCAAGTGAGTTCGTCCACCCACTTACAGTGCTTGACCATCGTCCCAAACCTGATGTAAGGATAGAGGTTGAATTTTCGGGCATAAGCCTGAAAGTAAGTTCTCAATACCTCATGGGAAGGATAGTCTGCCGTCTCGGGATCAAACTCATCAAAGGTAAAATCCTCGTATTGGGAGAGTGTCTTGGAGGAAATGATATGTGTGGTTTCAAAAACGCTGGAATGACTTTCGTTTTCAGAATAAATCCAGTTTCCGCCCACCTCTTCGTTGCGGTCAAAGGCCACTGCATCCAATCCTTGGTCGAGTAGATTTTTGAGGGCAGTGATTCCGGAGGGACCTGCACCGATCACCGCGATTTTGTACTTCATTACTGATTTTGGGTTTATGAGTAAGTAGGGGCTGCTGATTCTTGGTTTTTCGGGAATTAATCTAGGACAAAAAATCGACTTTTGCCTTCTAGTCCGCTCATCCTTCTTGGTTTGAATCTATAATCCGAGCTGGGTCAGAATCAATTCGGTGAATTTTTCCATTCCCACTGTCGCTTTTTCCTGAATAACCTGGATTTCTTTTCCGAGGTACTTGTCGGGTTTGACAGGATCGATCAAAAACTTTGGAGCTCCCGTGGGTACATAATCTATCAAACTGGCTGCCGGATAGACTTGCAGGGAGGTCCCCAATACCAAAAAGAAATCAGCCGACTTGGCCAGATTGATTGCAGGAATCATCATCGGTACCGCCTCTCCAAACCATACGATGAAGGGTCTGAGTTGACTTCCTTTTTCGCATTTGTCACCTTCTTTGATTTCCCAATGCTCCAGGTGATAGACCAGTTGGGGATCGAGGGTGCTTTGGGCTTTGTTGAGTTCGCCATGAAGGTGAAGGACTTTGGTGGAGCCGGCACGCTCATGCAGGTCATCCACGTTTTGAGTGATGATCTCGACGTCAAGGTACCGTTCCAGCCGGGCTAGGGCTAAGTGAGCGGCATTCGGCTGGCATTCCCGGGCTTGTTTTCTCCGTTGGTTATAGAATTCCAAGACCAAGGCGCGGTTTTTTCTCCAGCCTTCGGGTGAGGCAACCTCCATCACGTTGTGGTTTTCCCAGAGGCCATTGGAATCACGGAAGGTGCGAATGCCGCTTTCCGCCGATACGCCGGCACCGGTGAGGACGACTAGTTTTTCTCGGGACATGGGTAGAGATTTAAAATGGAATTTAGGATAAAATTGGAGCAATGAGCAAAAAAGGATTTGGCTAAAGCCATAGGACAATCTAACAATATCATATTTCCCCCAGCTAAAGCTGGAGGCAATTCAAGGATTGGGAAATAAATCTATGAATAGGAATGTGGCTTTAGCCCATTCAATTGATGAATAAAAAATCCCTTGGGCTTTAGCCCAAAAAACAAAACCGGCCCTTCTCAGGTTCGGTTTGGGATTACGTTTTACTTGGAAGGGAACTTCCTTTTTACTTGCCGTTGTCGAGTTGAGCTTTGTTGATTTTGAGGGTTTCCGCATAGATCAACTGCTCAGCTTTTTTACTCTTAGGGATTTTGAAGTGGTTTGTACCAATATTGAATAAAATCAACTAACGACTAGTAACTATCGGTGTTACACGGATTTCTTCAAAGAATTTGAAAGGCAAAATGTACTTTCCTCCTTGCTTTCGCAGTTCAATCCAATACTGAAGACCAAAAGTCAGTTTAAAAAAGCAGTTTGATTGGTTAAGATTACTTTTACACTCGCTAGTGATGCTATTCAAAAAATGGCTATTTTTCAATTTTTTATTTTGAAAAAATAAAAATGTGAAGTAAAAAATTTTAATTTTATTAAAATTTTAAAATATTTTATCAAAAACAAATCCCAAACCACCATGAAGAAAACCAATTTGAGTATCATTTTAGTCTTAGCCGCGATTACGGCTTGGTCTTGTAAGCCTTCCTTCAATGCCGAACTCCATCAGCAAATCGCAGAAGAGCATGCTGCAATGGAGGCCGCCCATCAGTCTATGGAAGAAAGTCACGCCACTCTCGAGGCGGAACATGAATCTTGGGTAACCCAGCATGCAGCTTTACCGGAGACTGATTCCCTTCACGTAGAACTGGAAGCTAAGCATCAACAGCTAATCGAGTCCCATAAGGCACTCTTGGCCCAGCATGAGGAAATCATCAAGAAGCATGGGGAACTCGAAAAGAAGCATGAACTCGGAGAAATGACGGATGAAGAAGTCAATGCAGAGCATGAAGCTATGAAAACCGAGCACGATCAATTGATGGCTGACCACGAGAAAATGGAAAAAGAGCATGCAGAATTGAAGATGGATCACGAAAAAATGCTCGCTGAGCATGGCCCCAAAAATCCTTAAATGATTGCTTGAGTTTAAGGAGTAGAAAATGACGCTGGTAATCCCGCGTCATTTTTTTTTCTTATCCGCTTTGTTGCAGGTAGTTCAACATGTCCAGGATTCGGCGAGGTGTTTCTATGTAAATTTGGTAACCGGCAGAATTGCAGGTAATCGAAATTTTTTAGGGTGATCCTTGACTCCATCAACGACGACCTGACTTAAAATATAATTTATGATTGTCCGCAATTGCACCACCAGCCAAATACTCTTTGATTAATGGGTCGGATGCTTTGAACTTCCCGACTCTCGTCGTTAAGGTGCTTAGCACAGGCGACCGATGACCGAAGGATTCCAGATTTCAGCCTTTTCGAGAAATTTCTTAAGCTAGCTAAGCCTTCTGGTAAAAAAGCGGATTTACGGGATACAATAAAACCGACCCTTTTCAGGATCGGTTTAGGGTTATTTTTTCTTGGCAGGGAATTTCCCTTTTTTCTTGCCGTTGTCGGGTTGAGCTTCGATGATTTCGACGGTTTCCGTATAGGTCAACTGCTCAGCTTCTTTACCCTTCGGGATTTTGAAGTTATTTTTCCCAAACTTGATGTAAGGTCCCCATCGGCCGTTGAGGATTTGTATCTCAGGATTCTCGTCAAAGGTTTTGATATGCTTGTTGGCATCTGCCTCACGCTTGGCTTGGATCAGTTCGATCGCCTCTGCTTCGGTGATCGCCAGTGGGTCTTGGCCTTTTTGGAGAGAATAGAAAGCATTGTCGTGACGGATGTATGGGCCGAAGCGACCTACAGCAGCGGTCATTTTTTTGTCCTCAAAGAAGCCCACTTCTCGGGGAAGTTTGAAAAGCTCCAAGGCATCTTCCATGGTCACGTTTTCGATAAACTGCCCTTTTTTCAAGCTGGCAAACTGCTTGTCCTCGTCTTCATTTTCCCCGATTTGCACCAAAGGTCCAAATCTGCCCAGACGGGCATATACATTTTTGCCTGAGGTAGGATGCTGACCAATTAGTCTGCTGGAGTTTACTTCCTGACGGGAGACTTGCTCGGTCTCTTCCACGCTGTGGTGGAACTTTCCATAAAAGGCATCGATCATATCCTGCCAATCCTGGCCTCCGGCCGCTATCTCGTCAAATTCCTTTTCCACCTTAGCGGTGAAGTGGAAATCGATTACATTGGGGAAGTGTTCCACCAGGAAATCATTGACTACCATGGCCATGTTGGTTGGGAAAAGCTTATTCTTTTCAGCCCCGGTATTTTCCGTTTTCTGGGCTTCTTTGAATTTCCCTCCTGAAATAGTCATTTCCACATAGTTTCTGGAAGTTCCTTCCCTGGATTCCTTCACTACGTAATCTCGCTTTTGGATGGTAGAGATGGTAGGCGCGTAGGTGGAAGGTCGGCCAATCCCCAATTCTTCCAATTTTTTCACCAGAGAAGCTTCGGTATATCTGGGAGCTGGTCGGGTAAAGGTTTCTTTTCCTTTCATCTCTCTCAAGGACAGGGCCTGTCCAATCGAAAGTGGAGGCAAAAGGGACTTGTTGCCTTCCTCGTCGTCTTCCGGTTCGTCGTCAGTATCCTCAAGGTATACTTTGAGGAAGCCATCAAACTTGATGATTTCTCCAGTGGCTACCAGATGCTGAGGAGAATTGGAGATGTCGATGGTGATGGTGGTGCGCTCCAGTTCGGCATCAGCCATCTGAGAGGCGATGGCCCGCTTCCAGATCAGTTCATACAGTCTTTGCTCATTGCGGTCACCGCTTACCTGGCTTTTGGAAAAGTCAGTAGGGCGGATGGCTTCGTGGGCTTCCTGGGCACTTTCGCTTTTGGTAGAATATTGTCTGGACTTGTGGTATTGAGGTCCAAATGAGTTTTCGATGGCATTTTTTGCGGCAGCCAAGGCGTCCTGAGACAAGTTGGTGCTATCTGTACGCATGTAGGTGATTTTACCTGCCTCATAGAGCTTCTGGGCTACCGACATGGTCTGAGCCACGGAGAAGTACAGCTTTCTGGAAGCTTCCTGCTGTAAGGTGGAGGTGGTAAAAGGTGCAGCAGGAGACTTTTTAGCTGGTTTCTTTTCTAGATTACCTACAGAAAAAGTCGCGTTAAGACAGTTCTTTAGGAATTCTTCTGCTTCTGCTTTGGTGTCAAACTTTTTGGGCAGTTCAGCCTGAAAGCTTTTTCCATCCACTTCGAAGATGGCGGTGATACGGAAGGAAGACTTGGCTTTGTGGGCTTCGATTTCCCGTTCTCTTTCTACTATAAGCCTTACCGCCACGGACTGCACACGTCCGGCAGAAAGACCGGTTTTGATTTTTTTCCAAAGGATAGGAGAAAGTTCAAATCCCACCAATCGGTCCAGAATTCGCCTGGCCTGCTGTGCATTCACCAAATCGTAGTCAATGCCTCTGGGATTTTCAATGGCCTTAGTGATGGCATTTTTGGTGATTTCCCTAAAGACGATGCGCTTGGTATGTTGATCATCCAGCTTCAATACTTCTTTCAAATGCCAGGAAATAGCCTCCCCCTCGCGGTCATCGTCACTTGCGAGATAGACCGTTTCGGCATCTTTTACCAAGGATTTTAGGTTTTTGATGACTTCCTTTTTGTCAGGAGTCACCTCGTAGGTCGGTTTGAAGCGGTTTTTGATATCTATCGCTTTATCGCCTTTGGGTAAGTCCCGCACGTGGCCGTAGCTGGAGACTACTTTGTAATCCTTGCCCAGGTAACCTTCGATGGTTTTGGCCTTGGCAGGGGATTCGACGATGACAAGATTTTTAGACATAAAAGAAGAAGTTGGTGACCTCTGAGGCCATTCTTGAAGGGCTAAAAATAGAGGGCATTGTTTTCTCCTCCAAATAATAAAAAAATCCAATGTGGAGGTTTGGTTTGATTTTTGGATTGTTAAACTTGGATTTTTGGAAAAATCGATATCGAAATGAAGCAGTTAATTCTTTTAAGGCATGGGGAAGCAGGTTTTTCAGATGGAGTGGATTTCCAACGACAGCTCACTGCTAGGGGAAAAGATCAATTAAATAAATTGGGAAATACCCTTGAAGAGCGGGGCCTTGAAATAGACTTGATGTATTGTTCGGCTGCTACCCGTACCCGGGAGACTGCCCAAATCATCAAATCCCATATTTCTATTGCAGAGGAGATCTATGAAAAGGAGATCTATTCTGCGCATTTGGAGACATTGATAAAGCTGATCGAAAACACGCCGAAAGTGGTCTCCACCTGTTTGCTGATCGGACATAATCCCACCATCAGTTTGTTGCTTTCTCACCTCACTTCAGGCAATTACATCGGCCTCCAACCCGGAATGATGGCTATCCTGGATTTGGAATTATCTGAATGGTACATGATCGGGATGAATACAGCCACCCTGAAGGAAATCCTTCAGTAAGAATCAGTGGATCTCCCGATGTACCTCAGCCTCGGTGTATCTCGGAGTTGCTCCTTTTTTGGTGGCCACGAATCCACCGAGCTTGCAGGCGAAGTCTAGAATTTCTTCCGGACTTTTTTCTTCCAGATACATCTTGATAAAACCGCTTAAAAACGCGTCTCCTGCTCCGATGGAATCCTGGAACTTCACTTGATATCCGGGATGCTCAATGATTTTTCCCTTTTGATAGATTACAGCACCCTTTGCCCCTCGGGTGATGCAGATGATCTCCATGGGGAAATGAGTGTCTAGGAAGCTGCAAAGACTCTCTACGGTAGGTTCGGTTTTAAAATAGTCAGCAAAAATCTCCAACTCGTCTTCGTTGATTTTGAGGATATCTGCATACCCGAGAAGTGTCTCGATCACCTCAAAATCATAAAACGGAGGTCTGAGGTTGGCATCAAAAATCCGCAAAGTGGGATGGTGAAGGAGCTTAAGCAAGGTTTTTAGGCTTTCCGGGTTTCTGACTCCCAAGGTGCCAAAAACAAAAGCATCGGCTTCTTCTACAGCCAGATCAAGGTCTTCCGACCATTCGATAAAATCCCATGCGACAGGAGATACGATGGTGTACTTGATGTTTTCGGGATCCGAGGTGTCCACCAGAACCTTGGAGGTTTCTTGATCCGCTTTGGTTTGAATCAGATCAAGGGGCAGGTTAAATTCCTGGAGGAAATCAAGGAGTTTTCTTCCGTCTTCATCGGCTCCTACCGCGGAAATAAGCCTGGAATTCAATCCCAGTTGGTGCAGATTCAAAGCCACATTCATAGGGGCGCCACCAGCCACCGGGCCGGTAGGAAGGCAGTCCCAAAGCATTTCACCGAAGATGACGACGTGATCTCGCATATTAGTTATGTAAATCTTTTTGAATTTCTTCCAGAGACCGGCCTTTGGTCTCCGGCATTTTAAACATTACCCAAAGCAACTGCCAGACCATCATCAGGCAGAAAAAGGCGAAAATGTAGCCCGGTCCGAAATTGTTGGCAAAGAACGGAAAGACGTTGGCGATCACCGCTGCCAAAATCCAGTGGGTAAAGGAACCCAAAGATTGACCCGAAGCCCGTAGCTCATTGGGGAACATTTCAGATATAAATACCCAAATCACCGAGCCTTGGCCAACTGCATGGGAAGCGATGAATCCAAAGACGAAAATGGGCAGCCAAAAGGCCGGAATTCCCGGTCCGAGGAAATTGTACGCCATCAGGCTGAGGGAGATGATATAGCCAAAGGAACCGATGTACATCAGTTTTTTTCTTCCCAGTCGATCAATCAGATAGAGGCCAAAAAAGGTGGCAAAAAGATTGATCAAACCGATTCCGATCGTAGAGATTAAGGCGTTTTCAGTAGAGATTCCTGCCATTTCGAAGATTCTAGGAGCGAAATAGATGATCGCATTGATCCCTGAAACCTGGTTGAAAAAGGCAATCATCACGGCCAGCATGGTGCTGGAAAAAAATCGTGAACTGAAAAGAGTGCCAAAGCCCGCCTTTTGCTTCATGCTCTTCTCTTCTTCAATCGCCAGTCGGATCGCTTCATCTACTCCATCCGGGTCGGTTCGGGTGAGGATTTCCCTGGCTTTGGTCAGATGGTTGAATTTGGCGATCAACCAGCGTGGACTTTCCGGAATACTGAAGATCATCACACTGTAGATTAATGCCGGTATCGCTTCTACCCCCAGCATCCAGCGCCAGTCTTCTGGGAGTTGGGCTGTGCCGATGAGATAGTTTGACACATAAGCCATCACAATACCAAACACGATATTGAACTGGTAAAGGGCAACCAAAAGTCCACGGTTTTTGGCAGGAGCGATCTCTGAGATATACATCGGAGCTACCACTGAAGAAGCACCTACTCCCAATCCACCCAAAAATCGGAAGAACGTGAAGGAGGTGACGTCCCAAGCGATACCAGAACCTAATGCTGAAATGAAGTAGAATAAACCGATCCAAAGTAAGCTTTTCTTTCTCCCAAATCGATCTGCCGGTATCCCTCCAAACAGAGCACCGATCACCGTACCATACAGCGCTGAGGCAATCGCCATTCCATGCGTCCAATCGCTTAGCTCCCAGACTTCCTGTATTGCTCGCTCGGCACCGGAAATGACCGCGGTGTCAAAGCCAAATAAAAAGCCGCCTAACGCGGCTGTGATCGAGACAAAAAAGGCGTAGTTTTTCGAAGACATGGAGGTGCTTGAGGGTTTAATGCTTACTAAACTAAGGAGAAGGTTTTTATTTCAAAACAGAGCCAACCATTTCCAAGCCATCAAAAGTGGAATCAATCGATTTCCTTGCTGAAAAATTTTATCAGTAACCAAATAAAATTCTGTTTTTCCATGTTCGGAAAATTCCGCTCGGGTGAAAATCCTTATATTCGCAGGCGCAGAAACCAAACCATTTTGTGTCAAATTTGTACCCTATACCGAATACAAACCCAAGGTCATGACTTTACCAACTGAGATTTACAAACCCAAAAACCACATCCGGATCGTGACCGCCGCCTCGCTTTTTGACGGACATGATGCGGCGATCAATATCATGAGAAGAATTATCCAGTCCACGGGCTGTGAAGTGATTCACCTCGGTCACAATCGCTCGGTTCAGGAAATCGTTGAATGTGCCATTCAAGAAGATGTGCAGGCCATAGCGATTACTTCCTACCAAGGCGGTCATGTGGAGTTTTTCAAATACATGTATGACTTGCTCAAAGAAAAGGGAGCGGGACATATCAAAATTTTTGGCGGGGGAGGGGGAACCATCCTTCCGGATGAAATCAAAGAATTGCATGGGTACGGGATTACCCGAATCTATTCTCCGGACGACGGACGAGCGATGGGCTTGCAGGGAATGATCAATGACCTGGTTTCTGCCTGTGATTTTCCGGTAGGAGATCAAGTGTCCGCTGATTTTGTCTTGGATAAAAGTGAAAAAGGAAGCGTAGCTAGAGCCATCTCTGCTTTTGAAAATTTCCCTGAGCAGTCGGCTTCGCTTTTGGAGAAAATCAGAAAAGCCAGCCAAAGCAGCAAGACGCCTGTGTTGGGCATCACCGGAACAGGTGGAGCGGGTAAATCTTCCTTGGTGGATGAATTGGTGAGAAGATTCATCATCGATTTTGAGGATAAAAACCTCGCCATCATCTCTGTCGATCCTTCCAAAAGAAAAACAGGGGGAGCACTTTTGGGAGACCGAATTCGTATGAATTCCATCAATCATCCTCGTGTATTCATGCGTTCCTTGGCTACCCGTCAGTCCAATTTGGCCCTTTCCAAATACGTGCAGGATGCGGTAGATACGGTGAAAGCAGCTGGATTTGACTTGGTGATTTTGGAAACTTCCGGTATCGGTCAGTCCGATACGGAGATTATCGAGCATTCGGATATTTCGCTTTATGTCATGACTCCAGAGTATGGTGCGGCTTCGCAATTGGAGAAAATCGACATGCTGGACTTTGCCGATGTGATCGCGCTGAACAAGTTTGACAAGCGTGGGGCGCTTGATGCGATTCGTGATGTCAAGAAACAATACAAGCGCAATCACAACCTATGGGACATTGCCGATGAGGATATTCCGGTGTTTGGTACCATCGCTTCTCAGTTTAATGACCCGGGAATGAATCAGCTGTACCGAGCGATCATCGGCAAGGTCAATGAGAAATTCTCCGGATTGGAAAGTTCATTTGAACTTACCGCCGGTACTTCGGAGAAAATCTATATCATTCCGCCTGCCCGTACCCGCTACCTCAGCGAGATCACGGAAGTCAACCGCAACTATGACAAGTGGGTGGAGGAGCAGAAGGAAATCGCCCAGCAACTCTACTCCATAAAGAAATCAATCGAGGCAATCCGGGCTACGAAAGTGGCGGACAAGGATCGCTTGATCAAGGAACTTCAAGAGGTATATGCGCAAGTTGAGCTAAACCTCGACCCGAAAAACAAGAAGTGGCTGGAAGAATGGCCGTCTGAAGCAGCTCGTTATTCAGATGATTTTTATGTATTCAAAGTCCGTGACAAGGAACTGAAAGTAAAAACCTACAGCACCTCCTTAGCCAATTCCCGAATTCCAAAAGTAGCCCTTCCGAAGTATGAAGCTTGGGGAGAATTGCTGAAATGGGGCTTAAGGGAAAATGTGCCCGGACAATTCCCTTACACTTCTGGAGTATTTCCATTTAAGCGAGAAGGGGAAGATCCTACCCGAATGTTTGCAGGAGAGGGTGGGCCGGAGCGAACCAACAAGCGCTTCCATTACGTGTCCAAGGCCATGCCGGCAAAGCGACTTTCTACCGCTTTTGACTCAGTGACCCTGTATGGAGAAGATCCCGATTACCGTCCGGATATCTATGGTAAAATCGGTAACTCAGGCGTAAACGTCTGCTGTCTGGATGATGCGAAAAAGCTGTATTCAGGATTCAACCTGGTCGATCCGATGACCTCTGTGTCCATGACGATCAATGGGCCTGCAGCTACGATGACGGCCTTCTTCATGAATGCGGCCATCGATCAGCAGTGTGAGGTGTACATCAAAGCCAATGGTTTGGAAGGGGAAGTCGAAGCTAAAATCGAAGCTATTTATAAAGAAAAAGGTCTTCCAAGACCGAGATACAATGCTCCGATTCCAGAAGGTAATGACGGGTTGGGCTTGATGCTTCTCGGTGTGACCGGAGATCAGGTTCTACCAAAAGAGGTGTATGAAAAGATCAAAGCGGACACGATCTCCAAAGTAAGAGGAACAGTTCAGGCAGATATTCTCAAAGAAGATCAGGCACAGAACACCTGTATTTTCTCCACGGAGTTTTCGCTTCGGTTGATGGGAGATGTGCAGCAGTATTTTATTGAGAACAAAGTCAGAAACTTCTATTCGGTTTCTATTTCCGGTTACCATATCGCCGAGGCGGGTGCCAATCCGATCACGCAGTTGGCCTTGACGCTTTCCAACGGATTTACTTACGTGGAATACTACGTGTCCCGAGGAATGAACATCAATGACTTTGCGCCAAACCTTTCCTTCTTCTTTTCCAATGGTATCGATCCTGAGTATTCGGTCATCGGCCGTGTGGCAAGGAGAGTTTGGGCTAAGGCGATGAAGTTGAAATACGGAGGGAACGAGCGTTCTCAAATGCTCAAGTACCATATCCAGACATCCGGCAGATCCCTGCATGCACAGGAAATAGACTTCAACGATATCCGTACCACGCTTCAGGCCCTGTATGCGATCTACGACAACTGTAATTCTCTTCACACCAATGCTTACGATGAGGCGATCACCACGCCTACGGAAGCATCGGTTCGTCGGGCGATGGCCATCCAGTTGATCATCAACAAGGAGTTGGGCTTAGCGAAAAACGAGAATCCGCTTCAGGGTTCCTTCATTATCGAGGAGTTGACCGACTTGGTGGAAGAAGCGGTCTATGCAGAATTCGATCGAATCACCGAGCGAGGCGGTGTGCTGGGTGCGATGGAGACCATGTATCAGCGTGGTAAAATCCAGGAGGAAAGTCTTCACTACGAGATGCTCAAGCATACCGGGGAGTATCCGATCATTGGGGTGAATACCTTCCTTTCCAGCGAAGGCTCACCGACAATCATTCCGGGAGAAGTAATCCGAGCCACGGTGGAGGAAAAAGAAGCGCAAATCGCCACCTTGAGGAACCTTCATCAGGTATATGCAGGTTTGGAAAAAGATCAACTGTTGTCTTTGCAAAAGGCTGCGATCCACAATGAAAATGTCTTCGAGCGACTGATGGAAGCGGCGAAATACTGTTCTCTGGGGCAGATTACTCATGCCTTGTATGAGGTAGGAGGACAGTATCGAAGGAATATGTGAGGTAGTTGGAAGAGGGGAGACGGGAGATCGAAGAAGAGAGCTTAGAACCAAGAAGCTAGACTTTAGATGCAAGATGTTTGACAAAAGAAACTAGGCACTTGGTGCTCGAAATAATAATGAGTCAAGTATGAGTGCTGCTTCTGGAGAAGCAGCACAACCAAGAGCTTGAAGAAGGGAAACTTAAGGTGTGAGATTTCGGAATTCGGATATTTGATTTCGGATGTATTGAATTTCAAGTCTCACGTAATTTGAAATAGGTTATTCCTAAATAAAAAAAGTAATGTCGGAGTTTAATCTTGGAGTAAAAGTTTCGAGTTTCAAAAAAAATCCGAAATCCGAAATCAAAATTCCGACATCCAAAATTTCGTAAATCGTAAATCCACATGGCTAACAAACGCAATGTTACCGTCCGCATGAAGGCGGATTTAGAATATGAGTCCCGCAATCCGCAGGGCAACTTGGTCAATATCGATATGTATGATCCTGAGCATAAGCATGCACAGTCCCCAATGGATTTGTTGCTTTCTGCGCTGGGTGGATGTGCTTCCGTGGATGCCGTGCTCATGATGAAGAAAAAGCGAAGAGAGATCGTGGATTTTTTTGTGGAGGTAGAGGGCATTCGAAATGACGGTGTACCAGCGTTTTATACCGATATCGAATTGAAGTTTGTCTTGGTTTCCCCCAATGCCACGGAGGAAGAGTTTGCCAAGGTGGTAGCACTTTCTGTGGAGAAATACTGCTCTGTGGCCTCTTCCCTGAAGTCCAATATCACCTTTAAATCTGAAGTCCGCAGACCGGAATGAGAGTAGTCAAAGAACTGGTTCGGGAGGAAATACGGGTGAGTATTTTCTCCTGGAACAACAAATACCTTATCAAGTACGAGCTGGGGCCCATGGAGCAGACCTTCAAGCTCAGCGAACTGGATGTCTTGGACGAAGCGGAGTTAGATGCCTTTTTGGAAGGTGGATTTTTTGAGGAAGTCAAAAATCGTTTTCAGGAAATGGGTCTTTCCTTTCGGAGACAGGTGGAAAATTTATAATTTCCTAAAAGCTTTCGAATTCATGTCTCTTTTTAGATTCTTTATCCTTTCGGTCCTTATTTTCATTCTTTTTGGCTGCCAGAAGAATAGGGAAGTCCAAGTCGAGGAAAATCTCGCCAAGCTGAAGGGCATCATTGAGAACCTGGAGACTCAGGGGCAGCAAATGAGCAGCGATTTGGACCAAGTGGCTCATTATTATCAGGCCCTGATTGAAAAGAAGGATTCTATCCTGAGAAACCCGGGACCATTCAAATACACGATGGATGGACCTTTTTCTGTGAATCTTCCAGAAGAAGATTCCACTCTGAGCTCAATCATCATTCTCAATACGACCAAGGATCGAAAAAAAGCGGAAGAGGAAGTACTTCTGACCAATTCTCTGGACAGCGTCTTTGCCTCTTTTTTTAGAAAAAATCCAATGGCAGTTCAGATTTATTCCAATTCTGCCCTTCAGGTAAGTAGGGTTTATCCAGCCTATGACACCAAAAACATCGTCGATCCCAATATTGATGTCACCACTTTTAATTTTTACTATGAGGCAGACCGTGAGCGAAATCCTTCCAAAGGACTGGTTTGGATACCGGATGCTTACGTAGACCCTGCTGGTAAGGGTTGGATTCTCTCTCTTGTCCATCCCGTCTATGATGGGGAGGAGCTGTTTGCAGTTTTGGGAGTGGATTTTACGGTTTCGGATGTCATTCACAATTACCTCGAATCAGTGCAGGGAAACTTTGTATTGGTCAACTCGAAAGGAGACATTGTGGCCGGGAAAGGGGAGGCCATAGAAGCACTGAGCATGCCTCCGCTCAAAAATCATGTCTATCGAGAGACTATTCAATCGGACAATTTCCGGATTTCAGATTTTAACCTGTTCCAAAGCAAAAGTCCGGAGGTAAGAAAAATGGCTCAGACATTTTTACTGGAAAGAAGAAATCAATTCAACTTTAAGGAAGAAGCCAACTTAAAATCAGCGCTTTGTCTTTCATTTCAAGGAATCGACTGGTATCTTATTGAATTATTCCCCAATTATTAATGACCAAAAAGTTTTTTGACAGCTCCAACTTTGGCTTGACCACAATAGTGGGTGCGGTGTTGGTCGTATTGGTGGTTTCCATCGGATTCAGTTTTTTCAACGCTATCTACAATTCCCAGCTTGCGGCTCGAAAAGAATTTTTGAATAAGCAAACCGAACTGGCAGCCAGAGGGCTGGAGTTTGAGCTCAACAGATTCGAGGAAGATTCCAAGTCATTATTATCCTACCTTGAAAATTCAAATCGGGGAGATACCAAATTCCAAAATAGTCTTGGGATAGAAGCCAGAAGGTCCTTTACCTCGTTTCCAAGGTTGATTGATTCTCTTTGGGTAGGTTGGAAAGATACCGTATTGATGTTTACACTTACCTCCAGAAATGACTTTCTGACGAAGAGCTTGACTTCTTTTCCGGTAAAAAACGGCACTAGGTATTTGTCTTTGGAAAGTAAATCCGGGATTAAACTTCTCTATTCACTGGATTTGACTCGATTTGCCAAAGAGTATGCCTCCAATTTTTATCAGACTCCGGGAGGGAGTAAATATCTGTTTACCGAGTCTAGGCTGATTGATATAGGACCATCCTCTTCTGAGAAAATCAAAACCCTCTCAGGACCTCAAACCAGGATCATTGAAAGTGATATCAAGCTTGGTTTAAAAGGCTTCTATGAAATAATCTGGGAGGATGACGAGCAAGTGGTTAAGGGGATTCTGGCCCAATATCCTTTTGCTTATTGGAATAAAGGTCATTTTGCTTCTCTGGTTTTTACTTCACCTATAGATAGTATTACCTCTGGTATATATAGTACCTATTTTTTTCTGTTCATTGCAGTGATTTTTTTGCTGGTTGGCACTATTGGCTTTTTCATCATCTCTATCAAAAGCAGTCTTGAGATCTCCAAAGCCAGGGAAGACAACCTCCGTGAGGTTTCCGAACTTTTCGAACAGCAAAATCTCCTTCTTAAAGAACTTCGAGGTTTTGTTTTTTTTCATAATTACAAAGGAGAAATACAAAGGGTCAGTGATGAGGTGGAGGATGTATTGGGTCATCCCAAGGCAAGTTTTGTCATGGCATTTAAGGAGGGATCAAAGCATCCAGCGGCTATTGCAGTCAAAGAGGAAGTTAGCTCAGCCATCCAAGAGCGAAGGGATTTTGTGGATTTGGAATACGATGTGATTAAAGGAAATGGCGATAAAATAAGGGTCAGAGTTTTCGAAAAACTGATTTATGATGAATCAGGACGATTCAACGGAGGGATGGGGATCTGTACAGACATCTCACAGCAATACCAGTCGAAGATGAAAATCGTAGACAGTGAAAACCGTCTCAGAACGTTGATCAATAACCTTCCCGATGTAATTTTTATTTATGACAATTCCGGTAAAGTTTTGGATTTCCATATCCAGGGAAGAGAAAACCTATTGGAACCTTCCAGATTGACACTGGGTAGAAAACTGGAGGAATTTGTGCCAATAGATCAAAAAGAACGCATTTTGGGAGCTTTTGACAAGGCGAGGAAAACCGGGAAAATACAAACGATTGATGTAGTTTGGAAGGATTCTCCAGAGGGAGTTAAGCATTATGAGATGCGGTTTTTTCCTTTGGATCAAAGTAATATGATTTCCATTTCGAAGGACATCACAAGTCAGAAAATTTGGGAGAAGGGGCTTGTGGAGGCGATGAATTCTGCTGATCAGGCCAGTCGCGCCAAGTCCGAGTTTTTGGCCAATATGAGTCATGAAATCCGAACGCCTATGAACGGTCTGTTGGGTATCATTGACCTGTTGGAAGGAACCAATCTCAATAAGATTCAGAAACAATACGTGGAGATTATCAAAAATTCGGGTAACTCCCTTCTTTCGATTATCAAAGACATCTTGGACTATTCCAAGATTGAGGCAGGAAAAATTGAGATTCAGGTTTCCGTGTTTTCCCCGGTGGAGGAAATTAAAAACCAGGTAGAGATCCTGACCGGAATTGCTAAGAAGAAACAAATCAACCTGGTTTTGGACTACGGTCATCAACCGGAGCTCTTGGTGGAAGGAGATAAGGAAAAAATCAATCAGGTTTTGCTGAATCTCATTGGAAATGCACTCAAGTTTACTCCGGAAAAAGGTAAAGTGAGTATCCTTATGGAGGCAGAGATCATTGATGAGCAGTTGGTGTCTCTTGCTTATAGGATTGAGGATACCGGTATTGGAATCTCTCCGGAGCATATCGCCCACTTGACTGACCCGTTTTATCAGGTGGAAAGCTCCAATTCCAGATCTTATCAAGGCACAGGCCTTGGTTTGGCAATTGCCAAAAAGATCATCGAGCTCCTTGGGGGAGAGCTTTCGGTAGAAAGTGAACCCGGACAAGGTTCTGTTTTCAGCTTTTCAGTCTTGGTTAAAAAGGCAGATGAATCCATCAGAAAATCCAAAGATCAGGAACTCACCTGGAAGGATATCAAAGAAATGGGAACGGAGTTTCCACTGCGAATTTTATTGGCAGAAGACAATGAACTCAATCTCCAGTTGATGACACTGATGTTTCAGCAGTTAGGATTCGAGTTTGAAATCGCCAAAAATGGCCAAGAAGCGCTCGAAATGGTTAAATCTCAGGATTTTGATGTGGTGTTGATGGATGTGCAAATGCCGGTCATGAACGGGCTGGAGGCCACTCAGGAGATCAGAAAACTGGAAAACAGAAAAGGTTTGATCATCATAGGCCTTTCTGCGAATGTTTTTGAAGAAGACCAAAAGAAAGCCTTAGAAATCGGTATGGACGATTACCTCACCAAACCCATCCGTCTGGCGGTTTTGGCAGATAAACTCGAGTTTTATTTTAGAAAGGTAAGGCATCTGAAATAGAACAGAAATCAAGATGACCTTAAATCAAAAGAGCCCCATTAGTTTGGGGCTCTTTAAGTTTAAATGGTAGTGTTGAGATCAAAAGCCTCCAGGTAATCAGCCACTCGACGCACAAACATTCCGCCCAAAGAACCATCGACCACTCTGTGGTCATAGGAATGGGACAAAAACATCTTGTGGCGAATCGCAATGACATCACCGGTTGGGGTTTCGACTACAGCCGGTTTTTTCACTATAGCGCCTACAGCCATAATCGCCACCTGTGGCTGAGGAATAATTGGAGTACCCATGACATTCCCAAAGGACCCGACATTCGATACGGTGTAAGTACCTCCGGCAAGGTCATCTGCGGTAAGCTTGTTGTTTCTGGCTCGGTTGGCTAGATCATTGACTTTTTTAGAAATGCCCACCAAATTAAGCTGATCCGCATTTTTGATGATGGGAACAATCAGGTTTCCTGAAGGAAGGGCTACGGCCATTCCTATGTTGATGTCTTTCTTTTTGATGATACGGTCACCGTCCACAGAAATATTGATCATCGGGAAATCCCGGATCGCCTTCGCTACCGCATCGATGAAGAAAGGCGTATAGGTGATTCCTTCCCCATATTTTGCCTTGTAAGCGTCCTTGTTTTTCTCTCTCCAGAGGACAATGTTGGTCATATCTGCTTCCACGAACGAAGTCACATGCGGAGAAATCCGCTTGGAATCTACCATTCGCTGGGCGATCATTTTGCGCATACGGTCCATCTCGATGATTTCATCGGTAGCCGAAATGCTGATTGATACTTTTGGTTCTGCAATCGATGGGGCAGGTGCCACAGAAGCAGCCTTGGCAGGTGCAGGTACGGATTTATTTTTCAAATAATCCATCATGTCCTGCTTGGTCACTCTTCCCTCTTTTCCTGTTCCGGGGATTTTGGAAAGCTCCGAAGCGGAAATACCCTCTTCTTTCGCGATACTTTTTACCAATGGAGAATAAAATCTGCCGTCTTCTCCGGGAGTTTCATCCAGGACTTCAGGCTCAGTTAAAAGAGTGGATGTGTTGGCAGGCGCTGCAGCAATAAGTTCTTCCTTGGCTGATTCGATCACCGCTTTGGATTGGGAAGGAGCAGTGGAGGATTCTCCGGAAGTTTCGATGATTGCAATAGGTGCGCCTACTGCCACCACATCGCCTTCCTTGGCCAAAATCTTTTTCAGGATCCCACCGTGAGTAGCAGGTACCTCAGTATCCACCTTATCCGTAGCCACTTCCAGAACTGATTCATCCTGCTCAATTGCGTCTCCTTCTTTTTTCAGCCAGGTAAGGATGGTGCCTTCTATGATACTTTCGCCCATTTTGGGCATCAGCATTTCTACACTTGCCATATCGGTTGAGGTAATTTAATTGGGTTTATATTCAACTTTTAAAATTAAATTTTATTGAACACCTACCCAAACCATCTAGATAAAATTTTATTTGTTATTCTGATTGAAGCAATTTCTTAACAAATTCAAAACCGAAACGCCGGTTAATTGAATATTCAGCATTCGGTCTTGGGTGAGTTGGAGCTTTCTGGTCTCCAAAAATCCTTCTCCTGCACAGGCGATCCAGACAGTGCCGACAGGTTTTTCATCTGTACCCCCGTCCGGTCCGGCGATTCCTGTGCTAGCCAATCCAAAGTCAGAACCGAATAAGTTTCTTACTCCTTCTGCCATTTCACTTGCCGTCTTCTCACTCACTGCCCCAAAAGAACGTAGCGTTTCTACATTTACTCCCAGGATTTGTTCTTTGAACTGATTATGATAAGCAACCACGGATCCTTGAAAATACTCAGAACTGCCGGGAACCGTAGTCACCAAATGGGAAACATATCCTCCGGAGCAACTTTCGGCTAAAGCTAAAGTTTTCCCGGCGTTCTTCAAAAGTTTGCCAATCGCGCTTTCCAGAGTCTCTTCATCGTAGCCATACACATACTTGTCAATCAGAGGCATGACGGCTTGGATTTGATGTTCTACCTCGTTTGCCAATTGAACTTTATCTTGACCAAAGGCTGTCAATCGAAGCTTAACGTGACCAAGGGAGGGCAGATAGGCCAATCGGATATGCTCGGGAAGGTTATTTTCCCAATCTTTGATCAGATCTGCAAGCCAACTTTCGCCGATTCCGGCAGTTTTGATCATCTTATGATAGATGACGGGCAGGTCGAAAATTTCCGGCAGCTTGGGGAGCACGAAGTCTTTCATGAGTTTTTTCATCTCATGAGGTACCCCGGGCATGGACATCCAGTAGCTTTCGTTTTTTTCAAACCACATTCCCGGAGCGGTGCCTACTTCATTGGGCACGTAGGTGCAGCAGGAAGGGAGATAGCCCTGTAGGATGTTTAATTGGGTCATTTCTCTTCCTCTTCTTTTAAAAAATGAAGTGACTGCTTCCACTGCCTCGGGAAATTCGATGATTTCACAGCCAAAATATTCTGCCAGAAGTGGCTTGGTGAGGTCATCCTGTGTTGGACCTAGACCACCCGTGATCAAGATCAGGTTTGCCCTTTGCTCTGCTTCGGCAAAGGCTGTAAGTATATCCTTCCGGTTGTCACCCACCGTGGTTTTTCTTACGACCTTCACCCCCATCAGGTCCAGTTCCTGACTGATCCAATGGGAGTTGGTGTCCATGATTTGTCCATATAATAGCTCATCGCCAATAGCGATGATTTCGGCTTTTACTTGTTGCATAGGAAGTTGAGTGATTATCTGACTTTAGCTTTTCGAAGGATTTTGGAGAAAATTCCCGGAAAGAAACGTTTGAGGTACACTGCAAGAGTTTCTTTTCCTCCGATATAGACTTCTTCTTTTTGGGATCGTATCGCATCAAACATTTCGGCCGCACAAGCTTCAGGGCTCATTCCTTTGGCCTGTGCTTCATCCATTTCTCCTAATGGACTTCCATCAGCTGTGAGTGCGTTGATAGATACCTTGGTTCGGATAAATCCCGGACAGATCATGGTGACACTGATCCCATCCTGAAAGTGTTCTGCTCTCAGTGTATCGAAAAACCCGTGAAGGGCATGCTTGGATGCGGCATAAGAGGATCGATAGGGCGAGGCAAATTTTCCTACCAAAGAAGTCACTACGGCAAATTGACCGCTTTTTCTTTGGATGAAGTGAGGTAAAATGGCTTTGGTCAAGGCCACTGTTCCAAAATAATTCACTTCCATTAGCTTTCTGTCTACCTCCAGGTTGGTATCCTTGATCAGAGAGCGTTGGCTGATTCCCCCGTTGTGAAGCAGGATGTCTACTTTTCCAAAAAAAGAAATGGCTTGTCGGGTTATATTTTCGAAATCCGAACTGTCTGATAGGTCTAGAGGAAGTATTCGAATGGCATGAGGATGACTACATTCCTTTTGCACACGTTGGAGCTCATTGATTTTCCTGGAAGAAAGAATCAGAGAATACCCTTCTTTAGAAAACTTTTTGGCAGCGGCTTCTCCTATTCCTGAAGAAGCCCCTGTAATCCAGATCACAGGATGGGACATGATTTAAATTTTTTCGTAAGTCACAAAAGCATAGGGATATTCATTTTTCTCATCTGAGGGAAATTCCTCTCTTCCGACTTCCTTCCACTGGTCTGAATCGATTTTCGGAAAAAAGGTATCTCCTTCTGGTTCAGCATCTACCTCTGTGATTTCCAACTGATCACAGAGTGGTAAAGCTTCCCGATAAATTTCACCTCCGCCAATGATGAAAAGTTTATCCACGCCTAATTTGTTGCAAAAAATGACCGCGTCTTCCAAAGAAAGAAAGGCATAATGTCCTTCAGGTGCCTGGAAATCCGGGTTGCGGGTGATGATCAGGTGTGTTCTATTGGGTAGGGGTTTTCCAAGCGATTCAAAAGTTTTTCGGCCCATGAGGATAAAGTTTCCGGTCGTAAGATTTTTAAATCTTTTGAGGTCAGCAGACAGTTTCCAGATCAACTGGTTGTCTTTGCCTATGACCTGATTTTTCGCTTTTGCTACGATGAGGATGATTTTCATCTGTTTATAATTTGTTTTTAGCCGGCAAACCTACCTTTGCTGGCAGGTGGAATGCCTTTATTTACTAATCATACCCC
Source organism: Algoriphagus sp. AK58 (assembly GCF_014324365.1). Classification (GTDB taxonomy): domain Bacteria; phylum Bacteroidota; class Bacteroidia; order Cytophagales; family Cyclobacteriaceae; genus Algoriphagus. The sequence goes on from NZ_QEIG01000001.1 coordinate 26,390, forward strand.
TTTGTGATCCCCAACATTCAGGACCATGTGCATTCCATGCATCTTCAAATAACTTCTCAAAGAACGCACTTGCCTCAGCCGTTGGACTGTTGGAATATCGCAATGGGCATTTATTCCCGTGTTATGGAGGGTTTCAGGCTCGATTTCACAAGGCTCCAAAGTTTGGCCTGAATTTACCTTCTTTGAGTGTTTAAAAAATGAAAAAGGGCAGAAAAACTGCCCTTGACTTAATTCTGGTCCCCCGACATCAGGTTGGGGTAATCTGCCATCACAAACTTTTGGGGTTTGTTTTTCTGCATTTCAATCACTTTCATCTCTGACTTTGATCCGTCTTTTTCTGTGAAAATCATTTCCAAAAAAGATCCTTTTGGCGCTTTGCTGAAAAAGCTTGCATACTTGTCCATGGTGTTTTGAGACACCAAGGGATTGCTTTGGGGTGAAAAAAGCGAATAGCCCTCAATGGGTTCTTTGGTAACCCAATATTGCCCAGTTCCTTCCTCAGAATTGACAAGGTACTCCTCGCATTCATATCCCAAAATTGTCTTGGAATTGCCCGTTTTCACCAATTCATATTCCTTATTTTCCATTTGGTTTTCCATCTCTTCTTCCGTCCATTTTTGGATGCTTTTTGAATCCATTTTGATCGCAAGACTTGATTTTTGCTTTCCATCATTCATTAAAATGATGCTCGCCTGATTTTTAAAGTCAAGGATGGTTGAGGTTTGGGTGTCCGGATTTTTTTCGTCCTGAAACCACATTCCCGTGTATTCTCCGGAAGGCGACAAAAGATAATTGATCTTCACGGGCTCATCTTTTTTTCCTTTTTTGTCTATGGTAGTCACTTCCATGACCATGTAGCCGGTAAATTGATACTCAGATTGGGTGTCGGCTGGTTCACCGCCAATGCCTGCAAACATTTTGTCCAATTGATTGGACGTGGCTTTTTCAGCCTCTTGTCCGGCTTTCTTATTGAGTGCGTTTTGAGTTCCCTGAGCTGCGGCATTCTGAATTTTTTTCATGATTTGGGCTTCAGTACCTGAGAAGAAGCCGAGCAAAATCAAAACGGAAACTGAGAAAATGAATTTTATCATAGAACAGTCATTAAAAATGTCAAACAATACTATAAAAATAAGCTTTATGGAAAGATTGAAAAATAAAAAGGGCTTAAAGTTTAAGCCCTCTGAGTAATTCCTCCGTCTTCATGCGTTTTTTTCCTTCCAATTGGATTTCAAGGACTTCCAGGCTTCCTGTTCCACATTGGAATCGAAGGTAGGATTTCCCGTCACTTTCCCAATCCCCAATCTCCTTTCCATTGATAGGGGAATCCAGAACTTTGGTTTTGAAGATTTTGCATGTTTTACCTTGGAATTCTGTCCAGGCAGCCGGATAGGGAGAAAGTCCACGGACTAGGTTATGAATGGATTCAGCCGGTTGGCTCCAGTCGATTTTGCCCGTTTCCTTGAAGATTTTTGGGGCGTGATGGATGGCCTTGTTTTCGTCTTGAGGAAGTGGATGAACTTCCTGTTTGGCAATGGCATCTACTGTGCGGAGAACGAGATCGGAGCCTATAGTCATCAACTTTTCATACAAGGAGCCAAGGTCATCTTCCGGAAGTATGGCAACTTTTTCCTGGAAAATGATGCTACCGGTATCGATCTCATGTTTGAGAAAAAAGGTAGTCACTCCGGTTTCAGTTTCCCCGTTGATGATCGCCCAATTGATCGGGGCGGCTCCACGGTAATTGGGAAGGAGGGAAGCGTGCAGATTGAAAGTACCCAAGGGAGGCATATTCCATACTGATTCGGGAAGCATCCGGAAAGCCACTACGATTTGAAGGTCAGCTTTCAAGTCTCTTAATTCCTGCTGGAATTCAGGATTTTTCAGATTGGTGGGTTGGAGGATGTGAAGCCCCAGTCGCTCAGCGGCTTCCTTCACCGGAGAACCCACCAATTTTTGTCCTCTGCCTTGAGGCTTGTCAGGCGCAGTGATAACTCCGACTACATTCCAGCCTGCTTCAACCAGTTTTTCCAGGGCAGGCACAGCAAACTCCGGTGTGCCCATGTACACTATTCTGAGGGATCTACCCGCTACAACTTCGTTATTCGACATTCGGTGTTCTTTATTCGATATTAAAAATTTGAGATTTGAAATTAGAGATTTAATTCACGCCAATCTCAAATATCAAACCTCAAATTTTCAATCACTTATAAATCAAATATTTCTGCCTCTTGGTCTTGTAATCCTCATGTCCAGCCTTCCAGCTTTCCCGGATTTCTGCTTCTGTTTTTCCTGCCAGAATCTGCGTTTTCAACTCATCTGTGCCAGCCAGGGTGTTGAAGAAGTTGTTGAAAAACTTCTCTTTCATTCCTGATTTCTGATAGGCATCCAAGATATACTTGAGGGTGAAGTGATGGTTCAAAGACTCTCCTCGAAGGTCCACGCCGTAGCAAAGTTTGTCCTGGTGTGGAGGGGTTTTGGACATGCCATCGATACTGACAGGCTTGAAGGTGAAGGTGCCGAATTTGGGTTCGGGATAGCCGTACATTTGAAATGGATCGTAAGTTCCCCGTCCCAAAGACATTACTGTGCCCTCAAAAAAGCAGGTACTGGGATAGAGTTTGATCGCCAAGTCGCTCGGCAAATTTGGTGAAGGCTTCACCGGAAGGCTGTAGGCTTGAGCATGGGTCCAATTGGCAACCGGAATCACTTTCAAGTCCACGGTCAAACCTCCTTTCAGCCATTTTTCTCCATTGATCATTTGGGCCAATTCACCTACGGTCAATCCGTGAACGATCGGGATATTGTGCATACCTACGAATGACTCAAAACCGGGCTTCAGCATCGGTCCATCGATATAGCCACCGTTTGGATTGGGTCGGTCAAAGATGATCACCTTTTTGCCCTGCTCGGCACAGGCTTCCATGACATAGTGCATAGTGCTGATATAGGTGAAAAAACGGGTGCCTACGTCCTGTAAATCAAAAATCACTATATCCAGATCCTTGATTTGGTCTGCAGAAGGCTTTTTATTATTTCCGTAAAGGGAAATGATGGGCAACCCAGTTTTTTGATCCACACTGTTGTCCACCTTTTCACCCGCATCGGCCGTACCGCGAAAGCCATGCTCGGGTACGAATACCTTTTTGACCTGTACTCCCTTTTCCAACAGGAAATCCACGACATGCTTGTTGGAAGATTGGGGCAGGATGGAAGTTTGATTTCCTACCAGCCCGATTTTTTTGCCCTGAAGAAGCGGAAGGTAAAGTTGAGATTGTTCTGCACCGACAAGTACCTGCTGAGCCTTAGCTGATTGGGGAAGTAAAGCCGATATGAAAAAGGCCAAAAAACAAATCAGGAGTGAATTTTTCGCTTGCTTCATGCTATTTTGCGGGGAGTTGTGACAAACAAATTTAACCGAGTCCCTTGAACCTTTCCTATTTCATCGCAAAAAGAATCAGTTTTAAGCAAGCCGGGGGGTTTTCGGGAACGATTCACCGGATTGCTGTGGGGAGTTTGGCAGTGGGGCTGGGAGTTGCGATTTTGGCGATTATGGTCTTGGGAGGCTTTCAAAAGACTGTTTCAGATCGGGTTTACGGGTTTACAGGACACTTTCAGGTTCAAAAGTTCCAGATGAGTAATGCCTTTGAGGAACTTCCTTTTTCCCTGAATTCGGATTTTTACAAAAACTACTCCAATCTTCCTTTTATCACCAAAGTGCAATCTTTTGCGCATAAGGCTGCTTTGCTCAAGGGAGATGAAGAAGTGGAAGGGGTGCTGATGAAAGGGGTGGGGAGTGACTTTGATTCCCTCGAATTTGCCAAATACCTCGTGGATGGGCGAATGCTCCATATCCCGGACTCAGGAGTAAGCAATGAAGTGATGCTTAGTCGCTTGATTGCCAATAAGCTGTTGCTCAAGGTAGGAGACAAAGTGACCATGTACTTTGTGCAGGAGCCTCCCAGATTTCGAAGAGTGGAAGTGGTCGGTATTTTTGAGACCTACTTGGAGAATTTTGATGAAAAGATCGTGATCGGAGAATTGCAGACCATTCGAAACCTAAATGGATGGACCAAAGATCAGGTGGGCGGCTTGGAGGTGTTTGTAGATAGAGCTGAGAATTCGGATCAATATTTCGAAAGAATTGACCAAGAATTAGACTTTGATCTTCGATTGATTGATAGCCGGGAAAGGTTTTTGGAGATTTTTGACTGGCTGAAGCTTTTGGATACCAATGTGATTGTCTTTATTTCCCTGATTGGTTTTGTAGCTGTTTTCAATATGGGGGCCATTCTCTTCATCCTGATCATGGAGCGAACGCAGATGATTGGTTTGTTGAAAGCTTTGGGAGCAAAAGATTCTCAAATTCGAAGGATTTTCTTTTGGAATGGGATAAAAATCCTTGGGAGAGGGTTGATTATCGGAAATGCCTTTGGTCTTGGAATCGGGTTTATGCAGGATCAATTCCGTCTGGTGCCTTTAGACCCGATCAGTTACTACATGGCTTATGTGCCGATCGACTGGAACTGGCCGATTTTTATCCTTTTAAATGTAGGGATTTCTATTCTGACTGCTCTGGTACTTTGGATTCCTGTTTTGGTGATTTCGAAGGTCGATCCAATCAAATCGATCCGCTTTGATTGAGGCGGTAAGGCGAAAAAATACTTTTGATTTTCATCCAAATTACCCCGAAAACAGCCTCTTTGAAGATTTTTGGGCTCATCTTGGATTGGCCGCGGGTTCGGTCAGTAAAAATAATCGGCACCTCGATCAATTTGAATCCCAGTTTCCAGGCTGTGAATTTCATTTCAATCTGGAAAGCATACCCGATAAATTTAATTTCATCCAATTGGATTCCTTCCAAGACACTTCGGTGATAGCATTTGAATCCCGCCGTGGCATCCTTTACAGGCAATCCGGTAATGAACTTTACATAGACACTGGCAAAGTAGGACATCAATACCCGTCCAATTGGCCAATTGACGACATTGACGCCGGTGATGTATCTGGATCCGATTGCCAAGTCATAATCCCGATTTTTTACTGCGTTATAAAGCCGGATCAGATCTTTTGGATCATGGGAAAAATCGCAATCCATCTCAAAAATAAAATCATACCCTCTTTCCAACGCCCAATGAAACCCCGCAATATAGGCGGTTCCCAAACCTAATTTGCCCTTTCGCTCCATGAGGTGCAGGCGGTCGGAAAAGATGGGTTGAAGGGATTTGACAATTGACGCCGTACCATCAGGGGAACCGTCATCGATGATCAACAGTTCGAAGTTTCCTTCCAGGTTCATCACCGTGTGGACCATGTCGCTGATATTTTCCAGCTCATTGTAGGTGGGGATGATGACGAGTTTGCGGTGGGTCATAGTGCTTTCAATGTTCAAAAGTAAGGTTTCAGGTGGATTTTTGAAGAATGGTCTAGGTGAAAAAAGCGTAAAGGCTACTTTTGCGCAAAAATATTCCCCATGTCACAGCATATCGCCATAGTCAGTTATTTCTCCACGGGAGCATACGATACCAATACTATCGATGAGGATAAACTTTTGTCAGAGATCCTGACCGAATTGGGAGTTTCGCATGAGATTCAGGCTTGGTCAGATCCAAATGTCGATTGGAGTTCCTTTTCCCTTCTTTTGATTAAATCCACTTGGGATTACTTTGATTTTTATCCCGAATTTCTTCTCTGGATTGAAAAGATCAAGGCTTTGGGTATTCCCGTACTGAATGATTTGGACATCGTCCGATGGAATTCTTCGAAGGACTATTTGCTGGAAATAGAATCCCAAGGATTCCCAACCATTGCAGGGGTGATGTTGGAAAAAGGCAGCAAGCCGACTTTGGATCAGATTCAGAAAAAAGTAAACTCGGATACGATTGTCGTAAAACCTTTGGTGAGCGGAGGTGCAAAAAATACCCTGAGAATACCTGTTTCCGAGTGGTCAAATTTTGAGGAAAAAGTAACTGAGTTGGTCAAAGAAGAAGCCTTTTTGGCTCAACCTTATGTGAAAGAAGTGTCTGAGGTAGGAGAGTATTCTCTTATTTTCTTCAACCAACAGTTTTCACATGCTGTGTTGAAGACTCCTGCAAAATCAGATTTCAGGGTTCAGCACTACTACGGAGGTACAATTCAGGAAATCCAGCCGGATTCCAGTCTATTGGAACCAGCACAAAAGCTGATCGATACCTTTGGAAAAGGAACGCTATACGGTAGGGTAGATGGAGTCCTGATTGACGGGGTATTTTACCTGATGGAGTTAGAGTTGATCGAGCCGTACTTGTTTTTGGGGCTTTCGGATAAGGCGATTCCGAATTATAGGGAGGCGTTGAAGAGGAGGTTGATGCTCTGATGTTTAGATTTATCCACTGTGAGTACCCACCCAAGACAGGTACTCACAGATATTTTAAAGCAATTCCTTAAATCACGAACATACTTCTTCTATCTTATTCTTGGCATAATCGCTCCCCTTTTTGGCAGCTTCCTGAATCAACTGACAGCCTTCCGGATTCCCCATTTTTGCTAGGCAGATGCCCTTTTTACCTAAGGCTTCGTAGTGATCAGGATTGTTTTTCAAGACAAATTCAAAATCCTCCAATGCCCAGGGCAGGTACCCGATTTTCATCATGGCAAAGCCACGGTTATATCTGGCTACCAGATTATCGGGTTCTTTTTGAAGGTAAATGTTGAACGAGGCAGCTGCTCCATAAATGTCTCCACGACTTGCTCTTGCCATACCTGTGTAATAATAAACTCCGGCAAACTCTGGATCCATCATTTGAGCCTGCTTCAAGAATTCCTCTGCTCTTTCCCAGTTTTTGACCATGAGTTGGGATCTTCCAGCTAGATAGATGATCTCAAAATTTTCAGGATCCAGACTTGCTGCTTTCAAGATGGGCAGTTCTGCTTGACGATAATACTCTTTTTCAAACATGATTTTACCAATTCCAGCATAGGCTTGGGCATAGTTTGGGTCCATATCAAGGATTCTTTCATAGTCCTTGGTGGCTTCTTTGGTATTTCCGAGTTCTTCATAGCACCTCGCCCGTATGTGAAACATTTTGATCTCTCCGACATGGAAAAACTGCCGTTTATTAATGGCAGAAATAGCTTCTTCATACTTTCCTGACTGATAAAGGGACTCGATCTCAGCAGGATCCGCCGAGCAGGAATACAGAAGAAGGGTAGATGAAATAATCGTAAGTATATGTTTAAATCGTTTCATACCTAAATAAACAAAATAAAAATCATCAGATAAAAGAACTCTTGTAATTTTTTTCTAAGGAACGGGAAAAGCGACTTAAAGGGTTTTTGATTCTTTTTAAGAATTAAAAATTGATGAAGGTACTTTTCTTAAACTGTATTTATTGATTAAGATGGATTGTGCCTACAGCACTCTTTTATGGTTGATACTTTCTTTGCCCAGAATTGAATTCTGGGTTTGTTACATTATGTGCATTTGGCGCTAAATTGAATACTTGCGCTTAAGGCGCATTATGTAAAGGCTCCAAATTCAATTTGGGGCAATTTGTAAGAGGAGATTTTTGAGCCCTGAAGCGGCAGTCCCGATGCGAGTTACCTATTTCGGGAGGGTGAGCTGTAAAATTTAATAGGGATGAAATGAAGGTGAAATCCAAGGGATTTTTAATAAGAAGGGAGCATTAAAGAAAAAAGCGATCTCATAATGAAATCGCTTTTTGAAATGGATATCCAACTACTCAAAGAACCCCCTTTGTGCTCGGGAGTTGATTGATGTTTCTCGGATCTCGCATCACCGCCATTTTGATGGCTCTGGCAAGCCCCTTAAAAGTAGCCTCGATCTTGTGGTGTTCATTGTCACCTTCCACTTTGATGTTGAGGTTGCATTTGGCAGTGTCGGAGAAGGATTTGAAGAAATGGTAAAACAGCTCGGTAGGCATGTCTCCCACCTTTTCACGGGTATACTTCGCATCCCAAACGATCCAAGGTCTTCCTCCAAAATCGATCGCTACCTGTGCTAACGCATCATCCATCGGAAGCATAAATCCATAGCGATAGATTCCCTTTTTGTCACCCAAAGCTTTCAAATAAGCTTCTCCCAAAGCCAGGGCTGTATCTTCTATGGTATGATGTTCATCGATGTGGAGGTCGCCTTTGACCTTGATTTCCAGATCGGTGCTGCCGTGCTTACCCAATTGCTCGAGCATGTGGTCAAAGAAATGCAAGCCGGTGGAAATGTCGCATTTTCCGCTTCCGTCCAGATTCAAATTGATGTAAATGTCCGTTTCGGAAGTGGTTCGCTTCACTTCGGCCTGTCGGGGAGGCATCTTCAGGAAATTGTAAATCTCGTCCCAATCTTTGGTAGAAAGGGCTGCATCAGGATTAGGGTCTCCGATGAAAATGGATTTAGAACCCAGATTTTTCGCCAATTGTACGTCGGTAAACCGATCTCCGATCACATAGGAATTGGCCAAATCGTATTCTTCGGAGAAATATTGGGTCAAGAGTCCGGTTCTTGGCTTTCGGGTAGGCGCATTTTCGTGTTCAAATGTCTTGTCCACGTGAATGGCCTTGAAAAAGACATTTTCCTGCTCCAGCGTTTTGAGCATTTTGTACTGTGCCGGCCAAAAGTCCTTCTCAGGAAAGGAATCCGTACCCAAGCCGTCCTGATTTGTCACCATGACCAATTCGTAGTCCGTTTCTTCGGCGATTTTCCGAAGATTGGAAATGGCTTTTGGAACAAATTCCAGTTTTTCCAGACTGTCTACTTGAAAGTCTGTAGGCGGTTCTTTGATGATTGTGCCGTCGCGATCTATGAAGAGTATTTTCTTTTTCATTGTTTTTTGTCTTGTTAGATCCTTAGATCCAGTACTTTGTGTTATCCAGTTGTCAAGGTTGTCTTGTTGTCCAAGTTGTCAATGTTGTCCGATTGACTGTGGTAATCATGCTAATCTTAAGCTTTTACAACCTGATAACCTTGACAACCCGATAACCTGATAACAGTATTTTACCTCAATTAATGCTTACTTTACAACCTTCCTTAATGCCTTCAACAGCGCTTCATTTTCCTCCCTCGTTCCCACCGTGATTCTCAGACAATCTTCGCAAAGCAGCACTTTTGCACGGTTTCTGACGATGATTTTTTCCTCGATCAAATCATTATATACCTGATTGGCATTAGGGATTTGGACCAAAAGGAAGTTGGCGTGGGAAGGATGGATTTTTTGGACGAATGGCAACTTTTCCAATTCACCTTTCAGAAATTCCCGTTCGGCTAAAATGTCCTGAATCATCCGGTCCACTTTGGCCTTGTCCTTGATCGCTGCCAAAACGGTCTCCTGGGTCAAGCCGGAAATATTGTAAGGAGGCTTGATCTTGTTCAAGATTCGAATCAGTTCCTCACTGGCAAAAGCCATCCCAAGTCGGAGGGAAGCCAAGCCCCAAGCCTTGGAAAAGGTCTGCATGACCAGCAGATTTGGAAATTGATCCAATTCAGTGGTAAAGCTCGGTTCGTCGCTGAAATCGATATAGGCTTCATCTACGACAACCAGCCCTTTGAAATTTTCCAACAGGAAGAGAATGTCTTCCCGCTTGGCCTTATTGGCCGAAGGGTTATTCGGAGAGCAGATGAAGAGGATTTTGGAGTTGACGTCTGCCGCGGCGAGGATCTTTTCAGGCTGAAGTTGAAAATCCGGAGTCAAGGCGACTTTGCGGATTTCGACATCATTGATATTGGCGCTCACTTCATACATCCCGTAGGTGGGAGGGAGAAGAATCACGTTATCCTTTCCCGGATTGCAAAAGGCGCGGTAAAGCAAATCGATGGCTTCGTCAGATCCATTTCCCAAGAAAATCTGACTGGGTCTAACTCCCTTGATCTTGGCAATTTCTTCCTTCAGCGCACTTTGATAAGGATCAGGATAGCGGTTGAAATCCTGCTCGGTAATCGAACCGTACGGGTTTTCATTGGCATCCAAAAATACCCCTTCCTTACCGGTGTACTCGTCTCTAGCTGAAGTATAAGGTTGAAGTTTTGCGATATGTGGTCGCAAAAGCGAATTTAAGTCAAAGCTCATTTTTTGTTCTCTTTCAGGTAGTTGAGACGAATCGTGACGGCGTTTTTGTGCGCGTCCAGTTGCTCGTTGGCAGCCATGACTTCCACCACAGGCCCGAGGGTTTTAAGTCCTTCGGGAGTGATTTTTTGGTAAGTCATTTTCTTCAAAAAGCTATCCAATGACACGCCACTGTAATTGCGGGCATAGCCGTAAGTCGGCAGGGTGTGGTTAGTTCCTGATGCATAGTCACCGGCTGATTCAGGGGTGAAGTTTCCGATGAACACCGAACCGGCATTGTAAATCGCTTCCACAGCTTCTTCCTCATTTTCTACCGCAATGATCAAGTGCTCCGGAGCATAGTCATTAATGAGTTCCAAAGCGGTCTTTTGATCCTCCATCACCACAGCGGTAGAGTTTTGAAGGGCTTTGAAAGCAATGTCCTTTCGGGATAAGTCTTCCAATTGCACATCAATTTCCTTCAAGACTTTCTTGGCAAACTTTTCCGAAGGAGTCACCAAAACAACCTGAGAATCCACGCCGTGCTCGGCCTGAGAAAGCAAGTCTGAAGCAACGAATGCCGGAACAGCACTTTCATCTGCATACACCAAGACCTCGGAAGGTCCGGCAGGCATATCGATGGCGACACCGTATTTGGTGGCAAACTGCTTGGCTGCGGTCACATACTGATTTCCCGGGCCGAAAATCTTGTCCACTTGAGGCACGCTTTCTGTTCCAAAGGTCAAAGCCGCCACGGCTTGTGCACCTCCAACTTTGACGATTTTGGTGATTCCCACCAAGTCGGCGGTGTATAGAATGGCCGGATGAATTTTTCCTTCCCGATTGGGCGGTGTGCATAGCACCACTTCTTTGCAACCTGCAATTTTTGCCGGAACTCCGAGCATCAGTACAGTGCTGAAAAGTGGGGCTGTACCTCCGGGGATATAAAGTCCTACGCGCTGGATCGCAACGCTTTTTCTTCGGCAGACTACACCAGGCATCACTTCTTCGATCAGTTCTGGACTTGCCTGTGCCGCATGAAACTTTTCGATATTGGCTTTGGCAGTTTTGATCGCCTCTTTGAGTTCTTTGCTGATTTGGTCTTTGGCTGCTTTGATTTCTTCAGAGGTGGCCAAAAGGCTGTCCAAGCTCACATGATCGTATTCTTGGGCGAATTTTTTCAGGGCTTTGTCCCCGTTTTTCTCCACCTTTTCGAAGATCGGCTTGACGATTTTATTGATTTCCTTGGTTTTCTGCACCGGACGGGCCAGCTGCTTTTTCCACTTTTCGGGACTTGGATTGACCAGGAGTTTCATGTTGTTGCAATTTTTTTATAAGTACGTAACTCAGCGAGTTTGCAATTTTTATCAAGTCTTTGGGACGGAAGACCGATGACAGAAGACCGAAGAATCACAAAATTTGAGCTTAAATTGAACTTCAAACTTTTTTGTTTATTCATAAAAGGAATCGAATTCCTATTCACTAAAAGGGTTTTACAACACCATTTTTTCGATAGGGACGACTAGTATTCCCTCAGCACCGGCGGCGCGGAGTTCCTCGATGTTTTCCCAGAATTGATCTTCGCTAAGGACGGAGTGAACAGATGACCAGCCTTCCTGTGCCAAAGGAAGAATCGTCGGACTGCGCATTCCGGGAATCAATTCGATGATTCTTGGGATAGATTTGTTGGGCACGTTCATCAGCACGTACTTATTGCTTTTGCCCGTTTGGACGGCATTGATGCGGAAGAGAAGTTTGTCCAAAATGGCTTTTTTCCAATCCGCCAAGTTCTTGTTTCCGATCAGAACTGCCTCGGATTTGAATACTTCCTCGACTTCTTTTAGACCGTTCATCATTAGGGTTGAGCCCGAGCTCACGATATCAAAAATGCCTTCAGCCAAACCGATGCTAGGGGCAATTTCGACCGAACCGCTGATTTCATGGATTTCGGCTTGGATATTTTTGGACTGAAGGAAATCGCCGAGGATTTTAGGGTAGGAGGTGGCGATGCTTTTTCCCTGAAAATACTGTACTCCGGGATATTCTTGGCCTTTTGGAATGGCTAAGGAAAGTCGGCATTTGGAAAAGCCCAGTTTCTTGAGTGTGAGGACGTCTTTGTCTTTTTCGACCAGTTCGTTTTCACCTACTATTCCCAAATCAGCCACGCCGTCGGCTACATAGCCGGGGATATCGTCATCGCGAAGAAAAAGGAATTCAACCGGGAAATTGCTAGAAGTGGACTTGAGTTTGCCCGTTCCGTTGTAAAATTTGATGCCGCACTCTTTAATCAAACTGAGTGAGTCATCGGATAGTCGGCCGCTTTTCTGCACGGCAATGCGGATAATCTGTTCCATGGGGACAAGTTACGCTAGGAAAGTTTTGGATTGGATTAAATTTTGGTGAATGGCCGAATCCCTGTCATCAGCATCACCGGGTGGGTGTGTAAAAGTCTTCCTCTCAAGAGGAATGATGGAAATGATGCAACATGTGCGCATGCTGTGCAGTTGCTAAAAATTCAATATTTCTATTGGTGTTTTCCATTTTCGTTGGCAAAGATAGACTTGGAATAGAAACATCCAAATGGAGCGAGTGTTTTTAATTCAGGAAAAAAGGGAATGGAGCAAAGCCACGTTTTGAAGAAATCCACCTTGGCAATTCGGAAAATGAATTGCCTCCAACTTTAGTTGGAGGTTTCAGGATATGATTTGTTTTTTAGGGCTTTAGCCAATATTTTTTTAGCTTTTTGAAACTTCGGCTAAAGCCATAATCGATTTAAAACCTTGAATAAGCGGGCTAAAGGCGTGCTTCTATCCAATTGATTCAATCCAAATTTTACTCCCCCTTCTTAAAATCCATACTCACGGAATTGATACAATACCGAATGCCTCCCTGATCTTTTGGACCATCTGGGAAGCGGTGCCCCAGGTGTCCACCACAGTTGGCGCAGAGGATTTCTTCGCGGATCATGAAGTGGCTGTAGTCCATCTGCACCTCGATGGCTTCAGGACGGATAGGTTCGGTAAAGCTGGGCCAACCGCAACCGCTGTCATACTTTTTGGATGAGTGGAAAATCTCATTTCCACAGGCACGACATTCGTAGATTCCGGTGTCTTTGTTTAAATAGTATTGCCCGGTGAAGGGTCGTTCTGTTCCTTTCTCCCGCAATACATGATAAGAATGAGGATCTAAAATCTCCTGCCACTCCGTCTCCTCCTTCTGAACCGGATACACTTTCGGTTCCTTTTTTCCTTTATTTCGATCAAATATTCCCATTTCTACATCTTTATAACTGATTAACTCAATCCTAATTCGCTGCGCTATCGAGATCTTTGCTTTGTTCTGATAACTTCAACTAATCCGTTTTAGTTGCCCGGCTTCAGCACTATTTTGTTTTCGGACTTCTCCTTGATGGTTTCCTCGTTCATCAGTTGAGGGCGGTATTTGCCTTTGGTGTAGAGCTCTTTTTGATCTGCGTAGTGCCTGCTGAATCGGTTGCCGCTGTTGCCCGTAGGAAGTACGGATACGGAACCTTCCACATCGGCAAAGTCCATGATAATTCGCATGGCCGGTCCTGAGGTGACTTTGTAGATTCCTTCTCCATTGAGCTTGAAAGCCAGTTTATTAACTGCTTCTTCGTTGGCTTCCACAGCGTCTGTTTTCACGTTAAAGATTTTATCCAAAGGCTTTTGTACGCCAAGTGGGTGAGGATGCTCGATGGTCACGGCTTTTTCCCAATCCCAGTCTCTGGAATTGTCTCCAAACTGCTTGCTCAATTCCTCTAAACTGATTTTCAAGGCTTCTGAAATGATTTCAGCTCTGGATTCCAATACATCTGTAGCTCGATTGTCCCACCATCTGTTTTCTTCATGGGTGAGAAAATGCCTTGTGCTTCGGATCATCATAAAGGTTTGGAGATAAGCTTCGAAGCCCTCCTTTCCCAACTCATCTTCCATGGCTAATCGGAGTGTGTGGTAAAGCCATTTGTAATAAAGTGTCGGAGCCGAAAGTTTCAAGGCATGATTTCCCTCCCAAATTGCCAAGTCATCCAAAATTTGAGCATTGTCTTCAAACTGGCGATGATCAATCTGTGAGATCATAAACTTGGCATTTGCCACCGAAACCTCATTGATGGTTTCCAATTGGAGGGATTGGATGGATTCCAAATCCCAATCTTCCCGAGAAGTGATGGTTTTGGCGATACGGTTCCAGCGCTCTCCGGGATAGTAATAGCCAGGGAAGAAAATTCCACTTCGGGTCGTATCCGGCTGGTTATTCGCTGAGGCAACGAATCCTGATGGAGGATTGATGCTTTGCGGATTTTCGGTAAAGGGATACCAACCCTTCGGCTGTGATTCTGGATCCGAACCGTCTGCAAAGATCTTGGAATGCACTTTTTCGGCACGGATCGGAAGCTTGGCAGCTGCCCACCAGGCGATATTTCCGGCTTTGTCCCCATACATGATATTCAATCCGGGTGCGTGAATCAATGCCGCCGCATCCGCTACCTGCTGCATGGTTTCTGCATGATTGATGTGATACAAGGCTTCCAAGGCTTTGGTAGGTTCGAGGATGTACACCCACCAGGAGGAAACTGGATTTTGAGTCAAAGCAGCAATTTCCTTCACGACCGGATTCATAATCGGACCGTGCACGGTTTCCCTGACTTCAAATTCCACCGGATCTTTTCCTTTCACGTGGATGGTTTCCTTTCTGGAAGTTATCGGGAAAGCTTGTTCACCGATGAGAATTTCATTGGGATTGGAGGGATTGAGTTTTTCTTCGAAAAAATCCTGATCATCGTTTTCAAACATGGTCAAGCCTACGCTGTGTTGACGGGTATGTCCTACGAGCCCAAAAGGAACTCCTGCGAGATGATTTCCATAAAAGCTGAAACCCGGATACTCCACATGTGCCTCAAACCAAACCGAAGGAGAGGCAAAGCCAATGTGTGTATCGTTATTGAAAAGCACCTGACCCGATTTGGTACGGCTTCCGGAGATCACCCAGGCATTGGAACCCTCCAAAAGGGGAACAGGAAGCTTTTCCAAAAGAGCTGTCAGCTCGGAAGTCACCAGAAGGTTTTCCGTTTTAAGAGAATCAGGATAATGATTGGGGATGACATGGTGCTCCGGAAGGGTCTGAACCGAAAGGGAAGCTAAATAATCCGGCCCAAGTTCACGAGCCATTTTGGTGACCAATGGGTCTGTTTTCAATCCCATGGCAAAGGTAAAAGACATGTAGCCGATGATGGAATGCATGTCTTCCAAGGTGTAGGGCCTTGGCTTTTCTCCCAGAAGAAGGTATTCGACAGGCAATTGGCCATTCTCGATAAACTGATTCACTCCGGCTACATAGGCATCCGCAGCTCTTTTCCAAGGGGTATCGCCTTGAGACAAAAAGGCAGCATTGCTTTCCTTGGCGTGTTTGGGAATTCCCAACGTATGAAAAAACTGATCGATCTCCAGAAGGTCAGGTCCCAGAAACTCTGCCAAGGTTCCCGAGCCCACTCTTCTCATCATTTCCAGCTGAAACAGTCGTTCTTTGGCGTGGATGTATCCCAAGGCTTGATAGGCATCCGCTTCACTTTGAGCGTAGATATGGGGTACTCCAAACTTGTCAAAATAGACTTCCACTTCATTTCCCAAGCCACTGAGCTGGAGTTCGCCTTTGTAGCTGGGAGTTTGCCAAAGGATAAATCCAAGTACTCCCAATACTAGGATCAAAAGAAGTGCGCCAAGAATACTCGCCAGTTTTTTCATTTGGGTTCAATTTTCGGAAAGTTAATTGAATCCTAGGATTTGGGAAAAGGAGGGAAGGATGAAGGGGAAAAATCAGTTTTTGAATTGGGGTCAAAACTATCTTCTTTAGCGGTTGATCTTGAAATAAAAAACCAATGAACCAAAGGCATAGCAGACTATATCCCAAAAATCTCGGACATACAAGTTGGAATACCAAGGGAGGAATCCCTCGAATACAATCGAAACATAAAGAAAGGCTACGAAAACATGCTCCTTCTTGAATCTGAAGTTTTGCCTCAGAGGATGAATCCATTGGTAAATCTGTAAGGTGATTCCTAAAATCACAGGGATGGCCAAAAGATCATCCAGGTAGGCATGAATCCAAGGAATAAACACCCCAAATACTTTTTCAAAAACCTGATTGATGGAAAATAGTACCACAGGAATGGAAAAATAAGGGTTTCTGATCACACTCATCCCGGAAAGGCGGCAACTAGCCAAAGGATAAAACTGATAATGGCCATGAAAATGGTGTAAAAAAAATTACCTGTCTTTTTCAGGTACACCAGCCAGACCGGATCAGTTTCTTTGATATAAAACATCCAGTTTTCTTCCCTCCCTTGAAGGTGAGATTCCATCCGTTTGATGTTTTCCTGCTCTTTGATACTGAGTTCTTGGCCGCAGTGTTCGCAGACATCCTGGAGTTGTTGAGACCATTTAGACCATTTTCCACAAGTTGGACACCTTTTTTCTCCCATGGCAACCTGAGTCAGGATTCTTCTATAGCTTGAAGGATGAGGCGAGAAGCCTCCTGGATTTCCTCCTCGGTAATGACTAATGGAGGCGCAATCCGCATCGAATCGTCGCAAAACAAAAACCAGTCGGTAATCACACCCAATTCAATTGCCCGATCGATGATTTTTTTCAAGACCTCAAACGACTCAAACTCCACCGCCATCATCAGCCCTTTGTTTCGGATTGACTTGATTTTTGGATGGACCAAAAGAGATTTAAACAGGTTGGCTTTGGCTTCTACTTGTGAAATAAGGTTTTCTTCCTGCAAAATCTGGATCGTAGCCAAAGAAGCGGCTGCTGAAACAGGATGGCCTCCGAAGGTCGTGATGTGACCCAAAAGCGGATTGTTTTTAAACGCTCCCATCACTTCCCGATTGGCGATAAATGCCCCGATCGGCATTCCTCCGCCCATTCCTTTGGCACAGACTAGGATGTCGGGAATGATATCAAAATGCTCAAAAGCCCACATTTTGCCGGTTCGCCCAAATCCCGCCTGAATCTCGTCCAGGATCAAGAGCGTTCCCGTTTTGTCACACTTTTTTCGCAAAGCCTGAAAATATTCCCGACAAGCCACTCGGATTCCGGCTTCTCCCTGAATGGTTTCGATGATGACGGCTGCCGTTTGGTCCGTGATTTTTTCCAAATCAGAAAAGCTTCCATAGAAAATATGGGAAATTCCGGGAAGCAAGGGTCGGTAAGCTCTTTTGAAAATCTCATTGCCCCCAACACTTAGCGAACCGTGACTGCTGCCGTGGTAGGCATTGACACAGGAGATGAGTTCACGTCGGTTGGTGAATCGCTTGGCCAGCTTGAGGGCACCTTCGACTGCCTCTGAACCGCTATTGACCAGATAGACATTGTCCAAGTGGGAGGGGAGGGTATCGGTGAGTGCCTTGGCCAAAAGGGTCTGAGGAGTCTGCACATATTCCCCATACACCATGAGGTGGAGGTATTTGTCAAGCTGGTCCTGAATCGCATTCAACACTTTTGGGTGGCGATGCCCAACGTTACTCACCCCTATTCCTGAAATTAGGTCAATGTACTTTTCCCCATTCGGTCCAAAAAGGTAGATTCCTTCGGCTTTTTCCACCTCGATCATCAAGGGAAAATCCGTGGTTTGAGCCAAATGAGCCAGAAAAAGCTGTCGGTTATTCATTTATTTAACTCTCGGTCAAAAACTGGAAAAACGGAAGAAAATGCCCAAAGGAAGCTTTTTGCCCTGTTTTTCCTGAAGATACAATTCTCCATGCTCGGCATTTTTCACCGATCCAAAATTGGATTGGATCAGGTTGGCCGCAATGATGGAGGAGAAGCTCAGCGAATACATGTTGAGCAATAGGAGGTGATTTTTTGGGTCGAGGATTTCCTTGCAGGTTTTGAGCATGTCGTTGATTTGCTCTTCGAGAATCCACTTTTCTCCTTCAGGTCCTCTGCCATAGGCTGGAGGATCGAGAATGATTGCTTGGTACCTATTTCCTCTCCGGGCTTCCCGCTTGATAAACTTCATCGCATCATCCACAATCCAGCGGATGCCGTCCAGATGGGAAGACTCCATGTTGTGCTTAGTCCAAGTGACCACTTGCTTGACGGAGTCCAGGTGCGAAACTTCCGCTCCGGCCGCTCGGGCTGCGATACTTGCTGCCCCGGTGTAGCCAAAAAGGTTCAGAACCTTGGGTGTAGGACCGGGAAATGCTTTCAATTTTCGATACAAATAATCCCAATTGACTGCCTGCTCTGGAAAAAGTCCGATGTGTTTAAAGGAAGTTTGAGCCAAATTGAGGGTTATCTTTAGTCCATCGGTATTTTCATAGCCGATCTGCCAGTTGTGCGGCATGGATTTGAGTTGTTGCCATTGCCCTTTTTCGGGATTGTTTTTTTCTTTGGCAAAGTGGGCATGGGCGAGTTTTCGCCATTCAGACTCTGGAAGACTTTTGTCCCAGATGGCTTGAGGCTCAGGACGGCTGAGGATAAACTTGCCGAAGCGCTCCAGTTTTTCAAATCCCCCGGTATCGATCAGTTCGTAATCTTTCCAGGGTCCGGGACAAAGGGATAGGATGGTTTCGTTCATTGGGACAAAAATAGGCAATTCCCTTGGGTTGATTTAAAAGCTCCCTATGGAATACCTTTTCAGGTTTGGGTATTGATGGATTTCAAAGGAATTTATATTCTCCAAAATGACCTTTGATCCATTTGATAAATTTCTTTTAGTCTAAAGTTTTTGGAATTGATACTCTTGAATTAACTCTATTTCAACTCTTTCCTATTCCAGTTTTATTAATGTGGTCAAGTAAAGCCTGATCTAAAGCACTGCATATTTCCCAAAATTTAGAGTCCATTTCTTCTATATCTTTTTCCAATTGGGACTCAGGAAATTTATCAAATTGTTCTTGTCTGGCATCTGGACCTTGCGGAATACCCTCAGGGAAGTATGATTTATTGAACTTTCTTAGTTGATTTGCTATGGAGGTAAAGTTGAGATATTCTAAGTCCTCAATGGTATCTGAATTTCTGTCTGCCCCATTATTCATGTAATGATCCCATAGCCCGTCTGTGATCAATGGTTCAATGTTGAACCATACTCGTTGTTCTCTGCTTAGTTTGTTATAGTCTGAAAATCCCGTCTCAACTATTTTTATGTAAGCTGTCTGAGCTTCATCTCTTGTCATAGATGTAATTATTTAAATCACTCCCAAGTTTTTCAAGACCGATTCGCTGTAGTCCCAAAGTCCTGCAGAAAGCTTTTGATTTCTTGCCAGGGCACTCGGCGTTTTTGGCTTTTTCTTGATGTAATAGCCTCCATTTCGGAGTTGACTTTTGGGTGTGGTAGCTAGGAAAATAGTGGTTTGTGCACCGGCTTTTGGGCTGATGAAAATGAGCTTGCTTATCTCAATGATCAGCTTGGCCCAGAGGGAAGTTTCCGATCCAAAAGCCGTTTTCACCGCACCCGGATGCAGGGCGTAGGTACTTATTCCTTTGCTTTCAAATCTATTTTTCAATTCATTGGAAAAGAGTATGTTATAAAGTTTACCTTTTCCATAGGCTGTTCCGGTATTTGCGCTCTTCAGTAGACCAAAATCCTTGCTTGGATCAGTGGCGATTTGATGTGCGATGGAGCTGACGTGTATGATTTTTGCTTCTCCTCGGATCAGCGCAGGCATCAGTTCCCGTGTCAGAAGAAAATGCCCGAGATGGTTGGTAGCGAAAGTCAGATCGAGTCCTTCGGAAGTCTTTTTCCCTGCAGGAAACATGCCCCCCGCATTGTTGATCAACAGGTGAATTTCTTTGCATTGCTCAAGAATCTGGATCGCGCCTTTTTTGACCTCAGCCATGATGCTCAGGTCCATGGGGATCAGCACGATTTTTTCCTTTTGGAATAGGTGCTGAATCATTTTCTCGGCTTTCTTGATATTTCTGACTGGCAAAAATACCCGATCAGCAATCGGCATTAAGGCCTTGAGTGTTTCCCAACCGATTCCGGAAGTGCTTCCTGTAAGTACTAGATTCATATATTGAGGAGGTTTGTGATAAAGACAAAAAATCAAGTAGCTTGGTTTTCAAGAGTATGAAAATGACCTTGATTTTGAAAAAGTTCCTTGGAGCAATTTTTTGTACTTTTGGACTAATCGCCTGAGAAAAATTGAATTTTCCTGCAGAAAATCCTGCTTAACCTGACCTTTTTTGACCTTATGTCAAAGAAATTTATCGATATCGAAAAGGCTATCGCCTCCAAAAATCCCAAGCTTCTGAAGTGGATGCCTGGCTTTGTATTGAAGTACATCAAGCGGGTGACTCATGAAGCTTGGCTCAATGAGGTGCTTGAGAAGCATTTGGAAAAAAAGGGGGTGGACTTTGCCGACGCATTGATCGAGGAATATCAGGTAGAGGTGGTGCTTCATGGAGTGGAAAATATACCCAAAGAAGGAGGCGTAATCCTAGCGGCCAATCATCCCCTAGGTGGAATGGATGGGATTGCTTTTGTTCATGCTGTGGGCAAAATCCGTCCCGATATCCGCTTTTTGGTCAATGACCTGCTGACCACGGCTTTTAATAATTTCGAACCCATTTTTGTGCCGGTCAATAAGCATGGGAAAAACTCCAAAGAGGCCAATCTGAAAATTGAAGAAGCTTACTCCAATGGACATGCGGTGTTGATTTTTCCGGCAGGATTGGTATCCCGCAAGCAAAATGGAATAATAAAAGACTTGGAATGGAAAAAAAGTTTTGTCACCAAAGCAAGAAATTACCAATTGGATATACTGCCTTGCCATATCGGAGGTAGGAATTCTGAGTTTTTTTATAATCTTGCCATGTGGCGAAAAAAATTGGGAGTGAAGGCAAACATAGAGATGTTTTGGCTGGTGGACGAAATGTATAAGCAGCGAGGCAAACGAATCGATATTCGTATCGGAAAGCCAATTTCCCACACTCAGTTTGATCATCCAAAAAACGATGCTTCCTGGGCAGTAAAAATCAAAGACGAGGCCTATAAATTAGGATCTAATGCATAAACTCGAACCTATCATCCAACCTGTTTCCCGTGAATTGCTGAAAAAAGAGCTAACCCAAGAGCGGTTTTTGCGGCATACCAATAATGGAGACAACTTGGTGTATCTAGTCAATTACCATAACGCACCCAATGTGGTCAGGGAAATTGGACGGCTTCGGGAGTTGACGTTTCGGGCTGCAGGCGGAGGTACGGGCATGGCTTTGGATCTCGATGACAATGACACCTGCGAAAAATGCTACGATCAGCTGATCACCTGGAATCCGGAGGATGATGAAATTGTAGCCGGATATCGACTCATCATGTGTAAAAATGCCATCCTACCTGATGGTTCCATCAATTTGTCCACAACGCATCTTTTCGATTTTTCTGAGAAGTTTATCAAAGAATTTATCCCCTACACGCTAGAGTTGGGGAGATCTTTTGTCCAGCCAAAATATCAGCCGGGCTTGGACAACAGAAAGGGAATTTTCAGTCTGGACAATCTTTGGGACGGTTTGGGGGCGGTCGTTTTGCTCAATCCCGATGTCAAGTATCTGTTTGGGAAAGTGACGATGTATCCCCATTTCAATCGGGAAGGAAGAGATCTTTTGCTCTTTTTTATGAATCATTATTTTCCTGATCATGAAGAATTGGTTAGGCCTAAGCAAAATCTACGCTTGAGCTATGAGACTGATATTCTTAACCGGCCAAATCCATTTGAAGGCCTGGATTACAAAGAAGGCTACAAGGTGCTCAACGGACGTATCCGAGCTTTGGGAGAAAACATTCCCCCGCTGATCAATACCTACATGAATCTTTCTCCGACCATGCGGACTTTCGGAACTGCGCTCAATGATGAGTTTGGAGAGGTGGAAGAGACCGGAATCATGATCACCTTGGCTGACATTTATGAAAGTAAAAAACACCGCCACATGGACACTTTTGAGCGGGACAGGAATTATGGAAGTCGCCAAAGCTGAAAAGAAGAAAACCCTGTTGGTGGGAGCAACAACTAATCCCTCAAGATACGCTTTCATGGCAGCCCAAATGTTTGAGGAAAGGGGTTTGGAATTTATTCCCATCGGTATCAAAAAAGGGCAGGTGTTGGGAAGAGAAATTCTTGACTTAAGTGAAAAGCCCGCCCTGGAAGGTATCCATACCATTACACTTTATATCGGTCCATCAAATCAGGCGGAGTGGATTGATTATCTGATTGGCCTCAAGCCCAAGCGAATCATCTTCAATCCAGGCACCGAGAATCCCGTTTTTTACCAGAAAGCTAAAGAAGCTGGGATAGAGGTACTTCCAGCCTGTAATCTGGTCATGCTGAGCACAGGGCAATTTTGATGATTTGGGAGTCAAAAATCTCCGGTAGATGCTTGGGATAAAGCTGTGCCAAGTCACTTTTTTTGTCTATCTTGGCCCATCTAAAAAAGAACACTAAATCACCTTTTTAGGCCCATTTTTAGGGTTTTTCTCCAAAAAATATGAGTGAAGACAAAGCGAAGAATCCGGCAGAATACGGAGCTGGAAATATTCAGGTATTAGAAGGCCTGGAGGCAGTAAGGAAAAGACCTGCAATGTACATCGGTGATGTCGGAATCAAAGGACTCCATCACCTGATTTGGGAAGTGGTCGACAACTCCGTAGACGAAGCGCTTGCGGGGCATTGCGATACCATTCATGTCACGGTTCATGAAGACAATTCCATCACAGTAGAAGATAATGGTCGGGGGATTCCTACTGATATGCACCCCAAGGAGAAAAAATCAGCCTTGGAGGTCGTACTTACCGTCCTGCACGCCGGTGGTAAATTCGACAAAGATACCTACAAAGTTTCCGGTGGTCTGCACGGTGTAGGGGTTTCCTGCGTAAATGCTCTTTCCACTGATCTCAAAGCGACAGTTCACAGAAATGGCGTCATTACCGAACAGGAATTTAAAATCGGTGTGCCTCAGTATCCTGCCCGTGAAGTGGGAAAAACTGACAAACGTGGTACGATTATCCACTTTAAGCCTGACGCCAGTATTTTTACTGTGACTGAATTTAAGTACGAAACCATTGCTAACCGACTTAGGGAGATGGCGTACTTGAATGCAGGTATTCGAATCCACCTCCAAGACCTTCGTGAAATCGAAGAGGATGGAAATCCCAAGTCCGATGAGTTTTATTCCGAAGGTGGATTGGTGGAGTTTGTCAAGTATTTGGATGAGACTCGAGAAAAAATCATCGAAGAGCCAATCTATATCGAGTCTCTAAATCAGGAAGTTCCCGTACAGGTGGCCATGAACTACAATAGCTCTTACACAGAGAATGTGGTTTCTTATGTCAACACGATCAATACCTACGAAGGTGGTTCCCACGTGACAGGTTTCAGAAGAGCTTTGACCCGTACTTTGAAAGCTTACGCAGACAAGTCAGGCATGCTGGAAAAACTGAAAATTGAGGTTTCAGGTGACGACTTCCGGGAAGGATTGACTGCTGTTATTTCCGTGAAAGTTGCCGAGCCACAATTTGAAGGACAGACTAAGACCAAGTTGGGTAACTCTGATGTGGTTGGATTTGTGGATTCTGCAGTTTCTGATGTGCTTCAGACCTGGTTGGAAGAGCATCCCCGGGAAGCCAAGACCATTGTAGGAAAAGTGATCCTGGCTGCCCAAGCCAGACATGCGGCTAGAAAAGCCCGAGAAATGGTGCAGCGTAAGAATGTGCTTGGAGGAGGAGGTCTGCCTGGTAAACTTGCGGATTGTGCTAACTCGGATCCTACCGTCTGTGAGTTGTACCTTGTGGAAGGGGACTCTGCAGGTGGGTCGGCCAAGCAAGGACGGGATCGTGATTTCCAAGCGATCTTGCCGTTGAAAGGAAAAATCCTGAACGTAGAAAAAGCCCATGAGCATAAGATCTACGACAACGATGAAATCAAAAATATCCTGACCGCCTTGGGAGTGAAGTTTGGAACGGCCAATGACGATAAAGAACTGGACCTTTCTCACCTTCGCTATCATAAGATCATCATTATGACGGATGCCGATATCGATGGTTCCCATATCCGGACCTTGATTCTGACCTTGTTCTTCCGATACATGCGAGCACTGATCGAAAGGGGATATGTCTACATTGCACTTCCACCTTTGTATTTGCTTAAAAAAGGAAAAGATGAACGCTACTGCTGGACTGAAGAGGAACGGAAAAGGCTGGTAGCCGAAATGGCCAAAGATGGACGGGAAGACAGTGTGGGGATTCAGCGATATAAGGGTCTTGGGGAAATGAACCCGGAACAGTTGTGGTCTACCACGATGGATCCGAATACCCGTACGCTCAAACAGGTCACCATCGAATCGGCGGCTGAGGCAGATCACCTATTTAGCATGCTGATGGGAGATGAAGTTGCCCCAAGAAGAGACTTCATCGAAAGAAACGCCAAATACGCGAAAATCGACACCTAATCATCAGGGGCTTAGTTTAAGCCCCTTTTTTGCAAAGATTAGCATAGAAAAATCCTTTTGGAATTTTATCACATAAGATCTTCTCGAACTATGAAACTGGCAGTGGGAGATAAATACGAGTCCATCATCCAAAAAAGTGACTTGGTCAGCCGAGACCTAAGTTGGGTAAAATTTAATGAGCGAGTGTTGGATCAATCCAAAAAACCGTTCAGGACAATTTTCGAAAAACTGAAGTTTTTGGCTATTACAGCTTCAAACTTGGATGAGTTTTTTATGATCCGTGTGGGTTCTTTGTACAATTACCTCGACTACGAAAAGGAAAGGGTGGATTATTCTGGTCTTAGAGAAGAACCTTTCAAAGAAAAATTGATGAAAGACTGTCAGAGCTTTCATCAGGACCAACATCAGCATTTTACCCAAGTGATTCTTCCGGAATTACATCAGGAGGGTATTTCTGTGGTCAATGTTTCCAAACTCACTGAAGAGGAGCAAGAAAAAGTAAGACAGTACTTCATCAAAGCGATTTATCCCATGCTTACGCCCATGGTGTATGACGGGTATCGTACCTTTCCGATTTTGATGAATAAACTTTTGGTTTTTGGGGTGGTAACGACCAGTCCGGGAGAGCGGAAGGATATGCGAAAGATGAGTTTCGTGCAGATTCCTGCCAATATCCCCAGGTTTTTTGAAATCGAAAGGGAAAACTCCCTTACCCTGATTCCTATTGAAGAAGTGATCCGTGAAAACCTGATTTCTCTTTTCAGAAATGTGGAGATCGAGTCGGTAAGCCTTTTCCGAATTACTCGAAACGGGGATTTCACCTTGGAGGAAAGTGAGGATATGGATGCCAACTTCCTGGAGGAAGTAAAGCGAAAGCTTATGGAGCGAAAGACAGGAAGGGTAGTGAGAATTGAAATCGAGGAAGGCTACTCCAAATGGATGCTCAACTCTTTATTAGAAAGATGGAACCTCCGTCCTGATTCAGTCTTCCTGGTTAGACGTGCCAGCATGATTGATTTTACAGGCCTTTGGCAGATCGTTGGCAATAAGCGTTTTAGAGACCGTTTGCCGCAGATCCCCGAACCTGTCAAGCCTCTTTCTTATCCCGAAGAGGGACGTGCTGACATTTTTGAAATCCTCAAAGAAAAAGACATCCTGCTTCACCACCCTTACAATAACATCGATTCCATTTTGGATTTGATCGAAAAGGCTGCTGAAGATCCTGATGTAATGGCCATAAAAATGACTATTTACCGATTGGCCAAAGAAAGCAGAATCACCAAGGCCCTCCTCCGAGCAGCCGAAAACGGTAAACACGTGTCTGTGCTCTTTGAGGTAAAAGCGCGTTTTGATGAGGAAAATAATATCCGGGAAGCTAAAAAACTTCAAAAAGCGGGATGTTTTGTGATTTACGGGATTTCAAACCTAAAGACCCACACCAAGCTCCTATTGATCGTCAAAAAAGACGATCAGGAAATCACAAGGTATGTTCACTTAGGATCCGGAAATTATAATGAGGATACAGCGAGGCTGTATACAGATATTGGCTTGTTGACTACCAATGAAATTCTGGCGAATGATGTGTCGGAGTTTTTCAATGTAATCACAGGTCACTCGGTACCTAGTGATTACCGCAATTTGATCACAGCACCAAGGGATATGAGGAATCAATTGATCGAGTTTATCGAGCAGGAGGCCGAAAATGCCAGAAATGGCCTTCCAAGTGGGATATTTATCAAGGTAAACTCTCTGGAGGATTCGGAAATTATTTATGCCCTTTACCGTGCTTCTCAGTCCGGGGTGAGAATAAAGCTTATTGTAAGGGGGATCTGTTGTCTCCGTCCAGGAAGACCTGGTCTTAGTGACAATATCGAGGTCATTTCCATTGTAGGGGACTTTTTGGAACACAGCCGTATTTACCACTTCCACAACAATGGCCATACACGTACCTATTCGGGCAGCGCGGATATGATGGTAAGAAGTTTTGACAAGCGTTTAGAGTCCTTATTTAAAGTAGAATCCCCGCTTCTTGAAAGACAATTGATGAATATCCTTGCCTTTAACCTAAAAGACAATGTGAATTCCTATGTCATGCAGGAAGACGGTACCTACGTGGTCAAAGTACCCAATGAAGGGGAACCTGACTTTAATGTACACAAGGAGTTTTTTGATGTGGATGCAGAGGAAGTGATGAAGGTGAAATTAGTAGACTAAATGAAAGAGACTGTCTCATAAGGACTGTTTGTGACATTGAGCACCTGACCAACGAGAGTTGGGCAGATCGAAATGTGTCCTGGATCGCTAGAATCGGCCTTCGACTCCAGTCACCCTGGGTGAAGTCGAAGGGTCGGGCTGACAATAATGCCCCTTTATGAGACAGCCTCTTTTTTATAAAAAGTGTGTGTGATTCACTACGTCTTTTAGTTACTTTGTTCAATTTACTATTTCTAGAATTCTTTATGGGTTAGCTTTTTAGAAATTAAAATCCGCTGTATATTATTTTGAGTTTTAATCATTTCTAAAATAAATATTTATGAAAAGACTGTTTATTATTTTGTTCGCTTTGGGAATCTCAACATCGGCTTTTTCACAAACAGACACTATTCCTGTCAAGAAAGACACCAGTTATTGGTTAAAATCAATAGAAGGAACGTTTGCCTTAAATCAGGCTTCATTCAGTGGCAATTGGACTGGAGGTGGCGTGAATTCGGTGGCATTTAGTGCGGGTCTGCTCGCTAGGGCCAATTATGCCAAAGGTCTATGGTCATGGGACAACAATCTTGATTTGTTATACGGGGTCGTCAAAAACCAAGGCGAAGACGGGAGGAAATCCAATGATAGGATATTCATTGACTCCAAAGTAGGTCTTAAGGCAGGAGATAAATGGAATTATTTCTTCTCAGCGAATTTCTTGTCACAGTTTGCACCCGGATATAGGTTTACCGACACAGACAGGACGTTAATTTCCAAATTTGCAAACCCCGCCTACTTTACGACCTCACTTGGTATGGAGTACAAACCCAATGAGGAATTCAGTTTACGAATATCCCCCTTTTCCCCCAGGTTTACTTTTGTGACGGATAAGGAACTTTATCTCAATGAACCCAAGAACTATGGTGTTCCAATAGGTCAGACAGTTCGTACCGAATGGCTTGCCTTTAATTTATTGGCAGATTGGAATAAACAACTTTCAAAAAACATCAATCTCAAGGCCAGATACCAAATGTATGCTAACTACGAGACTTTTGCTTTCGATGCCATCGACCATCGCCTTGATTTGGTTCTGGCAGCAAAGGTTTCCAATTTGGTCAGTGTGACTCTCACCAGTCTGGTGATTTATGATTTGGACCAGGACGAAAAAGTACAATTTAGCCAGGGCTTGGGGATTGGGTTGGTATTTAAACGGGGCAACTTTCCTGAGAAGAAATAAAAAAATGCAATTTTTTATTTGGGATTTTGATTTAATGAGAATTGTATTATTTTTGAATTCATTGTGGTAGTTAAATAATAGTTGGTTTAGTTTTCAAATAAAGGGCAGGGGATCTTCTCCTGCTTTTTTATTTTTGAGTCCTTGAATAGTGCAATTTTTTTGCAAATCAATTGGATCGTTTATCCCCGGATTTCATATGTTCCTATTCCTGAAATCTGATCATTTTGGGAAGGTTTTATCAAAGGATAATAAAGTTTGTCTGATCCACTTTTAGATTATGTCTTTGCAAAAAAAAAGCCCAGACTTTCGTCTGAGCTTGGTACACTCGGAAGGATTCGAACCCTCAACCCTCGGAGCCGAAATCCGATATTCTATCCAGTTGAACTACGAGTGCGTTTTGTTTATTATGCTTCAAGAGCTGCTTTTACTCGCTCTGCTGCTTCTTTTAATGTAATGGCTGAAAATACTTTCAAACCAGATTCGTCGATGATTTTGGCACCTTCTTCAGCATTAGTGCCTTGAAGTCTTACAATAATCGGAACTCTAATGTCACCGATTGATTTGTAAGCTTCTACCACTCCGTTTGCAATACGGTCGCATCTTACAATACCACCAAATACGTTGATCAGAATAGCTTTTACATTTGGATCCTGAAGAATGATTCTGAAACCAGCCTCTACCGTAGTGGCATTTGCTCCACCTCCTACGTCAAGGAAGTTTGCAGGCTCTCCTCCGGAAAGCTTGATCATATCCATGGTAGCCATCGCAAGACCAGCGCCGTTTACCATGCAACCCACGTTTCCGTCAAGCTTTACATAATTCAGACCAGATTTTCCGGCTTCTACTTCCAAAGGATCTTCTTCGGCTAAGTCTCTGAGTTCAGCAAGCTTTGGCTGACGGTAAAGCGCATTGTCGTCCAAGTTTACTTTTGCATCTACAGCCAAAATCTTATCATCAGAAGTCTTCAACACTGGGTTGATTTCAAACTGAGAAGAGTCAGTAGCAACGTAAGCATTGTAAAGAGCGGTGATAAATTTCACCATTTCTTTATGAGCATTTCCGGAAAGGCCCAATTTGAAGGCTACTTTTCTGGCTTGGAAACCCTGAAGACCAACCTTTGGATCGATCCATTCTTTGATGATTTTTTCAGGATGGTGCTCTGCTACTTCTTCGATATCCATTCCCCCTTCGGTAGAAGCCATGATCACATTGGATCCGGTAGCTCTGTCCAAAAGGATGGACATGTAATATTCTTTAGGTTCGGAGGCTCCAGGATAATACACATCCTCAGCGACCAAAACTTTATTTACTTTTTTTCCTTCGGCACCGGTTTGGATGGTTACCAATGTGCCTCCCAAGATCGCCGCAGCTTTTTCTTTGACGTCTTCCAGCTTTTTGGCAAGAACTACACCTCTTGAGCCTGTTTCTTTAATTTCGCCTTTTCCACGACCACCTGCGTGAATTTGGGCTTTGATCACGTACCAGGAAGTACCTGTCTGAGCGTTGAGTTTTACTGCTGCTTCGTGAGCCGCTTCAGGAGTGTCAGCTACAATGCCTTCCTGAATTCTTACTCCGTAACCTTTCAATACTTCTTTAGCCTGATATTCGTGAATATTCATCTTACCAAATTTTTGCCCGAAGATAAGCGGATGACATGGATAAATCAAACTCACATTTTTCAATTTTTGGCAAAAAAGCCCGTTAATTCCTGGATTTGAGGGATTTGTTTTACTTTTAAAAACTCAAAAAAAGTTACCATGCTGATTGCCAAAGGGATTCATAAATCCTATGGAAGTTTACACGTCCTGAAAGGGGTGGATTTGGAAATTTCCAATTCTGAAATTGTATCCATTGTGGGTTCTTCCGGTGCAGGGAAAAGTACCTTGCTGCACATTTTGGGAACATTAGACCAACCTGATCGGGGGGAACTGAAAATGAATGGAAAAGACCTTTTGCAATTGAAAGGCGATAAACTGGCCGAATTCAGAAATAATTCAGTGGGCTTTATTTTCCAGTTTCACAATCTGCTCCCTGAATTTACCGCCATGGAAAACATCTTTATTCCCGGATTTATCCAAGGGCGAAGTGAAGATGAATTGAAAAAACAGGCAGGTGGTTTGGCTGAAATTCTTGGAATCAGTCACCGGCTGGATCACAAACCCTCGGAACTGTCAGGTGGTGAGCAGCAACGGGTCGCTGTGGCCCGCGCGTTGATCAACAATCCGGATGTGGTTTTTGCAGATGAACCCAGCGGAAACTTGGACACTCATAATGCAAGAGGTCTCCATGAATTGTTTTTTCGGTTGAGAGAGGAGTTGAAACTGGCCTTTGTGATAGTCACCCATAATGAGGAATTGGCCGGTATGGCAGACCGGAAGGTGATCATGAAAGATGGGTTGATTATTTCGGCCTGATTACTTTTTGAGTTTTCTCAGCATGGCCTCTACGTGGGACTTATTTTCGAACAGCCCTTCGTAAACTCCGACGATTTTGTGATCACTGTCCAAGAGATAGGTCACTCTTTTGGGCATTTTGATCAGAGGAATCAAGGCATCATAGGCTTTACATACTTTTCCTGATTCGTCGGAAAGCAGCTCAAAAGGGAGTTTGTATGCTTTTTTGAATTTTTCATGGGTAGGAATATCATCTCTGCTGATTCCGAATACCGGGATTTGTAAATCTCTGAATTCAGCAAACTGATCCCGGAATTCACAGGCTTCGGCAGTACATCCCCGGGTAAAGTCCTTGGGATAAAAAAATAAGATCAAGGACTTTCCTTTTAGGTCTTTTGAAAGCTTGATGATTTTTTCTGAAGTAGAAGGTAGGGTGAAGTCAGGTGCTTGTGTTCCTAGTGCGAGTGCCATTGGATATTTTCTTTTAAGAACTCTGCCGCTGGATTGAAGGTTTCTTCCAAACAAACTTTTGTTTGCAAGAACTATTGGGCTTTGAAATAGATTTGCAATTCGAACCCTTAAGTTAAAATCACCTTCCTTTGAAAATCAGCAGCGTACAGTCCATGCTTTTGGCAGGAATATTTTTTGCCATGATGAATGTGTCTGTCAAGTACATACCCCATATTCCAGCGATAGAAATTGTCTGGTTTCGGTCGGTTTTTAGCTTGGTCTTTACTGTGCTTGTCCTTAGTAAAAAAGGCATACCCATTTTTGGCAATAATAAATTGAATCTGATCACCCGGGGAGTTGTAGGTTCGATCAGTTTGATTCTTTTTTTCTATACGCTTCAGCGGATTCCTTTGGCCAGTGCTGTGACGATGCAGTACTTATCTCCGATTTTCACCACGATCTTGGGCATTTTCATTTTGAAAGAAAATGTCAGGCCTATTCAGTTTTTCTATTTTGCCATGGCCTTTTCGGGAGTCTTGGTTATTCAGGGATTTGATCCAAGGGTAGACCCTCTTAGTGCGGGAATGGGGTTGATTTCTTCTTTAGCCTCTGGGGTGGCTTACAATATGATCCGAAAGCTCAAAACCTCTGAGCACCCTTTGGTGATCGTTTTTTATTTCCCATTGGTGACTCTGCCGATAGCTTCGATCATTATGATGTTTGATTGGGTGACGCCTCAGGGTTGGGATTGGCTGATCTTACTTTGGATTGGTTTCTGTACTCAGAATGCCCAATATTTTATGACAAAAGCCTATCAAACAGGCAACCTTTCACGAGTTTCAAGTTTGAGCTACATGGGAGTGCTTTATGCTTTGATTTTTGGATTTTTCCTTTTCGGAGAGACTTTCCCATTTGCCTCTTATATTGGAATGGCCTTGGTATTGGTAGGGATTTTGTTGAACCTTAGAGTAAAATAATTCTGTTATGTGATTACAACTTTTTTATCTGCTACGACTAAGACTAAAACTGATCTTCATGAGGTTACCGACATCTTTTCTATCCTTTGTCAGCTTGCTTATTTTGGCAATCTCCGTATCCTCCTGTTTATTCGAAAGTGAGGATTCCGATCAAGATAACGAGATAGATTGTAGCCAGTTTGCCTATCCAGACACCCTTTTTGTCATCAAACCTGGCCAAAGCAATTTGGTAAGGCCAGTCAACAATCTCCAAGGAACCTATTCGGCTTCACCCTTAGGTTTGGCCATAAATGCTGCGACAGGTGAAATAGATGTGAATGCCAGCGAAACGGGCTTGAAGTATAAAGTTTCCTTTTCCCCTGAGGGGAGTGAACAGGTATGTGAATTTTTTGTCACTGTAGGAGGTATCAACTATTTGGATGGGGTGTATATACTAAGTAGAAATGAGATCAATGCAGTACCAGTCTATAATGGTGTACCAGGGTTGGCTTTGCCTTGTCCTGACGATGACGACGACGATGATGATGACGACGATGATGACGATGATGATTCCAGTTGTAAGTTTGATGGAGAGGATCTATTAAAAAATCTCGGTTTTGAAATTTCCAGTAAGGGCGTCTTTGACTTGAAAAAAACGGTGGAAAATGGCACGTTTGGGTCAATCCCTGTCAATGGGACCATCCTTGACGTAGAACTTAACTACCAATTAGCCGATCTAAGTGCCTTGGCTCCGAATAAAATTCCTCTACGGTTTTTTTACTACAATAAGTTTTCGGACGTACCCAAGGCTATCCTGGATGACATAGAAGAAAAAAGAAAACTTATCAACGAGGTCACTGACCCCAAAAATCCTAATTTTAGAGTGTTAGAAACTGTCCGTCCGGCAGGAAAGCCCAGACCGCCTTATGTGGTAATCGTGGCTAGTTTTGAATAAAAGACTGTTGGGCTGGGCAATCAGCCCCTATATGTCAAAAAAGATCCTGATTGGTTTTTTAGTTTTCCTCCTTGTTTCCAATTCAGGGATCACATGGACTTTTCAGCAACAGAATCCAAACTTAGATCGGGCAAATCATCTTTATTTTCTGGACAATCCTTCTGAATCTCAGGATTTGGAAGCCATAGCGTTGTACCAGGAGGTATTGGCAGCTGTACCCAACCCATCCGAAGCAACTGATTTTGTTCTTGCGAGTGAGAGACTCGGAAATCTTTTTCTGACTTATGGAAAGGTGAAAGATGCAAAGAACGCTTATAACCAAGGCATTGTAATGGCAAGAGCTTTTCAACTTCCAGATACCTTGGTTTATGCGCATCATTTGTATCTCGGGGAGGCTCTTTTTGCTCTTAATCAATTGGATAGTTCCCTGTATCACTTGCAGAAAGCAGAAATGCTTCAGACACGGATTCAAGAGAATGCAGAGCCTGAAAGGCTTTATAATGCCTTGGGGGTCTATTTTTTTGAAACAGGAAATTTCAACCAAAGTGTCAGTTACTTTTCAAAAGCCGAGTCCTATCTGCTGGGTGAAAATCCTGATATGGAACGGTATGCCCGCTATAGTTTCAGCAGTAACAAGGCTTCGGCTTTGTATAAATTGGAAAAGTTTGACAGTGCACAGACGATTTACAAAGGCTTATTGAAGTTGGGGATCAATACTGATCAAATCCGAATCAACTTGGCCAATACCTACATTGAAGAGAGAAATCCCGAAAGGGCTTTAGAAGTCCTGGATTCCATTCAGCCTGATTTTGCCAACAATTCCCTTTCCTTTCGCAATCTTCGCTCCAAGGTTTTTCTACAAAAGCAAGATCTACAAAACCTTGAAAAAGAGTTGAGTCTTGCCAAGGTATTGGTTGAAAAGGATTCCCTTTCTTCAAAAAATCTCCAGAAGGGCATTTATTATTCCCTTTTGGGGGATTTTTGGATTGCTCGGCAAAAAGAAGAGGAGGCTTTAAAGTTCTTTCAGCTATCGATTGCTCAGTTGCATCCGGAATTTCAGAATCCTGACCCTTTTTCCAACCCGGATCAATTGGCTCTGGGGATGTCTGCTCTGACATTGTTTGATGTGCTGACCAAAAAGGCTCAAACAGCCTGGACTTTGTATGATAAAACCAAAAAAGATACCTGGTTTGCCTTAGGTTTGGATACCTGGAAAAAGGCCTTTTCCCTGGCAAGATTTATTTCGGTGAATTATGACAATGATGAGGCAAGGGTTTTTTTAGGTGATAAAGTTCAGCTTGCTTACCAGAAAGCCATAGATTCTTTATTTCGGTTTTTTGCAATAAAAAAGGATGGTTTTTTGATGGAATTGGCTTTTGTATGGTCCGAGGAAAGCAAGTCAGAGGGCTTGAATATCGGGGCTAAAGAAGAAGCCCGAAAGAGATCTTTCGGACTTCCGGGAGGGCTGATTCAGGAGGAGAAAAACCTCTTGTTTTCGATATCAAAGAATTACCAAAAATTATTGGATACACAGGATGGGCAAGTGAGAGCTCAACTGGAAAAAGACTTGGTTGACCTCCGGGTAAATTTGTCAAGAATCCGGGAGAAGTTCAGGCAATATCCCGGATTCATTGGCGAGGAGAATAGTGAATTTACCCTCGCACAGCTTCAGCAAAATCTTCCTCAAGGCTACGGAGTACTGACATTTTTCATCAGCGAAAGCAACTTGTTTCTTTTTTGGGTAGAAAATCAGGTGCTGGATTGGAAAGTGGTTCCCTTATCGGAGATTCCTTTGGAAGGGTTGAGAAACTGGATGACAGAAATCCAGTCCCCCCAATCGGGTCAAAGGTTATCGTCCAATCCGAATTGGACGAATTTTAGTAAGTTGGTTTTGGGTTCATTCCAAGACCGATTGGTCGGATTGGAGGAGTTGATTCTTGTTCCACATCAACTTTTCAATAAGTTCCCCTTTGATTTATTGTCAGACAGTTCGGGTAATTATCTAATCGAAACGCTGCCACTTAGCTACCAGTTTTCTGCCCGTTTTATCAAGAAAGTGAGTAGAGAAAGTCCTCAACCAGCTATTCTTGCTGTTGCACCTTTTATCCTGGAAGGTCCAGAAAATTTCAGGGGATTTGCACCATTGAGACAATCCGTTGCTGAAATTTCCGCCCTAGAAGGAGAAAAATTAATGGGAAAGGAGGCTACAAGAGAAGTATTCCTGGAGAGGTCTCCAAAAGCCAAAATCATTCACCTGGCTACCCATGCGGTAGCTTCTTCCGAAGATCCCAATGAAGCTTTCATCGCCTTTTATCCCGGGGAGGAGGAGTTCAGGATATTTGCGCCCGAGCTTGCATTCCAAAATTTGGATCCTGTAGAATTAGTCTACTTGAGTGCTTGCGAAACAGGATCAGGAAAAGAAAGTAACAGCGAAGGGCTGATCAGTTTAGCGAGGAGCTTGGCCATTGCCGGTGTGGACCAGTTGGTAATTTCCCAATGGGTGAGTGAGGATCAGGTTTCGGCTTATTTATCCTCGCGATTTTATAAGTATGCAGGCATGGGAGATTCTTATTCCAACGCTCTTCGCAAAGCAAAACTCGACTTGTTGGAGGATCCAACCATGGCCCAATTTCACCACCCATTCTATTGGACCAACTACCGGATCATAGGTCAGCCAGAAGTTGGGACTTGGAGATTTGATGCCATTCTTTGGATACTCGGAATCTTCAGCTTTTTAGCCGTCGGAGTATGGGCTTGGACTCGGAAAGATCTCCAGGCTTAGCAGAAATCCTTGGATTAAGGTTGGCTTTTTTGGACAGTTTGTCGATTTTTTTCAGGGAAAGCAGTCCTTTTTCAATGATTTCTGGTGCTTTGATGACATTTCGGATTGCAGGAATCAAAGCTCCCAAAACAAGCAAAAAGGCCAATAAGTCTCCAGGACCAATAGAAGACCAATCCATCCATGAGCTGAATAAGAGTAAGCCCACCAGGATAGGACCTAAGGCATTGATGCTTGCATGGCGAAGGGACTCCAATCGTTGGTAATTCAACTGAGTAGAAAGTAAGTGGTCATTTCGGCTATTGAATTCGCGGATGGATTTATTGATTCGATTGCCTTCATGTAAGCTGGAGTGAGTGCCAAAAGATTGAGTCACATAATGCAGCAGTTCATTTTTTTGACTTCTTTTCTCAGGGACAAGTTGAAGTTGCCTTTTGTCAAGCCAAAGGAAGTAGGGTAAAATCAGGACTCCGGAAAGTAACACCAGTAGGGTCAAGTTGGGGTTTATCCATCCCAGAAGCAATACACCTGAAATCAAGAAGAGGAGGTCTCTTAGCCCCCGATGAATTCCATGCGTGAGGAGATTTCTTACCGGAAGTAAATCTCCACTGTACCTGAGCAAATATTTGCTGAAAGGTTTTTTTTCAAATTTTTCAGGCATCCATCTGAGTTGCCTTCGGTACATTTTTGCCACTAGGTAATGGATAAACCGATCCACATCTTGATTCAGTCCTTTTCTCTCCAAGTACTGAAGCGTGAATTTCAACAGAGTAACCAATCCCATTAGGGTAAAGAAGACCTCCAAACTTTCCATTTTTAAGCCTGATCCTTCCAGGATTTGGGTTTTCGCCAGAGAATTTTGGAACTGGAGTTCAAAAAACCATCCGGTCATCAGGCTGAGGAAAAAGGTGCTGAGGCTGGCTATCCATCCCAGCGCCAAGTAAAGTCCAGATAAGGGAAATTTCCCAAACCAATACTTTCTTAAGGTTCTGTTCTTTATCGGATTATTCATGTCAAGAAAGTTCAGGGGAGAAGTTAATCGCTCAAGCTTGGAGCTGGGAAAAATTCTCTTTTACCATGGGCCATTTTCCTGCGGAAAGATCTTCCAAATTGAGGATAGGAAGAAAAAGCAATTCCTGTCTTTCATAGAGGAATTCTTTGACCTCTTTGATCAAAAGAGGACTTGCGGTAAACAGGCCGGATAGGGCAGAGGGCATGATTCCCCATTGGTTGAGAGTTTGGACACCCTGCACGGCAGAAAGACTATCACCCGCTGAAAAAACGACCTGGTGAACAGTACTCATGAACACCGGATTTCTGAGGAGCATTCGGGTTTCCCGTTGGAAAATTCCGTCAGCGATTTCAATCACCACATATTCTGGCTGAAAAGGAAGGACCTCGGCAAGCAGAGATTCGTAAAGATTCAACAGCTCCTGTTCTGAAATCAGATAAGTGGAAGGGTAGCCATATTTGGTAAAGTCAACGGCCGTGATTGCGCCAAGGTCATAAGCAAGATTTCGGTCTTTGGGATAGGCTGTGCCGGTCAGCTTGATATAGGCAGCATTGATTCCCTGCTGGGCAAATCCATGGCAAAGGAATGCAGCGGTAGTGGTTTTTCCGCTATCCATGGATGATCCTAGGGAAAGGATCACTTTCGTTTTGGATGCGGCTGTTCCGTCAAATTTTGAAAGATGAGGTTGACCGACTTGAATGGTATTCAGGATTTGGCCGGATGAATCAGTTACCATTCCCAACATTTTGAGTTGGGTAGGCCCTTCTGTTTCAAATTTGGAGTGGCTTGATTCCAAGATTCCTACCACACCTCCTCCTCCGAGGATATGGTAATGTTCCTGAAGCGTTTCCGGTACATATCCTTCAAACTGATTTGTCGCATAACGGGCGCCAAATACTGCCATAATTTGATCACCTAAGGCAAGAGTTAGGTTTCTTCCTGCACTTTGGATTTGTGTATGCTTTCCAAGATGAGTCACTTCAAACAAGGCTACATCACCTGCGCTAAGACGAAGATCCTCAGGAAGTTCATGGGTTGGAATGAAGTAATCCATGGATACCTGTGCACATGTCATTCCTTTCTTGATTCTGTTTTTCATGGCTATAAAAGATTGAGTGGGGGAAGTTGATTTAGAAGTTGAAGGGTAATACGCCATCGGTGTTGAGACCTTTGAGCTGATAGGAAAGCGAGATTCCGATGATGTGTTGGTTGTTAAAAGGCCGTTGAATTCGACCGGTATTTGGGTTTAAGACATTGATTTTATTGGTCTCCGAAAGGACCAGATTGAATTCATGCTGATTCATGTAGTAAATGGAAAGACGGAGGGGATCAGAAATTTTAAAGTTGAAATTGGCCATGATCCTTCCTCTGTGAAGTCCGTTGGATGGCTTCCTGGCGATCTCTTCTCCTTGTTCATTGAAATATCGGATAGGTGCCCCACCGATATTGTAAAAAAGGAAATAGCTGAGCGAAGGCGCCACTTTTAGGAAATCCAGTCTTTTTCTCAGCCCAATTCTGGAGGAAAGGATGACTCTTTGGTCAAAGCGGTATTCCTGGTCGTTGTGAGCTTCAAATTGCAGGCTGTTTCTCAGCACATACCTTCTGTCCAAAACAATCCGGTGTGTTCCTTCCAGAATAAATCGGAATGTGGTCCGATCGAGGCTTGGCACATGCATCCACGCTGTGCCCATCCCAAAATTCCAATCCTTGTTATACTTATAGTTCAGTCGCAAAGAATACCAATTGAAGGCAGTTTCCACCTGAGAATCGTCCATTCCCAAAGACTTCATGTAACTTCCTCTTAGACTTAGCTCTTTGGTGAGAGGCATTCCCAAGCTGTAGCTGTTCCAAAGTCTGGTTTTGTATTGGGCGACTGCGAAAAGAGGAAATAGGGTCAGAAAGAAGAAAAGGAGAAAAATCCTGCTACTTGTGTTTTTCATATCGGTGGCTTTTGTACTTCTAGGTCGAAGCCAACCGCTCGGATGTAATCGGTTTTTGAAAAAATTCTTTCTGTGATCTCAATCCTTCGATTCTAGGTTGATTTCCCAAAAAGCGCCCCGAGAATCATGGTGTTTTTGAATTATCCAGAGGTAGAACACTGAAAAAAAAGACTTCGAAGATTGATCTCAATCCTGAAGATTTGGAAGAAAATTAAAGTCAATCGTGGGTAAAAAGTGCCTTGATTTTTTTCTCTTTATTCTCGAGAATCAATTGATTACCCGCTAGATCGAAGTTGATTTTTGAGTTGGGGGATAGTAGGGTAAACAAACTGTCTGCCTTCTCTGCAGTTTGTTTGGAGGTGTACATTTTGGGTACTACATCTTGCTGATTGGGGCCCAGCCAAGTGGAAGAATAAATATCGACTAAAGAAGTACCCAATTCATAAAGCAGGAATGGCTTTGATTTGAAAAAATATCCGGGGAAAAGTTCTAAGTAAAATGCTTCAGGGTGTTGGGGGTTGTAATAGCCAGGCCCACCTTCAGGCATTCTTTTGGTAGTCAGTTTTAAAGTTGCTTCAGGATTTTCACAGGAAGGGAAAGAATAGATTTCTCCCTTTTCATTTAAAAATCCTTTCCATTTCCATAGGATTTCTTGGATGGGGATTTTTTCATCTTTCACTTGATTTACCAAAGGGCAGGATTCAAGGGGTTCTATTTTTTCCAGAAGAAAAGGTATTTCAGAAATAGTGTCATTAGGATAGTTTTTTTTGAGTTGTCCGCTGATTTTTACCTTCCACTCCTTCTGATTGGATGAATAAAGGCTCAGGATTTTCAGAGCAGAGTGCCCTTGAGGTTGGCCATCGTTTGCCCGACTGTTTTCAATAATAAATGCCTTGAGTAAGGTGCTGTCAAAAGGAAAAAGTTTGACTTCCTGACCGACCTCAGTCCTTGACTTGAATACGAAATAGTCAAAGGATGAGGAAGTAGATTCTGATTTACCCAACTCCAAGACAGCTTCCAAGGATTCAATTTTAGAAATGGTTTGCCGTGATGAG
This sequence comes from Algoriphagus sp. AK58, assembly GCF_014324365.1. Classification (GTDB taxonomy): domain Bacteria; phylum Bacteroidota; class Bacteroidia; order Cytophagales; family Cyclobacteriaceae; genus Algoriphagus. The sequence continues at coordinate 65,856 of NZ_QEIG01000001.1, forward strand.
TAATCGGGAATTTTTGCGTTCTCCTCTGGTGCACAGCCGATGATCATCAGAAAGATCACTTGGTACATCCATTTTCCTAATGTAGAACCTTCCCAATTTGTCATGACCAAAAAACAGTGCTGAATCCGGAATTTAAGTTCGGTTAAATAATTTAAAGCTCAACTCGAGAGATTAGGATAAATAAAAAAAGACGCCAATTGGGCGTCTTTTTACGGTGAAGTGAATGAGTTTATTTATCTCATTTTCAGTTCAATGTCACTGGATGCTTTTATGCGATCCTCCACAGTTCTGTAAATGGTTCTATTGGTATTTCGGTTGATCAGAAGTACTCCACTGGTAAGTTCAGCAGATTCTAAGGCTGAGGTACTAATGGTGGAAAACCATCTCTGAGCATCGATCTGAAGCAGGGCAAGTGGATTATTTACATTGTCCAAGAAGAACAGATCATCGTCATCTTCTCCTTCCAGTTCTACTTCGAAGTCAATGTCATCGTCATCATCTCCAAATACTTCAAAACGGAAAGGAACTGAACGGCCATCGGTGTAAGTGAACGTACCTTCCAACTGAATGGAGGGTTGGTTTTTGTTATCAATCAAGTCGATTTCTACTTCGATTTCTTCATAATTTCCCGCAGGGATGGCGATGAAAAAGTCTGCATTCGAGTTCAACTCATCAAAATTGATTTTTTTGATTTCCGGAAATTTGAATTCCATTTCCTTTTCAAATTCTCTTCCAGCCTCATCTACACCCTCGGTTTCCAATTCGATCTTTTTTACCTGAAGGAAACCGGTATTGATATTCAAGCCGGTGTTGGCAAGTCTTGCGCCGGCATTTCCAGAGGATTTGAGCTTTACCCCCATGCCAATTTTGACTTCTCCCGAACCCAAAACATCGGGATTGTTTTCATCAGTACAGGAAGAAAAAGCCATTCCTAAAGCAGCGAATGCAAGAGCATAAAATCGGTGAGTAGTTTTCATTAGTGTTGTTTGGATTTGTTTTCCCTTTGTAGAAACCAACGTCAAAAATGTAACCACCTGTTTGAAAAAAAATAAAAAAACCTTCTGTAAAGAAGGTTTTGTATAAGTAAATGCTTTAAAATCAATTTTTTAGCTTTAGAATAAAAATCTTGAAAAGATCGCTCTTCCCGAAATTTTGATGATAGGTATGCTTTGGATCATCTATTATTTTCCTCATTCTGACCTCGGCCTCCTCAAGCTGACCCGTGGAGAGGTAAGCTTTGACCAAGTAATAGTCCACCTGGTCTGCAAATTCCAGAGATTGATTTTGTTGATTGGTCTGTTCGATAGCCAGAAAAGCTTCTTCGGCTGCAGCAAACTGATTCAATTGCAAGTGCGCCATTCCCACGAGAAATGATGCCTCTATGGATGGAGCATCCAGTTGAGAACCCAAGTCAATCACTTTTTGAAATTCTTTTTCAGCAAAAGCTTCCTGAAGTTCTGTTTGCAGATTTTCGGAGGATCTCATCACCGGTATCCTGTAATCTACCTGACCGGAAGTGATACTTTCTGGGGAAACTGAAAAGAGTAAATACCCTGCCATGGCCACTAGCACAAAAGCCATGGAGGCAGCAATTCTTTTGCTCCATAAGAAAAAGTCGGCTGATCCACTATTCAGAGGTTTTACTTTTTTGTCCTCAGTTCTGTTTAGCAGAAATTCCGCCTGCGACTGTTGGATCATTTCCTTCCATCCGGCCATATCTATGGCTTCTCTACTGATTTTTAGTGCTTCCAATTCAGAACGGAGTGCGAGATCTGTTTTGATATCCTCCTCCAGTTTCTTGGCCTTATCCGCTGGAAGCTCGCCGTATAGAAAGGCTTCCAATTCTTCCAAAGTATAGTTCTCATTCATGACGCAAGGCTTTTAAGAGGTTTTGGGATAGGGTTTCGGATGATTTTACCTGTTCGGTCAGAGATTGTAGGCATTTGTATTTTTTATTTCTGAGCACTTGTTCGGAACTGAAATCCAGCCGTTCACAGATTTCTTTCATGGGCAATTCTTCAAAGTAAAAGAGGGTCAGCACCTGCTTACACTTTTCACCAAGCTTTTCGAAAAGTCCCATTACAAATTTCAGATTCTCGTTACGGCTGATTTGCTCAGTGATGCCGAGGTCAATCTGATCTTTCTCTCCTTCATATCGCTCATGTCTTGCCAGGGTACTTTTTCTTCTTCTTAATTCGGTGATCCAGACATTTTTGCAAATGCTGTAAAGGAAGGATTTGATGGAGGATTCACCTCTGAACTTTTCTTCTCTGACCATTTTTACAAATACGAGCATCACTTCTTGGATCCAATCTGCCGCGTCATCTTCTGAGCCTGAGTTTTGCAGGATGTAATGCTCAAGCATCCCATAGTGCTGACTGTACAGTTGACTGATGGCCTGATTCGGGTTGGTTTTGGACTTGATTTGGTTCAAAATCTCCTGATCAGTTAGGTTTCGGCTAAGCTTCATCTGCTTCCTCGGTTCTTTGTCGTAGTTGCTGTTCAAAATGTAACCTCAATATCAGAAAATTTACCATGCCTTTCCAAAATGAGGTTTTCTTGGTCAGATAAGCCGTAAGGCTTACCTTTAGTTTAGTTTTTCCGAGATTTATGAAAATCACCAAAGACCTTTACCAAAGCTCACTGGCTTTATTGACTGATTTCTATCAACTTACCATGGCTTATGGCTATTGGAAGTCCGGAAAGGCGGATCAGGAGGCAGTGTTCAATCTTTTTTTCAGAAAGCACCCCTTTCAGGGCGGATTCACCATGGCTGCGGGTCTCGAATACCTCATTGATTTTTGCCAAAATTTCACCTTCAAAAAAGAAGATCTGGCATACCTGGGCGAAATGAAACAAAAGGATGGAAGTCCCATGTTTGAGCCTGAATTTTTGAGGTACTTGGGCAAGATGAAGTTTACCTGCGACATCGATGCTGTCGAGGAGGGGACCGTGGTATTTCCTAACACCCCACTGGTGAGAGTGAGGGGGCCTTTGCTTCAGTGCCAGCTTTTGGAAACTCCACTTTTGAACATCATCAATTTTCAAACGCTCATCGCTACCAAAGCAGCCCGAATCAATCTGGCCACTTTGGGTGAACCCATCATGGAGTTTGGATTGAGGAGGGCCCAGGGAATTGACGGTGCCCTTGCTGCGTCTAGAGCAGCCTATATCGGGGGCTGTACTTCTACCAGTAATGTCCTGGCAGGAAAGCTATTTGGCATCCCTGTTTCAGGAACCCATGCTCACAGTTGGATCATGTCTTTCGAGACCGAATTGGAGGCTTTTGAAGCTTATGCAGAAGCTTTTCCGGATAACTGCATCTTTTTGGTGGATACCTATGACACGCTTAACGGAGTGAAAAACGCCATCAAAGTGGGGCAGATTCTCAGAAGCAAGGGAAAAGAATTGCTAGGAGTAAGAATCGATTCGGGCGACTTGGCCTATTTCAGCAATAAGGCTCGGGAAATGTTGGATGAGGCCGGTTTTCCCAATGCAAAAATTGTCGGTTCCAACGATCTGGACGAGCATATCATCAGCTCCCTTAAATCTCAGGAAGCTTCCATCAACGTATGGGGAGTGGGGACTAAGCTGGTTACAGCTTTTGACCAACCGGCCTTGGGTGCAGTGTATAAGCTTTCTGCCATCCAATCCGAGTCAGGAACCTGGGAACCCAAAATCAAACTTTCTCAGCAATCCATCAAAATCAATATCCCCGGTATTCATAATGTGAAGCGGTATTATTCCAATGGAAAGGCAGTGGCAGATATGATTTATTTGGAGGATCAAGTCATCGATCCTAAAAGTGCCATGATTATTGATCCCACTGACCCGACGCATCGAAAGCGCCTGATGCCGATTTTTTACAAAGAGGAAATTCTTCTCAAACCTATTTTCAAAAAAGGAGAGTTAATCTATTCACTGCCGACTCTGGATCAGATCAGGGATCGGGGGATCAAGCAACTCGAGGCTTTTGACAAAACCCACAAGCGATTGATCAACCCTCATATTTATCCGGTAGGATTGGAAGAACACTTGCACCATTTGAGGATGGATTTGGTTTTGAAAGCAAAAGAATTGGACAATGGAGTGGAAAAAAGCTAATTCGGCACTGATCATCGTGGATGTTCAGAATGATTTTATTCCCGGTGGTGCCCTGGCGGTAAGCGAAGGAGATAGGGTAGTACCGGTCATCAATGCGATCCAGGAAAAATTCGATCACATTGTCGCTACCCAGGATTTTCACCCTGCCGATCATGGAAGTTTTGCGGCCAATCATCCTGGAAAAGTGCCTGGGGAATGGATTGATTTGGCGGGATTGAATCAGATTTTATGGCCGATCCATTGTGTACAGGGGACAAGCGGCGCTGATTTTCACGCTGATTTGCATCGTGAAAACTGGGAAGCGATTTTCCAAAAGGGGAAAAATCCAGAGGTGGATTCTTACTCAGGCTTTTTTGACAATGCCAGACGTGGAGATACAGGATTGGGCGATTACTTAAAATCAAAAGGAATCGAGCGGGTGTTTGTCTGCGGTTTAGCCTTGGATTATTGTGTGAAATTTACAGCCATGGACGCCAAAAGTTTGGGTTTTGAGACTTATTTGATCACAGATGCTACCCGTGCCGTCAACCTGAAGCCCGAAGATGGGAATCAAGCCATCCAGGAAATGAACCAAGCAGGAATTCATAGTATAACCAGTAAAGATCTTTAAGCATGTTTCAATACGATCCGGAGAAACACTACCCCAAAGAGACCGAAAGCCGAGTGGTCATCCGCTTTCAGGATTGCGATCCACTTCGCCATCTTAACAATGCGAAGTATTTCGATTACTTCTTCAACGCCCGTGAAGATCAGGTTCCCAAACTGTATGGCTTGGAAATCATCGATCTGATTCGAGTTTACAAGGCGGCATGGGTAGTATATAATCACAACATCAGTTATGTAAAGCCTGCCATGGTAGGAGAGTGGGTTCGTATCATGAGCCGAATTCTTTGGTACAATCACAACACCATCCTGGTAGAATACTTCATGACCGATGATTCCAAAACTCAGTTAAAAACAGTTCTTTGGTCTACCATGCGCTATGTGACTCTAGCCGAAGGCAAGTCCACGGATCACTCCGGAGCGGTTCAGGACTTTCTAAAGGCCACTTCGTTGGATTTGGATTTGGCCACTTTGGATATTCGTCAGCGTGTAAAGCAGCTGAAAGAAGAGCTGGAAAAGTAAGATTTGGTTTGGAAAGCAAGACCTTTCAGGTTTTTGAAAATCGGACAGGTCTTTTTCTTAATCTATACGCTATTCGGCCAGTAGACGAATATTCTTTGATTTGGGGCTGGGAGACCGTAAACAGAAGACCCAAGAAGTCCAAGAATTGGCATTTACTAGTTCATTTGAACTTATAACTTGGCCACTGGCAAATTTCTCTATATCCAAATTTCTTTAAATCCCAATCAAAGCCACCAAAATTGGATTCCTATTTTTTCTCAAATCCATAATCCCGTTCGACCAAAGCAATCCGGGTTTTATAAGCGGAATACCATTTTTCTTTCCCATACTTCTGCGCGAGGAGGTGCTCGGTATTGGCTTTCCAGTTTTTGATGGATTCCAGGCTTTCCCAATAGGAAATGGTTATTCCCAAGCCATTTCTTACACTTTCGTGTCCCAGATAGCCAGGCTGCTGCTCGGCAAGTCTTACCATTTCTTCTGCCATTTCACCATAGCCTTCGTCCACTTCAGTTCTGAGATTGGAAAAAATCACCGCATAGTATGGCGGTTCTGGGGTGTTCGCGATCATTTTTTGTCGAGATAAGGATAGTATTCCATGTAGTTGGCAGTGAGCGTAGCCAATTCCTTTCCAAAAGTGAGTTCGGTCAGATGCAACGCCAAGTCGATCCCAGCAGAAATTCCCGCCGCAGTCCAGATTTTCAGATCACTTTGCACAAACCGAAGTTCGGGTTGAGGTATTCCGGAGGGTTCGATTTCCTGCATGCTTTCAAAAACCTCGTGGTGTGTACAATAGGGTTTATGAGCCAAAAACCCTGTTTTTCCAAGAATTCTTGAACCCGAGCATACACTCATGGTCCAGTCGGATTGCTTGATTTTGGAGGTTAGTCTTTCCAAAAGGAGTGGGTTTTGGATGACTTTCTTGGTGCCATCTCCGCCGGGAATTACCATAAAATCAACCTCCCCCGCCTGATCCAAACTAAAGTCAGGAATCACTTGAAGCCCGTTTTTTGTCCGAATTGGGGAAGATGTTGCTCCAAAAGTGGACACCTTAAGCAGTTGATAGTCGGACAACTGAGAGGCCACCGAGAAGACCTCAAATGGTCCTGCAAAGTCCAATACTTCTACTTCTTCAAAAAGAAAGATGTCTACATGCTTCATGATTGATCAATTTGGAGTTTAAAGTTAGTTTTTCTGGACAGACTCTCTTACTGTGAAAAATAAGTCCTTGATTTTTAAATCAAAATCAGAAAACAAAAGGAGGGAAATAAGGAAGGCCTGAAAATTGCAAATATGTGTGCCGTCAAAACTCATCCAACTATGAAAAAATTACGATTTCCAAATTCAACAGGCGTTTTAAGCCTATTGGTTTCATCCGCATTGCTGTTTAGCTCCTGTGAGCGAGAGATGGAATTGGTACAGACCATCGATGAAGACTTTTCCGGAATCCAACGAATCGATATTGAATCCGGATTTCTCGAGGTGAACTATGAAGCTAAAACGGGTCAGACTCTCGTTTCCTTGGATGGTATATTAGAATCTTCCAAATCAGGTGCTTACCAAATCGACTATTCTGTGACCGGGAATACCCTTCTGATCAAATTGGATAAAAAAAGCCGCTTCAGTGGAGGAAATCACCGAGGTACTATCAACATCAGCGGACCTAGAAATCTTGATTTGAATGTTAATTCAGGATCAGGCAAAACCCAGGTTTTCGGGATCGAATTCCCCAATCTCGATATCACTTCCGGTTCTGGAGGTATTCTGGTTACTAATGTAAAAGCACCATCTATTCAGCTTAAGGCAGGCTCGGGTACTGTTGAGGGGTATAATTTGGTGGGAAATGTCGATATCGAAGTTTCTTCGGGCCGAGTGGAAATTGATCAAATGGCCGGTAATTTGAAAATTTTTGCCTCCAGTGGGAATGTTGGGGTGAAAAGATTAACCGGAAAGCTGAATGCAGAGCTAAGTTCAGGTAATCTGGAAATGGCAAATGTCACCGAAATCGAATCGCTAAAAGTAAGTTCAGGGAATATTACGGGAACAGTCGTAGGACTTGGACCAAAAACCAATCTGGTAAGTTCTTCCGGTAAAATTTCGATTCAGACCTTTTCTAATCTACGAGCTTTCAACTTTGATTTTCAGGCAGGAAGTGGAAGAATTGTGGTGGGACAAAGTTCGTCCACTGGATCCATTCAGATCAACAATGGCGCTCCACATACCGTCAGAGGATCAGTATCTAGCGGAAGCATAGAGATAAGAAACTAAAATTCTGATTATACGCTATTCTGCCAGTCGACGAATTTTACTCTGATTTTGGGCCGGAAGAAAGATGACCAAAGACCGAAGATGCCAAAAACTTTGCGTTAACTTGGTCTTCTGGCCTTTAAGATATGTTACTGGCAAAGTTCCGAATATGCATTACTAAATTCGATCAAATCAAAATTCCCGGTAGCGATATCGGGAATTTTATTTTAATTCTCTAGTTAATTCGCTATTTTCCCAAATGAAAATTAGGATTGTTTGGCTTTTACTTTTCGTTCCCCTTTTCATTTTCTCCTGTAATCTTGACCAGGTCAGAGATCAGCAAGTGTATCTGGAAGTGGATTACCTAACCTATTTGGAAATCAACCCCGGGGGATTGGAAGTGAGAATCATTGGAGATCAGTCTCTGAACGGGACAGTGATCGAATCCATGATCAGTAGAGATAATGAATTCAGTCCTTTGCTACGAGTAAACAGGCAGTTTGGACGAATCGTACTTGATTTGGATAATATCAGAAACAATGTCAATCCCACCTCGGGCTATATCGAGATCAGAAGCTCGGAAAATTTTGAGTGGAAAGTTGTGGGAGGCAGCAATAAGATTTCTATTCTAAACTTGGATGCAAAGCGAATTCAGGTAGAGCAAAAATCCGGTGAGATTGCCTTGGAGAATATCAAGGCTGAAGAACTTTTGATCAGGCAGGATGCAGGGATCTTTACTGGAAGCAAGCTGGAAAGCGCAAATTTTTTCCTCAATCTGCTGGGTGGTTCCGGAACGATTCAAAATTGCATAGGCACTACAGGAGTATTTACAGAGGGAGGAAGAATCACTGTTCAGAATGTCGGCACCATGAGTTTGGCAGCTGCCAACAGTCCCGGAGGATTGGTTTCCCTTCAAAATGTGGAACTACTAAGAGCCGCTTCTGCAGGAAGGGGAGAGGTAAGAGGAGAAAATGTGGGTTTGGCAAATAGGGTGGAGTTGAATGCTGCGGGAGGAAAAGTAGACCTAAGTACTTCTACTGATATTTCCGGATATGGCTACCTTTTCAATTTAAGTCCAGGTTCCGTAAGCATTGGGGAGAAGACTTTCAATTCATCCGTTTCTGATTTTACGGATGGGCAACCTTTACTTTTCGGGAGCATTTACAGCGGTTCAGTTTCGGTGAAAAGCTCATTTTAAATCAGTGATTTTGTTTTTTGATTGAAGCTGGAATTACAGCATTGATGAAGAAGTGGCTGTTTTATTGAATTTTTGTTAAAAGAGATAAAAGTCACTTATGGAATCAAAAAAATACTTTTATATTTCGAAGTTTTTCTCGGCAAATGGTTTCCATTCTTAATCTGATCACCCTCTTCTTAAAGCTCTCCTTGGTCATCCAAGGTCAGGCTGGTGTTGTATCGGATTTTGTAGGTTCGGAAGATACTCTTCATTGTGCCAATAAGACTAGTCATGAAGAAGTGCTTTATGCAGATTCGGACTGGTTTTCTGGAAATGTTACCCTAACGCGTAAACTTGAAAAAGAGGAGCGGGTAGAAGTAGAAGGTGAAGTTTCTTTTGGGGTTTCATGTTCATGTTCTCCCGGATTCTTAGAATTAGGGTCCGGCTTGGCGGGGCACCCTGCTTATGGAAACAAGGCTATTCGAGGAAGTCTACCTCCATTGTATGATTTTTACCATTCTTGGAAAATCCATCTGAGTTGATTTTTTGCCTATAAGGCAATGATTGATCGGCATTTCGCTGATGTTTTTGGCTTTTTGGCCAATTCAAAATCACTCACTCAGAATTCATCAAATGAAACATCACTCAGAGCGTCAGGCTTTTGGAGTGGAGGAGATCGTGCATGAACTTAAGCATTTTCTTCCTGCTCAAGCCCCGCTCAAGGACTTTGTCCATCACAATACCCTGCATGCTTTTCAGCACTTGCCCTTTTTCCAGGCACTGAAGCAGGCCAATTCCCAATTTGGATACAAGGGATATTTGGCACTTGAAGAATACCGTCAACTTTACAGAGATGGTAAAATCAAGGGCGAAATTCTTCAGCATGTCCTGGAGGAGCATTTCGGATCTCAAGCCAATCATTGGCTGGTGAAGATGCTCGATCAGGCCACAGAAAATACCCTTTCTCCTAAAATCGGTCAGTTTCGAGCCCATTGGAGAAATGATTACCACTTCAATCTCGACAAAATCACCCATCCTTTTCTGTTCCGTTTGCTTTCTGCCTATTTGGATCAGGGGATTTCCATTTGGTCATTTCCTGCTGACTCCAAGGGCTTTCTGGAGGCCGTTCGGTTCATTCAGCAAGAGAGTTTTTCTTCTTTGCTGAGGACAGAAAGGGCCAGGGGACTTTTGGCTAAAAAAGACCTAACCCTGGAAGAGCTTCTGGATATCCTTGTCGGAAGGCCGGAGGCTTATGGTTGGTACCTGTTTGATCAGCAATTTGCCCATCCAGGCTGGTCTGGAATGGTGTCTGTCTTGGAATCACAGCCGGGTTCTCTTCTAGATTCCAAGGTCATCTGTCTGAAAGATGTCATCATGTTTGAATGTCTCCTAGAGATCGATGCTTTGGATCAGAAATTTGGAGAATCCTGGAGCCCTCTGGGAGTCCGAGTTCCTTACCATACCAAAGAACTCTTTGAAACTGCCCTATTTGATGAACTAGATCTGGTACTTCAGTGCTGGCAGGAAGCCTTTGAATGGAGCTATTATGATGAGGTTTTGGCAGGAATCTCAGCGGTCAATCCTCCGGTAGCTACTCCTGAAGTGCCAAGTTTTCAGGCCTTGTTTTGCATCGATGACCGGGAGTGTAGTACTCGTCGGCATTTGGAGTTTATCGATCCCAATTGTGCTACCTATGGTACTCCCGGCTTCTTCAATGTGGAATTTTACTTCCAGCCTGAGTTTGGAAAGTTTCATACCAAATCCTGTCCCGCACCGGTCACGCCCAAATACCTGATCAAAGAAAAAGCAGATCATAAAAAGCTGGCCAAGGATGCACATTTTCATCAGAACAGTCACTCGCTCTTAAGAGGCTGGCTAAGCGCACAAACCTTGGGTTTCTGGTCGGCCCTGAAGCTGGTGGGCAATGTCCTTCGTCCCAGTTCTTCTGCTTTGGAAGTGTCCAGTTTCAAGCACATGGATCCAAAAGGAACTCTGACCATCGAGTACCAAGGACTGGAGGAAGCTGGACTGCAGGTAGGTTTTAAAATAGAAGAAATGGCTGATCGTGTGGAGGGTTTGCTCCGAAGCATCGGTCTCTTGGAAAAATTTTCTCCTTTGGTTTATTTGATCGGTCATGGGGCTTCCAGTATCAATAATACCCACTATGCCGGCTATGACTGCGGAGCTTGCTGTGGTCGACCTGGTTCAGTCAATGCGCGAGTGGCTGCACATATGGGCAATCACCCGGAGGTCAGAAAAGTGCTGGAGTCTAGAGGAATCGTCATTCCGGAAACGACCCAATTTTTGGGAGGATTGCATGATACCACCAAGGATGAGATCGAATTCTATGATGTAGAGGTGTTAAGCCCTGAAAACCTTCGACTTCACCAAGAGAACCAATATAAATTCAGCAAAACTCTGGATATCAACTCATTGGAAAGGTCTAGGAGATTTGACACCCTCAAGAAAAACAGACCGCTTTCAGGTTTGCACGAAGCGGTGAAAAAACGTGCTTTTTCGCTATTTGAGCCCAGACCGGAGTACAACCATGCGACCAATGCGCTTTGCATTGTTTCCCGCAAATCCACCATCAAAGGCCTGTTTTTCGATCGTCGTGCTTTCCTGAATTCCTACGATTACCGCAAGGATCCCCAAGGAAAAGCACTTGCCAAAATCCTGGGAGCCGCTGCACCTGTCTGTGGAGGGATCAATCTGGAATATTACTTCTCCCGAATGGATCCTGACAAACTAGGAGCAGGTACCAAACTTCCCCACAATGTGATGGGGCTCATCGGCGTGGCCAATGGTGCAGACGGGGACCTAAGAACCGGTCTTCCTTACCAAATGGTCGAAATACATGATCCCATTCGTCTGATGATGATTGTGGAGCAGCATCCTGAGTTGGTGCTGGAGGTCTTGCAATCCAATCCGGCCACTTACGAGTGGGTGAAGAATCATTGGGTGCATTTCGTGGTGATCGATCCGGTCAGTCGGGAATTTTTGCGATTCAAGGATGAGGGCTTTGTTCCTTATTCCCCCAAAGCCAAGACCGAGCACTTGGATCATCTTCAGGATAAACTCTTGAGTACGAAAGAAAATCTTCCCGTTTTCGTAATCGACTCACTCTGATGGAATTGGCAATTTGGATTCAGTTCATGATAGGGATACCTCTCATGGGCTTTTTGATCAGCTTGATTATTCCGGAGCGAGAAGAAAAGCTGCTTTCCCGAGTGGCTTTTTACACTGCGGGCATCAACTTGGGCAGTGTGCTGGTCTTCTTGGTCTTTTGGGCTGGGATAGGTTTTCAAGCGCTCAATCTCAAGGAATTTGTCCTGTTCAAAACCGATCATTTCGAGTTTTTGGTGGACTTTTTCTTTGATCGGGTAGGGGCTGTATATGTGGTAGTCGGAGCGGTTTTGACCTTCCTGATTACCTTTTACAGCCGCTATTATTTGCACAGGGAAAGTGGTTACAAGCGCTTTTTCAATACAGTTCTCTTTTTCTACTTGGGCTTCAATATCACCGTTTTGGCGGGAAATTTTGAAACGCTCTTTGTAGGATGGGAAATATTGGGATTGTCATCTTTCCTGTTGGTGGCCTTTTACCGGCAAAATCTGCTCCCTACCCGGAATTCGATCAAAGTCTTTTCGATCTATCGAATCGGGGATGTGGGCTTGATCTTGGCGATGTGGGCCAGTCATCACCTCTGGCATGAAAACATCACCTTTCTCAAGCTGAGCAACGCAGAGTTGGTCTCTGAGCATTTGGCAGGGCATACAGGAATCGGAATGTTTATCGCCCTGATGCTTTTGCTCGCTGCAGCTGCCAAGTCGGCGCAGTTTCCGTTCTCCTCTTGGCTTCCCAGAGCGATGGAAGGTCCGACTCCCTCTTCGGCGATTTTCTATGGCTCGCTTTCCGTGCACTTGGGTGTATTCTTGCTCTTAAGGACTTTTCCTTTCTGGGAAAACCAACTCACCGTCCGGATCCTAATCGGCATGATGGGATTGATGACGGCCATCGTGTCCACGATGATCGCTAGGGTACAGACCTCGGTGAAAACCCAAATCGGTTACGCTTCTCTTACCCAGATCGGGATCATGTTTATCGAGGTAGCAGCAGGATTGGAAGTGCTGGCTCTGATTCATTTTATGGGGAATGCCTTCCTTCGAACGTATCAGCTGTTGGTTTCGCCTTCTGTAGTCGCTTACCTGATTCGGGAGCAGTTTTATGGCTTTGAGCCAAAGGCAAGAAAGACAGAAAGCAGCTGGATGAATCGCCTAAGGATTTCCTTTTATGTGTGGAGTCTGAAAGAATGGAATCTGGACCGGGTGATCAATAAAGTGGTTTTCAATCCGCTGAAGAAACTTGGGCATAAGCTGGATTTTCTCAGTTACCGAACCGTGTTATTCTATTTCATACCCAGCTATTTGTTGGGATTCTATTTATTGGTGACGGGGTACCAACTTCCAACAAGAGTTCAGGAAATTTTGCCAACTGTCTTTGCCTTCATAGCCCTTCTGATGGTGCTGAAGTCGTTTACGGAGCGAAGATCTGCCCGCTTGGCGTGGACGATGCTGCTGATGAATCACTTCTGGATGGTCTTGGCCATAGCCGAAAATGAGAATTTCTCCGGTCTCGAGATCGGCACTTACCTCAGCGGAGTGGTGGTGTTTGGCCTTTCTGGACTGTTGATCATTTCCTGGATGAAAAGTCACCTCGGTCAGTCCGGTCTTTTTGAGTACCAGGGATATGTCAAAAGCTATCCAGTATTGGCCGTCCTGTTCCTTCTGAGTGTGTTGGGATTAATGGGGTTTCCGATCTCGCCGACCTTCATTGGGGTGGATTTGCTCTTCAGCCACATTCACGAAGATCAGGTTTTGTTGGCTTTGTTTGCTGCCTTGGCTTTCGTCATGGAGGGAATAGCAGCTGTCCGGATTTTTGCCAGGCTCTTTTTGGGCGCCAAACCCAAATTAGACGGTAAAAATCAGTCAGGACTTCCTGAAACTTCTTCCTCTTTGCTTTCTGTAAAAAGTTCCTCCTTTCAACCCTAATTAGATCTGATGGGCACCCTGTGCCCTAAAAATATTCATCCAATGAAAACAATTTCAAAAATCCAGTTGCCCAAAGACGGTTGGGCCGGCCTAAAAGAAAACTTCTCTGCTGATGCTACGGCAGGCTTTGTGGTGTTTTTGCTTGCCATGCCTCTGAGTTTGGGTATAGCCAAGGCATCTGATTTTCCACCTATCATGGGCTTGATCACTGCCATCATAGGCGGTATGGTCGTGAGTTTGTTTTCCGGTTCCAAGTTGACGATCAAAGGACCTGCGGCAGGTCTGATTGTGGTAGTAGCAGGTTCGGTTGCAGACTTTGGCGGTGGAGAAATCGGCTGGAAGCTAGCCCTTGGTGCCATGGTGGTGGCAGGGATAGTTCAGATCGGTTTTGGTTTTCTCAAACTGGGCAAACTGGCGGATATCTTTCCCCTTTCTGCCATTCACGGCATGCTTGCGGCAATCGGGATCATCATCATTGTCAAGCAGATCCCTGTGCTTTTGGATGTCAATCCGGAAATGTACCGGGGAATGAGCATCGTTTCCATGATTACGTCTATCCCCACGTTTTTTGCCAATTTTGATCCCCGCGCGACCCTTATCGGGGTCTACAGCTTGGCGATTATGATGGGGTGGCCTTACCTGAAGGATTTCAAACTCGGTAAAATCCCGGCTCCCTTGATGGTCCTGATCGTGGCTATTCCTTCCGAATTGGCCATGGACTTTGCACATACGGAGCCTCCATATGCCTTGCTTCATATTGGCAGTCTGACCGATAATCTGAATTTCAATGCGGATTTCTCCGGAATTTCTCTACCGGCTGTATTCATCAAATATGTGATCATGTTTGCCTTGGTGGGGTCCTTGGAATCTCTGCTTACAGTCAAAGCCATTGACCTCGCGGATCCTTTTCGCAGGAAATCCGACAACAATAAAGATCTGATCGCAGTGGGTATCGGAAATACACTGAGTGCTTTCTTGGGTGGCTTGCCGATGATCTCCGAAGTGGCCCGTAGCTCGGCCAATGTCAACCAAGGTGCCAAAACCCGTTGGGCTAACTTTTTCCACGGGTTCTTCATCTTGGTTTTCGTGTTGGTCGCTACTCCAGTGATCGAAATGATTCCAAATGCTGCCCTTGCTGCGATGCTGATCACGGTAGGGATCAAGCTGGCGCATCCCAAGGAGTTTGTCAATACCTTCAAAATCGGTAAAGATCAGTTGGCTATTTTCCTGGTCACTATAGTCTTTACTCTGGTGGAGGACTTGCTGATCGGTATCGCTGCCGGTATTTTACTCAAAGTGATTTTGCACCTGATCAATGGAGCTTCGTTGAAAACGCTGTTTAAAGCGCCGGTTTTGGTATCATCCAATGGAAATGACTACCTAATCGAAATCGAACAAGCGGCGGTGTTTTCCAATTTTCTGACGATCAAAAAGAAACTGGAAGAAATCCCTGCAGGATTTAACCTCACTATTGATCTTAAAAACACCAAACTGGTAGATCACTCGGTCATGGAAAATCTCCACCGATTCCAGCATGAGTACGAAGAGCACGGAGGTTATGTGAAGATCGTCGGGCTGGATAATCACAAGCCGGTATCGGATCACCATTTGGCTGCCAGAAAGCTGGTACAGAGCTAATCCAATTTACAACTACCTGTTAGACTAAACCTAGGGTGCCATAAGTGTGGTACCCTGGAGTTTTATTTCCCTAACCATGAAAAAAGTAGTATTAATATTGCTCATGGCCTTCCTTCTCTTTTTTGCCATCATCCTGTCGGTCTATGGCCAAGGAGCTAAGGAAGTCAAGCTGTTTCTCAATGATTCACAGACGCATTGGGTCAAAGGAACAGGACTCGGTCAAATCTGGGTCAGGTACACGGATTTGAATCCGGGATCGACCATCTATGGCACTCCAAAAGACCAAGTATTTGATGTCGGACTTCGTAGGGTTCGCTACCAAATCATGGGACAACTTACCGATCAGGTATTTGTCTATACCCAGTTTGGGATCAATAGTTTCGGTTCGCTTTCGGGAAGAAAACCTAGTATGTTTCTTCATGATGTAACTGCTGAATATGCAGTGGTCAAGTCCAAACTCAGCTTAGGCGCAGGATTGCATGGTTGGAATGGTACCGTAAGGTATTCTTCCTCCTCGGTAGGTTCGATTCTTGGCTTGGATTTGCCTTACATCGAGGAGTCTACCAATGATGTGACGGACCAGTTTGTCCGCAAACTCGGAATCTTTGCCAAAGGCCAACTGGGAGGCTTGGATTATCGGGTTTCGGTCTCCAATCCTTTTCCGATCCAGACTGCTCTGAATCCGGTACCTACATTGCCGGAGAATGTGACCAACATTGCTTATTACAGCACATCAGCCCCGGCGATGAACTACCAAGGCTATTTCTTCTGGCAGTTTCGGGACAAAGAAGCCAATCAGATTCCCTACATGACTGGTACCTATTTGGGAAAAAAGAATGTCCTGAATATCGGGGCTGGATTTTCTACTCAGGATCATGCGGTTGAATACCGGGAAACCACAGGAAGTCAGGTGCGACAAAAGGCTTCCCGACAGCTTGGCTTGGATGTATTCTATGATGCGCCCATTAATCAGGAAATGGGAACTGCCCTGACCGCCTATGTAGCCCTGATTGAATATGACTTTGGTCCCAATTACCTAAGAAATGCCGGAGCCATGAACCCAGCCAATGGAGTCAATGGGCAAGGCACCTTTAATGGACCGGGCAACAATATCCCGCTGATAGGGACCGGGCAAGTGTATTATACCCAAGTGGGATACCTGATGAAAAAAGACCTCTTAGGCAAATTGGGCACCCTTCAGCCTTATGGGCAATTCACGGTCTCGGATTATCAACGAGTAGAAACACCCATCACTACCTACGATATCGGTATCAATTGGCTTCAAGCGGGACATCGGTCAAAGCTTTCCTTGGATTATCAAAGTCGCCCCATCTTAGCCAAAGGACAAGGAGAGCGGCTGATCAAGAATGAAGCAGATCCAAGAAAGGGAATGCTTGTCATGCAATACCAATTTTCCTTTTGATTGAGGTTTTCTTAGTGTTAATGATAACCCCGGAGGATTCCTTCGGGGGTATTTAAAGGGGAGAAAAAGGATGAAAATGGGAGGAAAGATTGGCTCGCTTTTGAAATTCCCTTTAGTAAAAATCGCTCCAATGGGTTGGGTGAAAGGCCAGCCGCTCAAATAGGTTTTAAATCCTCCAGCTAAAGCTGGAGGCAATTTGGAATTTGGCAAAATCCACGCTTGAATAGGAATGTGGCTTTAGCCCATTCAAAAAAAGAATCCCAAATGCCTCGGGGCTTTAGCCCAGAGCTAACCTCTAACCTCAAAAAATAGCTTCATGCTTGTCTGAAAAGCAGGGATAGTCTCCCTAAGGATGTGGATGCTATTATTCAGAAATTGCCTTCTGCTTTCTAAAAAAAATGTAAATGAATTTTGATTTGCTGATTACAAAAATACCATTTGATGGTACCAAATAATAATCCGAATCTCTTCAGTTTTCTTTTAAGCCAATCTTAAGGCGGGACTAAGGAAAATTGAAGGGATCCGGATCCAAATTTACTTATCACCCTAATTACTAAAATCATGGAAGAAAAAATGAACCGGATGGAGTTTCTCAAATCCTTGGGTTTGAGAGGTGCATCCCTATTTGCCGTGTATTGCGCAGCCTCTGGATTAAGCAGCTGTGTCAACGAGAGTATGGATCCTACTTTGCCTCCTCCTTCCTCAGGAGGAACAAACCCTCCAGCGAACACCAATGAGCTGGTTCTTGACCTGACGAGTTCGACCTATTCCAAATTGAATACTGTGGGGAATTATGTGATCGTAAACAGTATTGTGGTCGCCAGAGTATCCAACACGGCTTTTGCAGCAGTGACTCAAGTATGCTCTCATGAAGGGAAAAAGAAAGTGTATTACCGGACCAACGAATTCTACTGTCCTGAACATGGAGCAAGGTTTGATACATCCGGAAAAGGACTGAATGCCAATGGTTCGAAAGGATTGAAAACTTACCGAACTGAACTCAAAGGAACTAGCCTTACCCTTTTCTTATAATCATGAACTCTAACCTTCATTTGAGGTGTCTGGCATTACTTGTGGCATTCGTAATGGGAATGATTGGATTACCCGAAGCAAAAGCCCAGGATGATTTGCTAAAAATGCTGGAAGAGGAGCAATCCAAAGAGCCCACCTACACCATAGCTACCTTTAAAGCTTCCCGATTGATCAACGGACAGACAATTGAAACAGTCTCCAAAAATCACCTCAACTTCTGGATTTCCCACCGTTTTGGGGCAGTCAATAGTGGCTTCATTGCCAATTTCTTTGGCTTGGATGAAGCCAAAATCCGACTGGGTTTGGAGTATGGTCTAACAGACAATTGGCTCATCGGAGCGGGGAGGAGTTCGCTGGAAAAGACCTATGACCTTTACACCAAGTACAAGGTACTGAGGCAATCCAACAGGTTTCCGGTCACAGTCACCGGCTTGGCAGGATGGGGGATCAATACGATGGAGACAGGATATGTCATGGAGTCCAGAGCCGAAATGCGCTTCAATGACAATCTGGAGCGCTATTCCTACTGGGGCCAGGCTTTGATTGCCAGGAAATTCAATGAGAAGCTTTCCCTACAAGTCATGCCTACTTTCCTGCATTACAACAAGGTCGAGGATCCTTCCATCCCCAATGACCTATGGGCTCTCGGGTTTGGCGGTAGGTACAAGCTGACCAAACGTTTTACCCTTTCCGGAGAGTATTACCACGCCTTCTCGGATCCCGATGGTTATCAGGCAAGTACTGGCAAAGCCTATCCTTACCACGATGCAATTTCCATCGGGGTAGATATCGAGACAGGCGGGCACGTCTTTCAACTTCACTTTACCAACTCTCGAGGAATGATTGAAAAGCATTTCATCGGGCAAACGGTCGGTTCTTGGGAGGACGGAGACATTTACTACGGATTCAATATTGCACGGACATTCAGCTTTGACAAAGGCGGAAAACACAAAGACTAATGAAAAGCATCCTAACTCTATCCGCCTTACTCTTCTTCCTTCATGTGGGAGAAGCAGGAGCACAGACGCTTTATGGTACCTCTTCCGGGGAGGTTTCTTTCTTTTCGGACACTCCCTTGGAGACCATAGAGGCAGTGAATAAGAAAAGTGGGGCCATTATCAATACCACTTCCCAAGAAATCGCAGTCCAGATGAAGATCACTGATTTCGTGTTTCCCAACAAACTCATGCAGGAGCATTTTAATGAGAACTACATGGAAAGCGAAAAGTACCCGACTGCCAGTTTCAAAGGCAAGATCAAGGAGCAGGTAGATCTCAGCAAAGCGGGAACTTATCCCGTAACGGCTGAGGGTAGCCTGTCCATCCATGGTGTCACCAAACCGGTGACTGTAAAGGGAACGATCATTTCTAGCGGAAATGACCTCAAATTGGATTTCAAATTCCAGGTCAAGCCGGAGGAATACAAGATCGAAGTGCCCTCGCTTGTCATTACCAAGATTGCCGAGTTGATCGATGTGTCCGGAAAGATGACTTTGGTCAAGAAGTAAAGATGGATTGGGTTGATTTTGAATAAAAGGGAAAGCTTTTAACTTCCCTTTTTTTATGATAAGCCATCAGATACTTAGATCTCAAAATCATGAACCTGAAAACTATCCAGACTGAAATCGACGCATCTTTCCTGTATGGAATTTTGGCTGATCATGAAGAGGACAAAAATGTCGCAGCCGTCTTTCGTGAGATGAGTGAAATCGAGCAGGGCCATGCCCTGGCTTTTGCCAAAAAATTCAATCTGGACCCAGGGAATCTTCCCAAGCCGTCGGGAAGAGCGAAAACCTTGGCCTTGATCGGAAGAATCCTAGGATACGATTATGTCTTGGGCGTGTTGTTGGATACAGAAAAGAGCATCTCCACTGCCATCGCAGGAGCCCGTCATAGGACAAAATCTTCTTCTTCCATCTCGGACACGGCCCATGTCACCATTCTCAAAAACATCCTGAATAGCTCCAAAAAGGTCTCAGGCTCTAATCTGGCCAGATTCGAAAAGCGTCACCGTTCTGTAGGAGGCAATGCCCTGCGTGCTGCAGTGCTTGGAGGCAATGATGGCTTAGTTTCCAACTTCAGCTTGGTCATGGGGATAGCAGGGGCCACAAGTGGTCAGGATGAAGTGCTTTTGACCGGACTCGCGGGACTTTTGGCAGGAGCCTTGTCCATGGCCTTGGGCGAATGGATTTCCGTCAGGAGTTCCCAGGAGCTCTACGAAAACCAAATGAACCTCGAAATGGAAGAATTGGAAGCCAGTCCGGCAGGAGAGGAGAAGGAACTGGCGTTGATTTACCTATCGAAAGGAATTCCGGAGGCCCAAGCCGCACAAATGGCCAAGGAAGTAATTGAAAACAAGGGGCATGCCCATGAAATCCTGGTCAAGGAAGAACTCGGCATCAACAGCGAAGACCTCAAAGGCTCAGCCATGGAGGCAGCCATCACTTCATTTATCCTCTTTGCGATAGGAGCCATTATACCGGTGATACCCTTCTTCTTTTTGGGAGGATTGAAAGCGGTATTGTTCAGCGCCTTGCTTAGTGCCATCGGGCTTTTTGGCATTGGTTCGGCTATCACCTTATTTACAGGCAAATCGGTTTGGTATTCCGGTTTTCGTCAGGTTTTGTTTGGACTAATGGCTGCGGCTATCACCTTCGGGATAGGGAAATGGATTGGGGTGTCGATAGCAGGGTAAATCGAAAAAATGAAATAATGGGTAATTTCAGGTAATATTTTTAGGATTTGATTTGATTCAGGATTTTAAGATTCTTGGGGAAGCACCTCGGGATTTGAAATGACTAGAAATCGGCTGGAATTTTTTGATGCGCCGGGAATTTATTGTTTTTCTTCGACTCGATAGATCGGGACTAATTCTTGGTACCATTCCTCTAAGCGTCCATTGATGAAGACAAATTTGTACAATTCATTTTCATAAGGATAATTTCGATAGGAAAGAACTTCAATCAGTTCCCCGGCTTCCATGCGTTTTTCGGCTATGGTAAAGTTTCTACCCAAATTACGGATCAATTCTTCCTTGGATATCCCAAGTTCGAGACGATTCATATTTCTGTTATTGAATCCAGGAAAAATGCCGAGCGAGCAAGACGAGACTAAAAGGGCTATAAAAAGGAAAAGGTAAATGCGTCTCATCTTTAGTTTTTAATTCTAGAGACGGAAGCTTGGGTTAGAGGTTTTGTGAAGTAGATTAAATAGTAGTAAGCGACTTATATTCAGTAGACAAAAATTAAGTTGGTTGGTGAAACAGCAAAGGAGAGTTTTTGGTATTTCCAAAACAGGGGTCTATTATTTTACCTGATTTTTATTTGTCCCTAGAAATTTGATCGAAATAACAATTCCCCGAAGCGGGTTGAACTTTTTTTCCTATCGGCCATGCCTACGGCATTTTCCAATCCAAATCTAGCCATCTAATCCAGCCAATGAATTGGCTGGCAAAAGGATCGGTCATGCCTACGGCATTAATTAATAATCGGTTTTACCGTATTTCTTCACTTTAAAGTCCCATAGGGACGACTGATTGTCTTGCCAGCCGTTTTAACGGCTGGAAAAAATTGCTTACAGCTATTTCTAGAGTCCCGTATGGACGGTCGATCTTTTTGAAAAAATCTAATAACTATCCTTTATTAGAATTTTTCTCTATTTGCCCACCAACTTCCCCTGCATCCCGGCCTATGGCTAAAATGACCCGTTTAGGGTCATTTTTATTTCGCTTTATTCTGCTTTTGTATTTTCTGGAATTTTTAATTCCGTTTCCAAAAAGTTCAATCCTCTCGAAATCGCAGCGCTAATCGGGACTGTCGCTTCAGGTTAGCTTGTCCGGTAGGCATGGTCCAACCTTTATTATCGGCCATGCCTACGGCATTTTCCAATCCAAATCTAGCCATCTATTCCAGCCAATGAATTGGCTGGCAAAAGGATCGGTCATGCCTCCGGAATTAATTAATAATCGGTTTTACCGTATTTCTTCACTTTAAAGTCCCATAGGGACGACTGATTGTCTTGCCAGCCGTTTTAACGGCTGGAAAAAAAGGATAAAACCTATTTTGTGAGTCCCATCGGGACGGGGCATATTTTCTTCCAGTAGCGATTACTTTTTGAATTGTGCCTACTGATGATTTTTATTTACCAAATGCCTATTTCCGATCGAGTAGCATTTTCAAAGCCTTGATGGTCTCCTGTTGGGATTTGATCGTATTTTGTTGGGCCTCAATTATTTTCTCCTCTAGGAGTAGAATCATGGCTGGGACTAGGTGTAGTCCCCCCTGTCTAGGAGTAGAATCATAGTTGGGACTAGGTGTAGTCCCGACAACTGTACAGGAGCCTATACACCTTTATATAACTACAAATTTGCGATTTGCTTATGATTCAAGATTAAATCAAAGTGAACCAATTTCATTCCGATAATTATCGGGATGGTAAGGATAGGAGGGTAGGACAAGGGGTTAAGAAATCTTCCCTTAGGAAGATTTTAACCTTGGGCCAGTATGCAGGGAGGGTAAACTTCACCCAGCACCCAATTGAACTTAGGCGATGCCTAGAAGATACTACGCCTAGATGGGGGTGTTTTTCGAAAACCGATAAATAAAACCTACTTTAGCTCCAAATACATTAAAACCTTCATAAACTGTTCCACCACCCAAGTTGATACGATTTATGTGAAAATAATTTCCCGTGAGCAATACAGATGTCTTTTTACTTATCATATAATTTATCCCAAGTTTTGTCTGATAAGCTAAGGCATTGCCGATGCCGCCTGGCTCAGTCCTGCTCCCAACCACACGATTCCCATTGCTATATACTATATCATAATCGTAAAGCATGTCAGTGGAGTTAATTCTTGCCAATCCAAGGCCTGCTCCAATGAACGGAACCCAGCGTGACTTGGTAGGTATATCATAATACAAATTAGCTAGGACAGAATGTTTATTTAATTTTCCAGTAATTTCAGTTGTTCCGTTGAAAGTTATTTCTCCTCCAGAATAAAATACTGTACCACTTGAGATTTCTGAGTTAGCTGATTTAGCCTTGTAAAGGTAGGTCAATTCTACGCGTAGATTTTTCTCAAAGTTGTATCCTAAACCTGCCTCTATTGAGCCAGCCCCGGACACTCGCTTTTCTGAAACTCTTTCATAGGTAATGGGGCCCAAGGTTGGGCTCACAGTCTCATCCTTACGATTATTTGTAATTGGAGACTCCCAGGAATCTCCAACACTAGCAGTTAAGTAAAATCCTTTAATGGGTTTAAAGTTTAGTGCTTGATCGTTTTCAATTTTTGGCTTTACGGTTGGTATGGGGTTTATTTGACCGAAGGCTGTTGCCGAAATCAAAAACAGAGGAAATAAATATTTTTTCATCGAGGATTGTTTTTGAAACTATTGCTCAAATATAGCATAGACCCGAATAATCTGACTCCCGTCTAGGAGTAGAATCATGGTAGGGACTAGGTGTAGTCCCGACAACTGTACGGGAGCATCTACACCTTTATATAACTACAAATTTGTAATTTGCTTAGGATTCAAGATAAAATCAAAGTGAACCAATTTCATCCCGGTAATTATCGGGATGGAAAGAATATGAGGGTAGGACAAGGTATTAAGAGATCTTCCCTTTGGAAGATTTTAACCTTGGGCCAGCATGCAGGGCGGGTAAACTTCACCCAGAACCCAATTGAACTTCAGAGATGCCTAGAAGATACTACGCCTAGAGGGGTTCAACCCTTACAGGGTTGCCAAAACCAAAAAACAATGTTCTTTTTTTCCTAGGTTTCACCTAGGGCTATTCAAAAGTTTGACCACTACGTGGTCATCATTCCAAATCATCTAAAATTAGTTTTCCGACCCCTGATAGAGCCTGTCCCGATGACTGAAAGGATATCGGGAGGGTCAAACCTCTGAATAGCAGTGGGTTGGTGGGTGAGCGAAGTCGAACCCCCAACCCGTGGAAATAACGATCAATTTGTAATGGTTTTCCCGACCCTGTAAGGGTCGAACTTTTTTATTTCCATGTCGTCCATGCCTACGGCATTTTCCAATCCAAATTTAACCATCTAATCCAGCCAATGAATTGGCTGGCAAAAGAATCGGTCATGCCTACGGCATTAATTAATAATCGGTTTTACCGTATTTCTTCACTTTAAAGTCCCATAGGGACGACTGATTGTCTTGCCAGCCGTTTTAACGGCTGGAAAAAATTGCTGACAGCTATTTCTAGAGTCCCGTAGGGACGGTCGATCTTTTTGAAAAAATCTAATAACTATCCTTTATTAGATTTTTTCTCTATTTGCCCACCAACTTCCCCTGCATCCCGGACCAAGGCTAAAATGACCCGTTTAGGGTCATTTTTATTTCGCCTTATCCTGGTTTTGTATTTTCTGGAATTTTTAATTCCTTTTACCCTTGACCGTTCGATCCTTCATCCCTTAGGGATGATATATTGGTAGCACTAAATTCTCAGCGTCCTCCGCTCGACCTCCATAGGGGTCGTATATTTTTTTGTGACCAATTTCTATAAGCATTGAACGCGTTCTGAGTCTGTTTTGGATCTCCCTTCGGGGGTCGTACCTGTATACCTAACATTGTTTCCTACCAATATCAGACCCGTTCCGGGTCAATCTTTCAATTTTCTGGTCCTCTGAAAAGCTTTCCATTACATTTCCATCCTAATCCCGAAGGGATTTATAAATAATGATAAAGATCTATTCGACCCTGCCTTCCGGTAGGCAGGCCCTTTAGGAGGCCTTTATCGCAAGAAGCAAATGGGTATTTTGACATTTTTTAAGGCAAGCTGCGACTGCCTTTCCCGATTTTTTCTGGAAAGCGATCTTAACCAGTCTTGTCCTCCATTTGGTGTTTTTTTTAGCTAAAAAAGAGTATTAGCTCTGTTCAAAAGGTGGCATTAAAACCAAGTTCAGAGGTCCTGAGAATTAGTTAGGAATTACATTCAATCAGTTTTTTGAACACTACCTATATGCAAAAAATAGCCTTTGATTGAAGTTTATAACATCTTAAGGTTTCATTTTACTTCTGAATTTTTTAATTTGAATTACAGATCTTTTATAAATAGAATGAATCGGCTAGCAGAACTTCGCTCTTTCGATATTTTAGATACCGATCCGGAAATTGAAATGGATGAGATTGCAGAAATGGCAAAAGCAATTTTTAACACTCCCATTTCTGTGGTTTCATTCATGGATGACCATAGACAGTGGTATAAAGCCAAGATTGGAGTCAAATGGTCAGAGGTACCTTTGGAGGATACATTTTGTCGTTTTACTCTGGGCACACCCGATGAAACACTTGTAATTCTTGACCCTTTATCCGACAAAAGAGTACATGAAAATCCTTTTGTGACTGCAGCTGATGGTATTCGATTTTATGTGAGTGCTCCTATTGTTTCTTTTCAGGGCAATGTGCTGGGAACAGTTTGTGCATGGGACCACAAGAAGCATGAGGTAAAGGACGCCCAATTAGAGGCGTTAAAGTTATTAGCTAAACGAGTAGCTATTTCTCTGGAAACGAGAAAAATCCTTAAAGATCAAAATCAAAAAATCGAGCTTTTTGGCCATAAACTTCAAAAGCTAACTGAACTGTCGCCTGGTGCTTTGTTTAAGTTAAAAACTGACCCATCGGCTAAGAATATAAAGTTGGATTTTTTAAGTTCTGGAATTTCCAGATTAATTCCGGAGGCCGATCGAGAAGCAATTCTTACTCATCCTACGGTCTTTTTAGATTGGATTAGTCCAAATTTAAGATTTTCATTTTTGCGTCAATTTATCCATTCTGCAAAATGCAACAGCTCTTTTGAAATGGACATCCCAGTCAGTCTGGATGGTAAGAGTAAAATTTGGCTATGGATTAAAGCTCGACCTGAGTTTGAAGACGGTGAAATCAATTATTACGGCACCTTACAGGACATAAGTCAAAAAATTGCTCATATCAATTCACTAAAAAAATTCCTATTTGATATCTCTCATAAGCTACGCGCCCCCGTAGCTAAAGTCAAAGGTGTAATACATCTTATCCAAGATGAAAATAGCCCTGAAACTACCATGGAAATGACTCCAATTCTATACCGGAGCATAGATGAATTGGATCAAATTTTACATCAATTGAATCACGAGTATTCCGAATTGATCAACTTTGTTGAAGATGATAATTGAAAAATGAAGTCAATAGAATCCGATTTTTTAAGCTGGATTGGCTAGGGTATTCCTTTCTTAATCCCAAAGGGATTAAATGATGATAAAAATCCATTCGACCCCTTTATAGGGGTCCTACCTTTCAAATCGTCATATATTTTTTTAAACATCACACCCATGCTAGGTAGGTTTGGATTCAATTGAATAGAAATTTGGCTTTATCCCATTCCTAAAGAGCTGGGATTGAATAGTGCTTTTCCAAAAATCCCGATTAGAAGTGAGGTAGCGAAAGCCAAGATTTTACCAATGTTGAGGCTGTTTTCAAAGCTTAAACTTCATCCTTGAGCACTTGAATTACTCCTTTTGCAAAATCATTGATGCTGAAATCCTTTTTGGGTGTGTATCCAAGTCTCACGATTACCAGATCCTCGGAAGGTATCACCAAAATCCACTGCCCTTCAAATCCCCCTGCGTAAAATGCATCGTTGGGTAAATCGGGTAACAGCTTATCGGATGGTTTTTCTTTTTTTCCTGCATTCAGCCACCATTGGGCGCCATATTGACCAAGGGGTGCTGCGGGAGTTGGCCGGGTAGCAAACTCAACCCAATCCTCGGATAGGACCTGTGTTCCTTCCCAATTTCCCCTGTTCAACATCAACAAGCCAAACCTGGCAAAATCTCTTCCCGGGGCAAAGGCAAAGGATGATCCGACGAAAGTACCTGAGGCGTCTTTCTCCATGATGGTGTTGTGCATACCGATTTTGTAGAAAAAGTCCTCGTAAGGAAGGCGTTGGTATTTTTCCTCACCGAGTTGGTTTCTCAAAATCTTGGAAAGAATATTGGTGGTCCCGGAGGAGTAATAAAAGTAGGAGCCAGGTTCATATTTCAAAGGTTTGGAAGCCGCTATGGCCGCTGCATCCGGCTTTAAAAAGAGCATGTTGGTAGCATCAGATACACCGCTATAATCTTCCACCCAATCCAGGCCATTGGTGGCTTGCAGCATATTTGTCAGGGTGATTTTGCGTCTTTCGTCTGTCCAGTCGGGGAGGAGGTTTTGCTGATCCAAAGTCATGATTCCTTTATCGACTTGCAGCCCTACTAATGAACTGATGACACTCTTTCCCATTGACCAAAACGTGTGTTTAGTAGTGATGTCGTGATCATTTCCATATCCTTCGGCTACCAATTCCCCCTTGTGCACCACCAAAATCATGTGAGTAAGTTTGGCCTTTTGTTCCTCGCTTTCTAATTCATAGTGGATCATCTCCTGAATTTTCCTGTAGGGAGCGAGCTGGAGAATGGAATCATTGAGTACGTTGCCATTTGGCCATCTGACTGTATCCTGTGACCAAGTTGGTTTTGAGGCTGGATAATAGGTTTGATTTCTAACATCTGATTCACTTTCTCCGGATAGTAAAGTGCATCCTTGTCCTTCTCGATAAATGGCAACCCGTTTTGCCAAATGAAACACACTCCCGGTTACTTTTTGCCCTTCCCGATCCACTTCAAAATCCCCCATACTAATGGGGAAGGATCTCAATTCTTGATCGTTTACCGAATTTTCGGTTCTACCTGCCACAAATACGCAGCTGCACATGATTTTTGCCCCATAGGAACTGATCAAAGGGAAAGATTTCCAGACGTAAGAAATTCCATACATCAATCCGATGGATAAAATAATCAAGGCAACTAAGCGGAACTTTTGTTTCATAAAGTGATTGAATTCAGGGGTGAAAGAAGGAGTCCTTCTATGGAAAGATAGGAAAAAGTGAGGTGATAATTATTTTCAAGAAATAGGCTATCTCCCGGAAATGAAAGGCTTTAATCGTTTGTAATTCCAAGTAATTGGAAGACGATTTTTTGGGTATAAACCCCTTGGACAGGGAAATCACTTTAGCCCATTCCGACCTTTTGTCGGCAGTCAAAAAATCCATAACTTATTCTGTTGAGAATCAGTGGTTTTTTCTCAATTCTATTTTTAAACCCTTTTACTTTTTCCAACGCTATGAAAAACAAATTCGACCGATTGGCAGACCTTTTGGAGTCCAAATGGAATCAGATCCCGGATTCCTCGAGAAAGTTTCCATTTTCATTAAAAAATGAGCAAGGATTAGAGCGGATTTTTGGAATCGGTACTCCCCAATTCTCCATCCACCTTACCAATAATCAGGCAGTCGCTGCCTTGAGCACCTTGGATCAGGAGAAAATTGCCAAAGCCTACCTCGATGGAGATTTGGAGATAGAGGGAGCGATCCTGGATGTGCTTTCGCTTAGAGACTTGTTCACAGACAATAAGTGGATCAATTTTGCCTGGAGATTAATCCAGCCGGTTCTTTTTGGTCAGGTCAAAAGTGACAAGAAGTGGATCGCACAGCATTATGATCTGGATGCGGAGTTTTTTAAGCTTTTCTTGGATTCCAGGCATAGAGCTTATTCACAAGCGGTATTTGCCTCAGATGAGGAATCTTTGGAAGATGCTGAAACCAGGAAGTTTGAGTTTGTACTGGAGGCCATTAAGGCTAAGCCAGGTGATCATATTCTGGAAATTGGGGCAGGTTGGGGTTCATTTGTAGAATTTGCCGGGCAAAGAGGGATTAAAGTCACCTCTTTGACTATTTCGGAAGCCTCCAGAAAATTTGTTCAAGGAATCATCGATTCTCAACATCTACCCTGTCAGGTATTGTTGGAGCATTTTTTTCAACATCAGCCCGGATTTCAATACGATGCCATTGTCAATTGCGGTGTAACGGAGCACTTGCCGGATTATGCCGGTTCTTTGATTCACTACCAAAGATTACTGAAGAAAGGAGGAGTTCTTTACTTGGATGCCAGTGCAGACCGGACACGTCATTCCCACGGGACTTTTATGAACAAGTATGTTTTTGAGGGAAATGGGCATCTGATGGTTTTGCATGAGTACCTTGCAGAAGTGGCTAAAACCTCTTTTTTGCTCAAGGGAGTGTGGGATGACCGTCATAATTATTACCTCACCTGTAGGGAATGGGCAAAACGCCTGGATGAAAATCGGGAAAAAATCGAGCAGCGATGGGGAAGGGCGCTTCATCGAACCTTTCAACTGTACCTCTGGGGAAGTGCAGAAGGATTTTATACAGGAAAGTTGCAGGCTTACCGGGTAGTCCTACAGCTGCACTGAAATCAATCGAGGTAACTGAGTTAATCGAGGGAAATAAGCCGGTAAACTGGATCAAGAAGGGACCTTGACTCGAAATCTTCAAAAATACTATATAATGCCTCTTCACTGGCTGTATAGAGTGAAATGGTGGGCCCAGCTGGGCTCGAACCAGCGACCCTTTGATTATGAGTCAAATGCTCTAACCTGCTGAGCTATGGGCCCTTTTTTAGCCTCAATTTTCAGCTTCTGAAAGCCTCAAACCTTGGTTTTGGGTGTGCAATGTTACATATTTGAGTCCAATTACACAACTCGTATTTCGAATGAAAAATACTCCTGATGTTGACTTTTTAATCTTTGATCTGGGCAATGTGATTATTGATATTGACTACGACAGGACTTTTCGCCTGATCAAATCCATGGTTCCCGAAGCCCTCCATGACCGGGTAGGTCAGTTTTATCTGACTGATTTTCATAAAGCTTATGAGAAAGGATTGATTGATTCGCCTAGGTTCCGAGATGAGGTCCGAAACTATTTTGAGCAGCTTTGGACTGATGATGAAGTTGATGATCTCTGGAACAGTCTTCTGGGAAAAATTCCTTCAGAAAGATTGGATTTAGTCCGAAAACTGAAAGAAAACTATCAGGTCGGTGTCCTGAGCAATACCAATGAGATCCATATTGAGGGAGTTTATAAAATGCTCAAAGAGGATCATCAATTAGAAAATTTTGATTCTTTGTTTGACAGGATATTTTATAGTCACGAGATGGGGCTTGCCAAACCTTCTGCCGAGATCTATGAACAGATGCTGGGGGATTTGGGAACGACTGCCAATCGAGTTCTATTTTTTGATGATTTAAAGGCGAATGTGGAGGGGGCTGCCGCTGTAGGAATTCAGGCAATTCATGTTACAGGGCCTAGGGTGTTATTTGATTTTTTTGGAGATGTTTAGTTTCAAGGAGTATTTAAGACATAGTATCCTTTTTGTACTCACGCTGGTTACGACCACTTTGGCAGGAGGAGAGTGGGTCTATGGAAAGTCGATCATGGTTTCCGGTGACTCTGCATTGACTTGGGAGTATTTTTTCAAGTCCATGGCTTTTTCCATCCCATTTATTGGGATTCTTCTGATTCATGAGCTTGGTCATTTTTTTACTTCCCTTTATCATAAAGTCAGGTGCACGCTGCCTTTCTTCATCCCTGCTTGGTTGGGTTTTATTGGGGCCCCGTCCATTGGTACATTTGGAGCGATTATCCAGATGAGGGGCTTTGTCAACAGTCGGGTTAAATTTTTTGACATTGGCATTGCAGGACCCTTGGCAGGTTTTGTCGTGGCTTTGGGGGTATTGATTTATGGATTTACCCATTTGCCCGAGGCAGATTACATCTATCAAGTCCATCCCGAATACGCTGACCCCAATTTTCAAGGATATGGCGAGGATGTGTTGGATTTTGAGCTGGGAGGAAATCTTCTGTTTTGGGGTTTGGGAGAACTCCTGGCTGATCCGGAAAGATTACCGGTGATGTCGGAAGTGATTCATTATCCCTTTCTTTTTGCCGGGTATTTAGCCTTGTTTTTTACCGCACTCAACCTGTTGCCTATAGGGCAGCTGGACGGTGGTCATGTGATTTTTGGGTTGTTTCCCAAGGGTAATCAATGGATTTCTCTAGTGGCATTTACCGCGTTTTTGGCTTATGCAGGATTAGGAGTGATCAGTCCAAATCAACCGGTAGAAGAATTAATCATCCGGATTCCTCTTTACGTGGGTTTTCTGTTTATCTGCTACACCAAGTCTGGCCTGTCCAGTCAAAACAAAATCACCTTGGCCCTTACCTTGGCAGCCGCCCAGTATGCATTGGCCTTCCTCAAACCTGAATGGGAAGGTTATCAAGGGTGGTTGTTTTTCGGATTTTTGCTCGGAAGAGTAATGGGACTAAGACATCCTGAAGTAAGTGAGGGGAATGAACTGGATGGTAAACGGAAAATTTTGGGATGGATCGCCATTGTGATTTTTATCCTTTGTTTTTCTCCACAACCGTTCATTTTCAAATAAAAAACCGGGCTCTGATCACAGAAGCCCGGTTCTACTTTTTTTTAGAGAGCCCGGTAGGCTAAAATTCCGCCGAGGACATTTCTCACTTTGGAGAATCCCTTGGTCTCCATAAACTTTTTAGCATTGCCGCTTCTCGCTCCTGATCTGCAGTGGATGATGATTTCTTCATCTTTGAACTGCTCCAATTCAGCAAGACGGTGGGGAAGTTCTCCCAAAGGAATATTGTCTGCCCCTAGGTTATCCTCTTCATATTCCCATTCTTCGCGGACATCGAGGAAGTGGAATTTTTCTCCCTTCTCGAGTCTTTCTTTAAGTTCACTGACGGTGATATCTTCCATGTTATTTTTTCACTAGGATTCGAAATGATTTGGGCCCGGTGGTGGTGATAAGGTTTAGGACATATATCCCGGGTCTTTGTCCTCTAAAATTAATCATTTCCCCTTGAACCAATTGTTCTCTTGGTAATAAAATCTCTCTTCCAAAGGAATCTACGATTTTCAGATCGATGAATTCGCCTTCGATCATCAGTTCATCGACTACCGGATTGGGGAATATTCGGAATCCTGCATCAGGAAGATTATTACCCCCGTCCTCCGAAAATTTGCTGACATGGGGACGAATCATCAAAGAACCCAGAACTTCTGTATTCTGAGCCCAACCTCCTCCGACGTTATAGAAAATCTTATCCCCTTGGTCATTCAATTTATCAAGTCCCACCTGGATGAAACTGTTGGTAAACTGAGTGAATCCCACAAAAAATTCACTGGATACTTCTATCCTTTCCTCAATGGGGAAGTAAACCAATTTTTGTCCGGGCTCTCTCACCGGTATGACAAATTCTTTGGAGTATATCGGCTTAAGGCTCAGGTCCTCCCAGATCACTAAATCAATTGCTTGATTGGCTTGGGTAGGATCGGTAAAATAGATCGAAATACCTTTTATAAAAACAGGTTCAGGACTTTCATATTGCACTGCCAATTGCCCGGACCGTTGGTTGATTCCTGCAGCATAATCGGCATCCCCATGGTCATAAGCAAAATAATCCCGTACCGGAAACCGGGTTTGAATGGTATCATTCACTCGGTAGTCCAGGCCTGGATATCGGATGGTGTCTCCTTGATTGATTTCAAATAGAAATCCATCTCCGGTAGTGAGATAGGTTTTGAAAATGAGATCTCCGGGCTGACTAAGAAGGGGTATTTCATCAAAAGTCCTGCTTAAAAAAGATCTTCTCTCCAGACTGTTTGGTACCGGGTTGAATGGAGTATTTGCGTTGATGCTAGAAAGGATTCTTCCTGTCGTATCTGCGGCAAGGATGGAATATTCCATAGCCCTGAATCTGGAGTCAAGGTTCAGAAATTCATTTTTGACGGCAGTCCACTTTTTGCCTTGGTGTTTTTCCATCAATTCCCAAGGGTAAGCCCCAAATCCATCCAATCGTACCTGATTGGATTGCGTTAACGCGCGGTCGGGGTAAGTCAAATTCGAGGGTGACCGCTTAACATTCAGGTAGATATAATCCAGCAACCAGGAATCGAAAGGGCCGCTTTGTCTTCCATTGGAAAAGAATCTAAACTGAAAAGCGCTATGCTGCCATTCAGGTCTAATCTGAATGATTTCCTGAAAAAAGCGGGTTCTGTTTACTTCCTCTCCTCCTCGTTGGAACCAGACGGTTTGCCAAGAGCCTTCTGGATTGAGTATTTGAAGCGAAAGTCGATCGCTTTCATCCGGTGCTTCTGCTTTACCTCCGGCTTGCCAAAAAAAACTTAAATACAGGCTTTGTCTTTGGCTGGGATCAATTCCGGATAAATCAAAGGGTCGACTGGTAAGGTAGTCGCTTTCTCCTTGATCTCTGATCTGTAAGGAATACGGAACACCTGATTCGTTAACTCCATTGAATAGGGCCATTCCTACAGAAGGCGCGTTGATTCCAATAGTCTCGGTGTAAGACACTCCTTCCACTTTCCATTTGAGCGTGTCGATGCCTCTGGAAAAATCATCCCAAAAGGGAAGTACATTGGATTCAACTGTTCTTGAATTTTCGGTTGAATTTCCCCTTGCTACATTTTTTGTCCGATGTACGGGTCCAAATTCCACAAATTGGGCAAAACCAAAACTGCTTTGCAACAGCAAAGTGAAAAAAAGGATGGTTTTGAAAGGGAAATTGGTTTTCAACTTATTGGTTTTTAGATATCCAAAGGTCTATCATTTCGCCAGTACGTACTTCTGTTCCCGAAGGAGGAGATTGGAGATAAACTTTTCCTGGAGCTACTGAATCCGTGGCATTGAACGTTTTTCTTCCCACTCGTAATCCTGAGCCTAAAATCAGAAACTCAGCATCTTCTTCTTCCATGCCGATAAGACTTGGAACCATCAAAATCTGATTCCCCATTCCGTCACCTACTACCAAGTCTATCTTGGATCCTTTGGGTACTTCAAACCCTTCTCTTATGGTGACACCTCTATATCGCTGTTCCAAGACAACGTTGATACCGATATCTGGCACATAGATGATGTCCCCACGCTCTAGCCCCAGATTACTTAGCATTTCTTGGGCATTTTTCAGCGGCATATTCTCCAGATTAGGCATTTTAATTATTGGAGCGTTGCGTGCATTGAGGGTAAGGTAAATTTTTCTTCCACTTTTCACCTGTGAATTGGCGGTAGGAATCTGCTTGAGAATAGCTAAGGCAGGCTGTTCGGTGCTGAATCCTGAATCCGGGGACACTTCATATTGAAGCCCGGAAGATTCCAGTAGATCTGAGGCTTCCTCGAAAGTATATCCAGCCATATCAGGTACCGAAACGGTTTCTCCATGGTTGGTATAGAGTGGTAGGTAGACTTTCAAAAACAAAAAACCCAAAAAAACCGAAATGCCGAAGATGATGGCAAGATTGATCAGGACTTTTTTCAGACTATAGCTAAATGGATTCATCGAGTGAAATGATTCTGACTAAGATAAGCCGTAAATTTTATCTATCAACGTACAAATTTGGCAAAAACAGACTAATTGCCTTGGCAAAAAATAAGCCGAAGCTGAAGGCTTCGGCTATTTTTAAGGTTAATTAATGACCAAGCGCTTGATTTCCTGAAGGGTAGGGCTGGTTATTTTTATGATGTACAAGCCCGGACTGAACATTTCCCGGGTGAAGGTATAGGTTTGGTTCAAGGTATTAGGGAAAACCAATTCCTGAACCAAGGCACCTGTGGAAGAAATGATCTGCAGGGTTACAGATTCTCTTCGAGGAAGGTTAAATGCGATGTTGAAGTAGTCAACTGCCGGATTGGGGAAGAGAATCGTGTTTCCTTCGGCAGGGATGACTGGGTCTGGATTTGCGCTGAGGAAGAGTTCGAGATTATCCAGGTAAACCGGAGAATTTTGAGTTCCTACGACATTTAATTCAAACGCTAATCTGACCAAGTTTTTACCTTGCCCTGCAAACTCGGTAAGGTTTACATACTTTCTTTCGTAATCTCCCGCTGAGTTAGGATTGGCTTCTCCCGTATTCACAGTGGATAATTCGCTGCCGGTTGCAGACCATATTACGCTATATTCTTCCCCACCATTAACACTAGCCAACAGTCTGAGAGTAGTGGAAGGATTTACTGCTCCAGCCGCTACATCGAAGAAAACACTGGCCTGTCTACTCACAGAAAGGTCAAAAACTGGTGTGCCTAACCAATACGAGTTTCCGTTTACACCGCTTTGTAGTCTTGCTACGTTATTGGTTCCTGTTCCTGAGGTTACGGGAATTACTTGCCAGGCCGTTTGGTCCGCCTCAGGGTTGATCGTAAGCCAAGGATTGAGATCAGAGCTGGAGTTGAAATTTTGCCTCCAAGGCACCTCTGTCACGCTTGGATTTTCAATATTGAATCTCCTGAACAGTGGTGCAGCAGGGAAATTTTGATCAAAGTTGGGCTCAGAAACTCCAAAGCTCAAATTGTTTTTTCCATCAGATGTGGAATTGTTAATACTCAAATCCACCGTTTCTCCCGGTCGGATGTTAGCACCCGAGGCAACAAATACTCTGTTTCCTGAATTGTTGGTGTTTCGGGTAAACAAGAATCTGGAAACAGTTAAATTTCCTGTATTGGAAACCCTCACTACTTCCTCCTGATGGTTCCCACTGCTAATAGGCGATGGGGTAATGATTCGGTCTACTTTCAATTCATATTTAAATTCTTCAGTGGGAAGAATTCGGATATTTCTCAGGTAGATATTGTTCCCGTACGAGTTTTTGGAAATGATGGCCACCCTTACTTTTCCAAGGTCTTTGTATTTACTAAGGTTGACGAGTTCTGTCCTGAATTGAGAAGAACTAGTCGGGATAAACTCGTCTAAGGTAGGTTCCGAAGTTTGAAGTCTGGTACCACTTTTTTGGTAGGCGGCATTGATTAAGTCGAAATCAAAGGAACAATCCGGAGCAACCGTAACGATGACCTCGTCCTGGAAACCATTTTGATTGTAAGGGCCATGTGCCAATTCAAATACTAACTGCGCATTTGGATTTTGGGTCAAATCAATTTGAGGCGAAATGAAATAGTCCAATTGGCCTGGTGCTTCGTATTCGTAATGTCGGATATATACAGCAGGCTGGGAGACTCCATCCACCGTAATATTAGTTCTTTCCCAGGTGAGCGATTGATCTGGATTGCTGATCACCCACTGGGCCGGGAAATTCGAGAGATTCAGATTATAGGGCAGAGCAATCTGTCCCTGTAAAACTGGGGTGGAGGTTCTGGTATTGTTTTCAGGTTTTAGGTCGGTGTCATCATTGACCTCAACCACGGTAAATTGAAATTGATTAGCCTCACCTGAAGTTGTGATGGTAGAAAAAGCCACGTTTTGACTTTGTCCGGTTTGAAGGTTGAGATTAAACCTTCTGCTTTCTACCAATTGTCCGTTTCTCCTGAATTCGATTCTTGCCGAAGTAATGGTGATGTTTCCTGAATTGAGAATTTCAACTTCAGGCGTGATGGTAAGATCACAAATCGCATCTGCTGGTTGAAGGATTCTGGTAAGAGAAAGGTCTCTGTCAGGAAGCACGGGTTCTTTGGTCGCTCTGTTGTTGACTAGGGTCACTCTTCTGGGGCTGTTGGCCAAGACCACGTCAAATCGTTCGACTTGACCTTTTGTGAATAGGTTCATACATGGGTCCGGCGTGTAATCCATGTAGTTTTGGATCATGTTGTTGGTGCCACAGGAAAACCTACTGGGGTTTGCATTACAGATGTTGTTGGAGTTGTCTTGGTCAGGTGTGTCAGTCACAAAATCATCCACACCGCATCCTCCATCTCCCCAAATGTGTCGAAGACCAAGGTAATGGCCGACCTCGTGTGTGGCTGTACGTCCTCTTGAGGCTGAGGTAGCGCTCCCTCCAATACCTAGAAAGCGATAATCGATGGTCACTCCGTCTGCGATCGCAGGAAACGGAGAAAAATTAAGTCCGGGAAGATCTGAAATGGGAAAAGAGGCATATCCAATGAATGGGGATACCAAAGGGACTACCCATAAGTTGAGATACTCTTCTGGATTCCATTGGGAAAGCTGACCTATCAGGGTTGCATCATCAGGGGTGTAGGTGGTCTTTGTGCCCTGAAGTCTGACAATCCCTGTAGTGGGTAGACCGTTGGGATCCTGCTTGGCAAGTACAAATTCAATATTGGCATCTGCGGCTACGGGCAAAAATTCGGCAGGCGTCCGATCTGCGTCCGCATTTAATCGTCTAAAATCCTCATTGAGGATGCGAATCTGTTCGAAAATCTGTGAATCCGGAATATTTGGTCCTACACCCACTGCCGAGCCATTGTGAATTACATGCACTACAACCGGGATTTTCCGAGGTCCTTCCAGGATTCTTGCTATTTGAGGCCGGCTTTTTTGAGCCTCTATTTTCCTGTTCATCCAATCTTCAAAAAAATCTTTCGATCCAAAGACCCCAAGTTCTTTTTCAAGCTGCGCTTCCAAAACGGTATGGGCACATTTTTCAGAATGTGCATGACCATTTGAAGAGGTAAAAGACGAACCAAAGTCCTTGAGCTCTATCTTTTGCCCAACAACATTGGTATTTAAAACAAACAGTCCCCCTATGAGCAGGGGGAAAATTCTAAAAAGCAAGGAAGTTATTTTCATTTAGTCGACTTAATCAGGCCATGGTAAGGTTCACGGCTTCAACCCGGGTGATTTCGGGTATGGCTCTTTTTATGGCTTCCTCGACTCCGGCTTTCAGTGTCATGGAAGACATGGGACAAGAACCACAATTGCCCATCATTTCTATTTTCAGAACAAAGTCATCGGTAAGCTCTACAATTCTCACATTTCCCCCATCAGCTTCCAAATAAGGTCTGATGGTGTCTAGCGCAAATTCTATTTTCTCTCTTAATCCTGGTTCCATTAGTTCAATTATGCTTTTATTTCTACTACTTCTGTTTTTGCCACAGAGGCGTTTCTGATCGCGATCTGTCTGGCTACCTCTTCTGCAAGCTGCATGTAGGCATCTTTGGTCAATCCGTTTTTAAGAACTGCCGGATACCCGGTGTCACCGCTTTCGCGAATACTCTGGACAATCGGTATTTCTCCCAAAAACGGAACTTGATACTTTTCGGCCAACTTTCTTCCGCCTTCCTTGCCAAACAAATAATATTTATTCTCAGGCAATTCCTCCGGCGTAAAATAAGCCATATTTTCTACAACACCTAAGACAGGAACATTAATTTGAGGTTGTCTAAACATGGACAAACCTTTATTTGCATCTGCCAGAGCCACTTTTTGAGGAGTGGTCACGATCACTGCACCGGTGACGGGTACGGTCTGAACCATGGTGAGGTGAATGTCAGAGGTG
Source organism: Algoriphagus sp. AK58 (assembly GCF_014324365.1). Taxonomy (GTDB): domain Bacteria; phylum Bacteroidota; class Bacteroidia; order Cytophagales; family Cyclobacteriaceae; genus Algoriphagus. Next base: position 103,831 of record NZ_QEIG01000001.1, read on the forward strand.
CCAGGAGGCAGATCGATCAATAAATAATCAAGCTCACCCCATTCCACGTCGGAAATAAATTGTCGGAGTGCAGAACTTGCCATAGGTCCTCTCCACACCACAGCGCTGTCTGTTGGAGTCAAAAAACCAATTGACATCATCTTCACCCCATACTGCGTAATCGGGATAATGACATTCTTTTCTCCGATTTTTTTCACGGCGGGTTGCTCACCCTCTACATTGAACATCGTCGGAATAGAAGGACCTGAAATATCTGCATCGATCAGTCCCACTTTTGCGCCAAGCTGTGCCAAAGCGACGGCTAGATTGACGGAGGTGGTTGATTTTCCTACTCCGCCTTTTCCGGAAGCAATGGCGACGATATTTTTTACCTCAGGCAAAATAGGAGCGGCATCCCGGACTGTAGTCACTTGGGAAGTCATAAAAATATCCCATTCCCAATCTGTCCCATAATCTTCTTCCAATGCTTCGATGCAATTGTTTTTGATTACTTCCTTAAGCGGACAGGCAGGTGTGGTCAAAACCACTTTAAAGCTTACTTTTTTTCCTTCAATATGTATTCCTTGAATCATTCCCAAGGAGACCAAATCCCTTTTTATATCAGGATCTTGAACTCTGGAGAGTGATTTTTTTATGGATTCAACAGTCAGTTGCATGGATAGATTAAATTTTTCGCAAGTTAGGTCAAGAATACCGCTTTGGAAAGTTCGCACTTCAGTCAAATGTAAACTTCCCAACAATGGAAATGGTTCTGAAAACTCATTCACTTCCTTTTCCCAACTGAGCGATTAACTTTGTTTCTTTCCTTTTCCTATGAGTATAAGTAAGCTGACCAGTGATAAAGTAAAAGAACGCGCGGATATCGTGGAGGTAGTGGGCGATTATGTTCAGCTGAAAAAAAAGGGGCAGAACATGTGGGCTTGCTGTCCATTTCACGGAGAAAAAACGCCTTCCTTTTCCATCTCTCCTGCAAAGCAGATTTACAAGTGCTTTGGATGTGGCAAAGCTGGTGACCCGATCCAGTTTGTCATGGATATTGAGGGAATTGGCTTTCAGGAAGCTATCCGACATTTGGCAGGTAAGTATGGAATCGAAGTAGAGGAGGAGGAATCCCGTACTCCGGAACAAAACCTGGAGCAAAGTGAAAGGGAGAGCCTTTTTATCGCACTCAATTTTGCAAAGGATTTTTTTGTCAAAAATCTGGAAAGTGAAGAAGGCAAATCGATTGGATTAAGCTATTTCAGAGAAAGGGGCTTTACTCCACAGATCATTCAAAAGTTTGATTTGGGATATGCGCTTGATGGTTGGGACTATTTGCTAAAAGCGGCCAAAGCGGCTGGATACAAAGAGGAAATTTTACTCAAAGCAGGATTGATCCTTCAAAAAGAGGGAGATCCGGAAAGAATGTATGACCGATTCCGAAATCGGGTGACGTTTACCATTCACAACATCAGCGGAAAGCCCATCGGATTTGGCGCCCGTATCCTGACCAAGGACAAAAATCAACCCAAGTACATCAATTCGCCCGAAACGCCGATCTATCATAAAAGTGATGTCTTGTATGGCATGTTCCAAGCCAAAAAGGCCATCAGGGACTTGGACAATTGCTTTTTGGTGGAAGGGTATACCGATGTGATCTCTATGCATCTTTCCGGGATCGAGAATGTGGTTGCTTCCTCTGGTACCTCGCTCACGGACGGACAGATCAAGCTGATCAAGCGCTTTACCAATCAGGTGACGGTCCTGTACGATGGAGATAATGCAGGAATCAAAGCTTCGCTGAGAGGGATTGACCTACTGTTGGAAGGCGGTTTGAATGTGAAAGCAGTGGTTTTTCCCGATGGGGAGGATCCGGATAGTTTTTCCAGAAAAGTTGGTTCTCAGGCCTTTCAGGATTATCTCAAAGAAAACAGTAGGGATTTCATAGGATTCAAGATTGGTCTGTACCAGGAGGAAATAGCCAAAGATCCCATCCGAAAAGCAGAAGTGATTCGGGAGGTGGTTCAAAGTATCGGTAAAATTCCCGATCCGATCATTCGCTCAGTCTACACGAAAGAAGCTTCCGGGCTACTTGAAATCGAGGAAGGAATTCTGCTCTCTGAGCTCAACAAAACCCTGATTAAGACCCAAAAAGACCAGTTTCAAAAAGCGAAAGAGGAAAAAGAAGCAGAAGATCAGCTGGAGGAATTGATTCCGACGCAGCAGGTGGAGATTTCTGCTGCCGAAACCTTAAAGCTTCAAGAGAAAGAGACGGTTCGGTTGTTGATCAATTACGGTTGGCAAAAATTGGATCACGAGAATTTACATCTCTGTCAATATTTATTGTCAGAAACGGAGGGAATCGAGTTCCAGACTCCGATATACCGCAAAATTTTGGAACTCTATCGTACCCGGCTTAATCAGGGAGAGATTCCCACACATGACTATTTTGTTTCCCAAAGGGATGCGGAAGTAAAGCAGGAGGTCATAGATCTGATCACACCCAGGCATGAAATATCCACCCATTGGCATGAACGCCATCAGATATTTATCAATACTGAGTCGGATGATCTTGCCCAGACAGCTTACAAATCAATTCTCAGACTGAAACGGAGATTGGTTCAAAAAATGATGGAGGAAGCCAAGCAGAAGATCAAATCAGCCGAACTCGATAAATTGGAGGTGGAGAAAGTCCTTGAGCTTCAGCAGATTTATTTTGAACTGAAAAAAGTTCAGGTGGATATAGATAAAGAACTGGGCATAGTCATCGGATAAAAACCAAACTTTCTTTGGTCAGTCCCTGTTTTAAGAGGGAAAGAAGCTACCTTTGTTTTCGCAATTATCCTTTCAAATTCAATTCCAGTGGAAAACTTTCAGCTAGATCCAATAGAAGACGCTATTGAAGCCATCAAAAACGGAGAAGTAATCATCGTGGTCGATGATGAAGACCGAGAGAATGAGGGTGATTTTATTTGTGCTGCTGAAAAGGTGACACCCGAAATCATCAATTTCATGGCCACACATGGTAGGGGATTGATTTGTGCCCCATTGATCGAGGACCGATGTGATCAGCTAGGATTGGAACTGATGGTGGGAAATAATACCGCCGCATTTGAGACTCCCTTCACCGTTTCCGTTGATTTGATCGGTCATGGTTGTACCACCGGGATCTCTGCATCAGACCGGGCCAAGACCATCAAAGCCCTTATCGATGATTCGATTCACCCAAGTGAATTGGGTAAGCCGGGACATATTTTTCCGCTAAAAGCAAAAAGGGGAGGAGTGATCCGGAGAGCCGGTCATACCGAGGCTGCCATTGATTTTGCCCGCTTGGCGGGTCTTCAGCCAGCCGGTGTTTTGGTGGAAATCATGAATGAAGACGGCACCATGGCACGATTGGATGATCTGTTCAAAGTAAGAGAACGGTTCAATCTCAAGTTGGTATCCATCAAGGATTTAATTGCTTATCGTCTGAAAAATGAATCCCTGATCAAAAGGGAAATCGGAGTGGAAATGCCCACCACTTGGGGTGATTTTGGCCTAATCGCTTTCAGGCAGACCAATACCCAGGAAATTCATATGGCCCTGATCAAGGGTGCCTGGGAAAAGGACGAACCTGTGCTGGTAAGAGTGCATTCCTCCTGTGCCACGGGAGACATTTTCGGTTCGTGTCGCTGTGACTGCGGTCCTCAGCTGCATGCTGCCATGGAAATGGTGGAAAAGGAAGGAAAAGGAATAGTCCTTTATATGAATCAGGAAGGAAGAGGAATCGGTCTGATCAATAAACTGAAAGCATACAAGCTTCAGGAAGAAGGAATGGATACCGTTCAGGCGAATCTCGCGTTAGGCCTTCCGATGGACGGTAGAGATTATGGAGTAGGTGCACAAATTCTGAGAGACTTAGGAGTATCTAAAATCCGTCTGATTTCCAACAATCCGCAAAAGAGGGTTGGTTTGTTGGGCTATGGATTGGAAATCGTGGAACAAGTTCCTATCGAAATTCAGCCCAACCCACACAATGAAAAGTATCTAAAAACGAAACGTGATAAAATGGGCCATAACATTCTCAAATAAGGAATAAATGGTAAATTATCTGTTCCGAAGCGTAGCATAAGCCAACTCTACGGCGTTAGGTTCGTATACCAAAGCAAAGTTTGACACCCATGAAAAAAGCCTCACTACTAATCAGCCTCGTTTTTTTGAGCATGATGACCGTTTTGGCCCAAAATCAATTTCCCTCCCAAGTTTGGCATAAGGGAAATATTTTTATGGTGGATGGGTCAGCTGTCAGCGGTCAAGTCAAGTATGATATGGATAATAATTTGGTCCAGCTTCAGGCAGAAACCGTAATTACCTTTACCGCTTCCAATGTGAGCAGCTTTGAAATCTACGACGAAACCTATGGTGGCATTCGGAAGTTTTACAGTCTGCCTTACGCCTTAAACGGCAACTATGAGACTCCTATCTTTTTCGAGGTTTTGACCCAGGGAGATAATATCGCTTTGCTTTGCAGAGAATATATCGCAACAGATACCCGGGGAATGAATAATTGGGGAACCATGGGAATGAATCCATTTTGGGGTCCACCGAATTTCACGGGCTACAGATTGGCTTTTAACTATTATTTCCTGAAAAACGGCAGATTGGAAAAATACAGCCTGAAGAAAAAAGACCTTTTTGCCATGCTTCCAGGGCATGATGACGAAATCGAACTTTTTATGAGAAAGAATCGCCTCGAGCACGATAAGCGGGGGGATTTACTTAGAATTACTGCCTATTACAACGAATTGCAGAATTAAACTCCATGTCCAAACCATTGATCCTCGTCTCTAACGACGATGGAATTACTTCCAAGGGAATCCGTGTACTGGTTTCCGTTATGAAAAAGCTAGGCGATGTAGTCGTCGTCGCGCCAGATAGTCCTCAGTCCGGTATGGGGCATGCCATCACGATCGGGGAAACTTTACGCCTCTATGAGGAGGATATTTTTGAGGATGTATTGGCCTACAAATCCAGTGGAACTCCGGCGGATTGTGTCAAGCTAGCCAAGCATTATGTCCTGAAAGATCGCACTCCTGATTTAGTCGTCAGTGGGATCAACCATGGTTCCAATACATCCATCTCAGTATTATACTCAGGTACTATGTCGGCTGCGATTGAAGGAGCTTTGGAAGGGTATCCTTCAATTGGTTTTAGCCTTTGCGACTTTTCTTCCAAAGCAGATTTTTCCCATGTGGAAGAATGGGTGGAAAAGATCGCTCGCCAAGTATTGGAGAACGGCATAGCCAAGGGAGTGGCTCTGAATGTCAACTTTCCTCCCAAGCGAAATGAACCCATCAAGGGAATCAAAATTTGCCGTCAGGCCGATGCCAAGTGGCAGGAGGAGTTTGCAGAGCGCTATGATCCTACTGGCAGGAAATACTTCTGGATGGCTGGCAACTTTGTCAACTTCGACAAAGGAGAAGACAATGACGAATGGGCTATAGCAAACAATTACATCTCCATCGTGCCTTGCCAGTATGATCTAACAGCCTATCACGCCATTTCTCAGATCAACAAGGACTGGGATTGGGAAAAGCTGAGCCAATAAAGCAGGAGGCTGTCTCTTATATAGGGACAGCCTCTTTTCTTAAAGCTAAAGCTGATTTTGGAGAAAACTATTTTACAGTTCGAGGATTAGCGCTCCGTCTTTGATATCTGATTTATTCAGAGTAACCATCTTTTTCTCTGCTTGCATTCCTCTTTTGGAAACCGTGATTTCCAATTCCATTTGCTCTTTTCCATCCTCCCATACGATTCCCCTGACCATTTCTTTCTCCTTGGTATAAGCATACACTTTATGTCCCTGGTGATTTTTCAGGGAAACGGATGAAATACCGATTTCAGTGGAAGATCGGAATTTGAGTAAAACATCTCCTTTTGAAATGAATTCCAAAAACTCACGTTCATCTTTTCCAAGGACCTTGGATATAGTTCGATAAAGCTCGAAGCCTCTCAATCCATCGTTTTTGTAGATGATTTTACTGTCTCTATCCAAAAGAAAAGTGGTTGGATAGGCATTGATCCGATAAGATTTGGTGACATCTTCCTGGTCCGAATCAGGGTAATGATGCATCACTTGCTTCCACTTGATCTCGTTTTCTTCGATGAATTTTTTAAGTTTTTCAGGATCATCATAAGCCAATCCGACCATTTCAAACTGGTCTGGTCCGAAGAAATCAACCACATCTCTCAGGAAGGGGATTTCACCGATACAAGGGCCACACCAAGTTCCCCAGAAATCAAGCATTGTGACTTTCCCGTTGTAGAGCGAAAAGGGTTCTCCGGAAAGGGTTTTACTTTCTATCGGAATAGCCTTGGAACCGATCTGTGTACTGATCCACTCTTGGCCTTCGGGAAATTTTTCCAAGGTGATGGATCTTCCCCAAGGGTCAACCTTGGCTAAAGTATACTTCGTGTCTCCAATAAAAACTACTTCTCCGATTTGTTGATACACCCGACTGAACAATGGGATGGAATCCATGAATTCGCCTTCTGGGAGAAGGTAAGCATCGGTTGTTAAATCAGAGAAATAGACGTTGTTAAACCCATTGCCCAAATAAATCCGATACGATTTGCCGTTTGCTTCAAATTGTCCGGACATGTGCTGGTCGTATCGGTAAATAGTCCCTAACGGGTATCGGATAGGATCAAGAATGTAATAGAGGGTGGAGGGCTGAATTTTTCCTTCAATGACCTCGGGGTAGCTCACCGCAATCGGGCTGATGAATTGGTCAAGTTGGGCAGGATTTTTTGTTGCTTCTGCACTGATGGTGAAAACTTCAGCATCTTCAAAAATCTCATTTCCATTTTGATCAGCCCAAATGGCGATGGATCCGTCGGCATTTTTCTTGGTGGCAAATCGTACATACCAATTGTACTCGGTGATATTTTCATTTGGGATAAACTTCTGGATATCAATATTTATAAGTGAGGGGGAGGATCCCATTCGTTCCAAAATCTGCTCCTCCAGCTTCTCTTCCAAGATACCTTTCTTAGTGAATGCAAAACGATTGGGAATATCAATGAATTGCTTAAATCCCTCTGGTAAAGGGATAGAATCCGGGAATGCCTCCGTAAGTAAGCTGCTTTGATTATTGGTTAGGGGTTGGAGAGTGGCCCCTGTTTCTCGAAATGGACCAATTCCTTTTTCCATTGAAAGTTCAATGGTCAGTTGTTCGGGTAGTGGGTTTTGGGCAAAAAGCGAATGAGAAATCAAAAGTTGAAATCCAAAAACAGCTAGATAATGTTTCATGGTACTTAAATAATATTTCTAAACTAAATAAGCCTATTTTTTCTTTTTATAAAATTCACCCCTCAAAAAAACCTTTCTTTTTGGCATCTGCTTGATTTTTCCCTTCAATTAGAGCTTTTTAATCTTTTTCTGACTTTGATTCTATTTTGTAAAAATTGATCAATAGTTTCCCATCATTTCACCATACTGATTTGTTAGGGAAAATGATTTTAGGAAAAGGTGTTCAGTAATTTTATTCTTTTTATTTTGCAGATAGTCTGCCAAAAAAAGCATTTCAGTGGATCGCCCGATTTTCAACTTTCTTTTTGCTTTTTGTTTTCTAATGAGTTTGTTTCCTGCGTATCCACAGGGAACAGCTGTCGATAGTCTGCGGACTTTATTGCCTGAGCAAAAAGGGAAGCAGCGAATTGAGGTATTGAACCAATTGGCTACCGCCTTGCGTGAGAGTGATCAAAAGGCGGCATTTCAATATTCCAAAGAGGCTGATTCATTGGCGATTCTTCTTAAGGATACTTCTGCAAGAAGCCGGGCCTTGGAAAATATCGGCTGGATTTTTTACCGACAGGGTCAATGGCAGAAATCCTTTGAATATTCCAGCGAAGCCTACCGCTTAGCTTTTGAAATAGGGGATAAATTGCAGGCTGCTCGCTTGATGAATAATATGGGGGCGCTGTATTACGAGCAAACCAACTTTCCAAAAGCCATTGAGCAATTCAAGAAAGGGTATGAATTGGCCACTGAAGTGAATGATTTAGCCACGAGAATCCGAAGTTTGAATAATGTGGCGCTAAACTTTACCCAATCCGGTCAGCAGGATTCAGCGCTGTACTATGCCAAGATTTCACTGAGGCTTAATGAGGAAGCAGGATCGCCTTACCTTACTTCCTTTGCACATCGGGTCATCGGTGATGTGTTTTTGGCAAAGGGTAGCTATGATACTGCACAATATATTTTTAACCAATCCCTTGAAATGTCAAGGGCACAGGGTGTCAAATCCTTTGAAGCAGGTGTATTGCACAGGCTGGGGCATGCCTATCTCCTGGGAGGCAAGCTCAAGGAGGCGAAGGAAATCCTTCAATATTCGGTTGATTTTTGTGAGGAGAATAGCTTTCTGGATGAATTGTCAAAAAGCCATAAATACCTGAGTCAGGTGTATGAGCAAGAAGGCAATATCAATCAGGCTTTTTTTCACTTGAAGAATTATCAGTTTCTGAATGACTCCCTGGTAAATAAAACAAGTCGGGACAGACTAAGTCTGCTTCAAGGGATGTTTGAAGAGAATCTACAGATGTCCGAATTGGAACTTTTGAAAACCCAAAATGAGAATCAAGCTTATCGGCTGACTACATCAAGGAGATACATGCTGCTTTTTGCGCTGGGTTTTGCCTTGATCACCATTTTGGGCGTTAGATTGTATTTTCTAAACAGAAGTGTTCGAAAGACCAATCAAGATCTCCTGGATCATCAGAAAAGAATAGAGGAACAAAACCAGGTGTTGGAGAAGCAGTCCAAAGAGCTGTTGCTGATCAATGAAACCAAGAATAAGTTGTTTTCAATTCTTGGCCACGATTTGAGAGGGCCAGTGGGCCAGGTCAAATCGGTAATTGATATGCTGTTGGCAGGTCAATTGGATCAAAGCGATTTTGACGAACTTCTTTTTGCACTCAAGAAAGATATCGATTCGGTCAATTTCACGCTGAATAATACCCTACAGTGGTCCATGTCCCAAATGGAGGGCTTCACCATCAATCCATCAATTTTTGATCTGAGGATGGTCGTAGAGCATTCGCTATCCTTGTTAGATTCCTCCTTCAAGGAAAAAAATCTGACCATTTTTAATCAGATGGAATCTAAAGTGGAGGTATTTGCAGATCCAAATTTGATCGAAGTGGTCATCAGAAATGTACTGAACAATGCCACTAAATTTTCCAATTTCGGGGACGCCGTTACGATTTATTCAGAAACAGGGGAAGATTGGGTGCGACTGTGTATCCTTGACCAAGGAGTAGGAATGGCAAAGGAACAAATTGATGCGATCCTCTCCAGCTCTTATTCTTTAACTAAGTCGAGGCCCGGTACCCAAAAAGAAAAGGGTTCGGGATTAGGACTGCAGTTGTCCAAAGAATTTATTCGAAAAAACAAAGGCGATATCAGTATTGAAAGCAATCCCGGACATGGCACCAAATTCTGTATTCAACTTCCCAGGACTGCTTCAGTCTTTCAGAGCGACTCTGTCCAAAGCAATGAACTGTTGAAGGTCAAGTCCTGAATTTAGAATACCCAATTCCATCATTTTTTTCATGGAGTCTATCAGTTGACTTTTTGAAACTTCAGGTTCTGTACACCACTCGGTTTGGCTAAGCCATTTTTCTATTTCAGCAGGCGGAAGATCGTATTCTTTTCCAATCAGTTCGGAAAGGTTTTTTTGAGTCACCATTTTTTTTGAAAGTGAATAGAGGTAATCTCTCAGGTCAAAAATCACCTGCCCAAAATCTGCAATCGCTTTGTCTGAGGCAACCATCACGAAACATGGCCAAGGACTTGGAATTTCTCCTATTCGTCTCATCCTTCCTTTTTTCACCATCGGTGCGGTAGTGTATTTTTCCCATAGAAAAATCCCCTTACTTCCTTCAGCCATCGCTTTTTCGGCCCCCTCCATATTTCCCACCAGGTCAAAACTTAAGTCAGCCGGATTCCAATTTTCTCTTTTAGCCAATACCAAAGCCATCAAATGAGAACCTGAACCCATGCGGCTTACCAAGATTTTTTTCTCCTTCAGATCCGAAAGGGATTGAATGCTGGTATTGGAGCCCACATGGATTCCCCAGACTAAGGGTGAAATCACATGGTACCCGATCATTTTGGAAGGATTTCCTGCCTCTGCATCTTTCAGAAAACTCTCTGTGAGCAATAACGCCATATCTGTATCCCCATTTCTAAGATCCAGATTCATCTGTCCGGAGCCTCTGGATTCCTCTTTCCATTCGATTTGGATTCCTTGGTCCAGAAAAGGCTGCTGTTGACTCAGTAGGCGGAATGGATAATTGAAATGCTCGGGTACTCCGGTGATTCGAAGAGTTTTCATGGTTAGAGATTTCGGGTAAAAGTAAAAAGCCGAAGCTGAATTGCCCCGGCTTTTGGTAGGAAGTGGATAAAATCAATCGTGAGTGGCTTTCCGGTCTGTCACCAGCAGGTTGGAGAAACCTGCCAAGATCAACAGGGTACCGGCCAAGAGCATGGTATTGATCACGGCTTCTCCGAAAAGCAATTTGTAAAGGAAATTTACCCCGCCTAGAGAGGCTACGATTTGGGGAATGACAATAAACATATTGAAAATCCCCATGTAAACGCCCATTTTCTTTGGCTCCACAGAGCTGGAAAGCATGGCATAAGGCATGGAAAGGATACTGGCCCAAGCGATTCCTACCAGGGCAAAACACAGGTGGAGCATCCATGGCTCAGAAATAAAGTAGATCAAGATAAATCCCAGTCCTCCTGCGATGAGGCTGACCAGGTGCACCAGCCTTCGGTTGATTTTGATTTTGGAAGCTACAAAAGCTAAAATCAAAGCATAAAACATCGAAATCAAACCGTAGGTACCTAGGTAACTGCCCACACTGTCCGCTGCATTATTGTATGCTTCCGAGGTAGTGTCTGTTGCTCCAAAGATATGCTCTGTGATGGCAGGCGTGGCAAAGCTCCACATGGTGAAAAAGGCAAACCAGGAAAAAAACTGCACCAAACCCAGCTGCATCATCACCTTGGGCATGGAGGAGATGTTTTTTACGATTTCTTCAAATCCACTGAAAAAGCCTTTTTTGGCAGCTTTTTCCCGCTCAAATTCTTCCATGTCTTCCGGAGGATATTCATCCGTGGTCAGGATCGTGTAGAGGATGGAAGTAAACAAAACCAAAGCACCTATTCCAAAAGCATATTTGACGGAGTCTGGCACAACTCCCTCAGGTGCGGTATTGGGCACCCCGAGCTGTGTCATCAGCCAAGGAAGGTTGGAAGCGACCCAGGTACCGATTCCGATGATGAGTGTCTGCACTACAAATCCATAGGACCGTTGGGAATCCGGAAGTTTGTCTGCTACCAAAGCCCGGAAGGGTTCCATGGAAATGTTGATCGAAGCATCCAAAATCCAGAGTGCGCCGGCAGCCATCCAAAGTGCGGAAGAGTAAGGTGCAAAAAACAGGGCAATGGTGCTCAATACCGCCCCGATGAAGAAAAATGGCTTTCTTCTCCCAAATCGGGGATGCCAGGTTCGATCACTCAAATAGCCGACGATGGGTTGCACAAGCAAGCCGGTCAGAGGTGCTGCAATCCACAAAAAGGGGATGGCATCCTTGTCTGCACCTAGCGTCTGAAAGATTCTGGACATGAATCCGCCCTGCAGGGCAAATCCAAACTGAATTCCCAGAAACCCGAAACTCATGTTCCAGATCTGCCAGAAACTCAATCGCTTTTTTTCTTGGGTCATTTTGGGTGGTTAGGATAAAAGTGAGGGATAGATTAAAACAGATGGGTGATCACCAGTTCCTCAGCGGTATGAGGCAACTCAAGATAGGGCAAATTCTTGATTTCAAAGTATGGGTGGTGATGCTCAGGCAAGGGATCAAATTCGGTGAGTTTATCCAAAAACGCATAGTTGCCATGCTGTAGGGCATGGGATTTTCCATTGACCTGAACCGCGTGATTTTCAAATCCATGGAAATAGATTCTCAGTTTGGAATAGTGACTGGCCAAAGTCCCTGAGGCTTTTTCCAAGATCAGGGATTCCGAATCAGCTTTGTAGCGAATGCTTCTTCTGAAGTATTCATCCTTAAGGTATTCCCATCCCTCTCCCGCATCTTCATAGTAAAGGAATTCGGAGCCGGCGTTCCCCTTGTACACATGCAGGCGCAGCACTCCATCGTGATTATCTTCGGTGTGCTCTACGTCAGATTGCATGGCGAAAACCTCCCCGGCTTTCACATAGACAGGCAAATAATTTAAAGGAGAATCCTGATAAATCACCTGATTTCCCTGGTGCTTTTGATCCGAGTACAGGTAGTACCAATCGCCTTGGGGCAGGTAGACTTTGGTGATTTCTTTATAGCTCTCTACAGGCGCTACCAAAAAAGCGTCACAAAACAAATACTCATTTTGAAAGGCACTTTGGTAGATGGAGTCCTCTTTTGGATAGTGAACAGCCAGAGAAGCAGAGATAGGAAGACCGCTCTGGGTGCTGGAGTAAAACTTGCTGTAAATCGTAGGAAGTAGCCTGTATCTCAGCTTCATGTAATTTCGGCTGATTTCCTCTACTTCTTCTCCAAATGCCCAAGGTTCGGCATCGTTGCTGTTGATCATGGAGTGGGCACGGTAAAAGGGTGCAAAGGCACCGATACTCATCCATCGGGCAAATAGGCTTTTACTGGCTTCCCCTGCAAAGCCTCCCACATCGTATCCTGCAAAGGAAACACCGCTTAATCCCAAACTATTGACTAGGCGGATACCGGCCATCATGTGCTCTTCCGACGCTACATTATCCCCGGTCCAGGCTGCTGCATAGCGTTGGATTCCGGAAAAACCTGAGCGGGTCAATACAAAAGGCCTTTTATCAGGATTTTGCAAGGCTGCCCCTTCCTGAGCACTGCGTGCCATCTGCATTCCATAGATGTTTCGGGCTTTCCTATGGGAAGCTCCTTCGCCATCGTAGTCAAACTCGATCAGGTTGGGCGTAAACTGTCCCCAAGAAGCCGGCTCGTTCATATCTGTCCAGAAGCCATCGACTCCTGCTTCGGTGTAAAAGGCCATTTTTTCGGCCCACCAGGTTCTGGTTTCGGCTTTGGTAAAGTCAGGAAAGGCGCACCAGCCCGGCCACACTTGGGCTTCGTAAGTTTTTCCATCGGGATAGTTGACGAAAAGTCCCTTTTCCATTCCTTCTTCGTAAGGAAGGTACCCTTTTTGGGTTTTGATCCCCGGATCCATGATTACGACCACTTTGAATCCTTTTTCTTTGAGTCGGGAGATCATGGCTTTGGCATTGGGGAATTTTTCGCCGTCAAAGGTGAATACCTTATATGCCTCCATATGGTGAATGTCCAGATAGATGACGTCTGCGGGCATCTTTTTGTCACGGAATCCCTGTGCTACCGCATAGACTTCTGATTCCGGGTAGTAAGAATAGCGGCATTGCTGAAAGCCTAAGGCCCATTTGGGAGGCATTTGCATGCGTCCTGTCAGCCAAGTGTAGGAAGAGATGATTTCGGCCATAGTCGGTTGATGGAAAAAGTAATAATCCATGTCCCCATCCTCAGCACTGAAGTATATAAAGCGATTGGTTGATGCCCCGAAATTGAATACGGTCTTGTGGGTATTGTCAAAAAAGATCCCATAACTGCCTTGATCATGGGTTCCCAAGTAAAAAGGAATACTCATGTAAAGTGGATCATCTCCGACTCCATAAGCAAAATAGTCTGTGTTCCAGTTGGTATAGGCTTTTCCGAATCGGTTGAGATTTCCGGTTTTCTCTCCCAGTCCCACGAATTTCTCATTTTTCTGTACTTCCTTGTAGGCGGTCACTTCGGTTCCGATCCAAGAGATTCCCATGGAGTCATCCCGATTAAGGAGATTGCCTTTTTTATCAAAAAATGAAAGACAAAATCTTTCCAGATCTACCTCCAATCGGATCAAGGCCGTGGTAACGGCGAGGATATTTCCTGCTTCTGAGATATCGAATTTGGTGGAAAGGGGAGAGGAGATAACTGAATAGGGATTGGATTCAAATTGCTCATGAAGGCTTGCTTGTACTCGGATGATTCCATCCTGATAAACGGTCAATCTGAAATTCCCTAAGGTGGTTTTTCCCTCAATTCCCGATCGGTTGGATTTCCACTCGAGAACTTCTCCTAAAGAAGTATTCCGAGAAGAATTTTTGGTGTTTTTGGAAGCCGGATTAGCGTGATTCATTCTCTGCTTGGTTGAAAATTCCCTAAGGAACCCCGCTAAATTAGGAACGAAAGTGAATCTTAAAAATCCCTCAAAATGAAGCAGGAGGCCAGTTTTCTAAAGGGTGAAGAAGTAAAACCCTTTGAATTTTAAAATTTGCCCTATTCAAACGTTTGCAATCAAAAGGCTCCAAATCTCAAAAAAAATCAAACTTTTTCTAATCTGACCGAAGATTTTCTAACCAAAAGCTCGGTTTCCAGTACGACGGACTTGTTAAAATCTTCCGGGTTGATTTTTTTCTCGATCAGATCCAGCAAAATGTCCGTGGCTTTTGCGCCAATCCGGAAGCCCGGTTGTGCTACGGAAGTCAAGCTTGGATCGATCATCGAGCAAAACTGCCAATTGCTGAATCCCACAATTCCGATCTGATCCGGGACTTTCAGTCCGGCGGCTTTGCAGGCCATCATAGCTCCGACTGCCGCCATGTCATTGTTACCGAAAAATGCATCCGGCTTGGGAGAAAGGGTATTTAAGAGATGGGTGGTAATTTTCTGAGCCTCCTCATCGGTACGGCTTTCCACGATGTAGTCGGGATTAATTTCGATACCATATTGGGTTAATGCATCCTTATATCCCCTGATCCGCTCCTGAGAAATCTTCAGGTTGGACGGTCCTGCCAGGTGGACAATACGGGAATATCCCTGTAGAATCAGGTGTTTGGTGGCTTCATACGCACCGGAATAATCGTCCACCACTACATGGATGGCACCATCGATCTCGGGAACCCGATCGAAAAACACGATCGGGTAGCCCCGATCCAGAAGCGTGGAAAAATGTTCAAAATCGGTAGTCTCTTTGGAATAGCTCACCAAAAAACCGTCGATTTGATTGGCCAGCATGGTGTCGATACTGGATTTTTCCCTGGCCAGTTTCTCATTGGTCTGCGTGAGAATGACGTTATATCCTCTGGCAAAGGCCACTTCTTCGATCCCACTGATGACTGTGGAAAAGAAAAAATGAACCACTTCGGGAATGATTACGCCTATCGTAAATGAGCGGCTCTTTCTGAGAGAAAGGGCAATGGCATTTGGGCGGTAATTTAGCTTATCCGCCATCTCTTTCACCTTCTTTTTGGTCTCTTCACTGATTCCAGGGTAATCCTTGAGTGCTCTTGAAACAGTGGAGGAGGAGACATTGAGTTCCCTCGCTATATCCTTGATGGTGGCTTGTTCTAGCTTCATTAAAAATTATACTTTTCCTAGAATGAACTATAATGGTATTTGGAATGGCTCTTTACAGGGAGCGCAATCGATTTTAAATCTACTTTTTCAATTTAATGACAAAGAAAGGATTAATGGTTAAAAAAAGTTTTTAAATGCAAACGTTACCGCAAACGTCTGCATTAAATTTTTCTTAATAGGCTCGTTTTCGAGTATTGCATCCCTTGACTTAGGTTTATATGTTGACTTGAAATAGTTCTGATTCATTTCGGTTTTTTCGACATGGTGAAGAATATTATTGTATTTATCAAACAATAAATAAAACTATTTCAATTAAAACAACAACTCAAGTAAACTCAAAACACTATGAAAAAATTTCGACACTTGGGATGGGTAGCCGCAATCCTTCCCGCGGTTTTTGCCTGTGACAACTACGAGATGCCACCGATTATCCCACAGACTGGTTCTAACATTACCAATCCTGCCAATGGTACAGCTATTGTCCTAGAAAAAGACGGTGCAGAAGAAGCCACCCTTGAATTTACGCTGACTGCGGCAGATTTTGGTACGGAGGGAGTATCCAAATATGAATTGGAGATGGATCTTCCTGCAGCCAATTTTTCCGCACCGGTAAAGCTCGGGGAGACTGACACTAATTTTATTGAAGTAAACGTCGCCGAATTGAATGAGGCTTTGTTGGCCAAAGGTCTTGCTTTTGAGGTCGCCTCAGACGTGGCTTTTCGCGTGAAAGCTACCTTTGATCAGCCGATGTCACCTATTTATGGAGAGACCTTGACCTTGAAAGTTACTCCATACGATGCCACCGTGGCCTTCCCCGTGATGCATGTTCCGGGAGACTATCAGGGTTGGGATCCTTCCAATCTTATGACCGTTCTTTATTCCGAAAACTTTGACAATAAGTTTAAGGGGGTTGTTCATATCATTGGAGGCTCCAGAGAGTTCAAGTTTACGGAAGGTCCAAACTGGGATGTCAACTATGGAGATACCGGAGCTAACAATACCCTTGATCGTGATGGAGACAATATCAAAGTAGCTGCTGACGGAACCTACGAAATCAATGTGGACTTGACGGCCAAAACCTACACCATCGGTGCAGTGAAGCGATGGGGAATAGTAGGAAGTGCCACTGCAGGTGGTTGGGATGCCGATACTCCAATGAATGCATTTGACAAGGCTACCAATTCGCTCAAAATCACCACAGATCTCAAAGCCGGTGAGTTTAAATTTAGAGCCAACAACAATTGGGATAATAACTTTGGAGGAAGCAATGGTGAATTAACCGCAGGCGGTCCAAACATTGCAGTAGCCTCCGCAGGTAACTATACCATTACGCTTTTCTTTGGTCCGGAAGGAATAGCAACTTACACTTTGGTGAAAAACTAGTTTTGAATCACACTTAGATTCATCCTTGATGGAGACAGCCGGTATTTGGAGATGTGCCAAATTCCGGTTGTTTTCATAACTAAGTCCCTATGAAAAAAAATCCACTGTTTTTCTTAAGCCTGGTTTTTGGAATATTTTTCGTTTTCCAAGCTGGAGCACAGGTTACTACCGAACCGGCAATTCCAAATGCAGGGGCCCCGGTCAAGATCATTTACGATGCATCCAAAGGAACCACCGGCCTCAGGGATTGTAACTGTGATGTGTACATTCACATTGGTGCAGTTACGGGAGGTCCTACCTCTACCACGTGGACGATAGTGCCGTTTCAATGGGGCACCGCCAACTCGGCTGCGAAAATGACCCCTGTGACGGGACAGCCCAATATTTATACCTTCGAACTCACACCCAACACCTTTTTCAATAATCCCAACAATCTGACGATCTATCGATTGGGAATGGTCTTCAGAAATGCCGATGGCAGTAAGGAAGGAAAAACCGGTACCAATTCAGACTTTTTTGTTGATTTAGCCCAAGGATTTGACATCTCATTTACTGCTCCCCAAGGCACAGGTTCAGTGTCCCTGGCAGTGGGAGAGACGTATGAATTTAAGGCAGCTTCCTCTGAGGCAGCCGACTTGAGTTTTGAATTGGATGGGGTAAAAGTAGCTGAGGCAAAAAATACCCAAGCCATCAATTATACCTTTTCAGCGACTCAAGCAGGGAACTTTAACCTTGTGGCAAAAGCGGTAAAAGGAGACAATGAAGATACTCAGTCCCTTTCCATTGTGGTTTTTGCGCCGTCGGAGACCGCCGCTTTGCCTGCTGGTGCCCGATTGGGAATCAATTACCTCTCGGATACCGAAGTGATTTTAGCCCTTCAGGCGCCCGGAAAAAGCATCGTTCATGTGATCGGTGATTTCAATGACTGGAAGGTGCTGCCCGAGTACCAAATGAAACGAACTCCGGATAAAGAGATTTTTTGGCTGAAAATTTCCGGTCTCGTAGCCCGGCAGGAATATATTTTTCAATACTTGGTCGATGGAGACATCCGTATCGGTGATCCGTATGCGGATAAGACTTCCGACCCGTTCAACGATCAGGAAATCATCACCCAAAACCGTTATCCCGGACTGAAGCCTTATCCCGCCGGAAAAACAGAATTTCAGGCTACCTACTTGCAGACAGGACAGACTCCCTACGCTTGGAAAAATCCAACCTATACCAGACCCAAACCGGAGGAATTGGTGGTTTATGAGCTGTTGGTTCGTGATTTCGATGAAAAAAGAACCTATCAGGCAGTCATTGATCGGCTTGATTACCTAAAAGAATTAGGCATCAATGCCATCGAATTGATGCCGGTAGGCGAGTTTGAAGGAAACCTTTCCTGGGGATACAATCCTTCTTTTTTCTTTGCTCCTGACAAATATTACGGCACCAAGAATGACCTCAAAAGACTGATCGATGAAGCCCACGGAAAGGGGATGGTGGTGATCCTGGACATGGTGCTCAACCATGCCTTTGGACAAAATCCCATGGTGAGGCTCTACAACGATGGAGATTACGGTGCTCCGACGGAAGACAATCCATGGTTTAATCGGGTGGCGAAGCATCCCTTCAATGTGGGCTATGATTTCAATCACGAGAGCAAATACACTCAGGCGTTTGTGGATTCAGTCAATAATTATTGGTTGACGGAATACAAGGTCGATGGCTTCCGATTTGACCTTTCCAAAGGATTTACCCAGGTAAATTCAGGGGACAATGTGAATTTTTGGTCCCAATATGACCCCTCCAGAATTAAAATCTGGAAACACATCTATGATCGGATCAAAGCCAACCACCCTGAAGCCTATGTGATCCTGGAGCATCTTTCAGCCAACGATGAAGAGAAGGAATTGGCTGACTATGGCATGATGCTTTGGGGAAATATCAATTTTGATTTCCGGGAAATGGCTAAGGGTCAAAACAAGAATTTTGACTACGCCTATTACAAAACCAGGTCTTGGGCCAAAAATGGCCTTATCGCCTACATGGAGTCTCATGATGAAGAGCGGGTGATGTGGGAGACGTTGAATTTTGGTGCCACCTCTCCGGTCAATCTCAAGAACCTGGAAAATGCGGTCAACAGAAATCAACTGCTCACCGCATTTTATTTCGGAATTCCGGGACCCAAAATGCTCTGGCAATTCGGGGAGTTTGGTTACGACTTGGAGCTAAACAATGATCGATTGGGCATCAAGCCTACCCGCTGGAATTACCTGGACAATCCAGAGCGTCAACGATTGTTCAAACTCTACCAGCAGATGATCAAGCTGAAAAAAGAGCATGCGGTATTCAACAATCCGGAGAAGACTACCTTGAATCTCAGCGCAGCCATCAAATCCATCCTCTTGGAGCACCCCGATTTGGACGTGGTGATGCACGGTAATTTTGGGTTGAATACAGCCAGTAATGTGACAGTAACCTTCTCCAAAACGGGCAAATGGTACAACTACTTTACAGGCGAAGAAATCACCGTGTCAAGTACGAGTTATTCCATGAGCTTCAGGCCCAACGAATTGGTCCTTTTTACCAGCAAAAAGCTTCCTGTTCCGGAAAAAGGCATTTTGCAGGAAGACTTTGTGACCTCGATTCCTGAAGTGGAACCTGCCGGAGATTTTAAAATCTATCCTAATCCAGCCACACATTCGCTTACCGTGGAGCTACCCAAAGGAATGACCGAGGCCAATTACAGGGTGGTGGATATGGCAGGAAGAGTGGTGTTTGACGGACAGGGCAGGATAGAAGATCAGATTTTAGGATTTGACCTAAGCGGAATTAAGGCAGGGATTTATATCTTTGAGGCGTTTGACAACAAGCGGGTGCTGCATCAGCGCTTTATTAAGAGATAACCAAACCTAACTCAAACTATGAAATTTAAACCTGGAGTAAAGTACGGGGAAGAGCTCAGAGATCTTTATGCCTATGCAAAAGAGAATGAATTCGCTTATCCGGCAGTCAATGTGATCGGTACCAATTCGGTAAATGCGGTGTTGGAAACTGCCAAAAAAGTAAACTCTCCTGTCATTATTCAATTTTCAAATGGAGGCGCTCAGTTTTTCGCTGGCAAAAGCCTACCTAACGACAAGCAGCAGGCAAGTATAGCCGGGGGTATTTCCGGTGCACACCATGTACATCAGATGGCAGAAGCTTATGGGGTTCCGGTAATTTTGCACACCGACCATGCGGCCTTGAAATTACTTCCTTGGATCGATGGTTTGCTGGAAGCTGGTAAAGCATTCTATGCCGTGCACAAAAGACCGCTCTTCAGTTCGCACATGCTAGACCTCTCTGAAGAACCGCTTCAAGAGAATATCGAGATTTCTGCCAAGTATTTCACCGAATTCACCAAGCTGGACATGGCCATCGAGATCGAACTCGGCGTGACCGGTGGGGAAGAAGACGGGGTGGACAATACCGACGTGGATTCTTCCAGACTATATACCCAGCCTTCTGAGGTGGCATACGCCTACGAGCACCTGAAGAAAATCGGAGACCTGTTTACCATTGCAGCTTCGTTTGGTAACGTTCACGGCGTGTATAAGCCAGGAAACGTAAGTCTGAAGCCAATTATTCTGAAGAATTCTCAGGACTATGTGAATGAGAAATTCGGTACTACCGGCAAGCCCTTGAACTTTGTGTTCCACGGAGGTTCCGGTTCTTCTGTAGAAGAAATCAGGGAGGCCAACAGCTATGGTTCGATCAAGATGAACATCGACACCGACATGCAATGGGCGATGTGGGAAGGCATCCTGAACTACTACAAGAAAAATGAAGCCTATCTGCAAGGCCAATTGGGAAATCCGGAAGGTCCTGATAGTCCAAATAAGAAATATTACGATCCACGCGTGTGGTTGAGAAAAGGCGAAGAGAACTTTGTGAAGCGTCTCGAACTCGCCTTTGACATGCTCAATGCCGTGGGAAGAAACTAAGTTGCTTACCATTTACCCAACCTGAAAAAGTCACTTGTCATGGGTGACTTTTTCTTTTCCCAGAATAAACATGAACAAAACCCTGATCGCAAGTACTTTGGCAACCCTGTCAATTTTGGCTGCCTGCCAGTCCAAACCTACTCCTGAAGTCAAAAACTACTGGCCTCAAGCCGGGATCACCTACGAGATCTTTGTTCAATCCTTTCATGATTCGAATGGAGACGGAATCGGTGACTTCAATGGCGTGACCCAAAAGCTGGATTACATCAAAGAGCTCGGCGCCAATGCGATCTGGTTTATGCCCATCATGCCTTCCCCAACCTATCACAAGTACGATGTGACCGACTACAAGGCCGTGCATCCGGACTATGGTACGATGGATGATTTCAAAAAACTACTTGAGGAAGCCCACAAGCGGGACATCAAGATCGTGATCGACATGATCATCAATCACACTTCCACGGAGCATCCCTGGTTTCAAGCCTCCAAATCCGGTCGTGACAATGAGTTTCGGGATTACTACGTATGGGCTCAAAAGGATACCATCGCGGCCTTTCTGGACAAAAAAGTCATAACCCTCGACTCAGACAATATCCGTCAGTGGCATGACCCGGGACAGGGGGAGGATTACTACTATGGCTTTTTCTGGGGTGGCATGCCAGATTTGAACTTTGACCATCCCAAAGTGAGGGAAGAAATCTACGAGATTGGCCGGTTTTGGCTGGAAGAGGTAGGCGTAGACGGGTTCCGATTGGATGCGGCCAAGCATATTTTTCCGGATGACCGACCCTTGGACAATCATGCCTTCTGGAAGGAATTCCGTCAGAAGATGGAAGCCATCAAGCCCGATGTGTACTTGGTAGGTGAGGTCTATGACAAAAAGGAAATCGTGGCGCCCTATCTGCCCGGACTGCCTGCCTTGTTTAACTTCGACTTTCACTACACCCTGATCGAATCCCTGAATTCTGCCGATGGGCAGTTGCTGTTGCAAAAGCAAAAAGAGGTCTTGGACTTTTACCAAGGCATCACGCCCAACTTTATCGATGCGACTTTTTCTTCCAATCACGATCAACCCAGATTGCTGAATGACCTGAAGGAAGATCCAGCCAAATACAAACAGGCCAGTGCCATCCTGCTGACCATGCCCGGAGCGCCTTACCTCTATTATGGGGAAGAAATCGGGATGTTGGGATTGAAGCCGGACGAGCATATCCGGGAGCCATTTCTTTGGGAGGTGAAAGAGAAAGACGGGGGTAGAGCGTCCTGGATCGAATCCAAATACAGCACGGATGCCACGGTGACTCCACTTGAAGCACAGCGAAAGGATCCGAACAGCTATTTCAACCATTACAAAAGCCTGATTGCGCTCAGGAATTCCTATCCCGCCTTGGCGGTGGGCAGCTTGGTACTGAGCGAGACAGCCTATCCCAAGGAGATCATGGCCTATCACCGAAAGACTGCCGAACAGGAACTCTTCATCGTTCACAACGTCGGAGGGACTGGGTCTGAAATCGACCTTCCCGAGGGATTTGATACTGCATTTTTCACCTTGGGGAAAGGAGAAGTTCAATCCGGGAAACTGAACCTGGGAGCGAATTCCAGTATAGTTTTGAGCAAGTAAAAACAGAAGAGGCCCGATGTTGTGATGTGCCCCCAAAAAGTTAGACACTTTATGGGGGCATTTTCATGCGAAAAAACAAGAAACACGAGTTTGAATTTTACCAAAATCAGGATGATAAGGTAAAGACTAAGATTCAATACGTTTTTGAATTGATAAAACAAGTGGAGAGGGTGCCGGAGAAGTTCCTTAAGCATTTGGAAGGAACAGAAGGGTTGTTTGAAATAAGAGTGGAATACCAATCAAATATTTATAGTCCCGATATCTATCGGGATCTGCTGCTTTGATGAAGGAAGGCTGGTAGTTCTTTTCAATGGATTTCAAAAAAAGACCCAAAAGACTCCAAAAAATGAACTAGAGAAAGCAGAAAGATTAATGAAGGAATATTTACAATCAAAGCAATAAGATCATGAAGGATTATAGCAAAGTCAAAACATTTGATGAGCTGATTGAGCTGGAGCATGGGAAAATAGGTAGTGAAAGCAGGAATAAGTATGAAGAAAATGCCCAAATGTTCATCATCAGCGAAATGCTGAAAGAGGCAAGAAAGGAAGCAAATCTGACCCAAGAGCAATTAGCGGAGAAAGCAGGAACAAAGAAAAGCTATATCTCAAAATTGGAAAATGGAAAAGGAAATATCCAATTGTCAACCTTGATCCGGATTTTTGAGCAAGGATTGAACAAAAGAATTGGATTAACCTTCCTTTAATCTCGGAAAGATTGAATCTGCCAAAATCACTATTTTAAAAGTATCGATTTGGAGCTAATTCGAGTGTGGTGTTGAACAAGTAAAAATAGGAAGAGGCTGTCTTAAAAGGACTGTTTGTCACATGAATGCCCCTTGATGAGACAGCCTCTTTTTTATTTTTTTTCGGAAAAGTTGCTGTTTGATTTAGTTGATTCGCCGAACTTTTTTAGATTTAAGACAAGGGCAAAAGGAAAAAGGCAGGGTGGCGAATTTTTGGGATTTTCCGGGTAGGCCCAGGGCTGATCAGCCAATCGAAATTCTTTAAAGCAAATTTTTACCATGAGCAAAAATCAATTCAGAAATACCCGCCACTACTGCGTAAGGCATACAAATGGGCTTGCCTTACGCAGTAATTGCGTAAGCACAAACGTTGGCGTTCAGGCAAATGAGTAAGTCCATAAACGACAATAAAAACGAATTAAATAAAACTACAATGACAAAAAAAATCTGTTTATTCAATCATAAAGGTGGAGTTAGTAAGACAACAACGTCATACAATCTTGCTTGGAAACTTGCAAGAACCGGGAAAAAAGTAATAATGGTTGACGCTGATCCGCAATGTAACTTAACGGGATTGGTATTAGGTGAGGATTTTGACAATTATTATATCAACAGACCAAATGACAATTTAAAAGCGGGAATTGCCCCTGCATTTGAAGCGACACCAATTCCATTGGCACCAATTGATTGTTATCAAATACCTGAAAATGAAAATTTGTATTTAGTTGCAGGACATATTGCTTTGTCTGAATATGAAGTGCCACTGAGTATTGCGCATCAACTTTCAAATACAATACCTACTTTAAAGAATTTGCCTGGCGCAATGAATAGTTTTTTTGAATTGGTATCTGCAAAATACAATGCTGATTATTTAATTATTGATATGAACCCAAGCCTGAGTTCAATAAATCAAAACCTTTTTTGTCTATCTGATTATTTTTTGGTTCCAACCTCACCCGATTATTTTTCAGTAATGGCAATTAACTCATTAAGCGGTGTTTTGCCTAAATGGGAAAAATGGGCGAAAATGGCGAGGGTTGCATTTAGCGATAGCTCATATCCTTTCCCCACAACATCAACAAAGTTTTTAGGAACAATTGTGCAAAATTTTACAATTAGGAATGGAGAACCATCTGAAGCATTTCAAAAATGGATTGACGAAGTTGCAACCGCAGTTACCACATCACTTATTCCCGCTATTTCACTAGAGGGTATGTTGCTAGATGCAAGTAAATACAAAGCAAACCAAGCAACGGAAGGTTACTGTTTAGCAAAAATCCCAAGCTTTTCAGGGCTTATTCCGCGTTCACAAAGAGGAAGAATTCCTGTTTATGAAGTCCCTGACAATATGCTTGGCGTTGGTACTGTATTAGAACAATACAAGATTATTCGTGATAGATTTTTAGTGGTGTTCAACACTCTTGCAGATGACGTTGAAAATATGACGAATTAATGAATCAGGCATTTTTACAATTTTTGACGAACATAGAAGAAGTTAGAAAAACGCACCTGATTTCAACAAGTATTAATGTGCCTACATCTTCTATTGTTGATACAAGCCCAATTCTCCGTTCTTGTATCGTATTAAGCGTAAGTGCCATTGACCACTTAATTCACGAGCTTGCAATTATTGGAATGTGCGAAATTTTCAATGGAACAAGAGTTGTAACAACCAAGTATAATGACTTCAATGTTACATTAGGATTTATGAGTTCAATTTTCGCTGTTCCACCTCTTGTTACATTTGAATCAGAAATTAGAAGAAGACTTGGGTGGCAAACATTTCAAAGGCCAGACAAAATTAAAGACGCTATTGCTTTATTCAACTCAATACAACTTTGGCAACAAGTTTCACTAACAATGGCAGACACAGAACAAAATATTAAAAACCGTTTAAACCTGATTGTTGATAGACGAAATATGATTGCTCACGAAGCGGATATTGAACCAGTTTACAAAACGAAAAGAACAATAAGTAATGCAGACGTTGCAGGAACTATAGATTTTATTGAAAAATTAGGAACGATAATTTATAACCTTGTGAAGTAAATGCCCGACCGCTAACAGGCGTTTGGCTCAATGGCGTGTAACGTGGTTAATAGAGCATTCTACCTCGCATAAACTTTTGTGGTGTATTGACAGTTTTGTGCTCCGAAATCCGCCTCTGCGCCAAGGGCCAAACCGTTTGAAATCATCCTAAAAGACAACAAGCCCGACATAAAACGGATAGAAAATTGAAAAACAAGCCACCGCTTCAGCAAAATCAAAAGAGCTGTAACGCGCAGCACAAGCCGACTTAGTTGCACAATATTTGCTTTTAAACAACTGCATAATTAGGAATATTGATAAATGATACAGTTACAAGCAGGATACATACTTGATTGCGTAAAAGAAACATTAGAAACGAAATACAAGCCGACAGAAGTTGAAGGACTTTTGACGCAGCTTTCGTATTTTGACATTGAAGTAAACTCAACTGCTGAACATAAAGACAACTCGAACTTTGAACAAATTCTTTCAGTTGCTCATAACATCATTTCAAGAGGTTTGCCAACAAGACCAACACTTTGGTTGGAAAACAATATCCTGCAAGCATTTGATTTGACACAAAAAGACGAAAAACTGCTTGATATTGGAACTATACGACAAATTTTAAAAGCTGATGAAACGCTAATTGAAAAACTCTTTCGGGCATTACACGTCATTGACCCTAATTTGAAAGACAGCAACATTTCAAAACAGAAGATAAATACTTGGGAAAATTTAGGGAGTTCCTATGAAGAAAACTTTTTGTATGAGCAATTACCCAAATACGCTTCGCCTATTTGGGTACA
The DNA here is from genome assembly GCF_014324365.1 of Algoriphagus sp. AK58. GTDB lineage: Bacteria > Bacteroidota > Bacteroidia > Cytophagales > Cyclobacteriaceae > Algoriphagus. The sequence goes on from NZ_QEIG01000001.1 coordinate 129,832, forward strand.
GTTACTTGAAACACAAAGAGAATTAGAAAATGTTTTACGCTTTTCTACCACAACAGAAGATGAAGTAGAAAAATACCTAAACGGAACAATTAAAATTTTCAATGAACAACGTTTAGATTTTTCTATTGAGTTCCCTTATAAAATAAATGAACAGAGAGGATTTGTAGTTGAAATAGACGGAAGCCAACACGAAAATCATCCGCAAAATCTTATTGATAGTGATAGAGATAATGCAACAGAAAAAGCAAAATGGGGAAAGGCAATAAGAATTAAAACAAACGATTGGAAAAATATTGAAAACAAAATAAGCCCAATCAAACAATTTGAAAAGGAACAATTTTTTAGATTGATAAAGCAAAATTTTGAAAACCCTCTTTATTATGAAAAAGAGGGACTAAATGCTTTGCAGTTATCCCTTATTCCTTTTGCAGTTTCCCGAATACAAAAAACACTTATTCATTTACTTTTTGAGGGCAAGCTAAGCATCAATGTAGAACAATGGAACATCGCCATAATTGAACAAGACATTCCTTGCGGCAAGTTAGCATTGGAAGATTTTGAGCAATTGATAAAATCCCTTCTTAAATTAAAAGGTGATACAGAAAAATTACCTAAAATCAACGTGTTTGTTGAAAGAAACGAAAGATTTTCTGGCGCAAATCTTCGTTCTATATCTAACATTGACAGAAGCAAGAATTACGATTTGCTGATTGATATTTCTATTCTTCAAAGAAGCGGTTTGACAAAAATAAATGACAGTGTTAATGCGATAACAAAGGTCTTAATCCGTTCTACTCATTCACCAAAAACTGTCAGAAACTTTAAAACAACAAGTTTAATTTCTTATAAAGCACTTGGAAAAAAGAACGCCCAGAAAAACATATTCGTAGAAGACAAAATACAAGTTGAAGCTTTAGAGGTATTTGTTCAAAACATTTTCAGAAAAACAGGATTTAGACCGGGACAAGTTGAAATAATTAACCGAGCAATTCAAGGGCTTAGTGTAATCGGATTGTTGCCAACAGGTTCAGGTAAGTCTTTAACTTACCAACTAACATCATTGTTGCAACCAGGAATGACTATAATCATTGATCCGATAAAGTCGTTAATGAAAGACCAATTTGAAGGACTTTTAAAAAACGGAATTGACGGAGCAGTTTACATCAATTCATCCTTAAATCAAAAGCAAAGAAAAATCGCATTAGAGAAAATCAGAAAAGCACAAACCATTTTTGCCTTTGTTTCTCCTGAAAGATTGCAGGACAATACATTTAGAAAAGAACTTTTGGAAACAAGCAATCTAAACAGTCATTATTTCAGTTATTGTGTAATTGATGAGGCACATTGTGTTTCGGAATGGGGACACGATTTTAGAACATCTTATTTGCGTTTGGGCGACAACGCTAGAAATTATTGTATTGCAAAAGATAGAGAACATTTGCCGTTTTTCGCCTTAACTGCTACCGCATCGTATGATGTTCTTTCTGACATTCAACGAGAACTTGGTATTCCCGAAGAAACAGCTATTGTAAGGCTTGAAAAATTAGACCGTCCCGAAATTCAATTTAAAATTGTTGATGTAACTGCTGACATAAAACCTGAGGATGGTTTGAGTTGGGGTAATAAACAAGCATTGGGCGAAGCAAAACAGTATCAACTAATTCAACAGCTTAACAAGATACCCGAGTATTACAAGGAGTTTTCCAATAATGAAACAATAATAGAAGAAGCCAAGAAGGTTTTTAACGGAAAGGATATTCGATTGCCAAATTTCAATCCTCAATCATTTTATCAGCAACAAGGCAGGGAAAGCAATGCAGGGTTGGTTTTCTGTCCACATAGAAATTGGTATTTCGGTGTAATGAATAACGCCTCAAACATTACCGACCATTTTGAAAATTTAAAAATCGGAACTTTCTTAGGAAGTGATGGAGTAAAAGAGCGGGATAATGAAAACGAAAAAAGCCAATCTGCTTTTGTAAATAACGATTTAGATTTGTTAGTAGCAACCAAAGCGTTTGGAATGGGGATTGACAAACCAAATATTCGTTATGTTGTCCATTTCAATTATCCGAGTTCTATTGAGAGCTACTATCAGGAAGCAGGTCGTGGTGGTCGAGATAGAAAATTGGCTTTAGGATTGATTTTATTCAACAAACAGGAAGTTACAACTTCAGAAAAAACAGAAGCCGTATCGGAAGACGGAGAGATAACAGAAGTAATAGAAGAAAGAACAGCTTCTATTGACAAGGATATTTTACAAAGTTTCCATAGAAACAACTTTAAAGGTATTGCAAAAGAAAAACGCCTTTTAGCTGAACTACTGACAGAAATAAAGTTTCCTTCTTACAAAATAACAAATTACATAGAGGAGCTAGTTTTTGAGGAATTTTCTATTGCTATTCGGCTCAATGCCGTTACTAATGCAAACAGCAGGCAAATTTTATTTATAAATCAAAACTTTGGAAGTATCTATTTAGATAGAGATAACCTGCCTTTCTATCCTGCCCAAAACCCTCAGCCCGAAGCAAGTAAAATTGCGAACTTCATTCAAAATATAATACTCACAGAAAAGCCAACAGGATTATCTGTTTTCTCGTGGCTTACTCAATTTACACCAGCAGATGCCCAGCCTGGCATAGAAAAATTACTAGAAGACACTAAATCAAAAAATGATTTTCAAGTAATCATTCCATTTACGAACAATGTGATTGAACGAATTGCAAAATACCTTACAGATAACGGAATTGCGTTTACTGAAAGAATGGTCAAAGAGGCTCAAAACTTTTGTAATGACAAAGCTGAATTTATTACGAACTTAGAAAAGCAATTTGAGAAAGCCAATGATAGGCAGCAAATTACAATACCCGAAAATCTTAAACCCACTATTCACAATTTATTTACTCAAATAAGAAACGAAGAAGATACCTACAAAGCAATTTACAGACTTTCTATTATTGGAGTTTTAGATGATTATACAGTTGATTACAATTCAAAAACCATTGCGGCAACAATTACCAAAAAGCCACAAGGGCATTACACTCAAAAACTGAAAGAGTATTTATTGCAATACAACAGCCCCGAAAAAACAGAAGAAAAGTTAGAACGCCTGCCATTTTATAAAGGCAATACAGAAATACAAAAGTGTTTGGGGTTTTTGATAAAGTTTGTTTATGAAGAAACTGCCATCCAGCGAAAGGCAGCCATTGACGCAATGGAAGAAGCCTGTGTAATTGGTCTTGAAGAAAGTGGAAGTCAAAAATTCAAAGAATTTATTGACTTGTATATGAACTCAAAATATGCAAGACCTGAATATTTACCTTCGGACACCGATAAAGGCTTAAAAGCAGATTTTTCAATTGTAGAAAAATATATGGATTTAGTAAGAAAAGAAGTAGGTGAAATTAATAATTTCAAACATTTACGCGGAGCTACCACAAGGCTTTTAGTGCAACGTCCAGATAACTTTGTTTTTATTCTTCTTAAATCATTTTCAGTTCTAATAATTGAAAAGGGGAATCAAGATTTTATTGAAGAAGCACAAACAGATTTCATAAACGGCTTTTTAAAAGTACGAGAAACAACAAAAGAGGATATACATTCGCTAATACAGAAGGTGGATATATTTAAACAAAAGATAAACGGGTTTGATTTAGAGGCAGTAGAAAAAATTGAGGAAGTAGAGAGTGCTTTATATCTCAATTTGCATTCAAATTGGCTAACAGATTTTAATAACAAATTTGCAGTAACATATGCTTGACCAACAAATTAATGAGCAACTTGGGTTGCTTCAAAAGGAACTGTCACGATTAAAAACAGTAACCGACTATATTGACGGTGCTAAAGAAAATTCAATAAGTATTATTGCTGAGCTTGAGAAAGTCCAACAGAATTATGCAGTTTATACAGACAAAATTTTCAACCTCTATAAACAATATGTAGATGACCTAAAGAAGAATACTGAAATACAAATCAATGATGGAGTTTTAAAGTTTGAAACTACTGGCAATAAGATAGACACAACAAACAAGGAAAAACTTGTTGAAACAAAACGACTTTTAGAACAGTACAAAAAGATTGTTGAATCAACCGACAGTTTGGTAAAAACATTGGAGTCAGTTGATTTTCCATCAAGACTTTCCACTATTGATAAAAGTATTCAAGCGGTAAATTCAGCGTTGAATGAAGCCAAGCAGTCAATAGAGAACAAACAAAAAGAGAACCATACATTTCTAGTGCAACGACTTGACCAGCAAGACAAGGAAATCAAACTTTTAAAAATGGTATTGTTTGTAATCTGTGGTCTTGTTGTAATAAGCATAGTTGTGGCATTTATCAAATAAATCACATCACTATAAAAATTGATTTAATAAACACCCCTATAAGAGTAGAATGTTAGCCTTAGAGATGGTCGCAAGTACTCCCTTCTGCTGTAACTTGCTATTGATGAAATAAATTAAATGACAACAAAAAGTGTCAAATCTTATCTTTGAGTCAATTTGAAATATTAACATAATTTATTATTAATATGCATTTAGTACTTACACCTCCGCACCAAAATGATCTAATAGAATTTCACAAGATGAACCAGGATTTAATGATTCAAAGGGAATTTTCTAATTTGAAGAATATAACATTGGATGGGAGTAAACAATTATTGAAAAATATTATCATGAATTTTGAGGAAAATCCCAACTCTGATTTTTGTTTTATAAAATTAGCTTTTAACCTTAACGATCAAGATTATTATGATAATTCAAATAGCGTTCTTGTTGGTTTTATCTCTGTAAACGAAGGAAGCTTCACAGAATTTAATTTTTCAGGATTTCAGACCTTATTAACTTACGGAATAATAGAAAGGTTTAGAAATAAGGGACTAATGACAAATGCATTAAATTTTAGAATAGAGAGATTCGAGGAATTGGGTTTCAATATCATTCCAGCCTACATCAAAGGTAATAACCCGGCTAGCGAGAAGGTTTTAATAAAATGTGGATTTATTAAAATTTTAGAGAATGACTTTGGATGCACTTACGTCAAACGAATTACAATGCCTAAAGTCCAATTTGACATAAACTTCAAAGAAATTTAAATAAAAAACCAATTTCCTATTTGGCGGCGCATTTGAAAACCAAACATGCCGACGCTAAAAACAAGTTTTGCAAAAGAGCTATAATTTTAGCTTAATCCAATCCTATCCTAATTCTTACAAACCCAAACCAAAAGAGGCCCGAATTATCGAGCCTCTTTTGGTTTTATGGTGCTGATTTTCCATCAGGTAGAAAGAATATTCGCTACCCTTAAGTCCTCGTCATCCACTTCCTTGTCATCCACGATGGCTTTGACGATAGGGGTATAGACGATCTTATTGTTGATCATTCCGGCCATCACGTCGTACTTGCCCTGCATCAGTCCTTCCACTGCTGCCACGCCCAGCTTGGAGGCGAGAAGTCGGTCAAAGGAAGTAGGGGCTCCGCCCCGCTGCAAGTGGCCGAGGATGGTGACTTTGATGTCGTAATAGGGGAGGTGTTTTTTTACTTTGTCGGCGATTTCCTGAGCGGAACCGCTTTTTCCACCTTCTGCCACAATCACGATGTTGGAGGATTTTTTGGCTTTGGTTCTGGTTTTGAGCTTTTCCACCAAGGTTTCGATGGGGGTTTTGCGTTCAGGGATCAGGATAGCCGCAGCTGCACTGCCGATACCGGCATTGATGGCGATGAATCCTGCGTCTCTGCCCATCACCTCGACAAAGAACAAACGGTCGTGAGAGGTGGCCGTGTCTCTGATTTTGTCGATGGCTTCGATGGCCGTATTGCAGGCGGTATCAAAGCCGATGGTCAGATCGGTACCGGAAAGGTCGTTGTCGATTGTGCCGGGAAGTCCGATAGCCGGAATGCCATATTCCTGGTAAAACAGGTGTGCACCGGTCAGGGAACCGTCACCACCGATCACCACCAATGCGTCGATGCCATGGCTCATCAGGTTGTCATAGGCCTTTTTGCGCCCTTCGGGTGTTCTGAACTCTTCACTTCGGGCCGACTTTAGGAATGTTCCGCCCCGCTCCAATACGTGGGTGATGTTTTTGGAGTCAAGTTTTTTGATGTCGTTTTGGATCATACCCTCGTAGCCTCGGTAGATCCCGTACATTTCCAGTCCGTAATAAAACCCCGCTCTGACAGCAGCCCGAATGGCTGCGTTCATGCCGGGGGAATCCCCACCGGAGGTGAGTACGCCAATTTTTTTGATATTCTTAGGTTCCATAGGTTTGTGTCAAGGCTTGAATCATTAATGCGGCCGAAGCAGGATTGGTAGCCAGGGGAATATTGTGCACATCACAAATCCTCATCAGCATTTGTACATCTGGTTCGTGGGGGTGTTTATCCAAAGGGTCTCTGAAGAAAATGACTGCGGCGAGCTTCTTTTCGGCTGCCAATGCGGCGATCTGCGCATCACCGCCCAAGGGGCCGGACAAGAGTCTTTCCACTTTGAATCCGGCTTTTTCGATGTGTGAACCCGTGGTGCCGGTGGCGACCAGATCAATATCCACTCTCTGCAAGGCATCACGGAATCCGCTTAAAAAGTGAACCATGTCGGCTTTTTTACCATCATGGGCTATTAAGGCGATTTTCATGAATTGGATTGAATAGGTTTGGCGCCAAAGTTAGAGAAATTTTGCTTTTCCCCTTCTTGGCAGGATTTTATTGTCAATAAACTGTCAGATTTACCTAGGGTTTAACCTCCTGAAGCGAATATGGTTTAATTCCTTTCTGATTATACGCTATTCTGCCAGTAGACGAATATTCTCCTGATTTGGGGATGGAAGACCGATGACGGAAGACCGAAGAAGGAGAAGAATTGGCATTTATTGGGTCATTTGACCTTTGAAATAAGTTACTGGCAAAGTTCCGTATATGCATAGTTCCTTTTTCTTTTTCCTAAGTTTTTGAAATAGTTCGATGGATCAAATTCTCTTTGATTTTCGGGTCGAAAGACCGAAGCAAGTTGCCTTTGCTCTTTCATCGCTAATTCTTAAGAAATTCGTGAATTAATGGTCGAAAACCAATTTTATCCCGTTTTCTACTCTGCCTTTCCTTCCAGCATCAGGAGGAACGCATACTCCAAAGCCAATTCCTTCAGGGCATTGAATCTTCCCGAAGCTCCTCCATGTCCGGCTTCCATATTGGTATAAAGCAGGAGCAGATTGGAGTCGGTCTTGAGTTCACGAAGTTTGGCCACCCATTTGGTAGGTTCCCAATATTGGACCTGTGAGTCATGCAGGCCTGAGGTCACCAGCAAGTTTGGATAAGCCTTGGCTTCCACATTGTCATAGGGAGAGTAGGAGAGCATGTATTCGTAGTATTCTTGGTGTTTGGGATTCCCCCATTCCTGAAACTCCCCCGTGGTCAAGGGAATGCTTTCGTCCAGCATGGTAGTGACCACATCCACGAAAGGTACGTTGGCGATGACACCGTGGAAAAGTTCGGGTTTCATATTGATGACGGCACCCATTAGCAGTCCTCCGGCGCTTCCCCCCATGGCATAGAGGTGCTCAGGAGCAGTGTAGTTCTCGGCAATCAGGTACTCGGCACATGCGATAAAGTCGGTGAAGGTGTTTTTCTTTTTGAGCATTTTTCCATCCTCATACCAATGCCTGCCCAGGTCTTCTCCACCTCGGATATGTGCAATCGCAAACACAAATCCCCGATTTAACAGGCTAAGGCGATTGGAGGAGAAATAAGCATCCATGCTATAGCCATACGATCCATAGGAGTAGAGCAGGAGGGGATTTTTTCCGGTTTTTGAGAAGAGCGATTTCTTGTACACCAGAGAGATCGGAACCATTACCCCGTCCTTGGCTTTTGCCCAAATCCGCTCGGAATGAAATTCGGAAGCGTCATATCCTCCGACCACTTCCTGCTGCTTGAGAAGGGTTTTTTCTTTTGAAATCAGGTGATAATCATACACCGAACTTGGGGTGGTGAGTGAATTGTAGCCAAATCTCAACAGATCGGTGTCAAACTCCGGATTGGTGCTGATCCAGGCGGTGTAGGTTTCGTCATCGAACTTCAGGGAATGTCCTTCACCCTCCCAAGGTTTAATCTGGATTTGGGTGAGGCCATTGGTTCTCTCCTGAGTGACCAGATACCGGGAAAATAGATCAAAGTCCTCCAGCAAAACCTCTGAGCGGTGAGGAATCACGTCGATCCAATTTTCTTTGGCCGGGGACAAAACCGGGGCTTTGACCAATTTGAAGTTTTGAGCCTGGTCATTGGTGCGGATATAAAAGTGTTCTCCATAATGATCAGCCGCATATTCCAAGTGGGGAATTCGTTCCTGTATCAATTTGAAATCAGAATCGGGCAGTGCAGCAGCTATGAATCGAACTTCTGAGGAAATGGTGCTTTCTGAATGAATCAGGATGTATTTCTCTGATTTGGTCTTGTGGACCACGCAGCTGAATTCCTCGTCGGTTTCTTCAAAGATGAGCTTGTCTTCGGAGCTTGGTGTTCCCAAGGAATGCCTGAAAATCCTGTGGGAACGAAGGGTTTCAGGGTCTTGCTTGGAATAGAAGAGGGTCTTGTTGTCTGCTGCCCACACAAAATTCCCGGTAATTTCAGGAATCCGGTCTTCCAGGATTTCCCCGGTTTCCAGGTTTTTGAAATAGATCGTATAAATTCTCCTTCCCACTTCATCTGCGGCGAAGGCCAGAATTTTTTGATCAGGTGTGGTCGAAGTGCCTCCTACTTGGTAGTACGATTTTCCTTTGGCGAGTTCGTTGACGTTAAGAATGATCTCTTCCGGAGCATCCATAGAGCCCCTTTTCCTGCAATAAATGGGATATTCTTCTCCTTTTTCGTATCGGACATACCAATGGTACCCGGATTTGAAATAGGGGACACTCTGATCATCCTCCTTGATTCTGCCTTTCATTTCTTCGAAAAGCATTTGCTGAAACCCTTCCGTGGGCTTCATTACTTCCTTCAAGTAGGCATTTTCTGACTCCAGGTATTGAATGACGGCTGGATCCTCCCGATCATTCATCCAATAGTAGTGGTCGATGCGTTGGTGACCGTGGGTCTCTAAAAGTTGTGGTTTCTTAGGCGCAAGGGGTGCGGACATGTACTCTGAGTATTTTTGAATACAAGCATAATCAAAAAATGCTGACCTTGGTTCCGTCCTGAGTGAGCCGAATGGGGGACTTTTTCTTGATCAGACCCTGAATTGCCCACTTTTTTATGGGGGGTCAAAGGAAAAGTGTTGGTTTTCAGAAGATTTTTCAGAATATTCAGTTATTCAACAACCAACCTTATACTTTATGGGATTACTTCAAGAATTTAAAGAATTTGCCGTCAAGGGCAATGTCATCGATCTCGCAGTCGGTGTGATTATCGGTGGAGCTTTTGGGAAAATTGTTTCGTCCTTTGTCAATGACGTGGTGATGCCACCCATCGGATTGCTGGTAGGCGGTGTGGACTTTAAGGATTTAAACTTGGTGCTCAAAGATGCTACGACCAATGAGACTGGGGAAGCTATAGCCGCAGTTACTCTCAATTATGGTATGTTTATTCAAAATGTAGTAGACTTTACCATCATCGCATTTGTGATCTTTATGGCCATCAAAGGCATCAATAAGATGAACAAAAAGAAGGAAGAAGCCCCTGCACCTCCGCCACCACCACCAGCTCCGACTCCTAGCGAAAAGCTGTTGGAGGAAATCAGAGACTTGCTGAAGAAATAATGAAAAAGCCCCGAAAAATTAAATTTTCGGGGCTTTTTCTAGTTAGTTGAACCTCGTTGCCGTTGGTAAATATGCCGATTGAAATCCCTAGCGATATTATTCAGCATCAGGACCTGTTTGGAAGTGATCACTTTCGAAACCTCATTGATGAAAGCTTTTTCGTCATCCAGCATCTTTTGCTGCAATTGCAGCCGCTTTTGAATCCTGGATTTGGCCTCTTCTTCTGAAATACTTTCTATTCCCCGGTTTAGCCCGGACATGGACTTCATGGTAGCTTCCCTTTGTTCGGTGTACTGATTGAAGATAGGCCAGAATTTTTCTGCCTGCTCGGGTTTCAGATCAATACGGGAAGTGATAAAAGCGATTCTTGCGGCCTGAAGTTTCTCAGGATCGATGTTTTGGGTTGGCCTTTGGGCCAAGGCATTTCCGGCACAAAGTGCGAAAATGAAAATGAAATACAGTGCTATTTTATTCATGATTCTATTCTGTTAAAACCAATTGTCCTCCTCCGTCCACAAAGGCTCGGTTTGTCCAAATTCTTCTTCAATGATCGAGTCAAGAATATCATTCGGATTTTCCGAGAGGCTGAGGACATCTTCGGCGGTCCATTGATTGCTTTCTATGTAGAGCAAGGCTTCCTCCTCAAGGCTCAGCTGCTCAGGGGGATTGGCAAATTCTCCCAGTTGCCAGAGTCCTAAGGCAAGCAGAAGGATGGCTGCTGCGGCATATTTGAGGTAGGAATGGGAATCTTTCCGATTGGCTTTCCTTAGAATTTCCTCGGGAAGGGATTCGAAATAGCCTTCCGGTGGGGTGAATTCTTTGAGTTTGGGTAAGTTTTCCATTGCAAGTTAGACTGGGCCAAGGCCGGTAAGTTTATTCGTTGAGTACAAATTGTTCAATTTTTTTTACGGCGTGGTGATAGCTTGCCTTCAGTGCTCCCACACTCGTACCGGTGATTTCTGCCATTTCTTCGTAGCTGAGTTCTTCCTGATATTTCAGATGAAATACCAGCCGTTGCTTATCCGGCAATTTGAGTAAGGCTTTTTGGAATCGGATCTGAATCTGATCCCCATCCAGACTACCGGGTTGGTCCAGGTAGGATTCCATTTTTTCCTGATGGTCATCAAGAGAGAAGAAATACCTTTTTTTCTTTTTTTCCAAGAAAGTCAGGGACTCATTGGTGGCTATGCGATATAGCCAAGTGAACAGGGAAGAATTTCTTTCGAATTTTTCCAGGTTTTTGAATGCCTTGATGAAGGTATTTTGAGTCAGGTCATCGGCGTCCTCATGGATGATGACCATCCTACGGATGACATGATAGACTTTTTTCTGATACGATTCGATCAACTTCCGGTACCCAATCTCTTTGGTGAAGGGAGACTGGATCAGCTCTAGAATATGTTGGTCGCTTTCTTTCATTTACCAGCGTTAGACCTGAGTGGACTCGGAGGGTTTAAGTGAATGTAAAAAAAGAATTGAACAGAATTCTCCATTTATTGTCGTGAAGGAGCGAGGGCCTTCTTAAAATTAGTCCGATGGGATGGGGTTCAAAAAAAAGGGGCTTCATTCGAAAATGAAAGCCCTTTAATGGAAAGAAATCCTAGGGAAAAATCAAATCTCCAGGATGTAGTCCAAAATACCTGCGTTCTTGCCTTTGGGTCGAGTGACCAGTAAGGGTAAACTGTCATTGTATTGGATGAGTCGTTCGGCCATACTTCCGATGAAAAGAGCAGTGGCGGCAGTTCTTCCTTTGGCACCGATAATAATCCCATCTGCCTCAATTTCGAGTGCTTTGGATACAATTTCCTGCACGGGATCATCATCGTCGTCCTTGGTGTAGATTGGGGTTATCTTTACTCCTTTGGTATCAATCTTTCGGATAAACTTTTTGTAATTAATCTCTGCGTGCATTTGCATGATGTCTGTAAATTCCTCGAGGCTCTTTCCTGTGAAATGATATCCCGAGGGAACAGTAAACACATTTTGACAGACGATCTCGGCTGTTCTTCCGTGCTTTTCGACAATCATAATCGCTTCTTCCAGCGCGTCCTTAGAATAATCGGAGAAATCACTTGGAACCAATAATCTGTTTAACCGTGGCTTGGCTCCTTCAGGCACAATCAAGAGGGAGCAGGAAGCTCTTCTGGCAAGTCGCTGAGAGGCAACCCCGGTGCCGGGAAGATCCACTTTCCTTCCAATCAAAATCATATCCGCTGATTTTTCTTCTGCCAGTTTGAGGATTTTCTTGGATAGGTTCCCTTCTTTTACCACGTAACTGATCGTCAATCCTTTGATTTCAGGAAAGTGTTCATTCACCAGTTTTTCCATGGCTTCTTTTCGCTCATTGATCATGTTTTCGATCAGATTGGGAAATTCGTCCAAGACTTCTTTTGGGATCGAGAGGTTCTTGATCACATTGGCGAAGTAGATTTTTTTGGTCTGGTTGACTTTAGCGATAAAAGCTGCGTACTCAATCAAGGTCTGATCCAGGGGGGTCTGATCCAGACAAACAATCAATTTTTTAATCAGATACATAATGACTGGGATTTGTCCATGCAAAGTTAAAATGAGCTTAGTAAACTACTGAGAAAAGTTCAAAATAAAATTCTGATTTTTGATAAGGCTTTCCTCAAATTGTGGAAAACGGGAAGTTTTCGGTTATTTTTTGTAAAATAAAATTTGGCAGGTTTGGGTTTTTAGCCGTGAGTGTCAAAAAAGACAAGAGTCCAGGACTTTTTTATTTTCTACTATTTTCAACCCCACCGGTGTTGATCTCGTATATTTGCAGTGTCCGGGCCGCCGACATGTTCGAACTTCACAATTTAAAAACAATCCCGAGTGAAGCTCTTTCCAAAAACAGGCCTCACCCCGTCCCGATAGCTATCGGGATCGGGGCCTCGCACAAAAAGCAGGATAACAGTGGAAGTTTGCGGAATCCAAGCAGCTCAAATCTTGTCAATAAAAGAGGTTTCGTAACACTCTAAGGCCCGGATTTTTTAATCTTGCTTTGGATCCAAGTCCATTCTTCCTTACCGACACCGCTCACCAAAGAGCCCATCACAAATAATCCAAGTACCGCTAAGGATTTTAAGACCAGCAATACCATAGGGGATACCTCTTCCAATCGGATGAACATTGGCAAAAATGCCAAAATCCCAACAAACAAAATTTTCAGGGTTTCAAAGCTAAATGGATCTACCTGAAGGCGGACCTTGAGATAACCGTATTTGATCAAGTTGAAGGTCAGCATTACGGCTGCAGATCCTATAGCTGCCCCTTCGATGCCAAAAACAGGAATGAGCCAATAGTTTGCCACAATAATTAACACACTCATTCCTATCGTCAAAACCAAATTGAACCGATAGTACTTGGAGAAAACCAAAATCTCGCTGTTTACTGAAAAAGCCACATCGAAGATTTTCCCCAATGCGATGTAAAAAACTACCCATTTTCCGGCCTGATAAATTTCCCTGTTGGGTACGAAATGGTAAATCTGATCTATACTTGCCCAGATCAAAGCAAAAAGCAATAAGCAGATGTAGAGTTGGCGGTTAGAGATTTGTCGGTAGAGGTGATTGATCTCCGGGATTCTGTTGTTTGCAAAATGATCTGCGATCAAAGGCATAGAGACCTGGGAAATAGCTCTTCGGGGAAGTTCGATCACCAAAGCCATGTAGAAAGCGATGGAATAGATGGCATTTGCCTCCAAGCTTACCATCGAGCTGACCATGATGGAGTCGATCTTCATGATCAGGGTGGAGGCTGCCGTAGCCAAAAAGGTGATCAGGCTGAATCTCAGAAATGAACTCCTGAATCCTTTGGGGAAATGATTCCAGTCAAAATCCAACTTGAAAACTTTCAGCCAAATCAAATATACCCAGACTCCCGCCAGGGCCAGGCCATAGACCATCACCAGGCCTTGCATCACCTGCTCAAAGCTGATCCATTTCAAAAGATAAATGGCTACCAAAATCGAGGTCAGCAATCTCAGAAAAACCTCCCGGAAAAAAGTAGGGATGGCTACTTTGACATAGGATCGGGCATAGGCATCGAGGACGCTGCTCAATAAAGCAAACAAGGTGATCAAAAGGACTATTCCCAAAAAATCAACCACTTCGGGGGAATTTGCCGCAAAGAGCCCGATGATTTCTTTTTTCAATCCAAAAAAAATCAGGCAGACTGCCATGAATCCCAAAAGAGAAAAGGCTAGACTATAGGTCAGAAAGGCGGATTGACTTTTCTCCAGCTTCGGAAAATACCGGGTAATTCCATGTCCTACGCCCAACTGGGCAAAAGGAACAAACAATAAGCCCAAATCCTGAATAGTTCTGAAGGTGCCCAGTTCGGTGGTATTGAGCGCAAAAGGATAGAGCCAAAGGACATTGATGTAGCCCAAAACCACCCCGATATAGGAAAAAATCGTGGTTTGAATGCTTTGCCGGGCTATTTTACTCATGGACGAATATTCATCAAAAAAATCGGGAATTCAATGAATTCCCGAGTGCTTGTTTTAAGGTTTGGCGCATTTGTCGCAGCCGGGTTGGGTTTTGGGCTTTAGAAATAACTTCTTTACCAAGTACCAACCGGCACCGATAAGCATAATTCCGACGATCAGTTCCTGCCACATCTTATGAAAACAATTGATAGGTGATAAAAGCCATCAGATAAGCCAATCCACTCATATACACCGTCTGAATCAACGGCCACTTCCAGCCTTTGGTTTCCCGCTTCACTACGGCCAGGGTACTCATGCATTGCATGGCAAATACGTAAAATACCATCAGTGAAAAGGCTGTGGCGGTATTGAAGGTCTTTTCGCCTGTGTTGGCATTGATCTGCTGATCGAGTTTTTGGCGGATAGTCTGGTCATCTTCCACATCTCCTCCGATACTGTAGATCGTAGCCATGGTAGAAATAAACACTTCACGTGCGGCAAAGGAGGTGATCAGAGCAATACCGATTTTCCAGTCGTACCCCAAAGGCTTGATGACCGGTTCGATCGCTTGCCCCATGATACCGATGAAGGAGTTTTCCAGCAATAGCGAATTGGTTTCAGCTTCGATCTCTGCGATTTGGGCTTCATCTGTGATGTTTTCCAATTTGGCTTCTCCTTCCATTCGGATTTGATCCATCTTGGATGGTGGGCCATAAGAAGCCAGTACCCACAAGATAATGGAAATGGCAAGGATCACTTTACCCGCTTCAAAAACAAAAGTCTTGGCTTTTTCTACCATGGTGATTCCCACGTCTCCCCATCTTGGAATCCGATAGGAAGGAAGTTCTGAGATCAGGAAGCTCTTTTCTTCGGTTTTGAGGATGTTTTTCAATAAAAATGCCGTGAATAAAACTCCCAAAATACCCAAAAGATAAAGGCCTAACAGCGCCATGGCCTGGAGATTGACAAATCCCAAAACCACTTCATCCGGTACAGTCAATCCAATCAAAATGATGTAAACCGGAAGTCGGGCAGAACAGCTCATCAAAGGGGTTACCAAAATGGTAATCATCTTTTCCTTCCAGTTGGAAATATTACGGGCGGCCATGACACCGGGAATCGCACAAGCAACTCCGGAAACCAAGGGAACGATGCTTTTGCCATGCAGTCCAAAAGGCCTCATCCATCGGTCCAATAAGAAAACGACCCTAGACATATACCCGGTATCTTCCAAAATCGCCAGAAACCCGAAAAGGAGGGCGATTTGAGGAATGAAAATCACTACGCCACCAATACCCGGAATGACTCCTTCGGCTAAAAGCCGTGTCAGTGGGCCGTCGGGTAGGGAAGATTGGATCCAACCTCCCAAATCCGCAAAGAAGCCGTCGATCCAGTCCATGGGGTAGGAAGCCCAAGAGAAAATCGCCTGGAAAATAACCAGCAAAATCCCCAGAAAAATCACGTAGCCCCAAACCGGATGAAGGAAAACTTTATCCAGATTTGATTTGGGTTTGGGTTCTGCTTTTTTGAACAGGGATCGGTTGACCAAGTCGGTGATTTTCTTGTACCGGATTTTGGTTTCCTCGAGTTGGGCTTCTTCCAGGTTAAATCCCTCCTTAGTAATCAGTTGGTTCAACCAAGACCTGTCTGCCTCATCGATCGCCTTGTCTTTGGTACCGAAGCGGATCATTTGATACGCTTGGTAATCCTTTTCCAGGGAGAATTTGCTTTTAACTTTCTGTATTAAGGATGCAGGTAGGACATCGAGGATATCGACAAACTGAGGCGCTTTGGCAAAATTGCGTTGGCTGATCAGGTTTTTGATCTGATCCATCCCCTTTTGATTTCGTGCGTCCGTCTGCAAAATCGGCACCCCCAGATTTTTAAAAAGCTCGAAGGTTCTGATTTCAATGTTTTTCTTCTCCGCCACATCCGCCATGTTGAGAATGATGGCGAGGTTGATTCCCAAGTCGATCAACTGGGTAGCCAAAAAAAGTCCCCGTGAAAGCTGTGTCGAATCGATCACCATCAACACGTAGTCGGGTCTTTTTTCAAGCTGAGTTTGGTTCAGTACCCTATGGGCAATGATTTCATCTTCAGAATTCGGGAAGAGGCTGTACGTACCGGGAAGATCCAAAATTTCAAACTGCTCCCCGTTGATCTGAAGGGAACCGGTTTTCTTGTCCACGGTGACCCCTGGGTAGTTCCCGATTTTTTGATTGAGTCCGGTGAGGTAATTGAAAATGGTCGATTTACCTACGTTTGGATTACCGATGATGGCAATCCGGGTGGTCTGGGTAGGATTGGATAAGATAGTCTCGGCCATGAAATCAGAGTAGTTCGATTCGGATCAGAGCAGCTTCATTTTTACGAAGAGCCAATAAGGTTTCATCCATCTGAAAGGCCATGGGACCTCCTGCAGGAGCTTTGTGGTGAAGGGTGATGTATTTTCCGGGAAGGAACCCAAGCTCCATCAGGTTGATCTTCAATGGCGAGGAGGTTACCTCGACGATTTTACCGGATTTGTTCAGTGGTAGTTGGTCTGCGGTCATTGGGTTATATTCACCTAGGCGCAAAAGTAACGCTCTTTGGAATGAATCTAAAGAAAAATAAATAAGTTTTTTGTCAGTCGTTTATTGGATACTGTGGATTTGATTATTGAATACGAACTCTTTACCGTTTTCCAGAACAATTCTGAGATTAAACTCAAGAACCACAGGCCTTCCGGGATCTTTTGTAAAACCGATTTTGAAAAAATCATCTTGCAAGAAGGGTTTTCCCTGTCCCAGAAATTGAGGAACTGATTCAAGACTTTGTGTAAAAAAATAATTCATCCCAAAATAGGCAGTGATGTCTTCCCCGACCGTCAAAACGGTCCCGTCTCCTAAAGTAACCTCTTGCAAATTAATGATTTGCAACTGTTTGAGGTCTTCTTTGGAGACGATAGGAAGTGGGCTGCAAGCTAGGACAGACCCAAATGAGGTCTGACTCCCGGAATGGGCTTGAGACTGGGTAACGAGATCAAACTCTTTTACCCGAAACGCTTTGACAACCTGATTGTAAGGCTGGCTGTTCGTGGGACTAATTCGTTGACCATCTCCCGCTATGGTGAGAACTTCCATTGACCTGATGATCATTTCCTGTTGAGGAAAGCTTGGACTACATCCACATGAATCCTCGCACAAGATTCCGCAACTCATGGGAATAAGGGCAAGAAAAGCAAACATGAACAAGGTCAGTCCAATTGACTTAAGGTAAAACTTCATTTGATTTTTTGGTAAATAACAAGATTACAATCAGAAAGTTAGGGGATTTGAAAGAAAGAAATCTTCCTTAAAAACTTCCTTTTAGACTCAGCGTGAAATTACGTCCGGGTGCTACAATTCCCGAGCTATAACTCCGATACCTCTGATCGCTTATATTTTCAATGCCTGCGCTCACCTGTAAAAACGGAAGGATCTGAATGCTGGAGCTAAAATTGAAAATCAACCATGAGGGCGAATAAGGATTTCCTTCAGAATCTGTGGCGTAAATGGCAGGCTTTGACTTTTCCTCGAGTGGCATTTTCTCAAAAGGAACTTCCGCACTGTATTGGGAGCTCAGTTCAAATTTGAATCGCTGAGTCAAGTAGCTTAGCCTGGTCAGTCCAAATGCCGGCGCTGCATGTCTGGATGGGCTCGTAGTCGCATCGTCCAGTTCTTCAGTTCCTTTCTGCCAATTGTATTTGGAAGTCAGGAGAAGACGCTTGGTTATGGCAATTTCGAGACCGGCTTGGATTCCGAATATCTCCGCAAAAGCAGCATTCTGAATCGCCAAGACACTGCTCAATTCTCCATCATAGATGATTTCGGATTGGCCATTGAGCATAAAAGGTCTTCGAACCATGGCATGATCCAACCAGGTGTAGAATCCCGTCAAGTCGATTTTTATCCGGTTTTTAAAATGTTTGTTCAGATTGATCTCTGCATTGTAAGCGTATTCCGGACTTAGATTCGGATTAGGAACCAGGACAGAACCAGGCTCTGAATCAAAAATTTTCCCGATATCATCCACGTTGGGCGCTCGGAATCCGGTCGAAAAAAATGGCCCAATAGAGAAACTTGGTTCCGGATAGAAAATCACTCCCAAGTTCCCGGTCAGAGAATGAAATTGGTTTTGCGAAGTGGTGAAAGGCAGGGGATAAAAATCCAGATTATTGGAAAAATCTGCCTTGATCGCATTGAAATTATACCGGTAAGCCGTCTGGAACTTCCATTTTTCGCTCAGTTTATGCTGATAGCTTCCATACAGGGCCAAAGAACTCCAGGTGGAATTGGGATAGCGAGCAGAAGCTTTTCCGACTTGGCCGGTAGAAATATGGAGGGATTGTCCCCGGGACTCCACCTGATTGAAGACCCCCTCAAATCCATAACTGAGAAAATTCTCCCCCTTGAAATTTTTCAAGAGATCGGCATTAAGGGAATAAGCCTGCACCTGTTCCAGTCGATTAAATTCGGTTTGATTTCCGAATCTTCTGTCAATGCGACTTTCTTCAAAAAACTGATAGGCTCCAATGAGCCGGATTTGGTCAAACCATCTGGTTTGTTTTCGGTAATTCCACTTCAGGTTGTTCATGACCCACTTTTGAGGGCCATAATCCCAGCGTGCAAAGCGAAGGTTTCCATCCCTTTTTTCTATCAGACGATCATATCTTGGAATATTTCCTGAGTTGGAAAAGTGAAAGCCATATTCCAAGGTGGAATGATTTTTTGCTTCATATTTCACTTTCTGCATCAGGTTTACCTGAGTGTATCCGCTGCCTACTTGTACCCGTGGATTGGGATTGTTGATTTGGATATCGGAGTTATTTTCTCTGATGGCAATTACATCGCGGAGATAGGAATCCTGCCCATTTTGAGTTCCCATTTTTAGATCTCCATAGTTAAAAAAGGTCGCACTGCTCAAAAAACTCCATTTTCCCTTCCCGTAAGCGAAGTATCCGTGAAAGGTCTCTTCCGAATACGCGGAAGATAGGCGGGTGATGATATTTCCTTTCAATTTTTGGTTTTCAAGTTCCGGACTGAGGGTTTCAAAAACCATAACTCCTCCGATCGCATCCGATCCGTACATCACAGAGCCCGGTCCGAATAGAACTTCGGTATTTTTCAACGCAAATGGGTCAAGTGAAATGACATTTTGAAGATTTCCGCTTCTGAAAATGGCCGTGTTCATCCGTACCCCATCCACTGAATACAGGAGACGATTTGAGGAAAAGCCACGAATCATGGGACTTCCTCCTCCCAATTGGCTTTTTTGGACAAAAACCTCTCCGGATGATCCCAGCCAGTCTGCGGTATTACTTGGATTTCTGAGGGTGATTAATTTGGGATCCAAATACCTGACCTTGCCGGCTACCTCTTGGGAGTTTTGGTTCCATCGAGAGGCTGAAATCACCGCGATATCCAGGGTAATCGGACTGGGTGAAAGTTCGATTTGGAAATTTTTCTGTTCGATCTCCTCCCAGGAAATACTAATCGATTGGAAGCCAAGAAGCTGAAGCATTAGGGTCTTTTTCCCTGCAAATGCAGATATATCGGCTTTTCCCAGAGAATTGGTCGAAACGGTTAGACCTGGATCAGAGCAATAAATCAGTACTCCGGGAAGGGCTTGTTTGAACTCTGAATCCTGTATGCTGATAACCTGGGCTGCTCCAGGTAAGGCGGTCAGCAGTGAAATAAAGAGTAAAACGAAGGTTCTGAATTCCATCTTGAGAAGCAATCTACAAAGTAATGCATTGGAGGTTCAAAAGGAGAAGTAAAAATAGATAAGCGGTTTTTTGGATTATTCTTGAGCATTTTTAACTATTCGTAGACAAACCTAAAGTGTCTCACCTATTATTAAGTTAATTGTAAGATTTTCAGGCAATTAATTTGTTAAATGCTGGACATAAGTTATTTTTTTTGCTTAGCTTTTGATAAGTTTTTTCGGGTTTCGCTGATTGTATTTTGGGATTTTTTGTGAGGAAGGGGAATCAGTTTTTTCTGGAGAAATGAGTCTTCTTTTAACCTTAATTTTTCATTATGGAACAGGACATGATTCAATCGCTTTTGGCGCAAGTGTTCGGACAACTTCAAGCTGAATCTTCCCAAGAAAAAAAATCTTTTGATGAAGGACTGAAAGAATTTGCACGTGCAATTCAATTTCAGAGTCCCGAGTCAGTAAATCCCAGGAAACTGACCATACAGTCTGCTGATTTTTTCTTTCAGTCCAAACTGCCGAAGACTCAGCTTTTGCAAATTGAGAAAATCACAGCTGAGGTTGCCAAAGAAGAAATAAAGGAATCGGATACCCGGGTTTTTATCCGAGAGACACCCATCAGATCTACTCAAATCGAAGGCTCCGTGCCGGCTTGGGGCCAAGGGGCAAAGGTGGAAAGAACGATTGGTCCTTTGACCCGGGTAGATGGTCGGCAGGTGTTTTTGGATGTCTACAGGGTTGTCAAGCTGGTTGCCTTAAGAAAACAAGGAACCAATGAACCTTTGATTTTATTCAAAGCTCAATTCTCAGAACCCAGAATAAAAAAGGTGGGAGCCGCTCCGGTGGAGATCACTGACACGTACAAGGTGGTCCAAGGAAGTGTTTGGATCAAGGCAAGTTTGCTAGCCTCCAATGCTCCTAATGACAGGTACATAGGCCTTCATGTAAAATCAGGTGAAATCAAGCTATCAGCGCCTCCTACCTTACAGGGCCAGCATCTGATTGTTGCCAATTCTACTTCGGTAACCACTCATTTGGAAATTCAGCCCACGGCTGCCACATCCATTCCAAAAAACAAACATGGAATTGATGCCCATGAAGCCACTCTTGCTACGCCCGGGAATTTGAGTTTTGTCATTGGTGGTGCCTCTGCTCAAAAAATCAACGCTGCCGGAAATGCCTCATGGAATATTTACGGTAAGCCCGCGAACTTTTCATTTCAGGGAAACAAATTACCCACGTTTTCTCCGCAGCTGAATCGGGTTTTAATTCCCTATCACTGTAATGAAAGTATTTTCAAACTCCCCAAGGTTCAGAGTCCTCTCGTGTCTTTGGAAGGTGAGGGGCAAGTCACTCAAAGCTGGTGGGGAATCCCGGCAGCCACCTTGGATATCAACGCACCTCTTGAAGCGGCAGGTGCCGGAGGCTTAGTCCAGGATTTTCAGACCGGAGTAAAGGCAAGCTGGAAAGGCATGGAAGGAAATCCCGTTTCTCTTGGAAATGCTCAGATTTTGGTAGATCCCGGTCGAATTGCCATCACCGCCCTGCAAGGATCTTCGTTGGATAGCTTTCAGAAATTTGAGCATTGGAAGGATCACTTGAATCCCTATGGGACACAAGTACTGCTGAGCTACCCCTCGCATTTGGGTTTTCTCTACAACTCCACTGCCGAGGGAGTGGAGGTAATTATCTCCAACTGTCATTCAGATGTACAGATAGATCGACCCAAGCAGGTCAATGGGCATGCCGTAGCCGTCAAAACCAAGGATAGTCTGGTGCTTTTTGCAGCAAGTGATAAGGCAAATTTACTTTACCTGATTGATGATAATGTGCTGTGGGATAATAAGTTGCCATTTGACAAAGTGCCAAAGTTTAAAAATATTGCACTTGCTTTAGAAAACGCCTTATTCACTGTTTCACCTGTCAATGGGGTGATGATTTTTGGAAAATGTGATAAGGAATGGAAGAAAATTACCGATAGTCAGACTTTTTTAGCTTTCGGCTTACTTAGCTATTTACCCACATTGCCGGATCCCTACCTGGCAAATTTTGGAATTTTTGGAAGGTTGGGTACTAAGGGTGGCAGCTTTGATCAGATCACGCAGTGGATGTTTTGCAGGATAATCCAAAAATCAGTGTTGGATCAGGAAGATGAGGTAAAGGTAAGCTTTCATTTTGGACAGGGTACTGCGCAAACCTCCAATGCTTCGATTGCCACGAGGAGTTCGACTTCCTCAGGTAATTTGTCTGAAATGTCTTCCAAAATTGCTTCCGCCTCCTTGCCGGAAATACCGGTCAGCACACTGAAAACCATCACGCAGGCCATTCGGGAAAATATACCTGATTATGAAGAAGAGTATTCGAAGAAGGCTTCTGTTCTAGACTCCGATTTTTTTGCCTTGATAGATGTCAGTTCCAATGCCAACCAAATGGGGGTGAGTATGGGAATGAATCCGGTTCGAAGGAAGCCCATCCGAGAGACAACCGGAGTGGCAAGAATAACCGGAGAGGGGCAGGCAACAATCCAGTCCAACCAAGAGGAAATCATCACCATAGATGGGATGCAAGTGAAAGTACCGGGCCATTATGCACGTGTATTTTTGCTTCCTCAGGTGGCTTGGGAGCCTACCTGGAATACGGCTAAAAAGGAGTACCCCATGGATCCCCATGAAGGGTTTAATTATTACCCCAATGATGGAGGTCCGTCACGGATTCTAAACTCTTCTGTGGAAAAAGTGACCTTGGCGCCAATTCCTCTGACACAGTTTTTAGTAGAGAAATTCCAGCAGCAGAAGACTGATTTGATTACACAATTTACGCTGCCATTTGGGTTAAAATCCGTAGGTCTTTTGGATCATTCCGATGACTATCGAACGATTAAGCCTAAGCTGGAATTCAACGCGCCCAGTTTTTCCGATGGGTTGATAGGAGGGATCCAGATCCGTGCCATAGGAGGGGATAGCGGTAAGGAAGATCCCAATCCAAAGCTCAATGACTTCCCAATGTTTAAGGGATTTACGTTCCAGCTGAACAACATCCTGGACCTCTTTGGAAACCCCACGAAAGCCAGTAATCTAGGGGATTCGGTCACGAGGATATTCAATGGAGAGTTTGCCGGATTGACAGGAGACCCTAAAGGAGTTCCGGTCACCACCATCGATTTTACAGGCTATGGGGCAAGTGTCTTTAGCAATTGGCTAAGTCCGACCGCGGCGATTGCTTCCACCAGTCAGGCCAAATTCGATGTGTTTCTGGGAAGAACAGCCCATGAAATCATCCAGGTGAAAAGTATAGTCTACCCTTGGGCAATCAGGGTAGTAAGAACCATTACTTTGTTCAGGGCCAGTTCGGGATTTATCTATCGAATGGACTCCGGTTGGCAGCCTGAGTCAGATGGAAGATTTGATTTTAGATATAACTATTGGGATACCACAGTTTCTCCCAAAAAATTTATAATAGTTGAACCTTATGACATTTATCCCGGTGTGTTAAAGGGACTCTTTAATATCAAAAACATAAAAGAAGATGCCAGTTTGGCTGATTTTCAGGCGACAGACTATGTGAAAAAAGGTTCACCTTTCATTAATGTGATGGGTGAAATGGTTCTTCACAACAAGGATCAGGATAAGGAAATCCCAATCTTCTGTAGGCCGGTATGGTTTGATGCCGATGTGGAACTGGAAAATCTCGTCCAAGGCCATAAAAACAACCGAACTCCCGCCAAGAAAATCCTGGGCTATGTTCAACTCGCTCCGACAGGCTTCACACTGACTCCTCAGCGATTCAAGCAATTACTCGATCTGCAAGGGGGACTGATTGGCGGAGATATTGACTGCATCATGGATATCAACAAATCCGGGCAGCAGATCCGATTGACTCGGTTTGATTTTTCCCATGCTTGGGACGATAAGAATTCCAAAACCATTTTTGTCGCAGCCGCCCGAGGAAGTGCCATTCTTCCAAAAACCGGAAGCTGGAGCATGGTGCAGCACAACGTAGGAACTGGGGAAGTGACCCAATTGCCCAACCATATCCCAATACCGCTGGTAAGAGATGGGAAGTGGACTCCTGATTTTTACACAGTTTCTTTAGGAGAAAGCAATAAGTTGATCAGAATGGCTGCTCCATCTGAGCTTCTCCGTTATCCTGTTTCAAACACCGTCAATTTTGGGATTTTACAGACCACCTCTACACAAAAGGCCTTGGTATTGACTCCAAGTTTTCACAAAGGAGAGAAGAAATTATTCAGTAAAACCCCTCTGTTATTTGCAGATGCGTACAGCCTGATGTCGGGAAACAGCATTTTCCCAAATGCCGGAAATGCCATTGATGAATTTGGAAAGGCTTTCCCCTTGCTTACCGGGGTAGATAATGCTAAAAACAAGTTCAATGCTTTTCTGGAGAGAAACGATATCGATGACCTGGGTTCCAATGTGTTGGAATTGATGTCCATCGAAGTGCAAAAGCAGGGACAGTCTATTGTGGACCAAGGATTTGAACTTCTTGCAGGCAAGGCCAACCAACAACTCAACAAAGCTTTGGCTTTCGATTTACCTCCATTCAAGACCTATCTGGTAGATATGGAGGCCTTGAAAATCTACATAGAGTATGTCACCAAAAAGACACAGAAGGACGCTTCCTACGTCGATGGGAAACTGAATTTCGATATCAATTCATTTGCCAATGATGCAGCCAAAACCTGGAAAAGCAGACTCAATAACCTATCCATGGTGGTGGACTTGGGCTCCTTTGAGGGATTAATGCGGATCAAAGGAAACTTTGATGCCCAAAAAGGCAAAGAGGCAGGATTTCCAGGAGAAAAGGATTCCGATTTTCCATCCTTGGGCTATCCTACTCCGGAAATCGAGTTTCATGATTCCCTCCAGCCCGTCATTGATATTCTTCAAATGTTGGCTTCTCTCAATGAAGGCCGCTATGGCGATGTGATGAAGAAAGGCCTCGAGATAGCCATGAGTAATGCCGGAGAAATCTGGGAATATAAGTTTGAGGCCAAAAAGGAGATTCCGCTGGTAAGATTCCCTCCGGAGCAAAATCTCTACGATGCTCCCACCACTCCATTAAAACTTGAAGCCGGGCTTGAATTGGGGGTTTATTTCAATGCAGCGCTCAAGGTAACTACCGACCCCAAGCAACTTCTTCCCACGGCAGGAGCTTACATTCAATTCAGGGGTGGCTTGCAAGTGATGTGCGCATCCATAGGTGCGGGGACCATTTTTGCAGTAGGAGAGGTGGTGCTGAAGCTAGCCTGTGATACCAAAATCGGCCCTAGTCTGGCGATGAAATTTGGATTTGGAGCTTCCATTGCGGTAGGTCTTCCGGTGATCGGTACCCTTTCGGTGACCTACATAGTGGGCTGTGAGCTCTACGCCAGCCTGGAAAAAATCACAGTCACTGCCTATATGCTTTTCAAAGGGAGAGCTTCCCTCGCTGGGGGATTGGTCAGTGTGACGATTTACATCGAGGCAAGCGGTAGTGTAGAACGAATTCCTGCACAGGATAAAACCAACTGTACGGCTTCGGTCACCTTTGGCTTGGACATCAGCATTTGCTTTGTCATCAACATCAGTTTTGAAGAAACCTGGCAGGAAACCCGTCAGATCGCCTGATCAATCACTTTTAAAACCATCCTCTATTATGGAACCAAACAGACTTTTGACCCTAATGGCTCTTCCTCAGGAGTTTGATGGGGTAAATCTCAAAATCAATATTGTGGTCATACCACGAAATGCCAATCCGGAAGACAATTGGAGTGTCACACTTCAGGGATCGACCATCCAAGTGCCGGGATTCTCCAATTTTCATCCGGAATTTTCACTGTCCATTGTCAAAGGGACATCCGAATTTCCCATAGAGGCACCCGGAAATCCTGCGTTTACCCCAATAGCAGTCCCGGTCTCGGTGGATCAGGCGATTCACAAAGCTCAGCTGATCAAGCAAGTGGCTGAGAGCTTCAATCTTCCGATAGGAGATGATTTAGACGTAATGCCGGCCCCCACTCATGTTTCCAAAACTATCAAAAAATACCTTCCTGTTTCATACAGGAGCAGTTTCAACTTTACCCAACCCAGGCACCCCAATGCCGTCACCGACGACAGCTACGAATGTGCGATCCGGGAACAAAAGCCAGTAGCCCCCCTTCCTCCAAAAGGAAAATTAAGCTGGGGTAAAGTATTTGCCCATATCCTAAGACAACCGCTTTTGGCCAAGGCCTGTGGAATGATTTACTCCGTTTCGGTCAAGGTGGACGAGAAATGGTTTGAAAAGGGGGGATTCTTATATGTCAACATTGTCAATGATCCTTTTTCCACAGCTCAGGGTAAGTCACTGGAATCAGATTCCTATGCCGCTAATGGACCGTTGATAAAGCGATATGCAGCCAGAATTCCAGTGTTGAAAAAGGGAGAAGAAAGGTCCGTTTTCTCTGCGATCACTTTTCCGGTCATTTACAAAAAGCCAAGTGAACCTCAAGCGGAAATTCCCAAAGCGCCCTGGGACGAATTGTTTCTGGAAGCCAGAGCCTACGATGATGGTTTTGCCAAAGTGGTTCACGCCAATCAGCCCATCAGTGGAAACATGCTGGTAGAAAAGCCCGATGGTTTTGCTCCTCAGTCCGAAACCGGAATTCGTCTGGGTTGGGACGATGAGCAGATACTGATTTGGTATATCCGACAATTGGCTGAAAATCCTCAGGAATCAGGGAAAAGAATCGACGCACCGCTTTGCGTGACGGGTTATCATATCGACGTGCGCGAGCCCGGGAAAAAATGGGAAAGCCTAAATGCGGTACAATTGAATAAAAACCACCCGATGGTCAGCCGGTTGTCGGATACTCAAACAGAGCTACCATATCAGGTATATCCAAATAAAATATCAGGTCCGACAGATGAGCATTTTTGGATGCCGATGTATTATGCTTCTTGGATAGGGAAAAATCTGGTCACCGAGGATAAAGATGCCATTGCCATTTATAAAACAGATCAGAATTATTCGGAAAGTGCCCTGGATACCACTCAGGTGGCTCCGGGAAAACAAGGGGTAAAGGTCAATTCTACTCTGGAGCCGGCACCTTTGGAAACTGATCTTAGATATGGAGGTACCTATGAATTCAGAGTTAGGCTATCTGATATCAGCGGGGGAGGACCCCGGGTTTCCTTTGATCCATCAAACGATTCTCCCAATCCCAATACGAAGGTTTCATTTCGACGATTTGTAAATCCCGGATTGCTTTCAGTAGAGAAACCTCCTCATCTTTTACAGCAAAAAGCACAGATTTTTAATGCGAAAAACGAGAAAGAATTAGAGTTTGAGTCAAGCCCTGTCTTGAGAATCGAAAGGCCCAAGCTGGAATATCCTGCTGTAATTTTTACCAAAAAATATCCCGATGCAGTGGATAGGTTGAAAAGCATGAGCTTTCCTGACCGAAACGTCAAGCCCGGACTTCCTGACCCGGATGTCCATAAAGTATATGTACGAGTGGAGGTGAAATCCCTTCGAATGGATAATGCGCTCAGTCAGAATGGAACGGACGGGTACATTACCCTTTACCAAACCACTCGCAATTTTTCGGATGATTATTTTAAGGGGCTTGAGATTCCTGTCAATTTCATTGATGTGCCGGTTTTGAATTTGGGAAATGAAGCAAATCCCTTTTTGATTGACAACCTAAAGAGTTCCGACTTGGATCAAATGCAAGAATTGATTTTGCCCACAGGAAGACAAGTCCGAATCACTTTGCGTGCAGTAGGGGATTCGGAGATTGACCTAGAAGAATATTGGGGAGAAATCGATGATGATCCTGATAAAGATTCCCGATACGGCAAAGTCACCCAGTTGAGTTTTTATCATCCTCCTTTTGAGGAGCAGCTTCCTTTCCTGGGGCCTTTTGGAAGGATTCCGGAGCTACAGGGGATTTATTTGAAACCAGACCAAGTTCCGACGACAAAAAAGAATCCATTCAGCATGCTCATTCAGAGAGTTTCGGAAATCAATGAATCTGATGTGGTAAAACGTTTGGCGGATGCTTTGGGATGTGAGTCCAAAGGAATGACCCTATTGGCCCCCAAAGGTCAGCGGATTGCATTTGGCTGCAGTTCAAGGATCCGACATTCCCTAGCTCCCGATGGGAGCAGCATCACTTTTGCTTCCAATGCCGAGCTTCAAAATCATTGGATTGGTGCTTTGAGTTACCAGCTGAAAAGAGACTGGACATGGGATTGCCTGGAGAATGATTCGTTTGTCATCCGGAAGACCCATAAGTTTAGAAATGACTCTTCCAATGAGTGGAGAAAGGACTTGGTGGTAGGTGAAATTGAGCTTAAGCATACCGTTTCCTTTGAAGCCATCCAGGATGACAGGTACGGTCAGGTCAACCGGGGATTTACAAGACTGTTGTTTTTAGATGCTTTGGAACCCAAAAATGATCTTTTGCATAACGGGCAACCCCGGTTTCCGGATGAAATCTGGGCGGAGTATTCCATCGAGCCCATATTCAAGCCAAACCATTCCAAAGTCAAAGCTATTTCCACTCCTTGGCTTGCTTTGCCTACTGTTTTGCCTCCATCGCAGGTTCCAAAGATAAAAAGTGTGGGAATTGCCTTTTCTCCCTATCAACGATCAGAGGATTACAGTTCTACAGAGGTAAGAAGAAGACATCTTTGGGTTGAGTTTGAGGAGCCCTTGGAAAATCCGGATGATCTGTATTTCTGCCGAGTGTTGGCCAATGCTCCGGATCAATTGATTTCCAACAATGCTTTTGATCAGTTCGTAGCTCCTGAAGAAAGTCCAATCAATCTGGATCCTGAATTGACGCGGATAATAACACCGGGTCAGAGTAACGATCTCTCCGGTCTCAATGCCATGCAGCAGATGATTCCTTCTACAGATTCTGACCGCCACTTTATTCTTCCTTTGCCTCCGGGAATGCATGCCGAAAGTCCTGAACTTTTTGGTTTTTTCACTTATGAATTTCGTGTGGGACATGCTCATTTTGTGGATAGAGAACAGGTGGACAAGGAAATTAATTGGGCCACATTCAATCCTTTGGTTCAGATTTCCGGATCCAATCCTCAGCCTAAGGGCAATTTATGGTCTACCGCTCAGGGGAGATTTGGAAGACCCATCAGGGTAACGGGGGTTCAGCATCCTGCCCCTACTTTGCTTTGCTCGCTGAATCGAAATTCAGAAGAAATGTATGTGTCGGCACCTTTTTCCAAGGCGGTTTTCAACGGAAAGAATGTCACCTCCAAACCTCCAAGAACCAGCTTGTGGGCAGTGCTTTATGCCCAGGTCTATCAGGCAGATGGATTGGATTTTAGGAATATCCTTCTGGGAGAGCGGGAAATGAAAATAGGGGTGAAAATCAGGGAAAAAGAAAAAGAGCAGGACCGATTCATGGAATTAGTTCAACAGAGTTATTATCCAAATTCAACTCCAAAGAAGGTTTCAAAATCAATCCAAATGAACCTTGAAAAAGCATCTGTGGGTAATCTGATCGCCAAGATCAAAGAAACGCATCCGGTGGGCACGGCAAAGTTTTCATCTCAGGAGATTGCTCAGAGACTTCAGCTTTTCGGTCTTCCTGAGGATAGCCCATTGAGTGTGTTGGTAGTGGAGGTCTTTGGAAACATCACCAATATTTTTGACCACATAGATGTAATGGGATTACTTCAAGAAAAATATAACTCTGAGTTCCAAAGCATAAGAGAGAGAGTGGCTAGAGGGAATCCTCCTGAAAAATTTACTTCAGGAGAAATTCGGCCACTAAGCAGAGGACTTGGTCACTTCAGGATTTTGCGGACCTCACCTTTGACCAAAGTGCCGTTTGTATGCTGCCCGACTTGTGAATAGGGAAAATTAAACCCCGGCTCATAGAAATGCCCCCAAGAAGCGTCTCACTTTTTGGGGGCAGATCAGGGTTTTGATTGTTGATTAGGCTAGACCTTTCAGCATCAGATTCCAATACATGAAGGGCAGGCCATATTTTTTCAGTAACCACATACTATACTGTTCTTTGGTGGTATCCACAAAAGTCGAAATCATCGGATCACTGTCTTTGACGTTATCGTATTTGAATTCGCACAGAAGCATTTTTCCATATCCGGTTACGATAGGGCAGGAAGAATATCCTTCATATGATTTTTGCCCCACATTTCCGGATTTGATCAGGGTCAGAATATTTTCGACTAAAACAGGTGCTTGCTTTCGGATAGCCGCACCGGTTTTCGCTGTGGGCAAGTGGGCCACGTCGCCGATAGAGAAAATATTTGGATAGCGCTTATGCTGCATGGTATGGATGTCCACATCTACCCATCCTTTGCCGGGGCCTTCCTGGATCGAAATTTTTGAGTCTTGAATGAATTTGGGAGCAGCTTGGGGAGGCGCCAAATGCAACATGTCGTAGTGAACTTTGATTTCGAGAGCTCCTACCAGTTCTTCTCCTAATGGATTCCCTTCCATGATGGTACAACTACTTTCACCCGGTTTGGAGTATCGGAAGGTGATTTCCTGTTTTTCCCCATCTATTTTCACCGGAGCATAGAATGGCTTGAAAATGATATTTCTATCGTGAATAATTTTATTCAGTGTTTTCGCAAATTCCGGTACTCCAAAAATCGTCGTTCCGGGAGTGGCGAAAAGTACGTTTGTTTTATCTCGGATTCCATTCTTTCTTAAGTAATCCTCTGCCAAGTACATGATTTTTTGTGGAGCTCCGCCACATTTGATTGGGGTAGTGGGCTGTGTAAATACAGCATTTCCTCCTTTAAAATTCTGAAGTACTTCCCAAGTATGCTCCGGATTGGTGTAGTTGGAGCAGACTACGCCTTTGTCCAAAGCTTCAGGCAAGCCTGGAAGCAACTCCGGTGCCATCACCAAACCGGGAACGGGCACTAAAAAATCATAGGTAAATGATCCTGAGGAGGCTGTGCTCACCTCATTTTTATCTGGATCGATCGCCGTGGCCTTATCTTTTATCCAATCTACGCCTTTGGGAATATAATCCCCCTCGTTTCTTTCGGTTTCCTTGAAATCAAATGCTCCGGCACCCACCAATGTCCATGCAGGTTGGTAATAATGTTTGTCTGAGGGCTCGATCAGGCCAATTTGAAGAGAGGCATCTTTTCTTTTGAGTTGGGCAGCTATGGTAATTCCGGCAGTTCCACCACCGATAATTAGGATCTGATAATGTTTCATCTTACAAAGGGTTCTTTAAATTGTGAACAATCTAGTGAGGTTGAGCTAGAATAAAAGTGATATTAGTCACCTTAGGATGTAGGATGCAATAAGGATAAAAATTCATTCTAAATGTGGAGTGGTTGTGATTTTAATCACTAAATTAATTTTTGGAACGAGCCCATTTTTGCAAGGAATTATAAAAACCATGACTTTAGAAAAACTCAAGCAAGCACTACCCAATCTTACTGATCCGAAACTTTTACAAGCCATTCTTGAAAAAGGTCAGGTGATGACTTTGGATCCCGGAAAGGTTTTGATGGAACCTGGTATGTTTATTAAGGCGGTTCCTTTGGTTATCGATGGCTCGATCAAAATCATGAGAATGGACGAGGAAGGAAAAGAATTGTTTCTTTACTACCTGGAGCCGGGTGAGACCTGTGCCCTATCTTTGACTTGTTGTTCTGCGGCCAAACCCAGTGAAATCAAAGCCGTGGTGGAAGAAAAAGCTACCCTTGTATTTGTGCCGATTCAATTTCATGAACAATGGACAGATGAGTTCAAACAATGGAAAGACTTTGTCTCCAGCACCTATCAGCAACGATTTCATGAAATGCTTATAGCCTTGGATGCGGTGGCTTTCAAAAGGATGGATGAACGCTTGATGCGGTACATTGTGACTAAGATGAAGCAACTAAAAGCCAATGAACTCTACATCACCCATCAGGAAATAGCCAATGAATTGGGAACATCCCGGGAGGTAATCTCCAGATTGTTAAAACAGCTGGAAAAAAAGAAATGGATCGAACTTGGGCGAAACGTGATTTACATTCGCGATGATTTCGAAGAATTGATCAGTAAATAATCAAACCAGAATCAGCAAGGGAATATGTGTGTGATAAGCCATTCGGATAGAGTGGCTTTTTTTGAGGATTTGATCCCAAAGGTTTCTGTGCTCATGACACATCACCAAGATCATGTCATCATGTTCCTCCATATGCATTTCGATGCCTTCTAAGGCGGTCTCTGCATAAAACGTGTGGATTTTGGCGCGAAAGCCCGGATATTTTTTAGCCAAATACCCCTCAATGCCCAAAACGGTAAGTTCTTCCTTAAACCCTTGGCTGGTTTGAACATGCAAGATTTCAAACCCCAGCCCCCACTTTTTTGACATATCCACCATCCAGTCGAGAAATTCTTCTTCATGATTGGCAAACTCCAGTGCGAGGGTTACTTTTCTTATTTCAGTAACCTTAGCTTCCGAAGGAACCACCAAAACAGGGCAATTGGCTTCACGGATTAGATTGACGGTATGGGTTCCCATCAGGGATTTTTTGATGCCGCTTGCCCCCTGTGTGCTCATTACTATCAAGGTAGCTTCCATTTCATCTGCAATTCGGGCAATACTAACCGAAGGGGTGCCTTCAACTACTTGGTAATCCATCGTAATCCCGCTGGCCTTGTATTTCTCCAAGGTTTTATT
The DNA here is from genome assembly GCF_014324365.1 of Algoriphagus sp. AK58. Taxonomy (GTDB): domain Bacteria; phylum Bacteroidota; class Bacteroidia; order Cytophagales; family Cyclobacteriaceae; genus Algoriphagus. The sequence continues at coordinate 162,415 of NZ_QEIG01000001.1, forward strand.
CATCAAATTTTCAGCATTGGCAAACATGGAATCTAATGCCAATGCTGACTGAGAAGCAAAATCGTAGATCATTTCCACCACATGGACAAGGGTGATTTTTCCATGTTTTTTGTCGGCCAAGGCTAAAGCAAATTCCAAGGCTTTAATGGAGTTTTCTGAAAAATCTAAAGGAACAATGATTTTCATAGAGATGGATTTTTACTGGAAATTAATCCAATTCAGATAAAAATGCAGGTTAATCTTTTTGATTTAACTTAAAATTAAACTTGGAGTATATACTTATTGGCGGATCTAAGGGTATCATGTAACATTTGTCACCGCTTCCCCCTGTTTGGTGGGGTTAATTTTGTGGCATAAAAAATAAAACGAAAAGAAAATGGACATAGTAATCCTAATAGGTTTTGCCGCAGCAATTTTGATTGGAGTGAGCTTGGGACTAATCGGCGGGGGGGGCTCTATCCTCACAGTGCCTGTGCTTGTCTACATCTTGGGTGTGGATCCTGTTTTGGCTACAGCATATTCCCTATTTGTTGTAGGCAGTACTTCTTTAGTGGGCGCGGGTACTTATATGAAGAAGGGCCTGGTGAATTATAAGACTGCAATTGTCTTTGCCATTCCTTCCTTTATCGCCGTTTTCCTGACAAGAAAATATCTGGTTCCTGCACTTCCTGATCCCCTTTTCTCTGTGGGCGAAGCTATCGTAACCAAGAATATTGGGATCATGGTATTCTTTGCTATTATTATGTTGGCAGCTTCCTTTTCGATGATCCGAAATAAAAAATGTGTGGATTGTGATGAGAATGAGCCTGTGAAATTCAATTTTCCCATGATCGCTTTAGAGGGGTCTGTGGTCGGAGTCATTACTGGGATTGTGGGAGCGGGAGGAGGATTTTTGATCATTCCGGCCTTGGTGATTTTAGCCCGTCTGCCGATGAAAATGGCCGTAGGTACCTCTCTTTTGATCATTGCTGCTAAATCCTTGATCGGATTTTTGGGTGATGTGGCTACTCAGACCATTGACTGGCAAATGCTGTTGATCTTTACAGGACTTTCTATTGTAGGTATTTTCATTGGAAGTGCACTGTCCAAAAAGATCAATGAAAAAGCTCTGAAAACAGGCTTCGGTTGGTTTGTGTTAGTTATGGGTATTTACATCATCGTAAAAGAATTAATGTCAATATAAATTATGATTCAGGAGTATTTCAACATTTTTATCAACGGGTACTACGGGTACTGGAATTACCTCACTACGGAAATTCTCTATCCCTCTTGGCACAATTACTTCTGGTGGTTGGTTGGGATTTCCGTTGCCGTTTGGATGTTGGAGTTGATTTTCCCCTGGAGAAAAAACCAGCCAGCGATCCGTGAGGATTTCTGGCTGGATGGCTTTTACATGTTCTTCAACTTTTTCCTTTTTTCTCTGATTGTTTACAACTCGGTTTCAAACGTCGCAGTGGAGGCTTTTAATGACTTTCTGGGATGGTTTGGAATAGAAAACTTGGTGGCGATTCAAGTGGCAAATTGGCCAGTTTGGGCGCAATTTCTTTTGATGTTTTTAGTGGCGGATTTCATCCAATGGAATGTGCACCGCTGGCTTCACCGCAGCCCTTGGTTATGGGAGTTTCATAAAGTCCACCATTCTGTAGAGCAAATGGGTTTTGCGGCACACCTCAGATACCATTGGATGGAAACGGTGGTCTATAAATCAGTGCAATACATTCCCTTGGCCATGATTGGATTTGGTTTGGATGATTTCTTCATCCTTCACATAGTCACCATAATCATTGGACATCTGAACCACGCCAATGTCAAGATCACCTATGGGCCTCTCAAATACGTCCTGAATAACCCAGTGATGCACCTTTGGCACCATGCCAAACACCTTCCGGAAGGAAGTCATGGAGTCAATTATGGAATATCTCTCAGTCTTTGGGATTACCTTTTTGGTACCGCTTACATCCCTAATGAAAACGAAAATGAGCCTTTGGGCTTTGATCATGTAGAAGAGTTTCCTAAAACCTTCTGGCAACAAATCACCTATCCATGGAACAAAAAGAATTAAACCGCCGAATGCCTTACAATAGCTGGAGCTTTGTCATCGTGTTGACTATTGCACTGGGATTGGCGCCTATCTTGGGCGAACCACACATCTGGGGTAAAATCCGATGGATCGCCGGTGGAGCTGTGGGAATGAAACTGATCGATTGGGGAGACTTTTTCATGCATGGAGCGCCTTGGGTACTCCTCATCCGACTTGGAATTATCGAACTCAAAAGCAGAATGAAGTCTGCAAAAGCCTGATTAGACTCACGTGACTTTTGGCACTGATTCTAGGGTGTGGTTGCTTGTAATTTTGTTCCATTAAAAAAAACAACAACCATGTTCAACTTCTTTAGCACAACAACCAAAAAGTACGAAGACATTCCTGCAGGACCATTTCATGATTTGTCACTCCAGCCAAACACCGTAATTCTTGATGTAAGAACGGCAGGAGAATTTGCGGGAGGTAAAATCCGAGGAGCAAGAAACATCGACATCATGTCTCCCAATTTTGTCAATCAGGTGAAAAACCTTCCTAAAGACAAAACTTACCTGGTCTATTGCCGCAGCGGAAACAGAAGCGGTCAAGCCTGTGAGATCATGGCGGACCTAGGATTTGAAAATTTAAAAAACCTCGCAGGAGGCATTATGAGATGGCCTTTTGAGACCGTCTAATTGAAAATAGAATTTGGATTAAAGGTTTGGGTTATCAGAAAAGCCGGATTCAGTTGAGTCCGGCTTTTCTTTTTTTCATTTTTCAAAATCCAGTTGGAGAACTCGCTTCGTACTTCTGTCCAAATCAATTTTAATCTACCATGAAAAAAAACAAATTATTTTCCACCGGACAGGCATTACTTCTGGTCGCATTCGCATTGGTGTCTTGCAATGACGACACTGATCCCGTCATCGAAACTCCCGGCATGACGCCAATGGTAAGTTTTACAGCCTTAGCGGAAGGGAATCAGCTTTATTTTTTCGAAGAAGGTAATCTTACCGCCCCAGCCAGTATGCAGGCGATTTCCGGGTTGCCATCCGGGGAAATGATCCTTTCGATAGACTATCGTCCGGCCACTGGACAACTTTACGCTTTAGGGTCTTCGAGTAGATTGTACCTGATCAATGAAAATTCCGGAGTGGCTACTCCACTTGGTGCGGGCCCTTTTACTCCGGCCATAGAGGGTATGGCTTCACTGGATTTCAATCCGACTGTAGACCGTATTCGCTTGGTCTCCGAGTCGGGACAAAATCTTCGCCTACACCCCGAAACCGGCGCAGTGGTAGCTACGGATGGAAGGATCAATGGTGGTATGAGTCCCAAGATAGCAGCAATTGCCTACACCAACAGTGTCTCGGGTGCTACCTCGACCACGCTCTATGATATTGATATTTCACAGGACAAACTGTATAAGCAAAATCCTCCAAATGATGGTGGATTGGAGGAAGTAGGAAGCTTGGGAGTGGACTTGGAGGGAGCAGTCGACTTTGATATCAATCCGGACAATTCACAAGCATTGGCGGTAGGAAGATCAGCCAATGAATCCAGACTTTATTCCATTGACCTGAATACAGGAAAGGCCTCTTGGGTAGGGGTTTTTTCTCAGCCTATCCTTAGTATTTCTTTCAAAACCAATCCCGTGGCCTATGCCGCAGATGCCAATGGAAAACTCTACAGATTCAACCCCATGATGCCTCAGCCATCTATGGTAGACTTTCAGGGATTGGCTATGGGAGAGGTGATTGTAGGCCTTGATTTCCGGCCTGTGAATGGACAGTTGCTTGCGATTTCCAATCTAAGTCAGCTCTATTCCGTCAATCCTTCCAACGGGATGCTGTCCAAAATTGGTAATTCGCTCAATCCCATGATTCAAGGAAATCTGATAGGTTTTGATTTTAATCCTACTGTAGACCGAATTCGATTGGTGACTGATTCAGGTCAAAACCTAAGACTTCATCCCGAGCTAGGTACTGTGGTAGCCACCGATGGCAATCTGAATCCCGGTATGCCTAAAGTCTCTGCCGCTGCCTATACCAATAATTTTGCTGGCACGACCTCCACGACTTTATATGTCATCGACCATGAGACGGATATGGTGTATACTCAAACTCCTCCAAATGAGGGTGTTTTGGTTCCTCTAGGAGCATTGGGCATAGATGTTACAGGAGATAATGGCTTTGACATTGGCGGTAGATCCAATGCTGCCTTTGCTGTGCTTCGTGTAGGAAGTGCCAACGCAGTGTATCGCATCAATTTGATGACAGGAAGTGCTACAAAGACGGCCGATCTACCATTTTCACCGACAGCAATGGCGGTTGGTCTTGGATTTTAATGGGTAAATAGGGTTAGTTAAACGAAAAAAAGCGGGTCAGTAGATCCGCTTTTTTTATCTCTTGGAGATTTTGTTGAGAGCAATTCCCCTTTGCATTCTTGAGCGGAAGGTTGTCATGTCATCCGGGCTTTTTTGGGCGTGTTTTGTCGCTCTTCCCTGCACTCTGGCACGCCACATTTTGAAGGAACTTCGCTTCATGGTTCGGCGCATGATCTCGATTGTTTCACCTTCGCTGATTCCGAATTGAGCCTTAATTGCGTCAAAGGGTGTTCTGTCCTCCCATGCCATCTCCACAATTCGATCTATTTCCTGTTCAGTGAGTTCCTTGAATTTCTTCATGAAGTGCAAACTTTGGAGGCTTTGGAAAGTTTTCTTTACCGATGAAAATTTCTGTTGTTTGGCTAAAGAGAGATTTGAGGCTGAGGGATCATGAGCCTTTGATGGAAGCCATTCAGGCAGGTCTTCCGGTTTTGCTTTTATATGTATTTGAGCCGAGTTTGGTAGCCGCTCCGCAAAGTAGCGATCGGCACTGGAGATTTGTATGGGAAAGTCTTCAGGATCTTCAGAGCCAGTTGAACCCGTTACAAGCAAGGGTGATGGTTTTTTATGAAGAAGTGCCAAAGGTCTTTCAGGCACTCTCAGAGGAATTTGAAATTCAAAGGGTCTACTCACATCAGGAAACAGGCATAAAAATCACCTTTGACAGGGATTTGAGAATGGCGGAATTCTTCCAATCAAAGAGCATCGAGTGGAAGGAATTTTTTCAGCAAGGAGTGGAGCGAGGGAGGAAAAACAGGCACAAATGGAACAATCTGTGGTTTGGATTGATGAGTTCTTCACTCAAGCAACCTGATTTGAAAAAAGCCCAATGGGTGAGTCTTTCCAGGGGTTTCTGGGAGAAATTTCCTCAGCAAAGCATTCCTGAAAAATGGCAACGTCCAGACCCAATGATGCAACCCGGAGGAGAATCAACAGGAAGAAAATACCTCAGAAGTTTTCTGGATGACCGGGTAAAAAATTACAATAAACACATCAGTAAGCCTGAATTAAGTCGGAAAGGCTGCAGTCGTCTTTCGCCTTACTTGGCGTGGGGATGTCTTTCGCTGCGGGAAGTGTATCAGCTTTCTTCAGAAAAATCCCAACAAGGCTTTCAATCAAGAAACATTTCCAATTTTCAATCCAGGCTGAAGTGGCATTGTCATTTTATTCAAAAATTTGAAATGGAGTCCAGAATGGAGTTTGAACCCATCAACAGGGGTTTCTTGGGTTTCTCCTACGCCACAAATCCTGACTGGATCAAAGCCTGGGAAGAGGGAAGAACAGGCTTTCCGCTGGTAGATGCCTGTATGCGTTGTCTTTCCGCTACGGGCTACCTCAATTTCAGAATGCGTGCCATGGTGGTGTCTTTTCTTACTCATCATCTCGGTCAAAACTGGAAATCGGGCTCCAATCACCTGGCCAAAATGTTTTTGGATTTTGAGCCGGGGATTCACTATCCTCAACTTCAGATGCAGGCTGGAGTCACCGGTATCAACACTGTGAGGATTTACAATCCCGTGAAGCAATCCCAAGATCACGATCCGGATGGGATTTTTATCAGAAAATGGGTGCCTGAACTGAGCAAATTGCCTGATTCACTGATCCATACTCCATGGGGATTGACGCTTTTGGAGCAGCAAGAGCTGGGTTTCGAGTTGGGCAAAGACTATCCATTTCCCCTGGTAGATTCAGAAAAATCCGGTGCTGAAGCCCGAGATCGAATTTGGTCTGCTCAGAAACTTCCGGATGTAATCCAAGATGCCGAGCGTGTTTTGGCCAGACATACCTTATCTAAAAGATGGGCCTAAAATGAAAAAACAACACCTGCCTACCAAAGTCTGCCCAGTTTGCAACAGGCCATTCACCTGGAGAAAGAAGTGGGAAAAAAACTGGGATGAAGTCAAGTATTGCTCCGACCGATGCCGGGGAGATGCAAAAAAGACCAAAAAAACTTAGCGATAAGCTCCGATGTAGAATCCCAGCCAGATCAGAAGAGGAAGGAAATAAGCCAATAAGACTACCAATGTACTTTCTTCCAGTGTTCTTCGGCTGATGGAATGAAATCCCAAGACCCAAAATGCGCCGTAGATCAGTTCGAAAATATTCAATACAGATAAGGGATAGTGAAACTTCTCGTCAATGTTGCTGGGACCTACGATCCAAAGGGCAGAAAGAGGTTCGAAATTTTGAATATCCAGGTAACTGATATTTCCTGATGGATTCATGTATACCAAAAGCCTGAGCAGTTCCGGAAAGATGAAAACCACTTCGGCAACCAAGGCGAATTTCCAAAGCTCCTTGAAATTGGCTTTGTATCCGACCATCAGTCCAATGGACCAAAACAAGAATGCGATGACCGTAAATTTCCAAAGTAAGGCAAACGGAGTCCAGATGTAGTTTAATGTATTAAAAATGTGAAAAAACATCAGGTCACCCTGTGCATCTAAACGGTCGGATTCGGGGATGGCTTCCAGAATCAGGGTATTGGTAAGGTATCTGATAACCAGAAAAGTCAGGACTAGAAAAAGAAAAAATATGCGTTTGTCGAAATCAATTGCCTCATTTATTCGTTGGGCAAGAGGAGAAGCTGGTTTTGCCATTTTCACTTGTTAAAGTTGGTAAATCTAAACGATTGTTTGGAATTCAACGTAGCTTTGCAGCAGAATCGAAATGAAAGTAATGAGTAAAGGAGTCAGTGTTGTTGTTTTTATAGGTCTTTGGCTGGGAACAATCCAAATGGTTTTTTCCCAAGCTGCAGATCCGGTCACTCCTAAGTCCAATTCTGAGTATTTGCTTTTGGACAAAGGTCTTCAATACCGCATTACCAAATCAATCAATAGCATGTATAACTTCGATTTCCCTACAGCAGAGCGGGATTTTGCAGTGATCATGTATCAGTATCCTACTCACCCTTTACCCGATTTTTTGATGGCTCTGGGGTATTGGTGGAGGATAGAAGTAGATGTGACCAATACGAGATTTGATGACATTTTCATTCGTTATCTCGATCGGGCAAATGAAAAAGCGGAAAAAATGCTGAAAGAAAATCCTAAGAATAAGGAAGCAGCATTTTTCCTAGCTGCTGGATATGGATTTCAAGGTAGGTTATACAGTGAGCGACAGAGCTGGACAAAGGCGGCTTTTGCCGGCAAAAATGCCTTGAAATACATGGATATGAGTAGGGGTGAGGAGGAATTTAATCCGGAACTTCTGCTGGGGGACGCATTATTTAACTATTTCTCTGTTTGGATTCCTGAAAACTATCCTCTCCTAAAACCGGTAATGGCTCTTTTCCCAAAAGGCAGTAAACAGTTGGGGCTTCAGCAATTGGAAACTGTGGCATCAACTGCATTTTATACCCGTGTAGAAGCACAGTATTTCCTATTCCGACTTTATGCCTCCGAAGAAAAACGTCCTTATGATGCCCTGAGAATTTCTGAATACCTTCATTCAAAATTTCCGAATAACCCTTATTTCCACAGGTCGTATGCAAGGCATCTTTACACGGTTGGAAGATGGACCGAATCAGTGGAGCAGTCGTATGAAATTTTGGACCGGATTGATCAAAAACAGTACGGTTATGAGGCCAATAGCGGGAGGTATGCCGCATTTTATCTTGCAGAATACCATTATAGGATAGGTGATCGTAATGAGGCCAAAAAATACTACCTGAAAACAATTGCCTATGGAGAGGAGTCTGAGTCCCAAGAAAGCGGATATTATCTTCACGCATTAATCCAGTTGGGAAAAATGGCAACTGCAGACAAAAACAAGGCTCAGGCTAGGAAGTACTTTGATACGGTGAAGAAATATGCCAAACGAAAACACCCTGCTCACAAGGAAGCCAGAGATTTTATCAAAAAGAATAAACTTTAATTCAAATTCTCACGTTTGTAAAGCTCAGCTCAAGAGATAATTTGAATTTTTTTGATGGATTGTTTGAAATAGAAAGTATTCTTTGCTTAATCTGATAGAATCTTTAACAAAATTTCGAATTCCATTCATCAAAAACTTATCAAGCGATTTAAAACTTTCGTCAATTATATTAAATTTGCGCAACATAAAATTTTGTAAAAGCGAAATATCATGGACAATAGCGTTAGAATCAAATTCGATAAAATAGACCGCAGGATTCTTGAAATCCTTCAGGGCAATGCTAAAATCACCAATGCACAGTTGTCCAAAGACATAGGGCTATCTCCTGCGCCAACTTTGGAAAGGGTAAAAAAGCTGGAGCAGTCTGGAATCATTAAAAGTTATCATGCAAAACTTGACCCAGAGAAGATTGGTTTGGGAGTAAGTACCTTTGTATTGGTTAGCTTGATCGGTCATAACAAAGGAAATATCGATGCTTTTATGAAGGAGATTAATGAGATTCAGGAAGTTATCGAATGCCATCACATCACGGGTACAGGCGACTTTATTCTGAAAATCATTGCCAAGGACATTACCGCTTATCAAAAATTGATGCTTGAAAAAGTGTCTGAAATCAAAGAAGTAGATTCCATGCAGTCCATGGTAATTCTATCTACCTTTAAGGATTCAAAAGTGCTGCCTATCCCTGCTTAATCAGGATTTATATACTAGTTAGGGTGGCTCTGCCACCCTTTTTTTTTGAGAAAAAATGATCGAAAATCCCTGGAAAACTCAAAGTGTTCGTACGGTCTATGAAAATCCCTGGATCAGAGTAGAGCACCATGATATTATCAATCCCGCCGGAAAGGAAGGGGTTTATGGAAAAGTACATTTCAAAAACAGAGCCTTGGCGATCATCCCCATAGATCAAAATGGGTTTACTTGGCTAGTGGGGCAATACAGATACACTCCGGACGAATATTCTTGGGAGGTTCCCATGGGAGGCGGACCAATAGGTTTGGATTTGCTTGAATCTGCAAAACGGGAATTAAAGGAAGAAACAGGTCTCACTGCTGGAAAGTGGACTGAGATCATGAAAATCCATACTTCGAATTCGGTTACTGATGAGGTTGGGTTCGTCTACATGGCTGAGGAACTCACAGAGGGAGAGACGGAATTTGAAGAAACTGAAATCATCCAAGTCAAAAAACTTCCTTTCAAGGAAGCCTTGGATTGGGTTATGGAGGGCAAAATTACCGATTCGATAAGCGTGGCAGGAATCCTCAAGGCTGCCAGAATTTTAGGCTATTAACACCATGACTTTAAGAGATCATTTTAAAACTACATTTAACCTAGCCTATCCTGTGATGCTAAGCCAACTGGGACAGGTGTCTGTTGGGGTGGCAGACAGTATGATGGTGGGTAGGTTGGGGGCTATCCCTCTTGCTGCTGCTTCCTTAGGCAACAGTATATTTTTTGTCATTATGATGTTTGGAATAGGTGTTTCCATGGGTATAACCCCTTTGGTTTCTGTAGCTGATGGAAAAGGGAAACGAAAACGTATTTCTCGCCTGTTCAGCCACGGTCTTTGGATCAATATGGCCACCGGATTAGTTTTGACTTTGATAGTCTTAGGGTTGTCACAAGGATTACATTTTCTTAATCAGCCAGAGGAAGTGGTAGTTTTAGCTGTTCCCTACTTATTGATTATCACCGCTTCCCTTATCCCTTTAATGGTATTTCAAACCTTTAAGCAGCTGGCAGAAGGGCTTTCACAAACGAGGCAGGCGATGTATATCACCATTTTTGCCAACTTGGTCAATGTCTTTTTGAACTGGGTTTTGATTTGGGGGGTCTGGGGTTTTCCGGAATTGGGCTTGAATGGTGCCGGTTGGGCGACCTTGATCTCCAGAGTTTTGATGATGGCTATGATGGGAGGATATATTTTGTATTCCCAACGATACAAGATCTTTCACCTTCGATTAGCCTTTCCAAAAGCCAGTTTTCCTATGGTAAGCCGAATTCTGAAAATTGGTATTCCCACTGGATTCCAGTTCATCTTTGAGGTTTCTGCTTTCAGTACCGCTGCGATCATGATGGGCTGGATTGGTGTCAATGCCTTGGCAGGTCATCAGATTGCGTTGAATCTGGCATCGATCAGCTATATGATGGCGACAGGACTCTCCACAGCGGGTATGATCCGTGTAAGCAATCAGATTGGAAAAGGAAATCTCAAAGGTATGCGGGAAGCAGGAATGGTCGTCTTTGGGATGGTCATCGCCTTTATGTTTGTCTGTGCGGTATTATTCTTTGCGTTTCGATTTTTCCTTCCCACCCTATATATCGACGATCCTGAAGTGGTAGCACTGTCGGCTTCTCTGTTGATTATTGCAGGATTCTTCCAATTGTCCGATGGAGTTCAAGTTGTAGGGCTCGGAGTATTGCGAGGATTGGAGGATGTCAAAGTGCCCACCCTTGTGACCTTGATGGCATATTGGGTTCTGGGATTGCCATTGGGCTATGTGATGGCCTTTGAATTTGGATGGGCAGAAAAGGGCGTTTGGATTGGTTTATTGACTGGATTGACGATTACTGCCGTGATGCTATTCTATCGTTTCCATCAGTTGAGTAAAAAGAAAATCAGTCAGCAATCCATTCAGATCATTCAGGATTAATTTCCCCAAAAAGATCGTGAGCATTTCGGGGTGAAGAAGTATCTTGGTTTTCAATCAACCTGAAACCCATGAAACGACTTTTACTAGCTCTTTCTTTTGCCCTTTTGATTTGCCCAGCTTTTGCCCAAGAACCTGCGGTTCTTTCCGTAAGGAAACAAGCCGAGGTGATCGACTCCTGGCTGGAGGATCGAATGCAGAATCTCCTTCCCAGCCTGATGACTGAGACAGGCATCGACATGTGGATCGTAATGTCCAGAGAATACAATGAGGATCCGGTCATCCGAACGCTTCTGCCTGCTACCTGGCATGCTGCCCGACGTCGCACCATTCTGGTGATGTATCAGCCCAGTCCCAATGCCAAAGTGGAGGCTTTTGCCGTAGCTCGATACGATGTGGGTAAATCTTTCAAAAAAGCTTGGGATCCCGAAGCCCAGCCTGATCAGTGGAAAGCACTCATGGAGATCATTCAAGCCAAAAATCCAAAGAAGATAGGACTCAATTACGCCAAAGATTATGGTCATGCAGATGGCTTGACTCATTTTGATTACGAGGAGTTTATGAAAAACCTTCCTCAGGCGTATCAATCCAAAGTAGTTTCTGCTCAGACTTTGGCTGTTCGTTGGCTAGAGACCAGGACTGCTGCGGAAATGGCAGCTTACAAGCATATCCAGGAGTTGGCGCATTACATCATTGCCGAAGGACTTTCCGATCGGGTGATCACTCCGGGTGTGACGACCACCGAAGATGTGGTGTGGTTTTACAGAGAAAAAATCAAGGAAATGAAGCTGGATACTTGGTTTCACCCTACAGTGGACATTCAGCGTCCCGATCCCAATTCTCAGGAGGCTTCCCGTTCGTTTGCAGTGAGACCAAGCGAGGAAGTGATTATGCCTGGCGACTTGCTGCATATTGATTTTGGAATCACTTACCTCAGACTAAATACAGACACCCAGGAATTGGCTTATGTCCTGAAAGCAGGAGAAACTGAAGTGCCTAAATACCTTCAAGATGCCTTAGCGGTAGGAAATCGTCTTCAGGATATATTGACTTCTAACTATGTGGCGGGGCGGACCGGAAATGAAATTTTGAGAGCTTCTCGTCAGCAAATGGAAAAGGAAGGCATTCGAGGAAGCATCTACACTCACCCTCTTGGTTTTTATGGCCACTCTGCTGGACCCACGATCGGTATGTGGGATAATCAAGGGGATACTCCCGGAGCAGGAGATTTTCCGCTTCATGCTAATACGGGTTATGCCATTGAGTTGAATGCAGTGGTATTTGTCAAAGAATGGAATAAAGATGTGAGAGTCATGCTGGAGGAAGGAGCCTTCTTCGATGGTGAAAAAGTGACCTATTACAATGGACGTCAAAAGTCCATCTTGGCAATCCCTCGAGTGAGCAATTACTTGGGCTATTGATGGTGCGGATGGTAGCTCTTTCGGTCTCGCTTGATAAAAATCAGGATTAAAAATCCCAAAAAGGCGATTGCACCTGAAGAGAGAAATACCAGCCGGAAGTTTTCAGGATTGTTGGCGTATAGCCACCCCGAAACCACGGCACCCACACCGATTCCACTTTCTAGAAAAATATACATGGTAGCCAAGGCCCTCCCTCGAAATCGGTCGAGGGAGCGGTCCACTACCCAGGCAGTGGTGGTCGGACTATACATCCCCACGGCTGCGCCAAAAAGCACGCCGGATCCCAGCAATATCGTTTTGCTTTCCGCAAAAGCTACAGCACACATCGCCAACACCATCACCGCACTGGCTACCCGCATCACAGCAACACGTCCATGTCGATCTGATGTCCTTCCTGCAAGCAATCTGATACCCAAGGAAGAAAGGGTGAATACTGCGAAAAACAATCCTTTGTTCTTGATGCCAAGGTGTGCAGAAAGATCAGGAACGATGGTCAAGACCACTCCAAAAGAAAACACAGACAGAAAAAGGATAATCGATGGCAAAAGGACTCTTTTTTCTATGATCTCAGTGCGGTCAAGCTTGAAGAGGCCGAGCCTCAGCGGTTCTTTTTCTTCAAGGGTTTCCTTGAGCCGCAACAAGATCAAAATGGAAAAAATAGCCGTGAAGGCCGCACTATAAAACAAGATCTCGATAGGCCATATACTTGCTATCCAACCTCCAATAGCAGGTCCGGCAGCCATCCCCAAAGATCCAAAAAGGGATTGGATTCCCATGGCTTCCCCTCTTTTCTGAAAAGGTACTATATCTGCCACGTAGGCCGAAGCACCAGTAGGGGTAAAGCCAGCCGAAAATCCATGCGCAAATCGGAGAAAAAGAAATCCTCCAACAAAACTTAAAAGTGGATAGAGCAGTCCTACTACAAAACACACCCCTGCCCCAAACATCATGACGGGGATTCTGCCCACTTTGTCGGCGAGTTTGCCGCTGAAAGGCCTGGAAAGCCCGGCAGAAAGGGTGAATAAGGCAATAATCAATCCTTTGTAATCTTCTCCTCCTAATGAGGTCAAATAGGCAGGAAGCTCAGGAATGATCATGTTGAAACTGGAGAAAAACAAAAAACTGCTCATGCAGAGCAGAAAGAAATCCAGTGTAAAAAAGGAGGGTAGGAGTCGCATTCCCCAATCGATGGTTTAATGGAAAAGGCCGGAAAAAATATCCGGCCTTAGCGTTGTTTTTTTAATTGTCTTTGTTCGCTTCTTCTTCGCTCTGAGCAAGGAGGTATGCTTTCATAAATTCATTCAAGCCTCCATCCAATACCCCCTGAGCATCCGAAGTCTCGTGTCCTGTTCTATTGTCTTTCACCAATTTGTAGGGGTGAAGGACATAATTACGGATCTGAGAGCCAAAGTCTACCCGAAGTTTGGAAGATTCGATTTTGGCAATTTCCGCATTTCGCTTTTCCAACTCCATTTGATAGAGTCTGGATTTTAGCATCTGCATTGCTTTTTCCCGGTTGGCAAGCTGGGAGCGTTCTACCTGGCAGACCACCACAATTCCTGTTGGCTTGTGGGTCAGTTGCACTTTGGTCTCCACCTTGTTTACGTTTTGCCCACCTGCACCACCCGAACGGGAAGTATGAAGTTCCACATCCGCAGGGTTAATTTCGATTTCGATCGAATCATCCACTTCCGGATAAGCATATACCGACGCAAATGAAGTGTGTCTCCTTCCTCCAGAGTCAAAGGGAGAGATTCTGACCAATCGGTGTACGCCTGTTTCGGATTTCAAAAATCCGTAAGCTAACGGACCTTCAAATTCCAGCGTGGCTGATTTAATTCCTGCTACTTCACCGGGCTGTACGTCTACTTCACGGACTTTATATCCGTTCTTTTCCCCCCACATGATGTACATTCGCATCAGGATGGAAGCCCAGTCGTTACTTTCTGTACCTCCCGCACCGGGATTGATTTCCAGTACGGCATTGAGTTGATCCTCCTCCGCAGAAAGCATTTTTTTCAGTTCTAGCTCTTCTACGGCTTCTTTTGCTTTGAGGTAATCTGCCTTCAGTTCTTCTTCCGACACTTCTCCTGCGGAAAAGAATTCATACAACACCTCCAAATCCTGGATTTTTTGATCCAGATTTTCAAAAGCAGTGGTCCAGCCTTTTCGGGCTTGGATTTGTTTCATGGTTTTTTCAGCCTCTTCCGGGTCATTCCAAAAGTCCGGCTGGGCCGAAACGGCCTCAAGATCTTGGATTTCTACTTTCTTACGATCGTAGTCAAAGATACCTCCTCAAAGCCGAAGTACGGGCTTTCAAGTCTTTCAGTTGTTCTGAAGTCATCTGTCTAAGTGAAAATTTGAGCTGCAAAAGTCTGAAAAAAATCCCGCTTTTGCCAGAAGAGATCTATTAATCGATGCGCATGATAATTACCTGAATTCGATTGTTTCCCTTTTGCTTAAACGTTTTGTAGCGTAAAGGAAGAAGGACCAAGCCTGTTCCAATCAAAATGCCCGAGGTCGTGGCAATGCCTGAATCAATGTTTAGATTTCCTTCTTGGTAAATGCTATTGACTCCGTCCACAGTCAATAAAAGCCCACCTGCACCGATGAAAAGGGCTGTAAGGTTTCGTAAAGTTCGGTTTCTGGGGTCTTTGTTTCGGATATCAATTTCCTCGATATCAGCAGGACTTAGGATATTTTCAGTTAAGTAGATAAAGTCTGTATCCAGGTTGACGATTTTGTCAGTAATGAAGTACCCCAACTTTTTACTTTTATAGGTTATGGATTCACCGGGGTAAAAACGAATCTGGCTTTTTTGATTACTTCCCCGCTTCAGCAAAATGAAATCCTTGGGCTGATTTTGGGCATAAGCCACTTGTAGCAGCATAGCCATAAAAAGAAAGAGAATTATTTTTTTCATAAACTGAAAAGTAACAAAAAACGGGAAGTTACCTTCCCGCCTTTAATCAGATTTTGATGATCCAATGATGGGGATCGGCTATTTCTCCATATTTGATGCCGTCCAGTTCTTTTAGAATTCTCTTTCCGAAGGAGTTTTCTGAGCTTTCAGGAAGACTGTAATCTTTTCCGTTTACGTGGATTTTATTGATGAAAGCAATGGTAGCCGCTGTACCCACTCCGAATGCTTCTTGAAGGGTGCCATTTTCAAGAGATTCCTGAAGTTCTTCTACAGTTAAGAATCGTTCCTCAAGCGGTTCGTTCCAGTCTTTTGCCAACTGGATCACGGAGTCTCTGGTGATCCCTTTGAGAATAGTTCCTGTATTTACAGGAGCTGTAATCAAAGTACCGTTGATTTTGAACATGACGTTCATAGTACCGCTTTCTTCGATTTTGCTGTGGGACTTTCCATCTGTCCAAAGCAACTGATCGTAACCGGCTTTTTGCGCTTGCAGTGCAGGATATAGTGAAGCTGCATAGTTGCCGGCGGTTTTGGCCGCACCCGTACCCCCTTCAGTGGCTCGGGTAAACGTAGTTTCTACCTTTACCGAAACTGGTTTGTTGTAATAAGCTCCTACCGGACAAGTGAAAATGATAAATCGGTAATTTTCCGAAGGTTTCACTCCAATGTAATTATCCATCGCAAACATGAAAGGACGGATATACAAGCTAGAACCTTTGCCCGTAGGTACCCAATCACGGTCCAAATCCACTAATTGAGAAAGCCCTTCCAAGAAAATTTCTTCAGGTATAGCCGGCATGCACATCCTTTCAGCGGATTCATTCATTCTTCGGGCATTGGCATCTCCACGGAAAATCAGGATTTCCCCCAGTTCATTTTTGTAGGCTTTCATCCCTTCAAAAATCGACTGTCCATAGTGTATGGCAGCGTTGGCGGGATGGATTTCCATCGGCGCATAGGGCTCAATTCTAAGATCAGTCCACTCTCCATTTTTGTAATCTGCCACAAACATGTGGTCAGAAATGACTTTGCCAAAGACTAAGTTGGAAAAATCGGTTTCAGCTAGTTTCGAATGGGAAGTTTTGGTTACCGGAATGGCAAGAGAGGTTTTCATACTCTTTTCTTTTGTAGGCAAAGCCTGGTTCTTAATTTTTTGAAGGCAGGATGTATTTCTTGCCTGTAAAGTTGGATTAAAGTCTTGGTTTCCAAGTTACCTCTTCGACTTCGAGTTCCTGAGCCATTTTACGTCCAAGGACAAAAAGATAATCTGAGAGGCGATTGAGGTATTGGATCACCAGGTCTGAAACGGGTTCGAGTGAGGCCAACTCTACCACTATTCTTTCCGACCTTCGGCAGACAGTCCTGGCAAGGTGACAGAAGGATACGGATTGATGACCACCTGGAAGAATAAAAGCGGTCAACATCGGAAGCTGGGCATCCATGATGTCCATTTCCTGCTCCAAATGCTCCACGTCTTCTTTATGCAAATCAGGCTTTTTGACTTTGTCTTTACCCGGGACAGTGGCTAAATCAGCTCCAATCGTAAACAGACGATCTTGAATTTCCTTCAGAAAATCAGCCCTTTTTTTGTTCACTTCCTGGTCTCGCAGCAATCCCAAATAGGAATTCAACTCGTCAATTGTGCCGTAGGCGTCAATTCTCAAATCGGATTTCGGCACTCTTACTCCCCCCAATAGGGAGGTAATTCCCTGGTCACCTGTTTTGGTATAGATCTTCATCTCTCCCTCGTTTCTTTCGAGCGCAAAAATAAGAATCTATTTCGAAAAGATTGGGATAAATCAGGCATGCATTGCTACTCCCCGGGTTGGGTTTGGATTGACTTTATCCGATTCGATCAATCCATCCCTGAGTCTGACGATCCGATGCGCATAGTGAGCAATATCATCCTCGTGGGTAACCATGATGATGGTATTGCCTTTGGCATGAAGTTCATGGAAAAGTTCCATGATGTCGTGTGAGGTTTTTGAATCCAGGTTACCCGTAGGTTCATCCGCCAAAATGATACTTGGATTATTCACCAAAGCTCGGGCGATAGCCACCCTTTGACGTTGACCGCCTGAAAGTTCATTGGGTTTGTGTTTGGTTCTTTCACCAAGACCTACATTTTCCAAGGCCTTAAATGCCATGGCTTCTCGTTCTGCTTTAGAGTAGCCTGCGTAAACCAGAGGCAGGGCCACATTATCCAGGCAAGTAGCTCTTGGAAGGAGGTTAAACGTTTGGAAAACGAAGCCGATCTCTTTGTTCCTGATCTCAGCTAGCTCATTTTCGCTCATGTCGCTGACATCCTTCCCGGCCAAAATGTAAGTGCCAGCGGTAGGGGAGTCCAGACAGCCGATGATATTCATCAATGTGGATTTACCAGAACCAGATGGTCCCATAAATGCTACATACTCCCCACGATCTACGGTAATGCTGACCGATTTGAGGGCCTGAATGATTTCAGATCCCATTTTGTAGGTTTTGTTTATTTCGTGGGTTTCAATGACTCTGCTCATGGTAGAAAATTTCGGTTAAGTTAGTGGTTTAGGTTTTTTATTTGGAAGACCAATGTGTCAAAATACGTGAAAAACTGTCAATAGTTAGCCATTTGCAACTTTTCAATTTCATCCCAAGTCATCCATTTGCTCATTTCTTGGATGGCAGCCGTGGCATAGTTGTCCAGACCGATTCGTTTGGCGGCTTGGACTTTTCGAATCCAAAGTAATGGGTCTTGGTTGAAGTCACTGGCCGAGTTGATGATTTCATAAGCCAGCAAGGGATCGCCTGCCCGATCCGCTGCACTCAGCACCAGAGGAGTGAAATAGGGATTGGCTGTCAATTCATCATTGAGCCCCAGAAATCTGGTAAAAGCTCCGAGAGAATTGGCATCTGTCCAATCCGGATTTTGGAGGAAAGTCTGGAGTTCGTTTTCAGCATTTACCTTTCCTTCCAGGGATTTGCCTATTTCTGAAAGTTGAATTTTGGTTAATCCATGAGCTTTGTGGCTCAATAACTTTAGACCAAAGGCAACTTGGTATGCTGGATTGGAAATGCTCTTCCAAGTTTCAAATAATTTATCCGGAAGTTGCTGATTGAAGTTTCCAAACAAAGCCAGTTCTTCCGATACTTCAAGTGTTGCCTTTTCCGGGAATTTCAATGCCAGTTCGGCTGCTTTTTCGGTAAATCCTCCAAGTTCAAAAATGGCCAAATGATGGGGTTCAATTGCCTTGAATCCTTTCTCATCGGCAACCATGAAATCTTTGGAGGCTTTTTGAAAATCCAGTTGTTGAGCCTGTATCAGGCCAGTCAGATTCAGATAATAGGCGGCGTCTCCGGGATTTCTGAAAGCCAGTCCATTTAGATTTTTCACAGCCTCATTAATTCTTCCCGCTCCCAAGCTTCTCAAAATAGCCGTTTCCTGCAGCTGCATGGTAAAGTCCAAAAAGGACTCTTCCTTTGCCAAAGAATCCAAAATACGGATTTCCTCACTTGGATCTTCCGTATTGATCTCGGTGACAAGATTTCGGTACCCTGCATGGATGAGCATCGGAGACTTTTCTTTTTCGAGTTGGTTTCGAAGGGATTCTAATTCGCTCTCTTCGGGTTGCTCGCCCTTTTTTCTTTTCGCAGCCAGGTTATTGATTTGACTGATCAAATCATTACCCAATTCGCTGGTTTCGGATACAAGTCCAAGTTTGGACTGAAGTGCTGTCCAGTTGGAAGCGGTGATTTCGCTTACATTTGAAGACTCTTTAAGCAACAAGGCAGCTTCTTCGTAGCGTTGGCTGAGCGTGTAAAAAAGTGCCAGATTGTTCACCAGATAGGGATTGCCCGGAAAGCGTTTTAGTCCGTTTTCCAAATAATAAACCGCTTCAAAAAGCTTATTTTCCCGCTGGAGTCGTTCACTCACCAGAAGGATATTGTCCACTTGAGGAGCTTCTGCAAAACTCTGTTCCAGGTGCTCTTTGGCCAGCGTGGGTTGGTTGAGTTGGAAAAGCAGGTGTGCAGTCAGGTTCTTGGCTTTGGGATTATATCGATATCTATCCCAGCTGTTTTCATAGAGAATGCTGGCCTCAAGCTTTTGGTCAGTTTGGTAGTAATAATCGCCAAGAATATTGTTGGTCAAAGAGTTAGCTTGGGCTGCCACAATAGCTTCCATGTAGATGGTGATCACCAACATGGAAATGATTCCTCCAATTCTTAAGTGATAATAGGGCAAAGAATAGGGCTTGTACATGATTCGATGTGCCCCTTTTCCGGAATTCATCACGCCAAGGAAGTTGCTCATCAGGTAAATGAAAAAGAAAAGGGAAAAACCGATTTGGGAATAGACCAACAGGTGTTTCACAAGTTCTTCAGCGGGCTGATTGGCAGATACTTCCAACTTCCAAACTGTCCAGAGGATCATGGCAAAACCAAGGATAAACAAGGCTTTGAGCGTATTTTCACTGCCTGCCAAATCGCTGCTTTGGTTGATTTTTTCCTGAATGGAAAACCAGCTGAAGATTCCTAATGGAAAGAGAAGATAGATAGGTGAAAAGGTGGGAAATGGCAAATTAACCTCTCCTCTTAGATCCAATAGCAAGAAGATCATGGTAAAGAAATAAACCAGTGCCAAAAGAAAAACTTGTACTGAAACCTTTGTGGAAAGGTTTTCATTGGCTTTGGATAGAAGCACAAAAACACCCGAAAGCATCCCGTGTCCCTGCCAGAAAATCCAGGAAACACCTAGACCTAAACCAATAATCAAGCTCTGCTCGGATAGGTAGAGCGCAGGATTGGGAATAGTACTCAGTCGGATGAGGACAAATAGAGTGGCTGAAACGCTGAAAAATAATATGATCCACTTTATCCAAAATTTCCCTTTTGGAGCCCAGATGTGGAAAAACACGGTAGGTAGTACAGTTCCAGCCAAAAGGATGATTAAAGGTACATTGGCACTTGGTCCTCCTATATTCAATCCGTTGACATTGGAAAGTGTCAGGAGAAGAATCCAAGCCACACCAGCTCCCAGAAAGGGGAACTTTTTAAACTGGCTGACCAGTGCCAGTGCAGAAACTGAACTCAATAGTACAACTCCTCCAAATAGATAACTTTCCCAAAGGGTAATTCGGGCAGGTAAAGAATGAAAATCCTGGAATACCAGGTAGTTATCCAGTTTGATGGGGATTTTCAAATCGCCTATTTCGACGGAGTTAAAAGGAACCGCTACCGTATCCAAAAACGCAGCGGGCTGAATATTGGGAAAAGCCCATGGAGAAAGGATCAAAGAAATGATCGCAAAAAGCCCTCCCGACACTAGGAGCAGGAGGGCTAAAATCTGTGCTAATCCGATGTTTCTTGCTTTTACTTGTTGCATGCTATTCCAGTACTTTTGGAACTCTAAAGTAGTCTGAATCGCTTTTTGGAGCATTTTTCAAAGCGTCCTCATGACTCATGTGATTTCCGACTTTATCCTCTCTCATCACATTTATCTCAGAAGACATGGTCGTCAGAGGTTCCACCCCGGTAGTATCTACTTCGTTGAGTTGCTCGACCCAGTCCAGAATTAGAGACATGTCTTTGGAAATTTTCTCGGCAGAACTTTCATCAAATTCCAATCTGGCCAAATGGGCAATTTTTTTGATGGACTCTTTATCTATTTTCATAAGTGTCAGTAAACAAGAGAGATGATTGCGAAATCAAACCGTTTTATACCAATTTCTCGTTCCCGATTTTTATTCCGTTGTCTTCGAATAGCTGGCTTTGGATCACCTCAAAGCATTTTTCTCTGATTGCCTCATCAGAATCAAAATCTTTGGGATCTAAAATTTCGTGAAGCACCATTTTGGCAGGCCTTCTTCTCAAGAGCAGCTTGCCGTCGTCGGGTAAAATTAGGTGATTAAAAGATAATGTGACAGGAACAACTGGGATTTGTTTCTCCATGGCCAATCGGAATGCTCCATTTTTGAAATGAACCATTTTGGGAGGATGGTGTGTGTAAATTCCGCCTTCAGGGAAAAGTACGATTCCACTTCCATGTTCTAAGGCCTTCCCGGCACGACGCATGGTCTCTGCCCGACTTGTCACTTTGCTCCTGTCTACTGCAATGTGTAGTTTTTTGAAATAATAGCCGAAAAGAGGGGCTTTTCGTATGGAGGCTTTTCCTACAAACAGCACATCTCCAGGTACAAATCCCATCATGGCCACATCCAGATAGCTGAAGTGATTGGCTAAGAAAATATAGGGTTTGTTTTTCTCAAGTCTTGCTTTGTTTTCTACATGTACGGGCATGAAAATCATGGAGAAATAGGCCTTGGCCCAATATTGATTGATTTTTCTTCCGAATTTTTGCCATCCGGGCATCCAAATGCAAATCAGAAAAAAGGGAAAAATCACCAAAAAGGTGAGCACAAACAGGAGACCTGAGTAGTAGGTGTACAGGATTCTAAGGAGCTTATTCATGATTGATCATGTGGTTGGCTACCTTGATAAAATATCCCATCATGAGTTCTTTCACCTGCTGATCGGGCTTCAATCGATCCAAAGCAGTGAGCATGGCGTTGAGCCAATGATCACGCATGGTCGGGTCTATTTGCCATTCGAAATGCCGCATTCTTAGTCTTGGATGACCCCGTTCTTCAGAGTAGGTTGTAGGTCCACCGAAGACTTGTAGGAGAAATAAAAAAAGACGGCGTTCGGCCGGAATCAAGTCCTCGGGATAGAGTTTTCTCAACTGGGGAGTTTTTTCCACTTCTTCGTAAAAGTACCTGACGAGAAGTGAGATTTTTTCCTCACCGATCAGCTCGTAAATGGACTGAAATGGGTTCATGCCGCAAAACTAGCCAAATCTTGGAAATCAGGCTTCGGATTTTTTGACTCGAAGCGAAGTGCCTTCTGTCGAAATCACCACGATTTTTTCTCCCTGTTCCAAAAACTCCCCTCTGGAATAGGCATCATAGATCTCCCCTTCGATTTCCACTTTTCCGCTGGGCCGAAGTCTGGAGTGCACCGTTCCGATTTTCCCTTTTAGCTCCTGTGAATATAAACTGGAGGTATATCCTTGGGCGCGATCTTGAGTTGTGGCTAAGGTGATGGTTCGGAATGCTCCCCACTCATTGACTTTGGGTGTGAGCCAAAACACCAAACCCACTGAACCTAAAGCAGCTAAAATTACCGTAAGTAGAGCTCCGAAAAGTTGGGATGCTGGTACAAAGTCAAAGTTGAAATCCTGATTGGGAAGCATACCAAGGACCAGGCCTCCAAGGATCATTACTATCCCCAAGACTCCAAAAATTCCAAAGCCAGGGATGATGAAAAGCTCCACAGCAAGTAGGATGACTCCAATGACAAACACCAGAATCTCCCAATTGTCAGCCAGTCCATTTAGATAGTAGGGGATGAAATAGAGTAGAGTAGCGATAATCGCAGCCAAAAGCGGGAAGCCAACTCCGGGCGTTTGCAATTCAAAATAAATCCCTCCTATGATAATCAGGATAAGTACTCCACTGATGGCTGGGCTGAGAAAGAAAGAGATGATTTTGTCCACTGAATCTTCCTGATACGTGATCAGCTCGGTATCATTATATCCATTAGCCTGAAGAATTTCCTCCAAGGAGCCATATTCTCCTTCACAAAAACCGTATTTAATGGCTTCAGAGACAGAAAAAGTGATCACTGAACCAGCCTCTGATATCCCTTCGATTTCTATTTTTTCATCCACCATGGCTTCCGCGATTTTTGGGTCTCTGCCTTTGGCTTCGGCAGTGCTCCTCATCATGGAACGCATATAGGATTGGTATTTATCTGGGGCTGCTGCTCCATCCACTCCGTTAACTACCGTGGCGGCACCGATGCTTGCCCCGGGTGCCATATAGATGCTATCACAGGCAATAGAAATCAGGGCCCCCGCCGAGGCGGCGTCTTTGTTGATAAAAACATACACCGGGATTTTGGATTCCAGTATTCTTGTCCTGATTTCATCAGCATCGGTTACTGCCCCGCCATAGGTATCCATCTCGATAACAATCAGTTCTGATTCGAGCTTTTCGGCTTCCTCCATTGCCATCTTCACCCTCCGGTTCATTGCAGGATCGATGTTGTTGTCTATTTTGAAAGTATAGACCTTTTTTGGATTCTCCTGAGCTGCAGTAAAACAGGAGAAAAAAGAAAAGACGGATAAAAATAAAATCAGTGACTTCTTCATGGGAATGTATTCTGACCCAAAAGATAGCAAATAGAAAGGACATGCTTAATCACGAGTATTCATTGTGAACCTTTTTTGAATTGGGTTTTGGATTCGACTGATACACCTTTATCCCTTATCCCTAATTTCTCATGATTCCCTTTTCACTTAATGAATCCGGCTCTTTTTAGCATCATTCTTGCTAAATGTTTAAAATTCTTGCATGCTTGAATTCTTTGACCATTAATATATTACTAAGTATATGAATTTCAGACCCAAAATTGCTTTCCTGAGTTTGTTCCTTCTTTTAGTGTCCTATTATCATGCAGAAGCTTCTGTACTCGTAGCGGGAGATTCTATTGGGGTAGAGCGAGTAGGGGACAAAACTTACATCCTTCACAAGGTTACTCCTCAGGAGACGCTTTTTGCCATTTCAAGAAGGTATCAAGTGTCAGTAGGAGATATTCAAAATGCCAATGAAGTCTTGAAGCAAGGCCTGAAAATCGGTCAAACCATCCGAATACCTTATGTGGACAAGGGTTCTGCACCAGCAGGTTCTACCATGCACAAAGTGGCTTCCGGTGAGACTCTTTTTTCCATTTCCAAGAAATATGGCGTTACGGTAGACTCCCTAAAGGAATGGAATAAACTCTTGGGTAATGATCTCAGTGTAGGTCAGGCGTTGATTATTCAACAGCCTGCTTTGGCACAAAATACCACTCCGGCTGTGACTCCTGCACCTGCATCGACGACCTCAGCATCCTCTGGAGCCGCCGTCACCAGGTCATCTGAACCTACACCGGTCAAAGAACCTTCTAAAGCACCTGAGAAAAAAACCGAAGCTCCAAAGGCCAGAACTGAGCCTGTAAAAACTCAATCAGAATCTACCAAGGCTTCGGGCCCAAATCCGGGTAATTCCACGCCTATCGTTCCTGGAGAATGGATTTCTCATACTGTCCAATCAGGGGAAACACTTTTTTCTCTTTCCTCCCAGTATGGAAGCACTGTAGAAGATTTGATTAAGTGGAATGCCCTTAGTTCAAATAACCTCAGGTCCGGACAAGTCATCAAAGTTGGCCGTACACCGGAAGGTCCTAGCAAAGTGCCTGTCATTGGTACTCCAAAAGTGGCAGCATCAAGTTCTGAAATGAAAGTAGAACCCACTCCCGAGAATACATCAGGAGGTTTCAAAAACATCAAAGAGACCGGTCAGGCAGAATTGATTGAGGGCACAGGAGGACACAAGAAATATCTCGTGCTCCACAGAACTGCACCGGTCGGAAGTGTAATTCGGGTGAAAAATGAAGAAAATGACCTTACTATTTTTGCTAGGGTAGTAGGGACTCTGCCTGATACCGGTGACAATTCCAAACTGATTATCAAACTTTCCCAGGCTGCCTATGATCAGCTTAAGGCTGTCAATCCAAGATTCCCTGTAGAAATTTTATATTGATTTTACTCAGGTAAAATCTAAAGAAGGCCACTTGAGGGCCTTTTTGTGTTTATTGTGACTGCTAAGAATCCATCTCAAAGAAGCTTTCTTTGGGATTGTTGAAGGAGGAGGGTACCTTTGTGTCTAGAGTACCCTCTTATGAATCAAGTCCAGCTTTTCTTCCATCACCTGTTCAGATTTATCTGGAATGCTATTTTCATCATTTCCTATCCTATTCTGGCAAGTTTTGGATTGATTTTTATCGGACTGACTTTCCTTTTTTCCAAACTTTCTCTACTCCTGACACGATTGAGACCTGAAGGAAAAAAGGTGGTTTTTAAGGAGTCTGATTGGGAAACGCTGCCTTATTCAAACGACCTGCTTGAAGCCAAATTGATCAAACAGATTATGTTTGGCCCTTCCGGGTTTCAGTTGAGGAGAAAAGACGGAGTTCCTTCTGTCTTGAGTGATTTTGTGTTTGGCAAAAAGGTCCGTGTACTTGAGGAAGGATTTATTCTTGAAAAGTGGAATACGCTCGATTCCAAAGAGATGCCTGATTTTGACATCTGTCTTTACAATCCGGATGAAGACAGTCTACGTTCATTGACCAATATCAAATGCTTTGACTGGCATGTGTCTGAGAAAACCGAGCAAGAGCTTTCCTTCAAGTGGTTTGACGGTACACAGGGAGGGGAAGTGAAAGTGGCTTTGTAATGAGTGCAATCAAGGATTTTTTGGATGAAAAGGTCATTCAGTACAATCAGCCCGGATTTATCAATCTGGATCCGATTTCTATTCCTCACCGATTTTCCAAAAAACAAGACATTGAAATCTCAGGTTTCTTCGCGGCCATCCTAGCCTGGGGTCAGCGAAAAACCATTATCAATAAGTGTTTGGAGTTGTTTTCTCTTATGGACAATGCTCCACATGATTTTCTCCTTCATCATAAGGAAGAGGATTTGAAAGCACTTTTGAACTTCAAGCACAGAACTTTTAATGAAGTAGACACGCTTTATTTTATCCATTTCCTTTCTTGGTATTACAGGCAGAAAGAAAGCTTGGAAGATGCCTTTTTGATCGGTCAAACGGGTAAAGTAGACAGCATGGAGTCCATCCTGATTCGCTTTCATGAGTATTTTTTCTGCCTTCCGGATGCTCCCTCCCGCACCAAAAAGCATATCGCCACACCGGCCAGAAAAGCGGCCTGCAAGCGCATCAACATGTTTCTCCGCTGGATGGTAAGGGACGATGACAAAGGAGTGGATTTTGGGCTTTGGAATAGGATTAAACCTGCTCAGCTAATTTGTCCCTGTGATCTTCATGTGGATCGGGTGGCAAGAAAATTGGGGTTGATTACCCGAAAGCAGACCGACTGGCAGACCGCTATAGAACTCACCGAGAGACTTCGGGAGTTTGATCCAATCGACCCGGTGAAATATGATTTTGCATTGTTTGGATTGGGAGTGGAAGAGAAGTTTTGAGGCTAGGTTTTAGAGACAAGACGCAAGAGACAAGATTCTAGATTCGATAACTTTTCCAAAGTTTGGAACTTTGGAAAGGTTGATTTAGGAAGTTCGGGACGTCAACCAATTTTCTTTTGAAGCAATTAACGTCGAACGCTGAACAACGAACGTCGAACGCCAAATCTCGAACAGGCTGGATTAGTCTTTCTGACAAACAAGCTTGTCCAATATCTTTAGAATTGATTTTCAGCTATCAATGGAATTTTTTCACTTCGGGAGCTTCTGCAGTGGCAGATAGTTCCGAGGCAAATCGCTCTGCATAGTGATCCAGCAGCTGCATAATTCGTTCCTGTTTGGGTGACTTTACGATCAATCCTGCATGGTATTCCAAAGGCACGCGGAAGCACACCTCAGGATCGTCAAAGCTGCTAAGATCAGGGTGTTCGTATTTGGAAAGTGTCAGAACGATGCCTGCGTAATTTTTGGCCACTTTAGGGAGTTCGTATTTTTTGTTTTTTGCCACAGCATCTTCAATTTTGGCCCATTCAGCCCAAAGATTGATGTCCGTGGCGGCCTCTACCATTTCGGCCAAATGTGCTCCTCCTACCCGAGAGGCGGTCTCCAAAAAGTAGATTTCTCCATCTTCCCGCGACTTGATGAATTCGGTATGGGAAGCCCCGTTTTTTAGTCCAAAAGCCTTCATGATGGCTTCGTTGACCTTTTTGATTTTTTTGTCATCCTCTGAGCCATAGAGAATATTGGCAGAACGGAAAATTCCCCCACCTTGGGAAATTTCCATTGGTGTAGCCAAGTAGCGTGAAACGGTCAGAAACAAGTTTTTCCCATCCAGTTGAAGGCCATCGGCATGGTAGACATCCCCGGGCTTGAACTGCTCGATGAGGTAATAGATCCTGTTGTCGCCCAATTCATCCAAATGCCTCCAAAGGGATTCCTTGTCATACACTTTGATAATCCCATGAGCAGAAGCTTCTGAGCGCGGCTTGAGTACCCATGGAGCTGCTACGGTATCAGCAAAATGGTTGATATCCTCGTTGTGAAAGAGAGAAGAAAATGCAGGAACTCGGATTCCGGCTTCTTTTGCCTTGATTCGCATAGCGAGCTTATCCCGGAAGTAGCGTCCCGTGGTCTGTCCCATGCCGGAGATCCGGAAGTTTTCACGCAAAAATGCCGCTTTCTCCACATCATAATCATCCAGAGCGATGATAGCATCGATTTTATGCTCTTTCATCAATCCGCCCACACCTCTCAGCAACAAATCCATGTCCCATTCTAAATCTTGACCGGGCATGAAAAACACTTCATCGATGTATTCAAAGGCCCAAGGTTTCTCGCGAAGTTGCTCAGTAGTCACCAAAAAAACCCGGTTTCCTTGTTTTTTGAGGGCAGTCAAAAAGGCGTTGCCTTTGAAATAATTAGAGATGCAGAGAAAAGTCTTGGAGGCACTCATAGTATGGAGGAATTTTGATCTTAAAATCAAAAAAAATCCGGCAAATCAGAAGACTGCCGGAATTTTTTTAAAGAATACTTTCGAAATATCTCAGCAATAAACTGACGCCATAGGCTGTTCCGGTTTTTGTTTTGGCAAATTCAGTGTCTGAAAAAGCAACCCCAGCAATATCCAAATGGGCCCAAGCCGGATGCTCATGAGTGAAGGCTTGAAGGAACTTTGCCGCGGTAATGGCACCTGCAAAAGGTTTCCCGTGGTAGTTTTTGATATCGGCGATTTCGGAGTCCATTTCTTTTCCATAGGCGTCCCATAGTGGAAGTGGCCAGGATTTTTCTCCGATTTCTTCCCCAACAGACTGTAATCCATGGGAGAGCGTACCATCATTTGAAAATAAAGCTGCGCACTCATATCCAAAGGTGCCTATTGCACTACCGGTAAGTGTGGCCAAATCGATGACCTGATCAGGAGAGTAATTTTTAATCAGATAGGAAAGTCCGTCTGCTAAGATCAAGCGACCTTCCGCATCGGTATCAATCACCTCTATACTTATACCTGCATGGCTGCTGATGACTTCTGAAGGCAGATAGGCGTCCTTGTCGATCGCATTCTCTACGGCTGGAACAATCGTGGTCAGATTGATGTGTAAGCCCAAATCTGCTACCAGCTGTGTGGTCGCCAAGACCGCTGCGGCACCGCCCATGTCGGACTTCATGTGATGCATGCCTTGGGTTTTGACATTGAGTCCCCCTGTATCAAAAGTGACTCCTTTACCCACTAAGCCAATATGCTTGGAGGCTTTGGGATGACGGTATTCGATGATAATGAAGCGAGGGTCCTTAGCAGAACCTCTTCCGACTGCCAAGAAAGCTTCCAGTTTTTCCGATTTGGCTTTTTTGGAATCCCAAACTTTAACATTCAGCCCAAGCTTTTTCCCAAGGTTTTTTGCCCAGTCCCCTAGGTTTTCCGGAGTGATTTTGTTGGGAGGAAGGTCGACTAGCTTGAAAGCTTCCATTTTTGCCAAGGCAATTTTTTCCGCTCGTTCGGCCAAGTCTTTTGACTTTTTCAGGGAAGAAATTACTTCCACTTTGAGTTTGCTGTAATCTTTCGGTTTCTCTTTTTTGTAAAATCCAATGGAGTAAGCCCCCAACTGGAAACCTACCAATGCGGCTTCTATTTGGCTGGCATCCATCCCGGCCGGAAAATCCAAAAGCACCTCCTTTTCAATCAAAGATGAATGCTTGGAAAGCACCCTTCTAAAGCTGTTCTCGATGCTTTTATATTCAGGACTTTCTCCCAAACCCAAAAGAAGGACCAATTGGCCTTCTGCCTGAAAGCTGAACTGAGAGTCTTTTTTTGCTGAAAAAAGCGGAGAAGGAATGTTTTTTTGAAGATTTTTTTCTGTCAAAACAGCATTGACCTGGTTTTCAAAAACAGGAATCACCCTTAATCCGGTGGAAGAAGGGGTTTTGGGATTTATTTTAAACTGCATAGTATGGTAGTTAGGATTTTACTCAGGTTTTTCACTAAAAAATAGCCATTCGATGGCTTTTGGAAACTCATCGCTCCAGTAGGATTCGTTGTGTTTTCCGTGTTCGTTGATGGAAAGCCGGACTTTCATTTTGCCCTGGAGACTTTCACGTTTGATGAGTCGTTTGCGGAATTTTGTCACATGGTCTACCATGGTTTCACTTTCATCACCTCCGGCATAGAGGTAAATCCGGGTATCCATCGGCTCGAAAAAATCCAAAAAACCCAACTTGATTTTAGGAATCACCCACAAGGATGGGGAGAAAATCATCAGCTTGCCAAAAACCTCCGGATACATCAGTCCTGAAAAGATACTTACCAGACCTCCCATGGAACTTCCTCCAATGCCGGTATGATCTCGATCCGGTTTGGTACGAAAAGTCCTGTCTACAAAAGGCTTCAGCGTATCGGTAATGAAGCGGATGTATTGTTTTCCTTGACCTTTTCCCAGGAGGGTTTTGCCTACGTTGTATTCTTGTACCCGTTCGGATTCACCATGCTCTACGGCGATGATGATGATTTTGCCGATGCCATAGTCTGACATGACGGCAAGCTTTTTATCGATTTGCCAGTTTCCAAATTCTGCATTTTCATTAAAAAGATTCTGAGCATCCTGAAGGTAAAGGACCGGATAATGCTCGGTACTGGTATCGTAATCGTGCGGCAGAAGTGCCCAGATTTTCCGGGTCTTGTTGAGCTGGGGGATTTCAAATTCCTCTGAGATCAGATGAATCTGAGGGAGCTGTGAAGGACGGTAGGGGAGCCAGTTTTTTCTCCATTTGGCCACCTTTTCCACTTTTACAGTTTTGTGGTCGTTCCAGTGACGATTTGGAGTACGGTTCCCGTGTTGATCGATTTCTACTTCCGACCAATCACCCTTGGTGAATTTGTAAATCAGCTCTCCCTCAAACTCCGGTCCTGCCGGAAATGCATATTCATAGACGCCCTCCTCTGTTTTCTGCATTTTAAATCGGGCATCCTGAGTGGCCCAATTGTTAAAGTTTCCCGACAGAAATACAGGTCTGTTGTCATCCTCCTCTGCGTGGAGAATGATTTTTTTTGTTTGAGTTCGGGTGGAAAGCATTACTGTAGTTTCTGAAACCATGGGCTGGGGTGGATTCTAGGATAAACCCGAAGTTTCAAAAATAAGTTTTAACTGGTGAAGAAAGAAATCCTAAACCTCAATCTGGCTCTCCCGGCCTAAATCGGATCTCCTCCGGATAGGGGATCGCATGGATCAGCTCCCCATCCTGAATCCTTTTTTGAATACCTTTCCAAAAGGCAGCATCAAATAAATCTCTGTGATACGATAAAAAATGAGGCTTCAAATCGGCCCTTCCTATCATCCAGCGCTTAAAATCTTCCGGAAACACATCATGTTTTCCAATTTCGTACCAAGGCTCAGCCGCATAGATCTGTTCGTAGGTTTCAGGCTTTGGCTTTTCTCTGAAATTCATGTCCTCCAAGAGTTCAATCTCGTCATAGTCATAAAAGATCACCCGTTTTTGACGTGTAAGTCCAAAATTCTTGGTCATCATGTCACCTGGAAAAATATTTGCCTGGGCCAATTGTAGGATAGCGCGGCCGTAGTCTTCAATTACTTTGAGTCCTTCTCGGGTGGAGCAGGTTTCGAGGAAAATATTGAGAGGAATCATCCTGCGCTCGGTGTAAAGATGCTTGATAATCAACTGATCCCCCACGACTCGCAATAGGGAATTGGTGGTGTTTCGTAATTCTTTCATCAACTCAGGGCTAACCCGGTGAAGGGGAATCCGGAAATACTCAAACTCATGGGTATCGGCCATTCGTCCCACTCGGTCGTGCAGAGAAACGAGTTTGTATTTTTCCCGTACTTCCTGCCTTGTCATGTTTTTAGGAGGCTCAAAGTGGTCTTTGATCAACTTAAAGACAATGTTTAAAGAGGGTAAAGTAAACACCGTCATCACCATGCCTTTGATCCCCGGAGCTACTACAAACTGGTCGGAGCTGTGAGCGAGGTGGTGGAGAAAATCCCTATAGAAAAGTGTTTTTCCATGTTTGTTAAACCCGATGGCATTGTAGAGTTCGTGGATTTTTTTGTGGGAAATGACGGAGTACAGAAACCCTACGATCTGGGAGGGAACCTCAGCCTCTACCATAAAATACGATCGGGTAAAACTAAACAAATGGCTCATCAGGTTGGGATCAAAAATCAGGGTGTCCACATAAATTCCTTTTGGGCCATTGAGGATTGGAATGATAAAAGGCATCCATTTTTTGCCTACATAGGTTCGGCCAATCAGGTAGGCTGCCTTGTTTCGGTAGAAAACAGGCTTGAGCAGCTGGGTTTTTGTACCGACTTCTACTTGATAGCGGGTAAGGATCACGTCTTTTACTCCCTTTACCAAGAATTGCACATCCTGCTCCTTGTCCATAAATGGAACTCCAAAGTCGAAATCCTCCAAGATCTGACGGATGATATTTTCCAATCCCATGGAAGCCGGATAGGTGAGAAGTAGGTCGGAGTTTTCCCGTATTTCGCAGGAATTGTAGCCTTCCATCACATACATGAGCTCCTCATCGAGGGGATTGTTGGGGAAAGTCTTCCTAAAAACCGAGTTGAAAAATGTTTCTGCCAGTTCTACATCAGGACGTTCCCTGATCATTTCCTGGTATTCTTTTCGGATCAATTTCCAGATTTCTCGATTGGTGCTGTCCGTTCCAAGGATTTCCTGAAAAACTTTTACGAGTTGGAATAGTAAATCCTTATATAGTCTAAGTCTCTGTCTATGATTGAGTTGGGTGGCCTGCCAGTTTCGCTGGGCAAAGTAGAGTGGAGCCAGGCGGGTGTACGTATTGAAGGTTTCGATGTAGGTCAA
The DNA here is from genome assembly GCF_014324365.1 of Algoriphagus sp. AK58. GTDB lineage: Bacteria > Bacteroidota > Bacteroidia > Cytophagales > Cyclobacteriaceae > Algoriphagus. The sequence continues at coordinate 194,604 of NZ_QEIG01000001.1, forward strand.
ATAGCCTTCAAAGATCTTGGTAGCGAGAGGTAGGGCTCTGTTTGGCATAGGAAATTTGGCAGTAAAGGTAAAAAAAGGACTTTTTGATGAATTCCTTAAATTTTTTTTATAGGAAAGAGCTTGATTTTCTGAGAATTAGAAAGGGATGTCAAGTGCCGAAGAAAATTTTGAAAATTTTTCGCAATCGATTGTTTGGAGAGAAAAAAAACATTTTCTACTTTTCGACTGTATTCATGAATTGAATATCTACAATAGGTTTAATAGGTTTGAGAGCAGGAAAAGGTCGGGTGATAGCCCGGCCTTTTTTAATTTGAACATCTCCATTATTTTTCTTTCAATCCTTAACTTACCTACAAGCCGTTTTTTGGGTAAATGGAACAATCTGACCATGCATTCCCTTGATGATTTGACTTTTCTCAAAGGCATTTCTATCCTCTGAAATTTGTTTTTTCCTTCCCTTTCAATAGCTTCATAGCTCTTAATTTTTCCAATGAAGTCTATTCAAAAATCTTATTTCTATCTCCTGATTGCCCTAGTATTGGCTTCTTGTGGTACCCAAGAATCAAAAAATGAGCAGGAAACAGACGGAGTCCAAGCGCTAAATGCACCTGAATCAGCCTTTCAGAAAATGGAACTGGGAATGGGGCAAAAGCCTGCATGGAAATCCCACTGGGCTACGGTCTTGGGCGATTTTAGTGTAGAGGATTTCGAATGGATGTTTACCGATTCGATTGATCCCATGGAAATGCCGGAGAAAAACCCCATTTTGGAAAATGATCCTCTTTTTCCTTATCAGTTGCCTCATCCTGAAGGCAATGGTACCATGGATGTCTATTCGTATAAAGTGGAAGCTCAGGATGGATTGGACAAGCCCTACCTTAATCCTGATTCTGAAGTGATCTGGTATCGTGCAGACGGGATGAAAGAAAGACTCCTGTTTATCGGACCATCGGGAATGTTTGAGGAGGGATTATGGTTAAGCCCGAGTGAGTTTTTAGTGATGGGCTATTTTCAGGAAGAAGAAGGCTTTCGGCCCATGATATGGTTGATTAACACTGATTCTCATCAACTGAGCCAATACAAACTCAATAAAACCTCGATTTCTTACACCCCCGAATCTTATCTCAATAAAAAGCTAAAATCCGTGGACTTGTCCTCCAATGGAAATTGAAAAGTTAAAAGAGCTACTTCACCAAGCCCTGCAGCAATCACTTCCAGGAAAGGAGGCCCATCTTAAGATGTCGCCCCAACCTGTAGATATGCGAAGATTCTCACCAAAAACCCCGGAGAATCATCGAAAAAGCGGGGTCTTGTTGCTGTTTTATCCACAAATGGGGAAAAGTTTTTTTCCTTTGATCAAGCGTCCAGTCTATCCCGGAGTGCATAGTGGTCAGGTGGCTTTGCCGGGAGGAAAGTTCGAACCTGGAGATCCTGATGTCATTTTTACCGCGCTTCGGGAGGCAGAAGAGGAAATAGGAATCGATGCGGGAAAGGTGGAAGTATTGGGTCGGCTTTCGGACTTGTATATTCCCACCAGTAATTTTTTGGTCTCACCGGTGGTAGGTTTTATAGAGGAGAGCCCTCGATTTGTACCTGAAGAAAAAGAAGTTTCCAGAATTATCACCACAGGAGTCCAGACTATTTTTCAGCAAGAAATTATTAAGCGAACTCACTTGGAATTAGGAGGAGGAGTGCGCTTGGAAACCCCTTATTTTGATATCGATGGGGAGATTGTCTGGGGAGCCACTGCCATGATTTTAAGTGAGTTGCGTGATCTCTTGGAAGAGAAGAAGGGGTGAGGATTGGTCTTTTTGGGCTTTTGTTGGTATTGTTGTAATCAGATATTAAACCCAAACTATGGAAGAAAGCACGCCTTTACTGACCAACGATGCAGTGGTATTTGGCCTTTTGATGGCTACTTTGGCCTTTGTTTTTGCCACTTCGGCCAGTAAGCATCCTTTTTGGGTGAAGTTTTACACCTATGTACCCACGGTGTTGCTTTGCTATTTTATCCCTGCGGTGTTCAATTCTTTGGGATTGATTTCGGGAGAATCCTCCAATCTATACAAAGTAGCTTCCCGATATTTATTGCCGGCTTCTTTGGTTTTATTCACCATCAGTATTGATCTGAAGGGGATTTTAAGATTGGGACCAAAAGCTTTAACGATGTTTTTGGCCGGTACACTGGGAATCATGTTGGGAGGACCGCTTGCCTTGATCACTGTGGGATTGGTCCAACCGGATATTTATTCGGGTACTGGTCCTGATGAGCTTTGGAGAGGCCTGTCTACCATAGCGGGAAGCTGGATAGGCGGAGGAGCCAATCAGACGGCCATGTTGGAAGTGTTTGGTGCCAGTCCGGTACTGTTTGGGCAAATGATCGCGGTGGATGTTTTGGTGGCCAACCTTTGGATGGCTTTTTTGCTGTATTGGGCGGCAAAACCGGAGAAACTTGATAGATTTTTAAAAGCAGACACTTCAGCGATTTATGAGCTGAGGGACAGGATCGCAAAGTTTCGGGAAGGAATCATGAAAATTCCAAGTCTCAAAGACTCCATGCTGATTTTTGGGATTGGATTTGGAGTGACCGGGGTTTCTCATCTCGCTGCGGATTTTCTTGCCCCTTGGTTTGGGACCAATTTCCCCGAATTGGATCAATACTCGTTGAATTCAGCCTTCTTCTGGATAGTTGTCATCGCTACCACTTTAGGCCTGCTTCTTTCTTTTACCAAAGCCAGGGAATTGGAGGGGGCCGGTGCCTCACGAATGGGGTCAGTTCTGCTGTATGTTTTGGTGGCTACTATCGGAATGCAAATGGATTTGGGAGCAGTGCTAGACAATCCAATTTTCTTTTTGATCGGAATTCTGTGGATCCTTTTTCATATTCTAATCATGACTTTGGTGGCTTGGCTGATCAAGGCACCGTTTTTTTACGTGGCCGTGGGCTCACAGGCCAATGTGGGTGGCGCAGCCTCAGCACCGATTGTGGCTTCGGCATTTGATGCTTCTTTGGCTCCTGTGGGAGTTCTCTTGGCAGTTTTGGGTTACGCTGTGGGTACCTATGGAGCTTACCTAAGTGGATTGATGATGCAGTGGATCTATAGCATGTGATGAAGCATCCAAGAAAATTGGTTTTTTGCTGTACCGGATCGGATTGTAAAAAGTCCGGAGGCAAGTCCATCCGAAAGGAACTAAAAGAAGCAGCAAAAAATGGAGAGATAAAAGGCTTGGTCAAGCTTATCCAGACCAAATGCATGGACATGTGCAAGTCTGCTCCGGTAGTGATTGTGGGCGATCATTTTTGTAAAAAAGCCACGTTGGAAAAAGTTTTTAACGAATTGAAAAAGCCCTGAATTTCAGGGTCTTATTGTTAGATTTTACTTGTTTTTACCGCTGTTCCACTTACGGTCACCATCAGCATTCCCTCCCGGATGGTTTCGTAGTCCAAATCAATTCCAATGATAGCGTTGGCTCCAAACTGCCGGGCTTGCATTTCCATTTCGGCCATGGCAGTTGCTTTTGCCTCTCTTAGCACCTGCTCATAGGCGGATGACCTGCCTCCGACAATGTCGGTGATGCTGGCAAAAAAGTCTTTGAAAATGTTGGCCCCGATGATAGTTTCTCCGGATACGATACCCAAGTATTGGTCGATTTGATATCCTTCTAAGTTGTTTGTTGTTGTGACGATCATAGAATTTGAAATTATAAAATCCCGACGAAATTAAACTGAGTAAGGTTTTCAAAATTCAAGATATACTTTCGATATGGGGTAAATCCAGGTAGGACAATTACAAAAGGAGGGTAGGATGTTGTGTTTACTAAAAACTTTTTAAATATTGGGCCTCCTTGAAAATATCCTCTGATATTCTATTGGGATCAATTGTATGCCATGAATCAATTTCAGCAATTCGACATCTCAGATTTTTTGAATGAAATCCAAGAGCCACTATTTCTGATGGATTCTGAAGAAATCATATTTTTTAATCACTATTTCCAAAATCATTTTCAATTGATTGGAGAGAGATGGAGAGAATTTTTGAATCATGAAGACTTGCAAACTGAGTTGGGCCGCTTTTTTTCTTCAGGAGAACTTCCAAAATCCCGGTTCATCAAATCGCTGACGGGTCATAGCGGTCAAAAAGTACCCTTTGAATGGGTTTTTATCAACCTGCCCTCGAGTTATACCGAGCGGTTTTTAATTGTCAAAGGCAATAAAATCAATTCTGAAATTCAGGATATCCCGGAGGTTTTGCTGAAACCGGAAGGAGCTATCACCGAAGAGCTCCGCTACATGCAGAGCATTTTGAACAACAGTCATGATCTGATTGCCATTTTTGACCGTGACGGAAACTATCGGTATGTCAGCAAGTCTGTCGAGCAGAAAATAGGAATTCCTGTGGCTCAGCTCCTTGGCAGGAATTACAGGGAATTTGTAGAGTCAGGAGTTTTTGAAATAGTCAAAGGTAGCTTTGAAGAGATTCTTCATACAAAGCAAGAAGTAGCCTTGGATTTTTGGATTAATAGATCCACAGGGAGTCGGATTTATTTGGAAAGTTTTGCCAAAAACCTGCTCGATCATCCGCAGATTCAGGGAATTCTATTCAGTTCAAGAGATATCACGGATTTCATTCTTACCTCCCAATCTTTGCAAAGAAGGTATGAAATCGAAAACCTGATCAATCTTATCTCCGCCCAATTGATCAACGGGAAATGGTCCAATCTGGAGGATGAATTCGATAAGACTTTGATTCAGCTTGGGAAAATGCTGGGTGCTGAGGGTTCAAAAATTCTAATTTTCAATCGGGATACCAAAGAATTGGAAATTCTCAATAGCTGGTCAAAAGTAAGTGACACCAGTTCTTTTTTTGAATACGGCGCTAGATACTTCTCTCTAATAAATTCTATCCGGAAAGATTTGGAAAAAGGAAAGGTGAAGCAGGTTCATATTCCTGTCAGATCGATTAAAGGAAATGAATATAGGACAGAATTGCAGCTTTTGATTATTCCTTTGATTTCCTCTCATAAGTTACTGGGAATCATTCAGTTTGAATTTGAATCCGGAAGATTTTCTTATTCCGAGAAGGAAATCCAAGTATTCAAGCAATTGGGTGATATCCTGGCCGGGGCCTATTTGGGAAGCCAAATGATGAGCAGGCTTCAGAGGAATGAAAACCTTCTTGCCAATACCGAGCTCCTTGCCAATTCAGGTTCTTGGAGATTTGGAGCCCATCAAAACCGCTTTCATTTTTCAGGCGGGCTTTCCAGACTTTTGGGGATGGGAGATCAGCCAATATTGGCGGATTTTACTTCTCTGATTTACAAAATTGATAAAAGCCATCGTGCTGATTTTATCAGGAATCTCAGACAGGCATCAAGCCAGTTGGTAAGGACATCCGGAGAATTTACCATCACCGATGCAGAGCACAAGACTCGGTTTATCAGCTACGAAATTGAAGGGAAAAAGGACTTTTTGAGCCAGGGGTTGGAAATCTTCGGGTTTTGCACGGATATCACCCATAAAAGAGCTACGGATGGCTACCTGAGGCTTCAGTCACAAATACTGGCCCAAGTCAGCGATCCCATTATCGTCACCAACCTGTCTTTGGAAGTCATTTATCTGAATGAATCTGCCATACAGCTTTGCAGTCCTGAGACTGCCAGAGGCTTTAGAGGTTATTTGGAGGAATTGTTGACCGTTTCTTGGAAGAACAATGAAAACCTTAAAGAAATAGCAGACAGGATGGACTTGGGGCAAGTTTGGAAATCTGAACAGTTTATCCAAACTCGTCACACTCCCTTTTCTCCCTTTGAAGTCACCCTCCAGCCCATCCAAGCAGAGGAAGAGGAGAAAATAGGCTACTCCTTAATCTTACACAGTTTGGAACAAAAATATAGGTCTGAACAAATAGCCAGACGAGCCAAACTGATTGTAGAAAACAGTCCGGTGATCCTGTTCAGAGTGGATCCGAGTGACCAATACCGGATCAAATATATTTCTGAGAACATCAGCAGGTTTGGTTACGATGCCTCTCATCTGATTCAGAATGAAACTCCCTTCTTGGATTTGGTTCACCCGGAAGACCGGGCCTTAATTTTGGACCTCGCTAGAAAGCAAACCGTGAAGGAGGGGATTCGTTCGTTTTCAGGGGAATATCGGATCCGTAAGACGGACGGGACGTTTGTTTGGGTAGAAGACCGGACTTCCGATGTAGAAAATGAGGAGGGACATATTATTCTCCATGAAGGCTTGTTTCAGGATATCACGGACCGGAAAAGGCTGGAAATCATTCAAAAAGAACGCGATAAACAATACAGAATCCTTGCTTCTAATATTCCTAGGACAAACATTTTCCTTTTGGACTCTCAGCGCAGGTATATCTTAGCCGAAGGAACAAATTTTGAATTTTGGGGGCTTAAAAGAGAAGACTTTGAGGGTAAACATTTGCGCGATTTTTACCTGACTCCTTTCGAGGAAGTCAATCAGATTTTGGACAGGGTATTTTTTGATCAGGAAATTGTAGAATCGGAATTTTCTATAAATGGAAGAAGATACCATCGTGTTATTCGTCCCATCATTGAGAATGAAAGGGTGGAATATGCGCTGAGTATTATCAGGGATGTCGAGGATGAGTATAGGGCTAAGCAGGATTTGATCAATTCAGAGGAAAAGTACAGAAGGTTAGTCGAAGAATCCACCGAGATTATTTTTTCTCTTACAGAGACTTTTTTGATCAACTATGTGTCACCCAATGTGAAGCAGTTTCTTGATTATGATTCAGAAGAAGTGATCGGAAGAAGCATTTTTGATTTTCTAAATCCGGATGATTTGGATCAGTTTAGAATCATGCTGAATGAGAAAAAAGATATTCTTTCCACCACACAGTTTTTGGAATTCCGTCTCCGGCACAAGGACGGCACTTATCGGGTGTTTAGTTCAAATGGAAGACTGATTTTTGACCGGGACGGAACCCACAGGTACTACACAGGAGTGGCAAGGGATATTTCCAAGTTAAAAGAAGCTGAGCAGGAATTGCGAATCGCCAAAGAAAAAGCCGAGCAAGCTTCATTGGTGAAATCCCAGTTTTTGTCCGTCATGAGTCATGAGATCCGCACGCCTATGAATGCGGTAATCGGTTTGGCTCATTTTCTTATGGAAGAAAATCCAAGACCTGATCAATTGGAAAATTTGAAAACCCTTCAGTTTTCAGCAGAGAATCTGATGGCTCTGATCAACGATATTTTGGATTTTAACAAAATAGACTCTGGAAAAGTCGAATTGGAGAAAGCTCCCTTTGATGTGAGAAATGTGGTGCACAGGATTGTCCATTCCCATAGCTTTCAGGCCAATGAAAAGAACCTTAGACTCAGCTGTGAAATAGACGAAGCGATTCCTGAAACCTTGATTGGGGATTCCCTGCGACTGGGACAAATTGTCAATAACCTAGTGTCCAACGCAGTAAAATTCACTGACAGGGGTTTTGTACGTATCTCCTTATTTAGAGAATATACAGCAAACGGTCTCACAGAAATCCGTTTTTTGTTTGAGGATTCGGGAATTGGAATTCCTGACCAAAAGAAGAAAAGTATTTTCGAAGCCTTCACACAGGCTTCTTCTTCCACCAGCAGGAAATACGGAGGAACCGGCCTAGGATTAGCCATTGTAAAAAGATTGGTGGAACTCCATGGGGGAGAAATTGAACTCCACGACCGAAAAGGAGGGGGGAGTGTTTTTGAATTTATTTTGCCTTTTGAGTTTATCGATCAAAAAGCGCTTGAGGCTGAGAAAGCTGCTCAAACTATTTCAAAGTCATTGGAAAAAGCCTCCATTCTTGTGGCCGAAGACAATATAGTGAATCAGATTTTGATCAGAAAATTCCTTACCAAATGGAACGCTGGAAATTTGGTGATAGCCGGAGATGGGAAAGAGGCGCTGGACTTATTCGGTCAACAGGATTTTGATTTAGTTCTTTTGGACCTTCAAATGCCTGAATTGGATGGGTTTGAAGTAGCCTTGAAAATCAGGGAAAACCAATCTGTTCAGAAGGCCAATGTCCCTATCCTTGCCCTTACCGCTGCTTCATACAATGAAGTTAAAGATGAATTGATGAAAGCAGGGATTGACGACTTTATTCCAAAGCCATTTTCTCCGGAGATCCTTTATGAAAAAATTATTAAGGTTCTAAACCCAAAAGATCCGGGTGAAATTTTGGTTTAGCATTAATTTTGCCGATGGGATTCAGCCTTAAGGGTTCTCCATCCTAAAAATTACCATGATTTATCTTAAAAGACTTCTTCTGATTTTTTTCTTGGCATTGGAAGTGGTTTCGGTTCATGCCCAAAAACTGATAGAAAAGCGTTCCTCTTTCTATGGATTTACCGGAACTTCCGGAGCGAATATCCGGCAGTTTAATCAAATGCTCGAAGAAAGGGGACTTTCACCTCTAAGAAGTCGATACAGGTCGTATGGTCTAGGTTATCAGGCAAGAATCAATGACTTTTTGGTAGGATTTGAACTGTCGCAGCATCAAAGCAAATCCAGCGAATTGGATGACTTTCAGATCAAATACCGCACCTCCAGGGCTTTGTTAAATGTGGGGTATTCTCTTACCGAGGAAGGTAAATTCCAACTGATCCACTACATGTCACTGGGAATGGGGTATATGAATTTCCAAATGTTGCCGGAGGAACAAAGCAAGAATTTGGAGTTGTTTCTTTTGGAACCAAAAGAAGGATTCATACTAAGGAAAAACGACATCCAAAAAGGCACCCAGTATTTTGGAGATTTTCTTACCGAGATTGGCTTCCAGGCCAGTTATGATTTTGATCTTCCCGGCAGAAAAGAATCTCTTGAAATCCTGGCCAAAGTAGGCTATTCCTTCAGCCCTTTTGAAGGTAGTTGGACCATGAACGGTATTGCCTTTGACAATGCCCAAGCTGGGGCTTTTTTTAGAGTAGGAGCCGGAATTTCCCTTCCAGACCGGAACTTTTTCTATAAAGATGCTTCTGTGGGTATTTCGTTGATCAGCGGAATCCACTTCTCAAGCCCGGAGAATTTCAATAAGGTGCTTTCCGACTATGGTTATCAACCTTTAGAGGGAAGGCCGTCCAACTGGGGACTGAGAATACTAGGAGAAACAGACGGACTTCTTTATGGGGTAGATGTGTTTAATTTATCCATGAAAGGTCAAGCTACCAATTCTCAAAATCACAGCCTGAACAGCCTTCGGGTTTATGGGAATGCCGGAATTAAATTTTTCCAAATTAAAAATTTCGCCATAGGGGCAATGGGTGGCTTAGGTTATGGAAATATCCGTTACACGCTTTCAAGCAAAGAAAAGCCTGATTTTCCAGAGTTGTTCGAGCAAAGGAATTTCGATGGATATTTAAGATCTTCTGGTCTTATGCTGAAGCCGGAGATTCTCTTTGAGTATGGCCTTCCCATGACTAAAAGGAAATTTTTCGACTTGGTATTTACCGCAACTGCTGGATATGAAGCAGCTTTTCCAAGCTATAAATTAGGGGAAATATCCATGAGTGATTATTTATCAGCGCCATTTTTGACTTTAGGAATAGGTGTTAGACCCTAACTTCCTTTCCATTTAAGAATTTTTTGAAAAGTCGTGTCAAAGATTTTCATTTTATTCGATTAATTCCCTGTTTATTGAAGATTTGATATTACTTTTGGATTGGCTTATCGAGAAAGACCGAGGGAAGGGCCCTGTGACGTCTTAGCAACCTGTACACAAGGTGCTAACTCCCGTTCCGGAAATGCCGGAAAAAGATGAGCGGAAAGAATACCCACGTACTTTTCTCCGTGTTTTGCTCGATTGGCTTTTTGAATTGACTATAAAAAAGATGCAAAACAGAACGGAAACCCTACTCCAAGCTATTCAACATAGGATATTGATTCTTGACGGGGCCATGGGTACCATGATTCAGCGTTACACGTTGTCTGAGGAAGATTTCAGGACTCCAGCTCTTCAGGATCATCCCAAGGCACTGAAAGGGAATAATGATCTCCTTTCTCTAAGCCGTCCCGATATCATCAAAGCAATCCATAAGGAATATTTGGAAGCAGGGGCAGATATCATTGAAACCAATACCTTTTCCGCTACGACCGTTGCCCAAGAAGATTATGGGCTTTCTCATTTGGCCTATCAGATCAATTTTGAATCTGCCAAGCTTGCACGAGAAGTGGCCGATGCATTTACTGCAAAAGATTCCTCCAAACCACGATTTGTGGCAGGGGCAGTTGGTCCGACTAACCGAACAGCCTCCATTTCTCCAGATGTCAATGATCCCGGATATAGGGCGATTACTTTTGACCAACTGGCGGAGGCTTATTCAGAGCAGGTAAGAGGATTGCTGGATGGAGGATCAGATATCATTTTGATTGAAACCATCTTTGATACGCTCAATGCCAAGGCCGCGCTTTTTGCTGTGCAGGAAGTGTATGAAGAAAGAGGAATACCATTGGATCCAAAAGAAGGTGGGGTGCCGATTATGATTTCGGGAACGATTACCGATGCATCAGGCAGGACTCTATCCGGTCAGACCACGGAAGCTTTTTTGATTTCAGTTTCGCATGTGCCTTTGCTTTCAGTAGGCTTGAATTGTGCTTTGGGAGCCAAAGAATTGAGACCTTATCTCAAGGTTCTTTCTCAGAAATCTCCTTTCTATGTCTCTGCTTATCCCAATGCCGGCTTGCCCAACGAGTTTGGCGCTTATGACCAAGGAGCCAATGAAATGGCGGATCAAGTAAGGGAATTCTTAAGGGAAAGGATGCTGAATATTCTTGGTGGTTGCTGCGGCACTACTCCGGAACATATTCGGGCATTAGCAAAAATGGCAGCTGAATTTCAGCCCAGAAAAATCGAAGAGGAATTAGAAGAGGAGGAAAGCAATGCCTAAGCAAGATTATTTGAAACTTTCAGGCCTTGAGCCTTTGGTTTTCACCCCGACAATCAATTTTGTTAATATCGGTGAGCGGACAAATATTACCGGTTCTAAGAAATTTGCCCGCCTTATCTTAAGTGGCAACTATGATGATGCGCTGGAAATTGCCTTAGATCAAGTTCGTGGTGGAGCCCAGGTATTGGACGTCTGTATGGATGAGGGGATGCTCGATGGGGAATTTGCAATGGTCAGATTTCTTAATTTGATTGCTTCAGAACCGGAAATCAGCCGGATTCCTATCATGATCGACAGTTCCAAGTGGAGCATTATCCTTGCAGGCCTTAAGTGTGTGCAGGGAAAAGGGATCGTCAACTCAATTTCTCTCAAGAATGGGGAAGAGGAATTTATCCAACAGGCGAAGACCATCAAGAAATTTGGTGCAGCCGTAGTCGTAATGGCCTTTGACGAAAAAGGTCAGGCGGACACCTACGAGAGAAGAATCCAAATTTGCGAACGCAGCTACCGTATCCTGGTGGATCGAGTTAAATTCAATCCACAGGACATCATTTTTGACCCGAACATTTTCCCCGTTGCCACAGGGATGGAGGAGCATCGCAGAAATGCCCTGGACTTTTTCCTTGCTACTAAATGGATCAAGGAAAACCTTCCAGGAGCTAAGGTAAGTGGAGGAGTTAGTAACGTCTCCTTTTCCTTTCGAGGCAATGACCGGGTGAGGGAAGCTATGCATGCTGCCTTCCTTTACCATGCCATTCATCATGGTATGGACATGGGTATTGTCAATCCAACGATGCTGGAGGTGTATGACGATATTCCAAAAGATTTGCTGGAACGTGTGGAGGATGTGCTTTTTGACCGTAGGGAAGATGCCACAGAGCGACTTTTGGATTTTGCAGAAACCGTGAAATCTTCCGGTAAAAAAGAAGCTGTCAACGAAGCCTGGAGGTCACAGCCTGTTGCCAAACGAATCGAACATGCGCTGGTAAAGGGGATCTTGGACTACATCATCGAAGATACCGAAGTAGCCCGTCAGGAACTGGTCAACCCACTTAAAGTCATCGAAGGACCCTTGATGGACGGAATGAACGTAGTGGGTGATTTGTTTGGAGAAGGAAAAATGTTTCTTCCTCAAGTGGTGAAATCTGCCCGCGTAATGAAAAAGGCAGTGGCGTATCTTGAGCCCTTTATGCCTTTACCGGAGGAAGGACAGGAAGCTTCTTCCTTGAAAAAGATCCTGCTTGCCACCGTAAAAGGCGACGTGCATGATATCGGAAAAAATATCGTCGGAGTCGTGTTGGCCTGTAATAGCTATCAGATCATTGACCTTGGCGTAATGGTCGATGCCCAGAAAATCATTGACGAAGCGATCAAGAACAAGGTAGATATCATCGGATTGAGTGGACTCATTACACCATCATTGGACGAAATGGTCAATGTGGCTTCCGAAATGGAGCGCCAGGGCTTAAAGATTCCATTGTTGATCGGCGGGGCTACCACTTCCAGAATTCACACGGCTGTAAAAATTGATCCGGTCTACTCCGGAACGGTGGTTCATGTCACAGATGCAAGTAAGTCAGTACCGATCGCAGGTGAGGCTATATCCGAAGAAACCAAAGAGACTTTCCATAAGGAAATCAAAGAAACATACCGTTTGCTTCGTGAAGAACACGAGGCAAAGCAATCCGTGAAGCAGCTGGTCAGCTATGAGGAAGCCAAAGCCAATCCGGTGGAAATTGACTGGAGTTCCTTTGAGCCAGTTGAGCCCAATAAGTTAGGAAGAACGGTCTTGGAAGACCTAGACTTGACCGTGCTGAGGAAATACATCGACTGGACACCTTTTTTCAGCACATGGATGCTTAGTGGGAAATATCCCAAAATCTTGGAAGATCCGATTGTAGGAGAGGAGGCAAAACGTCTTTTCTCAGATGCACAAACCATGCTTGACCGAATCATAGCCGAGCGTTGGCTTTCAGCTAAAGCGGTGTTTACACTTTCACCGGTGAAGCGAATCCATGACGATGCCGTGGTATTGGAACCCAATGATGAGAATGTGGAAGTAGCCAGATTCCACTTTTTGCGTCAGCAAGGCAAAAAAGGAAAGGGAGTGCCTAATAGATCCTTAGCAGACTACCTGCACCCTGAAAAAACAGATTATTTAGGCTGTTTTGCTGTTACTGCAGGTTTGGGTATGGAGGCGAAGCTTGCTGAATTCCAAACCTCTGGTGATGATTACAATGATATCCTATTCAAAGCATTGGCAGATCGATTGGCAGAAGCAGCTGCAGAATACGTCCATGAGGTGGTGAGAAAGGATTATTGGGGTTATTCCAAAGAAGAAAGTTTGGATAACGATTCCTTGATCCGAGAAGAATACCTCGGGATCCGGCCTGCGCCGGGATATCCGGCTTGTCCAGAACATTCAGAAAAGGAAACCATTGCCAAGCTGTTAGATTTGGAAAACACGGTTGGAATCACCCTTACATCCAGCTATGCGATGTATCCGACCAGTTCTGTTTCCGGATTTTACTTTGGTCACCCTGAGTCAAAATACTTTGGGTTGGGCAAAATCGCCGAAGACCAAGTGGCCAGCTACGCTATGAGAAAGGGAATTTCCATTGAGAAGGCCGAACGATTGCTATCCCCCAATTTGGCTTACACGCCATCCAACCTATTAGCGAATCAAACTGTATGAAGATTACCGAACACCTGAAAAACGCAAAATCCACACTTTTTTCATTTGAAATATTGCCTCCATTGAAGGGGCAAAGTCTCAGGGAACTTTTGGAAGGAATAGCCCCTTTGATGGAATTCAAACCTCCCTTTGTGGATGTGACCTACCATAGGGAAGAGTATATCTATAAGAAGCATCCAAATGGGCTTTTGGAAAAAGTAAGTACCAAAAAGCGCCCGGGAACAGTCGGAATATGTGCGGCAATCATGAACCGATTTCATGTGGATGCAGTACCTCATTTGCTCTGTGGAGGATTTACAAAAGAAGAAACAGAGAACGCGTTGATTGATTTGAATTTTATCGGAGTTGATAACGTGTTGGCTCTTCGAGGTGATGCACCAAAGGCTGAGCGTTTTACTCCGGAACCCGCAGGGCATAGTTATGCCAGCGAATTGGTGGAGCAGATTGTCAAAATGAATCAGGGGAAATATCTGCACGAAGAAACTGAAAACAGCTTTCATACGGATTTTTGTGTTGGTGTAGCCGGTTATCCGGAGAAGCACTTTGAGGCTCCTTCCCTTAAGTTTGATCTGAAGTATTTGAAAGAAAAAATCGACAAAGGGGCAGAGTACATCGTGACTCAGATGTTTTTTGACAATCAAAAGTACTTCGATTATGTGGCCAAAGTCCGCGAAGCAGGTATTGATGTTCCCGTCATACCGGGAATTAAACCTATTACCACGTTGAGTCAGATTACCATGCTTCCGAGAACTTTCTTTTTGGATCTTCCGGATGCCCTGACGGATGAACTCGAAAAGTGCAAAACCAATGCAGAGGTGAAAGAAGTGGGAATTGCATGGGCCATTCAGCAATGTAAAGAACTGGTGGATGCAAAAGTGCCCTCTTTGCATTTCTACACCATGAGTAAGGCGGATGCGACTTACAAAGTGGCTAAAGAGGTCTTTTAAAACCTTTGAGGTCTTCATGGCCTCGGAGGTTTAGTTCATTAAGTGGAACCTTTGGGGTTTTCGAAAGTCCAAAGGTTCTGACCACTCTTCCTATTTTTCTGAGCATTTTCTCTATTCTGCCTATCTTCGGGCATGATTCAGTTGATCGAATGTCCTAGGGATGCCATGCAGGGAATCCCTGAATTTATAGATACAGCCATCAAGGCAGCTTACATCAATCAGCTGTTAGAGGTGGGTTTTCACACAATTGATTTTGGGAGCTTTGTGAGCCCCAAGGCGATTCCACAGATGCGGGATACAGCCGAGGTGTTGGAAATGCTCGATTTGCATAAGTCCAAATCCAAGCTTTTGGCGATCGTTGCCAATGTTAGAGGAGCAGACGATGCCCTTCAATTTCAGGAAATCGATTATCTGGGTTTTCCTCTTTCGGTTTCTGAGACCTTTCAGCACCGAAATACGAATGCCAGTATTGAAGAGGCGCTAAAGACCGTAGAAGCGATTCAAAACCTGTGTGAAGCCAAAGGAAAAAAGCAGGTGGTATATCTCAGTATGGGCTTTGGAAATCCTTACGGTGATCCCTATTCTCCGGAATTGATCGCAGAGTTTGTGGAAAAATTGGCCCAATTGCAGATTGAGACGGTTTCACTTTCTGACACCATCGGTCTGGCTACTCCTGAATTAATTACTCAGCTTTTTGAAGTGCAGACCCAGGCATTTCCCCAGATTCAGTTTGGAGCACATTTACATAGTCGATTGGATTCTATAGAGGAAAAAGTAATTGCAGCATTGAAAGGTGGCTGCCGAAGGTTTGATGGAGCACTCCAAGGATTTGGTGGTTGTCCGATGGCCAAGGATGAACTTGTGGGAAACATGGCCACTGAAGTCATGGTGAACGCTTTGGAAAAGCAAGGTTTTGAGCTTCGATTGAATAAGTCAGAACTTGCTGAATCTTTGAAGCTTGCCCGTTTTGTCTTTAATTCCTGATTGATGTCTGATATTAAGGTTCAAAGTAAAGTCAAGGCACTTCGATGGTTGCGCAGCATCCACAAATGGCTGGGGATTCCATTGATTGTATTTTTCTTATTGATCGGGATTACTTCCATTTTGCTGGCTTGGAAAAAGAAGGCAGAACTTTTGCCTCCTACCTTAGAATCAAAAGTTGAAAACGGAACTTGGATTTTGCCTTCTGAAATGGTCCGTATCGGGGAGGAGGAGATGAAAAAGCTTGGAAAAGATCCGGAGGTGGACCGAATTGATATTCGCCCTGACAAAGGAACCGCCAAAGTGACCTTTAAAACCCATTTTACCGAAGTACAGGTGGATGGTTTTTCAGGAGAAGTCCTTTCTGTCGGTACGCGACATTCTGACTGGATTGAGAAAGTTCATGATGGCAGTATAATTGACTATTATACCTCCGGAGACGAAGGGGCCAAGTTGACTTATTCTACCCTAGTTTCTATTGGTTTGATCTTTTTGGCAATCAGCGGGTTTTACCTCTGGTATTATCCCAAGGTGGTCAGAAAGTTGAAGGGGAAATAGGCTAAACCAAAAGCTTAAATTTTTTCCCGGGAAGAGATTTGACGATTCCTTCAAATTCCAAAGAAAGGAGTTTGGAGGAAAGGATTCCAATTGGAATTTCCGTCGCGTAAGAGATAAGATCAATTTCGGATTCACCTTTTTCCTGCAGATGGCAAAGAATGGCTTTTTCCTCTTCATCTCTTCCTGACAAATCCAAGGTGGGTTTGCTCACCTTTTCCTCTCCAGGCTTAGACCAAAATAATGCCTCTGCGATGTCTCCAGGACCAGTGTAGATAGAAGCTTTCATCTTTTTGATCAGCTGATTGCATCCTTCCGAAAAAGTGGATTGTAAATTTCCTGGCACAGCAAAAACTTCTTTATCATAACTGTAGGCAATCTCAGCGGTGATCAAAGCGCCTCCTTTTTCTGCGGCTTCCACCACAATCAATGCATCCGAAAGCCCCGCAATAATTCGATTTCGGGCGGGGAAATTACCGGGAACCATCTTACTTCCCGGTGCATACTCTGACATAAGCAGTCCGGTTTCTTGTAGTTGTTCGGCTGTCTTTCTATGGGCAGCAGGATAAATGTAATCCAATGGGGAACCCATAATTGCTATGGTGGGGAGGCCTGCTTGGAGAGCAGCCCTGTGCGCCTCGATATCGATACCATAGGCCAATCCTGAGATGATGACCGGCTGATAAGGAAGGAGGTCTTCTACGATTTTCTTGGTAATGGTTTTGCCATAACTCGTAGCATTCCTTGTCCCTACGATGCCGATACTCCGGTCAAAGTTCAGATCACCTTTTCCTTGTGTGAAAAGAATTACTGGCGCATCTTCGATGGATTTTAGCCGCTGAGGAAACTGCGAAGAAGAGGAGATGTGAATCTGGAACCCTTTTTTGTTGCAGGTTTCGATTACCTCGTCCGCAGTTTTTAACAGTGAAAATTCTTGTTTTTGAAGTTCAAGAAGTTTTTCGCCCACTCGGGGTATTTTGGAAGCTTTTCCTTTGGTAAGCTTGAAAAAGTGCTGGGGGGAACCACTATAAGCGACGATGGCTTTAAAAAGTGTAGGCCCAACCTTGGGTGCAAGCGCTAATGCAACATGATATCGGAGTTGCTCATGATCCGGATCTAGAATTAAGTTCATGCTTCAGATTGATTAAAAAGTCCTTGATTTCCTGAAGTTTCTGTACGGCTGCCACTTTGTCAAAACCTTGCTGCTTTCCAGAAGCAATCACTTCCTGAGCACCCTGAAGCGTATAGCCCTTTTCTTTTACCAGGTGATAGACATACCTTATTTTTTGGATATCGTCTTTGGTGTAGCGACGGTTTCCTTTTTTGTCCTTTTTAGGCCGGATAATATCAAATTCTCCCTCCCAATAGCGAATCAGGGAGGCAGCTACTTTAAACATATCAGCCACTTCTCCGATGGAATAATATTTCTTCTCAATTTCTCGCTCTTTGTAAGGCACAGCAGGATTGATTTTTAATAGGTTGACAAAGCACCTGGATTCCGGTAAATACTAAAAACGAACTAAAATAGGAAAATCGTACATCAGTTCAAGCTTCACTTGAAGCAAAGCACATAAAAAAACGGTGAATTTATCGGTTGATGCTTTGGAGCATCTGTACTGCTGAGAGTCCTGCCGTCTCTGTTCTGAGTCTGCTTTTGCCCAAAGAAACTGCCTGAAAGCCAGCATCAAAGGCTCGTTGAATTTCCTTAGGATCAAAGTCTCCTTCGGGACCTATTAAAATCAGGTAGTTGCTTCCCGGTCTTGCCAAGTCCATCAAATGGTGCCTGTGATGCTCATCAACATAGGCGATAAATTTCTGAAAATCATTGAATTCGTTTGATTTGATTAAATCATCGAATTTTGTGATGGTGTTGAGAACTGGGGTTCTAAACTTGATGCTTTGTTTGCAGGCTGAGATGATTTTTTTCTGGAGGCGGTCCGTTTTGAGATAGGAGCGCTCTGAGTTCATGGTTTCGATCAAGGTCAATTCATGAAATCCGATTTCAGTGATTTTTTCTACCATCCATTCCATACGATCCGGGTTTTTGGTAGGTGCAATGGCTAAATGGATATAAAAGTTATCTTCTTCTGCTTCGGTTTTATTTAGAATTTTAAGGCTTGCCTTTTTGGGGTTTGCATCCAAAATCACCGATTCGTAGACCATCCCTTTTCCATCAGTCAGTGTGATGGCATCTCCCTGCTTTTTGCGAAGCACACGGATCAAATGCTTGGATTCTTCTTCCGTGAGCGTGGAAATGGGTTCGGTAACCTGGTCTTGAAAAAAAAGCTGCATAACCTGATTGAATGTGGACACAAAAAAAGCACATTCCTATCAGAAATGTGCCTTTAAACCAAATTAACCTATAACCAAATTAACCTTTAGAAATTTCCATGTTGACGGTCTTTCCTTTGATGGTGTTGTTTTTCATCACTCGGATTACGTGCTCAGCATCTTTCTGAGGCACATCCACGAAAGAGAAGTTGTCAAATATGTCGATGCCGCCGATGCTTTTGCCTGGTACGCCTGTTTCTCCGGCGATTGCACCTACAATATCATTCGGACGGATTCTGTCTTTATTTCCCAAATTGAGGAATAGACGAGTCATGTTGGCATCACGAGTACGCTCGGTTCTTGGAGCGAAGTCTCTTCCGCCTTCTTTTCTATCACCGAAACGGCTTCCTCTTTCGAAACGGTCTCCACCACTTCTAGGGCCTCTTTCAAAACGATCTCCTCTACCTTCACCACGTCCAAATCGATCGGATCTTCCACCTTCTCTTCGGTCTCCAAATCTACCTTCACGACCTCCATCACGTCCGCCTTCTCTTCTTCTGTCAGCGTAGGAATTTTCCAAACCAAAATCTTGATCTTTCAATTCCTTCACGGCATCGCCCATGACCATTTTCATCAGGCCAAGGGAAATTTGCTCCGCAGTCAAGCCTTCAGAGATCATTTGCTGAATAGTAGCTTCGAAGATTTGATTGTCGTCTTCTTTGCTGAGAACGCGATAAACGTCCTTCACCAATTGAGCTTTTTTCAACTCAACCAGTTCAGTGACTGAAGGAGGAGTCATTTTATTGATGGTAGCCTTGGTATAACGCTCCAAGTCTCTCAATTTCATCGATTCTCTACGTCCGGTGATAAACGTGATGGCTGTTCCGGATTTGCCGGCGCGGCCGGTTCTACCGATTCGGTGTACGTAATATTCTTCGTCCAATGGAATGTCGAAGTTGAACACAGCTTCTACATTGTCCACGTCGATACCTCTGGCAGCCACGTCTGTCGCTACCAATACGGTGCAAAGTCCTTTTCTAAACTTGCCCATGACCTTGTCACGCTGTGCCTGAGAAAGGTCTCCGTGAAGCGCTTCAGCCAAAATTCCTCTAGCACCCAATGCTTCAGTCACCTCGTCGGTCATTCGCTTGGTGTTACAGAAGACAACGCTAAGTGCATAGTTATTGATATTCATCAAACGAACCATCAATTCCATTTTCAGGGAAGGCTTTACTTCGTAGTAAACCTGCTCGATTTTGGAAACGGTAAGTTCGTTTTTAGCGACTTTAATGATTTCAGGGTTGGTCTGATACTTTCTGGTCAAGTCCATGATTGGCTTAGCCATCGTAGCAGAGAAGAAGACAGTCTGTCTTTCTTCAGGCATTTCCTGTAGGATCGCTTCGATATCATCTCTGAAGCCCATGTCCAACATTTCATCTGCTTCGTCAAGGACAATGATACCGGCATCTTCCAGCCTTAGTGTGCCACGATCCATGTGATCTTGCACACGGCCCGGAGTACCTACTACGATCTGAACGCCTTTCTTCAGGGTGCGAATCTGCTTGTCGATAGATTCGCCACCATAGATGGCCACAGAACTGATTTTTTTGTGATACTTAGCCAATTTCTGGATTTCTCCTTCTACCTGCACCGCGAGTTCACGGGTAGGACAAAGGATGATGGCCTGAGGTCTGTTGAATTCAGGATCTACCAGATCGATGATTGGAATGGCAAAAGCTGCAGTCTTTCCGGTGCCGGTTTGCGCCTGACCGATGACATCGCGTCCTTCAAGTACGAAAGGAATGGCTTGTGATTGAATGGGGGAAGGTTGAGTGTAACCCATCTCTTCCACGGCCCGCAAGATTTCTTCAGAAATCCCCAGGTCTGAGAATTTAATTGTGTTTTCCATGAATGTTTCCTTACTTTTTCTTGCCATGTACTCCTAAATCCCAGACAAGCGACAGTAAGGATTCACGGCTCGAAAAATAGCTACGTCAAAATTGACGATGCAAAAGTAGAATTAAAAATTCCGAAAAGCAAACCCTCTTCAAAAGTTTTTAGAATATTCTGTAAAAATCAGGGGTTTAAAGCGAAAAATATTTGGTTTTCATTTTTTGAATCATTTAAATTTTCTGTTTTAATCTCCAAACTATCATAAAAACGACCGATCAGCCGAAGCCTCCTTTGCCATTTTTTCGGCAAGTTCTTTACCTAAATAACGGTCAATCAAACTATGTCCCACATACAAAACAGGAGTAAGAAGGACTGCTACGGTGAATTTGTAAATGTAATTGATCAGCCCTACCGCAATGATCTGACTCACGCTCCAATTGCCAAACACATAAAAGGCAATCCCCAACACCACAAAAGAATCGATAAACTGGGACACCAGGGTGGAGCCTGTTGCTCGGAGCCAGATCATTTTTGGGCCGGTAACCGCCCTGAGCTTTTGGAATACAAATACGTCTATCAACTGCCCCAGCAAAAAGGCTGTCAAAGAGCCAATGATAATGCCCAAACCCTGTCTGAAAATGGTATTGAAGGCGTAGTCGATATTGAAACTTGAGCCATCAGGAGTAGTAGAATTGACATCCAACCAAAAATCAGCAGGGACCAAAACGGTAACCAAACTGATGATAAGAAATACGTACGCAATTAGTCCTGCCGTTATGAAACTGATCTTTCGGACTCCTTTTTTTCCAAAATATTCATTGATGATATCTGTGGTAATGAATACAATGGGCCAGATTACTGCTCCGGCTGTTAGGTTAAAGTCAAGCACATATTCCCCAAAGAATGTCCAGTTGACCGGTTCGAATCCTAACGTTTTTTCTCCGGAAAAAATCTTAACCCCGATGATTTCGGCCAAAATGGCATTGGTCAAAAAGATGGAACCCAGAATTAGAAAAAGGTTGGTTTTTTTACTGTGTTGGATTTCATTCATAGCTAGAAAGGATAGGGTAGGTGTTTCCCTCTTCGCTTAAGACAGAATTGGGGAAAACTGTTTGGGCTTCGGCCAACATTTCGTTTAGGTCCACATATCGGGATGAAAAATGGCCTAACAGGAGTCTTTTTACACCGCTCATTTTTGCGATTTCAGCGGCCTGTGATGCCGTGCAATGAAAGGCATCTTTAGCTCGCTGTGAATCCACCTCCATAAAAGTCGATTCATGGTACAACAAATCCGTGCCTAGGATAAACTTTGAAATTTCAGGATGGAAAATTGTGTCTGAACAGAAGGCATAACTTCTCAAAGGAGGATGGGGATGGGCATAGTCTGCTACTTGGTAAGTGATACCGTCCGAATCTGTATAGTTTCTTCCAAATCTCAACTCGTGAATTGCTTCCAAAGGGATTTTCTTTTCCTGAAGTTTTTCTTTGATCAAGCTTCTGAGTCCTTCTTTTTCCCGTATCAAAAAACCTGTGGTTGGAATCCTGTGAAGCAAAGGAAAACTATAAACCGAAAATTTAGGGTGATCTAGAAGAAGGTTTAGCCCGTCGGGATTTGTTTGGACAAATTCAAGAGGATAAGAAAGTCGTGTGTTACTCCAGCGAAAATGGGTAGTGATGATTTCATCCAGTCCTTTAGGACCAAAAATTTTGAGCGGTTGGGTTCTCTTGGAAAGATGATAGCTCGAAAGCACCCCAATCAATCCCAGGTAATGATCACCATGAAGGTGTGAGATAAAAATGTGAGAAATTCTGGAGGATTTGATTTTGAATTTACGCATCTGTATCTGTGTGGCCTCCCCACAATCCAGCAATAAACACTCCTGCCCAAATCTGACGACTTGGGCAGTGTGATTTCTTCCATGCACGGGGATGGAAGAGGTGTTTCCCAGAATTGTTACTTCAAATTCCGGAATCAAGCTTCCTCCTCGTCTTCGCCTCCGTCGATTTCGTGCATAAATATGGCTTCTCCAGCCTCTTCCAGACTGTTCACCAAGTTAAGTTTTTTGTCCAGCATGGAGATTTTCAAAAGCTTCATGACATGCTCCTGAACACCCGAGATCAAGAAAATCCCGCCGTTTCGTCCAAATTCACGATCCCCAACCAGCAATGCGCTCAATCCGCTGGAGTCTACATATTTTACAGCACTCATATCCAAGACGATGTTGGAATATCCTTCGGCATGGATGGTCAAGAGCTCTGACTTCAGTTTTGGAGCGAGCAAAGAATCAATTTTTTCTTCCATCGGGGAGAAAACTACATACTGCTCTTTTTTATCAATGGTATATTTCATAGTCATTTAAAGTTGGTTACTTGGCCAGATGAGCCAAAATTGCTTTTTCTATTCTTGATTGGATATCGGATGTTTCAGCTTTGACGAACTTTTCTCCCATAATGTTTTCAAAAAGTTCAATATAGCGATCGGAGATACCATCTACAATTTCATCGGTCATTTCCGGTACAGATTGTCCTTCTTTCCCTTGGAAACCATTAGCGATCAGCCATTGTCTCACAAATTCCTTGGACAATTGTTTCTGTGGAAGACCTTTTTCCTGATTTTCCTCATAGCCTTCTGCATAGAAATATCGGGAGGAGTCCGGAGTATGGATTTCATCAATCAGAAGGATTTGGTCTCCGAATTTTCCAAATTCATACTTGGTATCCACGAGGATCAAGCCCTTTTCACGGGCCATTTCCTGTCCTTTTTTGAATAAGGCTCTGGTGTACTTTTCCAACACCACATAGTCTGATTCGCTTACTATTCCTTTGGCAAGGATGTCTTCTCTGGAAATATCTTCGTCGTGACCTTCTGCGGCCTTGGTGGTAGGAGTGATGATCGGCTCCGGGAAGGGATCGTTTTCTCTCAATCCTTCTGGCATCGCCACTCCGCAGAGAACTCGCTTTCCAGCCTTATATTCCCTTGCAGCATGCCCTGCCAGATAGCCGCGGATGACCATTTCCACTTTGAAAGGTTCACATCGCTTACCAATCGTGACATTGGGATCGGGGGTGGACGTCACCCAGTTGGGTACGATGTCAGCGGTGGCTTTCAGAAAACCTGCCGCGATTTGGTTAAGCACTTGACCCTTGAAAGGAATCGGACGGGGAAGAACAACATCAAAGGCTGAGATTCTATCTGATGCAACCACCACCAGTTCCTCTTCGAAAATATAAACGTCCCTTACTTTTCCTTTATAAAATCCCACCTGTCCGGGGAAAGTAAAGTGGGTTTCTTTGATGGCCTTGCTCATTTCAAATTCGTTTTGGCAAAAATAGAAAAACCTATTTCCCCAGCCTCAGACTCAAGTTTTATTTATTGATAATATTTCCGAACTCATAGGTTTCTGAGCGGACTAATTCTCCATTTTCATTGAAATAGTCCCGCTTGCCGTGGAGCCTTCCTTTGGAGTAATTTCTGATTTCCTGAGGGTTACCGTTTTCGTAATAGATTTTCACTTCACCCTCTTCCACTCCGTTGACAAAGTTGACGATGGAATAAGGCTTGCCAGATGGGTAGAAATTTTCTTCCCGTAGTTTATCGCCTTTGGTATCAAAAGTGATCCGTTGCCTTAGGGTTTCATTTTCATGAAAATACAGGGTAGGCTGTGTAGGAATTCCCTTAGAATACACCGCCTTCATTTTGGTACTACCGCTTGGAAAATATTCGAGCATTTCACCTTCCGGACTGCCTTTTTTGAATATTCCTTTTCGCTCCGGT
The DNA here is from genome assembly GCF_014324365.1 of Algoriphagus sp. AK58. GTDB lineage: Bacteria > Bacteroidota > Bacteroidia > Cytophagales > Cyclobacteriaceae > Algoriphagus. The sequence goes on from NZ_QEIG01000001.1 coordinate 218,632, forward strand.
TTCCCATCCGGATAGTTGTTTACATAAGGACCATCCAAAGACCCCATTATAAATTGCCTTTGGGATTTGAGTTGCCCATCCGGGTAATAGCTGATTTCGGGACCGTTCAGGACACCTTTACTGTAAATGGCCTTGTACAAAAGATTGCCAGATTCATCCCATTCCTCAAAACTTCCATGGTACTGACCGGCAAGAAAATTGATTTTGGATTTGGGGTTTCCATTGGGAAAAAAGGCCAATGAAGCACCTTCCGGTTTATTGCTTTTGAAAGTGGTTTTGTCCTGGATTTTTCCGTCTTCGAAATAGGAAATGACCTCACCCTCGAGTTGATTGTTGACAAAGGAGGATTCCTGACTGATTTTTCCTCCTGGAAAGTAGCTGATGGCTTTCCCTTCCCGCTGATTGTCCTTAAACGTGACGATTCTGAGCGTGTCACCCGTTTCTGGGTCCAAATCATAAAAAGCACCGTTTCGCTTGTCATTTTTGAGGTTTCCGATCAAGATCAATTTTCCATCGATATCATACAGCCATACCGGCCCTTCTGCTTTTCCGTTTATTTTGGTCAAGACCTCCTTGATGCGGGTTTGTTCTTCATCATAATAGGTTCGAATAGTGTCTTGAGAAAAAGAAGCGGATATAAAAATTCCAGACAGCATCAGCAGTGTAAGGAATTTGAATTTTTCGTTAAGAAGTTGGGTGACCCTAAGAAATAATACCATAAAAAGGCTTTGGTAAGATTTTGGAAAATTAACGAGCAAGGGAGTCAAATTGACTATTTTTGGGCAAAAAATATCCAAATCTTAATTTTCAAGGTTTGCCAAATTCCACATCTTATGTCAATTAAGCCTATTTATTTATTGTTAAGCCTGATTTTTATTTTTTCCTGCACTCAGGAAAAAGCGATCGAATTCAAAACCTATGAGGGGGAGATTTTTGGGACTTACTATCGAATTCAGGTTGGTGAGTTTGAAAGAGATTTTCAACCGCAGTTTGATTCGGTTTTCGCGCTGATCAATAAGGCATCCAATTCTTACATCCAAGAATCCGAGGTGTCTGATTTTAACAATACGGGTGAGTTGCTTCAGCCTTCTTTTACCTTCAGAGATATGATGGATTCCTCGATGAAGTACCATCGTCTGAGTGAAGGGTTCTACGAACCCACACTTTTTCCTTTGTTGAAAGCATGGGGTTTTTCCTTTGAAGAGAGAGAAAAAATGGACTCCCTGAAAGTGGCCGAGCTCCGCAAATTGGTGGGTTTTGAATCCAAAATCGCTGTTTCTGATTCCGGCTATGTAGCTGCTGAAGAAGGAGTCAAACTGGATATCACCGGGATAGGAGAAGGCTATGCCATCGACAAGCTTGCGGAGGTGTTGGAAGTTGCCGGAGTGAAAAATTATATGGTGGAAATCGGAGGAGAAATGAAAGCCAAAGGTCAGAACCCTCGTGGAACCGTATGGACTATAGGCGTGGAAGATCCTCAGCAGGCAGAATTGGGCGTAAGTAGCTCTATGCTGACCAAAGTAGAACTGGACGGAAGAGCGATCAGCAGTTCAGGGAACTATCGAAAATTTTACATCGACGAAGACGGAAACAGACGTCCTCATCTGATCGATCCGTTTACCGGGTTTCCAGTGAATCATTCGATGGTTTCGGTCTCGGTGTTGGCTCCGTCTGCTACGGAGGCTGACGCTTTGGCTACGGCCTTTATGGCGATGGGATCTGAGCGAGCCAAAGCCTTGGCAGAAAAGCTTCCCGGTGTGGAAGCCATGTTTGTGATCGGAGGAAAAGAAAAGTTGGAATTGGACTTTACCTCGGGTTTTCCTAGGACTAAGGAAAATAAGAAGTCTGAATAGGTTTTCCAGCCAAATCGAAAAGCCCAAGATGATAAGTCTTGGGCTTTTTTTAATAAGTAGGGTCTTTTGACCTCAATTTTGGCTTTAATTAAACCTTCTCAATCACAATCGCTGAAGCGCCTCCGCCCCCGTTGCAGATACCGGCAACACCGATATCACCGGATTTTTTGTGAAGGACAGAGTTGAGCGTCGTGATGATTCTGGCACCGGAAGCGCCTAGGGGATGGCCCAATGAAACAGCTCCTCCAAATACATTCAGGCGGTCATTGTCCAAGTGAAGCTGACGCTGATTGGCGATAGCTACCGCTGCAAAAGCTTCGTTGATTTCGTAATAGGAAACCTCGTCTGAAGAAACTCCGGCATGTTTCAAGGCCTTTGGAATGGCCAAAGCCGGAGCAGTAGTGAACCAAAGCGGATCGGTAGCCGCATCTGCAAATCCTCTGATTTTGGCAACTGGAGTCAGCCCAAGTTCCTCCATTTTTTCCTTACTCATCAAGACCAAAGCCGAAGCGCCGTCATTCATGGTGGATGCATTGGCGGCAGTGACGGTTCCATTTTTGTCGAATACAGGCTTCAAGGAAGGGATTTTGTCAAACATCACGTTTCTGAATTCCTCGTCTTCTTCCATCAGGATCGTTTCTCCCTTTCGGCCGGTCATTTCCACCGGTACGATTTCATCCTTAAACATGCCTGCTTCCCAAGCTGCAGCGGCTCTTTTGTAGGATTGGATAGCATACTCATCCTGCTGCTCGCGGGTGATGTTCATTTCTTTGGCGGTATTTTCCGCGCAGTTTCCCATTGGGAATTTATAGTACACTTCAAAAAGTCCGTCTTTCACCAATCCATCGATCAGTTCGGCGTTTCCGTATTTGTATCCAAATCTTGCCTTTGGCACATAGTAAGGCACATTGGACATGCTTTCCATACCGCCGGCTACCACCACGTCATTGATGCCCAGCATGATCGATTGCGCTGCGAGCATCACGGCTTTCATACCGGAGGCACACACTTTATTGACTGTGGTGCAAGGTACATGGTATCCGATTCCCGCTCCGATTGCAGCCTGACGGGCAGGGGCCTGACCCAGGTTGGCGGAGATCACATTGCCCATAAACACCTCATTGACTTGATCGGATTTCACACCGGACTTCGCCAATGCGCCACGGATGGCAATGCTTCCCAGTTCTATCGCAGTCATTCCGGAGAGTTTTCCTCCAAAACTTCCCAGGGGAGTTCTGACTGCGGAGACGATAAATACTTCCTTGTTCATGTTACTATTTGGGTTTAGTTGATGCTTGATGTCTGATGTCCGGTGACCGATGATTCATCTGACATCGAGCATCGGTCATTGGTCAATTTTTTACCAATCCGGCAATCCTTTTTTAGGTCGCTGAGTCGGCTTCTTTTTGTTTTCCTGAATGTATCGTAGTTCAGCGGCATTGAGTGACTCCAGGATTTGAGAGGCTTGTTCAGGAGTCAGATTCATGGACTTCAATCTTTCTCTCATCTCTTCCAATTTCTTTTGGCGGTCAGCCAGATTGGCGTCTAGTTGGTCATTCGCATTTTCGCCGGCCTCTTCGCTTTGTTGGGAAGGATTTCCCCCTTTTTGGCCTTCTTTAGCTTTGTCTTCGTTGGTTTGCTCTCCGTCCTTTTGCTCAGATTTGGAGTCTCCCTGTTCGCCTTCGCTTTGCTGGTTTTGATTTTGCTGGTTTTGCTGCTGCTGATCCTGAGGATTTTGCTGTTGCTCTTCTTCCTGTTCTTTTTCCAGTTTTTCCTTTAGTGCTTTCAGCTTGGCATCATTGGGGAATTTACTCAATCCGTCGTTGACTTCACGAAGCGCCTGTTCTTTTTCGGTTTTGACATAAGAGCGTGCCGCCCGATTGAAGAAGTCGCCCGCACTTTGAGCGCTGACCTTTTCTGTGAAGAGAAAGGCCAAGACGATTACGATTCCAATTAGTTTATTTTTCATCGATTTCTACCACGTCTTTTAAGCTGGTCATAAAATCTTGGTAAGCGGCCACAGTGGAGTCCTGAGCAAGTGCTTCTTCCATAAGGTTCAAAGCATCTTTGAAGCGGAATTGTTCCACCAATCGATCAGCTTCTGCTTTTTTTCTTTTGGCAAATTCTGAAGGCTCGGGCTTGTTTTGTTCCTGTTGCTTTCGTTCTTCATCTCTCTTAAGCCAACGGGCCAGTAATTCATAATTGTACCTGGCTTGCTCATTGAGAGGGTCTTGGATCAGTGCAGACTGAAACTTGCTTAAGGCAGCTTGGTACTCTTTCTTATTGCCCAGAATCACACCGGCTTGGTTATAGGCAAATGAGGCCAGTTTTTTATCAGGACTTTGGGTGACCTGGTCATAAAAGGCCAACGCCTCCTCTGTCTTTTCTGCATAGTGATTGCTGAGACCAAGATCAAAATCCAATGCGAAAGAGCCGTACTGAAACTCATCGATCAGAACTTGATGATCTCTAACCGCATCCTCATAGCGAGCCTCTGAATAGCTTTTTTCTGCCGTTTTGATCGCATTGTTCAATCGTGACACCCTGGTCCAAGAGGAGGGGATAAAAAGTAAAGTCACTAGGATCAGTTTGCTCCAGCTCATCAGAGTTTGATGGTTTTGATGGGTAAAATCATATCCAACAGTGCCAATCCTAAGGCAGCAAGGAGAAAATAGAAATACTTGTTTGAACTGGCCTCTACCACACGGGTATTGGCTACACCACCTTCCAGGTTTTCTATTGCAGAAATGAGTCCTCCCATTTCTTGTGCTTGATCGGATATTTCAAAGTATTGACCGCCTGTTTCACTGGCGATGTATTGAAGTGGTTCCCGATTGAGTTTCGTGAGGGCAGGTTTTCCTGTCTGTGGATCAATAACTACACCGTTTCCTCTTGGCATCTGTCCGCCTTGGTCTGTACCGATACCGATGGAAAATACCTTAATTCCGTTTTCTATCAGTTGCTCAGCTATTCCGTCCAGATCATCTCCGAAATGTTCGCCGTCAGAGATTAAGACTACTGATCTGGACTTTAATTCTTGGCTTTGGTCATTCTGAAACCGATCCAAGGCCATTTTTAAAGGAGTGTTGAGATCAGTTCCTAAGTTGGGTACCAAACCGATATTGAGTCCGTCGATGTAAAGGTTGGCTACCGCTTGATCATAGGTCAATGGAAGCTGCAAGAAGGCTTCTGTGGAGAAAATGATCAATCCGATTCGGTCAGAGGGGAAGGACTTGAGCAACTCTTTCAGCTCAAATTGAATTCTTCTCAGCCGGTTTGGAGCAATGTCTGTAGCGACCATTGACTGGGAAAGGTCCACAGCGATGAAGATGTCTTTTCCCTCTTCTTTTACTTCTTTGAAGGAATTCCCGATCGAAGGTCCAGCAAAGGCAATGAGGAAAAGAATAAAATAACTGGTTCTTACGATCAGCTTGGTGAACAGGCGCTGCTTCTCCACTTTGAGCCGGCGGTTGATGGCCCAAAAGCGAGTGATGTAAACGAAGTACAGCAGGATAAAAATCCCGGCAAACAAAAGGGTGAGTTTGAGGTCAGGGTATGCCCAAATCATGGCCTGAAATTAGGAAATAAACCTAACTTTGAAAGCCTCAATTCTGCAAAGAGGCTCCTCTCATCCCAAAGAAATAGAAGAATTAACAAACATTAATTTCCTTTTGCCGTTCGGCTTCTGTGTCTCATTAAAAACCCAATTCATGCCTTTTTTGCGAGTTTTGACCTTGTTAGTTTCCTTTTCCTTTGGAATTCAGGCATTTTCACAATCAGGGAAAATCGTGCAAGGACAGGTTTTGGATGCGGTCAACTCTGAACCGCTGATCGGAGCAAGTGTCTACTGGGAAGGACAAATCTCAAAAGGATCGATTACAGATATCGAAGGAAAATTTCAGATTGAATCAACGGTTTTACCCTCCAAGCTTATCATTTCTTATGTGGGATATGAAAGGTCCGAGCGGATCATCAACCCAAAAGAGGCCGATAAACCACTTAAATTTTTTTTAAAACCAGAGGAGCTTTCTCTCCAGGAAGTCATCATTCAAGAGCGAAGACCTGATGAACAGGTAAAAAATCTGGAAATTGGGAAGGCCTCTGTCCCTATTGAGACCATCAAAAATATCCCGGCACTCTTTGGGGAAGTTGACTTACTCCGAAGTCTTCAACTTCTTCCAGGTGTGCAAACGGCGGGCGAGGGGACGACCGGACTCTTCGTAAGGGGCGGTTCCGCTGATCAAAATCTCGTTCAGCTGGACGGAGCTCCAGTATATAATGCCTCCCACTTTTTTGGGATTTTTTCAGTATTCAATCCGGATGCTTTAAAAAATGTGGACTTGTACAAAGGAAATATGCCATCCCGATTTGGAGGAAGAGCTTCTTCCCTGATCGATGTCAGCCTCCGCGAAGGAGGAAAAAATCAAATCCACGGAGAGGGAGGTATTGGTAGCATTTCTTCAAGACTGACTTTGGACGGGCCACTTTTTGGGAAAAACTCCAGTTTCATCGTCAGTGCCCGAAGGACCTATGCAGATTTGTTTTTGAAGCTTTCCTCTGATCCCAACCTCAACAACAACAAACTGAATTTTCATGATTTAAGCGGAAAATTTTCATTTGTGTTAGGAGAAAAAGACAAGCTTTCTGTGAGTACCTATCAGGGGAGTGATTTTCTGGGGCTGGATGACCAATTCGGTTTGGGCTGGACCAATTGGGTAAGTGCACTCAATTGGAATCGGGTGAATTCGGAAACCTCTTTTTTTGACTTGCAGGCCTATCACTCCCGATATCAATACCGAGTGGATTTGGTGGATCCAGACAACGGGTTTGAGTGGAAAAATGCACTCTCAGAATCGGGCTTGAAAGCGGATTGGACTAGGATCTTGGACAAAAAGGCGACAGTCAATTGGGGATTTCACAGTCAATTTTATCGGTTTGCGCCAATAGACCTTATTCCAGCGGAGGGAAGCGCTATCTCACCGATTACTACCAGTCCAGTACAAGGAATCCTGAATAATCTCTTTGCAGGAATCAGTTATGAAATTTCACCCCGCCTAAGCACGGAAACTGGGCTTCGATGGGGACTTTTCAATCAGGTGGGTAAAGGGACTCAATACCTTTATCCGGACAACCTTCCTGACCGTGATATAGATGCCGTGGATTCGGTTGCTTTTGCTTCATTTGAAAACATGCAATTTTATCAGGGACTTGAACCCAGAATTGCCTTTCGATACCTGATCAATCCGGAGTTTTCCATGAAATTGGCTTTCAATCGAAACTTTCAGTATGTACAGATTGCATCCAACAGTTCGGCAGGGCTACCTATCGACCGCTGGATACTGGCCGGTAAATACGTGAAGCCGATTCGAAGTGATCAGATTTCACTGGGTTTGTTTCATAATTTTGATCAAAACCGCTGGGAAGTTTCCTTGGAGGGATATTACAAAGACCTTAGAAATGTAATTGACTTAAGAAATGGTGCCCAAGTGCTATTTACCGATCAGGTGGAAACTGAAATTTTGACTGGAAATGGCTGGGCGTATGGGCTTGAATTTTTACTTCGAAAAAATATCGGAAAGACGACGGGATGGTTGGCTTATACTTGGTCAAGGGCTTGGAGGCAGATTGATGGAATCAGTCTCAACCAACCTTACAATCCTCGCTTTGATCGCCCACATGATGTGACCTTGGTGCTCAATCATGAGTTTTCTCCCTCTTGGACGGCAGGTTTGACGTTCGTTTATACCATCGGTCAGGCCGTTTCATTTCCGGTAGGATCTTATATGGTAGATAATCAGACGGTACCCTTATATTCTGATTTCAGAAACACCAACCGCTTCCCTGATTATCACCGGATGGACGCTTCTGTCACTTGGAAAAATCCCGATAAAGGCAGAAAATGGAGAGGGAGCTGGAATTTTAGCATTTATAATTTGTACGGAAGGAAAAATCCTTTCGCCTATGAGTTCCGAACCATTTTTAATAACGACATCAACTTCTCTATTTCGGACGGAGAAATTACTTCCGCCCGCCCCGGAGTAGTGATGACTTACCTATTTACCTTTCTGCCATCTATTACTTACAATTTTCAATTCTGATGAGAAAAAGTTGGACCTTTTTGCTTTTGAGTTTGCTCTACTTTTCCTGTCAGGAAGAAGTCTTTTTGCCATTGGACCAGAAGGATCAAAGGATACCTGTGATAGAGGCTTTGTGGACGGATCAAGGCATTTACAATGAAGTGAAAATAGCACTTTCCAAAAACTATTATGATTCCCTTGATCAGGAGATCATCAAAGATGCTCAGGTTTTTGTCCGTGTGAAAAGCTCCGGAAGGATCATTCCTTTTCGTTACATCGATTCATCAAACTCCTACCGGCCAAATCCATCCGAAAGAGCAAGAGTAGGGGAGACTTATGAACTAAATGTCTTATGGCAGGATCAGGTATATCAATCCTCAGGTGTGATGTTGGAAGCTCCCATTGTGGATAGCGTCACCTGGAAGTTTGAAGAGGAACGATTGTTCAGAGAGGAAGGATATTACATCAAGGTGTATGGGAAAATTCCTTTTACCGAAAATAACAACTATCGAATCCGGGTCATCGAAAATGATACTTTGAAAAATCAGAGAGAGGATTACTTACTTTTCGATGATACCTTTGGTCTGAGGTTTTTTGAAGAGGGATTGGAGTTGGGCTATGCGTTTCAGGAAAATGATCGCGTCAGGCTCGAGCTTTACCGGTTAAACAGGGATGCTTTTGATTACCTCAATCAGCTCGTGAATTTACTTTTCAATGACGGAGGCTTGTTTAGTCCACCTCCTCAAAATCCCGAGTCCAACATCAAAGTGGTTCAAGGGGATTCTCAAGTTCTAGGATATTTTGTGGTATCTCCCGTGTTGAGCAGAACAATAGTGATTCAAGCAAAATACGATTGAGGAATAAAATAATAAAAAAACATCGAATGTGTTTGGATACTTATTTTTATTCATCGTAATATTGCAATGTAATTATGGGGATCACAAAAACAGATCTTTTCACCTCAGAGCAAAATGAATTGGCTCAACTGGCAAAAGCCTTTGCCCATCCGGCGAGGATTGCCATTTTGCAGTATTTGGCAAAGTCCAAATCTTGTATCAACGGGACTTTGGTTCAGGAGCTAGGTCTTGCTCAAGCCACCATTTCCCAACATTTAAGAGAATTGAAAGAGTTGGGGTTGATCAAAGGGTCCATTGAAGGGGTTTCCATTAATTATTGTCTTAATGAAGAAAAATGGGAGGAAGTCAGGGGCTATTTTAATGGTCTTTTTGACCAGCTTACTCAGTCCTGTTCCTCCGGAGAATGCTGCTAAAAAAATTTATTCAAATCAATCGTAATATTGCAATAATTCAATCCTTATGAAACTTTCTCAAATCAAATCCCAGCTTCCGGCCTTGAGCCAATTGACCTTCTTATTGCCTGATGGTACTTCTGTACCCGCACATTTCCACATTACAGAAATCGGCCAGGTGAATAAAAGATTCATCGATTGCGGAGGAACTCTCCGTGATGAAAAATCCATCAATTTCCAGCTTTGGGAGGATGGAGACTATGATCACCGATTGGGGGCCAAGAAACTATTGGATATCATTGAGCTCTCTGAGCGGGTGTTAGGACTGGAAGATTTGGACGTCGAGGTAGAATACCAAGGGGATACCATCGGGAAATATGGTCTTGAATTTAACGGTGAAGCCTTTGTGTTAACCAAAAAAATGACGGATTGTCTTGCTAAGGATAAATGCGGGATTCCTGCTCAGAAACCAAAAATCAGACTTTCAGATATGCAGGCAGCTGCAGCAGGTGGCTGCACTCCAAATTCAGGCTGTTGTTAATTTTTAACCTCGTTTCTATGAAAAAATCATTTTTCCCTGCTCTGCAGAAGACGATTGAGGCTTTGCCCATAGCATCGATTCCTGCCGAACGAATGCCTGTGATTGAAAGCATGGTGGCTTATATTTTAGACAAAATCAAAAACGGGGAGGAACTTCGCTTGAATTTTATCTGCACACACAACAGTCGGAGAAGTCAATTCTCTCAGATTTGGGCGCAGACTGCAGCGGATTATTATGGAATAGAGGCTTTCTGCTACTCAGGAGGAGTGGAGGTGACCGCGTTCAATGAGCGTGCTGTGTCGGCCATTCGAAGAGATGGGTTCAAAGTAGTGCAAAAAGGAGAAGGTAATCCTGTCTATTTTGTGTTTCATGGTGAAGAATCGGATCCTATCATTACTTTCTCAAAAGTTTATGATGATGCGATCAATGCTCAAAAAGGATTTGCAGCAGTGATGACCTGTGATCATGCAGACGAAAACTGTCCTTTTATTCCAGGAGCTGAGGTAAGAATACCCTTGCGTTTCGAGGATCCCAAAGCGTTTGATGGTACCGATCTGGAGGAAAAGATGTATTCCGAGCGCTCACATCAGATTGGAGCTGAGCTTTTTCTGATTTTCCAAAAAGTCAAAGAGGCGTTATGAGTAAAAAGAAGAAATTGGGATTTCTGGATCGGAATCTTACGCTGTGGATATTTTTAGCCATGGGTATCGGGGTAGGAATAGGCTACTTCTTCCCTTCTTTTGCTGACCAAATTGATTCCTTTAGCAGCGGGACTACCAATATTCCGATTGCAATTGGCCTGATATTGATGATGTATCCACCTTTGGCAAAGGTGGACTATCGGCTTTTGCCCAAAGTGTTTAAAAACGTCAAGATTCTGAGCATTTCTTTGATCCTTAATTGGGTGGTAGGTCCCCTGTTGATGTTTGCCTTGGCCATTATTTTCCTTCGTGATTACCCGGAGTATATGGTAGGATTGATTTTGATCGGTTTGGCGAGGTGTATTGCCATGGTATTGGTCTGGAATGATCTGGCAGAAGGCAGTTCAGAATATGGCGCAGGTTTGGTTGCACTCAACAGTATTTTTCAAGTGTTTGGATATAGCTTTTATGCCTGGCTTTTTATCACCAAACTACCTCCTTTGTTTGGCTTTGAGGGGGCTATCATTGATGTTTCCATAGAAACCATTGCCGAAAGTGTTGCGATTTACTTGGGAATTCCTTTCTTGGCTGGATTAGGAAGCAGGTTGATATTGCCAAAGCTTAAAAGCGAAACTTGGTATAAGCAGGTGTTTTTACCCAAAATAGGGCCAGTTACCTTATTGGCATTGTTGTTTACCATTATGGTAATGTTTTCACTGAAAGGAGAGTTGATCGTACAGATACCCGGAGATGTATTGAGGATTGCCCTGCCTTTGTTGGTTTATTTCTTGGTCATGTTTGTACTTGGTTTCTTTTTCAGCAAAGCCATGGGAGCAACTTATGATCAGAATGCAGCCATTTCCTTTACTGCGGCGGGAAATAACTTTGAATTGGCTATCGCAGTGTCTATTGCCGTTTTTGGCTTGAATTCAGGACAGGCTTTTGCAGGTGTTATTGGTCCCTTGGTCGAAGTTCCGGCCTTAATCTTTTTGGTTAAGGTTGCATTTCGATGGAAGGAGAGGTTTTACCCCGTTAACATCAAAAAATGATTCTCCCTCATCGAATTCTTAAAGCCGGTTGAGATTTTCAGTTTTTTTTTAGTAGATGGCTATAATTTTTTTCTGATTGTACGCTATTCTGCCAGTAGACGAATATTTCCCTGATTTTGGGGGTGATGATTCGACTACGCTCAGCAGAGCCTCCGATACTTTGACAAGCTCAGCACGAGTGACGGAAGTCCGAAGAAATCAAAGAATTGGCTTTTATGGGTTCAATTGACCTTAGAAGAAAGCTACTGGCAAAGTTCCGTATATCCATAATTTTTTTTTAAAACTTCTTGCAATTGAAAAATCAAAACCGTAGAATTACTAAATATTCGTAATAGCAAGAAAACCACTTAAAGTATCACCTATGGAAGAGTTAAATCAGCATGAAGAAGAAATCATGAGCTTGTTTTGGAAGCAAGGAGAGCTTTTAATACGGGATGTTTTAGATCAGTTGGCAGATCCAAAACCACCCTACACTACCTTGGCCTCCACCATTCGGAATTTGGAGCGTAAGGGGTATCTCAGTCACCGTATGTATGGCACGGTGAATATCTACAAGCCGATAGTCAATCAGGAAGACTACAGCAAAAAAAGCATCAATCGATTGGTTTCAACCTTCTTTGGGGGTTCGGTGGGGAATTTTCTCTCCTTCATGGTTAAGGAAAAAAACATCTCAGAAAAAGAAATTAATGAGTTGCAGGATTTGATAGATAAGATGGATAAACCTTCCAAATAATGGAATCAGGACTTATTTACCTACTTGAAGTATCTGTTTGTTTGGGGCTGACTTTGTTGATCTACAGGTTTGCCTTGAGTGAGCTGACTTTTTTTGCATTGAACCGGGCCATTTTGTTGCTCCTATTAATTGGCTCTTTTATAATCCCTTTTATTTCAATTGAGTATATGGGGATTGGAGGGGGAGATGTAGTCAGGGAAATGACACTTCCGGTATTTCAGGTAGGTGAACAAGAGTCTTTGACTTCCTATCAAATTCCTAAATGGCATAATTTACTGATTGGCGCCTACCTACTAGGTGCTTTACTAATGGCTGCAAGGCTACTAGTTGGATTTGCGGTATCCCAAAGACTGATTGGCAAAGCCCATAAAGTCAAACACGGTAGCCATCTGATAGCCTTGCATCCTGATTTTGTGCCAGCCTCTTTCTTCAAGTATATTCTGATGCCAAGCTTTGATCCTGAAGATCCAGCCCAAAAACAAATCATACTTCATGAATCCATGCACGTGATGTACAGGCACTCTTGGGATTTGTTGTTGGTGAATTTTGCTAAGGTTATCTTTTGGTTTAATCCTTTGATATATCTTTTTGAAAGGTCATTGAGAGAAGTGCACGAATATCAGGCGGATCAGGGGGTTACTACTTATTTTGCTCCGAAAGAATACGCCACCCTTTTGCTAAGGCTAATTTCCGCCAAGCCCGGTTGGCAATTCATGAATAATTTCAATCAGTTTCAGACCAAAAAGAGAATCATCATGATGGCAAAGGGTAAGTCCTCAGCTGTTCAGAAACTTCGATTTTTGGCCTTGGTTCCTTTACTGGGATTACTTCTTTTTTTGTTTTCCTTCGAAAATAAAGAATTACTCCCTTCGGTTTCTACGGCGGAATTAGTTGATGATTTTCCAAAAATTATGGAAGTCCCTTCGATTGAAGAGCCTGCACCTTCTTTACCTGAAGATGAAGTTCAAAAAATCAATCCGGTTTTGATCACAGAAGAGCCAGATGAGGTTTTTGATGTGGTGGAAGAAATGCCTAATCCATCAGGTGGAATGAAAGGTTGGAATGAATATCTTTCGACAAACCTCAGATATCCACTTGAAGCTAGAAAAAATGGTGTGGAAGGAACAGTGATTGTTGTATTTGAAATTAATATTGACGGTTCCATCCAGAATGTTGAAATCCTTCGGGGAATAGGAGGAGGTGCGGACCAAGAGGCTGTGAGGGTAGTAGAAAATGCACCAAGATGGGAACCTGGAAAACAAAAAGGAAGAGCTGTGAAAACCCGAATGAGACTTCCTATCCGATTCAGGCTTGAAAAGGGAATTACTCCTCCAATCGAACACAATATTTCCGATATTCAATTGCCTTCGCAAGGGTACCTAGACCGAATTTCAGTCATAGGTTATTTATCCAATCAATAAACAAGTCCTAAATCGATTTTCATCTATCGTTTACTTTGCTTTACGACTTACTAAATGATCATATCATAATTAACCTAAAATATAAGCCATGATTGTAATTCATAAACCATCAATTTGGAGCCTTTTTTGGATTCTTAGTTTTGGTCTAATCCATCCTGTCATCTCTCAGACCACTTCAAACTCTATCAGAATTACCGGATCGGTAATGAATGATCAGGAAGAAATCATTCAAGGCGCTGCAATTTTGATCAAGAAAAGTACCACAGGAACAGCGTCGGATAGGTCAGGCAACTTTTTACTTCAAGTTCCATCCTTGCCGACCGTTTTGGTGATTTCCTATATAGGGTATGACAGTCAGGAAGTAGAGGTGAAAGACGCTGATGCACCGGTCATCGTGCGGCTTACCCAAACGAAGGACCCTGTTCTTACTAAATCCGAACCATCGTATCAACTCCTTGATCAGGTGGATGAAGCCCCACAGCCTATTTCAGGAAGAGAAGAATGGCATAAATACATCGCCAGGAATATTATGTATCCGGCAAATGACCGGAAGGCTGGAGTGCAGGGAGTAGTGGTGGTAGCCTTTAATGTCGGCACAGATGGAAAAATCAAGGATGTCGAATTGTTAAGAGGAATCGGAGGCGAGTGCGATCAAGAAGTGATAAGGGTGATATCAAGTGCCCCGGATTGGATTCCTGCCAAACAAAATGGTCAACCCGTCCAGGCAAGAATGCGAGTGCCAATCCTATTTCGAGTCGATTCGGATAAGCCAGAAGACCTCTCCAAAAGAATGAAGGAAAAAGCCATCGCAGAGGAATATGGAAAGCATTTTGTGGTGGTTGGCTATTCTTCCTCATCCTCTTTCAAGTAATCTGTAAGCAGTTTAAAACCCATTTTCCATTCCTAAAAACGGATGGACTGGGGATAGTATGTTCAAAATTTAACCTTAATTCTATACACCAATGAAAAACAATCTAATCAAAATCAAGCACATGGCTCTAGTCTCCGTGTTAGGACTTGGAGTCACCTTTTCTTCCTGCCAAATCGATCAGGCAGAGGAAATCGAGGGTCCAACTCAGGTGGCCGCCAAACCCAGTATGGGACCAACTAACATCGCCGCCCGAATTACGGATGTGGGCAAAGACGGAAAAGAAATTTTCGATGTCACTGAAGTACAGCCAAAACCTATTGGAGGGATGGAAGCCTGGAATGCCTACCTGACGAATAATCTCAACTATCCGGCTGAAGCGAAAAAAATGGGAATCGAAGGAACAGTCATTGCTGTTTTTGTGATCAATTCCGACGGAACCATCTCAAATCCTGAGATTCTTAGAGGAATCGGAGGCGGTGCGGATGAAGAAGTAATCAGACTGTTGAACAATGCGCCCAACTGGGAACCTGCCAAGCAGAAAGACAGAGTAGTGAATTGTAGAATGAGATTGCCAATTCGATTTAAATTGAGCTGATTGGCTTTTTGGAAACTAGACCAACTTAAATTTCTACCAAAGAGAGTATCGTGGCTGCAATGAGAACCTGGGAGATTAGCGTCTCGAAGTCGAAAGGTTCTCGACTCAGCTCGAACTGATACGCTTTTCTTTTTTCAAATTAATCTTTAACTGCACGAATGAATGCGCAAAATCTCTGTTTTCTTGCACCTTCATTTTTGCAAAAGCAAAACTGGTAATTCAAGAAATCACCAACCATAAAAAGCAAAAAGCCGCTGGATTCCTCATTCAGCGGCTTTTTTTCCAATCTCAAATTTCTTAATCCATATTATCCCCATGGAAAATGGCATTCAAAAATAGCTTGTTGGTACCAAACCAAGTGCCTCTAAAGTTGGGGCTGTCAAAGAAGTGTACCACACGACCTTGACCGGAAGGAGAGATCACCACTCCGGCACTTTGCTTGAGCTTTTCCAGATTCGTTTTTGAAATGTAGCCTCCTAAATGAGGATTTGACGTATACTTGATCGGAGTCAGGTATTTGTCTGCTGATGGTTTGATGAAGATGTCCGTATTTCTGTACACCGGCAGATTTTTCCGATGATAGCCATAAGCGATCGGATGAGTCAAATCCATTTCTGCCAGATAAATACTTCCACCTACTTCTTTTGCTCCTTCGAAGTCATTTCTCACACTGAATGGAAGAGCGGCAGGCTCTTGTTCCTCTTTTTCGAGTTTCACGGCTTCTTCTTTGGTGATTCCTTTTTGATTGAGCCAAAGTGAGGCGCTTTTCATGGAAATGATGGTGCCGCCTCGATTCACCCAGTCTTTGAGGTGATTGACTTGTCCTTCGGAAAGTGAATTGTAATTGCCTGAAGGAAGGATCAGCGTGTTGTATTGGTGAAGGTTGACACGCCCAAATTGTTCCATATTCACTTTGGTAATCGGCATGCTGAAATGCTGATCAAGCAAGTTCCAGATTTCTCCGGCTTCGGTGGCGTTGATACCCAAACCGACCATCATGATCACTTTGGGCTGCTGCACGGCTGAAACCAAATTAGACCCCAAATCAATGCCGCTGAGGTTTAATCCGGTCTGTACAGCATAAACTTTCTGTGCATTTTTGGCGGCTAATTCCTTGATTTTAGCACTGACTTCCTCGGCTTTAAGCTTTTGAAAGCCCATCGGAATCATCAGGGTACCCGCCGGGAAATCCACTTTTCCGTCTTGTGTTTGGGAGGAAAATGGTCTGTGAATCGATTCCACATGGATACCTGCTTTTTGCAGATCAAAAAGCATTTTGGGCGCATAGTAATCCGACCAATCGATCAGGTAAGCGTAGGCTTTTCCTTCAGGGAAAGAAAAAACAGGAGCTTTGATTTCTGAAATTTGGCTACCAGCTTTTGCCGTTGGTGCCGCCGCAAAAGGCATCCCATAGGCCGCGGCCATGGTCCAAGCTGAAGCATCGTAAAATACCGAGTCCGCAAACTCTTTCACATACTCAAACATGGTCCGCACCATACGGTATTGGGGCTGATTGGTAGGAACCACCCAGGATTTTCCTTTTTTAAACGACTGGCCAGAAGCAGTTAAGTCGGCTGTGTTTTCATAGACTTTGATCTTGTGGTCCAAAAGGAATTGCACAAAAAGTCGGTTTCTACTTTCATCAAATTCGTCTCCAAAAACATAGTTTTTCGCAGGATCTTTGGCTCCTTCCGCCACCGCAGTTTGGAAAAACTCTCTTAGGTACTCATGCATGTATTCCCGATTGTCCAAAGAGGCTTCCATCGTGGCGAGTGAATTCACCACATGGTTTCGAATGGTGAATGCAAAGGTGATGTCACCCCGCTGACTGCTTTGCACATGCCCGCGAGAACTAGCGGTTTCAAATACCAATCCCAATCCACCATGAATATCTGGATAGGTCGAACCATAGCCTGGGTAGCTGTTGTCAAAAACTTCTTTGGTCCAATATAGGCTTCCGATCTCGTCCATGTATTTGGCGAAATATTTGGCGAAGCGGGGATTGATATCGTCGTAATTTTTTCTCGGTACCACCGGGTTTTCGGAACCGTAAGGCTTGGTGGGTTCGAAGAAATAGGTGCTGTTGGTGCCCATTTCGTGGAAATCCGTGGTCACGTTGGGATACCACTGATGGTACCATTCCACTTTTACTTTTGATTCGGGATGAGCGAGTGGTAACCAGTCGCGGTTTAGGTCAAACCAGTAGTGATTGGTTCGACCATTTGGCCAAGCTTCGTTGTGCTCGCGATCCAATGGATCAGCTACGGGAGGGAAGCCTTTGTTGGAATTAGCCCAAAGGCTGTGTCGGTCGCGTCCGTCTGGATTCAGAGTCGGGTCGATGTGTACGACTGAATTTTCTCTGAGATTTTTTGCCAGATCAGACTGTGAAGCCATCAGCCAATAGGCGGTCAGCATGGCTGCTTCGGCAGAGGAAGGTTCATTTCCGTGTACACCATATCCCAAGTGAATGATCGAAGGCATATCGGCTATAGCAGGCTTTGGCTGAGATGGATCTGCCAGTTGAAGCTGCTTTTGGCGGATTTGCTCCAGATTCCCCATGTTTTTAGCAGAAGCGATAGTTAGGATGACCTTCGGTCTGTGCTCATGGGTGTAGCCGATGGTTTGCAGTTTGGCGGTTTCGCTGAGCTGATCGAGCTTTTCGAAGTACTTCACGATCAGGTCATAGCGTGTGTGCCAATCTCCGATCGGGTAACCCAAAAACTGGGAAGGAGAGGGGATAGCGGGATCAAATTTTTCACCGGGGAAATAGTATTCCTCTTGGGCAAAGACTTGTAAGGTCAATAAAAAGCCGAAAATCAATCCAAGTAAAGGTCTTTTCATTCTGATGATTTTTTTATGAAAAGTAGAAAAGGATTTGGGCAAATCCATCAAAAATCCATCAACGGCTTTCCGTTTCACGCCTTTTTTCCTGTAATTTATTAGCTTAGTACTAATTCCTAAAATAATCTATTGTACCATGAAGAAACTTTTGACCCTGGCTTTGATGACAAGTGGCTTGATTATTAGCCAATTATCAAACGCCCAACAAAACCCAACTCCTCCGCCAATGCCTCCTCAGGCTACGGAATTTTACACGCCTGTACCTCCCAAAATCGCTCCGGGAGCCCAAAACAATCTGCCTCCTTCCGATGCCATCGTACTGTTTGACGGCAGCAGCCTGAACAATTTTGTGTCTGCAAAAGATGGCAATAGCCCAGCTGAATGGAAAATCGAAAATGGGGAATTGGTAGTAGTAAAAGGTAAAGGTGATATTCAGTCCAAGCTTCCTTTTGGAGATGCCCAATACCATGTAGAATGGTCTGCTCCCACCGAAATAGTAGGTGAAGGTCAAGGAAGGGGTAATTCAGGATTTTTCCTGATGGGCATGTATGAAGTTCAAATCCTTGACAGCTACGAAAGCAAAACCTACACCAACGGTCAGGCAGGTTCGATTTACAAGCAATATCCACCTCTGGTCAATCCGCTGAGAGCTCCGGGAGAGTGGAACTACTATGACATCATTTTCAAAGCTCCCCGATTTGACAAAAACGGAATGTTGACCTCTCCAGCTACGGTTACTGTGTTGATCAATGGAGTAGTGGTACAAAACAACGTGATCCTCAAAGGCCCAACCGAGTACATCGGAATTCCTAACTATAAAGCTCATGCAGAAGCTTTACCGATCAAACTTCAGGATCATGGTAATCCGGTAAGATTCAGAAATATTTGGGTAAGACCGTTGTGATTTCGGATTTCGGATGGTTGATTTCGGATCTTCCGACGTCCGAAATCCCAAATCCGAAATTTCACTTTTCTCCCAATAACCATTAATCCAATAACAATCATGTCTTCAAGAAGAAAATTTATACAAAACACCATGCTCCTGGGAGCTGGATTGAGCATGCCGTCCATTCTGACTGCTGCAGATTTCGGGAAATTTACCCGTACTATCGGTCCCAATGATCAAATCAACTACGGCGTAATTGGTTGTAAAGGAATGGGCTGGTCAAACATGAATGCCCATCTCAAAATTCCCCAGGTCAATTGCGTTGCCCTCTGTGATATCGATCAAAGTGTACTCGATCAGCGAAGTGAAGATGTGTTCAAGCTTCGAGGTACCCGTCCCAAGCAATATAAGGACTACCGAAAAATGCTCGAGGATAAGGATATCGATGTAGTCATCGTTGGTACTCCGGACCATTGGCACTGCCTGAACATGGTAGATGCGGTATCTGCGGGTAAGCATGTCTATGTAGAAAAACCTATTGCCAATACCATTGAAGAGTGCCAAATCATGGTAAAGGCTCAGGAACGCTACGGAAAAATCGTCCAAGTAGGACAGTGGCAGCGTTCGGGGTCACAGTACGATCAGGCGATCCAATATGTCAAATCAGGAAAACTTGGGCAGATTCGTTTGGTGAAATGCTGGGCATATCAGGGTTGGATGAAACCGGTTCCTGTCGTGCCAAATGGCCCTGTGCCTGCTGGGGTGGATTACGATATGTGGTTGGGTCCTGCACCGAAAAGAGAATTCAACGCCAACCGCTTTCATTTCAATTTCCGTTGGTTTTGGGATTATGCAGGAGGCTTGATGACCGACTGGGGCGTACATGAGATCGACATCGCCTTGTATGCCATGGGCGTAAGCGCTCCTAAATCAGTAATGGCTTCCGGTGGAAAATTTGCCTATCCGGATGATGCATCCGAGACCCCTGATACGCTTCAGACTGTGTATGAATACGAAGGATTCAATATGCTTTGGGAGCATGCCACCGGAATTGATGGCGGAAACTACGGCACCACCGAAGGAATCGCCTTTATCGGAAACAATGCGACCTTGGTCGTCAATCGTGGTGGTTGGAAAGTGATCCCTGAAACCGAAAACGTGGACGGTCAGCGTAAGCCAAAAGTGGAAGAAGTTCCCCATACACGACCTGCAGGACCAAGCGCCTTGGATCTGCATGCGGTCAACTTTGTGGAAGCCATGACAGCCAATGATGCCAGCAAACTCAAGTGCGGCATCCAAACCGGTTCGGTCGCTGCGATCAATGCCCAAATGGGAAATATTGCTTACAAAACCGGCAAAAAAGTCTATTGGGATGCGGCCAAAAATCAGTTTACCGATGCGGACGCCAATGCACTGATGAAGGCCCATTATCACAATGGTTGGAATGTGCCTAAGGTCTAACGTCACCCGATAGGTTTCGGGAGCGAGGAGCGGTCCAAAGAACTTTGTTTTCTGACAAAATGCTCAACGCGACTGCCTATCCCGATCATTTCGGGAAAGAAATCTTATTCTTGATTTACAATTTTAGCCCCGATAGTTAACGGGGACGATTTACGAGCCCTCCGGAGAGATTCTGGAGGGCTTTTTTGTGGAATGTTTTTTAAGCATGATTTTCCCTCCAAATCCTCCTTTAAAATCCATTTTCCCGCTACTGTAATAAACCCTTTGAAATTCCCTTAGAATCGGGTTACATTTTGGATTCAGAATGATTAACCTAAACTATAAACTAACAAACCATTGAAGAGAAGAGATTTTATTCAACTTTCAGGGCTTGGTTTGGGGGCAATGATGGTCCCAAGTTTGGTGGCTTTCAGCAAACCTGTCGCCGCAGAGCATCTCATCGCTCCCGGCATGGACGCTGCCGCCAAAAAGCTCTTGGCTGATGTGGCACTCAACACGACCAAAAGTCTGGGTGCAACCTACACCGACGTCCGTATCGGCCGCTACCTTCAGCAATACCTGTTTACTCGTGAGAAAAACGTCCAAGGAATCACCAACGCCGAGTCGTTTGGAGTGGGGATCCGAGTGATCGCCAATGGGACTTGGGGATTTTCGGCCACTTCCGATGTGACTCCTGACGGGATTAAAAAGTGTGCGGAAACAGCTGTGGCCATCGCCAAAGCCAATTCCAAACTCCAAAAAGAACCCGTAGTGCTTGCCCCTGTGAAGGCTTACGGCGAAGTCAGCTGGAAAACTCCCATCCAGAAAAGCGCGATGGAAGTACCGGTCAAGGACAAAATCGACTTGTTGCTTTCGGTCAACAACGCTGCCTTGGACAATGGCGCTGCCTTTGTCAATTCTGCGCTTTTCATGATCAACGAGCAGAAGTATTTCGCTTCCACTGACGGTTCTTACATTGATCAGGACATTCATCGCATTTGGCCAAACTTCACCGTGACTGCGGTCAACCGTCAGGAAGGAGTCTTCCGTTCCCGTCAGGCACTGAGCGCACCGATGGGCATGGGTTACGAATATTTGGATGGTTTGGCTTCTGAAAAATTCATGAATCCCGCAGGATTCAATAGCTACCGTAACAGTTACGACATGGTAGAGGATGCAGTTACTGCTGCCAAGCACGCCAAAGAAAAACTAACCGCGAAATCAGTGCTTCCAGGCAAGTATGACCTGATGCTTGATCCGGACCATTTGGGATTGACCATTCACGAGTCAGTGGGTCACCCATTGGAGTTGGATCGTGTCTTGGGTTATGAGGCCAATTATGCAGGAACAAGCTTTGCCACATTGGATAAGTGGGAGACCAAAAACTTCAAGTACGGTTCAGACTTGGTCAATATTGTGGCTGACAAAACTCAGCCAAATTCCCTGGGAAATGTGGGTTGGGACGATGAGGGCGTACAAACCAAAGAGTGGGACTTGATCAAAAACGGCGTGTTGGTAAATTACCAAGCTATCCGAGATCAGGCCAAAATCATCAATGAACCGGAATCTCACGGTTGCTGCTTTGCCGATAATTGGAGTTCAGTGCAGTTCCAGCGTATGCCAAATGTATCGCTCAAGCCGGGTGAGGCCAAGATGAGCCCTCACGATATGATTAAGGATATCGAGAAGGGTATTTACATTCTTGGTAGAGGTTCGTATTCCATCGATCAGCAGCGCTACAACTTCCAGTTTGGAGGGCAGCTTTTCTACGAAATCAAAAACGGTCAAATCGCCGGAATGCTCGAGGACGTAGCCTATCAGTCCAATACCCAAGAGTTTTGGAACAGCTGTTCGGCCCTTTGCGACAAAGACGATTACCGCTTGTTCGGATCTTTCTTCGACGGAAAAGGCCAGCCTTCCCAAGTTTCTGCAGTTTCCCACGGCAGTCCTACCACCCGTTTTGACGGAGTCAATGTCATCAACACCGGTAGAACTATTTAATCCTGAATATTACTATGGCTATACTAACTCAAGAACAAGCTAAAGCGATCATAAATAAAGTGTTGTCTTATGCCAAAGCCGATGAAACCGAGGTGACCATCAGCGGTGGGCGTACGGGCAACATCCGCTATGCCAGAAACACGGTCAATACCAGTGGTGAAACCAACGAGCTAAGCCTCAGCATCACATCGGTGTATGGAAAAAAATCCGGTTCTACCAGCATTAACGAACTGGACGATGAGTCCCTGAAAAGAGCTGTTGCACGTGCAGAGGAAATTGCTGCCTTGGCACCGGAAAATCCGGAATACATGCCGATGTTGGGTCCGCAAAATTATGCCGCATCCAAAACCTTTGCCAAGGCTACTGATTCCATAAATCCTGAGTATCGCGCCCAGGTTGCCTTGGACAGCATTAAGCCTTGCGTGGACAATAACCTGACTGCTGCCGGATATTTGGAGGATTTTACAGGTTTTGTGGCTACTGGTAACAATAAAGGGCTTTTTGGATACAACCAAAGTACTTCAGTGGACTTCACCATTACTGTAAGATCAGCAGATGGTACAGGTTCGGGCTATGCAGGAAAAGATTTTAACGATGCATCACTTCTGAATGCTGGTCAAGTAACCAATATCGCTGCGCAAAAGGCAATGGCTTCCGTCAATGCCCAAGCCATCGAGCCTGGAAAGTACACCGTGATCCTTGAACCCATGGCCGCCAATGATCTCCTTAGACTTTTGGCTTCAGGAATGGATGCGAGAAGTGCAGACGAAGGCCGAAGCTTTCTGAGCAAAAAAGGTGGAGGAACCAAGTTGGGCGAAAAGCTTTTTGACGAGCGAGTGAATATTTACTCAGATCCCAACCATCCGGATATTCCATCTGCACCTTGGTCAGGAGAAGGTTTTCCTTTGGAAAAAACCACTTGGGTGGAAAATGGCGTGGTGAAAAACATGTTCTATTCCCGCTATTGGGCACAGAAGCAAGGGGTAAACGTGGTGCCAAGACCTCAGGGATTCATCTTTGCAGGAGGTGATCAGTCTTTAGCAGACATGATAAGAAATACCGAAAGAGGTATTTTGGTTACCCGTTTCTGGTATATCCGTGCGGTAGATCCCCAGACCTTGCTTTATACAGGACTTACCCGAGACGGTACCTTCTATATCGAAAACGGTCAGATCAAATTCCCGGTGAAAAACTTCCGATTCAACGAAAGCCCTATCATCATGCTCAACAACATTGAAGCGATGGGCAAGCCCGAGCGAACCGGAGGAAACATGGTGCCTCCGATGAAGATCAGGGACTTTACGTTTACCAGTCTTTCTGACGCGGTTTAATTCAGTTTTCAGTGATCAGTAGGTAGTGGTCAGTGATCGGTATTCAGTGTTTAGTAAACAGTGATCAGTTAACAGTATTAAGAGGGTGGATTTCAAAAAAGTGAAGTTCCATTCACTGCGTACATCGGCTGATCACTGTAAACTTTTCAAAACATATTAATAATTATAAGCTGCATACTACGACTAAACGCTGAATGCTGTAAACTGACCACTGTGACTGCCAACTGACCACTAGAAACTGACTACTGCAATCTGCGACTGACCATTGTATACTGAACACTGTGACTGCCAACTGGAAACTTCCATCTGGAGACTTCTTCTTCACCCGAATCAAATACACCTCCGGCAATTGGGATACGGATCAGCGCATGCCGTCTAATATCCTGCATAGCCTGGTGGAGTACACGACGATTCCGGTGGACGAAAAGGAGCGCGTGATTGAGTTGAGCAGTGAAGAGATTTACAAAAGTCCCTTTTGCTACCTCAGCGGGCACAAGCTCGTGGAGTTTACCCAACAGGAGCGGCAGATCTTCAAAAACTATGTGGAGCGGGGAGGTTTTGTTTTTGTCGATGACTGCAATCATGACATTGACGGGCTTTTCGCCAAATCCTTTGAAAAAGAAATGGCCCGAACCTTTGGCCCTGAAGCTTTGCAAAAAATCCCCAACGACCACTGGCTTTACCGCTGTTTCTTTGAGTTTGAAGACGGTCCGCCTACGACTTCCTTCGAGCTCAACGGTTGGGGGGATGACCTGGTCCACGATTACCTGAAGGCCATTCAGATCAACGGACGGATCGGTGTCCTGTACAGTAACAAGGACTACGGCTGCGAATGGGATTACGATTTCAGAAACAAGCGCTTTAACAAAATCGACAATACCCGATTTGGGGTCAATATTGTCGTCTACGCATTAACTTAAACCAACTTGGAGACCGAACTTATCAAATACCAACAGCTCGTGGAGAAGATTCCACAGCTGAAAAAAGAAATCGCCAAGGTCATTGTCGGACAGGAGGAAGTTCTGGACGAGGTGATCATCACCCTTTTGGCTGGAGGTCATTGTTTGCTCGAAGGTGTACCTGGTTTGGCAAAAACCCTGATGGTCAAAACCATTTCTGAAGTAATGGAGCTGAGTTTTAAGCGGATTCAGTTTACACCTGACCTGATGCCCGGTGACATCATCGGGACAGAAATCCTTGAGGAAGATCACAGTACGGGAAAGAAATTTTTCCAGTTTAACCAAGGGCCGATCTTTGCCAATATGGTTTTGGCTGATGAGATCAACCGAACGCCTCCCAAAACTCAGGCAGCTTTGCTGGAAGCCATGCAGGAAAAACTGGTGACCTATGCCGGAAAAAACTACCCGCTTCCTGATCCTTTTTTGATCATCGCTACGCAAAACCCCATCGAGCAAAGCGGAACCTATCCGCTTCCCGAAGCACAGTTGGACCGATTTCTTTTGTACATCAAGTTGGGCTATCCCTCTGAGCAGGAGGAATTGGAAGTGCTTCAAAAAACTACCGGAACCTATAAAGCAAATCCCCAAAAAGTTCTCAGCGGATCTGAAGTCAAGCAGCTCCAGGAACTCACCCGACAGGTTCATTTGGATTCATCTTTGTTGGCTTATATCAATCGCCTGATCCGGGCGACGAGATTAGAAACTACTTCAGTGACCGAAGTGAAAAACTACGTGGAGTGGGGGGCAGGAACCCGAGCGGGACAGGCTTTGGTTCTTTGTGCCAAAGCTCGAGCCATCGTCAAAGGCCGTTTTTCCGTGATTCCAGAGGATATCCAGCACCTGATCTATCCGGTCTTGAGGCATCGAATTTCCCTGCTTTTCCGCGCGGAAGCTGAGCAATTGGATACCGATTTTATCATCAAAAAGATCCTCGAGCAAGTTCCTGTTCATGCCAAGTAATCTGGAGATCATCAAGCTCAACGACCTGCGCCTTGCAGCCCGACTCATCAGTCAGCAGCTGCGGCAGGGGATCCACTCGGGCATTCGGGTGGGTGTCGGCAGCGAGTTTGAGCAATACCGGCATTATCAGCCCGGGGATGATCTCAAACGGATCGACTGGAAGTATTTTTCCCGGTCCGGCAAGTACATGATCAAGGAATCCACCACGGAAAGCAACCTTCAAATTCGTCTTATGCTGGACCTTTCCGGCTCGATGAATTATGTCGAAAACGGTTTATCCAGATTGGATTATGCCAAAAACCTGATAGCTTCCTTGGCATATTTGGGATTCCTGCAAGGCGATGCCTTGAGTTATTTTACCCTTTCCGAAGGACAGATCGAGCAAAAAGTAGCGCCCACACCCAAAAGTTTCCAAAGGATTTTATTGTTTCTGGAGCAGGCCAAAGCTTCAGGGTCTTGGCCATTGCAGCCAATTTCGGATGCATTTCTTCAGGGAAAAGAAAGGGAGTTAGTCGTTTGGGTTTCTGATTTTTTGCAAAAAGAATCAGAATGGGAAAACCTCATCAAGGCTTTCAATCATCCCAGAAAAGAGCTGATGCTCATACAGATTTTGGGTGAACAGGAGTTGGATTTCAAGCTGGAAGGAAATTTTGTTTTTCGGGATTTGGAGTCCGGACAGGAAGTGGTGCAGGATGCGCGGGCCATGCAAACCCAGTTTCGCGAGAGGTTTCAATCCTATCTCGATCACTTGGATCAAACTTTCCAAGCCCCGAATGTGCAACTGATCCGGGTTTCCATGAAAGAACCTTTGGCTGGGGTGATCCGGCAGATTTTGAACCGTAAAAAGTTAGCCTGATGGAGTGGATTCAACCGACTTTGCTTTGGGGACTGTTGGGTTTGTCGATCCCTGTTTTGATCCATTTGTGGAATGGAAAAAAGGGCAAAGTGATCGCCTGGGCAGCTTTTCCCTGGTTGGAACCCAAAGAATACCAATCCAGCCGTTCGGTCAAACTAGAGAATTGGCTGTTGCTTTTGATCCGAATCCTCTTGTTGGCCACGCTTGTTTTTTTACTGACAGGATTGATTTGGAAGGGGTTTGGCAGTGGAAGAGAATACAAGGTTGTCCATTTGGTTTGGCCGGATGAACAAGTGGAGGCGGAGTTCCGGTTTGAACTGGAGCAGGCGACTCAAAAAGGGCATGAAGTTCGGTGGATTGGGACCGGCCTTCCGGACTATATCGAAGAACAGATTTCGGCGGTGGATTTTTCTTCGGAAAAGTTGCAGGGCTACCTGGATGAGTTGGATTCTGACCTAGATTCGATTTACCTGTACACGGGATTGCAGGCCGCCTTTTTTCTGGAAAGCATCTACTGGCTACCTCAAAAGCCGGTTTTTCGGATAGCTGAAAATTATAATGCCAAAGTCAAAAGCCCTACCATTGCCTTGGAATCCGGGGAGTTTTTGGAGCTGGATTCCGAGGGAGTTTTGGTAAAAACCACTGAAGCCAATGGCTCTTCTCAGGTGATTTCCGGTTCGATTCCTGTTGCTTTTCTTTCTTTAGAAAAGGAGAAAAAAGAAGCGATCCAATCCGCCCTCGCAGCCATCGAAGAGGTCTATGGATTGAAGTTTTCCAAAAGTGATTCGATTCAATCCCTATTTCTGTTTTCTGATATCTTTAGCCCTAACCTCAAGAAAAATCAATTGCTTTTTATCACTGAAAATCAAGGAGATAAATCTTCTGGTCAAATTGTAGCCTTAAGTGACTTGATTAACCTGAACTGGGAGGAAACTTTGGAAAAGGGTCTTCTCCCGGAGTTGATTTTAAAGCCGATTTTGACTCATTTAGGAGTGGAAAAGCCTGATCTGAAAATCAGCAAAAGCCAACTGGAGCAGAGGTTTTCAGCCATTCCAACATCCAAATTGACCAAGTCTGCTAACCTGAATGAAGTTCTGTTGGTTCTTTTGGTGATCCTCTTTGCTGCCGAACGATTTCTCGCCTACCGTGCCAATCTGTGAAAACGCTCCAATCCCATATCGCCTCGATCGAGCTTCAGCTTACCGCCAATCTTTGGTTAAAGGCTCTTTTGCTTGGAGTGAGTTTGGCACTGATTCTTGGTTTTTGGTTGGAGGATCAGGTTTGGAAAGGTGTCGTGGTCGGAGGAGGAACTGTCCTGATCGCTTACGTTTTTGGGGCATTTCGAAGTCAAAAGCAAAAGGCAATTCAGGTACTCCATCAGCAAGCCGGAAATCTGGAATTCAGCTTGGAACTCCTGGAAAAGAGGGATCTCAACATTGCCGATCAACTCCAAATCACCCGCATTACAGCCCAGATTCCACCAAAAATCTCGGTTTTTGGAAAGGGATTATTGCCGTTTCTGGCTGTTTTTGGGGCGGCGGTTTTGCTCACTTTTTTACCTCCTTTTTTAGCCAATCCAAGTCAAAACTTAGAACCTGCCATAAAGACTTCTCAGGAAGTATCGTTGTTGAGCGAGGATAATCCAAAGCTTCCCATACTCCAATCTGCCCAAGTGCAGATTCAAGCTCCCGCCTACACCCGTTTGCTCGCAAAAACCGAGACCAATTTGGATATCAAAGCACTGAAAGGTTCTCGTTTGACCTGGGATTTGACTTTCCAATACGGACAGGATTTGGAGGTTTTTCTGGTGAATTCCTTGGGAGAAAAGCTTCCATTTCAATCCCATTCAGGCGGATTTCAACTCCAGGAACAACTCACAGGTTCAGGCATTTATTCCATTCAGGCTTTCCTAAAAGATGAATCCGTGTTTCAGTCGGAGTTTTACACCTTGGAGTCGGTGGAGGATTTGAGTCCAGTGATTGAGCCTGAAGAGAAAGAGACCTACAAATTCTTTTTCCCCGGAAACAATCCCAAAATTCCCCTCAAAGCTCACATTTCGGATGATTTTTCGGTTCAGGAGGTGGTGATCGTTGCGACTTTGGCAAGAGGAAGAGGAGAGAATGTGAAGTTTCGGGAAACCCAGATTCCGGTAGAAAGCAGGCCTTTTCAGCAGAAAAACTGTGGGTTGACCTTGGACCTTTCCGGCATGGATTTCAAGCCCGGGGATGAGCTGTACTATTATTGGTCTGCAAAAGACAACAGGCAACCCGAAGCGAATTTTTCCCGCTCGGACACCTATTTCATCAAGTATTTCGATGAAAGTGACGACAGCGAGGAGGCTTTTGCCGGCATGGCCATTAATGTGCTGCCAGATTATTTTCGAAGTCAGCGGCAGATCATCATCGATACCGAAAAGTTGATTACCGAGCGGAAAAAGAAAACTGAAAAGGAGTTCAATTTCACCTCAAATGAAATCGGACACGACCAAAAACTGCTACGCCTGCGCTATGGGCAATACCTCGGAGAGGAATTTGAATCCGATGCCGGTGGAGGAGTGATGGAAGGGCAGGAGGGCGATTTGTTGAGCGGATACATGCACCTGCACGATCAGGAAGGGGAGCATGATCCGGATTTCAAAGTTGCCGAAGAAAGCCACGAAGGTCATTCCCACGAAGAGGAACAAACCACAGGCGGAGGTATCGAAAGTTTGCTGGCAGACTACATGCATGCACACGATTCAGAGGAACTCAATACCTATTTTGAGAAAAGTACCCGTGGTGCCTTGAAGTCGGCTCTTGAGCAAATGTGGCAGGCGGAGTTGTATTTGCGGCTTTTTGAACCAGAAAAATCCCTGCCTTTTCAATACAAAGCCCTGGAACTGCTGAAAACTGTGCAGCAAAAATCCCGGGTGTACATCAAGCGAACAGGCTACGATCCACCTCCGATCAAGTCAGAGGAGATTCGATTGAGCGGAAAATTAGAGCAGTTGGGAACCCGATTGGAAAAGGAAGTGGCCGAACTGGAGGAGCAAATCGAACCGCTGGCTTCTGAGGTGTTGGGCCTATTGCTCAAGCAGGAATTGACTGCTTCTGAAAAGGAAAAAGTCAGGCAATTGGGCCAATTGTGGTCAGTTCGAATCCAAAACTCCGGCATAGAGGATTGGTCAGTTTTGCTGGGGTTGCAGGAATTGGAAGCCGGAAAATTGGATGAAAAAGAAAAAAATCTTCTTCGGGAAAAACTTTATCCTTTAGCCAAAAATTACAAGTCCTTAGGCTCAAGTCAGCTGTCCAACAAGGCATTGAGAGATGCCTTTTTAAAGAAAAAAACATGAGTTTAAGCTTTGCCCCGATCGTTTCTCTTCCCATGCTTTGGACCATTCTGATTTTGGTCTTGGTGACCGGATTGGCTTCGGTTTTTTTCTATGGAAAAAAAGGAATTTCAAAAGATCGACTTTGGGTCAAAACAGGCTTATTCCTCGGTTTTTGGACTTTTTTGGGTTTGGCACTCCTTCAGCCACAAGTAAGAAAACCAGAGGAATCCCAACCTTGGTTGGTCTTTGAGGAAGGAATAGAGCAAGCCGAAATTGACTTTTGGAAGGACAGTTTGGGTTTGGAAAATTCAATTGGTATTTCTGATTTTGAACAGCAATCTGATCAGGTGATTTTGTTGGGAAAGCAATTCTCCAAAGAAGAATTGTATCCGCTTCGGGGTAGAGAGGTAAACTGGGTTTTGCCAAAAGAAAATGGGTTGATCCGGGATATTTCCTTGAAAAGCTATGTGCGGAAGGGGGAAGGTCAGCGGGTTTTTTATTCGATTTTCTCTTCCCAACCGGACCAAATTTTAAAACTTGGTGTTGCAAAAGCCGATTCAGCAACCTTGAATTCCGGTTGGAATCAGGGAGTTCTTAAGTTCCGAACCGCAGGTCAAGGCAGGTCGGAGGTTCCACTAATCTTGGAAAGCGATACTTTGGGGACGCTTCGATTTTTTGTAGGGCCATCGGTTCCTAAGAAATATCAGGTACAAATGGGATTTCCGAGTGCGGAAAGTCGAACACTTGCTACCTGGCTTAGAGAAAAAGGTGAAAACGTCAGGGAGCAGATTCAGCTTTCCCGGGAGACTTTTTTGCAGACCCAAGAGAATAATGACTCACTAGAGATCCGCATAGTCGATCCCGCCCAACTTTCCCAAAAGGCTGTTCAGGATTGGGTAAAGGGAGGGCTGGGAAATCTGATGTTGATCCAAGTCAGCGATCCAATTGCGCTTACCCAACAGGTCAACCGGCTTTTTGGGACGGAATTTGAGTTGGAATCAGCCGGTACAGCGTTGGAAAACGGGTTGGAAGCCTTGCCTTTCCGATGGAAGGAAAAGCGGGGGCAAGAGACTATTCTGGATCAGCGAATCGCTATCCAGCGGGTTGAAAGTGCCCAAATCGGGATCAGTTTGCTGGAGTCCAGCTATTCCTTGGTGATAGAAGGAAAGAAGGAAGTCTATGAGGAGATTTGGGGGGAAGTATTTGGAGCGATGGAGCCTGACGAACCCAGCTCCAAACGGTTTGAAGCTCCGGTTCTTCAGGGTTTGGAGAGCGAAATTCAGTTGTTTGAACAGGACAGCTTGCCAGAGATTTGGATGGCAGGAGAGGATACGGTTTGGCTTCAACCAAATCCGATTAATTCGTTTCAGACCGAAGGAAAATGGAAAGCTTCGGAGGAGGGTTGGATCGATGCGGGAGATGAATTTTCGCTCTTTATTTACGAAGGAAATGAATTTCCAGCGCTTCACTCTTCCCAGATTATAGCCGAGATGCAGGGGGAAAAGAACACATTAAAACCAAGCGATAAATCTCAGACCAAGCCTATCTCCCCATGGATATGGCTGATTGGGATGTTGGTGTTTTTGGGTGGAATGTGGTTGGAGCCAAAGGTTTAGCCGCCAAGTGCACTAAGTTTGAACGGAGAGCACAAAGGGATTTTGACCACAAAGTTCACTAAGGTTTAAATTGAGAGCACAAAAGGTTTTACCAAGGAGGGCTCAGAGGAGAAAGTGAGGACTCAAAGGAGTTTAATTTGTTTTGGGCTAAAGCCAATAAAATTATCTGGCTCATTCAGCTTCCTCCAGCTGAAGCAGGAGGCAATACAAGGCTTTGATTCTGAAAAAGGTAAGTACTCATTCATGAGCAATAATCTCGTGGCCGATTCGTAATGCTTGTTTGGAATGCTAACCTATGAATAGGAATTTGGCTTTAGCCCAAATCCGATTTCAAATTCTTTTGCTGAGCGACTTGTATTGAGCTTGTCGAAGTAAGCCTAAGTATCAAATTTCCTCTCTACCAAACCCAAGTCCCTGTTGCTCCTGGATTAAGTGTGGCATGAATTATTTTTTCTTTTTCCTGGATTTTGAAACTGATCGGCTTTTGGGAATCATTCAGGGCA
Source organism: Algoriphagus sp. AK58 (assembly GCF_014324365.1). Taxonomy (GTDB): domain Bacteria; phylum Bacteroidota; class Bacteroidia; order Cytophagales; family Cyclobacteriaceae; genus Algoriphagus. The sequence goes on from NZ_QEIG01000001.1 coordinate 250,365, forward strand.
ATCAACACTTTTTTTCCGTCAGGACGAAGAAATGCCACATTGGAAAGTCCTTCAAACACATTGGAATCAATTCTCACAGAACCTGAATCTACAAACTTGCTGGCATGGGCAATCACATAATAGGCCGGATTGCGGGTTACCTGATCTCCATCGATGGTGACTGCACCAAGGCATCGGTCACAGCCACCCCGGTCGGTGTGTGGGGTGAGGGTAGGATTGGAACTGAGATTCCATTCGAGCACCGTTTTGGCCCAATTGCGGGGAGCGCCGATCAGCAGGTTTTTGACATGCCAAGGAATGTCTCCTTCCAAGTTTCCCGGAGCGCCCACCCATTGCTCGGTGAAGTAGATGTTTTTGTCCGGAAAAGCCTGATGAACTTCCGAAAGGGCTTCGATCTGTCCTCCATACAGGTGAAAAGCGGAACCGTCGATAAAGGGATTGGCTAGAGAGTCCTTCAGCACCGTGATCGGATAATCCGGTCGGTCGGCATTGTGGTCGTAAATCAGGATTTTGGTTTTGATGCCCGCAGCTTGAAATGCTGGCCCAAGGTGCTGACCGATAAACCGGGCTTGTTGCTCAGGAAGCATCAGTAAAGAAGGATTGTTTCCGGGATGCAAAGGTTCATTTTGGATAGTCAACGCATCTATCCGAAAACCCAACTTCTCCATTTCCTGGATGTATTTGACCAAATAGTAAGCATAAGCCGGCTCAAATTCCTCCAAGAGCGACCCTCCTCGAGTGTCTTTATTATCCTTCATCCACTTGGGCGGGGACCAAGGGGAGGCCATCAGTTTGATATCGGGATTGATCTTTAGGATTTGTTTCAAAATGGGAAGTACATCCAGTGTGTCGAAGCTTAGGCTGAAGTTTTCGAGCAGGGGATCAGTCGCCAGGGAATCTTCTAAGTCATTGTAAGAAAATGGAAATTCATTAAGGTCAGAGGCTGCTACTGACAGCCGGAGGTAGTTGGTGCGTATATCTTTTTCGCCTTGTCCAAAAAGTTCTTGAAGCAAGCCACTTCTCGCCGAGTCACTCATCGCCAACAGGTGTTTGGCCGAGCCTTGACTGAGTGTAAACCCAAACCCATCCATGGTTTGGTAGGTGGTTTCCGGATCGACTTGTATGATTAATTCTGAGTCATTGTTTTCCGAAGCTTCCAATTGAGGTTGGAAAAGAATCCCGACTTTGGGATCGGTCAGCCAAAATTCAGCTAGGGGTTCTTTTCTGGAACAGCCAATAAGAACCAAAGGAAGGATTAGGAGACGTAATAGTTTCATTTTAATGCAAAGAAAAAGAGGCTGTCTCATTAGTCCAGTTTTCACATTGAGCACCTGAGAGACGAGCGTCTCGAAGTCGAAATGTAGTACTAATCGCTAAAATTAGCCTTGGACTCCGCTCAGGCTGACCATAGCAAGATTTTTGTGACAGCCTCTTCAAAGTTTGTGATTTGGGATCAGAAAGCAAGTGCTGCCAGTCCTAATTTTGATTTGAGTGGGGCGATTCCTTTCGTGACATTTCCAAGGTATTTCTGGGCCAGGGATTGTCCTAAAAGGCCGGTAAGGAAATTTAAACGGGTTTCTTTCAAGGCTAAAATTCCCTTCTTCTTGGTGTCTTCGGTATCTGAACCATTTACAATTTTAAAAAGCTGATCCACAAAGGTTTTGTTGTCCGTTTTTAGCTTGTTGCTTTGATCTGCATTGAGATTCAGGCCAGAGGTATTGTCGAGGATTTTAAGCACTTGAGCGGAAAGATCTCCGACAGCCGGCACTTTTACTTGGGCCTGTGCGGCGAACGAAATGAAAATAAACGCGAACAAGGCGATTAGGATTTGTGATGTTTTCATGGGTAGGTTTTTAAAAAGATTGAAGAATGATGGGGAATTATTCTATCCAGCCTCGTTGCAGGCGATCAATTACTTCTGTAGGCAAAAGAAAGGAAGTCAAAGGATCGTTTGCTTTGTATTCCAGAAAGGTCCAAGATTCCTGGTTCAAAGGCGATGATGCAATCAAGGTATTTTTGATATCCAAGCTGAATTTCAGATTTTCTTTGATGAATTGTATGCCCTGTCCAAGGTAGGTAATCTGAAAACTCTCATATAGCTGTTGAATTTCCTTTTCGGTGGAGTAAAGATCAGGGTTGAGGTAGATATCCATGGTCATAGAATAATCAACCGGCACGTAAATCGTATCTGTAAGCACAAGTCCCTCTTTGAAATCCAAGACTTTCATGTTTTCAAAGTCAAAGCGCATTCCAGCCTCATTTTCCATCTGACTGTACATCTGTTCCATCATGTCTCGTGGCGCCAAAGAGAAGATTTTCGGATTAATCATGTCCAACACGGTCTTCCAGTCTTTGGTCTGAGTAGCCAAAAAATACTGATCCAATTTGGGTTGGATAGTTAGTTCATGACTTTGAGACCATGTCGTCTGAAAAGTCAGAATTCCAATTAGAAAAATGAGAAGAAGTTTTTTCATGGGATTCAAATGAAAAGAAAAGTAATTCAAAAAGTCCGCATTTCGGAGCGATAGGGGAAAAATTTTCAATAGAAATCACCCCATCCTGAACTTTTTCGATATCCTGAAATCAGGGTTTTTGAATTGTTTTTTACCCAATACCCGGAAATGCGACCATGCCCAGGAGAATTACTTGAAAAAGTTTCCAGAATGCAATTTTTAACGGGTGATTGGCTTTTTAGGTGGTTTAGTGAGGTCGGCGTATCGTTAAAGTCATATTTTTTAAGAGATAGCAATCACCAAATGCGTGAAATTGATTTTATAAGCGAAAAAAAGTATTTGAAATGCAAAAAAATATAAATAAAATGTTGGTCGGTATTTTGAAAATGCAAATTACTTTCAATATTTGTCAATTCACTTAGTGGGCTGATGTCGAGTTTTTTATGTAAAAATCAGTTCCCACTCGGTTTTTAAGGCGAATTATTTGACACAACTATGGGAAAGCAAATTTTACTGAACTGGACCAGGCTCTTAATGCTGGTCATGACCATCGGCTTATCAGGGATGATAAGTCAGGAGAGTTGGGGGCAGGCGACTGTCACGACGGATAAGTTGGACTACGCTCCGGGGGAATATGTGACCATTTCCGGTTCGGGATGGCAACCCGGAGAGACGATCGTCCTTCATTTTGACGAGGAACCCAAACCGGCGACTTGTTTGCTTTCCCATGATTTGACAGCTATAGCAGATGCATCTGGCAACTTTACCAACAGTCAGTTTTTGGTCAAGGAAAATCACTTGGGAGTGACCTTTACGCTCACCGCAACAGGTCAGAGTTCAGGGTTGATTGCGACAACGGTATTTACGGATGGAAGAGCTGAGATTAGCGCAGCTTCTCCAACTCCTTTTTCACCAAATCAAGCTTCCAGTGTGGGGGTAAAGGATGTTACTACGATTACTGCTTTTAATAATGGGGCCGTTGGAGGTCAGGGCAATATTCAGAGATTTATTATCAGGGTAAAACAAGGCTCTACAGGAGGTGCAATTGTTTATGAATTTCCAGAATTCCCAGTAGATGCAGGAATTGCAAATGTTATCAATCGAAATTGGGATGGAAAAAATGCAGCTGGAAACTTTGTTTCTGACGGGTTATACTTTGTTGTTGCAGGTACCAAATCTGGAAATAGTAATAATGTTACCGAAACCCTATCACCTGAATCCACCTACAAAACAGTTATTGTAGATAATACCAATCCAGTTATTAATGTACCTCAGAACATTCAGATCAATAATACCCCCGGACAATGCGGGGCCATAGTAACTTGGACCACACCTACAGTAACTGATGCCAATCCAGGTTCTCTGGAATTGTTGGGATCTTTTGAGAGTGGGGACTTTTTCCCGATTGGATCAACCCAGATAAAATACAAAGCAGTTGATGCTGCTGGAAACGTAACTGAGAGCTCTTTCAATGTAATTGTGTTGGATACCGAAGGTC
>NZ_QEIG01000010.1 GCF_014324365.1 Algoriphagus sp. AK58
AAAGGAGAAGGGACTAGCGGTGTATATATATTATTCTAGACTCCTTGGCTCCGATTAGTGCCTGTCTGCGATTGTCAGGTAATCCATTGGCTGGAGTAACAGGTTGTCGATCTCGATTGGTTTAGTGCCAGCTCCCAAGGAGCGTTTGGTTATTGCCAGGGGTTTCAACCCCTGGATTAAAAGATAAGCCAAGACCCCCATCGCTGGCGTACGAATTTTGGTTTGGAACGAGAACTCGGATCGCCAGCGAAACGGAGAAGGGACTAGCGGTGTATAAAAATTCTTCGAGACCCCTTGGCTCCGATTAGTGCCTGTCTGCGATTGTCAGGCAATTTATTGTTTTGATTAACAGGTTGTTGATTTCGATTGCTTTAGTGCTGCAAGCTCCAAAGGAGCGTTTGGTTATTGCCAGGGGTTTCAACCCCTGGATTAAAAGATAAGCCAAGAACCCCATCGCTGGCGTACGAATTTTGGTTTGGAACGAGATCTCGGATCGCCAGCGAAACGGAGAAGAGATTTGGTGAGATTTACTTGATTTTCAACCTGATTAATTTCTCATCATCCCTGTTTTGTTTTTTAAGTCCTTTTTTCTTGACAAAAAAGGACCAAAAAGTCAAGCCGCAGCTAAGCTTCCCCCCACAAAGCCAACCCACGCCTCGCGGCTGCGGCAACCCACCGCGCCTATCAAAGGTAGGTTTAGTGGTAACTGTAGAAGACACTGAGTTTGGACTCTGTCTAATGATTCGAACTCTGAACCAGCTCCAAAGGAGCGTTTTGTTATTGCCAGGGGTTTCAACCCCTGGATTAAAAGATAAGCCGAGAATTTCATCGCTGTCGCAGGGTTTTGGTTTGGAACGAGATCTCGGATCGCCAGCGAAACGGAGAAGGGACTAGCGGTATATAAAAATTCTTCGAGACCCCTTGGCTCCGATTAGTGCCTGTCTGCGATTGTCAGGCACTAACCGAGGCAGAGCAGCATAATTCCCACCAATGCCCTTTATTCAGTCATCCCAAATTGGTCAATGGATTGTTTACCGTTTTTTGGAAGCGGAAAACTGAGCTCTTTCCAAGCTGTCCCTTCGATACCCTTTAAGGTGATTCCGTTTTTGGTTTTGGTAATGGTGAATAGGTAGTCTGAAAGTTGACTGTCTTTATGAGAAGATACGTGATCCAAGTTGGTCATCCCATACTCGTCGATTGCCTGCGGTTTGTTATTGGATAGATTAAAACCTAAATCAATCCATGCACTGCCTTCATGACTTTGCATTTTGATGCCATTGTCCGTTTGTTCAATGGTGATCTTGAATTCTTTGAGGCCATCAGAATTTGCTTGTTGCGCCAAGGATTCTGAACTCAATGTCCATCCCAACAGGAATACAATTGATGCTTTAAAAAGCCAGTTGCAATTTGATTTTGTTTCCATTTTTTCAAGCTAAAAGTTAAACGGGTTTCTAGTATTACCTACAGTCAACGTTTTGGCAAATTAAAGGGTTACATCGATTCTTAGTTTTTGGAACCGCTTTGTACTTGTTAGACTAAAGAAAGATCCTCAAGAACTCAAGTTTTTTGGATTAGGCAGAATTTTTCAATCTCTGGATAGCAACCGAAATGGAAGTGGGAAATGGCCAAATTTCAAAAAATTTCAGGTGTTGCATATTTAGCTCCAAAGGAGCGTTTCGTTATAGCTATGGATTTCAACCCCTGGATTAAAAGATAAGCCAAGAATTTCATCGCTGGCGCAAAAATTTTGGTTTGGAGTGAGATTTTGGTTCGCCAGCGAAACGGAGAAGAGATTTTTTTAAATCGGATAATGCCCGTCTGCGATAGGCAGGCACTCACCTGGGCAGGAAGGCTCAATTTCTCTCTTCCTTCCTGTTGAGAATCCTCAACTCCCTTTCAACTTTTCCCCTCTTCCCGAAAGCTCGGCGAGTTGCTGGATTCTAGCCCTTCGGGTCTTTTCGGTTTTGGCGAGTTTAAGCCAGCGGAGGACAAAGCGCTTGCTCGAGTCATTGATGCCATGAAAAAATTCACTCGCTCCGGGAATTTGGTCTAAACCTTCCTGAAGGTCCTGAGGGACTTTCAAACGATTCACTTCTTCCATAAAATCCCATAAACCAGCCTCCTTGGAGCGCTCCATCGCGAGAAACCCGGCCTCCTGCATTTTCCCCTCCTCGATCATTTTGGCCGCACGATCTTTATAGCTTTTGGCCCAATGCTGCACTCTGCGAGGGGAAATCAGCTGCATCGTCCTGCGCTCATCCAGCTTTCTACGGATGCCATCGATCCAGCCAAAACAGATCAATTCGTCCAATACCTCACCAGTGGAGAGGTACTTTTCGGGAACTGCTTTCAAATAAGTAACCAACCAGACCGATTCCTCTTGCTGATGATGTAGCTCCAGCCAAGACCTAAGTTCCGTGGCTGAAGTGACTTCCACTTTCTGAAAATTGTCGGTTTGGATCATGTGAGAGTAGTTTCGGAGGTTTTTTCTGGATAACCAGTCCACTTTACCTACTGTTTTGTCCTTCTTCGGTGTAATATCTTCTCAGTGGTAATAGTCACAATCAAAACCTGATTTTGTCTATTTTAGAATTGTCCAAAAAACGTTTTTCGGTTTGGCGTAGTGGCGGATTATTAGTACTGCTGTTCATATAAAGCGCATCAGTATCCATAACGAAAAACCGATGTTAGCGGGTCGTTGTTTATTATTTTGCCTGTTTTATTTTCCATTTTTTCAGTCCTCCTACTAAATATAAAAGTCCAACGAAAATCGCTATTAGTGAGTAGGTGTTTTCTAATAATGGACTTGCTTTTTGCCATCCTATATCAAAAATCAGTTCACCTATTCCGCGTAACAAATAAATTCCTCCAATACAAAATACTATTGGTTTTAATAATGGTAGTTTTTTATACTTGTTATCAGCCGAAAGACCATACAGGCCCATTATATAAAATAAAACTCCTACTACAATTGTAATAAAATAAGGATACAGAGGATGTATGTCTTGTTTAGCAAGAGCCATTCCCTCTGCTATACCAACAACTTCAAACATTTTTTCAGCCCAAAACAATCCAACAATATGTAAGATTGCAAATAGAATATTCAGGTATCCGCCAAGTTTAAGCATAAGTCTAATTTATTTGTTCCTAAGTAAGTAAGTCCATCAATTAGCAATATCCATTTTCATAGTTTTAAGTAATTTTTAGGAAACTGTTTTGAAATTGCAATTATCAAAGTCTAAACTACTGCATGTCCTGAAAAATATATTTTCAATATTTGTAACGGTTCTCAGCTATACGCAGGCAGGGATTTTCAGCACTAAACTTCATTAGATGCACAAAGCTTGAATTTTGCACTTCACTGTCATAGAAGCACGAAACCCCCGCTTTTGCAAAACGGCTGTTATAGGGCGTTTTTCTTTCTTCAGTGGTCATTTTACAATCAAATCAATTGAAGGTTCGTCCACTCTCAACCATCTTAATATTTCTTTTGCTCTACTTTTATTTGTGTTTTTTACTTTGTCAAACTCGTCCATTAGTCCACTTACATAAAGTCTTTCATTCACTGTCATTCCTGAAAGTCCTTCAATATTTTGAATGCGACTATATGTCTGTTCGTTAGTTAGCTTTTTATAAATGTACTCGCAAGCTTCTTCTTCTGAATAAAAAGTTCTTACAGAATGCTTTTCGCCACGCTCTTTGAAATAGGTTTCATATTCAACTGTAAACTTTCCTTTCTTTATCGTCAAGGATAATTTTTCATTGTCGTCCGCTGAACCATAAAGTCCGTGAAGAAAGTATTGGTCATCATTAATTCCAACGTTCTTCAATTTAGTATGTAGTTCAAGTATTGTCATTTTAATCAAGTGTCACACTGCCAATAATTATGTAGTCAAATTCATCATTCTCTTCTTTTACTAATGCACCACCGACAGTCACAGAATAATATTGACCAAGCGGTTTAAATGTTTCCTTTTCATATCTTGGTTTAAGTTCTATTAAGTCGCTTGTCAATTTGTTTCCTTTTATAGGTTTAGTTAACTTAACCAATAACTTATCACCGCCACGGTCAGATAAAATAGTCCCAAAAAGATTTTCTTCCCAATCCCAAGGTTCACTTACTATTATTCTAACTGTTTGTCCTTTCAAGCTCATTGTCTGTGTGTCGTCTTAAAATGCCCTATAACGGCCAAGGCTAAGAGCAGGCGGGCATTAAAACCCGAAGCACTGTCCGCCACGACCAAGGTTAATGAAAGGTAATCACTTTCAATTTAGCGTTTCCGCCCGCTTGCTCTTAGGTGATGTTGTAGGGCGTTTTTACTCCTTTTTTTTAATTGTCCACTTGTCCTCTTTGTGTTTTCTCGTTGCTATGTGTCCAGGTTCCATGTCTACCAACTGCTTTAAAGTTGGGTCCTTGTCCATAATCTCATTTAGTCCAATAATTCTTGCAACGCTCTCAAATTCCTCAAACTCGTCATCGCTAAAAAATTGCCATGCTCCATCTTCAATTTCATGTGTCACATAAGTTACTACCTTGTTGTCTTCAAGGACAAACTTTGTTGTGAATACTGCTGTATCAGTTGATTTCTCTAAATCTTTTTTAATTCTCTGTCCAAGGTGAAGAACGCCAATTTTATTAAAACGAATTACTTTATCCATTCTCACAGTCCAAAGTTGAAAGTCGTCTGTTCCAAGAAATGGCCTTATTGTTTTAATTATCTCTTCTTTTTTTATTTGCCTAGAAGTTGTCCTTCCATGAATAAACAATAAATCATTTCCGCTTAAATGTTCTTCAATTAGTTTCTCTAACAAACCTAATTTAATTTCATTTTCAGTCCCGAAATGTATCCAATCCCTGTCCCAAGTTATCAGGGAACTCAAATGAGCTGTCGCATTATACATTTCTCTTGAGGCCATTGTCTACTGTGTCTTTTAAAATGCCCTACAACGTTTTGCAGCTACCCGAAGGTGGCGATTTCGAAGCACTTTACTGTCCAACCAAGCAGAATCTTTGATAGAAGCACAAAGCTTGATTTAACCACTGAACCGCCACTTTTGGGTAGGTGCTGTTAGCAAGCGTATTTTTTCATTCGTCTGGAAAACATTGAGGACCCACAGCACCGCCACCATATTCCAAAACTATGTTGTCCTTGTGATAAATGTAAGTACACCCATCATTATATTCTTCTATTTCATTGTCAGTTAGGTTTTTGTCAAAGACTTTATAAAAATATTTTCCCATCCCACTTCTTGCAAAGCCGATTGTCACAGTTCTTCCATTTTCTATTGAAACACAATTAGCTGAGTCCAATAATTCTTTTATTTTATTTAAGCTGTTTTTATTCCATCCAATTGTCAGTAGCATTTCAGCTAGCTTTTCAGATTCTCTATCTAAATTCCATTCTTGGGCTATAACTGTGCTCCGTCCATTGGGATTCTTGCGATAAATCTTTAAATCAATACTTTCGGTTGTGTTAACTATTTTATTTTCAGGGTTGAATTCAATAGATACAATTAAGCTGTCAGGAACAAGTTTTGAGTATTCATTTTTAAGTATAGTGATTTCTTTAGACTTGTTTTCATAATTGTCAACAAGTTCTTTCTTGCTACTTCTTGGCATTGAAAACATAAAAAGTAGAAATTCCTTAGACTCTTCATTTCCTTCTTCATAAATCTTCTTAAACTCATTACGCTTTTCTTCTGGAATATCCTTTAATATTACCGTAAATAAGGAATCCTTGTCAATATTCTTATTGAACTCTTGAGAGAATGTTGTTTTCAAAAATCCCAAAAATAAAATCGCTATTATCAAAATCTTTCGTTTCATCGTGCGGTGTTTTAATATGCTTGCTAACGGGATTCAGCTTGGAGACGGCGGGCTTTCGGAGCCGCTCATTTCCGGCCTACTCCAAACTTCTTAAAGATACTAAACTTTCAAGTTACTCTGAACCGCCCGCTGTATCCAAGGTGATGTTACCTGTATTGCTTTATTTTAAAGATTTCAGGATTGATTTTCTTTTTATAAATGATGAGCAATAATTTGTATTCACTATATTATACCTATCTTCTTTTAAAGTGTAGTAATCAAACTGGGTTAATTCTTCATATCCCTCCTTTTTTAATTTTGTCTCTTCCTCAATTGTTTCTTTGTAATTCCAATGCATTTTATAATCAATACCAAAAACTATATATTTCCTACCTAATTTAAGTGTATGAGCACAGCTTCCATCGTTCCATTGGTCAATTATAACTTCTTGAGATTTTAATTTTCCTTTTATCACTGAATCAACCTTAAAAAGTACATTGTAGCCTATTCCTTCCTCGTCTAGTTGGTTGTTTCTTTGAGTGTGAACTCCAACGTTTTTTATTGCTTTACCAACAAAAACAAAATCTGCTCTTTCAATTTGCTCTTTAAAGTACTTAGAGTCATACTTGCCCCCACAGGAACAAGAATAACCTTCTTGAGCATTCAATAAAAAAAATAATATAGTAAGTACTAGTGTTTTCATTTTTTGCATTACAGGTAACGTTTGTGTTTGCGAAACCAGTTTCGTAAGGCATGCTTATTTGGATACATGGCGAAACTGGTTTCGGGTATTTCTGAATTAAATCCGTTTTTTCAGATTTCCAAGGTCTTTGGTTTTCGGAATGGGTCTTCCAAAAAATGCCGGTTCGGCTCTCCCTAAAAATCTATTTCAAGATAAGCGCAGATGGCTGACTGTCCAAACTATCCTTATAAAAGTTTAGATTTATGGGAGGAGTGTGCACAAAAAAAGCCGAAGGATTTCTCCCTCGGCTCCGTTCTCTTTTCTTCGCCCCGGTTAGTGTCTCCACTATCCGGAACCATTTTTTGAATCATTCAAGTAAGTGAAGACACTTATTTGGGCTGTGGGATTTCACTCCCGGCTCTTTTCTCAATTCGTTCTCTCGACTCTGGTCTGCCGAAATCCGAATTAGGGCAACCCCCTTCGGTCTTCCGTCATCCAATATTTGGGATCAACCATCCAGCATCTGTCATCCGACATCGGTCATCCGTCATTCCTCACCATCCCCCTCCAAGCGCCTTATACAGCCTCACTGAAGAGATCAACTGATTCTCCAGCGCGAGGGATTTTTCATATTCAGAGTAATACAAATTCCTTTCTGCATCCAATACTTGTAGGAAAGACGTGTAGCCGTTGTCATAGAGCGCTTTGGAAAGCATCAAGGACTTTTCGGTGGCAGCTACTTGCTGTTTTCTGGCCTCAAATTCATTCGTATAGGTGCGGATCTCCGCCAGGGAATTTTCGACTTCGGCGAAGGCTTCAATGACGGTTTGCTCGTACTGATAGGCAAATTGTTTTGCTTTGGCACGCTCGGCTTCCACTCTTCTTTTATTCTGTCCAAACTGAAACACCGGTGCAGCCAATTGCCCCGTGATGGAGCCTAGCATCGCATTGGGAACAAACAGGTTGGACAAGTCAGGACTGGCCACTCCAAAAAATCCGGTGAGGCTTAGGCTGGGGAATCTCATCGCGATAGCCACGCCGATTCGCTCGGTTTGGGCCATCAAAAGCTGCTCGGCACCAGCGATATCGGGCCTTCTGGTAAGTAATTCTGAGGGAATCCCTGTCGGTATCTCCAGGGGAAGAAGCTGTTGGTTGTTGTCCAAGCCTCTGACGATTGGCGAGTAAGGTTTTCCGGAAAGGATATTGATCGCATTTTCGGTGTAGATAATGGCCCTTTCCAAGGCATACATCTGAGCTTTGGCATCGGCGGCGATTTGTTCGGCCTGAAGCTTGTCCAGTTCGGAAACTTCTCCTTTTTCAAACCTAAGGTTGATGATTCTCAGGTATTCCAGTCGGGTTTCATAGGTGCGCTGGGTGATTTGGAGGCGTTCGTCCAATCCTCTCAGATTGAAATACAACTCAGCAATCTGCGCTACCAGACTGATGTAGATGGATTTGCGTTTTTCTTCGGTGGCCAAAAGTTCTGCATAGGCAGCCCGGTTGGCATGCCTGATTTTTCCCCATATATCAAGCTCCCAGGATACATTGCCTAGGACAGAATAGGAGTTGGTGTTGAAGCCAACTCCGGCTTCTGAAGCGCGTTGTCTGAAGTCGGAGGCTCTGGCACCGGCAGCTACCCCAAAGGCGGGGCCTAAGTTTGCTTTATTGAAGCCCAAAATGGCCTGCGCTTCTTCCACTCTTGCCACTGCGGTCAGCAAGTTTAGGTTGGAATCCAGGGCATATCGGATCAGGGATTGCAGTTGGGGATCCTGATAGACTTCCCACCAATCCAGGTTGGTGATGGAGTCTGCCGCATTTAGCCCAAAGGTGTATCCTGATGGAGTTTTAGTCGCCACAGCTTCGGGTCTTGTGTACTTGGGTCCAACGGCACAGCCGGAAAGAACCAACAAAATGACGATTGGTAGGATTAACTTTCTCATCTCAGTGGGTTGGTTCTGAAGGTGAAACAGCAGGTGAGGCAGGAGCGGAAGGTTTCTTCTTTTTCACCAAACTTTCTATCAATACATACAGTCCAGGAACGACGATGACCCCGATGATGGTGGCAATCAAGGTGCCGCTAAATACGGCCATACCCATAACTTTTCGGGCCTCGGCTCCGGCGCCCGATGCAGTCAGCAAAGGAACTACCCCGAGCATAAACGCGAAGGAGGTCATCAGGATGGGACGGAGCCGGAGTTTGGCAGATTCCAATGCGGCTTCGTAGAGAGATTTGCCCTGCTCTTCGTGGAGCATCTTGGCAAATTCCACGATCAGGATGGCGTTTTTCGCCGTCAAACCGATCAGCATCACCAATCCGATCTGAGCAAAGACGTTGTTGACATAGCTGACGCTCCAGAGTCCTCCCAGCCACAGTCCGAGGAAGGCCCCAAACACCGCGGCCGGTACTCCAAGCAAGACGGAAAAGGGGAGGGTCCAGCTTTCGTACTGGGCGGCCAAGATCAGAAACACAAAGACCAAGGCCATGAGGAACATGGTGCCTCCGGTTCCTTCGGCAGCTTTTTCCTGATAGGACATGTTACTCCAGGAATAGCCGATTTCCTTGGGCATCCCTGCGGCCACTTCTTCCAAGGCACGAAGGGCATCCGCCGAGCTGTATCCTTCCTTAGGAGCTCCTGAGATTTCTGCTGCGCGGTACATGTTGAATCGGTTGGTGTAGGTCGGTCCGGTGGCGTCTTCTACCGTGGTGATGGTGCTCAGCGGAATGATTTCTCCTGCTTTGCTTCGCACGTAATATTTGGCGAGATCGTCGGGCTCGAGTCGGTTTTTTCCTTCGGCCTGCACAAAGACCTTGTACTGTCTTCCAAATCGGTTGAAGTCATTGACATAGGCACTTCCCAGATAGGTGGAAATGGTGCTGGTCACCTCGCTCAGGTCAATTCCCAGTTTTTCGACTTTGTCGTAGTCGATCAGGATCTTTTTCTGAGGTACATTGGATCGGAACAAGGTGAAAATGCTGCCGATTTCCGGCCGCTTTCTAGCCTCAGTGATAAAGTGCTGAGCCTGCTCGTCCAGGTATTGGGGAGAATTGCCGGAGCGGTCCTGAAGCTGAAGGGTAAAACCTGCGGAGGTTCCCAAACCTTCGATCGGAGGAGGACCAAAGGCAATCGTAGAGGCCTCGGTCACTGTACCTCGGAACGCCATGTTGGTTTCTAAAATCAACTGTTTGGCGGTTTTGGTGCGCTCTTCCCAAGGTTTGAGCGAGACAAACACGAAGGCGTTGTTGGTGGAGTAAGATTGAGTCAGCAAGCTGTAGCCCAATACCATGGTCGAAAATTCGATTTCCTCATGTTGCCCGAGAATTGCTTCCACTTTTTTAGCTACCTCATCTGAGCGCTCAAGAGAAGCAGCATCGGGAAGTTGAATATTGACCATGAAATAGCCCTCGTCTTCCTCAGGCACAAAGCCTCCGGGTATTCCTCCGTTGAGCAGGACAATTCCTCCTACTACAAAACCGATGATGATCAGGGATCGGATGGACTTTTTGGCCACGGCTCCTGCCACTCCGGTATAGCCTAGGGTAAACTTGTCAAAACCTCGGTTGAAGGCATTGAAAAAGCGCTGGAGCAGACCTTTGGATTCTTTTTTCGGCTTGAGAATGATGGCCGAAAGCGCTGGGCTGAGGGTCAAGGCATTGAAGGCAGAGAACAAAACCGAGATGGCAATCGTGATCGCAAACTGCTGATAAAGCCGTCCTGTGATCCCTCCGGCAAAAGCTACAGGCACGAATACCGCTGCCAAAATCAAGGCGATCGCGACTACCGGTCCGCCCACTTCTTTCATGGCCTTTTGGGTGGCTTCTTTCGGCTTCATGCCGTGCTCGATGTTGTGCATGACCGCTTCCACTACCACGATGGCATCATCGACAACCAGACCTATGGCGAGGACTAGCCCCAGCAGCGAAAGTACGTTGACCGAGAATCCGAGCATCGGGAAGATGATGAAGGTACCGATCAGAGAAACCGGAACGGTCAGCAAAGGGATCAAGGTAGCTCTCCAGTCCTGAAGGAAGAGGAACACCACGATGATCACCAGCACTACGGCCTCAAAGAGCGTATGCACGATTTCTTCAATACCTACGGAGATGGCCCGGGTAGTATTCAATGAAATGTCATATTTCAAATCTTCCGGAAAGTATTTTTGAAGGTCGGCTACGGTCGTTTGTACCAGATCGGCAACTTCCAATGCATTGGAGCCAGGCATCTGATAGACCACGATGGTGGCGGCGGATTTGGAATTCAGTCGGCTAGATGAATTGTAATTGTCAAGTCCCAATTCCACTCGGGCAATGTCCTTGAGTCGGACGATGGATCCTTTTTCATCAGATTTGACGATGATATTTCCAAACTCTTCTTCGGTCACCAAGCGCTCCTGTAGCGTGACGGTATAGGTATATTCCACTCCGGAAGGGGAGGGAGGAGCGCCAAATTTACCACCCGGGGAAATGGCATTTTGCTTTCTGACTGCATTGGATACATCATTGACAGTCAGGTTTAGCTTGGTCAGCTGATCTGGATCCAGCCAAATCCGCATGGAATAATCTGCACCACCAAACAGCACTACGTCACCCACACCCTTGACCCGCTTAAGCTGATCGACGATGTTGATATTCGCGTAATTATTTAAAAAAGAGGCGTCGTAGGTTTGGTTGGGTGAGGACAGGGACACCAGCATCAGGGGGAAAACCAGGGATTTCTTGGTAGTCACCCCGAAGTTTTTGACCTCCACCGGCATCTTGGCATTGGCCTGAGACACCCGGTTTTGGGTCAGCATGTTGGCATTGTCCAAGTCAGTACCTACCTCAAAGGATACCTGAAGGGTCAGCGATCCATCAGCGGCATTTACTGATTTCATGTAGAGCATTTCTTCTACCCCGTTCACTTGCTGTTCGATTGGGGTAGCCACGGCTTGTTCCACGTTGACGGCGTTGGCACCGGTGAAATTGGTGGTCACCTGTACCATTGGAGGCGTGATGTCCGGGTACTTGGAAATCGGAATTCCGCCCAGGGTAATCAGACCCATGATGATCATCAGGATCGAGATCACCATGGCGACGATGGGCCTTCGTATGAAAAACTCACTCATATAGCTTCAGAGAAAATTTTGGAAAATATTCAGATTAGTTGCCTTTAGGCGTCCAGGCCTGTTCGACTACCTCCACTTTGGTATTGGCTGTGAGACCCGCAGTGCCTACGATGGCTACCCGGTCACCGGCTTTCAACCCGCTTGTGATGATCCAGGCATCGCCGACTTTTTCTCCGGCTTGGACGGTAGTTGCTTTCAATGTGCTTGAATCTGTGACTGTGAATACCTGGTTTAAGTTTTGGAGCTGAAAGACAGATCGCTGAGGGATCAGGACCGCCCCAGTTGCTGTTTTGAGCAGTACCCTGGTTTTTACAAACAGTCCTGGTCTCAATAGACCGGTAGGATTTGGAAAGGATGCCTCTATGGTCAGTGTTCCGGTTTTGGGATCAATTTCTCTATTGGCAAAATCGATCTCGCCTTTTTCAGCGTAAATGGATCCGTCTGCCAGGATCAATTCTACTTGCTTTTTGGCTCCTGCAAGTTCTTCTGCACTGAGTTGCGCGATCCTCAGGTATTCTCTTTCACTGATCTGGAAACGAACTCTAACCCCATCTACGCTCGAGATGGTGGTGAGCACGGATGTTCCTCCAACTCTGCTTACATAATCTCCGGCCCGCACATTGGAAATACCGATGATTCCGTCGAATGGGGCAGTAACCCTGGTGTAGCCCAATTCTATTTTAGCATTGTCGAGTGTGGATTTGACGGCGGCTACATTGGCTTTTGCGGCTTCGTATTGAGCGATGGCGTTGTCCAAATCCTTCTTACTCAAAGCATTCATCTCTGTAAGGGGACGAACTCTGCCCAATTCGTTTTCTGCTCGCACCAATTCGGTCTGTGCTCGGGTCACTTCGCTGGCCTGTCGGTCTACCCGGTTTTTGTATTCGATGTCATCGATGACGTAGAGTAAATCCCCTTTTTTGACCACAGATCCTTCTTTGAAGTTTACCGAAGTGACCCAGCCTTCTACCCGTGCCCGGATGTCGACATCGGATTTGCCATATACTTGTGCGACAAATTCTTCGTAAAGTGGTACGTCACTCTGAACCGCCTTGACTACATTCACCTGTACAGGTGGAAGCTCGACGACTTCAACTTTTTTACATGATGAAAGGAGGGGAATAATCAATATACACCCCGCAAAAAGGTTTTTTATTTTTTGTAATAACTTCATAGGTATTAGAATTTGGCTGGGAAAATTTCGTTTGAGGCAAATTTTAGAAGAATAGATGTTTGTTTTTATCTCAAAAGCAGAATAAGCTTTTGTCATTTAAATGAAAGTGTATGGATTTAGAAGCTTTAATTCAAAAGTTGGCAAATAATCCAAAAAAAAAGCTGAGAAAAATCAGGTCTTTATTTGATTGAATCCCATTATCGGGAAAAATTCCAAAAATCCCTAGAAACGGATATTGAAAGTTTTTGTAAATCAGTTAATTAGTATCTGTAAAAAATAGTTGAGCAGTTGGAAATTCCGCCCGATCCTTCTCTGGACGCTGTCGTTTTTCAGTTATGCTGGTTCAATATGGATCAGAACATGTCCTAACTGTGGAATTTCCTTTCTGAGTGTGTCTTTGAGGAGATGAGCAATCTGATGACCTTCCATCACGGTCAGGTTTCCTTTGACTTGAGCATGGAGGTCCACATGATACTTCATGCCGGCTTTTCGGATAAAGCATTTTTCGGTATCACTCACTCCGGGTACGGTAAGGGCGACTTTGCGGATTTCATTGACCAAGTCATCATGGTTGTTTTCATCCATTACCTCACTCAGCGCAGGTCGAAAAATTCCATAACAGTTGTATAGGATAAAAGCACAGGCCAAAAGTGCTGCATAATCATCGGCTACTTCAAATCCCTCACCTCCGAATAGCGCGATTGAAATTCCAAAAAAAGCAGCCAACGAGGTAATCGCATCCGACCGATGGTGCCAAGCTTCGGCTTTCAGGGAGGAACTGCCGAGTTTCTTACTTCGTCTGAGGACGACTTGGAAGCTGATTTCTTTCCATAAAATAATCCCTGCCAAGACCCAAAGGGTCCAGGATTCAGGCAAAGCATGGGGAGTTTGGATGTTTTGGATCGCTTGCCAGGCGATGGTAAAAGCAGAAATTACCAGAAACACCACCACGGCAAAAGTGATTAGAGGTTCTGCTTTTCCGTGTCCGTAGGGATGGTTTTCATCGGCAGGCCGCGCCGCATAGCGAAGACCCAGCAAGACCAACAAGGAAGAGAAAATGTCCACCGTGGACTCGATTCCGTCCGCAATCAATGCATACGAATTCCCGAAAATTCCGCCCAGAAACTTGATTACTGCCAAAGCGGCGTTTCCCAGCATGCTGAAAATGACCGTTCGTATGGCGAGGTTAGGAGAGGACATAGGGTAAAAGTAGGAATAATGAAGTTAGAAAGCTGAAAGCAGCTCACTGACCTTTGAGGTTTTTAAAACCTGGAAGGTTTGGGTTCTTCAATCAGGTCGGGGATTTACGAGCTACGAATGACGATTTACGAGATGGTGAGGGAAAGGAATCTTCATCATTCAGCGATTGATATTTCTTTAAATGAAAGAAGATGGGAATTTTTTAATTATGAACACCGAACACCGAATGTCGAATAGCGAAGTTGGGTTGAACTCTGAACATCGAACTGCGAACCTTTTTTCAGACTTCTGAATTAAGACTTCAAACTTCTGCTTTCTGCTTTTTCCCCACCCAATACAAGCCCGTTCCAATTCCCACAAAAATCGCAGTCATCCAGATCGAGCGCTCGCTTACCTGCATCATTAGCCAAAGACAGGCCATAATCCCCAAAACGGGAATCAGGTAGCCTCCTTTCAAAATGAATCTGCCTTCCCCACGAAACTGTGGCCTGAGCTTAGGGATCGCCGCGCAACTCATGATAAATAGAAAAAGTCTGGAAAGGACGGTCATTGCGGCCAAGGCGGTAAACGATCCAAAAGCCGAAAGGAAAAATGCCGCCAAACCAAAGAAAATGACCGAGTTGGCGGGAGTGAGAAACTTCGGATGAACTTCCCCAAACCATCGAGGAAGGGACTTTTCCAAGGAAAGGGCATAGGTCACCCGAGTGGCGGAAAACATGGAACTGATCAGATTGGCAATCACTGAAGCGGCCACCCCAATCATCAAAATCACCGCACCGGGGCTTCCAAAAAGTGTGGCGGATACCTCCAACAGCGGAGTTTTGGACTCGGCGATCGTTGGCACCGCAGCCTGAGAGACCACCTGAATGAGCATGTACAGCACCGCTACCACCGCCAAACCAAGCAATAAACCTAAAGGCATATCCCGCTCCGGGCGTTTGGCTTCGCCTGCTGGCACTACTGCGCCTTCAAATCCCACAAAGGCATAAATCAAGAGCAAAGCCGCCGCTCCCAAATCCGAAACGGGAGGCAGGGGAGAGTCAAAATCAGGAATTACCGAAGGGCCAAGCAGGATAAATCCTCCAACTGGCAGGAGAATCAAAACAGCAAATTTGATAACTGTAAAAAGTGTCATCGATCGAATGGACTCGACCGAACCCAAGACGTTGATCACACTCAAGCCGATGCAGATCAGGGCCAAAGAGATCAAGCGGCCCGTTCCTTCACCCGCTCCGGCGATGAAATAGGCGATAGAGTCTGTAAGCAAAACCGTATTGGCGGAAAAGGAAATCAATCGGGCCAGGTAATACAGCCAACCACCCTGAAATCCCACAAATGGCCCAAAAGCCAAGGTGCCATACCGAATCGGTCCGCCCGTGCCCCGGAAGTAGCTTCCCAACTCCGCAAAACATAAAATCACAGGAAGAATCAGCAAGGCACAGAAAGCGTAAACCAACACGCTGTATTCTCCTGCTAAAGCTGCTGCCCCACTTGGCAAACCAAAAATCCCCGCACCAATCAAGCCATTGACCACCAACATCCAAATGCCCCATAGGCCAAGGTTTCGGGGTAATTTTTCTTCGAAAGAGGGATTGGAATTTGGCTGTTTGGTCACTAAGGGAAAAGAATTTTTAAGGGTTTTGATTTGAGAAGACCAAATTAATTTTTTGGCAGTCTAATTGGTTAATTCAGGGTTATCTTACTACCCAATTTTCGATTTTGATATTCGTGATTCTTTCAAATTCTTTTTGGTTTTCCGTAACCATGGTCATGCCTTTTTCTATTGCCGTGCACCCAATTAGCAAATCAAAATCACTGATCATTAGGCCTTTTCATCTTAAACGCGCTTTTTCTTTTGCATAAAGGTGAATTGCATTGAAAATCGGTAGAATGATCAATTGGTTTGTAAATGCCTCAATCAGCTCAAGATTTTTTTCAGGGTTTGAACTGTTCTCAGCTCCAAATACTAATTCTGCAAATGTTATCTCAGAAATAGCGCAATTTTCAATGCCGATTTGCCTGAATTTGTTTATCAATCCAAAATTTCCTCTTAAAAAGTGAACACAAATATTCGTGTCTAAAAGGTATTTCATTCAAAACTTAGTTTTTCTGATTTTTCTACTCTTGAATCTCTAATTTCTTTGATGATTTCGTCTGAGCTTTTTTCGTCTTCCCAAGCACCAAATAAGGATTCCAAATCTGTTTTAACAGCTTTATCTTCAAGAGATTTACTTAGTTTTTCAATTATCATTTTCTTTGAAGACTTGTCAAGTCCTTCCAAAAGGCTTAAATACTTTTCTAAAATTTTGTGATTGACAGTTAGGGTTGCCATGTCTAAAGCTTTTAACTTTTGAAAATATACGAATTCTCTCTCGCAAGAAGCGGATTTAAGCTGATTGCGGTATTATTTTCTCCACTCCAGCACCTCCATGGTACTGATCTCAGGGCCTCCCCCACGGTTGGCTGAACCTGCCTGAACCCAGATTTTTCCGTCTAAAAATGCTGCCCCAGTGCCATGTCTACCTTGATTGAGATTAGGCAATTTGCTCCAGGTATGGGTGCGGGTGTCGAGGACTTCTACTTCGGCATGGGCGGGTGTCTGCACGCCGCTTTCTCCATTTAGCACGACCAAATAAGGGCCGATGCCCAGATTGGAGTTTCCTGCACGTTCGGTAGGGAGGCCGTTTTCGATGGTATGCCAAGTCTTGGTTTTGAAGTCGTAGTAATCCACTTCTTTGATCGTGGTGTCAATGACCCGATTGTTTTTTGCGTTGGAAGTTCTTCCTCCGGCTAGATACAATCGATCTCCAACCATCGCAGCGCTGACATGGTCGCGGGCACGGGGCGCATCGGTAAGAGAGGTCCATTTTCCGGTTTTCGGATCGAGTTCGTCAAACCAAGAGACAAATCCGTCATAATGTCCATCCTGGATTCCGCAGACCATGTAGATTTTGCTGTTCCGAACAAAAACACCTGCGGATCCTCTCATTCGTCCTTCGGGAAGTGCAGGGCCATTACGCCAAGATTTCGTTTTGGGATTAAAGATCAGAATGTTGGGGATAGGTGTTTCATGGGGATATTTTCCAGTCAAAGCGCCGACCACCCAGATTTCACCTTGGTAGCTGATGGCTTGGAAATGGTGGATTTCCATCGGGGCATCGGCCAATTTGGTCCAGGTATTGGTTTTGGGATCATATTCCTCCACCGGTCTTTCCCCACGGCCACCGAGGGAATAGAGCTTGCCACCGCATTCCACAAAGGAGTTTTCATGGCGCGGAGTGGCTTCGGTTTTTGGAGTGATGGTCGTCCAGGATTCCTGAGCGAAAAGGCTCGAGGACAGCAGGCAAAAGAGGAAAATGAATTTGGTCTTCATAGGTTTTACTTTTGGGTTCAGCTAAGATAGGCGATTAATAAGATTTGTTTCTCACAGATTTCCACAGATGAATTCACAGATTTTCACTGATATTATGATCGAATTCATCGATAAGCACATGCTTATTCAAGTATGCAGCTATCAGTGGATTTTTCAGCGCAAGTCAACAGATAGATTTTTATCAATAAGTATGAAAGCTAAAAAAAGCGTCTGTGCAAATCTGTGACACGATCCGTGAAAATCTGTGGGAACTTTAAAAGGTCAAAAAAGTAAACCACGAATCGCTCCGTGGTTTCAAATTTCAAACTTCGAATTTCAAATCATCTATTCAAATCCAAAATATCCCGAATTTTATTGATCTCCGCCATTTCATCATACAATCCCTTCGTGTCGTCCGCGGCGATTTTGTTTCTGAAATCGGTCAGATTTTGGATATAGCCATCCAAGGCAGCCAGTACATTTTCCTTGTTTTCGACAAAGATCGGTGCCCACATCGCCGGGCTTGACTTTGCCAGTCGCACGGTAGATGCAAAACCCGAACCCGCCATATCGAAGATGTTTTTGTCGTCCTTCATTTTTTGCAAGACGGTCTGACCCAGCATAAACGAAGAAGCATGGGAAAGATGAGACACGAATGCCAAATGACGGTCATGCTCCTCCGGATCCATGAAACGTAACTTCAGGTTGAGCGCATCAAAGAGCTTATAGGCTTTTTCTTTCAGGTGAAGATCTGTCTTTTCGAGTTCGCAGATGATCATCACTTTGCGGTCAAGCAGGTCTGCAAAAGCCGCTTTCGGACCGGAATATTCCGTTCCCGCAATCGGGTGGGCGGCCAAGTACTGTCTTCTTTTGGGATGGCCAGCCATCAAGGCGCAGAGCTTGGCCTTGGTCGAACCCACATCAAAAATCAGGGTGTTTTCGCCTACCTGATCCAAAGTCTGGAGCAAAAGATCTCCCAAGGTATCTGCAGGCGTAGCCAAAATTACCAAGTCGGTGTCTGCGTCCGGAGTTTCTTTAGCTTCGGTGATAATGCCCAAAGTCAAGGCATCTTTCAAGTTTTGAGGGTTGGAGTCGTGGCCGGTGATGCTGATTTCTGGGAATTTTTGACGTGCTCCCAGTCCAAAGGAACCACCCAAAAGTCCGAGTCCGATGATGTGTATTTTTCGCATAGCAAGGTTAAGGTTTGATACGGTTGATAGCCTCCAGGATTTTGAATTCGGGCATGCAGAGAGAGAAACGCACGTAGTCGTTTCCTGCTGTGCCGAAGATTTTTCCGGGAGTGATGAAGATGTTTTTTTCGTAAAGCAGCCAATCGACTAGCTCTTCAGGAGATTTTTCTCCGCTTACTTTACACCAGACAAAGAGTCCGGTGCCTTTGGTATCGTAGCTGAGTCCGAGGTGATCGGCAAGTTTCCAGACGAGCTTCCGGCGGTTGGTGTAGATTTCGTTTTGGTCGGCAAACCAGTTTTTGCCTAAAGAAAGGGCTGCGATGGCGCCTTTTTGAAGGCCCAGAAACATGCCCGAATCCATGTTGGACTTGACTTTCAGCACGGCTTCGACATAGTCTTCTCTACCACACAGCATCCCCACTCGCCATCCGGGCATATTGAAGGTTTTGCTCAGGGAGTTCAGCTCCAAAGCGACCTCTTTCCCTCCAGGAATGCTCAAAATACTCAAAGGCTGAGGATTCAGAATGTGGCTGTAGGGATTGTCATTGACCAGGATGATGTCATGCTTTTGTGCAAAAGCTACCAATTCGGTAAGGATTTCCACTGAACCCGAAGCTCCTGTCGGCATGTGGGGATAATTGATCCACATGAGCTTGACCTTGGAGAGATCATTTTGCGCCAGTTTTTCCAGATTAGGTCTTCCCTTTTTTTCCAAATCCAAAGTATAGAATATCGGTTCGGCTTCCAGCAATCGAGTCACCGAGGTATAGGTCGGATAGCCAGGATTGGGAATGAGGACTTGATCTCCAGGATTTAGAAAGGCCATGCTGATGTGCATGATCCCTTCTTTGGAGCCCATTAGTGGAAGGATTTCCTTGTTGGGAACAAGCTCGACTCCAAATTCGCGGTGATAGAATGAGGCCATTGCAATCCGCAATTCGGGAATGCCCTGATAGCTTTGATAGCCGTGTGCCTGACCGTTTTCAGCCGTGTTTTTGAGTGCTTCAATCACGCTGCGATCGGGAGCGAGGTCGGGCGAACCGATCCCCAAATTGATCACGGGTTTGCCATCAGCAATAAGTTGGTTGACTTCCCGGAGTTTGGCCGAAAAGTAATACTCCTCGACGCTGTTGATTCTGTTTGCAAATCCCTTCATCCTTTTCTGCTGCTGTATTCTCCGAATATTTTTAAGTCTCCAAAATTCTTGACCACCAAGTTCATGGCTTCTCTAAACTGATTGTAATCTCCAAATTCCGCATCGATAAAAAAGGCGTATTCCCACGGTTTTTCCATGACCGGGATCGATTGGATTTTGCTTAGGTTCAGGCCTTTCTCCGCCAGCATGGTGAGCAATTTGGCCAAACCCCCGGCTTCATTTCGGATCGTGATTTTGAAGGATGCTTTATTTGGAAGAATCTTGGTTTGGACCTTTTCCTTCTGTAAAATGATAAATCGGGTGAAGTTGTCTTTCACCGTTTGAATGTCTCGTGCCAAAATTTCCAAGCCATAAATTTCCGCTGCGATTTCGCTTGCGATGGCTGCGATTCCTGAAAGTTTTTCTTCAGATATCCTTTTGGCCACCGAGGCAGTATCCACATCGTCAAACTGCTGGATATGGGGATATTTCGCCAAAAAAGCTTTGCATTGAAGCAAAGCCATGGGATGGGATCGAACTTCTCGGATTTCCTCAATTTGTTGTCCCGGCAAGGCCATCAGTTGGTGGGCAATCGGCAGGTAATATTCGTCCCGGATAAAGAGCTCATACCGGTCGATCAGGTCGTAATTGGGCAAAATGGCACCTGCGATGGAGTTTTCGATGGCCATCACCCCAAAATCAGCCTGACCCTGAGCGACTGATTTGGCTACAGGTTCGAAGGTGTTGAATGCTAAAATCTCGGAATCCAGGCCAAAGTTTTTCAAAGCTACCTGATGGTGAAAAGAGCCCGGAACTCCCTGTATGGCGATTTTCAGGCTCATGCTTCGCTCAGGATTTGTGATTCCACACCGGTCAGCGCCACATGCTTCCAAAAGCTCGGATAAGATTTATTGACCACATCAGGTTCCTCGATGATGACTTCCGTTTTGGTCAAAAGCGGCATAAAGGCCATGGCCATGCGATGGTCGTCATAGGTATGAATCTGAACCTGACGAGGCATAGTCACAGAAGGAATGACCTGGAATACTTCCGGTTCGATTTCCTTCAGCTCGGCGTTAAACTTGGCCAATTCCTGCTGCAAGGCGTAGATCCGGTCGGTTTCTTTGATTCTTAGACTTTCCAATCCAGTGAAAATGGCGTTTTGTCCCAAGATCGCGCAGGTCACCGCAACGGTTTGAGCAAGGTCAGGGCAATGGGTGAAATCCCAGTTTTTCAAGCCTTTTACGGCTTGTTTTTGGAGAAGCACACCACCGTTTTGGAAGCTGGATTTTACACCCAAGTGATCCATGATCTCTACAATGGCGGAGTCACCTTGTAGGCTGTTTTGTTTTAATCCTTCTAAAAAAAGCTCTCCCGAATCCGCACAGGCCAAGAGGCTGAACCAATAACTTGCGCCAGACCAGTCGCTTTCCACCGCAAATCGGGTAGGGGTATACGATTGGTGAGGGACCTGGATTTTATTTCCTTCCCAAGTGTAGCTGATTCCGAATTGAGCCATCAATTCCAAGGTCATCTCGATGTAGGTTCGGCTTCCGACTTTTCCTTCGAGTTCAATTTCCAGTCCCAGAGGTAAAATCGGTGCGATCATCAGCATGGCAGAGATGTATTGGCTGGATACGTCACCTCGGATTTTGACTTTGTCAGTAGTCTGCTTAGGTAGTCCGTGAATGGCGAGAGGAGGGTAGCCTTCGTTGTTGAGGTAATGAATATCCGCTCCGATGGCCCGAAGTGCATCTACCAAGATCCCGATGGGACGCTCACACATGCGGGCTGTGCCGGTCATGACCTTTTTCTGATTGGTCACAGTCGTATAAGCAGTCAAAAAACGCATGGTCGTGCCTGCATCGAGAACGTCAAAAACCGGCGGACTTTTTTCCAACAAGCGAATCATGGTTTGCGTGTCACGTGCTTCGGCAAGATTGGTGATTTCGTTTTTTCCTAAAGTCAGGGCATCGATGACCAAGGCCCGATTGGACTCGCTTTTGGAAGAAGGAAGAGGTATTCGTATGGTATCGAATTCGCTTTTTTGAGCAAGGCGAAGGAGTTGCATGGTTGGACTAGTCTAGGCCTGAGCCGCTTGGATTTGGTGGTAATACTGAATGGCGTGTTTGATTTCTTCCCGAGTCACTGGAATGTTGTAGGTGCAGTTGCCGATGGATTCGAGAAGGGAAAAAAGGATTACGGAGCCCTCGTTTTTCTTGTCTTGAGTACAAAGATCGAGAATTGGGTCAAGTTCATGCAGGGAAAAGTCAACTTTTCCATAAACCTGAAGTAGGAATTGACTCAATTCCTCGAATTCTTCAAAGCTGAACCCTACTTTTTCGAAGGAGAGAAATCCCTCAGCGATCATCCCCAAAGCGATGGCTTCCCCGTGGAGAAGGTGATTCTGGGTGTCGAGAAAAAAGGATTCGAAGGCGTGCCCTATAGTATGGCCGAAGTTGAGAATTTTCCGAAGTCCGTTTTCTTTTGGGTCTGCTTCCACGACTGCTTTTTTGATCCCGACCGAATGGCGGATCAGACTTTCCCAATCTTGGCTTTCCCAATTTTGAGCTTGAAGTTTTTGGAAATAGGCCTTATCCCGGATGAGACCATGTTTGATGATTTCTGCATAGCCGGATCGTAGTTCGGCTTGAGGCAAAGTCTTTAGGAATTCCGGTGCGATAATGACCGTTTTGGGTTCATTGAATACCCCGAGATGGTTTTTTAGTCCTTTGAAATCAATACCTAATTTCCCTCCTACACTGGCATCCACTTGGGAAAGCAGGGTTGTGGGGCAATTGATGAATCGGATGCCTCTTTTGTAGATGCTGGCGCAGAAGCCTCCCATATCTCCGATGACTCCACCGCCAAGATTGATCATCAGGGCTTTTCGGTCCAGTGCTTCTTCAGTCATTCTACTCCATATCAAGGAGCAGGTGTCCAGGTTTTTGTGGATTTCTCCGGCGGAAACAGAGATGAAAACAGCGTTTTCAGGTAGAATTTCCTGAAGGATAGGCAAACAATGTCTTTGGGTATTCAAATCAGTTAGAACCACCAGTCTGGAAAAGGAGAGTTCAGATAAAATCTCCGAAAGAGATTTCTTGATATCAGCTGAGAAAATGACGGATTCCACGGGTTGACCGATTTGGTGAGAGGACTAAGTTAGGAAAGCGGTCCCAAAAGGGACGGCCTTCCTGAGTTTGAGAGCAGATTTATTTTTTAATAGGTTCGGCTTCACGGAGTTGTTTTTCCTGACGCTTTACGGATTCTTCATGAATACAGTATAGCAATTCTTTCATGAATTTCTCGCTGAGGTTCTTTTTGATTCCTTTTTGCGTACGGGATTCCATTACTTCTTTCCATCGGTCTGATTGAAATACCGTCAGGTGATGTTCTCTTTTGTGTGCACCGATCTGGTCGATTACGGCAAATCTTTCCTGAAGGATATCCAACAACTGATCGTCCAAATGATCTACCGCACGGCGAAGGTCCTGAAGTCTTTCGTCCGGCTTCATGTTTTCCAAGGGCTGTTTGAAGTCGATGGAGTCAATCATTTCCTTCAGGCGATGAGGTGTGACCTGCTGCTTGGCATCGGACCAAGCCTTATCAGGGTCATGGTGAGTTTCGATCATCAAGCCGTCCAAACCGAAGTTCATCGCGCTTTGGGCTACTTCGAGGAGACCGTCTCTTCGACCTACAATATGAGAAGGGTCATTGATCACTTCCATTCCGGTCCATTCTCGCTTGAGGTGAATCGGCATGGACCAGTTGGGCTTGTTTCTGTAGCGTTTGTCGTATGCGTCAGAGAATCCGCGGTGAATCGCAGCGAGCTTATCGATGCCTACTGCATACATTCTTTCCAAAGCCCCCATCCAAAGTTCCAAATCCGGGTTCATGGGGTTTTTGACCATCACAGGCACGTCCACACCACGGAGGGCCTCAGCTATTTCCTGTACGGCAAAGGGATTTACGGTCGTTCGTGCACCGATCCAAAGTACGTCTACCTTATATTTCAGTGCAATTTCCACATGAGCGGCATTTCCCACCTCTGTCGTGATGGGGATACTCAGGTGGTGACGTACAATCTCCATCCACTTGAGGCCTTCTTCACCTACTCCTTCGAACGAACCGGGTCGGGTTCTTGGTTTCCAGATACCGGCGCGGAAGAGCTGAGGAACCATGTTTTCTTCTTTCATTTCCTTGCAGATCTGCTCGATTTGCTCGGGAGTTTCTGCAGAGCAAGGTCCTGCGATGATCAGCGGAGTGGTCAATCCCAATCCCCAGTCTTTAATTTGTTTGTGCGGCTTCATACGGCTTGAGCATTTTAAATGAAAAAAGCCCGACTCTTTCGAACCGGGCTTTTGTGTTTTTATTTTCTTTTAGTTTTTGGCTAGACAATACACAGCTCCGATTCGATTTTGGCTTCGAAAGTAAAAGTAAAAGAAGGTAAAATAGATCGCTGCTGTGATTAACATGCCGTAAATGTAGGAGGGGATTTTTTAAATCCAAAATTATTTTTTGAAGAATTCTTTGAAGAGTTTTGATTGAAAGAGCTTAAAGTTTACGAATATTTCAATTGACTGGGTTTTGGAAGGTGATTTTGTAATGATGTATTGATTTATTTTATTAAATCGATACAAAATTTTGAAAATTGACTTATTAAAAATTTTTGTATCGACTGAATTCAAACTGTAAGGATATTCGGTAAGGTTTGGTTTAAAAGCTTTTCCAAAGTTTAGACTTTTGGAAAAGCTACCTGAGTTTTGATACTTGTGTCTTATGTCTAGCATCTTGTTTCTCGCCTTTAGCCTCTCATTGATCCAATATCTCCGTCTGCCGGCGAATTGATTCTTGATGGATGATTCGATAGATTTCTTCTACAGTTTCTGAATTTAAACCCAGTTTTTTACCCCATTCCGGTCGGGATTGAAATACTTCCTGCCAGCGTTCCCGCTGAAAAGCCGCTACATTGTTCAGTTTTTTGTAGGCTCCGATTTTTTCTACCAAATGCATTCTTCGGGCAAATGCTTCAAGAATTTCCCTGTCCGCTTCATCGATTTGTTGACGGATCTCTTCGAGTTGGTGGAGGGTTTCTGGAGCCTCGAAGTGTACCTTTCTGGTTTTGAGTTTTCCGATTAGCTCGCCGAGTACCTCAGGGGTAAGTTGCTGGGCTGCATCGGTCCAAGCTGCATCTGGCTGAAAATGCGATTCGATCATCAAGCCGTCAAAGTTTAGGTCAAGAGCTTTCTGGGCAATGGATGCAACCAAGTCCCTCCTGCCGGAGATATGACTTGGATCGTTGATCATGGGGATTTCTGGTCGAATGGTTCTGAATTCGATTGGGATTTGCCACATCGGTGAATTGCGGTGCGTCGTGTCCCGATAGTTGGAAAAACCGCGATGAATAGCTCCCAATCTGGTCAAACCCACACTTTCCAATCTTTCAAAAGCTCCTAGCCAGAGTCCCAAATCCGGATTGACGGGATTTTTGATCATCACCGGAATATCCACTCCTTTGAGGCTTTCGGCAATTTCCTGTACGGTAAAAGGATTTACCGTAGACCTGGCACCGATCCATAGCACGTCGATACCTGCTTTCAATGCTTCTTCTACATGGTTGCCGGTAGCTACCTCGATAGCAAAGCGAACCCCGTGCTTTTTCTTCACTTCCTGAATCCAAGGCAAGGCCAAGGAGCCAATTCCCTCAAATCCATTGGGCCTGGTTCTAGGCTTCCATACGCCACCTCGAATCATTCTGATTCCGACTTTCACCAAGTTTTCTACCGTGGTGTCCAATTGTTCGGGAGTTTCTACACTGCATGGGCCTGCAATGACCCGTGGAGTCTTTTTGGAATTAAATTCCGGAAAAGGGAAGAGGTTCGTCATACTTGGGTTCATGGATGCAAAACTACCTTACTCTGACCAAAGTTTCTTTGGAATAAAAAATCTGATTTTTCCTGTGGTTCACTCGGGCAAATTCCGAACAAAGCCAAAGTGCCTGAGGTTTTTTTGATATCTTTGCAGCCTTAAATGAGCGATATGCCCGTCAAACCCAATATTTCTTTTGAGAATCTGGAAGTGGCCTTTGCTTCCAAAAGTGATGCGGAACTCCGGAAAATGTACTTGATTTTCGCTACGCTTAACAACAATCTGATCTCTGATCTCGGTATTGGCTTGGCCAATTTGGCCTTCAAACTCAAGTTACCGGTCAAGGGTATCATGAAAAAAACCATGTTTGGACACTTCTGTGGAGGAGAAACTATCGAGGAGAGTATCCAAGCATGCAAGCATTTGGCTTCTTTTGGAGTTCATTCCATATTGGATTTGTCGGTGGAGGGCAAAGGAGACGAAGAGTCTTTCGATCAGACTTATGAGGAAATTTATCAGACCATGGTCGAATCTGCCAAGACGGATTACATGCCTTTCGGGGTATTTAAGACCACTGGGTTGGGAGATTACCATATCATGGAAAAAATCCAAGCGGGAGAGAAGCTAAGTGCCGCTGAGGAGCTTGCTTTCTCCAAACTAAAAGGCCGAGTGGACAGACTTTGCAAAGCGGCTCATGACTTGGGTTTGAAAATTTTGGTGGATGCCGAAGAGTCTTGGTTCCAAAATGTGATCGACGACTTGGCGTATGAAGCCATGGAAAAATACAATCGTGAGCGCTGTGTGGTGTACAATACTTATCAGATGTATCGGCACGATTCCTTGGAAAGATTGAAAAAGGCCCATCAAGTGGCTTTGGAAAAGGGATATCTCTTTGGAGTAAAACCCGTACGTGGAGCCTACATGGAAAAAGAGCGTGAAAGAGCTCAGGAAATGGGTTATGTGGATCCAATTCAACCCAACAAAGCGGCCACGGACCGAGACTATGATGCGGCGATCAAATACAGTGTCGAAAATGGAGTTTATCTCGTTTGTGCGACGCATAATGAAAAAAGCAGCCTTCAGCTGACTGAACTGATGAATCTGCATGGTATAGAACCCAAATCAGATCGGGTTTATTTCTCTCAGCTCTACGGGATGAGTGATGTGATTTCCTTCAATCTGGCCAAGGCAGGTTACCATGTAGTGAAATACGTGCCCTACGGACCAGTGGAAAAAGTAATGCCTTACCTCACCCGCCGTGCTGCCGAAAACACCTCAATAGCCGGACAAAGCAGCCGGGAATTTGAGCTGGTGAAGCGGGAGATGAAAAGGAGGAGAAGTGGGAAGTGAGCAGAGGTTAGTGATCAGTAAGCAGTGGTCAGTGATAAATAAGCAGAGGTCAGTGTTCAGTAAGTAGTAAAAAGTGAATAGTAAACGATGAAGAGTCCTTTGATTTCTTTGAAATCATCGGACATCGGTCATCAGACATCGGACAACAATATCAAATCTATATAAATGCAACTTCTTAGCGAACAGGAACTAGAACGCAGAAAAGACAGGGAAGAACTCTATGCATTGGGTATCAATCCGTATCCGGCAGAGTCTTTTCCCATCAATGTCACTGCGGAAGACATCCATAGAAACTACGAAAACAACAAGACTGACTACAAAGATATTTCCATCGCGGGTCGATTGATGAGCCGCAGAATCATGGGTTCGGCCTCTTTTGGAGAAATTCAGGATTCTACCGGCCGTCTTCAGTTTTATGTTCGTCGGGATGACATTTGTTCTGGAGAGGACACCACCCTTTATAATACGGTATTCAAAAAGCTTCTTGGAATCGGGGATTTTATCGGTTTGAAGGGATATATTTTTACCACTCAAACCGGAGAGATTTCGCTTCATGTGACTGAGCTGAAAGTCCTTTCCAAAGCGGTGAAGCCACTTCCTATCGTGAAAAGAGACGAAGAAGGGAATGTTTACGATGGTTTTACCGATCCTGAGCAGCGCTATCGTCAGCGCTATGTGGACTTGACGGTCAATCCGGAGTTCAAGAAGACCTTCATCACCCGCTCAAGAATCATCTCCAACATGCGTAGGTATTTTGATGATCGGGGTTGGTTGGAAGTGGAGACGCCCATTCTTCAAGCAGTCCATGGCGGTGCGGCTGCGCGACCATTCATGACCCATCACAATACCTTGGATATGCCGCTTTACCTGAGGATTGCCAACGAGCTTTACCTTAAGCGATTGATTGTGGGTGGTTTTGACGGAGTGTATGAGTTTGGGAAAATGTTCCGAAACGAGGGCATGGACCGAACTCACAATCCCGAATTTACCTCCATGGAAATCTATGTGGCCTACAAGGACTACATCTGGATGATGGAAATGGTGGAGCAATTACTCGAAAAAGTGACCCTTTCCATTCATGAGGATACCAAAGTGACGGTAGGTGGAAAAGTGATCGACTTCGCAGGACCTTATCGACGATTGACCATGTTTGATTCCATCAAGGAATACGCCGGGGTGGATGTAAGTGAAATGGATGAGGAGGGATTGAGAAAAGTATGTGCGGAACTTGGTATCGAAGTAGATGCATCCATGGGCAAGGGCAAGCTGATCGATGAGATCTTCGGTGCCAAAGTAGAAGCCAATTTGGTGCAACCAACCTACATCACCGATTATCCGATCGAGATGACGCCTTTGGCGAAAAAGCATCGCAGCAAAGCCGGACTGGTGGAGCGATTTGAGCTTTTTGTTAATGGAAAAGAAATCGCAAACGCCTATTCCGAGCTCAACGATCCGATTGATCAGCGTGAGCGATTCGAAGAGCAGCTGAAACTCGCTGCCCGTGGGGATGATGAAGCGATGGCCATGGATGAAGATTTCCTTCGGGCTTTGGAGTACGGTATGCCTCCGACAGCAGGTTTGGGAATCGGAATTGACCGATTGACCATGCTGTTGACGGATAATTCTACGATTCAGGAAGTGCTGTTTTTCCCACAAATGAGACCTGAGAAAAAGGCGGTTGAACTCACTGAGGAGGAAAAAGTGATCATGGATTTGCTGGGCAAAAACCATCCAGCTTCCTTGCCTGACCTCAAAGCCCAATCCGGACTTAGCGGCAAAAAATGGGATGTGTCCATGAAAGGACTTTCTCAAAAAGGATTGGTGAAAGTGACCAAGGAAGGGGAGAGCCTGACAGTAGATTTGGTAGGTTAAAACCCCATCAAATATCTTATACCAAAGAAAGCTGGACCAAAATCCAGCTTTTCTTTTTTTTTATCTGGGGGTCTCCCGCTGATTTTCACAGAAAAACTCACAGATTTTGACAGATTTCAAAAAGCCGCGGTGAGTGGGGACACTCACTGCTTTTTTCACCCTTTCAGCCTTCTCACTTTAGCTTTCTTACTTTTGAGTCTGGCAGCTGCGACCACTTACTTTTTCAGATTTCTGACTTCAACCTTCTGACTTTCAAAAACTGCCTACTGAGACTGCCCACTGATCACTTCTTCTCCCTTTCCGCATACCCAAAGACCTTCTGGAGTAGCGGGCTTGTTCGGGCGTTTACATTTTGCCGGATTTTAAGCTCTTCCTTGGCGATTTCTACGAATAGACCATGAATGGCTTTCTCGGTCACATAAGCGGTTAAGTTGGTATTGACTGGTTTTACCAGAGGGACTTTATTGTATCGGGTCATGACATCATCCCAATATTTGGTGGCTTCGACTTTTTCTAGACTGTTGTCGATGATAGGAGAGAATTTTTCAGAGAGGGAATTGGTGGTTGTCCGCTGGAAATATTGGGTAGCGGCATTGTTTTCACCTAAGAGAATCTGCTGCACATCTTGGAAACTCATCTGCTTGATCGCATCGGTGAAGATGGGTTTCGCTTCATTGGCAGCATCTTCAGCAGCACGGTTGAGACTGGTGATCACTTGGTCGCAAAGATTGCCCAAACCGATATTTCGAAGGGTTCGCTCTACCTGTCGGGCTTCTTCTGGGAATAGGATTTTGACATCCAAGTTGCCCAAATAGCCATTTTCCAGGGAAAGCCGATCGGTACTGATTCCTGTGCCTTTTTCTAGAGCTTCTTTTAGACCCGAAGTGATTTCCGCAGTGGTGGGATTATTACCTGTGATTTGATTGGCTTTTTCTAAAAATTTGCCGATTTGAGCGCTTGATTGGCAGGAAGTAAAGACGAAAACTAAAACTAGGAAAAGGGTAATTGCAGAATATCTGGAAGAATTGATCATGAGTTGAATGGATGATTTCTGTTTTAAACCTTGATTTTTGGGTTGAGGTTTCTTGTTTCCAGGTAACTAGGTCATTTACTTTCAATTGATTTTTTCCATGGCCTCCATTCATTGCAAGTAAAGGCTATTTAAAATACTGATTGAATAATGATTTTGCGGTATAGTTTATAAATTGGAAATTATTGCTGTAAATTTTTGAAAATAAAGAAACATGAATCTTCGAATCAATTCTGAGTTCGGTACCCTACGTGCGGTTCTGATGCATAGACCGGGTAAAGAGATAGACCGATTGACACCTTATAATAAGGATTACTTACTTTTTGAAGATGTTCCTTATTTGGAGGCTTTGCAGAAGGAGCATGACACTTTTTCCAATCTGATCAAAGAAACTACCGGAGCGCAAGTCTATCAGTTAAGGGAATTGTTGATTCGTGTGCTTTATGACCAAAACGTACTGCTTCATTTGGTTCAGGAATCGCTCAAGCGATCAGGTTTATCGCATATTGCAGAGGAGATTTTAGAGCGATATTCCACCGCGGAATGTGCTACGATTTTGACCGCAGGATTGAAAATCCATGAGCTCAAGCGCAAAATTCCTACACTGAATGCCGGGGAACTTATGGATTCTGCCTTTGCAATAGCTCCCTGCCCCAATCTGTACTTTCAGCGTGATCCGATGGCTTTGACTCCCGGAGGAATCATTTTTTCATCCATGAAAATGGAAGGAAGGCAGCGGGAAGCCAATTTGTTGAGGACCGTTTTTGAAAATCATCCTGATTTCAAGGATCATGTCAAAACACTTTATCCCGTGAATGGCCATGATAATCCACCGAGTATCGAAGGCGGAGATGTGATTATTCTTTCCCATGAGGCTGTCGCAATTGGGAATTCCGAACGAACTGATGAGAAGGCAATTTACCACGCAGCCAAGGCACTTCTGGGAGAGGGTACCGTGAAGCGGGTATATGAAGTTCACCTGCCCAAAAAGCGCCAATACATGCATTTGGACACGGTTTTTACGGTCTTGGATGAAAATCTCGTCTTAGCTTATCCTGATGCCATGAATGCCGTGCTACAAACTTCTCTTTACACTTTAAAAGAAATCAATGGCGATCGGGTGAATATTAAGCGAGAGGTGTTGAAAGAGTCTTTGTTGACAGTCTTAGGTCGAGAGATTCCACACCTGGAAGTACTTTCCACCGGGGACGGAAATTCGGATTATTCTCAGCGCGAGCAGTGGTTTGACGGGGCCAATGTTTTTGCCGTAGGTCCTCGACGAGTGATTTCATACAACCGAAATATTCACACCAACCGTGCCCTGAGAAATTTGGGGGTGGAAGTGTTGGAAATACCAAGTTCGGAACTTTCCCGTGGCTTGGGAGGGCCAAGATGTATGACAATGCCCTTGAGTAGGGCGAGGGTTTAGAAGTCAAAGAAGGATCTTCTTCTGGACACTTTCAAGTCCTGCAGGATACTGGATTTTACCCTGATATCGATGTTGTAAGAAGTAAACCTTCCGAAAGGAATCCAATTCACATTCATTTGCCAACAGTGCAGATCTCTTGCGATTCCAATCATGGTTTGGGTAATTTCTTTTTGCTCGAAGTTATACCCCGTATTGAAGTTGATTTTCCATTTTTCGGAAAGAGACACATCACCGCTCAAGTTCATAGCCTGAGTGATATTGGTTGAATTATTTACCTGTCTGGAATAGGCAAGATTGTATCCCATGGTTAGGTTCCAAGGAATATTCCAGTCTATATATTGGCTGGGATCTGAGACGATTCGATTGATTTCATTTTCCACAAACTCATTCATCACGCCTCCACGTCTGAGAAAGTCCTGGGTAAGTTCGTCCCTGACTTGCCCGGGATTTTGACCGCTTTGAGGATTCAGAGATGCATTCAGATTGAGTGAAGCATTTCGGATCACCCCGATTCCCTGACCATTATTCCATGCATAGTCATTGATACGCCGGTACGAGGTCGTTCCGTTACTTTGCATGGTGGATTGAACCGCATAGGGATCTATGGAGCTGCTTAGGTTGACAGACAATTTTCGATCGAAGAAGCTAGTTCTGGCAGAAACTTGAAATGGGGCTAATTTGAACGAATCAGCGGCGAAGTTGAAGGACGAATTGATGTTCAAAGATTCCAGAAGAGGGATTTTTTTAGTTTCTCCTTCGGTACTGTCTGTTTGAGTCTTGATTTTGGCTTCCACCACGTTGCGGATTCCGATGCTTAACGCTCTGGACTCTCCGCGGGGTGCATCTCCAAATACCAAACCCTGATGTCTGGAATAACGCTGGGTTCGGCCTGTTTCATCAATCTGCACCTCTTGGTAGTATCCGTAGGATGGATCTGAAAAATCCGGGTTGAAGTTGAAAGAAAAGGTCGGAGCAATGTGATGTCGGATGGTCTGGAGTTTTCCGTTTCCTTTGAAATTATAGAACCCATAAAAGTTGGTGTTCATGGCAAAGGAGGTGTTGTAAAATCCTACTCTGTTGAATCCATCCTGAGTGATCCTGTCCACTCGTTTTGTGGTGGGATTGTAGTAATAATTATACTGCTGCAAGTACCATAATTCGGTATAGTTGGCAGAGGCTGTGCCCGTGAAATAGTTGAAAAGTGTAAAATTGGAACTGAGGGGGATGGTGTTTCTGGCACCATTGTTTCCGTTTTTCAGCAATAACCCGAAATTGTCCAAAGTAAATGGTATGGTGGTAGGACCCGAGCCAAGTTCGGGATTGTTGACCCCTATCTGTTGTTGGATCCTGTTAGAAATTGAGTTTTGAAGATTGAAGTTCCAGGCGACATTAAGCGTTTTCAGAGGCTCAAATTTAACATTTCTGAATGGACTCTGTCGGTTCATATTCACTCCAATCGTTGGGAGATCCATTCTTACCTCACCGGTTTGAACACTCTGTGAATGTCTCAAGTTGGCAGATAAGGAAAAAGGTGTTCCGGTAAAAGTCTTTGAAAATGAGACGTTCGAGTTTAAGTCAGAAGTGACATTGTTGGAGAAATTATTCGGGTTGATCACATTGTTGAAGTAGCTGGTGGAACCTGCATTGACAGATGCGGAAAATCTGCTCGTACCTCTTGTCACAGGGGTATGATTCCATTGAACTCTGAATGTGTTGTAATCCACCGGGTTGAGTTCGGTCTCGGGACTTATGAATTTTTGGAAGTCCACATTGAAGCCTCCCGAATATCGATATCTTTTGGTATACATGGCTTGAGACTTGATTCCCCATCCGCCCTTGGAATAGATGTCTCCGGTCAATCTCAAATGGATGAAATCGTTGAAGGCAAAATAATAACCAATATCTCTCAAGCTCAGACCTCTGACTTGTTCTTTGCTGTAGGAAGGAAATATTATGCCTGAGGCTTTTTCTTCTGGGGTATCCGGTATCAATCCAAAAGGCAGTCCCAATGGTGTGGGGATACCATTGAAATACAAGTTGAAAGGTCCCGAAACAACCTGCTTTCCAGAGATGGATTTGATTTTGGTTGAGGAAATATGCCAGTGGGGTTCGGTAAGCTTACATGTAGTATAATACCCATGATCCAGGTAAATACTCCCGTCTGATGTTTTTTTGATAGTCGTACCCCGTAAAACTCCATCCTGCTGTTCGGTGACCACATCTTTGATGATGGCTTTTTGGGTTTTGAAATTGTACCGCATTTCTTTTCGGATTTCATACACCGAATTTCCATCCTTGAAAAAGGGGTTTCCCGAGATGTTTCCCGTGCTGTCGGTCACGCCGTACGCGTATAGTTCTGAATTTTTCCAGTCGATGACAATACGGTCGGCGTCCAATCGCATCTGTCCATATTCAAACCAGGCTTTTTTATAGAGATAAACTTTGTTTTCTGCAAAATCTGTGATAATGCTATCCTCGGCGAAATAAAGAATCTCGGTCTGAATATCGCTTCTAGGCATAATATTTGCCGAATCCAGCCTGACCAAAGAATCTTGCTTGGACAGCAAGGTGTCAGCAGCGGGAAGGTTTCTTGCAGGAGGTGTGAGCGTGTCAGGAGCTACTAATTGTCTTTCTCGTCTCGGCTGAGTAGGTCGCTGCGCTTCCGCAGTTTGGGAAAAAGTCCAAAGCCCTAGTATGATCAAAAAAAGGATTCTGAAACCCGACACTGTTGCTTGCGCTTTGTTTAATTTGATTGAAATTTCGCGTAAAGTTAATTCGATTGCCCTCATGGAACGGTTCAATAACAAAAAAAATCTCTTAAGTTTTCTTATTGCAATACCTTTTTTCTTTGGCGGTTTTATCCCGAATGAAACGATGATGCCAAAATTTCGGATGAAAAAAATTGTTTTGGATGCAGGTCACGGCGGCAGTGACCCGGGAAATATCGGTTCAAGAGCTAAAGAAAAAGACATTAATCTTGCCGTAACCCTTTTGGTAGGCAAATACATCAAGGAAAATATGCCGGATGTGGAAGTGATTTACACCCGAAAAGACGATAGTTTTCCTACCCTTAAGCAAAGACCAAATATCGCGAATATTAATAAAGCCGACCTCTTTGTGTCCATCCATTCCAATTCCGCACCCAATAAATCAGCCTATGGCACGGAGACCTTTGTGATGGGGACCAAACATTTTGAAGCCAATTTTGACATTGTTAAAAAAGAAAACTCGGTAATCTTCCTGGAAGAAAACTATCAGGAAGAATATGAGGGTTTTGACCCGACCTCTCCGGAATCCTATATGATGTTTAACCTGATGCAAAAAGCCTATATCGGAAATAGCATTACTTTGGCAGATCATATCGAAACTCAGTTCAGAGATAAAGTGGGAAGAAAAAGCCGTGGAGTAAAGCAAGGTCCATTTTATGTGCTTTGGACTCCATCTATGCCCAGCGTCCTGGTAGAATTAGGCTTCCTTTCCAATTCGGAAGAAGAGCGCTTTCTAATCAGCAAGGAAGGGCAGGAATACATGGCGTCGGCGATTTACCGATCGATCAGAGATTACAAGAATGAGATCGAGCGGAATTGAATTCTTTTTCCCTGAGATTAAACGCTTTAAGCCCTTTTCCAGAAAGAAAAGGGCTTTTCTGTATCTTCGCTGGCAAACTTAGGCTCCCATTTGGGGGTTTAATTCCCTATAAACCCAAATAATTGACTCATTTTCTCATGGAAAAAACTAATCCCTCATTTGAGAAATATCTGGAAATACTCCAGAGTAAATTAGATCAAGTGAAGCTCGGGGGTGGCCCCAAACGAATAGCCTCTGAGCACGAAAAAGGTAAATTGACTGCAAGAGAGCGGATCGATTACCTGATAGATAAAGAATCAGAGTTTTTAGAAATCGGGGCTTTTACCGCTGATGGCATGTATGAGGAGGAGGGAGGCTGTCCTTCTGCGGGAGTGGTGACCGGGATAGGCTATGTGAGTGGAAGGATGTGCGTTATCGTGGCCAATGACGCCACAGTAAAGGCAGGAGCGTGGTTTCCTATGACTGCCAAAAAGAACCTCCGTGCACAGGAAGTAGCTATGGAAAACCGGCTTCCGATCATATATCTGGTGGATAGTGCCGGTGTTTTCCTACCGATGCAGAACGAGATTTTCCCGGATAAGGAGCATTTTGGGCGACAATTCCGCAATAACGCCAAAATGTCTGCCATGGGCATCGTTCAAGTTGCGGCCATTATGGGCAGTTGTGTGGCAGGAGGGGCCTACCTTCCGATCATGTCTGATGAGGCTTTGATTGTAGATAAGACAGGTTCTATCTTTTTGGCAGGATCATACCTGGTCAAAGCAGCCATTGGAGAAAACGTGGATAACGAAACTCTGGGAGGAGCTACTACGCATTGTGAGATTTCCGGAGTCACGGACAATAAATATGAAAATGACCAAGAATGTCTGGATGCGATCCGAAAGATTTTCGCAACCCTCGGAGAGAATCCCAAAGCTGGATTCGACCGGATTGAAGCGAAAAATCCTTCTTTATCAGGAGAGAAGCTTTTAGAAATTTTCCCCGTAGATCGGGCCAAGCCTTACGATATGCATCAGGTAATCGAAGGCTTGATAGATGCGGGTTCCTTAGAAGAATATAAAAAGGATTATGGAAAGACACTGATCTGCGGTACGGCCCGGATCGATGGCTGGGTGGTGGGAATCATTGCCAATCAGCGCAAAATTGTCAAAACCGCCAAAGGCGAAATGCAAATGGGCGGAGTGATCTATTCAGACTCCGCAGACAAAGCTGCCAGATTTATCATGAACTGCAATCAGAGGAAGATTCCTTTGGTATTCCTTCAGGATGTCAGTGGATTTATGGTCGGTTCGAAAGCTGAACATGGAGGCATTATCAAAGACGGCGCAAAAATGGTCAATGCTATGGCCAATTCTGTCGTGCCTAAATTCACCATCATAGTAGGCAATTCCTATGGAGCCGGCAATTATGCCATGTGTGGAAAAGCCTACGATCCACGATTGATCTATTCTTGGCCTACAGCCCAAATGGCTGTGATGTCCGGTGCTTCGGCAGCCAAAACTTTGCTTCAGATCAAAGTAGCCTCTTTGAAAAAAAGCGGAAAAGAGATTTCTACAGAGGAAGAGAAACAACTTTTGGATGAAATCATTGCCAAATACAATGAAGAACTGAGTCCATATTATGCGGCAGCTCGCCTTTGGGTAGACGGGGTCATAGACCCAAGAGAGACCAGGAAAGTAATCAGCATGGGAATAGAAGCGGCTAATCATGCTCCGATTACAGAAAGATTCAATGTAGGTGTGATTCAGACCTGATCTTTGATTAACTTAATTGGAAGACCGAAAGACTATGGATGAATTTAGTCCCGCTCAATTGGACGCTTTGGTTTCTCTTCTGGATGATCCGGATTGGGAGGTGAAATCTCATGTTCGGGATAAGATCATTTCAATTGGAGCCGAGATTATTCCTTTTTTGGAACAAAAATGGGAAAACAGTTTTAACCCCGAGCTTCAAAAGGAAATTGAAGAGCTCGTCCATGAGCTCCAATTTGCACTGCTGAAAAAAAGACTGGCCGATTGGAAAAATACAGAGGACCGTGACTTACTCACGGGCCTCTGGATCATCAACACCTATCAGTATCCGGATTTGGATTTTGCCAAGTTGAATGCCGAGATGCATCAGATTTATTTTGAAGTCTGGACTGCATTCAAAAATGATCTTCAGCCTTATGATCAGGTGAGAATTATCAACAATGTGCTGTTCAATACGCTTCGATTTTCAGCAAATACCAAAAATTTCCACTCACCTGGAAATAGTATGCTATCGACCGTGCTGGATACAAAAAAAGGAAATCCAATCAGCCTATGTGCAATTTATATGTTGGTAGCCAAAAAATTGGGGCTTCCCATCTATGGGGTCAATCTGCCCAACCTATTTGTGCTTACTTACAAAACCGCTGATTTGACTTTCTATATCAATGCGTTCAATAAGGGATTGATTTTCAGTCGTCAGGATATTTTCAATTATCTGGAGCATTTGAAAATAGAACCGAAAGAAGAGTTTTTTGAGCCTTGTTCCCATTTGGCTATTATTCTGAGGTCTCTCAGAAATCTCGGAAATGCCTTTGAAAAATTGGGAGAAGCCAACAAAGTGGAAGAAGTTCGCGAATTGATTTCTATTCTGGAAAATCAATAAGTGCGGATATTGCATCCTACAGGCCTTACTTGGTAGGCCATAGGCATGTCTCCCTTCAGAATCTGATTTAATGCTCTTTCCAGGTGTCTTTCAGTGACGGCAGTTTCTGCTTGAGGATTGTTGTCTATCGCCCCTCGATACTTTATTTCCAATCCCTTTGCTCCCTGTACCAGAACAATGACTTCCGGGATTTTGGTAGTCTGGAAAAGTTTTGTCCAAATTTGGCCAGAGTCAATCAAATAAGACATGTTTAACCCGCTTTCATCGATGTAAGCCCGAAGCGGAATTTGATCTGCCTCGCTGTTTGACGCTTCTGGGTTGACTAAGGCAAATGCTATTCCCTGGTTCTGAAAATTTGTCCTAAGAGCTTTGATCCGGCCCTCATACATTTTTGCAAAGGGGCAGTTTAGACTATGGAAGATCAAGACCATTCCTTTTGCTCCCACCATATTTCCCAACTCCAATACTTTTCCCGTCACCGCATCAGTGGCAGAAAGTTGATTGTAAGATTGGCAATAGGAAGTTCCTATCATCCCCAAAGCCAAGAGTGAAGCAAAAAACAGTTTTTTCATTTTTTTCACTTGTTACCAAATAGTATAGGTCAGTATCACATTGTCTAATCTACGGACTTCTACCGTGTAATGATGATCTGTGTAGTCCGTGCCTCTTATTCGACCTTTGATCACCTGATCTTCAGGATTAAAAGGATCGAGTAAAATATTCTCTCTAAATGAAACGCCCCTTTTTCCTTGGCATTTGAAGATAGATTCCTTGGCAGACCAAGCCATAGTGTAGTGAGCGGGGTCTTTCTGAAGGAAATCGAGCTCTATTTTATCCAAAAACCGAAAACCTATGGATAGGATTTTTTCTCGAATCAAATCCATATCAATACCCACGGGCTGCTCTCTGTGAAAAATAGCTCCTGCATATCCCACAGTATGAGTCAGCGACACATAGCCATGACCGTTCATGGATTGAGATTTCCCATGTTCATCTTTGAAAAAACCGGGATACGGGATCTGTAGTTGCAACAAGGCATCGTGGATCGCCAATCTGGCTGTTGCCCATTCCCGCTTTTTCTCAGGATGAGAAATGTTGGCTAAGGAAAGTTTTTCGCGGAAACTTAAGAATTCTAAATCCTCAAATTCTTGGTCTTCGATAATCTTTATGGCTAAGGCCGAGGAAGCGTCAATTTTTTCTATTTTTGTTTGCATAGGCCAACATGGCTCAGCTGAGTGATCTTCCAATATATGTCAAAAATCCAAGTAAATAAATTACATACACTGACTGGGCACAATGACTGCATTTATGCACTGACAGAGGGGAGCGATCCCCGATTTTTTTATACTGGAGCGGGGGATGGTATGGTTGTCGAGTGGGATTTGGACCGTCCCAAGGATGGAAAATTGATTGCAAAACTGCCTCATTCAGTCTATGCATTGGAAGTGGACCGAGAGAGAAATTTATTGGTCATTGGACACAATTTTGAAGGAATTCATGTCATTGACCTGAACGAAAACAAGGAAATTTGGAGCCTGAAGGTGACTGATCAAGCGATTTTTGATCTCAAGATTTTCGGAAATGAACTCTTTGTAGGGACAGGTGACGGAGTATTGATCGTGGTGGACATGACAGAGCGTTCGATCAAAAAACACATCAAACTCAGTTCAAAAAGTATTCGGGTCATTGCTGTAGCTCCTATAAAAAGGCAATTGGCCTTGGGTTTGAGCGATCATTCTATCAAAATTCTCGACCTTACCAATGGGCATCAACCTATTGCCAACCTATCCGGGCACACTAATTCTGTTTTTGCATTGGGATATTCGCCTGATGAGACAATTCTGATCTCCGGAGCTAGGGATGCGCACCTGAAATTTTGGAATTCCATCAATTATTCCTTGGAGGAAAACATTGTGGCGCACATGTATGCCATTAATTATTTATCTTACAAAGAGGACGGGAAGTACCTTGTCACCTGCTCCATGGACAAGTCCATCAAAATTTGGGATGTGGAAAATCGAAAGCTTTTGAAAGTCATAGATAAAGCCCGAAATGCAGGTCATGGTACTTCGATCAACAAGGTCCTTTGGAGTACCTATTCTCAGAATATTGTATCGGTTTCTGATGACCGCACAATTTCTATCTGGCAAATTGAATTTGATATTGTATGAAAATTTCCCCAACCGCCATCCGTCAAAAAGCATTCGAAACCTCATTCAGAGGATTTGAGAAAAAACAGGTCACCGATTTTCTGGAGGAAATGAGTGTGGCCATGGAGCAGATCAACCAGGAAAATCTGGAATTGAGAAGCCGATTGCAGCAAGTGGAGGCGGAGGCCAAGCGACTAAAAGATGTGGAAGATTCACTTTTTCGTACGCTAAAAACGGCAGAGGACACAGGGGCAAGCATCATCACGGAAGCCACAGAAGCGGCCGATCAAATCGTTCATGAGGCCAATCAAATAGCCGAAAGCACCACCAAGCAGGCTCAGCAGTATGCCGAACAGGTGATGAGACAAGCAGATGAGCAGGCGCGAATCATAACTTCTGCCGCTGAAGTCAAAGCAAAAGAAACCATCAAGGAGATCAGGGAAAGTATGCAAAGCCTGGTGAGAAGCTATGACGGTCTTTTGGAGCAAAGGGAGGCTTTGGTAAAAAGCCTGAAAAGACTGTCTCAGGATGCCCTGAATCAGATAGAGCTTTCTGATGCCCATTTTTTCCGAATCGATGCCAAGGCTTACCAAAGAGCAGTAGATGAGCTCAGTCGTTCGAGCCATTTCACTGTTGCCAATGTAGCAACTCTTGCTGCGACTGTTCCCAATGCAGTTGCTCATACCGAAGATGAGCCCGAAAACCAGTTTGAAGAAGACATGACCACAGCGCATCTCGATGATGAAACACAAGAGACCATCGAGGCGCTTCAACATGATCTGGAAGATATGGGCGAATTGCCCATCGAAGAAGAACATGTTCAGGAGGAAGAACCCTTGCCGATGGCCGTTGAGCAGCATGTCCTAGAGGAGGAACATGAAATAGCGGAGGAGGTTCCGGAAACTCCAAAAGCTGAAACTGAGCCTTTGCGGGAGGAACCAGCACAGGAAGACCCAAAAAAATCCTCAGGATCCTTTTTTGATCAATTTGACTGATGGGCAAAGTCGCGCTGGAGGGAATAGAATTTCACGCCTATCATGGCGTCTACCCGGAAGAGTCTATTCTTGGAAATCGCTTTACGCTGGATCTGGAGTTGGAGACTGACTTCAAGGAG
Organism: Algoriphagus sp. AK58; assembly: GCF_014324365.1. Classification (GTDB taxonomy): domain Bacteria; phylum Bacteroidota; class Bacteroidia; order Cytophagales; family Cyclobacteriaceae; genus Algoriphagus. The sequence goes on from NZ_QEIG01000010.1 coordinate 40,678, forward strand.
GCCATGCTTCACGACAGTTTGAAAGACACGGTCGATTACGCCAAGTTGTACAAACTGATCAAGGCTAGAATGGATGTCAAAGTGAAGTTGCTGGAGCATTTGGGTCATTTGATCGTGGGCGATATCCTTCAGGCGTATCCCAAGGTGAAAAGCGTCAAGCTCACCCTAAGGAAACATCACCCAGCACTCGGAGGAATCGTGCAGTACTCGGCGGTGACGGTTTGCTATCCGGAGGATTTTGCCTAAAGTGAATGTATTCCCGAGCAGAACTTTCCAAAATCCGGACTGACTTCTGGATTGCTTTTGGGCAATACATGAAGCCCGTTCCCAATGCCCAAGGACGGAAAATCAATTGGCCAAACTACCGGACAGGAATCAAGGATGTATATTTCCGCATGAAGGCAGAGCGGGAGTTTGCTTCCATCGGAATTGAATTGGGGCATCCGGATGTCGAGTTGCAGGAACTGTTTTTTGATCAGTTCAAAGAACTGAAGAACTTGCTCAAAGCCAGTTTGGGGGAGGAGTGGGACTGGAAACTTCATGCTAAAAATGAAATGGGGCAGACCGTTTCCAAAATCGAAAAAGTGCTTCCTGGAGTCAATGTGATGGAGCAGGCTGATTGGCCAAAGATCATTTCCTTTCTCAAGCCCAGAATCATCGCGCTGGATGAGTTTTGGGACAATGTGAAGCCGGGGTTTGAGGAGTAGGGGTCACCGGGAAGTGATCAGTGATCAGTCGCAGTATCCAGATGCAGATTGATTAGGTTAGACTGCTTTTCCGAAAGCAGCATTTCCGGAAAAAATAAGTCCCGCGTTAGGAGACGCAGGACTAGTCCTGATTTTAGAAATTGAAGAATTTTTGAAATGCCTTATTTCAATCCTGCGATCAATCGATCCAAAGCAGTTTTGATTTCCTTGGTATTCAATACTTCATTGGCAGTCAAGATTCCTGTGCCGGTTCCCATCCATAGGACTTCGTTGGTTTTTGCATCCTGGATCAGGAAGATCACTTTTCCATATTGCCCAGTTTTTTGGACAGGTTGGAATGATGGTGATGAGCCAAAATAACCACCTGGGCTACTGGAAACACTATGTCTCAAAACCTCATTTTCAAAATCTACGGAGGCGATTACACTCTGAACCAACAATTGAGGATTTTCTTCGGCTAAAGAGAATCCATTTTCAACCAGTTTTTTCTCAAACATCCGATTCAACTGAACAATGTCTTTTGTTGCGTTTGCCTGTTCGATGACTTTAAAAGTCTTCTTATTGGCTAGTTCAGCAGACTTGATTACTTGGTCATAAGTCAATGGATCAATGGTTTTTTTTCTGCCATCAGCAGTGACCAAGTCTGCGACTTTGCAGGAAGCCAGGGCAAAGACAGCGAGGAAGAGAACAAAAAGATTTTTCATGGTCTTAAAGATTGGTTGTGAATTGATACAGTTCACGATAAGTTTAGGGGTTTAGTTTAAAAAAACTTAAAAATCAATCGGTTAAAGTGATTTTTTGCTGTAGGTAAAGGTCTCGATTTTAGGCTCTCCTCCTTCGGAAATATTCACCTGAAAAATTAACTGATCACCTTTTCGCTCGATCGTCATGCCGTTGAGGTATGCTTTTTTTTCTCCCAATTCGATCAGTTCAAAAGTCGTCCATTCTTCTTTTTCCTCCCAGCCCATCAGGTCGGACCCGAAGTGTTTCAGTTTCATGGAGACGCTTTCTCCATCCTCAACCAAATTCATGAATTCGGAAAATACCAGCTTTCCATTTTCCCAAAACCGAAATGTGCCGATCATATGCCCATCTACCGCAGGCATCCAGACTTCCTCACAGTCCCCTCCAAGACCTGTACCGGACCAGTAGCCAACCAGCCAATCAAAGTCTTCAATGGATGCTTTTCCGGGATTTTGTTCCGGGGCGAGTTGTCTAACCTGCCCTATAGAAAAATGACTAAATGTCAGAAAAAGTAAAAAGGTAAACAGCGCCTTCATGTTCTTTTGATTTAAGACCAGAAGGTACAAAAAATCATTGATCGTGGCGCTTGGGAATATCCGGATTGACAAAAGTAAAGCCCCTTGCTTCGTCTCCCTCAAAGAAATCAATCTGCATTCCCATCAAAAACATGTAGTGCTTTTTCTCGATCAAAACCGGAATGCCATGGATCTCAAACTGCTGATCCTCAGGCTTGGCTTTGTCGAATCCAAGAGCGTAAGACATGCCGCCGCAACCTCCGCCCTTCACTCCTACACGCAGGAAATAGTCGGCAGGGATGTTCTTGTTAGCCATGATGTCCTTTATCTCGGCTTCTGCCTTTGGGGTGATTTGAATGGGAATCAGCATGCGTTAAAAAGCAAATTTGGAAGGCTTTGGTTCATAAATCCTGGCAAAAATATGCGTTCGGCCGGTTTTTTGACAAGGTAGAATTACGGATATTCGAACAGAAACTTCAACACATGGACTACCTTCTAGATCTTCTTAAAATCATCCTTCCTGCAGGTGCTGTCTTGTATGGCATGTATCTCGTAGTTATTTCCTTTCTGTCTAAGGATCGGGAAAAAATGCTGGTCGAACTGAAGACTCAAAATTCCCAAGTCATTCTTCCTGTCAGACTTCAGGCTGCTGAAAGGCTTTGCCTCCTGCTCGAGCGAATCACCCCAAATAATCTGGTGAGAAGATCCAATCCTTCCCAGTTCACCGCTGCTGAACTACATCCGATGTTGCTTTCTGAAGTCAGAGAAGAGTTTAATCACAACCTCAGCCAGCAGGTGTATTTCTCTGAAGAGACCTGGGAAGCCGTACGCAGGGCGGTAGAAGAAGTTACGACGATCATCAACCTGAGCAGACAGTCTTTGGATGGAGATGCCTCAGGAATGGAATTGGCTAAGGCCATTTTCGCACAGTCTTTGGATCGAAAAAATGATGCGATCAATTTCGCGTTGAAGCAAGTGAAATCTGAAATCCAACTTTACTTCTAAGTCGCATGAACTCCTACTCAGAATCTAAGCCGGGAATAGTGGAAAAAGCAAAAGCCTTGTTTGGAAGGCAGGTAGAGGTCATTATCCGACAAGAGCAGAAGCTCATTGAGCTGGTTCAAAATGTAGTGGCCAAGCTTTCCAAAGTTGCCAGTAATCCGAAAGTTCAAAAATTCATTCAACCCATTCAGATTTTTATCCGGATGATCAAGGCTCACTTCCGAGGAGAGCACAAAATTGCCTTCAGCACCTTGGGACTGATTGTGTTGGCTTTGGTATACTTCCTTTCTCCGGTGGATTTTATTCCGGACTTTTTGGGGGTGTTTGGTTTTGCTGATGACCTTTCTGTGGTATTGGCAGTGTATGCCAAGGTAAAGGATGAAGTGGAGCAGTTTTTAAATTGGGAGCGAACCCAAGACTAGGTTTCCCTGTTTGGCATTACAATCAAACCAACATTTGTTTTATGCAGCCACATTTGGGATCGATTACTCTCGATCTGATCAATCATGCCATGACTTATGGAGCCTACCGAGAACTTATCGACAAGCTTCTTTTGGAAAACAAAACAACAGGAAGTAATCACTCAGAAGCATACTTGGACTATACCCGAATGAATGTGCAACGAATGGCACGATGGGATAAGACTGCAAAAGTGTCTGATACTATGCGAGATGCAGTGGAAGCGATCACCGAAGATCAAATCTGGCTGGTGATTACTGAAGCTTGGTGTGGGGATGCTGCACAAAATATTCCATACATCGTCAAGCTTGCAGATCTCTCCTCTCGAATTCAGCTGCGGTTTATCCTACGTGATGAGCATCCTGAGGTCATGGATGATTACCTTACCCACGGAACTCGCTCGATCCCCAAAATGGTAGCAATGACAGCAGATTTAACTTGCGAATTGTTTACATGGGGGCCAAGACCCGCTTCTGCCCATGAGTTAGTCTTGGAGTATAAAAGAGACTCCAAAGGGAAAAGCTATAAAGAGTTTTCAGAAACTTTGCATCTTTGGTATGCCCGAAACAAAAACCAAGAGCTGGAATCGGAGCTTTTACCATTGATTCAATCGACTGTTATTTCATGAAATGCCCATGAGAATTAATTCTCACTTAGAGGAATGATTCCTCATGGCTTTCCACCTCCCTGCCAAAGCAGGTTTGACCGCTAAAAAGGAATAATAAACATATGAAAATAGCCTTATTGTCAGGTACATCTGGTCTGGTGGGTATGCAACTGCTTCATCAGCTGATGAAAAGTGCCCAGTATGATTTTATCCTCAGCGTGGGCAGAAGGAAGCTCGCTCTCAAACACAATAAGCTGATCCAAATTGACGGAGATCTTTTCAAGCTTTCCTCCTGGGACTGGGAGGGGAAAATTAGATCCGAATCATTGGGCGGTGAGTACACTGATCTGCTCGAAGCGATCAAAGAGAAAAAAGCAGAAATCCATGCTTTTTCCAGTTTGGGTACCACTATCAAAGTCGCTGGTTCAAAGGAAAAGTTTTATGCAATTGACCATGATTTGGTGATCGGGTTTGCAGCTTGGGCAAAGAAAATCGGAGCATCTAAATTCCTTTATGTTTCTGCTATAGGAGCGGATGCTACTTCCTCAGTCTTTTACAATAAAGTCAAAGGAGAAACAGAAGAGGATCTGAAAGCTTTTCAATTCGGTTATTTGGGCTTGTTTCGTCCATCGCTTTTACTGGGCCACAGAAATGAATTCCGCTTTGGCGAACAAGTGGCTACCGTCTTTATGAAGCCTTTGGTTTGGCTCAGGCTGGCAAAAAACATCCGTCCGATTTATGATCACCAAGTTGCTAAATCTATGGTGAAAACAGCCCTTTCTTCTCATTCCCGATCGGTTGAAATTATCACATCAGGACAAATGCAAGACCTCAGCAAATGATAGCAGTTATCCAGCGTGTCAGTGAATCCTCGGTAAAAATCGAAGGAAAAATCAAAGCGGAAATTGGCCTTGGTCTGATGGTTCTATTGGGAATCGAGGATGCAGACGGTCAGGAAGATATTGACTGGCTATCCAAAAAAATCGTCAACCTCCGCATATTTCCGGATGAAAATGAAGTCATGAATAGGAGCCTCCTCGATGTAGACGGAGAAATATTGTTGATTTCTCAGTTCACGCTACATGCAAGTACCAAAAAAGGTAATCGTCCTTCCTACATTAAAGCAGCCAAACCGGATGTGGCGATTCCATTATACGAAAAGATGATTTCAGCATTGGAATCTGAACTTGGAAAATCTATCGGAACCGGTGAATTCGGAGCGGATATGAAAGTAAGCCTGATCAATGACGGTCCGGTGACAATCGTGATGGACACGAAAAATAAAGTATGAAAATGCCAAAGAAAAATCCCCGATCCATGTCAAATAGATCGGGGATTACATTTTTTAAAGGTTCCGCTTCAACCTTTCATTTAATTATTCATTTTCGGTTACTACGTACCCGATCGGTTCGAGGAGAAGTTCCATTTCGCCAATGTTGATTCCTTCGCCTTCATGACCTTCCACTCTTGCGTTTAGAAGAGGAAGTTCATATCGTTCGCCTACCACAGCAGCTCTGTAGCCCAAATCATTCATGGAGGCAGCAGTGATGCGGCTGAGTGGATTGGAACCAAGATTCAGGAAGCCTGTCATCAATTCGTTTCTCAAAATGGATTCTCTCCAGTGGCCTCCGGCAGTTCCTGGTCCACCAACATTTTCAATAGGAAGAAGCCCTGTTCCACCGAATGAGTTCCAGTGTACATTGGCAGCCTTACCATTGAAGAATGGATTGCTGGCAGGTCCTTCTCGGAGGGTTCTTCCTGAGCTGTTCCAGATGGTGCCTACTCCAAGTACGTGTCCCATTTCATGCACGATTACATCTTCAAAAAGGTCCAACTCTTCAAGGAAATCCAAGTCAGCCACATCAAAGAACATAACTCCTGAAACAGGTAGTCCGCCAGTGGTTCTAAGAAATCTCGGTCCTGCCTGTCCTAGTATTCTACCTGGACCATCGATTGGCGCAATGGCCACTTCAATAATCAAGTCATCGATAGTGCCATTTTGTACCACCGGAGGGAATCCCTGAAAAGCAGAAGGCAAAGTTCCTGTGATCGAAGGGATATCCCCGATGATGATTCTTTCCCATCTAGCAGCTGCAGAGGTAAATACCTCATTCTGACGTTCTGTGACGGGGGTAATAAATTTCAGCGTGATATTGAATCTTCCCCGATCCTCGCCAGGAGCTGTTGTGGCACGAAAATTTTCTCCTTGCTCATCCTTGGAAGATATATTGGCGTTGATGACTATTGGTTCTGATTGCCCCTTCACCAAGGATAGTATTGCACCTTGATTTGAGGTCTGAGTGGGGAAATCTTGATTTGTAGTTTCTGTAGGAAGATCAGAGCATGCTGCAAAAAAAAGTGAGCTCGCAATGATTCCTCCTGCAAAAAGCTTCGATAAGGAGTTCCCCTTCTGGGAAGAATTAACTACAATTTGGTGGGGTTCCCCGTGAAATTTGGCTTTTGGTTTTTGGTTAGATTTTAATTCTCTCATTGTTATTTTGGATTAGTTAATGTTTGGTTACTGAGTTGAAGCGGTATCAGCAACTTTCCAATGTATTAGAATTAGTTTTAATTTAAAAATTAAGTTGACAAACATTTTAATTAGTGGTATGAATTACCTATTAATGAAAAAAAATGTGTAAACGTTAAACAATATAAATAGTTAGTATTTCGGTTTTTTATAGTCTGATTGTTGGCAATAAGGCAACAATAAAGAAGCCGAATATTTCTATCCGGCTTTTGTCTTGTTTCTTGCTTCTAAAATCTTGTTTCTTCAGAAATGCTTCCAGCCCTGAGCCTTTAGCTGTACCGCAGTTCCGCTTTTGGTTACCAGGTATTTTCCTTCTTCGGGCTTAGTCATGTGGCCGATAAAGTGGATGTCTGGGTGTTTTTCCAGCTTCGCAAAGTCCTTTTGATCGATAGTGAAAAGCAATTCGTAATCTTCTCCTCCATTGAGCACGCAGGTAATCGGGTCCATATTCAGTTCTACCGCAGTGTCAAAAGTCTGCTTATCGATTGGTAGTTTATCCTCATAGATCGTTGCTCCAACGCCAGAGGCTTTGCAGATATGGAAAATTTCAGAGGCCAATCCATCAGAAATATCCATCATGGAGGTAGGAACTACTCCGAGTTCTCTGAGTTCATGGATGATGTCCATCCGTGCATCGGGACGAAGTTGGCGACCGGTCACCACGGTATACTTCTCCAGTTCAGGTTTCATGTCGGGATTGGAAAGGTAGACTTGCTTTTCTCTCTCCAAAATCTGTAAACCAACCAATGCCGCTCCCAAATCTCCGGTCACGCAAAGGATGTCATTCACTTTTGCACCGGAGCGGTAGCTGAGTTGCTCTTTCTTGGCTTCGCCGATGGCGGTGATTGAAATGACCAATCCGCTTCGGGATGCAGTAGTATCGCCACCGACCAAATCCACTCCATAGTGCTCACAGGCCGCGTTGATCCCTTCGTAAAGCGCATCTACCGCTTCAACAGAGAATCGATTAGAAAGAGCAATGCTTACGGTGATTTGCTTGGGAATGGCATTCATGGCCGCGATGTCAGAGACGTTGACAGCCACGGCTTTGAAACCTACATGTGGAAGTGGGGCATAGGCCAGATCAAAATGCACGCCTTCTAAAAGCAAATCGGTGGAAACCACTTTCACGTGATCCCCTGCGTCGATAACAGCGGCGTCATCTCCTATGCCTTTCAGCGTAGAGGAGTTTTTAAGTTGTACTCTGGTATTGATATGGTCAATCAGGCCAAACTCACCCAACTCACTGATTTCTGTTCTCTTAGTTGACATTTGGATTTACAATTTTCGAATTAATATGCTTTTTATTTCCGCAGATTTTCACAGAAAAAGACACTGATTTTCGCAGATTGGGTTTCTTAATTATTTCAGACTTCTGAATTTAGCTTTCTGACTTCCTTCCAACTGCGACTGACCACTGGTTACTTTTTTCAGACTTCCGAATTCAGCTTTCTGACTTCTTGCCAACTGTGACTGACCACTGATCACTTCTTTTCCTGGCATAACTCCACCAACACTCCATTCGTGCTGCGCGGGTGCAAAAATACCACTAATTTATTGTCGGCACCTTCTTTTGGGATTTCATTCAGGATTTCAAATCCCTCGACTTTGAGTCGGGCCACTTCTGAATGGATGTCTTCCACATCAAAAGCGATGTGATGGATTCCCTCTGACTTTTTCTCCAAATACTTTGCAATTGGGCTGTCGGGACGGGTGGCTTGAAGCAATTCTATCTTCGTTTCTCCGACCTGAAAAAAACTGGTTTCTACGCCTTCACCTTCGACGATCTCTGTTTTAAAGTGCTCTTTTCCAAGGAGTTTTTGGAAGAGTTCGTTTGATTTTTCCAGGTCTTTGACGGCAATTCCGAGATGTTCGATTTTCCTCATGTGGTAATTTTATATATTTGGGTTGAATCTTTTTTCAAAGGGGTATGTTTTCCCCACATTCGAAAGCAATATCAATAAGTAAAGTTATAAAAGATATGATCACCGTTTCTGACAAAGCCAAAGAGAGAATTCTCGAACTGAAGAAAGAGGAGGGCCGGGCTGAAAATGAAAACATCCGGGTTTCTGTGAAAGGAGGAGGCTGTTCCGGCTTGATGTACGATTTGGGATTTGATGCCACCTTAGCGGAGACAGACCATGTCTTCGAAGACAAGGGAGTCAAAATCCTGGTGGACAGAAAAAGCCTGCTTTACCTTGCCGGCACGACCTTGGAATTTTCAGATGGTCTCAATGGCAAGGGATTCCAGTTTGTCAACCCAAATGCAAGCCGAACCTGCGGATGCGGGGAAAGCTTCTCGGTTTAATTCCATTCCATTTTACAAACTCTATCAGAAAGCAGCCCCAAAAGGCTGCTTTTTTGTTGTAATACATTAGATAAAATCAGTTTTCACAGCGCCTAAATCGCCCCCAATCCTTACCTTTGCCCACGTTAAAAAAACGACCCAAATATGGATACTACAGTCAAATACATTCCCTTAAATGACCTTCATATTGCCCTTGGTGGCAAAATGGTTCCTTTCGCAGGTTTCAATATGCCCGTTCGTTACAGTTCGGACAATGAGGAGCATCTCTGCGTGCGAAATGGAGTAGGAGTGTTTGACGTGTCCCACATGGGTGAATTTTTTGTAGAAGGTCCACATGCCTTGGAACTGATCCAAAAAGTGACCTCCAATGACGCGTCCAAATTAGTGGTAGGTCAGGCGCAATATTCCTGCTTTCCCAATGAGACAGGGGGCATCGTGGATGACCTGATCGTGTATAAGTTTTCTGACGAAAAGTACATGCTCGTTGTCAATGCTTCCAACATCGACAAAGACTGGGCTTGGGTAAATAAATTCAATACCATGGCGGCTAAGTTGACCAATGCTTCCGATGAGTATTGTTTGTTTGCTGTGCAAGGTCCAAAGGCAATTGAAGCGGTGCAGTCCCTTACCTCAGTGAATCTTTCAGAAGTGAAATTCTATCATTTCACCGTTGGTGATTTTGCAGGCGTACAGGATGTGATCATCTCCGGTACAGGCTATACCGGTGCGGGTGGATTTGAGATTTATGTGAAAAATGCAGATGCTGAGCACGTATGGAAGGCCATTTTTGAAGCCGGGAAAGACTTTGACATCAAGCCTATTGGATTGGGCGCCAGAGATACCTTGAGATTGGAAATGGGCTATTGCTTGTATGGCAATGACATCACAGACACCACTTCTCCGATCGAAGCGGGTTTGGGTTGGATTACCAAATTCACCAAGGACTTTACCAATTCCGAAGCGATCAAAAAGCACAAAGAAGAAGGCGTTTCCCGAAAATTGGTTGGATTCATCATGCAGGAGCGAGGCATTCCGAGAGGCCATTATCCAATTGTGGATGCAGCCGGCGAGGTCATCGGTGAGGTGACTTCCGGTACGCAATCTCCAAGCATGGGCGTGGGAATCGGTTTGGGATATGTGAAAACCGAATTCAGCAAGCCCGGAACCGAGATTTTCATCCAAATCCGTAACAAAAACCTGAAAGCTCAAGTCGAAAAACTTCCGCTTTTGAAAGCCTAATGAATTCCATCGAAGTCTGCTTCAGTCCCGAACTAATTCATCTCCATGAAGTAGAAGGCAAAATTGTGGTTGTGGTCGATATTTTTCGGGCCACATCCACAATGGTTGCCGCCTTGGCAAGTGGAGTCACAGAGATCCTTCCTTTTGCAGATTTGGAGGCTTGTCGCGCCATGCAGGCGGAGGGCTTCTTGATCGGTGGTGAAAGAAACGGGTTGACCGCGCCAGGATTCGAAATGGGAAACTCACCCGTTGCTTACCTTTCTGGAGGATACGAAGGCAGGAGGTTAGCTATGACTACAACCAACGGGACCCAAGCCATCGAAAAATCCAAAGGAGCAGCGGAGATTCTCATCGGAGCTTTTCCCAACCTTCAGGCAACAGTCTCTTACATCCAAGCACAGAGATTGGACGTTTTGGTTCACTGTGCGGGATGGAAAGGACGATTTAATCTGGAAGATTCACTTTATGCTGGCGCTTTGGTCAAATCCTTAGAATCCACACATCAAGCAGATGAAGACGGTGCTTTGGCAATGAAGTCACTTTTTGAGCGGGAAGGACATCAGTTGAAAAGTTACCTTTCCAAGGCTTCTCATGCCAAACGACTTCAAAATCACGGAATCGAATCAGATATCGATTTTTGTCTGACCTTGGATTTGTACCAAGAAGTGATAAAAGTGGATGATCGGGGTTACTTGGTTCGGATTTGATATCAACAGTAATTTTTCAATTCCTATTCATTTTCCCTTAGCCAGACTTTGAAAATGAATTTTGGCCTCCGCCATTTTTTCCCGTATTTCAACAGGAAATCCCTCTTTCATGAAAAATCTATACGTTTTCGCTCTTCTTTTCTTAGCTCTTTTCTCCTGTTCTGAAAAAGAAAAACCACTTCCCCGTATCGCGATTGCAGGAATTGCGATCGAGTCGAGTACTTTTTCACCGGCTGTGACCGAGGAAGCAGCATTCAAATCTAGAGTGGGAGAGGAGGTATTTACCTATTATCCATTTATGGAAAAAGATTCCTCTACCCTTGCCCGCGCACAGTGGTTTCCGACCCTTCGAGGCCATGCGATTCCCGGAGGGATAGTGAGCAAGGAGGCGTATGAATCACTATTGGGTAAAACGCTGGACATGCTCAAGCAAAACCTGCCTTACGATGGTCTGTTTCTCGACATCCACGGCGCGATGAGTGTGGTCGGTTTGGATGATCCTGAGGGAGATATGATTGCTCGAATTCGGGAAGTGGTCGGTCCTGAGACGATCATTTCCACGTCCATGGATTTGCATGGGAACGTATCAGAGCGGCTGGCAGGACATTCTGACCTGATTACCTGCTATCGAATGGCTCCTCATGAAGATGCGATCGAATCCAAAAAGCGGGCTTTGGTCAATCTTTTGGATCGAATCGAAAGTGGAAAAGGCAAGCCGAAATACAAGGCTTGGATTCCTGTGCCGATTTTGCTTCCCGGTGAAAAGACCAGTACCCGTATCGAACCGGGAAAGGGACTGTATGCTAAAGTGGATCCGGAAACCAAAAAAGAAGGTGTGATCGATGCAGCGATCTGGATTGGCTATGCCTGGGCTGACGAACCCCGAAATCATGCCGTGGTGATGGTCACAGGAGATGATGAAAAGCAGGTGAAAGAGAGTGCCGAATACCTCGCAAAAAGCTTCTGGGATGTCAGAAATCAATTTGAATTTGTAGCCCCTGTGGCCTATTTGGATGAAAGCGTGGAAATGGCGCTGAAAAGCGGGAAGAGGCCTTTTGTGATCTCGGACATGGGTGACAATCCTACTGCCGGTGGTGCGGGTGACGTGACTTGGACGCTGACCGAACTTCTGAAAAGGCCTGAATTCAAATCCGAAACAGGCCCTGAGTTGATTTATGCTTCGATCCCTGGACCGGATTTGGTAGCGAAAGCAAAAACTGCGGGAATCGGAAATAGGGTAGAAGGTCTCGCCGGTGCAATGGTGGATAACCGTTTTGCTCCTCCTGTGCTGCTGAAAGGAAAAGTCTTGGCTATCAAAGAAGGAGACCAAGATGCCAAGACGGAGGTAGTCGTGCAAGTGGGTTCGCTGAAGATCATCGTGACCGAAAAGCGGAAACCTTACCATTACGTGAAGGATTTTACCGAACTGGGACTTGATCCTGCTAAAACAGATGTCTTGGTGGTGAAGATCGGTTACTTGGTGCCCGAACTTTATGACCTCCGTGGAGATTGGATTATGGCCTTGACCCCGGGAGGAGTAGATCAGGATTTGGAAAGACTGGGCTATAAGCGGATCAAGCGACCGATGTTTCCCTTGGATAAAGATATGCCCGAACCTGATTTAAGTATGCGATGGATACCGAGTTCAAGTGATTTTAAAGATTGAAAAATGAAAGCCTGAGATCACACGTTTCTAGGCTTTTTTTTCTGATCTATTTGGAGTATTTCCCGCAGAAAAAGTCATAGATTTTCACAGATTTTTATTTTCTGAAATATGTTGTGTTTGTTTCATTTATCAGAATTCTGATGCTTGGTTCAAACCTTCGAGGTTTTGAAAACCTAAAAGGTTTCTTCCAAAATCCAACACTTTCGGTGAGCTTGTCGAATCATCGGTCATCGGACATTTGACTTCGGTCATCTTAGCTTCTCATTATTCTTATGCCGATCCAGATCCCGGATGTTCTTTTTCTCAAAGTTTTTTTCCAAAGCTTTGGTCAAATCAACTCCGGTTTGATTGGCCAGGCAAATCAACACCCACAGTACATCGGCCATTTCATCTCCGAGGTCTTTCCCTTTGTCTGATTCTTTGAAGGACTGTTCTCCGTAGGTTCGCGACATTATTCGGGCTAGTTCACCGACCTCCTCCATGAGAATGGTCATATTGGTGAGTTCGTTGAAATAACGTACGCCAACGGTTTTGATCCATTGATCCACGAGTTCTTGGGCTTGTGATAGTGTAATTTCCTTTTTCATTTCTTTAGTCTTGCAAAAGTTGAAAGTAGAAAATGTGTAGGGAAACAAAAATTATACAGACTTCCCCATTTTGAGAAAAGTTTGAATAGAGTGAAATCGGACTGAGAATAAACTAATCTAACATGGGCTAAAATCTTCAGCTATTTATTTTTTAAACGATCATTTATGTTTTACGGGTAGCTTCATGAATATAAAGCTGACTGCCTTTTTCAAGTCTTCTTCAAGATTGGTTTCAAAACCAAGTTCCTCTTCTGCCCATCCTTTCCAAATTAATTTTCCTGTTTTGGGTTCGTACATTTCTATAGTCAGAATTCCCTCTTGGTAATTTTGCTGGGTGATTTGGCCTCCTGAGACCGGTACTGCTCCTCCGACATAGTATCCTGGTCCACCAAAGCCTATTCCAACGCTGACAGTAGGGGATTGGTTGTAGGAAACTCTGTTTTCTATTTGTGTGTCAAATTGAAATACTGCATCCGGATTTTCCACGTCCAATACGAAACCTTTTTTCAGCAGTTCTTCATTGGCCAGATCTAGAATGTAGCGCGCATAAAGTTTTTGACCCTGTTTATTTTCATCCACGAAGTGATCCAAATTTACCCAGGCATAGGTTTTATATTGTTTTAAATCCACTCCTTTGGGCTTATATGAATACGTATGGATCATGGTCGAACAGGAGCATGAGATCCAGGTAATAAATGCTACAGAAATCGAAAGGATAATATTTTTCATATTAGGTAGAGGAATAAAAAAACAGAGGATGATCAGTGATCAACCTCTGTTCAATTTATAGTTTAATTCAATTAATTGCCCATAAACACATACCCAATGTTAATGGATAAGTAGGATTGTGTGGCATCAAAATCACCTGAAGCCAAACCCATATTGTATTTGAGAGCAAGGTTAAGACCAGCGTACCTGTTAACAGAGTACATAAATCCGACCTGAGGGGTAAAGGCAAAACTCCAAGCATCTTGAGTAAACCTATAAATTCCAAAGTCTGTGGCTCTTTCAGTATAAATGGTTCCCACTCCCAACCCAAGGTAGGGATTCAAATCTTCTCCAGGTTTTAAGAAATAATCAGCAGCAACCATGAGAGGAAGGCTATTTACATAGCGATACTGCTTTCCTGAAAGAGATCTATTGTCAATGGTGTAGGTGTCGTAAGGTTTCTCTTCGTAGAAAACATTCCATCCGGTGTAAAACCCAACTCCTAAATTAGGTTGAACCATTTTACGATAGTCTAAGGTAAACCCTCTGCCACTGAAATTGGAGGTATAGTCTCCCAGATCACCGGTGGCCAATCCCATGGAATAGGAAACAGTGGTATAGCTTTGGGCAAAAGAATTACCTATGAAAGCCATCACCAGAAATGCGGATATAATCAATAACTTTTTCATCTCAGAGAAGAATTAATTGGTTTTCAAATAAGGGGATTGAGTAAATGCTTGATCGATGGCTCTCGTCACACGGGATACGTCACCCGCACCTGATGCCAGACCATTTCCCACCATCAACCAGGCTATTTCCGATTTGCCAACCGCATTATTTACATTAGGATCACTCATAGTAATAATTACAGTTCCGGTAGTATAGGCAGAAACCGAATAATACGGTGGATAATACCACCCCCATCCTGGATACCATCCTCCGTACCACCAGTCATACCAATAACTGTAAAATACAGTTGTATTTTTAGTAGCAGCAGGGGTGACCACTACGTTTGGCTTTTGGCTGAGGGTTACTTTTGTCCACCCATAGTTGGAAAGGTTGGTTTCGATAGATTGAAGAATGGGTTTTGCAAAAGAATCCTTCATGTACACCCAAGTGGTGTCCCCATTGTCGATTTTTACATCGATGACAATTTTATCCGGTAAGGAATAGGTCTGTCTGGAATTAAAATCAAATTCGACATCATGCTGGGTAAAAACTACATCCGTGTCCTCATAATAATCCATTCCATCGGGATAACAACCCCACAAAGTCAGGCCTGCTGCTACACCCAACAGTAACCTAGAAAATAAGATTTTCATTGTTGATAAGTTTTGTTTTAAATAATGGTTTTTGGTTTTTGTCCGGGGTAAAAGTATGAAGTGAGTAGGTCCAATTGCCTGACTAAAATCATATCAATGGTCAGAATGCATTTGAACAACTTTTCTATTCTTATTAAATATTTGTTTCAACCAATTGATAATCAGATGATAAAATCCAAATTTTTGACTTTTGGGTTTTAGACGATATCGTTGATTGTTGTTTGTTTTTAAATACCTTTCTCACCTAATTCGGAAAACGAGACGATGATGAATGCCAAGCCAGAAACCGTAGAAGAGTATTTAAGTTGGTTTTCAGGACCGCAAAGAGAGCAACTTGAATTAATTAGAAAGGTATTGAGAGAAGCTATACCAGATGCAAAAGAGGTAATCAGCTACCATATGCCGGCCTTCAAAACTACCGAGGTCTTGGTCTACTATGCTGCCGCAAAAAGTCATTTGGGCTATTATCCAACTAACTCAGGCGTAGAGGAATTCAAAAAAGAATTGGCCGAGTATGTGACCTCCAAAGGTGCGATCCAGTTTCCATACGATCGGGAATTACCTCTCGATCTGATCGCTCAGATTGCTCAGTTTAGGGCCGAGGAGGCGAAGTTTAGAGCCACATTGAAAAAGAAGCGCTAAGCCAATATTCGACCTAACTCTTTCAAAAAAGCATCCAATTCCGCCTTGGAGTTATATACGTGTGTGGATACCCTGACGGCATTTACCTTTCCTTCATGAACCAAACGGATTCGGAAGCCAGCCTTTCCCAATTCAGCTCCGCAGGCATTGAAGTCCATGTTTTTTGTTCTAAATGAGACAATTGAAATACGTGATTCCTCCTCCAATGGCGTCAGGATTTCTATTTTTGAACCAAGTTTAACAAGCCCATCAAAAAGATATTGATTGAGTTCCTTTACTCTTGATTGTACTTGTTGCTTCCCGATTTGGTTGTGAAAGTCAGCGGCAGCTACCATACCGACTGCAAGGGATTTACTTTGGGTTCCATAGTCAAACCGGCGGGCTGATGGGACATATCCCTTGAATTCAGGAGGGTTTGCCGTCATATCCCAACCGATGTCTGAGTGTCCTCCGATCATGACAGCTTTAAGCTTTTCTAAAGATTCTTCTCTTATGAAGAGAAAAGCCGTGCCGCTCGGCCCAAGCATCCACTTATGAAAGCACCCCGCATAGAAATCACAGCCCAAGTCATAGAGATCCAGATCAAAGGTTCCTGCACCATGCGCTCCATCGATTGCGGTCAAAATCCCCTTTTTCCTGGCTATTTCACAGATTTCTTTGATGGGAAAAACCAAGCCTGTGGTGCAGGTGACATGGGGAATG
Organism: Algoriphagus sp. AK58; assembly: GCF_014324365.1. Lineage (GTDB taxonomy): Bacteria > Bacteroidota > Bacteroidia > Cytophagales > Cyclobacteriaceae > Algoriphagus. The sequence goes on from NZ_QEIG01000010.1 coordinate 57,123, forward strand.
GCTATCACCTTGGTTCGTGGATTAATTAGTTTTTGAATTTCAGTCAGGTTTTCTGCTTGAGTGGATTTGGGTTCAAAGGTTCGAAGTACGATGCCATCCAATTTAGCCCGGTTGAGCCAAGGAAGGGCATTTCCTGCATGTTCGTGCGTGGTCAGAATCACTTCATCCCCGGACTTCATAGGCACACCCCAAGCCATGATGTTGATTCCTTCCGTGGTGTTGTGGGTGATGGAAAACTCGGTAGGTTTAATTCGAAAAAATTCAGCCAGTTTTACCCGTTCCTGATCGGAATTGCCATATTCTCCCGAGGTATTAATCTGCAGATTGCTCGCTTCCATGGCTTGGAGAACAGAAAAAGGAGCAGGGCCAAAGGTGCCATTATTCAGATAGACCCGATCTGTGGTCAGGGGAAATTGACTCCTCAGTTCAGTCCAAAAATCTTCTCCCTGAAGGTCGGAGGATGGAAAAGTAGAGATGGACCTTGAAGGAAAATCAAAGCCGGAAATTGCCGGTAGGGCCATTCCCAAACCAAGCTGCTGAATAAAGGATCTTCTACTGTTCATAGTTGCGAGTCGATTTTAGAAAAATAAGAAAGCAAATTTTTAATACTATCCCGCTTGTCAAAATTAAAGCCTGGGTGACTCAACTTAGATTAAAAATCTTATCCACTTTCTCCGGAATATCCTCCTGATAGTGACTTACATAGATGAGTGTAATCGGGGTGAGCTCGAGGATTTTCTGAACCGTTTCCCGAAAAATCACCCGCTGTCGTTCATCCATTCCTTGAGAGGCTTCGTCCAAAATCAACAACTTGGGTGCTTTGATCAGGGCTCTTGCAAGCAAGGTCCAGCGCTGTTGCTCCAAAGGAACCCGTTGTATGGGTTGGTTGGCAAAAGTCTCCAATTGAAAAAGCTGAAGCCATTGATCAGCTTTTGACTCTTGTTCAGCAGTGGTTTTTTTGAACAAACCCATGGTATCAAAAAAACCGGAAAGAATCACTTTTCGCACGGTTTGATTGATTGGGAAAAAGCGAACCAGTTCAGGTGCTACAAATCCAATGGGTCGTTTTACATCCCAAATGCTTTCCCCTGTTCCTCGCTTCCGATTAAAAAGCCAGAAATTCTGGGAATAGGCTTGGGGATTTTCTCCAATCAAGAGGCTGATTAAAGTCGATTTTCCGGAGCCGTTTTTTCCTTTCAGTTGCCACCGTTCACCTGCATTTACCTGCCAGTTGAGGCGGTCAAGAATTGTCCTTTCCCCATATCGGATGCTCACATTATCGAGGCGAATTACCTCATTTTCTGCTTCAGGAAATCCCGTTAAAAGCTCTTTGAGAGGTTCAATTTTCCAAGGTAAATCCGTGAATTGACTTTTGTTCAAAGTGTAATTTTCCCTATCCCAAACCTGAATTTTTCCTTCGGATTTTAGCATTCCTATGTGGGTTATTCCCTCTGGAATTTCAGCCAAAGAGGTGGTAATGAGGACATGAATTCCTTCCGAAATAATAGCCTCAAGAAAGTCTCCAAAGGCCGCCCTACTTTCCTGATCGAGGCCTGTCATGGGCTGATCCATGAGGTAGATTTTGGGCTGTCTAAGCAGTCCCAAAGCCAAGGCCAAACGTCTTGTTTCCCCATTGGAAAGTTTCAAAATCGATGAATCCAAAAGGGGAGTTAGTCGAAGCAAACCGGCTACTTTTTCGAGTGTCCAAGGTCCAGAAATAGTCGTGGAATTTTCCTCAAGATATTCCCTGACAGTGGCTGCCTCATCTGCTTCTGAACTATTGAAACGTTGCTGAAAATAGAAGTTTTGGAGGTTGGATTTATTGCGGAATCGGTACTGTTGAGAGACATAAGCGATCAGATCCCGAAAGCTATGAACGCTCCCTTCCTCTGTTTTTTGGGAGATGTAGTCGGTTGCAAAAGGCCTTAAAACTCTTCCTTTGGGTAAGTGAGTACTGCCTCTCAAGGTTTCCAAAAAAGCGGTTAATTCCCGACCTGAATCACCTGTTATAGCCCACTGTTGACCTTCTTTCCAATTGAAGTTAAGCTGGTCAAATGTGGCTTTTCCCAAGTAATTAACTTGGGCATTTTCGATTTCGAGAAGAGTCTTTGATTCCAAGTGTATGGGGATTGTGGTATTGGTCTAAAATACCTTTTTTGTCTATAGAATGAAAAATGCCCCCAAAAAGAAAACCGATCTCAACGTCAGTGCACCCCGGAAAAAAGTGGGACTGGTTATTGAATTTTGCTTCATTAAGACCACCATAAGACACTGAAATCCTCATTACTCCATGCAGGGTGAATTCTTTCCACAATGGGGATTAAGATATTTTTTGACCAGATATGCTAAATCGGAAACTGTTTAAATAAATGAAGTCAAATTGATGAGAATCTGATTTTTATCATCTAAATGAATGATAGGAGTTGTTTTGTTCTCGGTAATAATGGTTGAAATTCATATTGAAAACCCTCAGACATAATGGGTCTTTCATCTAACCTTATGAAAACGTATCTGATTTCATTGTTATTTACTATGCTGATGACAGGCATCGCCTTTGCCCAGGATAGTGCATTGGTAGCCCAAAGGAAAAATACGATCAAGCTTGATTTGACCGGTAATTTGATTTATTCGAATAGTTTCAATCTTTCCTATGAACGACTGGTAAAACAAAACCAAAGTTTTGTTTTCACGGCAGGCATTCAGGAGTTTCCTTCAATTATCAATCTTGGAGAAAACGTAGAAGGTAAGCGGGAGGATGCCAGGAGTGGGTTTAAGTTTGGAGGAGAGTACCGATTTTATCTAAAGAAGGAAAACAAATTTGCTACACCCAGAGGATTGTATGTAGGTCCCTATATAACCGCGCTGGGATTTAAATCAGACCGGAAAATTATTTATTCAGGAACGGATGTTCCTGAGGAGGCAAACCTAAAATCCAGGCTGAATATTTTGAGTGTAGGAGCCCAGCTAGGATACCAGTTTATATTTAATGATAGATGGAGCCTTGATTTGGTATTAATTGGTCCGTCCTATTCCAGATATAATTTCAAAACTCAGCTCAGTGGTGATTTTGAGTTTGATGCAGACAATGTTGAAAATGAAATTCTCAGGGCTTTGATTGAAAAATTTCCTATGCTGGATGATGTCCTCGACGAGCAAGAATTGGAATCTTCAGGGGATTTGGATACTTGGGCTTTAGGGTACAAATACCAGGTTTTGGTTGGATATAGGTTTGGAAAGTATAAAAAGCTGAAAAAGTAAGTACTCAAATTATCTTTTTAGATACTTGAATTATTATATATTATACAATTGATTGTCAGTAAAAAATAAGGCTTTATCTCAAGTGTAGATAAAGCCTTATTTTTGTCAATCATTTGGATATGGGATGTACACAAAACTGGTAAATGCCCCATCCATAACGAAGAGACAGCAGAACTCGTCCGGATCTTTGTAGGCCTTTTTAAACTCTTCAAAAGCCTCCTCAGCGATCAGTTTGCGCTGTACAAATTCATCCACGTAAGTGATGAAATAATTCCAGTCGAGATTCTTTTCCGCCTTGCCGATAAAGATCTTTCCGATGGGCTGCATGTCTTTCGAAATCGGGAAAATCGGATAGTCCGAGAATCCCCTGGAGCGTACCTGATAAGAGGCCTCTTTGAGCACATCACAGATCTTGACAAAGTCACTCGTGATCGTGCCAAGATACTTGCCGCTGAGTTCTGGATCGTTGAAATCTGAGATCATGAATTGAGAGTTAATCGTACGACATTTTCGACATGGTAGGTTTGTGGAAACATGTCCACAGGCTGGACTTTTTCCACTCGGTATTTTTCTCCCAAAAGTGCCAAATCTCTTGCTTGTGTGGCAGGGTTGCAGGATACGTAGACGATGGTCGGAGCCTCAAGTCTCAGTAGCATTTGAACCACTTTTTCATCCATGCCTGCTCGAGGTGGATCGGTGATGATCACGTCCGGTTTAGCATGATTGGCAATGAACTCATCGTTCAAAATATCCTTCATGTCTCCTGCATAGAAAAGCGTGTTTTCGATACCGTTGATTTGGGAGTTGAGTTTGGCATCTTCGATGGCTGCCTGGACGTATTCTACCCCGATTACCTGCTTAGCTTGCTTGGCTACAAAGTTGGCAATTGTGCCTGTGCCGGTGTAGAGGTCATAGACCACTTCATCGCCTTTCAACTGGGCAAAATCCCGAGCCACTTTGTAGAGTTCATAAGCCTGTTCGGAGTTGGTTTGATAGAAAGACTTTGGACCGATGCGGAACTTCAATCCTTCCATTTCTTCCTCGATGTAAGCAAGTCCTGCAAAAGTGATTAACTCCAAGTCATGGAAGGTTTCGTTTCCCTTGGTGTTGATGACGTAAAGTAAGGAGGTGATTTCGGGAAAACGACCTTTCAAAAACTCCAATACGAGCTTAATTGACTCAGGGTCATTTTCTCCGAACTGAACAATCACCATGGTTTGGTTGGTGCTGGTGGTTCGGATGATCAGGTTACGAAGCAGGCCAACCTGATTTCGGATATCGTAAAAGCTGAGGTTATTGCTTCGGGCTAATTCCCGAAGTGCATTTCGCACCTCATTGGAAATTCCGCCTTGCAGGTAGCAATGCTCGATGTCGATGATTTTGTCAAACATCTTGGGAATATGGAATCCCAAAGCATTTCGCTCAAACTCCTGACCGGAGTTGATTTCTTCCCGGGTCAACCAGCGGGAATTGGAAAAGGTAAAGTCGAGCTTGTTGCGGTAGTATTGGGTTTTTTCAGAGCCCAAGATTGGAGCTACTTCAGGAATAGGGACTTTGGCGATCCGCTGAAACTGATCCAACACTTGCTGTCGCTTGTAGGTTTTCTGCAGGTCATAGTTGATGTGCTGCCATTTGCAGCCTCCGCAGGTGCCAAAATGGGAGCAAAAAGGCTCGATCCGGTCTTTGGAGTATTCATGGAATCGGATGGCTTCGCCCTCCATAAAGGAGCTTTTCCCTTTGGTAATCCGCACATCCACCACATCTCCCGGTGCTACATTGGAGACAAACACCACCTTGCCTTCATGATGTCCGACGCATTTCCCTTCGGAGGCGATGCGCTCAATCAGCAGGTTGGTGATGACCTTGTTTTTCATTTTTCTCGACATGGGCGCAAAATTAGGGAAAATGGGGCAGAAGACCTTTGAGGTTTTTAAAACCTCGAAGGTCTTTACTCCATTGAATTTTCCATTCCTTCTTAATCTTTATCTTTACCCCCAAATTTTACCCATGATTTTCAAAGACAAAGTCGTCATCATCACCGGTGCTACCTCTGGAATTGGCGAGGCTTGTGCCGAGGTATTTGGTCGGGAAGGTGCCAAAATTGCTATCACCGGACGTAATCCTCAAAAGCTGGAGCAAACCACTCTTAAACTCCGGTCAAAAAACATCGAAGTACTTTCCATTCTCGCTGATGCAGGTTCGGAAGCGGATAACCAACGTATGGCAGCCGAAACACTTGCTCATTACGGTCGGATCGATATTCTGATCAACAATGCCGGGATTTCCATGCGGGCGTTGTTTCAGGACTTGGATTTGGAGGTTTTTCGCAAAGTCATGGATACCAATTTTTGGGGAACGGTCTATGCCACCAAGTTTTGCCTTCCTGCGATTTTGGAATCCAAAGGTTCCATCATTGGCATTTCCTCCATCAATGGCTATCGGGGCACGCCTGCCCGAACAGCTTACACAGCGAGCAAATATGCGATGAACGGATTTTTCGAGTCCCTTCGAACCGAAGTCATGAAAAAGGGAGTTCATGTATTGGTGGTTGCACCTGGTTTTACCTCCTCTAATATCCGGAATACCGCACTCACGGCTGACGGTTCATCTCAAGGCGAATCTCCACGTGACGAGTCCAAGATGATGACTTCTGAGGAGGTAGCAGAACATATTTTGAAAGCCACCCTGAAAAGGAAGCGAGATATTGTATTGACTTCTCAGGGCAAATTGGCTGTCTTTCTGAATAAGTGGATGCCGGGAATTCTCGACGGAATTGTCTATAATCAGATGGCCAAAGAAAAAGACTCGCCTTTTAAATAAATGCCCGAACCCATCTTCCAAACCTACCTGAATCGGCTTACCGACCTGTCCACCAAAAACAGGTCTTTGTATTTGTCGAAATTGGAAGGAACTGGGATGTTGGATGTGCGAGAGTTTGATTTTTTGACCGGAGAACCTGCCTTTGAAATTCTTCGAAAAGGGATGGAGGGAAAAAAGAAAATCCCGCTTTCCCCCGATCTTGATCCGAGGTCTGGCGATGCCAACCAAGTGTCCAAAGCACTTGCTCGAATGGCTTTTCGGGTTCAATTGACTCAGGAAGAAACCGGTGAGCAAAGTCTGTATCTGGCATGGCTATTTGCCGAAGGAAAGGTTATTAACGGGCAGCTGATTCGTAGTCCCATGCTCTTGAAACCGGTTCAACTCCTCAATGAAAATGGGGTTTGGATCTTGGTTTCTGAGGAGAATTGGCAGTGGAATCCGGCTTTTATACTGGCTTGGAGACATTCCACTGGACAAAATTTTCCTGAATCTTTTTCCGATGAACTCCTGGAAAATCTACCAAAAGATGCGCTTGAGTTTCGGACTGTCTTGGCTAAACTGATTCCCGAATATTTCGCCATTCAGGTTCAATCCAATCTGCTGGAGGATCAGATTCTATCGTTTCCCAATTCCCAGATTTCACTCGATCAGGAGCGATTTTCTGAGGGAAAAATCATTCTAAAGCCATACGCTGTTTTAGGCCAATTTGCCCAAAAGGGGAGTTTTTTGTTTTCTGATTATGAGCAATTGATTCAAGACCATTCTGAGAGTTCCTTGGAGGATCTGTTTCAGCATCTTTTCCTTTCCGAGAAAAGTGAAAAACAGATTCGAGAGGAAAACCTGTTTCCCGTTTTTCCCCTTGATGCTTCTCAGGAAAGTGCGCTGATCAAAGTTCGTCAAGGAAAAAGCTTGGTGATCCAAGGGCCTCCCGGTACGGGCAAGTCTCAATTGATCGCCAATCTGGTTTCGGATTATATCGCCCGTGGCAATAAGGTATTGGTGGTTTCCCAAAAGCGTGCTGCCTTGGATGTGGTATTTGAGCGATTGGAGAAAGCGGGTTTTGGTCAATTTTTGGGCTTGGTTCATGATTTTCGCGCAGATCAGAAAAACCTTTTTGAAAAAATCAAAAGCCAGATCGAATCGGTCGAGGAGTACCAAAGTCAAAACCGGGGAATAGATGCGATCCAATTAGAGCGGGAACTGAGTCAACTTTCCAAGACTATTTCCAGACTTTCCGGAAAGTTTGAGGAACTGCGAACAGCTCTCTTCGATGAAAAGCCGGCAGGAATTCCAGTCAAAGCCCTTTATCTCCAAGCGGATTTGAATCGACGTGCTTTCTCCAACCCCAAATTGATCCAGTTGGATGTTGAGCAAGCAAAAGGAATTGAACAGGATTTAAGGATTTTTTCAGGGTATCAGAACAGGTTTGCGGGAAGCTTTTGGAAAAAGCGAGTTTCATTTTCTGGGGTTCAGCCTTCGGATTTTGGTCAGATTTCTGCGTCTTTAATTGATTTGGAAAATCATCGAAAGGAGCTTCCCCAATTCCTTTTCGGTGAAAAAGGAAGACCGTTTTTCAAAGCAATTTGGTCTGATCGGGTTTATTTGGAAAAAGTTAAAAGGCTTCAATTTTCGCTCTCAAACCTATCCAAGCCAGAAAAAGACCTCGCATTCATTTTTCAGCCCAAGGAGCAAAAAGCACTTACCAAGATCCGAAAGTTTCTGATTCAGGCTATCGAAACATCCCAAGGCTGGAAGTTTGAATTGGGTTCGGATTTGCTTGGATTGAGCAAGGAATTGGATGCATTGATTCCGCTATCGCAAAGCTTTTTTGGGAAGCTTCAGGCCAAATTTTCCAAAACCAAATTTCCCCTGACTTTTCAGGCCTTGAGCCAAAATGGAGTGGCATTCAATACCCAAAATCTGCTTGATTTTCAGCTGGAATGTCAGTCAAAACTTCGGCTTCAGGCAGAATTGGAGGGATTACCAGCTTCTTCCTTTATCAATATTAGCGGGCAATTTGCCGAAGATTTAATTGAGGTGGACCAGCTTTTAACTTGGAAAGCGCATTGGGAGGCAGTTCCGGAAATTCAGGAATTATTGGACTGGAAAAAGCTTTCCTATTCGGAGTTTGGGGCTGCAATGGATCAAATTAGAATTTGGTCTGAAGACTTGTCCTCCCATCTGGTTGCCTATCGACTTTGGTTAAGTGAAGCGCAGTTTTTGGATTTGATGGAAAAGGGTTTGGAAGCCGTTTTTCCAGAAAATCCACTCAATTGGCCTTCCGTTTTTGGCGAACTGAAGGGATTTGATCAGTTTTTGGAGGAATGGAAATTTCGGGAATTGGGTGAAAGGTTAGTAGAGGATTTTTTCGAATTGAATCTGGATCAACTTATTGAAGCTTTTTGGAATGGTTGGAGACTGGCATGGATCGGGGAGATCGAGCGGCAGCATCCGGTCATGTGTGAAATGGGTTCCCTGCGTCTCCGCCATGAAATGGACGAGCTCAAAAATGCCATCCTCGAAAAGCGAAAAAATGCCAGGTATTTGGCCTTGCTTCGCCTTCGTGAGCAAGTAGCCGAGCATTTGGAATACAACCGCTTGGGCAATCGGCTGACCTATCGGGATTTGCTTCATCAAGTGAGCAAAAAGCGCCAAAAATGGCCCATCCGTAAGCTGATTGCCGAATTAGGCGAAGAGGTTTTTCGGGTTCTTCCATGCTGGTTGGGCAGTCCGGAGACGGTCTCAGCGGTTTTTCCGACGGATCAAGTGTTTGATTTGGTGATTTTCGATGAGGCTTCGCAATGTCCTGTGGAGCGGGGTTTGCCTGCGATGCTCAGAGGAAAGCAGGTGGTTGTGGCAGGGGACTCGAAACAGCTTCGGCCTTCGGATTTTTACCAGGTGAAATGGGAAAGTGAGGAAGAGGGCATGGAATACGAAGCCGAATCGCTGCTGGAGTTGGCAGCTCATTTTTTTGAGAATCTCCAGTTGAGAGGACATTACAGATCTGCTGATCCGGGTTTGATTCACTTTTCCAATTCCCATTTTTATGGAAATCGGCTGGAAACTTTGCCGGATTATGCCACTGTCAAGGCTGGGAAAACTCCTTTTTCCTGGGAAAAAGTCGAAGGAAACTGGGAAAATCAGATCAACCGGATGGAAGCTGATGCGGTCTTGAATCGGGTTCAGCGCATTCTAAAAGAAGCTCCTGAGGATTCCATCGGTATAGTGACAGGCAATTATTTTCAGATGGAGTTGATTCGGGAAGAATTATGGAAAGCTGGCTTTCAAGATGCTTCGATCAAAGTCCGCAATATCGAAAATGTGCAGGGAGATGAATTCGATCAGGTGATTTTGTCTTTGGGCTATGCGCCCAATCGGGAGGGAAAGCTGGTGACGAATTTTGGTCTCTTGAGCAAGTCGGGTGCTGAAAACCGGCTGAATGTGGCTATCACGCGGGCAAGAAAAGTGCTTCATGTCATCTCCTCCATCGAGCCGGAGGACTTCCGCCCAGGTCAGCTTGCCAATCCGGGTTTGGCTTTGCTGAGAGAGTTTTTGGCTTGGGTGAAAGTGCAAAGTAAAGACCGGAAAATCCCTCCTCCCGAAGTGAAAGTGCCTGGTTTCGAGCTGGACTGGAGTTTGAAAAATCAGCTTTTGAAGTCAGATATTGGCTTTTCAAAAGAAATTCCTTCCGCGGTGATGGATTTGATCCGAACCGACCGAGAAGGGAATCAAATTGCGATTTTGACTGATGATCAGCGATTTTTTGATACGCCCACGGCAAAGGCTGCGATGGCCTATCATCCGATTTTGCTGGAGGAGAAAGGCTGGAATTGGGAGTGGAAGTGGAGCAGAAGATTTTAGTGTCGAGGTTTAGAGACAAGAGGCAAAAAGCGAGAGACAAGAGTGACGATACTTGAGGGACGACATAAGATGCCAGACTTTTGGTTCTGTAAGTAATAAGGTTCTATTTTATTTGTTAAAACCTATTCTTATTGAATGATATTTAATTCAATAAGTGAATTTTTTAAACATAGTGAATGATAAATCATTAATTAATGGTGGATATTGGAAAGTCTTGATTCTTGTGTCTAGCATCTTGATTCTTATTTTTGATTGATTTTTCATTCATTAAATTGTAAATTTGGATTTAATGAATGATATTTAAGTCATGGATATCGCACAACTATCAGATATGGCCATTCTCCGGATGATAGGGGACTTCATCAAAAAGAAGCGTATGGCTCTCAATAAGACTCAGGACGAGATGGCCACGGAGGCGGGCATGAGCCGATCTACACTCAGTCTGCTGGAGCGCGGAGAAAAGGTCCATTTGCTGACCTTGATTCAGGCGCTTCGTGTTTTGGACGAGCTGCAGTTGTTGGAGGCGTTTGAGATTCGTCAGCAGATCAGCCCGCTCGAATACATCAAGCTTCAAAAGAAATACCAGCGGCAGCGGGTGAGGCATTCGGATATCGCAGCTGAAGAAGATCGTCCTTCAGAATGGTAGTAGCAGCGGAAGTTTGGCTTTGGGATCGGCTGGCTGGAGCGATCCTGTGGGATGAGGCACAGCAGCTGGCAAGCTTTGAGTTTGATCAGGCCTTCCTGCGCTCGGGTTGGGATATAGCGCCTGTCACCATGCCGTTGAGACTGGGGAAGCGATTGTACACCTTTCCAGAGATTCGCCGGGGTCGCAATGATGCTTTTGATACGTTCAAAGGCCTTCCGGGACTTTTAGCCGATATGCTTCCCGATAAATACGGCAATCAATTGATCAATACTTGGCTGGTGCAGAACGGTCGTCCCACGGATAGTCTGAACCCTGTGGAGTTACTTTGTTTTATCGGGAAGCGTGGAGTGGGAGCGCTCGAGATCAAGCCTTCGCTCCGTTCCGAGATCGGCACTTCAAGCACTTTGGAGCTGGACAGTTTGGTAGCGATTGCCAATAAAATCCTCAATACCCGGGAAAGCTTCCAAACCGATCTATCTAAGGAAGAAGAATCTGCCTTGGCCGATATCCTGAAAATCGGAACTTCCGCGGGTGGTGCTCGGGCTAAGGCAGTGATCGCTTTTAACCCCGAAACCGGAGAAGTAAAAAGCGGTCAGGTCAAAGCTCCTGCAGGTTTTTCGTATTGGCTGATCAAGTTTGACGGGGTCATGGACAGTCAGTTTGGTGCATCGGTGGGTTATGGTCGGGTGGAAATGGCCTATTATCTGATGGCACTTGAGGCAGGAATTGAGATGAATGAATCCCGGATTTTGGAGGAAAATGGCCGGGCGCACTTTATGACCAAGCGCTTTGACCGTACGGATGCCGGTGACAAAATCCACATGCAAAGTCTCTGCGGAATGCGTCATTTTGATTTCAATCAAGTGGGAGTGTATAGCTACGAACAAGTGTTTGAGACGATGCGGATGCTGAGACTGTCGTATCCAGAAGCGGAACAGATGTTCATCAGAATGGTCTTCAATGTGCTTGCGCGCAATTGTGACGATCATACCAAAAACTTTGCTTTCCTGATGGATCAGAGCGGAAAGTGGACTCTTTCACCTGCATATGATATTTGCCATGCCTATCGACCGGGAAGCTTGTGGGTCAGCAGTCAATCCCTTCAGGTGAATGGAAAACGAGAAGGAATCTCTGACAATGATTTTCTGGAAGTTGCCCGGAAGATGAATATCAAAAAGCCGGAGGAGAAGATCGATCGGGTCAGAAAAGCGGTAAAACGATGGAATGAATTTGCGGAAGAAGTCCAGGTGGAGCCCAAGCTTAGGGATTCGATTCAGGCTACGCTTTTGGTTTAGGCATTTATTGCGTAAATCCCGTTGCGGGTTTTACGCAAGTGAAATTTTTGGATCGATTTGTAAACTTTCAAGAACCTGGAGATCTCAAGATATCTAGATATACCCCACTAAGCTATATATCGTAATCCCGATCCATTCTTTGACCAGCTTGTGCCAATAGGAAATGGAATCCGCATCGGGGAAAATCAAGGCAGGAATATCGTATTTGACTTCGTGGGAATAATAATCCACGGGAAAAGTCACTGTATTCAGCCCCACTTTATCAAAGCAGCCTTTGGCTCGGGTCATATGAAAAGCGGAGGTGATCAGCACAAATTCCTGAGAAGTGGAGATTCCGTTTTTCTCCAAAAAATCACGGGTAAACTGAGCGTTTTGAGCCGTGTTTTTACTCTGATCCTCGATGAGTATGTCCGACTCCGGCACTCCAGTCATCAGTAAAAATCGCTTTAATACTTCGGCTTCGGATTGAGGATTGACTGGGTTGAGGCCTTGTCCACCGGTGATCAGAATTTTTTTGATTTTGCCCATACGATAAAGTTGTAGTGCATGGGTAATCCGGTCTGCTCCTTTGTTGAAAAAGGTGCGGTCATAGGCAGTTTTGCTTAGGTTGGTAACTCCGGTGAGGACAATGCCGATTTCGTGATTTTCTATTTCTTCGAAAGACTTGAAATCAGGCTCCCAAGCCAATAAAGCCAAATTGGAAAGAAATGGATTGGTGAAAAAGAGTAGAAGTCCAACACCTGCCCACAGCAACTTTTTACTCCACTTTCTCCGGAAAAAAACAGCTCCGCTGAGGATCAATATCATCACAATCGTCAGTGGCATGGCCAAAAAACTCAAAAACTGGGATAGGTAAAAGAACATGGGGATTTGGATTTTCTTTAATGAATATTAGTTTTAAGCATCTGATTCTGTTTTCAAAAATAAATGGATGTTTATCGTTTTAGTATTGGGATTCTCTTTTTCATTGTAGGAATATTACTTATTGTTATTCAATATCGGGAGGGAGTTTACTCGAACAAAGAAAAAGTTAATCCTGGCGATATTCGATTATTTTTCACGGGAGTTTTTGGAGTCTTAGGAGGAGGGTATTTTGTTTTTACCTCATTTTAGGATCATTTTGGTCCTGGATTATTGAACCTTGATATTTTTTTTCTTTAATCTAGCCAGAAAGCTATTTTTGACCATGCTTTCAGACCAACCTAACCTAGTACCTCATTTAGAAAAACTGGCCACCCAATTGGAGGGCAGTTTGCAGTTTGACCGACTCACCCGGACCCTGTACGCCACCGATGCATCTGTCTATCGGGAGATGCCCTTGGCAGTCGCTTTTCCTAAGTCAGAGTCGGATATCCAAAAATTGATTCACTTCGCCACCGAGCACGGCACTTCCCTGATTCCCAGGACCGCGGGCACTTCCCTCGCCGGACAATGCGTGGGAAACGGCATTGTGGTTGACGTTTCCAAGCATTTCACTCAAATCCTGGAATTCAATAAAGAAGAGCGCTGGGTTCGCGTGCAGCCAGGTGTGGTTCGAGATGAGCTGAACCGTTACCTCAAGCCGCATGGTCTATTTTTCAGTCCGATCACTTCCACTGCCAACCGGGCGATGATCGGAGGGATGGTTGGGAATAATTCTTCCGGGACAACTTCCATCGTCTACGGAGTGACTCGTGATAAGGTGATTTCTCTGAATACCATTCTCAGTGACGGGAAAAAGGTGGTTTTTGGAGAGATCTCCCAAGACGATTTTGACCGGAAGTGTGGACAAAAAGACCTCGAAGGAACGATTTACAGGCAGATTTTCGACGAACTCAATAACCCTGAAATCAGGGAGGAAATCCAAGCCCAATTTCCTAAAAAGTCCATCCACCGACGCAATACTGGCTATGCGGTGGATGAATTGCTAAAGGCCGAACTTTTTGAAGGAAAGGATAAATTCAACTTCTGTAAGTTGTTGGCGGGTTCGGAGGGAACTTTGGCCTTTACCACCGAAATTAAAATCAGTCTCGATCCGCTTCCAGATCCAGTGGAGATTGTGGTGGCAGCCCATTTTGAAAGCATACACGAAAGCATGAAATCCGCTCAGGTTGCAATGAAGCATCCTGCGACTGCGGTGGAACTGATGGATAAAATCATCTTGGACTGTACCAAGGAAAGTATCGAATACTCCAAAAACCGCTACTTCGTCGAGGGAGATCCTAAGGCGATTTTGATGATCGAGTTTCGGGGAAAAACGCTGGAAGAGGCCATGGCCAAAGGGGAGGCGCTTGTCGCTGATTTGAAGGCAGGTGGCTATGGCTATGCCTACCCGATCATTGAGCCTGCCCGAGTGGCGTCTGCTTGGGCGCTTCGTGCAGCTGGTTTGGGACTTTTGGGAAACATTCCCGGCGATCCAAAAGCGGTGGCTTGTATTGAAGATACCGCCGTGGATATCGAGGATTTGGCAGATTACATTGATGAGTTGGATGAGATTCTGAAAGGATTCAACCAAAATCCGGTTCACTATGCCCACGCAGGTGCAGGAGAGATCCACATGCGTCCGATTTTGGATTTGAAAAAGGCCGAGGATGTGGAGGAATTCTACCAGATTTCGTTGGCTTCGGCCAAGTTGGTGAAGAAGTATCAGGGATCGCTTTCCGGCGAACATGGAGATGGACGAGTGCGAGCGGCTTTTATTCCCTTGATGGTGGGGGAAAAGAACTATGAGCTTTTCCGCCGAATCAAATACACCTGGGACCCAAAAAACATCTTCAATCCCGGCAAAATCGTAGATGCCGCCCCGATGAATAAGTTCCTGCGCTATGAGCCGGGAATGGTCACTCCGGAGCATGAGACGGTATTTGATTACTCTGCCGATGGAGGCATTCTTCGATTGGCGGAGAAATGTAACGGTTCGGGTGACTGCCGCAAGCTCCCAGGTTCGGGCGGGACCATGTGTCCGAGCTTTATGGCAACTCGCAACGAACGTGATACCGTTCGAGGTAGAGCAAACACCCTTCGTGAGTTCTTGACTTTGGATAAAAAGGAGAATGCCTTCGACCATCCTGAGATCAAAGAAGCCTTGGATCTTTGTCTGAGTTGTAAAGGCTGTACGGCAGAGTGTCCTTCCGGAGTAGACATGGCCAGCATGAAAGCGGAATTTCTTTATCAATACCAAAAAACGAATGGAGTTCCACTTCGCTCCAAGGCTTTTGCCTATATCAATGAGTTAAATGAATTGGGAGCCAAGGTGCCCGGAATCGCCAATTTTTTCCTAAGCAATTCATTTACAGGAGGATTAATGAAGTCGATTTTGGGAGTAGCTCCGACTCGTAATTTACCTGCAATCAGCCCGATCAGTCTGAGAAAGTGGTACAAAAAGAACTACGCGTCTTTGCCCGGACCTGCAAAAATGATCAAATCGGTGTACTTTTTCGTTGATGAATTCACCAACCATAACGATACCCAAATCGGTATCAAGGCAATTTCTCTATTGAAGAAACTCGGTTACGAAGTCAAAGTGGTTGATCATGAGGAAAGCGGAAGGTCCGCGCTTTCAAAAGGATTGTTGAAGAAAGCCAAAAAACATGCGGAATCAAACGTCCGAACTTTTGAGAAATTGATCGATGGCAATACCCCGTTGATTGGATTAGAACCATCGGCTATTTTGAGTTTTCGGGATGAATATCCGCGGATTGTCAGTCCGGATTTGGTGCCTGCGGCAAAGAAACTCAAGTTTCATGTCAAGCTGATCGACGAGTTTCTGGGTCAGGAATTGGCGGCAGGAAACATCAAACCGGAGTCATTCACCTCCAAAACCCAAAAGATCAAGCTGCATGGGCATTGCCATCAAAAGGCGCTTTCTTCGTTGACTTGGACGCAAAAAATACTTTCGCTTCCCGCTAACTACACGGTTGAAACGATCCCAAGTGGTTGCTGCGGGATGGCGGGTAGCTTTGGTTATGAGGTAGAGCATTTTGAATTGTCTCAGCAAGTAGGGGAGTTGGTGCTGTTTCCGGCGGTAAGAAAAGCCGAAGCAGATACAGTCATCGCTGCGCCGGGTACTTCTTGCCGTCATCAAATTGCCGATGGGACTGGTCGAAAAGCGAAGCATCCCGTGGAGATACTTTGGGAAGCACTTAACCTTTGAGGTTTTCAATACCTCGAAGGTTTTAAATAAAAATTAGCGTAGAAATACGGTCGAAATTCAATAGAAATACAGCCTTCGGCTGAAATACACACCTCAGATTTTGTTATCCTGCTTCTCCAGAAGCAGGATTTTTTTTCTAAAGCCTTTCCAAAAACTGAATGGGTGTCAAAATTGGAAGTTGAGGCTTGGAGTGCCTTAAAAATTTCTGATCATTTGTTACAATTCCTTCCATTTCAGAATTGATAGCGATAAAGTAGTGAATAGCATCCTCTAAGTCATCAAAATCAGATTCAATGGCACTAAGTACCTCATATTTTGAGCCTTCCAAAAAGTCAAATCTTTTAGCAATTACACCTGCAATTTCTTTAGTCACTTCCAAACCTTTTGCAAGCTCGAGGTAATAACAGCAAGTTTGGAGCACTGAAATCGAGATAAAGCCATGAATCTTTCTCTCTTCAAGTTTTAGGAAAAATTCATTTAATCGATCTTGGTCGGGGCTTCTTTCCAGAAAGAAATCCAAGATCACATTTACATCAAAGAAGATCTTCATAGCCCCATTTTTTGGCTTTGGCACGGTAGTACTCCTCTTTCCAATCTATTCCTTCAGGAAATTCGACCTTGGATTTCGGCAGTGACTTCATGTACTCCACCAACGTCATCCCATTGGGCAAAGGCGGACGCGGCTTTAGAAGGGTCTCAAAATGCTCCTGCACCAAATCCGACACGCTTCGGTCTTTGGACTCGGCGTAGGCTTTGATTTTTTCCAGCAGCTTTTCCTCGATGGTGATGTTGAGCTTCTTTTTCATCGTATGCGTATGAATGCCCTAATGTACGTATAAATGACTGGAAATGATATCATTCTAAAATCAGAAATACGGTGGAAATTCGATAGACATACAGCCTTCAGCTGAAATACACTACCTCAGATTCTTTTATCCTGCTTCTCTGGAAGCAGGATTTTTTCTTTTACCACCTCGGCCGAATCCCAGGCGCGGTGGGAAATCTCAGGCTTTTGTAATACTCCAAATCTCCCTCGGGCTGTTCGATTTCGCTTGGAAATGGTCTGTTGGAAATAGACTGAAAATACAGCAGACAGGCATTTCTCCACCATTCGGCTTCTTGGACTTGGATTCCAAGAAGTTGACTCACATGGGAAAATTGCTCTGGATCGATCGCACCATTGAGGCTTTCCCAAGTAGCTTTCATAGTTCTGGCACTTTTTACGCCTTGATCGTAGTGAAGCCCGATTTCCTCCCAAAGTGTTTTTCCGGATTTCATGGTGTAGTCCCAAGGCAGATGATGAAACCAAAGCAGGTATTTCTCAGGAATCTGTTCCGAGTCAGACCAAGCCTGGATGATCTCTGGCGCGTATTGTTCCAAAGCTTTGCTTCCTGTGGCAGTGCGGTCAAAACCAATTCCCAAACTATCGGCACGGTGATAATAAAGCGCTGTCCAATCCGCTCTTCCACCAGTCACCCAAGGTCCTGGTCCGTAGTGATGATCCCATCCCATGATGTGATGCAAGCCAAGCGGAGTCATGTAGTTGACAGCTGCTTCGTGGGAATTGAGCATGATTTCCTTGATTTTGACCAGATTTTCGGGATTTTGACCAAAGGTTAGCTTGGCCCATTCCTCAGCGATCTGCTCCGAACTCAAGTATGGATCCCAAGCCAACCGCCCAAAAGCATACCAGTTGGCTTGGCCAAAGAGATGCCCGGTCCAATTGCGGTCCGTGCCGATATTGGACACGCCGGCCATGAGGGTGAGCTTTTGACCGGAGTCCGAACCGTCCACAATTCCCGCAACGGTGGCTTCGGAGCTAGGGCGGTAGGTTTTACTCTCCAGCACTTCCTTCCACATTGGAGAAAGGAAGACAAGCTGGGTAGCCTGACCGAGGTATTCTTGAGTGATTTGAAACTCAACTCCCAGATTGGTTTGTTTCACTGCCCCAAAAAGTGGGTGGAAAGGCTCTCTTGGCTGGAAATCAATCGCGCCATTTTTGACCTGAATGATCACATTCTCACGAAATTTTCCATCCAAAGGCACAAATTCTAGATTGGCTTGCTTGTGCCTGTCTTCGTCGATTTCGTGAGAATAGACAAAAGCCCTCCAGATCAGCACTCCGCCATGCAGGGCCAAAGCATCGGCAAGCATATTGGCACCTTCTGCATGCGTTCGCTGGTATTCATGCGGCCCGGGTTGTCCTTCGGAATTTGCCTTGACGAGGTATCCCCCAAAGTCGGGAATGTGCTGATACATTTCGTTGGTCTTCTTTTTCCAAAAAGCAATCACCTCCGGATCGAGCGGATCGGCGGTTTTGAGTCCTCCGATTTCTATAGGAGCGGAGAAACGGGCCGTTAGAAAAACTTTGATGCCGTAGGGTCGGAAGATATCGGCCAGCACTTTGGCCTTTTTCATAAAGTCCGTGGTCAAAATCCTTGCATTGGCGTTTACATTGGTCAATGAGACCGCATTGATGCCGATACTCGCATTGGCGCGGGCATAGTCGATATATCTCGGATCGATATATCCAGGCAGCCGGTGCCAGTCCCAAATCGAGAAACCTGCATAGCCTCGCTCTACCGTTCGGTCCAGATTATCCCAATGGTTAAGCATGCGAAGCTGGATTTTCGGGCTTTCCATTTTTACTTTATTCAAGTCAAAACTTCCGCTTTGTAGGCTTTTGAGCCAGTCAAAAACTCCATAAAGGACTCCTACAGGTCGATTCCCAACGATCGTGAAGTAAGTTTTTCCCTGAAAAATAACCGGCCCCATCCAGTAACCATCTTCCCCCAGATTTCGGATGGTCACCTGATCCTGAAGCCCAAAAACCTGAGCCAATTCCTCCCGCGTTCCCAGCCAAACCTGGGTTTGGTTCAGTCGCTCGGTGGAGAAAACTGGCGCTTTTCCGGTCATTTTGGGAGCAGCGAGTTGAAGCTCTTTTTGGATGGCCTCGTAGGTGGGATTTTTCCCGAAAAAAAAGATGCCTGAGAAAAGTCGATCTGCTTCCGAGCGCATAATTGAATTTTCGATCGGTCGGTAGTCGAGCCAAAGTTCGTAGCCATCCTTGGCGAAATTGGGCAACGAAAAAATCAGCAGCAGCACTAGAATCAGGTATTTCTTCATGGGTTTATTGGTTTCGGGAGTTTGAAAATGGCCAAAAAGCCATGGAATTCCAATTGGTTTTACGCAGTCGATTCCTGACAATAATCGTCAAAGTGATTTTTTGGCTGTAGGAAAAAGGTCCTGCTTTCCTATCTTCGACCTGTTACTTTTTGACACATGAACCAGAAACCTTTCATCATCTACAAATCCTCAGCAGGCTCGGGTAAGACTTACACGCTTACTTTGGAATACCTCAAGTTGGCCCTGCAAAATCCAAGGTCAGGCTTTAAGCAGATTCTGGCTGTGACCTTCACCAATAAGGCCACAGCGGAAATGAAGGAGCGGATTTTGGAAGTCCTTGAGCGTCTGAGTCATGGGGTGAAGCAGGGGGAATTTTTGGATGAGGAGTTGATGAAACATCTAAAGTTGGATGAAAAGCAACTTCAAAGCAGGGCCCGAGAGACGCTTTTGAGCATTCTTCATGGTTATGGGTATTTTTCGGTCAGTACGATTGACTCTTTTTTCCAGAAAGTGATTCGATCCTTTGCGAGGGAAATGGACCTGCAGGCCAAGTTTGACTTGGAGCTGGATACCGATGCAGTCTTGGAGCGATTGGTGGATCGAATTGTGGAGAAGGTGGCTCAGGATAAAAACTTGAGAGCATGGCTGATCGGCTATGCCGAGGAACAGATCGAGGAGGGAAAAACCTGGGATATCCGAAACGGCATCAAAGGTTTGGGCCGGGAGATTTTTCAGGAGCGATTTAAGGCCTTTCGATCACTCTTTCAGGAAAGTGTGGCCCAGGAAGGTTTTTTAGGAGAATTCCGAAAGCAACTGCATGTTGAGCGTCGAAAACTGATCGCTGAGGCAGAAGAAATGAATGCAAAAGCTGAGTCGATTCGGGCTCAGTTTGGCTTGGAGTGGACGGATTTTAAAGGAGGATCGAGAAGTTTTGCTTTGCGATTTTCCCGATTGGGCGACCCGAAATTCCCTTTTCCTGAACTCACGGAAGTCATGCTTCGGGATTTGCCGGATTCCAACAATTGGTTTTCCAAGGGAGCGAAAAATGCACCCAACATTATTTCGGCAGTTGAAGCAGGCTTGAGTTCTATACTTTTTTCATGGCCAGAAAAAGTCCTTCACTGGAACACGCTTTCAGCCTTGCAGCGTAATCTGAACGCTTTCGGGGTCTTCCGAGACTTGATTTTGGAGCTTCGGGACCTGAAAGATGAAGAAAGTATTTTGCTGATTTCGGATGTCAACGACTTTCTCAAGCAAATCACCGAAGGCAATGAGGCGCCTTTTATCTATGAAAAAATAGGTAATCAATACCGCCACTTTCTGATCGATGAGTTTCAGGACACTTCAGATTTTCAGTGGTCCAGCTTTCGACCTTTGCTTGAAAACTCCCTAGCCTCCGGAAATACCAACCTGCTCGTGGGCGATGTAAAGCAATCCATCTATCGCTGGCGAGGAGGAAAATTAGAACTCCTTTTGAATGAAGTGCAGCGGCAGATTCGGGAGGATTTGATCGATGTGAAAAACTTGGATACCAACTTCCGAAGCCTACCGGGGATCATCGAGTTCAATAATGCGCTTTTTGAGCAGTTGCCTGCCTTGATGCAGTCCGGCATGCAGGACTATTTCGCAGTCGATGCCCAAAATCTCCTCAATGATGCATTTTTAGAAGTGGCTCAGAAGGTGCCTCAGAAGAAAAAGGATCTCGAGTTTCAGGGAAAAATTCACCTGGAGTTTACCGAAAAAAGCAACTCTAGAAGTTCGTCCGAGGATGAGGAAACAGAGGAAGATGAATCGGAAGAAACCGTTTTGGCAAAACTGCCCGGCTTGGTGATGCAGCTTCAGGATCAGGGCTATGGATTAAGCGATATTGCTTTTTTGGTGCGGAAAAATGCTCAGGGAGCTGAAATCGCCGATTATCTGATGAATTACCATCGGGAAAATCCCGATTCGGGTTATCGCTTTGATGTGCTTTCAGAGGAATCCCTATTTATCGACAAATCTATTGCGGTCAAATGCCTCTTGGCCTTTTTGACCTATTTGAATAATCCATCTGACAAGGTTGCCTTGAAGACGCTTTGGCACTATTACGCTTTGCTTCATGAGATCGAACTGAGCCACTCGCTGTTTTACCATCATAGTCTTCCCGAATCCTTAAGAGAAAAAGAAAAGCAACTGTTTTCCATAGAAAGCAGCCTACTTCAGCTTCCTCTGGTTGAGTTGATGGAGGAGGGGCTTTCCTTTTTGGGTTTGACCGAAAAGCAGCAGGACTTGGCGTATGTCTCCGGATTCAAGGAGGCGGTGTTTGATTTTGTGAAAAAGAATCGAGCCGATCTGATGGGATTCCTTGATTGGTGGGAGCTCAATAAGGGCAAGCGAACGGTGAAAATCCCAGAGGACCACGATGCGATGCGGATCCTGACGATTCACAAGTCTAAGGGCTTGCAGTACAAAGTGGTGATTATGCCGTTTTTGGACTGGAGAATTGTATCAAGCGGACAGCAAGCTCCCGTGATCTGGGCGCCGTATCAGTTGGGAAATCTGGAAACCGTTGTTCCACTCACGCATCAAAGCGTACTCAAAAACTCCCATTTCTCCGAATACTATGAGGATGAAGTTCGACTTGCTTACCTCGACTCGCTTAATATGCTTTATGTGGCATTTACCCGTGCGGAAGAAGTGATTTGGGGCTTTTCGGATTTTACGAGAAGTAAAGAAGGGGTTAAGCTCAACCAAACCGGAAATGTACTTTACACGCTCTTTTCCACTGGTTTTCATATCCCTGATCCATCTGATCAGGGTTGGAATTCTGAAATGATGACCTTTGATTGGGGAGAGTGGGGGAGAAAAATTCCTCCGAAAGATCAAAAGCCGAAACCACCTTTGGGTTTGCGATGGGAGATTTTGGACTGGAAGGAAAAGCTCAAAACTCGGAATTATGCCTGGGACTTTTCCGAGGACGGTCTGCAGGCCAGAAATCAGAGAAAGCTGGGTGTGATTATTCATGAGCTTTTGGCTGATTCCCAAAGCTTGGAGGACGCCTTGCGATTGCTTCGTGAGTTTACTTTCGAAGGGCGGTGGGATGAGGCCACGGCTGAGGAAGTCAAAGTGCAATTGGAAATGCTGTTTGCCTTGGATCAGATTCAGGATTGGTTTGGTCCTGCCTACCAGTCGCTTTCCGAACAGGGAATTTTGCTTCCCGGAGGAGCGCAAAAGCGTCCTGACCGAATCCTGATCGGAAAAGATCAAGCCTTGGTCATCGATTTTAAAACCGGAGAAAAGCGGGAAACCCACCTCCAGCAAGTGAAAGAATACATGGGCTTGGTTGCCAAACTGAGTCAACTCCCGGTCAAAGGCTATCTGTGCTATCTCGAACCCACTGAAATTTTGGAAGTATGAACCCATTTTTGAAAGAAACGGCCCAAAAGATCCTGGAATCAGGTCGAGACCTGAAGGAAATCACTATCGTCCTTCCCAATCGACGTGCGGGTTTGTTTTTCACCCGATACATGGGAGAGTTGATCGATGAGCCGGTTTGGATGCCGGAGGTGATCACGATCGAGCAACTGTTTTACCGATTGGCGGGGAACACACCTGCGGATGAGCTGACTTTGATCTTTGAATTGTATGAGCTGTACCGTCAGATTCAAACCGAGCCGGAGGACTTTGATCGCTTTTATTTCTGGGGTGAATTGATCCTGAAAGACTTCAACGACCTCGATCAGTTTTTGGCTCCTGCGAAGACCGTTTATACCAATCTGGCCGAAATCAAAGAATTTGAATCTGATTTAAGTTACCTCTCTGAGGAGCAAAAAGAGTTGATTTCACAGTTTTGGAAGGCTTTTGAGCGGCAGAATGCATCCGAGCAAGAGCGATTCCTGAGATTTTGGCAGATTTTGGCCCAGCTCTATGAGGGATTTCAGGCTAGGCTTCGAACTGCGGGTTTAGCCTATTCCGGTCAATTGTACAGACAGGTGGCAGAAAATACAGACCTTATCACAAAGCCTGAGAAGCACGTGGTATTTGTGGGTTTTAATGCCTTTACCCTGACCGAGGAAAAGCTGATCAAGCATTTTGTGAAGGAGTTTGGCGCAGCAGTTTTCTGGGATGTGGATGCCTATTACTTGGATGATCGACTTCAGGAAGCAGGTTTGTTTTTCAGAGATTACCAAAAAGATCCCGTGTTGGGAAAGACTTTCCCGGAGGAAATCCCTGCTGAAATCAGTCAAAAAGCCGCAGTAATCCATACGCATGCCATTCCGCTGAAAACCAATCAAGCCAACTTGGTCGGGAAGCTTTTGGAAAAAGTTGGGAAAGAGGAAGCCTTGGAAGAAACAGTGATTATCCTACCCGATGAGCAATTGCTTTTTCCGGTACTTCATACGCTTCCTGAGACGATTTCCAAACTCAACGTGACCATGGGTTACCCCATCCGAAATGCGCCAATCTATGCCTTTTTGGATGCAGTTTTGGACTTGCAGCGTTATGCGAAGTGGAAAAATAGCAAGGTGTTCTTTTACCACAAACCGGTGATTGACTTGCTTTCATTTTCTTACCTGAAAGCCTCGGATTCGGAATTTGCCAAGGAAATCTCAGAAAAGATCAAGCTGGATAATCTCTTGGATGTGCCAGTAGAAGCTTTAGCTAAAGAAGGCACCCTGTTTCAACTGGTCTTCCGAAAGGTCGAGCCACAGGATCTTTTTGATTATTTGGGAGAAATCATCCAATACCTCGCGCAGGAACTGAAAGAAGATGTCATTCAGCGCAGCTATTTGTATCAAGCTTTCAAACAGCTGAATCGATTGAAGGAAGTTTTCCGAACTAATCAGGACAAGGGATTGAAGATGGACTTTGTGCTGAAGTTGTTTCGGCAGATTTTCAGGGAGTTGAAATTGCCATTCGAGGGGGAGCCCTTGCAAGGCTTGCAGATCATGGGTGTGTTGGAATCGAGAAACTTGGACTTCCGCCGTGTGATCATTTGTGATGTGAATGAGGGCAGCTTTCCTCCAGGAGGAGGCATCAATTCCATGATTCCGTTTAACCTTCGCCGTGCTTTTGGTTTGCCGGTTCAGGAGCAGAATGACGCGATTTATGCCTATACCTTTTACCGTCTCTTGCATCGGGCTGAAGAGGTTCACCTGATTTACACGACAGCAGCTGATCAGGGAAAAGCGAACGAGGTAAGCCGATTTGTGCAGCAGATGCAGGCAGAGCTTCATGTCGCCAAACCTGAGACCGTGATGATTCCCGTGCAATTGACTCCCGGTAAGGAGATCACCCTGAAAAAGTCGCCAGAGATTTTGCAGCGGCTTGCCAGCTATGTGAAAAAGGAGGGAGATTCGTATGCCAAAAGCTTTTCCGCTTCCGCGCTTTCCATGTATTTGGATTGTCGTTTAAGATTCTATTTCCGCTATGTGGCGGGTTTGAAGGAAAAGGAGGAAGTGGTATCGGAGATCGATCCGATGACGTTTGGGACGCTTTTGCACAGTGCCTTGGAATTTCTTTATGAAGTAGAAGAGGGCAAGTCCCATCGGGATATCGATTCTCATACCATTGATCGCTTGCTACCTCAGGTGCCCGAAGCAGTAGATAAGGCCATTCGCAAGTTTTACAAAAAGGAAGCAGGAGAGGAGTTTGAGATAAGCGGGCAGTTGGTGATCGCCCGGGAGGTTTTTATCAAGTATGTGAAAGAAATCCTGAGTTACGATCAGAAGAATGGCCCTTTCCGGGTGATTGGTTTGGAGAAAGAATACCAGGCTGGAATTCCCGTGGAAACTGCTCAGGGCAAGGTAGAAATCGCGCTGAAAGGCGTAATTGACCGCATGGACATCAAAGACGGCGTCGTGCGATTGCTGGACTACAAAACCGGGAAGGACAATAAAAAGGTGAGTTCGATTGCTTCACTTTTTGATCGGGAAGATGACAAGCGAAACAAGGCGGCCATGCAAACCTTGCTCTATGCTTACTTCTATCAATACGAGCACCGAGCTAATCAGCTTCCTTTGAAACCGGGAATTTTCAATATCAAGGAGATCTACAATCCACAGTTCAGTCCATTTTTGGTCATGGACAAGGAGGAAAATTCTGATTACCGGGATTTTGCCGCCGAGTTTGAAAGCGGATTAAGCGGATTATTGGCTGAGATCTTCAACCCAGAGGTTCCTTTTGACCAGACGGAGGACGAAAAAAAGTGCACCTTCTGTGCGTACAAGGAGATCTGTGGGAGGTGAGTCAGTTACCAGTGGTCAGCTTCCAGTGTTCAGACAGACTGCGACTGAAGACTGATCACTGAACACTTCCTTTAGCGATCTTCCCATGAATCTCATTTACCATCATGAGCGCGGCAGAACCATACCACTCTTTCAGGTCCATTTTTAGTACACCGGCTTGAATGGCTGGGTCAGTTTCGGTGAGGGCTTTGGCTTCGTCAATGCTTTGCACATCGAAAATGTAAATGCCGCGGAGGTCATCATTTCCGAAGAAAGGTCCGGCCAATACCAGTTTTCCCATCTCTGCCATTTTTCCAATGTTAGCCATGTGACCGGCTTGGATTTCCTGCCGTTGTTCTGGGGTATATTCTGCCACTCGGTCACCTCTAAGGAGGAAAGCCATGACGTATTTTTTCATTCCGATATTATCTGCTCCTAATTTTTTGGCTAGGGCTTCGTCGTATTGGCTTTGGGCTTGGGCTGCCCAAGAAGCCGTAAAAATCAGACCAAGGAATAATAAGATCTTTTTCATAGAAGGGTAGGGTTTTCCTAAAGGTAGCATATCCCTTTCAGATTTGATGAAGTAATCTGAAGCCGATGGATAGATCATTTTTCAGCTGGGAAAATGAAGGATTGATAAATTGATGCAAGAAAGATTTTTGTAATTGTATCACTCATTTGTCAAGGAAAATTAAGGTCTTTGATTGCTTTAAAAAACCCATTTGATTTCCAATCAAAAAGAAAGGACAAAAGGAGTTTCACCTCATTGCGGTAATTTTTGAGAAGTCTTTTTCAAAATTTTTCATTTTAAAAATCGCAGGATTGAATGCAGATCTTTCCATGATAGGTTTAATCTATCAACAAAATGAACCTGATTCGAGTCCTTCTTTGCTTGAATTATGAAGGGGAATAGGGAGCGGCTAGATGCTTTTTTTATGGTGTTTTTTTTGAAAGTGATACTTTTATTTAATGATAATAATCTATTGATAAATAATATTTTAAATATGATTTCAGTATACCTTAATTTGTATTGTCTAAAAAAATTAGATAAGACTAATTTTCTTTTTTCTCTTGGAAAATGGTTCAGGAGAATGGAATTTTCATTTTCCTAATTTTAGTCAAACAAAATCCGGCTTTCATTTTTCTTTCGTTATTTTGGGCAATTCCATATCTAATCTTTACCTGAGGTGAAAACCGATTTTTACCAATGAGTAACTTTTCGCAAAAGCAAATTATCGTAGTGGATGACGACAAAATCCAACACCTGCTCATTCGGAAAAAAATTCAACTCTTATTTGTTGACGTGCAAATTCATTTTTTTGAATCTGCAGAAAGTGTCATTGATAGCTTGAAAAGTAATCCGGTAGATATCATCATCACTGACCTGAATCTAGACATGATGGATGGTTGGGATTTTGTCCAAGAACTTGAAAATATTGGTTTCAAGGGAAAGCTTTACATAGTGACCGGATCGATAATGGCATCGGATCGAATCAGAGCAGAAGGGGATCCAAGAATTTCTGGTTTTTTTGAGAAACCCCTTTCAGAAACCGATCTTCTTCAAATCCTTTCACCTTGAGTCATTTTCCCAAACCCATTCGAGAAAAATCCTTATTTTCGAACATCTGATTTAAATTATGGCTGGAGAAGCAGACGATAGAAAGCCCCTTATTTCGAAAAAAATTGATAAGTTTTTTACGGGACTGGCAGACGCCTGGAACTTTGTTCGACGCTTTTTCCAGGAAGTGTTTCTGCCCCCCTACGAATTCAAAGAGGTTATTCACCAATGTTATCGAATTGGGGTGGAATCCTTGCCTCTTATTTCATTGACTGGTTTTATAGTAGGGATTGTTTTTACCAATCAATCTCGTCCTTCTTTATCCGAGTTTGGTGCGACTTCCTGGTTACCTGCATTAATTGCTATCGCTATTGTACGTGCGATGGGACCTTTGGTGACTGCTTTGATAGCTGCCGGCAAAGTTGGCTCAAGCATTGGTGCGGAAATCGGATCCATGAAGGTAACCGAGCAAATCGATGCCATGGAAGTCTCTGCTACCAATCCGTTTAAGTTTCTGGTGGTTACTCGGGTTTTAGCGACCACTTTCATGATTCCGATTTTGGTCATGTATACTGATTTTGTTGCCTTGGTAGGTTCTTTCATCAATGTCAACAGTAAGGAATTGGTCAGTCTTTCCACTTTCTTCGTTCAGGTTTTTGATGCCATTACGTTTTTGGATGTATTTTCATCTGTGATCAAGTCCCTTGTTTTCGGATTCACAATCGGGATTGTGGGCTGTTATAAGGGTTACCATTCATCCAAAGGAACCGAGGGTGTAGGACGTGCGGCCAACTCCGCCGTTGTAATTTCCATGTTTTTGATCTTTATCGAGGAGCTGTTGGCTCTTCAGATCGTCAATGCAATCAGGGGGATGTAAGCTATGGATAATCGGGAAAAAGTAGTTGTCATCAGAAATCTTTACAAATCTTTTGGAGATTTGGATGTATTGCAAGGCGTGGATCTTGATCTTCACAGGGAAGAGAATCTGGTGGTCTTGGGCCGTTCAGGCACAGGAAAGTCCGTATTGATCAAAATCATGGTTGGGCTATTGAAACAAGACAGTGGCAGTATGCAAGTTTTGGGAAAGGAAGTATCCTCACTTTCAACCAAAGACCTTAATGCTCTCAGACTCAAAATAGGATTCTCCTTTCAGAATTCTGCACTTTATGACTCGATGACGGTCAGGGAAAATATGGAATTTCCTTTGGTCAGAAATGTGAAAAACCTCACCAAAAAAGAGGTTACCATGCGAATTGAGGAATTGCTAGATGCCGTTGGACTTCCGCAGACTATTAATCAGATGCCCTCAGAATTGTCTGGAGGTCAAAAGAAACGGATCGGGGTTGCGAGAACGCTGATTCTTAATCCTGAAATCATGCTTTATGATGAACCCACTGCAGGATTGGATCCCATTACCTGTGTTGATATTAATAATCTTATCCATGAAGTCAGAGATAGGTACAAGACAACATCCATTGTGATTACCCATGACTTGGCCTGTGCCAAGCAAACAGGTGACCGAATGGCCGTTCTTTTGGACGGAAAATTTAAAGCAATGGGAACGTTTGAGGAAGTGTTCCCTCATGCGGTCGACGAGCGAATCAAGTCATTTTACGATTATAATTTTATCAACTCATGAGAGGAGAAAATAAACGATCTGTCTTAGTAGGCATTTTTGTCTTCTTAGGGATAGCGATTTTGGTTACAGGCATTCTGACCCTAGGCGGGCAACAGAAAAAATTTGTAAAAGCAGTTCATCTTAAAGCAGTATTTGATGATATCGGAGGTTTGCAAACGGGTAATAACATCTGGTTTTCCGGTGTGAAAATCGGAACTGTTCGCAAAATCAATTTCTATGGAGACTCTCAAGTTGAAGTGGAAATGAACGTGGAAAAATCTGTCTCTGAATTTATCCGGAAAAACTCAAAAGCTACGATCAGTTCAGACGGATTGATCGGTAACAAAATTATCGTGATCTATGGTGGCAGTACGGATTATCCACCGGTTGAGGAGGGGGACAGACTGGAAGCAGTCATGCCTTTGGACACGGACAAAATGATGGAAACTCTACAGGAAAACAATCAAAACCTGGTAGATATCACCAACGATCTAAAACTACTCACAGGCAAACTCGCGGCCGGTGAAGGCATCGTGGGAGCCGTAATGACGGATTCTACCTTGGCTAAGAACTTCAGGTCTATTCTGGCAAACCTGGAAAGAGCCTCGACCAACAGCAACAAAATGATTGCTGACCTGAATACCTTCACTGCCAAACTGAATCAGAAGGGGAATATGCTTAACGATCTGGTCACCGATCAGACCATCGTTCCGGATTTGAAAGCAACTATGGAAAACCTCAAATCAACCAGTGCCAATACGGAGACTTTGACCAAGGAGCTCCAGACCATTACGGATAAACTCAATTCATCAGATAATTCTTTGGGAATGCTTTTGAATGATCCGGAATTTGCCAAATCGCTGAAAAGCACCTTGGAAAATACCGATTCGGCAACTTACAATCTGAATAAAGGCATGGAGGCACTGGAGTATACCTGGCCTTTCAATAAGGGCTTCAAGCGAAAAGCGAAAGCGGAAGAAAAGGCAGGCGGAAATTAATCCCAAACCTCACCATCAAAAAAGCCAAAGTTGAATTTTTCAGCTTTGGCTTTTTTGATTTGGCAGAGGGGTCATCCAAGACTAAAACGGATGGGCAAATAAAGCCAAGCCTTCACAGGCCGACCTTGATGATCTAAAGCTGGTATGTAGGAGCCCTTAAACTTCTCGACCATTCTCAGTCCTTCTTTGACTAGATTTTTGTCCATCGTGGCTTCATTGGCTACCTCATATTCCAAAAGCTCCCCAGTCTCCGAAATCAACAGGGCCAGGAAAACAGTTCCAGAAATTCCGGCTCTTCTCGGTGCGAGGGGGTAGGTTAGGTTTTTTGCTAAAAAATCAACCCAAGCCTCCAATTCATATCCGGGCATAAAGTCATCATAGTGGAGCTCGTAAGTTTCTTCCTTATTCGCTCTCCAAATCTCAAAGTGTTTGTAATCATGCTTGATGACTTGGCCTTTTTTGACGCCTTGGTCAAAATATAGGGTCAGGGATTTTTTATTGTCCAAGTTGAGAAGCGTTTGACTGATCAGATTGCCCAGCGTATCGTAGGTATCGGTGACTTCCTGATTAAATTTTTCCTCAGCATTGTAGCTGACTTTGATTTGTCGGATCCGTCTGTTTTGGTCATCAAATATCAGATAAAACAGGTCTCCCGAGGGAGTCTTTGATTCAGTCATGGTATAAACCTTATTGTCCAAATCTTTTTTTGAGATTTCATAAAAGTGCCGGTTAAGTGGAGTGGTTTTTTGGGCTTGAGCGCCAAAAGCAAAAAACAAGATAGAAATCAGGATAAAGAGATTTTTCATGGTGGGTAAGTTTAAATTAGTTTAGTTTCCTATGTTGAACGGGATCGTGATCCATTTCCCTTCCGTATTTCCAAAAGCATCCTCTGCCGGAAGGAACTGCCAATTCCAATTTTTAACCAATTCCAGAAATCGGTCAGCATATTTTTTATCTGCTTCCAATGGATTAGCCCAATCGACTTGTGAGACTTTTCCCTGATCATCTACAAATAGGGCTGCAATGATCGTTTGTCGCTCTTTGGGTAATTCGGAAGGTTTGAAATTAAAGTGATTCATCACATAGTTTAGCCAGTCTTCCTTGTTGTTTAGGAGTTGAGGCTCAAATTCGTTTACGTAAGTCAGGGTGGGTTCTTCCTCTCCGGACTTTAAGATGAAGTAATTGTTTCCACCTTCAAAAAGCACCTGACCGACCTGCTGTTGATCAAAAAAGTAAGTGGTCAGAAATTTCCCGTTTACCAGATTCAGGGTTTTCTTCCACTGAATATTCCCCGCTGGATTGTATTGTTCGGTGATTTGTTCCTGAAAATCCACTTTGGGTTTTGCTGTACGGATAATTCGGTTGATTTTATTGTTCAGAGTGAAGATTCGCTGGATTTTTGTTGAGTCAGTGGTATAGGAGATCAATTTGTTGAAGGTGTGATTGACCGAATCTTCCGGAGCGATTTCATAATAATGTCGGTTGAGTCGGATTACCTGTTGCTGGGCTTCCAGGATATTTTCCTTCCCTTGAAAAATGAGAAAAAACAGGATAAAAATCGTTTTGAAGTTCATAAAGCTGATTTTTAAAAGGTTCGAGGATTAGGGTATATTGAGCTTGAGGATCATTTGTGCATTTTCTAGCCTTCCTCCTGCTCTAAAATGAAAATAGGCCCATTCCTCTACCGGATTTCCAAACTCGTCCATCGCCGGAAGAAATCCCTTTTTCCAAGCTCGGATCGCTTTCAGAAATTTATCTGCCACCCACTTTTCTGCTTCTGGTGGGTTTGTCCAAACCACCTCCTTTACCGTTCCTGCTTCGTCCACAAGCACTCCAATGACCCCATGGTGGGGAATGCTTGGCCATTCATTACTCGAAAATTTGGTACGCTCTCCCAGAAAGAAGTCGAAGTCGTTCTTTTTTTCATTAGGCCTTGGTTCAAAATCATTTTCCAGAGTTTGTCTTGGGCTTTCATATCCGGTTCGAAAGATCGTGTATTTGTGTTCTCCCCGATACATCACCTGAGCCACTTGTTCCCCATTTTTGAAATAACTCTTGATTAACTTGCTATTCGCCAGGTTGGCGGTGGTTTTAGACTTCAATTGACCATTGCTATCAAACTTTTCCAAGGTCTGTTCCTGATAGTCACCTTCCTTAGGGGAAGTTCGTATAATTTGGATCACCTGATTGTCCAAATTGAAAATCCGCTCAATTTTTGTCGAATCCGCTGTGAAAGAAACCAATTTGTAAAATACCTTATTTACGGAGTCCTCTTCCGGGATTTCAAAATTATGCTGATTGAGAGGTATTGGTTGGACAGACTGCCCTGATGAGGTAAATGAACCACTCCCAATGGTAAAAACTAGAAGAAGATAAAAACAAACTCGAATCAAGGTAAATCAACTAATTGATTTGTAATATAGCGGACAGGGAAGAGTATTGCAAGAATTATTTAGTATAGGTTTTCAATGGATCCACTCAATACTCTATTCAATTCCTGCATTTGAAGTATCAAAGCCCGGGATAAATCTTAATTTTGCCCAAACCTTACCTATTTCACATGAATACAATTAACCCGACCCAAACACCCGCTTGGGCCAGACTTTTGGAATTGCGGGAAAAGCATAAAAATCACACGATTGCCTCCCATTTCAACTATCCCGGCCGATTCGAACAGTTCAGCATCCGCTTTGAAGATATATTGGTAGACTACTCCAAAAACCGGATTTCAGACGGAATCCTGGCAGCACTGATGGATCTGGCAAGGGAAACCGGTGTTCATGAGGCCATGGAGGAAATGTTTTCAGGAGGAGCGATCAACCAAACAGAAAACAGGGCTGTCCTTCATACCGCTCTTAGAAACAGAAAGAGTCACCCGGTATATGTCGACGGTAAAGATGTGATGCCGGATGTCAATGCTGTCCTAGCCCAAATGAAGGCCTTTGCCAATCAAATCCATGGGGGAACCTGGCTCGGATACACCGGAAAGCCCATCAAATCTCTGGTCAATATTGGGATAGGAGGTTCGGATCTCGGCCCTGTAATGGTGACCGAAGCACTGAAGCCTTACCAAAATCCCAACTTGGAGATATTCTTTGTTTCCAATGTAGACGGGACCCACATCGCCGAAACTTTAAAAAAGCTTGATCCTGAGACAACGCTTTTCTTTATTGCTTCCAAAACCTTCACCACTCAAGAAACCATGACCAATGCCCAT
Source organism: Algoriphagus sp. AK58 (assembly GCF_014324365.1). Taxonomy (GTDB): domain Bacteria; phylum Bacteroidota; class Bacteroidia; order Cytophagales; family Cyclobacteriaceae; genus Algoriphagus. The sequence goes on from NZ_QEIG01000010.1 coordinate 89,858, forward strand.
ACGGCTAGATCTTGGTTCTTGGAAAAAGCAAAGGATGAATCCGCGGTGGCCAAACATTTCGTGGCTCTCTCCACCAATGCCAAGGCTGTTTCGGCCTTCGGAATTGATACAGCCAACATGTTTGCCTTTTGGGATTGGGTAGGAGGAAGATATTCACTGTGGTCCGCTATCGGCCTTCCTATTGCCTGCGTCATTGGGTTTGACAATTTTGAAAAGCTTCTTTCCGGTGCGTATTCCATGGATGAGCATTTTCGTCATACCTCTTTTGATCGGAATATTCCCATGATCTTGGCTATGATCGGGATTTGGAATACCAATTTTCTTGGTGCGACTTCGGAGGCTATTTTGCCTTACGACCAGTACCTGCATCGGTTTGCAGCCTATTTCCAGCAAGGAAATATGGAAAGCAACGGTAAATATGTAACCCGAAACGGGGAGACGGTTACCTATACTACAGGACCAATCATCTGGGGCGAACCGGGAACAAACGGACAGCATGCCTTTTACCAATTGATCCACCAGGGTACGCACTTGATCCCATGTGACTTTATTGCTCCGGCCATTTCTCACAATCCCATCGGGGATCACCATCAGAAGTTACTTTCCAATTTCTTTGCTCAGACAGAAGCGCTCATGAAGGGTAAGTCCTTGGAGGAGGTAAAAGCTGAGATGAGAAAATCAGGAAAGTCAGACGAAGAAATTGAAAAAATCGCTCCGCATCGGGTATTTGAAGGAAACCGCCCAACCAACTCCATATTGGTGAAGAAAATCACTCCTTATACCTTAGGACAACTGATTGCCATGTATGAGCACAAGATTTTTGTGCAGGGCGTGGTTTGGAATATTTTCAGTTTCGACCAGTGGGGGGTAGAACTGGGAAAAGTGCTGGCTAATGGCATCCTTCCCGAACTCGCCGGAGAGGAAGAAATCGAATCCCACGACAGCTCGACCAATGGGCTGATCAATACTTACAAAGCCATGAGAAAAGGCTAATCAAGGGGTAAAGATCCCGTTTAGATCCAATTCAACTAATTTCGGGGGAATGCTTGTGCCACCTAGGCTGATGGCTTCTCCCGAAATTTTTGTTTCCGGGCTTTTCATGAAGACAATGCCTTCCGTTTGCCCAAGGTTGGCGGGACTTCCGATGAAAAATCGAAAAGCTTCTCCACTTTGAAGATTCGATCCGTTGAAGGAAGTGAAAGTCCAAACGAACGAGCGCGAAAAAATACCGTTGTTCTCGTAACCCAGCAAAACAAGACTTTTTCCATCCAAGCTGATATCTGCACCGGTGACCAACCCTTCTACATCAAAATCTCCAATTAAGGTGGCCACTTGTTTTCCGGGATTTTCAGAAAGGGTATAGTGCTTCGTACGTGAATCCTGCCAATTTTTGGAAAAGAGCTGAATTTTACCGTTTCCATAGGCCATTGCCTCGCAGTCAAAATTGTGGGAATTGGGAGAGTTACTGAATTGAACTTGATCCGAAAAAGTGAATTCAATGATTTCAGGAGAAACGGAGGTTTGGTTTAGTAATAAGTTGACGGGGATTTTTAATACTCTGAGATCCGTCCTGTTGCCATTATTGTTTCCAAAATCACCGATGAATAAGTGTGTTGGGCTGGTGGCCAGATCTTCCCAATCCACATTGCTCACACCTTCCACCCGGATCGTACGAATCAAAGTCCCGTTTTGTGGATTCAGTTCATAGATTTCTGGGGCATTGCCTCCGTCATTGATTGAAAAAAGTCTACCCTGAATCCAGGCCAAACCTGATGTTTCGCGTTGGCTTGAAGGAAGGTCAACTCTGGAATAAGCCACCAATTCGGTGGGGTAGCCCTGAGGGGAAAGTATGAAATTTCTCTGCTCTAAAGGAAAATCCTTGGGAAGAAAAATATCCGGGTCAGAATCTCCTAAGGTTCGGAATTGAACTTGATTGTGGTTGAAAGCCAGATGATTAACCGGTAAACGTAGCTTTTTTCCAGAGCTGAAACTCAAATCGACTTTTGCTAGTCCACTCCCTTTCAAGTAGGCGTAATAGAACCCTGATTTTTCAAAAAGGGGAGAAGGTTGTGTTCCTCTCAAAATGGGACTTGAGCTTAGATTTCTTTTCGAAATTGTCACCAAACCAAAGTCAGAATATCCTTGTAAAAGCAGATTCGTACTTGAGGTGGAAAGTTGGATATTTCCTTTTACCGTGATCGGAAGAACTGCCAAACTGGTGCCGGAAACTACACTTTTACCTTCATAAGTATAGTTGCCAAAGGGTAAATCGATTTGAAACGGGGTATTAAAATCATTTGGATTGATGCTGAGATCGAAGGACTTCCCGGTTTGGCTCTCTTTGAAAACAAGTCTTAATTCGGTCGGATAAGGATGGATCCAGGTAGTGGAGGCAAGTATTCTTGCGTCCGGTACCTCAGCCGAAATCAATTCTAAACCTGTGATGGAGACCCGAGCTGTATTTTCGTTCGGTTTTTCATCCTCCTTGCAGGAAAGTATAAGTAGGAGTAAAGCGAAAAAGAAAAGTCGTGCGGTCATATTAAGCAAATACACTCCGAAAAACCACAAAGTTTACCTTACATCAAAGGCTTTGAAAATAATATTCTTTTTAGGAAGTGAATTGTAAACAATATCGCCTCCCTCCAAGTTGGATTAACAAAATATTCCTGGGTATGAAAGAACTGTTAGAAGGTATAAAGAGGAATGGTAATGGTAATGGTGAAAAGAAACTTCACAACCTTGAATCTAAATTATTGGTGAAGGATGCCGTCTTTGTAAGACATGAAGGAAATCTTGTCAAAGTGAAGTTTGAAGATATTCTTTGGCTAAAGGGTGACGGAAATTACACCACTCTTATCACCAAAAAAACAGTGTTTTCTGTAAGAAATATTTTAAAGGAATTTGAGACAGTTTTGCCACAGGATCAATTCATCCGGATACACAAAAGCTACATCGTTCAGATTTCCGAAATTCAGTCCATCAATCCCAAAGAAGTGAAGGTTGGAAACGATCTAGTTCCAGTCGGTCGAACCTACTATCACCAATTGATCTCCGGAATTCAGAAAGTGGGTAATTTGGGAGATTAAATCCAAAGTAGACTACTGTCTCCATAGCTGAGGAACCTGTAATCTTTAGCCAAAGCTTCTTGATAGACTTTTTTCCATTCACCGCCCAAAATCGCTGAAATCAATAGAATCAAGGTAGAGCCGGGCTGATGAAAATTGGTGATTAAGCCATCCACCAACTGGAATTTATACCCTGGGAATAGGAATATTTCCGTGGTTCCCATGATCGTATCGGTTGATTTTTTGTTCATCTCTAAGAGAATGGCTTCCAAAGCCTCCTTCCTGGAAGGGATAACCGGTCTTGAATCATAAGGAAATAACTTTTCGATTTGAAAATCACTTCCTTTTTCCTCAATCAATTTTACTCCGTACCAAAATAAACTTTCAAGTGTGCGCACGGAAGTGGTGCCAACAGCCACGATTTTCCCAGCATGGGCAAGTAGTTTTTCCACTGCCTCCCGTTTGATTTCCATCTGCTCGCTGTGCATAGGATGCTCGAGGATATTTTTCACCTTGATCGGCTGAAAGGTACCCGCACTCACATGGAGCGTGACTTCCGATTCCTGAATTCCTTTTTTTCGAAGGTTTTCGAATACCTCTTCTGTAAAGTGTAGGCCGGCGGTGGGAGCAGCTACCGCCCCTTCCTTTTTGGAATAGACAGTTTGATACCGGGATTTGTCCTCTTCTACAGGCTTTCGGTTGAGGTAAGGAGGCAAGGGTACTTCGCCACTGGCTTCCACCAAATCCACGAACGCGACGTCGGTATCTCCCCAGGAAAATTCTACCTGTTTCTTTTCCCTATCCACTATTTTGGCGGAAAGGACTACTTCTTTTCCTTTCACTTCAATTCTCCCCTGAAGCACCTCGCCGTTTTTCCATTTTTTGGCATTACCGATCATGGTTTCCCAAGTAACCGGATGCTTGGCCAGCATGATTTCGGGTATAACTGTGGTTGGAGCTACAGGCTGAAGCAGAAAAACTTCTATTCTTGCCCCAGTTTCTCGCTGAAATATCAGTCTCGCTGGAATCACCTTGGTATTGTTGTACACCAATAGCGTGTCACTTGGCAAAAGATTAGGGAGGTCATAGAAGTGATGATGCTGGATTTCTCCCTCTTTGTAATGGAGGAGTTGGGAGGAATCCCGCTTTTCCAAGGGAAACTTGGCGATTCGCTCTTCGGGTAGTGTATATTCGAAGTCTTTTAGGTCAATCTTTGGAATTTCCATGCGATAGGCTGATTCGGCTGCAAATATAGACAACCCTTTTATTCCAATTCCGGTTACTCAGAAATGCACACAAGCTCTACCATTAAATTTTCTTATACTAAAAGAAACCTGATTTTCAGGTTTGATGCCGGGACTTCCCGGGGAGTGTTGAAAACCCGCGAGGTGTTTTGGATCAAAGCCAGGCTGTCTGACCGACCCGAAATCGAAGGTTGGGGAGAGGCTGCTCCCTTGGTGGGATTAAGCCCTGATTTTGGGCCAGACTTTGAAACAAAGCTGAGTGAGATTCTGCTGTGGGCGGGAAGGCAGGAATGGCCTTTAAATGAAGAGGAAATTCTTGAAAAAGTTCGATTCCTGGTTCCATTTTCTTTGCCTTCCATTCGATTTGGTTTGGAAACTGCGCTACTGGATTTGATGAATGGAGGAATTAAGAAGATTTTAAACAATGATTTCTTTGATCACCAACTTCCGATTCCAATTAATGGACTGATCTGGATGGGAGATCGGGAGTTTATGCTGAAGCAAATAGACCAAAAGCTGGCAGAAGGCTTTGACTGCATCAAAATGAAAATCGGAGCGATTGATTTTGAGCAGGAAATCGGGCTTTTGAAGTATATCAGAGAAAGATTTTCTCCAGAGGAAATGGTGCTCCGGGTAGATGCTAATGGGGCTTTTTCTTCTGCCAATGCGTTGGAAAAGCTCCGACGATTGTCTGAATTATCACTTCACAGCATTGAGCAACCCATTCCTGCCGGTCAGTGGAATGCTATGAAAGATCTTTGTCAGGCTACACCTTTGCCGATAGCCTTGGATGAGGAATTGATTGGTGTGCAGGAAAAAGAACAGCTGTTGGATACAATCCAGCCACAGCATATTATTTTGAAACCAACCCTGGTAGGAGGAATTTTAGAGACCAAAGAGTGGATCCGTCTGGCTGAAGAAAGAGGAATTGGCTGGTGGATGACTTCTGCCTTGGAAAGCAATATCGGATTGAATGCCATTTCCCAATTGGCATCTTCCCTACATCCTAGCATTCCTCAGGGCTTGGGCACTGGAAAACTTTACCATAACAACCTGGAGTCTCCGTTGGAAGTACATTCCGGAAAAATACACTACAACCCTAGTGTACCTTGGGAGAATCCCGATTAATCTGGCAATCGGTGCAGGTATACGGGCTTGTGAACCGTAGCTTTCCAAGGAGTGAGGCTGAGAGTTCCTGAGATAGAATCCCTTTCGAAAATCACGATGTCATTACTGGCTTGGTGAGCAGATAGTAGGTATTTCCCATCATCAGTTAGGTTGAAGTTTCTCGGCATAATTCCTCCGGAAGGGATGTTTTGTACGCGAACGTATTCTCCATTTGGTTTCTTGGCAAAAACGGAAAGCGTGTTTGCTTCGCCTCTGTTGGATATATAGATATGCTTTCCGTCAGGAGAAATGCGTATTTCTGCAGCACCCACTGTACCATCAAACCCTTCATCGAGGAGGCTTAGTCGCTGCTTGGCATTGAGGACTCCATTTTCATACCTAAATACATCCAAGACCGCACTCATTTCTTCTACTACCAGGACTTCTTTCCCGTCTGCCGAAAAAGCCAAATGACGAGGCCCGTCTCCCGGAGTGACGGGGAATTCTCCAGCTAGACTTAGGGGTGAGGGATTGTCTGGATTGAAGTCATACACATAGATTTTATCAGTACCCAAGTCAGCTACTAAAACCCGCTTTCCTTCAGGATCAAAAGTGGTGGAGTGTACATGAGGGGCTTCTTGTCTGGCTTTGTTGATGCTTTTTCCGGTGTGCTGAATCTTTTGAACAAAATCTACCTGGCCTTCAGAACTAACTTTGAAAACTGTAAGACTCCCCCCCGTATAATTGCCCAAAATGAGAAAATCCTCATTCGGTGAGAGAGATATATGGCAGGGATGGTCTCCCTGAGAATCATCCTGATCGATAAGGGTCAATTCATTGCTTTGTGGATTGCGGGCAAAAGAAAGGACTTTACCTCCTTGGATTCCTGCTTCTTCTTCCAGAGAGAAGACTTTTTTCCCGTCTTTACTCGCAAGGACAAAGGAGGGATTGGCAATGCCCCCGGCGATGGTTTCTACTGTCATCAGGTTTTCATCCGGTGAAAAATACAAATGATTGATGCCGTGGTGCGCTGAATCTGTGTAAGTTCCTACCAGGAATTGGTAACTTTTTGGCGATGCAGGCATCTGGATGTTTTCAGTTTTGGGTTGAGACGAGTTGCAGGCAAACAACGAAAGTCCTATTAATATTATGGGGGCTAGTTTCATTAACATCATTTTTTCTTCAAATGAAATCATCAACCAAAAACTTGATCTCTGTAAGGGTAAATCAGAATAAATCGTTCTTTTTCCTTGAAAAGAGATCCTTTTTGATTTTTCAAGGTGAAAGTAGGAAAAAATCAGGTTTCTGTTCATTTTCATTTTTTCTTGAAAAGGAAGATTTTGCTGAAAATATTAAATAATCAAATCGAATATTTTACTAATAATTCAAAAATGCTTCCTAAAAATAGAAAAATCGCTAATTTGCCTTGCCTATCAAACCCTAGACCCTAATGCATCAGATTTACGATACCCAGGTTGCAAAGCGATTTACCATCTACAACAGCCTGTTTTTAGATCTTCCTTTTGATGACATCTACGTCACGGGTACGCTTTTGCCCTTTTTGGGTAGGGCCTGTGAGCAAGGATATCAGTCAGGCAAAACGCCCAAAGAAATCATCGATGGTTTCTTTGAGGAAATGATGCCTGGTCAATCGGACAAAGAGAAGTTTGATTTTCTTTTTCAAATGATCCAATATGTGGAGCGTCAGGTGGTATTGTTTGACTCGATCGAGGATGCTGCCTATGAAAAAATCAACGATATTTCAGGAAAAGGGTCTATCAAGGCCTTGATCAGTAGGGTCGAAAACGACAAGAAAAAAGAAGCTTTGATCGAAAAGCTGAAAAACTTTTCAGTCCGACTTACATTGACAGCCCACCCCACCCAGTTTTATCCAGGCAACGTGTTGGGGATCATCACCGATCTGGAGAGTGCTATTCGAAACAACGACTTGGAAGCCATCAATCTGCTTCTACAGCAATTGGGGAAAACCGGTTTTATCAATCGGGAGAAACCTACGCCCTTTGATGAAGCGGTCAGTCTGATTTGGTATCTGGAAAATGTATTTTATCATGCCATACCCGATATCATTATCCGCTTGCTGAATGGTCTTGGGCAGCCACTACACTCTTGGGAAAATCCCGGTATTTTGAAAGTGGGTTTTTGGCCGGGAGGAGACCGGGATGGCAATCCGTTCGTGACCCATGAGACGACCCTTCAAGTAGCTGACCGATTGAAGAAATGGCTCATGCGCTGCTACTATCGGGATCTTCGCAAGCTCAAAAAGAGATTGACATTCAAAAAGGTAGAGGATCTGATCGCCAAGGCGGAGCGTGGGATTTATTATACTTTATTTGAAAACAAGGAAGTTTACGCTTCTAAAGAGGACCTTTTGGCCATTTTATTTGAGGCGCGTGAAGCTTTGGTTACGTACCATGATGGTCTTTTCCTCAATCTTTTGGATCAGTTTATCCTCAAGGTTAAGATTTTCGGGTTTCACTTCGCTCATATGGATCTACGACAGGACAGCAGAAAGCACGATGCGTTTTGGGAAGAGGTGTTTAGCATTCAGGGAAAAGAGTTTACCGGAACCGAGGATGAATTGATATCCAAAGTGTTGAAGACAAAAGGGCTTCCGGCTTTAGAGCACTTCGAGGAGCCATTTCATCGGGAAATGCTTCAATCCATGAGCTCAGTTAAGGTGGTCCAAAAAACCAATGGAGAAGACGGCCTTCATCGATATATCATTTCTAATTGTCAGTCGGTACTTCATATTTTGGAAGTTTACCAAATGGCCAAGTTGACGTTTGCGGTGGAGTCTGGAAAGCTTCCGCTGGATGTGGTGCCGCTTTTTGAGACCATAGATGACCTTGCCAATGCACCGGGAATAATAGACAAGCTCTATCAGATACCGGAGTACAGACTTCATTTGGAGAATAGGGGCATGAAGCAAAATATCATGCTTGGATTTTCTGATGGAACCAAGGATGGAGGTTATCTGAAAGCCAACTGGTCGATCTTGATGGCAAAAGAGGAGTTGACCAAGGTTTCCAGAGCATATGGAATCCAAGTGGTGTTCTTTGATGGTAGGGGAGGACCTGTGGCCAGAGGAGGAGGAAATCTTCATAATTTCTATGCATCCTTGGGTGAAAAAGTGGAGAATTCTGAAATTCAGGTGACGATTCAAGGCCAGACGATCTCTTCCAATTATGGAAAAATCGTTTCCAGTACCTACAATTTCGAGCAGTTGCTGAGTGCAGGGCTCGAAAATCACCTTTATCCGGATGCTGAGAAAAACCTCAACGATTCGCAGCGGGAGTTGATACAGGCTTTGGCGGATGCAGGATACCAAGCTTACAAAGAGTTGAAAGGCCATCCCAAATTTGTGCCTTACTTGGAGCATGTGGCTCCGCTGAAGTTTTTCGGAATGACCAATATTGGATCCAGGCCGCTAAAGCGTGGTGGGGCCTCGGGATTGAAATTCGAAGATCTTCGGGCCATTCCTTTCGTTGGCTCTTGGGCTCAGATGAAGCAAAATATTCCCGGATTTTATGGGGTCGGGTCAGCCATTGAAAAATTGGAGCAGCAGGGTAAGCTGGATGAATTGAAAAAACTCTATCAGGAGAGTCTTTTTTTCAGAACTCTTCTGAGTAATTCCATGCAGTCACTGAACAAATGTTTTTATCCCGCCTCAGCTTATCTTAAGAATAACCCTGAATATGGGGAGTTTTGGAAGTTGCTTTACGCTGAGTTTCTCAGGTCTGTGGAATCGCTAAAAAAGGTCTCGGGGATGAATGAACTTCTGGAAGATAACCCCATTTCCAAGGCTTCCATTGAAATCAGAGAACGTATAGTCCTACCATTGATTACTATTCAGCAATATGCCATTCAGAGTGGCTTGGAAAAAGGGGCTTCATCGGATTTATTGGACAAACTCATTCTCAGAACGATGTTTGGAATCATCAATGCCATGAGAAATGCAGCATAAAAAATCCCCGAATTCTATGAATTCGGGGATTTTTAACTTTTACGGATTTTTCATTACTTCTTAGCAGGCACTGAGATGATCCCATCTTTAATCATCCGGTCAACTACGACACCTGCAAAAGTATGAGAAAACGATTCCAGATTGCTGGGATTGGTCGTTTCAGATTGTGAAGACCATACCAATCCTTCAGTTTTTGAATCATATAAGTTGACTTCCACATAATACATTTTATCTGTGGTATAGTATCCCGGATCATAAGTCATGGCCCCGTAGTATCCATAGTATCCTCCAAATCTTCCGTAATATCCGCCGTATCCCATCGGAGCATAGGTAGTGGTACCCTGTACATAGCGGGTTTCAGAAGTTTGGTCCAAAAGGGCAACGGTAAGGATTGCATCATGGCCTGTACTACGAACAGTTTCAAGTGCTTTGGTCATTCCGACTTCTGTGGCCGCTGAACCTACAGGAATAATGGTCAAGCTGCTGGTAGACTGAACACCGTCTTCGATCAATGTGGCAACCAGTTCTTCTTCGAATGCCTGTCTGTTTACCAGATTGCTGCTAAGGCCTACTACCAGGATTTTTTGATAAGCGCTGGCAGGCTTTTCTGGACTGGTCCAGGATCCGATTATTTTGGTGCTGGGAGAGCAAGAAGCCAGGGCAAAAAGAATTGCAAAGCTGGCAAAGAATGATAACTTTTTCATGTGTTTAAAATTTTGGTTTTTAGTCGTTGCATGGAATCTGGCATGGTTCACCTACATCTAGTTTTAGGATTTGGTGGCATGTTCAATTTCATATGTTCAGAAGTTTATGTTATTTGTTATTTAGATCTAGGTACTTAAAAACCTGGTCAACTGCATCTTGGATAGCAGCTAGTTTTTCCTCCTCTTTTTTGGGGACCACCTCAGAGATCATCCCTGCCCAAACGAGTACATTGCTAGGACTCGCAATAAAATGTACAGTCAAGCTTCCTTCCCGGTAAGAGTTTACGGGAAGCTCTCTGACTTCCCAGTAATAACTCCTCTGTCCTGAATAAGTATAGGGATCCGAGCTCACATTATTGTGGCGTTGTTGGACTTTGTTGGTTACCACCAATCCCAAATTGATTTTTAAGCTTGGATCAGTACTTACCCGCTTCAGTCCTCGTGATTCCATAGAGACAGTGATTTTTTCTTTCAGCAAATCAACAATCTGTTGATAGGGGACTAAAGAATCATTCGGGGTATCAATCTGCGCAAAGTCAAATGTGGAATAATTACTCAGTTTAAAATCTTCGTATTTGTTTTGTTCAACAACGACCCGAGTTGGCGCACATGAACTCAAGAACGCCAACAGAAATGACAGAATCATCAAGTTTTTTTTCATTGCTGATCAGTTTTTCAAACTTTAATTTTCTGTGTAATCCCAGAGAAATTTCTTTTTCGAGATGAGTCTTTTTTAATTATTCAGAATGACTAATCCGAAATTGAAACCAAGATTAGACTGACCTTCCAGTCCGCCACCTTCGAGGGCTCCATAATAGTTGCCTCCAACCCTGAATCCAAAATGCCAGAGAGTTTCATTAGACTCAGACATACCCATATCGATTCCTTTTTGACTGGCTAGGGTACCTATACCCAAAGAGAAGTAAGGCCTCATCAGATTGGGTAACTTCTGTATATCCTATCCCTCGTCTATTGCTTCTCAGTGTTGCTAAAGTCGGGTTAGCAAGTTGGGATGGAAGATATTCCGCATCATTTGCATTTCCAGGACTATTTTCAACTGGAACCATTACCACTTTATCCGGAAGTGTAAAAGTGGCTTTACTAGCCAAAGAATTGGCTTTGTCGTAGTTGGCAAAGAATACATTAGGTTCTTCAACACACGAAGGTCCTACTGGGTCACAGGCAAAAAACACTGATACCCAAAAAAGGACCTTCGCTATTTTTAGTTGATTACCCATAAATCGGGTCTGCTAAACTTAAATTTCTCCAATAAATGGCAATCCTTGTTGAATTGCATTTCTAATGGTATTCGTAATGTAAAATTCAATTTGGATGAATTTGGCCGCGTCAACCGCAGAAGTTGCCTTTTTGAACTTTGAGAAATAGGAGCTGTAGAGCTTGTTCAGGGCTGCATCATTTTTCAAGGATCTTACAGCAAGATTTTCTGCTTCAGCATCTCCGATGTGGGTGAATTTCTCTATGTATTCATTGATGATCAGAATTCGCTCCTTGCCAATAGCCTTTCTTTCAGTTTCAAAAGCTTCATAGACTGGCCAAAAAGTCGCTGCTTTCTCCGGAGACAGGTTCATATAAGCCTCAACCAGCGCTTTTTTGTCTTTACCAAAAGCCTCTTGAATGAGCTTAATTTCTTCATCCACTGTTTGGGCAAAAGAACTTCCAAAGCCCATAGTAAAAAGGACAAATGCGGATAGTAATAATTTTTTCATGATTTTAAGAAGTTTGAAATGATAGGTTTTAAAAAGATTCATTACCAAAATAAATCTTAAGTAAATCTGGAGTTTTGTTCAGAATTAATTCATGATAAAAGTCAACTTTGCTTCCTTAATTTGCTGGACTATTCAGTTTAAAATGTCTCGTTTATGTTAAGGTAAAATCCGGAATTTCCTTTTTGCCCTATTGCGTAATCTGCTGCAATAGTTGTACGTTTTTCCTTATTGATCATTACCCTTAATCCAACGCCATATCCAGGGTTTATTTTATCAAATAGCTTCTCAGGAGAGCTCATTCCTCCAAGCATTTCATTCGGCTTTCCACCGCTTACTGTGGTTCCGTTGACGAAAATGGTCCCACCAAAAGTATCCTTATCCCGCTGAAGTGGAAATCTCCATTCCGCCTCTCCATAGATTAGGTTGGCTCCTCTAAATCGGCCTTGGGCATACGCACGGCCACCTCTTCCAAACATGTCCCATCCCAAAGAAGGAAGATTCATATAGGGCAATTCACCTGAAATCAGGAAATTTCCAAGACCCCAAACTCCGATAAGATTCCTTTTTCGCTGAGGATTTAGGTTAAAATAATGCCGATAGTCTAATAGAAGGGTGCTGGAAGATTGGTCAGATCCAAGAAAAGAGGGGTTGATTTTGTATTGAACCCATGCAAAATTCCTTTCATAGGGAGCCACAGCCACATCCCTGTTTTCCATGACCGCATTCAGCGAGACTCCAGAAAGGACGTACCGATCGGTATTAAAGCCTTTTGAAAGATTGTAGTCATCATGAGAAAATTGCAAAAGTGGATCTGCTTCCTCTGTAATGAAATTTTTGATTTTGGTATGGATGTCCAGGTGATAGCCCAAGCCCAAGTAAAACTTTGAATCTCCGATTCGCTTTAAGACTGCCTCATAAAAACGAATTAAAGTAAAGTCCATTTGTTGTTCTCCCCAATAGACCCCAGGTTGGTTAGGATTTTCGGAGGTTTCATTGGGAGTAGAACTGCCGAGCCCAAAGGTAGGCTGGGAGGTAAGAAAGTATCTCCAATCGCCTATGAGAATAGCACTGTTATCGGATAGGTAAATGTTGTGTCTCGAACTGAATATCCACTGCTTCTTGGTTGTATATAGAAGATTACCCACCAAATTGGACATTTTGGTAGTGGCTGGGTTACCCATGTACCAAGAGGCCGAGGGGGCAAAACCAAACATCCATCCATTGGCAGGGTTGGAAGCTACCGCTGGAAGAGGTACAAAGCTAAAATGGTAGATTTTGTTCGGGGAATATTCCATCGAATCCGTTTGAGCATAAGCTTTCAAAGAGATTGCCCAAAGGACTCCAAGAATAAAGCATAAGGTCTTCATATCTAGAGAAATGGTTGGTGGTGAAAGTTCTAAATCAACCTAATCTAACTTTAAAGGGTGAATCCCAGGTAGAAAAAACACCAAACCCCTAAAAAAATGTCCGGACGTAATTTAGGAGGGAGAAAATATTTATTTCTCCCTCCCCTAAATGGATTTATTGCGGAAACCTGAATACAAGACCTCCATCAAATCCAAACTGGTACATGGTAGAATAGGTGGAAATTCCGGCCCCTGTTCCGCCTGTTCCAAAATAAATTCCACCACCCGCTCCTTGTACTGCTGATAGGAGAGAGGCTTGGATTTTTATTCCGACTTGTTCAGTAACCCAAAAATTGGAACCTCCTCTAAGTCCCCAAGCGAATTTTGTACCTCCGTCATTGTTTCCATTTTTTGGATTAGTAACGTCAAAGATCACCATGCCAATACCAAAACCGAAGAATGGTTCCACCTTTTCATTTACAGGGAAGTAGTTGGTGCCATTGAGCATGATCCAGTTTGCGGTAAGATCAAAATCAGCCTCCTGAATTTGGCCTCCCCCAATTCCTGAATCAAGATATCGGATAGGTGCTGTGGTGTTTTGGTTTAGGTATTGTAGTTCAAACGCTTTGGTGGTACCGGGAAGCTGGTATTCCAAACCTGCTCCCCATCGAAAACCACCCAAAATTTTGCCTTCGAAATAGGAATTGCTTGAATAGTAGTTGTCTACCTTGTCATCGAATACGTACCCCGCATAGGTATTCAGTCGAAGCTCCTGAGAAAATGAGGTGCTGGCCATTAGAGCCAAACACAGAATCAGCGTAATTTTTTTCATAAATGGAGGGTTTGAAGGTTGTGTTTAGTCAGCTTTTGAAAAGTTCTTCCAAAAAAACTCCAACACCGCAACAAATATGATGTAGACATTTTCTTCAATTCATGATAAAAGTCAGTTGGACTAAACGAGTTGAAAAATTTTCAGAATAAATCAGAAACCCAATCCTCCGAGGTAAAGAAATAGAGAGGGACATGAATAATTTTTGCGCTTTAGGCCTCCAATAATGCCTTAATGTCAAACTTTTGTATGTTTTGGAATGTCTCTATGACTTTCCGGCTTCTTACTGGATCAGTCATCAGCTTACTCAGTATCGTGGGTAAAATCTGCCAAGAAACGCCAAACTGATCCGAAAGCCAACCACATTGATAATACTGACCATTGGAGCCTAAGTTGGCCCAAAAGTGGTCTATTTCTTCTTGGGTTTCACATTCCACAACTAGGGAATTCCCCGGAGAAAAATCAAAGTCATGGGGTAGGGTACTGCTCATTGCGTTAAGGAGATATTCTCCAAGTTTGACCTGAGCGAAGAGCAAGGTGCCTTCCGGCAAACCTGCCTCCAGTGGATAAGGGGCTTCCATCAGGATTTTTGAATTTTTGAAAATGCCTGTGTAATGCAGGATCGCATTCTTTACTTCGTTTCTTTTTTCATTTACAAAAAGAAGACATGGCACCACCTTTTGATTTGATCGGATGTCATCCACATCCAGCTGCCAATTGACCCCAAATCGGTCAACTACCCAAGCATATTTCGGAGACCAATCGTAGTGGGCTAGGGGCATTAAAATACTTCCTCCATCCGACAGGGCATCATACATACACTGAATCTCCTCTTCACTGCCACAATAGACAAAGTAAGAAATGGCTGAATTGACGTGGTACTTTGGCCCTCCGTTCAATCCCATAAACAAAGTTCCGTTGAGTTCAAATCGAGTGATCAGCGGTGTGTTCTCCAGGATTTTTGAATCCTTGAATATTGAGCAATAAAATTGAGCAGCTTCGGAGGCCTGAAGGTCAAACCAAAGGCAGGGATAGATAGAAGGTTTCACGGAAAAAAAGGTTTGTATGCAGTTAAATTTAAAAGCTTTCGAGAGGTTTCCAATGGCGGAATTTCCTTACAGCTCTTTTCTGGCGGTTGATATTCAGCGGATTGTACTAGTTGCCTTCTGTTTCAACTTTTTTCACCTGCTTTATGGATCAGCTGGGCAATAGTTTTTACTTCTATAAATAAGGAATGGAGAAATTCATAATTGAGATTCTTCAAATCTGCCCGGGTAAAAAACACATCTCGCACCATATCATGATACTTAGCAGTGGCTTCTTCATTTAGTCTAAGTTCTTTGCCAAAAAGAAGTCTGGCATTCGTGTCGATTTTGCTGTTTACGATCTGATGTGTTTCCAAAAACAACTTGATGTGTCTGTTTTTTACCAATTGGATATGGAAGAAAAACGCCCATTTATTTTCTATGATTAAGTTTAGAAATTCCGGATCATAGGATTTAAGCTTAGGTAGAGTTTCTGAGATCTGATCTATTTTGTGGATGTGTTCCCTCATCAAAGCTTGATAATAGCCGTCAAAGTCTCCGAAGTAATGATAAAATCCCGATTTGTTAAGGCCTGTTATCCGTGACAATCGTTCGATTTGAATACCTTCATGACCTTCTTTGCAAAACAATTCATATCCCGTGTCAATCCATTTTTGCTTGGATTTTTTGGATTTTGGTGGATGTAGGTGAATCTGTTTAGTCATTGGTCTAGTGCTTTCTTCGATTTTTTTGAAGTTAATCTCCTGACTTTTTCAGGCCTCTTCGAGATGAAGCAATATTCGTGAATCAGCATCTAAAAATGATAAAACTAATTCAAGGATCTTGGTAATGGCGATCAAAAAGTAAATTTCACTCTTGTCATTTTATTAAAATTCCAATGGATTTTGAGAGGGATAACTACTGAAAATCAAATGTTTATGATACATAACATTTTAGTCCCCTTCTCCAAATCCGAACTTGGCTTTTTTAATGAATTAGACGACTCAGTTTAATTTCCATTAATTAGAATTTTTATGAAATCATTAACTGAATCCATTAATCTAACTTTGGTCTACTTTGGTTTTATTAATTGTTAATTATGAAAAATAGATCATTTGTTCTTTCCTGTTTTGTTATGGGATTGATTTTAGCCCTTTTTGGATGCAAACAGGAAGCTACTCAGGATCAAAACTCTGACTCAAAAAAACCTAATATACTGATCATTGTTGCAGATGATATGGGGTTTAGCGATATAGCCTCCTTTGGGGGAAATATCGAAACTCCTTTTTTGACCGGACTAGCAAAAGAAGGAATTTCTTTCTCCAACTTTTATGTGCAACCGACTTGTTCCCCAACTCGAGCCTCTCTTCTTACGGGAACGGATAATCATGTGGCAGGATTGGGTATCATGAGCGAAATGGACTATCCGGTGCTTAAGGCACTACGTCTTCCCGGCTATTCCGGACACCTCAGCAAGGAAGTAGTCACCATTCCTGAAATTCTACGAGGCAATGGCTATCATACCTACATGACAGGAAAGTGGCATTTGGGTGAGGGCAAAGGCATGGATCCTTTTGACAGGGGATTTGAAGAAACCTTTATCTTGGGCACTGGCGGTGGCAGTCATTGGAATGATAAAAAGGCCCTTTCTCTGCTTCAGCATATGGAGTATACCAGAAATGGGGTAGCAGTAGAACCTGCACCGAATTTTTATTCCACTACTTCCTACACGGATTCGCTTCTTAGCTTCATTTCCAAGCACAAAGCAGATCAAAAACCTTTCTTTGCATACCTTTCTTACACCGCAGTCCACGACCCGCTACATGCTCCTGACGAATACATTCAAAAATACAAGGGGAAATTTGACATGGGTTGGGATTCCCTTTGGGTACAAAGAATGGAAAACCTCAAGTCTTTGGGAATGTTACCCAAAGACTTGAAGGGCTCCCCAAGTAGCCCATTTGTTCCTAGATGGGAATCGCTCAGCGCTGAGCAAAAGGAGGAGTATGCAAGAGATATGGAAGTTTATGCAGGTATGCTGGACTATCTCGACACCAGTATCGGAAGGGTGTTTGCCTACCTCAAAGAAAATGGAATGTATGATAATACCTTAGTCGTCTTCATGTCCGACAATGGTGCGAATGGAGCCAATGCCAGATCTTATCCAGGCAACGAGGACGGAAAATATCCAGGCAGCTTTGACAATTCTTTGGAAAACCGGGGCAAAAAAGGCTCTTACGTGGAGATGGGGTCCGGATGGGCACAGGCATCTTCTTCTCCTTTCCGATACTTCAAAAGTTTCACTTCCGAGGGCGGAATTAAGGTTCCTTTGATCATCAAAATGCCAGGTCAAATGAAGCAGGCAGGACAATGGGACAAGACCTTTGTCCATGTGACCGACATTATGCCCACTTTACTGGAACTTACCGGTTCGACTTATCCTTCAGAGTATAATGGAAATGTGATTCATCCTCACATCGGGCGATCTATTCTTCCACTCTTAAACGGTAATCCTGGGGCTATGACCCCAAGCAATGGGCACGGCTGGGAACTTTTTGAAATGAGAGCATTTATTAAAGGAAACTGGAAAATCCTGAGACTTCCACAGCCAATGGGGTCAGGGGCTTGGGAACTTTATGACCTGGAAAAGGATCCCATGGAATCGACAGATCTTTCTGGACAGTTTCCCGAGGTAAAAGACGAACTGATTAAAGCTTGGATGGACTATGCAAAAAATAATGCTGTCCATGACCATAAGGGGCATTATGATTCTCTGTATCGCGTCAATTATTCGGTGCCAAAGGCACATTGAGTTATTGCGTTCGAAGTATCGCAACTTGAAAATGAATTGGATGGAAGTTTCCAAATTGAGAGCGGAGTTGTTGAATTACCCCAAAGGCCGGAAAGAAAATCCGGCTTTTTTGTGAATTGTAAGAAAAGGTTCTATCGAATAAAAACCCTTATTCCACAAATTCAGATACTGAATAAGAAAACGGTCTCAATGAAAGAATTTGACTAAGATCCTGTAGTCGGAATTTCATTCAGATCTTGAAATCAAGCAAAACTAGTAAAGCTTACCTCTTAAGAAAGTAAACTTGCAAGATTCACTTTTTTAGGTGAGTGAACTTCGGGATTTTTGATATTGAGAAGGCGTCATGCCTTTAAATTTTTTGAATGCTCCAGAAAAGGAATTGCGGTTGCTGAATCCGCAGACATCTGCCAACCCTTCCAAAGTCAAGTGTTTTAATTTTCCTGAATCCATCAAAAAGCAGCATTCTTCGATTCGATGTTGATTAATGAGATCCGAAAAATTGGTTTGAAGGATTCGGTTGATAAAAAGGGTAAGTAAGTAGGCAGGAATCTGAGTATCTTTTGCCAGGTCGTTTATAGAATATCCTTTTTGAAGATGCTTTTTCTCTTTGGCAAGAATCAGATTCAATTGCTCTTGAATATGAAGCTCTTTTTCCGAATTAAGCACATCTGATATTTCTGGTTTTGTTTTTTCTTTTTGAGTGGCTAGAATGAACTCAAATTCATTGATCCCATACAAAACTTTTGGAAAAAAAAAGATGGCAATCCCGCTGCTCAAAATAACAATGGCGCCCGTCAGATGAATCAGATCATACCCTACAGATAAATCAACAAATCGGGCCAAAATGACAAAGGGCAAAAATAAAATCAGTTCGGAATAGACGTAGATTTTCATCCAGGTGACCCATTCCTTCCCAAAAGTCTGACTCAAATCTGCGTACCTTTTGCCGTACTGGTAAAGAATTCGGATGGAGAAGAACCAATAAATGAAAATCAAAAAAGTCCGGGCCAGGGTGTAAAAATTGGAAGGGAAGAACCGGCTTTGATTGAAATACACAAAAACTACGGGGTCCTCGATTTCAGATTGAATCAACTGTCTTTTTTCCTCAACTGAAGTCAGAAAAAGGACAGGGGAAAAATCCGCCAGATACACCAGGGCCGGAAGGAAATGATAAAAATCGCGGATCGAAATTTTGCGGTTTTCTACTACTTGCCGGATATACAAAAAGGCCAACGGGGCAAATAACAAGGCAGCAATATTTCCAGTCCGGTAGAGATGGGGGAGTTGGATATGATATCCGGAATCGATCAAAAAGGCCAGAAATACGGCATAGGTTAAAAATAGAAAAGAAAGTCCTATCAAAATGTTGGCTTTTTGCTTTTGGAAACCATAGAAAACCAAAAGGATTCCAATTAAAAATCCGATCAAGTTTGAGCCTAAATAAATGAGGTCTTTCCAACCAAGTACCAATTCCATCGTGCCTAAAAATATCCTTTAAATCTACCAAACTTTTTAAGCGGCCAATAGAGGACTTCGAAAAAAGAAAATAATTGGAGAAAAGACTGAGCAATTCTTGAGAATTGCTCAGTCAATTTTTGGATTTCAACGGCTTCCACCGGAGTTCTTGAGCATTTCTTCAATTTTGCTCAAATTGAAGGAACCTGCTGTCTGTGACGGGGGATAATCTTTCATGGTTATCAAAAATTTAGCTGCAAGCCCCTGAATCGGAACAATCACAAAAGGCCGATCCAAAAACCAATCATTGTACGTATTAGAGTTGTGTTGGGCTTTCTCAAATGGATCCCTTCTCAAATTGAAAAGTAATGGAGCTCTTAACTCTACAAAAGGTTCTCTCCATACCCCAAAAGCCTCGCCACGGTTTTCCAAAAAGACCACTTTCCAGTCCATGTATCGGGCCGCTACCACCTGGCCATCGTCATTTACATACCAAAACTCCTTTCTAGGCGATTCTTCGCTTTTACCGGTCAGGTAATCCAGTTGGTTGTATCCATCTATGTGGTTTCTGTAATTACGGCCATTAATTGTGGTTCCTTTCAGCAATCTTTCTTTTACATTGACATCACCTGCGATGGCTGCAAAAGTGGGAAGCCAGTCTTCATGAGACACGATCCCATTGAGAGTAATTCCAGAGGGAAACTTACCTGGCCATCTGACAAACGTAGGCACCCTGTAGGCACCTTCCCAGTTTGAGTTTTTCTCAGATCTAAAAGGAGTAGTACCTGCATCCGGCCATGTGTTGTAATGTGGGCCGTTGTCGGTCGAGTACATTACGACTGTATTGTCAGCGATGCCAAGCTCGTCTAGTAAATCTAATAGTTGACCTACGTGCATGTCATGCTCCACCATTCCGTCACTGTATTCATCCTGCCCAGAGATTCCTGTAAGTTCTTCTTTGACATGAGTACGGAAGTGCATTCGAGTCCCGTTCCACCAGGTAAAAAAAGGCTTACCTTCTTTCACGTGACGTCTGATGAATTCTTTGGCGGCTTCCACCGTCTCGTCATCGATAGTTTCCATTCGTTTTTTGGTTAAGGGGCCAAGCTCTTCGATGGTTTGCCCGCCTTTGCCGTCTGATTTGGTATGTAGTATTCCTCTCGGTTTGAATGTCTCATAAAAGGTTCTTCCGTCTGCCAAAACAAGATCTTTTGGATAATCTCTGTTTTCGGGTTCCTCTTCTGCATTGAGGTGATACAAGCTTCCCATGAATTCGTCAAAGCCATGCATGGTAGGTAAATGCTCGTCCCGGTCTCCCTGATGGTTTTTGCCAAACTGACCGGTAGCATACCCCTGAGCTTTGAGTATGGAAGCCATGGTTACATCGGTTTTTTGCCATCCTTCTTTAGCTCCCGGAAGTCCCACCTTTGTCATTCCGGACCTTACAGGTACCGAACCGCTGATAAAGGCAGCACGCCCTGCGGTACAGGATTGCTGGGCATAGTAATCTGTGAAAGCAATACCTTCTCTTGCAATTCTGTCAATATTGGGGGTTCGATAACCCATCATACCCCGGTTATTGTGGCTGATATTCCAAGTGCCGATGTCATCTCCCCAGATGACTAGAATGTTTGGTTTCTTTTGTTGGCTAAAGCCTGAAGCAACCATTGCCAGAACTAGTCCAGCAGATAGCAGGATTTTTTTCATAAATGTGGATTGATAATTTGAGACAAAGAGCTGATGTTGAATGCCTAAACAATTTCAGCCTAAGTTGGAAAGGTAAAAAAAACAAGCAATGTACTTCAGGATGGTGATAAGCTAGCTAAGTCATATTTGCCAAATAAGAACCAAACTTTGCAAACTTGATTGGCAGAGCACTCTAATGAGTGGAATTTTATGCTTAATGAGAGTTCTTTTGAATAGGCTTTGATAATAAGAAACCCTAATAATAAATCTTCGCAACTGGTTTAAAGATTCAACAGGATAGGAACTTTCATATTTTCCGGTATTTTTTAGACTTCAATCATCCTTAATCCAAATAACCTATGGCTCAACCCTATACGTACAACCAAACTTATATCTGGCTGATTAGCCTTACCGCTGCGTTGGGCGGGTTTTTATTTGGGTATGATTGGGTAGTGATAGGAGGGGCAAAGCCTTTTTATGAACCTTTCTTTGGGGTGACTTCCGTGAAGGACCAAGGTTGGGGCACCAGTTCGGCTTTGGTGGGTTGTATGATTGGTGCTGCTCTTTGTATTCTGATCAGTGATCGACTGGGGAGAAAAAGGTTGTTGATTTTTTCCGGCTTTTTGTTTTCCGTTTCTGCTATCGGAACTGCCTTGGCGATGACTTTTTGGGCGTTCAATTTTTACCGAATCGTAGGAGGAGTAGCCATGGGGATCGCATTGAACCTATCTCCTCTCTACATATCAGAATTGGCGCCCGCAGAGAAAAGAGGGAGGTTGGTAACAATCAACCAATTGTTGATCATGTTTGGGGTATTGCTGGCTCAGGTGGCCAATTGGCAGATTTCCTTGTTGGATACGCAACTATCTGATCAGGCAGGATTTGAGGAGATCGCTCAAAGCTGGAATGGCCAAATGGGCTGGAGGTGGATGTTTGGAGCTGAATTGATACCCGCAGGATTGTTTTTTGCCTTAATGTTTTTCGTTCCCGAAAGTACCCGCTGGTTGATCAAGAACAATCAGACCGAAGAGGCAAAAAGGATTTTGACCAAAATAGGAGGCCAGAAATATGCTCTTGACAGTATTCAGGCGACCCATTCCACCCTGTCAGAGGGGGACTTGGGCCAAGTCAATTTGAAAGACTTATTTCAGAAAAATGTACTCAAACTTTTGGGTATCGGGATTTTTCTCGCCTTTCTCCAGCAATGGTCTGGCATCAATGTGGTAATCTACTATGCGGCAGATATTTTTCAGGCTGCGGGATACAATCTCAAGCAAATGATGCTCAATATCGTGGTAGTAGGAGGGGTAATGGTTCTATCGGTATTTGTCACCTTGGCTACTGTAGATCGGTATGGGAGAAAAAGTCTCTTGCTTCTCTGCTTGGCAGCAATGACCTTACTTTATGCTGGGATTGGGTATTCTTTTTTTGCTGATCAGGGAGGTACCTTGGTCGTGATCTTGGTTTTGGCCAATGTGATGTTTTATTCCATTTCATTGGCCCCTCTGCTTTGGGTGATCCTGGCCGAAATTTTCCCTACGAGAGTCAGAGGAGCCGCTATTTCGGTGGGTGCATTGGCGCATTGGGTGGGTAATTTCACCCTGACTTATTTTTTTCCCGCCATCAAGGAAAATCTGGGTTGGGCCAATAATTTCTGGCTGTATGGAGCTATTTGTGCATTTGGATTTCTGGTTATCTGGAAAGTATTACCGGAAACCAAAGGAAAATCTCTGGAGGAACTGGAAAAAGAACTTGGGGTGTAAACTGGGATTTAAGACGCCATTTAGTGAAAAATAGCCCCTTGGTTTTTTCAATTGAATGAATAATTGAGATGGGATTACCGATCATCGGCATTTAAAGAATCCAAAAAGATTTTGATAAGGGGCTTTTCACCCTTCTTATTTTGAAATTTGTTTGACGAATTCTCTTTGGACAAATGAAATGAAAACCAAAGAAACCCAAGCGGCAAGGGTCCCCATGATCGCTCCCAGGAAAATATCCCAAGGATAATGAACCCCGAGATAAATCCGCGTGTAGCTAACTACCAAAGCATACAGAAAAAGCCAAGGAAGGCCTTTTAGCTTTCCTTTCATTTTAAGATTTAAAAATACAGCCAGTCCAAATGTGTTGGCTGCATGGGAGGAAACAAACCCATAAAGCCCGCCGCATCGACCGTAATTGTGAATAACTTCTTCCCATCGGGGATCGTGGCAAGGTCTTAATCTCTCGAAAAAGGGTTTCATCAATCCGGAAGTCACTTGGTCTGCAATCAGAATGGTGAGCATTACGCCTCCAAAAACCCACCAGCTGTTTTTGGGGTCGTAGCGGTAGATTTTGTAGATCAAAAAGAGATAAAGAGGAATCCAAGTGACCGTTTCGGTCATTTGGAAAATTATCGGATCCAGAAAATCTGAATGAAAGGAGTTTAACCAAAGGAACAGCTCCTCATCTATTTTTTTGACGGTTTCGATCATCCTTGGTAAGATATCCAATCTATTCCTTTTTTAAGATGCTGCAGAGTAAATTCCTCCGGACTTCCAGGCTGAGGATGATGCATATACTCCCATTCTGCATGGGGTGGCATACTCATAAGGATACTTTCGGTTCTTCCATTGGTGTCTAACCCAAATTTGGTTCCCGCATCCCACACCAGGTTGAATTCCACATATCTTCCTCTTCGTAGGTTTTGCCAAGCTTTTTGCTCTGGTCCAAAGGGGAGCTTGGAGTTTTTCTGCATGAAATGGGTATAGATTTCCGGGAAAAGTCTTCCCAAAGCAAGGCTGAAATCCAAGATTTCCTGAAAATGAGTGTCAGATTTGGCACTTAGCCTATCGTAAAAAATTCCTCCAATTCCCCGGGTTTCATCTCGGTGTTTAAGATAGAAGTAATCATCCGCCCAGATTTTAAATTTTGGATAATAATCCAAATCAAAGGTATCGCAGGTTTTTTTTAGCCTTTGGTGAAAATAAGTCGCATCCTCAGGCACGATGTAATGTGGAGTAAGATCAATTCCTCCTCCAAACCAATGCACACCATTTTCCATTTCAAAATACCGGATGTTCATATGAATAATGGGGACCATCGGACTGAAAGGGTGAAGTACAATCGAAACCCCTGTGGCAAAAAAGTCAGCCTGTTCTAGGCCTAACTTGGCCAAAATTTTTTCCGGTGTGGGTCCGTGTACCGCCGAAAACGCAACACCTCCCTTTTCAATAATGGCTCCATTTTGGAAAATACGAGTTCGTCCACCTCCGCCTCCAGCTCTTTCCCAAGCGTCTTCCATGAATTTTCCCTGACCATCACCTTGTTCCAAGCCCCTACAGATATAATCCTGCATATCCTGGTAGATCAAGGCTATTTCTTCTTTTGTTTTTCTGCTCATTATGCTAATTCCTCAGAAGGGATAACCAATCCCAAAGTTAAACACGGTTTGTCCCTTTTTGCCAAAAGGCTGCTGAAAGCTGATATTGTCAAGTACCCACCTGCTTCCCTCTGGCATAGCAGGATCAATAGCCTTTGTGGCAAGGTCCAATCTAATCACCAAGAAGTCAAAGTCCATTCGCAACCCCCAACCTGCGCCTACGGCGATTTCCTTATAAAACCGATCATATCTGAAATCCGCTCCGGGGCGGGCATCATCTCTCCCGATCATCCAAGAGTTACCGGCATCGATAAACAATGCCATATCGAAGTAACCAAATAGTTTCCGACGGTATTCCAGCATACTCTCCAAGATCATTTCTGCCGGCTGTTCGGTGGTGTAATCGTATTGTCCACCCTCTCCACTGATAGGAATGGAGCTTCCCGGTCCGAGTCGTCTTGCCTGCCAGGCACGAATACTGGTGCCTCCCCCTGCAAAAAAGTATTTTTCATAGGGCAAAATGCCAGCACTGACCCCATAAGGTTGGGCAATGCCAAAATTCAGGCGATAGGCAAAAGTCTGTTTATCATTCAAGGGGTAATATCTCCTAAAGTCGGCTTGTGCTTTGAGCCATTGAAAATTTGCATATTCTATCCCCGGTTCGTCATTACTCCTGACATCGAAAAAGTTTAGGGTTGTCCCTCCACTTTCTCCAAAAAGCCGCAATAAAGATGCTTTTCGGGTATTGAAATCCCCATACCTATTAAAATTAATGATGGTTTGTCCCGAAAAACTACTGACGAAAGATGGCAAAAAAGACCAGATCAGATTGTTTCCCTCAGATTGAAGGTCTTGCAGAATTGTCAGAAATTCATCCTGAATAAAGGGGGTACGGATATAGCTGATGTCAGCAGCATTGATGGTAAAAGTTTGTCGGTTGTTTTGGGTGGACCAAGTATATGCCAGTAAACCATTGACAGCATTTCTTTTATATTCAGGGCGATTGGTAAAAAGATAACCAAACTGGACACGGGTGTTAGGATTGTATTTCCCATATCTCTGGAGAGAACCAGGAGAAAAAGGAAGCAAGAATCTGGGGAAAATCACAGATACTGAAGTATTTACCTCACTGCTTTGATAGACTCCCTGGCCAGTAGCAGAGGCCACCCCTTCCAGACCTGCACGAAAGTTGAATTCTAAAATTTCCCCTGCCCTAAAGAAATTGCGGTTTCGTAGAGCAGTACTGAAAAAAGGCCCCGGCAACTGTTCTGTGATGGTCATCCCCAGCTGATTGGTGAGTTGGTATTTTTGGTTGGGCTGAGTAAAAATGTTGGCTGTCAGAGAGGTGCCTAATGTGTCAAAAGTAATATTCACAAAACGGAACAAGTCCAGGTTATTCAATAAGCGTTGAGTTTCTATCGCCTTGGTTCTACTGTATGAACTGCCTTCCTGAAGCTGAATCCTAGAAGCTAAAATTTTGGCAGAATAACGGTCTTGATAAAAGGAAAAGTCTATTCCATGATACCTGGACTGAATTCTCCGGTCGGCATATTCATCATTGGGAGGATTGATCCGAAAAGTGATCGAGTCGATGGTGTATACTTCATGCTTTTCAGAAAAAGTGGGTTTTTGAATGACCTGTTCTAATCTGATGGTTTTTGCAGAGGTGTCCTGGTAGGCTATGTAATTGATGTAAGATTTTGAAAACATAAAGAACCCGTTGTTCTTCAACACTTCCTCGATCCGGTTTCTCTCAGCTCCAATGTTATCTTGGTTGTATGTTTCCCCTTGTTTGATCAGCGAGTTTCGAGAGGTTTGTTCTAAAAATTTAAGAATTTCGGTATTATCAGATCTTGTAAAAACAGAATCCAGAATGTAAGGACTGTTTTCGGTGATTAAATATTGGATAAAGGCTTTCTTTTTTTGGGTTTCTACCGCATAATCTACCTCCGCATCAAAAAAACCATGATTAATCAGATATCCCTTTAAGTTCCTGTAAGTCTTATCCGTGAGTGTACTGTCCAAAATTACGACGGGGTTGCCGGTTCTCATGACCGCATTTCCAAACTTGAGTTTTTTCTCAAGTCCGGAAATTTTGGATTCCAGTTTTTCTTCTTTTTTCCTGAGTTTTCGGTCTTGGGGAAGTGAATCTCTCCTGGCTTCTATATCAGCCAGTACCGTTTTTGTATAAGCTAGCTTATCGGCTACTTTGGCACTGTCGTAAAAATTAGAGCCAAATCTATATATCAAAACCCCCAAAGAAGTTCCCAAAAACCGAGTATTAGGCTCTTGTTCTATCAATTTCGAAAGCTCTTCCAGGTCTGACTTTTGGACTCCTTTTAGTTCGTTTTCATAAACAATGTATTGGCCTTCCTCAAGGTTTTTGGTCAAAGAGCAACTCAAGCAGAACCAGAGTAGAGCAATAAAAAGTATATATTTGGTGGATTTCAAATTGGAATAAGCTGAGGGAATGCTAAGCAAAAATACAGTTAAGTTTATAAAATCCTTACATCAAAAAAAATACCGAATCGAGTCTGGAAAGTTCTTTGTTGAGGGGGGAAAAAGCGTGACAGAAGTGCTCCATTCTGATTTTTTGGTGGAAACTGTTTTTGCCACAGAAGAATTTAAGACCCGAAACAGTGACCTTTTAAGAGCTTTCAAGGGAGAAGTTTTCACGGCAACTCCAAATCAATTGGAAGGTCTTGGACAGTACCAGAGCAATGAAAGTGCCCTTGCTATAGTCCAAATGAAAGAAAATACCTCCTTTGATCTTAGCTCAGGAGAATTTGCAATTGCTTTGGATAATGTGAGAGATCCCGGTAACCTGGGTACGATCATCAGGATTGCTGACTGGTATGGAATACGAAAGTTGGTTTTTTCACCCCAGACTGCAGAATTTTACAATCCCAAAGTGATTCAATCCAGTATGGGATCCTTTACCCGTGTTCGTTTTTTTTATGAAGACTTGACCATGGTTTTCTCCAAATGGAATCGGCCGGTTT
Organism: Algoriphagus sp. AK58; assembly: GCF_014324365.1. Classification (GTDB taxonomy): domain Bacteria; phylum Bacteroidota; class Bacteroidia; order Cytophagales; family Cyclobacteriaceae; genus Algoriphagus. The sequence goes on from NZ_QEIG01000010.1 coordinate 117,206, forward strand.
ATGGAGCCTTTTTGAAGGGAGAAAATCTTCATCAGATCACACAGATCGAACCCGGAATAATACTTATGGGTAACGAATCAAATGGAATTTCGGCCGGGCTGGAAAAATGGATCACCCGTAGAATCACCATCCCTGGATTCGGAAATGCAGAATCCCTTAATGTTGCAATCGCCACAGCAATTATTTGTGACAACTTAAAGCGCCTCCAAACCCCATGAGTTTCCGACTAGTCAGAACGCTGGAAAAAGTAGGTATCAATGGATTTTTGTTAGGTCTTTTTATCGCAATTTTTCTCGGATATACGTTTCCTTCAGCAGGTTCTTCAGAATCGCCATTTCCTTGGAAACCTATCATAAATGTTGGAATTGCCTTGGTCTTTTTCTTTTATGGCGTAAAACTAGACCCCGTTCAGATCAGAACCGGATTGAAAAATTGGAAACTGCATTTACTTATTCAGGCTTCCACTTTTTTGCTTTTTCCATTGTTGGTTTTAATGCTTCTAAGCTTAGCTCCGTGGATTGAGGAAGAATTTCTATTGGGTATCAGCTATTTGTCCGCTTTGCCTTCTACGGTAAGTGCCTCTGTGGTGATGGTTTCGATCGCGGGGGGCAATTTGCCTGCTGCGATTTTTAATGCCAGTATTTCCAGCCTTTTTGGAGTAATGATTACGCCAGCATGGATGGGATTCTTGGCAGGTACCACAGGCGCAGAGATTGATTTTTTGCCAACATTGGGCGAACTTTCTTTGAAGGTGGTGATGCCTGTTGTCCTTGGGGTTTTATTACATGGAACCCTCTTCCCAAAGCTGAAAAACCACTTTGCAAAGTTGAAATATGTGGATCAGACTGTGATTATGATGATCGTATTTACCTCCTTTGCCCAATCTTTTTCCCAAAAAGTATTTTCCCCTTATGAATTCCTAACCCTCTTAAAAGTTGCCGGGATCATGCTTGGAATTTTGGTTCTTGCCTCTGGGATCATTTGGTTGACCACTGCTTTTTTCCAGTTTGAGGTTAGAGATAGAATTACGGCCCTGTTTAGCGGTTCAACCAAATCCCTGGTACATGGGGTAGTCATTGGTAAGGTGATTTTCCCGGATCCTGCCGTGCTTGGTTTGGTGCTATTGCCGGTGATGCTTTATCATATTCAGCAATTGATTTTGGGAAGTATGTTGGCGGGATATTTTGGAAGGGTTAAGACTTTAAGTTGACGGTAGTAGTCCAATTTATTCTTTTGATTTTTTTGCTATTCCTACATCAGGCTCTTTTCTTAACTTCACTGGAATAATTTTTCTTTTTTCTAAATCAAACCAGCATGAAAATCTTCTTTCCCCTTTTTGCCTTGATGTGTTTTATTTGGGCATGTGGCTCCAAATCTCCCAATGATTTGGAGATGGTGAATGAAACACCTGATTCTCTAGTCATGGAAAAAGTCGATTTTGATCCAGATCCTACCGATCAAATTCCTGGGGACAAATACCTGATTAATGCTTCTTCGGAAGCGACAGCTGTGATGGTAGCAGAGCGATTGAAGCAACTTTACTCGGAGGATTTAAGAATAGGAATTGTAGATTCTCTAAGCAGGAAATTCATTTTTTTTGAGTTCGATCTAAATGGAGACAACAGCATGGAAATTTTGGTAGGACTTACAGGCCCATTTTTTTGTGGTTCCGGAGGTTGTACTCAATATATTTTGAATGACCAGGGAGAGGTGATTTCCAAATTTACGGTGTCTGACTACCCGGTAGTGATTTCAGATGATTTGACGAATGGATTTAGAGACCTTTTTATTTTAAGTGGAGGAGAATATCGGGTGGTGAAGTTTGACGGCAAAACCTATCCGATGAATCCATCGGTATTACCCAAGTTGGGAATTCTTCCAGGTGACGGATTACCGAGGGCACTTGATTTTATTAACGACAATTATCCCTGGTTTAGGTTCTGAGAAGCGTTCCTTTCTTAAGTTGTATTTCGAAAATCCACTTTTCATTTGGACTTCACATGCAAATCCAATTGAGGGAAAGGAATTTGAATTCCGTTTTGTTTGAACAATTCATTGGCTTTGCTGATAAGATCACCTTTGACATAGGGATAGTCAAAGTAGGTATTGACCCAAAAAGTCACCTCAATGTCAATACTACTATCGGTAAACTCTACTGGAACTACTCTTGGAGATGGATTCGTTCTTATCCTCGAATCTTCTGCAATGATTTCCCTTAGGAGCCGGACGGCTATTTGCAGATCTGTACCGTAAGCCACCCCTATGATGGCACTTAGTTTTCGCCCTTTTCCCGTGGTCCAGTTAATCAATTGTTTGCTGATCAGATCTCCATTTGGGATGACAACGCTGGGTCCTTCAAACATGCTGACTACGCTGCTTCGAAATCCGATTGATTTCATGATTCCCGGTTTTCCGTCTATTTCGATCAAATCCCCCACTTTCACAGTCTTTTCAAATGCGAGAATCAATCCGCTGACTAGGTTATTGACCAATCCCTGAAGTCCAAGGCCAATGCCTACCGATAATGCCCCCAGAATGATGGTGATTTTGTCTAAAGGTATCCCTGATGCGGCAAAAGCCAGAAACAAACCCAATGAGATCACAAAGATCTGAACCAATAAAAGCCAGCTTCCAAAACTGATCCGCTTTCGCTTTTCCTGGGAATTACTGGTCTCGGGGTCTGCTGCAAAAATGGATAATAGTCTGGAAATCATGACTGAAACCAATAGAATGATCAAAAACACGAAAAGTCCGTTGATTGAAAATTCATAGGATCCGATCATTCGCTTTTCGTTTAGAAACTCATTGATAGACAATGAAATCTGGGAAAAGCTATAGAAATTTTTTCCTACCAAAACTACCCATCCAAAGATCAAGAAGGTGTAAAAAATTCCAGGAGCCCTGTTTCCAAGTCTGTCAAAATTGATAAAGAACAGTTCTTTTTCCTGATTGTGATAGATTTTGGTGGCAATGGACAGGCCTTGATTGATTAATCGGACTGTCCATAGAAGGAGGATACCCACCACAATTCCAATGTATCCTGCTACCAAAAACGATTTCGATAGATTGAATCTTCCGGCAAGGTTCAGGACCAGAGAAACCAATTCAAAAAATCCCATGAAATAAATAAAATAGACGATTCTCTTTTCTTTAAGCTGATCGGTTTTATTTTTGATAAATGTCGAGGCCAAAAACAAAATACCAATAAGAGAGAGCGCAATCAACAGGTATCTTTCCTCTGCGGTGGGCAACAAAATCAAATTTGCGATTCCTGAAAGAAGGAATATCAAGACAGTGAACACCCAGAAGAAAAACCAAAAGCTTTTTAGAAAATTCGAAAAAATCAGGGTAATGGAAATGGAAGCGAGAAACCAAATAAGCCAATAGAAAATAAAGGGTGGACTAGGGAAGAAAAATTGAAAACAACCGATTACAATAACAATTGAAGAAAGGAGTGGATGTATTAAAATCACTTTTCCATCTTCGTGAATATCCTGCTCATTCAGTAAACCAATTCGGTTTTTAAGAGTCTTGATGAAAATCCAGGAGATAAGAATCAAAAATGCCATCATCAGTAATCTAGTCTGATATAGCCTCAGGTAAAAAATGAGAGCAAGTTTTTCTTTGGTGTAGGAATAGGAGATTGCCTCTGAAAGGGGCCTTTGATGAAATTTAGAGCCTTGATCATCAGGGATTTCCTTTTCGAAAATTGATGCGTTAAGGTTTCTTCTTATCAATTCCAAGCTCTCAATTTGGGTATTTAGGTCAAAGACCATTTCATTAAGGGAAGTCTGGATACTGTCCAATTTTCCGCTATACTTCATTAGTGAATCTTCCACTGGTTTCATTTCTTTGGCTATTTCGACCAGAAGAAATGAATACTGTCGAGTCTGAAGTGAATCTGAAGGAAATAGGTAAAGATCTTTTTCGGCCGAAATCGAATCGATTCGGTATTGGGAAAGACGGAGAACTGAAGCGAATTCATCCACCTTCTTTTTTTCCTCTAACAATTCATCTAGCATTTCCTGAAAAATAGCCGCAGAGACAGTCAGGTTTCTTTCCGTTTGCAGCTCCAACGCATCTCCATAATAAATGCCCCGAAGGACTTTGGGAATCAACTCCTGAAATTCGGCCATTTTTGACTTTATTTCTTTGTACCCAATTCCAGTATTCAGAAGGGCCTTGACTCGAAAATTCTCATTCTTCAGCTCTGTAATCAGAGCGTGTTGTTTGAGATAGACTTTCCGGCTTTCAAATTTTTCCTGACTTTTGATATACTCTGACTCTCCCTCATTTTGGACCTTGCGGATAAATTCCGATTTGGAATTTGTATCAAGTGGGAGTGGTAGTTCGGCAGAATTCTGGGTGTTGAATTGAGTTAAATTTTGTACTTGGCCTCTCACCTCAATCATTACCAAAAGAGATACAACTGAAAGGAGGCAGACTGGTAAAAATCCTTTTTTTAGAGGCCTATAAATTTGATCAGCCCAAATTTTTTTACAGTTCATAAACCTCACGCATTGCTGGAATTTTTCTAAGCTAATTAAACAAGAAAATTTTATGAAAACTGATTTTAATAGAAAATTGAATTATGAAATTCTTTGAAAAAGGAATAAGCCAAAATAAATTCTTCAATTCACTATTTTCAATATATGATTGTTCGCAATTGCACCATTAGCCAAATACTCTTTGATTAATGGGGCGGATGCTTCGAACTTCCCGACTCTCGTCGGTAAGGTGCTCAGCACAGGCGACCGAAGACCGAAGACTGAAGGATTCCAGATTTCAACCTTTTCGAGAAATTTCTTAAGCTAGTTAAGCCTTCTGGTAAAAAAGTGGTTATACAGATTTCAATAAAACAGAAGCCTGAATTTTGAATTCAGGCTTTTCGATTAAATGTATTTTTTTGAAAGCTCTTCCACCAGGTCTACGTAAGCCTGAGTTGCCTCCTCTTTCGATTTCCCTTTCAGTATTAACCAAGCATTGTATTTTGCGGCTGCTTTGAAGTCAAAACCTCCTGGCCTTTCTTCCTTATTATCCCCTTCAGTGGCCTGTTTGTAAAGTCCGTAGAGACGTAGAAGTTCTTCATTGGTTGGTCTTGTGGTAAATTTTTCGGTGAGGGCAATGGCTTCCTCGAGTGTAGTTGGTTTCATGGTAAACTGAAATATGCGTTTTGAGTTTCCAAATATGAGGTTTCTTTCAAATTTTTGAAAGGAGGAAATCAAAAAAGCCATCCCGGAAAAGGGATGGCTTTTGGCTATTTTTTGATAAGATTAACGCTTATTGATGAAAACGTAGTCACGCTCTTTAGGTCCAACATACACTTGGCGTGGTCTTCCAATAGGTTCCTTTTGCTCTCTCATTTCTTTCCATTGTGCAATCCAACCGGGCAGACGGCCCAAAGCAAACATGACCGTGAACATATCGGTAGGGATACCCAAGGCACGATAGATAATGCCAGAGTAGAAGTCTACGTTTGGATAGAGTTTTCTGTCAATGAAATATTGGTCGTTGAGCGCTGCATGCTCAAGTTCTTTTGCGATATCCAATACAGGGTCAGAGACTCCCAATCTTCCCAAAACCTCATCAGCAGCTTGCTTGATTATTTTAGCTCTTGGATCGAAGTTCTTGTAAACACGATGTCCAAAGCCCATCAATCGGAAAGGATCGTTTTTGTCTTTTGCTTTGTCCAGGTATTTTTTGGCATCGCCTCCGTCAGCTTTGATAGCTTCGAGCATTTCGATCACTGACTGATTGGCTCCTCCGTGAAGTGGTCCCCAAAGGGCGTTAATTCCCGCAGAAATAGACGCATAGATCGAGGCTTGAGAGGATCCCACCATTCTAACTGTGGAAGTTGAGCAGTTTTGCTCATGGTCTGCATGAAGAATCAAAAGTTTATCCAGCGCAGTGGCTACGATAGGATCCACTTCGTACTTCTCAGCAGGAAGTGCAAACATCATTTTCAGGAAATTGGAACAATAATCCAGCGAGTTGTCAGGATAGTTTACAGGATGTCCGACCTTGTTTTTGAATGCCCAAGCTGCGAAAGTTGGCATTTTGGCCAGTAATCGGATGATGCTAAGATTTACTTCCTCTTCTGTTTGGTTGGGATTGAGAGAATCTGGATAAAATGCAGAAAGAGAACAAATCAAGGATGACAATACTCCCATTGGGTGTGCATTGGATGGGAATCCAGCCAAGATTTTTTTGATGTCTTCATGCACCAAAGTATGAAGGGTAATTTCCCTGGTGAATTTATCATACTCCGCCTGAGTTGGAAGTTCTCCGTAAATCAGCAAATAAGCTACTTCTAAGAAGCTTGCTTTTTTGGAGAGGTCTTCAATTCGGTATCCACGGTATCTTAATACTCCTTGCTCACCATCCAAAAAAGTAATTGCACTTTTTGTAGCTCCGGTGTTTTTGTAACCAGGATCAAGGGTGATGAGTCCGGTAACATCTCGAAGTTTTCCTACATCAATTGCGCTTTCATCTTCAGTTCCGGTAATCACCGGGAATTCAAATTCCTGCCCTTTAAAAGACAGCTTTGCGGAGTCAGACATATATTGTTAGTTTGGATTTTATTTTAATGAAAACTCTAAAATCGCGCTTAAGTTAATAAAATTGACCATTTTTTAAGGTTTTTATTCCATAAGCAAGCTCAATATTATTTATCAAATAGATAAGCGATAGGACGCTTTTTTAACTCTTTGAAAATAAAGTGCTTTACGAGACTTTCATTATTAAAGGAATTAATGACTTTGATAATCTTTGTTGAAGTTGGATAAAAAAAGCCCCGAAGGGCTTCAATTAATCGCAGAAATGTTCGAAAACTTCTACCAAATGGTCACCGATCATTTTGGCGTTTCTTCCTTCAATGTGGTGACGCTCGATGAAGTGAACCAATTCTCCGTCCTTGAACAAGGCCATTGCAGGAGAAGATGGAGGGTAAGGCAAAACCAATTCGCGTACCTTAGCTACTGCCTCACGGTCGTTTCCGGCAAAAACTGTCGCAAGTGTAGTTGGTTTCTTGGAAGCATTTTCCAAAGCATACCTTACACCCGGACGAGCGGCACCTGCAGCGCAGCCACACACGGAATTGACAACCACGAAAGTGGTTCCTTTGTGATTAGGGCCAAGGTGCTCAGCTACCTGCTCGGCAGTACGGAACTCCTGGAATCCTACATTGGAAAGTTCTGCCCTCATCGGAGCAATTAATTCTTCAGGATACATATTGTTGAGTTTTTATAGTACGGTTTTAAAGAAATCCTAATTCGAGTTTGGCCACTTCAGACATCATGTCCTGAGAGTAGGGCGGATCAAATGTCACTTCTACTTCCACGTTGTTGACTCCCATGATCTGTTGGATTTTATCCTTGACTTCAGAAGGAATGAACTCAGCTGAAGGACAGTTGGGGGAAGTCAGGGTCATCTGTACATACACATTATTGACCGGATAGACGGTAATCTCATAGATCAGGCCCAATTCATAGACGTCTACTGGGATTTCAGGGTCGTATACCTGCTTGATTGCAGCCACGACTTTATCGCGGAGGTTTTCGACTTGAGTAGTGCTTTCTAAAGGTTTTTCCGCTTCCATATCAGGCGTTTTGCTTGGTTTGAAAAGCCAATGCGTAAAGTTTCATCTGCTTAATCATCGCAGCCAATCCATTGGATCGCTGGCTTCCGATGATACTTCCCATTCCGATTTTTTGGATAAAATTCAGATCAGCATGAATAATTTCATCCGGTCTTCGATTATCCAGTACGCGAATCAAAAGAGAAATCAGTCCCTTGGTGATGTCCGTATTTGAATCGGCCTGAAACTGAACTTTTCCCTCTTTTTCATCTGCTATCAGCCATACTTTGGACTGACACCCTTTGATAATGTTTTCTTCTTTGCGCTCGGACTCAGGGAATGGTTTCAGGTTTCCCCCCAATTCCATGATGTAGAAAATGGTGGACTCTTTGTCATCTCCCAGGATTTCAAATTCTGAAACAATTTCGTCCTGTACCTCCTTGATCGTGCTCATTTGTTTTTCAATCGTGCGATTTGGGCGACACCCTCCGCCAGCTTTTCAATTTCTGATTTGGTATTGTAAACCGCAAAGGAGGCTCTTACAGTTCCCTCGATTCCAAATCGTTTCATCAAAGGTTGCGTACAGTGATGGCCTGTGCGAACTGCAATTCCTTTTGCATCCAGCATTTGTCCTACATCAAAAGGATGCATGCCGTTGATGTTAAAAGATAAAACAGAGACTTTTTCGGAAGCAGTTCCTACGGGAATAAATCCTTTGATTCCACTCATCAGTTCATTCGCATGGGCCAGAAGTGCATCCTCATGGGCTCTTATTTTGGTTTTGGTTAGGCTCTGAACGAAATCTAAGGCTGCTTTGAAAGCAATCACATCAGCAATATTAGGCGTGCCTGCTTCAAACTTGAAAGGAATCTCATTGTAGGTTGTTTTTTCAAACGTCACCTCTTTGATCATTTCCCCTCCTCCGAGGAAAGGAGGCATTTCTTCCAAAACTTCCCTTTTTCCGTAAAGCACTCCAAGGCCCGTCGGTCCATAAAGCTTATGAGCTGAAAAGGCCAGAAAGTCACAGTTCAAATCCAGTACATCGATATCGAGATGGGAAGTGGACTGCGCTCCGTCCAGCAATACTTTTGCACCCAAAGCGTGGGCAGCCTCTATTACTTCCTTTACAGGATTGATCGTGCCTAGTGCATTGGAAGCATGGACGATGCTTACCAGCTTGGTGTTGGGAGTCAGAAGTTTCTCAAATTCTTTCCAAAGAATTTCACCCGCTTCGTTGATCGGAATGACCTTTAGAATCGCCCCTTTTTCTTCACAGAGCATCTGCCAAGGTACAATGTTGCTATGATGCTCCATGGTTGAGATAATGATTTCATCTCCTTTTCCGATGAATTTTCTCCCAAACGTCTGTGCCACCAAGTTGATGCTTTCGGTAGTCCCTTTGGTGAAAATGATTTCTGCAGCCTCTCTTGCACCGATAAAATCTCTGACAGCTTCCCGAGTCTCTTCATAATAGCGAGTTGCTCTGTCGGCCAAGGCATGAGCACCACGATGGATGTTTGAGTTGTCCTTTTCGTAGTATTCCTGCAAGGCTTTTAAAACAGCCTTTGGCTTTTGAGTGGTCGCGGCATTGTCAAAATAAATCAAGGGCTTGCCGTGCACTTCTTGGTGAAGCACAGGAAACAAGCCCCTGATTTGATCCAAATTGAAACTCATGGGATTAGAATTTGCTTCCCAAACGCTCCTGAATCAGGTTCACGACATGGTTGCGGAAGCTTTCTTCTTCGATTTTTTCAAGCACCTCTCCTGCGAAAGCATAAAGCAAGAGACCCTTTGCGGAAGTCTTGTCTATTCCTCTTGCCTGAAGGTAGAAAAGCGCTTCTTCATCCAATTGGCCAACGGTACAGCCGTGAGAGCATTTCACATCATCCGCCCAAATTTCCAATTGGGGCTTGGTGTTGACGATCGCGTCTTCGGATAAGAGGATGTTGTTGTTCTGCTGGAAAGCGTTGGTTTTTTGAGCATCCTGACGGACAAAGATCTTTCCATTGAAAACTCCCCTGCTTTGGTCAGCGAGAATTCCTTTGTAGAGCTCGTTCGATTCAGCGTGAGGGATGGTATGATCTACATTGGTATGATTGTCCACGTGAGTTTTACCGTTGAGTAAGTACACACCGAACATATTTCCTTCTGAATTGCTTCCCAGGAGATTCAGACTCAAGTTATTTCTTACCATGTCTCCAGAAAGAGAAATATTCACCGAGGTGAATTTTGCATCTTTTTGAATGTCGGTTTCAATATTGCTGACCTCAATGGTGTTTTTTGATTCGTTTTGAAGTCTGTAATAGTTGATTTGGGAATTGACTCCCCCTTTGATTTCCACTACTTTGTTAATAAAGTAGGAGGAATCATTCAGGCTAATGCTTTGATCAAGGAAAGTAACCTCCGCAAAATCCCCCACTTCAATCCAAATTCTAGGCTGAATCACCTGTCCCACGTTTTCTTTGTTGAAAGAAAGCAGTAGAATTGGTTTTTCTATGTTAGCCTTTTTTGGTACTGAAATAAAAATTCCATCAGCAAAAGAAGCTTGATTAAGTGCAGCAAAAGGATCCTTGGAGGCTTTGGCAATACTTCCAAGAGCAGCTTCAGGCTTTTCGGAAAGTTTGGCAACTTCTATTCCTTCTATGGAAGAGGAGAGTTCTGGAAGAAATAATCCATTTACAAAAACCAGTACATCACCTTCAAAGCCATCAAATAAAGCGGATTTGACTTGGCTATCTGTGATTTCAAAAGAAAGGGCAGGGGAGAAGCTTTTAATAGCGTTCTCCAGCTTCTTGCTTAGGTTGGTGAATTTATATTCTTCGGCTTTTACTGCTGGCAGACCCTGAGAAAGAAAGCTTTCTTTTCCTAAAGTGCGAATGGAAAGGAAGTTTTCCGGAGCTGCCGCAAAAAGCCCTTGAAATGTATCTTGTTGGGTCAAGGTACTCATGAGATATGGTTTTGAGTTCAAACAGTGGCAGCAGAATCGACTTCTTCTTTGATCCAGTCGTAGCCTTTTTCTTCAAGTTCTAGCGCGAGCTCCTTAGTGCCGGACTTTACAATTCGTCCTTTGTACAGTACGTGTACATAATCAGGAACGATATAGTCCAACAATCGCTGGTAGTGAGTCACGACTATGGTAGCCGTCTTGTCTGATTTCAATTTATTCACTCCATTGGATACGATCCTCAAGGCGTCAATATCCAATCCTGAGTCGGTTTCATCCAAAATGGAAAGCGTAGGTTCAAGCATAGCCATTTGGAAGATCTCATTTCTTTTTTTCTCACCTCCGGAAAAGCCCTCATTGAGAGAGCGGCTGAGTAGTTTCTGGTCGATTTCCACCAGAGCCATTTTTTCTTTCATCAGTGAAAGAAACTTCACGGCGTCCAATGGCTCTAGTCCTCTGTATTCGCGGACTTGATTGAGAGCTGTCCTCAGAAAGTTGGTAGAAGAAACTCCCGGGATTTCTACAGGATATTGAAATGCCAAGAACACACCTTCTCTTGCACGGTCCTCAGGAGCAAGTTCCAATAGATCTTTTCCTTGGAATATCACTTCTCCCTCGGTCACTTCGTATTCTTCACGACCGGCAAGAACTGAGGCCAAAGTGGATTTACCCGAACCGTTTGGTCCCATGATCGCGTGAACTTCGCCAGCTTTTACTTCAAGATTGATACCTCTCAGGATTTCGTTTCCTTCGATGGATGCGTGGAGGTTTTTTATACTTAACATGTTTCTGATTTTTCAATTTTTCAATAGTCCAATTTTTCAATCGGATTAACCAACTGAACCCTCAAGGGTAAGCGCCAGAAGCTTTTGGGCTTCTACCGCAAATTCCATAGGAAGTTGGTTTAAGACTTCTTTAGCGTAGCCATTTACGATCAAAGCAACTGCATCTTCTGTAGCGATTCCTCGCTGATTGCAATAGAAAATCTGGTCCTCACCGATTTTTGAGGTAGTGGCTTCATGCTCCACCTTTGCCGTCGGATTGTTGATGTCGATATAAGGGAAAGTATGTGCTCCACATCTGTCTCCCATCAGCAACGAGTCGCATTGGGAGAAGTTTCTTGCATTGTCAGCACGCTTCATTACCTGCACTTGTCCTCTGTAGGAGTTTTGGGATTTTCCGGCAGAAATACCTTTGGAAACGATCCTTGACTTGGTGTTTTTACCGATGTGAATCATTTTGGTCCCTGTATCTGCCTGCTGGTAGTTATTAGTGACGGCGACAGAGTAGAACTCTCCGATGGAATAGTCTCCTTTAAGGATGCAAGAAGGATATTTCCAAGTCACAGCTGAACCCGTTTCCACTTGGGTCCATGAGATCTTAGAATGATCACCTGCACAGATTCCTCTTTTGGTCACGAAGTTGAAAATTCCTCCTTTTCCTTCTTTATCACCAGGAAACCAGTTTTGGACAGTGGAATACTTAACTTCAGCATGAGAAGCAGCATAGATTTCCACCACGGCCGCATGAAGTTGATTCTCATCCCGCTGAGGGGCAGTACATCCTTCCAAATAAGATACGTAGGAAGATTCATCAGCAACGATCAACGTTCTTTCAAACTGACCAGTATTTGCAGCATTGATTCGGAAATAGGTGGATAGCTCCATAGGGCATCTTACACCTTTTGGAATGTAGCAGAAAGAACCGTCTGAAAACACAGCTGAGTTTAAAGCAGCGTAGTAGTTGTCAGTCATAGGGACTACTGATCCCAAATATTTTTTTACCAGCTCGGGATGCTCTTTGACTGCTTCGCTAAAGGAACAAAATATGATTCCCAGTTTGCCCAGCGTATCTTTAAAAGTCGTAGCAACCGATACAGAGTCCAAAACCGCATCTACCGCGATTCCCTGAAGTCTTTTTTGCTCATTCAGAGAGATTCCCAATCGTTCATAGATTGCAATCAGTTCGGGATCTACCTCGTCGAGATTTTTCGGTTTTTTGGCTTGCTTGGGTGCGGAGTAATATTTTAAGGCCTGAAAATCAACTTTAGGATAGTGTACGTTAGCCCATTCCGGCTCGCTCATATTTTGCCAAGTTCTGAATGCCTTAAGCCTCCAATCTAAAAGCCACTCTGGTTCTTCTTTTTTGGCAGAAATCCAACGGATGATATCTTCATTGAGACCCGCAGGGGCTTCATCGGCTTCATAATCTACCGACCAGCCATGCTCGTATTCTTTTGACGTTAGTTCCTCTAAAATCTGATTGTCTTTGCTCATGTGCTGAGTTATTTAGACTAATTATATTTTGATTGCGAAGGTACAACATCTAAACAAAAAAATATGTTCGATGCCATGTTAAAAATCTATGACATATTGTAATATTCTTTGAGGAGAAATAGTTAAGTGCTTGAATGGTAATTAGTTGATAAAATTTGGATAAAATCAAAAGGCCAAGAATTTTTCTTGGCCTTTTGATTTTATAATCCTTTTTGGGGACTGTTATTTAATTTAGATTTAATCTAAATTGCATTACTTTTCTTTGTCGAAAAACTGAATTGGTCTGTTGATACTTTCTTCCAACACAATCAAAGTTTCTGTTCTGTCAATTCCATCCACTTTTTGGATTTTATCAAGAACTAATCGGAGGTGGTTGGTGTCCCGGCAAATGATTTTGGCGAAAATGGAATAATTGCCAGTGGTGTAGTAGGCACTGACGACTTCAGTGATTTCCTTGAGCTTTTCAATTACGTTGTCATAAAGAGAGCTTTTTTCAAGATAAATGCCAAGGAATGCGGAAATATCATAGCCAAGCTTAGAAAAGTCAATGTTGAGTGTGGCGCTTTTAACAATCCCCATATCCTCTAACTTTTTCATACGCACGTGGACTGTGCCTGAAGACACGAAAACCTTCTTGGCAATTTCGGTGTAGGGGGTTTTTGCATCCTCATTGAGAAGAGAGATGATTTTTAGGTCTATGTTGTCGATATCTAAAATTTTGTCCATTTTCCTGAATAGGATTTAGATGATTGTTAATAAAGGATGCGGGAAATTAGAAATTGTTCAAAATATTGCAAAATTATTTTTTCAATTTGTAATTCAAGTCAAAATATATTTACTTTGGGCTTGTAGATTAATTTCAGTTGAAAATTTGGCGCAAGTAGTTTTGATATCCTTTAAAGTTTGTTAACTACCATTAAGCCAAATATTTAACTTTCAACTTTGAAAACTTTTAATCTCTAAAGTTATATTTGGGTTTATATTCTGAAAAGGGTCTTGCCAGTGGCAAGACTTTTTTATTGCACTAACTTTAATTTAAAATGCAAAAAAATGCATTTCAAATTTTTTTTAATGTGTTTTTGAGTTTACTTTTGTCTGTATGAAAGGCAACAGAAATTTTAAGCGACTTATAGTGGTATTGAGTTTGGGAGTTTTCCTTACGCTTCCTATCAATTTTGGGTATGCTTTTGCCCAACAAAACCTGGAAGCTTCCGAGCCACCGATAGCCTTGGTTCATTTCAATAAGCTGACTTTGAAAAACAAAACTTCAGACATGCCGGCTGCTCTGGAATTTTCTGCACCGCAGGATTTGAATGTAGAGTCCCTTACGGTAATTGAAGAGAATATTGCCAGAAACCTAAATTCCCATTGGGTATGGCCTGAATATACCCTTGAAATGATGGACAGTTATTCGCCATTTCTATTCAGAACTAAAAAAAGCCAGGAGGTGGACGAAGTTAGACTTCTTGTTCAGGTAAATTCCAGAGGAAGGGTTTCTGGATTTGAAGTAATTGGAGACGTTGACAAAGGATTGAAAGAGAGATTGGATCATATGATCAGGAAGTTGCCTGATTGCAAGCCTGTTCCAGGATTTGCATCCTATTCACCTGCTACCTTTGAAGTGGTAATACAAAAGTAAATTGGACCGGATCACCGGTCTTTTTTTTGAGCGGTTGGGGAGGCTAATGGCCTCTTTTTATTTTTACCTACCAACCAAAAAAATCATGAGAAAGATTCTATTCTTTTCGACTGCTTGCCTTATCTCAGGAATGGCGACCGCTCAGGTTAAGTCTTTTCAGCCAGAAAAGGCTTTTCCTGAAAAAAATGAGAAATCCAAATTTTATACCGTTTCTGGAGAAAGACACGGGCCTTCCTTTTTTAAGAAGTTTGTCTTTCCGGAAGTCGAATACACCCCGGGTGAAAAGCTAACCTTTGATAAATACCATACCGTGGATGTGATGTACCATTGGTATGAAAAATGGGCTCAGCAGTTTCCTAATATCGTGGACCTGTATGTGATTGAGCATTCTTTTGAAGGGAGGCCGATTTACCAAATGACCATTACCAATAAAAAGACAGGAAAAGATACGGATAAGCCCGCAGCCTATTTTGAAGGAGGCCGCCATTCTGGGGAGATCACTTCCAGCGAATCTATCCTTTGGCTGACACAGCACTTGTTGGAGAACTATGGGAAAGACCCGGAAATCACCTCCCTGATCGATACGAAAGCTATTTATCTACGTCCGCAAAACAATCCTGACGGTTCCAACATGTATTTGTTTACAGAGCAAAGGAACCGCAGTACTGTCAGACCAAACGACACTGACCGAGATGGATTGCTTGATGAAGACCCGGAGGAAGACTTGGATGGTGATGGCATTATTTACCAGATGAGAAAAAAGGCCATAACGCCTGAAGAAAAGGAAAAAGCAAATTTTGTCATCGATCCTAAAGATCCGAAGGGGCGATTAATGAAAAGGACTTTTCCCGGTAAGGGAGATTATCTGGTATACACGGAAGGCATCGACAATGATGGGGATGGAAGTTTCAATGAAGATGGGATTGGAGGATTGGATCTTCACCGTAATTACCCTGAAAACTGGAGACCGAATACAGGCGGAGACCTGACAGGTCGGGGATATACCCAGTTTGGCGCCGGGGAATACCCTCTCAGTGAAATAGAAACTCGATCAACGGCGCTTTGGGTATTAAGCCATCCCAATATTTCTGTAGTCAACTCCATGGATACGCGTGTGCCGATGCACTTGCGTCCACCTTCGACTTCCAAATCAGAGGAGCGCATGTATCCTCAGGATTTGGCTATCTATAAAGAGATGGATCAGCTTGGACTTTCCTACACCGCATATCCATGGGCAGGGGATGTGTACGAAACGTATGCGACACGATATAAAGTCAACTCCATGACCGGAGATCCTTTGAAGCCCGAACCGCTATTTGGGCATGGACCGGATTTTGGATATTTCTACTACGGCAGTATCTGGTATGGCGATGAGCTTTGGAACAATGGCGCCATGAAGGATTATGACGGAGATGGGATTTACGATGATTATGATGGATTGATGTGGGATGATGAGGCAAATGGAAGCAAGGGATTCAAGCCTTGGACTCCCTTGAATCACCCACAACTCGGAGAAGTGGAAATCGGAGGTTTCCATCCCAAGTTTTTTGGACAGAACGGGCCTGCATGGCAGCTGGAGGATTGGGCAAAGAAGCAGGCGCTATTCAACCTCGCTATGGCTAAAAGATTACCTCAGCTGACAATCAATGACTTGAAGATTAAAAAACTCAGCAGTGGTGAATTTGAAATTACTTTGGAATGGACCAATTCTGGAAAACTCCCTGTGGCATTGGAACAAGCCAAATTGGTGAAAATCGTACAGGAAGATCGGGTTTCCCTGGATTTTGACAAGGAGTTGACGAAAGGTTACGAAAATGCCAAAGTGAAAATCACCACTCCTTCTTTATATGACAAAACCATCTATTCTGGCTACACCGGAGTAGGGGAAAAGAAGACCGCTACTTTCAAAGTGAAAGTGGAAGGCAATGAATCAGTGAAAGGAAAAATCAAGCTGTCTTCTACCCGAGGCGGTTATTTCGAAAGAGAATTTACCCTAAACCAATAAGTAAAAATTACCATGTTACAAGTAAAGCAATGGACGTGGGTGTTTGGCTTGGTTATGTTGGCGCAAATTTCATTTGCTCAGCAAAAGCGATCCTTGACTCACGCAGATTACGACGGCTGGGAGAGCCTTTCCTCCGAAAAAATCACCAAAAATGGACAGCATGTTGGGTATCAGATTTCCCCTCAGGAAGGGGATGGAAGAGTGGAAGTATTTCCTTTTAGATTTCCTGACCAAAAAGTAGTTATTCTAAGAGGCACTTCTTTCAGTTTTTCTCCCGATGATCAATTTGCGGTCGGGAAAATCACTGCCCAAAAAGATTCTGTTCGACTTTTGAAGCTTCAAAAGAAGAAAGCGGATGATATGCCCAAAGACAGTCTTTTTATCCTGAATCTTTCCTCTCGAAAACTTGAAAAACTACCAAGAGTGAAGTCTTTTGCGATTCCGACTGAGAAAGGAAGCTGGATCGCTATTCACTTTGAAAAAGAACTTCCTAAAAAGGATGATCCTAAAGATTCGACAGCTACTAAAGCCGATTCGACTGCAAAAGTTGAAAAACCAAAGAAAACCGATGGAACCAAGCTTTTGGTTCGCTCACTTGACGGTACCAAATCCTGGGAGTTTGAGCGGGTGAAGTCCTACAGTTTTGCTCCCAATGGGGATTATCTTCACTATACCTTGGCAGAGGAGGAAAAAGAAGACAATGCAGCCATTTACCTCCTGAATTTGGCTACCGGAGAGAGCAAACTGGTACATGAGAAGATGACCACTTATTCCAATTTAGCCTTCTCGCCTCAGTCAGCTAAGCTTGCCTTTATTGCAACCGATGATTCCCTGAAGGCAAAAAAGCCCATACACACCTTATATATATATGATGTGAAAAAAGGGGATCTGGCAATCCAAGTAGAAAAGAGCGGTTTGAAATTGGAAAATAGCCGAATCAGTCCGGATGGAAGTGTAAGATTCTCGGAAGATGAAAACCGATTGTTTTTCGGTGTGGCAAGAGATTATGTGGATTATGCCTACGAAAATGATACGACTATCCTCGAGGAGGAGCGTGTCAGCTTGGATATTTGGGGATGGCAGGAGTCTGAAATCCAACCCATGCAGTTGAAAAACAAGTCTCAAGAAGAGAGAAAAACCTATTTGGCGACGTTGAATCTCAGTGACGTTTCCATCACCCAACTCGGCACTCCTGAGGTAGAGAATGTGATGTTGGAAAACAAAATCATCAAGGATTTTGCACTTGCCTGGACAGATGCCCCCTATCGAAGAAATTACAGCTGGGATATTCAGATCGGTAGAGACTTGTATTGGTTGGATTTCAAAACCGGAACAAAGACACTGATCGAGAAAAATGCCTCCGGCTCGCCGAGACTTTCTCCGGAAGGAAAATATGCTTATTGGTATGACCCTCGAGACAGTTCTTGGGTGGCCTATGATATTCAAGGTCAGGCAAAAATCAATTTGACCAAGGCGCTTCCGGTTCCCTTCTTTGAAGAATTGCATGATTCTCCATCCTTACCGGGCAGCTACGGTTCAGAGGGTTGGTTGGCGGGAGACGCTGCGATTCTGATCAATGATCGATTTGACATCTGGAAAATTGATCCCAAAAATCCTGCTTCCGCAGTCAATCTCACTTTGGGTGAAGGACGCAAAAAGCAAATCACGTTCAGAAGAGAGCAACTCAAAGCCGATGAAAGATCCATCGACCCAAAAGAACCGCTGATCCTTTCAGCTTTCAATGAAGTGAATAAAGACAACGGCTTTTTCACTTCTAATTATGAAGGACAGACTGCGCCCAAGCAATTGCTAATGTCAGCCCATCGGTATTTGGGATTTAGAAAAGCTCAAGAGTCCAATCAGGTGATTGTCCGCCGATCCACTTACCGTGAAAATCCGGATATCTATTTGACGGATTTGACTTTCAAAACCCTCACCAAAGCTTCGAATCTTAACCCTCAGCAGGCTGGAATCAAGTGGGGAAGTGTGGAATTGGTTTCTTACCTGGCCAATGACGGGACACCGCTTCAAGGATTGCTCTTTAAGCCGGAAGGGTTTGATGCCAATAAGAAATATCCGATGATGGTCTATTTCTACGAGCGAAACAGCGAGACTTTGCACAATTACCGCGCTCCAGCTCCAAGTAGATCTACGATTAATATTCCCTATTTCGTAAGCAATGATTACCTGGTTTTCGTTCCTGACATCAAGTATGATCTTGGCCTTCCGGGACCAAGTGCCTATGACTGTATTATCCCTGGTGTGCAGGCCGTGATTGCCAAAGGCGGAGTGGATACCGAAAATATGGCTATCCAAGGCCAAAGCTGGGGAGGCTATCAGGTGGCTTACCTGATCACCCGAACCAATATGTTTAAAGCAGCCGGCGCAGGTGCTCCGGTAGTCAATATGACTTCTGCTTATGGCGGAATCCGTTGGGGTACAGGCATGAGCCGCATGTTCCAATACGAACAGACACAATCCCGAATAGGAGGTACGCTCTGGGAAAAACCGATGTATTACCTCGAAAACTCCCCGTTGTTCACCATGGACCGAGTGCAAACTCCCGTCCTGATCATGCACAACGATGCAGATGGGGCAGTGCCTTGGTATCAGGGAATCGAGATGTTTATGGCTTTAAAGCGATTGAATAAGCCAGCTTGGCTACTTCAATACAATGGAGAGGATCACAATCTGGTGCAACGAAAAAACGCCAAAGACCTTTCCATTCGCCTAAGCCAATTCTTTGATCATTACCTCAAAGGTGCCCCGGCTCCACTTTGGATGACAGAAGGTTTGCCTGCGGTGGAAAAAGGAAAAACCCTTAAATATGAGTTAGGAAACTAAAATGCAAAAGCCCCGAATTTTCAGGATTCGGGGCTTTTGAACTTTTCCAAAATTTGATTTCAAGTTCAAATCATTCCGGCTTTGGAAGCCAAATGAATCAAGGCCGCCACATTCTTGGCTTCAAACTTCATCATCAGATTTTTTCGGTGGGTATCCACTGTGGTGGCGCTGATGAAAAGCTTTTCGGCGATTTCCTGATTGGTCATGCCCTCGGCGATCTGCTCCAGCACTTCCTTTTCCCTTCGCGTCAAAATGGGGACTTCTTTTTCTGTATGACTTCTCAGGGCTTCCACTGCCTCAAAACTCAAATAGGACTTAAAGGCTTTGGCTGCCTGAATTGCTTTGAGCAATTCTTCCTTGCTCGCATTTTTCAGCACATAGCCGTTTGCTCCGCTTTCGATCATTTTCTCCACAAAGCTTCGCTGGTTAAATGTGCTCAATCCCAAAATCCGGATTCCTGGATAGCGCTTTTTTACTTCTTTACAAAGCTCAATTCCCGACATGCCTGGCATGCTGATGTCCATCAAAATGACCTCCGGTTCGTCTTTTTCCAAAAAAGCCAGACAGGATTCACCGTTTGAAGCATGCCCCATCCACTCGATGTCTTCTTCTTGCTGAAGCAAGGATCGGATTCCCTCGATCACGAGGTAATGGTCATCCACGATGAAAAGCCTTGTTTTCATAGCAATTGGATTTCGATGTGTATGCTGCTGCCTTTTCCGGGAGCAGTATCCAGAGTGAATTTAGCCCCCAAATACTCCAGCCTACTCTTGATATTGGTCCAGCCAATTCCAGTGCTGAGCAGCATCTTGGAGTGCTCAAATCCCTTTCCGTCATCTTCCACGTCCAGCAAAATCAGGTTTCCGTTTTTGGTCAGTTGAACCAAGGCCTGTTTGGCTTCCGCGTGTTTCAAAATGTTATTCACCAGTTCTTGAATGATGCGATAGATAGAAAGGGAGGTGCTTTGCTCGAGTTCAGCGTCCTCTAGACCAATGGAAATGTAGTTGATCTTCAATACTCCGCTTTGCTGGATATCGCCGCAAAAATCCTTCAATGCCGTATCCAACCCAAATTTGATCAGGTTCTCAGGCATCAGGTTGTGGGCTACTCTTCTCATTTCCATAATGGAAGTGTCCAGCATGTCCAGACTCCGTTCAAAAAGCCGGGCATTTTCAGGGGTTAATATCAGATTGCCTTTCATGGTTTGAAATGAAAATTTGATTCCGGAAAGCAGTCCTCCCAATCCATCGTGGAGATCCTTGGCAAGTCTGCTTCGCTCTTTTTCTTCACCTTTCAATACTGCTTCAGTTGCAGTCAGTTGTTTTTCGGTTTCGAGTTCCTTGATCCGCTGAAGCTGAAGCCGTTGTTTGTGCTGATTTTTTCGATGGATCAAAATGGCTATTGCAGTTAATGATAAGGCCAAAATGACTAAAATCCAGATGAGGAGTTGCCTTTTTTGATTGACTGCAAGTTGAGTTGCATTTGCTGCTTCGAGTTCAAGAATTTGGCTTCGCTGCTTTTCAACTTCGTATTTTTTTTCGATTTCGAGGGTTTTTCTTTGAACCTCCTCGTTGACTAGCCGGTCTGCCAAAATCTCCGATTCCTTTGCCGTCTGTCTGGCTTTTGGGATGTCTTGAAGAGCAAAATATACATTCGAAAGTTGTACTAAAGACTTTTGCCTTTCCAGCGGATATTCGGTTTCAGAGGCTAAATCGACCGATTTTTTAGCCAAATCCAGAGCTGCCGTCGGATTTTTCTCATACATCCTAACAACGCTCAGTCCTCTCAGCGCGATGATTTCTCCTTCTTTGACTTCCATCTGCCGAAACAAATCCAAGGCTTCCAAATACGATTTCTCCATGCCGGAAACATCATTTTCCTGATCATAGGAATCCCCAAGATTCAATAATGCCGTTCCTTGCATATTAAGATCATCGGTGTCTTTTCCGATTTGCAGGACTCGTCGATAAAGAGCAATTGCCTCGGAAGTTTTACCCAACTTGGAATAAGACAACCCAAGGTTGTTCATCACTGTCCCGACCATGCGTTGGTCCCCGGCTTTTTCATAAAGCTCCATCGCTTCCAACCCTACTTCAATGGCCCGATCGTGTAATTTCAGATCAGAATACATCACCTGAAGCAGATTAAGGATAAAGCTTTTCATTCCCTCATCTCCGATTTTTTCGAACATCATCTTTCCCTGTTGGTAATATTCTGCGGCAGTTTCGTACTCAGAAAGGTAGCGATACACCGAGCCGGTATTAAGCAAGGCTTTTCCCAGTTGGACAGAATCTTTGATCTCCCGAGCCTTTTCAATTGCCTTTAGGTTGTAATAAAGTGAGGAGTCAAAATTTCCCTGGACGTTGAGCACATAGGTGTAATTGTGTGAAAACTTGATCTCGCCGACACTATATCCAATTTTCTTGCTCAGGTTTAGCCCTTTTCGATAATACTCCTTGGCCAGTTCCGGTTCTGAGTTTTCATATTGCTGACCGATTTGAAAGTAGAGTTCTACTGTTGATATTTCTTCCTTCGCCTTAGGCAAAAGCGCAAGAAGACTGTCCAGATTCAAGACTTGTTGCCCAAGGATGGATTTTGAAACCAACAGAAACATGAGAAAAAACAATTTCTTCATAGGCGGATGGAAGGGAGCTATAAATACTCCTAATAATCTACTTCAATTCTTCAAGGATTCCTCAGTTCGGAATCGCTTTCGTTTCCTTCAAACCTACCCGATTTTAGCCTCTCACTTCTCCCTGTTTTACAGGATTTTTTGAGTAGGGTGTAAAATCCTGTTTTTACAGGATATCAGGACCTAAGGACTTCACCTAGGTTTAGACTTTCTAAAACCCGGAAATTATGAAGACCTGGCTTTTCCTCCTTTTCGCATTTTTGATTCCCGCCTTTGTCTTTGCCCAGAAAAATGTCATCCCGGCAAGCCAGATTCCGACATTGAATCTTAAGCTTCCCGAAGGAAGCAAGCAGGACAAACGGTTTCTATCCACGGTGGCGGCTGCTTCACTGCTTGAAACCGAAGTGAATGATCCAAATGTCAGCATAAGTGAGGTAGAGGTGTATACGCTTCCGCCCACACCGCAATCTGGATTTGATGCGGAAGTTTTGGTTTCTGAGTTAGAAAAATCCGGCTTTGAGATTTTACCCACGGATGACGACCGGATCGCTTGGTTGGTCAAAGGACAAACTGCCTACCTGATTTATTTTTCCATGGACAAGGCCGAAACCAACTTTTACCTAGGCAAATCCAACACCGTTCCAAAACCTACTCAAGGCCAGCCAGGCCAGCAAGTTACTCCAACTTCAACTCAGCCCACAGCTCCTGCTTACATTCCACCTTTGCCTCCTTCCAGGTCAAGTACTTCGCCTTCGGTAAATCAACAAGCTCCTGCTCCAAATCCTCCAGCCTCATCCCAATCCCCAGCTCAAAATCCTTCTTCAAATTCATCTCTTCCAAAGACTTCGGTAGCACCATTCACTGGTTTTCAGTTTACGACCAGCAATTTTGATGACGGTTGGATTTCCAGTATTCAGTCGGACTGGGTGTTGGCACAAAAAGGCGAAACGAAGGTCTACCTGTTTTTTGTGCTTCCCTACCGAATCGAAAATTTCAGTGGAACCGGGGTGGTGGACAGGGATTTTTATTGGGATAATCATGTGGCGCCTACCTTCAATACCACCACCAAAGCCTAC
Organism: Algoriphagus sp. AK58; assembly: GCF_014324365.1. Lineage (GTDB taxonomy): Bacteria > Bacteroidota > Bacteroidia > Cytophagales > Cyclobacteriaceae > Algoriphagus. Next base: position 140,198 of record NZ_QEIG01000010.1, read on the forward strand.
CAAGACGGAGGGGAGTTTGTCAGTTCACTTCAGCCCAAATATGTGGAAGGTTGGGGACAAGATCCTCAGACAGGGCAGCGGAGATTTCTTGGGATGTATTTGACTGTCTCTCCCAATGCCGCAATGTTGACAGTTGCAAGTACTGTGGATGAGAATAGCATGAGGCAAATTTTTCCAAAAGCATCCGACCGATGGACTTCTGATCTGGTAGCCATGAGCCGATACAACAAGTTTGCCATCGGACCGAATGACCTGAACGGCACCTGGCAAAGTGGCGGCAGTCAAATGACCCAATGGTACGATTCCTTCACTGGAGCCTATGCCGGGGCGACGATCGCTTCCTCGAGTGCTACATTTTTCTTTACAGGGCCGACTTACTCCAGTATTCATAACGGCGCCACGGGAGCAGTGGGAGCAATGAATACCTTTCAGCAAGAGTACATAGGGAATTCAACTATTTCGAATTGGACCATTACGCTCACCAACCGCTACCAAGGCAAAACCCAGCAGTTTGACGCACATTTCCAGGCGGTGAAGGGCGGACGTTTGCTCTATCTCAACAATGGAGCAGGGGAGGAATACTTGCTGGTGAAGATTCGCTGATCTCTGTTTCATATCAAAAATCCCCTTTTTACAGGATGTTGGGAGAGTAAGCTTAGGGCTAGCTTTCCAAAGAAATCAATATCTCACCGACACCATGAAAAATCTGTTTTTGGCTGTAATGATCCTTTTTTTCGGGATTCTTCTGCTTGGATCTGCTCAAGTCTTAGCCCAGGAAAGGCCTCCCACAAAGGAGGAATTGGAAAAGATGATGCAAGAGTTGGATCCTGAAGCCAGGGAAATGATGAAGAAAATGGGTATTGGGGTTCCCGATTTGAATAAGTTGGGAACTGCAATCTCCGGATCATTTGACGGCAGCGGGGAGGAGAGGATTTTTCCTAAAAAAGATGAAGTCCGTATCGCAGCAGCAAAAAAAACTGTTCTAAAAGGTGTTGATCTGGCTCCCTACCTAGCCAAAGTTCATTCGGCAGTTTCATCCAAAATGGGCTCTGAAGCAAGCAATAACGCCAGCGAACTTTTCGGAATGGCGGGTTCACCAGCTGAAGGAGCCCAGATTGCTAATGGACTTTGGATGTTTGGCTCAACGGCCTATGCAATTTTGGTCTTAGGAAATACCCTGCAATCTGACCCAAACAATCCCGATTACCTCAACAATTACGCGGCTTTTCTCACCATGGCAGGGGCTGAAGAAGCGGCACTTCCCATCCTGAAACACCTCAATACCAGCTATCCTAAAAACAGCACGGTCCTGAATAACATGGCCCAGGCTTGGTTTGGATTGGGAGATATTCCCGAAGCCGAAGCTTACATCGACAGCGCACTCATGTTGTATCCCGGACACTCCCAAGCCAACCTAACGAAGAGCGTAATTGAAGAGAAAAAAGGCAATAAGACCGAAGCGGCAAAAGCCCTGAAGGAAAGTATCAAATCTGGTTATAGCCCTGAGAAGGAAGAAAAAATCAAGGAATTGGGGCACCAAGTCACTGGAAAGGATATCACTTGGACCACGGAATTGAACGAAGATCCTTTGGGTTTTGGGCATATGAACTGGCCTGATTACCCGATGAATGTCCAAGAAAGCGAATACTTAGAAGGCGAATGGGAAGCCTACCGTGCTGAGATCACAAAGCTTTCTGCTAGGTATCAGCAGCAATTTGCTCTTGCGCAGAATGAGTATGCAATAAAGATCCAAGAGAGAGCCATAGAAATGCTGAATCCCCAATCCAACCTTCACCTCCCAAAAAAGCAGATGGTCTTTTCCTCCAAAATCGCAGCAAAAATGGAATACTACGATCAGGAAAATCCTGATCTGGAATTGCAGCGCTACGAGGAGCAACTTGCCAATCGGGACAAGCTGGAGGAGATGCTAAGGGAAATAGAGGATAAGCATGGCCTTATTTATAGAGAAGCAATGAAGAATATTCGGGATGGGGAAGGCTCAACCGATGCAGATAGAAAGGCATATTGTCAAACTAAAGATAACCTCAACAATAATCTGCTGAGAGAAAGCAATACCCTCCTCCGGGATGAAAACAAGAAGTGGATTGACTACTGGAGATTTGCCATGAGCCGTAGGCTCAACTATCTCCAATACACCCTTTGGCCGGAAGAATTTGAGTTGGAAAAACTCCGGGCGATGATCACTTGGCTGGGAATGATTGGCGGACAGGAAGTCAGGTTTGCAATTCCTTGTGAGGTTCCGGAGGAGGAAGAGGTATTGGGTTTGGTTTCGGGCAAGTTGGGAGATTTCTATGACATGACTTGCAAGGAAAAAAGCGAGATGAACCTGATCATCGGTTCCGTTACCATCGAGTGCAACAAGATGACCACGCAGCTGGACTCCAAGTTTTTCAAGTACACCGTCAAGGAAAATATGGATACTGACCAGATCATCCAGGGTTCGGTTGAAATCGGCCTTGATTGGGATTTGGCCAAGGCTTCCGAGTTGGGTCCGGTTAAGGCCGAGTTGAAAGGTGAACTCTACGGTTTTGTTGAGTTTGACGGGAATGGAGTCACGGATATCGGCGTGAAAGCTGGGGCAAAAGCAGCCGTAGGTTCCAATTTTATCAGTGAGGATACCAATAAGGCTACACTCGGATTTGTAGACGATAAATCTGTAACCCTAATAGGGACAGAAGCCCGATGGGGATGGAACAGTGGCCCTTCCATGGAAGGAAAAGGAATACTTCAGGGCATGACCACCAAAATCAACTAGCCATGAAACCCATTATGAAAGGCTATTTTGTCTTCCTTTTTTGCTTTCTGGCATTTTTAAATGCAAAATCCCAGGATTGCGAACCGGCAGAACTTGCCAAAATCCCCGGCTCGTGGAAATCCAACAAAGACGGCTCAATCCAAAATTTAAGTACCGCGGATGTGACGCAAGAGCGGGCTGTATTAGCAAAAATCCACGAATCCGTAAAGGGCAAATACACGCCGATTGGAGGTGTTTTGAGTTTCTCCAATTCCTTTTCTATTCCCCTTGGAGAAGGAAAAAATTGGGCGGCCAATCCTTATGGTCAGTCGATGAGATTTTTGGAATATGTCTGCAAAAGAGATCCTAAAAACCCACAGGCTTATGTTCCCAATCTGGAGACTTCAGCTGTGGTGACTTTTTATGTTAATCAGATTTCTGCTTCTCAAGAGCTAGGCGGTGCATTTAACCTGTTCCCAGCGGAGCTTCCTGAGGATCATCCCAATGGATATTTTATCCTTGAAAAGTGTCCTAAGCAGCAGGGGGATCGACTTTTATGGGAGATCCAAATTCCTTCAGACAGTCATTCCTTGGGAGAAAAGGTTTACATCCTGACCTACAAGGACAAAAGTCCGATGGTTCCGCTGACTAAGGGAGAATATTTGAAGCTGAAGATTCCGCTTCTAAAAAAATCCTACGAAGAATCCCTCAGCTACCACAAGGAGATCGATCCCGATTTTGATGCAGCTAGCAAACGCGTTTTTGACCAAAGTCTGGAAAATCTGAGAGCGCAGGAAGAACTGATCCAATCCACCGAAGCCCTTTTGGAATCCATGTCACCAGAGGAATTGTCCGCACCGGCAATCATCGAACGTGGAGAGACCAAAGGGGAATTCAGGGGATTCAAAAAGGAAAATGATCCGGATGTCTATTATTTGGTGAAGCCCAATTTGGCCTATTTCGATCCCAAACTACCCAAATGGGTGCCCCAGCTTATATCTGTAAGCATCAATTATGACATCAATGAGCAGATCAATTTTGAGAATATCAAGAAGCTGGAGCAAGCTATTGATTATGTGTTTCTACAATCCCTTTTAGGCAAAACCCAATTCCTCTGATCCTATGAAACCCTTGTTCACTTTTCTTTTTCTCTTTTCAATAGGCTTTGCTTTTGGACAAACTCAGACCAAAGGCAATCCCAAAGCGGACAGTCTGGACGTCAATCTCAGACCTGTCTATGATCTCGACAGCAACCGATACGAAATCATCAAGATCGGTAATCAGTATTGGTTCAAAGAAAACCTAAAAACTACCCAATACCGGGATACTACACGGATTGCAAGTGGGCTGGATGATAAGCAATGGAAAGAAACCAAAAGCGGTGCATACGCTGTGTACGAAAACAACCCGATGAACAAATCGAAATTCGGCCTTTTGTACAACGGCTACGCAGCAGCATCAGGCAAGCTCTGCCCGCTCGGTTGGCATGTCGCAACCGACAAAGACTGGAATGAACTGGAGAAATTTCTGGGCATTCCCGCTGCCGAACTCGAACGCACCGGAGAGCGAGGGGAGATCGCTCCGAAGCTGAAAGTCTCACAGGGCTGGAAAGCTTCCAGTTTCTCAGGGGATGATTCGAGTGGTTTTGGAATCCACCCAGCAGGATCTCGCCTCGACAATGGGGAATACACCACCCTTGGGCAATACGGGAATTTCTGGACTTCTACTGTCTATGATGATCGCTATGGCCTGCTCTACCTCTGGAATCACCACGTGCACTACAATACCAATGCCGTCGGTAGAATCTATACGATTGCCAACAACGGCTACTCCTGTCGTTGTGTAAAAGATCCCGAAAAACCTCAACCCAAACCCGCAAGAAAATGAAAAAGTCAGCCCTACTTTCAATCCTATTCCTGATGTTGACCGGTTTTGGATTTTGCCAGATCCGACCAAGGACAACTAAGCCTGTGACTACTCAGGAGATCACAAAAACGAATACCTTGAGTCCCTCCGGTACCACAACAAGTACAAGTTCGGTAACTCAAACCATCACTTCCACGCAGCCTGATTCCTTTTTTGCTCCTTATTACAACAATTCAAACTACGCCAAGCGACTTTCTGAGATCAATCCATCCAGCCAAACTTTCGCATTCCATGCGGTGGATTATAACGGAGATGGGATTAAGGATATCGTCTATAAGGATTTTTACCTAGATGATCTCTTGGGCTGGTTTTTTTTCAGCTCGGATGGATTCTCTGTGGAGTATAAGTCCGCTCACGACTGGACCCAATATACCTCCATCGGCATGTTGGGTTTTATGACTGTAGAAGCAGATGTCAACGGGGATCGAAAGCCGGATCTCTTAGGAGTAAGTCCTTCACTCAAGCAGGTGGGTTTGCTGTCATCAGTATCTCCGATCAACAATATTGGATATCCAGTACATCAGCTTGCAAACTCCCAGATGTACTCCAATCTCCCTTCAAATTTCAGTGATCAGTTTCTTCCTTTTTCCGGCGACTTCAACGGGGATCGGCGAGGTGATTTGGCACTATGGTTTTACCAGACGGGCGAATGGCATATCGCACTTTCAAACGGGACTTTTGTTGATTTTACTCCCAATGTTTGGATCAGTAGTTGGGGTTTTGGAAAAGAAAATGCACAGCCTGTGACAGGTGATTTCAACGGAGACGGATTCACTGATATCGCAATTAGGGATAATCAAAAAGGGAGCTGGTCTGTGGCTTTCAATAATCGGAATCAGACCTTCAGTCCGGTTAATGGCTGTGAAGGAGAATTTTGGATTCAAGGCTGGAAAATTGATTATAACACGCTATTTCGTTCAGGTGATTTCAATGGGGACAGGGTAGATGATCTTGTTTCATTCAATCCCAATGACGCCAGCTGGCAATTTGTACTGAGTACAGGTTCCTGTTTCCAAAGTCCTTCCAAGCCGATTGTCATGGGAGATGCCAATACTTATCCATTGGTAACTGACATGAATGGTGACGGAAAAGCAGATTTGGTCGCTGGGAATCTTGCTCCAAGCGGAAATTTCGCTCAAGCCATTCTCCAAATTTCACTCAATACAGGAAGATAAAACCCGTGGTTATGAAAAATATCCTGGTATTGATATTTCTGGTTTTCTCAAGTTCTGTTCTAGCCCAATCAGTTCAGACTTTTGACATCGTCTCTTTTTCCCTTGCCTCTACCTGGAAAAAAGAAGCACAGCAAGACTGGTTGGCTTATCGGGTAGAAAACCCGGCAAAAAAGACCTATGCCAGGATTCTGTTATATCCTTCCTTACCTTCTTCCGGAAATCCCGAGACTGATTTTCAGAAAGAATGGAATGACCTGATTGTATCGAATTACAAACCTGGGCAGACCATCGAAGAATCTTTGTCAGACTACAAAGACGGTTGGAAGGCAAAAATCCGGGTGGCTCCATTTGTCCACAATCAGGTAAACCAAGCCGTCATTCTTCTGATGCTGACCGATGGAAAAAAGAAAATGAGCATGGTGTTCCTGACCAATACGGAGGAATTTCAGAAGGACTTTGAGGATTTTGGGAGCTCCTTGAAATTTGCCTCAGCACCTGTCCAAAGTACGACAACTGCACCAACAACACAGGTTTCCGGTCCACCCGCTTCGGTATCCAACCCCAAGGCTCCCGTCCAGATTGATCAAAAATTGATCGGAAAATGGAACCGTTCGGCTTCTGTTTCTCCCTTATTTGCTAATGCTGCGGAATGGGGAACTTCGGGATACACCACTTGCCGGTATGAGTTTTTTGCGGACGGGACCTATCAGTACACCGAGCGGAATTTTGGTTTTGCCTACGAAGATATCATTCTGGTCAGGGAAACCGGGCAATACTCAGCCGATGCAGGAGTCCTAACTATCTCTCCTGCAAATACCCAGATCGAGCGATACGGAAAAAAGAACGGAGTCGATGAGTTGGGAAATCTTAAGGAGAAAAAAAGCAGGACTCCCGAAAAAGTGGCCTATCGTTATCAGTTTCACTATTTCGAAGGAATAGGAGAGTGGAATTTAGTCCTGCAGGCGGATCGGCCTACCCAGCGGGATGGGAATTTCAGTTCCAATACCACGTTCCCTAATGCTTGGTATTTCGATCAGAGATTTACTGAGGTGAATCTGCTGAAGTAATCTCAAATTCCCGGATTCTGGAAAGACAGATGAATAAGTTTCCTTCCCTAAACCCTTGCGAACTATGAATTTTGACCTTCAATTTTTGAAAATATCGGGAGCCAAATTCCTTCTTGTTTTTTGTTGGGGCATCCTTTGGTCATTTCATACCATTGCCCAAACTGACTGCAATGTGGATGAAATCACTCCGGTTTGGAAGCGGCTTTCGCCTGACGGTTCTCACTATTTTGGACCAAATTATCAGCCTGGACCGAAGGCCTATCTGACCGCAAATTTTGATTCCAAAAAAATGGCTCCCAAGCTGGAAATTGCCCTTTCTTGGATCAAGGGATATTTTGATGGAATCAAAGGGGCACGTTATGCGGATTTTAAATTTTCCTACTGGAAGGGATTTACGCAGGAAGAATCCCTTGAGACCAACCGCTGGTATCTGGCAACCCAGAGATTGGGTTCCTATAACATTAGGGTCTTAAGTGGAAAAACCTTTTGCAATAACGGGCGGCTTGCTGAGTACGATGGTCCATCTTTGATCGATATTTCATTTAATGAATTGACTCATTTAGCTAGACCTGTGAGTGGAGTTTTGGATGCCAACGGCAATGAGGTTGTTTATCTAATCAATGGAAAACCGGCTTTTGAAATTCCAAAAATAACCCGAACTGAAGGAAATGTCGATTACTATCAGTATCCGGGCCCTCCCCCCGAGACTACGGTTAATTTTTCCAATTGGGACTTTTTGGATGTTTTTGTGATCCGCAAAAATGACCAGCCCCTGTTTATCCCTTTTACTCGAGAGGAAATCTTGGAGTCCAAACTCCTGGATTTGGAAAGAATCTATTCTGAACGTAAAAACCTTGCACTTGAATTTACACAAGTGACCCCACCCGAGGAGTTTGATCGGCAGCTTGAGGAGCGAATTGCTGAAATCAAGAAGTTTACTGAAGAAGGGGTTTGGGGCTATTCCAAGGAAAACCTGGAAAGCAGAATCCAGCTTGCCATTGATAACAACCGTGCCAGAAAGGAGGAAGAAGCCGGGAAAATCGCCGCCGCCCTCACCGAGCTCAATGAGGACTATGAAGCCTCGGTTGAGTTGATAAGGGAATACTTGATGAGTCAGCCAGCCTCTGAGTTGGCCAAGCCAGTTCGGGAATACCATCCAAGCAATTTTGGAGAGGATCTGGTCAGGAGGATGATTGAAAACTTCGACAAGGAACTGACCCAAAGGGATTGGGGACTGGATCTCCAAATCGGCTACATCAATCCTGATTATTTCGATCCCAAGTTGAGTCCGGATGTCCCGCAAATGATTGCAGTGGAGTTTGTCAATTTGCAGGGAGTTCACGAACATCTCAATCAGGTGGTCGACCGAATAAAGGGAAAAATGGATTTCAAGGCCCTCCAGGGCTTATTTCCGGTAACAAATATGGCGAGTGCACCGGCATCCGAACCCGTAAAAATGATAGCCAAAAGTCCGGCCCGCTATCTGGAAAAGCTGGATGAACTGGGACCGGATCCTTTCCCCAATTCAGAGCCGAAATCGGCAAGTGCTTCTTTCAATCTCGGAGGACCCGGATTTACTTCCGCACCGATACAGGTTAAGCTTCCCGAACGGTCTTCCTCACTTTCCCAGATTGCCAATCTTTCCTCCTCAGCACTTTTCAGCTCTTATTTCGATGAAGTAAGGAGTAAGTTTTTGGCACAAATCACAGCCGATCAGAAAGCGTTATATGATCGGTGGATTCAGGAATACAGCCTAAAAACAGTCGAAGATTTCACGCAGCTTTCCATGCTTGCCTGGGTCAATTCCAACCCCAAGGCTTCGATTTATCTGGATTTTGAGGCGGTGAAGCGATTTCCTGAAAGCGGGCTTGCCGCCAATAATCTAGCAGTTCATTTGCTTAAATCAGGTAATCCGGACAGGTCATTGCCGATTTTAAACTTTTGGCTGAAGGAATTCCCGGACAATTCCCTTTTGCTCGGCAATGCGGCCACTGCGAATTATTACTTAGGGGATGTAGAGAAGGCCTTCCAACTGGCCAAGCTTACGGTGGAACAGGATTCTTTACATCCCAATGCCAACAAGATATTGGCATTTGTCCATTACCAAAAGGGAGAAAAAGAACCTGCAAAGAAGGCCTCAGAACGGAGCCTTGAGGGCAGCTATGACGAGGAAGTGGTAGCTCTTCTTCAGGAAATCGACCCGGAAGGACAGGTCGGAGATGCGATTTACAAAGGAAGAAAGCGGCCTTTTACTCCTCAGCTCTTGGAAAAATTCAGAATGCCCGAAGCCATCCAAGGGATCAGTGATGCAGAAGACCAATCGGATGTGATCGAGGAAGTATTGGGGTCCATAGACTTGACTTTGGAAGCTATCCCCCGATCCACTTCGGAGGTCACTATGCAGCAAGCCGCACAGAAAAACATCCAACAAGTCCTATCCGGTGGAGGAATTCCGATCATGCAGATGCTCAGTCAGCACCTGTATTTCAAAAGTTTGCAGCAGTATCAGGAAGCTTATACGAGAGAAAAGGATCGTTTCATGACCAAGCTCAAAGAGTTGAGTGATGCTTACGCGATAAAAGCAGGCGGTATCGGTCGAAGGTACGATATTGAAATGGGCAAAATCGAAGGGGGTGAAGATTATGAAGGCGAAAAAAAATTGGCTGAGCTTCAGCGTTTGAAGTGTCAGGAATTGAATTTAGCCTTGGATTCTTATTACAAGGAGACAGCACCCTTGATCAACCAAGCGGTGGTCAGACTCGAACTGATCAGTCGGGATCATCATAGCACGGTGGCTTATTGGGCACCGATTTGGCTGCAATCTCAGGAGGCGGCCGATTTTCCCGGAACTCAAATCAATTACCTACGGGATTTGCGGGAGCTTTTGAAGCTGTATCCTACGGAGTTACCTTTAGATTGCGAGCTTTTTGGACAGGAGGAGGAAGAGACAGCTCCAGGAAAACTTATGATCTGGGAGGAATATTTTTGTCCTGTAAAGTTTACCGTCGGTATGGGACCGATCAAGGGAGGGATTAATTGCAATACCTTTTCGATCAGCGGAGGAGAAATTATTCAGGGAGAATTGGAGGTAAAGCTTGATGAGAATTGGGATAATGTAGAAGAGCTTACTGTATCGGCAGGACTTGGTGCAAGCGTAGATATTGGAGTAAGGGAAAGATTTCAAAAAGGTGGAACTGGTATCAATCTTGGAGTGAGCTCTAAGGGATTTATCAAATTTACTAAAGACCCGAAATCCATGGAATGGAATTTTAGGGAAACTGATTTTGGAATAAAATCCGAGGCTACAGCAGGATTGGCAGCGGGAAGTTTTGGGGGAGAAGTCAAACTGGCCGAAAGCACCATAGGTTTTCGATCTGGAATCACTTCGGATGGATTTATCCCGAAAAAAATTGATTTGGCTCTTTCCGATTAAGTTTCACGTAGAACTTTTCCAAAGCTTGAAACTGTGGGAAAGTTCTTTTTGACTCCTTAGGAATAATCGGTGATGGATGAGATTTTTTCGTTTGCAAACCGAAAAATCGATTTCCCCTCAAGGCTAATCTCTTGTCCTTTTTGGATTCCATTTGGAAAATCCATCGCCGCAATCGCCCAATAGGAAATCTCAACTTCGGTTTCTTCTTCCAAGTGCAGAATTGATTTTATGGTTTGTTTTCGGCTGGAAAAATAGGCTAATGTCTCCTGAGCTTGCTTTAGTAATGATTCTTTGCCTTGAAGTGAATGGGTTTTTTGTCCCGAGGAATAATTCTCAAACACAACATGCTCATCCAAAGGCTCCATCATGCCTTCAATTTTCATTTGATTGTACCCATCCAAATAGGATCGAATCAATTTTTCTCTTTCTAAGGGTTCCATAATAAAAAACAAAATGGGGCTAAAATACCTTTCAGCCCCAATCTCAAATTCCTATGCTGAGCGAAGTCGAAGCATCAAATCTCCAATCCCTCATACCGCCACCGGGGCCTTGATATGCGGATGTGGATCGTAATTGAGTAGTTCGAAGTCCTCGTATTTGAACCCGAAAATATCCTTTACTTCAGGATTGATTTTCATGGTAGGAAGCGGACGGATATCCCGGCTGAGTTGGAGTTCCGCTTGCTCCAGGTGGTTCAGATACAAATGTGCATCGCCAAAGGTGTGGATAAATTCCCCCGGGTCCAGATCACAAACCTGCGCCACCATCATGGTGAATAAGGCATAGGAAGCAATATTGAAGGGAACTCCCAAAAAGACATCTGCACTGCGCTGATAGAGTTGGCAGGAAAGCTTTCCGTCAGCCACGTAAAACTGGAAAATCGTATGGCAAGGAGGTAGGGCCATGTGATCCACATCGGCTACATTCCAGGCGCTCACGATGTGCCGACGGCTGTCTGGCTTGGTTTTGATCTGATGAATCAGGTTTTTGATTTGGTCGATTTCGCCGCCTTTGCCGTCGGGCCAATGTCTCCACTGATAGCCGTAGACAGGGCCAAGATCTCCATTTTCATCTGCCCACTCGTCCCAGATGGAAACCCCGTTTTCTTTCAGCCATTTGATGTTGCTGTCTCCTTTGAGGAACCAGAGCAATTCAATGATGATGGAACGCAGGTGAAGTTTTTTGGTAGTGACCACCGGGAATCCTTCAGCCAGATTGAATCGCATCTGATGTCCAAAGATGGAAATGGTCCCAGTGCCGGTTCGGTCAGTTTTCTTAACTCCTTCAGCGAGAATTCGCTTCATCAAATCGTGGTATTGCTGCATTTTTTTGGCTTATTTACTTCCATGGCAAGTTAAGGAATCGAAGAATTTAAAAAACATTCTTTTCCGATTTGCTCTTTTAAAAATGAGTCAAGGCTGTTTATTCAACCCACAGACATTTACCCGATGTTCGGAAAATCATCCTCTTATTTTCTTCTCTTTATCAGTGCTTTATTGACTGGATTACTGTTGATTTTCAGGCCTGTCCCCAAGTTTGACTATGATTTTGAGCAGTTTTTTCCTCAGGATGACCCGGATTTGTCCTTTTATCGGGGAGTATATGAAAAGAATTTTGGAAGCGATAACGATTACCTTCTTCTCGCAATTAGCAATCCGGACGGAGACTGGCTTGACTCTGCTTTCCTTTCTCGCTCAGCAAAGGTCAAAACCGAAATACAATCTCTGAGTGGAGTAGATACCCTAATTTCCATTTTTGACCTTCAGATTCCGATCATCAATGCCTTTGGTCTTCAGACTTTTCCGGTTTTGGATTGGTCAAGTGGGGAAAGTATTCAAAGCTCGGCGGAAAAACTCGACCAGTTTAAAGGTTCTCTGATTGCCCAAGATGGAAGCAGTTTTCTATTTCTGATTCAAAATGATCCAAAGCTAAGTAAGGAAGAAGGAGATACCCTTTATGAGCGAATCGTCCTAATCATGGCTCAGAATGGTATTAAGCCACATGCTGTAGCCGGAAAAATTCAGACTCAGCGAGACTTTGTCAGTTTGATGCAGGAGGAGTTTGGGCTTTTCATAGGGGCTTCTTTGGTGCTGATGTTGCTTGTTCTTTTTTGGGTTTTTCGCAAACCTTGGGGCATTCTGATTCCTATTTTGGTTTTGGTTATCGGGATTTTATGGGCCCTTGGCCTGATACTATTGGCCGGAAAGCCGCTCGATATCATGTCGGTCATGCAGCCCACGATATTCCTTATTGTAGGATTAAGTGCCCTGATCCATTATTTCACCCATCTGATCAAAAAGCTCAAAAAAGGCCTTCCTAAAGAAGAAGCGATTCAGGAGACTTTCAAGGAACTCACTTTTGCGGTTGCCTTGACGGTTTTTACCACCTCCATGGGCTTTATTTCCTTGTATTTCACTTCCATTCCAGCTTTAAAAGCTTTTGGACTATGGACCGGAATCGGGATTTTGGTTTTGTTTTTGGCCATTTTGGCAATAACCCCCGGATTGTTGCATACCTTTCCTCTTACTCAGCCAAAAGATAAACTGCCTTCCAAAGGTGAACGATTTTTGTCCGGCCTACTCCAAAAAATCATTCTAAGAAGGAAATTGATTGCAGGTTGTTTTTTCTCTATTTCTTTATTGGGATTGGTGCTTTCCACCCAACTTCAAATCAATGGATACCTATTGGATAATCTCCCTTTAGATCATCCCATTCAAAAGGATTTTGCCTATTTCGATCAATACTATGGAGGATCTAATCCATTGGAACTGTATTTGGAAAGGGGATCAGAAATCAAAAATTTGATGGATTTGGAGGCCTTGGCGGAAATAGAGAAAGTGGAAGAAAAGTTGCGTGAACTTTTTGGAGAGGGAGAATTTATTTCCCCTCTTAGCATAGCCAAAACCTTGAATCAAGCTCAAAATCAAGGGAACCAGAAAGCTTTTGCTCTTCCATCCCGTGGACAATTTCTTCGGATGCAGCGGTATATCGATCAGGCTCTAAGGCAGGAAGGACCGAAAGTTCTTTCTGAAGATCTTCTTACAGGAAGGATAAGCGGGCGGGCACCTGACTTGGGAAGTTTGCGAATGGGTGAATTACGTTCCGAACTGCTTGATTTTGTCCAAAAGGAAATAGATCCTCAAATACTCAAAGTGAAATGGACAGGTACTGCCCATTTGATTGATCGGGGGCATGAGTCGGTCACTCGACAGATGGCAAAGGGATTGGGAGTGGCTTTTTTGATTGTCGGATTGATAGCCGGAGCTCTTTTTAAATCTTGGCGGCTGGCATTTATCCTATTGATTCCCAATGTGATTCCTCTGATTTGGATGTGCGGACTGATGTGGTTGCTGGGAATTGAATTTAAGCTTACTACTGCCATCCTTTTTACAGTGGCCTTTGGGATTGCAGTGGACGACACGATTCACTTTATGTCCAAACTGAAGCTGGAATTGGCTCAAGGAAAAAATCTCCATTATGCAATCAAAAGGACTTTTATGGAAGCAGGAAGGGCGATCATTTTGACGTCCATTATCTTGGTAGCAGGGTTTGGACTTTTGATTTTCAGTCGGTTTGGGGTAACTCATTTCACGGGATTGCTGATCAGTTTTTCCCTGATTTTTGCTCTTTTGGCAGATCTTTTTTTGTTGCCGGTGTTACTTTTTCCCCTGAAAAAAGTCTGGGAGCAGAAGTTCAAAGCTCCATCCCATCCCAGGTAAAGGTTGCTGAAACGGGATAATGGTCAGAATAATCTACTTCCCGGTGGGTGTTGAATTGTACAGGGAAAAGACTGGGGGTAGCGAAAATATGGTCAATTCTCAGGAAAAAAAGGACGCGGTTATACGTGAAGCCAAAGCCTCTCCCTGCGACTTCAAAGGCATTTTTAAGTTTTTGACTCAATTTAAAATACGCATAGGAATACGGAATCTCATTCAAGTCTCCCATTAGGATCACCGGATGAGGGCTATTGCTGAGGTGCTCAAAAAGTATGGTGAGTTGTTCGTTTCGTTTTAAACTTCCTCGATGAAGTTTTCCAAGAGTCTGCCGGTAGACTTGCTTGGCTTGGTCATAATTTTCTAAGGCCTCTGCCTGTATCGCCATAGATTCCAAATGCACATTGTAAATTCTAAGGGTATCATTTCCCACCCTGATGTCGGCAAACATGGCACCGTTGCTTCTTTGGTTGTCAAAAACAAGTCCTTCGTTTACAATGGGGTATCTGGAAAAAATTGCCATCCCCATGAACCTTTTTTTCTCGTTGCCATCTACGACATGTATGGCGTATTCATAGTCTCCGTCTTTACTGAAAATCTTGACGGCATTTCTGCTCTCAGATGTGTAATCTTGGTAAAACTCCTGAAAAACCTTGATGTCTGCCGGATGGTCCGCCAGCCAGGGAAATACATTGAGGTCAAGCTCCTCTCTATTTTCTTTTCGATAGAAAAATCCATGGGTATTGTAGGTCAAAACTTTTAGCCCCTGAGAATCTTCTTTTTTGGGGTTGATCTGAAAGGTGATTAAAAAAAATTTGTACCCAAGAAGCAGGCATGCCAAAGGCAAAAAAGCCAATTTTTTCCAAGCCAAAGCAAGAATCAAAAAAAGGAAAATATTAAATCCTAAAACTACCGGGATCAGAAATGGAAGTAAGCCCGCATAAGGGAAATTGGCCGGGGAGATAAAAACACTCGAAAAAATAAAAAGCGTAATGACAAATGTTAGCCCGGAGAGGAATTTCATGCTGGGTGTTTTGGTTTGAGAATTTCTAAGCCAAAATCAAAAATGGTGATTTTTTATTCAAAAAATCCCATCCTTTTTTGATTTCAGATTAAAGAACGAACGGTGTCCTAGATTTGGTTTGGTTATTTGTTATTCAATTTTTTGGATGTTTATAAATTCTATAAAAGGATTTAGCTTCATAAAATCTTACCATTTGCTATAATTTTGCGTACTTAACCCAAACAAATCTTTTACTCATCTTATGAAAAAGCGCTATGCATTGTCGATTTGGGCACTTGTATTTTCTTTACTCCTTGCTTGTCAGCCCAAATCCAGTGAAACTACTGAAACTTCTTCAGAGCAGCCTGCGGAGGAACCTGTAACCGAGCAGCGTCCAAGTCCTATTGAGACTAAAGAAGGCCAAATCTCAGGCAAATCCATAAAAGTTCAATATGGATCTCCGGCTGTAAAAGGGAGAACCATTTGGGGAGATTTGGTTCCTTACAATGTAGTATGGAGAACTGGTGCCAATGAGGCCACTTTCGTGGATATTCCACAGGATATTGTAGTCGAAGGAAAAAGTTTAGCTGCCGGTAAATATTCTCTTTTTACCATACCAAAAGAAACAGGAGCATGGACGGTAATTTTTAATTCCGACTGGGATTTGGAGCATGGCCATTTCCAGTATGATGAGAAAAAAGATGTCTTGAGAGTAGAAGTGTCACCGGTATGGGAACCTTCCTCTGCAGAAAGACTTTCGATTGATGTTGAAGCACCCGGATTGGTCATCAGATGGGAAAAACTCAAACTCCCAATTACCATCCAATAATTTTCCTTAGAAGATCCCTGGGCTAAGTTCAGGGATTTTTTTGTGGATAAATTTCTATTTTTTGTAGCTTCAATCGCTTTTCCCCAAGATTACCCTTTTTGTTTACCTTGAGATTCCCCTGACAAATTCTATGAAATACGTTTCATTTGTTCTTGTTTTTGCCATTACAGCCACTTTGGCAATCCTAGTTTCAATTCCTTTAGGCCAGATTCCTCCCTTAGCTCCACTCTTGGATCCCAATCACGGGTTTTGGCAGAATTCCTTCAGTGAGGATCAATTGGCGGAAGAAGAGATTTCCCTTCAAAATTTATCCTCACCAGTTGAGGTGGTTTATGATGAAAACCTTATTCCTCACATTTTCGCCCAAAATGATGCTGACCTGTATCGTGCCCAAGGGTACATTACCGCAAAGCACAGACTTTGGCAAATGGAATTTCAAACCATGGCAGCTGCAGGAAGGATTTCAGAGATTGTGGGGCCGATGGCATTGGAACTGGACCGAATGACCCGAAGAAAAGGATTGGCATTTGGCGCCGAGTTGGGTTTGAAATTTCTTCAGGAAAAAGATCCCGAAACTCTGGCCTTGGTAGAGGCTTATGCTGATGGGGTGAATCAGTATATCGAACAACTTTCGGACGCCCGTCTTCCTGTAGAATATAAAATTTTGAATTATCGCCCAGAGCCTTGGTCTGCGTACAAATCCCTTTTGCTCCTTAAATACATGTCAGACATGTTGGTTGGTGACCGGGATTTGGAGTATTCCAATTTGAGAAAAATCCTGGGTGAAGTCGGGCTGAATAGGTTATATCCGGATTTTCCAAAAGATAATGATCCAGTCATCGAGAAAGAAAGGGTTTGGGACTTCCAACCGCTACCTGTCAGTAAGCCGGATAGCATTCCTTATCCTGACGATGCTTTAACTTTGGGTAATTTGCCTCAACCGATCGAGGGGACAGGTTCAAATAACTGGGCAGTAGGCGGAAGTAAGACCAAGAACGGTAAACCTATTTTAGCCAACGATCCACACCTGAGCCTAAACTTGCCCTCCCTTTGGTATTCCATGCAGCTGAGTAATCCTGAGCATTCAGTGAAGGGCGCTACTTTGCCGGGTGCCTTAGGGGTGATCTCTGGTTTCAATGAGCATATCGCCTGGGGAGTCACCAATGCTACCAGAGATACGAGAGATTGGTATAAAATTACTTTCCAGGATGATACCAGAAAGGCCTATAAATATGGTGCAGAATGGAAGCAAACCGACTTTAGAATTGAGGAGATAAAGATTAAAGGACAACAATCCTATCTGGATACAGTAGTGTATACCCATTATGGCCCTGTAGTATATGATAGGACGTTTAAAACTGAACGTCAGGATATCAATTTTGCGCTACGTTGGGTAGTCCATGAAGGCTCCAATGAGCAGCGTACTTTCCTGACAATGAATAAGGCTAAAAATCACAGTGATTACAATGCTGCCTTGGATCATTATACGGCGCCTGCGCAAAACTTTGTATTTGCATCCAAATCGGGAGACATTGCAATGCGGATTCAAGGTAAATTTCCTTTGAAATGGCCCGGTCAGGGCAAGTTCTTGATGGATGGGGCTGATCCCCGTATGGAATGGCAGGGTTACATTCCCAACGATCAAAATGCCAGTACTTTAAATCCTGCAAGAGGCTTCGTTTCATCTGCCAATCAGCATCCGGTTGATCCTTCTTACCCTTACTATGTTTTTGATAATTCCTTTGAGCATTACAGAAACCGAAGGTTAAATCGAAGGCTTTCTGAAATGACTCAGATTACCGTTGATGACATGAAGGCGCTGCAGTTTGATAATTATAATCTTCAAGCCGCGGAGGCACTTCCTGTGATGCTCAATTTATTGGGAACTTACAAAGCAGAATCTTCAGAGGCAGAGAAATATGTAAAAGAACTTCGAGCATGGGATTTTTTTGCTGATCCTAACAAGAAAGGACAAACCTTGTACTCCATCTGGTTTTCAGAAACAGCTGAGAGTATTTGGAGAGATTTGTTGAAAAATGAGATGCCCTTGGTACGTCCCAATAGTTATCAGACCATCGAATTGATGACTTTATTTCCAAATGACTCTGTATTTGATATCAAAGAAAGCAACGTGATGGAGACAGCTGCCTATCATGTTCAAGCCGGATTTGATTCCCTCTTGGTAGCCATGAAAAAATGGGAGGAGGAGGAAGGGGATTATTCCTGGGCGAATTACAAAAAGACCACGATTCAGCATCTAGTTCCCAACTTCAAGTCGTTTTCGGTATCCAATATTTACACTGGAGGGGCATCCGGAATTTTGAATGCCACTGGAAGCAGGCATGGAGCAAGCTGGAGAATGGTCGTAGAGCTGGGAGATACTATTCAAGCCTTTGGAGTATATCCCGGCGGTCAATCCGGAAATCCGGGGAGTAAATTTTACGATAATTTTATACCGGTTTGGGCAAATGGGGATTACCTGGATTTTAATTTAAGGACTCAACAGACTGCAGAAGGGGTCCTTTTCAAAACCATTTTAAAATAGACTGAACTTATGAGATTTATATTTCTGACAGTACTTACGGCATTATTGGTCGTTTTTTTAAACCCAGTTGCTCCCTTTTGGGCAGTAATGATTGGAATCGGATTGATCAGCGCTCTTTTATATCCCAATGGAATTGGAGGTTTTATGGGAGGTGGATTGGGAATGGGGCTGACCTGGCTTGGTCAAAGTATCTATTTGGGCATAGTCACTTCCAGTCCTTTACCTGATCGTATGGGTGAATTGATGGGAATGGGTACAGGAATGACCCTAATTGGAATAACAGGTGTTTTGGGCTTTTTTCTGGGGGGATTTAGTGGATGGACTGGTGTTTTATTCCGCAAAGTGCTTCAAAAAGAGCCAAAAAATATTTATCGCGGATAGTAAAGAATCTCTTGATAAATGCTCTTTTTTGAACGAAAAGAGCATTTTTATTTTTGGGTTTTCCTTAAATGAGTACCTTTGTTGCTCATTCTAGAAGTATTTTTTATGCTGGAGTCGTTAATTACCTCAAAAACAAGACTGAGGCTTCTGATTAAGTTTTTCGTGAATTCGCAAAACCACAGTCATTTACGTGGTCTGGCTGAGGAATTTGGGGAATCCACCAATGCCATTCGCAAAGAGCTCAATAATCTCACTCAGGCGGGAATTCTTATTTCTCATACAGAGAAGAATAAAATAGAATATAAGGCGAATGAGAAGCATCCTTTCTACACCAATATTCGGGATATCATCCGTAAGCATCTCGGTTTAGACATGCTGTTGGAGCAGATTTTGGAAAGGATGGGGGAAGTGGAGCAGGTTGTTTTGACCGGTGACCTTGCCAGGGGTAGCGATACCAAAGTGATCGACGTCTTGGTGACTGGAGACAACCTCAACGATGAATACATTAGTCACCTCACCCGAAGAATTGAACAATTAATCGACCGAAAAGTAATTTTCACCCTAGCGTCCGGAAGGATTTCCTCCGGTGGCTTGGTTCTTTTTGACCGTCAGGCAGGAGTTTGAGCTTGCCCTTTATAGATTAATGGCCCTTAGGTTCCGGAAAAATGGGACTGAAAGGGCGAAGCTGTATCAAGTATGAATCAATCCTTAATTCCAAAAAACACATATTTTCTTGCGTTATTTGCAATTCTGAAAAAACTAATCCCTAAGATGATTGGATACCGTTTTAAGTTAGGAACAAGTTTACTCCTGATCTTTTTTTCTTTAGTTATTTTTGATGTTTCTGCCCAATCGATGGCAGATATCCAAAATTTGAAGGTGGACAATTTATCTGACGCCCAGATAGAGCAATTGATCAAAAGAGCCGAATCGGTGGGAATGACTGAGGATCAACTGGAAGCGTATGCTCTGGAGAGAGGGATGCCTCCTTCAGAAGTGGCAAAGCTGAGGGCCAGAATAATGCAACTTAGAACTGGAGGAAAAAGGCCTGAGGCTGATTCAAAAACCAGTCGTCCAGGTCAGAACCAAATGAGAGAAATCCAAGGATTTGAAATGGATCCCAAGTTGTTTGATTCATTGAGAAAATCGGATCCCTATTTTGACTTAACTCCTAAACAAAAGAAAATTTTTGGGTATAAGCTGTTTCACAACAGAGAACTGAATTTCAATCCAAGTTTAAACATTCCAACACCCCTCACTTATGTTGTCGGTGCAGGAGATCAATTACTGATTGATGTATATGGATTTTCTCAGGAATCCTTTGACCTTACAGTCAATCCCGAGGGAAAAATTCTAATTCCTAATGTCGGGCCGGTTCAGGTTGGGGGTGCCACCATAGAAGCCGCCTCTTCAAGAATAAAAACTGCCTTATCAAAGATCTATTCAGGGTTAAATGGTTCCAATCCAAATACTTTTATAGAAATCAGGTTAGGGAATATCCGGACTATCTCAGTTTCATTAGTGGGCGAGTTGACCAGACCAGGTACTTACACGTTACCTTCTTTTGCCTCTGTTTTCAATGCCTTGTTTGCTGCTGGGGGTCCGAATGAAAACGGTACGTTTAGAAATATCCAGCTCTATCGAAATAGTAAATTATTCGCCGAAGTGGATATTTACGATTTTCTTACCAAAGGTGAGCATAGTGCAAATGTCACCGTCAGGGATAATGACGTCATTATTGTCCAACCATTTAGAAATAGAGTGGAAATCTCCGGTCCTGTAAGAAGGGAAGGCTTCTTTGAAATGAAAGATGATGAATCTTTGGAGGACTTACTTCGATTTACAGGAGGTTTTTCAAGCAATGGCTACAAAGAAAGGATCACCGTAAGAAGAACTACCTCTACCCAAATGACTGTGGAGGATATTTCAGCAGAAGAATTTAAAAATTTTAAACCAAAGGACGGAGATGAATTCAAAGTCGGTGAGTTGCTGAGTAGATTTGAAAACAGAGTTCAAATTTCAGGTGCAATTTTCAGACCCGGTGAATATTCCATCCCTGAGGAAGGAATTGGAATCAAAGAGCTCATTCAAAAAGCCGAAGGTTTACGTGGAGATGCTTATACCAAGAGGGCTATACTTTTTAGAACCAAGGAAAATCTGACATTGGAATCTGTTTCACTGGACCTAGATGGAATTTTAAACGGGACAGTTCCGGATATCCCCTTGAAAAGAGAGGATGTTCTCAGTATTTCCAGCATGTATGATCTTAGGGAAGAATTTTATGTTCAGATTACAGGAGAAGTAAATATTCCGGGAGCTTATGCCTTCGCAGAAAACATGACCGTGGCAGATTTGGTGGTTAAGGCAGGAGGATTTAAAGAAGCAGCTTCCAATTCTTATGTTGAAATTGCACGAAGAGTCCGCAATGATGTTTCGGGCAAAATCGCGGAAATAATTACCTTGGACATTGATGCTGATTTAAAGTTGAAACCTCAAGAATCCACTTTTTCGCTTCAGCCCTTTGATCATGTGTTTATTCGAAAGAGCCCAGGGTTCCAAAGACAAAAGTTGGTCACTGTAGAAGGAGAAGTATTTTATCCCGGTGAATTTTCTCTTAGCAATGCAACAGAGAGGATTTCTGACCTCATCAAAAGGGCAGGTGGTTTAAACCAATTTGCTTATGCCAAAGGTGCAACTTTGGTAAGGAGAACAGAATACTATAAGGGAAAGTCAGACACAGAAATCAAGGAAGAAAATCTAAAGTCTGTTGTCCAAAAGCTGGAGAAAAAAGACATCATCCTCAATGAAGCTGAAAAAATCCAGTTAGAAAGGATTATTACCAAACTTGAGGAGAAGGAAAAACTTAAAAGAGATGAGGAGCTTCTCAAAAAGAAACTCGAAGATCAGGATCCAGATCTAAAGCTTAACCGCTTATTGGATGTGTCGGATTCCACTAAAGTTAAAATTGAATTCAAGGAACAGGAATTGGTTGGGATCAATTTGGAGCAAATTTTAAGGGATCCAGGATCCTCTCAGGATTTGATACTTATGGAGGGTGATATCATTAGGGTACCGAAAGAACTCCAAACAGTAAGAATGAGAGGTCAGGTATTGTTTCCGACTACTGCCAGATTTGAGTCTGGTAGAGGATTTAAGGGCTATATCTCGAAATCGGGAGGTTTTACAGAGGAAGCTCGCAGAGGTAAGTCCTATGTGGTTTATGCTAATGGAGATGTTAAGAGAACGAGAAACCTGCTGTTTTTCAAGTTTTATCCCAATGTAGAACCAGGTGCAGAAATTATTGTTCCTCAAAAACCTGAGAGACCACCAATTGGACCTCAGCAGTGGGTAGCCATTGGAACAGGCCTTGCTACATTCGGACTGATAGTCATTCAGATTATTGATTTTGCGAATACACCTTAAGTTTTTCAGAGCATAGATGAATAAAAGCGTAAAAGAAGTATTTGCAAAAGACCAAGTAAGCATTCTTGAGATCTTTTCTTTAATAGGGGAGAGGAAAAAGATTATTGGTTGGTCCACCCTACTGGTGTTCGCCTTGGGAATGGTGTACCATTTCTTCTCCACTAAAGAGTATGAATCTACTTCTACCAAACTTTCTGAAATCAAAGAGGGAGGCAATCTTGGTGGAATAGGTCAACTTTCCGGCCTGGCGGGTTTGGCTGGTGTTTCTTTGCCGGGAGGAAGTAGTGAGTTTGATGCAACCTTTCCTCCTGAATTGTATCCACGATTGGTGTATAGTCCGGAGTTTTTAAAGGAAATTCTCGACGAAGAACTGTATTTTCAAAACATTGGAAAAAGAACTACACTTCGCAGTTATCTGGTGAGTGAGCGGCCAAGAAATTTTCTTGGTAGAATAAAAGATAAGATCACAGAAGCGATCCGGAATGCCGCATCTACAGTAACTCCTTCCCAGGGAGTGAGTTCTTCCCCTTCCGAAGGGGGAGATGCCCTTGAAAAGCCAAAATTTTTATACCTAAGTCCTATCGAGCAGGGTCTCATCGGATTTTTGAGCAAAAAAATCAAAATAGAGAATGAAGGTAAGGTGATTAACCTATCTGTCAAACTTTCTGACCCTAATGCTGCGGCAGAATTAAACGGATTGGTATTTAATAAAATTATAGAGTTTGTTACCCAGTATCGCACTGAAAAACAGAGGGTTAATCTTTCATTTGTGGAAAAAAGAACAAAAGAAGCTGAAGAAAACTTTCTTAAAGCACAGGTTAGATTGGCATCTTTCAGAGATTCTAACCAAGGTCTTATTTCCCAACAAGCTAGGTCAAAAGAGGAACAGCTTCAAGCAGAATTCAGCATGGCCTTTAATTTGTATAATGGGATGAAGCAAGAATTGGAAAATGCCAGACTTCAATTGAAAAACAACACTCCCATTTTCACTTCCTTCATAGAACCTTCTTTTCCTAATGGTCCTTCTAATTTTTCTTTTACTATTATGGTGTTTCTAAGTTTGTTTATGGGAGGCTTATTAGGTGTTCTGATTGTTGCAACCAAACTCTTTCTAGAATATCATCGCTAATTCCTCTCTTTTAGAAATTAACTCAATGGAGTCATCCTTAGAAAATAAGCTCAGATCAATCCAAATGGTTGATCTCCATTCCCAGTATTTGGGCATCAAAGAAGAAATTGATCATGCCATTCAACAAGTACTTGACAGTACCGCATTTATCAATGGACCTGAAGTCAAATTATTTGCCGAAGAACTCGGCAAATACACAGGTTCAGCCTTTGTAATTCCCTGTGCCAATGGCACCGATGCCTTGCAAATCGCCATGATGGCGTTGGATTTCCAACCGGGAGACGAGGTAATTGTTCCTACATTTACTTATGTGGCCACTGTCGAAGTGATTGCCCTACTCGGACTGAAGCCAAAATTTGTCGATGTGCTTCCTGACACCTATGAACTTGATCCTGCCGGTTTGGAGAAAGCGTTAGGTCCAAAAGTGGTCGGCATAGTCCCTGTTCATCTCTACGGTCAGTGTTCAAACATGGAATACATTCTGGGATTTGCCAAAAAACATGGACTGAAAGTAATCGAGGACACTGCTCAGGCCATTGGGGCTGTTTATACCTTTTCTGATGGAAGAAAAGCACAAGCTGGAACCATGGGTGAGGTGGGCACTACTTCCTTCTTCCCATCTAAAAATCTAGGCTGCTTTGGGGATGGAGGTGCCATGTTTACACAGGATCCTGTCTTGGCAGAAAAGCTCAGAATGATCGCAAACCACGGTCAAAAAAAGAAATATTACCACGATTCGATTGGTGTTAATTCCCGGTTGGATACGCTTCAAGCTGCGATATTGAGGGTCAAACTCAAACACCTGGATCGATATTCTGCCTCCAGAAATGAAGTAGCTGATCGCTATGATCAGGCATTTGCGAATCACCCAAATATTAATCCACCCAAAAGGGCTGTAAATTCTACCCATGTCTTCCATCAATATACTGTACAGGTTGAAGGAGCTTCGAGGGATGAGTTGAAGGACTATTTGCAAAGTAAAGGAGTCCCATCCATGGTATATTATCCGGTTCCACTTCACCTTCAAAATGCCTATCTGGAATTTGGATATCATTCCGGAGATTTTCCTGTAGCGGAGAGTCTATGTAAGAAAGTGCTTTCTTTTCCTATTCACACCGAAATGGAAGTGTCCGAACAGCAATATATCATTCAGACTGTTTTGGACTTTTTTAAATAATTAAACTAAACCAAGTAACTACCACCATGTCCAGTGATCAAAAAGATTTTTATGCTCATGAGACAGCCGTCATTGATGAGGGTTGCGAAATAGGGAAGGGAACCAAGATCTGGCATTTTTCCCACATTATGCCCAATTGTAAAATCGGGGAGAATTGTAATATAGGCCAAAATGTGGTCGTTTCTCCAGATGTAGTATTGGGCAAAAATGTAAAGGTTCAGAATAATGTCTCCATCTATACAGGAGTCACTTGCGATGACGATGTGTTTTTAGGGCCATCCATGGTTTTTACCAATGTAATCAATCCTAGAAGTGCAGTGAACCGTAGAGGGCAATATTCAAAAACCCATGTGGGCAAAGGAGCTTCCATCGGTGCTAATGCCACCATTGTATGCGGGCATGATATCGGTGAGTATGCGTTTATTGGAGCGGGTGCAGTGGTGACTAAAACCATTCCTGCGTATGCCTTGGTCGTGGGTAATCCTTCCAGGCAGATAGGATGGATGAGTGAATACGGACACAAATTGGTGTTCGACAAAGAAGGAAAGGCAATCTGTCCTGAATCAGGAGACGTTTATTTTCTAAAAGAAGGAAAGGTTTCTAAGTCAAATTCCTGATAATTAATCTATAATATTTGAAATTCGCGTTGCGGATAATTAATTGACTAAACCTATGAAAAATTTTGCCCTAATCGGAGCTGCTGGTTATATCGCTCCAAGGCATATGAAGGCAATGAAGGATACTGGAAATAGACTTTTGGCCGCCTATGACAAATTTGATAGTGTAGGGGTGATGGACAGTCATTTTCCAGATGCTGATTTTTTCACTGAATTTGAGCGATTTGATCGCCATGTGGAAAAGCTAAAGAGAACTGAAAATAAAATCGATTATGTAAGTATTTGTTCTCCCAACTACCTTCATGATTCTCATATCCGGTTTGGTCTCAGAGTAGGTGCAGATGTCATCTGCGAAAAGCCTTTGGTACTAAATCCTTGGAATATCGAGGCCTTAAAGGAAGTGGAGAAAGAGCATGGCAAAAAGGTTTTTAATATCCTCCAACTGAGGCTACATCCTTCCATAATAGCCTTGAAGGAGCGAATCCAGAACAGTCCAAAGGATAAAATTTATGACATAGATCTCGCATATATTACTTCCAGAGGACACTGGTATTACACGTCTTGGAAAGGTGATGTGAGTAAATCCGGAGGAATTGCTACCAACATTGGAGTACATTTCTACGATATGTTGACTTGGGTTTTTGGTCCGGTAAAGACCAATCAAGTTCATATTCACACCCATGATCGGGCTGCAGGTTATCTTGAGCTTGAAAAAGCCCGCGTCAGGTGGTTTTTAAGTATCAATGTGGATACTTTGCCTGATTCAGTCAAAGCAAAGGGAGGAAGGACCTATCGGTCTTTGACCATGGAAGGTGAGGAAATCGAATTTTCTGACGGGTTCACAGAGCTGCATACCCACAGTTACCAGCATATTTTAGATGGGAATGGATTTGGGTTGGATGAAGCGATGAGCAGTATTCAGCTGGTTCATGATATCCGACATATGAAGCCTCTTGGACTAGTGGGTGAGTTCCATCCTTTTGCCAAACTGGAATTGGCTAAGCATCCATTTAAATAGATATGCAAATTCGATCAGAGTTTATTTCAATAGGTTTAAATACAGTTATAGTTCCAACTTCAAAAATTTGAGGGATTAATGGATCCGCAAAAAGATTTTTTTTGGAGATAATTGCTGTGTAGGAGCCAACGGGCAGATAATTTGTGATGATTTTGAGCTTGGAGATTATTCAAAATTGCAAAATAATACAACAATCCACGGGTATAAACCTTGTAAAATCGGGCATAATGCTTGGAAAAGTTAATTCACTATTATCGATTCAAAAAGAGGTACGATCAAGCGATTTTTGAAAATACCCCCATTTCATATTTAATGTTTCGGATAGAAGATATAAAAAAAGACAACCTGAATCAGAAATAAGTTTTATAAAGTTTCTTCTTCCATAGAAAGCAAAGTTTACTCCAATTAATTTAAATGATACCATTCAATAAGCCGTATTCTACAGGACTAGAACTTACCTATATATCAGATGCTCTGAGCACTGGGAAAATTTCAGGAAACGGTAAATACACCAAAAAATGTCAAGATTTTTTTGAAACCAAGTATGGTTTTAAAAAGACTCTTTTGACTACTTCCTGCACAGATGCCTTGGAGATGGCTGCTTTACTAATTGGTATTGAACCTGGTGATGAAGTAATTATGCCCTCCTATACATTTGTATCGACAGCAAACGCATTTGCTTTAAGGGGAGCGAAAATTGTGTTTGCAGACAGTAGACCAGATCATCCAGGAATTTTTGAAGAATCTATCGAACTTTTAATTACCAAAAATACAAAGGCTATCGTTCCTGTCCATTATGCTGGTGTTGCGTGTGACATGGATGTCATAATGGATATAGCCAATAGACATAACCTTTATGTAATAGAAGATGCAGCACAAGCAATAGATAGTTTTTATATAGGGAAAGACGGTATTAAAAGGGCTTTAGGTAGTATTGGGCATTTATCTTGTTTTTCATTTCACGAAACAAAAAATATTATTTCAGGTGAAGGTGGAATGCTCGTTATAAATCACGAGCCTTTCTTAAGGAGGGCTGAGATTATTTGGGAAAAGGGAACTGATCGAGCTGCTTTTTTCAGAGGTGAAGTTGATAAATATGGGTGGGTAGATATTGGATCTTCATTTTTACCATCGGAGATAATCGCCGCTTTCCTTTTTGCTCAATTGGAGAATTTAGAAAAAATTCAGAAGAGAAGGTTGTACCTATGGGAAATGTATTACCAGAATTTGGAGGAGTATTCTCTTTTAACAAAAATACGGCTTCCAAAAATCCCCAATTTTGCAACAAATAATGCTCACATGTTTTATTTGGTTTGTAAGAATGTAGATCAAAGAACAAAAATTATCGAAGCTTTAAAGAATGAAGGCATCTTGGCGGTTTTTCACTATGTAAGTCTTCACAGTAGCAAATATTTTGGGACAAAGCATGATGGGAGAAAGTTGATGAATACAGATAATTATTCTGATTGTCTATTGCGTTTACCCATGTACTATGAGTTATCCGATTTGGAAGTTTTAAAGATTACCGAAATAATTAAAAAGGTTAAATGACTCAAAACCTGATTTTGTTGCCAGACTCTCCTTATTCTGATTGGATTATTGAAAGAAGTGAAAAGGTTGCGGTTGGTGTTAATAGATATGTGTGTTATTCAAATAGCTTTAAATATAATTCAAATCCTAAGATATTAAGAAAGGATTACCTGTTAAGTTTGAATAAAAGAGATGCTAATTCTTATCAAAAAGTTATTATTCACTATCACAATGAGCTTTCAGGTTTCTTTTTAGAAAAAAATAATATCCCGAAGAATAAAGTAATTTGGGTTCTTTGGAGTGGAGATCTATATAATACTCCTTTTTATAATAGGGCAATATATAAACCATTAACAAATCAGTTTATCGGTAGCAATAATCTGTATAAGTTGCAAGGTTTAAAGATATTAAAAGAAATCTTAAAATATTTTTTAAAAATGCCTGGATATTTTGATTACAAAAGATCATTTCAACGGATCGGTACTATCGCGTCTTTTTTCGAAAAGGATGTGGAAAATGCCGCCCTTATTTTTAATAAAGACTATAAAAGAATAATTTTTGCAATTCTCTCTTTTGAGGAGATGATTAGGGGGTTGCCGGAAAAACATTATATTAAATTAGGTGAAAAAATTCTTTTGGGACATGCTGGAGTTCCTGAAAATAATCATTTAGACCTTTTTCAAAGAATACTTTCGCTAAATTCTTCTAGAACTTTATTATGTCCATTATCCTATGGAGAATCGTCATATATTCAAAAAGTTGTAGAAAAGGGTGAAGAATTATTTGGTTACCGCATTGAGTTTGTTAGAGATTTCATGCCTAGGGATGAATATTATCTTAAATTATCGGAAGTGAAATTTGCAATTTTTGACACCTTGATACAACAAGCTTTTGGGAATATTTTAGGTCTTCTCTATTTAGGAGTTAAGGTTTTTTTGAATGAGGAAAATTCTATTTACTATCAACTAAAAAAAATGGGGCTTTTAATTTTTTCTATAAATAATTTATCATCTGAAATTGAGATAGAACTTACAATTGATCAAATTAATACTAATAGGGAGATATTGATTGAGTATTTTTCTGAGGAAAAAATCAACGATTATTATAAGCTTCTTTTGAATTAAGGTTTCTTGTTAATAATTATTTATCTCTTTAGTCTAATATCATAAAGTGGCGTCTATTTATAATAGCATTAAAAATCTTGCTTCAGATAGTTTGATTTATGGACTTTCCGGAATATTAACAAAGTTTATAAGCGTTTTTCTCACTCCAATTTATACTAGAGTTTATTCTCCGGAGGATTATGGTGTAATTGGAATATTAACAAATGCATATTTTTTAGTGTCTATTATTCTTGTTTTCGCTTTAGATAATTCGACAGCCCGATGGTTTTATGATTCATCAGATTTTTCAGAAAGAAAGAAAATAATAAATACCTGGTTATGGTCCTATTTGGTTTTTTCTATAGTAGCTTGTTTATTCTTTTTTTTCTCGGCTGATTTTTGGGCGAATTTGCTCCTTAAAGAATATTCAAATGGAATATATCTTATTAAATTACTTGCTCTCACCTTGCCATTACTCGTTTGGCCTTCCGTTGGAGTAAATGTTCTAAGATTCGAACGAAAGGCTAAAAAAGCTATTTTTTTATCTCTTTTTCAAAGTTTTATGCTGATTCTTTTGAATGTTGTATTTGTTGTTATTTTAAAATTTGGAGTTGAAGGGGTTTATTATGCACAATTATTTGGAACTTTGATTATTCTTCCTTTGGTTTTTTATCTTTTGAAAGATTGGTTAGGTTTTCCTAATTTGTTTGAATTTAAGTTATTTAAATCAATGGTTAAGTATTCATTTCCTTTTGTTCCAGCTAGTTTAGGATTTTGGATAGTTAATTTATCAGGGGTTTTTTTTATTAATGAATATTTAGATAAAATTGATGTAGGATTGTTTCAGATTGGTGTTAGTGTAGCTGCTGTTACAGGATTGGCAACTAATGCTTTTCAGCAAGCTTGGTCTCCTTTTGCTTTTTCTATATTAAACCAACCAAACAATAAGGAGATCTATGCTGCTTCATTTCAACTTTTTGTATTAATTGTGGGATCTGCATGTATGGCAGTTTCAATATTTTCTTCTGAAATTTTGATTATTTTGACCACTCCCCAATATTTCAAAGCAAAAATTGTTGCTAGTATTTTGACATTTAACTATTTATTCATGGGAATAACTAGTATTGCCTCATTAGGTTCGGCAATTGCTAAAACTACAACGCCTTTAGGGTTTATCAGTGTTTTATCATCTATTGTTTTAATTGGATTGAATTTTTTACTTATTCCTTATTTAGGAAAAGAAGGAGCTGCTCTTTCTATTTGTATTTCTCAATTAATAATTCCTGTGTATATGTTTTGGAAGTCTCAAAAACTTTACTATATACCATTTGATTTTTCAAAAAATTTTATTATGATTATTTTGTTTATTTTAGGTTCTTTCTCTATTTATCTTTTTCCAGAATTTGGTTTAGTGTTTACAATCTTTTTGAAGTTAATTCTTATTTCTATATTTTTCTTTATATTGTTATTTATTAATAGAAATGAAGTTCGGAAAATTTTAACAGTTTTTAAAATAAAGAATAATATAATATGAGGAAGAAGATTTTAATTTTTACTACTAATCCTTTGCATAATGCTCCTAGAGTTATTAGAGAAATTCAAAGTTTAATTTCTGATTTTGATATTTATGTAACAGGTGAAACGCCACCAACAGAAGGGCGCGTAAATTTTATTTTTTCCAATAGATTTAAATATTCATACTTTGAAAAAGCATTAGGTTTAGTATATAGACTTCTTTTTTTGGGAATGCCATTTAAAGGTAGATTTTTTTCGACGCAATGGAAAATTAATAAACTTCTTAAGGAAATCAATCCTGAATTAGTAATTGTACATCCTGCAGCTTTTCTTCCATATTTTATGAGAAAAGACAGAAAATTTAAAGTCGTTTTTAATGCGCATGAATATCATCCTTTAGAAATGGAGAACAATCCAAAGTGGAAAAAAAACTGGGGAATCATTTATAGTTATATTTATCAAACGTATTTATCAAAAGTTGATTTACTAATTAATGTTAATCAAGAGATAGCAGATGAATGTGAGAGGAATTTTTCGGTTAAATCTTTAGTAATACCAAATGCGGCTTTATACCATTCAACTAGTAGTTATGTTTCTAGTTTTAATTTTCCATTGAAGTTTATTCATCATGGTATTCCTAATCCGGACCGTAAATTAGAGATAATGATTAAGGCCTTTGAGGCTTTAGGAGATAGTTATCAATTAGACCTTATGTTAATTAATAATGGAACTTCTTATTATAATCATCTTTCCTTATTGGCTTCAAAAACCTCTAATGTAAGGTTAATCCCAACTGTCTCTTTTAAAGAGATTATCCCTTTTATTAGTAAATATGATCTTGGGGTTTATGCATTATTCCCAGATAGTTTTAATAATAAGATGGCTCTTCCAAATAAATTTTTTGAATTCATTCAAGCGAGGCTTCCTATTGTTATTGGACCATCACCTGTAATGAGTTATTATATTGAAGAATATAAAATTGGAAAAGTTAGTTCCGATTTTACTCCTGATTCTTTAGCCGAAACAATTCATTCTCTTTCAAGGGAAGAGCTATTTACTTTTAAGTCTAATCTTGATAGAGCCGCTAAGGAATTATGTATGGAGAATTTTGAATTATTGTTATTAAAAAGTGTAAAGAGTTTATGGTAAAAATCCCGTCAATTGTATCCGTTGTAGGCGCTCGTCCACAGTTTATCAAACATGCGCCTATTCAAATTGAATTGGCCAAGTTCTTTCGTGCCTTTACCATCCACACTGGGCAACATTATGATGATAATATGAGCAAATTTTTTTTTAATGAACTAGGAATTCCTAATCCTGACTACCTTTTTGATCAGAAAGATATCGTCAGGCAAGGGGCTCAGACAGGTAAGATGTTAACTGAAATTGAAGATGTTTTTATTGAGGTTAGTCCTGATTTAGTCCTTGTGTATGGTGATACAAATAGTACTATTGCAGGTGCACTGGCTGCATCTAAGTTAATGATACCTGTTATTCACATTGAAGCGGGTTTAAGAAGTTTTAATCGAGAAATGCCTGAAGAAATTAATAGGTTGGTCACTGATCAATTGTCTGAACTACTTTTTTGTCCTTCCGATCAAGCCGTTAGAAATTTGAATGAAGAAGGAATAAATTCTTCGAAGATCTTTAGATCAGGGGATGTAATGTGTGATATGGTTCGAATTTTAGAATCCAAATTAACCCCTAAAATTTCAGGTGATTATTATTTTGCAACGATTCACAGACCCTACAATACTGATGATCCCGACCGATTAAAAGAGATCTTTGAAAATTTATCTTTACTTAAGCATAAGGTTTATTTTGCTATACATCCAAGAACCAAATCAAAGCTTAAATCATTTAATATAGATATTGAACATTATCCTAATATCCAATTGCTTGATCCACAGGGGTATATAGATTCCCTTTCTTTACAGAAATTTGCAAGAGGAATAATTACGGATAGCGGAGGGATCCAAAAGGAGGCTTATCTTTTGAAAGTAAAATGTGTTACTCTTAGAAAAGAAACAGAATGGATTGAGACTCTCTCAGAAGGCTGGAATACACTCATTTTTGATAATCTCGAAGAGATTCAGTCGTGTTTGGATCAAATTCCTGGACTTCACAATTCTGAATTGTATGGTGATGGTAACTCTGCAAAATATATAGTGGAAACAATACGAAACTATTTTTTTAAAAAATAATTATGTGTGGAATAGCAGGCATTATTTCTGAAAATTCTAGTAAAGTAGCCAAAGAATACTTGGTGAAAATGACAAATGCCATTATCCATCGTGGACCTGATGGATCTGGCCACTGGATAAGTGATAATCAGAAAGTTGGATTTGGGCATCGTAGGCTCTCTATTTTGGATCTTTCGGAATCAGGTGCGCAGCCTATGCATTACCTTGATCGCTATACGTTGACATTCAATGGTGAACTATATAATTATCTTGAGATAAGGTCAGATTTGATTAAAAAAGGATATACTTTTCGAAGTCAATCCGATTCAGAGGTTTTATTAGCTTTATATGACCTTAAAAAAGAAAAATGCCTTCAGGATTTGGACGGTATGTTTGCTTTTGCCATTTATGATAATCTCACTGATGAGGTTTTTTGTGCAAGAGATCGTTTTGGAGAAAAACCTTTTTTTTACACCGAGTATGATGGTGCCTTCTTTTTTGCCTCAGAAATGAAAGAATTTTGGGCCGTGGGTATAGATAAAGTGCCTGATTTCGAAATGATTTTTAATTATTTACAATTTGACCTTTTGGATAATAACTCTGATTTAGGACAAACTTTCTTTAAAAATGTAAGAAAACTTCCTCCCAGTCACTACTTGATTTTTAAGAATGGTAAATATTTTATCAAAAAATACTGGGATATAAATCCCGGCTACCAACAAACTCAAATTGGAATAAAGGAAGCCAAAGAAAAGTTTAAAAGCCTTTTTTTTGAATCAGTAAATAGAAGATTGCGTTCTGATGTTTTGGTGGGATCCAGTCTGTCAGGGGGATTAGACAGTTCTCTCGTGGTATGTGCCATGGATCATTTACTTAAAGATCATCCGGAATCCATCCAAAATACCTTCTCTGCAAGATTTAGAGACTACCATAAAGATGAAGGGTTTTACATTCAGAAGGTTAAAGAACGGACGAGGATTACCTCTCATGAGGTCTACAGTGAAATAAATGATTTGGATGAGCTTTTGGATAAAATTTACCATCATCAAGAGGAGCCTTTCGGATCCGCAAGTATTCTTGTGCAATACCAAGTCTATGAATTGGCCAAGAAAAAAGGGGTGACCGTGCTATTGGATGGGCAAGGAGCAGATGAGATTCTGGCTGGTTATCATCCGTTTTTTACCACTTATTTTAATGAAATAAAGAAAAGATCTGGGGATTTATTTAACAAAGAATTTGCTGCTTACACCCAGCTTCATGAAGGGAATTCTATTAATGCAAAGATTCCAAAGCCAGGTTTCATTCAAGCGATAGCCACTTATTTCCCAGGTTTGGTAAATAGGGTAGGAAGAAAAATGCTGAATTTGAAGCTTCAAAACACCAGCTTGATGTCAGAGGATTTTTTCTCATCCTTTCGAGGCAAGCCGCATAATTACTTCAATGTTAACCCGGGTAACCTGAATAGTCATTTGTATTTTTCCACGTTCGAAGTGGGTTTGCCTACTTTACTTAGATACGCAGACAGAAATTCTATGGCACACAGCCGAGAAGTAAGACTTCCGTTTCTTTCTCATGAATTGGTTGAGTTTATCTTCCAACTTCCAGCCGAATTGAAAATCAAAGAAGGTTGGACCAAATACATCATGCGATTGGCCTTTGAGGACTTGCTTCCTCAGGAAATCACGTGGAGGAAAGATAAAATTGGATTTGAACCACCACAAAAATCCTGGATGGAAAATCCTAAAACCAAAGAAAAAATCAGATCGGCAAGAGAGATTCTGAGCAAGGAAGGAATTTTGAAAAAGGGAGCTGAAAATTTGCCAATTCAGTCTCAAGATGCCAACCGAAAGGGAGATGGAAGCTGGAATCACCTAATGGTTGCCAATCTATTTGCCAGCTAAGGACTTTTTTACGCCCAGCGCAAAAGAATTTTTAAAATTAATTAAGATGTCTTTCGTTGAATAGCTCAAAAGCCCATTTTCAACCGGTTTGGCAAAATTATAATCTGTAAACCTGCAAATATTTCCAGTCAAGGATTCTTTGACATAAAACCCTGACTTTCTTACGGGAATTTTATTCAATGAAAATAGCCTATTATTTAGTTCATGACCTCACCCGAAACGATGGGGTGGTCAAAAAGATCAAATCCCAAATTTCGGAATGGGAAAACCTTGGTGTTGAAGTCAAGGTTTTTGCAATTTCCGGTTTCTGTGAAAATTCGATTATTGATGCCAATATTTATGGATTTTCAGGGTTTATCTCTTCCCGAATCCGCCCCAATCGTCATCTGTTAAGCGATATCGATGAGTTTAAACCTGATTTGGTCTATCTGCGATATGATACAGTCACAGCTAATATCCTCTATTTGGC
This sequence comes from Algoriphagus sp. AK58, assembly GCF_014324365.1. Classification (GTDB taxonomy): domain Bacteria; phylum Bacteroidota; class Bacteroidia; order Cytophagales; family Cyclobacteriaceae; genus Algoriphagus. Next base: position 175,090 of record NZ_QEIG01000010.1, read on the forward strand.
CAAAAAGTATAAGCTCATCTGCGAACTAAATACTATTGACCGGGATGAGGCAAAGCTTTTTTTTAAGAGTAATATAGATCTAAAATCTACGTTCAGACTTTTGGCATTTTATCTTCTTCGAAACAAATTTTTTCATCAGATGGCAGGTTTAGTTTCTGTTACTCAGGAGATTTTGAACCATCAGTCAATCCGAAAGTTTCAGATCCCACAGGTCTGTATACCAAATTCAATTCAAACCGCTAAATATCCTACGCTTAAGGCCATAGACTCCAGTCAGCAGCGTATTGGGCTGTTTTTCATGGGAACTCCGGATCAACCATGGCAAGGTTTTGATATACTGGAAAACCTTGCCAGTGAATTGCCCGAATTTGATTTTCATGTAGTGGGACTGATGAAGCCGTCCTATGCAAATGTTTATTTCCATGGATTTCTTTCTATGGAGAAATATTTGCCCATCATGAAAAGCTGTCATGTATGTATCGGTACGCTTGCCCTTTTCCGTAAAAAAATGACGGAAGCCTGTCCCTTGAAAATCAGGGAGTATGTGGCCTATGGCTTCCCCATCATAATCGGCTACAAAGAATCCATGTTTGAAGATCACAGTCATTTGCCTGAGTGGGCATTGGAAATCGATCCTGAAAATCCAAGCATTAATTCAATTCGTGAGTTTTGCCTGAGTATGAGAGATAAAATTGTTTCTCATGAGGAGGCATTTCCTTTGATTGATTCCGGGATCCTCGAGAAAAAACGCGTTGATTTTTTTGGCCAGGTAATCAAAAAATGAAAATTCACTTAGTAGTTACGCAGCTAGAACCTGCAGGGGCACAAAAAGTAGCAATAGACCTTGCCAACGGACTTGGCAAGAAGGGTCATCAAGTCACTGTCATTTTTTTCTTTGAGAAAGTTCCGGTTACCTATGACCTGCACCAGAATGTAAGCATTCACATTCTACTTGAATCTGGATCATTTCTCAATAAGCTTTTAGGTACACTCCCCAAACTGATCAACTACTGGAAAACCAACACTCCCGATGTTTGTCTGGCATTTACGCATTATGCCAATATCTATTCTTCACTTGCCGGAAAACAGGTCGGAATACCTGTAATTGTTTCGCATCATAATGAGCGTAGAACCTACAATTCAGTCGTCAGAAATGTGGACCAATTCCTTCAAAAAAAGGGGTACTATGCCGGAATTGTGTATGTTTCACAAACCACAGGGGATTCTTTTTCTCCATTTTACAGAGAGCAAGACCATGAATTGGTGATTTATAACTCATTTGAATCCGATCATCAATTTGGCTCTGAAGCAAAAAGAGAATCCGAACCTTTGAAAATTTTGAATATCGGAAGGCTTATGCCTCAAAAGAATCAGCAGTTTCTGATTCAAAGTATAGACCAGGACATGAATGTAGAACTGATGATTGTAGGCGAAGGACCGGAAAAAAAGAATTTGGAGGAGTTGATCCAATCTAGAGGTTTGGATGGGAAGGTCAAGCTGCTGGGTAAGAAAAAGCATTCTGAAATTTTGACTCTTTTGGATGAGGCAGATGTTTTTGCTATGCCATCCCTTTTTGAAGGGATGAGTATAGCCTTGTTGGAAGCAATTGTTTCCGGGGTTTATACGGTCGTATCGGATGTGCCTTCCCAAAGGGAAGCAGTCACTTCTGATGGAGAAATTTTCGGGGAGGTTTTGCCTATTGATTCTCCATCGAGGTGGAATGACTTCTTCAAGAAACTGAGTCAGGCAAAACCCGGAAAACTAAGGGGAAGTGACCTGCACACCAAGCTGGTGTCACGGTATTCCATAGAAAAGTTTGTCGAAAAATATGAACAACTCTTTCAATCGGTAATCAGTTGAATCTGAGTCTTTCCAAATTACCTGTCCAAATTCTTTATCTCCAAATCATCGTTTTGGGGCTTTTGGGATTTGTTGGGGCTGGATTATTTAATCCCACAATCCTTTTTGAAGGGATCTTGTTGGTGTTTTTTATTTTCAATTTTTCTACCATCTCCAAAGAAATCCTTTGGGTTCCTATATTCTCTTTGGTGTATGTGGTATTATCATTGGTGTATGCCGTTGTACTTAATGGAAATCATGTATTGGATTTTTTCCTCATTTTTAAATCCTTCATCTACCTTGTAATTGTCAGTCAATTCGTCGGTAAAAAGTCCTTGGATCCGGAATTTACCCGAAAGGCATTTTTGGTCGTTCTTGGTCTTTTTTTCGTGAAGTACTTATTTCTGATGGCACAAGGCACTCCTAGACAGAGTATTCGGGTATTTGAAGAAAGTAATTTTGAGTTGATGCTTTTGTCCTATCTTTTTTTACTCGATTACAATAATCATAGAAAAGTCAAGTATCTGGAAGTAGCCCTATTACTGGTTACTTTTTTTATTTCCGGTTCCAGATCGGGATTGGTGATCATAGTGTTTCTGATCGGTTGTATTTTTTTGAGGGATCTGAGTTGGAAAAACTTCTTGATCCTATTGATTTTTGCTCCGGTAGGATTGGGTTTGATTTACTTTATTTTCCTCAACCGCTCCGAAGGTGACTCTTTGGAAAGTATCGATAGGTATATTTTTTTCCTAAGTTTTCTTAAAGAGGTAAAGACTTGGACTTTTCTGGACTTCCTTGTCGGATCTGAGCGAATTACGGCTCTAAGTCCGGAAACCTGTGGGAAATTTACCTATTACACCAAGCTATTTTCGTTCAAAGATGATGGAACCTGCTACAGTGTAATGCTCCACTCTTTTGTAATTCGGGTCATTTTTGACCATGGAATCCTGGGATTTTTGTTTCTTTGCACTGCTGTATACCAATTGGTGAGAAAATCGGGGTTTGATCGGTTCATTTCATTTCTTGTATTGATGGTTTTGATTCTAAATTCACTGTCGGTCTCAGCCTTTAATAGTGTTTATGCGATGCTAGGAGTGGCTCTGTTTTTAATTTCTTGTCCAAGGCAATCAGAATCGGATGATCAGTAATAATATTTTAGGTGTAAAGTTTGATAATTTTACAATCGATGAGTTTGTACAGCTTGTAGTTCAAGAGATCAAGGCCAACAAAAAATTCAGAATAGCACTTTCCAATCCAGAATTTTTGCTCGAAGCAAGAAAAAGACCTGAGTTAAAGGCTTATCTCAATGCGATTGAATTTAATGTGGCAGACGGAATAGGTGTGGTGTATGCTTCGAGATTACTTCATGGGGAACCTCTCAAAGAAAGAATAACTGGTACCGATATGCTTCCAAGACTGATTGAAAAATCTAAGGAAAACGGGTTTACGTTTTACTTTTTGGGAGGAAAACCCGGAATTGCAGAAAAAGCCAAGCAAAAATTCGTTGAATTGTTTGATTATCAAGGGGTAATAGGTCTTCATCATGGATACTTTGATGAAAATCTCGAATCGGTCATCCTAGATGAAATCAGGAACCTGAAGCCGGATATTTTAATGGTATGTCTTGGTAACCCTAAACAGGAAAAATGGATTCAGGATAATTTCCATCTGCTCGATGCCAAGTTGATTTTTGGAAATGGAGGAGCCTTGGATTATTATTCCAATAATGTAAAACGGGCACCCATCTGGTTTCAAAAGAATGGCTTGGAATGGTTGTATCGTTTGACACAGGATTTCACTTGGGCAAGAATCAAAAGACAGGCAAGGTTATTTAAATTTCCCTTTTTTGTACTTGCAGAATATGCCAAGCAAGGTTTCAAAAAAGTCAATCGGGTTAATGAGGTATTTCATTAGTATATTTTTTTTCTGCTGGTCTTTCTCGGCTTTTTCCCAAAATAATCTTCCAGGATTTCAATTTTTTGAAGAGGCAGAGCGAAGAGCTAATCTGATGGATGATTCTGCTTCCACGAAAGCCAGCTTCCTTCTAAGAATGCCTTTGCATCCAATCCAAGGTAACCTTGGAAAGAAGGTTTTTGGAATTGAAGCGCTACCGGTTCTTTCCAATACGGTATGGAATCAAAATCGTCCGTACGGCTGGGGGGATTTGGGAATGGTTCCTGCAGTTGGCTTGCAGCAATATGTTTCTGCAGGGTTCCAGGCAAAGGCATCCATTCTCCATGTGAGATTCCAGCCTGAGGCTGTTTTTGCCCAGAATAAATCATATCAAGGTTTTTCCTTTGACTTTCCGGGTCAGGTGATTCTGGATCGATACTACTACTGGAATTATGACGATTCTCCCGAACTCTATTCTGACGGAAGCCTTACGGAAGCATGGTGGGGTCAAAGCAGTGTAACTCTAAGGTATGGGGCATTTGAAACAGGTCTATCCACGCGGGCGATCTGGTGGGGACCGGGGCAATGGGGTTCATTGACTTTTTCTAATACTGCGAAAAGCTTTCCTCATCTTACCTTGAACACGACAAAGCCTGCCAAAACATTTTTGGGAAATTTTGAAGGACAGTTATTGGTGGGAAGATTGGAAAATTCAGGGCGTAATCCTTCTCAAAACCCTGATTTTGACAAAGCCTATTTTCTACCTTTCAATGGAGACTGGAGATATCTTAACGCATTGATGATTAGCTATACACCCAAATGGATACCTAATGTCTCCATAGGATTTGCCAGGACATTCCAACAATTTAGTGAAAATCAAATCAAAGATTTTGGGGGATATTTTCCGATTTTCGAGCCTTTTCAAAAAGTAAATCTATTCCAAAATGACAATTCGGTGATTTATGATGGATTGGCTCAGGATCAACAGGTTTCTTTTTCCTTTAGGTATGCCATTCCTAAAGCAAAAATGGAATTTTATGCCGAGTATGGTCGACGTGACCACGCCTTCAACTGGAGAGATGCTATCCTAAGTCCAGAGCATGCCAGGGCCTATTTGGCAGGATTTACGAAGTTGGTAGACTTGCCCGGAAGCACAAAAAAGATTCAACTCCGAGGAGAAATGATTCATCAGCAAGAATCGGTAAATAGATACATTCGGTACATGGGAGAGGGAGGAGACACGTCTTGGCAATTACACTATCAAGTGAGAAGCTTTGGTAATTTTGGGCAAGCTCTCGGAACTGGTATAGGAACAGGATCGAATATCCAAATTCTTGAATTTGCTTTAGTTGATCAATGGAACAAGCTAGGTGTCATTTTTCATCGCCTGGAAAATCACATGGACTTTTACAATAGGACATTTGTCACCCGAGGCTACACTAAACCTTGGATTGATTTCACTATGGGGTTACTTTTTGATCATTCTTGGAATGATAGATTGGTTGTAAGTACACAATTAATGTATGTCTCTGGAATGAATTACCAATGGTTGAATTATACGAAGACAAATTTTGGTACCAACACAGATACCCGATTGAATTCGATTCATGCACGATTCAAACTAATGTTACTTCTAAAAAAAGTATCAAAAAATAAAGAATGAATACCTTGAAGTCTTTAAAGAGACAATGAAAATCATAGGTGATGAATTTTTGTCATGCCACAGTTTAAGTGATCGAAAAAATCAATTTTAATCAAATGAAAGTTAAAAACATCTGCTGCATTGGAGCAGGCTACGTGGGTGGCCCAACGATGTCTGTCATCGCTCAAAAATGTCCTGAAATTAAGGTAGTGGTAGTAGACATCAATCAGGAAAGGATTGATGCCTGGAATCATGAAGATTTGAGCCAACTTCCTGTATATGAGCCTGGTTTAGACAGGGTAGTAGCCGAAGCAAGAGGACGCAATCTTTTTTTCTCTACCGATGTAAATTCAGCCATTGAGGAAGCGGATATGGTCTTTATTTCCGTGAACACACCTACCAAAACCTATGGTGAGGGAAAAGGAATGGCAGCAGATCTGAAATGGGTGGAATTATGCGCAAGACAGATTGCTGAAGCCTCAAAATCTGATAAAATAGTAGTAGAAAAATCTACTTTGCCTGTGAGAACTGCTCAGGCTGTAAAAGATATTTTACATAACACCGGAAATGGGCTAAACTTCCAAATACTCTCAAATCCGGAGTTTCTGGCAGAAGGTACCGCCATCCCTGATCTTGAACATCCCGACAGGGTTTTAATAGGTGGAGATGATACTCCTGAAGGAAGAGAGGCCATTCAGGCATTAGTGGATGTGTATGCTACTTGGGTGCCTAGGGAAAAAATACTTACGACCAATGTCTGGTCTTCCGAGCTTTCCAAACTGACCGCAAATGCCTTCCTTGCCCAGCGGGTTTCCTCTATCAATGCCATATCTGAGTTATGTGAGGCTACAGGCGCAGATGTGGAAGAAGTAGCCAAAGCGATAGGGACAGACTCCAGGATTGGATCTAAATTTTTGAAAGCTTCAGTTGGTTTCGGTGGTTCTTGCTTCCAAAAGGATATTCTCAATATGGTTTATATCTGCCGCAATTATCAATTGAACGAAGTGGCGGATTATTGGGAGCAAGTGATCAAAATGAATGACCATCAAAAAGTGAGGTTTGCCAAAAAGATCATCAAGAATTTATACAACACTGTTAGCGGAAAGAAAATCGCCTTCTTGGGATGGGCATTTAAAAAAGACACCAACGATACGCGTGAATCTGCCGCCATTTATGTCGCAGATTACCTGTTGAGCGAGCGCGCCAATATCTGTGTTTATGACCCTAAAGTCCCCAAAGAAAAAGTTTATACCGACCTGGATTACCTAAACTCCAGATCCTCGGAAGAGAATAGAAAGTTGGTCAACGTGGTAAACGATCCCTATGAAGCCTGTAAAGGAGCTCATGCAGTGGCGATTCTTACCGAATGGGATGAATTTAAAATCCTGAACTGGGAACAAATTCATGATTTGATGCTCAAGCCAGCCAACTTATTTGACGGAAGAAACATATTGAATCCTTCAGAAATGAATCGAATTGGATTCAGATTTAATGCTATTGGAAAGTCAGATAAATAATTTCTAAAAAATCGATCAATAACCCTGGACCACTAAAAAAAGACAATAAGTAAACTTATGCTTTTATGATCTTTAAAATGAGTAATTTTGGTACTCATTATTTATCAGGAGAAATAAAAAAAGTGTTTTTTTGCTCCGGTAGTGTTTGGGTTTTTCTCTAACAAAATAGCTAAGTCCTGGGACCGAAAGGGCGAAGCTTTAAGTTTTTACAAGAAGAAAGAATTTAATTTAAACAAAGTAGTTTCATGTTGACACCGCTTGAAGATGTGAAAATCGGGGTAATAGGCCTTGGTTATGTAGGATTGCCTCTTGCTGTAGAATTCGCAAAGAAGTTTCCGGTTATTGGATTTGATATTGATAAAAAAAGAGTTGCTGATCTGCAAAAAGGAAAGGATTTTACATTGGAAGTTGAGGATGAATTGTTGACTTCGGTATTGACAGCAAGTTCCCCTTCAAAAGGTCAAAAAGGCCTTCTTCCTACTTTTGAATCGGACGAATTGAAGGATTGTCAAATTTACATCGTGACGGTTCCAACACCTACAGATAAGCATAATCGTCCTGTTTTGACGCCTATGCTTAAGGCTTCCGAGAATATCGGCAAGTACCTCAAGAAAGGCGATGTGGTGATTTATGAATCAACAGTGTATCCCGGAGTGACGGAGGAAGAGTGTGTGCCGGTCTTGGAAAAAGTTTCTGGATTAAAATTCAATGAAGATTTCTTTGCTGGGTATTCTCCTGAGCGGATCAATCCCGGAGATAAAGAGCATACGGTGGCGAAGATTTTGAAAGTTACCTCTGGCAGCACACCTGAAGTTGCCGAATATGTGGATCAGCTTTATAAAACAGTGATCACTGCAGGTACTCATAAGGCCTCCTCCATCAAGGTTGCCGAAGCAGCGAAGGTCATCGAAAATTCCCAACGGGATATCAACATTGCTTTTGTCAATGAACTTTCAAAAATTTTCAACCTGTTGGGAATAGACACCCACGAGGTGTTGGAGGCAGCAGGCACCAAGTGGAACTTTCTGAAATTTAAGCCGGGATTAGTAGGAGGACATTGTATTGGGGTGGATCCGTTTTACTTGGCACAGAAAGCCCAAGAAGTGGGATACCATCCAGAGATCATCTTGGCCGGCCGCCGTCTAAATGACAGTATGGGCAAACACGTTGCCACAGAGGTTATCAAGCTTATGATGAGAAAAGACCTAAAAGTGATCGATTCCAAAGTGCTGATTCTGGGATTCACATTCAAAGAGGATTGTCCCGACGTGCGAAACACCCGTGTAATTGATATCTATAAAGAATTGAGGTCCTTTGATATGGATGTGGATGTATATGATCCTTGGGCAAATCCACAGGAAGTGGCACATGAGTACGGAATCTCAATCACTTCAGGAGATCAAATCCCGCATTTATCGGACTATTCTGCCATCATTTTGGCAGTATCGCATAAGCAGTTTAAGCACTTAAACATAAAGAAGTCTCACACACAAGTAGTTTATGATGTGAAAGGATTTTTGGATAAGAACTCAGTGGATGCCAGACTTTAAATTAAGAAACAGATAGCAAGATAAAAGAATCCGAAAAGATAAATTCTTATTTTTGGATTCAACATTTATTCATTTCTAATAAGAATAAAATGCATATAAAATATTTGCAAAAATACCTCGCTTTGAGTCTGATTCTCTTTGGAGTTATTTCTTGTGTGCCAAACAAGAGATTGATATACATGCAACAACTAGAGGAGAGCTTTGGACCTTTAGTAGAAAGTAGTGAGAAGTATCCTTATCAGATTGAGGAATACCTATTGCAGGTCAATGACATTGTTGAAATTAATATAAAAACCACAGACGAAAAGTTAAACTTAGTCTTTGGAGCGGTATCCAATGATATGCAAAATCAGGCCGCAATGGGTGGAAATCAAGGTTCTGGTGATGCCTTTTTTTTAAATGGATATACCATTGATGATCAAGGAATGGTTGAAATTCCTTTGATTGGAAAATTGAGAATAGAGGGTTTAACAACTGAGGATGCTAAACTGCTTGTAGAGAATGAGGTGAAAAAGTTTATCAATGAAGGTGAATACTTTGTAAGAGTTAGGTTAGGAGGAATTCGCTTTAGCGCTTTAGGAGAATTTAATAGATCAGGAAAATATACCATTTTGCAAAATAGAGTGACCATACTTGAGGCTATAGCTTTCGCTGGAGACCTAAGCAGAGTAGCAAAGAGGGACGAAATTCTTTTAGTTCGCCAATATCCAGACGGCTCACAAATTCATAAAATCAATCTCTTAGACCGCGAACTTTTAGGATCTGAGTTTTACTTTTTAAAGCCCAATGATATGATTTATGCGGAACCTATGAAGGTGAGAGAAATAGGTGCAGGAAACACATTAACAGAGACTTTAACTTTAATAATTACGTCTGTTACAGCCGTAGCTTTGGTTATTGCATTATTCCAAAATTAAGATTTAATATATGAGCTACGAAGAAGATAGTGAGTTATTTAAAGGAGAAGAGAGCAGCTTTGATTTAAAATCAATTTTACCCAAGATCTTAAGAATTTGGCCTTGGATCTTGGGTAGCTTGGTGGTTTTTCTTTTGGCGGCTTTCTACATTACAGAAACTGCAATCCCAGTTTACAGGGTTTCTTCCAAATTTTTTATTAAAGAAAATGATAAGGGACTTTCATTTTTTCAAAATCCTGCATTAGATCAGGAAACTGGTATGGGTTTGACCAATGAGATGATTATAATAAAATCAACTCCCATTGCTGAGGCCACATTAAAAAGATTAGACTTTAACGTTGAGTATTATGAAGAAGAGACGTTCAGAGATAGAGAGATCTACAAAAAGACCCCTATACTGGTAGAAGTGGATTGGAAAAATCCTCAATTATTAAATGGAAAAATAAAAGTCAAATGGAATACTATTGACACCTATGAAATCTCTTTTCCTGAAGAATCTTATATTCAACTTTTTCCGGATGGAAGTAATCAAGGAGTCAATAATGTTGAAAGTCAATCTTTTAAATTTGGAGATTGGGTTGAGACTCCAAATTTTAAGCTAAGGATTAGTAATATTTCCGGTCAAATTGAAGGCACTTCTATTTTTGTCTTAAGGGATAATTATTACTTAATCGGTCACTATGCGTCAGTATTAAATATTGGGTTAGAGGACAAAAATTCTTCTATACTTAATATCAGTTTGCTTTCTCAGAATAGGCAAAAAGGAGAAGCATACCTGAATGCGCTCATGGAGACTTATCTCGAACTTGAGCTACAGAAAAAGAATGAAATAGCCAATAGAACTATAAGTTTCATTGATTCTCAGGTTGCAGGTGTAGCGGATTCTTTAAGTTTTTTTGAGAACCAAATGCAGAGTTTTAGAGCTTCTAATCAAATATTTGACCTGAGCTCTGAAAGTTCTGCGGTGTTCACCCAGTTGACAGAAATTGATAATCAATTGGCCAATGAAAAATTAAAACAGAGATATTATCAGTCTCTCAAAGATTATTTAGTAAGAGAAAATTATGATGAGATAGTCGTTCCTTCAGGTTTGGGCATTGATGATCCCTATTTGAATGGACTGATTGAGAATCTTCTTGCCGTACAAGTCGACAGGTCTAGATTGAGGGCTACCCAAACAGAATTGTCTCCCCAAGTAAGAGAAGCAAACAAAAAACTTGCTGATTTGAACAAATCTATTTCTGAAATACTTGGAAACGTGGACAAGAACAATCAAATGGTTATCATGGATTTGGAAAGTAGAAAGAAGAAAATTGAAGCTTCATTCAGATCCCTGCCTCAAGCAGAGCAAAACCTGATCCGTTTACAAAGGCAAGCCACGTTGAATGAAAATATTTACAATTATTTATCTGAAAGAAGAGCGGAATCCGCAATTTCAAAGGCATCAAATACACCAAGTAATAAGATAATCGAGTATGCAAAAGCTAGTGGTTTACAAGTTAGCCCTACTCCCTCTAGAAATTATATGATGGCATTTTTTGCCGGTCTATTTTTACCCATCTTTTTTGTACTAATACGAGAAATTCTAAGGACGAAAATAGAAGAACCCAGGTTTCTTGAAAGAAAACTCAAAATACCTTTGCTTTCGACGATATTATCAAATAAGACAAATGATAATTTAGTGGTTTTTAATGCTGGAAGGTCTGGTATTGCTGAAGGATTTAGATCACTCAGGTCCAACATCCGATTTTTAGTTCCAAAAGAAAAGCAACTTACGCTAATGTTAACATCAACCATTTCAGGTGAAGGTAAAACATTCTGTGCTTTGAATTTGGCATCAGTATATTCACTTACTGGCAAAAAAACAGTATTAATTGGTTGCGATATGCGAAAACCAAAGATTTTCTCTGAGTTTAAATTAAAAAATGATATAGGCTTGTCTAACTACCTTAGTGGTCTTGAAGAAGATTATTCAAAGATCATTAAACCCTCTGGATTTGATAATTTAGATATCATATTGTCTGGACCTATTCCACCTAATCCGTCAGAGTTGCTATTTTCTTCTAGTTTTGAAAAATTGGTTCAAAAATTAAAGAATGATTATGATGTAATTATACTTGATACTCCACCTGTGGGAATGGTATCAGAGACGCTGGATTTACTTACTTTGGTAGACTTAACTCTTTTTGTTTTCCGACAGAATTATTCGGAGAAAGTATTTATCGAATCTCTAAATTCCCTTAAAGAGCAAAAAGGAATAAAGAATATTTACGCTGTTTTCAATGGCATGGATGCAGATAAAGTTTCTTACGGTGGTTATGGTTATGCCTATGGATATGGATACGGCTATTACGAAGATGAAAAAAAGAAGTCTAACTTTCTAAGTTTATAAGAATTGATTAATTACCTACGGCATCAACTTCGCCATTTTATTTTTTTCTATACTTACCTTGGAAATAGAGTTTTTGTAATTCTCTTTTTAAGTTTGGTAACGGGATTCTTGGATGGCTTCGGTTTAGCAATGTTTATTCCATTGATCCAAGTTGCTGGAGAAGAGTCAATAGATAATTCTCAGGTTTTGGAATCATTGGGGGTTTTGAAGTTTCTTGTAGTTGGTATAGCCAATGCAGGATTTGAATTAACCCCTATAGTAATTTTAACTTTTCTATTTGTTATTTTTTTGTTAAAAGGCCTTATTAAGTATTTTGAGGGGTACTATAAGGTCATAATACAAATGTACTTTGTGAAGAAAATCCGTTACCAAATGGTTGATTCACTTGGCAACATGAATTTTAAAGATTTTTTAAAACTAGACGCCGGAAGAATTCAAAACACTCTTTCTGGTGAAATCTACAAAATTGTTTCTGCATATGTAGCTTATTTTAATACACTACAATCTGTTGTTTTACTCTTAGTTTACCTTGTCCTTGCATTAATGGCGAATTTCCAATTCGCCATTTTGGTGAGTTTAGGTGGATATCTCACTAATTTAATTTATAAGATTATTTATCGCCATACGGAGACTGCTTCCATTAATAATAGTAAGCTTAGTCATATTTATCAAAGTTTATTGATTCAATCAGTTCAATATTTTAAGTATTTAAAAGCAACTAATTATTTTGAAAAATATAAACTTAAATTAAGGTCATATGTAGATAAGATTGAAGATGAGCAAAAGAAAATTGGAATCTTCAATGCAATACTTCAGGCTTCACGCGAGCCCTTGGTTATCGGAGTAGTTATCTTAGTAATTATCGTTCAGATTAATGTTTTGGAAGGCAACATTGCTACTATTTTTCTTAGTCTATTGTTTTTTTATAGAGCTTTGAATTATATTATGGTTGTACAGACTTCTTGGCAATCTTTTACTTCAAATTTAGGAGGTCTCCATGTTGGACTTGAGCTTCTAGAAGATTTTAGAAATGGAGAAGAGAAAAGTAGTGGGACAATAGCGGTTGAAAGAATTCATAATATCGATTTGAAAGATGTTTCATTTTGTTATAATCCTGATAATTTTGTTCTAAAAAATATTGATATAAATATTGAAAGAAAATTGACTTATGCTTTGGTGGGTCGAAGTGGAAGTGGAAAAACAACTCTTACCAATTTATTAGCAGGTTTAATAGATCCTTCATCCGGTCAGTTTTTTATTAATGGAGTGCCTAGAGAACAAGTTAAAATGTCTTCTTTTAGAAATAGAATTGGTTATATTACTCAAGAGCCAGTAATTTTCAATGATACGGTTTTCAATAATATAACTTTTTGGAGTGAATTTACTCCAGAAAATATACTTAGATTTAAGAATGCCATAAAGCTTGCAAATCTTGAAGAACTTGTAAATTCTTTTCCTGATGGGGAAAATACAGTTCTTGGTGATAATGGAATTTTGATAAGTGGCGGACAAAAGCAAAGAATTTCAATTGCAAGGGAGCTTTTCAAAGACGTTGATGTTCTTATTTTTGATGAAGCAACATCCGCATTAGATAGTGAAACTGAGAAGAGTATTCAACAAAATATTGAATCCTTAAAAGGTAGTTGTAATATTATTCTTATTGCACATAGACTAAGTACAGTTAAAAACGCTGATGAAATTTTAGTCATGAAAGATGGTTTTATAGAAGCTAGGGGAAGCTTTTCCGAGTTGATGGTTTCCAATAGATCGTTTAAAAATATGGTTGAACTTCAAGAGTTTTAATTGATCTTTTCATTTTGCTTATGATTCCATTTTTGGACCTAAAAAAAATCAATATGGCTCATGCTTATGAAGTTGAGCTTGCCATGAAAGAGGTTTTGCACCGTGGTTGGTATATTAAAGGCCAACAAGTAGCAGACTTTGAAAAGGCATTTTCTTCCTATTGCAATACTGCATATTGTGTTGGTGTTGCAAATGGTTTGGATGCTCTGATTCTTATTTTTAGAGCTTATTTAGAAATGGGTGTTTTAAAACCCGGAGATGAGGTTTTGGTTCAGGCCAATACTTATATCGCTTCGATTCTTTCTATCACGGAGAGCGGTTTGGTTCCTGTTTTTGTGGAACCTGATCCTGAAACTTTTAACCTTTCTTATCAATCCGTTAAAGAAGCAATTACGCCTAAATCTAAGGCCATCTTGGCGGTGCATCTCTATGGGAAGCTTTCACCGATGCAGGATCTTGTAAAATTAGCCGACGAAAATGGTCTTCTCTTGATTGAGGATTGTGCTCAGGCTCATGGCGCCAAAGATTCAATTGGTATGAAAGCAGGAAGTTTCGGACATGCTGCCGGTTTTTCTTTTTACCCCGGAAAAAACCTTGGAGCTTTGGGAGACGCAGGAGCAGTCACTACCAATGATGCCAACCTTGCTCAATTAATCTCTACCATTTCCAATTATGGAAGTAAGAAAAAATACTTCAACCTTATTAAAGGTGTAAATTCGAGATTGGATGAGCTCCAAGCAGCTATTCTTAATGTAAAATTGAAGTATTTGGATCAAGAAAATAGGAGAAGGAGAGAAATAGCAAGCCTTTATTCTGATTCAATTCGAAATCCCAAAATTAAACTTCCAATATGGGATCAATCTTTGGAAGATCATGTATTCCATCTCTATGTAGTGCAGGTTGAAGACAGAGAAGATTTTATAGCTTATTTAGATTCACAACAAATCCAATCTCTTATTCATTATCCTGTTCCATTTCATCATCAAGAGGCTTACAAGGAATACAAAAATCTATCTTTACCAATTACTGAACGAATTCATCAGCAAGTAGTAAGCATCCCTATAAGTCCTGTATTGGATGATGTAGATGTCATGGCAATTATCCATGCTCTGAATGGCTATTGATGAAAAGATGATTAAGGAATTGCCCCTAGTCACTTTGTTGGCAATTTCTTTTAATCATGAAAAATTTCTAATTCAAACCTTGGATAGCATCTTGGCTCAAGATTATCCTAATATTGAGCTAATTATAATAGATGCTGCTTCTTCAGATTCAAGCGTTTCTTTGATCAAAAGCTGGGTAGGAGGCAAAAAACTTCCAATACAAACCATTTTTCAGGGAGTTACTAAACCAATTACACAAAACGCCAATGAAGGTTTGGCTCTTGCCTCTGGCAAATATTTTCAGATTATAAGCTGTGATGACATCTTAGAGCCTTCCAAAATTTCAAAACAAGTTGAGGTTTTTTTAACTTCAGATGATAGCTTAGCAGTGGTTTATTGCGATGCGATCAAAATAGACGAAAATGGTGTAAGCCTGAAAGAGCCATCTTTTTTTGAAGAGAGAGCATGGCAAACGGAATCACAACTTCCTTCTGGATGTATTTTTTCAATGCTTCTTCAAGATTATTTTATTGTGGCTCCTACCGTCCTTGTTGATACGCATAAGGTGAGGAACTTAGGTGGATACAATCCAAATTCTATGATGGAGGATCTTGATATCTTTTTAAGACTTTCACAGAATTTTTCGTTCAAAGGAATTAACTTCAAAGGAGTTCGATATAGGATTTTACAGACATCTCTTATTAGATCTACTTCAGTTAGGAAGAGACAAATGAACCGTCTGATGATTTATTCTAAATTTATTGGGCAAAAGGGAGAGTGGGACCGTTTTATTGCTCATCAATATTTACTTATCCGGAAATCAGACTCAATTATTTTCAGATTTATCTTTAATCTAAACAGGCTTCTTATAAAAGTACTTTTAAAAAAGGTAGCCCAACTTAAAGAAATTGAACATCCATAAGCAGAGAGTTCTATTTATACTTCCCGAATTATCTGGGCTGGGAGGAATGGAATTGGAAAATTTGGGTTTTATTGCAGCAGTTAAAGATCAACCAAGTTTGGAGGTGAGCGTGTTAAACTTTTACGCAAATCCTAATTTTTTTAATAATCTTGGTTTCAAATCACTTCAACTCTCCTTTTTTGAATTGGTTAGGCTGTTTTTTTCAATTCGATTTTTAAAGATTTACATAAAATCCGGATTCAAGATGCGGCAAAGCATGGCTAATCTAGCTCTTAATTTTCCAGAAGTAATTGGATTATTTTTAGAGAAAGCGATTAGGGATTGTTCAATTTGCTTTGCAGGAATCCGTCCTGGAAATCTACTGCATTTCATTCATGATTTAGCTGTGAAGAATCAAAAACCGATCGCTTACCACGAGATATCTAAATTTAATTTCAAGCATTATTCCTTTTTTCAAAAAGTGAATTCTTATGGAACTTTTTTGATTTCAGGTTATGAGAAAAAAGAGGATCTTTTAAAATTTTTCCCGAATTCAAAGTTCCTAGAAATACGTCAGTGGATATATGATGACCAGGATGCTTTCTTGAACGTCCCCAGTCCAAAAAAAGAAAGATTAAATTTTGGATCGGTTTCTAGATTAGATTTTGGAAAGAATATCGACACAGTATTCAGGGCTGTTTCATTACTTAAAAAGCAAAAGGAAAATTTGAAGTTTATTTTGTTTGGTGATGGACCAGAACTTCCAAAACTTCAGAAGCTGGCAAAGGAACTTGATATTGAGCCCAATGTCGAATTTCGGGGAGCTATTAAATTTGAAGATAGGAGTAAGGTCTTTTCAGAAATTGATGTGTTTATTATGAGTTCTTCTTTTGAAGGGGGGCCGCTTTCCATTTTAGAGGCTATGGCTTCTGCTAGACCAATAATTTCAACCAATGTGGGGGATGTTCGAAATAGAATTGTCTCTGGGATTACAGGATACATCCTTGATTCTATCGAAGACTACAACGAACTAGCTCAAAAAATGTCTTTTTATATTTATAATCCTGAACTTATAAATCTTCAAGGTCAACAATCTAGGAGAAGATTTTTAAATGAATTTGATCAAGACAAAAACAAAACTATTTTTTTGAATACTCTAAATAAACTTATCTCTTGTTGACAAATTAAAATGAGAATATTAGTAATTGCTGAGGATCTACGTGTTTCTGGAACTAGCGAAGGTCAAGTAAGCAGATCTTTTATCTATAATTTAAATCGACATCCTGAGGTTAGTTCAGTTGATCTCTTGTATTTTAAATGTAACGATGAGAATCACGAGTTAGAAAAACTAAATATTCAAAATATATGGATTTATTTGACCCCAAAAGTCGGGGGAATTATATTAAGTTTTTTGGAGAAGGTTTGCCACAAGGCCTTTGGCAAATCATTGATTGACAATTTTAAAATTGAATGGATGAAGAAAAAACTTCGTTCAATAGATTTTTCTTTGTTTGATAGGATTTTCGTTCGAAGTACGGGTCAATCTTTCCTTACAATTAGGGCATGTTCAATTCTTAAGGGATTTGAAAAAAAAACTGTTCTCTATTTTCATGACCCTTATCCTTTTTTTTGGGATCCAGGTTATCATGGCAAATTAACTAAAATTGGAATTAATGCTTTCCTTGAGATGAGAGCCCTCATTCATCGAGGATTTATTTGTACTACTCCCTCAAATAACTTAAGTAGAGACTTAAGCTTTTTGTATGGCACAAATAAGCCATTTTTGACAATCCCCCACCAATTTGTTCCTGAGGTTTTCAACTTCCCTGAAAAAGTATTTCTTGACGATGTGGAAGATAAGATTGTTATAATGTACCATGGTGCAATTCAGTTGGGTAGAACTATTGAGCCATTTTTGGAGGCTTTTAGGTTACTCATTGAGGAAAAAAAGCTATTTAAGGATAAAGTTCTTTTAATTCTAAGAATAAAAGACGGAGCAAAATTTTCATTTAGGAAAAAGTATGAGCATATAAGTAACATTAGATTTTTAGAACAAGTAAGTGCAGGATATGCCTATAAGGAAGTTTCTCAATACTCCCACGTTAATTTGATTTTGGAGCCTTCTGGATATTATAGTAATATTCTAGTAGGGAAAGCTCCTCTGTTAGCAAGCCTTAACCATCACATTTTTGTACTCGGTCCAGATGACTCTGAGCTTAAAAATTTATTGGTAAATAAAAATCTATTTGCTAATTCATCTTCGGTTGATGATATTAAAACAAAACTAAAATTAGTTCTAGAAGAAATTTTGATAAATGATAAAGTTTACTTAGATCCTTTTAATGAGTATTTCTCTCTTTCAAATTTTTTCAGCTCCTTAGATAAAGTTCTCTCTAAGTAGATAATCACTTGATTTGATCTTTGTTTTTATTTAATTAATGATTTTGGAAAAAAGAAAAGTATTATTTGTAGTTCCAGATGGAGTAGGTATTAGAAATTATCTCTATTCCGATATGATATCAGGCCTTACTAATGAGGGATTTGATGTTTTATTAATGCATAATTTGGATAAAGAACTTATTAATTTAATTAATGCAAGATTAAATACTCCTCTTAATCAAATAGAGTTAAACTTTTTCCGAGAAAAGAAGATTCAAACATTATTAAGAGAATCTACCACTTTTGCCAGGTTAAAATCCAATGCAAGAACTAAAAATAATCCTACAATCTTAGAAAATTGGGTTCGTGGTAATGTTGACTTTAAACGAAAACTATTTTTGCATTTCGCTAAGTTTCTTGGAAGTTTCCTGAAAAATTACAGATCTATACAGTTTTTAGAATCATTGATAGAAAAATTATGGAAAGATACTGAAGCTTTTATTCATTATCAGGAAATTTTAATGGTGTATAAGCCTGATCTAATATTTATAACACATCAACGAGTACCCTCCTTAGTTCCATTTTGTCTTGCAGCCTCTTCTTTAAAGATTAAAACTATTTCTGCAATTTACTCTTGGGATAATTTACCGAAGGCAAGATTACCAATAAGAACAGATTTTTACGCTGTTTGGTCAGATCACATGAAAAATGAGCTTTTGGATTTTTATCCGGAGATCAGGTCAAGTCAGATTTTTGTTACAGGAACCCCTCAATTTGACTTTTATTCCAATACTCAACTTATTATTTCAAGAATTGAGTTCGCAAAGAGATATAATTTGGACGCTGAAAAAAGATGGGTTTTGTTCTCAGGTGACGATGAATTGACTTCTCCTTATGATGCCTTATATCTAAAAGATGTGGCGGAAGCTCTTGTTAATTTAGATAATATTGAGATTCTTTTTAGGCAAGTTCCAGTCTCCTCAGTAGATCGATATAGAAATGTAATTGAAAACTTTCCTAATATTAAGCATATTCCTCCTTTATGGATGAAAGGGCAAAATTGGAATAGTTTTTTTCCATTATTTGAAGATATCCAACTCTTAACCAATCTTTGTTTTCATTGTGGTACCGTAATTAATATTGGTTCTACCATGGCGCTTGATTTCTCTTTTTTCAATAAGCCTGGGATTTTCCTGAAATATGATGTTTTGAAAGACCCGAATTGGTCAACATCTACTGTCTACAACTTTCAACATTTTCGTTCTTTCATAGGGCTTGACGCTGTGGTTTTTATCGAGGAGAAAAGTGAAATTGAATCAAAGATTCTTCAGGTTTTAAACACGCCCGAATCAGTGGCTGTTGATAGGATAATATGGAGAAATAAGATTGTCAAGAATGATTTTAAGGCATCTCTTGAGCTTGAAAAAGTTATTAATAGTGTTGTTGAACAAGATTTTTTTTCAAAAAATGAGAATTAAATATAATCCTAATAAAGATCAACCTCTTTCTGAGAGTTCCTTTTTTCATCAAATAATTATCCCTATATATATATCTTCTAATGAAGAGTTTCATAGAGATAGCTTTAAAATTTTAAAAATTTGTTTAGAGTCTCTTTTTAAGACTTGTCATTCCAAGACTTTTTTTACTTGTGTTAACAATGGAAGTAGAATTGAAGTAAGGAACTATTTGGATGGCCTTTTTGATCAAGGAATTATCCATGAGGTGATTCACACTGATAATATAGGTAAAGTAAATTCTATCTTAAAGGGTTTGAAAGGTCACGATTTTGATTTTGTTACCGTGACAGATTCTGATGTTCTTTTTCTAAATGGATGGCAAGAGGAATGTTATGAAATGTTTACTAGTTTTAAAAAGCTTGGTGCTTTAAGTACTTGTCCAAATCCCAAGCTTTTAAAGTTTCACACATGGAATGTTATTTCTGAATTTTTATTTTCTAGGAATTTGAGATTTTCAAAAGTTGTTGATCCTGAAGGGCTTAAACAATTTGCTCTCAGTATTAGTAATTTTGATTTGTTTAAATCCTGTCATTATGAAAAAAATTTGGCCTTGCATTTAAATGGTAAAACTGGAGTTCTAGGGGCTGGTCATTTTGTTGTAACGTATAGAAAGGAGATTTTCCAAAAGCTTGCTCTTCATTCGGTTAATTATAAGCTTGGGGGTAATTCCGAAGGATTTCTGGACGAATTAGCTTCAACTACTGGCTGTTGGCGTCTTGCAACATCGAAAAGTTTTTCTTTACATATGGGCAACATAGAGGAGCCATGGATGTCTGACAATTTAGAAAAATTATTTTCTAATCAGTCAAAAATAATGGAGGTGAATCTTCCTGAGTTAAAAGAAAGTAATAGTCTAAAAGTATTCTTTTCAAATAACGTACTTTCAAGAATTTTATCTATTGATTTTGTTTTCAAATTATTTTTAAAATTTAAGGGTTTAGATAAAAAATATATTTCCTCCTATTGAGTTTATGCATATTTGTTTTATTACAAGTGAATATCCAAAGGTAGGTTTTCCTCATGGAGGTGTAGGCACCTTTATTCAGATTCTAGCTAGGAATTTGGTTAAAAATAATGTTAAAGTTTCTGTCGTAGGATTGAATTACACTAATGAATTTGAGTGTGTAGATGATTTCGGAGTGACCGTATACAGGTTAAAACCTAAGGTCCTTAGGCCAATTACTTGGTTGCTTAACTACAATTCTATTAATTCTGAAATAAAAAAAATTCACCTGAATGAAAAGATTGATGTTGTGGAATCCACAGAATTAGGTTTGGCATTTATCCAAAAAATCTCCGGAATTTCTTATGTTATACGAATGAATGGTGGTCATCATTTTTTTGCTGAGTCAGAAAAAAGAAAAATTAATTTTTGGAAAGGATTTCAGGAAAAGCGTTCATTCAGGAAAGCGGATGTTGTGATTGGTGTAAGTCAATATGTGATGAACCATACTTTAAAGTACATTGATTTTAATGGAAAAAAGGGTCCAATTATTTTCAATCCTGCTAATCTATCAAACTTCTATGAAGCAAATCCTAGCCTTATTGTTCCTGGGAGACTCTTTTTTGCAGGCACTGTATGTGAAAAGAAAGGAATTCGTCAATTAATACAGGCAATTCCTGAGATAAGATTAAAATTTCCTGAGGCTCATTTAGTCATAGCTGGTAGAGATTGGTATTTTCCAGATGGTTCTTCATATATCTCATTTTTGAAAAGAGAAGTGATTACAAAGGATATTGAATCATGTGTTACCTTTTTAGGTGCTGTGGATAATAATAGATTGCCTGAATTAATAGAGCAGGCAGAATTATGTATTTACCCCTCACACATGGAAGCCATGCCATTAGCCTGGATTGAGGTTCTCAGTATGGGTAAGGCTTTTTTGGCTAGTAAACTTGGCCCAGGACCGGAAGTCGTTAATGATGGAGTCACCGGTAGATTGTGTGATCCGCTATCTCCAACAGATATTGCCCAAAAAACAATTGAAATGCTTGCTGATAAAGAGGCTTCTCGAAAAATGGGTTTGGAGGGCAGGAGGGATGTTTTGAAACGGTTTGATATAAATGTGTTGCTTCAACAAAACATTGATTTTTATACAAATCTTTTAAAAAAGTGACTTTTTTGATTGTTACCCATGTGATTCATAAATCAGCAAACGGGAAAATTTTTGGATATGCACCTTATGTTAGGGAAATGAATCTCTGGATTCATCCCTTTTCCAAGGTAATATTGGTGGCACCAGTGTTGAAAGGTCTCGATCCAAATCCCATCGAATTATCTTATGAGCACGCAAATCTTGAAGTAAGAGAAGTTCAGGAAATTAACCTAACAACAGTTTATTCTGCGGTAAGAAGTGTATTATCCTTACCACAAATTATTTTTCAAATTTTTAATGCTATGAGTAAAGCCGACCATATTCATCTACGTTGTCCAGGTAATATGGGCCTACTAGGATGTTTTGTTCAGATATTTTTTCCTTTTAAGAAAAAGACAGCCAAGTATGCAGGTAATTGGGACCCAGCTAGTTTGCAGCCATTTACATATCAGCTTCAAAAGAAAATTTTAAGTAGCACTCTTCTTTCCCGTAATATGAAGGCACTTGTGTACGGAAAATGGAAAGGAGATTCAAGTAATGTAATTCCATTTTTCACGGCTTCTTATTCACGTTCTGAAATTTTAGATTTCAATAAAGAGTTACCGGAAACTGGAGAGAAGCTGAATTTAATTTTTGTCGGGAGTCTTGTTGAAGGAAAGAATCCGCTAATAGCTCTTCAGTCTCTGAAGCTATTAGTGGATAAAGGTTATCAAGTCCACTTAGATGTTTGTGGAGATGGTAACCAGTATAAGCTTCTTGAGGAATACATTCGAGAAAATGGGATAGAGCAGTTCGTAAGTCTTCTTGGAAATGTAAATGCCACTGACCTTAAAACATTATATAAAAAAGCTCATTTCCTAATTTTTTTATCAGATAGTGAAGGTTGGCCAAAGGTAGTAGCAGAAGCTATGTTTTTTGGGTGCATTCCAATTACTACTCCCGTTTCTTGTGTGCCAGATATGCTTGGAATAGATGAGAGGGGTGATTTGATTAGTAAGGACCCTAAAGAAGTATTGAGGATAATTGATTTTTACTTTAAGTTCCCTTCGAAATATTCAAGTAAATCAATAAAGGCAAGAGAATGGTCAAATAAGTATACCTTAGAGTTGTTTAATGATGAAATAATGAAATTAATTTAATTTTTTTAATTCTTTTTATGGGTTTAAATGAAATTATGTTTAAAGTATTGATCTTTTGAATTTTTAATAATTAATATTATTTTATTTAAAAATTACTTAAGAGTCTATAATGTTAAACTTCGTTTGGTTGATTTTTTGACCAAATTGTTTTTCCTAGATGTTATCTTGCCTTATTTTAATTTAGACTAAAGCGCTTTCGCTTTTGGTGTTGATATGTCAAAGACTAATATGAACTTATTAAAAAGAGAAAAAGGTTTCTCCGTAATTATTTGTACCTACAACGGAAGAAAAAGATTAGGAGTTACCTTGAATCATATTATTAACCTTTCTATTCCTGTTGGATATGATTTTGAATTAATTATAGTAGATAACCGTTCTAGTGATTTAAGTTTACAATTTTGTAAGGACTTCTTAGAGGGACTACATTCAACTATAAAAATTAAATACCTTTCCGAAAACAACCCTGGTAAGGCCTATGCACTTGAGAAGGCTTTTGATAATGCTTCTTTTTCTCACGCCATTATTTGTGATGATGACAATTGGCTAGAACCAAATTACCTAACAATTGCAAGTCAAGTTCTTGAAAAATTTCCTGATATCGGGATTGTAGGAGGAAAGTCAGTTCCACAAATTGAATGTGAAATCCCAGATTGGTTCCCTTTGGTTGAAAGTGCCTTTGTCATTGGAGGCCAAGCAAAAGCTCCAGGATATATGGATGGGATTAATGAATATGTTTGGGGTGCGGGTATGATTTTTAAAATGGAAATTTGGGATAAATTAAGAAGTCAAGATTTTTCCCTTGTTACTGGAAAGAATGTAGGAAAAGCAGTAGGAGAAGATTCAGAGCTTTCTTTGTTGGCAAGAATTTTAGGATATAGACTCTACTATCAAGATACCTTGGTATTCAAGCACTTTATGCCGAAGGAGAGGATTGATTGGAAAGTTGCCATTAAATATTACAGAGGATTTGGATCAACGAAACCATATTATATTTTTTATAAAAACTTCAGTAAAGCAGGAAAAAAATTGTCTATTATTGAAGTGGAACGAGAAATTGCAAGATTAGTTATTTATATAACTAAGGAATTGGTAATTAAAATTTTTACTTTTGATAGAAATGATAGATTTCAATTACTTAATTTAAATCTTGTTTGGTACTACTTTCTTGAGGTTATTAACGTGTTTCGAATAAGGAAAGGAGCTTACAAAATTAATCACTTTTTATCTAGTTTGCATACCTCGTAACATATATAGTAAGATTTTATTATGATATTAATTTACAATTAAGGTTTGTTTAATGAATAAGATTAAGAACCTGGCTTTATTTTTAATTTATTCGCTTATTCCAAATAGATTGTTGCGAGTAATTATTAATAAGCACTTCTCTGAAGAAAAATTAAACAGGTCATTTTCCCAAGAGGGAGAGGACTTAATTTTA
Source organism: Algoriphagus sp. AK58 (assembly GCF_014324365.1). GTDB lineage: Bacteria > Bacteroidota > Bacteroidia > Cytophagales > Cyclobacteriaceae > Algoriphagus. The sequence continues at coordinate 199,216 of NZ_QEIG01000010.1, forward strand.
AATAGACTTTTTTCTAAAAAAAGCAAAGGATTTTTTTGTGATGTAGGAGCATTTCATCCTAAAGAATTCTCTAATACATATTTGTTTTATCTCAAGGGCTGGAATGGAATAAATATCGATCCTAGGCCTGGTTCAAAGAAGCTCTTTGATTTTTATCGTCCTAAGGATATTAATTTGGAATTAGGCATCTCTGATTCTGATTGCGAAAAATTAGTGTATCACATGTATGCTAACCCACTTTATAATTCGTTTCTCAGCGAACCTGTAGAAAAAGTTAAAAAGATAGATGAGATAGACATTAGAGTTTGTACCCTTGAAGAGGTTTTTAATAAATATTTGCCTAAAAATGTGGAAATAGATTTTTTATCGATTGATGCGGAGGGATTCGATTTCTCGGTTGTTAGATCTAATAATTGGAGTTTATATAGACCAAAAGTTATTCTTATTGAATTTTTTAATAGACCATTTGATGAGTTCATGAATTCTGAATTATATAAATTTTTACAATCTAAAGAATATAGTTTCTTTGCAAAAACTGTCAATACCTTTATTCTTGTTTCTCATCAATATCAACTTCAAATTTTTGGACCCAAAGTATAGTGATCTGTTTATTAATTTTAGATATTTATAATTGAAAAAGAGAGTAATTGTTCAGTTAGTAGATTCCTTAAGTCTGGGAGGTATTGAAAGAATGTCTGTCAATATTAGTAATGTTTTTACCTTATATAATATTGAAAGCCATTTAATTGTCACTCGAATAGGAGGGGGATTGTTAAAGTTCGTTTCCAAGGATGTGCATGTTAAAATATTCAATAAATCAAGTTTTTTTGATGTTTTTACTTTTTTAAAAATTCTAGTATATCTAAAGAATGTCAAACCTGATGTGCTACATGCTCATCAAACCTCAATTTTTTGGTCTGTTTTATTCAAAGTCTTTCTTCCAAATACGAAGCTTGTTTGGCACGATCATTTTGGTCAAAGTGAAATGCTTGATTTGTATCCAAGGAAAGAGATGAATTGGATTATGCCTTTTATTGATAGTTTAGTAACTGTTAACGATACTATTAAAAAGTATTGGGAAGGAAGATTCCCCCATAAGAAAAACTCTATTTTTTATTTAGCCAATTTTCCTGGATTTTTGGAGGTTTCCAGAGCTTTTCCCAATAGCGAAATTTTATCTATTATCAATGTAGCCAATTTTCGAAAGCAAAAAGATCAATTAACTTTGTTGGAAGCTTTATCGATAGTTAAACAAAAAGGTTATTTTTTCAAAGCTTCTTTTATTGGTGAATTTGTTGAGGAAAATTGGCTTGAATTAGTTAAAAATCGGATTTTAGAGTTAGGGCTCGAAAAAGAGGTAGAAATCGTCGGACCAGTTACTGAAATTTCATCTTATTTGGAGTCGGCTCATATTGGGGTGTTGAGTTCTGAATCAGAGGGATTACCCGTGGCATTATTAGAATATGGTATGGCTGGTTTACCTACTGTAGCCACTCAGGTTGGCCAATGTGATCAAGTATTGGGATATGGTCAATTTGGATGGTTAGTACCTCCCAAATCCCCAGCTTTATTAGCCGCTGCTCTTGAAGAAGTGCTTTTGGATTTGGATAAAAGTAATTTAATTGGAATGGAATTTAAGAATCATATAAAATCTAATTTTGGACCTTCCAAATTTATGGAAGGCTACATGAAGATCTTGAATAACTTAGAGAAAATCCCAGGTTCTAAAGTTTAGGAATTTTGATAAAAAGAATAATTCTTTCTAAAAATTATCTATTTTGGACCATTTTCCATGTTCTTCTTGGAGTTGCTTCATCATTATCGCCGTTTGGTTTGATTATTTGGTTCTACTTAGTTGTTGGAACTTCATTTCTAACCATCATTAGGATTAAAAATGTATTTCCCTTTATCATTTTTATTACTTATTTAACTTCATTTGAGCTTTTAGCAAGGATGTCCCAAACTTCTCCTTTCATACCTTATGAACTCGGGAAGTACCTTCTTTGTCTGATGCTTATTATTGGTGTTTTTAAGTTTGGTTTTAATAGTTATTTGGGATTGATTATGGTTGTCCTAATCTTGCCCTCCATATTTTTCGACCTTTCGGGAAAAGTAGATAAGCAGGGATTAATTTTCAACCTAATGGGTCCAATTAATGTGGGGTTGGCAATTTGGTTTTTTTATGGAAAATCAATAACCAAAATTCAACTTATTAAACTGCTAAGAATTAGTTTGTTACCCTTGATTTCTGTTCTATCTTCTATAATTTTTAAATCGCCCTCATATGATGAACTTGAATTTACGCTTGGGGCAAGTTTTGCCACCAGTGGAGGAGGTGGTTCTAATCAAGTTTCTACCTTATTAGGGATAGGTATTTTCATTTCTTTTTTGTTTTTGATCAATAAATGGAAAATTACCGGTAACAGGATTTTAGACTTTGGTCTTTTTTTTCTGTTTGGTTTTCAGGGATTACTTACTTTCTCAAGAGGGGGAATTATAGGCGGTGTTCTTGGTATTTTAGTAATATTATTTTTTATTATGTTGTCAGCTGAATCAGACAAGAGACGATACAAGCTTCCTAAACTAGGTAAGATTTTTGTTCTTGCTGCTATTTTATTAATGATCACTTTCCAGGTTGCGGATAATCTTACTGGTGGCTTGTTGGGGCTAAGGTATTTGGGAGAAACAGAAGGCACTCTTGCAGGGACTAAAGAAAAATCCATTGATTCTATTACTACCGGTAGATTCAACATATTTATGGAAGACTTGGAACTTTGGGAAGAAAATTTAGTCCTAGGTGTTGGAGTTGGAGCTTCCTCTTACCTTAGAGGTGGAAGTCAGTTTTACCTTTCACATGTTGAACTTAGCCGACTTTTATCAGAGCATGGGATTTTAGGATTATTATATTTTATTATACTGATGTACCTAATGATAAGGTTGATCAAGTCTAAAAAACCTCCAATGGAGAAGGGTATTTTAGTCGCTTTATTTTTAATAGCTATTTATACTACTTTTCACGCTGCCATGAGAACCTATTTGACACCTTGGTTTATAGGATTGAGTTTGATGGAAATTAAATACCCTAAACTTGGTTCTAAAATTTCAAAAAAAGAGGTTTCTAAAGAAGCTCATCAACCCGTTTGATGTTTTATTAAATGATTACGGTCGAAAGATTATTAAGGCTTAAGAACTATCCCTTAGACGAGGCGTTGGCAGAAATTAAGGGTATTCAAGCTTTATCCAAAGATGAATATCATCATTGGCAGGAACGGAAGAAATGGGAATTGGTAAAATTTCATTTCCAAAATAATCCACTTTACAGAAAGTTAATTGGTAATTTTTTGCCGAATTCATGGAATGAGCTTCCGATTGTCAGGAAAAAAGATTTCCAGACTAACCCCGAAATTTTACTTTCAAAGGGACTAAAAAATAGTGAATTGCATTTTGGAAGTACATCAGGCTCTTCGGGCATTCCAATGGTCTTCGCCAGAGATAAATTTAGCCACAGTATCACTTGGGCGCTAATTCTGGATCGGTATAAAAAAGTAGGTATATCTTCTACTGATTTACAGGCACGATTTTACGGTATTCCTCTACAAAAACCTGCTTATTATAAAGAAAGGATTAAAGATTTTTTAATGAACCGATACCGATTTGTAATTTTTGATATCTCGGATTATTCATTGGATAGATTTATTGATAAGTTTCGGAAAACCCCATTTCGGTACTTATACGGGTATACCAATTCACAACTAACTTTTGCGAGGCACCTTCAGACAAAGGGATTGACTTTGAAAGAAATTTGTCCTTCTGTAAGTTGTTCTATTGTTACCAGCGAGCAATGTACCGAAGAAGATCAAGCTTTTTTAGAGAAAGTATTCCAAGTTCCTATTTATAATGAATACGGTGCTTCAGAGGTAGCATTTTTAGCAATGTCAGATCAAATGGGGATCAAAAGATTATCAAATGAGACGCTATTTTCTGAAGTGATAGATGAAAATGATCATCCTGTTAAGGATGGCCAAACAGGTAGATTGATTTTTACCAATCTATTTAATATAGCTATGCCTTTTATTCGGTATGAAGTTGGAGATTTTGGTGCAATCGAAAAAGACCCCTTAATGGTTCAAGATAAGCTGATTAATCTTCAGGGCAGGCTTAATGACAAAGTCTTTTTGCCTTCAGGAAAAGTTGCTGCCGGCTTTTCTTTGTATTATGTTTCCAAACATTTGATGGGTACTTTGGGGTACATTCACGAATATCAGGTACATCAATTAAGTCTAAGCAAATTCTTGTTTTATATCGTCATGGATCGAGAACTTGATGATTTCTCAAAAAAGACAATTCAGGAGGCATTTGATACCTATTTGGAAAAAGGTCTGGAAGTAGAAATTAGAAAGGTTGATTTTATAGACAGGGAAAAATCAGGGAAGTTAAAACACTTTATTTCCCATTTGAAACAAGACGGGAAATAATGAAGATCCTTTATTTTTATCAATATTTTGCCACTTCCAAAGGAAGTTGGGGAACTAGGGTTCACGAGTTTACCAGAGAATGGGTGAAAAAAGGACATCAGGTGACGGTAGTGACCAGTGTTTATTCCAAATCTGATATCTCTTCTTCCAAGTTTATAGATAACCAATTTTTTGATGGTGTGAAAGTGATTATTATCAACGTCAAAATTGATAATAGACAGTCTTTTTTTAAACGGATTTTTTCCTTTTTGGCATACTCTATTCTTTCCTGTTGGTATTCTTTGACCTACCCAACACAGGTGGTGATTGCATCCAGCGGACCAATTACCGTTGGGTTTCCCGGATTGATGGCCAAGCTTTTAAGGAGAAAAAAGCTTGTTTTTGAAAGCCGCGACTTGTGGCCGGATGGTGCTATTGAACTTGGGATTATCAAAAATCCATTGATGATTAAGGCTTCTCGCTGGTTTGAAAAATTCTGCTATCGGTATTCAGACCTGATCGTGGCACTCTCCATAGGTATGGAAAAAGAAATTCGGGTCAAATCTCCCCGTAGTAATGTAATTACTGTTACCAACGCGGCAAATATTTCTCTATTTTCAACTCCACAGCCTTTTCCGTCTGATCTAGGGATTAGTCCAAAAACTTACGCAATATACACTGGCAATATCGGTGATGTAAATAATTCTATTTGGCTTCTTGAAGCTGCCAAAATCCTTCAGGAAAAAGGTTCTTCAATTAAGATTGTGATGATCGGGGAAGGACAGCAACGTGAATTGATCGATCAGGAAATCAAAAATCATCAACTTAATACACTGCTTAGGTGGCCACTGATGCCCAAAGAAAACCTGGTAGCTTTGATACAACATGCCCTGGTTTCCTTGGTACCACTCAAAGGTACCCCGGTTCTGGATACTTCATCTCCTAATAAATTTTTTGAATCTCTTTCTGCCGGTGTTCCGGTGGTTCAAAATACTCAGGGATGGATGAAAGACTTCCTGATCGAGCATGAAGTTGGTTTTACGCTTCCTCCCGATAATCCCGAATCCTTAGCAGATTTGCTGATTTCCTTGGCATCAGATCCTGTTCGCCTTGAAGGGATGAAGGAAAGAGCTCTTGAAATTTCAAAAATAGAGTTTGATAAAAACCGACTCGCTGATAAAATGATTACTGCTATCGAGTCCATCCCTGACTGAAATCGAGAAAGTCGTCAGCCTCACTTCTTTAAAATATCAAATATTCCAATTGGCTCCACTTGGTTTATTTATAGGGATAATGCCCTGAACGCTTAGAAATAAAAATGAAATACCTGTTAACCGGAGGAAATGGTTTTTTGGGAAAATATCTAGCCCAAAGCCTTATATCTCATGGAGAATTGATTCAATTAGGCAGGGCTACTCAGTCAGATATTGTAGCTGATTTTTCTCAGGAATTACCTCCACTTCCTGTAGTAGATATGGTGATTCATGCTGCTGGGACTGCCCACTTTATTCCCAAAACGAGGGCAGAAAAGGAGCTCTTTTTTAAAGTGAATGTACAGGGGACAGAAAAGTTGCTAAACCGGATTTCTGAAAATCAGAAACTCCCCAAAACCGTTGTATTTATCAGTTCCGTAGCTGTCTATGGTAAGGAAATTGGGGATTTGATCAAGGAAAATGCGCCTCTTATGGGAACTACACCCTACGCGCTGAGTAAAATCAAAGCTGAAGAATTGATTCTGGATTGGGGGAAAAAACACGGGGTAACAACATTTATCCTGAGGCTTCCTTTGATCGTAGGGGAAAATGCCCCGGGGAATTTAGGTGCGATGGAAAAGGCCATCCAAGCGGGATACTATTTTAGAGTAGGAAATGGAGAATCCCAAAAGTCCATGGTATTGGCAAAAGATGTAGCAGAATTGATCCCCACACTTTCTGGATTTGAAGGAGGAATTTACAATTTGACCGATGGGGTAGATCCTAGGATTTCGGAATTGGATTCCGCCATTGCTGCAAAGGCAAAGAAATCGGTAAAAGTGGTTCCTTTGGCCTTGATCCAACCTTTTGCAAAGCTTGGAGATCTATTTTCTATTTTACCTATCAACACATATAGGCTTGAAAAACTAATCGGACAATTGACCTTTGACTGCACAAAGGCTAAAACTGAACTCAATTGGTCTCCTAATCCAGTTCTAGGCTGGTTTTTTGAACAGAAGCATGATTAAGATTTTATTTTTAGGCGAAACCTATCGCGCTGACGCCAAAAGTTGGATAAAAGGTATCGAACAAGAATCGGGAACCATTCTCGATACTATGGAGATCAAAAGGTCTGACACCAGAATTGGACGTATTTTCAACGCATTCCTCTTTTTTTTTCAAATTCTTCAAACTCGATTTGGGACTCGTTACGACCTGGTTTTGGCGGAAAGGGCGACTAGCTATGGGATGTTTTCTCTTTTTGTCCATGCAGCGGTCAGAATAGTGGCCCAGCAAGGGATCACAGATGCTTATCCTGAAGAGGGTTTTTCCGGGTTTTACAAGCGGATTATTCAGCGTTGGGTATATCAAAGAGTGGATATGATCCATGCATGGGGACATGTGATGACCTACGCAATGCTCAATTCAGGAGCAGCTCCGTATAAGATTCTGGTTTTGCCCAAAGGGATCGATTTGGAACATTTTAAGTTCTCTCATGAAGACCATACTCAAATCCCTGAAGTGAGTCTTATTGTAACCAGGTCTCTGTATGAACTTTACAGACATGCGGATATCCTTAAAAGTGTGGCAAAGCTTAGGGATGAGGGACTAAAGGTAAAAGTAATCATGGTTGGAGACGGTCCCGAAAAACCCCGGCTTCTCCAACTGTGTCGAGATCTGAGTATTGAAGATCAGGTTAATTTTACGGGCCTGATCCCCAACGAAGAGCTTCCCAAACTGCTCAGTCAATCAAGATTTTATGTAGCGTTCCCTACAACAGAGGGAGTTTCCAGCTCTTTGTTTGAGGCTATGGCAGTGGGTTGTTTTCCGATAGTTTCTGATCTTCCGGCCAATCAGGCCTTTTTATCCCAAAAGAAAAATGGAATTTTAGTGCCTGTTGAGGATGGAATGGAGTTAGCTAATGCTATCCGATTTGCAGTAGAATCCCCGGAATTGGTTGAAAAAGCTATAGCAAGGAATAGGGAGTATATTGAGAAACATGTTGATTTTAGAAGCAATATGAAAGAAATTTACAAGAGGTACTTAAGTCTTTTATCCCAAAAATCTGCCTGATCATGTGTGGTATTGTAGGTTTTTGGAATTACAACAATCAGCCAGCCTCTTCGGATTTGATATTCAAAATGAGAGAAAGTCTGCAGCACCGAGGTCCGGATGCTGGGGCTCATTGGATTGACGGGGCTTTGGCACTTGGGCATAGGAGGCTTTCAATCATTGACCTCAGCGATTCTGCTAATCAGCCTTTTCATTCACCTTGCGGAAATTTTACCCTAGTCTTTAATGGGGAAATTTTCAATTATCAAATCTTCTATCCTGAACTAAAGCGAAAGGGATATGTTTTTAATACCACTTCTGATACAGAAGTGTTGCTCTTTTTATTGATGGAGTATGGGCTTGATGCCTTGTCCAGATTAAACGGTTTTTTTGCTTTTGCTTTTTTTGATCGTGGCAGACAGGAATTGACTCTGGTCAGAGACAGATTTGGGGTGAAGCCTTTGTTTTATTTTCCTTCAGATCATGGTTTCTACTTTGCAAGTGAGGCAAAGGCTTTTTTTGTGGCGGATTTGGCGAAAGAAATTGAGGAGGAGAATCTGGATGAGCTGTTTCTTTATCGATTTAATGCCGGTAAAAATTCTGTGTTCAAAAATGTGTATAAACTTCTTCCAGGACACTGGATGAAAATCACGGAATCGGGAAAAAGAAAGGAGGAAGGGCGCTGGTTTCATTTGGGTGAGCAAATCTTGGCCCGCAAGGAAATCAAAAATCCATTGGAATGGTTTGAAGAGACGTTCCATCAAAGCATCAAGCTGAGAATGATTGCAGATGTGAAGGTAGGAACGTTGCTGAGTGGAGGATTGGATTCCAGCAGCACTCTTTTTAGTCAAGCAAAGCAGGGATTTAATGATTTGAGTTCGTGGAATGTGGCATTTAGCGATACTAGACACGATGAGTCGCATTTGGCTCGCCAGCTTTCTGGATCACTTGGTGCGTCTTTCAATTCTTTTGAGTTTAAAGAAGAAGAATTGGTGAATCTGACCAGAGATGCTATCCGTCACCACGACGAACCCATCATGCATTTTTCTGATGGGCATCTCCTGGGGATTTCAAGAAAGGCTAAGGAAAAAGTCTCTGTATTGCTGAGTGGGGAAGGAGCTGATGAAATTCTCGGAGGATACGTCCGATACAAGATTCATGACAGGGAAATGCGTTACCGTCTTCTTTCTTTGATTCGGTTTATTCCCGATAGATGGCTTAAAAACGAGCGACTTCGGAAAATGAAACGCTACCTCCAAATGAACAATAGGGAAGCTGAAATCCTGATGAATGCCAATGAATTGTATCCTTCTGACTTGCAAAATTTGGGAATTAATGCTGCCAAACTTTTGGAAGAATATAGGATTGGTATTCTGGAAGAAGCAAAAAAAGTCTATCCAAAAAACCGATACCGCCAACTTTTGTATTTGGAGCAGCATACGCATCTATATACCCTGAACGACCGAAATGACCGGACTACCATGGGGGCCTCGATCGAATGTCGGGATCCTTTTCTGGACCCCAATTTGGTAGTTGGCACAGGAAGTCTTCCCGATTCTTATTTCCGAAGTGAAGGTAAAGGCAAGTACCTTTTGATGAATTCTATCGGAAAACAGCTTCCAGACTATATTACCAAGCACCGGAAAGTTGGTCTATCAGTGCCTTGGGAAACTCTTATTCTAAACCAGCCTTACCTCCGGGAGATCTTGGAAGACCTTCCTAAGTCAGGTCTTTTTTCACTCAAACCTTATTGTTACTTGGATGTGGCAGGAATTGTGAATGGATTCAAAAAGGACCCCATAAAATATTATCCAATCATCCGACAGGTTTATTTTACTGCCTGGTGGTACCGCATTCATTTTGAAATCAAGGAAAATGAAGTTTCACTACTTCAGACGCGATAATTCTGACTCCATGAAAACTTATGAACTCATAAACCTTCCTAAAATCTTTGACCCAAGGGGGAATCTTACATTTATCCAATATCCCAATCAGATACCATTCCAAATCAAAAGAGTATTTTGGACTTATGACGTGCCAGGAGGAGAACAAAGAGGGGGGCATGCCTATAAGTCCCAAAATGAAATTATTGTAGCTTTAAGTGGGAGTTTTGACGTGGTGCACACACTTCCGGATGGAACTAAGCAGACGATTTCATTAAACAGATCCTATCATGCATTGCTTCTTCCGGCCCTGACTTGGAGGCATTTGGATAATTTTTCAACCAATGCGATTTGCCTTCATCTATCCGATAAGGAATTTGATCCCTCAGATTATCTAAGAGACTTTGAAGAATACAAATCCCTGAGCAATGTCAAAATCTAAATCAATCCTGGATTGCTACTTAATTTATCTGTCCAAGATTGGTGACAGAAACGGACATATCACGCCTGTCACGAATTCCAAAGAAATCCCCTTTGATATTAATAGGGTTTTTTATTTGTATGATATTCCCGGCGGAGAGTCCCGAGGAGCGCATGCACACTTTGAATGTCATCAGTTTTTGATAGCAGTAAGTGGTTCTTTTGAAGTTTTGGTAGATGATGGGAAATCAAAAAGGCAAATTTTGTTAAACAGGCCAGATTGTGGATTATATGTTCCACCGGGAATTTGGGCTTCAGAGGTTAACTTTTCCTCAGGAGCAATCTGCCTCGTTCTTGCCTCTCATACCTATAACGAGAAAGATTATATTAGAAATTATGATGATTTTATTACCTTTTCCAAAAGCTTATTATGATTAGTCCGCTGTCAGATATTAAATCAAAAAAAATTGGAAAAACTTCTACCATTTGGCAATTTGTTGTCATTTTAGAGAACGCCGTTATTGGAGAAAACTGTAATATCAATAGTCATACCTTTATTGAGAATGATGTTGTAATAGGAGATCGTGTAACAGTAAAATCTGGTGTATACCTTTGGGATGGCATAACGATAGAAGATGATGTCTTTATTGGCCCAAATGTTACGTTTACCAATGATAAATACCCTCGTTCCAAACAGTATCCAGAAAGTTTCCAAAAAACTTTAATAAAAAAAGGTGCATCAATTGGTGCAGGAGCTATAATTTTAGGAGGAGTTACTATTGGTGAAAAAGCAATGGTGGCTGCCGGGGCTTTGGTTACAAAAGACGTACCTCCATTTACTTTAGTAAAAGGGTCGCCAGCGACAATAGCAAGGCAGATTGAAAAATGAAGGATAAACTATTTGCACTACGTTTAGATTATCATCTTGATTAATAAATGTTTTTTTATGCTTTAAATGTAGGGCCAATTGTTTTAGTTAAATTTAAACTATCTAAAAATCAAATATTAAAATATACCTTTTCACAACAGTGGTATCAAAACCAAAAGTTTCAATAATAATTCCTACTTTCAATAGGTCCAATTTTTTACAATCAACGCTTGAAAGTATTTCCAAGCAGACTTTTAAAGATTTTGAAGTTATTGTAGTGGACGATGGCAGTCCTTCAAATGAAGCTGAACTGGTTTGTCGTGAGTTTAATTTTTGCCATTATGAAAAAATTGAAAATTCGGGTGGACCCGCTACTCCCCGAAACAAAGGGATAAATTTGGCAAGAGGAAAATACCTAGCCTTCGTTGATGATGATGATTTGTGGTATCCTGAAAAGTTAGAACTTCAGGTCGATATTTTGGAAAAAGAACCTGATTTTGGATTAGTCCACAGTTATTGTGACTGCATTGATGAAAAAGGAAACTTGACAGGTGCTATTACTGGAAGACCCGGAAGCCCCGAGGTAAAACATGGGGATTGCTTTATTAAAATGATTGGCAATTGGACGGTCATGATGCCAACACCACTTATTCGAACTGAGTTAGTTAAAAAAATAAAAGGATTTAATCCTTTCATCAGTAAAGCCACGGAAGACGTTGAATTTTTCACACGCCTTTCATTGCATACTAAATTTTGGTTCATTGATAAAGCGCTGGTACAATATAGAGTTCATGGAGGCAATATTTCTGGAAACAATGAAAACTATAAGAACTTGCCCATTAGTTTATCCAGGGTTGCGGAGGACGCTTATTTAGACAATCGAATTACATTGGATGATCTATTTTTAATCCAGAGGCGGTTATATTTTAAATTCTCGAATTACGATGGAAAACATTTGCTTCCAAATGTTCGAGAAGCAAGGTTGAAGATTTTAAAAAGATCCTATTCATTCTGGGATAGAATTAGGTTCATTTTTTTTGGACTTCGATTAAATCTGAAAATAGCATTACAGGCAAGGTAATCAGTGAATTCTAGAGAAAGATTTAAAACTCAATTATAGAAATTCAGTTTTAAACAATTTTTAAAAAAATAGTAATTTTAAAATATAATCTTAGGTAAATCCTCCGGTCAAATTTTTTCTTTTTTTAGTAAAAACCGCATACTTTTTGATATCCATCCAAAATGGATTAGGTACTCGACAAAAGTTGGTAACTTGCATTTAGTTGTTCAGGATCCAGATGGAAACACTGAGAACTCGACATGGGGGCATTCAAAACATTGATAATTAGCTGTTTGGTAGAAGAATTAAGGGTAATAATAAACCTTTTGAAGAGCTTTAATCCTACCGTCCAAAAAGGGCGTTCGTTGCTCTTGCCATTGGTTTTTTTGTTAACCTTGGCTCCCTTGTATTCCCAGATTGTTGAAATTCCCCGAGAAGGCTTTCCTTATTGTGAACCGTTCACAGGTTTTGGTCCCTTTAAAAACACTGTATTTGGTGGAGAAATTAGAAATAATATCTCTGGTTTTTTTGATCCCAACGGTTGGGCTGCACAACCAAATGGCCAATCCTTATCTTTAACACCCAATGAATATTGGCATAGTGGATACGTAATTGTGGATATTCCGTTTTCATCTCTTTTTGGGATTAAAACTTCTTTTGAATACTTTACTTACGGAGGAGATGGGGCTGACGGAATAAGTTTTTTTATGTTTGATGCTGATGTTCCTTTTGATTTAGGATATTTAGGTGGTTCTTTAGGGTATGCTCCTTTAATTGCCTTAGATGGTACAGTCCTTCAACCAGGAATTTCGGGTGGTTACATAGGAATTGGTTTTGACGAAAAGGGTAATTTTGGAAATGGTACTGTAGGCGAACCAATTGCAAATTGGGCTGGTCAAGTAGGTAATAGTGTTTCGATAAGAGCCCCACAATCCCAAAACTATGATCTTTTGAATAGGGAGGTAACAGTTCCTTTTGCGCGTCCTTGGGTTACATATAATCCGCCCTTCCCTTCCAATGATCACTTCACTATTACATCAGATGTTCCTTCTAGAGTGACTGATTGCAATCAGCCAGGGTATAGGAAAGTCTATATTGAATTGGATCCGGCTCCTATTGGTTACAAGGTGAAAATTACCATGTTGGTCAATACTTCCGCTAATGGACAGCGGGAGGTTAAATTTCCATCCGTCGATTATCCATTTCCAGCTCCTCCTAGACTTAAAATTGGTTTTGCAGGTGCTACGGGAGCTCAAAAAAACCATCACGAAATTAGAAATGTGACAGTAAACGTTTCGGATACTGCAAATATTAGTGAGCCTAGGGTTAACAATCAAAGCGGAGTCATTTGTGTTGGAGATAGTGATTTGGAAATGGAATTTAAAGTTCAATTGGCCACCTCTGATGCTTTTGTAACTTGTCTGCAACTATTCAGTAATTCCCCTGGATCACCAGATAATTCTCTTCCCCCAACAAATTATCGCGCCTGTGGTTTAGATGATACTTTGTGTAGAAACAAATGTAATCCAGATAATTATGAGCTAAAGGCTTACGATTCTAATGGTAATTTCGCAGGCACCTTTTATTCAGAACTGCAAGATCTCAACACGGGGAATTTTAATCAATTAAGGGATGTCGTTAATGTGAAATTTGTTCCAGCCCCGGGATTTGTAGGACAGGCAAGTGTTTTTTACAACGTTACAGATAACTATGGTCTAACCTCAGAGCCTGGAATCATAACCGTTACAGCTAATCCTTATCCTGTAATCAATCCTGCAGTCAACAAAGAACCTCCAACTTGCAACGGTCAAAATGATGGAAAGCTCTCGGGACTATCTGTTTCCAGCTTGGTCTCGGGTTTTGATTATGAATGGTTTTATAATGGAGTATCGATAGGAAAGACTGGTGCTACCATGACGTATAATTCCGGTACTCAAACTGCAGTATTTGGCCTTGATGGTCTAAACTTGGGTACTTATACCCTCCAAGTTTGGAATCCTTCAGGTTCAGGCGGTTGCTACGAATCTATTGATGTAACTATTGACCAAGAACTGGGAACTCCCGTAGAGGTTGTCCTAGATGACCAGGAAATATGTGAAGGAACTCCGGTGACTTTTACTCCTGAGCTAAAGGATCCTACAGATGCGAGCAATCCATCATTTGTTTGGTGGAAAGACAACAATAAAACTCAAAAAATTACCCATAACCTTACCGAAGGAAATGTAAAATATGAAATTGTATCGCCCGGAATTTTGACAATTTCAGGGCTTGCTGAAAGAGCTACTCCTTATGAATTTTTTGTTGAAGCAGCGGCAGACCCTACCCAAAATTTATGTAACACCCCAGTTGGTCAGCTTAAAAAAGTCCAAGTAAAAGTTTTACCTCCTCTAACTCTCGCCAGTACCACCGTAGATGATTTATGTAGAGAGGGAAAAGGAAGTATCTCAGTTAGTGCAAGTGGAGGTTTTGGAAGCTTTGTGTATAGTCTAAATGGGGGACCATCCCAAAGTTCCAATACATTTTCAGGTCTATTTCCCGGAACTTATACAATCCAGGTAAGTGCAGGAACAAACTGTATTGGCGTCATTACTTCAGAGGTAAAGGCGGCCCCAGAAATTAATTTTGAATTAAAAAAGGTAATTCAACCTGCTTGCGGTGAGTCAAATGGGCTTTTGGAATTGAATTTTTCAGGCGGTACTCCTCCTTATACCTTAGAATTTTTTAAGGGTGGTTCTTTAATCGAAACTTCCAGTTCAGCTGCCTCACCTAAAGTATACCAAAATCTTAGCCCCGGTACTTATGAAATACGTTTAAAGGATGCAATTTCCTGTACGAAAATTCTATCCCAAACACTGATCAATAGTGATGGAATTTCAATTTCTGTTTCTCCAATGGTGGATGAAATCTGTATGGGAGATGTGGCAAAATTAATACCTGTGGTTACCACGGCGGGCTCTGCAGACCTAAAATGGTATAAAGATGCGGCAGCTACCCAAGAAATTGTCTCCAGTTCCAATCCCGATGCCAATGGGCATGTATTTTCGATCAATTCTTCCACTCAAGAATTAACAGTAGGGGGCTTGAAAACAGGAGATTACCAGTTCTATTTAGTGGCTACTGGACCAGGATATTGTCCAAACCCACCATTTGTAGCAAATATCAAAGTAATCGAACCCATTAGCGCCACTGTCGACATTACAGATGAAATCTGCTTTGGAGCAAAAGACGGAACCTTGACTGTAAATGCTTCCGGAGCAGATGGGAATTTCGAATATAGCTTGAATAATGGGCCCTTTGTATCCTCCAATGTGTTTAATGGCTTAGGCCCAGGAACTTATACCGTGGATATACGAAGTAAAGGTGATAATGGCTGCGTTTTCCAGACCACAGCAATCGTGAATGGACCTCCCACGGCTATTTCTGTGAATACACCTACTTTCATTCGAAGTTCTTGTGATCTAGACAATGGTAGAATTGAAAATCTGGTCATTTCAGGAGGCTGGGGCGGATATAGTGTTGAATGGAGAAGAGGATCCCCAACAGGTCCGATTGTAACTGGAGACTTGTCTGGTGCAGAAGACCTTTTTGCTGATACCTATTTTTTGATGGTTACTGATCAAAAAGGATGTACCAAAACCTTCGATTTCCGAGTTGAAGAAATGCCAGACCCGGTTTTAGTTATTGCTCCCGTAGAAATTTGTGCAGGGGACCAAATTGTTCTAAAGCCGGTCAATACAGTTTCCGGATCAGCTCCAACCGATTTGGTTTGGTATAAAGATGCAGGGAAAACTCTTGTAATTTCTAATGGACCTGATCCTGTTGATGCCTCTATTTCGTATTCTATCGATCCTCTTACGGGCAATCTTACCATTCAAGGCCTGAAGGGAAATAATTTGCCGTATTCATATTATTTACATGTGATTTGTACCGATGCGGTTGTGAAAGCGGATGCGTTGGTAAGAGTGGTTCCCAATCCTGTTTTTGAGACCGAGCCGGTAAGTTGTTTTGGTGGAAACGATGGAAAGATTTTTGTAAATGGTGGATCAGATCCAAAATTCAGATTCTCAGTAGATGGAGGGACGCCAATCACTGAAAGTCAGTTGGAGGCATTGAATTTCACAGCAAAAACTTACTTGATTTCGGTAACCAATGAGGGTTTCTGTGTCACTAATTTTTCTGTAGAAGTGAAGCAGCCTTTAGCAGCGCTTAAAGTTGATCCTCTGCAAAAGGTTGATCCCAGCTGTGGTTCTGATATAGGAATTATAAGAACACAAGTAACAGGAGGATGGAGCCCTTATTCAATAACTTTGGTCAAGGCAGGGGTACCAAGTCAAACCAAAAGCTTCCCCGGTCCAAATATTGAATTCTCCAATCTGAGTCCAGGTACCTATTCACTTCAAATTACCGATACCGAAGGTTGCCAGATTTCTTCCAATTCCATCACAATGGCCTATGGTCCAACCACCATACAGGTAAACAATGTAGAAATATGTGAAGGAGAGGATGCGGTTTTCAAGCCTATCGCGTTACCTGTAGCCACCGGGGCTTCTTTTCAATGGTTTAAAAACAGTGCCCTAACCGTTCCGATAGTCTCGTCTCCCACTCCTGATTCAAATGGACACAGTTTCAATATAGCCAGTGATGGGACATTAACTGTATCTGGTCTTAAACCAAGTGACTCTCCTGTAACCTATTATGTAAGAATTTCAGGAGGGAATTCTTGCCCTGGCTTTGTCGCATCCGCCAGGGCAGTCATAAATCGAAAACCAATCTTAACTGCCCAAATCAAAAATGAAGTATGCTTTGGTGAAAAAGGTAGGATTACATTGGTTGGTTCGGCAGGAGATGGAGCTTTTACCTTCTCTCTGGATGGAGTCAATTTCCAATCCTCCAACATTTTTGATGTGGTGCCCGGACTCTATACTGGATATGTAAAGAGTGGTGCCGGCTGTTTGGTTACTCTTCCAAATTTGGAAGTAAAAGGGCCATCTTCACCTTTCACAGTAGGTAATCCTACAAAGCAAAACGCAAGTTGTAATGCAACAGATGGGGTGATCTCCTTTGAGGTTGGCGGAGGGTATAACTCCACCTATTCTGTTCTAACCAAAAGAAATGGAGCTGATTTTTCAACTAATGTAATTACCGAGGGTACATTTACTCTTAGCAACTTGCCTTCAGGGGATTACACGATTACCATCACCGATGCCGGAGGTTGCGTACTTACGCTTCCAGGTTCTATCGAAATAGATGATCTTCCAACCCCAATCTCAGCAAATAATGAAGTAATCTGTGAAGGGGAGACGGCAAGCCTTACTCCTTCTACTACTCAATCTGGTATTAATCCCATTTTCACTTGGTACTTAAATTCTGACGGAACCGGACAAATCCAAACGGGATCCAGTAATGGAGTATCCTATCAAATTGGGAATGATGGAACCTTAAATATTAGCGGGCTTCAAGGAAGAGTAAATCCGTATGTGTATTATGTGAAGGTTTCAGGTGCAGGAGTCTGTGAACCTCCTTTGCTTCCGGTAGAGGTATTGGTTTACGATATTCCAAACTTAAGAGTTTCCAATCCCTCCATCGTTTGTGATCCCAAAGGAACCGTAGATCTGACTCAATTTATTGAAGGATTTGATCCTTCGAGATTTGATTACAATATCGTAAGTCCTTCAGGAGTTACGATGCGTTTGGAAGACATAGATTCAGTGAATCAATCCGGAAGTTACCAAGTCCAAAGCTCTGTCAAAGGATCAAATTGCTGGACGCCAAATCAAAGAATACAGGTGTTAATTGCGGATGAGGAACTAATCCCTGATTTTGTCTATGAGGCTGATTGGGGAGGAGGAAATTTCATAGCAAATTCAGAAGCACAAATATTCGAAAAAGTAATTTTTTCAGACAGCTCATCAGGAAACGTAATTCTCTGGAATTGGGATTTTGGAGATGGAAATGGTAGCAACCAACAAAACCCCACCCATATTTATGAGAAAAAAGGTACCTACACAGTAACCTTAAATACCATTGATTCAATTGGGTGTATAGCTGAAATACAAAAAGTTATTACAGTACGGGACGATTTTAAAATAATTATTCCCAACGCATTTACTCCAAGCGGAAATAAAAACCAATACTTCAAGCCTGAGTATTTGGGTATTGCAAGTATGGAATTTTACATTTTTTCCACTTGGGGAGAATTGATTTTCCAAACAAACAGCATGGAGACAAAAGGCTGGGACGGAACATTAAATGGGAAAGATGCTCCCAATGGGAATTACGTTTACCGAGGAAAATTTACCTCCAGGTCAGGTGAGGTTGTCGAAAAAACAGGAGTTTTTGTTTTAATTCGCTAATATGATTATAGCTGAAATCGCCCAAGCCCACGATGGAAGTTTAGGCAATGCCCATGCTTTTATTGACGCCTTGGCAGACACAGGTGTGGACGCTGTGAAGTTTCAAACCCATATAGCGGAAGCCGAAAGTTCTGAATTAGAGCCCTTTCGAGTTAAATTTTCAAAGCAGGATGCAACCCGATTTGATTATTGGAAAAGGATGGAGTTTACACCTGAACAATGGCAGGGGATCCGCGATCATTGTACAGAGGTTGGTCTGAAATTTATCTCATCTCCCTTCAGCAACGCTGCAGTTGATCTTCTCGAGCAAGTAGGGGTTGATGCCATCAAAATTGGTTCCGGAGAAATCAGTAATCTTCTGATGCTTGAGAGAATTGCCAAAACTGGGAAGCCTATAATCCTGAGTTCGGGTATGAGTGATTTTGAAGAGCTTGAAAAAACCCTGGATTTTCTTAAACATTATCCAGTGCAAGTGTCTCTTTTGCAATGTACGACTGCTTACCCTACATCGCCCGATCAATGGGGGCTTAATGTGATTGGAATACTAAAAGAGAAATTTCAAATTCCAGTTGGGTTTTCTGATCATAGTGGAAATATCTTTGCTTGTCTGGCGGCTG
The DNA here is from genome assembly GCF_014324365.1 of Algoriphagus sp. AK58. Classification (GTDB taxonomy): domain Bacteria; phylum Bacteroidota; class Bacteroidia; order Cytophagales; family Cyclobacteriaceae; genus Algoriphagus. Next base: position 218,116 of record NZ_QEIG01000010.1, read on the forward strand.
CCTCTCTGGGTGCCGAAATTTTTGAATTTCACGTGGTATTTGACAAAAGGCAATTTGGTCCTGATACCGTAGCAAGCATCACGATTGACCAAACCAAAGTATTGGTTCAGGGTATCAAAGAAATCAAAAGAGCTCTCGCCAACCCGATCGAGAAATCTGAAGTAAGCAAATATTCTGAACTGAAACGGATTTTCGGAAAGTCACTTGCCGTTAACAAATCTTTGAAAAAAGGCACCTTGCTTCGATTTGAAGATTTGGAATCCAAGAAGCCAGGTGACCAAGGAATTCCTGCTTCCAACTATCAAAGCGTTATCGGAAAAGCATTAACCTGTGATGTGCAAAAATGGGATTTTCTGAAGCCTGATTATTTACAAAGCGTACAATGAAAAGAAAAATCTGTGTAGTAATCACTGCACGACCTTCCTATTCAAGGATAAAAACTGCTCTGGAAGCCATTAAAAATAATCCCAACCTTGAGCTTCAGTTAGTAGTAGCAGCTTCAGCACTTTTGGATCGATATGGCAACGCTACCAAAACTATTGAAAATGATGGGTTCCAAATTGCCGCTAAAGTCTTTAATGTCCTGGAAGGAGAAAATTTAACAGCAGCTGCAAAAACAACCGGTATCGGGATTCTAGAACTTTCTACAGTCTTTGATAATCTCAACCCCGATATTGTTGTAACCGTGGCAGATCGGTTTGAGACAATGGCAACAGCCATCTCTGCTTCGTATATGAACATTCCGCTTGCTCATATCCAAGGAGGTGAGGTGACCGGGAATATCGATGAAAAGGTAAGACACTCAATAACCAAACTAGCAGATTATCACTTTGTAGCTTCCAATGGAGCTTTTCAACGAGTTCTTCAATTGGGAGAATTGCCCGAATTTGTTTTTAATACGGGATGTCCTAGTATTGATTTGGCAAAGCAAGTGCTCGATCAACCTCAACTCGACTTTGATCCGATCCAAAAATATGGAGGTGTAGGCGGTAACCCTGACCTATCCTCCGGGTATTGGGTGGTGATGCAACACCCTGTGACCACGGAGGTTAACCAATCTAGAATACATATTGAAGAGACACTTCACGCAATGTATTCCATAAATGAACCTGTACTTTGGTTTTGGCCTAATGTAGACGCCGGTGCTGATGGCACTAGTACAGGAATCAGGGCGTTCAGAGAAAATTTTAAATTAGAAAAGTTCCATTTTTTCAAGAATATGGATCCTACCGATTTCTTGAAACTTCTTGTAAATAGTAAAGGATTAATTGGTAATTCTTCAGTCGGGATTAGGGAATGTGCTTTCTTGGGTGTGCCCGTGATTAACATTGGAACCAGACAAAACAAGCGGGAGAGGGGGAGCAACGTGATTGATGTGGGATACGACCGAACAGAGATCCTTTCCGGTATTTTGAATATTAAATCCTCACCAAGACCTCAATCTTCCGGGGTATATGGTGGAGGGGATGCAGGATTGAAAATCGCAAATCATTTGGCAGAGGTTCCGTTGGTTTTTCACAAGACGATTACATTTTAAATGAAAATCCTGGGTTTGGTAACAGCCAGAGGAGGTTCAAAAGGAATTCCGGGCAAAAACATTAAAGTCCTTGGTCATCAGCCTCTGATTGCCTATGTAATTCAAGACGGATTAGCCTCGAACTATTTGGAAAAAGTGGTAGTCACTACAGACAGTGAAGAAATAGCTCAAGTATCTTTGAAGTATGGAGCCGAGGTTCCCTTTCTGCGTCCTGAGCATTTAGCCCAAGACAAAACCCCATCTATGGATGTTGTTCTTCATGCAATTGATTTTTTTGAGCAGGAAGGCCACTATTTTGATGCGGTTTGTTTGCTTCAGCCTACAAGTCCTTTTAAGCCGAAAGGATTTATTGATGATTGTGTGCAAAAATTTAGGGACACCCAAGCAGATTGTCTTGTCTCAGTTTTGGAAATACCTCACGAATACAATCCTCATTGGGCTTTTGAAATGAATTCTGAAGGCTTTTTGTCAATCGCCACAGGAGAATCCACCCTTATTCCAAGAAGACAAGAACTACCCCATGCTTACCATAGGGATGGATCTGTGTATATCTCCAAGGTTGCCCTTATTAAGGAAAAAAAAGTGTTGGTTGGAGGGAAAACTGTCGGCATGATTTCTAACAAAGCATATCATGCAAATTTAGATACCATGGAGGATTGGAATAAAGCTGAGCTTACCTATCAAAAATTATTTTCATGTGCGGAATAGCAGGAATTGTAGGATTCAACCCTGAAAATAGTTTTTTGATCAAAAAGATGCTGGAAAAACAGAGGCATCGAGGCCCTGATGCTCAGGGAATTTGGTCTGGTAACGGTGTGATGTTGGGGCATAATCGGCTATCTATCCTGGATCTTTCGGATGCAGCCAATCAACCCATGATCAGCAGTTGTGGGAGATATGTATTGATCTTTAATGGGGAAATTTACAATTACCTGGAATTAAAAGAATCATTAGACTATCCCTTTAAAACCTCCTCCGATTCTGAGGTCTTACTAGCCTTGTATATCAAGCATCAAGAAAAAATGCTTCCATTTTTAAATGGGATGTTTTCTTTCGCAATTTGGGATCTAGAAGAACAAAAAATTTTCGCAGCAAGAGATCGATTTGGTGTCAAACCATTTTATTATTCAGTGGTCCAAGGCCAACTTTTTTTTGCAAGTGAAATTAAATCTCTTTTGGCAGTGGGAATATGCGACTCACCCCACGAAGAGGTTTGGGCTGATTACTTGGTTCATGGGAGTTATGGATATCCTGACGAAACTTTTTATAAAGAAGTATCTCAGTTGCCCGGTGGGCATACATTGAGTTTTTGTACCGGGGACCTAAAGCCAAAAATCAAAAAGTACTATGATTTTGTTTCTCGAATACAAAATCAAATTATTTATGAAGATGAAAGCAAACTGCAATCTGATTATTTGGAAATTTTGACAGATGCTATTCAGTTAAGATTCAGAGCAGATGTACCGGTTGGATTTAATGTCAGTGGTGGACTCGATTCTTCTATTCTACTGGCATTGATCGCTGAGACAAGAAAAAATCAAACCCAGAATATAGAGGCGTTTACATTTTATACTGGTGACGAACGCTATGATGAACTTCCATGGGTTCGAGAATTGATTTCTAAAACAAATAGTCCATTAAACCCCATTCTTTTTCAAGTAGAGGAAATACCCTCCTTGTTGGAAAGAGTTTCCTATTACCAAGATGAACCATTTGGAGGATTTCCAACTTTAGCGTATTCTAAATTATTTGAAGCTGCCAGGCAGAAGGGAATAATTGTTTTGTTGGACGGTCAAGGAATGGATGAAGCTTGGGCTGGATACGATTATTATCAAACAAATTCTCAGGCAGTAGTACAGGGATTAAAAAGCGCTCCCACCAGACCTGAGGTCCTAATACCAGATTTTGCTCAAAAGGCTAGAAATTTAGAATTCCCAAGTCCTTTTGATAATTCGCTACAAAATAAGCAGTTTAGGGATTTGTTCTTTACCAAAATTCCTCGAGCACTCAGGTTTAATGATCGCATCAGTATGATGCATTCTACAGAACTAAGAGAACCTTTTCTTGATTATCGACTGGTTGAAATGGCATTTGCTCAAAAAGAGGAAATGAAATTAAAGAATAACCAAGCAAAGTGGCTACTTCGGCAAATAGCAAAACAATCTCTGGGTGATATCGCATTGGCACCTAAAAGAGCATTACAAACACCTCAGAGAGAATGGATAGCTGGGCCGCTGTCTGGATTTATTGAAGAAAGGATTCACATGCTTTCCTCCTGTGCATGGTTTGATTCTAGGAAATTAATTGAAGAATGGACTCATTACAAAAGGGGCAATATGGACAACAGTTTCTTTGTTTGGCAATGGGTAAATTCATCTAAATAATAAGGATAACCAGGCTTATCTGAAATGTTTTTTCTTAAAGGTGTGGAATGTATTTTTTAAAATATTCTTACTTCAATTATTAAATGTGAAATTTTATTTACTATGAAGATAAATAATAAAAAAGTATTGTTTGAAATGTTGACGAAATATGAAAAAACAATTTTTTTAGTATGCTTTTTGTGCTATGGAGCAATTCATTTTATATTTTTTGATAAAACAGAGTGGTTGAATACCGATTATGAGAAGCAAATCAACTCCATTGCCATGACAGATGATTGGTTTTTTGTAAATGGAGTTTTTTCCAGTCGTGTTCCCCCTTTGATGCCAATTACTTATGGTTTGCTATTGAAACTTAGCTTGTTTTTTAATTTAAATATAGTTTTTCTTGGGAAAATAATTAATTTATTATTTATCTCTTTGAATTCATTCCTGTTGTACAAAATATCTAGCCTCTTATTGGAAAGAAGATTTTGGATGGTTCCATCCCTTCTGTATCTACTGAGTCCAGTGATTATTTATTATTCCTTCAAGCCCTTGTCGGAACACATGTTTATGGTGTTCTTCTTACTTTTTATATTTTACTTGATTAAGTTTTTCCTTACAAATAAAGGAGGATTTCTTTCCTGGTCTCTTGTTTCTTTTTCAGTTTCTCTTTTAGTAAGGCCAAATTATTTATATTTCTCCGCTTTTCTTATCCTCTACTTAATTTTTACCTGTAGAAAAAATCTGAAAACTTTAATTTTACCTTTTTCTTTAGGTTTTTTAGTTTTATTGCCTTGGTCTTTGTACTGCTTTCAAAATTCCAACACGATAGTGATCTCTTCATCTGGAAATATTCAGTCTCTAAAAGACGGAATAGCTTACGATAATAAGGAATATAGGAATACCTTGACAAATGACGAGGAGATTAGATATGTAATGGATGAGTTTTGGGAAAATTATTCAAGTTATACCTCAACAAAGCAAGTATTCGAATACTATCTCTCTCAACTTGAGCAGAACCCTCTTGGATTAATAAAGTTTCAAGCTCTTAAAATCCTTAGGGTGTTTTTTGGTACAGATACGATCAATAAGAGGTTTGAATTTTTTATCCTTCTAATAAATATTCCAATTATATTGATGTTTTTATTTTGGATCTTTAAGTTAAAATCAAACAATCTTGGGATTCATTTAAAGGTGTTTTTTTTATGCCTTCTAGTCTACTCAATTTTAATTGGTTCTGTTGTGGTCCCTTTATTTAGGTATTTAATTCCTGTTTTCTACCTGATACCTGTATTAGCATTCTCCGAAATTAAGTTATTGAAAAATGAATGATAAATCATGTGTAATTATTCCTTATTATAAATCAGGTAATTTGATTTTGGATGTCCTTGATAAAGTCCCATCTGAAATAGATTATGTTTTTATAGTAAACGATTGCAGTCCTGTTCCTCTGCCAGATATAAATTTTGGCAAATATTCCTTCTCTATTTTTATAATTGAACATGATAAAAATAGAGGGGTGGGTGGGGCCATGAAATCTGGATTTAAAAAAGCATTGGAATATGAAGAGATCAAATTTTTCTTTAAAGTCGATTCAGACGACCAAATGGATCTCTCGTATATTCCTCGTATGAAAAAATCCCTGTCTGGTTTCGACTTTGTTAAAGGAAACAGACTTTATGATTTTGAAATAATCAAAAGAATGCCATTGGTCAGAAGATTCGGAAATCTTGGTCTTTCATTTATTACAAAATTTTGTACCGGATATTGGGATGTGCAAGATCCAACCAATGGATTCTTCGGGATAAACAGGAAAACATTAAAAAAGTTAAATCTGGATAATCTTCATGACTCCTATTTTTTTGAGACTAGTTTGCTTGGTGAATTATTTTTGAGTGACGCTAGAATTAAATCCATCAAGATGCCCCCAATTTATAAGAATGAAAAAAGCAACATGAATGTTTTATTGATTCCTTTTGAATTTGTTCCAAAGCTTTTTAAGATTTTAATGAAAAGAATCTCTTACAAGTATTTTTTATTTGATTTAAATATCGGATCTATTTATTTGTCTGGATCTTTAACTTTCTTCCTCTTCGGATTAATCTTTGGTATACATCATTATCAGAAGAATTTGGCTTTAGGTATTACTACACCTCCGGGTACGGTCATTATTTTTGCCCTTTCCATTCTTGTATCATTTAATCTATTTTTGTCTTGGCTTGATTTCGATACCAAAAATTTTCCCAAAAAGAGATAACTTTCTTTTAAAGACCTCTTAATCAGATGCAGTCTCTAAATCGTAATGAATTCTAGGATTTTTCCTTCAACCATGCTTGACTTCTCTTTCTTCAGATGCTGAATAGTGTAGTATTATTTCTTTGCTTGTCTCTATTTGGCTATCTCTATTTTCAATTCGCCAAAAAATACGGCATTGTCGACCGCCCAAACCACCGCTCTTCCCACTCGGAAGTAACCGTTAGGGGAGGAGGGATCATTTTTCCCATTGCCGTTCTATTTTGGTGGATGATAAATGGATTTACCAATACCTGGATGGTGCTTGGTCTGATTCTGATCGCCACCGTCAGTATGCTGGATGACATGTTTACCTTATCTCGTAAACTTCGTTTTGGAATCCAGTTTCTTGCGCTCAGCCTGGCATTCTATGACCTGGGATTATTCCAGCAAAAATCCGTATGGGCACTTCCCATCCTTTACTTTATTGCCTTGGGCATTATCAATGCCATTAATTTCATGGACGGTATTAACGGGATCACAGGTCTCTATTTTCTGGCTTTTTTCGGGTCCCTTCTCGCTGTCAATGTCTATCTGCCGCTTTTTGATTCAAGTTTGATCCAATACATCATCCTTTCTCTTTTCGTTTTCCTGATCTTCAACCTGAGAAAAAAGGCGCTTATGTTTGCCGGTGATATCGGTAGTATCTCTTTAGCTTACCTGGTTATCTATTTTTTGGCAAAATGGTATCTGGAAGTCGGAAATTGGACCATTATTCTTTTTCTGTTGGTTTATGGTGCAGACTCTTTTCTTACACTTGGTCAACGATTAATCAGGGGAGAAAATGTCACTCAACCCCATCGCTCGCACTTATACCAGCTTTTGGTGAATCAACTAAAGCAAGATCATGTATTGATTGCTTTGGTTTTTGCCTTGCTCCAGTTTGGTCTGAATTTTTTCCTGTTCATTTATCCACAGTCCTATCCATCAGATCTTTGGGCTTGGGCAATTCTTTCTCTGACTGCCCTGATTTACCTTTCGATAAAAATTCCAATTCAAAAAAGGTTTAAACTCATTTGATATGAGCAAGGCCAAGTGCTCTAACATTCTGTGATAATTTGCCAGTCACGGACAAAAAAAGCCCTCCAGAGTCCGGAGGGCTTTTTAGTTTGGCTATTGCCTGATTTAAAACTTAACACAATTCAAATTTGACAGAAAAAAACACCCGAAAAAATACCCTATATCGGGTATTTTTTTAATGTTTTAAGAATTAAGGACTAAGAAAAATATAATTTTTTAATACTTAAATGTAAAATTTAATTTGGAAACGATTGTCCATTTTTAAGTTTCTAGGCCGAAGACGAATTAACTGTAAATTTGTGTTTAAGCCATTAAACATCAATTCATTAATTGAATAGGTTCTGCTTAAGGTTCTTAAAAATGCCACACTTGGATTTTGTCATTTCCGCTTAAAAAAATCTTTTTTGTAGGATTCATCTCAGAAAAAAATAAAGCTTCTCTATGCTAATAATAAAAAATTTTTTAGAACTACTCGAAAATATCTCTATGGAACAGGACACTAGCCTATCGAGGTATGCGTTGTTTTTATTTACTTTGCACCACCTTATCGCCCAAGGATCAGGTATTCAACTAGTAATTTAATTTTAAACCAAATCTATCAAAAGATGAAGCAATCCTTGTTCTCTCTTTCATTGAGAAAAACCATGTTCGTGGCGCTGATCGCCATGATGGCCATGGGTGCTTGTAAAAGTAAGAAAAAGGCCGCTGCTCCAGCGCCCGCGCCAGCACCAAAAGAAGAAGTTGTTCAACAGGCTCCTCCACCTCCTCCAGCACGTTCAGCTGAGGAAATCGCAGCAGAACGTCTTGAAAATTATTTCAATTCTGTGACGAATGCAGGAAGCGTAAATTCAGCCAACCAGACAATTCAAGAAGCTTTGGCCATGTTCTCTAATCAAGAGACTCCGGTTTTAATCGTGATTCATGAGGAAAATGGAATTAAGGATTATGATGAACCTACTACCATCAAAAAGTACTTGGAATACCTCAAAGACACGAAGAAAAACATGAACTATATCTCCGACATCCGAATGGATGCCAGCGGTAAGGTTTCTGAATTGGAGCTTAGAAGAAAATAATCCAAACCTGAAAAACTGAATAAAATGAAAAATAAAGTAATTCTTTTCTTGGGGCTTTTCCTTTCCGCTTCCTTGGCGGTAATGGCTCAGGACAACATCAGCCCTGCTCGTAAGCAGGCCATCGACTCTCTTGCTTTGGAAAAAGTAAAAGACCTTTCCAAATACATCGCCATCATCGGTAGCAAAGAGACACAATTCTCCGAAGCTAACCGCGTTATGGATAGAGCTGAAGAGCTATTCGCTCCAGGTGCTGAAATGGGAGTATCTTCCATCAACACCCAAGAAATCGCTTACTACAAAGTGAGAAGATACTTCGAGCGATTGATGGCTCTCAACTATGACCGGGTAAATATCACTTGGTATGACATTCAGTACATCTCCGACCTCGAAAGACAACCTGACGGTCGATATGTAGGGGTCATCACCATTTACCAGAGATTTGAAGGTACTTCTATCGAAACTGGGATGAACTATAAGGACACCACCAAAAAGGACATCACCATCTACGTAGAGAAAAAGCAGACTCAAATCGCTGGACGTACCATCGAATTCTGGGACGTGATGCTCGGTGACGTAAGAGTGACTGAAACCTCCGCATGAGAAAAAGCTTATTGATTTTTGCGTTTTTTATCGCAATCATCTCTGTTGTCTCGGGGCAAGGCATTGGCAGCCCCGGGACAATCAAAGATGATGGAAGATTCGCCGCTTCCACCAAACAACTCAATCAATTCTTTAGAAGATTCAACGGCGAAGAATCTGTCGATGGAAATACCCGTTTTTATCCAGGCGATTCCCTTTTCCAAAATACCAACCTGAGAAAAGGGTTCCTTACCATACTTTTTGACAATCAAACCTCCTCGATTTCCCCGGATCTCAAAAACCAGTTTATCCAAAACGTACTCTCACCCATGTATCCCCAATACCTGGTGTTTCATAGGCCGGGATGGTACGCAGAAGTGGATACTGAGTTTTTCTACAAAGGAAAAAGGGAAAGAGTAACCTTTATCATGAAAATTCAGCCGGAAGGCTTAGGCTACGAGTGGGTTATTGATCAGGTTATTTTCGAACCGTTCAAAAACCTGTTCAATAAACCCGTTGGATCAAGCAAGGATTTCCTCCATCCGCTTAGCCATGAACTCGGATTTATGAACCTCAGAAGAGCCTTTCAGGATTCCAATGCCCCCGAATCATTTACTGCGAGTACCTACAAGCCGGATTATTTGGCAATCTTCTTGTATGAAATGAAGCAAAACAACCTCCGCTTTGAAACGGTAAGTGGCGTCAAGTTTCACTTCTTTCAAATCGGGGGTTGGTATTTCGAAGTAAACCAATTTAACAGACCCGGCTTTAACACCGGTTGGTTGATTTCAAACCTTGTCCGATTAGGGCCGGGTGACAAAGAGACCCTTCTTAAGTATATCTATGATCAGAACTAAGCGAATTACGCTTTTGTGCCTGTTTTTTTTTCTCTCCATTGCTTCTCAGGCACAGACGATAAAAGGTTATTCCAAAGACCAAATCAATGACCTGTCCTCCAAAGTAGAGGATCAGGTGAGGTTTTTGGAATACCTGCTCAATACCGTGGGTAGTAAGGAAACTCCCGCCAGAGACAAAGATGTGATCATCCGAGAAAGCTACCTGAAGATATTCCGGGATGCTAAAGTTCAGGTGGAAGATGACCTTTTGCTTGATCGAAAAGTGGTCACCAACAAAGATGTTACCGCCTACCTGAAAGACATCGAGTTTTTCTACAAAACCGTCGAGTTCAAATTTAAAATCCGGGAAGTAAAACCCAGCCAAAAGGATAATGGAGAGGTGTTTTTCCTTGCCTCCTTGGATAGGACCATCACCGCAGTGGGGATCAATGGGGAAAAAATCTCCAACACCAAACCCCGATTCATCGAGGTCAACCTGAATGATAAATCCCAAGAGCTCAAAATAGTCAGCATATACACCACCAAAGTCAGCAGAGATGAGGAACTCAAAGCGTGGTGGAATTCCCTCGATTACGGCTGGAAATCCTATTTCAAAACCCGTTTTCAATTGGCGGAAACCGACTCGGTAGGGCTCGATCAATGGTATCGATTTGTCAGCGTGGATTCCCTCAATATCTCCGGAAATAGAAAGATTACCACACTCTCACCCCTCTCGGAATTGCGGGATCTTAAATATGTGGATATCAGCAATACCACGATCACAGATCTTGGACCTATTTCCAACGTGACCCTCCTGGAAAGTCTCAGCATTGCCAATACGCCTACCTCCAACATCCAGTTTATCAAATACTCGGACAGGTTGAAATACCTGGATATTTCCAATACCCGAATTGAGAATATCAGCGAGCTGCTCAACCTGAAAAGCCTGATTGCAGTCAAAGCGGAAAAGACTCCTATCGAAAGTTTTGCAGTCCTCAATGAATTCAAAAACCTGGTCGAGTTGGATCTGACCGAAAGCGGATTCAATAACATGGAAAATATTAAGGACCTGGCTAAACTGGAGAAACTCGACCTCAGTCAAAATTACATCCTTAATTTCTCTGTACTATCCGGACTTACTGCCTTGAAAAGCCTGGACCTCTCCGGAACCAATTTTCAGGATTTGACTCCTATTGCCGGAATGAGCCAGTTGGAACTCTTGGATATCACGGGCACTCAGGTCTCAGACTTGGGACCTTTGGAAAACTTGACCCTACTGAAGAAGATTTCTGCAGATCAAACCAAACTGACCCCATCGGATGCAAATAATTTCGTGAGAAGACATCCTGAAATTCTCCTGATCCATCATGTCAAAGATTTGGAATCTTGGTGGCAAGGCTTGCCTTTGGCATGGAAAGAAGCCTTGAAAAAAGCCAACCCCGCCATCAGGAACGATAATCCTGGCATAGAGGTCCTGACACAAACCGTGACGGTGAATTCTCTCAACCTTGATGATGCTGGAGTAGAGTCACTCAACCCGGTGGTAAGATTTGTCAATCTCGCCTCGCTCAGCTTTTCCGGTAATCCTCTGGTGGCAGACCTGCTACCTCTTAGTGAAGTAAAAACCATCAAGCAGATCCAAGGGAAAAATTCAGGAGTGAAAGATCTTTCCATCTTGAAAGAAAACGATCTCCTCGAAAGGGTGGATTTGGAAGGTAGCCCCATCCAAAGTATCAAGGACCTCGTCACACTCCCCAAATTGACCTACCTCAATGTGAATTCCTCCGAAATTCCGGTGGAAGAAGTGCCTGAATTTCTTATCCAAAGGCCTGAAGTGACGATTATTTTCCGTACTGCTCAACTTGGTGAATGGTGGAGCTCTTTGGATCCTTCTTGGACAGAAATTTTCAGAAGACAATTTAACCTGCCTGAATCCCCTTCTACGGATCAGCTGCACCAGCTTACCGGTAGAGCTGAACTTTCATTCGAGAGGGTAGGAGTGAGCGATCTAAGTCCATTGACCACCTTTATCAACCTCCGCAAGCTGTCCGTATTTGATGCCCCGGTATCTTCCATCGCACCGGTCAGCAATCTGACCAAGTTGACACACCTGAGATTGTCCCAGATTCCATCGGTCGATTTTCTGTCCGTATCAGGCTTAACAGAATTGGTCGAACTGGACCTGTCCAATACAGGGATTGAGGATTTGCTTCCAATCGGTAACCTCAGAAATCTGAAAAAATTGAATCTTTCTGGGACCAACCTGAAAGCATTGAAAGGTTTGGAATCCCTCAAAGATTTGGAAGAGTTGGATGTGGCAAGTACCAACCTGCGTTCCCTAAAGCCTATCGAAGGCCTTATTTACCTCAAAAAACTTACCTGCTTCAATACCCGATTGACGAGTAGGGCAGTAGATTCTTTCAAGGCCTCTCATCCCGACTGCGAAGTGAGATTTTATTGATGGGGGCTGACCCTTTAAAAAGAGGAAAGGAAGGTGTTGGCCTTCCTTTCTTTTTTATAGTCAAAAGGGTAGAAAAGTGATGAGAAAAATCCCTTCGTATTTTTTAATGAAAAGTGATGAGAAAAGTTGCTTAATCACCCTGACCAAAATTACCATGGTGGACCTTTCAAAAAAATACCCACAACTGGGTATTTTTTGTTTAAAAAGAAAGAAAGTTTTCCACAATTTTGGATTTAACAGAGTTGAAATTTGATTCTTTTAATTTTTTATAAATAAAATTTATTAAAATCATTCGTAAAAAATTTCTTTTTTCTCCTCCTCCTCAATCCCAAGGGTTAGAAAAGTGTCGGTGGTATGAGGACGAGTTCCTATTTTAGGGACATGGCGAATTTGCTCTCCCTGATTTCGGTTCTTGCCTGCATGCTGTTGATCGTGCTGGGATTCAATCGGGGATTTGATATTTCGGATGAGGGGTTATATGTTTTGCTGACAGTTCCCTCCCAGGCCAATGAATCCGGGATTATCAATTATGACCTTTTCTTCAAGCTTTTCTTCCAACTCACCGGATATTCATTTTCCATTGTCGAACTTAGACTGATGCGCTTGGCGAGTTATTTTCTGGCTGCATGGGCATTGACTCAGTTTTTGAAAAACCAAATCCAAGGCTCTTATTCCAAGCCACAAGTCTTTCTTCTGTCTGTCCTTGGATTATTTTCAGGGTATGCTTTCTTGCCTCCGACTCTTTCTTACAATTCCCTTACAGTGGTCCTGGGGTCTTTTTGGATGTATTCAGCGTTCTCATCTTTTACCATTTTGCGAAAAACGCTTTTACTGGGACTTATCTTAGGGGTTTTAATGTATGTCAAATTCACCGTGGCGCTTATCTTATTTCCGGTCAGTGCACTTTTGCTCCTTGACCAAAGGAGGAGAAATTTAGCTTCAGTACTGCTCTTGATAGTACCTTTCCTTTTGATGGAAATCCTGTTTTGGATGTTTTTGGGAGAATTTGCTTTCGAAAGACTCCTCCGTGCCATTCCTCTTCATTCTGCCCGCCCGGATTATGACTTGACCAACATTCTGAAAAGCCCATCTCTCGGGCTTGGATTGCTTGCTATCGGAATGATTCCTGCAGCTTTGCTGGCAAAAGTTCGCAATCAGCCCCCTGCAATTTTTTATGCGGTACTGGTTTTTGGATTAGCAACGATCATTTGGCTTACCCTATTTACACACATCACCGACGAATGGAACCATGTGGTCATGATTAGCACTGCTTGTTTGCTGGCGTATTCAGTGACAGAGTCCTGGTCTTACAGGTCTATTTCTAGACAAGACGTCTTGCTTTTTGTCTTTCCTTTTATTCTCCATTTTGGAAGTAATGTCTATTGGTTGAGAATAGGGATTCATTATTGGGTTTTTTGGCTGATTCTGATTTTTATTCGGACTGATCTATTTTCCAAAAGAGCCATTTACCTTGTGCCCTTCCTCACAGTTCTTTTGGTGTTTAATGGGATTTGGTGGCACCCTTTTGGTCAGGATCAGGCACTTTGGTCACCAAAGAGGTCTTTGAATCTTAGCAACCAAGCCCCTTTGCTTCTTGATCCGGACTTGGTTGAGCTGGTTTCAGAGATCAGAAATTTTGCGATTGAAAAAAACATAACAGAGGTATCTACAGCCTACCGGATTCCGGGGTTGGCCTACCTTTCGGGTCTTTCGGTTCCTCATACTCCTATGGTGTGGGACAGGTATCAACTGGAAAACCAACCACCTCCGCCACCCCAAGTGCTGATATGTCAACCCCTGCAACCCCTTCCTGATGGTTGGCAATTTTCCCACTCCAAAAAGCTGGGCACGGTCCAAGAAAATCCGATTTTCTTATTATGGAACTGAAATCAACATCCCGATTTTTCTTCATTTGGGCTGTTTTGGGAGCGCTTGCAATGGCGCTTATCTCTCTTTTGCCCTGGAGATTCCAGGTAAATGATGACGAAGTGATGATGTGGCTGGTATCCGGTGCATATACCGGGACTCCTGAATCCTTCGCAGTTTTTTTGCACCCCTTGCTGAGTTGGACTTTTTCAAAATTCTATCTTTTGTTTCCTTCCATTCCTTGGTACCCTTTGATGTGGTTTGGATTGCTCTATGCCGGTTTTTTGGCTTTTGTCAGGCTGGTTGAAAAAAGGGCGAATCTGGCCAATACCCGATGGATTTGGGCCCTTTTTGCATTTTCTTTCTTCTGCCATTTTCTTTTTTTTCTTCAGTTTACCCTCGTTTCTGCTTTCGCAATTACCTCAGGCCTTGCCTGGAGACTAAGCAGAGACAATGGCAGAAACGAACTTTTTTCTCTTTTCCCGGAAGATTTCCTGATTTTCCTGGGATTTTTGGTGCGCCCGGAAGTGTTGATTTTGTTTCTGCTGGGAGGAGCAATCGTGTTCGGAGGAGTCTTCAAAAAGATCCTATATGTTAAGAAACTCCTGATACCCGCCATCCTTTGGGGTATAGGTGGTTTGATCTCCTGGATGTGGATTCAGGCTATGGGACTTGGGGAGTTTCAAAATCTCAATGAGCTTCGCTCTCAGGTTTTTGACCATCCAGCCTTGCAACTCCACAAGGAAGATTTGAGGGAATCAAACCCTGACTTGTATTTTTTTTCAAATGGTTTGATCGATTTTCAAAAGGCCCCCGAGTTAGCAGAAAAGCTGCTCCCATGGAAAGAGCAGCTCGACCAAAAAAGGATCCAGCTCTTGAGTCCCCAATCGGTCTGGATTGCGCTCACCACATTCATTTTGCATGAACATTTTGTGATCGGGCTGATGCTCCTCTTCCTGGCTTTTGGCCTCTTCCTGGATTGGAAACAGATCGGTCTCCTAATACTGCTTCTCGGAGTACTGGTGATAGCTGCTTCTCCCTTTTTTCTGATCAAAGTTCAAATCTACGCGATCCTGTACCTCTTCTTTTTTATGGGTGTTTTTTTGATTCCAGGTTCCAAAAATCTATCACCTCTGATTGCCAAAGGATTCTTCTCCGTTTTGATCTTTTTTCTCCTCTTTCATTTCTATTCCTTTATTCGCAGTAAGGACAATAAGATTTCCGCCGACCAACTGTCAATCGAACTCAATCAATTCGGGCAGGGGAGCCAAGTTTACCTGATCGGAAAGGGGGAATACTACCGGGACTTGCTTTTCGATCATCCCCTGAGATTTAAAATATTGGGCTGGCCTACACTCCTTGAACAGCATCTTGACAAGGAAATGCCTTTAAAAAATCTCTATTTCGTAGATTCGGCCACCTATTTTAACAATTTGAAATACTTCGACAAGTACCAAAAGATGGACTCTGAATCCTCCATGGTTTTACTTTTACAAAAGTGATGAATCGCCTGATTAAGTTTTGGAGTGAATGCAAATACGACGGGTTTATGTTGGGCCTGTATTTTTTCACCTTGGCGTACATGATTAAATTCTACGATGTTCAGTCGTTTGATATCAAAGTTCACAACTTCCTCCTGCTGGATTACCTCAAAGAGGGGTATTTCCCTTCCCCTCCAGGATACTATGGGGCCATCTTCCTTCTGGATAAGTTGATTTGGTACAAGTATCCACTGGTGTTGAGTGCATTGCTCATCCTGACGGCTTCTTTTTGGTGGAAATACCACCTTAGTTTTACCTGGATCCAGGAAAGTCTTCAGCTGAAGAAAAATCTCACGTTCTTCCTTACCCTTTCGCTTCTTTTTCTCAGCCCAATATTTATTCCTTCCATCGACGGATCGTATTGGTACTTGGGAAAGTTTACACCCACGATCTGGCATAACTCCACCCTGATCGCCGTTTTTCCATTTTGTATTCTTTTGGTAAGGGAAACTCTTGACTGGCTGGAAAATCCACAAAGAAAGAAGCTGATCAACCTTTTGGCTCTAAGCGTTTTGATCATGCTGATCAAGCCAAGTTTTCTATTTTGCTATATTCCTGCTTTTCCCATCTATGCTTGGCTGCAAAACCCCCGAGAAAAGAAGAGATTATTCACTTCTTTGGGTCTTTCCGGGATAGTATTATTCCTTCTTTTTCTGGAGAAAAAATGGATTTTTGATCTCGACCCCATGATCGCCAAAATGTACTCCCCCGAAGAGCGTTCGGATGTAGTCATCAATCCTTTCAGGGTGCACCTGCATTTTTCCAAAGAGCCTTTTTTTGATTTCCTAACCAGCTTTCCCACTACTTCGGTGTTTTTGGCTTTCTGGGGAAAAAAGGCTTTTCGATCCCGTTTTTTTGGCTTTTCGTTTCTTTTGCTCGGATTTGCATTGGCTGTCTATTTGATTTTGGCAGAAACAGGATTCCGTGAGCTTCATGGTAATTTTTATTGGCAGATTCCTGTTGCTCTTTTTCTGCATTACCTGAGTATGCTCATCTTTGTTGGGGAAGATTTTATGGAAAGTGGCAGAAAGATGAAGCTTGGGTTTGTCCTTTTTTGTCTGATGTACCTGGTTCAGTTTTCTTTTGGAATAGCCTATTGGCATAGACTCTTTTTCGGGCACGCGCTCAACTGACCGTCTTTTTCCACCAACCAAATGTCCGGGCTTGCCATTTCGATTTCATAGTAGGGTAAGATATACCGAATGGGTTCTCCTTCATGATTGGAAAGCGGAAGTTGCCAAAGTGCATATCCGTCCAGGATTGCCGGGTCAAGATGCACCAAAACTGGAGCTTTCAAGTCCACCAATTCCCTTTCCACAGCTTGGGGAATATCCCGGGCGCCCGGTTGAGTCCGGTAGGACATCAATTGACTTAAAAAAGGAAGAATCAACAAAAAAGAACTGAAATTCAGTGCCAGGAGGGGAAGGGCCTTGTAGTTAATACAGTGAATCAGTCCAAGATTTAGAAAAATCACCCATGGGGTGTACATCCTTAGATCTACCCAATCGTAATTTTTATAAAAAACAAGGTTGAATACCAGAAGTATCAAGAGCCCCGCTACACCAAAGCGAATCAATGGCTCTTTTTTCAAGTAAAAAAAAGCCACAATCAAACTCAGGATTAACCAGATTTTTTGAAAGGTATAAAACCACCCTTCCGTGTAGTTGAGGAGGAAATAGAGGTTCCTTTTGGTATTGAAAAGCAAATCCGCAATTGCCCTTTCCCATTGACCCTGGGCAATCCAATTGCCGGCTTCTGAGAAGGCATTGGGAACCTGCTCATGGAAAAGGTACTGCATGCCAAAAGCCAATACCAACCCGGCCAAAAGCACTAACCCTGCTTGAATTTCCTTTTTCGGGACCGGTAGGACGATCAAGCCCAAATACGCGAAAAACCAGGTACTCCTGAAAAAGCCCAATACTAGAATAAATGCGAGGAGTATCCCGTAATTCCGCATGGATTTGTTATCCAAATAGGCTTTAAGCAAGACGTAAAGCATCATGCCACCGGAAATATGGATCAACTCGGGCATGAAGGTCATGGAATAAAACAAGGTCACCGGGCATCCCAAGACCAGAAGGATTTGTAGGAGCTTGGTGCTCAGCTCACTTTTTACCCTGATATATAAACATAGAAGAGCTGATCCCAACAAAAAGAGATGGATCAAAGGGATCGTCAATAAATGCCAGCCGATAAGCTTGGATATTCCCCCCTGGAGTAAAGGATAAGCTGGACCATGGGCATCAACCCCTAAAAGTCGGGCTCCTCTTCCCGTGTATGAAAATGCAGCTTCCAAACTGGAATGGCGATAAAAGTTCTCCGCATTCTTCACGTAGAAATTTTCATCTCCATAGTAGGGAGTATTGTTCGGTCCATACCAGACTTGGAAATAAAGAAAAATCAAAACCACAACAGACAGTGTTGCCCCGATCAAAAAATGGGTAAGGTTCGAAATCGTCTTTTCGGTCAAGAGTGTGGACAATAAGTTTCTGATACTTAAATATTGACAATCCTGCCGCATTCTCCAAAATCAAACCCTTGTTCATCATTCTTCTCCAACCCCAATATCCTTCTTAAGTAAAGGCATAAAAGATAAACTTGACAACCTACCCCCGGTAACCAACATCGACCATACGGACAACTGGACAACCCGACAACCTGACAACCCAACAACTAATCTCCTACATCCAAAATTCAGAACGCCAAACGCTCATCCCTGTCCTTGATTTGGAAAAATCCCCGAAGCATTTAAATTTGTTTGACTGAGTAATTTTTTTACTCATACAGCTAGCCCTCACCTTGGGAGTGACCGGGCGAAGCTCTGGGAAATCATCCATGACCAATGACCAAATATCCTTGAAAAATGTACTGAGCACCTTGGAGACGGGAGTCTACAAGTTCGAAGTATTGATCATTGAAAACTTGTACGGACACTTCCACTTAGCTCTGTGACTGGAGTAGAGGCGTCAGTAAATAAAACCTTGACAACCTACCTCCGGTAGGCAGGCGCGAAGCTGACAACCAGACAACCAGACAACTGGACAACCGGACAACCGGATAACCTCGACAACATTCAATAATAAGTAGAAGCGTAGGCGTTTTTCCCTTGAAAATAGCCACCTCTATCCATTACCAGCATTTCTTTCCTTGCTCGACTCTCTAGTCACTTCCAAAACCCGCATCAAACTTCTTCTGAAGTTTTTCTCCCACACCAATTCGGGATATCTCCGCTCTTTGGCCAAAGAGTTTGAGGAATCCACAAATTCAGTCCGGGTGGAACTCAATCGCCTGACGGAGGCGGGATTGCTATTGGCCGAGGATGAAGGGAAAACAAAAGTGTATAAGGCGAACAAGCAGCACCCTTTTTTCACCGAAATCAAAAACATGGTTTCCAAATTCTTGGGTTTGGATGAGCTCATGGAGAAGATCGTCAAGCGATTGGGAGAGGTGGAACGCGCCTATATCGTTGGAGATTATGCCATGGGAATAGACTCAGGCACTGTCGAAATGATTATCATCGGAAAAAACCTGGATACCAAGTACCTCCAGTTTATCAAAGACAAAACCTACGAAAAAGTCAATCGAAAAGTGAAAGTTGAACTTCTGGAACAAGACCCCGGCAACCTCAACGGCCTCCTGATCTATGGTGCCTAATCTCTTAAACTCATAATCTCCCAAGCCTCCATACTTCCAAACCTCCAAACTTCCTTACTTCCAAACCTCCCTACTCCCAAACCTCTCATTCCTTGTCCTCCTCAGATAAACTCCATTACAAAGTCATCGAACCCTCTTCCGGCTGGAAAATGGTCGATTTTCAAGAACTCTGGAGATACAAAGACCTACTGTATTTCCTGACACTTCGAGGCATCAAAGCCCGCTATGCCCAATCCATTTTGGGCGTGTCCTGGGCCATTATCCAACCTCTTTTTACCACCTTAGTCTTTACCTTGGTCTTTGGGGGATTGGCCAAAGTGGACTCCGACGGGATGCCCTATGTCCTGTTTTCCTACCTGGCACTTTGGCCATGGAATTATTTCTCGGGGACACTCACCGAATCAGCCAATTCCCTGATTCAAAATGCCAATATGATCACCAAGGTTTACTTCCCGAGAATGGTACTTCCCCTTTCGGCCATCCTTTCCAAAATGCTGGATTTTACCATTGCCTTTGTGGTGGTCTTGGGGATGCTCATTTACTTTAAGCAAATTCCGGGTTGGGGAGTACTGTTTACTCCTTTGCTCATCATTCAACTTCTGATGTGCAGCTTAGGCATAGGAATGTTTCTCTCTGCCTTGGCTGTCAAGTACCGGGACGTCAAGCATGCCCTCACCTTTATTGTCCAGCTTTTGCTTTATGCCGCTCCGGTAGTTTACAGTACTTCCGCCGTGCCTGAGAAATATCTGGGTTGGTACATCCTCAATCCTATGGTCGGAGTGATTGAAGGTTTTCGGGCAGCATTCCTCGACCGCCCCATGCCTTGGGAATGGATTTGGCCAGGAACCATCGTTTCCCTTGTTTTCTTCATTTTCGGCATGTTTTATTTCCGACGAATGGAACGAATATTTGCTGATGTCGCGTAATTGGCCCATGAGTCGGTCCCGATCTCACATGGAATTATGCAATCAATCGGGACGTAGGATGGAAAGAATCTTTGCAGATGTCGCTTAGCCTACCCATCCGAAGATCCCGATCAACAATTGGATTTTTCAATCAATCGGGACGACGAATGGAACGAATATTTGCTGATGTCGCGTAAAGCCTGCGGCTGTTGTCCAGTTTTCCGCTAAAGCTGTTGTCAGGTTGTCCGCTACGCCGTTACCCGCCTTCTGCTGAATTCTAACCCCGACAACGGGACAACTGGACAACCCGACTTCGCGAAGCCGAC
>NZ_QEIG01000011.1 GCF_014324365.1 Algoriphagus sp. AK58
ATATGAAAGAAATTGATATTAAGGACTGCATAATAGCCCCGAAGCAATCTCCATGATGGACTAGTTAAAATCGTGAGACTGCTTCGTCGTACCTCCTCGCAGTGACGTCCTAAAGATAGGAAACTGCTTTATTCATGCTTCATTCGTAGTGACGATGAGACATCGTGTAATCTTTGAGATTCTAAACTTTTCACGAAACAAAACTTTTCAAAAATAGCTTTCTCCAAAAAACAGTTTTCATGAAATCCATTTTCCTTTCCCTATTCATTTTAGCCACTTTTTCCAGTTGTGCATTCAAGTCGGTCACCCGATCAAAAAATCTGACCTACTTAGAGCCTTCTGTTGATCTTCCGACAAAGCAGCTTAATGTTTTTGCTCCACGAAAAGCGGAAAAATCTCCAGTGTTGATATTCATCCATGGAGGAAGCTGGCACAGTGGACGCAAGGAAATTTACGACTTCATGGGTAGCCGCCTGGCGAGAAGGGGAGTGGTGACGGTCATCATTGATTATCCTTTGGCGCCGGATTATCAAGTTCAGGCAATGGAAAAAGCCAGTTTTCTGGCGGTCAAGTGGGTGAAGGACAACATTTCCCAATATGGAGGTGATCCGGAAAATATCTTCATTTCCGGTCACTCGGCTGGTGGACATTTGGCTGCTTTGGTGGCCATCAAAAAGGAGCCTTGGGCGGAGTTGGGACTTTCCAATCCGCTAAAAGGTGCCATTCTCAATGATCCGGCGGGTTTGGATTGGTACTGGTTTTTGACTGAGCGTAAGGAAAAATACAATGCCGAAGACAATTACGATGCCTTCACGGACAATCCGGAAGTATGGAAAGCTTACTCCCCGATCTATTTTTTGGAAGGAAACGAAGTTCCGATGCTGGTGATGGAGGGAGAAAAGACCTACCCCGGTATTCGGTTGACTGTGGAAAGATTTCGAAAAGAAGCTGAAACAAAAGGATCTGATCTTACCTATTCCTTTTATCCCAAAACCAAGCATATCCCGATGATTACGCAGTTTTTCTGGGCTTGGAGTAAAGGGTATGAGGATATATTGGGATTTATGGAAGTGGAGAAATAGAACCTCCAAGCATCCTTGAGTCGTTTTTGCGGATGGTTGCGTATTATTTCAGTGACCGAACGATGTTACCCTTGGTCTTTCTTCCTGATCGGTTTAATCGTATTTGGAGAAGTAGAGGCATTTTTGGAATTGGCTAAAAATGGCCATTAGTTTAATGTCTTTAAAACCATTAGAATGGTTTTAAATTCTCATAATTAAAGCAGGCCAATTCGTCAGAGGTCAATCTATCACTGGTAGCAATGTGACATGTATAGCCTTCGATCAGGTTGACTTCAAGTGTAAACCAAGAGCTGGAACCGATGGTAACCATGGAGTTTTGGATATTTACCTCCTTTAATGGAATGTTTAATCCTCGACCATCCGCTTTGACTGCTGCTTCTATTTGGGTCCAATAGTTAAGAAAAGCATGGTTAGGATCTTTGGCAAGCTGAATTTGATTCCATTCGGTCGCTGACATGTAATCTTGAAAGTCCGTAAAATTAACCTTAGTAACCTTTTCAACATCCACTCCCAGCCCTTGGCCCTCACCGATGATACAAACCACCAAATTCTCTGAGTGCGATATATTGAAAGAAAGTGAACCGGATACTTCAGGCTTTTTGGTGGGGGAGTAGCTGATTTGGTGTAAGATGTCAGGGATTTTATAATAAGTACAAGCCATCTCCTTCAAAATGATTTTCCCCATCAGAGCGGTGTGTGAATCTTGCCACCTTCTATATTGGACGACTTTGGACTGCATGGTCGCAGGCAATTGAACCAAATAATCCTCAAATACTTGACTTGAAAAGGGTTCAAGTATCCGGGTATAACTCAAGTAAAGCATAGGAATTCTTTTAAGCTAATTCTGACTCTATTCTAAGTTGCCCTACTTTTCTGAAAAACCGAATCGTCAAAAGAAGGGCGTTAAACGATAAACCCAAAATCAATCCTGTCCATAATCCGGAGATCCCCCAACCCATCGTAAAGGCAAAAAGATAACCTGCTGGTATTCCGATCACCCAATAGGCAATTAGTGAGAGGTAGGTAGGAATTTTTACATCTTGGATTCCTCGGAGTATTCCGGCAGAAGTCGCCTGCAATGCATCAGAAAGCTGGAATAAAGCAGTCATCAACAAGACTATCTTGGCAAATTGGATGACATCCCAATCTTTGGTAAATAAAAATGGAATATTCACGTATCCAGCAATGAGCAATACGGAGAAAATAAGTCCAAAAATAAGAGCTAAAAAGACCGTAGATCTCCCGATGGCAAAGACCGAATCCCAGTCCTTCTTTCCAAAAAAGAAAGCCACCCGGATGGATCCTGCCGTGCAGATCCCTATAGAAACGACATAGGTAAGCGATGAAATGTAGATTCCGATTTGATGAGCAGCCTGCTGCTGCACACCTAGCCAACCTGCCATCAAGCCGGAAAAAGCAAATGCTCCACTTTCAAGGGACAATTGAATCCCGACGGGCACTCCGATTTTGATGATTTCTTTTATCCTGGACAGCTTGATCCGAAAAGTCTGACTCAGATCATTCCGGTAATCCCCAAATCTATCCGACCGCAAAATCATGACAATAAATAGGATCAGCGCAATCAATTGGGTTAGCAAAGTCCCATAGCCTGCACCTTTCAGTTCCAAAGCTGGCATCCCCCAATGTCCAAAAATCAAGATGTAGTTTAGAAGAATATTGAGAGGAATCGTGATAAGGTTAAGTGTCATTACCACCCTGGTATGTCCCAAACCCTGTGCAAATCGGGAGATACTTGAAAATAAGGCAAAAGGAACCAATCTCCATGCGATAATTACCAAATAGTCTTGTGCAATCCGGGCTACCTCAAGATCCTGACCCAAATGAAATACCACTTCCTTTCCAAAATGAAAAATCAATGCAAGAAGAAGTGAAAAAATCCCTCCAATAAACATCCCATTTACCAGGATTTCGAGTGGAGATTTATAGTCTGATTTGCCCAAAGAAGCAGAAACCAAAGGAGAGATCGCCATCGTCAGTCCCATACAAAGAAGGACTGGAATCGAAATCAAATTAATGACCAAAGAGGCCGCTGCCAATTGATTACTGTGGATAGATCCCACCATCACCCCATCGATAATGGGCAAAGAGATTTGGGTTAGGTTACTAAGGACGATCGGCCAACCTAAGTTGGCAGTGAGCTTTATTTCTTCTACAAAACTGTTGGGTTGAGAAGAAAGGTCAATAGCATTTGCTCGATTCATTAGTTTCTCCTCCTTTTTTCCTCTTCCATGCTCGTCACTCTCCTTCTCGATCCCTTGATTTCCCTATTCCCAAAGTTATAAGTGAAGGTAAATAAGAGCCGTCTGGTGTCCTGTACCCGAAACTCATTGACATAAATAATGGGTGAATCACTTGTAGAAGGCCAAACGTTGGTTCTGAAGATATCCGAGACAGCTACCGAAACAGATCCTAAATTTTTCAAAATCGATTTTCTTGCTCCTACATCTACAGACCAGATCGTGCCTAATCTCTGATTGACACCCCAAAGGGTTGGGGAATTGTAAAATCCGGTTAATTCCAGGGATAAAGATTTGGGAAGCGTAAATGTGTTTTGGAGAGAGAAGGTGGCTGCAGTTGCTTTTTCATCAAAACTTACTCCTGATAGTTCAGCTTTATTTTCAATATAAAAAGCTGTCAGCGTACTGTAGGTTTCCCACCAGTCAGTTAAGGTAAGCGGGGCGCTAAAGTTGAGTGTATATTGGTATTGATCATCCAGATTGACAAAGGAGTAAATGCTGACATTATCTTCACCAGGTAAGTATAATTCAGTCATTAGATTTTTGACATGGCTAAAGGTAAAGGAGGAAGTGAGGGTGTTTTTAAAGGTATGGGTAAGCGTGGCCGCTGTCGCATACTCTGGGAGTAGAAAAGGATTGCCCTGCGAATAGAATAATTGATTCAGTAGTAATTGAAATGGGTTTAGTCTTTGGTAGGCTGGTCGGTTGATTCGCCGATTGGCACCTATCGACCAATTGTGGTTTTCGCTGGCAGCATATTCTAAGTTTAGGGAAGGAAAAAAGTCAAGGTAATCTCGATTTACAACTTGATTTTCAGTGTTTTGCTGATCTTGAAGATCACCAACAGAGCGGGTGTGTTCTGCCCTAAGACCAGTGAGCAGGTTAACCTTTTCACCAAAGCTGATGGAGTAGGAAAGATACCCTGCGCTTATTTTTTCATCATAAAAAAACGTATTGGAACGCGTAGGATCTAGAACGAATTCTCCTTCCTCTTCCTTAAAGAAATCAAATGTGTTATCAGATCCGACCGCCGAATACTTAAGTCCGGCACCTAGTTTACCTTCACCAAGGGGGCGTTCAAAGTCAACTTTGAAACTTTTGATATCAATTGTAGTAGGGAGGTTTGAAAAATAAGTAGTCTCGGAAATCAAAGTTGACCCAGAAGGATCTCTTATTTCATTAGGTTGTGTATTGTTTCTGAGATTTTCAAAAAAAGCATAGTCAGCATCTATGTTTAAGACCGTACCTTTTTTATTAGCATATCGATAATTGAGGTTAAAAGAAAGATCTGTTCGATCGATGATGGTATTACTCTCTGCCCAAAGCTGTCCATCGACAATACCATCCGAAACATTGCCGAATTTGGCGCGGTCAGAGACATTCCATAATCCCTCTGTGAAATTTCCAGTTGCTAAAAATCCAATAATGCTGTTTGGTGATAAATTAAGATCTATCCCACCTCTCAAAGAATGGATTTTTCGATCGATATTTCCAGTTGCTGCCAAGTTGACAAATTGATCGCCTTGCTGAATGGTGACCTCTTCTTTATAAGGATCCTGGTAACGATTAAACCCATAAGAGCCATAAAGATTAAGTGATTTGTTTCGGTAGTTTCCTGACAAAGAAGCGTTATAACGGGATTTGTTGCCGATGGAATAGCCAGAGTTGAAGGTTCCGTTCGCTCCAATCTCCGTGCTTTTTTTCAATCGAATATTAATTATTCCGGCAGTTCCTACAGCGTCATATTTAGCACCAGGATCAGGGATCAGTTCTATGGCCTCAATTTGGTCGGATTGTAATGATCTGAGATAGGAGTCTAGGTCTCCACCTGTTAAGGGTACGATTTTTCCATTCACTGCGACAAAAGCGCCGCTCCTTCCCATCATTCTGATGTTTCCGGAATTATCGATGAAGACATTGGGAGACTTTCGAAGTAGGTCTAAAGAGCTGATTCCTGCTGAATTGATACTTTGTTCTACATTAAAGACCACCCGGTCTTTTTTGATTTCCAACATCGGCACTTGACCTTGTACGACAACCATATCAAGTTCACTATCGGTAGCTTCCATTTTCACTTCCGGCCAAGAAACTTCCTTGTTTTCCGGCAAGTCGAACGGATCGCTGAGGTAAGATTTGAATCCGACAAAACTGATATTTAGCCAATACTTTCCAGCTTCCAAGTCAGGTAAAACAAAGCTTCCATCAGCTAATGTGTAACCGACTTTTGTCAAGCTGGAATCGGCTGCTGTATACAGCGCCACGTTGGTATAGGCAATGGGCTGATTATCATTATCAATTACTTTACCCTTAATACTTGATAAATTTTGCTGTGCTGTCACATTACTTAAAAAAATGAAAATAAATAGTAAGGTGAATGCCGTCAGCTGACATAGAATTCGTTTCATGATTGCGTTGATTTTTAGAGTTTATATAAAAATTTCTGCTTGTGTTATATTCTGTTTATCAGGGTTTCCAGTTCTCTTGCATGTTGAGTATTTCTGGTATCTGTAGTCTTCATCCCTGATTTTTGAAGGCAATCTTGGATTGCTTTGGCCAAGGACTGTACATGAGGACTTAGCATCATGGTATAGTGATTTCCTGGAGTTCCATGGATTATTAGATCGGAACTCACTGTTGCTGTCCAACCGTGACATTCGGGGATATTTTCATCTTTCCGACTACTTCTTTCAGCTTTGAAAAGGTGTGTGATCTGATCGATTTTCGTCGGTTCAAAATGTATCCTGCTATTTGTGCCGATAAGCTTTGCCCATTGTCCCAGTTCTTGCCGAGAAAATGAATCGGGAATCAGTCCTTTTGAAACAGTCCATTGATGAACCAATGAAAGCCGTTCTTTGGAATCAATTTGCTCAAGCTTTTCTTTTAGCTCATAGAAATTCAAATCGGGGCTCATGTATTCCACCAGTCGTTCGACAAGCATGATCAAATCATTGACCTCTTGTTGCTTTGAATGAAGTGTGAAGCCTCCTAAATCTGCAAGAACTTGTGGGCTAAACGAGTCCATTAACCCGATAAAGTCAATTTTTTCACCTTGTTGGAGAAGTTGATTTGCCATTTCTACAGCAACCCAACCACCCATGGAGTGACCAGCTAACTGATAAGGGCCTTGGGCTTGGACCTTTCTCATTAGGCGGATATTGAAAGCTGCTATCTCTTCTATTGATTCAAATGGATCCTCGCTGTTCAACAAACCAAAATATTGGAATCCATAAACCGGCTGATCTTTTCCGAGTGCCTTGGCTAGATCTGCCAAATAATAGGATTTGCCTTCCATCCCAGGGACTATAAAAAGTGGTCTTTTGTCTCCATTGGGCTGAAGTGGAATCAAATGCTCATTGAATAGAAAATTCTCCGCTTTACCTAAGTGAATATGATCCATCAAAGACTTGGGCGTAGGATTTTGGAAAATGATTGGAATAGGTATCTGAACCTTAAGGCCTTGGTGAATTTTTGAGATCAGCATGACAGCTTTCAATGAATTTCCGCCCAAGGCAAAAAAATCATCTTCCATTCCAATAACATCTGGACTGATGCTCAATGTGGTTGCCCAAGCTTCAATCATTGCTTTCTCTAGGTCAGTCTCCGGAGCAATAAAAACTTTCCCGGTCTTAAAATTCTCATCTGGTGCCGGCAAAGCCTTCCGGTCAATTTTACCGGAAGGGCTCAAGAGGAGTTTTTCCATGGCCACAAACCGGGCAGGAATCATGAATTCTGGTAAGGTCTGGCCAAGGAAGCTTCTGAGTTCTTCCACAGTCTTCTCCGTTTCGGAGACGTAATAGGCGCAGAGGTACTTTTCGCCCAGGTGATCCTGACGGACGGTGACGGCGGCTTCGGTGATCGCGCTGTCAGAAAGGAGGGCACTTTCGATCTCCCCGAGTTCGATACGGAATCCGCGGATTTTGACCTGTTGGTCGATTCTGCCCAGGTACTCGATTTCCCCGGTTGGGAGCCAACGGGCGAGGTCCCCGGATCGGTACATTTTTGCTCCGGGATTGAACGGGTCTGGGACAAACTTTTCGGCTGTCAGTTCGGGACGGTTTAGATAGCCTCTTCCGACACCTGCACCCCCGATGCAGAGCTCACCGGCAATTCCGATGGGAAGCTGATTGCCCTGAGCATCGAGGATATAGGTTTTGTAGTTGGGCAATGGACTTCCGATGGTAATCCGGTCAGAGTCTTCCTGTACTTTCCCCATTGTCGCACAGACGGTGGCCTCAGTTGGGCCATAGGCATTGATCAGGTTTTTGATATTGTGCCATTTTTTGGCGAGATGCACTGGCAAAGCTTCGCCTCCACAAACCACGGTATGCAGAGAGGGAATCTGGTAAGGATCCAGCTGGTTTAGCACCACGGGTGTCATGGCAGCAATCGTAATCCGGTTTTTATTGATCGTTGTTGTCAAAGGCAGGCCAGGCAAGAGGTTCTCCCTGGACCCCATGACGAGTGTCCCTCCAGCCAAGAATGCTAAAAGGATTTCGGAAACGGAAGGGTCAAAACTGAAAGATGCAAGCTGCAAAACCCGATCTTCCGTTTTGACTTTGATTTTTTGTTGCTGCGCAAAAGCCAAATTGACAACATTTCTATGTTCGATCATTGCGCCTTTGGGCCTACCAGTTGTACCTGAGGTGTAGATGATGTATGCCAAGTCAGGCGCTTTACCGATCCATACCGGATTGGATGCGGTGAAAATGATCATTCTGTCAGCCAACTCTTCTTTGCTCACCAGTTGAACCTGCGTGTTTTGGCAGATCTCTTCTAATTTCGGAAGGAGGGAGTTTTGGGTCAGGATAAGTTCCAGACCGGAATCCCCGATCATATAGGCCAGTCTGTCCACCGGATAGGATGGATCCAGGGGAACATAGGCCCCGCCGGACTTCCACACGGCAAGGATGCTGATGATCAGCTCCGGGGAGCGCTCCAGACAGATGCCGACCCTTCGCTCGGCACCGATTCCGCAGGATCTTAGGTAATGGGCGAGCCGGTTGGCTTTTTGATTCAGCTCCGAATAAGTCAACTCCTCATTCTCAAACACCAGCGCGGTATTGTAAGGATATTCCAGCACTTTAGCCTCAAAGAGTCCGTGGACCAAGGCGTTCTGGGGTACTTCCAGGATATTGCTGTTCCAGTTTCTGATCTGCTCCGATTCCTTTTCCAGGATGATCGGCAAGTCCGATAATGATGTATCGGGAGATGCACAGATATGGCCCAGCAGGTTGACAAAACGATGCGAAAGTCTTTCAATACTTTCTTTACTGAACAGCTCTTCTGCGTACACCATATCAAAACCCATGAACTGTTCCCCTTCCGAAACACTTAGGGTTAAATCAAATTTAGCCTGCGCATCATCCGATATTTGTAGTTGACGAAGTATGCTTTCACCAAGTGACAGGGAAAGTTCTCCCTCCTTCAACATCGTGAACATCACACGGACTGCATGATCCCCCAATTGGCTCGATCTCAAATCTGCTATCAGTTCGTCATAAGGATAAGAATCATTCTCAAACACTGTGAGCAAAAGCTCTTTTGTGCTTTCTAAAAACTCAAAAAACGAAAGGGAAATATCAATATGATTCCTCACTGCCAGTGTATTGACAAACATCCCGATCATTTCCTCAGTCTCGGGAAGATTTCTCCCCGCTGAGGTGGTTGCTATCACCAGATCTTGGGACTGTGCGTATTTGCTGATCAGCAGGGTGAAGGCAGAATAAAGGAAGATATAAGGAGTGGTGCCCGTCTGTGCGCATAGGCGGTCGACGCTTTCCAACAGATCTCCCTCCATCCGGAAGGAATGGATCCCTCCACGGTAGTTTCTTAGGGAAGGCTCACTAAAGTCGACAGGAAGTTCCAGAGCGGGAATGCCGTTGGAAAACATCTGTTTCCAGAATTCCGCCTGTCCAGAACGTGCCGTCAGCTGGGTTTCGGACTGCTGCCAATAGGCATAATCAATGAAACCAAGTGTATTGGTTTTCAGCGTCTTTCCCTGATAGGCATCCGCCAATGCTTTGAAGAAGGGACCATGCGACATTCCGTCCATGATAATATGGTGGGTGTCGATTGCTAAAATCTGCCTTGAAGGAGTCTGCCACAGCTCCATCCGTATCAGGGGAGCCTGCTCCAGATCAAAGGACTTGGTTCCCCAGTTTTTAAGCGCGTCTTGGGCATCACTTTCACTGAGACTGTGAACCGGGACATCAACCGTAACCCTGTCTGCCACACGCTGACGCAGTTTCCCCTCAACCAGGCTGAAAGAAACCCTGAAGGCATCATAGTGATCCACCACCTGCTGGAAAGCCTTTTCCAGCAGGGCATGATTCAAGGACCCATCTACCTCATAGGCTGCCGGCATATTGTAGAGCACGGAATTTTCTCCCAGCTGCAGTTGATGGAGGTAGACTCGTTTTTGGGCTGAGGCTAGGGGATAGCTCTCCAGTATCGGTGCTTTCCCGATACCTGGTACGGCAACCTTTTCCCTAGAATCGATCAATCTCGAAAGACTCTCTAGCGTCGGGTTCATGAAAATATCTTTGACCGAGACTTTTAATTGAAAAGTTTGGCCGATCCGGCCTACAAGCTGCACACACCTTAGCGAGTTTCCTCCCAATGAGAAGAAGTCATCATTAATACCGATCTCTTCGGAATTAAGCCCTAATACTGAAGCCCATAATTTCACAAGCCACTTTTCTGTTTCTGTTTTAGGCATCACGAATTCAGTTCCTGTTTTTATACTGGCATCGGGCTCTGGTAATGCCTTACGGTCTGTCTTACCACTGCCGGTAAGGGGAAGCTTATCCAATTGTACAAAGCGTGAGGGAACCATAAACTCAGGCAGGGTAAGGGAAAGGGCTTCTCGCAACTCATGAATGGTTTTTTCCTCATCAGCTACAAAATAGGCACACAAGTACTTTTCACCCTGTGCATCGGTTCGGGCGATTACTGCTGCTGTTGCGACCCCCTTTATGGCCAAGAGCGCACTTTCGATTTCACCACACTCAATTCGATACCCGCGGATTTTGACCTGATGGTCTATTCTTCCCAAAAACTCTACTTCTCCATTTGACAGCCATCGTGCCAGATCGCCGGATCGATATAGCCGTCCTCCTTCACGGGAAGAATCTGGAATAAACTTCTCGGCGGTGAGTTCAGGACGGTTGAGATAGCCGCGGGCAAGTCCATCACCACCAATGCATAATTCACCTGCCATTCCTATCGGTAAAGGATTGCCTGATTGGTCAAGAATGTGGATTTGATAATTAGGAAGAGGACGCCCTAGAACCACTCGCTTCACATCACTTTGAATAGGTCGAAGGGTTGTGTTTACAGTCGCTTCTGTAGGCCCATAGGCATTGATGAGTCTTTTTTTGGATGCCCAACGACGAGCTAATTCCATGGACAGGGCCTCACCTCCTGCGTAGACGGTGTATAAATGCGGTAAATCATCAGGTGATAAGTACCCCAATGCGGTAGGAGTAAGTTTGATATGGGATATTTGATAGTGATTCAGCGTCTCGGTTAGGGCCGGACCTGGCATTAGGTTTTCATGATCTGCGATGACAAGGGTCCCACCGTTAGCAAATGCCATCAAAAGGTCTGCAACTGATACATCAAAACAGATCGAAGCAAACTGCAATATTCTAGGCATTGCAACCAATGCCATGCTGTCTTTGTATGCAAAAGCCAAGTTTACAGCAGTACGGTGCTCCACCATCACCCCTTTGGGCTTGCCCGTTGAGCCAGAGGTATAGATAATGTAGGCTAAGTCAAAAGGACGGGAAGGGCATTGTATTTTGGTAGTTGAGAATGATTTTAATTCCGAACCCAAGTGTTCGAGAATAAGCATGCGTGTAGGCAAACCTTCCGAGGCCTTTTCAGCTACAGTAATGGCAGCTTCATGGGTAAGTAGCAAACCCACCTCTGCATCTTGGAGCATGTAATGCAATCGGTCTACCGGATAGGATGGATCGAGTGGGACATACGCACCTCCGGCTTTCCAAACTGCCAAAATGCTTACAATCAATTCAGGAGACCGCTTCATTAACAGACCGACAAGTTCTCCTGGTTTTATTCCCCTGACAATGAGCAATCGGGCCAGTTGGTTGGCTTTGCTTTCTAATTCCTTATACTTAAGCTCTCTGTCTTTGTATACCAATGCCATGTTCTCTGGAAAAAGCCTGACAGTGGATTCGAATAGTTCGGATAGGGTTTGACTAGTAGGGTATTTCTGGAATGTGTGGTTCCATTCTGAAATCATTCTTTTTTCTTGATCCACCAGGATACTGAATTCCCTCAATGACTTATCTGGTCTTTGAATAGCCTGCTGCAGCAGGAACTCATATCGTGATGCCAATAGGGAGATGGTTTCAGGATCAAAAAGTTCAAAAGGATAAATGATGGAAAAGTCGATGGACTCGGCCCCTTCTATTCCACTGAAGGTCAGGTCGAACTTGGATTGCAGCGCACCTCCTGCATCCAAGGGAGATAATCTCAAACTGTCTATGGACGTCTTCTCGACCCCTTGAGGCATCATTGTGAACATCGCGCGGACAGGAGTTTTGAAGTTTTCCTTCTGTCGCAGATCGGTCACCAGGTCTTCATACGGATAGCTGTCGTTCTCAAAACTTTCCAACAAAACCTTTTTGTTAGAATCCAGATAGGCGATGAATGATGAGTCTTCCGGTAAATCCGTGCGGATCGCCAACGTATTGACCAGCATGCCCACCATGTCTTCCAGTTCGGGCAAGTTTCTACCTGAAGAGGTCGTGCCCACAATCAATTCTGATTGGCCTGCATACTTTCCAACCAATAGTGCAAAGACAGAATAAAGCACCATGAAAGGGGTGGTGCCCGTTTGGGCTGCCAGTTGTTGTACACTTTCCACGGTACTTAATCCAAGTTGGAAATGGAGCGTGCCCCCTGCATGGGTACGGTTGGTGGGAATAGGGAAGTCATAGGGCAGTTCAAGCGCTGGGATTCCTTTGGCGTAAATCCTCTGCCAGTAAGCTCTCTGCCTGGCAATCACAGCTTGTTGTTCTTCAGATTGTTGCCAATAGGCGTAGTCGGTATACTGGACCGAAGGAACAGAGAGTCCCAGTCCGGCATAAGCTTTCGACAATGATTCAAAGAAGGGTCCATACGACATTCCGTCCATGATGATATGGTGGGTGTCGATGGCCAAAAGCTGCCTGGACGGAGTCTGCCAGAGCTCCATCCGGATGAGTGGGGCAAATTCCAAGTCAAAAGGTTCTTTTCCCCAGTTCCTGAGCTGATCCAACAGCTCTGAGTCCGATAAATTCCTGGCAGGAACAGTGACTTTTACAGCTGAGGCAACCTGCTGCCTGAGCTCACTGTCCTCCAATGAAAATGAAGTTCTAAAAGAGGAGAAACAGTCCACGACCTGTTGGAAAGCCTTTTCCAGCATGGCATGATCCAATGTGCCGTCTACCTGATAGACTGCGGGCATATTGTAGAGTGTGGATTCAGCCCCTTGCTGCAGTTGATGGAGGTAGACTCGTTTTTGAGCCGGGGCCAAGGGATAGCTGTCCAGTATCGGTGCCTTGGTGATTTTCAAAGCTGCCGATTGCTCTTTGGAAGCAATCAAAACAGCTAAGCCCGCTATGGTGGGGTTGGTAAAGATATCCTTTACCGATACGGAGGTCTGTGTTTCCTGAGAGAGCCTTCCTGCCAGCTGGGCAGATTTAAGAGAATCCCCTCCGAGGGCAAAGAAGCTGTCCCGGGTACTGATGGATTCTGGATTCAGAGCCAAAAGTTGCGCCCAAAGTCGGACAATGGCTATTTCCAGTTCAGTTGCCGGGGCAACAAATTCAGCGCCTGTCAGGATACTTCCCCCGGGATCGGGCAAGGCTTTGCGGTCAATTTTGCCGGAAGGGCTCAAGGGGAGTTTTTCCATGGCCACAAAGCGGGCAGGAATCATGAATTCTGGTAAGGACTGGCCAAGGAAGCTTCTGAGTTCTTCCACAGTCTTCTCCGTTTCGGAGACGTAATAGGCGCAGAGGTACTTTTCACCCAAGTGATCCTGACGGACGGTGACGGCGGCTTCGGTGATCGTGCTGTCAGAAAGGAGGGCACTTTCGATCTCCCCGAGTTCGATTCGGAATCCGCGGATTTTGACCTGTTGGTCGATTCTGCCCAGGTACTCGATCTCTCCGGTTGGGAGCCAACGGGCGAGGTCCCCGGATCGGTACATTTTTGCTCCGGGATTGAATGGGTCTGGGACAAACTTTTCGGCAGTCAGTTCGGGACGGTTTAGATAGCCTCTTCCGACACCTGCACCTCCGATGCAGAGCTCACCGGCAATTCCGATGGGAAGCTGATTGCCCTGAGCATCGAGGATATAGGTTTTGTAGTTGGGCAATGGACTTCCGATGGTAATCCGGTCAGAATCTTCCTGTACTTTCCCCATTGTCGCACAGACGGTAACCTCTGTCGGGCCATAGGCATTGATCAGATTTTTGGTTGCGTCCCATTTTTCTGCAATGGTGACAGGGAGAGGTTCGCCTGCACTAAGCACCGTGTGAAGCAAAGGCAGCTGATGAGGATCCATGTGATTCAGCACGACTGGGGTGAGAACCGCCATCGTAACTCGCTGCTTCATCATGGTTTGGACGATCGAAGGACCTGGTACTAAGTTTTCTTTGGAAGCGACCACTAGCCCTGCCCCGGAGGCCAAAGCCAGTAGTATTTCAAAAACAGAAGCATCAAAGCTGGAGGAAGCGAACTGCAGAACCCGGTCGGTGGACTTTACCGAGATGGTATGTTGCTGCGCGATGGCCAGATTCACTGCATTGCGGTGCTCGAGCATCACCCCCTTTGGCTTTCCGGTGGTACCTGAAGTGTAGATCATGTAAGCCAAACTATCGGCAGTATTCAGCAAAGCAGGGTTTGTCTCTGGATATGCGGCTAAGACCTTCTCTAATCCTTCCTTGTTCACCGGCTTTACCTGCGTGTTTTGGCAGATCTCCTCCAATAGTGGAAGGAGGGAGTTTTGGGTTAGGATAAGTTCCAGACCGGAATCCTCGATCATATAGGCTAGTCTGTCCACCGGATAGGATGGATCCAGGGGAACATAGGCACCGCCAGACTTCCATACGGCAAGGATGCTGATGATCAGCTCCGGAGAGCGCTCCAGACAGATACCGACCCTTTGCTCGGGACTGATGCCACAGGATCTGAGGTAATGGGCGAGCCGGTTGGCTTTTTGATTCAGCTCCGAATAAGTCAACTCCTCCTGTTCAAACACCAGGGCAGTGTTCCCGGGGTACTCCAGCACTTTAGCCTCAAAGAGTCCTTGGACCAGAGCGTTCTGGGGTACTTCCACGATATTGCTGTTCCAGTTTCTGATCTGCTCCGATTCCTTTTCCAGGATGATCGGCAAGTCCGATAATGATGTATCGGGAGATGCACAGATATGGCCCAGCAGGTTGACAAAACGCTCTGCCAGGAGAGTGATGCTTTCCATGCTGAACAGTTCGGCTGCATAGGCGATTTCAAAGTCGATGCGGTCTTGATTTTCCGTACCGCTGAAGGTGAGGTCAAACTTGGCGGGAGATTCTCCTCCGAAAGGCAGGGCGTTGAGTTTGCATCCGTCCAGAGCCAGGCTTTCTTCGCTTTCCTTGAGCATGGTGAACATGACCCGTACAAGATTCTCCTGATGGCCTTGTGCCCTCAGTTTGGCGACCAGTTCGTCATACGGGTAGGCATCATTTTCAAAGGCAGATAGCAACAGCTGCTTGGTGTTTTCCAAAAATCCATTAAACGATCGGGAAGGATCAATTTGATTGCGAACAGCCAGTGTATTGACAAACATGCCTATCATTTCCTCAGTCTCGGGAAAGTTTCTTCCCGCCGAGGTGGTTGCGATCACCAGATCCTGGGTCTGGGCGTATTTGCTGATCAGCAGAGTGAAGGCAGAATAAAGGAAGATAAAGGGAGTGGTTCCGGTCTGTGCACAGAGGCTTTGGATATTTTCCAACAGGCCTCCCTGGATCCGGAAGGAATGGGTTTCACCGAGGTAGTTTCTCAGGACAGGCTCATTAAAGTCGACCGGAAGTTCCAGAGTGGGAATGCCGTCGGCAAACATCTGGTTCCAGAAGGCAGACTGCCCTTCTCTGAAGGACTGTTGAGCTAGGTCCTGCTGCCAATAGGCATAATCGATGAAACCAAGTGTGTCGGTTTTTAGCTCTTTTCCCTGATAGGCATCCGCCAAAGCCTTGAAGAATGGTCCATAGGACATTCCGTCCATGATGATATGGTGGGTGTCGATGGCCAAGATCTGCCTGGACGGAGTCTGCCAGAGCTCCATCCGGATGAGGGGGGCAAATTCCAAGTCAAAAGGTTTTTTTCCCCAGTTCCTGAGCTGATCCAACAGCTCTGAGTCCGATAAATCCTTGGCAGGAACAGTGACTTTTACAGCTGAGGCAACCTGCTGCCTGAGCTCACTGTCCTCCAATGAAAATGAAGTTCTAAAAGAGGAGAAACAGTCCACGACCTGTTGGAAAGCCTTTTCCAGCAGGGCATGATCCAATGTGCCGTCTACCTGATAGACTGCGGGCATATTGTAGAGTGTGGATTCAGCCCCTTGCTGCAGTTGATGGAGGTAGACTCGTTTTTGAGCAGGGGCCAAGGGATAGCTGTCCAGTATCGGCGCCTTGGTGATTTTCAAAGCTGCCGATTGCTCTTTGGAAGCAATCAAAACAGCTAAGTCCGCTATGGTGGGGTTGGTAAAGATATCCTTTACCGATACGGAGGTCTGTGTTTCCTGAGAGAGCCTTCCTGCCAGCTGGGCAGATTTAAGAGAATCCCCTCCGAGGGCAAAGAAGCTGTCCCGGGTACTGATGGATTCTGGATTCAGAGCCAACAGTTGCGCCCAAAGTCGGGCAATGGCTATTTCCAGTTCAGTTGCCGGGGCAACAAATTCAGCGCCTGTCCACACTTTTTCCCCGGGATCGGGCAGGGCTTTGCGGTCAATTTTGCCGGAAGGGCTCAAGGGGAGTTTTTCCATGGCCACAAAGCGGGCAGGAATCATGAATTCTGGTAAGGTCTGGCCAAGGAAGCTTCTGAGTTCTTCCACAGTCTTCTCCGTTTCGGAGACGTAATAGGCGCAGAGGTACTTTTCGCCCAAGTGATCCTGACGGACGGTGACGGCGGCTTCGGTGATCGTGCTGTCAGAAAGGAGGGCACTTTCGATCTCCCCTAGTTCGATTCGGAATCCGCGGATTTTGACCTGTTGGTCGATTCTGCCCAGGTACTCGATCTCTCCGGTTGGGAGCCAACGGGCGAGGTCCCCGGATCGGTACATTTTTGCTCCGGGATTGAATGGGTCAGGGACAAACTTTTCGGCTGTCAGTTCGGGACGGTTCAGATAGCCTCTTCCGACACCCGCACCTCCGATGCAGAGCTCACCGGCAATTCCGATGGGAAGCTGATTGCCCTGAGCATCGAGGATATAGGTTTTGTAGTTGGGTAGTGGTTTTCCAAGCACTATTCGATCAACCCCTTCTGTAATCTCTCCTCTTGTGGTAAGCACGGTTACTTCTGTAGGGCCGTAGGCGTTGATCAGTGTCGTGCCACCTGCCCATCTGAGAGCAATACTCAAGGGCAGAGCTTCTCCGGCACTCAAAACCGTATGAAGCAATGGTACCTGCTTGGGCTCCATGTGGTTTAATGCCGTCGGCGTCAACATGGTGACGGTGATTCCCTGACGGTTCAAAGTATCCGTCAGTGCTATACCCGGCATAATATCCTCTCGGCGTGAAACAACTAATGCTGCTCCTGTGGTAAGGCCGATAAGTATCTCCCAAACTGAGGCATCAAAACTGGTAGAGGCAAACTGCAAAACACGGTCATTGGGAGTGATTTTTACCGACTTATACTGGCCAAAAGCCAGATTGACCGCATTGCGATGTTCAATCATGGCACCCTTTGGTTTACCCGTTGTGCCTGAGGTATAGATGATGTAAGCTAGATTCTCCGGGCCGTTAACAGGTATTGGATTCTGATCTGGGTAAGTTGTCAAGATAGTTCCCAATTCCTCTTTGCTCACCGGCTTTACCTGCGTGTTTTGGCAGATCTCCTCCAATAGTGGAAGGAGGGAGTTTTGGGTCAGGATAAGTTCCAGACCGGAATCCCCGATCATATAGGCCAGTCTGTCCTCGGGATAGGATGGATCCAGGGGAACATAGGCACCGCCGGACTTCCATACGGCAAGGATGCTGATGATCAGTTCTGCGGAACGCTCCAGACAGATACCGA
This sequence comes from Algoriphagus sp. AK58, assembly GCF_014324365.1. Classification (GTDB taxonomy): domain Bacteria; phylum Bacteroidota; class Bacteroidia; order Cytophagales; family Cyclobacteriaceae; genus Algoriphagus. The sequence continues at coordinate 17,624 of NZ_QEIG01000011.1, forward strand.
CCCTTTGCTCGGGACCGATGCCACAGGATCTGAGGTAATGGGCGAGCCGGTTGGCTTTTTGATTCAGCTCCGAATAAGTCAACTCCTCATTCTCAAACACCAGGGCAGTGTTCCCGGGGTACTCCAGCACTTTAGCCTCAAAGAGTCCGTGGACCAGAGCTTTCTGGGGTACTTCCACGATATTGCTGTTCCAGTTTCTGATCTGTTCGGATTCCTTTTCCAGGATGATCGGCAAGGCCGATAAAGAGGCCAGTGGAGATGCACAGATATGGCCCAGCAGGTTTACAAAACGCTCTGCCAGGAGAGTGATGCTTTCCATGCTGAACAGTTCTGCTGCATAGGCGATGTCAAAGTCGATGCGGTCTTGATTTTCCGTACCGCTGAAGGTGAGGTCAAACTTGGCGGGAGATTCTCCTCCGAAAGGCAGGGCGTTGAGTTTGCATCCGTCCAGGGCGAGGCTTTCTTCGCTTTCCTTGAGCATGGTGAACATGACCCGTACAAGATTCTCCTGATGGCCCTGTGCCCTCAGTTTGGCGACCAGTTCGTCATACGGGTAAGCATCATTTTCAAAGGCAGATAGCAGGAGTTGCTTGGTGCTTTCCAGAAATCCATTAAACGATAGGGAAGGATCAATTTGATTGCGAACAGCCAGTGTATTGACAAACATGCCGATCATATCCTCAGTCTCGGGAAAGCTTCTTCCCGCCGAGGTGGTCGCGATCACCAGATCCTGGCTCTGGGCGTATTTGCTGATCAGCAGAGTGAAGGCAGAATAAAGGAAGATAAAGGGAGTGGTTCCGGTCTGTGCACAGAGGCTTTGGATATTTTCCAACAGGTCTCCCTGGATCCGGAAGGAATGGGTTTCACCGAGGTAGTTTCTCAGTACTGGCTCATTAAAGTCGACCGGAAGTTCCAGAGTGGGAATGCCGTCGGCAAACATCTGGTTCCAGAAGGCAGACTGTCCTTCTCTGAAAGACTGTTGAGCTAGGTCCTGCTGCCAATAGGCATAATCGATGAAACCAAGTGTGTCGGACTTTAGCTCTTTTCCCTGATAGGCATCCGCCAAAGCCTTGAAGAAGGGTCCATAGGACATTCCGTCCATGATGATATGGTGGGTGTCGATGGCCAAAAGCTGCCTGGAGGGAGTCTGCCAGAGCTCCATCCGGACGAGGGGAGCTTTTTCCAGATCAAAGGGGGTTGTTCCCCAGTTTTTCAGAGCATAATGGACATTATCCTCGCTGAAACTGTGAAAAGGAATATCCACTACCAACTTATCTTTCACTTCTTGGCGTAGTTCGCCATTGACTAGGCCGAAAGAAACCCTGAAGGAATCATAGGCGTCCACTACTTGCTGGAAAGCCTTTTTCAGAAGATCAAGATCCAAAGAGCCTTCCACCTCATAGACTGCGGGCATATTGTAGAGTATTGATTCCTCTCCTTGTCGAAGATGGTGTAGGTAGACACGCTTCTGTGCCGATGCGAGTGGATAGCTGTCTTGTACAGGTGCTTTGGCAATCACCGATGAGGCACTTTTATCCTTTTTGGCGATGAGTTGGGATAAACTTTCGATCGTAGGATTGGTGAAGATATCTTTCACCGACACGGCAGTCTGGGTTTCCTGAGCAAGTCTTCCGGCGAGCTGAGCGGCCCTGAGAGAATCTCCTCCGAGGGCGAAGAAGCTGTCCTGCGTGCTGATGGATTCTGGATTCAGACCCAACAGTTGCGCCCAAAGTCGGGCAATGGCTATTTCCAATTCAGTTGCCGGGGCAACAAATTCCACGCCTGTCAGCACAGTATACCCCGGATCAGGTAAGGCCTTTCGATCTACTTTTCCGTTTGGAGTGAGGGGGAATTGGTACAAGTGCATAAAGCGAGCAGGGATCATGTAGGCAGGCAGGGATCGGGCAAGAAAATTCCTGAGTTCGACCATGGGCAGTTCTTCTTGAGCGACGTAGTAGGCACAGAGAAAGTCTGCTCCAGATTCTCCTTGAAGGACAGTAACGACGACGTCTTTTATCCCTTGGAAAGTGAGTAGTGTGCTTTCGATCTCTCCAAGTTCGATCCGGAATCCCCTGAGTTTGACCTGCTGATCGATTCTTCCGAGGTGTTCGACTTCCCCGTTTGGCAGCCATCGTGCGAGGTCTCCGGTACGGTACATTCGTTCTCCCGTATTGAAAGGGTTTGGGACAAACTTTTCGGCGTTGAGTTCGGGACGGTTGAGGTATCCTCTTGCCAGCCCGTCGCCGGAAATATGGAGTTCACCGGAGATTCCAACGGGCAGCTGAGCACCTTCTTGATCGAGGATGTAGAACTGGGTGTTTGGCAGAGGTTTTCCGATCGTGATACGGTCTGAGTTGGGCTGAATAAGGGAGGCAGAGACCTCGATGGTTGCTTCGGTGGGTCCGTAGGCATTGAACAGTTTGGTGTGTTTGACCCATCTTTGGGCGATTTCTTTTCGGAGAGCTTCACCACCGGAGACGACGACCTGAAGCTCGGGTAAGCCTGAAGGGTCGAGTAGAGCGAGTACGGAAGGAGGTGCAGTGAAGTGGGTGATTTGATAGGTGTTGAGGGTATGAGAAAGAGGCAGATCGGGGAGGAGCTGATCTGCTTTGGCAATGACGAGAGTGGCGCCGGATGCGAGCGGCAGGAGGATTTCCCATAGGGAGGTGTCAAAGCTTAGGGAGGCAAACTGGAGGAATCTGGATTCGGGCGTGACCCTGAATCGCTTGGTCTGAGCTGGGATGAGATTGGCCAGTCCCCGGTGCTCGAGTAGGACACCTTTTGGTTTTCCGGTGGAACCGGACGTATAGATGACGTAGGCGAGGTCGGAGAGGGAGGTTTGGCGATTGGGGTTTTGGTCGGAGAAGAGGAAGCTGTTTCCGAGGAATTCTTCCCAAACAAGGATCTTTCCCGAGAAGAGCTCCAAAGGGGACTTGGAATTCTGAACTTGAAAATGGGTTAGGATCAGCTTAGGATTAGCATCCTGAATCATGAAGTGTAGTCTGTCAGTAGGGTAATCGGGATCGAGGGGGAGATAGGCAGCTCCGGCCTTCCAGACGGCAAGGATGGAGATGATAAGTTCCGGAGACCGGTCCATGCAGATACCGACGAGGCTTTCTGTTCCGATTCCGTTGGCCATGAGGCAATGTGCAAGCTGATTGGCCTGCTGGTTGACTTGTGCATAGGTCCAAGCCTTGTGTTCAAAGACCAGTGCGGTGTGATTGGAGTATTGATCAGCGACCTGTTCAAAGAGCTGATGGGTAGCGGTTTTTTCGGTATTTATGGAGTCGAAAAGCATGTTAAAAGTTCTAATCAAGGGTTTGTGTTGATAAGAGGAATTCTGAATACATAGGATTGACAAGTTTGGCCAATCCAGGACCGAGGATCAGCCAGAGGGTTAGGTAAAAAATCTTGGAATAGAGGCCCAGAATGCTGATTGAGAAAAGGATGATTTAAATTTCATAGTCAAATCGTTTTCATTTGACTGAATTTACCCTCAATACTAGCCTGTATTTTGGCCTTGGGAAGAACTTACATTTCTTGTCGAAGAAGTGCTAAAAAATGTCAATCTGGAAGATTACAGGATTTTGATTTGGCTTAGAAGCCATCTGTATTGTTGCCTTCCTATTGGGATTTCTCTGTTGTCAATTTGGATTGATTCAGCGTGTATGCTTTCTATTTTTTCCAAATTGATCAAGAACGATTTATGCACTCTCGCGAATCGTTTATCTTTGATTTTCTCCTCCAGCTCTTTTAAGGACGCACGAATACTATATTTCTTTCCACTTGTGAAAATCTGGGTATAATTGGCATCTGCCTCCAAATAGATGATGTCCTCAAATTTGAGTTTTACCAAGGCACTGTTGGATCGAATAAAAAAACTGTCTTCGAAAATGAAGCTATGTGAGGACTGGATTCCTGTTGGAAAAAAGCCCTGTTTGGTTTTGCTGGAGCTGAAGACTTTTCTTGTGTTATCAGGTTCATCCGATTCCAAATCCTTCTCTTTGGCAGTAGAACCAAAAGGGTTGTATTCACCATCAATGACTCCTTTCAATGGGGTCGATTTGCACGGAAGTACACCCTCTTGATGCGCTGTTTTTGGGATGTCCAAAATTCCTTTTACTTTTTGATTTCCATCAACCTCAACTGACAAAACTTTACAAGTGTTGATGTTTTGACTTAAGGTCTTTTGGGTTTCCTTTTTGCTCAGAATAGTCCATGTTACGTCATATCCTGAGGATTCCAACAGAATTTTGATTCGGTCGGCTTGAGGAATTTCATGTTCAAGAATAAAAATCTTCACTGCTTTCAATTTTGGACTGAGTTAGATGAATTAGATGCTAAGTGATTGTTTATCAGTAAAATATTAGGTTGTTTTTATGTGTTTTAAGAATTAAACCTTTTAATGATCTTCCTTAATGCCCATTTAACCTGATGCAAAAACATACCAAGGTCTGATACCTACTTTACTTTCGAGCATGGCCCAAGCTTTCTCCATCCAAAAGGAAGAAGTCAAAAATGATCCTGTTTGTATGCCATCTTTTGGTTCCATTTTCTGGAGAGCCATCCCTCCGTCAAAGCGAATTGGAGGGAAGAATCTGTCTCCGGGATTCAAGAGCTATCAGCTTTTTAGGAAAAGCAAAAGAAGTCTGGCGTCCCTTCTCAACTAAGGTGTAGTTCAAACCACAAGTTGGATCTCATCACAAAGAGGTCAGAACCTCTTTTTCAAAATAGATTTTGGAATTTTCATGATTCAATTGATTTAATCTTTCAAAGCAATCGAATCTATTTCCAATCCGGATAAGTGTAACCTTTTCAGGGAGTAATACACAAAGAATGTGAAAGAAAGGTGAAAAAATGTCAATCTGCCACTTACAGCATTTTGATTTGCTGGAGAAGCCAGCTGTATTGATTTCGGCTGATAGGAATCTCTTTCCCAGAGATGTGGACCGACTCTGCCTGAATACTGTCTATTTCTGCCAGGTTGATTAAAAAGGATTTATGAACTCGTACAAATCGGTTTGGGTCCAACTTTCCTTCCAGTTCCTTCAGGGTAGACCTGATCACAAACTTCTTGTCTTTGGAATGGACCTGGGTATAGTTGGCATCCGCTTCCAGGTAGATGATGTCTTGAAGCTTAAGCTTGACCAGCATCCCATTGGTACGGATAAAAAGACTATCGCTAAGTACAAAATCCTGTGAATTTTCTTCTTCCTTTTTTCTCGTCTGATCCTTGGCAAAGTTGGCCATGGCCAGTTCGATCCCAGCCAAGATTTCTTTTTCATTGAATGGTTTTACCAAGTATCCGTAGGGATTTACTTCCTTGGCTCGGTTGATGGTATGGATATCTGCATGGGAAGTCAGCATGATAAAGGGCAGATGGTAATTTTCGTTGATTTCTGCCGCCAGTTCTATGCCGTCTTTGCCACCTTTTATCTGAATATCCAACAGTGCGAGATCAGGGGATTTTTCATCGATCAGGGCCAAGGCTTCCCGACTGCTGATGGCGATTCCGCATACTTCATAGCCCAGTTCTTCCAGGATTTCTTTCAGGTCTTCTGCAATGACCAGTTCATCTTCCACGATCAATATTTTCAACTTGCTCAATTTCTTGGGTATGGTTTATTAGAATATTTGATTTCCTTTTCTTTCTGATTTGATTTTGCTGTGGATCAAGTTTATGGCAGATGGACTGATCAGTTTTGGTTATAAAATTTCATCTTCGACTCTTCAAGAACTTCCGGATAATTTTGTTCGTGGGTTGAAAAATTCTTAGGAGTCAAATTGATTTAGGCAGCTATGGGTTGGTCTGAGAAGTCAATCTCAAAAGAAGCACCCGGCTGAGGTACAATTTTGAGTTTTCCGTTGATTTGTCTAGTCAGCGTCTTTACCAGCTTCAATCCAAGAGATTTTGCATTTTCAATATCCAGATTTTCGCTGAGTCCTTTGCCTGAATCTTTGATCAGCAGAGAATAAGAGCCAGGTAGTTTTTGTGTAAAATGAATGATGATTTCTCCATGATTCTGTTCTTCAAAAGCATATTTGAGTGAGTTGGACAGGAGTTCATTGGTGATCAATCCCAAAGGAATGGCCATATCCATATCCAAATTGACATCTGTCGCCTCAATGGTGATTTTGATGTCTTTATCAGACCGATAGGTTTGGGTCAAAAAGTCACTGAGCTGCTGGATGTACTCCTGCATATTGATCTTGGAAAGGTTTTCATACTGATAGAGCTTTTCGTGGATCAAGGCCATGGTTTTGACCCTGCTTTGACTTTCTTTCATCGCATCTTTCATTTTATCATCCTTCAAGCCACGTGTTTGCATACTCAGCAAGCTGGAAATAATCTGAAGGTTGTTTTTTACCCGATGGTGAATTTCTTTCAGCAATAGTTCTCGTTCTGCACTTTGTTTGGCGATTTCTCCGTTTTTGGTTTCCAGCTCATCATTGTATTTTTTGCGGATGGTGGATTGTCTAAAAAATAATCCTGCTATCCCAAAGAGAATTACCAGCCCGCCTACACTGAGATAGATTTGTGCTTGCTGCTTTTCGGATCTTAAATTCTGAAGTTCTTTTTCTTGTTCCAGATCAGCTATTGCTTTGTCCTTTTTTTCTGTTTCATACTGAGTTTCCAGTTCAGCTAATTGTTTGTTTTTAGTTTCATTGAATACAGAGTCTTTGTAGGCTTGATAGAGGGTCAAGTTTTCGAATGCTTTTTGATAATTGCCCATTAGCTGATAGGTTTCAGCCAGACCCTGATAAGACTCTTGGAGATCAGCAGGGATATTGAGGTTTTTTCTGATTGCAAGAGAGCGTTCAATGAATTCCAGGGCAGATTTATAGTCTCCTATTTTATTAAAAGCTATGCCAATATTGAAAAGGTATCCAGCTGATTCTTGAGGATTTTCATCTCCAAAATTATCCAAGGCCCTTTTGAAATAACCAATTGCTTCTTTATGATTTTCTTTCTCCATTTCAACATTTCCCAACATGCCGTAGATGATTCCCGCATCTAAAGTAAAACCATTGGGTTCGTAGAACTCCAGACATTTCTGTGCATAGACTACAGCTGAGTCTAAATCTTTTGAATCAAAGTGGTATTCAAGTAAGTAGGAATTGAGATTGGCAATATCAAGTAAATTTTGATTGTCTTTAAAATTGGTTTTACTCGTCATTAAGGCTTTATACCTCTTTTGATCATCTCCCAAAAATTCGTAGATGCCAGCTAATCTATAATTGATTTTTCCGATTGCTACCTTGTTCTTGTTATGTTCAGCCACTCGTAGTGCTTTCAGCAGCACTTTGAGTGCCTCGTCTTGTCGGTTTAAGCCGATCCAAGCGAGATTTGTATTGATGTAAAGGCCTATCCACCTATTTTCCAAAGAATCCAAGTAAGTGGCAATTAAGGAATCCGCTTTGGTAAAAAATTCTAGTGCCTTCTGGTATTGGGATCTTTTGACAAAGGCTAGTCCTATATTTTCGTTTACACTTGCCATAGATAGGGTATCCTTTTCCTGCTGAAATATAGGAAGGGCCTCTTGATAGTTTAAAATAGCCGAATCATAAAATCCCCCCTTCTCCTGCATAACACCAATATTCATGGCCATTCCGGCTTTTTCATTTAGCATTTTGGCATTGGAATAAATAGTTTTAGCTCTCTTAAATGCTTCCTTTGCAGCTGTGATATCCCCCCTGTAATATTCCAACGTACCAAGTCCCATTTCCAAATTGCCCAAAACATCAGCATCTCGGATTTCCTTGGATTTTTTTAAAGTAACCTTCAAAAAATCAAATACCATAGGATCAAGATCCTCAGAGGCATTATTGACTATGTCCTTAATCGTATTTCTTGCATCTAAATGTTTTTGAGCTTTGATTTGAGACCAAAAGATTTTTTCATAATAAGCCAACGAGTCTTTGGCCCAAGTACTTCTTTGGGAATAGCCATTAGTTAATTGAAATAGACCAAGAAAGACAAAACAAATTTTGATACACTGGTTCATAATTGGGACAAAATGATTTAAGAAAATCCGGTAAACTTTTTGGGTATCATGCATGCCGCCTCTATGACCTCAGGCAGCCAAAGCCTGCTCTGTAAACTCAATCTCAAAAGAAGCACCCGGCTGGGGTACAATTCTGAGTTGACCATTGATCTGTCTGGTTAGCGTCTTTACCAGTTTCAATCCAAGAGATTTTGCATTTTCAATGTCCAGATTTTCGGCGAGTCCTTTGCCTGAATCTTTAATCAGCAGAGAATAAGAGCCAGGTAGTTTTTGTGTAAAATGAATGATGATTTCTCCATGATTCTGTTCCTCAAAGGCATATTTGAGTGAGTTGGACAGGAGTTCATTGGTGATCAATCCCAAAGGAATGGCCATATCCATATCCAAATTGACATCTGTCGCCTCAATGGTGATTTTGATTTCTTTGTCAGACCGATAGGTTTGGGTCAAAAAGTCACTGAGCTGCTGGATGTACTCCTGCATATTGATCTTGGAAAGGTTTTCATACTGGTAGAGCTTTTCGTGGATCAAGGCCATGGTTTTGACCCTGCTTTGACTTTCTTTCATCGCATCTTTCATTTTTTCATCCTTCAAGCCACGTGTTTGCATACTCAGCAAGCTGGAAATAATCTGAAGGTTGTTTTTTACCCGATGGTGAATTTCCTTCAGTAGCAATTCCCTCTCTGCATTTTGCTTGGCGATTTCCGTGTTTTTGATCTCAAGTTCTTGATTATGCTTTTTACGCATAGTTGCTTGTCTGAAAAACAATCCGGATACACCCAGCAAAATCACCAATCCACCAGCACTTAGGTAAATTTGTGCCTGTTGCTTTTCTGCACGTAGATTTTGAAGTTCTTTTTCCTGTTCCAAATCTGCGATGGCCTTATCTTTTTTCTCCGTTTCGTAGAGTGTCTCCAATTCTGCCAGTTGTTTATTTTTAGTCTCATTGAAAACGGAATCGTTGTACGCCTGAAAGAGGGTGAGATTTTCGAACGCTTTTTTATAATCGCCGCTCCTCTGATAGGTTTCGGCCAATCCCTGATAAGACTCCCGAAGATCCACCGGGATATTGAGTTTTTTTCTAATGGCAAGGGACCGTTCGAGATAGTCAAGTGCGGAAGCAGTATTGCCTAATTTGTTATAGGCAAAACCAATGTTAAAAAGATAGCCCGCATAATCTTGGGATTCTTTGTTGAATTTTTCCAAAGCCTTTCTGAAGTAAGTGATCGCCTGATCGTAATTTTTCCTTTCAAACTCTACGTTTCCTAACGTCCCATAGGAAGTACCGACTTCTTGTGTAAAGCCTTGAGGTTCAAAATAGCTAAGACACTCCATGGTGTAATAGACCGCTGAATCCAAATAGGAGGAGCCGAGATGGTACAGGGCCAAGGCTGAATTGACATTGGCAATATCCAGGAGGTTTTGAGTTTTGTTAAGGTAAGATTTGCCAGTCAATAAGGCCTTGTATTGTTTTTCCTTTTCCCCTTTATACTGGTAGACCACAGCCAATTTGTAGTGTATTTTGCCGATTCCTTGATCATTTTTGTTGTGTTCGGCTATCCTTAGCCCTTTCAATAACACTTTCAAACCTTCATCTTGTCGGTTTAGGTAACTCAGCGCTATTTGTTTATTTAGATACAGTCCAATCCACCGGTTGTCCATAGAGTCTAGATAGGTGTTGAGGAGTGAATCAGCTTTCATGAAATAGTCGAGTGCTTTCTGATTTTCAGATATTTGGATATAAGCCAATCCTATGTTTTCATTAACGCTTGCCAAGGAAGGGATGTCTTTTTCTTTTTCAAAAATCGGGAGTGCTTCCCGGTAGTTCAGGATAGCAGAGTCAAAAAAGCCTCCCTTTTCCTGCATGATGCCTATATTCATGGTCATGCCCGCCACTCTATTTGATAGTTTGGCTTTTTCATAATGCATTCGTGCCTTTTTGAATGCGCTTTTGGAGGCTAGGATATCGCCTCTGTAAAATTCCATAGTCCCCCGGGCACGTTGTAGATCACCGAGGAGCTCAGGGTAAGGAATTTCATTTTCTTTTTTTAAAGTAGATTCATAAAAGTCAAAGTACTTACTATCAAGGTTTTCCAGTGCTTTGTCTTCGATAAGGAAAATTATTTTTTGAGCTTCTTCGCTTTTTTTGGCATTCACTAGTTTCCAAAACTGCTTCTCGTAGAAGGCTAAGGAATCTTTCGCCCAAGTATTTTGGAAAGCAAAGGACGTGTTTACGGTAAAAATCCCTGCCAAAAAGAACAAGGTCTTAATCAAATGTTTCATAACAAGGTCTATAAAATGAAGCCTGGTGAATCTTTAAACAGTCATTTGCTGATAAATCAGTTAAAAATGATGTTCACCAATCTTTTCGAAAGTAAACATCTTCAATCAGATTTTGAAACAGGCCGAGGAGAATAATCTTTAAGATTTCAGGTTGGTCTCATACTTTTATTTTGGCCATCTATGAGTTTTACTTGATGCATAAGTGGTGATATTGTAGAAAATAAATCACATAAAATAGGGTTCGTTCGCGGTAAAGCGACCGTCATAGCGTGGAGCGTTTTGGAAGAAAAAAAAATAGAATTCAGTCTTAACTGGCCCGAAGCAGTCTCGATGAGGAGAATAAAAATATGGAGACTGCTTCGTCGTGCCTCCTCGCAGTGACGTTTCCGATTGGGAGACTGCTTCCTCGTGCCTCCTCGCAGTGACGTGCCTACTCAAAACTCACCACGCGTCCATCCTCCATCTCGATCGTCCGGTCGGTGCCGGCAGCAAACTCTGGGTCGTGTGTCACAATCAGCATCGTCTGCCCAAAGTCTTTGGCTAACTCTCTGAATTTGTTGTATACAATGTCCGAGTTTTTCTTGTCCAGGTTTCCCGTAGGTTCGTCTCCCATGATCAGCAGGGGATCATTAATCAGGGCTCTGGCGATGGCTACACGCTGCTTTTGTCCACCGGAAAGTTGGTTGGCCTTTTTCAGCGCATGATCTTGCATGTCAAAGATCCGCAGTTTTTCCATGGCACGATGCTCGATCTCTTCTCTTGTATATTTACCTAGTTTCAAGGCGGGAATCATCACATTTTCCAAAGTGGAAAACTCATGAAGCAAGTAGTGAAACTGGAAAACGAACCCAATTTTCTCATTTCGGAGCTGAGAAAGGTAGGTAGAGGATTTACCTGTGATCAACTCTCCGTCCAAGTATAGCTCTCCCTGGTAGTCAGTATCCATGGTGGAAAGGATGTAAAGCAGGGTTGACTTTCCACATCCTGATTTTCCCACAACCGAGACAAATTCTCCGCGCATGATCTGGAAACTGACCTGCTTGAGCACTTGGGTTTCGGTGGGGTTGTAGAAAAACTTATCGATGTTTTTCGCCTCGAGCACAATGGGATCGTGATGGTTCATTTTCCCCGGATGATTTCTACTGGATCGACAATACTGGCTTTACGGGCAGGAAAGAATCCTGCGAAATAGGTGGTGATCAGACTGAAGGTGCCCCCAATAATGTAGTATTTGGGATTATAGTCCACAGGGAAAGTCTTGATCGTAGGTAAAGCTTGTGTTTCAAAAGGGATTTGATCAATCGTGAGTCCCGCAAGATATCCGAAAATCAAACCGAAAACTCCTCCGATGATTCCAATGGTCAGAGCGATTGCGATGAAAATCCGGTTCACATCCCGGCTGCTGAACCCAATGGCCTTGAGTATGGCGATGGTGTCGAGTTTTTCGTAGATCATCATATTCAGGATATTGTAAATCCCAAAGCCGGATACCACCAAGAGCGTAATACCCACCGCATAGCTGATCAGGGTGCGGATTTGGGTACCGGTTTCAAACTGAGCATTGACCGTTTGGATATCGTCGGCATCGATTTGGTAGATGCTTTCCAGTTCCCGAGCCATGGGAGGTGCGAGGTTGAGGTCATGGAGCTTGACTTGAATATCGGTGACGTAGGAGGGGGACTCTCCGAGCATTTTTTGGACAGTGGTCAGAGAAGCATAGCTGTTGACGTTGTCAAAATCTCCCAGTCCACTTTGGAAATACCCCACCACTTTTAGCTGCACTCTGTTGCCTTGGGCGGTAGTCACCTGGATCACATCTCCTATATTGGCCATCATTCGGTCAGCGGCGCCTTTGCCGAGTATGACGGTATTGGTCTGGTTCAGATCGGCATAGTTGCCGGCAGTCACATAGTCGGTAAAAGCGAAAAGTTCGGCCTCTTTCTCTACCTCGATGCCATTTACCACACCGGTGAGGTCGATGGTACCTACGTTGAAAAACACTTGGCTGAAGATTTTGGCACTGACTCCGTGGACTCTGGGATCTGCCTTCAGATCCCGGATGATAGAGGCGCTATTATGAATTGCAAGGCGGCTGGTGCTGGGCTTGATGGATCGGATGACATTTAGTGATTGGCCAAATTCTACACTTTGGTCAATCGGTTGATTGGGATTGGGCCGTATTTCGTTGTAAAAACGGATGTGTGGAGTCCGATTGAGTACCAAGCTGTCCAGCATGGTATTAAGACCATTCATGAAACCCAACAACGCCACAAACATCGTGATGCTGAACATGACCCCTGTGGCAGCAATCAGGGTTTGCTTTTTCCGGGCCATCATGAGTGCTTTGGCGATTTCGATGATCAGCTGCCAGGTCATTGAATGGGGTTTTTTAAGGCGGTTTTTTCATCGATCCCTTCCAGAATTTCGGCAAACTGATAAGTTTTGATCCCGGATTTGACGGAAACTGTGTCTCCGTTTTCGAGTATGACTCTATCTTCAGGCAAGAGGTAGTTTCTTGGGATGACCAAGGTTTCTTCCTTTACCTGAGTTAGGATGTTGGCTTCCAGGGTGAGATTGGGAAAAAGCTTGGGCGGTGCCTTGGTGAAAACGGCTTCGACCGTGAAACTCTTACTCTTGGAATCCATGATAGGATAGATTCGGCTGATTTTGGCTTCAAACACCTGATCCTTGAAACTGTCCATATTGACCAAAACCCGCTGACCGACTTCCACTTTGGAAATGTCGTATTCATCCACTTGAAGTTCCAGTAAAAAGTCACCTGCGCTTCCGATGATGGCAAGAGGAGTTTGTGGGCTGACCATTTCTCCTTTTTCTTTTAGTATCGAATACACCACACCATCAATCTTGCTTTTTAGGACATAATCACTCAGTAGGACATCACTTATTGCCAGATTCTTGGAGGCACTTTTGGAGTTGAATTCGATCTCCCGCTTCAGATCCCGGTAGCGGAGTAGGGAGGATTCGTAGGCGGTTTTGGAGTTTTGAAAATTAAGCTCCCGCTGCTCCAGTTCTACCGCTGATCCTATTCCCTGTGCCCAAAGTCGCCTCTGACGGACAAGGAGAAGGGAATCGTTTTGTTTTTTGCTTTTGGCCAAGTCAATGGCGAGCTCGAGATCCCGGATTCGGCTTTGGTTTTCTCGTTGGTCCGCAAAAGCCTGGGAAAGTTGTGCGTTTTCCCGGCCCAGTTTTTCCCGTTCACTGAATACCTGCAGAATCGGAGTTCCCACTTTGACCGAATCCCCTTCTTCGAGGTAGATTTCTTGAATGGGGCCGCTCGCCAGAGTAAAAGCCTCATATTGATCTTTGGCTTTGACCAATCCTGAGGCATAGACCGATTCGGTTAGGGATTTTTTCTCGGGATAGGTGACTTCTTCTGCTGTTTTTCTGCAGGAAAAAAGCCCAAGAGACAAAAGTATCAGTACTTGAACTGTACCCAATCTGGCATTTGATGAACTATTTTTCCGCATAAGAAAGAAGCCTGAATGATTGCAAAGTAATGACATTACTTTCCTGAAAATACTGAGAAAAATCAGGAAGGAGGGGAGTTTAGACCAGTTTTTGGATTTCACTCGATGGCTTGGTAGACCATCTGCCTAAACTTGTTTTCATAATGCGAACTGAAAGGATTGACTTGAGTCATGAATATCGCAACGAGTTCTTCCTTGGGGTCGATAAAAAAATAGGTGCAATACGCTCCGCTCCAGTAGAAGGTACCTTCGGAACCTAATGATTTGGAGTCTGCCAAGTTATCCACTACGGCAAAACCTAACCCAAATCCTTTCCCAGGATCCTGGAAAAGTCCGTTTGTCTGATCCATGGCCATGATTTCAATGGTTTTTGGGCTGAGGTAGCGCTTTCCGTTCCACTCTCCTCCATTCAAGAGCATTCTCGCAAAGAGCGAATAATCCTGCACGGTGGAAAACAGTCCATGGGTGCCTCCAAATACCGTATTGCCCGAGGTCGGGGTTTGTCGGGCAGATTTGACGAGTACACCCGTGTCATTGAAGTTGTGAAGTTGGACCATTCGGGATTTTTGGGCATCGCTGAGGTTGTAGCCGGTGTCTTTCATTCCTAGGGGCTCAAAAAGCCGTGTTTTCAGAAATTCCTCCGCTGTCATTCCCGTAAATACTTCGATCAGGCGGGCAAGGATATCGGGAGAGGCAGAGTAGTTCCACTTTTCTCCCGGATGACTGGCTAGGGGTTGGGTAGCAAGTGCTTTTACCCGCTCCTCTATTGTTTTAGGTTGGGACATGTAGATCGCCTCGGCAACTTCACGGTCCAGTTTGGTGCCGCCGATGCCATGGAGAAAACCCGCCGTGTGGCTCAAGACTTGGGCGATGGTGATAGGGGATTTGGCAGGCTCTGTGCCGCCAGCAGAGCCTTTTTCCGGATCGAGTAGTACCCGCATCTCTTTGAATTCGGGTAGGTAGTTGGCAACCGGATCGCTCAAGAAAAAGTACCCCTCCTCATAGAGCATCATAAAAGCCGTACTGATGATGGGTTTGGTCATGGATTGGATAAAAAAGATTTGGTTTGTCTGCATGGGCGTCTTGGCCGAGAGGTCACTGTAGCCCAAAGCCGATTCGTGGACTTTTTCTCCATGTCGGTAGAGCAGGGTCACCACTCCGGGAAGTCGGCCCGACTCGATTTCTTTTTTAAAATAGGCATCATAGCGCTGCAAGCGTTCAGATGAGACCTTAGCTTGACTAAAAGTGGAGAAGATTACCAAAAAGGTAAAAATAGTACTAAGTAGAGATTTTGGGTTGAGCATTGGTACAGATTGATTTTGCTTCAAGATAGTTTTTATCCAAATCAAATTTTTATTTTCAGAGGATCAATCCATACCTATGAAGCACCTCGAAACCTCCTACCTGACCCACGACGGACTCAAACTCTTCCTTCAGGCCTGGCTGCCTGATGCGCCGAAGGCCGGACTTTTACTGATTCATGGCATGGGAGAGCATAGCGGGCGATATGCCCCTTTGGTGGAAAAGCTCGTGGCCGAAGGAATCGCCGTCTTCACCTTTGACGGACGGGGTCATGGTCGGTCGGTAGACTGGAAGCCTGACGCCTACTTTGCTTCCTATCAAGACTACCTGGAGGATATCGATGCTCTGTATGGAAAGGTGTGTGCCTACTTGCCCGGCCTGCCTACGTTTCTGTATGGGCACAGCATGGGAGGAGGAATGGCGGCCGCCTATGTGATCAAGTATCAGCCCAAGGCAGCAGGGGTGATACTCAGCTCCCCTGCGATTAAGGAGGCCGAAGGCACCTCCAAGTTCCTGATCGCGGTGTCGGGAATTATAAGCAAGTGGCTACCTCGGCTAAAAGCCCTCAAACTTGACGCTACGCGGATCTCGAGAATCCCAGAAGAGGTACAGTCTTACCTTTCCGACCCGCTCAACTATACCCAGGCCATTCCTGCCCGCACAGCCCATGAGGTGTATCAGATGATGCAAGTGATACAGGCCGATGCGGCCTCCTTTGAGCTGCCGGTTCTCGTGGTGCATGGTACGGAGGATGGTCTCACCAATCCCAAAGGCTCTGAGCTTCTTGTCCAGAAGGCACAAAGCGAGGATAAGACCCTAAGGCTGTTTCCGGGTGGGTATCATGAGTTGATTCATGACCTTGATCGAGAGGAACTGATCCAAACGGTGGTGGATTGGGTGAAGGAGAGGATGTGAGTTAAGAGGTAAAAGTGGGCGAAATCAAGTGACTTTTTAGGCAAATTTTAAGCAAATAAAAAAGGAGTTACGATTTTGTATCTCGTAACTCCTTGATAATCAAGTCGGGGTGACAGGATTTGAACCTGCGACCACACGCCCCCCAGACGTGTACGCTAACCGGACTGCGCCACACCCCGATTCAGGAGGGCGAAATTATAACTTTCTCGAATTTTTGCCATTTTATTCTCAGGTTTTCCAAGAATCTTCTTTCATCTTATTGGTTTTCAGATGAAAATAAAGGACTTAGTCTTTAGAATCTTTCGATTTGAAGAAAACAGCCTGAAAGGTGGATTGACAGCATTTTTTGCAAAGTGATACAGTGGGTTTGAGTTGTTCGGCTTTCCTCAATGCTTCTAGGCCGTTGTTAAAAGGGCCTAGGTAATCTCGATCCAGTGAATCGGGAATGTGTTGACATTCTTTGTCGTGGATTTCAAATTCTCCCTGTGAATTGGGTTTGGAGGATAGGTAAAAGAATTTCATACAATGGAGGGGATAAACACCGCTAAATGTAGAAAAGCTTAAACTTCTAAAACATACCCTATATCGGGTATTTTTTGGAAGTTTTTTTATAGAAAACCCAAATAATTACCTGTTTTTTCCCTGTCGGAGTTCTGACTGTCTCATGGGCATAGCATCAATTATCTTAAAAATTTCAGTCGGTGAAGGCTTTCCGTATCCGCTGTTTTTGACTTCACCATCTAGACCTACCAAGACCCATTTCTCCAGCCTATCCTTGTCAGGATAAAGTTTCTTTAGAAATGACTTCTGATCAATACTTCCCGGATAATTTGTGGAGATCAGTTTGTCTTTATGAAAATGAAAAAAAAGGAGTTTCCTATCAGAAATCTCATTTGAATAACCATCAGATAACCAAGTGGAAAAATCATTTTCTCCGGAATATATAATAATTCTGTTCTTCCAAACAAATGTAGAAGGATCGGTATCTGTTTTTGGATTCACGAGCAGTATAAAGAAGATTATCCAATACATATTCTTTTCAACAGTTTATGAAGAAAATAGTTTTGTCAATTTTTAGTTATGTTTTAATCCATCTGAAATTTTGAAGTAATCATTTTTATAAAGATGTCGTAGGAAATCGATTTCCTACTAATCAATTTTCACAAACTACTTTTTGGATAAATTAAAAACCGCCCATCCATTTGAAGATTCAAATTATTTACATTTTTTTACACTTGATTTAATTGGAAAAATTGGGGAAAGACGGGTTTTTCTCTTGTTTCTATCCCAATTGAATAAAAATGGATCGATAATTGAACTGTACAATAAACATAAAAAGTATTTCATATATATATAAATGCTTTTTCGCCCAATCACCCCTGGAGTAGCTAGTTATTAGCTAGTAAAAAATAATATTACCCTGATTAATGAGTCAAGCTTTACACTCGTTTGTACATCTTATCAAAATTAATAAGAGCCTGTTAGTCGGGCTTTTGGTGTTGGTGTATGGAGTAAGTTGGGGGCAAACAACCAGAACTTTTGTTGTAACTAATGGGGAATGGACAAATGCGTCTAATTGGAGTCCAAGTGGTGTTCCAGGAAGCCAGGATAACGTAATAATACCTTCTAATGTAACTAATGTTTCTAATATTCCAGGTCTAACTGTCAACAGTATCGAAATTCAGGGAACCAGTGGAACCCTTACTTTCTCAGCGGGAGGCAATAATTCAGAGAATTTCTTGGTAATTTCTTCTTCGCTGTCCTTGTTGGCAGGTAGAACCCTTCAAATTAATCCTGGAACTGGTCAGCGACGACTGAGTTTAGAATTTGGAGTAAATTGTAGTTCAAATGTTTTTGGTATAATTAACCTTTCAGGACGAAATAATCCTGGTGAACAAGGGGTAATTAATAGGGGGGCTCTTTCCTTAGGACCAAATGGTCTAATTCAAAACACATCGAATTCAGCCTATTTTACCACAGAGGCAGGTTCTACAATCCGCATTGGGTCAGCCGAGGGGATAAGTGCCACGCCGGCTCTAACAGGGAATATCCGGACAACAACAAGGAGTTTCAATATAGGAGCCAACTATCAGTACTCAGGAGTGTCAAATCAGATATTTGGCAACGGACTCCCGGGCACGGTCAATAGTCTAACTATCAGTAACACAGGACTGGTAGGAAATAATACAGTGACCCCAGTCGGAAATACATTAATAGCCACTGACTTGAGTGTGATCTCGGGGATTCTGGATTTGGGAACTTTTACCGTCAATAGGGCTTCGGCCGGAGGAACCTTTTCTATGGGGGCAAACGCAGGCATGTTGGTTGGAGGTGAGGATGGCACCAATTTTCCAACCAATTACAGTTTGACCACGCTGAATTGTACCAGTACGGTCAACTACAACTTTTCGGGCAATCAGACCGTTCGAGCCTTTAATTACGGCAATCTGATCCTGAGCGGATCGGGTATTAAGACGCTTCAAACCAGCACTACCGCCATCTGCTCTAATTTCACGCTTTCCGGCACGGCTATTACTACAGCGGTAGTTGGATTGACTATCGGAGGTAATTTAACCATAGGAACAGGCACTTCTTTTTCCGCAGGAGCATTCTCACATCAGGTCGGAGGTAACTGGACTAACCAAGGAACCTTTAACGCGGGTACTTCTACCTTTAATTTTGCCGGTCCAAGTCCCGGAACGATTACCAATTCCGGTACGGGTGACTTTTTTACTATTTCCTTTGGTGGATTGGGTACAAAAACCATAGCCTCCAACTTGAGTCCAACAGGGAATATTCAGCAAGTAGCCACTGCACTAGTCTTTAGCGGTTCAAGTACTCTGACACTTTCCACAGGAAGGTCCATGGAAGTCAATGCTTCAGGTTCAGTAAGCACTGGATCCGGACGCATTATTCTTCAGCCTGGGTCACTTTACATCAATAGAAGTTCGTCCAATCCCACCCTTGAAGTCAGGCAAAACCTAACAGGAAACAGAGGATGGCGGATGATTGGATCACCCGTGTCGTCCACTTATTCTGCTTTTACTTCAGGATTTGAAACTCAGGGGTTTCCCGGATCTACCAATCCAACCCTTCAGCCCAATCTTCTCTGGTGGGATGAAACAGACAAGGGAACAAGCCTTCAGTCATGGAGACAACCGACTAATCTTTCCAATACGGTTCCTGCCGGAAGAGGGCACTATTTTTATGTGTTCAATGGTGATACCAAACCCGGAGGGGGCAATTACAGTGACGCATTGCCAAAAAACATCTCTGTGACGGGGACAGAGGTGAATTTGGCTTCTTCATTTTTTGATTTCGGTGTCACATATACTCCCAAAGACAGCAATTTAGTGGCTCAGGCGGATACGTTGATTGAGGTAAACCAAGCCAATGAAGGGTTTAATCTCATTGCCAATCCAACCGCCAGTGTGATTGATTTTTACGCATCTAGCGGCTGGAACAAAACCAATATTGACCAGACAATTTATGTCTGGGATCCTTCGGTAGGGGAATTCCTTACTTGGAATGGATCCACCGGGACTTTAGGACATGGGAGGATTCAGCCTTTTCAGGCCTTTTGGGTGAAAGCAAATGCTCCATCTCCAATTCTGAGGCTTACAGGCAATGGTGCGAAATCTTTCATTTCAGCTGGTTTTTACGGTCGAAAAATGGAAGATTCCAATCCCGTCCTCGAATTGAATGTGGCTGGAGAAGGATTGAGAGCCCAATCCTTAATCTCCTTTGGACAGGATGGAAAAGAAGGAGCTGATCCCAAGGATGCCTACCAATTGGAATCGCTCGCAGAAAATTGGCTTTTGCTCTATTCATTTGGTTCCACCAAGACAAAGAGTCCTTTGGTTATCAACCACCAGCCTCAGCTTGCGGAAGGTCAAAGTCGAATTATTCCTCTCCATTTAGCTGCTTCGAAAAAAGGAGAACCATTCAAGGGGACCTACCTGATGGATTGGAAACTGCCGTTGGACTGGAATCCGGAGACCGAAATCGTCCTGATGGATCATATCAACCAAAAAGCGATTGATATGAGGAAAGAAAACCTCTATTCCTTCAATTTCGAAGCCCCAAAACTTCCCCTGTTCAACTCCCGAAAAAATTCAAATGGTATGTCTATTCCACAAGCAGTGGTCTTTCAGACACCCTATGAAATTGGCCAGGAAGAGGAGGTGTCTCCAAACCTGATTCACTCCAGAAGTACATCGAGCACCAAACCAAGAAGGCCTTTCTCCATTTATATCGGTTCATTCCCTAATGGTCAAGTGGAATATTTGCCTGAACTTCCTAAGCTATTTGCACCCTCCCCCAATCCGTTTAGCAAAGAGACGAAAATCCGTTTTTATCTGCCCTCTCCTGAAATGGCCGAATTGGTTATTTACAACCTTATGGGGCAGGAGGTTGCCAAATTCCCTGCCCAAGTGTATGAAGCAGGTATACAGGAGCTGGTTTGGACGCCCTCAGCCATTGACCTCCAAACTGGGATGTATATCATTCGCCTAACTACATCCTCAGGACAATTCACCCAAAAACTGATCAAAAACTGATGAAGCATTCTTTACCCATCATTTTATTCCTTCTCATCTGTTTTTGGGCAATAAGTTCCAAGGCTCAGGTGGACGATACCCGAAAGGCCACTCTTTCGGTTCGAGCCTCTGCAACAGTAACTGACAATCTTCAAATGCTGACCATCCGAAATCTCGATTTGATCAGTCCTTTAATTATTGATAATAAGATTGTGGTTTCACCGATCAGTAGTGGTTTTGCGGGAATGTTTAAAATCCTTGGGAATCCCCGGGCTAGAGTTAGGGTTACCTTTCTTCAGAATGAAATCTTAAAAGAACAGAATGAAGGGCTGGGAGAAGTCTCTGCTCAATACTTTGTCAGCGAAGCTTTTGAAGATACCCAATTTCAAAGTACTCTGCTGCAGGTCGGGGAAGCCAATGTGAGGCTAAGTGATCAGGGAGTACTTTTTTTATGGCTTGGTGCCAACCTGGATTTAGACAAGGCAACACCGGGCTTGTATTTGTCCGAATTTATCATCGAACTGGAATACATCTGATGATCAAAGGGCTGACATATCCAAAACGGATTGGGATCCTGCTGGTTTCCCTGGGAGTTCTTTGGTCTTCCGGGAATGGCTTTGCCCAGCGAATCAATTTCAGCACCTGGACGGGAAGCGATGATATTGTGATTACACCGGTTTTGGCGAGCCCTACCCTGAATTTCAATCAAAAGCAAGCAAATATTTCAATCAATAGTCCGGCAGTCACAATCAATCTTTCCGATAATCAGGCCGTTGCTTTTCGGATTGAAGCTCCGGATGGATTTGACCTTACTGTCGAGGTAGATGCACCTACTTTCTTGAGTTTGAATGGAATCGGAACAGATTCCGAGGAGACCGTGCCTTTCCGAATTGGTATGGCTTACAATAATCTATTGGCGGGAGACGAAATGAGTGCAAAGGCTGGTGCAGTACAGCTTCCGGTTGGTTTTTATAATGTATCCTTTCCTGTCAGTAGAAGATCAGCAGGAGCTCCCGGCCCGCCACCGACGCCGGTTTCCGGAGATTATGTCCGTCCCAAGTCTACCGCTTGGCTATTTCTCTACGGAGAACTTGGGCCGATCGGTCAGGTCAATGCGGGTCAGTATTTGGGGGATGTCACCATCAATGTCTACTTCACAAGTAATGACTAAGCAGTGGGTAAATATGGTCCCGGTTCTTTTGCTGATGCTGGTCACAGGGCATGTGGAAGCTCAGTATGTCAACATTCGTCTGGAAATCCCGGCCGGGATTCAATTTAACTCAGAGGTAGCAGAATCTAGGGATGGAGGAACTTGGGAAAATAGTATGGCTAAAGTGTGGGTAGGCATGCAGGCTCAGGAAAATTTAACCTTTTTGGTGGATGTATCTTTCCCTCAAAAGGAAATCCTTCCTGCTCCGACGGCTTATTTTCTAAATGACGGAAGCGCTGACTTTGAACGGGCCAACCGACTTACCTCCGGTATTCACCAACTCAAGATAAGCGATAAGTCGAGTCTGATCAGGAATATCACGCCGAGGCCAATTTATTTAAAAGCTTGGTTAGGCCTGCCAGTCATCCAAGGAATGAGCATCAAAATCGAATACCCTTAAAATAAACCGAAAACCTTCAAAATCAAGAATCTCACGCCTATGAAAAAACAATGAAGCCTACCTGCGAAGGACTATTAGGATGTCCTAAGCAACTCAAGATTTTACAAGAATTATTTTACCTATTTATTTCAAAAACAAACAATTACAAACAAACAATTACAAACAAACACATGAAAACAATTCTAAAATCAGTACTCACCCTGGGCCTGGCAGCAGGTTTGGGATTGGCAGCAAATGCTCAAAAAACTGCAACGGCTCCGGCCTCAGCGACAATTTTGGCGGATTTGACCATCACTTTGGATGGAACTCAGGATGAAATTGCATTTGGTAACATCTCTGCTTCTACTCCTGGTGCCATAGTTCTGGATGCCAATGGAACCGATAATGCAAATACAGGTACTATTACCAATGTCGCCCGATTTGATTTGGCAGGTGCAGCAGCCAGTGTAACGGTATCCTATAGTGCGACCGTGGAGCTAGCCAATGGGGATCCAACTCCAGCTACAATGATCATGACTCCAGAGGTGGTAGGAGCTGCAGTATCCACTGCTCAGTCAGGAGCATTACCCGTTCCTAATAACTCTACCATTACCTTAGTTGACAATCCTGACACAACCCCAGCGGTTGATCCGATATATTTCATCTGGGTTGGCGGTACGATTCCTGCACTTTCTGGCCAAGCTACCGGTTTATACACGGGAGTATTCAACATTAGTGTTGAATACAATTAATCTTACAAAAGCCGGCAGAATTCTCTGTCGGCTTTTTCAAATTTTAGAATCATGAAACATATCCTATCAGTTATTTCTGCACTCTTTCTCTGTCTTGGTTCCTTTTCAGCCTTGGCCCAAATATCAATTGCTCCTACCACTGTTTTTATTGACCAAAATGGGATAGGAACCCTTTTCATCACCAATCCGGGAGATACCCCTCAGGAAATCAATGTAAGTTTTCTGTTTGGCTATCCGGGAAATGATGAGGCTGGAAATCTGACCATGGTCTATGGTGACAGTCTCAGCGAAAAGCAGTTTGGTATGGGCGATCGACTTCGGGCCTTTCCTCGCACGTTTATCCTCACTCCTCAGCAGCAGCAGACTGTCCGACTTCAGGTGAGACCGGACCGGACTTTGGCAGCAGGCACATATTTTACTCGTGTCAAAATCACTTCCAATGCACAAACTGCCGATGTAGAGCAAACAACCACGGAAGGAGTGTCCACCCAAGTCAACTTCAAATTTGATCAAGTTATTGCCGCATTTCAGAAAGTGGGTGCAGTATCTACTGGACTGGAATTTGGCCCGATCGCTGCCCAAGTTAAAGACGGCGTGGTTCGTGTAATTCCGGAATTTAAGGTAACGGGAAATTCGCCTTATCTGGGAAGCGTAACCGCCACCTTGAGAAATTCACAGAATCAGGTGATAGCAGAAAATCAGCAGACCGTTGCATTGTATTTCTCCGGAAAAAGAGCAGTAGAATTGAAGCTTCCTGAAAATCTTGCGGCAGGCACTTATAATGTCTTACTGACCTACGAGACCAAGAGATCTGACATCCCATCCTCTGATTTGGTTCAGGCTCCTCTGGTCACCCAATCGGTAAGTCTGGTTATTCAATAATCGGTTTGGATGATCTTTTTCCTTCTCCATCACCCAAAGGATAAAATCTCCTGAGACGCTTGAACTCTCTGAAGGTACTTCTTTCAGGTATTCTGCTGATAATCATGGCAGGAGCCTTTAAGCCTGTTTTTGCCCAGCAAGAGCCGGATGGGGAGGTTTTGCTTAATTTCAATTACCCTGCAGTCGGAAACGTGTACCTGAATGGGGTGTTTTTTGGGGATGTGGCATTTCTACCGCTTGGGGAAGTACTCAGCTTACTTTATATCCCAACTGAAAGAACGCCAAGCGGAAAAGGTCTGAAGGGAGCATATCCCTTCAAAAATGATATTTGGTCAATTGACCCGGTGACTAACCAATTGACCATCAAAGGAAAATCTGAAACGCTGGAAGCGGATAAGTACTATTTAGGTGAGTTGGATCTTTTTCTTCATCCTGATTATTTCCAACGGATCTTTGGAATCACTTTTACGATTAATACCTATGCCTTGAGCGTAAGTATGAAATCCGATTTTACTCTTCCTGTCGAGGAGCGGAGAAAAAGAGAAGCTATCCGAAAGCAACTCCAGCAGCGATCCAGTCAAGGAGCTTTAGCAGCTCCAATGCTGTATGACCGCGAAAGAAAAGCCTTGAGCTTGGGGGTTTTGGATTACAATGTGAACTATACCGCCACCAACTTAGGCAATAATTTGGGGATGAGTTTCAACGCGGGGATGGAGTTTTTGGGAGGAGATCTTCAGGGTAACTATGTGGGCAATGTCAACAATAGGAACCTTCTGAATAATTTTTCAGGACTCCGATGGAGGTACGTCCTTCCCGGAGGTATGACTCCGGAAAAGAATGTTGGTTTGGCGAGTATTTCGGCGGGACAGATTTCTACCACGAGTTTTACCAATTCCGCCAACCTGGTGGGGATTTCTGTTACCAACAATCCGGTAATTCCCCGACTGGACCTAGATGTATTTGTGATCGATGGAACGACGGTTCCTGATTCCGAAGTAGAGCTTTTGATTGGCGGGCAGCTGGTGGATTTTACCCGTGCAGATGAAGTGGGTTATTACCGTTTCAATGCTCCTGTGACCTATGGCACAGTTCGGCTAAGTACCAGAATTTATACTCCTCAGGGAGAGGTGATCATGCAAGACAGGCAGATTCAGGTCCCGTTCACGTTTTTGCCAAAAGGATTTGTAGGATACAATATTCAGGCTGGGTTGCCCCAGTTCACATTGGATAGCCTAGGGACCAGTTTGGCTACCCATGCAGATATTTCCTATGGGATTTCCAATGCCCTGACTGTACGGGCTGGCGCAGATCAGGGAGAAATTTTCGGAGAAAAAAGTATTTATCCGGTTTTTGGACTTTCAGCCAGACTTTTCCAGCAATACCTGCTCAATGTAGACGCCCTTCCTGATCGATACTACCGCGCCAATGCAAGTGTCTTCTATGCAGACAATACCAGTATCAATGCCCAGTTTACAGAATACAATCCCAATTCGGCATTCAACTTCAGAGGGCAAACCCGTGATGCCAACCTCAATGTTTTTTATCCTTTCAAAATAGCCGGTAAGTTTTCAGGGTTCAGGGCGACCGGAGAAAGGATTTGGTTCAACACCGGTTTAGGAGTCAATAATTACCAACTGGATTTTAATACCCAGATCAACCGCGTCATTCTCCGATTCAACTACCGGGGAGGAGCAAGAGGTTTTGTCAGTGATCCGGAGAATCCTGCCCAAAACCAGTTTGGTCTTTTTACCAGCTCTTTAACTTATACTTTACCCCGTTCTCCTGGAATACCTGTCTATGTAAGGGGCCTTTTCCTTCGTGGACAATTCAGGTATTCAACCCTTTTTGACAGGGGAGAATCGGTTAGTTTTCTTTTGTCCCAGACTCTTTTCAAAAACGGTCGATTTACCCTGGGATATGACAAAGAATTATTACGCAATCTCTCTCAGTTTCAGGTTGGATTTTTGTATGATTTCAATTCCCTGAGGACGTCTACCCAGTTTTCCAAAAGAACCAAGGGATATGCTTTCCAGCAAGGATTTAGCGGTTCGGTTGCTTATGATCCTGCAGGCGGAGCTTTGATTCCAAGTAACCGTGATCAGATTACCCGATCCGGAGCTACAGTTCGGCTTTTTGTGGACACCAATGAAAATGGAGTGTATGATGAAGGGGAAGAAGTAGTGCCGGCCAAAGCAGTGAGATTGGATCGCTCCGCTAATATATTGATCGGTTCAGATGGAATTCTAAGGATCACCCAGCTCCAAAGCTACTGGAAGTATAGGTTAGACATCGATGTGGCTGCCCTTCCCAATCCCAATTTGGCTCCAAAACTGAAGAGCTTCTCTTTTGTAGCGGAACCCAACAGATTCCGGCAGATTGATATACCCTTGTATCAGACAGGAATCATTGATGGATTTGTTCTTATAGAGAAAAATGGGGTTCAGCAAGGCCAGGGAGGCTTAAGATTGGAACTGAAAAGAGAAGGAGATTCCGAGCCTTTTGAAATCCTCCGTACTTTTTCTGACGGAAGTTTCTATGCCTACGGTTTGTTGCCGGGAAGGTACATGCTCAGAGTCGATGCCAAGCAGTTGGAATTCATGCAAGTAGAATCTGTCCCAGGAGAGTTGGAGTTTGAAATCAAAGCCTTGGCCGATGGTGATTATTTGGAGGGATTGAACTTGGTATTGGTGAAAAAGGAGTAGTCAGGTGCTACTACTTAGACCCGTTTACTTCGCTATTCTTCCTTCATTATTCAGTGTTCCGTAGGATGCGGAATCAGGAACGTCGAATTTCGAACCTCGAACATGGAATAGCGAACGCAGATTTACAAATACCTCCCTACGAGTTCTTCCCATTCTTGATCCAAAGAAACAGCGGGCTTTTTTTCACCCGCTCTCCGGTACCAATAGTCTGCATTCCATTGATCTCCCTCCTTACGGTGTAGATAGGCATGTACTCTGGCTGCTGATTTTCCATCCAAGTGATCCACTTGATCATGGGCTTTGGTCCAGTCTTTTTTGAAGTCATACCAAAGTGCTTTCAGCTCCGGTGAAAAATCTCCGGAAGGAGAGGCTAAATTTTTAAACTCGTCTATTGTCATGGTTGGAGAGGAATGATAGGGTCAAAAATATTGTAGCAAACGCATTTCTAAAACAGGGTGCTGAAGACACAGTAATTCTATGAATCAAAGTAGAAAAACTTTCTAAGAGAAATGGGGATTGATTTTGGGACTTTAGGAATATGATTTTTCTCTTTTCTGGGGTTGATAAGCGTATTCAAAAACACGCTCATCTAGGTCCGGAGGCCCTTTTTTGCCTATTTGTACTTTTTGGATTGATCCCAATTTTCTTTTCTTCATTTTCTCAAAATCAAGCTTTTGAAATCAAAGTTGGCAGGTAGGCGATAAATTCTATCTTTGCCCAACTAATTTCACAAACCCAAATCGAATCATCATATAATATGGAACAAGCGCTGATTTACGTAGTCCCTGCGCTGGGACTGGTAGGGCTGCTCGCCATGGCAGTCAAATCCGCCTGGGTCAACAAGCAGGCCACAGGGGATAAAAACATGGTGGAACTCTCAGGCTATATCGCCGATGGAGCGATGGCCTTTTTGAAGGCAGAATGGAAAATTCTTGGCTATTTCGCTGTGATCGCAGGCCTTTTGTTGGCTTGGTCAGGTACGATGGTAGAGACATCCAGTCCGGTAATCGCTATTTCCTTTGTGATCGGGGCCTTTTTCTCTGCGTTGGCAGGTTATATCGGAATGAAGATCGCCACAAAAGCCAATGTGAGAACTACACAGGCAGCGCGAACCAGCTTAAAACAAGCGCTTAAAGTTTCTTTCACCGGAGGTTCGGTAATGGGTCTTGGTGTAGCAGGATTGGCCGTTTTGGGTCTTGGCGCTTTGTTTATCGTATTTTATCAAGTCTATGTGGTGTCTGTAGGAGCAGGAGTGAATGGACTGGAAATGGAGAAAGCCCTGGAAGTACTTGCAGGATTCTCCTTGGGTGCTGAATCCATCGCCCTTTTTGCCCGAGTAGGAGGAGGTATTTATACCAAAGCTGCTGACGTGGGTGCTGACCTCGTAGGTAAAGTAGAAGCAGGGATTCCTGAAGACGACGTGCGTAACCCTGCCACCATCGCGGACAACGTGGGTGACAACGTCGGTGACGTAGCCGGTATGGGTGCTGACTTGTTTGGTTCCTATGTGGCGACGATTTTGGCTACCATGGTTTTGGGTCGTGAGATCGTTTCCTTGGATAATTTTGGTGGTATTGCGCCAATTTTGTTGCCCATGGTGTTGGCAGGTTTGGGCATCATTTTCTCCATCATGGGGATGGCTTTTGTGACGGTAAAAGATGACAAAGGTGACGTGCAGAAAGCCTTGAACATGGGCAACTGGTCTTCCATTATTTTCACAGGCATAGCTTCCTACTTTGTAGTAATGTACATGCTTCCTGAGACCTTGTCGATCCGTGGGTATGAGTTCACCAATATGGATGTGTTTTATGCCATTATCCTAGGTTTGGTCGTCGGTACCTTGATGTCCATCATCACCGAATATTACACTGCCATGGGTAAGCGTCCGGTTCTTTCTATCGTGAAGCAGTCCGGTACAGGTCATGCGACCAATATTATCGGGGGTCTTTCTGTAGGGATGGAATCTACTGTACTTCCTATCCTAGTATTGGCAGGAGGTATCTATGGTGCGTATGAGTTTGCCGGTTTGTACGGTGTGGCGATTGCTGCTGCAGGTATGATGGCTACTACTGCGATGCAGTTGGCGATCGATGCCTTCGGACCGATTGCGGATAACGCTGGTGGTATCGCTGAAATGAGCCAGCTTCCTGAGGAGGTTCGTGGCCGTACCGATATTTTGGATGCCGTAGGTAACACTACAGCTGCTACCGGAAAAGGCTTTGCGATTGCTTCTGCAGCATTGACTTCCTTGGCGCTTTTTGCGGCTTTCGTAGGTATTGCGGGCATTGATGCAATTGATATTTACAAAGCAGATGTACTTGCCGGCTTGTTTGTCGGAGGTATGATTCCGTTTATTTTCTCTTCTTTGGCGATTGCGGCGGTAGGTCGTGCAGCTATGGACATGGTCAATGAAGTAAGACGTCAGTTCCGCGAGATTCCGGGCATCATGGAGTATAAGGCTAAGCCTGAGTATGAAAAATGCGTGGAGATTTCTACCAAAGCTTCTATCCGTGAGATGATCGCTCCGGGTGCAATTGCTTTGATTTCACCTTTGATCGTGGGTTTTGCCTTCGGTCCTGAAGTTCTTGGCGGTATGCTTGCCGGTGTGACGGTATCCGGTGTGTTAATGGGAATGTTCCAGTCCAATGCCGGTGGTGCATGGGACAATGCCAAGAAGTCTTTCGAAAAAGGCGTGGTAATCAACGGAGAGACTTATTACAAAAAGTCAGAGCCGCACAAAGCCTCTGTAACCGGTGACACCGTAGGTGATCCATTCAAAGATACTTCTGGTCCTTCGATGAATATTCTGATCAAATTGATGTCGATCGTAGCCTTGGTGATTGCTCCTCATATTTCCGAAAAAGACCATTCTGCGGTAGCTGATGCAGACGTGATCAAGAAGGAAGTGAAGAAAGAAATCAAGATTGTAGACGGTAAAAAGATAGAAACCGAAACGATTACAATTACCAAATAATCAACCCTTCAACTCTTACTAAAAGCCATTCAGAATTTCTGGATGGCTTTTTTGTTGAAGAATATTACAAAATAAGGCAAATTTTTGGTTTTAGGATTGAAGATCAATTTGATGCGATTCCCTCTTCATGGGGGAATTGCCCAATTTGGAACTTCAATCTGGACAGACTAAGATGAAATTTTACTCATGAGAGTTTACAGGTCTTTTTATTCTTTCAAGGATCTAAGTAGAGCCAAGATTTTTAACTTAGATTTCCTCTTTTCCAGTACCCCAAATGCTTCAACTTTCTGCACTCCACCACATCGCCATCATTTGCTCGGACTATGAGCGATCCAAAAACTTTTACACTGAAATCCTCGGATTCCAACCGATTCAGGAAGTATATCGTGCCGAAAGGCAATCGTACAAGTTGGACTTGGCGCTTAATGGAACCTATCTGATCGAACTCTTTTCTTTCCCAAATCCACCCCAAAGAGTCTCCCGACCGGAAGCCTGTGGCCTCCGGCATTTGGCTTTTGCCGTAGAGGATATCCAAAAGGAAGCACAAACTTTGGCTAACTTGGGAATTCTGGCCGAACCTATCCGGGTGGATGAGTATACAGGAAAGAAATTCACCTTTTTCTCAGATCCGGATGACTTGCCTATCGAACTTTATCAATACTGACCATGGCTGATAATAAAACCCAACCCACAAACGCTTCAGTAGATGCTTTTCTTGAAGCCACTCCATCCCCAAAAATGAAGGAAGATGCGTTCAAGTTGAAAAGAATCATGGAAGAAGTGACCGGAGAAAAAGCGGTGATGTGGGGAGATTCGATTGTGGGTTTTGGGAAATATAAGTACCACTACGAAAGCGGAAGAAAAGGCGAATTCCTCATCGCCGGATTTGCTCCCCGAAAGGCCGCGCTTTCGCTTTACCTCATGGGATGCATGGAAACCAAGTTTGAGGACCTTTTTGCTCAACTCGGCAAACACAAGACAGGGGCTTCCTGCGTCTACATTAACAAGCTTTCGGATGTGAATGAAACGGTCCTCCGTGAACTCATCAAACAATCCTACCAATTCATGAAAACCAAGTATCCAACTGCATGATCTATCATATTCTAAACGGAGACGAGTTAGCTTTCAAACTTCCTGATGCTATCCCGGGAGAGCGGATTGTTTTTAGAGAATGTCTGATCGAAGGGCCTGTGAATGCCAATACAGGAGAAGAATTCTGGAAAAATAGAGAAGACTATCTATCGGCAACTTACCCTGATCAACAGCAAGTGATTTACCAAACACAGGTAAGAGATGAGATTCTGAAAATCAAATCAATTACATCTGAAGACCAAATTTATTGCTGGTTTGAAGAGGATCTGTTTTGTCAGGTCAATCTTTGGTTTGTATTGAACTATCTCAAAACCCATCCTTCAGAGGTGTTTTTGGTGCTTCCTTATCCGGATTCTCCCTATCATTTTTCCACCCTACCTCCTAAGGAATTGGAAAATGCATTTTATCATAAAGCTCATTCTCTTTCTCCACGCGAAAGAGAAGTATTAGGCGAATTATGGACTCATTTTCAAAAAGAGGAGGTGTTGGAGGCCACTCAAATTGCTCAAAAATTCATAGAGCGATTCCCTTTTATACTCCCTGCGGTAAATGCTTGGAGAGATATGATGCCCATTGGGGATTATGAGGGGAAGCCCAAAGAGACACTCAAGCAGATCAATATCTCCTTCCAAGCCATGGATTTTAGCTTGATTTTCCGGGAATTTCAAAAACAGCTTCCTGAATACGGCTTCAGCGATAGGCAGGTGAAAAGGATGTGTCTAGAGCTGGGAATTATATGATTTTAAAAGCGTTGTGTATTGAATATTGCGGAGAAAACCGATAAGATTTTGGAGCTTTAAATCGCAAACCGTTGGTTTTGGTTTTTTGCAGCTAACCTTTTCATTTTAACTTCACCTCATGCGCTGGTCCATTGACTTTCCCATTCACGAATCGCCTTTTCCCATCTCTCATCGGAGTAAAATCCTCAGCATGGGCTCCTGCTTTGCACAGACGATCGGGCAAAAGATGAAAAACGCCAAGTTTGACGTCTTAGTCAATCCCTTCGGCACACTCTTTCATCCCCTCAATCTGGCTGATTTGCTGGATCATGCCTTATTTCAGGATCCATTGGATCAGGAAGGGATGTTGGAACGAGACGGGCTATTTCTTCACTATTCTACCCATTCGGATATAGCAGGTAAGTCTCCCGAAGAACTCACCGAAATTTATTCTCAAAAGCTTAGGCTGACCCGATCTTACCTCGAACAGGGAACGCACTTGATTCTGACCTTGGGTACGGCCTGGATTTATGTGCATGAGACTTTCGGGCGGGTTGCCAATTGCCACAAGCAGCCACAAAAAATGTTTGAGAAAAGGCTGTTGAGCTTGGAAGAAATGGAAATGGGACTTTGGTCTGTGCTCGATAATTTCTCCCGTGCTTTTCCCAATCTGAAAATTATCCTTACCCTCAGTCCGGTGCGACATATCAAAGATGGAGTAGCTGAAAACCAGTTAAGCAAAAGCCTCCTGCGCGTGCTTTGCGCCAATCTGGAGCAGAGAATCAGTTCGGTTAGCTACTTTCCAGCTTATGAAATCATCATGGACGAGCTCCGGGATTACCGCTTCTACAAGTCTGACCTGATTCATCCTTCCGAAGAGGCAGAAGACTATATCTGGCAAAAGTGGCAACAGGCTATTTTCCCAGTGTCTACCCGCGAAAAAGTATCCGAAATCCAAAAAGTCCTAGCTGAGCTCACCCATCGCCAATTCAATCCCGACACCGAAGCCCACCGAAAATTTCTCCAAAACTTACTCGTCAAGGTGGAACGATTGAATAAAGAATTTGATTTTTCAAGGGAACTTGCTGAAGTGGAGAGTCGAATTAAACGATAGATGCAAGAATCAAGACACAAGACGCTAGACTTCAGATTGAAGAAAATACACAAGACTTGAAACTTAGGTGTCCTGGTAACATCGACAACGCGAAGTGATAACTGGACAACTTAAACAATCCCCACAACCCGATAACTTGACAACCAGATAACTCGACAACGCGAAGCTGACAACTCGACAACCTCCAAGCTCCCTAACTCCCATACCTCTCACCCATGAACCGCCTCATCCATTCCCAAAGTCCCTATCTTCTCCAGCATGCGCACAATCCCGTGGATTGGTATCCTTGGGGCCCTGAGGCGCTGCGAAAAGCTGAAGTGGAAAACAAGCCGATTTTGGTTTCGATCGGGTATTCGGCTTGCCATTGGTGTCACGTGATGGAGCGGGAGAGTTTTGAGGATCCCGTGACGGCCGACTTGATGAACGAGCACTTTGTCTGCATCAAGATTGATCGAGAAGAGCGTCCCGATATCGACAACATCTACATGGATGCCGTGCAGGCGATGGGGATTCACGGAGGCTGGCCACTTAATGTCTTCCTGATGCCCAACCAAAAGCCATTTTACGGAGGTACCTATTTTCCCAATCTGAAGTGGAAACAACTCCTCGCCAACATCGCCGATGCCTTTGCCAAGCATGAGGATCAGTTGGCCGAGAGTGCAGAGGGCTTTGGGAGAAGTCTCAGTCGGAAAGAAACGGAGAAATACGGGATTTCAGCAGGTGAATCTGAGCTCGATCTGGACGAATTGGTGGAGATCATTACCAAGCTTTCTTCCCAGTTTGATCCCGAGTGGGGAGGCATGAACCGCATTCCAAAATTCCCCATGCCGGCGATTTGGCTGTTTGTCTTGGACTATGCGGTTCTTTCAAAAAATGAATCCCTCAAGGAAAAGGTCTTTTTCACCCTGAAAAAAATCGGAATGGGAGGCATCTACGATCACCTGCGTGGAGGTTTTGCTCGCTATTCAGTCGACGGAGAATGGTTTGCTCCGCATTTTGAGAAAATGGGCTACGACAATGGACAACTGCTCGAGCTCTATGCCAAAGCGTACCAAGCCAGCGGAGATGCCTTTTTTCTCGAAAAAGTAACCGAAACCAACGAATGGCTGAAAGCCGAAATGCTTCAGGAAGAAGGCGGTTTTCATTCCGCCCAAGATGCCGACAGTGAAGGGGTGGAGGGGAAATTTTACACCTGGACTTATTCCGAATTGCAATCTTTGGTCGCCGAAGAGCTCCCTTGGCTGAGCAAACTCTATAACCTCAAGCCCAACGGCAACTGGGAAGATGGGGTGAATATTCTTTTTCAAACCCGGTCTTATGAAGAGATTGCTGCTGAGTTTGGGATGGAGGAAAACGAGTTGAAGGAGAAGCTTAGGATAGTTAAATCCAAGCTCCTGGAAGTACGGAATCAGCGGATATTTCCAGGGAAGGACGATAAAATCCTGGCGGGTTGGAACGGTCTTCTCGATGCGGGTTTGATTCAGGCATTTTATGCTACGGGAGATTCGGGTTTATTGGAGTTAGCCTTGGCAAACCTCCGGTTTGTTCAGGAAAAAATGGTGGTAAATTGCATTTTGCATCGCTCCTACAAAAACGGTCAAGCTTATACCCCGGCATTTTTGGAAGATTATGCCGCCTTGATCAAAGCCAACCTGATGGCTTTTGAGGCCAGTGGTGAGAGGGAGTTATTGGAAGTGGCCCAGCGGTTTGCGGATTTCTGTCTGGATCAGTTTTACGATGAGAGTGATGGCTTTTTCTTCTTCAATAATCCTAAAGCCGAAAAGCTGATTGCCAACAAAAAGGAACTCTTTGACAATGTGATTCCGGCTTCCAATTCGATTTTGGCCCGGGCATTTCATCGACTTTCCCTTTTGACGTACGAAGAAAAGTATGGCCAAATCGCCCAAAAAATGCTGGGAGGAATGAAGGAACTGATACTCAAAGAACCTGGGTTCCTTTGTAATTGGGCCAATTTCTATCTGGAAAGTTTTGTGCCCACTGCCGAAATCGCCATCGTCGGGAAGGGTGCAAAAGCAAAAGCCATGGAACTTCAGCAGCGATTTTCACCCAATCTGGTCCTGGCTTGGTCCGAAACTCCGACAGAAAACGTCCCGATTCTTTTGGGAAAAACCGCCGATCCGACAGGAAATGCCTTAATTTACGTCTGCTTCGATCGCGCTTGCCGCAGGCCGGTAGGTTCGGTGGAAGAAGCTTTGGCTCAACTCCCTCATTTATCCTGATTTAGTGGAATCTCTGTTTGCGGACCATGATTTTTTGGACAAATCCAGCGGAAACAACTTCGCGGATATCATCCTACCCGTGCCGATTCCGCGGATGTTTACTTATAAAATCCCCAAAAATCTCCAGCCCCAGATTCAGATCGGACTGAGGGTGATTGTGCAGTTTGGGAAGAAAAAAGTGCTCACCGGTATCATTGGCAAGGTGCACAATAAGCCCCCTCAGGCCTATGAAGCCAAGCCGATCCTGGATATCTTGGATCATCAGCCAAGTGTGAATCCACTCCAAATTCGTTTTTGGGTGTGGATGGCAGAGTACTATTTTTGCCATATCGGGGAGGTGATGTTTGCCGCTTTTCCTTCGGGTTTAAGACTATCTTCGGAAAGTAAAATTCAGCTCAATCCCAATTTTGATGCGGAAATGAGCAAGTATCCTCTCGATGTACGGGAAGAGAAAATCCTGGAAGCACTGGAGAAAAAAGACGAACTCAGTTATGAGGATTGCGAGCAGATTTTAGGAGTGAAGACCATTCACCCTATTCTGAAAAGTTTGGTGGCCAAGGAAGCCATCCTGATTTTTGAAAAAGTACAGGAAAAGTACACTCCGAAAGTAGAAACGAGGGTTCGCCTTCATCCCAACATTGTGGCTAGCAAAGCTGCCCTGGAAGCGGTGTTTGAAGCAGTCCAAGGAAAGCCGAAACAGGAATCCATTCTGTTGAAATTTCTTCGGGATGTTCCTGTTTTTCAGCGACCCCAACTCAATGAAAAAGGGGTAGATAAAGCCACACTCCTTGAAGAAGGAGACTCTGAAAGTTCGCTCAAGACCCTGATCAAAAACGGAGTGTTTGAGACCTTCAAGCACGTGGTCAATCGCATCGAAGAGGAGGCCGCCGAGCGGGAAGCTTCCCCACTTTCTTCAACCCAGCAGGCTGCTTTCGAAGAAATCAAAACCCACTTTGAGGCCAAACAAACCGTGCTTTTGCACGGAGTGACAGGATCAGGCAAAACCGAAATCTACATCAAGCTGATTCAGGAAGTCTTGGAAAGCGGTTCGCAGGTACTTTTGCTTTTGCCGGAAATCGCCCTTACCACCCAAATCGTGGGAAGGCTGAAGCAGGTTTTTGGTTCACAGATGGGTGTGTACCATTCCAAATACTCCGACAATGAGCGGGTGGAAGTCTGGAATGGGGTGCTCAGCGGACGGTTTTCCTTTGTGGTGGGCGTGCGTTCTTCAATTTTCCTTCCTTTCGACAGTTTGGGTTTGGTGATCGTGGATGAGGAGCACGAACCGAGCTTCAAGCAGTTTGATCCGGCACCGCGCTTCCATGCCCGGGATGCGGCCATTATGTTGGCTTATTTTCATCAGGCCAGGACACTGTTGGGTTCTGCAACCCCATCCTTTGAATCCTACTTCAATGCCACCCAAGGCAAATACGGTTACGTGGAAATCACGCATCGCTTTGGAGATGCCAGTTTGCCGGAATATCATTTAGCCCATATTTCCGCAGATCGGAAAAAGAACCTGCTCAAATTAGACTCGACTCGACTGCTCAGGGAGAAAATTCAACATGCGCTGGAAAACCAGCAGCAGGTAATCATTTTCCAAAACCGTCGTGGTTACTCGCCTTATGTACAGTGCGAGGATTGCAGCTGGACCGGGCAGTGTGTGCAGTGTGATGTGAGTTTGACCTACCATCAGTTTGCCGAAGAGCTGCGCTGCCATTACTGCGGCTACAAAGAAAAGATTCCCCAAGCCTGTCCGGCTTGTGGGAGTTCTCAGCTTACCACTCAAGGCATGGGTACCGAGCGGATCGAAGAGTCTTTGAGTTTGCTTTTTCCCGAAGCCCGATTGGGTCGGATGGATTTGGATACTACACGCAACAAGTATGGCTATCAGCGCTTGTTGGATGAGTTTGCCGCAGGCCAGATTGACATTTTGGTGGGTACGCAGATGATTACCAAAGGACTGGACTTTGGCAAAGTGACCGTGGTGGGGATTTGGGATGGTGACCGGATTTTGAACTTCCCGGATTTCAGGGCAGGGGAAAGGGCTTATCAGCAGATTACCCAAGTAGCCGGTCGCGCAGGACGAAGAGACATCCAAGGGCAGGTGGTCATCCAAACCCGAAATCCTGAAAATGATCTTTTTGAGAAAGTGATCAGGGGCGATTATTTTGAGTTTTTCCGACAGGAGATGATCGATCGGAAAAAATACTATTACCCACCCTTTGTCAAGCTGGTCAAAATCACTACCCGTCATGCAGACGCCAAGATAGCCCAGAAAGCCGCCCATGCGCTGCATCATCAGATGGCGAATATCGCCGTGAAAAAGATCGTCCTGGGACCCGAAAAAGGAATCATCGCCCGAATCAAAAACCAATACCAGTTTGAGTCATTGATTAAGCTCGATAAGCAGGGAAATACCCAAGCCGTCTTCAAAGAAAGTCTGGCAAAAATCATCGAAGAGCTCCAATCCGTTCCCGAATTCCGATCCGTGAGGTGGATGGTGGATGTGGATCCGAGTTAATTTTTTATGCACTTGTAGCGTATCTTTAATTCTATCCGTTTTAAACTTGATTAGAGAGAAGCATGCTGAATTGCGAAGCTTGGCCAAAGCGGCTTTTCCTTAAATCCAAAGTAAAAATTCAGTTCTGAATAATACACCTTAGCGTTGACCCTATCTGACGAAGAGTTGATCGACGGTTGCAAACGTCGGTCAAGGAAGCACGAAGAGTTTTTTTTCAAAAAATACTATGGCTATGTCATGGGGATCAGTATGTCTTATTCCAAAAGCAGGGATTTGGCACAGGAAATCACCCATGACGCATTTTTAAAGTTTTTCGATTCAGTCAAAAAGCTGGAAGATACCCCTTCCGTCAAGCCTTGGCTGAGAAGAATCACTGTCAATACCGCCATTGATTATTATCGCCGACATCGAAAGTTTCAAAATCATGAGGAAGCCACCGGGGAAACTCCGGTCTTCGATGCCGAATACGCCCCTGATCAGTTGGCGTATGAGGAGATTTTGAAACTGCTTTACCAGCTGCCTGAAGATCATCAGCTGGTATTTAACCTCTACGAGGTGGAGGGTTACAGTCATAAAGAGGTTGCCGAACGGCTGGAAATCACCGAGAGCTCCTCGAGAGTTTATCTGACAAGGGCTAAAAACAAGCTCCGTCAGTTGATACACATTCATTTCAAAGAATATGCAGGAAGATAATTGGAGCAAACGTCTGGCTGAATCTCTGCGAAAGCAGCAGGAGGACAGCCCTCTTCCTTACGAACCGGGAGCCTGGGAGGCTTTCGAGAAAAGAAGAAAAGCTGGGGGAATTTCTCCCATGTTTTATTGGATCAGTGGGATAGCAGCCTCTCTGGCAGCGCTTTTTCTGGTAGGAAACCTGTGGTTTTCTTCCTCAGGTGATCCTTCAGGTGACCTGAAGGATGTTGCAGAAGTCACCCAAAAGTTGCCTGAAGCCATTTCTCAATCCGAGGAAGTCAAGGAACAGACTTTGGGGATTGCTCCTGCTTCAGAAGGTAAATCCGGGGATCTGCTGGCGGATTCCCAAGGAAAAACGCTTTCTCAGCTGACTGAAAAAGTCCAAAGCAGTCGGGTAACTAGCTCGAATCCAAAGCAGGAATTGGTGTTGGCTAATGCTGAAGAACCAGCCAGCAAGCTAGGAGAAAATCAGCTATCCCAACCGGAAAATCCAACTGCTTTGGTTGGATCTTTGGCACAGGTGGAGCAAAAACCTGAGCCTCAGGAGGAGAAGACTGTTGCGCCAGCAATGACCGAAGAAGAGGCTAAGGCCAAGCTTTTGGCACA
Organism: Algoriphagus sp. AK58; assembly: GCF_014324365.1. GTDB lineage: Bacteria > Bacteroidota > Bacteroidia > Cytophagales > Cyclobacteriaceae > Algoriphagus. Next base: position 56,040 of record NZ_QEIG01000011.1, read on the forward strand.
AATCGGGGAAGAGATGAAAGAGGAGGTGACCGAGGAAGAAACTTATTCCTCTTTGATTTTGGGCTTTGGGCCGGGATTTGGAAACAGCACCCAAAATAACATTGCCACCTCCGGTTCCAGTTTGGGTTTGGGGGTAAATTATGATTTGAAAGTTGGAGAGAAGCTATCCCTTGGATCGGGGCTCGGTATAAATTACCTCAACCAATCCAGCCAGAGTCAAGACTATGCTCAGGTAGCAGGATTTTCATCTGCCGTCAAAGAGACTCAGCAGGTACAGCAGGTGCAGGTAGATATTCCGCTTTATGTGCGCTATCCGGTGACCAGGGATAATTCCATTTCCCTTCAAGCTGGTTTTTCCAACCTGATCACCTTCAATCAGCAGGCCGAGCAGGTGGTGTCTTTTACTCGCCAAGTGTATGTTGCGGATGCGCTGAACAGTTCTTCCAACGCATTTACCCTAAAAACAGAGCAACTTTCCCAAACATCCGACCTGAATGTGCCTTCCCAGCGGTTTTTCCCTTTGGCTACAGCCAATCTGGGGGTAAATATCCGGGTGTATGAGTCCCGAAAGACCAGCTACTTGGTAATGCCTTTCTACAATTACCCCATTCAAGACATATCCGGTATAGGCCAAAACCCGGGTGTAGTAGGGGCTGCTTTCAAAGTCAACTTTGGAGCAATCAAAAAATAAGGATCCTTTTGAAAACCAAACCAACGAGCCACCCCGGAGTGATCTGGGGTGGTTTTTTTGTGACAATACTTTTCCAAAGTTGAAGGGACTCAGGTTAACTAGATTCAAAAGAAGTTTTAAAGCTTTATTTTCTACCAATGACAGATTTATTTTAGAAGCGAAAAGGGTGTCAGTCCGAGCGGAGTCGAGGATCCTTCAATTTCGAAATTCTCGTCTCTCAAGTGCTCATGGTGACTACAATCCTGCTTTTTGGGTAAATTACCGTAATCTCTCTTTTTTAAATCCCAATTTTTCTAACTGCAAAGTCGGGAATGTCGCAAAGGGAAGGCAAATTAAAACTTTACCAAAGTGTTAAACTTTGGTAAAGTTAGGGTCAAAAAAAATCCCGAAGCCCACCCCAGGCTTCGGGAATCAGATAGTCTAAAAAATTGAGGCAAATCCTTAGAAATAGATGTAGTTGGTGATCAGCTGAAGATCCAGCTTTTTGTCACCACTATTCACACTTTTTAAGCCGCGGACAATGAGCGTATAGACTCTTCTGCCTTTGAGTTCCAGACTGCCGGAGGTGAGCAATGGCGCCCCTCCTGATTGGTCTAAGACAGTGAAGGTCATATTGCCGGACTGTAATTCTTTAAATTCAGAGACACCTTTGAAGCTCAATCCGGTAAAAAGGTTTCCAGCAGTACCCCCAACAGAAACATTGATCGGACCTGCGTCCGGAGAAAGATTCACTACCCTAAGTTGGATTTTGTTGGTGGCAGGCTCGGTCCACACATCCTTTACAATAAGGGCATCGATCGCAGGAGCTTGATTGACTACAAACATGGAGTAAACCGAATCGGCTGCCAATTTGAATTGTTTTTCCACCAATGAAGTGGCCGAATTGAAAGGAGCGATTCGGAAATTTCTTTCACCGGGATAAAAGGCACTGTACGCCAATACTTCGGAGTACTGAAGCGGTGTGGAAGTCACCCGGTTGGAGTTGGCAAAAATGTCCAATGCCGGAGCATCAGGCGACCCCTGGAATATAGAAACATAGGCAGCAGGAGGCAGCTGTGGAGCATCAAAGTCATTGAGACAACCGGTGAGAAAAGAACCTCCCAAGAGGATCAAAGCGCCAATCAAACCCTTTCTGAACAGGGAATTTTTGGAAATAATCATATGTGTTGGATTTAGTTTTAAAATTCAAAACCATGACGATCTTCAATCGGAAAACGCTTCAACCTATTCTTAGAAAAAAATGGAAGTATCCAAAAGCATTGATGATGAGAGGAATTTGTTTTTGGAATCATCAAAAATTAGGAATGAGGGAGTGTTTAATTGACTAAGAAATGGGAAATTACACCTCCCAAAATGCCCGATGATGGATTCCATTAGGACCGAAATAAAAAAGCAACTTCTTCATTTGGATGCTGAAATGATCCAAGTGGAAGGGCAGTTTAGAGATTTGTTAAGCCGTCTGCCAGCAGAAAACAGGGAGTCAGCGCTCAACTTTCTCCAGTACCTCATTTTGAGGAAAACGGATATTCAGGAATTGCAGCATCAGTTGCATGTCTATGGATTGTCCTCTTTGGCAAGTTGCGAGAGCCACACGCATCGGCAAATTCAGGTAACCATGGAACGTCTTGGGGTAAAAATCCTTCATCCGGCCGTTTGTACGATGGATTACGGTTTGCAAAAGATGGAAGAGCGGAGTCATAGACTTTTTGGAGCTCCCCGTGAGACTTGGCCTTCCTCCGTGATGGTCACCATGGATGCCTCTTTCTTGGAAGAGAAAAATCAGATGGAAGCCCTGCTTAAAAACGGAATGGGGGTGGCCCGTATCAACTGTGCCCATGATGATGAATCCGTTTGGCTCAAGATGATCGAGAAAATTGGCGAAGCCAGTAAAAAAACAGGCCTGCCTTGCAAGATTCATATTGACCTGGCAGGTCCCAAAATCCGGACTGTACTTCTGAAAAAAGGAAAAGAAGAAGGAAAAGCGGAAATCAAAAAAGGGGATAAAATTTGGCTTAGTGAACGGGGAAAGGGGTTTTCTTCCAAGCAGGTAGTCATCAGTCCCAATGAACCCGGAGTGGTGCAGACCCTCAGGGTCGGTGAGCGGGTGTTTATTGATGATGGATTGATTTTGGGACGTGTGGATAAAGTCACTGACAAGGGCGTGGCGCTCAAAGTGGAGCGGATTTCCTCCAAAAAGCCCATGATCAAAGCAGAAAAAGGAATCAATTTTCCGGATTCTGAGTTGGCAGTGCCTTCTTTGACGCGATTTGATAAGTCCTGCCTGCCCTTTGTCTGTAAATATGCCGATACGGTTGGTTTTTCTTTTGTCAGAAAGCCTGAAGATCTGACAGAGCTCCGGGATGAAATGAGGACGTACACCTCGAGCATCCCTCCTGTGATTCTCAAAATCGAAACCCAGGAAGCAGTCGTCCGATTACCTGAGCTCCTGTTGGAAGGGATGAAAGAGCAGGATTTTGGAGTGATGATTGCCCGGGGTGATTTGGCTGTGGAGATCGGTTTTGAGCGCTTGGTAGAGATTCAGGAGGAAATATCCTGGCTTTGCGAGGCCGCCCATGTGCCGGTGATCTGGGCTACCCAAGTACTGGAAAACCTGCATAAATCCGGAATCGCTTCACGTGCAGAAATTACGGATGCAGGACGGGCAGCCATGGCCGAATGCATCATGATCAACAAAGGAGATCATACACTGGAGGTACTCAAATCGTTGAAAGACATCGCCAAGAGAAGCAGGGCCCTGAAAGTCAAAAACAGGTTGACTTTTCGCCCCTTAAAAATCGCCGAGCGTTTTTTTGAAAGGGTATAAAAAGTAAAGACCTCAGGTAAAATGCCTAAGGTCTTTTTTTGGAAATCTCTCGGAATTGGATAATTCTAGAGATTATTGGTCTTGGTGGTATCGGGTTTAGGTTTGGGCTTTACTAAAAGTCCTTTAAGAAGTGTTTTCGCTTCTTCTACTGCCTTATCCTTGGTCTGGATTCCTTTTTTCTCGAGCTCCTTTTTCAAACTGTCTTGGGCCAGATCGGCTTTGAGCTTAAGTTCCTGTTTGAGGCTATCCTGAATCGCTTGGAATTCCTGAGTTGCTTTTGCCTGCAAGTTTTGTTTTTCCGAGTCAACTCTGGACTTCAGGGCATTGGTCAGCAATGCTTCGATGCTGTTCCCTCCGGCAAGGGAGATTTTGGGCTGGTTGTAGCTCCCGCTAAGGTTGATAGAGACCGGAATCAACGTCGACTCATTGGCCTGGGTACCGGAAATATTGGCCAAAAGTGTGTTTGCTTGAGTACCAAATTTGCCTGCAGGTACCTGCATATTGAGCAGGTAGTTCATCGATCCGTCAAATCCCGCACTTCCCTGAATGGTGGTCTGATAGTCCCAAAGCTTCAGATCAAAAGGTTTGATTTCCATCCGTCCGTTTTCGATATCTACGGGTATACTTAGATTTCGGAGAGAAAGAGTGTTCCCGTCTTTTAGTCCTGTCAGACTCGTGACTCCTTGGAGAATGGGGCTGTTTCTCAAAGCCGCCTCGGTGACTTTCAGAATACCGTGAATATCCAAAGAGGGCAATAGCGGCATCATATCCTGTCCCAACAATCCTGAGAAACTGATGGATGTGTTTACTGCGCCGGTGATGTCCTTGGCAATCGGGGCAAAGGCTTGTACGGTGGTAAGGCTTTGGAAGGCTTTGGCAATGCTCAGTTCCGAAATATCCAGACTTAGGTCAAAAGCCGGCGTGGCCAGGTTTCTTGGGTCATAGCTTCCATTTAGGCGAATCCTGCCATCCAAGACTTGCATGCCGGCATCGGAAAATTGGAGCACGCCTTCCCTGAGTATCAAATTACCGCGTACTTCTTTGAGGGAAAGGTTATCGTAGAGTACTTCTCCTGCCGCTACACGCATAGCAAAGTCCAGATTGGCAGGAAGCTGTATTACTTCCAGTTTTCCGTCTTCTGAAGGAGTGGAGGTTTGGCTCATCCATTCGTTCACATCAAATTTTGAGCTGGTCAAACTGAGTTGACCTTTAAGAATCCCGGTCTCGGAAAGCAGGTAATCCATGTATCCTGACAGGTAGCCTTCAGCTTCCAAGGGACTTTTCCCAAGTTGGGATCTGATTTTGGAAAGGCTGGCACGCTGAGGACTGAATTCCAATTGCGCCTCTTCGATTTTTACTCCCTGAGGGTACTCGGTGGATCTATAGAAAAGATCCCGGACAGCCATATTTCCGCTGGCTTGAACCTTTTCATAGCGCTTGGCTTCCACATCGGCATAGGAACCCGAGCTGGCAAGATCGGCCTGAATTTTTCCGGAAAGCGTGGTGCCTTCCATGGGAAATATGGACGTGAGCTTTTCCAGATCCACTGCGCCGCTGACCGCTCCATTCCAGTTAAGTTTGTCAAAATCTCGAATGCTCAGATTGCCGGATATTTTTTCATCTTCGAGCACAAAGCCAAATGAACTTATCTCCAGTAGAAAATCATCCATGCTGCCATTGGTACTTTGGATGTTGGCTTTGGCTTGAATTTGTTCCAGCGGTACGGGATAGCCCGTGTTTTTTATATATCCATCAGTCAGGCTAAAATTTGCCTGTATGGCGGGAAGCGCCTTGCTGTCTTGATTGTATTTGCCTTTGGCGGTAGCCTGTAGATCAAGCAATCCGGAAAGCTCAGTGTCTTGAACCGGAAATACAGAGGTCAGCTCTTTGAGGTTAAGCCTTCCGTTCAAGTTGCCTTCCATGGGATAATCCCGGAGATTTTCTACCAAGAGCCGCCCTGAAATCGGATTAGACCCCACTTTCATGGAGAAGACGGGTATTTCTATACGGGTGTTTTCTAGTTGAGGAGTTTCATTTTTCGCCTGAAACTGAAGGTTAATTTCATTCACAGGCATGGGTAAGTCGGGGTATTGAAACATTCCGTCTTTTACTTCCAACTTAATGTCAAATGCCGGAATGGCTGTATCAGTGTACATCCCTTTGACAAAGCCTTCGAAAGCCATGGTTCCGGAGGTATTGATCTCGGAAAAATCTTCCCGGTACATGCCTGGTACCAAAGAGAGAAGTTGTTTGAAATCAGTTTGTGGACTTTTGAAATTCAAATCCAGCTCAATGCCTTCTTCTGGAAGGGCCACAAATCCTCCCAAATCAAAGAGAAAATCATTCAAAGCAAACTGTCCCTTTTCGAAGGCGAATTTCATTTGATTCATATCCACCTTCAGGAGGGTTTCACCGGTAAACCGCTTATTGTTGAGGTAATGAATGCCTTCATAGCTCATGTCGGCGATGGTGGAGGATAACCTTATCGGCAGGTCATAAATTTCCTGGGTAAAAGCTCCACTTCCCCTGGCTTCGATGCCTCCCATTGCCAGCAAAAATTGGAGAGGCCGGTCTTCATAGATCAGATTTAGGTTGCTGACTTCGATTTCCTGGATTTCCACTTTAAACTGGCTTTCCTCTTCCCCAACCGAAGGTTCGGATTCCTTGAGGATGTCATAATTTGCTGACCCGTCTTCCAACACTTTGACGTAGACATCTCCTCCGTTAAAGTAAAGTCCCGTGAGTGTGGGAGTTTTGTCAAAAAGCACTGATTTCAAATTGAAAGTCAGATCCAAGCGGTCCCCATGAATCAGCGTGTCGGATTCGAACTGATCTATACCTACAATTCCAAAGCCTCCAAGGCCGGCGCTTACTTTGGGGAAGTGACGGAAGATGCTCAGAGAGATCTGTTCAGGATCAAAAAGTACCCGGGCATTAAGCGATTGATTGATCTCTTTTTCAATCCTTGCCACGATTTGGTCTTTGAATAAAACGGGAATCGCAAGCGCCAAACCCATAAGCAAAATCAAAATTCCTGTAAAAATCAGTATCGTCTTTTTCATTTTATGTCTGTTTGCTCATGTATTGGTAACGATGGGTTAGTGCTTTAGATTCAGAATTGATAGATGAAAACTCTGATCCGGATTTTATTTAGCAACAATTAAGGAAAGTAAGAAACTCTCTAAAATGAAGCCAATTTGATTTTTGGGTGAGATGCCTTCCCATTTTACCTGTAGTGGCTTATCCGCCAAAAAACTGTCTGCCATTTTGGGTTCAATCAAAATTCTTTCTAAAACTAATTACTTCTATGCTGTTGCTTTACAATTAGTTTCAAATGATTTGGCACACTAATGGTTAATATAAATTATCACACCCAAACTGCTTAATATCACCCCTTAATCAATGCCCATGGAGACTCTCATGCCAGAATCCAATTCCATTTCCCTATCTGAAGAAAAATTTTCCAGTTTGATGGAAGGAGATTTAGAGACCTTTTCCGCTCTTTTTGACGAAAAAGGACTCATGTTTTACCCTAACGGAAAAGTAGAAACCAAACCGGAACTCCTGGAAAGATTAAAGTCCAAGAAAACTGTCTTCTTAGCCTTAGACCTCAAAAAATGTATCTCCAGATCCTATGGAACTACCTCGGTGGTTCATGGAGAAGGTTTGTTCACCATTAACCTTCAAGGGGAAGAGCTTTCCGAAAAACTCAACTTCATCGATGTGTGGGTGGAGCGTGAAAATGGCTGGAAGTTGGTGTCTTCGCACTTTATCAAGATGGTGTGATTTGCTAAAAATGGAAAATTTTAAACCATAGAAATCCATTAGGGTAGCATCCCGAAGGGTTTTGGTTTTTATAATGAAAAACAGCCCAAGGAGGACTCCTTGGGCTGTTTTGGTTTTATTTATCCTTGGTTAAACCTTCGAAATTTTTGGAAACTTCAAAGGTTAACTCTTCCGCCGTGGTCTGTGTCTCCACAGACCACTATATTCAATTAATCACATCTTCAGATTCTGCATCTCCAGTTGCGGCGCAAAAGGCTGCTCGTAATAGCGCTTCCCGGTTGCTTTATATAGGGAATTGGCCAAGGCTGCAAAGACAGGAGGGAAGAAAGGTTCGCCCAATCCGGTTGGATCTTCCTTGCTGTCCACAAAATGTACTTCAATGGACTTTGGTGTTTCCTTTTGGCGGATCATGCGGTACTTGTCAAAGTTGGTCTTCGAGGGCACTCCATTTTCGAAGGTCAATTCACCAAAAAAAGCATTGCCGATTCCGTCGATGATGGCTCCTTCCCCCATATTGGTGGCTGCATCCGGATTGATCACTAGACCACAGTCCACTGCTGCATAGACCTTTTCTACCACCGGTTTCGAATCTACAATCTTGATGTCCACTACCTCTGCGACATAAGAATTGTGGCAGAAATAGGCCGATACGCCACGATGAACCCCTGCCGCTGGAGTATTCCACTTGGATTTGTCGCGTACCAGTTCGAGAACGCCCGCATAGCGCTTCGCATCGTAGTCATTGTTTTCTCCTACCGGGTTGGTTTCTGCACGCTTGAGCAATTCGAGTCTGAACTCAATCGGGTCTTTGCCCATCAATTCGGCCAATTCGTCTAAGAAGCTCTGTTCGGCCGCGGCGATAAAATTGGAGCGAGGTGCACGGAATGCCCCAATGGTGATATTGGATTCGACCTGCCAAGATTCCGCCAGGTAATGGTCAATCGCCCCGGCAGGGAATCGGTTGGCGTGGAGGGGAGTTTCCGGAATACCGCCGGCCTTCACATGTAGGGCTAGCAGGTTATTGTTTTCATCCAAGGCTGCCCGATAGGTCGCTGAATAGGTTGGTCGGTACACTCCCGAAGTCATATCGTCTTCTCGGGTATAGACCATTTTGACAGGAGCCTGGATTTTTTGAGAAATCAACGCCGCCTCAGTCATGTGATGGCTATAGGCTCTTCTGCCAAACCCACCACCCATTCGGGAAAGATTGATTTGGATATTTTCTTTGGGGATACCCAGGCTACTGGACAGTGTGTTCATGATAAACTCCGGCGCTTGGGTAGGTCCATAGATGACCGCCCGATCCCCTTTGACGTCTGCAAAGCAGTTCATCGGTTCCATGGTGTTGTGAGCCAAAAAGGGTGCAGTGTAAGTTTTCTCGATGATCTTGGCTGCTTTTTTAAACATCGCCTCCGGATCCCCGTCACGTCTGACCACATTGCCGGGTTTTTTGATGAACTCATTCATGCGCGCTTTGTGGAGGTTGGTGTTTTCCAAACCGGCAGGTACTGTCATTTTCGTACTTGGTCTTCCACCAAATCCTGCCACTTCAAACTTGGATTCAGGGGCATTTTCCCATCCTACCGCGAGATTTTTCTTGGCTTGCATCACCTCCCAAGTGGAGTTGCCTACAATGGCTACGATTTCCGGAAAAGTGGTTGTGTCAAAGAAGTTTCGCCCATAATCGTCTTTGAATAAATTGATGGAAAAGACGTCCACAATTCCGGACATGCTGCTCACCGAACTTTTGTCAAAAGACTTCAGCTTCATGCCAAAAGCAGGGGGATGTACGATCGCCGCGTACTTCATTCCTTCCACTTTGTGATCAATGCTGAAAAGGGGTTTGCCAGAGACTATCTTCTCGATGTCCACATTTTTCTTGGAGGTTCCTATGATTTTAAAGTCTTTCGGATCCTTGAGTTTTACTTCTTCGGGTACTTCCAAAGTGGCTGCCAAGGAAGCCATTTCTCCATATCCCGCTTTTTTGCCGCTTGCTTTGTGTTCCAAAACACCTGCTATGGTATTGATTTCTGAGGCGGGTACTTTCCAGGTTTGGGCGGCGGCATTCACCAACATTTGTCTTGCTGTAGCACCGGTAAACTGTCGCTCGAAGCGCTGGGGCCAGAAATCCGCCTGCTCAACCATCACCATTTTCCAGTCTACCTCAAGTTCGTCAGCCAGGATCATCGGCAAGGAGGTCTTGACATTGGAACCGAATTCAGGATTGGGAGAAAATAGCGTTACGGCTCCGTTTTCCCCGATTTTGATGTAGCTGTTGAGCTCAAACCACTCCTTCGGCATTTCCAAAACCTGCTCCGGTGTCGGCTTACATCCAGCCAGCCAGCTGAAGCTGAGCATCATGCCTCCGCCCGCCAAGGCAGAGACCTTCAAAAATGACCTCCGGTCCAATTTTTTATCTAAAGTTGTCATAGGTTTTCGGATTAAAGGTTTTGGGCAGCGGTTTTCACCGCAGCCTTGATTCTCAGGTAAGTTCCGCAGCGGCAGATATTACCATTCATGGCGTTTTCGATTTCCTCATCGCTTGGATTTGGATTTTGCTGAAGCAAAGCCGCCGCCGTCATGATCTGACCGGCTTGGCAATAGCCACACTGGGGCACGTCATGCTCCATCCAGGCTTTTTGTACCGGGTGGTCTCCTTTTTCTGAAAGTCCTTCAATGGTGGTAATCGAAGCACCTTCGGCTGCAGAAACGGGGAGCTGACAAGAGCGAACTGCATTGCCATCGAGGTGAATGGTGCAGGCCCCGCATTGGGCGATACCGCAACCAAATTTGGTTCCGACTAAATCCAGGTGATCGCGTAGGACCCAAAGCATGGGGGTACTTGGATCGACATTGACCTGCTTGGAGGTTCCGTTAATGGTAAGATTGAAAGTGGCCATAGTGGTTGAATTTAAGAAACAAAGTTAAGGGCTTCGGTAAGAGTCACCTTACAGAAATCAAACAGAAGGTTTTATAAATCAAGTGGATCTGGAATATTGTCACAGATATGCAGATGGTTCTATTCGCCGTGGTTAGTGTCTCACAGACCACTTAATCTGCTAAGCCCTTTGCCCAAGTGAGTGTCTCCACTCACTTGACTTTAAAGGATGGTTTTACTTTGACGATTCCGGTTAGTGAAGACACTAACCGGGGCGTTGGATACAATTCTGAATTCAGGAAAGCTTATCCAAAAAAAATCGTTAGGCAGGATATTTGAACTCCCCTATCTGCAAAATTTCACCCGCGCCTTCATGCAGCAGGTGGGCATGTCACCCAAGGAGTATCGGGAGTCGGTAAATTGAATGGACCACCTAAAAATTGCCTTTGAGCAGGCTACCCTTTGCCCAAGTGAGT
>NZ_QEIG01000012.1 GCF_014324365.1 Algoriphagus sp. AK58
TCCTGACTAATGCCCGGGTTAAGAGATCCTATATTCTGGTTCAAGCCAGTCAACGGATCGGTTACCGTCACATTGTTCAAGGTCACATTGCCCGTATTGGTCACCGTCAGGGTATAAGTAATCACCTGACCAGCAGCATCCACTGTAGATACTCCTGCTGTCTTCTCTATCGTAATATCCGGATTCTGGGCAAAGCATGCCTCGGCAGAATCGGAAGCTTCCGTGAGTACCGTTGTCTGTTCGGAGTCTTCTCCATTCAGATACACGGTAGCTGTAGCCACGTTTTCCATACAAACCCCTTCGATCATTTCCTGGGTAATCTCAAGCTGAGCCTCGAAAGTCACTGATGCCTGAGGAGCCAGTGACGGAACCGTCCAGGTATCTCCTGTCAGATTGTCGGCAACTTCTACGTTCTGAAGTTCCACATCCCCGTCATTGGTCACCGTAATCTCATAGCTGATGAATCCGCCCACTACTCCGTCATTGGATTTCACCTGCTTGTCAATCTGAACTGAAGGCTGAACCACCAATACCGTCACAATCGCCGTATCACAGTTTGTCGGATTCGGGTTGGTGCAGATCCTATATTCCAACGTGTAAACCCCAGGAGTCAAGCCCGGTGCCACGCTCACCAATCCTGTCGCAGTGTCCAATATCAAAGCACCTGGAGTAGACTGGCTTACCTCGGTAATCGTTACCAACGTCGTGTTCAAAGGAGTCGTACCGTCCAGCAAGCGGTCATTGTTCAGCACATTGACAATGTTGTCATATCCAAGCTGGGTGGATACCGGAATTCCGGTCATATCATCATCCTCTGCAATCGGAGGATTCGGATTCGGATTACATTCAGCTGTCGCTCCAGGATAAGTCACCTCGGCCTGTACTTCCGGATTCAATCGGAAAATCACATAAGACCCAGGCTCTCTTACCTGATAGAAGTTAAACGGTCCTGACTCCCACTGCATGTTCTCGTATCTCCATCCCGGCCAGGAACTTCCATACCCTCCAGGAAGCGTATCCGCTCCAGGAAACAGCATATAACCTTCCAATGGGATGTTGTCATAGCTGATAATCACATTGCCGTCCTTGTCATACCAGGTCATCGTCAACGGAGTATCGTCTCCCGGAGCCAAATCCTGAAGATCAAAGTTCACCGGCGACAACAACCATCTCAAGTATGGCGCATCCAGCTCACAATATTCATCTACCTCTATCAGACCCAACAACGGTTCCACGGTCACCGTAATCACCGCCTCATCAAAATTTGAAGGATTGCCCACTTCCGTGATCCTGTAGGTCAACTGATAATCTCCTGCCTGTGCATTGGCCCCAATGGTAATCACACCGTCCCCGTCTACCGTCAAAGTTCCCGTCGGATCCGGAGTCACCGTCGTAAGTACCACATTGGCTGACGTAGCCGGACCGCCTTTCAGCTTGTCGTTGGTCAAGGCATTGACCGTAGATGTCTGCGCAACGGTGCTGTACTGGAAGGTACCTGCATTGTCATCCACTGCCAAAATCTCATTAAAGCTTGCATCGGCAGTCTCCTGGTCAGGGTCAGATTCCACAACTCCCTCTCCAAAATACCCCTTACCCGTCGCAATATTGGTGACTGAACCATTCGCCAAGTCTGACGCAACTACTGTGTAAGAAGCCGTGAAGACAAGCTCGTCATTAGGTGCCAGTATGGACGTATTCGCAGGATCCGCAATGGTTCCTATTTTGTCGTCTTCCACTGTGAATGGACCTGACAAGGTCACATTACCCGTGTTGGTAAGAGTATACTTGTACTCTATTACGTCGTCTACCAAACTGTAAGGATTACCTGACGTGATCTCTTTCAAAATCGTCAAAGCAGCTGTCTGAGACGCAAAAACCGTCTCATCGGCACTGCGCTCAAGCTCTTCGTAGCTCGCTGTCGCCGTGTTGTCCACCTTGCCCGCATCCAGATCCGCCTGCGTGATCACATACTTGGTCACAATCACCGTGTCGGCCTGCGGTGCCAAGCTCGCTATCACCTGGTTCAAGCCGGTCAACGGATCGGTCACCACGATGCCTTTCAGCGTCACGTTGCCATCGTTGGTCACCGTGATGTCGTAGCTGATCTCCTCGCCTACCG
>NZ_QEIG01000013.1 GCF_014324365.1 Algoriphagus sp. AK58
GTCTCCATAATGTGACTCATATCATTCTTTATCACTAATCTCGTACTTATAAAATTCTCACTTTTTTTTGTTTAATCAGATCTTGCAAAATAAATCGATAGAAGTTAAAGTTTAACAACATATTATAATTAAAATCCTAAATCAAATTTGAAAATTTATAGAAAAAAATATTCATGTTTTTTGGATGTAAAAAAAATTTAAACTGTAGAGGTTTCTTCAACTAATAAAACTGATAGTCAAGGGATTCAAATCACCAAGGACTCCTTGGAGAAATCATAAAAATACCAAACAACTTAAATGATGGTTCAAAAAAAACATTGAATTAAAAATCAGAATCAATTCAACATTTATATAAAAACATCTTTACTCATTTACGCAAAACCCCGAACATGTGTGGAGTAAACTCGTAAAAAAGTATATTGACTAATAAAGTATTTTAACATGTGGCCAACCATCAAATTTTTAGGAACCCTTTTCATTAGCTTCATTGCAATGATTGGAGCATTGGGAGCAGAAAATCCTTTTCCGCTTTTTGCGGTTGCTTGGGGGATTTGGATACTTTATATCCTAAGCCTACGGACAAAAAGGAAAAAGCAACTGGACAGGGAGCGGCTGATTAGGGAAATTTTGGATAAGCTTTAAAAGCAGCCGAAATTTCAAATATTTATCCCCTTTTCTCTTAACTCCCTCATACAAGCCGCTAACGTGATTTCATCTCCATTGTCTATTGAAGCAATCGCCAACAAGCACAATTCCTTTAAGTGCCGACCCGCTGAGAGTCGCTCATAAGGCAATTTCAAATTGGTTGCACAGATCCTTCGAATCTTCATTCTGATACGCTCCTCCAAGGTCACAAATTCTTCCCGAAGACGTTCTTCTTCGAGTGTTAATTTTTTCGACAAATTCATGTCGACATTTTAAACACTCGAAATAAATCTTGCAAGGTCCATTCTCTTTTTATAGTTCATAGTTTTTCAAGATTGGAAGAATAGGAATTTCAGACAAAATCCGAAAGCCTGTCAGTTTTCCAGATTCCACATCCATCTGTCGGCTGCTTTCGTCCAATCTCCAATTAGATCCCCGGACTGCGAACGCCAATAAGTTGTCCGGTGAAAGAAAAAGAAAAGCTCCCCTTCTTCTGTTCCGAACCTGTTCGTTAGAAAATAATCCCTGACTAGATCCAAAGTAGGTATTCTGAAATCTGATTTCTTCCATTTTTTAGCTCCATCCTTCATAGTCTTTTTGATTTAGTGGAGCGATAAACTTCCTGCAAGGATTTCTCTGTTACTCAGAAGTACCACCGAAGGGGGTCATTTTTTTTGGCGGGAGGCAAGAAAAAATTGACAAAAAAAGGGGGATTATTCCTCCCCCTCCTGGTCAATTCCAAGAATATAATTCGCTGCTTGATGTGCCTTTTGGGCAGCATAGATCAACATTTTTGGATCTTCCTCTAATGGCTTAAACCATCCTTTCAGATAGGCCAAGGAGTTTTTGAAATTGGCATCCTTAATTCCGGCAAGAGCATTCAAAAAACTGGCTCCCATTTCGGCGATCAATTCCTCTTTTGAATATTCTACTGAACCAAAACCAACCAAAGCCGGTCTTTCTGCAAATCTTCCTAATCTGATCGTATGGCCTGTGCTATGGATCATTTCATGAAAAAGCACAGAATAATATTGCTCGTCACCTTTGAAGGATTCTTTATTCGGCATATTGATGAAATCTCTGGAAGGGCTGTAAAATGCCTCGTCTCCTTTATGAACAATATTCGGACAAGTGGTGTAGCCTGCAATGATGGATTCGCAATTTTCGATTGGGGAAAAAACCCTTTCATCGGCACCTTCAATGGAAAAATCGATTCCTTCTATCTGATCGATGTTGAAAACAGTCCAGATAAAGGGGGTAAACTTTCTTCCAAAAAGATCCTCGTTTTCTCCTTCTTCATTGGTAGCCTTTCCTTTTACAAACTTGGAAATCTTCCAGAATACGACTTTAGAACCTTTTTCATCCTTTTTGACATTTCCGCCAAGGTGTTTTGCCTGATTGTAGGTCAGAAAATAAGGACTTTTGAATTTCTTGGAGATGGTAACCCAAGCCAGCCAAAGTGCATTGAATCCCAAATAAGGACGGTTCGAAGCATAATTCTTCGGAGAGTTTTTAGGACTCCATACTTGTTCCCAAGTAAGGTTTTCATTTTGGATACCTTCGATGATTTCGTTGGTAACGGTTTCCGCTAATTGGTTGAAATTTTCCCAAGTCTTCATGGTTGCAGAGTTTTAGAGTGTGACAGAAAAGGATTGATAAAGAGATTATTTAGTTGTTCATCAGTCACATAAAGCCCGGTTATATCCAAGGATATTAGGAAGATCGACCCGACGCTTAAACTGAGATTTTTCCCGAGTACAAGGGGTAATTTTTTGGGAGTGAAGGGCGATATGTGGGCGTGAAGTGACATTTTTTTTATCCACTGGTATTGAGGTTCTGACCGACATGCAACCCATAGAGTGTGGTTCTGCATAGGGCAAAAGCCTGGGATAAAAAACTGGGAGGCAGTCCGTAGGAGACCCTGTTTTTTTAGATCAGGGCGGAGCGCACTTTTGACTGTTGCAGGTTCGCACTCAACCTTTGCATCGTCGTGTCATACACCGAAGACCGGGGGATTGAGAAGAAAAAAATGGAACGGAGCGCTCACCGACCGAAACGGACAAAAATCTCGATGTACTCGGAAGAAAAATCGGAAACAGGCTTGCCCCCTAAAGGAGGCTCGGGCTACGGCTTCACGAAACGGCCTTTCCGAGTCCCAGGCTTGCCAGGACTTAGAGAAGGGTAAGTGGAGTGAAGCGGTAGCCGTGGGGAGTGAAAGCCCTTTCCTAGAGTGGAGAGAAAGGAGCTGTCATTTGAAAAATGGCGCGAATGAATCGGAACGAAAGGAGTGGGCGAAACGGGGGAAATGACTTAGGGATGTTATTGGAAATCCATTTGAAAAGGAGTCTTTAACTTCAACCGATTGAAGGTAACCCAACCTTAGGAATGCTTATCTTCATCTAAAGAAAATAGAGGATCGTATCTACACCTGATTGAACTTTGAGTTAAGAGCGCTGTATCCTTACCGCATTCAAAATTGCCAGCAATGCCACTCCCACATCAGCAAAGACTGCTTCCCACATGGTGGCAAGGCCTCCGGCACCCAGTGCCAGTACAATGACCTTCACTCCAAAAGCCAGGCTGATATTTTGCCATACGATCCGTTTTGTCTGTTTGCCCAACTGAATGGCAGTTGCAATTTTTGAGGGCTGGTCAGTCTGAATGACAACATCAGCTGTCTCAATGGCTGCATCACTACCCAAACCACCCATTGCAATTCCCACATCGGCCAGAGCAAGGACAGGAGCATCGTTGATACCGTCCCCCACAAAAGCAATGACCCGGCTGGTATCCTTTTTCAATTCTTCTACTTTTTCCACCTTCTGCTCCGGTAACAAATCACCAAAGGCTTTATCTATTCCGAGAGATTTTGCCACTTGTTGAGTCACTGCATTCTTGTCTCCTGACAGCATGATCAGTTCCCGAACTCCTAATTTGTGTAGTTCATTGATGGCCTGAACAGCATCTTCTTTGAGTTCATCCGCGATCACTAGATATCCCGCATATTTTTGGTCTACTGCTACATGGATAACGGTATTGACCTCCCCGGCTGCATCAGTATGGGTAACAATCCCTTCCTTATCCAGCAGTTTTTGATTGCCTACCAGCACATGCTTGCCATTTACAATACCTTTAAGTCCGTGCCCGGCAATTTCCTCCTGTTGTTCGGGTTCTGAAATTTCTCCTCCTTGCTTTTTAGCATACTCTGTAATGGCTTTTGCGATGGGATGGGTGGATTTGCTTTCCATTGCTGCTGTCAGACTAAGCCAATCTAGTGTACTTCCCTCCATGGTCACGGCTTTCTGAACTTCAAACACACCCTTGGTAAGTGTGCCTGTTTTGTCCATCACCACGGTATTTACGCTGGTCATGAGGTCAAGAAAGTTGGAACCTTTGAACAGTATGCCTTTTCGGGAGGCTGCACCAATACCTCCGAAATAACCAAGTGGGATAGAAACAACCAACGCACAGGGGCATGAGATCACCAAAAAGATCAAGGCCCGGTAAAGCCATGCTTCAAACACATAGTCTTCCACAAAGAAATAAGGCAGGAAGGCAAGGCCGATGGCCAGAAAGGTGACAATGGGTGTATAGACCCGTGCAAACTTACGGATGAACTGTTCAGTTTTTGCCTTGCGTGAGGTGGCGTTCTGGACTAGTTCAAGGATTCGTGCAATTGAACTTTCATTGAACCGCCTGATAACTTTCAATTCAATCAGCCTATCGAGGTTCACCATTCCAGCCAGTACATTTTCTCCTTTGTTGTAGGTCGCAGGTTTGCTTTCGCCGGTCAAGGCGGAGGTATTGAAACTTCCTTTTTCACTGATCATTTCCCCATCGAGGGGTACTTTTTCTCCGGGTTTCACCTGTATGGTTTCCCCAATCTGTACTTCCTCCGGGTGTACGGACACCGTTTGTCCACCTCTAAAAACCGAAGCCGAATCGGGGCGGATGTCTAACAGGGCTTTGATGTTTCGCTTGGCCCGGTTCACAGCCGCATCCTGAAACAACTCACCGATGGCATAGAAAAGCATCACCGCCACCGCCTCGGGATATTCCCCTATGGCAAACGCCCCCAATGTGGCTATGCCCATGAGGAAAAATTCAGTGAACACATCACCTTTTACGATGGACTTCCAGCCTTTGACCAATACCGGCCATCCCACGGGCAAATAGGCCAGCACATACCAGCCAATGCGGATCCATCCCTGGAAAATTGAAGGCTGTCCCAACTGGTCAGCGGCAATTCCAGTAAGTAGTATGACAAAGCTCACCATACCACTTCCCCAAGTTTGCAGGAAAGTTGGAGAGGTTTTTTCCTCTTCCTTTTTTGGTTTGCCTGGATGCTGGTCAGTGCTGCAGCAGGCTTTATCGTCTAAGTGATTTGTATTAGTCATCGTCTAATCTGTTTTAATCAGTGAAAAAGGAAATGATGCCAGTGAGAATAAGTATGCCACCGGAAATCAGTCCTGCATTATGTTCCAATTTGTGCCAGTTGAATCGGTGTAGTCCTTTTTGGGCCAGGTAAACCCAAAAAGTAATCCCTAACACGGAAACGATAGTGTAGAGCAGTCCCACAGCTAGGATCATTGGAAAGCCATGAGTTCCTGCCATAAGGAAGTAGGCTTCAATTTCCAGGCAGGGCGAAAGAAACATGGTGAATACCAGCAAAGTCACAACCTGCGCTGCACCTGCTTTTTCCAGCTTTTGTTTTTCAGCAATGTGAAAGTGGTGGTGACGGTGGTGTTGAATGACAAAATATAAGCCGATGGCTATAAGCAATCCAGGAATGACCCAACGGGTGTAAGTGTGTAGGTTTTCAGAAAGTGACAAGCTGAACAAACCCAAAAACACTCCTAACAAAAAGGTACTCAGCGAGTGGGCCAAAGCTGCCATCGCCGCAATGCGAACCGTCTTGATTCCCTCCCAACCAAATTTTTCTTTCAGGGCCAGCACCGGCAGCCAATGGCTGGGAATCAGTCCATGAAGGAGACTGAGCATAATGGTACCGGTGAGTAGAGCGGTCATTGTTTAGGACTATTTTATTTTTTGAACTGATTTATTATTGCCTTCAAATCTGCTGGTATTTCCATAGGCAAGAGAGGCGGAACATTGGCGCCCCCAGTATTCCCTACAGGTATTTTCCCTACAAAGGATTTTACTCCACCTACAAAGAGCCTGAGAATCTGACCCCGTATTTCCTTCCAGTCTTTGATTTTAAAGCCAAACCGAAGCATGAACCAATGTACTTCAGAATGCTGGTAAGGATAGGGCTGACCAAGGATGTGGGCCCTTTCCAGATGCTGCCAAGCTTCCTTTAAAAACCACTTCCCCAGTTTATCCCGATATGCATCCAGTTCTTTTTGATAATGTGGCTTTAAGCCTTCTGGCATGGTGGTATTAAATTTCATATGCTCCTATTCATCCTAAGTTGTGAGGGTTTCCATGTTGCATGGTTTCATTTCATTGGATGTTTGACTTAAAATTACTAGTAAACCCAATGCATAGTACTTGCAATATTCATCCTGCACATTTCCCGCAAATCCCCTTAACTACCAAGTTGGCTTCTTCTCCTTTGAACATGCTTGGCAGTTCAATTTCGGGGATTTTATACTTTGGCAAGCAGAAGGTTTCGCTACATACCCGACAATGAAAATGCACATGCAGGTCCCTTTCGATATTACACTCGCATCCCTCTTCGCATAGGGCGTATTTAGGCGCTCCGGTACCGTCATCGATACTGTGTACCAGTCCATTTTCCTGAAAGGTTTTCAGGGTACGGAATAGCGTCACCCGGTCTGACTTTTCAAATGCCTTTTCCAAGTCGGAAAGGCTGATGGCCGTCTCTTGACCTGCCAGTGCTTCCAACACCAACAGCCTCATGGCTGTTGGTCGGATGTCTTTCTGATTGAGTCTATCTTCGAGTTCTTTGATCATAAGGATGATTCATTTTAATGTCCGTGTCCTTCTCCTTCTTCTTCGGTATTTTTGGCTTTAGCCAACAAGGTGAAAGCACCTTTGGTGACCACTTGAAGGGTACTTAGGTCCTTTTCTGCATCGGCCAAAGAAATCTGGGTATAGCCATCTTCGGTATATCCTTTGATGACTTCCATCATTTCAAAATCATGAACGGTTGCACCGTTTTCTGTTTTTTCTCCTGTATAGGCAAAGACATATTGTTTTCCACCAAACCGAACGATTCCTTCCTCTTGGATAGCCAATACTTCGTTGCTGTCGGTTTCGATCCTTGCAGCTATATACATTCCCGGTTTCAGATCTTCGTGCATCTTTTCTAAGTGGCCATGTACAGTCACCGACCGGTCTTCCCGCACTCCGCTACCTATCAGAAATACTTCTGCTTCCCGCCATTCTTCAGGAGAATTCGCCAATGCAAAGCGGATCCGTTGTCCTTCCTGCACTCTGGGGATGTCGTTTTCATACACGGTAAGTTCCACATGCAGGTCTTCGGCATTGGTAATGTCCATGATCACATCTTGTGGGTTGATGTATTTGCCCACATTGGTATAAATCTCCCGAACGGCTCCATTGACCGGAGCGAAAATATTTACTGAAGCCGAGATAGTACCCTCACGGATTTTTGCGGGATTGAAGCCAATGAGCTTCAATCGTTCTTCCATAGTTTTAATCCGGGCTTCATTAGCCAGAAAGTCACTTTTGGCTTGCTGAAATGTTTTACCAGAAGCTACTTTTTCATCAAAAAGCTCCTTCTGACGGTCAAATTCGGCTTTCAGAAATTCCTGTTTGGCCAGACTCTCCAGGTATTCCTGTTGAAACTGGATGAACTCCGGATTTTCAATTACCACCAATAGCTGACCTTTTTTAACCTTGGTGCCAGGCAGCATTTCAGTGTATTTCACAAAGCCTCCATAGGGCATATGGATGGAAATATTGCTTTGCGGGGGCACGTCAATCACACCGTTGACCCGGAGTTCCGAACCAATCACCCGCTTCTCAAGGCTTCCGAATTTGATACCTGCCTGCTCAAACTGCGCTTTGGTAAGTTCCACTGTATTCTCACTTTCTGTATGATTCACCTCAATGACTTCCTCATCTTGTGGTCCGCAGGAGGAAATGGTCAATCCCAGGAGAAGAGCCATTGAAGTTTTGCTGATGTATTTGAATATATTTTTCATTGTTGAATGTCTTTTTATTGAACGCCTGAAATGAACTCGATCTGGATAACAGTCTGATTGTACTGGTTGAGAATGTCCAGGTAATTAAACCGGACAGCCAATGCCCGGTTAAGTCCCTGAATGTATTCCACGTAGCCGATTTCCCCGTTTTCAAATCCTTTTTGAGCCTGTTTGAGAATTAGCTCTGCCTGAGGCAGGGCGTTTTGCTCGTAATATTCAAGGCTGGTCTGAAATTTTTGGTACTGCTGAATAAGTGAGTTTAGCCTGCCTTGCAGTTGGTTAGTCACTGCTTGCAGCCGTGCTTCGCTTTCCTGCTTTTTCAATTCGGCTGCTTTGATGGCCGATGCTTGGGACTTTGCCCCAAAAATGGGGATGGCCATACCCACCTGAAAACCGGTAAACCGGTCGCTGGAGTTGAAATTGACCGGGTTGCCATCCAAATCCTGATTGGGTCCATTGAGGGACTGGTTGAAATACCCTGCCGAAAGATCGGGCAAGAACTTTGCCTTCTCCACCGATTTCTCTTTTTCGGCTACCTCCATTTGTTGGCGAAACCAGGCAAGTGTAGGGTTGTTGGCGATTCCTTGTGTATCGAGAAGTACATTGCTCTCCCTTGCTTCCAGATAGCCCATAGCGATATCCCCAATACTATCCAGATTAAGCAAGGTTTGCAGCTGTGTCCGGTGGATTTCGATATCCGACTGGTTTTGCTGAAGCATGGCTTTGAGTTCTGCTACTTGGGACTCCGCAGTTGCTTTTTCCAGCAAGTTGGTTTCCCCGGTTTGATAGCGGAGGCTGGCCACTTGGACAAATCTGCTGTAAATTTCATCCTGCTCCTGCAGTAATTGTTGTTTGCTTTTTTCGAGCCACAACAAATACCAAGAAACCTTTACTTGCTGAACCAGTTCGTTTTGGGTAGCCGTACGCATCCATTCACTCGCTTCAATCCGTGCTTTGGCCAATTTCTTTTGATTGGCATAAACCGTGGGAAACTCCATGGATTGGGAGATGTTGAACTGATTGTCATTGTTGTAAATGCTGTTGTACTGTCCGTGAGTGAGGCTAAAATTGGTTTTAGCCATATTCCAGCTGGCCCCTTTCAGCTCCCTTTCCTGCTGGGTTTGCAAGTCTGCTGCTTTCAGGGTTGGATTGTTTTGGATCGCAACTTGTATGGCTTCATCCAATGACTGATAGCTGACCAGAGAGTCCTGCGCCTTGGCTTTAGGTATCTGAACACAAAGCAAGCCGATAGCCAAAAGAGGAACCACTGCCGCGGGTTTAATCTTTATCCCTCTTTCAAAATAATAGTACAGGATAGGCAGTACAACCAAGGTCAGGAAGGTAGCCGTAATCAAACCGCCGATCACCACTGTGGCCAGCGGACGCTGAACTTCTGCGCCACCGGACTGGGAAAGCGCCATTGGCAGAAAGCCCATGGAAGCCACGGCAGCCGTCATGATTACCGGGCGCAGACGTACACTCGTGCCTCTGTAGATCCGTTCGAAAATATCGGAGACACCTTCTTTTTTCAGGTGATTGAATTCGCCAATAAGGACAATGCCATTCAGCACTGCTACCCCAAATAAGGCAATGAAACCGACGCCTGCAGAAATACTGAATGGCATATCCCTGAGCCATAAAGCGAGGATTCCCCCGATGGCAGAAAGTGGGATGGCTGTAAAAATCAGGATGCCCTGCTTAATGGAACCGAAAGTGAAATAGAGTAAGACAAAGATCAATAGCAGGGCTAGAGGCACAGCTAAGGAGAGTCGTTCACGGGCTTCAACGAGGTTTTCAAACTGGCCTCCGTAAGACACAGTGTAACCGGGTGCAAATACGACCGTCTCCTCAATTTTCTGCTGAAGCTCTGTTACTATGCTTTCGACGTCCCTGTTACGCACATTGAATGCTACGATGATCCGTCTGCGGGTGTCGTCTCGCTGGATTTGGTAAGGACCTTCCTGGATTTCCACTTCAGCCACCTGATAGAGCGGTATTTGGTGTCCGTCCTTCCGGGCGATGTAAAGGTTCTGAACGGACTCTACATCCTCCCGATTGGTTTTATCCAATCGGACCACCAGATCAAAGCGCCTTTCGTTTTCGTAAACCAGCCCTGCAGACGCTCCGGCAAAGGCAGCCTGTACCGAGCGGTTTACGTCCCGGATGGTCAGGCCGTATTTAGCCAATTGATCCCGTTTGTAATTAATGACAATTTGCGGAACACCGGTTACCTCTTCAATGTACAAATCCTGAGCACCTTCCACGCCGGAAGCCAGCCGTCCTATCTGTTCGGCATATTCCGAAAGCTCATCGAGATCCTCTCCGTATATCTTAACCGCTACATCCTGTCGCACCCCCGTCATGAGTTCGTTAAAACGCATCTGGATGGGTTGCTGAAATCCGAAAGTAACTCCCGGAATGACCTCCAGAGCTTCGGCCATTTTGTTGGCCAGGTCTTCCCTGTTAGAGGCCGAGACCCATTCATCTTTGTTTTCCAGAATCACCATCATGTCAGCAGCTTCTACCGGCATGGGATCAGTTGGGATTTCTCCTGCACCAATTTTAGATACTACCTGCTTTACTTCCGGGAACTGTTCGAGTAGAATTTTTTCTGCCTGAGTCGTTGCCTGGATGGTGTTTTCAAGCGAGCTTCCCGTCATTACCCTCGTCTCTACAGCAAAGTCTCCTTCCTCAAGGGTTGGAATAAATTCCCCACCCATATTGGAAAAGACCCAAAAGGAAACCAGAAACAAGCCCGCAGTCAGGATTAAGATCAGCGGCCTTTTGTGCATTGACCAACGGATAGCAGGATCATACAATCTGTGAAAGAAAGCCATGAGCTTGTCCGAAATATTAGGCTTGTAATCAGTGTTCTTGCTCAGAACCAGTGCTGACATCATCGGCACATAGGTTAGCGAAAGGATAAATGCTCCCAAAATGGCAAAGCTCACCGTCTGTGCCATAGGGCCAAACATTTTCCCCTCAACACCCACAAGTGCCAGAATAGGTAGGTAAACAATAAGAATAATGATCTCCCCGAAGGCTGCTGAATTACGGATTTTGCTGGCCGATTGAAAAACCTCCTCGTCCATTTCATTCTGGGTCAGCTTCCTTCCCAGTTTCAATAAACCCAGGTGATGCAGCGTGGCCTCAACAATGATCACGGCCCCATCCACAATCAACCCAAAATCAATTGCTCCCAAGCTCATCAGGTTGCCCGACACGCCAAAGAAGTTCATCATTCCAAAGGCAAAAAGGAGCGCAAGGGGAATGACCGAGGCGACAATTAACCCTGCACGGAGATTTCCCAAGAGCAGCAACAGAACAAAGATCACGATCAAGGCACCTTCAGCCAGGTTTTTGCTCACCGTACCAATGGCAGTGTTTACCAATTTTGTTCTGTCCAGGAAGGGCTCTATGGTAACGCCCTCCGGCAATGTTTTTTGTATCTCTGCAATTCGACTCTTTACATTCTCAATTACTTCCGCGGAGTTTTCTCCCTTTAGCATCATCACAATGGCACTCACCACCTCACCCTCACCGTCTCGGGTAGTGGCTCCATACCGCACTGAATTACCAAGCTGTACCTCGGCCACATCCTTTATGAGAACCGGAATTCCATCCGGATTATTTTTGATGAGCATGTTTCGGATGTCGTCCATGTCGCTTACCAGGCCTTCACTTCGGATAAAATAAGCGCTGAGGTTTTTTTCAATATAAGCTCCTCCGGTATTCTCGTTGTTTTCTTCCAGTGACTGGAAAATATCGGCAATGGAAACATTCATGGCCTTGAGTCTATCCGGGTCTATGGCGATTTCATATTGTTTAAGGTAACCGCCAAAGCTGCTCACATCCGCAACCCCGGGAGTACCGAGCAACTGCCTTCGGACAATCCAGTCCTGAATCGTCCGAAGTTCACGGGCATCGTATTGATCTTCATAACCCTTCTCGGTTCCCACCACATATTGATAGATTTCTCCAAGTCCGGTAGAGATGGGAGACATGCCCGGCTGGCCTACTCCCGGAGGTATTTGTGTTTGTACATCGGTCAGCCGTTCACTTACCTGCTGACGAGCCCAATACACATCCACATCTTCTTTAAATACGATGGTCACTACAGACAACCCAAAGCGGGAAAAAGAACGAATCTCCTCCAACTCCGGGATGGTGGCCATGGTGATTTCGATGGGGAATGTAATTAAACGCTCTACCTCCTCAGCTGCCAGAGATGGGGAGGTGGTGATGACCTGAACCTGATTGTTAGTGATATCCGGTACGGCATCAATGGGAAGTCTCGAAAGGGAGTAGCCTCCCCAAATGACCAAACCAAGCGTAAGCAGGCCTATGATCAGTTTGTTTTTGACTGAAAATTGAATGATTTTATCCAGCATGTTTTAGGATTTATTAATCTGATTTTTGGATAGACAGGGCAGAAAATGCCCTTGGATTTGGAGCTGGGGAGTAAATTGAAAATGCAGAATCACCTCCAAGCAACAGCTTGGAAATAAAAACTACTTCAATTTAAGTGTCCGGAAAATCAGGCCTTAGGCGGCTGGAATGGAGATTCGGGGTGTTCAGAACAGAGCGAGAAGCTGTAAAAACCTGTCTGAGTAAGAGTGAAAAAGGATTGGGTGGGTATTTCCACTTTTTCCATTAAAGGAGTAATAAAAATGGAGCCATGGGAACACTGATGGTGGTCATGGAAGGGTAAATTCTTGTCGTGCTCGTCATCATGGTGGTGGTCTTCTTCTTTTTGACCGTCTCCATAATGGAAATCAAGAAATTCCAGAAATGAAGTTCCATCGTGTTCAGACTGCTCCTCGTAGTGTTCAAAAAGTACTGGAAGCTTTGGCAACTCACAGCATAAATCCATAGTTGGCCCCAATGCCTGCATCAGGAACAGAAAACCTAACGATATGGAAAGAATGAATTTCATTTGCCTACAAAGGAACACAAAAATAGGACGCAAGGGTATTGCAAATCGAACAAGATTTTAGCAGCAGCTACCGCCATTTTCCTGTACTGGCGGACATTTGACCGTTCCATAACTGCAATACACGCAACAATCTCCTTCTTTTGGTTTTAGAACCTTGTGGCAGTTTTCACATTCATAGAAATACTGACAGGCGTCAGTGGGCATGGTTTCTTCCTTTTGATGGCCACAATTAGGGCAGGCGATGGTTGATTCTAATTGTATTTCCATTTATTTCTCTGTTTTATTGGTCACGGAATATCCCGTTGAGTTGATGGCTTGTTGTATTTCCTGAATACCTGTTTTTGTATTGTCAAATTCTACAACGGCATTGCCCAATTCATAAGAAGCAGCTACTCTAAGGATACCATCTAGCTTATTTACTTCGTGCTCCACATGAGTTGCACAGCCCTGACATGTCATTCCTTTGATTTCAAAATTTACGGTCTGTATATCGGACTTCTCTACGATGACCAGTTGCTTGTCAGCTTTCGGGTAGAAAATGTGAGCAAAGAGCGGAAACGTCAACATCAGGGCTGCAAGAACCGTGATTATTGATAAGAACTTTTTTGTCTGCCAAAAGCTTGGTTTCTCATCATCTTCACATGCACATTCGATATCTTCTTCTTTCCTGGTTTTAAGCTTCTGGTACCAGGCAAACCCCAACACAATCACGGTGATACTGACAAAAAAAGGCCGTGCTGGATCCAGCCAGGAGAAAGTGGACGCAATCCCGCTCGCACCGGCCACTAAAGCAAGCACAGGGGTGATGCAGCAAAGGGAACTCACTAAAGCGGCTAAAAGGCCGCTGGTTAAAAGGGATTTTTTCATAACGCGGCAATTGAATTTGGGAGGTTAAACAAATCGAGCACCGACGAAATGATTGGCTGACTTTGCGCTTCTACTGAATAAAAAATGGTTTGTCCCGATTTTTTAGTAGTCACGACTCCTGCATCCTTCAGCTTTTTCAGATGCTGGGAGACGGCAGGAACGGTCATACCTAGGATGTCTGACAAGTCGCACGGACAAAGTTCATTTTCCTGATTCAGAAGGTACAGGATTTTGAGGCGAACCGCATTACCGGCAAGATTCAGTACCTCTGCCAGTTCTAAAAAACCTTCCCCCTTGCTTTTCAAGTCTTCCCTGCACCTATTGATCTGGTCGCTATCGGCAAAGACACGGATACATGTATTCATAACTTTGTATTTAAGCATTTGCTTAACAAAGGTATGGAGTGCAACTTATTTAAGCAATCTCTTAAATACTGAAATTGCCACTTTGGAATACAACGCGGTTAAAAGTAGCTTGACAACCCAATTTGTATTCCCCCGATTTTAGATGGTGGATTTCCCAAAATATCCTGTTGTTGCATGTACCGGTAGTTAAGTCGGATGACGGTTTGAGAAACCGGTCTGAAACTGATTGCCGGAACTACAGCCCACAAATCATCAGAAATATTTCCTCCGGTTTCCTCGAAATTTCCCACGTTCCAGTCCACATATTCCAGTCGGAAGGCCAGGCTGAAAACTGCTTTGTCAAAACCTGCCAGTTTTCCTCTCAGGATAGGTTGTACAATGTCTACGAACCCTCCCTTTTGCTGTTCCCCAAATTGCTGGCTGTAAGTCTCCGGTACATCAACCATTACCCAGGCCCATTCACCAACCAAATAGGTTTTTGTTGCCGAAATGGTAGTGTTGAAATCCACGGCTAATACATCCAGGCGTCTTTTGGCATCCAGAACGAGACCATCTGTCTCAAATCGGTTATAAATCCCGCCCATGTAGGAAAGTCCTAATTCTCCCACCTTGTTGTTTCTGACTGCTATTTTGCCCGTGAACAGGGGTTGTCCATTGCTGCTTTTTTCAAAGCGCAGGGCATTTTCTTTTGCTGCCGGAAGGAAAGTTTTGTTTTGATTATTACTGATGATGCTGTCGTCAAAGCCATTGGTCAGGTAGGCTTCATACCCAAAAGCCCAGGCCTTTGAATAATATTTGCCATACAGACCAAAACCTACATTGCTCCAGGTGGCAGGCAGCATTTCTGTCATGGCAATTGGCCGATCCACAAATTCCCATTTTGGGCCGTCATGATTTTGGTTGAATGCCCCGATGGGATTCATTACTACCCCACCTCGGAGGTTAAATAGTGGATGGAAGGTCAAATCCAACGCAGCAAATTCGATGGATATTTGTTTTCCGCCTTCTTCCAACTCAATCTCAGAGAGGAACTTGATTTTCCTGTGAATCGAAGAAGCTACAAAGAGCGTAAAGCGGGGGATACGAAAACTGTGGCCCTCAGTGATCCCATCTTGGCCCATGTATTGATAATCGGCCTCTACGTACCCGCCAATGGAAGCTGGCAAATTTCCTAATTGAAGAAAAGGACGGTTGTACACTGCATCCATGTTCATGGCTTTGGTATATGAAGTATCGACCGGCACTCTTTTTAACAGCGTACTGTCAATCTGGGCATTTGCAACCAGGGCAAACAAGAAAACTGGAAGGAATAAATATTTTTTCATTTCAAGTCGATCTTTAAGGTGTTTGCTTCAATCCGAACCGGAAAGGTTCGCAAGGGGTCGTCTGCCGGGCCGTTTTGCACCATACCGGTATTGGTGAATTCACTACCATGGGCAGGGCATTGGAGCCTGTCGCCAAAAACCTGAAGTTCTGTGCCTTGATGGGTGCACCGCATCCATAAGGCTTGGTATGTTGTCTCAGACAGCCGGAAAACCGCAATCGGGTATTGAAGGGATTCGTGATGCGCTATCACACTTGGCCGGAAGCTGGATTGATCATCCTTGGAATTCACGAATGCATCCAGTGGAACAATCATAAAATCTCCATCCAAGCTTGCCTGAAAGTATTTGGTGCCAGCACAGGAGGATAAGCCGGAAATTCCCGCCATTATGCCAAAACACCCCCATCCACAGCTTTTGATAAACTCATTTCTATTCATGGATTTTGAAGGTTATAGTGACTTAAGAAAACGGATCAAAGCAGTTTTATCTTCTGCGGATAGCGACTCAAACTTGGTACGGCTTGTACCAGCCTCTCCACCGTGCAGTAAAATTGCCTCCTCAATGCTGCTGGCCCGGCCATCGTGCATGAGAAAGTAGCTGCCGCCCTGAGAGTTTGGCGAAAGACCCAAACCCCAAAGGGGGGGTGTTCGCCATTCGAAAGTTTCAGCAGAGCCTTCGGTTACACCGTCGTCCAGTCCCGGCCCCATATCATGCAGCAACAGGTCTGTGTATGGGAAAAAGGTTTTATTGGACAATGCTACAATATCAGAGCTTAGGGTGGTCCATTCAGGAGTGTGACAATCCCCACATTGGATTTGGGAAAACAAAGTCTTACCCTGAATTATTTGTTGATCATTTTGCGAGCGCTGGATGGGAGCTTTAAGTGTCCTGAGGTAAAAAACCACATCCCTGATGGTCTGGTCGCTCACTTCCGGATCCACTTCCAATCCTGAAAAAGGGTCAACTGGTTCAAATGTGGAAGTGATGCCCATGTCCTGGTTGTACGCTGATACGGTCTGCTGGAGCAGGTCGATGGTAGCTGCCTTTTTACCAAAGCGCCCGATATAGCGCCCATTTGCATCTTGATGAAACCATTGAGGAACAAAATAAGACGGAGGATTTACATAGTTGGGCACCCCGGAAATTCCGTCTCCATCAAGATCGTAAGGGTCTGCATTAGTCAGGATCTGATCATCTGTAAGGGCTGACAGCAAACCCAAGCCAGTGACAGCAGGTGGGGTCAGCTTCATAAATGGTGTTCCTTCCGGAAGTATTTCCGGTGTGTATCCTGGTATAGCTCTGTTTTGCAGTTGAGGGCCTCCAATATGGAGGTTGGGAGGAGTATTTGGAGCCGTCTGACCAAAGCGTGTCAGTGTAGTAAACGGATGGCCTTTTCCATCACCGGCATGGCAGCTACCACAGGAAGTAGCCACAAATGTAGGCCCCAGACCTGTTCCGGAGGAAAATACCTCCTCATTGAAGGCAAAATCCCCGGCCAGAAATCGGGCTTGCTCGCTTGAGTTTAGCCCCTGCATTGGTCCGTCCAGAATTTCATCCTCTGCCGGTGGCTCGGGAATGATATTTTCACAGGCGAAAGCCAGACAGCCTAGTAGTATCAGAATCAGCTTCTTCACATTCTTATTATTAGAATGGTAAAAGTAATAAGTTAGACTGATCTAACACATATCTTTTACGATAAAAACTTTATTTTCTGAGTAGAATTTTTCGGGGGCTCTTGTGTGAGACCGTTAGTTGTTTTGAAGATGCGATGTTATCTGTCCGATAACTTGACGGCTTTTTTTGGTGATGTCTATGATAGTTTTTGGGATGGGGAAATTTCTTGGCAATCTTTCTCCTTAGACCTACCATCCACACAAAAACATCTTAAAAAACGAGATAATTAAGATTTTCAGACTATTTTGAACTTCTAATTTTATGCGGATATGAACCGAATAAAGGAAGTACTTGAGGAGAAAGGAATTAAGCAGGTCTGGCTGGCTGAGAAGCTTGGGAAGAGCTACAACATGGTCAATAGCTATGTCCAAAATCGTCAGCAGCCCAGATTGGAAGTACTTTTTGAAATCGCCCGAATTTTGGAAGTGAAACCCAAAGATTTATTGAAGGAGGATCTGAATGACTAAAGAAAATCAAATAGAGTTAGATCTGATCAGGCAGCTGACCGATCTAAAATACGTCCACCGACCAGACATCATCGACCGGAAAAGCCTGGAAAGGAACTTCAAAATCAAGTTTGAAGCACTCAATCGAATCCAACTTACCGACAGTGAATTTTTAAGATTACGAGAGGAAATTATCCAGCCGGATGTGTTTTCGGCTTCCAAACTGCTTCGCGAGAGACAGTATTTCCAACGGGAAGATGGTACCGGTCTGCACTACACCTTGGTCAATATCAAAGACTGGTGCAAAAATGATTTTGAAGTCGTCAGTCAGTTGCGGATGAATACTGAAAACAGCCAGCATCGCTATGATGTGATTTTGCTGATCAATGGCCTGCCGATTGTCCAGATTGAATTGAAGAAGCTGGACATATCTCCACGCAAAGCGATGCAGCAAATCGTCGAGTACAAAACTGAGCCGGGAAGTGGCTACAGCAATTCATTGATGTGCTTTATGCAGCTGTTCATCGTCAGCAACCGCAGCAACACCTATTACTTTGCCAACAACAAAAATCAACATTTCGCATTTAATGCAGACGAACAGTTTTTGCCGATCTATCAGCTAGCCGACGAAAACAACAAAAAAATCACCCACCTTCAGGATTTCACGGCAAAGTTTCTGACCAAATGCACCTTAGCAGAAATGATCAGCAAGTACATGGTTTTGGTAGAGAGCGAAAAGAAAATGCTGGTCATGCGACCCTACCAGATTTATGCCGTCAAAGCCATCATGGATTGTATTCAGCAAAATCGCGGAAATGGCTATGTCTGGCATACCACTGGTAGTGGTAAAACCCTGACTTCTTTCAAAACTTCTACACTTCTTAAAGACAATCCGGATATTGAAAAGTGCCTGTTTGTGGTGGATCGAAAGGATCTTGATCGTCAGACAAGGGAGGAGTTCAATAAATTCCAGGAAGGCAGCGTAGAAGAAAACACCAACACTGAAACCTTGGTGACAAGGTTGCTTTCCACCAGCTATTCTGATAAAGTTATCGTAACGACGATTCAGAAACTTGGTCTAGCACTAGACGGGACCTACAAACGAAACTACAAGGAACGACTGGAACCCCTCAGGGATAAACGGATCGCATTCATTTTTGATGAGTGCCATCGCTCCCAGTTCGGAGAAAATCACAAAGCCATCAAGGATTTCTTTCCTAATTCTCAGCTTTTCGGATTTACGGGAACCCCAATTTTTGATCAAAATGCGACTTATAAAGTCCGGGAAGATCAATACGAATCCTACAAAACCACCGAGTCAATCTTTGAAAAGCAACTTCACGCCTATACCATTACCCATGCGATAGACGATAGGAATGTCCTGCGTTTTCATATCGATTATTTCAAGGGAAAAGGCGATCAAAATCCCAAGCCAGGGGAAGCGATATCTCAACAGAAAATTGTCGAAGCCATCCTTGACAAACACGATGCAGCTACCAATCAGCGGAAATTCAATGCGGTTTTTGCCACTGCATCCATCAATAACGCCATCGAATACCGTCAGTTATTCAAAGAGATTCAGAAAAAAAGGACTGCTGCAGATCCGAATTTTGTCCCGCTGAATATTGCATGTGTTTTCTCTCCTCCTGCCCAGCTTTTAGCTCAAAACGGAGATCAAAAAAATGCCGCTGATATCCGACAGCTCCAAGAAGATCTGGCACAGGAAAAGGAAGACAATCAGCAGAATCCAGAGGAGAAAAAAGCTGCTCTGATGGAAATCATTGCCGACTACAATAAGCAGTTTGGCACAAATCATAAGATCACCGAGTTTGATTTGTACTATCAGGATGTACAGAGCCGAATCAAAAACCAGAAATACAGCAACAAGGATTTCCCGCACAAAAACAAGATTGATATCACCATTGTGGTGGATATGTTGCTCACAGGATTTGACTCCAAGTACCTCAATACGCTGTATGTGGACAAAAACCTGAAACACCATGGCTTGATTCAGGCTTTTTCCCGAACCAACCGCGTGTTGAATGACACCAAGCCGTATGGGAATGTGCTGGATTTTCGGTCCCAGCAGGAAGCAGTCAACCAAGCCATTACCCTTTTCTGCGGTGAAGACGTAGGCAAAGCCAAAGAAATCTGGATGGTGGATCCTGCCCCGGTTGTCATTGATCATTACCAAAAAGCAGTGGAAGCCTTGGGTGATTTTATGCAAGAGCATAATCTGGTCAATGAGCCCAAGGAAGTGTATAACCTCCGGGGGGATGCGGCAAAGATTGCCTTTGTCAAAAACTTCAAAGAGGTACAGCGACTTAAAACCCAACTAGATCAATACACAGATCTGGATGAGGAACAAAAAGCAACCATAGAGGCCATTCTTCCCAAGGATTACTTGCAGGAATTCAGAAGTTCCTACCTGGAGACTGCCAAGCAGCTCCGGGAAATCCAGCAAAAAGAAGGAGAGGATGCACCGGAGGATATCCAGCAACTGGATTTTGAATTTGTGCTGTTTGCCTCGGCCGTGATCGATTACGATTACATCATGGGACTGATCGCAGAAAGCACCCAGCAGAAGCCTTCCAAGCAGAAAATGACCAAGTCCCAGGTGATCAGCCTACTCCGATCCAATTCCAACTTGATGGATGAGGAGGAAGACTTAACAGACTATATCGAAAATCAGGTGGATTGGAGTACCGGACAAACTACGGATGAGCTCAAGCAAAACTTTGAGAAATTCAAAGTAGAAAAGTACCACAAGGAGTTGGCTGCCATAGCTCAAACTCACGGTTTGCAGACTGCTGACCTGAAAGCCTTTGTGGAACAGATCATGAACCGAATGATTTTTGACGGGGAAAAACTCACAGATTTACTGGAACCGCTGGAACTGGGCTGGAAACAGCGTAGCAAAGCTGAGGCTGCTTTGATGAACGACTTGGTGCCCCAATTAAAAAAACTGGCCGAAGGCCGTGAAATATCAGGACTTGCCGCTTATGAGTAAAGAAATTTCTAACCCCCAAGGAAACTCTGACCTTCTTTTTGGCGAAATCAAACTGCTCATTGATCAGAGCCGAAGACAGGTGGCCCAAACGGTCAATTCAGCTATCAGTGTACTTTACTGGCAGGTAGGTAAGCGACTTCAAAAAGAGGTTCTTCAGCACCAACGGGCAGAATACGGAAAAGAAATCATCACCTCCTTGTCTAAGCAACTGGAACAAGAATATGGAAAAGGATGGAGCAAGCGACAAATCCACTATTGCCTACGCTTTGCTGAAGTTTTCCCGGAGGAGGAGATTGTGCACACAGTGTGTGCACAATTGAGTTGGTCACATATCCGGCAGATCATTCCCATGGACACCGAGGTGAAACGCATGTTTTACATCGAAATCTGCAAACTGGAACGATGGAGCGTGCGCGACCTACAGGAAAAGATAGACTCCATGCTCTATGAGCGAACAGCCATCAGTAAAAAACCGGAGGAAACAATCAAATCCTCTTTGGAAAAACTGAAAAATCAGAACCCGATCAATCCGGATTTAGTCTTTCGGGATCCATACTTTCTTGACTTTCTGGGATTGAGTGATACTTATTCCGAAAAAGACCTGGAAGACTCTATCCTAAATGAACTTCAAAAATTCATCGGAGAGCTGGGTTCAGACTTTGCGTTTCTAGCCCGGCAAAAGCGAATCAGCATCGATCAAGTCGATTATTACATTGATCTGCTGTTTTACCATCGCAGGCTAAAAAGCCTCGTGGTCATAGATCTAAAGCTTGGTCACTTCAAAGCCGAATACAAAGGCCAAATGGAGCTATACCTTCGCTGGCTGGAAAAACATGAAACTCTGGAAGGCGAAAATCCACCCATAGGTCTGATTCTCTGCGCCTCCAAAAATCAGGAACATATCGAGCTCCTCCAACTGGACAGGGGAAATATCAAAGTAGCAGAATACCTGGTTCATCTACCCCCTATCAAAGTCCTCGAACAGAAACTGCACCGAGCCATAGAAATCGCCCAGAATAAACTAAATAAAGGAGATGAGTGATCGCATGATTGATTCTGTGGAAAACAAACCGAAGCTAATCCCAGAGCTTCGATTCCCTGAGTTTGAAATGGATGGAGAATGGGAAGAAAAGCCGTTAATTTCAATCGCAAATAAAAATGTGAAGTGGAGTTTTACTGGAGGCCCTTTCGGATCGAATCTAAAGGCCAGTGACTATATGAGCAGTGGAATTAGAATCCTACAATTGCAAAATATTGGTGATGGAGAATTTCTGGATGAGTATAAAATTTACACATCACTTGAAAAAGCTGATGAACTACTAAGCTGTAACATTTATGCAGGCGACATAATTCTATCCAAAATGGGTGACCCAGTTGGGAGAGCATGCATAATACCTGATCACTTAGAAAGGTGTGTAATGGCCTCAGACGGGATAAGATTTGTCGTGAATGAGATTAAGTACTCAAAATACTTCATCTACTCCCTTCTAAATTCAAAACAAATTAGAAAGGTAATTGAAAAAAAATCTACAGGGTCAACGAGAAAAAGGATTGGACTAAATGAGTTAAAAGAGGTTCAATTGCCATTGCCAAGGAATCTACAAGAACAACAAAAAATCGCCTCTTGTCTTTCTTCCTTGGATGAATTGATTACTGCCAATAGAGCAAAGTTGGAAGCCCTCCAAGCCCACAAAAAAGGGTTGATGCAAAATCTTTTTCCTCAAGAAGGTCAAACAGTACCGAACTTTCGCTTTCCGGAATTTGAGGATGATGGGGAGTGGGAGGAAAAAAAATTGAGGGAAATAGCAACTTTATTATCAGGAGGCACTCCTTCAAAATCTGAGGAATCTTATTGGAATGGAACAATTCCATGGATAAGCGCTTCCTCAATGCATAAATTAGAGATTTGGGATTCAGAATTAAAAATTACAGAGCATGCAATAAACGCGGGAACTCGTCTAGTTGAAGAAGGTACAATACTTATACTCGTTAGAGGAAGTATGCTGTTTAATAAAGTACCTATTTGTGTAACGATGAAACCTGTTTCGTTTAATCAAGATGTTAAAGCCTTGATTTTGAAACAACACTATGATAAACAATTCATATTATATAATCTCCTTGCCCATGAGAATAATATCCCTATTGACAAAACAGGAATTGGAGCTGGGAAAATTGGATCAGAAGAACTAAAAGGATTAACTCTTTTCATTCCAAAAAGCGAAAAAGAACAACAAAAAATCGCGGCATGCCTTTCTGAAGTTGATAAACTTATAACCGCCCAAACCGAAAAAATAGATCGTTTGCTACAGCACAAAAAAGGACTGATACAGGGTTTATTTCCAAAAAATTTAGATTAATGACACAAAAAGAACAACAGCAACTGGGGCAAACCCTTTGGAAAATTGCTGACGACTTGAGAGGCTCCATGAATGCGGATGACTTCCGGGATTACATGCTATCTTTTCTGTTTTTGAGATACCTTTCCCATAACTATACCGAATCAGCCAAAAAAGAACTCGGTTCGGATTATCCCATTTTGGAGGAGGATGACAAGCGAACTCCCCTATCCGTCTGGTACGAATCCAATGAGGAGGACATTCCCGACTTTGAAAAACAGATGCGGAAAAAAATCCACTATGTGATCAAGCCCGAGCACCTTTGGAGCAACATCACCGAACTCGCCCGTACCCATTCAGGAGATTTGTTAGTAACCCTTGAGAATGGTTTCCGCTATATCGAAAATGAATCCTTTGACAATTCATTCCAGGGATTGTTTTCAGAGATCAACCTGAATTCTGAAAAGCTGGGAAAAACTCCGACAGAGCGAAATAAAAAGCTGTGCAGCATCATCCAAAAAATATCCGAGGGAATCGCTGACTTTTCTACCGATTCAGATACACTGGGAGATGCCTATGAATACCTGATTGGTCAGTTTGCAGCAGGTTCAGGTAAAAAGGCCGGAGAGTTCTATACCCCTCAGCAGATCTCCACGGTTCTTTCCGAAATCGTAGCTCTCGATAGCCAAGATCCCGCGACCGGCAAGAAAGGTAAATTGGATAAGGTGCTGGATTTTGCCTGCGGATCGGGCTCGCTCCTACTGAATGTCAGAAAACGAATCAAAGAAAATGGCGGAACTGTAGGCAAAATCTACGGGCAGGAAAACAATATCACCACCTACAACCTAGCCCGAATGAACATGCTTCTGCATGGCATGAAGGATACCGAGTTTGAGATTTTTCATGGGGACACCCTTATCAATCAATGGGATGTCCTAAATGAGGTAAATCCAGCTAAAAAGACGGAATTCGATGCCATCGTAGCCAATCCTCCGTTTAGCTTGCGATGGGAACCCAATGATACCTTGGCAGAGGATTTCAGATTTAAAAGTCACGGCTTGGCTCCCAAGTCAGCAGCAGATTTTTCTTTTTTGTTGCACGGTTTTCATTTTCTTTCCAAAGAAGGGACCATGGCCATCATCCTACCTCACGGGGTACTATTCCGCGGAGGAGCTGAAGAGCGGATCCGAACCAAACTATTACAGGATAATTATATCGATGCCGTCATTGGTCTGCCTTCCAATCTCTTTTACTCTACCGGAATTCCGGTTTGTATCCTCGTCCTGAAAAAATGCAAGAAGCAGGATGATGTATTGTTTATCAATGCAGCGGAGCATTTTGACAAAGGAAAACGCCAAAACTCCCTGAATGAAAAGCATATTCAAGACATTATTGAAACATACAAATTCAGAAAAGAGAAGGATCGCTATTCCAGAAAAGTTTCCATGGAGGAGATCGAGCAAAACGGATTTAATCTCAATATTTCCAGGTATGTAAGCACCTCTCAGGAAGAGGAGCAGATTGATCTGCGGGCCGTTCACGCCAAATTGGCCCAACTCGACAAGAAAATCGAAGCCGCACAAAAAGCCCACAATGAGTTTTTGAGGGAATTGGGGTTGGCGGGGATATGATTTTTCACCTGACTATAATCACGGTATTTTAAAAAAGATTAAAACCAATAAAAATCCAGGATCTAATTCAATCCTTTCTAAATATATTAAGATCAATATCTTGCCTAAGAAAAAAGGACCTTATGAAACCACTAATACTAAAATTTGCTGAAAACAATGGTGAAGCAGATCTTGATTACTCTATTATCGAGTATTCAAAAACCCAAAATCTTTCTGTATTAACTGGCACTAATATTCCCGCTATTTCTCAAGTAGCACTGGGAACCCAAACTCACACAAGAGTTTCAAGTGAAGGTACTGACAATGACTATGATGGTCACCGGGGATTAAATTCCTTGCTCGAAACAAGTACTAAAAGCCTGTCAAACTCTGAAACCACTGACAGTGATTTTGACTTGGGCAACCTTAGGAACCTATTGGACACTAACACCCTAACAAAAATGTCTGAATCCAGCGACTCAGACAGATGATCCTCATAATTACACATAAGGAAGACTACACAGCTGACTTTTTAATTGAAAAGCTCAATAGAAAGAAAATTGAGTACTACAGATTAAATTGTGAAGACATTTTTTCTACACTATACTCCATAAATCCTCTTTCAAGCAATCCCTTGAATATTGTTGGGAATTCGAAATTTGATTCAGTGTGGTTCAGACGATTTAAGCTTCCTGCATTTGACGAGATCAACTCACAAGAACGATTATACTTACTTAAAGATTTTGAAACACTATTCAGTAATATTTTTGAAATTCTTTCTCCTAAAGTTTGGATTAGTAAACCAGAAAAAATTTATAGGGCAGAAAACAAATTACTTCAATTAACTGAAGCTCGAAATACCGGGTTTCATATTCCTGAGACACTAGTCACCAACAATCATCTCGAATTTCTAAATTTTTACAACAATCACGAAAAAAAGCTAATAATAAAGCCAATACGTCAAGGCAGAATAGAAATGACCGATGGATTTAAAAACATTTTCACAAATATTATCCAACCCGAAATAATTGAAAATATTCATGATTTTGACCTAACCCCGTGCATATTCCAAAAGCAAATCAAAAAACAGTATGAATTAAGAATTACAGTAGTAAAAAATAAACTATTTACGGTAAAAATAGACTCTCAGTCTAATCAAAACACTTCAATTGACTGGAGAAAAGAAAAGGTTCCGCTAATCCCGTTTACACTACCAACTGAAATAGGACTAAAATGTATCGAGCTTGTTGAAAAATTAGGACTTTCGTTTGGTGCTATTGATATGATTTACGATATAGATGGCAGATACGTCTTTTTAGAAGTTAATCCAAACGGTCAATGGGCTTGGATTGAATTGGAAACTGGTTTACCAATTTCAGACGCCATAATTTCACTTCTTTCTGGTAATGAAAATGATTAAAGACTATTTAAAGTATATAGGGTTTTGGAAAGTGCCTCAGGAATCTCCTCCAACTAAAGAGGAGTTCAAAAAGGAGAAAAAAATATCAATTGCTGAAAGGAAACTGGCGTATCTTAAGGAAATGGAGGCCAATCACATTGAGAGAAGAAATACAATTGAAACAAAAAATTCACAACTGATTGGACAAGCCAGTATTGTATCATCAGTTTTTTTCTTATTCATATCTCTACTTATAGACAGTTTCTCAGAAGTAAACTTGCTGGGTAGGATTATTCTATCTGTCATTTTCCTCGTAGTACTGATACACTATTTATATGCTGTGATTCAAGCTACAAAGACCCTTGAAATAAACAGATATCAGTACCCAAACAGAAGCACTTCTACAATATCAAACAATAAAAAAGAAATAGATTTCATCAATGAAGAAATTCAGGACCTAATATATATTGTAAATAAATCATCAGAACTCGACAACCAAAAAGGAGACAATTTACTATTTGCAGCAAGATGCTTTCAGATAGCAAATATCGGATTTGGAATTTTGACGATCAGTATAATTATTATGACGTTTTTCATTCCGAATTCCTCAAAACAATCCAACGAAAACCCAAAAGTGGATGATCAAGTTTGTACCACAACCACTAAACAAAAAGCACTGGATCCTTCCTAATAGCGAATGCAAAATGGTGCTAAAGGAAAGCCTAAATCAAAAGTGTCCCTCTCGAAAACAATCCGGGTAGAGGGGTTTAATCTGCTCTAGATTTCCCACCGTCTAGCGATCATAAAAAAAGCCCTTTCGGGCTTTTCTCAGGACCCTTCCGAATCTGGGTCTTTGACGGAAACATAAACCGTGTGGGTTTTGCCGTACTGATCAGGTTCTTTTAGCTTGGCCACATTGAACTTGACGAAGGTTTCTCCTTCATATTCGAAGGTGTGGTTTTGAAGCTCTGCCATATTCAGGCTCACTTCCACAATGTTCCTATTTTCAACTTGCTTTCCTTTACCGATGTACTTTTTTGAGAATGCCATAGTATTTTGGTTTTAGTTAAAATTTATGCAGGTCATTTAGGATGGCCGGGAAAGTGAGAAAAAATTAGAATTTAAAAACTGGGAGGCAGTCCGTTGGAGACCCTGTTTTTAGCAAATTCTGCTGTAAGCCTCAATTTTTTGAAACTAACAGGCCTTCCGACCTTTGTGCATACAATTGAATAAAACCGGAATGGGGCATGTAAATACTTCGAGGATAAGGCAAGATGAAAAAGACGCAATTAGCCACAATCAATTAAGAGTAATCCCTTCTGCAAGTGGTACAGAAACCTCTCCGGGACGCATAGCCTCATATTCAAATTGTCGATAGACCTCACCATCAGCCAAAACATTGACGGTCGCCGAAAGTGGCAGGAAAGAATTATCGGCTTCACCTCCCAAGTGAACGGCATTGAAAACTAAGCCTAAGCTATGGATCGGGGCTGAGGAAGTAGCCAAAATAGTCGGGACTTCAGGCTCAAAAGAAAGCGTGTAGGTATTGCCTTGTTCGATCACTTGAGTCCAGTTGAGTTCGGTCGGCTGATCCAACACCGGAGCGACAAAAGTGGATGTTCCGCTTAACATGCTGTGAACCGAAAATGTCACCAAATAGTCCTCGTAATTACCACCCATCTCAATTTCGATGGTGACGTTTTTCTCCACCAATTTGGGCTCCTCATCCTCAGAGGAACAGCTAAAAGAAAAAACAGCTACAGCTATGACTAACAGGTATTTTAAATTTCTCATGGTATAAAATGGTTTAGTTTAAAGATTAGGGATTTATAAATTCAAAAGATCATTAATCAAAAAGGGTTTGAGTTTGGATGGACCTCTCACCTACCCATTTCCTGAGTCTGAATAGGTAAAACGTTCAATTTCTTGAAATCCATGTCATAAAACTGGATTTTCTTAAACTGAGGATCGGCCTCAATCAATACCGGCTGCCCAGTTTCCAAAGTAGCCATTTGGGTATTTCCCCGGCCTAAACTGGAAATAAGCACTTCCTTTTCCTGAGCATTTACCAGCTCTTTGATGGGGAATCCGCCCAGTTCAGATTCCAGATTGAAGCCATAATTCTGGTAGAATTTTTTGAAGGCATAATTTCCATCCTCGGTCTTTTGGTCAAAATCCAGCTTGATCCAAATGTTCTCATTTCTCTTTGGGGCTTCTACCGACACTTCACTGCCTTCCCGATTAAACTCAAAAATTGTAAGCGATTTGGATTCATGCAGAATTTTGAAGCCTTTGATATCCTGCTCAAGATTGGGATTTTTTAGAATGGCATCTTTGGCATCCAAAGCCAAGCTTAGGTTGTCATACAGATTATGACTGGCTTCGTGCTGATTGGTTGATCTATCAAAGTAGGAATAGGACATATATACGTTGCCTTCAGGCATAGAGGAAAAATCCTTGCCGGTTGCCCCATCATAGGATCTCAACAGGTAGCCCTTTGCATAGAGGTCGTATGAACCGTGGACATTGATCTTATTCTTTACATTCTCGGCGATGATCTTGGAAGCCTCTTCTGTACTGGATACAAGTACTTCCTGTCTCCTTATTCCCCCATCGTCAATAAAGCTCAAAGTAAACTTGTCGGTCAGGATGGCCTTCTTCAAAACAGAAGCTCCTCTGAGCAAATTATAAGCTTCCTTTGCCGTCACGTCATTTCCCTTGCCATACGAAAAAGTGTTCTGGATCTGATCGTTAAGGTTGACTTTTACGCTATCCAAAAAATAATGGTAGGGCTTCGAAGATCTAGAGAAATTCAGTTCATAATTAACCTTGTCCTTCCCCAGGATGCCATCTTTTTGCCTGGCATTAAAATCGGCTGAAACTCCGATTTTAAAGAACTCCTGTCGCTCAGAAACTTTAGCTTCCAAGGCGGCATTTAACGAAGTGCCAAAGCCAAGGAATTTCAGGTTCTTTTTGAGGAATTCAAGATTATTATTCTCCATAATTTTGAGTGGCCAGCGTTTAAATATAGCAAAACCGTATTAATTGAAATTTTCCCAACTCATCTGATTAAGCTGATAAAAGGACTCTACTCCCTTTTGCTTAGGTTTAAAAGTTCGGATAGTTTGCTTCACCCCAAGGGAGATGCAATAGGTTCGCAGAGAAAGGGTGAATAAGGATTCGACCGAACGCTTTGCCTTTTTCGGATTTTCAACGTGAACCAAATCGCTGGACAGGAAATATGCACAGTTATTCTCTTGAATTAGATCTTGAATTTTACAATCCATCACCCGACCCAAAATCGAAGCACTAAAAACCGTATTGATCTTGGCCTTTTTTGAAACCTTTTTGAATGCTTGGGTCAGCAAGCTCAAGTCAAACTCAGCCCCGATGATCAAAAAGCCTGCTTCATCAAAGGAGATTCTGCCTTTGAATTGATTAGCAAAACAAATCAGGGAAGAATAGGAATCGGAGACAAAAATTGTCCGCGAATCTTCTGAAAGATTAAGAACAGAAATCCCTCTCGAAGCCTGTTTATTCCGGTAAAGGCTTAAGATTTCAGCATCCACTTTCTCGCCTTGCTCATCAAAGAAGTCAAAAATGATCTGGCCCTTTTGATCCTGATGGGCAAACTTGGAAAACAGACTTTGGATAGCCTTATCCACTCCTTTGTAGCTCAAAATATCAAAGGTCTCGGTCAAAGCCATTGTCTTGTTCGGAGCGTTTTCTTGGGTTCTTTCCTTCTTCCGTATCGATGCTGTTTAGCCGCTTGATGTCATTGATATCAAAGTCGTCCCTAACCGATTTTGGGAGTGAGGAATCAGCTGAAATTTTGGAATATTCCTCCTTGATGTTGTTCAAATCACGAATTGCATCTCTGTCTTTTGGGTTTCTAGCGATTCGGCGCTCTACTTGTTTTTGAACCTCCTTGATGGCTTGAAGGTATCCTTCGCTATACGCTTTTTCCTCCTGGCCTTCCTTTCCGAGCAATTTCTGAACACTGGTGATCAATAAGTAGGACAAGCCTCCATCCAGCAAAACCGAAAGGACTAAGCCGGATTTATTTGATCTGAGGCCTTTTGGAGCAGATGGCGAAAGTTGAAATGCTGTTCCATCTGCCAACAGTACCGTTTCCCCTTCCTTGTATTTCTTCTTTTGCTGTGGATCGAGTTCTTGCCCATTGACGGATTGAGGAGCTTTGATGTCTCGTGGGTTGTAGGAGAGAAATTGTTTGGTTCGCTGATCGTACTCGATGATTTCGGTCTGAATGTTCCCTTCTTTGTCCACATAGTTTTTCTTGATGTTGGCCAATTCCTTTCGGACAAGCTGATTCCGCTCAGCTTCATTCAAATCTGGATGTAGATTCGGTTCCCTATAAACCGGATCAATCCTCAAGGCGGGATTCCCATCTTCTCCCCTAACTATCGAGAGTCTAGCCGGTAATTTATCGATGTAAATATCCTTCCCTTTCAGGTCGGTTAATTCCACGATATCGGTCATTCCGCCATTTTTCAGGGCATTGACTTCTTTCTCTGGGATGGTAAATTTTCCGTTTTTGAATACTCCAAAAATCTCCAAATCCTTCATCGGTAATCCATTTTGGCTTTTCATATTGCTTGCTTTATGGTTTTGTTAAATAAGTGATTGCCTCATCTTTGGTCGATAGTCTTGAGATCAATTGAATGAATAAGACTGGATTGACATATTCCTTTCCCTTTTTGATGCTCAGGTGCAGATGATCGCCGGTAGCTCTTCCCGTACTTCCGGAAATCCCCAAGATGGTGCCCGGTAAGACGCGCTCGCCCTTTGCTACGAGAGACTGAGAAAGGTGACCGTAGATCGATTCATAATTGCCGTGTTGAACCTTGACAAAAATTCCCAAAAGAGGATCATTGCCCACCGACACAACCATTCCATGGAGCATGGAAAGCACCCTTGAACGATTGGTTTTTAGATCGATTCCCCGATGAAATTTCGCTTCTCCGGAAAATGGATCGGAGCGGTAGCCAAACTCCGAAGTCAGTGAAAAATCCTCCAAGGGAAGTGAAGCGAGGACAAGTTCTTCCTTCTTTTCTATCGTTAGGTCTGGTTGGGACAAAGGCTGAATTTCGAATCTCTTCGCGTCTTGCCTGTTTTCAGCGGAATTGATCACGTTCACCGAGGCCAATTCCTTTCGGTATTCAATGGAATTGAACTGTGGAAATGCCTGGTGAGCGACAAAAAGAAGAGATATGATCGATAGGTTCCTTAGCATGATTTCAATGATTTAATCTATCACTGCCATTTCCCTGTGCTTTTCAATAATCTCAGTAACCTGACGGTGGATTTTCTCAAAGTGCTTGGTCAGGATCTCTTCTTTCTTGCCTTGGAAATCATAGAATTTCGGAGTAGTTCGATAGGAATTTTCCTCCTGCTTGATCTCTCTCATGTCCAAATTGACTCTACAATGAACATTGGAGGTTTTGTATTTCCCGTCAAACTGAGTCCCTTCCGTTGCAATAATTCCTGCAATCTCCCCGGTGTGCATGGACGCTATTTTTCCTGCAGGAATCAGTGGATCATATCGCTCACTATACGAAATCGAGGTTTTGTCCCGATCAATAGAAACACTCTGCCCCAGCTGCTTTCGCTTACCAAACATCATTTCCAACCAAGACAGCGTATCCTTATGGCGAACTGAGCCACAAAGGACATTTCCGATCACCGAGGTCATAGTCGATGCTGTATCTTTTCCCTGAAGCTGGTTTAACTGGGGCAGTTCCTGTAAGCCAAGCAAAACCGCTACTTTATTACTCCGGGCAGTAGAAATCAGATTTTCGATTTTATGGATGTAAAAGGTCGGCGCCTCATCCGCTATCAAAGCGGTTGGCAAATTCCCTTTGGTATTGATCAATCGGGTCAGTCGATTGATGATCACCGAATAGCAGGTACCGGTGATACTCTGCGTTTCGGTACTGTTGGCAAGAACCAGAATAGATGGACTATTTGGATCCGAGATTTTAAGGTCGAAATCATCCCCGCTGAAGACCCAAGCTGTTTCTTTGGTATTCAGTCTGGAAAGAA
Source organism: Algoriphagus sp. AK58 (assembly GCF_014324365.1). GTDB lineage: Bacteria > Bacteroidota > Bacteroidia > Cytophagales > Cyclobacteriaceae > Algoriphagus. The sequence continues at coordinate 31,831 of NZ_QEIG01000013.1, forward strand.
AAATCTTCAGGGTACCGACCTGCCCTTCCAGCTGTTTGTAAACCTTCTTTTCAAAGGCACTTCGGAAGGGAGACACCATGGATCTGAGTTCGGGATATTTGGTCAGACAGTTAAAAATATCCTCGTAGTCCCTGTTGAGAAAATCCAGCACATGGGCGAATGTGGAATATTTGCCTTCCTCATATCGAGAAACAAAAAATATACAGGCGGAGAGAAAGTTGATTGCCGATTGCTCGAAAAACTTATCTGCTCCTCCGGATGAATCGGACTTTTGAAGGGATTGAAAAATAGCTTCTGCGGTTTCCGAAGCATTGGCCACAGTCTTCAAATACCTTCTGTTGATCGGGTTGATCCTCCTGGAATATTCTACCTCGTCCAGATTGATCACATGGAATTTGAAATTTGGATTTTTCTTTTTGTCCTGAGCTTTGAGATAGTGGAAATAGGCAATCTGAGCCAAGTCAGGAAACTTAAAATCGTAGAGACACATGGTGAATCCCTTCCCAATCATCTGTCGAATAAAGGGATTGATCACCCCAAATGACTTTCCCGAACCTGGGGTTCCGATCACGAAAGTCCCTCTGAAAGGATTGACCAAGTTGATCCAGCCTTTTCGGACTTTTCCCCTGAAATAGAACTTCATGGGGATGTTGACGGAATAGGGATTTTCGATTTTTTTGGTGTCTTGCATGAAGGATTCCCCTTCGATATTCCATTCATCTTTTCCGAGTCCCGATTTGATCAATTTCGACACATTGTCCAATGAGGTATGGATCAAAACCGCCCCTAAAAATAAAGACAGGCTGTACCCGAGGTCTTGGATGGAAGTGAGGTCCAACACCAAAAATGAATCTTCCAGCGAGAAGAGATAGATCGAACCAAAGAATAGCATCAACCCAATGGCCAAAGGAAAAATGATCTGATTTCTCGGGTTTAAATCCAGGTTCTTTCTGGCAACTGTACCAATGGCTGAAAGGCAAATCGCTATCAAAATGGCAACTTTTCCAAGAAGAACATTGCTGTAAATCTTCAGGTTTTGGAGCTTTTCGAAAAGGGGAGAAAGAAACCTTTCCATCCCATCCATGGCCAACAACTGTGGGGCATAGACAAACATCAGAATGTCCAAAAACACCATCAGGTAAACAATGAATTGAAAGGTCGCATGAAGGCTTTTTAATTCTCTTTTCTCATTCATGGCAAAGGCTCAGTTGAAGGGAAAAATCATTTTTAAAGTGTGTCTGCCGCCAAAAGGTCCGCGTACTTGATCTCCAAGGAGAGCGTTCTTCCACTGATTTGGGATTCGGAAAGCTCGATGGTGAACACCTTGGAATTGGGGAAGGTGAACTTTTTGAACACGTAGATATTGCGGTATTTCTTCTCAAAGCTCTCCGGAGTAAAAAGCTGGTATTCCGGCTCTATCTCAATGGACTGGACATTGGTTGCTTTGGTAATTCGCTTATCCTCGATCTTAAACCTCAACTGGTCCAGGTCAAATTTGAGATTGGTCTTGTTGATAAAGGAGATGTCCAAAAAGATGTAATCGTCCACCGTGTAGATACTGTTCACCTGACCGGAAACCCCATACTGACTGCTTCTGGCGATGTTGTCCTTCTCCTTCCTTTTAAATGCCTCTATTGAAAAATACCGAAGCTCTTGGTCACTCATGGGAATTTTACCGACCTCCAAGGGATTGGTATGGATAGGAAGAATTTCGATTTGAGTCTTCAGCTGTCGCTCATCATGGGCATACCATAAATCGTACTGTGCGATGAATTTCTGCCCGATAATGGTAACCACTCCCAAAGACTTATTGTATCCATTGAGATTGGAAACACTGTCCCGTATTGCTTTTACCCGAAACACATTCTCCAATGGAATATCCCCGATCATATTATCGGTCGAGATATCCACATATTGAATGGGTTCGGGAGAAAGAAAGTGTAACGAGATTTCCTCGTCGATATAGATCTTGGGAAGTTGGCTTTTCAGCAGCGTTCCGTTTTGCTGGGCATAGCCCGAAATGGATATCGCCCAAAGGATTAAGGTTATAATCTTTTGTCTCATGGTAAGTCAGTTTTGATTTTGGATCATTTTTCCGTTTTCCTGCAATTCGTGGGTATCGATCAGATAGACAGAGGTTCCATACTTGATATTGGCCTTGTTCTTTTTGATGGATTTGGAAACGGCTTGGGATGTTGAGGTGAACATTCGTTGGAGCGCAGACATATACAGTTGACTCAATTCGTCTGAGTTTGGCTGCATGGTCAGATTCATTCCCCCGGTGGTATTTCCTCCGAGTTCTTTGGAGAATTCCCGAAAGGCACTGGCCGGGACATACAGACCCTCCATCCCATCAACGTCATAGATGGAGAGTTTAATCGGGAAGATTCGATCATTGATCATGACCGAAGAAATGGTCAGTTTCACCCGCTGAGCTTCATATCCGGAAATCAAGGCATAGAGGTAAGTTCCTCTGCCCACAATGGCATTTCCGATCAGGATATCATCTAAAAGTCGGATTCTCAATCTAGCTCCTAGGGTACCACTCTTGATATCCTGGTCAATGATTGCCTCGATGAACTTTCCTTTTTTTTCTCTAGTGACGGTATTGAATAAGGTTGCGGCCCCCTCTGACTTCTGGACTCGATAAACCACGTTTTCGGTCTCATTTGCTACGGGTTGACTCTCCTTTTCTTTTTGCTGTAGCTCTTGATAAGCCGGATCATTCGCTTTGGAAATGGAGTCTATCACAGCCATTTGAGCTTTGAATAGATCCATGGGATCTTCGTATCTGTTGGCGGGAACTTGGGTCTTTTTTCCTTCCAGCTGATTGATGGCATTCAGCAATTCTTCATCTTCCTTGGAAAAGCTTTGCTGTCTGGAAGGTGTTGGTATAACAGAAGGAAAAGCATTTGGCACATCGGGTTTTCCCGAATAGAGACCTGCACCTTTTAAAGCGTTGTCTATGGAATCCAGCAGCCTTTTTTCTTCCTCGTTATACAGCGTTTTGATTTGGCTGGATTCTTCCACCTCGAGTTCCAAGCCTTTGATTGCCGTGTATCCATCATTTGCCCTTTTATAGGTTTCTCTGGAAGCATCCAATTTGGAATCAAGCGGTTTTTTCTGGATCTGTTCCGACACTTTGCCAATCTCGGATTGGATTCCACTGAGCCCCTGAACAGGCTCATCCGAACTGTCTTTACTGAAGGATTTGTACCCGTAAAACAGCAAGCACAAAAACGGGAGCATGATTATTGGCAGGATGTATTTGGGTTGTTTGAAGTCAATTTTCATTAGAGTGGTTGTTAAAGTATTGCAGTTGCTCAATTGCTTTTTCCAGATAGGCGGAATCCGTTTTTGATATGGAATCCTGAGTGATAATCCGTTCGATCTCAGTCTTTAACTCCGCCATTTTCGCAGCCCTTAGGGTCAAATCCTGCAAGGCTGAAAATTCATTTGAAAGCTCTCTTGGGATAGCTTTTAGCTCTTTTTTGAAATTGTTAGCCTGATTCTCCGAGTCAGGCTTCAGCACAAAAAAGGTCAGGATGAAAGACGTTACGATGAGAAGGAGCATGCCACAAAAAATGATATTGGCATATCGATCCATCAGCCCTTTCAAATGGCCATTTACTCCCGCCAAGTGAGGATAAAGCTCATTTTTCAGTTCTTGGAAAATGCTAGTCTCCCGATTCTTAGAAGGTGTTTTTCGAAACATTGCTCAGATCTTTATTTTCAATGGTTTTCCAATTCGTGATCAATACCCCATGGCTGTTATTTTCACTTCTTGGGATATCTACCAATTCACCTTCAGTGATGATCGATCTGGTGATCGTGGCACTTCTTCGATCTATCTTTTGCTTGCCGTAATACCGGAACCTGTTTTGATCTAGGACAATCGAATCTGTCTGGATAGAAAGCACCGAACTTGACGAGAGAATGGAATTGAAGTAGCCCTTTTCTTTCAGGTTATTGTATTGACCGACTCCTGTTTCATCCACGAAGTACATGGCCCGGCTTATTTGGTATTCGATGTGCTTGTCGTCTGGAGTCAGGTTGAAAAAAAGGCTATGAAATAAGTCCACTGCTGCTTTGTACTCAGCTGGCCTATTCATTTGCATATTGGTCTGCTTGGCCAAAATGGGTATATCATTGTCCAGGATATAAATGGACTGCCTAGCATTGGCTACCTGTTTATAAGCGTAAACCGAAACAAATCCACAGATAATGATTGAGGAAAGCAGACTTCCCAAGGAAAGAACCGTTGCCAATCTGATTTTGGATTCAATGTTTTGGATGATCATGGTTAGATTAGTTTAGCTCTTGAAATTGATTTTGAAGCAGAAGATCCCATCCTTCCGGCGGTGGTTGCTGCCGAGGAGATTCCTGAAGTGGAAATGATCCAAGTGGAAATCGAGGGCACGGTAGTAATGGCAATGGCACTTACAAAAAATGCTACAATCACCAGCCCGAAACTCAAAAAACCATTGGATGCCAGCCAAGCCATTTTTTCAAGCCGATCCGCTCCACCCCCGGTTGAAAGCAAGTATTCATACTTGTCTATCTCAACCTCCAAAGCATATTGCTGAAGCCTTCCTGTGATGTAGAGAATCAAATAAGCCACTCCTACATAAAGGTTTACGGAGACAAACCTGGCTATCCAAGTCGTGAACGCATCCCGAAAGGCTGGAAGAATACTCACCACCACTGAAAATGGGCCAAGGATCACCAAGACAGTTGAATAGATGATCTGCAACATGAAAATGATATAGACACACACTCTCAGAATCCAGATGGCCACCAATTCGATAATTTGGGTAGCGAGCAGTTGAAGGCTGGTTTGCATCCTAATCCGCATTTGGACAATAGGGGCTAAAATCTGATCGGAGAAAAATCCCTTTACCCCATCCACAATCACCGTCCCCAAGTCCTTATCGGATTCCTGCGCCTGTTCAGATGCCATCTCGGTCACTGCCTGATATTCTACCAGCTGATCGGCCATCTCGATCATGTAGGCCGCCCGGTCAAGTCGCAACCCATTATTGATATCGTTTTGGGTTCCGAACAGGGCTTCTGTTTTGGCGGCGATCAAATCAGTAGGAAAAGCGATGATCTGGCAGAAAATTGGCCACCACATCAAAAGAATTACCAAGGCAAACGGTCTCAGGAGGGGCATAATTTCAAGCTTTTTGTCCCCAGCCATCATTTCATAGCATTTCAGACTGAAAAAAATCAGCATGAAAATACAGGCCAAGGTCTGAGCATCCCTCATGAAAGGGTCGGAGTGAGCAAAGCCATAATCCCTCATTTCTTCAAAAAAGGTCATCACTCCTCTGTCATAAATGCTGTTTCCCTGCAAATAGCTTATGGTCTCCTTGTACTGGTCATGGTTGGCCGATTGTGCAAATCCGAAGATGGATACCCCAAGGAAAATTGATAGTCCTGTGATCAGCTTCTTCATTTCAGCATTTGGGTTTGGTTAGCAATTTTCTTGGCTCTATCCTCCTCGCATTTTGGATCTGAAAGGATAATCCCTCCGCTGATTTTCCGCTGGTTCAGCTTTCGGAAGGCAAGCATATTGGAAGACATATCCAGCTTGTATTGCCACTTTTTAAGGACATCCCTCATTTCAAGCATGATTCTGTGATACATCAGAATCCGTTGCCCCCTTTCCATATCCAGGCTCTTGGCAAACTCATATCGTTCTGAAAGCGACGCCATGTTGTTTAAATACCATTGGTATGCCCCATGATCAGTCATATACTGTATTACTTCTGGCGAAACGCCCTGAAAAGCTGAAGCTTCAGGATTTTCCAAAGGCTTCAGCTCTCGCTTATAATAGAATTGGTATAGCGGATCTGTTGATGAAAAAGCACCTGAAATGCGGGCCATCTCCGCTGCTGCCAAGTTTTTGACCGTATCTGAGTGCTGCTTGTAGTAGTTGGATGAAATCTGCATGGCTGCCGCCAACCCCAGCCTTTGAGTCTGTTCTCCTCTTGGAGATAAAGGCCTTCTGTCCAGATCCGGGTAATTGGGATGCAAGCCCCAGGTGATATACCAAAGCGGATTCGTTGGAATTCCAAGCAATCTGTTAGGTTCGGGATAGAATTTATCTTCATCCCACTGCTTAAAGACCATTCGCTCCTGCTGAGCGACAATCGCTCTATCATGGATGGGAGTCTGTCCGTAGCTGTGAATACAAACAGAAAAAAAGATCAAAAATGAGAGAGTAGGCTTCATCGGGTAAGTATTTTCTGTTTGATATTGATTTCATTGATCAATCCTAAATCACGATTGATATAGGCTTGGTAGGGATTGAGGGATCGGATTATCCCATTGGTCTTGGCCCAGTAGATGCTGTTTTTTGCAGCGATTACCAAGGCAAGAATTACCTGTAATTCCTTCTGAACTGAATCGAGAAGCTCATCTCGGACATTGTAATTCATCAGGAGGTTATCGCCCTCTTTGAGAATCAGGGATGAAACTTCCGTGGCCAGGTTGAGACTTCTGTTTTTCGCCTGGACAGTATATTCTTCCACAAAAAGAAAAAGGATGGGATTATCGGCCGCCAACCGGAAAGCTTCTGCAGAAATGGAACTGATATCCAAGACCGTTTCAGCGATCATCCTCACCTGAATCGCATCCTTGAATCCTTCATTAATTTGGGTCAGGGAATTGACAATCATGGTTTGAACCAGTGCCAGGCTGGATGAATTGAGAATGATATCATCGGTGTTTTGCCTGATGATATTCAAGGTTTGGTGATACCCTATTTCACTTGCATTTCGTACCGCAGCATTGGCATTGACTGTCGAAAAATGCTCTCTGTCAAATATTACGGTCTGCCCATAGGATTCAACCACCACGAAACAGCTGAAAAGTAAAAGGAGATACTTCATCGGTTTAGGGTTTTGGCGTTTTGAATAATTTCTTCTACCAAAGACATTTCCGTTGCCACATACTGTAGGTAGGGATTGATCCCTCGCTTCCTTTCCAGATAGTGTTGAAGTGATTTGGAAACAGTGTAGGAAAGCCCGTTGATCTCCCTCAGCTCATCCAAAATGTGTTGGAAAAGGATTCTTCTTTCGGAAACTTTCATCTGATTGACCACTCCGATACTTGCCGATAGGCCAAAGAGGTAATTCAAAAGTGAATAGGATCTTTCGACGAAAACTTTTTCAGACTCTACCGCAAAAAATACTAACTCAGGATTTTGGCTACAGTAGAAAACGATTTGCTGTTGGTTATCAATAATGGAGTTGACCAAGGGCTCAGCCGCAGCACCAATTCCAAAAGCATCGATAACTATCGAGAGTTTGGCGAATCTGTCTTGAACGGCTCGGTATTTCTCCTTTACAGACTTGACCAAATTGGTATTGACCTCCTCGTTGACCGCGTTCCTTCCCTGATTTTCTTTCGCCTCTTTTTGAAGGTTGTATTCAGACTTAGACTCCTCGACTAGCTGATGGAGAAGAGCCACATTGGTTTGGGCAAAACTTATCCCAAGGCTTGCCAACAAAAGGAAAGGTAAAAGCCAAAATAATTTCATCGTTGCAGAGTTTTGGCTTTTCTGGCTATATCCTGCGCAAGCTGGATATCCACGTTGATGTACCCTTGAAAAGGATTTAAGGCCCTCACAAATCCTTTCATCTGGGCGAAATACATGGCTCGATACATTCCATAAGAGTAGGATCTCAGGATGACCATCTCAGTCAAAATCTGATTGATCAGCTTGGACCGTTCTCCTGCGTCCATGAGGTTATTTTCTCCTCCTTTTAGCACAAAAGAACTGACCTCCAATGCCAGAGAAGTGGCCCTTTGTTGAAAGAGCGAAGCATTCCGTTCGGCAAACAGGAGTAAAGCTGGATTCTCTCCGGCCAAGTCCATCACCTGACTGAGGTCACTCGAAATCCCGGTGGCTATTCGTGCGATTTCCTGCACATTGGAAAGATTGGTCAAAATCGAACTGACCTCAGAAAGTCCCTTATAGATTTTGTCCTGCATCGTGTTGACAATCGTCAGATTTCCGGTAATCGCCAGCTGTCCCCGCTCAATCAAAGTCAATCGTTCATTGGTGGCATTCAACTGGGAATTGATCACCGCAGAATGTGCCGCAGTTGCTCCCGCTACCGCAGGATCTACATAGACAGTCTGCCCAAAAGCAGATCCCGAGAGGATCAGAAATACCAGTATGTTCAAGCTCTTCATCATGGTCTTGGTTAAAAAGTGGCAGTTAGTGTTTCTCTAACCGGAGCCCCTTGCTTGTTGACCTCACCAAAAAACTCATGGAGGGATAGCTCAGAAACTTTGAAATCCTCAACAAAAGCGTCCAATCCCATTTGGTATCCTCCAAATGCTTGGATATAGATTTCGATGGCTGATTTTTCGGGCTTTTCCGTGGTATAGGTCAGGTATTGGTAAAGGGAAACTTCTACCCCATACACCTCACCGGCAGATCCTCTTCGGATATAGACTTCCTTAAATCTTCCCCTACCCTCATGATTATCCAGCTGATTGATCGTGAAAATCTTTTTCCTTTCATTTTCATTGATGGACAGCAGGGAGGCGATTTGAGAATAATTGTCTTTGAATTTGGTCTGATCCAAGAGACAGATGGTATCCGAGTTATTGATGATACTGTCTTTGACCACCGCGTTTCCGATGATATCTCCCAGCTCTTGAGTTACCACTATGGCTTCTCCCCAGAATTTCCGGACGGTCTTATAGAGGTATAAAATATAGCCTGCCATGAGCGGGGAGGCGATGGCCTTCCAAGCTTCTTCGATGATGAGTGCTTTCCGGTATTTGGTTCGGAACCTCATTTTCTGAATGAAAACATCCATGATTATGAGTGTGACAATGGGGAAAAGCACCTTGTGCTCCTTGATGCTATCAATCTCGAAAACCACGAAGGATTCGGTAAACAAGGACTGGTCAACTTCCTCATTGAGAAGGTTTTCAAACTCACCTCCTTTGTAAAACTTCTTAAGTACAAAGCGGAACTCTTCAAGTTCAAAACCAATGCTTTCACGCTCTTTGATTTCGGGGATTTTCTCCAAAGCGAATTCATAAAAGCTGTTGAAGCAAAGCCTTTGGATCGTCCTTTCCTTGGAGAAAAAAGATGAATAGTAAGCCGAGATCGTACTGGAAATAACATCCGCTTCGACCTGAGAGACTGTTCCTTCCGCTGTCTTCCACAAAAGGGAAATCAGGGTCAGGAGATAGTCTTTCTTCTCGATGTTGTACTCTTCCTCGGTAATGGAAAAAGGGTTGGTGGTGATTGGCTTTTCCTCGGTATATGTGATGTATTTCCCTTGATAGTATTGGCAAAGTCCAGAATACGAGTGTCCCGTATCGACAATGACCACATCCATCAGCCATTTCGGATTGGGCCGCTTATTCCACATGCAGTACTGTTCGATCAGGGCATTCATAAAAAATGATTTCCCCGAACCGGAAGGCCCAAGCACAAACTTGTTTCGATTGTTGATCCTATTGGTTTGCATCGGCAAATCAGCCGGATCAATCTTCAAAGGGATTCCCTGTCGATCTGTAAATCGGATCTGGAAACCACTTTTCTCATCCTTGTTCAGTGACTCCTTCAGGAAAAAACATAATGCAGCATCCGAGGTGGTCAGGAAGTAATCGTAAACTTTCAACTCAGCGGTATTGCAGGGAAGTAGTGTCCTGAATAGCTCCAGTTGGTTATAGGAATTCTTGTTGGCAACAATCCCCTGTTGGAAAAGGGAGGATTCCACATAATTACAAGCTCCTTGGATATGCTCCTTTTTGGCAGAAACCACCACATTGAAGTGGCAATTGACCAGAAGTTGGTTATGTCTGGCCACGTCCTCCAATAGCCTGTCGATATCTTCCACACAGATATTATTGGCTGGATCGGGTATCCCGGAATGTCGTTTTCGCTTCAATTCCAGCTTGTTGAGCGTTGATATCTGCTCAATGATTTCAATGACCTGGTTATAAACTAGGGTTTGGAAATTGGGGACATCGAAAAGGAAGGCCATATTATCCACCGGAAACCCTTTCAGGCTATCCTTGTCGTTACGCTCCAAATGGGTGGTCACTTTTTCCGGAAGTTCTACCTTGTCGGTATCCACCAAGGTGATCGACCGAAAAGCTCTTTCTCCGCTTTCTACCTGGCTTTCTTCAGAAAGCAGGTTGTCCAGTACAATCTTTTCCTCATGGAAATTCATACTGAGAATCCGTTTCACATATCGGTCAGTCTCAATTTTTGAGAGTGCTTTTGTCTTGATTCCCGCTCGTTCAAAAAGGTCGGTCACTTTACCAAGTGTCTGGATAAAGTCCATCACTGACTTTTGGCTGTATCTGCCTTTTGCCCGTTTGGTAATCACCAAAAATGTCTTGAGTGAAGTATAGGGACGACCCTGGAAATGGTCATCATACTTTTGCTGTAGGTATTCTGTTGAGAATTTTTCGCTGTAGGTCTTTCTGGAAAAAATGTCCTGTTTTTGGATCAGATGCCCTTCACCAAGTATTTTGATCAGGTTGGTGTATAGCTGGTGAAAGGAATCGTACTTGGAAGAATCCGCTGAATATTGCAATACAGGATTGTCCAATCCAAGGATGACACCAAAGTCACCCTTCAGATTGAATAGACAATGAAACCCATGGATCTGATCTTCAATTCCTAGATAGGGAAGCTTAAATTCATTCCGTTTTTTCCCAAACATGTTTACTTCGATTTTAAGGATGTAGCGATCTGAAATACCCCTTTATACCTTGTTTTGCTATGCAAGCCTTTTTTCTGCTGCTGAGAAGTGATGAAAAGTCCGGTTGTCATGACGGACAGGGTAATCACCCCACCTAAAACCATACTGGTTAAGCTTCCAATTAATCCTCCCGAGACGACTGCGATGACTAAGGAAGCTACTCCCCATCCGATGAATTTTCCCTGAAAGCCCCGATATATAAGAGGCTTTTGAAGCCCCTTATATATCGGAAATTGCTTAGCCATCAGACACCGAAAAACGCTTTGATGATCACACTGACCAAGACTAAAAACAGGCAGGAACCGCCCCATCCCATCAATTCTTTATTGATGTCCTGATCTCCGGAATTCCATTTGATGTAAACCCTTACTCCCCCGATCAGCCCGACTACCGCTCCAATTACCAGGCAAAGACTGGCCACAGGATCCACATAGGCGAGTAGTGAAGATTCTGCTGCGGTAATTCCCTGAACACCTTGGGCTCTGGCGGTTGTGGTTGCAAGCGTCACAAACAATGCGCTTGAGATCATTTTTTTGGTTTTGTTGAACATGGTTTTAATAGTTTTAGTAAGAAATTATTGATTTTGATTTTGCTTTTTTGGCGGTATCAAGTCAGTGGAACAGCATATAATCCGCTGAGGAAAAAGCCCATCGTGGCCAAGAATAGACAGGCTCCGAACCAACTGATTACCTGAACATCGACCTGATGCCTTCCCATTTGCCAGTTGTTGTACACCCGAAGACCGCCAAGCAATCCTGAGACCGCCCCCACGACAAATGAGAGTCGGGAAAGAGCCACATAGAAACTTTTCATATCAGTCTCTACCTCCTGAAATTTTGAGACTCCTGGAGGGGATTGGCCAAAAGTTTCCGTTGCCGACAAAAAGAAAAAGAGGGAAAGGATAGCGCATAGAATTATGCGATGTGAAAGATTCATGAGAACACGACTTTCTTTTTCATTTCAATACTGCCTTCCTTGGCAAGGACAAAAAGGGAATTGAGTGTAGTCACCCCTCCTGTAGATTTGACCGGGCTGGGATCATTGATTTCAAATTCGATTTCCTCAGAATCCTCCTCGCTGTTGACCCATACTTCTGAAACCGATTCTGTTTTGGGCTTTACAGGTTCAAGCAATAGGTCATTATCCTCTATTACCGTTGGACTTTCGTCAAACTCATTGAGGTCCGTTTGAAAGGTGTAGGCATTCCCTGCCGACACTTCTGAAAGTTGTGGTTTGCGCAAAACATCGATGACGACATTTACCGCATAGTACACCACATAGAAAAGGGATAGGTATAGAAAGAAGTCTGTCCAGCTCATAGCTATAGTTTTTGTATGGATTGTTTGATTTCATGGACCAGTTCCGGATTGTTTTCCAGAAAGTCCCAACACAGGAAATTCACGAAGGAGGTCACGTCCACTCCAAAAGTGGGATTGATCCGTTTCAGGACTTCTTCGGTTCGAGCGTCCATCCGAATCAACCTTTTGGAATCTCCGTTTACTTCAAAATTCCTGATGGCCTCTATCAGCTCATGGATTCCTTGGCTTCCAATTTTGGCGGTCTCTTTACTTTCGGACTCTATCAAAGGCTTTACCTCAAGTTCAGGCAATACCAATTCTGCCCTTACTCCTTGGACAAGTTTGCTTATGTAGTCTCCGTTTCCCATGGCAGGTCTGCTTCTATGTGGTCATCAAATAATTTGTTGAAAATGGGATCCAGGATAGGCACGAGGGATTCCGGAGTGTAAGAGGTAGTTAGTCTTTGGAAGTCTATCCGATCCGATACCGGGGAGGTCAACTCACCAAATTGGCCAAGTGCCTGATTGACACTTTCCATGGTTTCGTACTTGACCGATGTTTTGACTCGGTTGGGGATCAGGATGATCCGGCTTTCAGGATTCACCTTTTTGACCACGTAGCAAAACTCAAAGGTGCTCGTGACACTGTATTCATCGTAGCAAAATGGGCAGATGATCAATTCTGATTCCTTGAGAACCGGTACCAGGTTGTCGTCATCCATTCTCCCGGCAAGGTCAATGACGGTGAGAATTTTGGGGTCTTGGGAGGCTCTTTTTCGAACAGACTTGAACCCCGGAATACTCGATAGCTCGACTTCATACAGCTTCTCATTTTCCAAGAGGTCTGAGTTGAGATACTTGTTGTAAAGCGACTGCTGAAAGTCCATATCAAAGACTTTCACCTTTCTTTTCCTTTTCTGGACGGCAAAATTTGAAAACAGCACCGCTAGGGTACTTTTTCCCACTCCGCCTTTTTGGTTTGCGAATAGAATGATCATGGCCTTCTCTTTATCTGGTGATTTCATTTTCTCCCTTGCGCTTTTTGCTTCTTCTCCTGCCGTGAACCGACTCATCATCGATGTCATCGGCGATATTGAGTACCGGGGCCAGGTCAAAAATCCCTTGGCTCTGTCCCTCCCCATTGGCTTCTCTTTCTTGGAAATAATGCCGTAATACCAATTGCTGCTCGGTGGAAAGAATGTCGCTGGCCGCGATATCTCCTTGTAATGTTCTCAGGAAAGAATTCCCATCCCGATTCTCCAGCTTCAAAGCGTGGTGCTCCAAGCCTTGCCGAACAGTCGAAAAATCATTGAGGGCAGATTGCAGCTTCACTTTTGCCTCGATCAAATCGATCTGCTTATCTTTTGCTGACTTCTGGGATTGATAGGTTTTACTTTCGCCTTCCTGCTCAAAAAATCGCTGAATCGGAAATACCTCACTTCCTTTAAAAATGATCTTGTTGGCATGATCAATCAGGGAATAGCCATAGGGCCTTTTCCCATCTTTGCCATGGAATACGAGCTGAAGCCCAAATTTGTCCCGGATAAAATCACCGAGATCTGAGCGATACCCGGTTTGGTTTCCTTTTTTGCCGCCTGGTTTAGGTTCAAAAAGACAAGTGGGTTGGCTCTGGTAAACCTTGGAATACCGATCCAAAATCGCCTTTAGCTGTTTGGCTCTATCCTTATCCAACTGATAGGACTGGATCTTTTGGTTGAATTCTGAAACTGGAATTTGACCTTGCACCGAACCATATTTGATCAATTCGATCTGCTCACCTTTTTCCCGCACTTTAAATCCCAAATTTTCCAGAATTAGGAATCCTTGGGCTTTGGTGCTGAATCGAAACTCCTTCAAACTATCCGCAGCCTTCACTGCTTCGCGCTTGGGATTGAGTCTCATGATCTCATTGATTACTTCTTGTGCTCTCAGCTTTTCAAATGAATCATTGATCTTTTTGCCTTCCCTGTTGATCCTCGATGACACAATATGGACGTGGTTATTGGCGGTGTCCTTGTGAAAAACGATCAAAAAAGGATTATCTCCATAGCCCATTTTATCAATCCACTCATGGGCTATATCCGTCAGCTCCTCTTTGGAATACTCCCTGCCCTTGCAGCTGATCATAGCATGAAACTGTTTTTCCTTGACCAGTGTATTTCTGTTCGAATGAGCTATCAGGAAATTTTTCACCTCATTCGGGCCCTTATCCTTGGTATCCTGCAAATACCCAAAATTTCGGAGCCTGGTCAGCTCCCCCTTTTCATTTTGGGTTTTGTTTGTGTTGTAGGTTACCCCATTGAATGAACTAGTGCTGGAAAGGATTTTAACTCTCATTTGATTGCCTGATAAATCTGTTTCAAAAACTTGTTCATGAAATCCCGATGCTCAAGATGCTTGGCCATCTGAATGGTATGATTCAAAAAAATCTCCGGGGAAATTTTGTCTCGATAGGTATTGGCATGCTTGGCCAGCTGATTGATATTATTATTCACCCTGGCCTGTTCGGCAACCACCTTATCGATTGCATTTAGGATTCCCTTGGTGTCAATGATCTTGATCGTGTCAGCGCTAAGCTTCATTCTGATCAAGTGACTCAGAGACACTCCAAGGGATCTGCTTTCCTCTTTCAATCGGGCAAAAACATCCGGCTTTAACCGGACCGATACCCAAGAGAGATTTTCTCTTTTCTCCATCATGACTACATGTTGATGGGGGTAAAGGATTGGATTTCGCAGGCGAAAAAAAATACCTAAAACTGCGTAAATGCGATAAATAGGCATATCTGCGTATAGAGAAATCCCTATACGCAGATATACTTATTCAATGGGTAAATACCCGAAAATCAGGATGATGAATAGGAATTCAGGGCGTTGATGAGCTCAACTCGGTTTTTACTGTCAGCTTTTTTAAAAATTGTCTGAAGGTGTTTGTTTACAGTTCTTTCTGAAATAAAAAGTTCCTCAGCGATTTCTTTGCTGGTTAGGCCTTGGGCTACCTTCTCAGCCACTTCACATTCTCTCTTTGTCAAGCCCAATTCGGTACATCGTTGGCCAAAAATAGTACTGGAATCGACCGATGGCCTCTGGTCGGAATCATTGAGTTTTGCAAAAACCTTTCTGTTTTGAAAAATCATCTTTCGGATAAACAAAAAAGTAATGACCACAAATCCCATGTTAGTGACCATTACTTCTACAAACTGGGAGGTATCGAAATAGCTGAAAATCGGAAGGAAAACCCAAGGGCACATGGCAGCATAGCTCAAGATAGCATCCAAGCTGAGTTGACTTTCTCTGTATTTCTTACGGATGAACAAAAAAATCAAAACATCTAGGTAAATGGCATACAGAACAGGAATGGCCATACCGTACCAAATGACATTAGGAAGATCATTGGAAAAGGGAAGCAGAATACCAAATGCAAGAATGAATGGCGCGACAAAGAAAATCCACACTCCTTTTTTTGCATGCCACCCCAAATCATGCAAACCGAATACTTTGAAAAAGTAAAACGGAAAATATGAGCCCATGATGAACCCTGTTCCATAGGCAAGATTGATCTGCAAATTGAGATCCATCGCAAGGTTTGGGTCAGGAAACAATCCTCCGGCAATGTTATAGAAGATCAACAATCCCAAGAGGATTAGGTAGTACCTACGGTTTTTATCTGCCGGGTTTTGGAGATAAAAAACCAACTGAGGGATAAAAAAGAATATCTCGCAAACGACAAAAATCAATGTCGCCAGGTGCATTTCGGTGCCAAAAACTGTCATTACAAATCTTTTCTGTAGAAGAAAAACGGGAATCCAAATTGAGAAGAAGATGCATATACTGAGAACCCAAAATTCTCATACCACTTGAAATTGCGGGGAGTTGAAGTCTCCAAACAAATCGGAAGTTTCTTGTCCTGAGCCAGATTTAGTATTGACTTGAGTAGCTTAGATCCCTCACCTTTCCCTTGGTGTTCTGGCTGTACGCCGATAAACCAAACATAGAGAAATGGCTCTTTGGGCTGCACAGCTTCGATGCTGGACTCCCTTTTGACCACCTTCGAAATTCTCGAAATTCCAATCCCTTTAAAGGCCAGTTTCAAGTCCCAAATCCAAAGATTAAATGGCTTTCGCTTTCGGTCAGAATACTTGATCAAGACACAGGATTTTCCATTATCGGATAGATACACTTCGCCGTTTTCCAAACAGTTTTCCAAACTGTACTCCATCAAAATCCTCCTTCTGGCTTCCGATTTGCCGACTACAAAATCAACAGACTTATTTCCTTCAAAAGAATTGACCAAAATGCTTAGAATTTTTTTCCGATCTCGTTGGACGAACTTTTTCATATTTCAATCACTTAAAAATATACCGAGTTGCGAGGTTGAATTCCTCCCTATAGGATGATTCTGACAAGAATTATCCTATAGGGCAAGTGCGTGTTTGTGAAAAAAATTCGGCAGAATTTGTGTCACAAATACACAACTTGCAAGGAACACGCATAAGGTTCCTCAACACATTTTCAGATGCCGGAAAAGCAAATATATTATCAGCTTTCCTCAAGCCCGGTGCTTTCCTGCAAATGGAAAAAGGTTCTAAAATCGATAGCCTGTGGTAAAATCAAGCACATCATCTAAACTGAAAAGACGATTTAATCACCTGAGAAAAACATCAAATATATCTTAATCCAGTATATCCCTATATTTAGATATACAAATAGTTAGAATGTCATTGTTCTCATTTCAGAAGACATTTTTAAGAAATAATTAATCCCAGACTATCTCGGGAATCTCCTAAATGGGAGGGAGGATCAAATTCACCCTACTTTTTTGGAGTTACAGTAAGCTTGGGGAAAAGAAGTTAAAGAATTATCAGGCCCAAATAATTACCCTACCTGTGATGGTAGAAAGGTTTAGAGGTATGTTCCATCTGAATATATCCAAGTATAAAAATATATGGTTTTGCTATATTATAAACAAAATTTATCCATTTAAAACGAGTATGATTCAGATATGACTGAAAATCAACGCCTAAAAATCATCAGGAAATTCTTAAAAGAAACCCAAGAAGATTTCGGGGCTTCTTTGGGTTTGACTCAGGCGGGGTATTCCGACATTGAAAGAGGCAAGAACAATGTGTCGGGAAAAATCAAGATCCTTCTTAAAAGAGAACACAACATCAACCTCAGCTGGCTAGAGACGGGAGAAGGTGAAATGTTCGCGGCTATCATTGAAGATAGTGAAATGGATTCGGACAAACTGGGTAGCGAACAGTACTTCTTTGACCGACTCCAATCCGAAATCGAGAGACTTCAAAATGAGGTAAAACGCCTCACTGCTGAGAATAGCTTATACAGCGAATTGGTGAGATCCAAGAACCTGATCATCGAGAACTTGGAAACCAGAGTAAATCAAAAGTAAATACATATTTATATAAATACTTTTTTATAGAAACACATTTTCATATCTTTAGTTAAACCAACTGAGTTATGAAGACTATCTCTATCATGAACCATAAGGGAGGAACAGGTAAAACCACCTCCTCCATCAACATCGGTGCAGGGCTTGCCAAAAAAGGTCTCAAAGTTTTGTTATTGGATATCGATTCTCAGGCCAACCTAACTGAGGGCTTGGGAAAAGGCGATCCGGAATTATCTGTTTATGATTCCATACGAGAGAATAAAAAGTTACCGATCCTAAATATCTCCGAAAACCTGGACTTGGTTCCTTCCTCCATTGATCTGTTGGGTGCTGAAATGGAGATCGTATCCAAAATTGGACGGGAGCAAATCCTCCATAAACTCCTAAAACCAATCCGATCAGAATACGACTACATCATAATTGACTGTCCTCCATCAGTTGGGCTGTTGACCGTCAATGCTATGGTCGCTAGTGACACTATTCTGCTACCATTGCAAGGGGAATATTTTGCCTACAAAGGAGTGGATCGGCTTCTTGGGATTGTTAAGGAAGTCCGGGACAACTTAAACGACAAATTAGAAATCGGAGGAGTGTTCATTACCCAAATCAACCCAAACCGAATCCTGACCAAAACCATTGTGGAGAAACTCACTGAGGATCTCCAGGAAAAAGTGTTCGACACCAAAATCCGGATCAATGTTGCCTTGGCTGAAGCACAACTCCAAGGCCAAACCATTTTCGACTATGCGCCTGAATCTAATGGGGCCAAGGATTATGAAATGCTAGTCGAAGAAATTCTAAACAGATTAACCTGAGCAAACCATGGCTAAGAAGCTAAATGACCCAAGCAAGGGCAATAAAAACCTCGGCACAAAACAGCGAGGAATCGGAGTACTGATCAATCCCGAACCAGAAATCCTGCAAAAAGAAAAAGTATCAAGCAAGGAATTTGACACCGAAGACGTGAAAATCTACTCCCTCCGGATTCCTACTGCCATGTTCGACAAGCTCAAGTACGAAATCGGCCGAGAGACCAAAGCTTCCATGCGGGATATGATTTTGAAGGCGGTTGCGGAGTATTATGGGATTTAGGAAAAAGCAATATCCATTTCCAGATGGAAAAGCCACACACTCGGGATAAGCGCAAAGCAACAAAGGTTACATTTGGGTAGCCTAACAGGGTTTTTATTTTCCAATTCGAGTGCTATGAAATCTTAGTGGCTAAAAGGTCGTTTTTCTTCTTTCAGGGGTCAAAACCTTTTTAATCATTCACTTTTTTCTTTTTAAAAATCAATGAAAAAAGCAGTCCAATCCCTGCACCAAAAACAATCCCTGAAAAAAAACCTATTAAATCCTTATCTAATCCAGTATTAGAATTATCTATCAATGTCTTAATCACTACGCCAGAAATAATCAGGATAATTGATATGAAAATCGTTTTACCATTAGTCATTTTGTGTTTTTTTATGTTTTGTTTGGAAGCTAAGATCTATTTGGAAAGTATCAAAAATTAACTGTAAGGATTTGATATCCATACAATTTTACCTTATTCATCTGGTCGAAAAGAAAAAAAGGAGTCTAAAGCTCCCCTTCATCTGCAAAGGAAAAGTAACCTTCTGAACTTAGAATTAAATGATCCACAATGGGCAGATCCAATGAACGACCGATTTCAACCAGTCTTCGAGTGAGTCTTCTATCCTGTTCGGAAGGTTGAAGATTTCCACTGGGATGGTTATGACTTAGGATTATAGATGATGCGTTCGCTTTCAATCCAGCAGCAAAGACCACTTTAGGATCTACAACTGTTCCTGCAGTTCCGCCGGTGCTGATGGTGCAGATACCCAAGACACGGTTTCCTCTGCTCAGTAGCATCACTTGAAATTGCTCAATGTATTCTAGCGCGTCAGAATTCCAGAATTTCAACAAGACATCATAAACTTGCCTGGAACAAGTAACTTTTGGACGTAGGCTTGCTTTGATTTTTGGTCGATAAGCAAGTGTAATTTCTGCGACTTCATTAAAGTGGAATGATTGAGTTAAAGCTTCCATAATTTTTTTGAGTTTTGATGAAACATGAATTATGGAATGACCTCTGCCCTGTTCCGAGCAAGGCCAAGAGGAAAAGGAATAAACAAGCGGAGATTCGCGGGCGAGCTTTATGCCGGAAGCTCTTGGCAGCCCCGAGGATAAAGGGCTAACTTATTCCGGAATTCAGGTTCAACTACCTCGACCTATTTTAAAAATTGAAAAGTGTAATTGTCTTAGAATCATTTTCCGGATAATGCATTCTTGAATATGCCACTAAAATTGGTTAAAAATATGAAATGCGTTTTAATGAGATTTTAACCAAATCGAAAATAGGATAGCGAATTCCAATTAATATTCAGGCTACTTCAACCAAGTGATTTCCATGCATCGTTAATGGAATGTATCTCTCCTCTCAACATATGATTATGAAAATTTAATACAATCTGGCTAACCAAGTCTTGTTTATTGAAGGTTTCAAGAATGTTAGGAAATAGCTTAATATAGTCAGCAACAAAAATACTTAAAAGGGCAATGCAATATTTCATACTTGTTAACGTCAAGCGTTTATACGCCTCATTTTCTTTCGAAAACATCATTTCAAATTGAAAGACTGAAACATTGGAAGGGTGTGCATAAAGTGAAAAGTAGGAATAAATATCCGCGAAAAGATCATTTTCAAGGCCCATAGTTCCTGAAACTTCCTGCCAAGATAAAAAATTAATATCAAGTCCCGTAAATGAAATTTTGTAATCCTTTTCTTTCAGCTTAACAAAGATTTTACTCTTGTTTTTTTCAGTTAGAGATTTGAATAAATCTGAATTTTCTATGTCCTCCTTAATCCGCTCAATAAATATTCGCTCCTGTTCAAGCTTTTCTAGTGAATCTGGTAACCTGACATTAAATCTCTGTCTATACTTTAATCCAGAAGAAACCCAAAGGTTATAGACTAAATCTTTTTTTTGTTGAGAATCCGGAAGAATGTAAATAAGGTGAAAAACACAAACAATTTCGTAAAGCGTCCTAATCAAAGGTGCAATTGAGGTCGGGTCAATAATTGGATTAAGTTTGCCCCCATTTTTGGAATTGAAACCTACCCCCCCAAGAAGTTTGTTAATATGAGTTACCTTGGTAAAAATCATCTGAAAAATCATCTTAGCATCTGCAAGAGCTTGAGAGGTCAATTTATCTTCATGGTGCTTATTTATAACTAAAAAAAAGAAATCTAAAAAGACATATATTAACTCACGAGAGCTCTCTAATGAATCAACTGACCAAAGCCACTGACAATATTCGCGAAGTTTATGAATATTCATTAAATAATATTTTTTTACCGAAATAATATTTTATCTAATCAATAATTAAAGGAAAAAAGGTTTCAAGACAATTCTCATAAACAAACACAATATAGTCTAAAGAGTGAAAAACTATTATGGAACGTAGGCTTTTGGATGTGATACAATTCAAGATCAATATATCCTCATATTACTTTATTATTTTTTAAAGAAATGGGTGGAGAGCACCAAGGACAATCACCTCCTGTTGTCATTCTTTGGAATTTCGGCCAACAGGTATCGCAATAGTCTTTTCCACAGGTATTACAATGGCCATCATTAAAGGTGGCCAAAGAAATTCCACTATTTATTAATTTACTACAATTAGCACAAGTTCGAGCATTAGTAATGGGATTTTGGAGATCAAAAAAGCTGCCTAATCGACTGCCAAATGGGATAAATCCAGAAGGATCCGAATTCAACCAATCTTTTGAAATTCTAATATTGCCATCATCAGATTTGGTTATTTTTAGGGAATTAATATCACTTGAATTTATTTTTTCCTTGAGATTTTCAATTTGTTCTTTTAACTCAGAAACAATATGCTCTTTCTCTTCCTTTTCTTTTTTCCTTCCCTTTTTAACAGATTCCAACTCCTTTAAGGCTATAGACAACTCTTTTTCTTTAGCCTCCAAATTCTCTTTTATTTCTGTTAAATCTTTTACTGCATTTATTTTCTTTAGGATTTCATTTTGCTTTTCTGGAGAAAGCTCTGCCATAGTCTGATTAAAAACCTTAATAATGGTCTCCAACTTTTTCTCTTTAAGCATAAAAAGCTCTGCTAATTCATTCAGCATTTTTTTCTGAACCTCTCCCTTTATTTCTGTAACATCCTTGAATGCTCTTATCCATGGAATAGGCCTTGACGTTTTGACCTCATTCACAAATTTTAGGGTTTCAAAATCTATTCCTTTTGGCAAAACTTTTTCTAAAGCCTCTTTCGCGGCCTCCTCCGTTTCCAAGTTCTTTAATGCGGTTCTATAAGTTTGATAATGAGTCAAAACCTCCTCTCTTATAAAAACCAACATTCTTTTATTAAACTTATGTGAATAAATGTACTCGGCATGAGTTGGTGAAATTTTCCTACTACCTAAAACTCTTTCAAAATTACGCCATTCTAACGGGCTGCCATACCTGCCATCAATAACTAAAATCATAACAAAACAAGTATTCAACACTTGCAAACACGATTCCCACGGCTCCAATTCTGGAGAATTATCATGAAAACCTTCTGCAGAACTCAAAACCGGCCTGTAACCAAGTTCTGTTAGATAACGAGCTAATTCAGCACGGAGGTCTTTAAGATTATAGTCCGTGGAACTAACAAAAATTGGAAATGGATACTCACTTGTTGAAATCATGCTGCGGAAATTGACATTTTAACTTGACTATAGGCAATAAAGTCTAGGGCCTTAAATCATCTCTGGACAATTTAGAAAAAACCTAGAATTAAACCCTTAGAATTAATCACCTATTCATGTCTGTCCGACCAAAAACAAATTCAAATCCACATAATCAAAATAGCTCTCCCTATGATCAATAACATCGACCTCCATTTCCCAAACATCCTCCTCAATACCCAGATCGATATTAAGGGATTTGAGCAGCCTCCCGATTTTATCTTTCCCTCCTCTTAAAACCTGCAAATCCCAATCAGTTGCCAATCCATTTTGGATGCAGTATTGGTACAGTTTAGCAACCTTGATAAAGCTATTGGTGTAGGTCTCCCCGGTAGCATCATTGTCCAGGTAGAGCTCTAGTTTCTGCCTTTCCTTCAAAATATCAAGCATTAGTCGCAGACTAAGATTTGCTGTACTGTTTAAAATGATGGCTTTGAAATCTGTAGCACCGGAAAGTTTCAGATAGCTCAAAAAGTCAAACCAACCCTCAAAAACCTTAATGCTTTTTACAGTCCCAAGGACCTGAATCGAAATACCTCCTCCAAGAATGTTCCCCTTGAAAATGGAGGATCGGAGTACCCATCCGCCCGATTGGTTCGGAAAACCCACTGCGAAATATCGCTTGCCTTTGTTCTGCCAATGCACCTCTTTACCGAAAGGTGCAATATCCTGAAGATCAATTCCCCTTCCTTGGATGTATTGTATCAATGCATCGTGGCTGATCTCGGAAACTTTCCCCACCACTATTTTCTGGGGGATTTCTGGTTTTTGTCTTGGAAGAAACTCTCTTACCGGAACAGTACCGGAAAGGCTTTCCACTGACTCGAAGAAGGTTTTGTTTTCAAATTCCTGCACTGCTGCGATAATGTCTCCTCCCTTTCCAGCAGCATGGTCGTACCACACATTGGCTTTGTCATCCACCGCAATTGAGCCAGTTCGCTGTTCCAGGAAACCGAAAAAATATTCTTTTCCGTGGATGCCTTCATATTTCAAAAATCCTGATCTGACTAAGCTATGGAAATAATCCAGCACAGGGAATTCCTGTTTGATCTTGGTAGCGGCTTGTTTTACTTCTGAGTAGTTCATGTTATTTACATTTTTATATAATTACATCTATACATAAATAATGCATCTTATTGATTTAAAGGAGTCTTATCTTTCCTTTTGTCGTGAATTGTCGGATTACCTGCAAAAAGAAAAAGAGGGGTAGTGGTAAGTGGAAATCGTACGATTCGCACACCTCGTACCCCTCGTACAGTTCGATTTTTACGATTGAGCTTACTCGTCTAACTCAAGTTGCTTGAGCCATTTCCTTACAGCACCTTCTGACACTCCGAGTTCCTGAGCTATCTTCACATTGGTATGGCCTTCATTTTTGAGTTCCAAGGCCTTAGTCTTCAGTTGAGATTTATCGACCGGATTCAACTGCTTTAAATGATCTGACTCTTTCCCAAACTGGAGGAAGCGAAACGAACTGAAATTGGAGTCTTTACCGATTTTACAGACCAGGACATTTTCGGAGGGATATTTAAAAGCACCATACCTGACTTTTATCTGCTTCAAGTATTTAATGGAGGGGTCTTTTTGACTTTCACCTACGGCGAAACAAGAATCAATTAGGTTAATGAAGCTCTTGCTGCCTTGGATATCGTTTCTACTGATCGGTGCAAACAGGTTCCTTTTTGGAGTATGGGCAATGAGCAAAATCGACCAGCCATGAATTTTCTTCAGATTGTTAAGCCTAATTAAAAAAGGAGTGGTATTCCTTGCCTTCTCATTATCTGAAATCACACAAGACAGATTATCGATTACCAAGATTTTTGCACCGGACTTGGAGGCCTGAACCTCTATCTCTTTAAATAGAAAGCTTTCATATTCTTCAAAAGCCTCATCAAATCCGTAAGGATTGATTTCTGCTCTCAGGAAAAGGTCACTGAATTCGAAATGATCAAAAAGTATATCCTTTTCCTTATCGTATTGAGCATATCTCATTTCAAATTGCTTGGCCGTCAGTTCCAGGTCAAAGTAGATGACTTTGGAGGCTTTCAGCTCCATCTCCAACCCAAGGGTTGGTACTCCTTTGGATACACTGTCGATGATTTGGACAGCAAGTAAAGACTTACCTTGATTGGTATCAGCGAAGAGAATGCATAGCTCTTCCTCATACCAAAACGGACCAAAGATCTTTTTGGGAATAGGTTTGGTCTTCGCTTCATCCATCCATTCATTGGCGGATTTGATGATTAGAAAGTCACCGGAATTCGAATCGTTCGATTCTGTAAATTGATTTATTGAGGTCATATTTTTTAGGCAATAAGGTTTCTATTAGCATTTTGGAGTAAATGCTATTTTTAAATTTTTAGTAAACTTTTAGGATTTATTCGACTAGAAATAAGGACTAGCCGCGAGAGATATCAGGGTATGAAAAGTTCATTAAACCACCTTGCCTAGGTTGATTTTGATCAAAAGAATGTTCAACTTGGAGCATGTTTTTAATTTTGAGACGGTTAAAAGCAAACCAAGGAACTGCCTATTGAGCATTTTCAATGAAAGGAAAGGATGGTCATCCTTTCCTTTTTTAATTCTCAAACTCCCCGGCAAAAAACCTATCCACCTCTCTCTGGTGAATAAACCGTCGTTTCCCTCGATACATAGAGCGAAACTCCTGGCCTTTGGATTCGGAAACTGATTCCATTTTTGAAATGGAATAATGAGATTTCACTCCCGTTGCCTCCATGAATTCTTGAAGGGACAACCATTCATCTTTGACGGATTTACTGGCTGGATGAATGCTTGAGATTTTCTCTTCTAGATTCTTGAATTTCTCTTCCAGCCATTTTTGGCTAACAGCCGCAAACGGAATAAAAGTGTCTTGATTCATATTGATTTGAGTTTGATTTACTCAAATATATAGAAAAAATATAAATCGGTCACTGGTGACCGTTTTTTTTATTGATTCAAATCAATTGGATTGAGTCGATAATAATGAAGCATTTCGGAATCGAATCGATCATCCATCCATTTTTTCAAATCTGAAATATTTTGATTCTCATCAATTATCGCCATCCTGAATTGAAGTCTATTTACCTCCGGCCAATTCAAAGATTTATAAGTTCTGAAAAATTCGAATACTCGTCTGACTTCTTCAATTTCCATGCATCGCTGAAAAAGAGCGAGATCAAGATGCTTTAAACCTGACAAAAACCGAGTAGGACCGGCAGCATTTAACAAATCAATCAAGTCTTGATCAATTTCTGCAAGAATCTCTATCAATTCCTTTTCCTCAAAAACTTGATCAAAATAATCTATGACCTTCTCTAAGGCAACATTCTCAAAGACCTCATTTACCACCATAGAAGGTGTAAACTCAACCGCCAAGACATCCTCAAAATAGTCTCTAAGCAGCTCAATATGCTTAACTTCCTCTTCAATTAGACTGATCACATCTGTATTGAAATTGCTTAGGATCGAGGAGTCACCGCCATTTTTATTCACAAATCGTATCCCTAGCCTTGATGCAAATTTGGTTTTCGCATTCTTGTACCTTACCATGACATATAAAGGAAAGCTAGCAGCCGATTTTCCAATCTTCTCCAATTCCTTGCCGTGGTAATGTTTGATTGCCAGTTTTGTTTTCTTTTGCATACTTATCGCTGAATGAAGGAAAGGATTCTATTGTAAGTTTCCACGGTTCTTCTTTCGGTGTAATATTTTTTAAGAACCGAGCCGGGTGAATGCCCAAATATCATTCTTATATCGTTATCATCCATCCCCAGTCGGTCAGTCCAGGTTCCAAAGGTCTTTCTACCTACCTTATTGGAAAGCACATCCGGGAATTTAATTTTCTCTGCAAGGACTTTCAGGTTCTGATTAAACTTTTGTTCTGAAATAGACACGCCTGCAGGAAAAAGATAATCTCCACCTTCTTGAAAATACTTTTTGACGATACGTTTTGCGGTATCATTGAGGGGGATCCAAAATTCTTCCCCATTCTTTTTTCTCTCCCCCTGAAGCACCATGTGTTCAGGGTTTTCTTTCAGCAAGTTCCAATCAAACCCATTTTCTGAACGGATTGCGATCAAATCATTATAATACAGTGCTGTGTTGCACAGCAAAAGAAAAAGATCCCTCGTGATTTCAAGCCTTCGCTCTTCAGGAGAAAATTTCATTTCAGACAGCAGTTCGTACTGCTTATCATTAACGTATATGATTTTATCAGGCCTTTTGGTTGACTCGACATCCAGTCTTTCAAATATTCGCTTCTTAAAAAGAATCCCATACTGGTCACAATACTCTCGATAGATTACCTTCAGTCGATCCACATATTTGGCAACTGTGGTGTCGGAATTAATATCTGTAGAATCACTCCGCAAGAAATCAATAAACCCCAACACAAAAGCTTCATCCAAATCAGCCATCACAGCTTGGCTTTTAAAGCTATCAACCAAATTCTTTAAGGTCACATATACTTTTCTCGTTCCTTCTGCCTTTTTTGAGGAAGCCCCAAATTTGAGAGAATAATCGATGTAGGATGAAATTTTATCACTTGCCCCGGGAGCATTTGTTCCATTGACACCTTTTATTCTTTTGCCTTGGTGTTTTACCAGATATATGTTCTTCAGTTTATCAGCAGTAAGAACCTCACTCCGCTTATAATAATCCTGGATGATTTCTTTGAGATGATGAATTTCCCTTGCAATTACACGATTATGAAAATCCGCGTACAGATATTGACTATTGACCCATTTTAATGGTTTTCCAGACCAAGCATTTTTTGGAATCTTTTCAAGGTTGAGATTAATGTAGTGTCTTCCTTTTCGATTAATGCACAAATAAATCGCTTCCCCATCTGGTGACTTTTTACTTTTCGGATTCAAAACCGCTGAAATTTTGAAATCTATCATGGTTCAAAATACCGAAAAAAATCAAGGCGGACAAGAAGGGGGACAAATTGGGGGACAAAAAGGGGGACAAAATCATTAGAATTTATTAGAATCAAATAGATTCGAAATAGTTCTAAATGCCTGAAAAACAAAAAACTCCGAACAATTTTGACATTGTTCGGAGTCGAGAAGTAGCGGGAACAGGACTCGAACCTGTGACCTTCGGGTTATGAGCCCGACGAGCTACCAACTGCTCCATCCCGCGATATTGTGATGCAAAGGTAAGTACTATCTCTCAAAAATCAAGTACCTTTGCAAAAAAATCTTTAAAAATGACCGCTCATCCCCATAAAGCAGGTTTCGTCAATATCGTAGGTAAACCCAATGTGGGAAAGTCCACGCTGATGAATATCCTTGTCGGTGAGCGACTTTCCATCGTCTCCTCCAAAGCTCAGACCACCCGGCACCGAATCCTAGGCCTGATCAATACCGATGACTATCAAATCGTTTTTTCGGACACCCCTGGAATGCTTAAACCCAAATATGAGCTCCACAAGAGCATGATGGGCTTTGTCAATCTATCTTTGGAAGATGCGGATGTGATTGTATTTGTCACTGACCTTTTTGAAACTGATGAGGAAATCGAAGAGGTGATCCAAAAAATCAATGCTTCCGGCGTTCCGGTGCTTTTGGTCATCAATAAGATTGACTTGGCCAAAGAGGGGCAGCTCGATGAAGTCACCCAATATTGGACTTCCCGAATCAAGTCAGAAACGGTAATCCCCGTATCCGCTCAGGAGAAGTTCAACACGGATAGAATTCTTCAGGAAATCGTAGAAAGACTTCCTATCCATCCACCTTTTTATGATAAAGAGGAACTAACTGACCGCCCAGAAAGGTTCTTTGCCTCCGAGATCATTCGTGAGAAGATCTTTACCAATTACAAAAAAGAAATCCCTTACAGCACAGAAGTTGGCATTGAAGATTTTCACGAAGAGGAAAATATCATCAAAATCCGGGCAACCATCTTTGTGGAAAGAAACAGCCAAAAGGGAATTATCATCGGAGACCAGGGAAAAATGCTCAAAAAAGTAGGCATCGAAGCTCGGACTGACTTGGAGAAATTTTTCGGAAAAAAAATCTTTCTGGAAACCTTTGTCAAAGTCGAGCAAGACTGGCGAAAGAATAAATTAAAACTTAAAAAATTCGGGTACGACCCATCCTAATCATGGCAAATATAGTAGCAATAGTAGGCAGACCCAATGTGGGTAAATCCACTCTTTTCAACCGCTTGGTCGAAGAGCGAAAAGCCATTGAGGACAACATGAGCGGTGTCACCCGTGACAGACATTATGGTCATGCCCAGTGGTCCGGAAAATTCTTCTCGGTGATTGATACCGGAGGGTATGTGACAGGTTCGGACGACATTTTTGAAGCAGAAATACGAAAGCAAGTCAAGCTGGCTATCGAGGAAGCCGACGTGATCCTTTTTGTGGTGGATTGTCATGATGGATTGACCGATTTGGATTCGGAATTTGCCAATGAACTTAGAGGCACCAAAAAACCACTTTATATCGTGGCCAATAAAGCCGATAACCAGGAAAAATCCCTGATGGCTAATGAATTTTACTCCATGGGGCTGAGTGACTTTGAGATTTTCCCTATAGCAGCGGTAAGCGGTAGCGGCACGGGAGACTTATTGGATGCTGTGATTACCCATTTCAAGGATGATGGAGAAGAAGATCCAGACGCAGGAGTACCGAAAATTTCCATTTTGGGTAGACCCAATGTGGGCAAATCCTCTTTTCTCAACGCCCTCCTTGGCCAGGAAAGATCAATCGTAACCGATGAGGCGGGTACTACCCGCGATGCCATTCACACCCGATATAAGTTTTTCGGAAAAGATTTTATTATCACTGACACAGCGGGTATTCGCAAAAAAGGTAAGGTTAAAGAAGATATCGAATTCTATTCCGTCATGCGTTCTTTGAGAACCTTGGAGGAATCAGATGTCGTGATCGTGATGGTAGATGCTACGAGAGGCTTAGAAGCACAAGATATCAACCTGATTGGCCTGGCTATCAAAAACAATAAAGGAGTCATGATCATGGTCAACAAGTGGGATTTGATCGAAAAAGACCACAAAACCATGAATAAAATCAAAGATGAAATGCTGGAAAGACTCGGGGAGCATAAGTGGATCCCGATTATCTTCACCTCAGTGGTAGAAAAGCAAAGAATCTTTCAAGCCATCGAGTTGGCAGTAAAGGTCTTTGAAAACAAAACAAGGAGAATCCCAACCTCAAAACTTAACGATGTCATGCTCCAGGAGATTGAAAAATATCCTCCTCCGGCATGGAAAGGGAAGTACATTAAAATCAAATACGTCACTCAACTCCCTACCAAGAATCCTGTTTTTGCATTCTTCTGCAATCTTCCACAATACATCAAAGATCCTTATACCAGGTATCTTGAAAACCGCCTGAGAGAAAACTTTGATTTCGAAGGAGTTCCTGTAAAAATTGTTTACAAAAACAAATAAAAAATATTTGGACGGCACTTGCACAATTGAAAATATTACTAGTACCTTTGTGGTGTAATTAAGAAAACCATAACAAATGAAAAAGGTATTTGCAATTTTCGCAATCGCTGGTTTGATCGCTACTGCTTCTTGCGGTAACAAGACCACTGAAGAAACAGTAGAAGAAACAACTGTAGTTGAAGAAACTCCAGTTGTTGAAGAAGCTCCTGCTGTTGACACTGCTGCTGTAGCTGCTGACACTACTGCTGCTCAGTAATCCAATCCAGCTTTGGAAAAAAATTAAGAGTCCCGAATTCGGGACTCTTTTTTTATTTTTGGCTAAATGAATTTTCCTCCCGGCCTTCTTCATATTGCAAAAACCCATTTTCCTGAAAGGTCAATTTCTTATTGCCTGAAACTTTGGCAGGAAACTCCTTTTTGCTTGCATGTAAAAAATCCCAGATCCACCAAGCTTGGAGACTTTCGCTATAGAAAAGACCGGAAATTTCAGACCATCACGCTTAATTCTGATCTGAATCCTTACCAGTTCCTCCTCACTTATATCCACGAACTTGCCCATTTAAGGGCTTTTGAGAGGCATGGGATTCACCACGCTCAGCATGGCCCTGAGTGGAAAAAACTATTTCAGGAGTTGATGGAGCCGCTTTTGACAGATGCCATTTTTCCTCGCGACTTACTTGTGCCTTTGAAATTGCACATGAGAAACCCCTCGGCAAGCTCTGCGAGAGATCTTTTCCTGATGAAGGAGATGAGTAAATACGACACCAAGAACCCTCACTCAAAAGAAGTTTTCCTGTCCGATCTTTCCCCCGGAAATACCTTCCTACTTTCGGGAAGAAAATTCAGAAAAGGAGAAACGAGAAGGACTCGGATACTTTGTGAGGAAGTGGGTTCGGGAAAAAAGTTTTTGGTCTCTCGACTTGCTAAAGTTCAGGCTTCAGATTAGTCTTTTTCTTCTCCGATTTGATTTTCGGGCTGTGAGAAATCTTTGGGTTGAGGCAGATCTTGAATGGAATTGATCCCAAAATACTCCATAAACTTCTGTGAGGTCCCATAAATCAAGGGTTTTCCTACACCTTCCGATTTTCCTTTGATTTCGATCAATTCTTTTTCCAAAAGTTTTTGAATCGAATAGTCACTGTTGACTCCACGGATTTGCTCCACTTCTCCTTTGGTAATCGGCTGCTTGTAAGCAATGATAGAAAGCGTTTCCAATTGCGCAGAAGAAAGTCTCTTTTGTGACTGCTGCCTCAGCAGAATACTGATACTTGTCTGATAGGCCGGTTTGGTCAAAAATTGATATCCTCCTCCGAGATGCTCTAAGGCAAAGGAAAAATCGTCCTGATTGTATTTCTTTCTCAAGTCGTAAATAGCCGCTTCGACATGGTCAATAGGAACTTCTGCCTCAAACATTTCGCTGAGGCACTTGACGATCTCTGTGACTGTAAGAGGCTCCGGGGCACAGAATATCAGAGCCTCAATATGGCGGTGAAGGAAATCCAAAATTACTTTTTGGCCAATTTTGCTTCAATGGAATGCATCGTATGGGGGACAGCTTTCAGCCTCTCCTTGGATATCAACTTTCCTGTATCCACACAAACTCCATAGGTGCCGTTTTTGATGCGGATCAAGGCATTTTCCAAATTGATGACAAACTTTTGCTGTCTTGCTGCCAATTGGCTCAAACTCTCCCGCTCCAAGGTATCAGCCCCATCCTCTAACAATTTGGATGTCGAAGCGGTGTAATCCGTCCCACTGTCGTTTTTCTTACTTAGGGTTTCTTTCAAAGAATGAAGTTCTTCTTTTGCCAAAGCCAACTTCTGAAGAATGATTTCTTCAAATTCTTTGAGCTCCTCTGGGGAGTATGCGGTCTTCTCTTCCTGACTCATAAGGGTCTAGCTTTTAATGATCGTACTGGGACTTTTTTGGATTGGTACCCTAAAATACAGTGGTCTTTGATAAATGCAAAGATTTAAAGATTTTGATAAAAAAGACCATTGGGAAACAGCGCAAGGTTTCTTTACTATCGGCTGTAAATCAGTTATTTATTTAAAAAATCTGAAAAATATTTTAATCCTGAAAAATTGATTGTTGTTAGGCTACAGCTTTCTCATGGGGAACCACTCTTTCCAATCGTTTCGAAAGAACCAGATCGTCGACTTCCATTCGAAAGCGCATGCGAAGGTATTGTTTTACATCCTGAATACTTTTTCCTTCTTTGAGGATGATTTCCTGAAGCGCGAGTGTGATCAAATCCTTTTCCATAGCCCTAAAGATTAATTATTAAGATACGAAAATTTGCTTATCGGGCCATATAAAATATTATCAATCAGAGTTTTGTCCCTACCACTATCGTTTTTTTAATGATAGATGTTCTGCCATTGAGATCAAATAGCTCCACTAACAGAATATAGTACCCCGGTCGGACTCTTGCGCCTGTTGAATCGGTACCAGACCAAGTGTACAAACCACTCATTCCCAAAAGTTGATTTTGCGCTAAGGTTTGGACCAAAAGTCCGGAAGACGAGTAAATCGAGAAACTGCCTACCCAACCCGGCTGATCCAATTCATACCTAATCGTGGTAAAAGTAGGACCAAAACTACCCTCAGGATCAAACACCTGAGGTTCAACCTGAATCAGTTTGGATTCGAACTCTCCGCTTATAGCCATGGAATTTCTTTTTCCAGGTGTAGCATAATCCTCGTTGCCTGAAGCGGACTGCCAGTTGGCAGGAACCTCTGCTGGGGTTTTAGAAGAGATTCTCTCCAAAGAGACCCCCTTGGTGTTTCGGATGAGCGGGTGATGCATTTTAGGATCGTACGTGAATTTTTCCATGACCTCTCCTCTTGTTGAAATCAGAACGACCGTACCTCCTGAAATGGGGTAGCTTGGAAGGCTGGAAATCTGAAGATAAGCCCCATCGGCAGATTTCGGATAAGCTAACCTCAGACGATTGGAGTCGGTACTTATTGCCAAAAAACCTCCGGGACCCAACATACTTCCCTTTGTACCAAATACCCTAATCTGATTGGGTAAGCCAGAGTCATTCAAATTGGCCAAAGCCCAGAACTCCAGAGAAAGATATCTCTCGGTAGTATTATGAATCTCCACAAATTTTGGATCTCCTACCCTAGCGTCAAACAATACTTCATTTATGATCAAGTCCCCCTTATCTGCTTCCTCGGCAAGTACCAAGGTGACGGAAAGCCCTCCATCTAGAAGAATTCCGGCACAGGTAACCAAGTCAGAGATATGCAACTCATACTTTAGACTTGGGATAGCAGGTTGAACAAGTTTGATATGCAAAGCTCTTCCCGCCGAGGAAATCCATACCGAATCCGCTCTGAGTTCAGGTGATAGGGAAATTTGATCTGATTTGATTTTTGGCACAAAAGGCTGATTAAAAACCAGTTCGATATGATCCGGACCCAGAAAATAGGCAGTTTCGATTTTTAACTCACCGTCGCTTGTTTCTATGGAGAATAAGGAGTTTTGTTTTCCAGGAGTGCCTCTACTTGGATCTGTCGAAGGCCTTAGGAATTCCGAATTATCACAAAGGAAAAACGGATTGATGACTTCGAGGCTGTATCCTCCATTGGCAAATTCACTCCCTCTCCAAGAAGTAGTCACAAAACTCAACTGATCGATCGGCTCACCCAGTGAAGAAGTCAGTCCCATCACATCTCCGGAATTTAACATAGACGGCCAAGGACTGACAGGAATTACAGACCCAAACTCCTGAAGTTGATTGGCTTGGTTGGAGGGAGCAAGAAGCAAATATTCTCCGGGTTGAATCCAATATTCCGACAACGCGGTACTACTTCTGGAATTGGAAAATCTGACACCCTGAAGTCTAAATTCCTTCTCTGTAGGATTAAAGAGCTCCACATACTCCACATTGGGAAGGTCCTGATCTACCCTTGGAGCAGGCATCAGTTCGTTGATTACCAAAGACTTATATCCAAACGCTGTAGGATCAGAAAACCGAAAAGTCACAACCGTATCTCTCAAAAAATTTCCCTCTAAATCAGGAATTTGGTTGATAGACAAGCGGTAGCTTCTTCCCTCTTCCAAATTCTCTTGAAATCCAATAATCACGGTCGAATCATTCAACGCTTTTATCCTTTCAGGCTCAACCCCTTCCAGGCGATAGGCTATGGGAAAAAGCGAAAACACAGGATCAATAGGTTCGTCGAAGCCCAGAAATAATTCATTCTTAGCGTATCCTTTTAGGGTTGCCACCTTTGGAGAAATGACATCCTGAACGAAATTCCCCAGCTCAAAATCATCCAACAACCATCTCGCCCCGCTTCCACTACCTGGGCCATAAAGAATTTCGATTTTCAAAAAGACTTCATTAGAGTCAGTTAATTCATCGGGAAGCTCCAAAACAAATCTTCGGTACTCTTGATTTTCATTCCCGAATTCATTCTCCCCACCCAGTAAGGCCCTATTTGTAAATCCTCCATTCAAACTTTCTCCCCAAGAAAAATACACTAGGGCAGGACGATTACCCGTCCCATTTTGAAGGCTTCTGGCCCAAAAGGAAACCTTTGGATTTTCAAATTCTGCAGGTTTAAGCCTAACCCAAATTTCACCATTGAAAGTACTGATAGGCTGAACCGCCAGCGCTCTGGAGTTTCCTCTGCCGAGGTTGGGCGATTGAAAAATGCGGGAAGCTGTACTTCTTACTTCATTCCCATACCATCCGGGAAGAAATTCTTGAGGAAATGATGCAATCGAAAACTGGGATTCGAAATTCTGCCTTTGTCCGAACAGCTC
This sequence comes from Algoriphagus sp. AK58, assembly GCF_014324365.1. Classification (GTDB taxonomy): domain Bacteria; phylum Bacteroidota; class Bacteroidia; order Cytophagales; family Cyclobacteriaceae; genus Algoriphagus. The sequence goes on from NZ_QEIG01000013.1 coordinate 66,252, forward strand.
CTGAGACAAGGTGAATCCAAAGCCGACGATTAACCAAAAAACAATAGATCTAAAAAGATGATTCATAAGAAAAATGAGCGAAAAGAATGAGTTGAAAATACAAAAATTAGTTTGTTCTTGATTTTGGCCCCTTGAAATTTTCACGGAAAAATTGCCACATAATCCTGAAAATGAACTCCTAGTCCTTACTTTTGCAGTCCCAAAACCAATAAAAACCTATTTATACACACATGAAACTGGCTGTAGTAGGCGCCACCGGTCTGGTAGGCTCCGAAATCCTCGAAGTGCTCGACGAGCACAACTTCCCTTATGACGAACTGCTATTGGTCGCTTCTGAGCGATCTGTGGGTAAACAGATCGAGTATAAGGGCAAAAAACACACAGTGATCGGTCTCGCTGATGCTGTGGCAGCCAAACCTGAAATCGCGATCTTCTCTGCAGGAGGAAGCACATCCCTCGAGTGGGCACCAAAATTTGCAGAAGCAGGTACCACTGTGATCGACAATTCCTCTGCATGGAGAATGGATCCCACCAAAAAACTGGTAGTCCCTGAGATCAACGCCAAAGAACTGACCAAAGAAGATAAAATCATCGCCAACCCGAACTGCTCAACCATTCAGATGGTCTTGGCTTTGGAGCCTTTGCGTCAGCGCTTTGGCATCAAGAGGATCGTAGTGTCTACTTATCAGTCCGTGACCGGCACAGGGAAAGCTGCGGTGGACCAAATGATGGCCGAGCGCGCAGGCGAAACCAACCCTCCGATGGTCTATCCGCACAAGATCGACATGAACGTTCTTCCTCACATCGACGTGTTCCAGCCCAACGGATACACCAAGGAAGAGATGAAAATGATCAACGAAACCAAAAAAATCTTCAGCGACAATACCATTCAAGTGACTTCTACCACTGTGCGTATCCCTACTATGGGAGGACACTCTGAGGCTGTCAACGTGGAATTCAAGGAGGATTTTGACTTGGCAGAAGTGAGAAATCTTTTGGAAAATGCTCCGGGTGTGATTGTACAGGACGACCCAACCAATTTTGTCTATCCAATGCCGATCACTTCACACAAGAAAGACGAGGTATTCGTGGGTCGATTGAGAAGAGATGAGTCACAACCAAATACACTCAATATGTGGATCGTGGCTGATAACCTCAGAAAAGGAGCTGCTACCAATGCGGTTCAGATCGCAGAATACCTCTTGGAAAATAAACTGGTCTGATGAATCTCAGCGAGCTCAATAGCGCTGAATTCAGACAATTTGTGCAGGATCATCTTTCAGAAGATCCTGCACTTTTGCTTTTCAAGTATCAGGGAAAAGTGGCTTTTGACCTGAAAATGGCCGTGCAGCAGATTTCTGCCAGACAAAAAGCGGCTAAAAAACTTCCAACTTGGTCAGCAAATCCAAATCTCATTTTCCCTGCCAGCATTTCCCTAGAGCAAAGTTCTTCCGAGGAAACTGCCAAATTCAAAGCGGAAGGTCAGACTGGAAAAGTACTAGTCGACCTTACCGGAGGTTTTGGAGTTGATTTATATCACTTGAGTCAAGGATTTGACAAAGGGATTTACTGCGAGCGCCAACCTGAACTCTTTCAAATCACGAAGCATAATCTGGAGCTATTAAGACCCGGAAAGTTTGAATTTAAAGAGGGGGATGGATTGGATTTTTTGGAAAAAACGGAGCAACATTTTGACCTGATTTATGCCGACCCGGCAAGGCGCGGAAGCGGCAATCAGAAGCTCTACAAGCTGCAGGATTGCGAACCCGATGTGGTGAGTGCTTGGTCCCAATTGCGCAGCAAATCTGACAACATCCTGATCAAAGCTTCTCCTATGCTGGATCTCACTCAAGCTTGGTCAGAACTTCCTGAGATTCAAAAAATCACGGTGGTTTCCGTCAAAAACGAGGTAAAAGAGCTCCTGCTTTCCTGGTCAAAAGGAAAAACCGAGGAATCCCGACAGATTCAAGTGGTCGATTTGGGAAGTAGTTATCCCACATTTTCATTTGATACAAAGGAAGAGGAAAAGGCACTTGCAACTCTTGGGGAAGCAGAAAAGTACTTGGTCGAACCGCTCAGCGGAATCCTAAAGGCTGGTGCTTTTAGCCTTTTTGCAGAGCGTTTTGGCTTAAAAAAGCTGGAAAAAAACAGCCACCTCTATACGGGAAATAAGATTCCCCCAGGAATACCGGGCCGCGTTTTTGAAATCTTTACGGAAGTTTCACCAAAAAAGCAGGAAATCAAATCCCAATTCCCTTCTGGAAAAGTCAATGTGATTTGCCGAAACTACAGCATCGGGGCTGAGGAACTTAAAAAGAAATTGGGACTGAAAGATGGGGGTGAAGACTTCCTGATCGGAACCAAAACGGGAAGTGGATTTAAGGTTTTTTGGTGCAGGCGAGTGAAATAGGAATTTAAAAGTGCGTCGAATAAATCAGAAGCAAGAGACAAGACCTTAGACACAAGAACGTTCGGTATCCTGCAAAGCTTGGCTTACATGTGATTTTTCACCAAATTAGAGGATGGGGCAAAGGAGACTTTTTATCATCGCAGGATGAAATGGAGCTGGAAAAACCACTGCTTGCTTTCGGATGCTTCCCGAGCTTTTGGACTGCAAGGAATTTGTCAATGCTGATGAAATCGCGAGAGGATTGTCTCCTTTTCAGCCTGAGACCGTTGCGTTAGAGGCTGGTCGAATTATGCTTTCACGGATCCATGAGTTGATTGAGAGAGGAGAAGATTTCGCCTTTGAAACAACTCTAGCTACAAAGTCTTACTTGAGTTTTATCCGAAAAGCAAAAAAGGCAGGTTACTTCGTCTCTTTAGTTTTTTTCTGGCTGGAATCTCCCGAGTTGGCCATTGAGCGAGTAAAAAAGCGCGTGATGGAAGGTGGACATCACATTCCTGAAGGTGTGGTGAGAAGAAGATACCAAAGAGGAATTGAAAACCTATTCAACCTTTTTTTCAACGAGGTAGATTATCTATTGATATTCGATAATACAGGACCAGATCCAGAATTAATTGCTGAGAAAGAAACACAATTGAATATTTTAAATATTTCTAAATTTGATTTAATAAAGGCATTTTCAGAATGAGCACAGAAGAAAAGGAAATCTTAAAAGAGAAACTAAAATCAGCAATCCTGAATTCTGGCGAAGACTTTTTGAAAATGAAAAAGCGATTCGGTCAGAAAATTGTGACTCAGATTGATGGCAAGATCGTAACTCGGACACCGGATTATTTTTTAAAGAAATTAAAAGAGAAGAAAAACTAGTTCTCTGTCAGAAGCAATCAGTTTTAATCAAATTCACATTTACATTTTAGAGAGATTATTCCAAGAAAAAAGGTCTGTGAGGACACAGACCTTGGTATAATTGAGGTTTTAATAAGATTACTCCTTTACGTCTTCGTAGTCGACGTATTCGCCGCCTTGGATATCTTTTTTACGCTTTTCCAGCTCTTCTTTGGGGATATAATCTACCACTACAGAGTCTTTAGGACGGGAAGCATGCTTTTGGGCACGCTGCTGTTCCATGGCGGCTTCATTTACTTGTTTGGCAAATTGAGCAAGCTTGGATCGTAGAAAATAACGGAGGAGTTGGCCTAGCAGCCAACCCACTCCAAGAAGTATGATAAGAAATTTTACCAAGGTTATTCAGTTTTACGAACCGGATTACCTACTCAAATAAATGTTTCGCTCAGAGTAGATTTTCAAGAAATAATCATCCATCAGGTCGTCGATAAAGTAAATCGCTTCACCGGTGGATTTCATTTCAGGCCCCAGTTCTTTGTTGACATTCGGGAATTTGTGGAAGGAGAACACAGGTTCCTTGATGGCATAACCCTTCTTCACCGGTTTGAATTCAAAGTCGGTGACTTTTTTCTCTCCCAACATCACCTTTACGGCATAATTCACATAAGGTTCCTGATAGGCCTTGCAGATAAACGGCACCGTACGGGAAGCCCTTGGATTGGCTTCGATCACATATACTTTGTCATTCTTGATCGCAAATTGAATATTGATCAGTCCGACAGTCTTCAAAGCAAGCGCGATTTTCTCGGTGTAAGTCTCGATCTGACGGATCACCAAATCGCCCAAGTTGTAGGGAGGAAGCACGGCGTAGGAGTCTCCGGAGTGGATACCGGCAGGCTCGATGTGCTGCATGATGCCGATGATATAGACATTTTCTCCGTCACAAATCGCATCCGCTTCCGCTTCGATTGCGCCTTCCAAGAAGTGATCGAGGAGAATCTCATTGTTTGGAATGTCCCGAAGGACATTCACCACGTGCTCTTCAAGTTCCTTTTCGTTGATCACGATTTTCATGCCCTGACCACCCAACACATAGCTGGGACGAACAAGTAGAGGGAATCCGATCGTTTTGCAAAGCTCAAGAGCTTCGTCTGTATTGTGAATCGTGCCAAATTCAGGATAAGGCACGTTGTTTTCTTTCAACAAAGTGGAAAATAGACCACGGTCTTCTGCCAAATCAAGTGCCTCAAAGCTCGTTCCGATGATCTTGATGCCGTATTTGGAAAGTTTTTCGGCCAATTTCAATGCCGTCTGACCACCCAGCTGTACGATAACGCCAACCGGATTTTCGTGCAAAATGATCTCGTAAATATGCTCCCAGAACACTGGCTCGAAGTAAAGCTTATCAGCCACATCAGGATCGGTAGAAACCGTCTCCGGGTTACAGTTGATCATGATGGTCTCATAGCCGCATTCCTTGGCGGCCAAGACCCCGTGCACACAAGAGTAATCAAACTCGATTCCCTGCCCTACACGGTTTGGTCCTGAACCCAAGACTACCACTTTCTTTTTCTCCGATCTGATGGATTCATTTTCCTCCCCAAAAGAGGAGTAATAGTAAGGAGTTCGGGCTTCAAATTCCGCTGCGCAGGTATCGACCAGCTTGTACACCCGCTTGATTCCCATTTCATGATAGCGCTTGTTGAATACATCGCTTTCCAAGCAATCCAACAAATGCGCAATCTGACGGTCAGCGTATCCTTTTTTCTTCGCCAGATCCATCAGTTCAAAGGGAATGGTGTCGATTTTATATTTCTCAATCTCAGCTTCCAAATGGATCAATTCCTCAATTTGCTTGAGGAACCACTTGTCGATTTTAGTGAGATCTTGGATGGTACGGAAGGAAATGCCGAGTTTGAAGGCATCATACACATGGAACAATCGATTCCAGCTAGGATTGGCCAGGGAGTATAAGATCTGAGCTTGATCTTTCAGTTCTTTTCCATCAGCGCCCAAGCCATTTCTCTTAATTTCGAGAGACTGACAGGCCTTTTGAAGTGCTTCCTGGAAATTGCGACCGATGCCCATTACTTCCCCTACCGCTTTCATGGAAAGTCCCAGTCTACGGTCGGAACCCTTGAACTTGTCAAAGTTCCAGCGAGGTATTTTTACGATTACGTAGTCGATAGAGGGCTCAAAATAGGCTGAAGTAGTTCCGGTAATAGAGTTGGACAATTCGTCCAAGTTATACCCTACCGCCAGCTTGGCAGCAACTTTCGCGATTGGATAACCGGTTGCTTTGGAGGCAAGTGCGGAAGAGCGGGAAACCCTTGGATTGATCTCGATGCCGATGATGGTCTGGTTATCCGGACTTACAGCAAACTGTACGTTACAACCTCCGGCGAAATTCCCGATGCTGTTCATCATCGTGATCGCATAGTTTCTCATGCGCTGATAGACCGTATCCGGAAGTGTCATCGCAGGTGCTACCGTGATCGAGTCACCGGTATGCACGCCCATCGGATCAAAATTTTCGATAGAGCAGATCACGATCATGTTGCCGATATTGTCTCGCATGACCTCCAGCTCATATTCTTTCCAGCCGAGGATGCTTTGCTCGATCAGCACTTCATGCACCGGAGATGCCTGAAGTCCTGCCGCTAGGTATTTTTCAAAGTCTTCTGCCTTTTCCACAAAAGCACCTCCTGCTCCACCAAGGGTGTAGGATGCTCTGATAATGAGTGGAAACCCAATTTCCTGAGCGATTTCTTTACCCTGCAGCATGGAAGTAGCCGTGGCACCTTTACAGACACCTACTCCAATATGCTCCATCAGGGCTTTGAATTTTTCTCGGTTCTCGGCGGTATCGATGGCATCGATGTCAACACCAATCATGCGCACACCAAAATTTTTCCATATTCCTGCTTTTTCGCAGTCAATGGCAAGGTTAAGGGCGGTTTGCCCTCCCATGGTAGGGAGTACGGCATCGATATCAGGATGCTCAGTTAGGATTTTCCGGATGGATTTCTTTTCCAGCGGGAGCAAATACACGTGGTCGGCAGTCACCGGATCGGTCATGATCGTAGCCGGGTTAGAATTGATCAGGGTGACTTTGATTCCTTCTTCACGGAGCGATCTGGACGCCTGGGAGCCGGAATAGTCAAATTCGCAAGCTTGACCGATGACGATGGGACCTGAACCGATGAGGAGGACGTGCTTGATGCTACTGTCTTTAGGCATTAGAGAGGAGGGTTGAGGAAAATTTCACTTAAGTCCAAATTGGGGCAAAATTAGAAAAATTATCCGAAGGGGGAAGGGAAAAGGCGGGAAGTTTGGATGAAGTAAAATAGGGAGGTACGGATATAAAGAGATTAGAAAGTGTGTACCCAAGCAACTTATAATTGCATATATATTTGATTTTCAATTTTTTACAATCTAAAATTAGCCTAAACTATCTGAGGTGCATCCATTTCTAAAGTGGATTTAGAAAAACTCTTTGGCTCAAAAGTGCTTTATCTTGAAAGTCTTTCGATCACTATCTGCTGAAAAGGTCTTAGCTTTTTCAGATCCTCCCCTTCAAAAACTCCTGCCTTAGATCCTCCGGAAATTTTTCAATTGCGTACCGTAAAGCCGTCCGGGACATGGTGCGGTAATGCTTTTTCAAAAACTCCATTTCCGCTTTCAAATCCCGCTTTCCGATCTCCCGAAGCATCCAGCCGACGGCCTTGTGCATCAGATCGTGGGGATGGTTTTTGAGCTTTTCGGCCAAAGCCAAAGCATCGACAAACTCCCCTTTCTTGATCCAAAAAAAGCTACTGATCATCGCCATACGCTGCCTCCAAAGACTCTCAGAATCTGCCAGTTTATAGAATAGTGCTTTTTCTCTTTTCCAATAAAAATGCCCTAATATTTGGTGACAAGAGCTGTCTACCAAATCCCAGTTGTTCACAAAATCCAACTGAGAAAGGTAAAATTCGACCAGTTGTTTTTGCTCTTGTTCAGACTTGGTCTTTTCGTAGCGATACACCAAAGCCAATAGTCCTGTCAACCGAACTTCATGAATGGGATGTTGGAACAATATGGATAGCTCTTCCAAGCTAATCCCTTGGAAAAACTGCTTTGCAATATGTCGCTGATCGGGAACAGTCACTCCCAAAAACTGATCTCCCTCTCCGTATTCTCCGGGTCCGGTTTTGAAGAATTTGGGCAGGAAAGAAGCCTTCTCCGGAATCGCTTTTTCCTTTAAAGCTTCAATGATTTGTTCGGTCAAACCGCTCATCGGGTGAATAGTTCCAAGGCCTTTTGGATCAGCCGATCCACGGATTTTTCAGCCTCTTGATCAAACTTTTTCAAAGGCCTATTTGCCACAATAGCATTCAAACTGAGCATTTCATGGCCTAAAAGTTTCCCTAAAGCATAGTATCCGGCTGTCTCCATCTCAAAATTGGTTAGCCTTTTTCCTTTTATTTCTAGAGCAGCCAGCCGCTCGATCATCTGGCTAAATCGTGGTTTGAGACGGACTTTCCTTCCCTGAGGGGCATAAAATCCCGGGCAAGTAAGCGTCACGCCTCTTATTATTTTCTCATCGAGTTTGTCTAAAAGCAAGGTAGAGGCAGTTGCTTGGTAGGGTAAAAAAGGTAAATCCAACTCCGTCTCAATAGCCTTTGCGATGTCCTGATCCTCATTCAATTTGGGATAATAAGCCATCAGGGTATCCATTCCTATCCCTATTTCCGAGGCCAGCATGGTACCTACTGGCAAATCTGCCTGCATACTGCCCGAAGTGCCGATTCGGATGATTTGGAGGCTGGTTTTTTCGGATTTGATCAGGCGGGCTTCCAGGTCTACATTGACTAAAGCATCGAGTTCGGTCATTAGGATTTCGATGTTGTCCGTACCCATTCCGGTGCTCATGACCGTCACTCGCTTTCCGTTTTTCCAACCTGTGTGGGTAACAAACTCGCGCTTTTGGGTTTTGAAGTCGATCTGGTCAAAATATCGGGAGACCAAAGCCACCCGATCCGGATCGCCTACCGTGAAAACAGTTGAAGCCAGGTGTTCTGGCTTCAAGTGCAAATGATAAATACTCCCGTCTGAATTGATGATCAGTTCAGACGCAGGTATTGGCTGATTCTCCATGAAGTTTTTGGATTATGTCTTTGTTCGGCTTACGGTGAAGCCCTTTATAAGGATTGTATCCGTTGGTGTTTTTTTGATAATACCCAGTTCCGTCATAGGGACGCTTTTCAGGATGCTCCTTACACTCTGCGGAACAGGCACCCTCGAGTTCCCATCCACATTTTTCGCAGATAGGCAGGTGTTCGTTACAACTAGGATTAGCACAATTCACCATTCGGTCGCAAGCTGTACCGCAAACGTGGCACTTTGAAATAATGGTTGGGTTTACCTTGTTTACTTCCACTGCGATCCGGTTGTCAAATACGTAGCACTTGCCTTCGAAGTCCTCACCCCCAGCTTCCATGCCATACTTGATAATGCCTCCATGAAGCTGGTATACGTCTTCGAAACCTTGCTCCAATAGAAAAGCGGAAGCTTTTTCGCACTTGATTCCACCTGTGCAGTAAGTAAGAACTTTCTTGTTTTTCAGGTGTTCGAGTTCTTTTACTTTCTCAGGAAAATCCCGGAAGTTATCGATATCCAGTGTGATGGCATTTTTAAAGCGACCCAGTTCATGCTCGTAATTGGAGCGGACGTCAAGAATCACCACATCTTCCTGATCCTTCATTTTTTTGAATTCTTCAGGTTCTAGGTGTTTGCCCGTTTTCACATTGGGATCTAGATGACGGAGTGAAGAATGCACGATTTCCGGCTTGTAGCGCACATGAATTTTGGCAAAAGCATGGGAATCGTAGTAGTCAATTTTAAATTCTGTTTTAGCAAACCGAGGATCTGCGTGGATGTAGGCCATGTATTTTTCGCAGTCTTCTATCAGACCGGAGACTGTACCATTAAGTCCTTCATCAGAGATGATAATTCGGCCCCTAATGTTGTTTTCCACACAGAAGAGGTGGTGTTCTTCCCGATATTCTTCAGGATTTTCGATTTTGGCGTAGCAATAGTACAGCAGGATGCTGTAGGGTTTGTTTGTTGTGTTTTCCATAACTAGAGCCCTGTTTCGGCAGGGTGTTAACGGTTTCGGATTTATAAATTTTGGATTTCGGATGTTGAGTTTTCTCTATTCATCATTCGAAATTCGGTATTCGTTGTTACTTTTTTTCTCTGATCATTTCACTTTGGCCGCCGGATTTCCGAAGACGGTTTCATTTTTCCCAACAGAGGAGATCACCACGGATCCGGCACCTACTCGGGCCCCCTTGCCAATCGTAATGCCCGCCACTATTGTCACTCCTGAACCAATAAATGCGCCTTCTTCGATGGTCACTTCAGCATTGATGATGGATCCAGCGCCGATTTGGACAAAGTCCTGGATTTTTACCTTATGATCGATGATCGCTCCGGTATGAAAGATGCAATGGCTTCCAACCTCAGAACCAGCGCCGATGGTAACATTGGCATTGATAAAATTGCCATGACCAATAGCAGCATCTGTGGAAATATAAGCCCTTTGGTGGATGGCATTGACAGGCTGCATTTTTCGATTTTCTAAGAGCATATCCACCAGAAACTTTCGGTATTTGCTGTCATCCACTGCTACGAATGCCTCGGTCTTTTTTCCGATTAACTTCAAAAAACCCTCATCTTCGGTATGTCCAAGCACTGGAACATTGTTGATTTCGGTACCATGGATCTGGGCATCTTCATCAAGGAATCCATATACAATGACCTGATTGCTGTTGAAAATCTCAAGTGCAGGATGGGCAATGCCTTTTGCACCTAGAATAATCACTGGTTTTTCCATGAATCTAAGGGGTTTGGGATTGCAAAAGTACAGTAATTGCCCTGCTTGCGCAAAGAATCATTTGGATTGTCCTTTGAGTAAGCTCTGACCGATCTTGCAGTTGAGGCATTTTTGGGTCTGACAATAGCTCCGATAAAGCCCTATCATCCCTTGGGAATCGAACGCGTTTTCAGCTTTCCACGCTTTCTCAGCATACTTGCGAATGATGAAATTATTTTCTGAAGGGATGGTCTGCATAAGATCAAAGCAACGCTCCTGCCATTCGGGTTGCTCGAAATATCTGCCGTAAGCGAACCATAACGGAATCACAAAATTGATGATCAAAAGTTCCAAGGTTTGGCTCGAAATGCCTCTGGAGGCTGTTTTTTCAGTAGGAGTTCCAAAGTTATAATGATGCTGCCAATAGTCGGAAGGCTTGACTTGAAGGAGTTTTTTGAAGGCCGAAAATTCCCGACTGTCTTCCATCACCGCTTGAAGAAGGTTGGGAGCATGCGATAAAACCGATGCAAGTTGAGCGATCCTGAGTGTAGGAAAATTGGTCGGCCGGGCACCCATAAAAGACCACTGCTGTCGGCTTAGTTTATGCTGCCAGTTGAATTTTTTCTGATAAAAATCATACTCGCGAATTAGGTGTTGAGCGTAAGGTTCCGCTGATTTTTCAGGCAAAAGTCCCGCTTGGCCTAGAAGCATGGCTTCGAGCGCAGAAACTTGAGTTCGGTGTTTTTGAAGGATTTTGTAGGGTACCAATGAAGCAAGTTCACTCATGGGAAGTGAATTGACCTTGAACCCAAAGCAAGTGAACAGCCATCGATAAGCCGTTTCCTCCCAATCTCCTTTGGTTTGGTCGAGGATCGATAGAATGAGTTTGGACTTTTCCAGCAATCGCTCCACCAAGGCTTTTTCCAAAGCCGAAAATCGGATGATTTCAGGAACGCTTCGAAGTGCATGGGCGCAGGGAAGGTCGGATTTGAAGTCGAGGAGGTTCTCATAATTCCTCCAGATTTCCAGGAAGATTTTCCCCTTCAGTTCCAAGGTAGGCATAGGTGTGCCATCATTTCGGAAGACGTCTTTGTCATTTTCCCAAACTACATGCAGGATGACCGAATTGTAAGCAGGATCGCCTCCATGGGCATGTTGCTTCCATTCGGAGGCAAGTCGGTGCACTTCCACATGACCATGAAGAGTAACTCCATCGAGAACCAGCGAGGCATCCCTAAAGTCAGGTCCTTCCCCTTGGTTGTGAAATCCCACGTTGTGAATCTGTATTTGCTGCCCATCTACTGTCAGTAGATTTTTCCGGTCGAAGTACTGATACTTCCAGACCATTTGTAAAAAGTCCTCTCTGAAATTCATAAAAAACGACGACTAAAAGTGTACGGAATTTAAGAATTTCCCTGAAATCAGTCAACAATTCAAGAGTTCAAAACCTCTAGCGTGTTTTAAAGGTACCTCTCCAGCAATTCCTTCATCTCCAACTGTAGCTTTTCTGCTTCTTTTCTGGCGGCTTTTGCAAAGTCTTTTTCACCCGAGGCATAAATAATCCCCCGACTGGAGTTGACCAATAACCCACAGTTAGAATTCATCCCAAATCGGGCTACATCAGATAAGCTTCCTCCCTGCGCACCTACGCCTGGCACTAGGAAAAAGTGGTCTGGAGCAGTCTTCCGCACTTCGCCAATCAGTTCACCACGAGTCGCTCCGACTACATACATCAAATTTTCAGAGCTTCCCCATTCCTGACTTTTTTCCAAAACTGATTGATATAGTGGCTTGCCGTTTTGGTCAGGGATCAACTGAAAATCCATTGACCCAACGTTTGAAGTTAAGGCTAGCAGAATTACCCACTTGTTTTCAAATTCCAAAAATGGGGTCACCGAATCCTTTCCCATATAAGGTGCCACAGTGACCGAATCAAAATCCATGGCCTCAAAAAACGCCTTCGCGTAGAGTTTGGAGGTATTTCCAATGTCTCCTCGCTTGGCATCTGCAATGGTGAAAACGTTTTTTGGCATGATCTCAGCGACTTTGGCCAAGGTCTCCCATCCTTTTGCTCCCAAGGCTTCGAAAAAGGCAATGTTTGGCTTATAGGCCACGGCGAAATCCGCAGTTTCCTCAATAATGGCTTTGCAAAAGCTGAAAATTGGATCAGGTTCTGAGAGCAAATGAGCGGGAATTTTCTCCAAATCAGGATCCAAGCCTACGCAAAGAAAGGATGATTTTTGATGGATTTGGGAGAAAAGCTCGGCTCGGGTCATGGTTTATGGATTTTGGGCAAAGGTATTGATTTAAAAAATTTAGGCTAGCCTTGATCTTGGCAGATTTAAAATGATATTTCGAATCTGCAAGGATGATTAAAATAAAAATAATTGAAATACAGCTAGTTGTGGTTTTTCGCTAAATCAACTTTGGTAAAGGCTCCAGCCAAGGAAACTCCAGCAGAAATCAAGAAAAAGATTAAGCTGAAAGCCACCGCTGCGGTCTCTTCGATTCCTGCATAGGTGTGGGCATAGACAAATACCAACTCACGTGCACCCACTCCTCCGATGGTAAGCGGAAGCACAGCGACAATGGAAGATAGCAAAAACACCAACTGATAAGCCAGAATAGTTTCGTGAATTCCCAGGGCTTTCAGAATAAACCAAGCGCAAATCAGTTGGGCAAGCTGTCCAGCAAAAGACCAGGCATTTCCTGACCAAAAAGAGGGTAGAAAGTCTTTGAACAGCAACTTTTGAGCTATCCAAAATGCTGGGATAGTCAACATCAAGCCAGCAATCATCAATCCATTCCAAATGGAACTTTCGAGAAACTCAAGCTTGAGATCCACCACCAAAAACAGCCCAAAGAGCAAGAAAACGATGGCAACCAGTCCTCCGAGGCGGTCCAACAGCACTGCTTGAAGTAGTTTTTTGACGGGGGTTTTAAACTGTTTATTGAGCAAATAGACTTTATAGCCATCACCTCCGATTCCCCCTGGCAAAAACAAATTGTAAAACATCCCAATCAGGTAAAGTCGCCAGTTTTGGGATTCTGAAAGTCTGATTCCGATATTTTCAAAATAGCGGTTGAGGCGGATGGCGGTAGCCACTTTGCTCAGGATAAACAGGACCAAGGCCGGAATCAGCCAGAACCAGTGGATTGATTTTGCGAGTTCAAAAAGCTGCTCCGTGTCGATTTTTCGAAAAACCAAGTACAAAGCCAACCCTGTCAGCAAAAGCTTTAGCGCAGTTTTGAGTTGGTTTTTGTAACGGGACAAGGGGATAATTATTAGTTTTTGTAAAATGTGGAGTGGGTAAGTCTGCCGAATGATTTTGGATTATTCTGCCAACTGAGACTGAATACTGTGTTCTAACAAGACTGCTTCGTGCCTCGCAGTGCCGCGAGAAAGTTCCTGACTACTTATTACGGATGACTTCTTACTGAACACTACCAACTTCCTAAGCTTTTCCCTGAAAGATATCTTTGATCCGATAGGTCTTTTTGTCCTGAGATTCAAAATATGTCCTCACAATGATCTCAGCAATAATCCCCGTGGTGATGAGCTGAATTCCGCCTAAAATCAGGATAAAGCCCAAAATCATGATTGGTCTTCCCCATATATCCTCTCCAAGTATCTTCAAAATCAACAGGTAAAAACTTATCAAGGTCCCCAAAAGAAAAGAAAGCAATCCCAAGCCTCCAAAAAGATGAATCGGTCGCTGAAAATACTTTTGGAAAAACAGCATCAAGATCAAATCTGCCATTACCTTGAAGGTCCGGCTGAGTCCATATTTGGAAGTACCGTGGATTCTCGGGTGGTGCTTGACATCCACCTCGGTCATTTTGGCGCCTTGCTGCTTGGCTAGTACCGGGATAAAACGGTGAAGCTCTCCATAAAGGCCCATGTTTTGGGCGATTTCGGCTTTGTACACGCGTAGCGTGCATCCGTAATCGTTGAGGTAAACTTTGGTTGTATTTCGGATGATCCAGTTGGCGATTTTGGAGGGGATTTTTCTAAGGACAAAACCGTCTTTTCTATTGGCACGGCGACCTGCGACTACATCCCATTCCTCGTCTATTGCTTTTTGAAGCATAGTTGGGATATCAGTTGGGTCATTTTGGAGATCCCCATCCATGGTTGCAATGTATTCTCCTGTTGCCTGATCGATCCCAGCAGCAAGGGCAGTAGTCTGTCCGTAGTTTCGGTTAAAAATCAGGAGCTTGGTTCGCTCATTTGCATATTTTTTTACTTCTGCCACTGTCCGGTCAGTACTCCCATCTTCGATCAAAATTACCTCATAGTCGATTTCTGAAAGGGCCGAGTAGGTGGCTTCCAAGAGAGGTTGGATGTTGTCTTCCTCATTGTATACCGTAATGACAACAGACAAAAGTGGCTTGCTCATGGGATAAAATTTGGTCAAAATTACTCCAAAAAGCCAGTTTAGGCAAAAAAGGTTCTTAATAATGCTTAATTCCAAAGATTGTTTCGAACTTAAGCTGGGGCTAAATTTTATCTTTGCGCATGCTTTTATCCCAGACTTCAGAGTTGAAAATCAATCCCTGGATTTTGATGTTGGCCTATGCTGTATTGGTAGGTCCTTTTGCACTTGATTTCCATATGCACTATCCGGATGAGATCTATTACCGGGATGCTGCAGTCAAAATGCTTCAAAACGAAGATTACCTGACCACTTATCTTGGGAGTGGAGACTTGAGATTTAAAAAGCCGATTTTAACTTACTGGGCAGTATTAGCGGGGTTTAAGCTTTTTGGAGTCAATGAGTTTGGTTCCCGAATTTTCTTTTTACTGGCAGGTGCAGCTACAGTAGGATTAACTTTTTATTTGGCGAAAACTCTGTTTCAAGACAAAAAAATCGCAGGACTCTCTGCTTTGATCATGGCGGCAAATCCTGTGTTGATTTTATCATCCAGTCGGTCCATTCCGGATGTGCTGCTGGTACTGACCATGACGATCAGTGCCATTGGATTTGCCGGTCTTCTCAGAGATGGAGAAAAAGCCGATTCGAAATACCTTTGGTTGATGTATTTGGGTTTGGCCTTGGCCTTTGAGGTCAAAGGACTTCCGGCAGTCGCACTGGGAGGATTAGGACTTGCTCTGCTTCTTTTCAATCCTTGGCAGAGCGTTTCGTGGAAAAAGCTTTTGCATCTTCCTTCGATTTTGGTGAGTTTGGTGATTGCTTTGTTTTGGTTTGTGGCCATGTGGCTGATTCATGGGCCTACTTATCTCAATAGCTTTTTGGAAGATCAAGTGGGTATCAGAGTAGCTTCCAGGATTTTATTGATTTTACAAAACGGCTTTTTGGCATTGGGACTTCTTGTAGCCATGTTTTTGCCATGGATTTTTTTGGTTTTCTTCAAAATGCAGCAGACCGTTCAGAAGGCTTGGAGAGATAATCCACAGTTCTTTGTATTTGCAGTTCTGTGGGGATTGGCAATCCTTGGGATGGGTGCGTTGACGAGTAAGTTTTACGAACGCTATTTATTACCTGTCGCTCCGGTTTTGGCGGTTTGGATTGCTTGGTTAGGAATGAAAAGTGGAGTTTTTGATCGGCAAAAATTCATCAAAATCGCCTCGGCAATTTTTCTTTTTTTATTAATTCTCCTCATCGGATTTAGTATCTGGATCAATCTGGAGGGAAAAGGGCCGATCTGGATCCATTTTCAATGGATGATCGGATTGATGTTTTTGTGTTATTCAGGGATTATATGGATAAAGGCCCCACTAAAGCTTCCAAAAATCATCACTTACTCCTTTTTGATGATATTTTTCCTATTAAGCTCGATTACCTTTCATATTTCCTTGCCCCATCAAGGTGAGCAGACCAGGGAAGTTGTCAAAAAGGAAAACATCAACAAACCAATCGGTTTTTATGGAAATCTGCATGTAGGCAGCAAAATTAGGATGAGCCTTGGGCCAGACTATCACTTGGTGGATTTACCGAGGGAAAATTGGCGATCCAAAGCCGAAGGATTTGATGAGTTGATCCTGGAAGATAAATTCTTGACAGAGGTGGATACTTCACGATATTACACAAGACCTGTTTCAAAAAACTGGGAATCAAAGGCTATTTCTACACTGCTTTTGGCGTATCATTCTGAAAATTTTGAAAATCTTTTGGAAGCAAACAGTAAAAAATACTACCTCCTAACCAAAAAATAACCCCGGAGGATAAGTCCGGGGTTTCAAAAAGTTTTCCAGTTTTTATTGATTAGCTAGAACTACCTTTTCTTTATATTTTTTGATTTGACGTCTGAGAGCCTCGACCGCTTCATCTGCGGCGGCTTCAAAGGAATCACTTTGCTCTTTGGCAAAGAACTGTTTACCTGGGACATTAAGCTTGATTTCCACGATCTTGTTTGCGTTGTTGTCGTTTTTATCAAGTCTCATAAAAACCTCTCCGTCTATGATTCGATCATAGAATGTGTCCAGCTTATCTGCTTTCTTTTGGATAAAATCGATCAATTTTTGATCGGCATCAAAGTGGATGGAGTGCATCTGCAGTTTCATAACGATTGCATTTTAATGGTTAACAATTAATTTATTTAAGCTTTAGGATGTGCCTGTTCAAACACAGCCTTTAGTTTTTCTATGGTATTGTGGGTGTACACCTGCGTAGCCGCCAAGTTGGCATGGCCTAGCAAGTCTTTGACCGCGTTGAGGTCCGCACCTTTGTTTAACAAATGTGTGGCAAAGGTGTGTCTCAAGAGGTGAGGACTTCTTTTGGTATTTTGTGCAAAAAGATCCAAGTATTGTCTGACAATTCGATAGATCATCATTGGATAGGATTTTTCACCCTTATTACTGATGATAAAGTACTCATTCCCCTCAATCTTTGAAAACCTTTCCTCAAATACTTTTTTATAGGAAAGAATATTTCGTTGGAGACGCATCGTAATAGGTATTATTCTTTCTTTTTGCCTTTTACCCATGACTTTTACTCGTTCCTCATGAAGGTTGAGGTCTCTCCACTTCAGGGCAGTGAGCTCGGAAAGTCGGACTCCTGTAAGATACAGAAACTCCATCACCATTCGGTCTCGTTGCCCTTCAAAGGTCGATTCATAAACTTCTTCCTCCAAAACGGATTCAATGGTACTTTCTTGCAGGAATTCTGGTAGTTTTTTAGGGGTTTTAAGGGATTTTAACTTATAGGTGGGATCCTTTTGGATGATTTTAGATCTCATCAAGAATTTATAGAACGACCGAAGGGTAGCCAGCTTTCTATTTACTGTGGTGGGGCTAAGCCCCTGCTCAACCAAATCAATAATCCAAGCCCGCAACTCCGAATGTGAGCATTCGCCAAGGTCTTTAATGGAGAAGGAAAGAGACACAAAGTCAAGGGCTTGTTCCAGATCTTTGCGATAGGCCAAGACGGTATGATTGCTGGTTCTTTTCTCGTATTCGAGGTAATTGATGAAAGAATCGATCATGGCTCTTAATTCAGAAATAAGATAGTCTAAAATTTAGAATTCCTGTGTGACAAAGGTCATCTATGTAAATGATCTGCGCTTTAGTCTATTTAAGAATAAGGCATTTCTAAGTGAACTAGTTACTTACAAAATTGTAGATAAAAAAAATGGCTGCCTCAGGCATAGTTCTTACTCTTAGAGTAAGTTGGCTCTTTTCAAATGAGGCAGATTTCAGATTTCCAGCCTTCATTTTTTTCTACGATTGCCTGAGTTGGTTATTTAAAGTGAAGAACGGATTCGCTTTTTCCGTTGTCATGTTTTTAAAAAAGCCCCAAATGTGGTTTACCTGACCAATTAGGAGCAGATCTGTTTCAAAGGCAGCTTTATCATAGCCCAACTCAGAAGTGAGTGGTTGCTTTTTTTTGCCTTCTATTCCAGCAGACTTCATTCGTGTTTTTTGATTGCATAGCTCAACCTATCCAATTTGAGGCATACAAGAAAGGCTAGCCGAACAATCGACTAGCCTTCAAACTACCTACTTTTGAGACAGTATCTTTCCTTTAGCTCCACAGATTCGCCGGATATTCTCCTTCTTTATGCAGCTTCTGAAGTGCCTCGATAACCACAGGCCGGTCCTCGGTGTAGGTCACCCCAAACCAGGTTTTTCCTCCAGGTAGAATCTCAAATGCTGCCTTTCCCGCTTTGATGAGATTGTTGGCGACGGTCGGAATGTAAAATTCGGACTTCAGGTTTTCGCGATTGGCAGGAAGAAACTCATTCCACATCGCCTCGATATCTCCGAATACCTCAGGATGGAAACCCCAGAAGTTCATGCTCACGGGTGTATTCTCGGCAATTTCCAATACTTCACCTTCTCCGCGACTGAGAATCTTATCCCCTTCTCGGGCTATGGAGGTCCGCTCGGTCATTCCGATCAGCTGCCCTTTTTCATTCGTTTCGCATACACCGCGACTAACGGTACCATTTTCAGAAAGTACATTTTGAATTGAATAGCCTACCATCGCATGCAAGTCGGGACGAACTTCGGTGGAAAGGAATTTGCCAAGTACTTCAAAGGCCTCTTTTCCATAGAAATCATCCGCATTGATCACCGCGAAGGGTTCCTTAATAGCGTTCTTAGCGCAAAGGACTGCATGGGCGGTGCCGAAAGGCTTCACCCTATCCGGCTGCTTCAATTCGGCAGGCACAAAACTGTCTAAGGATTGAATGACCCAGTCCACCTCGATTTTGCCTTGCAGCTTGGGGAGAAATTTCTCCTTAGCCACTTCCAATATTTCCTGACGTACGATAAAAACCACCTTGCCAAAACCGGCACGAATGGCGTCAAAAATGGAGTATTCGAGGATGGTTTCGCCATTTGGGCCGAAGCCGTCAATCTGCTTATTGCCTCCATAGCGGCTGCCCATGCCGGCAGCCAATACGAGGAGTGTTGGTTTGTTAGTCATTTCCAGTTCTTTAAAAAAACGCTGGCAAAATTAGTCCTTATTCTCAGCCCAACAAATTCGATCTTTTTTTGATCTAGGTTTATTTTTAACCCATAATTTAATTTTTATGCACTCTTTTTCAATGAATGGATCCAATATTAGACTTACAACACATTTTTTAATATATATTTTTTGTTTTATGGTTAATTTTTTAACCTGTATTTTGATTTTGATCTAATTTTTCTCTTACTTTCCTGCCAGATTCTCAAAAAACCTTTAAACCTGTTGATAAAATGAAAAAAATCGAAGCGATTATCCGCACTTCACGCTTTGATCAGATCCACACCTGTGTCTCCAAAATGGGAGTAAAATTTCTCTCCTTTTATGAAGTAAAAGGGATGGGATTTGAGCATGCCCGACAAGAAGTGTATCGCGGAGTGGCCTATGAGCCTGCCTACATTCCACGCACCAAGCTGGAAATCGTCGTCCCTGATGACCTAGCCGAAGCAGTGATCAACTGCATCCTCAAAGAAGGAAAAACCGGAGAGGTCGGAGATGGAAAAATCTTCGTTTACGACGTTCTGGAGGCCTATCGAATCCGTAACAATGACACCGGAGAGGATGCCCTCTAATCCCCAATTCTTAATCACCGAACCTATTTAGACCTATGCAAGAACCTGTTCAAGACCTATTCACGGTCAATAATCTTTGGATGATGATCTCGACCATTTTGGTATTCATCATGCACTTGGGCTTTGCGACCCTTGAGGCCGGCCTTACCCGGGCCAAAAACACGGTCAATATTTTATTCAAAAACACCATCATTCCCGCCATAGGATTACTCACCTATGCGTTTGTAGGTTTCAACCTGATGTACCCCGGAGCTGATTTTGCCGGATCTATTTTCGGATTTTCAGGATTTGGCCTGTCTCTACCCGATGGCTGGGACACAAGCAATTACAACGCGGGATATACTTTCTTTACGGATTTTATATTCCAAGCTATGTTTGCCGCCACTGCTGCGACCATCGTTTCCGGTGCTGTAGCTGAGCGGGTCAAACTGGGGCCTTTCATCACCTTTTCCCTTCTTTATGTAGGGATTTGTTACCCTATAGTTGGCATGTGGAAATGGGGAGGAGGTTTTCTGAACACGCTGGAAACCCCTTTCTACGACTTTGCAGGATCTACAATAGTCCACTCTGTAGGAGGCTGGGGAGCATTGGTCGGAGCCTTTTTGCTTGGACCAAGAATCGGCAAATATACCCCAACAGGTATGAAGGCCATCCCTGGACATAACCTTCCCATGGCTACCATGGGGGTATTCCTTCTCTGGTTTGGATGGTTTGGATTTAACGGTGGCTCTGTACTCAGTGCAGACCCGGGTACAGTCTCCAAAGTATTTGTGACCACCTCCTTGGCAGCTGCTGCCGGTGCCATGGGAGCTTTGATCGCATCTTATTTCAAATTCAAAACTTACGATATCACCATGGTGCTCAACGGGATATTGGCAGGCTTGGTAGGAATTACAGCGGGAGCTGATCAAATGGGTGTGACCGATTCGATCATCATTGGATTTGTCGGAGGTGTATTGGTGGTGTTTGCTGTGGTTCTCTTTGACAAAATCAAAATCGATGATCCAGTAGGTGCCATCTCTGTTCACCTGGTAGGCGGTATATGGGGCACTTTGGCTGTGGGTATTTTCGGAGATTTGGCAGGATGGGGACAACTTTACTCCCAGCTATTGGGCATTGCAGCGGTAGGTCTGTTCTGTTTTGCCACCTCTTGGCTGATTTTCTTTTCTTTGAAGCGCACCGTAGGAATCCGTGTGGATGAAAAGGAGGAAGTCGAAGGCTTGGATATCAACGAGCACAGCATGAGAGCTTATCCTGATTTTGCTCCAAAGGATTAAAAACTAAACCAACTCTAGAAATGAAGAAAGCCCTGGGAAGCTGTGAGTTTCCAGGGCTTTTTTAATTTACTGCAAAGCGGAAGTGTTAATAAGTTGGTTTAAAATAACGATTTAGAATGGGTTGGTAGGTACGGCCAAACATCTCATAGCACCAATCTCTGAATTCTTCTATTTCAGCCGGCACCAAATACCGAAGTCCTTTTTTCAATTCTCGCTCAAACAAATACCTGTTAAAGCTTACTTTTTGCAAAATGGTCTTCACATATTCTAGCATAGCGGTACTGATTTGGGTTTATTAACTGATTTTAAGTGTTCCAACGGGGTCAATTCCGAAGATGTTACGTTATTTTGGAACCTGATAATCCGGAATTACCCTATTTTCGCAATCATGATCAAAACGACACTTCGACTGGCTTTCGTATGTATCGCCATGCTTCTTGTAGGTTTTTCTTACGGACAGGAAGTTCAGATCGAATTGGGTCCTGATGAAATCGGGCTGAATGAGACTTTTACGATCAAAGTCACCCTTTCCAATGACAAGATCAAATCCTACGATCAGTTTCCCGAAATACAGGGATTTCAAAAGCAAGGCATCTCCCAATCCTCCTCGATGAACATCATCAACGGGCAGATGAGTAGTTCAAACAGCATTATTCAATACTATAAGCCCAGTCGAAAAGGTCAGTTTACGCTGGGCAACTTTACGATTTTGATCAATGGAGAACCCCATAATTCACCCGGCAAACGAATCACTGTAACCGATGCAAAAAGCACTCAGGGTTTGGGAGGAAATGTCTTTGATCCATTCGCTGAGTTTTTTGGAAGAACAGCGGAAGAGCCTGAATTTATTGAATTGGATGATGATGCGTTTTTCTCTGTTTCGGTAGATAAAGATGAGATTTATGCAGGTGAAGGCTTCACGGTAAGTATCGCCTTCTTTATGTCGGAGCAAAACCAAGCACCTTTTCAGTTTCATGAACCCGGCAGACAATTGGATGCAGTCTTGAAGAAAATTAAGCCTGCCAATGCCTGGGAGGAAAACTTCAACATCACCAATATTGAGCCCCAGCCGGTGGAGCTTAACGGAAAAAAATGGATGAGATTCAAAGTGTATGAGGCTACTTTTTTCCCTTTTTCAGAAGGAAACATCGAAATTCCGAAAGTCCCATGGGAAATGATCAAGTACAAAGTGGCTAAAAATCCTTCTTTCTTTGGTGCAAACCGGCAGGAGGATTTCAAGACCTTTTACTCAGCACCAAAAACCATCAAGGTAAAACCACTTCCTCCACATCCGCTCAAGAATGAAGTAGCCGTCGGAATTTACCAACTGAGAGAAAATATCAGCACGCTAGAAGCCACTACCGGAGAAGGATTCAACTATAACTTCGGCATATCCGGTGTAGGAAACATTAATTCTATCGCAGCCCCGAAGCGACTGCCAGGCACCAATCTCAACACCTTTGACCCCAATGTCCGCCAACAAATCAACCGGGGATATGGAAGAGTATCCGGCATCAAGGAGTTCAATTATTTCATCACCCTCAATGAAGCAGGCGAATACAATCTAAAAGACTATTTCAGCTGGATTTACTTTGATCCGATTAGAGCGGTATACGATACACTTCGACCTGAAGCTAGAATCATCGTAAGCGGTGAGTCCAAAATCAATCAGGCACTTTCCGGTCAAAGGCTCGGGGGAATCTACGATCGCATCGGCACAGAAAGCAACCAGTTTTCAAACGAGCAATATAAATACTATTTTACCGCCGCAATTAACCTGCTTTTACTCGGAGCAGTGGTTTTACTAGCGGTCCTGATAATCAGAAAAAAGTAATGGGTAATTCATTTGGAAGGCTTTTCAGAATCACCACCTTTGGTGAATCACATGGAAAAGCTTTAGGGGCAATCGTAGAGGGTTGTCCGGCTGGATTGGAATTGGACGAGGAAAAAATCCGCCTCGAAATGCAGCGCCGAAAACCCGGCCAATCCAAAATCACCACCCAACGAAAAGAGGAAGACGAAATCGAAATTCTCTCCGGTATTTTTGAAGGAAAAACTACGGGTACACCCATCGGAATCGTCATCCAAAATGCCGATCAAAAGAGTAAAGACTACACCCATATCGCGGATAAATTTCGCCCTTCCCATGCAGACTATACCTATTTTGAAAAATACGGAATTCGGGACTATCGAGGAGGAGGCAGGTCCAGTGCGAGAGAAACAGCCGCGAGAGTAGCAGGTGGGGCTATTGCCAAACAATTTTTAGCGACCAAAGGAATAAATATTCAGGCCTATGTGTCTCAGGTAGGTGATTTGACACTTGAAAAAAGCTACACCGAACTAAACCTTGACCTTGCCGAAGAAAATATCGTCCGATGTCCTGATCCGGAATTTGCAGAGCAAATGATCGCATTGATTGATTCGGTACGTTTGGAAAGAGACACCATAGGTGGAGTCGTTTCCTGTGTGATCAAAAATTGTCCTCCCGGACTGGGTGAGCCAGTGTTTGACCGGCTTCATGCCGAGTTGGGAAAAGCCATGCTAAGCATCAATGCGGTGAAGGGCTTCGAGTATGGAAGCGGATTTGAAGGAGTGAAAATGCGTGGCTCTCAGCACAACGATGCCATAGTCAATAAAGGAGGTAAAATCAAAACACTCACCAATCATTCAGGAGGCATTCAGGGAGGAATCAGCAATGGAGAGGATATCTATTTCCGTGTTGCATTCAAGCCTGTAGCTACTATTATGCAGGATCAAGAGTCGGTCAATGAAGCCGGTGAAGCTGTCACAGTAAGTGGAAAAGGACGTCACGATCCCTGCGTGGTACCGAGAGCGGTACCGATCGTGGAGGCTATGGCTGCCTTGGTCATAGCTGACTTCCTGCTTATTTCCAAAACCAATAAACTTGAAGACATATAAACCCCGATTACTTTGAAAAAACTACCTCTACATACACAGATTATCATCGGATTGGTATTGGGCTTGGCATTTGGCTTGGTCTCCATCCAAGTGGGTATTCCAAAATGGCTGACCATTGACTACATCAAGCCAGTGGGCACCGTTTTCATCAATGGTCTGAAAATGATCGCCATGCCACTCGTTTTGGCATCTCTGATTATTGGGGTATCCAATCTGGGTGATATCTCTAAACTGAGTAGAATCGGAGGAAAAACCCTGATGGCATTTCTGATTACAACAGTGGTAGCCATCTGTACCGGTCTAGGTTTGGTAAACCTATATGAGCCTGGTGAAGGACTTCCTGATTCGACAAGAGAAAGCCTGATGGCCATGTACGAAGGGGATGCCGGAAAGCGCGCCGAGGCTGCCGCGCAGCTTCAGGACCAAAGTCCGCTCCAACCCTTGGTAGATATGGTGCCTCAAAATCTCTTCTTGGCGACGACCGACAATGCCGCCATGCTTCAGGTAGTGTTTTTTGCCATCCTTGCCGGAATCGCCCTTCTTCAGATTCCAAAATCCAAAGCAGAACCGGTCATCGCTTTCTTTGATGGGCTCAATGATGTAATTATTCAAATCGTAAACTACATCATGATCATTGCACCTTACGGAGTATTTGCTCTGATGGCTTCTTTGATTGTGGAAATAGCCGGTGACAACCCGGAATCAGCCGTGACCTTGCTTTTGGCATTGCTCAAATACAGCCTGATCGTATTGGGGGGCTTGTTCTTTATGATGTTGGTGATTTATCCACTTCTGCTAAAATCATTTACCAAGGTAAAATATACCGACTTCTTCAAGGCCATCCGCCCCGCTCAGCTCTTAGCATTTTCTACCAGTTCAAGCTCTGCTACGTTGCCTGTGACCATGAAACTTACCGAAGAGGAACTTGGCGTATCTGAAAACATATCCAGCTTTGTGCTCCCTCTTGGTGCCACTGTCAATATGAACGGCACCAGCCTGTACCAAAGTGTGGCTGCCGTATTTATTGCACAAGCCTTGGGTATGGATTTGACGTTTTCGCAGCAGGTAATGATTGTGCTTACCTCTACCTTGGCGGCTATCGGTTCCGCTGGTGTTCCCGGAGCAGGATTGATTATGCTGATCGTGGTATTGGAAGCAATCGGAGTACCTGCAGCTGGAATTGCCTTGATCATGGCGCCTGACCGGATTTTGGATATGTTCCGTACCGTGGTCAATGTCACCGGGGACGTGGTGGTAACTGCGGTAGTTGCCAGCACAGAAGGAGAACTCCCCGAAGGTATGATTCGCAAAAGCAATCCCCTCACACCTAATGAATAAGAAACTACAATGAGAAAGCAAAAAGCCCGGAATCAACCGGGCTTTTTGCTTAATACGATTTCAAAAACTCAATCAGCCGATCAAATTCGGTATCGGTGATCGCAGGGAAATTGGCAATTCTGAAACTCGTAGGCTTGAGCGGTCCATATCCGCTACCGAGCTGCATTCCTTCTTTTTCAGCAGCTTTTTTTACAGCGGAAATCAATTCCTCCGAGCCTGACACAGCCAAAACAGTCGTACTTCGTGTGGCCTCATTATCCACCAAAAGTTGCAATTTAGAAGATTGGGCGATCGCGGTCTCCAGTTTAAGCATACGCCTTCTCAATCGGGCATCAACATGCTGGATTTCTTCGAGATCTTTGAGCACTCGATTCAATAAATAAATACCAAAAACATTGGGTGTGTAATGCGTCTGGTAGCCTTCCGCATTTTCCAGCATAAAGTTTAGGCTGTTGTATCGTCCCTTTTCACCTTTACGCTTTGCTTTTTCTATTGCTTTAGGCGAAACAATCAGAACCCCCAAGCCCGCAGGAAGTCCAAAGCATTTCTGGACAGATGCATACCAGATATCTGCCAAAGAAAAATCCAATTCGATTCCTCCCATGGAAGATGTGGTATCCACAGCGATCATTTTCTCGGGATACTTTTCGCCCAATTCCTTCAATACTGACATAGGAACTTGAGTGGCATTGGCCGTCTCATTCTGGGTTATTGCGATCAGGTCAACCACTTCTCCGATCGCCAACTCCGCAACATCAATAGCCTGATTGGCATCGATCTTCAAAGCCTCCGTAGCGGGGATAATATGTTTGGCATATTCATACCACTTTTTCCCAAAAGACCCTGAAAAAATGTGAAAACTGGCATTTTCCACGATAGACTGCGAGATAATCTCCCAGTTTTCGGTAGCAGAAGAAGTGAAAAGCAATTTGTAATCAGCTGGCATGTGCAGCTTCTCCCGCATCAGTTCCTCAGTCTCTTGGTAGAGATTCATAAATACGCTGCTACGGTGATTGGCACTGAGAATGCCTTGGTTGTAAGCATCCTGCATATATCGGGGCAAGGCATCGTATACCTTGGAAGGCCCGGGGGCAAATGTGATCATAGTTCAGGAGAATTGAGAAAATAAAGAACTCCCAGCTCATATCCTTTGAGGCCCAGTCCGGAGATCATGCCTACACAGGATTTGGAAATGATGCTTTTGTGGCGAAACTCTTCCCGCTTGTAAATATTGGAAATATGTACTTCCAAGGTTGGGGTCGTCACGCCTGCAATGGCATCAGAGATCGCCACTGAAGTATGGGTATATCCGCCTGCATTGAGCAGAATGGCGTCAAATTCGAATCCTACTTCATGGATTTTGTTGATAATCTCACCTTCCACATTGCTTTGGAAATAGTGTAGCTGGACTTGTGGGAAACGCTTTTTGAGATGTTCAAAGTAATCCTCAAAGGATTCACTCCCGTAGATTTCGGGCTCTCTTTTTCCTAAGAGATTGAGATTTGGCCCGTTGATGATTTGAATGTTCAAGGTAAAATAGGTTGATCAGTATATCCAAAGTTACAGAGTCCTTTCAAGCTTTCAACGGGACAGTGGTTAATCCTTTCGCTCTTTGACCCTGAAAAGATACGCCAGGGTAAATTCCAGATTGGTAGAGCGCATATCAAAGACTCTATCTTGAGATTCGGGATTGGTAAAATCATAAGCAAACCTAACTTCAGCAGAGAGGGTACTTTTACCAAAAAGCTTTGATATCCCCCCTCCTGCGGTAATCCCATACATGAATTTGTTGGGATTATCCCCGGGTTGTCCAAAAGTGGGAAGCTCTGGAGGATTTCCCCCGGAGTACTCCCTGGAGACATCAGATGCATCTCTTAATTGGCCAAGGTGAGGACCAACCTTTATTTGAATTCTTCCCGACCTTCCTGCAAAAAAGCTGGCTAAGAGGGGGAATTTTATGTAATTAAACTCGGTCTGATTGAGATCTCCCTCCTCATTGAATTGTCTATATCCAAGCGTCAAATACTGAGCATTGAGTTCGATTCCCGCATTTTTTGCATTGAAATACTCCACCACAATAGCAAACGTCGGAGCCCCTATCCCATCCACTGAAGTACTCCGATTGCCTGCAGTAGCCTGATAACTGTATGAAGATGTGGCATATCCCCCTCTTATCCCAATGCTAAGCTGAGCCCAAGACGCGCTGGATAGCAGAAAAAAGAAAAGGACAAGGATTGATTTATTCATGCCCAAAAATAGGAGAATTAGTTTCCTTTCTTGTTATTTCTTGTTTAGTACGAATGTTCCTGAAATGATTTCCCCATCCACGGTCAACCCTCTGATCTCAACAACTACCGGACCTGTCGAATCATTGGAATAAAAGGTCAAGGTTAATTCCCCTTTCTCATCTGTCACTAAGTAAGGATTCCAAAATAAAGTCTGACGGTCGTCTTTCTCTATGGAAATTGTACTATTGGAATAATCCAAAGGAAAAAAATTCCCGGGAGGCTGGTATCCCTCGATGACGTACTCAGCCATACCCTTTCCCGAAAGGTTATCTGTAGCATTGAGCTGATCTTTCAGATAGATGGCAATTACTCCATTTCTACCCTGGTCGCCCAACATGGATACCATACGAGTGACTACCTCTATCCGTTCAATGTCAAAAGGATTGATCGTACGAATATTATCGGCAGCAGTCGTTGCGCCTCCAGAAACCAACACCACTCCATCAAGCATCACAACCGGTTCCATAGACATACTCCCGGATATGGCACCTCCTCGAAGACGGATGGTTTGTTGTCCTGTGCCCCCTACCAGATTGACTTGCGCTCCTGGGATATTCCCCACAAGGCTGTTGACCAAGTCAGTAGTATTACCCGTTTTCATCAATTTTTCTCCCTCAATGACAAAATCCGGATTGCCATAAATTGCCTTTCTAACACTACTGCCCGAGGTTTGGGTACTTTCAGACAGAATCTCTTCCTGCTTTTCGATGATTTTGATGGGTTTGGCCAAGGTGGTTACTTTCGGAAAATAAGCCTCCGAAGGGAGCGAAACCGGTGCCTTAAGCTGCTCATCCAACTGGATAGAAAATGGTCTGCCCTTTTTATCGGCAGCCAAAAATCCCAATCGCATGGGACCATAGAACTCCATTTCATCCAAAATGAAATTCCCATCGGTATTGGATTGGAGTTCGATCATACCTTGGAAGTCATTGACAAAGGCAGTAATGTCGGAAGCTACTCCTTTGCCTTTTTCATCCGTAACCTTTCCTGAGAATTTCAATTGCTTTTCTACAGGATAAGAAAAACGATCCAAACCTAAGGACTCAGGAACACCTGAAAGATTTATGCTTTCCTTCATGTTGGGATAGCGCTGAATTGGCACCAATTGCTCGGCATCCCAGACACCTACGGAGAGTGTCGAGGCAGCTGGCCTACCCTTTGAATCAGTCAGATTGAGGGTAATCGTAACCTTTTCCCGCGTTCCAAAAATCGGCTTATCTGATCTCAAGCTCACCCCTTGGTTGGTCCAAGCAGAAATTGCCTCCTCATTGATAATCCGCTTGTAAGGATTCAGGACGGAAAGTGGTTGTAAAAAGTAGTGATTAGGTCCATAGTTTCGCATCCAGTTGGTATAGGCTCTCAAGAAATACTTTTCCCCATTGAGCGTATCTGGCAAATAAAAATCCCCAACCACCAACCCGTCACGGATCGGGAATTTCTTTTCAATCAACAAGTCCCTTTCACTACTGATTACTTCTACATGGAGCACTTTGCTCAATTCATCCCGAAGATACGGATTGCCATAGGCAAAGTAGCCTTTGAAAAATAGCTGATCACCTGCGTAATAATAGGGCTTGTCAGTATGGAGGTAGACTCTTTCCTGGTAGTTTTTAGCTGTTTTGGCTAAATCTTGGAGAAGAATCGCTTTTTCCGCATTGTAATCCAAAGGAAGCAGATTGGAAATCCGCTTCCGGTCCATATCTCCGGAGAAAACCACATCCTCGGGATTGAGTACCATCCCGTTTTCTTTCACTTTGACTTGTCCCTTGTTCACTTCCACCCAAGAAATGGGGTAAGGAGCATCCTTGTAGGTATTGGCCTGAGCAAAGCCTTTTTGATAGTGAATTTCAATTCTCCCTTTCAGATTGAGAAGGTAGGTGCCCGGCGGGCTGATGGGTGTGACTAAAGGATCGGCCTTGTAGGGAACTACGGATTTTCCAAGCTCATTAGCAAAAATATCCGAACGCATATTCATACTTGCCGAACCGCCCGCCTTGTCTCCATAGAGGTAGAAGCCCTCCCGCTCGTGAGCACCTTTGAGCATGGCCCTGAACATATTCATCGGTGACTTGCGGTATACTTCGGCCCTGTTTTTTTCCCAAATGGATTTCTGGGCATCTGATTCAGGCTTCATTTCTTCAAATCTTGCCGCACCCACGATTCGATAATTGGTCGGGGAATCGAAAAAATCCTTAAGATTGAAAGTGATTTTATAGCCTAAAAAGGCATTTTCGATCTCGATAGGCTGATCCGCTTTGGCGACAAAAGCGCCTTTCTCCGAAGCTACCGGAAAGTCAATCACCCAAGGATTGAGGATGGTAGTTTGGGTTGCGGCTTCATCGATACCTATGAACAGGTTTTGGAATTTGCGAAGATCTCGCTCCCAGTTTTTGTCTCTAGAAGCCTTGATTTCCACATCAGAAAGCTCTTGGGCAAAGGGCTTCATGCTCAAATTGATGGTCAGAGTTCCTCCGGGATTAAGGGTTACTTTTCGGGTTTCTGCCACATAGCCCATAAAAGAAAATCCCAACTCCAAAGGACCCGACTCCAAGCCGGAAAGCATGTATTTACCATCCATATCCGTGACTGTGGCAATGGTTGTGTTATTGACAAAAACGCTGCAAAAGGGTAAGGCCTCGCCTGTTTCAGCATCTTTGATCTGCCCAGTAATAGTGCCGGTCTGAGCAAAGCCAACAGCCAGGCTAGAAAAAAAGACCAAAAAAGACAAAAGAAACTGCTTCATGTCAGCGAGTTGGTTTAGTAGGTAATTGACGGAGCAAAGTAAAAAAAAAGCCCCAAAAGGGGCTGATAAGATTAGTTAATTATTCTGATTTAGAATCGTCCCGATCCTTGAGCTTTTTGTCCTCTACATTTTTGTTGAGAAACTCATTGATCTTGTCGATGGAAAAGGAGGATGAAATCTCTCCGAAAGAATTGATTTCCATTTTGAAGCCTTTGAGTTCTTCATGAACCTTGGGCTCCTCTTCTTTTTTCTTCTTCTTGGTCATCTTAGCTTACGACTGTTAGGGTGGTTAGTGCATATCGAATTCTTTTCGCCACTTCAGCAGGTCCTAAAATAGCAAAAACCTGCATCAAATCGGGGCCTGCCCCCATCCCGGTCACTGCCAATCGGACGGCCTGCATCACTTTTCCAAGTTTGATTCCCTCCACTTCAGCAGTTTTCTCGAGAAGCAACTTGGGGTTATCACCTGCAAATACCCCTTCGAAATTATCCAAAGCTGCGGCATAAGCACTCAACAATTTTACCGAATCGGCATTCCATTTTTTGGAAGCTACCTCTTGGTCGAAGTCCTTGGGTGCCGTCATGATGAATTGACTGTCTCTCCAGAATTCGGATGGGAATGTGACCCGGTCTTTGAGCAAGCTGATGATGGCTAGGGCTTTTTCCTCAGGAATCGTGATGCCATCGGATTTTGCGTCAGCAATCAGAAATTTGGCCAACTCCTCGTTGGGTTTTGTACGAATGTATTGTTCATTGTACCACTTGGCTTTGGCGATGTCAAACTTGGTACCCGCCTTGCCAATCCGATCAATACTGAAAGCCTCTACCAACTCTTCCAGGGAGAAAATCTCCCGCTCATCGCCTGGATTCCAACCCAAAAAGGCCAAGAAATTCAAAAAGGCATCCGGCAAATATCCTTGTTCGCGGAAGCCGGAGGCTTTCTCCTGAGTAAATGGATCAGTCCAATTCAAGGGGAATACCGGAAAACCGAGCTTATCTCCATCACGCTTGGAAAGCTTGCCATTGCCATCAGGCTTGAGCAAGAGCGGTAAGTGTGCAAACTGCGGCATGGTATCTTCCCAGCCGAAAAACTTATACAGCAGCACGTGGAGTGGAGCGGAGGGCAGCCATTCTTCTCCACGGATGACATGAGTGATGCCCATCAGGTGATCGTCCACAATATTGGCCAGGTGATAGGTAGGCATGCCGTCCGACTTCATCAGCACTTTGTCGTCCAAGGTGCTCGAGTGCACCAATACCCAACCACGGATCATGTCATTCAAACGCACATCTTCCTTCAGGGGGATTTTGATGCGGATCACGTAAGGATCACCCGAAGCGAGTCGGGTAGCTACCTCATCCTTGGAGAGGGTGAGGGAGTTTTTCATTTGGGTGCGTGTGATGCTGTTGTACTGTGGCTGCACCACACGGGCAGCGGTGAGTCGCTCACGCATAGCCTCCAGTTCCTCTGCGGTGTCAAAGGCATAGTAGGCATGACCTTTATTCACCAAATCCAAGGCATACTGCATGTACATTTCCTTGCGCTCCGATTGACGGTAAGGAGCTACACTACCGGGCTTCCATGGACTTTCATCTGGAGTAATTCCCAACCAATCGAGTGACTCGCGGATGTAGTCTTCCGCACCGGGTACAAAGCGGGTTTGGTCGGTGTCCTCGATGCGAAGGAGAAATTTACCGCCCATTTTTCGGGCAAAGAGGTAATTATATAAGGCAGTACGGACACCGCCGATATGCAGGGCGCCTGTAGGTGAAGGAGCAAATCGTACGCGAACTTCTCTATTCATGGGAGGTCAGTAACTGAGCTTGATACCCCAAAAAGCGGGGCTAGGTTTAGTCCAAATCAGGGCACAAAGATAGGGAATAGTTGGGGAAAGGGGATTAATCCTACAAAAAGTAAGGGGATCGAATGCTAGCGAAATTGAGCTACAAGTTTGGGAAATCCTTGAAGGCAAGCTTGACTTTTAAATAAATAGGATTGATCTTTTTTGGATTGATTGATGTAGCAATTTTCCTTTAGTAGTAGTAACATTAATCGTGTGAATTTCCCCTTAGTTTCAACTTATACATGGCTCTTTACCAAGAAATTAATGCTGTATTAATGCATTGGAACCCAATCGGAGTTTCTGGATCGGATTTGGAAACCGAATACGTAAGGTATATCGAAGAGCTAATCTTATGTGTTCAAAACAAGGGTGATTTGTTGGGTTTAATCCATGAAATAGAGGGAAATCGAATCGGTTTTTTTTATACCCGTGAAGAGGATAGAGAATGGGTAGCCAAGCAGATATTGGAGCTTTTCAAAGAAGCTGACTAAAAGTTCATCCTGTATGTAATCAGATCATTGCCCAATCGGTTTTCTATTGGACAATAGTGCTTTCCTTGGAATGAAGTGATCCAAAACTCAAATCTTCCTCTCCAGCCAAGCCAATATCCCAAACCAAAACAGACACTTCAACCCAAGTCCTACAAAAAAATAGCTGATCCAATCCTCAGGACTTAGAGAAGGAAACAACCAGAGTAAATCCTCTTCTATTTCGATCTCCCAGTCTGAAAACAATCCCTCAGACCCCAAGTAAACCATATAGCCGCTGACCAGGGCAAAGAGCACCAAAACCACCTGCCCGATGCGGAGAAAAGTCCGTCCCAAGATCGCCCCGGGATCCGTGTAAGACATGGAAGAATTCATAGTCATAAAATTTTCTTCAAGTTAGCAGAAATGAAAAAAGGAACCCCTTTCGAAGTTCCTTTCTTTATCAGACAGGCAAATCTTAGTGCTTTGCTCTGATATTTTCCTTGATACGTGCAGCTTTACCCTGACGTCCTCTGAGGTAAAACAGACGAGCTCTTCTTACTTTACCTTCTCTTACTAATTCGATTTGCTCGATAGCTGGAGAAATGATAGGGAAGATACGCTCTACACCCACACCGTTGGACACTTTACGTACGGTAAAGGTCTCACCGTTGGTGTTAGGGTTTTTGCGCTGGATCACAGTTCCCTGAAACTGCTGGATACGCTCCTTGTTACCTTCTTTGATACGTACGTGTACGTTGATGGTATCACCGGCTTTGAAAGAAGGGAATTTGGCTCTCGCCTCGCTGTATTCCGCTTCTACAATTTTCATTAGATCGCTCATAGCTTTATGTTTTTATGCTTTCGCAGTGCACCGCCGCAGCGGTATAAATGAATTACTTCTGTTAAAATCTTGTCTCGCCTATTCCCAGCCTGTGCCCTTGAGCAAATCAGGCCGTTTTTCTTTGGTTCGGCGAACCGACGCTTCAAATCTCCACTCGCTTATCTTGGCTTCGTGCCCTGAGAGTAATACTTCAGGAACGGTCATTCCCTCATACTCTGCCGGCCGGGTATAGACCGGCGGGGCAAGCAGGTTATCTTGGAAGGAGTCTGTCAATGCCGAAGTCTCGTCATTGAGCACACCCGGAATCAGCCGAATGATCGCGTCAGCCACTACGGCAGCTGCCAATTCTCCACCGGAGAGCACAAAGTCTCCGATGCTGATTTCCTTGGTAATAAACTTGTCTCTGACCCGTTGATCCACCCCTTTGTAATGACCGCAAAGGATCAGGAGGTTTTGTTTCAGAGAAAGCGTATTGGCCATAGGTTGATCAAAGGTCTCTCCATCGGGCGTCATGTAGATGATTTCATCGTACGTTCGCTCCTTTTGAAGGGCCTCGATGCATCGGGCGATTGGCTCGATCATCATGACCATCCCGGCACCACCACCAAATGCATAATCGTCCACCTGCTTTTGCTTGCCGGTAGCATAATCCCTCAAGTTGTGCACCCGGACTGTGGCGAGGCCTTTTTCTTCGGCTCTTTTGAGAATCGAATGGGAAAAGGGTCCTTCCAGCAATCCCGGCACCACCGTGATGATATCGATATGCATGGGTTAGTCTTCCAGATAAATGTCAAGTAAGCCTTCGGGTAATTGGCAGTAAACTTTTTTAGCTGCCTTATCCACCTTGGTAATAATGCCATCCTGAATCGGAATCAGCACCTCTTTACCTTGATGGGTCACTCCGAGGAGATCCTGTGTTTCCAGATCGTAGATGATCTGCACAGGGCCGATCAGACCTTTCACCTCATCGATGACCTCAAATCCGATCAGCTCGTGGTAGTAATATTGATCCTCGTCCAGTTCGGGGAGCTCGCTGAGAGGAAGATACACTTCCGCGCCTACCAAGGCTTCCACTTGCTCGATACTGTTGAGGTCCTCAAACTTGGCCAGTGCCTTTCCTCCAGGCTGGATCACAAAGTGCTCCAAAAAGAAGGGGATCAGTCGGCCTTTTTGCTCGAGGAAGAGGTGCTCCAATCCGTCGTAATCCTCCGGATAGTCTACATCCAGCACCACATTTACTTCACCACGAAGTCCATGAACTTTGGCTATACGGCCTATTTGAAAGCACTGATCCTTGTTCATGGATAATGTTGATATTAAGCTTCAGCTTCCCCGCCTTCAGCAGGAGCTTCGGTAGCAGCTTCTTCAGCAGCAGGAGCCTCAGCAGCGGCTGCAGCAGCCTTAGCTTCTTCTTCTCTTGCTTTGATTGCATCCAGACGAGCTTGGTTTTTAGCCGCTTCAGCAGCAAGAGCTGCCTTACGAGCTTCTGCCTTAGCAGCAGCCAATTTGTCTTTCTTGCCTTCGATTTTGGAATCTTTTTCAGACAACCACGCATTGAACTTTGCGTCAGCTTGTTCTTGAGTGATTGCACCTTTCAACACACCGATTTGAAGGTGTTTTTTCAGCAGGATACCTCTGTAAGAAAGCATCGCTTTCACCGTGTCGGTAGGCTGAGCTCCATTCAACAACCAAGTAAGAGCGCGCTCATTGTTGATGTTGATAGAAGCAGGGTTTGTGTTCGGATTGTAAGTTCCGAGTTTCTCGATGAAGCGTCCATCACGTGGAGCTCTTGCATCAGCTACAACGACGTCATAGATGGCTTGTTTTTTACGGCCACGACGTGCTAATCTGATTTTTACGGACATAATTGTTTAGATTAAGTGAGTGGATGGAACCCGTCCATCCTAAATTTGGAGTGCAAAGATAGGGTAAATGATTGGAAAGCCACAAGTTATGTTCAGAATATTTGCCAGAAAGTTAGGTTTTGCTTTATCTTGCGGACTTTCTTTGGTCCCGTAGTTCAATGGATAGAATAGAAGTTTCCTAAACTTTAGATATGGGTTCGATTCCCGTCGGGACTACTTTATTGATTTTCAATGATTTAAGGGATGAAATTCATCCCTTTTTTTGATTTGAGTTCAAATTCGGAACTAATTGAAAATCAAGTAGTATTTTTCTTCAGACTAAATTTGATGGCGAATCGGACTTCTTACTAGGTCTTCAATATCTACAGGAATATCCTTCTGAAGTTTCCTGACGAATAATTCCCACGCATGGAGGTGAAAGGCTAGTTACTTGAGGCTATTTTTTTACTCATTGAGCTCCTATGGTGTAAGAATTTACCATCCTTCAGCCAGCATCATTTACCCAAAATGGATCCTAGCAAAAAAAGAGAGCTTTTCCACTCTCTTTCCTTTTGCCCCCTTACAGATTATTCAATTAATCGGCCGTGAATACTACTGGATTCAATTCCGTGTCGATGATTTCACCAACTTTTGCCCCAGGGCACCACGTTTCCCAATCTTTTTTCTGATTTTCATTTTCAGGCTCCTTCAAAACCATGTCTTTATCCATGTAGATTACTGTCATGACCTTTCTGACTTGATCCGTGTGATTTGCTCCTGCTCGATGAAAGACCCAACCCGAATGAAAACTGACTTCTCCCAGGTCGAATGGCTCGATGACATGCTTAAAGTCAGTAACCCTTAATTTTTGTTGAATTTTCACTTCACTTTCATCGCTGATGGATAATTCTCTTCCTTCGATGATTTGATGACTTTCGGCACTGAATTCCAAAGGCCCCATTTCCAAATCAACCTGTTGCAGGGGAATCCATGCGGTGATGGTCTTGTCTGAACTCAATGGCCAATAATACTGGTCGGCATGCCAAGGAGTAATTCCACCTCCTGCTTCCTTAAACAAGGCCTGATCATGGTAAATCCT
Source organism: Algoriphagus sp. AK58 (assembly GCF_014324365.1). Classification (GTDB taxonomy): domain Bacteria; phylum Bacteroidota; class Bacteroidia; order Cytophagales; family Cyclobacteriaceae; genus Algoriphagus. The sequence goes on from NZ_QEIG01000013.1 coordinate 102,529, forward strand.
CACCCCTTCTGTTTGCATGAGTGCTGAGGCAATTCCTGCAAGTCGCTTACTAAAAACAAAGTCTCTAATTTCTTCACTTTCCCTCCATAAATTGAAAATCTGCAAAAAAGCCTTCCCATAGGTGTCTCTATTTTCCAAGGGCTCGGCCATTTGATTGAATTCATCGACTTTTTGCGAAATCAACTTGCCATAGTAGGCCAAGGTGGGAGCATCGAATACATTTTTAAGTTTGATAAACCTGTTTTTCTGGTAAAATGCGATGGCTTCATCACTAAGTGGGTAGGGTTGATTCAATAGGTGTTTCATATCATTTTTGGAATAAAGCTGTGGTCAATCAGTAAGGCAAAGAACAGCCTAATATCAATGTTCATTTTGGATTTGATTTTCAATAAATTGTCTTATTTTGACATAATTTGGAATTCCAAATCCTTTGAAAGCAAAATCAATACATGAAGGCGGTTTTTGAGTACATCCATAGCAAGCCTAATACTTCCTTTATTTACAAGTATCTGAAATTGCCTTCCTTTGATGCGCCTTATCATTTTCACCCCGAGTTTGAATTGACCTGGATTGAAAAAGGCGAAGGGATGAGGTATGTCGGGAGAAATGCGCAGCCATTTTTAGCAGGAGATTTGGTGTTTTTAGGATCTAATCTCCCTCATTGCTGGATCAATCGACCACATGAAGAGCTTGTTGCAGCTCACGTGATCCAGTTTCATGGAGACTTTCTGGGAAAAGACTTTTTCAACCTCCCCGAAATGGAATCGGTAAGAAAGCTGTTTACCAAGTCACATTCAGGATTGATGGTGACTAACACCACCAAACACCTGGTCGGAGAGAGAATTTTGAGACTTCCGAATCAAACCCCTCTTCAACAGATTACAGGAATCGTGGAAATCTTGGGCATTCTCAGTCAATCTCAAGATTTGGTGCCTTTGGATCACAGCTTTGAAAAAATAATAGTCGATTTACCTCATACAGAAAGGTTCAATAGGATCATTTCGTTTTTGATTCAAAATTTCAAAAAGGAAATCCGCCTCAACCAAATGGCAGAAATCGCTCACTTGTCTCCAGCTGCATTTTGCAGATATTTTAAAGGAGTCATGCAAAAAACTTTGATGGAAGTTGTTTTGGAATTCAGAATTCAACATGCCTGCCAACTTTTAGCTTCTTCTGATTACCCGATTTCACAAGTGGCTCTGGAAAGTGGTTTTGAAGACTTACCCTATTTCAATAGAAAATTCAAAAAAATGGTAGGAGTCAACCCGATGGCCTATCGAAGAAAAAGCAAATTGGAAAAATATCCTCCCAACCCTTCAAGTTCACATATTTAAAGTCAGGCAGTGAAGTTTAAAGATTAGAAAAACCTTTTTCTTGATCGGCTAAAACAATTGGAGGGTATGATCAGGCAACAACAAACGCTGATTCACGGTGTGTTAAAAGTTGACTGATAATCCCATGATTATAGACTGGAAGGCAGAAGATGGATACTTCGGACTCAGTCAGTAATGGCAACCAAAAAACCGAAGATTTGGCATGTTTTAACAACTTGCCCCCTGGATCTAGCCACTGGCAAATTGCCTTACATTCATTCTCTTAAAATCAGTAGCTATTGAATTCAATTGCACACTTTCGATTTTCTACGGTTTGTAAGTCCCTGAAGGCTGATTCCTGTCAGGGCAACAAGCTGATTAGGCTGCCATCGGAATGAAGCCATTGACTAATTTCATTTTACCACTTTTTTAAAAAAAGGAAGCAATTCCTCAGCGATCATCCTATATCCCTTATCCGAAGGATGAAGCCCATCATAGGTTACATCAATGGACGTTTCCGGGTAGGGGTATTCGTCTTTTTCCGGATCAAAAGGCTGATCAATAAATTCAGGATAGCTGAAGTTTTCATATTCTCCAGTGGCTGGATTTCTGAGTCTTTTGAATTTTACCAAATCCTCATATCCCATCCCCTTTTTGTGAAATAAATCCACAACGGGGTAATTTTCTTCCCTTCCAATTGTTGCTATTGCTTCCGCAAATTGTTCGAGATCTTGATCGTTTTTCTTTCGGTAAGATCCATATGCATTGTTTTTGTAATTGTTGATATAGACAAAATCCGCCCGTTTCATAGGGGTGATCAGGATGATATTAGCATCAGGATTTAGCTTTCGAAGATGATCAATGATGACTCGGAATGCTCCAAAGACGGTCTCTTGACCTGTGTTTTTTTGATAGTCCTCAAAAGCCCCAAGTGGTTTTCCACCCCACCAATCGTTTGTCCCCAAAAACACGGTGTAGATATCCGCCTTCGGGATTTGAAGTTTTTCAAATTCAGTGGCTATACGCATTGCAGTCCAACCATTGTAGCCTTTATTCACCACCTCCAGATTTGGAAATTTCTCCTTCACCAAGCTCAAATACCCTTTGGAGATCCGATTGCCCGTCTCCTCAGGATGGTCGTTGAGGTAAGTGATGGAGTCCCCAATGGCAACCCAAGTCATAGGTTTGGGCGAAAAGCCCATTGAAAAAAGAACAAATGCCAAAAGCAAGAATAACTTCTTCATAAGTAAGGAATATTTCGAGTGGTGGCAGACTACAAGACTTTCCTAAACTACCTGTTTTCCATGGCTTGACAAGTGAGAAAAGGGAGAAATTCCTAACTTCAGGGAAACCCAAAAACCATGAAGAAACCGCTTTTACTTTTGGCTTTTGTTTTCCCGCTCTTTTGCACAATCGCTCAGGAAAAGCAAACTGCCCTGGAAGCTCATTCCTTTTCCCAAATCAAAATCACCGATTCCTTTTGGAAGCCTAAGTTGGAAAAGGTAGCCAAATCGGCATTGCCTGCTTCCATTTACCAGACCGAAATAAAAACCGGACGTATCCGGAATTTTGAAAAAGCTGCCAGGAAGCAAGGGGAAGCTCATGAGGGTATCTATTACGACGATAGCGATGTGTACAAGGCATTGGAGGCTATTGCCTATTCCCTCCAAAATATCCCAGACCCTCAATTGGAGCAAAAAGCAGACGAATGGATTGCCAAAATCGCAGCTGCCCAAGAACCTGACGGATACATCAATACCTTTTACTCCCTCACTGGCCTGGATAAACGCTGGCAAGACATGGAAAAGCATGAAGACTACTGTGCGGGACATTTAATGGAAGCAGGAGTGGCTTACTTTCAGGCCACCGGAAAAAGACAATTACTAGATGTCGCCATCCGAATGGCCGACCATATCGACACACAGTTTCGACAAGCCAACAAACCTTGGGTAAGCGGACACGAGGAAATCGAACTTGCTTTGGTGAAACTTTACAAAGTCACAGGTGAAGAAAAGTACCTTCTGCTGGCAGATTGGTTTCTCGATCAGCGAGGGCGGGGATATGGAAAAGGTGCCATTTGGGATAAACCTGAGTGGGGACCTAAATACGCTCAGGATGATGTCCCTGTCAAAAACCAAAAAGAAATCACCGGACATGCGGTGCGTGCCATGTACCTCTACACCGGAGCAGCGGATGTGGCTGCCACCAAAAATGACCCTGGCTATATGAATGCCATGAAAACGGTCTGGGAAGATGTGGTCTATCGAAATATGTATGTGACCGGGGGAATAGGATCTTCGGGAAGCAATGAGGGTTTTTCGGTAGACTACGATCTGCCCAATGAAAATGCCTACAGCGAAACCTGTGCTTCGGTAGGCATGGTCTTTTGGAATCAGCGGATGAATCTCCTCGAAGGTCATTCGCAATACATCGATGTGCTCGAGCGGAGTCTTTACAATGCGGCGTTGGATGGACTGAGCTTGACAGGTGACCGATTCTTTTATGGAAATCCTTTGGCCTCAAGTGGGCAGCATTTCAGAAAGGAATGGTTTGGCACAGCCTGTTGCCCTTCTAACATTTCCAGACTAGTGGCATCAGTAGGCGATTACATCTACGCCAAAAACGAGACTGGCATTTGGGTCAATCTCTTCATTGCCAATCAGACCGAATTTGATCTTTCCGGTGAGAAAATCGCAGTGGAAATGACCACGAACTTCCCATGGGATGGAAAAGTGGAATTAGGGGTCAATCCAAAAACTGCCAAGCGTTTTACAGTAAGTCTTAGAATCCCGGGTTGGATTCAGGAAAATCCGGTGCCCGGAAAACTCTACCGCTTTCTCGAGAAAGAAAAGTCCCATTTTACCCTTTTAGTCAATGGAGAAAAGGTCAGCTATCGAGAAGAAAATGGGTATGCCGTAATAGACAGGGAATGGAAAAAAGGAGATCGAATCTTCTACGAATTGCCTATGGAAATCCGCCAACTTCAGTCCCGTCCCGAGGTACTTGCCAATACAGGTAGAATTGCGATCCAAAGAGGGCCTTTGGTGTACTGCATAGAAGGGACTGACAATCAGGGCAAGGTGTTACAACTTACCTTGACTCCAAATCCAAACTTCACTCTAAAAGAACATCAAATCCTGGATGAAAAAGTCCAAGCCATCCAATTCCAGGCTTTTGATGGGGACATGACCAAAAACGTTATCGCCATTCCCTATTACACTTGGGCTAATCGGGGCCAAAATGAAATGGTCGTTTGGATTCCGGGGCACAACCAGAAAGATTAAGCGACTTTCGGGGATTTTTTAAAGAATTTATAAAATAGATCCTAAAAACGTACATTCGATAAATTTTTAAACCACAGCAAAATGAAAAAAACATTACTCTCAATCTTTCTTTTAGGATGGGGACTAAGTCTCTATGCACAAGAAAAAACCTCCTTGAATTGGTATTCAGTTTCCTCCTCAGAAACAATTTTATCTTGGGGCAGTGTAAAAGCAACAGGTCTTGAAACATCCGATATTGTTCGCTTTTCTCCGGTATTCAACTATGCCGTCACCTTTCACAAAGATTTCAATGATAAAATGGGATTCTATTTTGGTTTGGATCTAAGAAACGTGGGATTGATCACCGAACTAAACGACTCTGTCAGAGTAAAACAAAGAACCTACAACGTCGGAATCCCTATTGCTTTGAAATTTGGGGATATGAAAGGCAACCTTGTCGGCTTGGGGATCAACAATGAATTTGCTGTTAATTACAAGCAGAAAACTTTTGTGAATGAGGAAAAAGCAAAAACCAACATTTGGTTTAGTGACCGGACAAATATCTATTTACCTGCTGCCTATTTTGAATTCAAATCCAAAACTGGTACATATTTCCGCTTTAAATACTATTTGACTGATTACCTTATTGGAGAAAATCAAGCCGTGAATGTAGCAGGGGTCAATTATAGACCCACACAAAGCACACTAATGTATCTTTCAGTTGGATTTATGCTTGACAACAGAAAAATCCTGGAATAAAAAAAGTCATTCTGATAAAATAACGGCTGTCTGAGATTTCAGACAGCCGTTTTTATTTAGGTTATTTTAAACTTCCGATCATATCCTCAGGTCTCACCCACTCGTCAAACTGTTCGGATGTCAAAAGCTCAAGGGCAATTGCTGCCTCTCTCAAGCTAGTGCCTTCTTTATGCGCCTTCTTAGCGATAGCAGCGGCATTTTCGTAGCCGATGTATGGGTTCAAAGCCGTCACCAGCATCAGGGAATTTTCCAGGTGACGCTGAATCATCGGCGTATTTGGCTCGATACCGATGGCACAATTGTCATTGAAAGACACGCAGGCATCACCGATCAGTCGGGCAGACTGTAGGAAGTTGGCCGCGATCAAAGGCTTGAACACGTTCAGTTCGAAGTGGCCGTTGGAACCACCGATTGTGATGGCTACGTCATTACCCATTACCTGAGCAGCAACCATAGTCATGGCTTCTACTTGAGTTGGGTTTACTTTTCCAGGCATGATGGAGGATCCCGGTTCGTTTTCAGGAATCAGGATTTCACCGATACCGGAGCGAGGTCCTGAGGAAAGCATTCGGATGTCATTGGCGATTTTCATCAGAGATACGGCCAATTGCTTCAAGGCACCGTGTGCTTCGACCATGCCGTCATGAGCAGCCAAAGCTTCGAATTTGTTTGGAGCGGTGACGAATGGATGACCTGAAAGTTCAGCGATCTTTTGAGCTACCAGCTCAGAATAACCTTGAGGAGTATTCAAGCCCGTTCCTACCGCAGTACCGCCCAAGGCAAGTTCGGATAGGTGAGCTAAAGTATTTTTCAAGGCTCTCAAGCCATGATCGAGTTGGGCCACATAGCCGCTAAACTCCTGACCCAGGGTAAGGGGAGTCGCATCCATGAAGTGGGTACGACCGATTTTCACCACATTTTTGAAAGCTTCCGCTTTTTCAGCAAGCGTATCTCTTAATTTTTGAACGCCCGGAATGGTCGTCTCCACTACCATCTGATAGGCTGCGATATGCATTGCCGTAGGGTAGGTATCGTTGGAGGATTGAGACTTGTTGACATCGTCGTTGGGGTGAATTTTCTTTTTGGCATCTTCCAATGATCCTCCCAAAAGCACATGAGCACGGTAGGCAATCACCTCGTTGGCGTTCATATTAGACTGAGTACCTGAGCCGGTTTGCCATATCACCAAGGGGAACTGATCGTCATGCTGACCAGCGAGAATCTCATCACATACTTTTCCGATGATTTCCGCTTTGTCCTGAGCCAGTACTCCCAACTCCGCATTGGTCAATGCAGCGGCTTTTTTCAGGATGGCAAATGCACGGATAATCTCTATCGGCATACGGTTTTTTTCTCCGCCGATTTTGAAATTGTTGATGGATCGTTGGGTTTGAGCACCCCAGTATTTGTCTGCAGGCACCTCTACAGGGCCCATCGTGTCTTTTTCAATTCGGATTGACATGGTATTTGGGAATAGGTGTTTATTTTTTCGGTCGCAAAGTTAAGGGCTGTGATTTTTTCTGCCTAAGCAGGAGACGTTTAATCCTTATCCTTCAGCTGAAAATTGATCAACTGATGAAAGACTTCTCTGGAGAGTTTGTACTGACGATTGAAAAACATCAATCCCAAGGCATAATTCCCGATGGCCAACAGAAAACAAATCAAGCTGTAGCTGAGGTTGGGCAAGAAAAAAAGGTAAAAGGCAGAAAAGGCCGTCAAAATAATACTCCAAAATGCCAAGAAAAACACCGCAGAAGGGAATAGTCGGTATTCTAGGAATATAATACTTCCTCTAGGCGTGTCTTCCAGCTTTCCAATAAGCAAAGGAAGAAAAGTATCTCCTTTTTTGATGGATCGGGAAATCCGGAATCCCTCACGCCCTACCATGCCGTTAAATTTGATCTGATCATTTTGATAGGTACGGGAATCCAGAAAATTCACTTCCCGAGTCACCCGCATCAAATGACCCAAGACCTCTTCTTTGGAAAGAGGGCTCACCAAGGTTTCGGTATGGTAGGGGATCAGATTCAAACAGAATTACTTTACGGCAATGCAGGAGATCTCTACATTCACATTTTTAGGAAGCTTACTTACCTCAACTGTTTCACGGGCCGGAGGGTTTAATTTAAAATATTGGCCGTAGGCTTCATTGATGGTACCAAACTGCCCCATATCTCGGATAAAGATGGTACACTTGACTACATCGGAAAAGCTATATTCTGCAGCACGCAGGATGGCCTCCATGTTTTTCATAACGGCATGGGTCTCTTCGGTAATATTTTCATTGATCAGCTCGCCGGTCTCTGGGTCTAGTGCAATCTGGCCGGATACATAAAGCGTATTTCCAGCCAATACCGCTTGGGAATAGGGCCCGATGGGCGCAGGAGCTTCAGCGGTGAAAATAAGTTGTTTGGACATAGTTGGTAATTTAGTTATTGGGTAATTAGTTTATTGAGTTACTTGGTTAGCAGTCCGAAATCCGAGATCTGAAATCCAAAGTTTCAACATTCCTAGTCGGATCACTGTGACTGAACATTACTTACTACTCACTGCCTACTGCTTCTTTGCTTCATTCCAGTACACATCCATTTCAGCAAGGGTCATGTCGCTTAGATTTTTGCCGGCTTCACGTGCTGCATTCTCGAGGTATTGAAATCGCTTGATGAATTTGAGATTCGTCCGCTCCAAGGCTTCTTCCGGATTGATATCAATGAATCGGGCATAATTGATCAAGGAGAAAAGTAAATCCCCAAATTCGGCAGTTGCCTTAACTTTGTCGATTTCTTTTTCCTCTGCGGCATTGAATTCGTCTTTGAATTCCTGCATCTCCTCCTCTACTTTTTCCCAGACCTGATGTTTTTCTTCCCAATCAAATCCCACTCCTCGGGCTTTTTCCTGAATCCGCATGGCTTTGATGAGGGCAGGAAGTGACTTGGGAACGCCTCCAAGCACAGAAACATTACCTTTTTCCTGAAGCTTGATCTTTTCCCAGTTTTGCTTGACTGTTTCCTCATCTTGGGCTATAGTATCCCCATAAATATGAGGATGACGACGGATAAGTTTGTCGCAAAGTGCATTTGTCAACGTAGCCATATCGAAATTTCCTTCTTCAGATCCGATTTTGGCATAAAAGACAATATGAAGGAGAATATCTCCCAATTCTTTTTTTATTTCCTCCGGATTTCCTTCCAAAATGGCATCAGAAAGTTCAAATGTTTCCTCAATAGTGAGGTGCCTTAGGCTCTCTGTGGTCTGCTTTTTATCCCAAGGACATTGAGCACGAAGCTCATCCATGATGGTCAACAATCGATCAAATGCTGCCAATTGCTCGGCACGGGAACTCAAATTTGACATGTCTTGGGAAACTAAGCTGGAATTGTAAGCGTTTTCGAAGTAAAGCTTTAAATTTGCGCAAATTTATCCGTTATGGCAACTGTATTGATTACACTAGGCTTTGTAGCTTTGTTCTTTGTCCTGATGTCTGTCAGGCTCATATTCCTCAAAAACGGTGAATTTAAAGGCACTTGTGCATCTCAAAGTCCATTTCTCAACAAAGAAGGAGTGACCTGCAGCTATTGTGGAAAAACCGTAGACGCTAACAGCAGCTGTGGAAATCCCGAGAATGAGGTGGACAAAGTAATGGCCAAATTCAAATAATATACCCTGACCGAAAATCTGCGATTTTTTCTTTCAAATTCTTTAAAACCAACTGTACGTGTCGCTTATTAAATCTATTTCCGGAATACGGGGTACCATCGGAGGAAAGGCCGGTGAAGGACTTACCCCCATTGATGTTGTCAAATTTGCTTCAGCTTATGGCGCTTGGGTAATTGAAAAAACCGGGAACCCTAAAGTAGTCATTGGTAGAGACGCCAGGCTCTCTGGTGATATGATATCCCGACTGGTGGCTGCCACACTTCAAGGTATGGGAATCCATGTCATAGATTTGGGATTGAGCACTACCCCTACGGTGGAATTTGCAGTTCCAAGAGAGCAGGCAGGAGGAGGAATCATTCTTACAGCCAGCCATAATCCCATCCAATGGAATGCACTGAAACTTCTGAACTCGGTAGGCGAATTTATATCTGATGAAGAGGGGAAGTTCATTTTGGAAAAAGCTGAAAAGGAAGATTTCTCTTTTGCTGAGGTAAAGAAGCTGGGAAAATATACCATGATTGAAGACTACATCGATCGCCATATCCAGCATGTTCTGGATTTGGAATTGGTGGATGTGGAAGCGATCAAGGCAAGAAACTTCAAAATAGTGGTAGACGCGGTCAACTCCACCGGAGGAATCGCCGTACCTAGGCTTCTTCGCGCTTTGGGTGTGGAGCATATCGAAGAGATGTATTGTACCCCTGACGGTCATTTTCCACACAATCCAGAACCACTTCCTGAAAACCTCCGGGAAATCTCCAAAAAACTGGAGAAAGGAAATTATGACTTAGGTATCGTAGTCGATCCGGATGTGGATCGATTGGCTCTGGTCAATGAAGACGGGTCCATGTTTGGGGAAGAATATACCTTGGTGTCTGTAGCTGACTATGTGCTTTCAAAAACTCCTGGAAATACCGTATCCAACCTTTCCTCTACACGTGCCCTGCGGGATGTGACCGAAAAGCGGGGTGGAAAATACACAGCTGCTGCAGTGGGAGAAGTCAATGTGGTCAATCAAATGAAATCGGCAAATGCGGTAATAGGAGGCGAAGGAAATGGTGGTATCATCTATCCTGCTTCTCATTACGGACGTGACGCCTTGGTCGGTATCGGCTTGTTTTTGACTCACTTGGCCAAGTTTGGAAAGTCCATTTCCATGCTGAGAGCTACCTACCCCAACTATTACATTTCCAAAAACAAGATCGAACTCACACCCGAAATCGATGTGGATAAAATCCTGTTGGAAATCAAGAACAAGTATAAAAAACATCCTATCAACGACATCGACGGAGTGAAAATCGAATTTGAAAAGGAATGGGTACACTTGAGAAAATCAAATACTGAACCTATCATACGAATCTATTCTGAGTCAGATTCTGAAGCTACGGCTGAGCATTTGGCAAAGAAAATCATCCAGGACATCAAAGAAGTGGTCAGTGCATCACTAATTTGAACCTGAATATACCCAGCACCTACACCCAAATATGACAAAGGTTTATTTTGACAATGCCGCCACCACAGCTATGGACGATCGCGTGATCGAAGCCATGCTGCCATTCATGAAATCTCATTTTGGTAATCCTTCTTCTGTTCATAGCCATGGACGTGAAGTAAGGACTGCAATAGAGAAATCCAGAAAAAAAGTAGCGGAATTGCTGAATGCAAGCCCATCTGAGATTTTCTTTACCTCTGGCGGCACAGAAGCTGACAATACGGCTTTGGTCTGTGGAGTAGAAAGTCATGGGATTACCCATGTCATCTCTTCTCCGATTGAACACCATGCAGTACTTCATACCCTGGAGGTACTAGCAAAAAAGGGAACGGTCAAACTAAGCCTCTTGGATGTGAATGAAAAAGGAGAAATCGACTACAACCAACTCGAAAATCTCCTTAAATCTAATCCTGGAAGCCTGATCTCCTTGATGCATGCCAACAACGAGATCGGAAATCTCAATGATCTTAACCGGATCGGAGCTTTGGCAAAGGAATTTGGAGCATTTTTCCATTCTGACACGGTGCAGACGATGGGGCATTATGTCCACGATCTCAAAAATCTTCCCGTAGATGCCATTGTAGCCGGAGGCCATAAATTTCACGGACCAAAAGGTTCAGGATTTTTATTCGTCAGAAAAGAGAAAAAAATCCATCCGTTTATCCATGGAGGTGCGCAAGAACGAAATATGCGAGGAGGAACCGAAAATGTGATCGGAATCATCGGAATCGCAAAAGCTCTAGAACTGGCGTACGAGGATATGGCCGGTCATCGATCCCATATTGAAAAAATAAAAAAGCATTTTATTGAAATGCTTAAAGCTGAGCTACCTGGAGTGGAATTCAACGGATTATCAGCAGATATGGAGAAGAGTCTTTACACTGTTCTGAACGTAAGCCTTCCTCCTTCTGAATCTAATCGAGGGATGCTACTGTTTAATTTGGACTTGGCAGGAATTTCAGCATCCGGGGGATCAGCTTGTAGCTCCGGGGCCACTGTGGGTTCACATGTGTTAAGAGCGTTGAATCATAATCCTGAACGAGATTCTGTGCGGTTCTCCTTCAGCCGTTTCAATACCTTAGAAGAGGTGGATTACACCGTGAACAAACTCAAAGAGCTATACATGGTAGAAGTATAAAATCAAAAAGGAGTCTAATTGACTCCTTTTTTAATGAAACCCAGTAAACTTATTTTGCTGGTTTATACCCAATCGCATAAGGGGTCCAAATCTCGTAAATGGGTTGGCCTTGTGAACTCAATCCACTGTGGTGCCACTCACCCTCAATCACTTTGAAATCAAAGCCCAAGCTGGCTCCAACCCGGGAATTGTCTCTGGAGAAAAAGGTAATGGTCTCCACGTATTTTCCATCCTTGGCGGTGTAAGTTCCACCACCCGTTCCTGAAAATTCCTTTGTTTCTGAATTGAATGCTACCCATTGGAACCTTCCTCCACTTAGAATTTTGATTGTTCTTCGGGCTCCGGGAGTGGATCGGGAAATTTGATCATTTTGCTTGCGGCCGGTGATTACCCAATTTCCAGTCAGTTCGTCTTTTGTGTCGGAAATTTTCTCCCATGTTTCCACCAGCATGCCCTCATTGGTATTGGCAGATAGAGTGAGTTTGTTACCGTTTAGCTCAATTTTAAAAGGAGTAGTTGTCCCTACCTGAAGCGGATTGAGTGTAAAAAAATCCAAGGTTTCAGAATATTTCCCCCCTTCATATTTATAGGGTCCTCCACCTGCTCCAATAAAGGCATTATCAGAAACATTCTTTACCCCGAATGCAAAATAATCATCCTGATAAATCTTGATGTACTCTTGGTCAGTTAAGGCTTTTCCATTTTGACTGATCAATTTCCATGCTCCGTCCAGGCTTTGTCCATTGGCCCAAAAGGCGAATAAGACAAAAGGCAACAAAAGGTATTTTTTCATAGAATTACGGATAAATTGTTTGGAATAGCTGAAATTGAGAAACATTCCAGAAAAAACCAACCTACAGAGTCCCTGATGGTAATTTGACTTGACAAATGGGAGACATACATGAAAGAATACCAATTGGGAAGCAGCAAAGCAGAAATTTTTCTGATGCTGCCCGAACGAAAAGTAAAAAAGGTGATCCTCGGAAAAAAAACGATTGGGCTATTGAGGATAGGGGAACAGTTTTTTGCTTTTGATTCCCAATGTCCCCACCGGGGTGCTGACCTTCTCCAAGCCAATATCAACGGATGGTCCGAGATCATCTGTCCACTTCACCAATATCGTTTTGACCTAAAGACCGGTCAGGTAAGGTCAGGATTTTGCAGTGATCTTCCGGTATTTCCGGTCCGTTTACATGAAGAGGGTTTGACTATTCAAATCCCTCAATGAAGCTTTTGTCCGTTGGGTACTGGCCGCTCACTGGTAGCCAAAATAATCCCTGCGCTCTCAGAGGTAAATCCCGTCACCAAAATCTCGGACATAAAATCGGCTATCTGTCTGGGTTTGAAATTGCAAACACAGATTACCTGCTTTCCAATCAGCTCCTCCCTTGTATAATGGACAGTAACCTGAGCAGATGATTTTTTTATTCCCAACTCCTGACCCAAATCAACCCAAAGTTTATACGCTGGTTTCTTGGCTTTTTCGAATATTTCTGCCCTTATAATGGTACCAATTCGGAGATCTATTTTGTTGAAATCTTCTATGTCAATCGTTTGCATAGCCACATTTTTTACTATTTTTAGGAACATTTTGCAAAACCCGAAGTTAACAGAACAACTATCTTCCACAAGTCATGGCGAAATTCTCAGGATTTCCATTCAAAAAAGCCTCTTTGCTCTGTGTAGCAGTAGGGGGTATGACTCTTTTTGCTACAGATGCATGGGCCCAAGAGGAAAGTAGCCCCAGAATTCCGGAAAAGCCTGTGATTGAAGATCATTCCACAAACATGGAGAATGTTTCTCCATTTGCTTCACAATCAGTTAAATCATCTCCTAACAAGTCGGCAGTTCAAACTGGAAACGTGAAAAGAGATCTACCGGCGGGAGGAATAATGCAGGAGAAAGACGCAAGAAAAAATGAATCCCCATCTACCTTGTCGTTCAACATCTTTCTTTATATCGTAGATAAGTTCAAGCAAGATTAATTTCCACAATGATATCAAATGAAAAAGGAGGCATTGGCCTCCTTTTTCATTTTATCCGTTTGCCACAAATTTTTCCAAATCACTCAAACTGATTTTTCCCTCGTAATAGGCTCTTCCAAAAACAGCAGCATGAAGTCCCAAATCACGGAGTTTTTTGAAATCATCAATTCCCCTTACTCCTCCAGAAGCAGCCAAATGGATATTGGGGAATTTTTCAAGAATTTCTTTGTACAAGGAGAAATTGGGACCTTCCATCACACCATCTCGGGTGACATCAGAGCACTTTAGGTATTTAAGACCTCTGTCATAGAAAAATTCGATATGGTCAAATAGATCAATTTCAGTCTTTTTCAACCAGCCCCTGATTTTGATCTTGTGATCAGAAGGGTTGGTATCGGCAGCAAGATTGATTTTTTCTCTACCATAAGAGAGAATAAACTGTGCAAATCTTTCAGGGTAATTGGCAGCTGCTGAGGCAATAGTGACCGTTTTAGCTCCAAACTCGAAGCATTTGATCACATCACCATCAGTTGAAATTCCGCCTGTAAAATCCACTTTAAGGTCAGTATATCCAGAAATTGCTTCCAAAATGTGATAATTTTTAGGCTCACCTCTTCTTGCTCCATCCAAGTCCACCAAATGCAGCCTTTTTATCCCAATGCCTTCAAAAGCCTGAGCTATTTCCAATGGATTAGAGGAAATGACTTCCTCTGTAGCAAAATCTCCACGCTTGAGACGGACGCATTTCCCGTTGATCAGCCAAATGGAAGGAATGATTTCAAACATAGCGACTTAAGTAAAGGATTAGGGTAATTCTTGAATATTCTATTTCTAAATATACTACAGATGGGGTTTTTAAAAAGAAGATTGATAGGATTCCTTTCTTTTTTTTAACAAACTGGCATCAAATACTATCATCCAGTTAAAAAAACAACTCAAAAATTGATTAATCAATCAATCTGCCAATTCTGCCCTGAGATCCGGAAGCCCAAATACTTTTTTGATCATCCGTGGTTTTTACGGCATGAAAACCAACGGATGAAAAATTCTGCCAGTTCCTTCCTCCGTCAACTGAAAAATCTGAACCATCTGGTCCTACAGCGATCAAAAGACCGTTCTTTTTCAGCAAAGTAACCCCCGATCGATAGCCTTTGGTGGTTTGATTAGGGGCAATAAACTCTCTTCCAGACCAAATGAGCAAATTGCCTTCCCTTATTTCAGGATTTGCATAATCTCCTCCCGCTAAGATCAATTGATTCTTAAAGTGAGTCAAGGCAAAAATCCCCTGAGAAGATTTTCCCTGAATCATCAAAGGAACCGGAATTTTGGTCCATTCTGATTTTGCTAAGGAGTAAATGTGGAGGTTAGACGTACGCCCACCTGTACCCAAAATCAATTGGTCCTTATGAGCAATAAGAGAAGAGGAACTGGCTGCAAAAGCGGCTTCCCCATCATCCGCTTTAGGTAAGTGAGGCAGAGACTTCCAAGATTTCCCCCCATCCGAGGTTTCCAAAATCATCCATTTCCCATCTACCGGATCTCCAAGTACAAATCCTTTTTTTTTATCGATAAACGTAATGGCGTCAAAAAAAGCTTCTTTGCCTTCTTGGTGGACTTTTGTCCAAGACGTCCCTCCGTCTTCTGTTCGATAAATAACCGCTGGCTGACCTGCAGATGCCACCACTGCCACTTTTTCATCAACGGCATGGATCGACCGAAAATCCACCGTATCCAATCCTGCAATCACACCATGATCCCAAGATTTGCCGCCGTCGGTAGTTTTGAGCCAAGTTCCTCCACTTCCACTCGCCCAACAGACAAGGTCTGAAACGGGTGAAAGCCCCCTTAGGGAGGCTTTCACGGGAGTTTGAAATTCTTGCCAGGCGGGATTTTGGGCAAAAGTTGAGGTAATCCCTGTCCAAAAGCAGGTCAGAAAAATCAAAATTCTCATACGATATCCACTTTGCGATAAGCTTCGATCAGGGCCAATTCTCCCTCTTTTCCGGGAAGTGCATTGCCATGCTCCATCCCCATTACTCCGGTAAAACCTTTGTTGTGGATATATTTGAAGACATTAGAATAATTGATCTCACCGGTTCCCGGTTCCTTTCTGCCTGGATTATCGCCGATTTGGATGTAGGCGATTTCGCTCCATGTTTTTTCCATGGTCGCAATCAGGTTGCCTTCGTTTCGCTGCATATGATAGATATCGTATAGAATCTTGCAGGATGGGCTTCCCACTGACTTGCAAATCATATAGGTCTGATCCGCATGACGGAGGAAAAGATCCGGATTGTCACTAAGTGGCTCTAGCACCATGGTCAATCCATGAGGCTCGAAAATTTCCGCCCCACGTTTTAGAGCTTCAATTACATTGCCTGTTTGGACACCCATGGGGAGATTACGCTCAAAATAGCCCGGCACCACCGTCATCCACTTGGCTCCGACACGCTTGGCGACTTCCACGGACTCCCGGCAAGTTTTGAGAAATACATCTAGAAACTCTTGCTTTCCTGTAGTCAAAGACACTTTCCAGTTGTCTCCTCCATCGATCACAAAGACCCCCATTCGCATTCCCAAATCATGGAGTGTCTTGCCTATCAATTCTTGATCGGCAACCGAGCGCTTCAGCATTCCATTGTCCTCCAAGGAGCGGAAACCCTGATCAGCCATGAACTTAAGCTCATCCACCAAACCACCTGGAGCATGATTTTTAAACATGCCAAAATGCGGTGCAAAGTCCATTTTGAAAGGAGCCGCAGCCCCTTTTTCTTTGGAAAAAGCAGGTAGACTCATTGCTCCGGTCGCGCCTACTAAAGCACTTCCTAAGCCAATCTTTTTGATAAAGCCTCTTCTTTCCATGGGTTATATGACTTTGGTTTTGCCGGGAATCGCATGTGGGTAATAGCCATCAGGACCAGGGAGGATTTTTGGCATTGCATCCCAAGCCAATTTCTCAGGAAACAGATCTACCGAACCGTTAAGCGCTTCATCCCAAGTAACTACCTTACCAGAATAAGTAGCATATCTCCCCATGATCGCAGTCAGAGTTGATTTTGCAGCATTCTCTGCATCGGCAAACTTATACTCTCCCTTTACAATTGCCGCCCAAAGCTCATCGTGCTCGACTTGATAAGGGTTGGGGTTATTTTCTCGGTTGTGGGTATAAATTGAATTTCCTTTCCAATCTGTCATCACACCATGATTTCCAGCACTCAGGTATACTTTCCCCTTGGTTCCCTGGAAGGTTTCATCGACCCGATTGGCCGCACCGGGGAAGTGTCGGCATTCTGAATGAATCACCGACCCGTCGGCATACGTCAAGGTCAAGACATGATGATCAAAGATCTCTCCGTGGTCTTTACCCGTACGGACTTGTCGCCCTCCTGTGCCTTCTGCTTTGACAGGATACCCATTCTTTGCCCAATTGGCTATGTCAATATTGTGTACATGCTGCTCTACGATATGATCACCGCAAAGCCAGTTGAAGTAATACCAGTTTCTCATCTGATATTCCATCTCAGTCTGCTCCGGTTTACGTTCACGCACCCATACCCCTCCGTCATTCCAGTACACCTGGCCTCCTACGATATCGCCCAACAGGCCATCTTGAATTCTCTTCATGACTTCTCTGTAGTTTTGCTGATAATGCCGCTGAAGGCCCACCACTACATTGAGTTTTTTGGATTTAGCTACTTCGGCAGCAGCCAAAACTTTTCTTATTCCGGCTGCATCGGTGGCCATGGGTTTCTCGGCAAAAATCTGCTTGCCTTGATTTACCGCTTCCTCAAAATGCGAGGGGCGGAACCCTGGAGGGGCTGCTAATATGACCACATCTGCTTCGGCTATTGCTTTTTTGTATCCGTCAAATCCCACGAACCGTTTTTCGGCAGGGACATCCACTTTGTCTTTTCCGTATTTGTCAAAAATCGCCTTATAACTAGAGTCCAATCGATCCTGAAAAGCATCTGCCATAGCTACTAACTTGATAGGATGTCCTGTCTCAAACGCCTGGAATACCGCTCCGGTACCCCGGCCTCCACAGCCGATGACAGCGAGTTTGATCTGATTGTCCGGGGCTGCATAAGCTCCCGGAACCAAAAATGAGGGGGCCAGCATGCCGCCGGTCACCAAGGCAGAGGTTTTGAGGAAGTCTCTGCGTGAATTCTGATTGTTCATAGTATGGTTATTTGGTTTTAATAATCTGCGATAGGCTCCTGAGTATAATAGGCCATTATTTGCTCTTGAGACGGTGGATTAAGAGGTCTTACTAAACGGAGGCCGATAAAAGGAGCTTCCGGAAACCACCATTGGCTCTTCGGAATCTGCGGATCGATCCGCTTCCAAGAGGGATCCGATATTCCGCGAAATGCAGATCCCATTTCACTTTCAGGCGTTTTGAAGCTTCCTCCACGGACTACGTGAGGGTAAAGTTTAGTAGCCGGATTAACAGGATTGTCCTTGCCTGACCTGCTGTAAAAATTTTCCTCGTAAAAGTCAATGGTCCATTCCTGCACATTCCCAAAGATGTCATAGAGCCCCCATGGATTAGGCTTTTTCTGTCCTATTGGATGGGTTGAGCCACCGCTGTTGGAAGCTGTCCAGGCATATTCGGAAAGTCTGGATTCCTCATTACCAAAGAAAAACCTTTCAGAAGATCCTGCCCTTGCGGCATATTCCCATTCGGCTTCGGTAGGCAATCGGTAAAATATTCCTGTCTTCAAATAAAGCCAATAGCAATACTGAATGGCTCCATACTGAGTCATTCCGACCGCAGGTTTTCCGTCTTTACCCATTCCGAAGGTCATATCCAGGTAAGGTAAACTCGGACGTGTAAGCCCATCTACCCGATCCTCCACTCCTCCTTCTGTCATCGTCTGTTCGTAATGCTTATCCAAAAAAAGTTCGAATGAATCCCAAGTCACCTCATGTGTTCCCATCCAAAAGGCATCAAGTTTGACTTCATGGGCAGGATTTTGATCTGGGAATTTAGAATCATTGGATCCCATCAAAAAGGATCCAGCCGGAATGGGAGTCATGTCAAAAGACACAGGGGTTCCAGGAATTTTTTGGGTATAGGCTTCAAAAACTTCCGATTCGTTGAGCTGAAAACTCATCAAAATCAGACCTGAGGCGACAAGAAACTTCTTCATAGGTAAGCTGGGAGCATGAATGATTGAAAATAAGTCTTTTCTGTTTTTTTTGAATTAGTCTTTTGATGAAAGGTGCCGATAAATGTGAATTCCACTGTCTTTAATTAAAACATAGAGAATTTCTTTGGTGGATTTAACCCCAAGGGTTCCTACTGAATTAAGTTTTCTTATTTAATTAATCTGCATATCCGCTTTCTTACCAGAAAGTTAAGCGAGCTTAAAAAATTTCTAGAAAAGGTTGAAATCTGGAATGCTTCGGTCTTCGGTCATCGGTCTTCCGACCCATTAATCGAAGAGTATTTGGCTGTTGGTACTAATGCGGACAATCATATTAATTATGTTCGAATATTAGTTTTTCAAAGCCTCTTCACCACTTCTTTTTTTGGAATTCTTATTGCCCACATTCCTCTCAAATCTCCTACTTGATGCCCCTTTGCCTTATCATCGGGATAAAGTTCGGCTAGTTTTTGAAGAGTCTCTTGGTTGATCTCCTTGCCAGGCTCACCATGACAGCTGAGGCACATCCCGTTGGGGATTATGATCGGTTTGGTGTAGAGCAAAACCTCGCCATTTTGAAGTTTTTGGATATTGGGATCGCTTTTTATCCCACTCTCAGCATTGTATTCATAGGCCTCCAAAAGAGGTAATTCTTCTTGGTTGGGTGCATCGATTGGGTTTCTGTATCGGTTGGAAACACGCCTGATTTGGATGGAATATTCTTTCTCCAGATCACGTATTATCGGAAGGGCATTAAGATTGCAAAATTCAATAGCGCCCTGAACGCCTGTTTCTGAAATAGCTTTCTGCAGATTGGATATCAGCAGACTCTGTGCTTCCAAAGAAATAGAATCTCCCCATACCATAGCTTCTTGGATAATTTCAACTTCAGTAAGTCTTTTGACTTCCATATTCCGATTGACCTCTTCAAAGGTTTCTTTTGATACCCTTTCTTGTGGACCGCAGGAAAACATAGCCCACACTACTATGATTAAAAAAAAGAGCTTTTTCATCATTTCAATTTTTATGTATTAACTTAAGATGACTAGAATTAGGGAGTAAAGTTCTGTTAATTACCCAATTCTTGTTCTTAATTTACTTTTTAATTCCCATGAACCGAATTGGAGTTATCTTAAAGTGCTTATTTTCCGAGGAATGAAAAAAATTCTATCCGTATTATTTTTTCTGGTCTTTTCAGTTGAGTTTACCTGGTCTCAAACCTGGACCCGGATGCAGGGATGGGGACTTGATTTTGAAACTGTTCATTGGGTAAATGATCAGAAAGTTTTTGCTGCCGGCGAAAACTTGATCATCTATTCAGAGAATGCCGGCACTTCATGGAATGAAGTTCTCCAGAAGTTTGAAACAAGGTTTTATGATATTTCTTTCATAAACGAATCCAAAGGAGTGGCAGTAGGCGATAAAGGCGCGATCTTCCACACCAATGACGGCGGTAAATCTTGGTTAAAAACCATATCTGGAACCACAGAACACCTAAAAAGCATTACAAAAATTGGGGATACCCAGTTGATCACAATTGGAGATAACGGGACAGTTTTAATTTCTTATGATTCGGGTTTGAGTTGGACCAAAATTAATTCAAACACAGGACTGGATTTCAATGAGGTATTTTTTATTAACGAAAACACCGGCTTTATCGCAGCGGAAGCGGGGAATATTTTCAGAACTTTCAATAAAGGATTGACCTGGGAGAAAATCCAACTCTCAACCACCCAAAATCTCAATGGAGTACTATTCACCAGCGAATTGATCGGATATACGGTGGGTAACCAAGGAACTTTTTTCCGAACTACTAACGGAGGAAACACTTGGACCGCATCCCCATCAAATGTCACTACTCCCCTAAAAAAACTGGCTGCAAGCCCTATAGATCCGAGGATTCTTGTAGTCATAGGAGATCAGGCCACTCTGATCCGATCGGTAAATTCTGGAGCAACATTTGGAACGATAAACTTGGGAGCGGGAAATACTCGAAATCTTGGAAATTTAGGATTCAGACCTAACACCAATGTCCTTTTTGGGATAGGACAAAACGGTTACATGATTCAATCCACAAACGGAGGGGCTAACTGGACCACTCGGCAGGCTGGCATTCGTAATGAATTTTCCGCTGCTGATTTTAAATCAAATACAATAGGATTCATTTCTGGAAAAAGTGGAGAATTCTTTGTAACAACAAATGGCGCTATCTCCCTGATAAGTAGACCCCTTCCCGAAAAAATCGACATTCACACCATTGATTTTTGGAATACTGCTTTTGGGTATGCTTCCTCAGCCGGAGGTAAAATATATAGAACCGGAAATTCAGGAAGCAGTTGGGTTGCTGTTCCTTCACAAACACCCAATAAAATTACCGGATTTTACCTTTTTGCTCCTTCCGTATTATACATTACCGGTAACAACGGATATATTTCTAGGTCATTCGATTCTGGTGCTACCTGGGATCAAACGGTAAGGTCAAACACCCAAACAGATCTGAGCGATTTAATCTATTTCGATTTTGGTTTTGGCCTCGCAGTTGGTAAAAACGGTCAAATGAGCAGGACCTTTGGAGGATCTGTCTGGGAAAGTCTCCCTAAGCTGACACAGGAAAATCTAAATGCTTTAGCAAAGTTAGACACTACTACTGCCTTGGTTGTTGGGAATAATGGCGTTGTATTGAAAACCAAAGACAAGGCAATTACCTGGGAAATACTATCCTTTCCAGAAAAGGTAAATCTTCTCTCGGTGGATTTTTGGGATCAAAACCTTGGATTTGTAGTCGGGGAAAACGGAGTGACTTATCAAACCAAGGATGCAGGAAAAACTTGGTTTAAAATAAACAGCGGAACCACTCGCGACCTTCTTTCCATCAATTACGGTGACCCAAACTCTGCCTTTGCGGTCGGAAAAGACGGCACCATTCTCAGCTATTCCTGTACTCCTCCGGGAGGTATAAGTCCTATTACAGGGAATAGCTCAGAGTGCCTCGGCACAAGCACGTATTCAATTACAAGTCAACCCGAGCCTGGTTCAGAAATTGTCTGGAGGGTAGATGGTGGAAATATTATAACGGGTCAGGGAACTCCTTCCATTGAAGTAGAATGGACAAAGACAGGGAGAAATGCTGTTTTAGTCAGTCGAGTCAATTTTTGCGGTAACGGAGAAACGTCAGCCTTGGAAATCACAGTCTCCCAAATCCCTAATTTAAATCAGCCCATATCCGGAGAAGGTTCGGTTTGCCTTGAAACCAATCACACGTATTCCGTAATCAACCAAAATGGAACTACTTATTCCTGGGAAGTAACAGGTGGAGAAATTGTAACCGGACAAGGCTCAGCTTCGGTCTCAATCATTTGGAAAACCCAAGGAAACCAAAAAATCAGCGTAACTCCTTCCAATTCCTGTGGAAAGGGGAATCCCATTTCAAAACTCATTCAGGTAAATAAAACTCCAGACCAACCATCAGCTATCCAGGGTGAGAGTCAAACCGCCCTTGGGGAATACAAATACCAGACTACAGCCATACCTGGATTAAATTATCGATGGACGATTTCAGGGGGAGGAAGGATTTTGTCCGGTCAAGGAAGCTCCAGCATCCATGTGATTTGGGAAACGGAAGGAAACTTTGACTTGTCAGTAGAGGCACAAAACGAATGTAATTTTGGTCCAAAAAGAGTATTAGCTGTAAATGTGAACATCATTACCGGATTAGAACCCGATCCCCTGCTTCAAGACCTAATCCTTTATCCTAACCCAAGCCATGGAAGCCTTTCAATACAATCGTCAAACTTGGATTCCTTCTCCGAACTACGGGTAATCAACTCCCTCGGTCAGATTATTTATTCTTCAATTATCAAACAAGGCTCGAAGCAGGAAGAATTGTCATGGCTTCCACGAGGAGTACATTTTGTTCAGTTGATAGACAAAAAAAGGATCGTCACCAGAAAGGTAATCGTCAATTGATCGGAAAGTTCCACTGGAAAAAAATTAAATATCTCAAGAAAGTATTATTTAAGCCTGTTTCGAAATTTTATTTTGTTAACAAAGAATAACTTCCTGTTTCTTAACAAAAAATTAAATTTTCAAACTGTATTAAGATCAAACTCAAAATATCCTTAGGAATTCAATATTGTGAATCTTGGGCTTTTTTCTGTCCTTTGAGGAAAAATAAACCCAGATGAATTCCAGATATTTTCACCCAGAAAGCCTGATGATGTCATACGGCTATAAGCCCGAACTTTCAGAAGGCGCAGTCAAATGCCCTATCTTTCAGACCTCAACTTTTGTCTTTAAAACAGCTCAGGAAGGAAAAGAATTTTTTGAGCTTGCGTATGGAAAAAGGGAAAAATCTCCTGGAGAAGAACCCGGATTAATCTATTCCCGATTAAACAACCCGGATCTTCAAATTCTGGAAGAAAGGCTTTGCCTTTGGGATGGTGCAGATGAATGCGCTGTATTTGAAAGCGGAATGTCAGCCATTTCCACGGTATTGTTGGAATTTTTAAGACCAGGGGACTCTCTCTTGTATAGCAAGCCGGTCTATGGTGGTACCGATCATTTTATCAACAAGGTGCTACCCCAATATGGAATCCATGGAATTGGATTTACCCCGGAAGACTCCGTACAAGAAATTTTACAGCGAGCAAAAGGCGCAAAAGTGAAATTGGTCTATGTTGAAACCCCTGCCAATCCGACCAATGCACTTTTTGACTTGGAATTATGCAGAGAAGTGGCTGATCGACTAAGTGATCAAGAAACCGAGGTCTATGTAGTGGTAGACAACACCTACATGGGACCACTCTGGCAGCATCCACTCAAACATGGAGCTGATTTGGTCATGTATTCTGCTACCAAATACATCGGAGGTCATTCCGATTTGATCGCTGGAGCGGTTTTGGGAAAGAAGGATTTGATGAGAAGAGTTCGTACTCTCCGGACATTTCTCGGGAATATGGCAGGTCCATGGACTGGGTGGCTCCTGATGCGGAGTCTGGAGACACTAAAAGTACGGATGACTCAGCAGGCAGAAAACGCCTCGAAAGTGGCCGATTACCTCGCTGCCCATCCTAAAGTGGAAAAAGTATATTATTTGGGACATATTCCGGAAAATTCCTCACAATACCGAATCTTCAAAAAGCAACTTTCCTGCGCTGGCGCTATGGTTTCTTTTGATATCCAAGGAGGGGAAAAAGAAGCATTCCAATTTTTGGATAACTTAAAACTCTTTCACTTAGCCGTTTCTCTGGGAAGTACAGAATCTCTTGCAGAGCATCCCGCGACCATGACTCACAGCGATGTCAGCGACGAGGACCGGAACCAACTGGGAATCTCTGAAAAACTTATCCGACTGTCTATCGGTGTGGAACATCCTGAGGACCTCATATGGGACATTCAACAGGCATTGGAAAAAGTCGGTTAAATGAATAAGGGATGAAGTTTATTCTTCATCCCTTATTCTTACATATTGGAATATATCTCCTACCCTTCCTCTCTTAATAAAACCCTTTTTCAATATTGCTTCAGGGATATATCCTGCCTTTTCGAGCACGTTCATGGATTCTCCATTGAAGTCGTAGACCTGTGCAAAAATCCGTTGAATATCAAATTTTTCGAAAATGTAATCGGTATAGAGCTTCACTGCCTCTGTAGCTATGCCTTTGCCCCAAAATGGCTCTCCTATCCAAAATCCAAGTTCCATATTGGTTCGCAATTCATCTTTGCCACGCTCTGCCCCAATGGATCCAGCCAGCCTTCCTTCAAACTCAATCGCAAAATTCTGAGGAGGATTGAATTTTTGATTGTGCTCAATCCAATGCCGGGCATCATGAATCGTGTAAGGTTGGGGATAACTATCCCTGAGATTCATGGCAATTTTAGGATTATTGGCTATAGGATAGAGCTGATGAAAATGAGAGTCATTCCATGTCACCAGATTGATTTCTCTTTCTCCTTCAATAATCATAATTCTACTGGGTTAGCTTAGGTGGGTATTTATTTATCAATATACTTTCTTAATTCATTCCTGCAAAGCCTGTACCTATTACTCAATCCCTCCAGCCTGCATTTTTTCGAGATTTTCCGCCAGTCTTAGCGCGGAGATAAATTCTTCGATGTGTCCATCCATGACTTCAGGCAAATTGTACACCGTTTTGTTGATCCGATGGTCTGTGACACGCGACTGGGGATAATTATAAGTTCGGATTTTGTCGGAGCGATCTCCACTGCCGACCATGGACTTTCGCTGGGCACCCACCGCCTCATTGTGCTTGGCCAGCTCGATTTCATAGAGTCTCGAACGAAGTACCTTTAGCGCCTTTTCGAAGTTTTTGATTTGGGATTTCTCATCCTGGCAGGTGACTACCAATCCGGTAGGATTGTGGGTCAATCGGACCGCAGAATAGGTCGTGTTAACCGACTGGCCACCTGGTCCTGAAGAACAAAAAGTGTCTTTGCGGATATCATTCATATCCAAATGCACCTCGACTTCATCCATTTCGGGGAGAACCGCCACAGATGCAGCAGAGGTATGCACTCTCCCCTGAGATTCAGTGGCTGGCACTCTCTGAACCCGATGCACTCCCGATTCATACTTGAGCATTCCATAGACATCTGCTCCGGATACAGTCGCGATAATTTCCTTATATCCTCCTGCCGAACCAAAAGTCAAATCCAGGACCGTGAGCTTCCATCCCTGCATTTCACAGAATCGCTCATACATCCTAAAAAGATCCCCTGCGAAAATCGCCGCTTCATCACCTCCGGTCCCCCCTCGTATTTCCAGGATACAATCTTTGGAATCATTGGGATCTTTCGGGATCAAAAGCTCCTTCAACTCACCCTCTAAGACTTCTTTACGCTCACGCAAGTCATCCAATTCTGCCTTAGCCATTTCCCGGAATTCAGGATCTTTTTCTTTTTCGAGCATCTCTTTAGAGCTGTCGATATTTTTTAGAACCAGAGCATATTCGTCATACACGGCCACGATTTTCTCCAGATCCTTATATTCCTTGGTAAGCTTGGCATATTTGCTCATGTCAGACATAGAATCCGGCAAAATGATTAGCTGACCTACTTCTTCAAATCGTTCTTTAAGGGCTTGTAATTTATCCAGCATGGGTTTTTTCTTGGCTGCGCAAAAGTACGGATTTTATTGGCTGGCTTGTGGCCAATTCCTGCCTAAAGCATATGTTTTGTAGCAAGAAAGAATTACTTGACGTTATGATAGTATGAGAAAATTACCTCTGATTCTGCTTCTTTCCTCAATATTTTTCCTCTCTTCTTGTGAAAAAGAAGAGCCATTATCAGGCTGTATCGATCCGGAAAGGATCAGAAGTGGACCTTGTACCTTTGACTATACGCCAGTCTGTGGTTGTAACGGCAGGACCTATCCAAATGCCTGCGCTGCGGATTTAGCAGGACTAAAATCATGGACGGCAGGAGCTTGCAACTAAAAAGCCCGAATCACATCTTCGGGCTTTTTGACTTTTTATTCCACCGTCACCGACTTGGCTAAATTCCTCGGCTGGTCCACATTGCACCCTCTCATCACAGCGATGTGATAGGAAAGCAACTGAAGTGGAATCACAGAAAGAAGTGGAGTAAAAGCTTCGTTCGTTGGTGGAATTTCTATAACATGGTCTGCAAGAGCTTTTACCTGTTTATCACCTTCCGTCACGACGGCAATCACTTTACCTTTACGAGCTTTTACTTCCTGAATGTTGCTGACCACTTTTTCATAAGAACTGTCCAGTGTAGCAATAAAAATGACTGGCATTTCCTCGTCGATGAGGGCAATCGGGCCATGCTTCATTTCTGCTGCTGGATAACCTTCAGCATGGATGTAAGAAATTTCCTTTAGTTTCAACGCCCCTTCTAAGGCTACAGGGAAATTATATCCTCGTCCGAGATAAAGCATATTGCTGGCATCCTTGTATTTCTCCGCAATTTTTCTGACTGCATCATTCGTCTGGAGTGCCTTTTCAACTTTCGCAGGAATATCGGCAAGCTCATGAAGCATAAGGATATACTTACTTTCCGGCAATGTACCCCTCTGATAGCCAAGTTTCAGTGCCATCATTGTAAGTACGGATATTTGTGCTGTAAATGCCTTGGTAGAAGCTACTCCGATTTCCGGCCCTGCATGGGTGTAACAACCTGCATGGGTAGTTCTCGGAATTGATGAGCCTACCACATTACAAACACCGAAAATTGTTGCTCCCTTAGATTTTGCAAGCTCAATAGCAGCAAGTGTATCGGCTGTCTCTCCAGATTGGGAGATGGCGATGATGAAATCTTTGTCGCTGATTACAGGGTTCCTATATCGGAATTCTGAAGCATACTCGACTTCTACCGGCACACGGGCAAACTCTTCAAAAAGATATTCAGCCACCAAACCGGCATGCCAAGAGGTACCACATGCCGTAATGATGATTCGTTCGGCATTGGTAAACTTATTCATGTAGTCTCTTAATCCTCCTAGGACTAAGCGGCCTGATTTAGGATCTAGTCTTCCTCGGAGACAGTCCGCAATTGATTTAGGCTGCTCAAAAATCTCCTTAAGCATGAAATGCTCGTATCCACCTTTTTCGATGGCTTCCAACTCCAGTTCCAGCTGATTGATATACGGACTGGTTTCGATATTTTCAATGGTCTTTACTTGGAGTTTGCCGTCTCTGATTACTGCAATTTCATAATCATCTAGATAGACTACTTTATTGGTATATTCGATGATAGGTGTGGCATCAGATGCCAAGAAAAACTCGCCCTCTCCCACACCGATAACCAATGGAGATCCTTTTCGGGCAGCGATCAGCGTATCTGGCTCTTCGAGGTTGATCAATACTATGGCATAAGCTCCCACAACTTTCTGCAAAGCCAAACGCAGCGCCTCTTCCAGGGTGCAATAGTTATTGGTATAGATATCCTCAATAAACTTGACAAAAACTTCTGTGTCAGTTTCACTTTGGAAATTATATCCTTTTTGCAGCAAGTCTTTTTTCAGTACCTCATAGTTTTCAATGATCCCATTATGGATCATCGCAAATTTTTCTGAAGAAGAATAGTGCGGGTGGGCATTCACATCATTGGGCTCACCATGGGTAGCCCATCTGGTATGACCAATACCGATTCTTGATTTCAATTCTCCGTTTTCTTCCAGATGATTCTCAAGATCCGAGACTTTTCCTTTTTTCTTGTAGACACTCAGGCCATGCTGGTCAATCAAAGCAACACCTGCCGAATCATAGCCCCGATACTCTAATCTTTTCAGTCCTTTGATAATAATAGGGAGGGCTTCACGCTGCCCGACATACGCGACAATTCCACACATAAGTAAAAATTCTTAAAAGTTGGTTAGTACTTGCACAAAGAAACAGCATTCGTGCCAAAAAAAATAATCCACTTTTAGAAAAACTAAAAGTGGATCAGAATCACTTTTTCGAAATCGATTGTTTATCGTGTTTTTGAATAGATAACCGTAACTTTAATTTTATCTTTATTCACCTTAAACTGCCTTAAAGATCGTTTAAAATCATCGCCCGTTCTCGGGGTAGTGGCATAAAGCAACCAATCCGATCGTTGAAGCTGCCCCCTATACAAGGCATTTACATGAGAAGTAATAGCTGCTTTTTGAATTTTGTCAGTGGTATTGTATTCTATAACAGCTGAAGACGCAAAGAAATTATTTGGAACTGAATTTCCATTCGTGTCTTGAATTACTTGTGCTTGCCCATCTGCCTGAACATGTAGTTCTGCTTGGTTGACCGAGCTTAACAACACTCTGTTTTGAGAATCAACAAACTTCATTACCATGCCATTGATCGGAGTATTATTGGCATCTTGGTTTTCAATAGGACCTAAAGAAAAATTGACCTGATTGAAAATAACTCCACCCAATGTGTCCAAAAAGGCATCAAACGGACTGGTGTCGATTCTTAAAGCTAGACCAAGCCCTGATTTCATTCCGACAATCGGCCCTGTACTGTAAGATTTTTGATACTCCGAAACCACTTCAGTTGGAGTACCTGACCGGTCAGATTCTATACCGTTGAAACTCCTTGAAGAGAAGGTGGTGATGGAGTATTTCTTGGCTACTGTGTCTCCTTGATAATGGTAAAACACGGAAATTCCTGTATTACCTCCCAGTGAGAATCCCGCAGTAGTATTATCACCTTCCCTAGCCGTAACAGCCACACCAGGAAGATACCTTCTAAAATTGAAAAGGTTATCAAACTCCTGTCCTCGCTTAAGCTTTCCAAAAAGCTCTTCTGCAAAGTCGGCTTTGACAGGAATAGAAATCACGGTGTCTTTCTCATCTCTAAACACCACCTCTCCTATTGCTATGGGATTAGACTCAAAGGCAAGTCTGCTGAAATTATAATAAAGTGTATCTAAGATCGGCTCAGATAACAAATGAACGGAGTAGCGTTTAGGCTGATCTAAGTTCGATCCATTTACGCTGACCGTTGACAAGTTGAAGAAAATCGAATCCAAAATTGCATCGGACCTCGGACGCTCTGCACCAGGTTCAATGTAAAGCCTTGTGTAAGCGATACTTCTAGTTTTGCCGAAATAATCGTCAGATTCATCACCAACTATCAGAATTCCTGCATTGGTCGTATTAAAAGAATCCAATAAGACAACTTGGGCATCCAGCTGAAACTCCTTGTAAAATACTCCGATTTGATTGTTCTGAGGTGCGAGTTCCAGCCCTACCGTAGCAGGATCACTACAAGCACCTAGGAAAAAGACGGTAATTAACGCGGAAAAGGTAATCTTAGCCCGCAAGGCTGGTATAAATCCCATAAAGCTCGTCATGAGCTTGCTGCTCTTCTTCAATTTTGATTTCAAACTTTTTGTCTTTAGAGAAATCCTCAATCAGTTGGTTTAGTTCTGCAGAGACTTCCGAGCCTTTTACCACCATATCGGCATATTCCATACCCATTTTGATGAAGCCTGTGAAGTCTTTGCTTTTCAAAGGTGCTAAAATAGTGTCATCGATGTCTACCATCTTAACCTTGTTTAACAAATCGTCTCCAAAGGTATGGGAAAATCCATTGTTATAAATAGCGAATACGGTTTTAGTATCCTTGAAGAGAGGCTCATTCTTGTAAGTTGTCTTCAGATACATTGGGATCAAAGACGTCATCCAGTCGTTGCAGTGTACGATATCAGGAGCCCATCCCAGTTTTTTCACAGTCTCGATGACCCCTTTGCAGAAGAAAATAGCGCGCTCATCATTGTCTTCGTAAAAGCGTTGCTGTTTGTCATGAAAGACATGCTTTCGCTGGAAATAATCCTCGTTATCGATAAAATAAAC
This sequence comes from Algoriphagus sp. AK58, assembly GCF_014324365.1. Classification (GTDB taxonomy): domain Bacteria; phylum Bacteroidota; class Bacteroidia; order Cytophagales; family Cyclobacteriaceae; genus Algoriphagus. The sequence continues at coordinate 132,606 of NZ_QEIG01000013.1, forward strand.
CTGGAGCTTTGCATTGGGAATCGATGCCACCTTTATAATCAAAGGTTTTTCTTCATCACCGACTGCGATATTGATCCCTGATAGCCTCACTACTTCATGGAGTCTGTTTTTGCGCTCGTTGATCAACCCAAACCTTGGCACCAAAATACGGATCTCCATTCCGCGCTCTTGCATGGCTTGTGGGAGAGTTCTCAAGAAATTGGCTACTTCGGAAGTTTGTAAGAAAGGGTTGATTTCACTAGCAACGTAGAGGATACGTAGTTTGGACATGCTATAGGGATTTAATGATCGTGATAAACAACGGGCACAAAGGTAAATAAAAAAAAGCCAAAAAGCATTGTATTTCTGGATATTAATCTACTTTTGCCCCAATTTAGCCGAAATACTGCCCTGTCGTGAAGCTAATCCGCTCAATTGCCGAATGGAACCCCCACTGGCTCAATCACCTTCAAAAATCTCAAAAAATCGGACTTGTACCTACAATGGGTGCGCTGCATCAAGGACATCTGGATTTGGTGGGGAAAAGTAAGGTGATGATGGATGTGACAGTGGTCTCCATTTTTGTCAACCCCACCCAATTCAACAACCCGGAAGACTTCAAAAAATACCCGATTACTCTAGAGGCGGATTTAGAAAAACTGAAAGAATCCGGAACAGACTATGTTTTTGTACCTTCGGTGGAGACCATGTATCCCAATCAGACCCGACTCACGCTGGACTTTGGAGACTTGGAGAGGGTGCTGGAAGGTAAGTTTCGCCCTGGTCATTTTAATGGTGTGGGCACTGTCGTTTCCAAGCTTTTCCACATTATAAAACCACACATAGCATTTTTCGGACAAAAAGATCTACAGCAGGTAGCCATCATCAATCGTTTGGTCCAAGACCTCTCATTTGACCTCCATCTCGAGGTAGTGCCAACAAGAAGAGAAATGGATGGATTGGCCATGTCTTCGAGAAACCTCCGCCTGAATGATGAAGAGCGAAAAAAGGCCTTACTTCTTTTCGAAAGCATGAATCAAGCCAAAAACAGGCTCCTTGAAGGACAGGCTTGGAGAGAGGTAAAGGAAAGTGTTAGAATCAATTTTGAAAGGGAAAAACACACTCAGCTGGAATATTTTGAGTTGGTAAATCCGGATTCATTTGCGCTTTACGGAGAATTTAACTCCGAACAGAAATCATCTATTTGTATAGCAGCCTTTGTAGGTGAGGTGAGATTGATCGATAACCTGCCGATAATTCCCTAATTTCGCGGCGGAAAAACTAAACCAATGCAAATCCAGGTACTTAAATCCAAAATCCACCGGGTAAAAATCACCCAGGCAGAATTGCACTATGTAGGTTCGATCACCATCGATGAGGACCTGATGGATGCAGCACATCTTATCGAAAACGAGAAAGTGCAGGTAGTCAACGTAAATAACGGAGAGCGGCTGGAAACCTACGTGATCAAAGGAGAAAGAGGAAGTGGTCAAGTCTGCCTCAATGGTCCCGCAGCAAGAAAAGCATCAGTCGGTGATATTGTGATCATTATTTCTTACGCGAGTATGGAGCTTGAAGAAGCAAAAAAGTACAAGCCTGTTCTGATTTTTCCCGATGAAAGAAACAAATTGATCTGATGCTGAATCCAAAAGTCAAACAACTTATCCAGGTAGTCATTTCCCTAGGCGTGGCTGTCTGGATTTTTTGGTTTTTGTATCGAGATATCGAGTTTTCAAGCCTAAAAGCACAGATTCAGTCCAGTAATTGGTTTTGGATTCTGTTTTCATTAGGGATTGCCTGGGCTGGATATTGGATTCGTGGCTGGAGGTGGGCTTTACTGATCCAAAAACAGGAAGGGGAGGCTCAGGTAAGTGCAAATCGGGCCTACCATGCCGTCATGGTGGGTTATTTGGTCAACCTTTTAGTGCCTAGAGCTGGAGAAGTTGCCCGTTGCGGAGTCCTGTCCAGGACCAATGGAACCTCTATTGGACATTTGATCGGGACAGTAATCATGGAGCGGACTATTGATTTGCTGTTTTTGATTTCAGTCATTCTGCTGTCCTTTTTCCTCGAAAGCCAACTTTTCCTATCTCTAGCAGGTGAGTTGGTGGATCTTAATTCATTAGGCAACAAACTCATCAATTACCTTCCTCTATTGCTTGGAGGATTGGCAGTTTTCGCACTTTTTATATTCATACTATTCAAAAAATTTCGTGGAAACGGCCTGATCAACCGACTTCAGCAGTTTTTAAGACAACTTTATTCTGGGATTCAATCCATTCGATCTGTCAAGAATCCTATTGGATTTTGGATCAGTTCATTCCTAATCTGGATTATATATTTCATGACGATGTATACGGTTTCCCTTGGAATACAATCCACTGCCAATTTGTCGGCAACTCAGGTGCTATTGGTAATGGTGATGGGAAGTATTGGCATGGTAGCGCCCGTACAAGGCGGGATTGGCACCTTCCATGCCTTAGTGGCCTACATTTTGATCCAGTTTGGAGTGTCAGAGACTGACGGGAAGATTTTTGCTGCTATTATTCATGGAACTCAGGTAATTCAAGTAATGCTTGTAGGCTTGATGAGTTGGATCGTGATGGTAAAAATCCCTGCTTGGATTAAACCTGACAAGTCCTAACTTCGTATTCAGACCGAGTTTAACCCCAAAAAAAATGATTATTCTAATTGTAGTTGTATTTGCAATTCTTGGATTTGTGGTAAGCAGCAGATTGAAAAGCAAATTCAAGCTTTATTCACAGACCCCTCTTCAAGCGAATCTGTCAGGAGCTGAAATAGCCAAACTGATGCTTGCTGACAATAACATCCATGACGTACAAGTTATTTGCGTAGAAGGTCAGCTTACTGACCACTACAATCCTATGGATAAGACAGTAAACCTCTCTCCTGACGTTTACTATGGACGAAATGCCGCCGCTACTGCCGTAGCTGCCCATGAATGCGGACACGCTGTTCAGCATGCAACATCGTATGCGTGGCTCAACTTCCGATCTGCGATGGTTCCTATCCAAAATATTTCAGGTAAAATCCTAAACATCGTGTTGATCGCTTCTTTGTTTGGTGGGTTTGCATTGAGTCTCCCTGTGCCGATCATAGGATACATTGTGGTCGGTTCTTACTCAGTAATGACCCTGTTTACTTTAGTGACATTGCCTGTGGAATTTGACGCATCCAACAGAGCTTTGGCTTGGGTACAAAACCGAAATATTGTGACCCGACCAGAATATGACATGTCGAAAGATGCTTTAAAATGGGCTGCAATGACCTATGTTGTAGCTGCCTTGGCCTCTTTAGCTACTTTGGCTTATTATATCTTCGTTTTCTTTGGAAACAGAGATTAACAGACAACAAAATAATATTCGGAAAGGGACAAGTTTTTGTCCCTTTTCTTTTTTTAGGCTATCTTTTCGCTCTGAATTTAAACCCAAAAAAGGACTACCCTTATGAACTTTCAATTGACTGAAGAGCATCTGGCCGTGCAGGAAGCAGCGAGGGAATTTGCTCAGACAGAACTACTTCCTGGCGTAATCGACCGAGACACAGAGGCAAAATTCCCCTACGAACAGATCAAAAAAATGGGAGAGTTGGGCTTTATGGGAATGATGGTGGATCCCAAATACAATGGTGGAGGGATGGATACTATTTCCTATGTCATCGCCATGGAAGAACTATCCAAGATCGATGCCTCGGCTTCGGTCTCCATGTCTGTAAATAACTCACTGGTATGCTGGGGTCTTGAGAAATACGGGACAGAGGAGCAAAAGCAAAAATACCTGACCCGCTTGGCAACCGGAGAAATTCTAGGGGCATTCTGCCTATCTGAACCAGAAGCTGGGTCGGACGCGACATCCCAGCGAACCAATGCAGAGCTGAAAGGCGATCACTACATCCTCAACGGGACCAAAAACTGGATTACCAACGGTTCCACGGCAAGTGTTTACCTAGTCATCGCACAGACTGATGCCAGCAAGGGACACAAAGGAATATCGGTGTTCATTGTCGAAAAGGGCTGGGATGGGTTTGTAATCGGAAAGAAAGAGGACAAATTGGGAATCCGGGGTTCGGATACCCATTCTCTGATGTTTACTGATGTGAAAGTGCCGGTGGAAAATCGTATCGGAGCAGAAGGATTTGGATTCACATTTGCCATGGAAACCCTCAATGGGGGCAGAATCGGGATTGCTGCCCAAGCACTGGGAATCGCTTCAGGTGCCTATGAACTTGCGCTCGCCTATTCCAAAGAAAGAAAAGCATTCGGAAAGCCCATCAGCCAACACCAAGCAATCCAATTTAAACTGGCAGATATGGCGACACAGATCGAAGCAGCAAGACTTTTGGTTTACAAAGCCGCATGGCTCAAAGATCAAGAGCAAGATTATGCACATGCTTCAGCTATGGCCAAACTCTATGCTTCTGAAGTTGCGATGAATGTTACAGTGGAAGCAGTACAGGTACATGGAGGATACGGATACGTGAAAGAATACCATGTTGAAAGACTCATGCGTGACGCTAAAATTACCCAGATCTATGAGGGTACTTCAGAGATCCAACGGATCGTAATTTCTAGAGGAATCCTGAAATAGTGCACCAAGGTTGAGTTTTAAAAAGGGTATAGATACAAATTTTTATACCCTTTTTTTACTTTTTTTGCCCCTTCTCTAAAATAGTTATGTTTTTACTTAGGAAAAATCATATTTTTGGTTCTAAATTTTTCTGAATAATTATGGATTATTATAACAAAGTAATAGAATCAGTACATGTCAAATTTTTAAGGGGAAACAATTTTAAAATTGATAAACCTATATCTGTTTACAACTATCAAGAACCTGAAAATGCTCTTATTCTTCTGCATCATGGCAGCCTAAAATTCGGGGAAGATCAAGAACTCATCAATGAAGGCGAAGTACTTTTTCTACCAAAAGGCCAAAGAACTGCAGTAACTTTTGGAGCTGGGAATAAGCGACAGGAAATTACCTTAGAGCAGTTTAGTGAATCCAAGCGCAAATACCTGCAAAGTATCAGCTACAAGGATATCAAGACCTGTGAGGAAGATTGCATCTCTGTGCTGCACTTCGAGTCCAAGGTTTTCGATGTAGTCAACTTTTTCAACTCTCTGGACATTCCTCCATTTATCATCCGATTCAATGATCGCATCGCGACTTTGATTGAGGACATTATGAAGGAATTGGAAACTTCCAACGTGGGAAAAGAGAGGGCTTTGAAGGCGCAAACTGAAGTCTTGGTTATCGAATTGCTTCGCCATATTCTTAAAAACCGACTTTTCACAGAGGAATTATCAACCAATTCTACCTATTTCAAGGACCCAAGGCTTATTGATCTTTTTAATTTTATAAAGACCAACATCGGAGGAGATCTTTCGAATAAAGTCTTGGCCAAGGTCGCTAATGTGTCTGAAGATTATGTGGGACAGTATTTCAAAATGCTTACCGGAATCAATCCTCAAGATTACATCGAATACCAGCGGATGGAGGCAGCCGTAGAACTTCTACGAACAACCAAAAAATCAATCCGGGATATCGGAAAAGAAGTAGGCTATAAAGACACGGCTTATTTTTGCAGACGCTTTAAAATGATGTATGGGGTGCCTGCGGGCAAAATGCGAAGAAGGGACTCACTAATTAATGTTCAATAGTTGATTGTACCAATATTTGATTTTCAAGACCTCGGCCAAAAAACCGGGGTCTTTTTCTATCGAATTACCCAAGACCACCAAATCTGCCCCTGCATCAAAAGCAGCCTTGACCTTTTCGGGTGAATCCAGTCCACCACCCACCATCAGAGGCTTTCGAATTGATTTTTTGACAACTTGGATTACTGTGGGTGAAACCGGTTTTTTTGCACCGCTTCCTGCCTCCAGATAGAAGAATCTAAAACCTAAAAATCTACCAGCTAAAGCAATAGACCTGATTCGATCGATTTCTGAGTTTAAAATCGGCAGCGTGTTACTTGCCTGGTGAACACTCAATATTTCTCCCTCATTTACCAACATGTAGGCTGTGGGCAAAATCTCCAGATTCATCGTTTCCAGATCAATAGCGGCCTCTGCCTGATGAGAGATCAAAAACTCTGGATTCGTTCCGGAAATAAGGGATAAAAACAAAATCCCATCTGCCTGACCGGATAATTGGAGCCTGGATCCTGGAAAAATACAGATTGGAATTGATCCTGAAAATTTCCTGATTGCAGCAATAGTTTCCTCAAGCCTTTGAGCACTCGCTCTACTCCCCCCTACCAAAATCAAATCCAAATTTGAGCGCTGAATCCAAGAAAATTGATCCAAACTGATCTCTTTTTCTGGATCAACCAGCCAGGCTACTCCTTTTTTTCCGGACTTTGAGAATCCCTTCAGGAGTTTACTTATCCTTTTCAATCACCTCTTGGCTAGTATTTCCTGAAAAAAAATCACTGTAAATTTTATCCTTTGCCAAAGCAAGTCCAAGGATTAATAGTCTTTGAGTCAGTGAAGGCCAAAACGAAGAACTCTTGGGCTTGGTCAGTCGCTTTTTGATATCATCATTGAGCAGGCCCTCCTTTTCCAGAACCTCCAAGGCCTTCTCGGTATTCCTGACTTTTTTCTTTCGGGTGGCTTTGACGATCCCATAGGTAAGTAAGGCTCCTACTGCCACAGCGGCACCGACTTTTAGCCAGTCTTCAGAATCCTTTTTCAACAATTCCAGTTGCTTTGCTAAAGTCTGTTCCAGCTCTTCTGACTTTTTCTCGAGATCCTTACTCATCTTCTTTTTTATCGCTTTTTGCTCTGAAAATAAAATCCTTTAGGGTGGAATTAATGCTTTCTTGTACGCTATGAGAATCTCTAGTGAGGTAAAGGATCAAGACGATCAGAACATACATCAATGCCACAATCAAAAATCCCAAGTAGGGACTTTGAGTTACCTGACTGATGAAAAATGCCAGTGAAAGTGAAAGAAACAAAAAAACCAATAACACCAAAGAACCGATGATGACCAGCAGAATCAATCTTGAAAGGATGGTAACAAATTCATCCTGAATTTCATTTTTAATGATTCCTATTCTAGTTTCAACGATACTCTTAACCGTCTGAACGATCTCCCCAAGATTCAGCATGTGTTTGGCTTTTTACGGGCTCTTGCCATTAAATTGATATCGAATATAGGCTAAAAACAGATGATCTAAAAAAATCAATCCTGATTTGACTCCTCAGCCTCTTGATAAAACTTATACCTCAAGACCAATTCCAAAGCCATAAGGATGGCTTGGTTGACAGGATATTGGCTGGATAAGGCTTCGTCCACGTCTTTGATCCGAGTATAATAAGCAGGGGCGAGAGGAATTTCCATGTCTGTGTTGATCCGGTCACTGACCTTTTGGAACAACTCCCTTTTCTCTGCTTTCAAAATCTTACAGGTGATCAATTCCTTCAGGCCGGTTTTATTGTTTTTCCTGGCAGACGCCCCAAAAAGTCGGCAAATGAGTCCCCTTTTTGAATAGTTTCCACAGTATCCTTTCGTCACATCTGCTGGATTGGATCGATAAACCACACAAATCCCTGGAGTTTCCTCATTGGCCAGTTGATTGGCAATGTCATCGGCCAGGCCTTTTTCATACAGATCAAATGCTAATGGCAAAAATTCCAAGGGAGTAGCGGGTACCTGAGGATTGGCGCAACAAAACCCACACCCCGAAATGCAACCCATCCCTGCCTCCTCGTGAAACTGCCTGGATTCTTTCTCCAGTTCAAGGAAGATTTCTTCCACTGCCCGGGATTTTTCAAAAAGATTCATCTATCTCTATTTTCAGAACAAAATTAACTGGGTATTCCGGGAATTAAATCTGTCCCTTAAAGGAATTTTTATCCCTGAATACCAATGATTTATTGAGATTCTTGGCCTGATTTTCGCCATTCCTGCCCAAGAATCGTTTTCTTGATGACACAATTTGAGAGAATATGAGCCACATAGATGAAAAAAAATCGGAAGAACGAATCCGACGTGCCTTCAAAGAGCGTGACTGGAGCGAAATCAAAAGCGCCGACTCGTGGGCAATTTTTAAAGTCATGTCTGAGTTTGTAGAAGGATTTGAAAAACTCGCCAAAATAGGACCCTGCGTCACCATCTTTGGATCTGCGAGGACGCCTAGGGACCACCATTACTATAAAACCGCCGAAGAAATCGCAGCAAAGTTGGTTCGCCATGGCTATGGAGTGATCACCGGTGGTGGTCCTGGTATCATGGAAGCTGGTAACAAGGGTGCCTATTCAGAGGGTGGAAAATCCGTAGGGTTGAATATTCACCTGCCTTTTGAGCAGTTTAACAACATTTACATTGATCGGGACAAACTTTTGACCTTCGATTACTTCTTTGTCAGAAAAGTCATGTTTATCCGATATTCTCAAGGATTTGTCGTACTTCCAGGAGGGTTTGGAACCTTGGATGAATTTTTTGAAGCGTTGACTTTGATCCAAACCAATAAAATCGGACGCTTCCCTATCGTACTCGTAGGCAAAGATTACTGGGGAGGATTGGTGGACTGGATCAAAGCTACTTTACTTCGGGGTGATCCCAATTACATCAGCGAGTCCGATTTGGATCTCTTTTGCGTGGTGGATGATGCCACGGAAGCGGTCAAAGTCATCGACGAATTCTACAGCAAATACCTGCTCAGTCCAAACTTCTAGAAAAAACGAAACCCGCTATGTCCGCGGGTTTTGTGTTTTAAGAGACTTTCAAGCGAAGCTCTCCATGTCTTTTGACCACCTTGAGCTCAAAATGCTGGTTGATGAATGCCTTACAGTGATTTTCAGCCCATTCGGCCCGAGTCTCGGTATCGTAAAGCAAGGTCATCCGAAGCATTGTTTTCACATACTGTTCGTGCTGACCCAACTGTTGAATGTAGCTTATCAAAGCCTCAGACCAGTCTTCCTGAAACTTTTCAAAATGAGTTCTGCCGTCAAAAAGCAATTCCAGCTGATTATCTCCATGTTTGTAGCGGTAGATTCCGCACAGTTGCCTGTAAATTAGCCGAACTCTGTCCTTGGGAAATTCAAAGGTATCCAGGATTTTGGCGTAGGTGTGATCCATCAATTGGAGAGGATTGTATAAAAAAGTATATGATCGTTTCAATTCAAAAATCATCCGGTCAATCAACTGCTCCTCTAGCGAGGACTGCGCCTGCCTAAGGATGTAATTTTTGTCCAGTGGGAATAATTTTTCGATCATCAGGGCCTGAATATGGCGTAAAAATAAAAACTTATCTCATGGAAAAACACAAAACGGGAAAAGTCCTTGCAGACTTTCCCCGTTTTTTCAAATTTTTAACGGATTATGAGAAGGATTCCATGCTTCGGCCTCCCGTCTTCAAGCTTCCTGCTTAATCAAACATCTCCTCAATGAGTTCAGTGTAGAAGTCTTTGATGCTTTTCCCTGTAGCCTTCACCTGCTGGGAAATCAAGCTCGTTTCGGTCTGGCCCGGCACGGTATTGATCTCGATAAAGTAGAACTTACCCGTCTCATGCTGGAGGAAATAATCAATTCTCACAGCTCCTTTGCAGTTCAGTTTTTCGTAAACTTTGGTCACAATACGACCAACCCGCCCGACTTCCTCTTCAGTCATTCTTCCCGGAGTGATTTCCTCACAGACACCCGGTACATATTTCGCTTCGTAGTCAAAAAATTCCTTACTACTCACGATCTCAGTAGCAGGTAGCACGGTGATTTTTCCCTTTCCTTTGAAAATCCCGATCGAAAACTCCCTTCCTGAGACAAATTCCTCCACGAGCACTTGCTTATCTTCTGCAAAGGCTTTTTCCAAGGCCTCCGGCAACTCTTCCCAAGTTTTCACCTTACTCATCCCGATGGAACTTCCCCCGTTATTGGGTTTGATAAAAAGGGGCAGCGTGAGTTCGGATTGAATCTTGGATGCGTTTTCGGGGGAATTTTCGAAAAGTTGAATTGATCTTGCCACGTTCAGTTCGGGAATATCCTGGACAATGGCCTTGGTATAGCCCTTGTTCATGGTAATCGCTGAAGTCAACTGATCGCAGGTGGTGTAGGGAATACCGAGCATATCGAAGTACCCTGCTAGTTTTCCATCTTCACCCGGGGAACCATGAAGAATGTTAAATACTCCGTCAAACTTCACCTTTTCATCCCCGATCATGATGCTGAAATCGTTGAGGTCCACGGGTACTTTCTCCCCTGAAGCACAGCTAAAATGCCAATCGCCCGGGTAGACCAAAATCTTATACACATCGTAGCGTTCCCGATCGATGGTCTTTTCGACGACAGCGGCACTTTTGAGGGAGATGACGGACTCACCGGTAAAACCTCCGGTGACCAAGGCAATTTTCTTCTTCATGGTGGGGAAAAATTAACTATGCGAAATAGCTTATTTTCCGTTTACCCTCCAAGGTATCCAACTTTCATTTGAATTTTTAGATCATCATTTAATCCAAAATTCACCAACCTAATCCGTAAGATTTAAAAATTTCAAGTAACTCTTTTACAAAGTCAGAATTCTCCTTCATGTACTGAACTGAGGAATAATCTGATTTTTCCATTACTTCATGATACTGATAAGAATTTTTTCTTGTGACAAAGTTGTCTCTTTCGCCTAATTGGTCAGTTTTCGGAAAGTATGTTGATCTTAATCGTGAAAATATTTCTTGATCAAAGTGGTAATCAGGAGTTTTAGAGAAAGAGTTAAGCGCATTGAAAAATGAGTCTTGGTTCGACCTGTTTTGGTAATTTTCAGGAAAGTTCAGCAAACTGGGTATTCCTTCAAAAAACAGGAGCACTTTGACTTCTTTTTCATCCTTATGGACATCAAAAGAAAACTTGGTGTAAAAACTGTTTTCCTGAGAGGAAGTGAAATCTAGGGAACCAGTGATCTCATGTACGATTCCATATTGGTCTTTAAAGACCCTAGGGGGTAAACTAATTGAATTTAGCTTTCCATTAGGAAAAACGCTTACCTCAGCATTCAAACCATCAATTTGAATACATTCAAACCTTCCACAATCCTTTTCCAATCTTTTCCAAGAGCCTAATTTTGAGGACAGTATTTGGAAAATAAAATCATTTAAAAAGACAGTTAAAGTTGGAACCGTAGATTGATAAGGCGATTTTCTACTAACTGTTTTTTCCGAGATTTTAGAATATTGGGGGAGAAAAGTGAGCCGACCCGAATCAAATCGATGTTTTTTGGTAGTCCGATCCATCAATCCCGACTGAATAAACAAGCCATAACTTTCAAAATAATACTCCTCGGATTGCTCAATTAGGAAAGAATTGGAGAAGGTTAGATTTGCAGCGATTCCTGACAGCTCACTCTTTACCCTAAGAGCAATTTCATTGTCAGAAAGAGCCTGAATATCAACTTGATTTAATTCCAGTAATTTTTCAGCAAGACTTACAGTTATTTCAATGTTTTCGATCGAATCCAGATAGATTACTTTTTCTTCGAATGCCAAATGTCTTAATGCCCATTCTTTTTCTAATAATTTCTCTGATTCCGAAAAAAAGATTCGCCCGTCCGCATCTCCAATTTTAACAGACTTAAAGTTGGAGCTGACCGCTGTAAAGTAAGGAACTGGATTACCTTTAGAATCAACCACCTGGAGGGTTTGCGAACAAACTTTCTGAAAAATCAAAAAAACTAAAATCAAACTAACTATAACCCTCATCAAATTCAATTCAAATTTTAAATCTGTAAATCATTAATTGCTCCGATTGCTCATCAATAATTCCATCCGCAAAATAAAAATCTCCCAACTTACCTATAACAGTAAAGCGTTTTGGAACTTCTAAGTCACCGATCAATTTCGAACCTTTATAAATTTGAAGCCTAGAAGTAGAATCCATACTACCACTTTTGAAGTAAGTTCTAAAAGTCAAATCGGAACTCTCCTCATAAAAAATAGACCCGTAAAATCCCGCCTTAGTCAAATCAATCGAATAATTATCTATGGCATCTTCGATAGTCTGGGTTATGGGATACTTAGTAGTTATTTCAAGACCTTTTCGACCAAATTTTCGGATCAATTTTCCTTCTGGAGAAAATACATGAATCAAAGGATCGATTGCAAAAGAAACCAAGATGGAGTCCTCTTTTGAAGCAAAATGAAAAAAGTCAAAATTGGGAATAAAGCGATAGTTGAGATACTCATCTGACCGATTCCCAAAACCAAAATTGATTTTCTTTTCTTTAGTAGAATATTGCCCAAAAATAAAAGCTCTTTTGTAGTAGTTCTCGGATAAATATGCATTCAATTGAGGATGACTCATGGTGATTGGAACTAGAAAACTTGTACCTGTCGGCATTTCCTTGACAAGGAAATCAAAATTCTCTCCCTTCCTTTTCCAAGCTACTTCATATAAGCCAAGCATTTTTTCATTAGGTGCCTTTTCCATTTCATCCCTTGATTCATGAAATGACCACTCCAATGGGAGGTATTCCTTTTTCTGAAATTTTTCGTCAAAGAGTGTAAAGCCAAAATCCTCGAGTACAACATGTAGGCCTTTATAACCAAAGGGTTTGAATCCATGAATGACATTTTGTTGATCCGGGCCATCGCCTTTGCCCAAAAACGTATCTATTAAAAAACCCTCTGAATCGAATAAAGCTACTTGACTTAAAATTTGATCAACAAAGTAGAAGTTGCTATCATGCATCTCGAAAAATCCAACTCCAGAAAATAAACCATGCTGAAGTTGAATGGTATCAAATTCGAGAAATTCAATTTCAAGGTTGACAGGATCAGAAACTTGAGTTAATTCATTTCCTTGTTTACCTGTGCAGTTACTAAAGATGACTAAAAGAAAAATTATGGATTTCTTCATCGACAAAATTTTATTCCTCTATTCGTGAAAACTATCTGATAAGTTTCACCCCCTCCTAATTTTCCCGAAAAAAACTATTTAAGCGCTTTTAAAGCGTTTCTTATATTCGCCAAGCAAAATTTACCCAAAGTAAAACTTCCATGATGATGATTAAAAGTTGGAAAGTGCTGAGCCTAGCCTGGATCGCGATGATCGGAATGGCCCTCAGCGTGCAGGCGCAAAGCCTGAAAAAAGTAACTCTGGAGGATGTCTTCAAAAAAGGCACCTTCAACCAAAAATCCGTCTACGGCATCAACTGGATGAAAGACGGGCAGTTTTACAGTTCGCTCGTGCAGCGTGGCGGAGCACCGGCTGTGGTCAAAATCAACCTAGCCACCGGTGAAGAAGCAGGAATATTGCTGGATGGCGCCAAGCTCGGAGTAAACTTTTCCAGCTATTCTTTCAATGCGGACGAATCTAAAGCACTCATTGCTACAGATGTAGAGTCCATCTATCGACGCTCTTCCAAAGGCATTTTCTACGTGGTGGACATGGCCACCGGCCAAAAGCAGCAGCTGATGAACGGTGAGAAAATCTCCTATGCTACGCTGTCACCGGACAATGACAAGGTGGCTTTTGTCAAAGACAATAATCTATTCATGGTGGAATTGGCTACCAACAAACTTACCCAAATCACTACCGATGGAGAGTGGAATAAAATCATCAACGGTGCCGCTGATTGGGTGTACGAGGAGGAATTTTCGATGGCCCAGGCTTTCAAGTGGTCACCTGACGGCAAAAAGATCGCCTTCATCCGCTTTGATGAGACCCAAGTGCCTGAGTTCAACATGCAGACTTGGGGCCCGCTTTATCCTCAGGATTACAAGTTCAAGTACCCAAAAGCAGGAGAAAAGAACTCCCTCGTGAGTATCCATGTCTATGATTTGGCTACAGCGAAAATCCAAAAAGTGAATGCTGGAACGGAAACTGACATCTACTTGCCAAGAATCTACTGGACTAAGGATGCAAATACCTTGGCATTTATCAGAATGAATCGCCTGCAAAATCAGCTGGATATTTTCCATGCCAATGCGACCTCAGGCGAAAGCAAGCTGATCATTTCCGAGGCCGCCAAAACTTACGTGGACCTTGACTATAACGATGACCTGCAATACCTCAGCGACGGAAAAACCTTTATCCGTACATCCGAACAAGACGGATACAAGCACATCTACCATCACAATTTGGATGGAAGTCTGATTCGTCAAATTACCACTGGAGCTTGGGAAGTGAGCTCCATGGTGGGGATTGATGAAAAAGCCAAAAAACTCTATTTCATCTCGACGGAATCCTCTCCACTTGAGCGGAATTTTTATGTGATCAATCTAGACGGCAAAGGCAAAAAAGTGCTCACTCCTGCCAAAGGAACACATACGATCAATATGAGTCCCGATCACAAGTTTTTCATCGATTACTACTCCACGACAGATACACCGGTAAAGGTTACGTTGAACGATGCAACAGGAAAAGAATTGAAAGTCCTCGAGGACAATCAGGCCTTAAAAGAGCGTTTGGCAGGATTTGCTTTGGGGAAAAAGGAATTTTTCACCTTCCCAACCGTAGATGGTACGCAGCTGAATGGCTACATCATCAAGCCGGCTGACTTTGATCCAAACAAAAAATATCCGGTGCTGATGTATGTCTACGGCGGTCCGGGTTCGCAAAATGTGCTGAATTCCTGGGGTGGAACCCGCGACTTCTGGCATCAGCAATTGGCTGCAGAAGGGATCATCGTGGCCTGTGTGGACAATCGTGGTACTGGCGCACGTGGTCGTGGCTTCAAGCATTCTACCTATGCCAACTTGGGCAAACTGGAAACCATCGATCAGATCGAGGGTGCCAAGTATTTTGCGAAAATGCCTTTCGTAGATCCTGCCCGAATCGGTATCTGGGGATGGTCTTATGGAGGCTACATGTCTTCGCTTTCCCTGATGATCGGAAATGACGTGTTCAAGACTGCCATCGCAGTAGCGCCGGTCACCACTTGGAGATACTACGACACAATCTACACCGAGCGCTACCTTCAGACTCCCCAACTGAATCCTTCTGGATACGATGATAACAGCCCGATCACTCATGTGAATAAGCTGAAAGGAAATTTGCTTCTAATTCATGGTACCGGCGATGACAATGTGCACTTCCAAAATGCGGTTGATCTGACTAATGCCTTGATTGCAGCGGACAAGCAATTTGAATCCTTCTACTATCCCAACAGAAACCACGGCATCTACGGAGGCAATACCACTTGGCACCTGTACACGATGATGACTGATTTCCTGAAGAGAAAGCTTTAATTGAGAATCCAAAAAAACCGCAGAAGTCGATTTCTGCGGTTTTTTTATTCAATCCTAATCTGATCCAGATAGAATTTCATCCGACTGTGATCCCGTTCCAAAAAGTCGATTTTATCAATCCGATCCTCTTTGTGGTTATAAAAGACCTCGATGTACTCGTTTTCCAACAAATACAGATTAACCTTGTGCCGGTAGTAGCGAATGCCCACGACAAAAGTTCCTTCCAGATAGAGGGTTTTGATCTTTTGATGCAAGGGCAGTTGGCTGAATTCTTCCCGACTCATGAGTTTTACTTTTCAACAAAGACTTGAAATTAGCCCTTTTGGTTCGTTTTTATTTTATCCCAACTCCTAAAAACCAAAAAGCCCCCGGAAATCCGAGGGCTGGCGGGTGATTGAGAACTTTTCTTTTTCTTTAATGAGCTACCGTTTGAAAGTCTTTGATGGCTTCGCTGAAATCGAGAACCTGCGCTCCTTTTAACGCTCCAGCCACTATGCTGGAACCTGCCGCAGAACGGTATCCCCCGGCACAGTGAACCAATACTGGCTTTCCTGTTGGTATCTCGGAGGCTCTTTCTCTCAATTCCTGGAGTGGAATATTCAATGCCTCTTCGAAAATTGGTGTATTGGCATGCTCGTCTCGGCTACGGATATCCACGATAGTGTACCCATCCGGATTTACTTTGAAGGCTTCGACGTCGAAGAAGGCGCCTGTCTCCGTCATTCCTGCAGGATTTACCACAGCTCCGTGAATGAGTTGCTCGTAGCCGATTTTGGCTGCTTTGTAAATGAGGATTTCAAGCTCGGCTGTGGAATCAGCTACGAGGAAAAATCTCTCTTCAGGACCCACTATCGATCCCAACCAAGTTTCGAACTTACCCCCATTCATGATATTGATAGCACCTGGGATATGGCCTGCCGCAAATTGAGCCTGCTTTCTGGTATCAATGACTAAAGCGTCAGCTGGGAGAGTAGCTCCCTCTGGCCAAATACTTACCTGAGAAATAGATCTCTGGTAAGCAGGTGCACCTTTTTTATTCATATCCACATCGTAGCCAAAGTACTTTGGAATGTACGGCTGGCCCTGAAGAAGGGAGTCCATGAAAGTCTTTTCGTCCAAATCAGAAAAAGCCCAATTGGTGGCCCGCTGCTCTCCGATGGTGGACTGACGGGCATCGCTTAGGTTTTTGCCACAAAGTGAACCTGCACCATGCGCCGGAAATACCAGTACATCATCAGCCAAAGGTTTCAGCTTATTTTGAACCGTGTGGTACATCATTCGGGCGAGTTCTTCACGCTGTGCGGTCATATTACCCGCCTTTTCTCTCAAGTCTGGCCGGCCTACATCACCAATAAACAAAGTGTCCCCTGAGAATAGCGCATGGTCTTTTCCATTTTCATCCTTCAGCAGGATGCTGATGGAGTCTGGAGAATGGCCAGGAGTATGCAAGGCGTGGAAGGTCACTTTTCCCATCTGAAAAGAATACCCTTCGTCGAAGCCGACATGAGGATATTCGGCGCCGACTAGTTTGGAAACGTAAATGTTTGCTCCTTCATTCTTGTGAAACTCTAAGTGAGAACTCACAAAGTCAGCATGGGGATGGGTTTCGATGACGGCTACGATTCGTGCATCATTTGCTTCTGCAAAATCATAGTATTGCTGAGGGTTTCTACCTGGATCAACCAAGGCCACTTTACCTTCGGATAAAATCGCATAGCTTGCATGGGCCAAACCCTCGTCATAAAACTGTTGAATATTCATAGTTATTTTTTATTGTTTTCAAATTCCGATACAAAGGTATAATGACCAAAGTCAGACACTTGGTGATGATAATCACTTAAGCCTTTGATGTAAAATTACAGGGTTGGATTTTATTTCTTGAATCTCTGATCACTAGACCGTAAACTTGGAAAAGAAAAAATCAATTCCCTTGGTTCTGAAAAAGCATCGAATTGGCCCTATCATTTTGCTGATCATTTTATCGGTTTTTTTTATTCAGGGTTGTAAGTCAAAGAAAAAGCTCGCAAAAGAATCGCCAGCTTTTACAGTAATACAAACTGCCAAATCTTACCGGGGTACCCCTTACCGCTATGGAGGTACCACTAGATCAGGGATAGATTGCTCAGCTCTGGTTTATCACTCGTTTTATTCGGTTGGGATTTCCCTTCCCCGAAGATCAGAGGATCAAAGTAAGTTAGGAGAAAAAGTACCCCTAGCACAAGTCAAGCCTGGTGATGTGCTGTTTTTTGCCACCGGTAGAAAAAAGAGTGAAGTCACTCATTCGGGAATTGTCACCGAAGTGGAAAAAGGTAACGTGAGATTTATTCACTCCTCCACCTCCTTGGGCGTGACAGAAGATTATCTCGATAATGACTATTGGTCCAAAGCATTTCTTTTTGCGAAGCGAATCTTGGAATAAAAAAGGGAGCGCCAAAGCGCTCCCCGTTACCCAGCAAAAAAATTAACTTTTAAAACTTTTGAGAACCGTTAGGCTGAAGGACATACCTGAAGGTGTAGTGCGCACTTGGTGTAGTCATTGGATTGATTTGAGCTACAGGGGGATTACCCTGGTAGTAGCTTAGAATTTCCATTTTCACATAGTTACCTTTTGAGGTCTTGAACAAAAGAATTCTTCCGGGAATAGGGGTCACTGTGAATGTGGCAGAATTGTAATTATACCATCCTGCGCCACTGCCAGTGGGTATTGCAAAAGTGGTAGGCGTATCCGTGGCAAACTGAGCAGAAGCAGGTACTTCTTTTAAATCTTCAAAAATGCCGTTGGCCAAAGCTGCGGATACATTTTTTGCACTGTTGACTCGGATGGTGGTGCCCTTGAAAGCAATGTCCCATTCCTGAGCTTCTGTCACAATGGATTGCGTCTCCAAGCTGAAGAAAATGAAAGGTCTTGCCTGAGTCACCTGACCCGTGGTACGATCAATGACGTCATTTGGAGCTGCTAGGTCTTGAATCAAAGTCGCCTCCAGGGGAATAACTGGCTCTGGAGTGTCGTCATTTTCACAGGAAATAAGGGTAAACGACAGGAGGAAGAATAGGACTGAATAAACGGTAGTTTTCATAGTAAATTAAGAGTTATTGGATTAGTTGATAAGATTTACAAATGGAATTCTGGTCCCAAGGAAAAGCACTCTTCCGGGATTGTTGGGCTGGGCCGGAGTGAGGGTATTCAGAAGGTTGGTAGCACCTATCTCGAAGAAAAGCCCATTGGAGAGGGTCTTGGTAGCTGTCAGATTGACGCTCAGCCATCCCGAAGCATATTCAGAAGGATCGTCCAAAATCAGGTTGCCATTGAGATCGGCAAAACCAAACTTTCCTCTGTAAATTCCCCGAAGTGACCAATCAATACCTGTGATGGGTTCAGAGTAGTTGATTTTCACATTTCCGCTATGCCGGCTTATGTTAAACAATCCGCCGTAATCCGAGCGGGTAACCCGTGAGGTGATGTTCTGAGCATTTCGCTTGAAGAGCTCTCCAGCATCGATGCGATCGAGGACTTGGGTATCTCTGGTATCGAGAAAAGCATAACCGGCACTGACCCGCAGCGTATTGGACAGCGTCATGGAGAGATCTGCCTCCACCCCCTGCGTGACGACACTTCGCACATTGAAGTAGGAGAAGGCATTTTGGCCGGTCACCAACTGGGCAATTGGCGCTGTCTCAATGAGATTTTCGATTTGATTTCGATAGCCGTTGACTACCAGAAGCGCTTTGGAGAAAGGTTTCCATCGAAAACCGGTATTGAGCGCCCAGGAACTTTCTGCCTGAAGGTTGCCCAATGTTTCTGGCTGAATCAAAACTCTAGCTACCAAGCCTTCACGCTGAAGTCGGGCTATCCCTTCCTCGGCGAGATTGGCTCCGAAGACATAATAGCCCGATGCTGCA
This sequence comes from Algoriphagus sp. AK58, assembly GCF_014324365.1. GTDB lineage: Bacteria > Bacteroidota > Bacteroidia > Cytophagales > Cyclobacteriaceae > Algoriphagus. The sequence goes on from NZ_QEIG01000013.1 coordinate 151,681, forward strand.
TTGTTGAAATTGAGCAGCATCTGTCGGAAATCGGGAGCTTTAAACCCTGCCCCTAGGGAAGCTTGCCAGCTGAATTTGTCCGAGAACTTGAATTGCCCCGCGACCTTTGGACTGAGTCTTCCTCCAAACTGACTGTGCAGATCTCCTCTCAACCCGGTGACGATATTGATTTTTGGACTTGGGTCCCATTGGTGCTGGACAAAAAAGTATCCGGCATCAAATCGGTTGACCTCATCATAGCGAGTGGCCTCTACTGTTTCGAGCAAGTGGCCCACACCAAGTGTGAATAGATTTTTGCTGTCCAATTGGAAGTCGGTCTGCTGCTCTGTCCGATGATATAACTGGCGAAATTCCTGAAAATCAAAGCTTGTCCCATCGGCCATAAATCGGGTATCCGACTCGGTTGAAAATTGGGAACTCATCCCGCGAAGGGTAAAGAGCCATTTTTCAGAAGGCTTGAATCTAAGGGTTGGATTAAGGTTGAAATCCCTGCGGAAATTCTCCATACCCAATAAAGTTTCGGAGACTCCCGATTGCATCTGACCGGAAGATGTCTCCAGATAGCCTCTGGAAAAAAGACTGAGCTCCCACTTTGGAGAGAAAGCCCGAGTTACTTTCAGTTGGGCAGTTTGAGCAGCAAATGGATTTTGGGTTTGACCTACCGTCTCCGGTGTGAGATCAAATCCCTCACTTCGGAGGTAATCATACATTCCGGATACCCGCCATTTTTCGGAATTAAACCCAAGCTCTGCATAGGGATTCCAGGTTTTAAAGGAACGATGACGAAAGCCTAGATCGACTTTCTTGGTTTCCTTATTGGCCTTGGTGATGATATTCACTACTCCTGCCATGGCTTCACTTCCATAGATCGCACTGGAAGGGCCTCGGAGGATTTCTATTCGCTCAATATTCGATATCGCAATCCGGTCCAGATCAAAGGTGCCAGCTGTCCTGCCAATGAGAGGCTCCCCGTCCAGCAGGATCAAAATGTAATCCGAATCTAACCCTTGCATCTGCAAGCCTGCGCCATGATCTGAGCTGATCTGCAGACCAGTCTGCTCACGAAGTACTTCGGAAAGTCTCAATCCTCCCGTCTCCTGCACTTGTTCGGAGGTCAAAACGGTCACGGGAAGCGGCAAGTCCTCCACCGTCCGATCCGTACGGGTAGCTGCGACGACTACCTCTTGCAGGGCTCCGGTTTTTTCTTTTAGAATAATCTCTTCCAAACTACCCCACTCTTGCCAAGTGAACCGATGCGAATCAAATCCCATGGCAAACACCATAACCGACTTGCCGGATGGTAATTCTGACTCCAATTCACCGGTTGAACTGACTTGAAATGGCTTCAATCCATCCACCTGAATCACCGCATGGGCAATGGGATTTCCTGATGAGTCGAGAATTCTTTTTCTGCCGTCTTGTGCCCAAGCCGAATAACTAGGCAGAATGGAGAAGAGGAAAATTATTTTAATTAGACTAATTCTAAACATTGGTTTAAAATTTTTGCGGAGGTTTCCCCCCGCAAGTGGGATTAAGACAAACTATCCAAGAGGGCTTTCCATTCTGGCTTTTGCGGGATTCCAGGCTTACGAAGTCCAAAGAACTGTGCGACCATTTCCCCGGAATGATCAAAAAGTTCCAATGCAGACACCAAACCTTCGGTGGTGTTTTTGTGCACTACATAAGCAGAAGCCACTTCTGCTTCATTCAAGTGAAGGTTAAATTCCGGATCCATCACATTCAGCCAATCGCCTAGCTGTCGGATCGTTTTTACTTTTCCTTGGTGGATTTGAATGTTTCCTTTATTGCCCGCAAAAATCATGATCGGCAGTTGGGTAGAAGAAGCAACCTCCAAGACCTTTCTTGCAGACAGCCGATCTACCTCATAGGCCCACTTGTCATCGATCCATTTGACAGCATCCAGTCGATTGAGCTTGTATTTTCTAAGCATGCCAAAGAAATCGTGGGTGTCTTTCATGTTTTCCCAATCCTGAGAAAAGGCTGAAAAATCCAGCTCTCCTCTGGTGGAGTAGACAGGTGCCTCAAATTTCCCAAGTTCGATCTGTGAGTTTTGATTTTCATCTCTGAATGATTGGAGAAATTGCTCCGCAGCTTCATAGTCAGATGACTCTTGTAAAAACACTTTCAATACTGCATTTCCTTCCTTGTCAAAATACTGAAGGCTCGACTGTGGCCCTGAGGAAGTCTCATTGGACACTGCAAAACCAAATCTCCATGCGCTGAAGAAGATCCGCTGCTCAATTGGCCCGATGACGGTAGCAATCTGATTAGTTGAAGCGCCCATCAAATCGATCTTTTGAAAAGTCCCCTTGTGCTCCAACACACAGCCTTCATTTCGGGTCAAGGCCATGACTTTTCCAAGTTTTGGAAAATCCAAAACCTGATTGGCAAAGTCAGCATTCAGACGAACGACTTGTTCGCCGATACCGGTCACTAGCAACTCGGCCTCAGAGACACCCAATTTTTTGGCAGCATCGCGGATTCGGAGTTGAGGTTGGGACACTTTCAGCTCATTCCAGGCGGCCTTGAGTGCATTAGTTGTTTCAAAAAGAGTTTCCATATCAAGCTTGTTTAATAAGTTGTTTTTGAAAAGAGGGTTGGCTGGTGGACACAATCAATCCACCATGGTGCGGATGCTGTAGGATCTGGATAGGGTAATCAAATACTTCGTGAAGGGTCTTTTCCTGAAGAACCTCTTGGACTGTGCCACAGCTGGTGATCATGCCGTTTTTGAGCAGGGCAATCCGATCAGCATATTGAGCAGCGAGGTTAAGCTCATGGAGAATGATCAAGACGCCGATGTTTCGATGGGTGAGTTGGCGTAGGATACTCAGGACTCCATGCTGCTGCGCTATGTCCAGACTAGACGTAGGCTCATCGAGAAGGAGGTATCGGGGGAAAGGTTTTTGCTCCCAAATCTGAACCAATACTCTGGCTAACTGTACCCGTTGCTTTTCACCTCCGGAGAGGTGTTGAAAATTGGAATTTTTCAAATGGAGCGTATTGGTAGCCTCCATGACCTCCTCTACCAGCTTAGCCGGATTTTTGGATTGGGTGCTGAAAAGACCGAGCTCGACTACTTCCTGGGCAGAAAATGGAAAGTTGACTGCCGAATGCTGAGGCATGACCGCCCTTACCTCGGCAAGTTTCTTTGAGTTGAGATTTCCAACGGGCAAACCATTGTAATCTACAGCTCCATGCTTACAGGATATTTCTCCTGAAAGGATCTTGAACAAGGTGGATTTACCTGCTCCATTAGGACCAAGGACAGCCAAGATCTCCCCTGCCTGAAGGGTCAGACTGATCTGGTCAACCACTGGTCTTTTTTGAATACAAAAGTGAATACGACTTGCTTGTAGCATTAGCGTTTTGGTTTGTTTAGGTTGAAAATGAGCCAAATGAAAAAGGGAGCACCAATCAAGGCCGTCACCACACCGATGGGCATCTCTGCCGGAATCACGATCAACCGAGCAATCAGGTCTGCTACATTCATCAAAATGGCCCCTAGCAAAAAAGCCCCCGGCAATACGAGCCTATGATCGGCACCAAAGCCAATCCGGATCAGGTGTGGCACGATCAGACCGATAAATCCGATCATCCCTGCCAAAGAAACACCTACACCCACGATGAGAGCGGTGGTAATGAGTAGTTTGATCTTGATCTGTTTTACATTCACTCCCATGTGGAAAGCCTCGTGCTCACCAAGGGCAAGCGCATTCAACGCACGGCAGTCTCGGAATAAGAAAAGGCTAGGAATTAGGATGAGTAGGAAGGCGGTAGGCACCTTGGTCCAAGAAGCGCCTCCCAAATCCCCAAGGCTCCAAAAGGTGAAACTTCTAAGTGCCGCATCGTCGGCATAGAACAGCGTCAACCCAATTAGCGCGCCAGCCAGCGCATTGATCGCAACGCCTGCCAGGATCAATGTGGAAGTTTCCGTTTTCCCCTGTGATCGGCTCAAGCGGTACACTGCTGCCACATGAATCAATCCTCCTACGAAGGCAAACAACGGCAAGCCGAAAGCACTCATGGTCTTCCATATTCCTGTAGATCCTGCGATCAGCACCAGGTATATGACTGCAAAAAGGGCACTACCACTGCTGACTCCGATCAACCCCGGCTCAACGAGTGGGTTTCTGAACATACCTTGTAAAGAAGCACCCGCTACACCCAATCCTCCACCAATTAAGGTAGCCAGAACAATACGAGGCAGTCGAATCTGAAGCAGCACATTGACTTGCTGACTTTCAGCAGCTACTCCTTGGATACCCAAACCATTCAAAATGACACCCAAAAGTTGGGCAAACGGAATCTGATAGGCTCCTAAACTGAGGGAGACTAAAGCCAATACACCAAGTATCGCCAGCAGTCCGGTAATAATCAGGTTTTGGGTCCGTGTCTTTGAATAGAGGTGAATCGTCCACATGGCAATTAAGGTCTTGCTGCTTTTGCCAATTCAAGGGCAGCCTTACCCACTCTTGGGCCAAAGCCTGATAAGTAGTGGCCGTCGAAACTGAGGATGTGGCCGTTTTTAAAAGCGGGAGTTTCTGACAAGCCTTTGACTTGTGCGAGTCCTTCCTTTCCGCCCAGACTTTCGATTCCTGAATCAAAAAAGACCAGAAAATCAGGATTCAGGGTTACTAAAGCCTCAGGTGTCACCGGTACAAAATCCTTGAAACCTGAAGCCGCAGGCTGCAAGCCTGCCAACTCGAAAATAGACTGGGCAAACGTACTCTCGCCTGCCATAAAAACAGTCTGTGGGCCGCGCGCCATGATAAAAGCCGCTTTAGGACTTGAGTTGTTCAAAAGTAAATAGGACTGCAGGCTGTCCAGGTCTGCTTGCAATTCAGCAACAATTCGATTTCCCTCCACCTGAGCTTCAAAAAAGGCAGCTAAATCGGTAATGAGTTTTTTGGTTTCCTCTACCCGAATTGGCTTTTTGAAAAAGTGAATTTCAATCTGAGCGGATTTGAGCTGATTGACTACATCTTCAGAAAGGTAGCCTTCTTCTGCCAAGATCAAATCCGGCCCCAAAGCGAGTATTCCTTCAGCTTTGATTTGATTCCGGTAACCAATCGAAGGGAGGCTTTGCATTGAGATAGGATAAGTAGAAGTGATATCCGTGGCGATGATTTGATCTCCAAATCCTAGCTCGTAGACTATCTCGGTGATGGTACCTCCAGCAGTGATGATTTTTCTAACCTCCATAGTGGCGGACTCCTGCTTCTGTGGAGTATTACAGCCCCACACCAGGACAATGAAAATGAATCCTAATACCCTTATCATTATTTAGATTAATTTTAATTAAATGCAAAGTTATCTCTATTTAGATTAATTCCAAATTAAAATAATTAATGTTTAGGATTAAAGTTGGAAAGGACATGGAGAGGCAAGTGGCAATAGGAAAAAAATTCTCTTTAGGGATTCTAAAGCCTCAAAATTTAAAAATGGGTGATACTTAGGATTAATTTTCCAAATATCCTTTGGGAATAGGCTTTTCTCACTAATTTTGCGCTCGAATTAAAAAAGCGTATCCTTTTTACATTTCACATAATCAAATGGCAAATATTGGAAAGATAACTCAGGTAATCGGGCCCGTGGTGGACGTTTCCTTTGAAGGCGGCAAACTGCCTAACATCCTTGACGCGCTGGAAATAACCAAAGAAAACGGCCAAACAGTCGTTTTGGAAGTTCAGCAACACCTGGGCGAAGACCGCGTGAGAACCATTGCGATGGATTCTTCCGAAGGTATGGTAAGAGGCATGGAGGTAAAAGACATGGGTCAACCTATTTCTGTACCAACAGGAGAGGCCATCAAAGGTCGACTTTTCAATGTGGTTGGTGAAGCCATCGATGGTTTGCCTCAAGTACCAGCAGGAAAAAGACTTCCTATCCACAGAGCAGCTCCCAAATTCGAAGATCTTTCTACATCGACCGAAGTCCTATACACAGGAATCAAGGTAATTGACTTGATTGAACCTTATGCAAAAGGTGGTAAAATCGGTCTTTTCGGTGGTGCCGGTGTAGGTAAGACCGTATTGATCCAAGAATTGATCAACAACATTGCAAAAGCATATTCCGGTTTGTCCGTATTTGCCGGTGTAGGGGAAAGAACCCGAGAAGGAAACGACCTTTTGAGAGAAATGATCGAGTCTGGCATTGTAACCTACGGTGAGGACTTTATCCATAGCCTTGAAGAAGAAGGTGGATGGGATCTATCCAAAGTTGATCTCAAGAAATTGGAAGACTCTAAAGCTACTTTCGTTTTCGGTCAGATGAACGAGCCTCCAGGGGCACGTGCACGTGTGGCATTGACTGGTCTTACCCTAGCAGAATACTACAGAGATGGTGACGGAACAGGTCAGGGTCGTGACATTCTCTTCTTTATTGACAATATCTTCCGATTTACACAGGCAGGTTCTGAAGTATCTGCTTTGTTGGGCCGTATGCCTTCTGCGGTAGGTTATCAGCCTACGTTGGCCACTGAAATGGGAGCCATGCAGGAAAGAATTACTTCCACCAAGAATGGATCAATCACTTCTGTACAAGCGGTTTACGTACCTGCGGATGACTTGACTGACCCTGCCCCTGCGACAACCTTCGCTCACCTGGATGCCACCACGGTATTGTCCCGTAAGATTGCCGAATTGGGGATCTACCCAGCTGTGGATCCTTTGGATTCTACTTCTCGAATTTTGGACCCAGCTATCTTGGGTGATGACCACTACAATTGTGCTCAAAGAGTGAAAGAAATTCTTCAGCGGTACAAGGAACTTCAGGATATCATTGCCATCCTTGGTATGGAAGAACTTTCTGAAGAAGATAAGATGGTCGTACACCGTGCCCGTCGAGTTCAGAGATTCTTGTCTCAGCCATTCCACGTAGCAGAGCAGTTTACCGGTTTGAAGGGGGTGTTGGTTGACATCAAGGATACTATCAAGGGCTTCAACATGATCATGGACGGGGAACTGGATCACCTGCCTGAAGCAGCGTTCAACCTAGTAGGTAGCATCGAAGATGCCATCGCTAAGGGCGAGAAGATGCTTGCTGAAGTGAAATAAAAGGAGTTAGTTACTAGTTGTTGGTTATTAGGTGGAAAACCACCACCATTAACTCAATAACTCTTTACTTAATAACTAGATAAACATGCAATTAGAAATCGTCACACCGGACAAGAAAGTTTTCCAAGGAGAAGTCAGCGAAGCCACCTTCCCAGGAGCTTCCGGTTCTTTTCAGGTGTTGAACAATCACGCTCCAATCGTATCAGCTTTAGCTAAGGGGGCAATATCCTTTACCAGCAAAGAAGGAAAGCAATCCCTGATGGTAGATGGTGGTGTCGTGGAAGTGAAAAATAATGTAATTGTGGTCTTGGCCGAAAAAGTGGTCGGCTAAACTCAAACAGTTATAAATTAAAAAGTCCAGCTCGAGAGGGTTGGACTTTTTTGGTTTTGGGAGCTTAGATTTTCCAAAGTTTGGGACTTTGGAAAAGATTAGGGTTCATGTATTCTCAAAAATCTAAAGAACTTAAAGATAAAATTTTCCAATCTTCCGATTTTTCAATTATTCTCTTACCTTTGCACCCACGAAAGGGGGTGTATACTATGATCATTGTAAACGTAAAAGAGAACGAATCCATCGACAAAGCGCTAAAGCGTTTTAAAAAGAAGTTTGACAAGACCGGTGCGGTTCGCGAACTAAGAGCCCGTCAGGCTTTCACCAAACCTTCCGTGAAAAGAAGAGATGAGATCATCCGTGCTGCTTACCGTCAGAGACTTCAAAATGAAATCATGAAGTAATTAAGGTTTAGCACTTAATACAAAATTGTACTGTCTTTAAAGTAGACAGTTTAATAGGCTAGTCGATTTTTCGGCTAGCCTTTCTTGTTTAATTCAAAATAGATTTTTTAAAGGCGTGCAAAAATATAGTGACTGGAAATCAAAAATCAGCCCTGGGGGTTAAACCTAATGGCTCTAAATGTCAAATCTATTTTTGCGCCTGCTTTCTATTTTCTAATCTTTCCCTTTTCCACCTCAAAAAAGAACACCTCCGCATCTAACTCTCCCAAAATACCTCTTGACCGCTCAGGTCTGGCATCGGTCAGGAAGATCTGTCCAAAGGTCCCCTTTGATACCAACTCCATCAGCTTGGCTATCCGGTCATCGTCGAGCTTGTCAAAGATGTCATCTAAAAGTAGCAAAGGTTTTTCTCCTTTGGCTTTTTCGAAAATCTGAAACTGCGCCAGCTTCAAGGCGATGATAAAGGACTTCTGCTGACCCTGACTCCCGATCTTGCGAAGCGGGTGCTCTCCTATCTGGAACTCAAAGTCGTCCTTGTGAATGCCCGCATTGCTGTTTTTGGTAGCAAGATCTTTTTGTCTCATACTCAGAAAGTACGCTTCAAAGTCTTCTCTTAGGGCTTCGGTTTCATAGATCACCTCCACTTTTTCCCTCCCGAGGGAGATCTCCTCGTAATACTTTTGAAGTACCGGCCCCATTTCGTTGATCAGTTCTGCACGTTGATTTGCAAGCATTACACTGAAACGGATAAGTTCCTGATCGTAGCTTCCAAGCAAAGTCAAATCCCTCCTTCCCGTCTCTGCAAACTGCTTCAGCAGGGCATTGCGTTGCTTAAGAAAATGATGGTAGCGAATCAGCTGATCGAGGTAGTTTCGGTCGAGTTGGGAGATGAGGCCGTCGAAAAATTTCCTCCGCCCTTCACTGCCTCCTTTGATCAGTTCGGTATCGTCGGGGGCGATGAGGACGAGGGGAATGAGCCCTACATGCTCACTGCTCTTATCAAGTATTTTGCCGTTTTGAAAGATTTGCTTCTTTTTCCCCGATTCAAAGGAGCACCGCACTTCCAGAGGTTTACCTTCGATTTGAAATTTACCTTTGATGGTAAAAAAAACCATCCCATGGGAAATATTCAGGCTATCACTGCTTTGGACAGCACTTTTAGTAAGGGAAAGGTAATGGACCCCATCAAGAATGTTGGTTTTCCCACTGCCATTTAGCCCCAAAAGACAGTTGATCTGGGGGCTAAAGACCAGGCTGGTTTTAAGGTGATTTTTAAACTGGATGAGGTCTAGAGACTCCAGAATCATGAAGGCGGGGAATTATTTGAGTGGCATCCTGATTTTTAGGTCAGGATTACTATATTTGGGGCCTAAATTAGCATATTTTGATTAGTACGATATGGCAAAGAAAACTGCAGCGGCTAAGTCCAAAGTGAAATATTCCAAAGACACCTATGCTTTCTGGTATGAAAGTATGCTCTTAATGAGACGGTTTGAGGAAAAAGCGGGTCAACTCTATGGCCAGCAAAAAATCAGAGGGTTCTGCCACCTATACATTGGACAGGAAGCTTGTGCATCCGGTGCGATTACCGCATTGACCAAAGATGACAAGTGGATCACCGCCTATCGTTGCCATGCGCATCCTCTGGGATTGGGAACCGATCCGGGTGCAGTGATGGCCGAGCTTTTTGGTAAAGCAACTGGCACGACCAAAGGAAAAGGTGGTTCCATGCACATATTTGACAAAGAGCGCAACTTCATGGGAGGCCATGGAATCGTAGGCGCTCAAGTACCGATGGGCTTGGGGATCGGCTTTGCAGAAAAATATGCAGGCACCAAAAACGTCTGCATCACCAAAATGGGTGATGGTGCAGTACGTCAGGGAGCCGTGCACGAAGCATTCAACCTAGCTATGCTTTACAAGTCTCCGGTGATTTTTGTCATCGAAAACAACGGATATGCGATGGGTACTTCTGTATCCCGTACCTCCAATGTAACTGAGCTATACAAAATCGGTGAAGCTTACGACATGCCATCTTTCCCTGTGGACGGAATGGACGTAGAAGCTATCCATGAGGCCGTATCTGAGGCAGCCGACCGAGCTAGAAGAGGAGACGGCCCGACCTTGTTGGAGTTCAGAACTTACCGATACAAAGGTCACTCCATGTCTGACCCTCAAAAGTACAGAACCAAAGAAGAAGTGGAGGAATACAAGCAGCGTGACCCAATCGAGCAAGTGCTCAAAACGATCCGGGACAATAACATCATGACAGAGGAAGAAATTGAGGCTGTGGTGAAAAAAGTGAAAAAGCAGGTGGATGATGCGGTGAAATTTGCCGAAGAGTCTCCTTGGCCTGATGGAATGGATGCTTTTAAAGAAGTGTATGTTCAGGAAGACTATCCATTTGTAATGGAATAATCAACTCCCTTTAAATCAAAGAAGGCCATGAAGTCTTTCGCACTTCATGGCTTTTTTGTTAGCGCTTGTGAATTTGATAAAAACCGTATATTTGCGACCGAAATTTTGAGTAACATGGCAACGAAGCAATCTAAAAAAGCAGACCAAAACGAACTTCTTGAAAACCCGGAAGTAATCGCAGAGCGAATCGGTAGAGGTGAGGCTTTTTTGAAAGAAAATAGCAAGGTATTGGCAGGGGTAATTGCCGCTGCGGTGATTTTGATCGGTGGAATTCTTTTCTTCCAAATCAACAATCAAAACCAAAATGAAAAAGCACAGGCCGAAATGTTTCAGGCGGTGTATTTCTTTGAACAAGACAGCGTAGATTTTGCCCTGAATGGGGATGGAATCAATAAGGGCTTGCTCACTATTGTGGAAGATTATCCCCGAACCGATGCAGCCAACTTGGCTCATTTCTACATTGGTTCCATTTACCTTTCCCAGAAGAAATTTCAGGAGGCTTTGACTCATTTGGAAGAGTTTTCTGCGGACGATTATTTGGTTCAGGCAAAGGCATATTCTTTGATCGGAGACGCTAATCTTGAGTTGGGAAATGTAGACCAGGCAATTTCTAACTATACCAAGGCTGCCCGTACCAACGAAAACAAATTTATGACTCCAAAGTACCTGGCTAAGCTTGCTGTGGCACAGGAGGAATCCGGAAAGATTGAAGATGCGATCAAGACGTATACTGAGATCGAGGAAAAATATTATGAATCATTTGAGTACGCTGCTGCTCGAAAACATAAAGCTCGCTTAGAAGGCCTTGCCGCTAAGTAATGCTTCTTATGTATGCATACTAGAAGAGTAAGGCCCCTAGGTCTTACTCTTTTTTGTTTTACCCACTTTCAAAATCAACTATTCATGGCAACCTCACTCAAAAGCCTAAGCGAGTACAGTTCAAAAAATATCGTAGACATCAGTGCAAAGAAGTTTGCCCTAGTAGTGTCTGAGTGGAATGAAGAAGTGACTGAAGCACTCTACTCCGGAGCTTATCAAACCCTAATTCAACATGGGGCAAAAAAAGAAAATATCATCCGAAAGAATGTTCCGGGCTCATTTGAGCTCTCCCTTGCAGCCCAATGGTGTGCACAGGATGAAACTATCGATGCGGTGATCTGCTTGGGTTGTGTGATCCAGGGGGAAACCCGCCACTTTGACTTTATCTGTGATGCAGTTGCACACGGTATCACCAATGTCAGCTTGAAATACAACAAGCCGGTGATTTTTGGAGTTTTGACCCCAAATACGCAGCAGCAGGCTCTAGACCGTGCAGGAGGAAAACACGGAAACAAAGGCGATGAAGCTGCCATCACCGCCATTAAAATGCTCGGATTCTAATCTCAAACCTATTTATACGCTAGTTTAATTATGAAAATCATGAAGTTTGGCGGAACCTCTGTGGGCCGTCCGGAGCGCATGCACCAAGTCAAAGACTTGATTACCCGTGGAGATGAACCTACCATCGTGGTGCTTTCTGCCTTGTCCGGTACTACCAATGCTTTGGTGGGTATCGGAGAAGCACTCGCATCGGGAAATAAGGCCTTGGCAAAAGAACGCATCGATACCTTGCATGCGCATTATTTGGCCTTCTATCCGGCACTTCTACAGACTGCCGAGGCAAAAGCAAAGGCAGAAGAAATCATAAAGGAGCACTTTGAGTTTTTGAATATTCTGTTGAAAATTTCTTTCAATGAGGCAATCAACCGCGATATTCTTGCTCAGGGAGAATTGCTTTCTACAAAGCTTTTCTACACGCTTTTGGGCGAATTGCAGATTCCTGCAGTATTTCTTCCTGCCTTGGATTTCATGAGTATTGATGAGAATTCTGAGCCGGAACTCCCTAAAATCTCCGAAAAGCTGAAGGCGATTTTGGCTCAGTATCCAAACGAGCGCCTCTTCATCACCCAAGGCTATATCTGCAAAAACCACCGAAACGAGGTCGATAACCTCAAGCGTGGAGGAAGTGACTATACGGCATCCTTGGTGGCTGCGGCAATCAATGCTTCCGTGTGCGAAATTTGGACAGACATTGACGGTATGCACAACAATGACCCGAGAGTCGTAGACCGTACCCGTCCGATTGCAGAAATGTCTTTCGATGAAGCAGCTGAGCTAGCCTACTTTGGTGCCAAAATCCTTCATCCGGCATCCATTTGGCCAGCCCAGTTACACAACATTCCAGTAAAGCTGCTCAACACCATGCAGCCGGATGCTGGTGGAACGCTCATCAAAGCTGCAGTAGAGACCACTGGGGTGAAGGCTATCGCAGCAAAAGACGGGATTACCGCCATTAAGATTAAATCCAGCCGAATGCTTTTGGCATATGGGTTTTTGAGGAGAATATTCGAAGTGTTTGAAAAATACAAAACACCAATCGATATGATTACTACCTCCGAAGTGGCCGTATCGGTGACCATCGATGATTTGAGTCATTTGGAGCAGATCCAAGCAGAGCTTCAGAGCTTCGGCACCGTTGAGATTGACCGCAACCAGGCGATCATTTGTGTGGTAGGCAATAAAGTAGCAGAAACCAAAGGAGCACTTCAGTCTGTGTTGGATTCCTTGATTGACATTCCTGTTCGCATGGTTTCTTTTGGAGGAAGTAAACACAATGTGTCCATCCTAGTAGATGCTCAGTATAAAACACAAGCCTTGAAAAGCTTGAATGAGGGAGTATTTGACTGGAGTAATTGAAAAATTGCAAGGTTGAAACTTTAATTCCATTGTCACATTGAGCGAAGTCGAAATGTGGTTGTTTTGAATAAAAATAGCCTTCGACTTCGCTCAGGCTGACATCACCAGGAATTTATGAGTTAATTCCAACATTAAAATTTAAGTCCATGCAAACCGATAAGCCCGGATTTCTTCAGCGCCTACAGACCAAATGGAAATTGGACAGCCTATTTCAGGTGGTGATGGTTTTGGTGGTATTTGCCTGCACTGGCTTTACTATCCTTTTTATCAAAAACCCAATCCTTGACTTTTTTGGGATTGAGCGGGGAGGAGGTCAGGGATTTGTCAATACAGTTTTGTACCTGCTTTTGGTTTTGCCACTCTACCAGATCATCCTGTTGATCTATGGGTTTATCTTTGGGCAGTTTAAATTCTTCTGGGAAAAGGAAAAGCAAATTTTCAGACGAATCGGAAAGCTTTTTGGGAAGAAAGAAAATTGAATCTATCTGAAATTTACGAATTACGAAACTCCGACTTCGCTCAGTACAAGTTTTTGATTTACGACATTTTGAAGAACCTCTATCATGATTTTCAATTGTTCAGATTTATGGATAGATGATTGAAGTCCGTTTGGATATCGTAAATCGTAATTCTGAAATCGTCAATCAACTGATTCTGCTCCAATTCATCGCTGTTTTTTTCTGCTGCCTCACTTGTCTCAATATCGCAGCATTATCGGGCTGAGTGAGTTCAGGGTCATTGGCTAAAAGCTGCTGTGCGGCATCTCGGGCCAAAGTAAGGAGCGGGGCATCTTTGCTCAGATCAGCAATCAGTAAGTCTGTAATCCCGCTTTGCTGGGTACCCATCAAATCCCCCGGTCCTCTCAGCCTTAGATCTACATCGGCGATTTCAAAGCCATCGTTGGTGCGCACCATAGTTTCCAGTCGGATTCTAGACTCCTTGCTCAGCTCGTATTTGCTCATCAGTACGCAGTAGCTCTGTTCTGCACCTCGACCTACGCGACCACGAAGCTGATGAAGCTGTGAAAGACCAAAACGTTCGGCATTTTCGATTACCATCACGGAAGCATTGGGTACATTGACCCCCACTTCTATCACAGTTGTGGCTACCATAAAGTGGGTTTCGCCTTTGACAAAACGCTGCATTTCGAAGTCTTTGTCTTCGGCTTTCATGCCTCCATGCACAATACTGAGGTGGTATTGGGGAAAAGCACGGGCAATGCTCTCGTAGCCGTCCATCAGATTTTTCAAATCCATCTTTTCGGATTCCTCGATCAGCGGGTATACGATGTAGACTTGCCTGCCTTTTTTAATTTCTTCATTAATAAAGCCAAAGACTTTCAGGCGATCCTTATCGTATCGGTGAACGGTCTGGATCGGCTTTCTTCCCGCAGGCAATTCATCAATCACTGATACATCCAAGTCTCCGTAAAGCGTCATCGCCAAGGTTCTCGGAATTGGTGTCGCCGTCATCACGAGCACATGCGGGATAAACTCCTCATTTTTTGCCCAGAGCTTGGCTCTCTGTGCCACTCCAAAGCGATGCTGCTCGTCGACAATCGCCAAACCCAAATTTTGAAATTGAACCACGTCCTCGAGTAATGCATGGGTACCGATCAGGATTTTTAGTTCACCGGACAACAGTTGTTCATGAATGATTTTTCGTTCTGACTTTTTGGTCGAACCGGTCAATAGGGCAATGTTCAATCCCATCATTCGGGCGTAGTTTTTTAGCCCTTCGAAATGCTGTGTGGCCAAGATCTCTGTAGGGGCCATCAAGCAGGCCTGAGCGCCCGAGCTGATCGCTATGAGCATGCTGATAAAAGCCACCATGGTCTTGCCGCTCCCTACATCACCCTGTACCAACCTGTTCATCTGCCGGCTGGACTTCATGTCTCCATAAATCTCCCGGATCACCCGCTTTTGGGCATTGGTGAGATCAAAAGGGATGTGGTTTTTATAAAAATCCGTCAGAAGATCGGTATTGGAAAGGATTTGACCACGGGATTTTTCCGTGCGGGTCACTTTCATCATCAGCAGGCGGAGCTGCAGGTAGAAAAACTCTTCAAACTTCAAACGCTTTCGGGCCCGATTTAGTAGCTCCGGTGACGTCGGGAAATGGATTTGACGAATGGCTTCTTGCTTCCCGATCAACTGGTACTGATGGAGGATTTCGGGAGAAAGCGTTTCAGGGATCTGGGGAAAAACCAAGGGGACCAGCACTTCGAGAATTCTCGAAATGCCTTTGGAGTCCAGAAATTTTGCCCGTAGTTTTTCGGTGGTGGAGTAGACCGGCTGAAAGGTGTTTCGCTTCTCATTGGCAGCAGTGATCGGCTCCATCTCAGGATGGGCCATGGTCCATTTGCGGCCATATTGAGCCGGTTTTCCGAAGAAGATGAACGCCGCTCCTATTGGCAGCTTTTTTACTACCCATTGGATTCCCTTAAACCAAGTCATCTCCATCTCCCCGGTTTCGTCAAAAACCTGAGCTACCAGTCTTTTTTTCCCACCTGCTCCGATCAGTTCCACATTCTTGATGCGAGCCATGACCTGCACGTTGTCGAGTTCGTCGTGGAGATCCCTAATTTTGAAAAACTTCGTGCGATCCTCGTAGCGAAAGGGATAGTGTTGGAGGAGGTCTCCATAAGTAAAGATATTCAGCTCCTTATTTAGGAGTTCGGCTTTTTGGGGGCCGACACCTTTGAGGTATTCGATGCGGGTATCAAATATTCCGGTCAAGCGAGCTGAAGTTTGGGACAAAGCAAATTAAACCCTCAGGCATCCAAATGCCAAGGTTTTTGGAGATTGTCTTTCAGGAAAACTCCTTCAGTGAGCCTTGGTGATCTTATTCCAGATTTCTTGGAGTTCTTCACGTTGGTTTTGCTGGCTTTTGAGGAAAATCATTTGGTTTTTGGCCCTATGAAAGTTTTGTTCGGGATAGGTCACGCGATAGTAAATATTTCCCTGAAGGTGGTCCGTGAAAAAGCGCAAACCCATGATCAAGGTCATCACTTCACCAGAAAGAAGCAAGGAGTCTGCTTCCGAAGGAGTTGCCATGTCTTTTACACCTTCCCAATATCCTTTCAGAAGTTGCTCAAACAATTCAGTATCGAGATGTATACTCTTCCAATCGGTGTGAGTTTCCGGAAAGCTACAAGCCACTGTCCGAACCAAATCTCCAAAATCATACATCAGGAATCCGCCCATCAGGGTGTCGAGGTCAATCAGGGCTACCACCCGCTCCAGGTTTTCTGAAAAAATGAGGTTGTTGATTTTGGTATCGTTGTGGGTGACTCTCAGCGGTAGCTTCCGGATTTGATTTAGGTACCAATCTACCAGTGGCTTTTGGCTTAGGTAGAAGTCCAGGATTTCCTGTTCTTCAGCAGTATTGCCAGATTTGGTTTTGGATACTTGGGCCAATTTTTCAAATCTCAAATCCAAGCGGTGGAAGTTTGGGATGGTTTCAAGCATTTGCTTAGCATCAACTTCTTCCGCCCATTTGGCAAATTCACCATAAGCCTTTGCAGCGATGTACGCTTGCATAGGATTTTCTATTTGTTGCAAGGTTTTTCCTCGGACAAAGTCAAACAAGCGATAGTTGAGCCCATTGATTTCAGTTAAACCACTACCTGACTTGTTTTTGATTGGAAGAGGAAGTTGAAAAGGTAAGGGATGGTTTTCAGCATGCTGATAGAGCATAGATAGGTTGTGATCGATGCGATCAGGAAAGTTGAACACCGCCTGATTAAATCCCTGTAAAATCCATTTTTTGTCCCCTTGGGAAAGAAGTAGGGTTTCATGGATCAGACCTTCCCCAAAAGGAGTGATCCCTAGGGGAATATTTTGAAAAATAGAAAATGCCGAAGCTATTTGAGAAGTCAATGGAGAAAACATGCTGCGAAAATAGGGAAGAAATAAAACTTTGTGTTTTTTGGAATCAGAAAAGGTAAAATTGGAAAAGCCGTTTGTATTTCTTTGTGTTTTTCAAAAAAATTAAAAAAGATCTTGTCAATTAAAGAAAAAATTTCTGTTAATTGGACGCCAGTTTAATCCCAAACCCTATGAATGTAACCGCCTTGGATTGGGGCATCATTGCAGCCTTCTTTATCATTTCCTTGCTAATTGGCTTATTCACTGCCAAATCCGCCGGCAGCTCAGCCAAAGAGTTTTTTCTTTCTGGAAGAAATATGCCTTGGTGGTTATTAGGGGTCTCCATGGTGGCGACTACCTTCTCAGCAGACACACCTAATCTGGTGACAGATATCGTTCGAAAAAACGGTGTGGCAGGCAACTGGGCTTGGTGGGCATTTTTGCTTACCGGGATGCTGACGGTATTTGTTTATGCCAAGCTTTGGAGAAGATCGGAGGTGACCACAGACTTAGAGTTCTATGAGTTGAGATATTCAGGCAAGGGGGCGGCATTTTTGAGAGCTTTCCGAGCAATCTACTTAGGGGTTTTCTTCAATGTGGTCATTATGGCTACAGTATCCCTGGCTGCGATCAAAATCGGAGGCGTTATGCTTGGGCTGAGTCCGGTTCAGACCCTACTTATCGCGTCAATAGTAACAGTAGTGTATTCTTCCTTGGGGGGATTAAAAGGAGTTTTGCTTACCGATTTCTTCCAGTTTTTCATTGCCATGGCGGGTTCTTTTGGAGCGGCTTACTATGTACTAGATCTTCCTGAAATCGGCTCCTTAAACAATCTTTTGGCACATGAAGTAGTCGCCACCAAGTTGGATTTCATCCCGGATTTTACTGATCCCAATGTGTATATCCCGATTTTCATCCTGCCTATTGCCATTCAGTGGTGGGCGACTTGGTATCCAGGTGCTGAGCCTGGAGGGGGAGGATACATCGCCCAGCGAATGCTATCTGCCAAAGATGAGAAGAATGCCATTGGTGCTACCTTGTTCTTTAACATCGCCCACTATGCGCTGAGACCTTGGCCATGGATCATAGTGGCCCTGTCCTCTCTGGTGATTTTCCCAAATATCTCTGACCTTCAGGAAGCTTTCCCAAATATTCCTGTAGACAAGTTGGGTGATGACTTGGCCTATCCAGCGATGCTTTCCTTCTTGCCCACAGGACTTGTAGGAATCGTGCTGGCCTCTTTGATCGCCGCGGTGATGTCTACCCTTTCCACCCATCTCAACTGGGGTTCAAGCTACGTGGTGAATGATTTTTACCTGAGATTCATCAAGCCTGAGGCTTCGGACAAAGAACTAGTTGCAGTCGGAAGGATTTCTACGGTATTGTTGATGGTACTTTCGGCCTTCTTGGCATTGGCGATGTCTTCTGCTCTGGACGCATTCCAGATTTTGCTTCAGATCGGTGCAGGTACTGGTTTAATCTTTATCCTTCGTTGGTTTTGGTGGCGAATCAACGCGTACACGGAGATCTCAGCGATGGCGATTTCTTTTGTGGTAGCGATTTTCTTTGAGGTGATCAATCCAAAAATCGGTCTGATCGAAATTGCTGCTGACCAGTCTTATTTGAAGTTGATCTATTCCGTCTCTATCACTACTATTGGCTGGCTAATCGTCACATTTATGACTCAGCCGGAAAAGGACGAGGTGTTACTTTCTTTTTACAGAAAAGTGACTCCTGCGTCTTTGGGTTGGAAAAAACTCTTGGATCGATACCCAGCCGAAAAGGAAGAAAAAGGTACCCTTGGAAAAGAAATTGGTCTGATGATTACCGGTACGTTTATGGTGTATGCTGCACTTTTCTCCACCGGTTTCTTTATTTACGGAAAAACTACGCCTGGCTTAATTGCAGCGGTGATTGCTATTGTGGGTGGATTCGTCATCATCCGATCTTGGAAAAAGCTCCATTGATTCAACGTAATTAAATCTGAAAAGCCTGCCAGAAATCACTTCAGGCAGGCTTTTTAGTTTGTTTTAAGAGGTATTCGGGACTTTGTTGATAGAATTTACCTAGGATTGGATTAAAATTTATCGATTGGTTTCGGCTTCCTAGAAAGCAATCCGTCTTCCAAATCCCGCACGTGTTTAAACACCTTTCATGGAGAATTTTGGAATTCACAAGTTACCGGATATCAATCCACAAACTTCAGTGAATTCATCAGGTGGGCCATGTCGATTTTGATGTATTCGATCACAGGTGCCAGAGAATCATTTTTCATGGCTGTATTGAAATACAGAGCGCCCCGCAGGAAATGTTGGGTGGAATCGGTCACAAAAAACTGAAACTGTGTGGGCACTTCACCGCTCAATTCTGCCACCACTGCAGTGTATCCATTTGGAGTGATCAATACTGCTTCCTCGATTCCATATGCCTTGATTTGGTGCTTGGCAGTGAGCTTAAACGCGTCGTTAGAGAGGGTTTTAAACTCGGTTTTTCCGTCTATTTTTTTGTAAGTCAGATGTACCTTGGCTCCAAAATCCCCGTAATTCAGATTGATCCAGTTTTTTTCGGTAAGATTGAATGAATCGGGTTCGATTCTGCTATACTTTGAAAAATCAAGCTGATAAGGATACCCTTGTTCCAATCTCAGGTAATCATGATTGGGCAGGTCAATTCGATTGTATCCAGGAGGCTTGGGCAACCAGGTTTTCTCACAGGAAAACAAGCAAAGGGAAAGCAGGCCTATCGTCAAAAGTCTCTTCATGACCTAAAATTAGGTGTTCTGTTTGGATTGATTTTAGAATGAAGAAACTTTAACCTCAACACTTTTTCATTTCATTCTGAACTCAATAAAGCCTCCCAATGACGTAGCGCTATTGAACAAGTCAATAAAAGAGGCTGAATTTGTTGAATTAGTAAATTAGCCGGTCTGCCGGATTAGCTATACCTCCCCACTTCAAATCCCTTCATTTCCAGAGAAGTTTCCTGTTGCTGATGCAACTCGGTGAGTAGTTTTCCTGTAGCAGGTGCCATGGTCAGCCCAAGCATAGCATGACCTGCTCCTACGAGCACATTTTCATAGCCCGGGGCCATTCCTATGTATGGCAATCCATCTGGTGAGCAGGGTCGGAGGCCTTTCCAAATCTGATCTTCATTAGGGAACTTGGCTTTGAACGTCGGGTAATACTGATTGATGGATTCAAAAATTCCTTTTACTCGATTGAGGTTCACCTTTTGATTGGTGCCCGCAATTTCCAGGGTTCCTCCAAATCGAACAAAATTGCCATAAGGGCTTACCGCTACCTTTCGTTCAGTCAAAATGGTGGGGATTTGGATGGCTGGATTATTTTCTTGGATGAAGCTGTATCCTTTACCTCCCATAAGCGGAAGAGAGAAGTTGAGCTTTTTAGCCAATTCAGCTGTCCAAGCGCCTCCGCAAAGGACGACTTTTCCTGTATCGATTTTTCCTTTATCAGTCAAGACAGCATGGACTTTATGCTGGTTTTTTTCAAAACCCAAGACCTGTGTATTAGGATGGAATTTTACTCCCTTGGCCAAAAGGTTCTTTTTCAAATAGGTATAAAGCACTCCCGGATCAAGATGTGAATCTCCAGGGAAATACACGGCCCCTCGGGTATGTACTTCCAAGTTCGGTTCAAGCTTTTGTACTTCTGCCGCATTCAGCACCTCCGCCTCCAATTTGTATTTTTTGGCTAAATGGGCCAGTTCAATTTCTTCCTTTTCCACCGCCTCAGTTTGATAGATCATCATCAGACCTTTTTGAGACAGTTGAACCGAGGATACGGGATGCTCCTCCTGAAACTCTTGGTACAAGGCCTTGCTAAAAAGCGTCAGGTGATTGAGGTAGGGAATACTTCGTTTAACCTGAGATTCAGACGTTGCCTTGAAAAAAAGCAAACACCACTGCACCAGTTTATAATCCAATCTAGGATGGATGTAAAACGGACTTTTGGAAGAAAACATCCAAGCAATCCCTTTACTAATCATTCCTGGAGCTGCTAAGGGAATGATGTGGCTGGGGGTAATCATGCCGGCATTGCCTGTGGAGCAATTTTCCTGCATGTCGGTCTGGTCTATGATTTCGACTTCTATTCCTTCTTTATTGAGAAAATAGGCGGTAAACAAACCGACAATTCCGCCGCCGATGATTAGGGTTGGTTTCATAACTTCGATTGCAAAGTCACTCAGTAAATCAGTATTTTAATTGATGCCTTCCATTCGTTTATAAAAGGGAATCCGAAACGAAGGTAAAATGGAAATCTTGATTTATGTTGGCCTGAATTGACAAGAAATGATGGTGTATTGATTGGATTTTCTGATTTTTTCATCCAAAGCGTCAATTTCCTATCAGCTCATACTTTTGACAGGCCCCGGCCAGTTGGGCTTGGAACTCAGTTTCATTTTTGAGTATGGAGAAAAAGTCAACCAGGTAGTTTCGTGCCGATTCAAATTCGGGATTTGGTAGAAAGGAACTGTATTTTTCCAAGGTCTTTAAAATTTGAGATTCGCTTTGCATAAAGTCATTTTTGACCAGTTGGGTAAGCGCTTCATTTCTGCAGATTCCCCGGTACAATCGTTCGGTTACCTTTTTGATGGGTAAATAATCATAGGGTATCGCATACGACGCATTGACAAAGCCCGAATAGTCAAAATCATACGCCACAGGAATAAACTTCTCCTGTCCTTTATCCAGCATTTTTACATTGTGTTGGGTCGTATTGGACCAATCGGTATTTCCGATCATGAAGGCAAAAAAATCCTGTTTTAAGGCCAGTGTGTCATTGACTAAATGAGGTAAAACCAAGCCTGAGTCTTTTGTATTTGCATCATAATTTTCGGCCACATTATCCACATCTTCAAGAACAAACGCTGTCAAGGAATAGGACTTACTTTTTTTGTTTTGCCTGTCTGTCAGGATTAAATTGATTAATCTGGTTTGGAAAAAGTAGGGACTGACCTGTTCGTAAAGTTTATATACAATAAACTCCTTCATGATCAGATGATTGTAATATTCACCTTCCTGACAGGGGAGCACCAGCTTTAGGCTCCTGTTTCCCTCAAAAGGGGTGTTTTCGGAGGCTCCTTTGGGAATTTTTAGCCAAAGTGGTATGAAAAAGCATTGGGCTCTCCTGGAATTTCCCCTTCCTCTCAGATTTACGGGGACAGAGTCAGGCTTACCCTCTTGGTCTTTGAATTTGATGAATGTCGGGAAAAACACCGTATCCGACTTTGAACCCTTGATCAGTTTAAAATTGGTCACTATCTCAAGGTCAAATGGCGTCTCGGAAGCAAAAAGGATGTCTTTTTGAAAGGCGGATGCCCGAAGTGATAAACCAACCAACAATGCAAAAGTCAGGGCTCTTGCGATAAAAGAAATTCGCAGCATAAAAATCAAGGGATAAGTACTCCATTAAGTTAGGAATAATTCGACCTTCCAAACCAAAATTTTCTCGAAGTTCTGATAAACAACAATGACTTCCTTTTGGGGAAGTCATTGCCGTAAGTCGATTGTAAAATTTTGATTAAATCACCTGAAATCCATGGACATAAGGATCATCGTCATCCAGGATGATGGTGTTATAGCCATAGACTTTAGCCCAGCCTTCGATACTGGGTATGATGGCCGGCTGGCCGGCAATTTCGGTTACTTCTTCGATCCTTCCGATAAACTTGGACCCGATGAAACTTTCGTGTACAAATTCATCCCCAGACTTTAGCCAGCCTTTGGCAAACCACTGCGCCATTCGGGCAGAGGTGCCTGTGCCGCAAGGAGAACGGTCGATGGCTTTGTCACCGTAGAACACTGCATTTCGGGCGGTGCTGCTTTGATCCAGGATTTTGCCAGTCCACATCACGTGAGAAAGTCCTCGGATACGGTCGTGCTCCGGATGAACAAAGTCGTAGCGCTCGTTCATTTTTGCGCGGAGATTTCGTGCCATGGAGATCAATTGCTCCGCTTTGAAATGCTCCAAACCGGGGAAATTTTCCTGTGGATCCACGATGCAGTAGAAATTGCCACCATAGGCTACATCCACGGTCAGTTTGCCAAGCTCCTCAATTTCGATTTCCAGGTTTTCTGCTGCGAGGTAGCTTTTCACGTTGGTCAGCTTCACGGACTTTACTTTTTTCCCTTCCTGCTTGTACTCGACTAAGACCAATCCGGCTGGAGCTTCCATTCTTAGGAAGCCAGGGGTTTTGGGATGAATCAAACCCTCCTCAATGGCAATGGTGATCGTACCGATGGTGCCGTGGCCACACATGGGCAGGCAGCCAGAAGTCTCGATAAAGAGAATGGCGAAGTCATTTTCCGGATCGTGCGGAGGAAACAGCATCGAGCCCGACATCATGTCGTGGCCCCGAGGCTCAAACATCAGTCCCGTGCGAATCCAGTCTAGGTTTTCCATGAAGTATTGACGCTTTTCCAACATGGTGTTTCCTTTGAGAAAAGGGACACCACCGGAAACCACCCGGACGGGATTTCCGCAGGTGTGAGCATCGATGCAAGAAAAGGTATGGCGAGAAGGCATTGAGATTTAAAATTCGAAGTTTGAAACTATAGTGAGAAATACTGTTGAAATACACCAGAAATAAGTCCCGCAAGCGGGACGAAATACTTTAGAAATCCATTCTGGGCAGAGCATATTTCACTGAGCGAAACGAAGTGTATTTCCACGGTATTCCCATTTTATTTAGTGTAAGCACCATTCACCAATCTC
This sequence comes from Algoriphagus sp. AK58, assembly GCF_014324365.1. Classification (GTDB taxonomy): domain Bacteria; phylum Bacteroidota; class Bacteroidia; order Cytophagales; family Cyclobacteriaceae; genus Algoriphagus. Next base: position 175,252 of record NZ_QEIG01000013.1, read on the forward strand.
CAGATCCCAAGCGGATTATCGTCTCTCAAGGCATCCGGAAGAAGGTCTTGAGGCATATCCTGGAAAGCGATCGGTCTGGCAAATCGCTTGATGGCATGAGCACCAACCGAAGTACTGTTTGGAGCGGTGGTCGAAGGGAATGGTCCTCCGTGCTGCATGGCATAGCCGACTTCTACTCCGGTAGGCACACCTTTGAAGAGTAATCGGCCACACTTTTCTTCTAGGAGATTAATGAGAAACAGTTGGTTTTGGAGTTCCTCGGCATCCGCCCATACGGTGATGGTCAACTGTCCGTGAAGATGCTTGGCGATTTCCAAGAGTTCGTCTTCATTTTGGTACACCACCATTATAGCAAAGGCACCAAAGACTTCTTTTTGGAAAAGGGAGTCCTTCAGCCAGTCGGCTGCCTTAATTTCCGCCAAAGCTGTACTTCCGTTGATCAGGTGCTTGGGATCCGCCACCTTCACCCAGCGGAGTTCTTCACGCGACTCCAAAAACTGAATGGAATCGTAATACGCTTGAGCAATTCCCGGATGGAGCATGGGGGCGGCGGCAATGTCTTTCAGTTCGGCCGCAATGGCGTTTTCAAAGACTTTTGCCTGTTTTTCCGGCACAAAGATCAACCCGGGATTGGTGCAAAACTGGCCTACACCTAGGGTCAGTGAAGCGATGAAGGCTTTTGCCAAGGCATCGTTTTCTTTTTCCAGTTTTTGAGGAAAGCAGAAAATTGGATTGACTGAACCCATTTCGGCATATACAGGAATGGGTTCCTCTCGCTGATTGGCGAGTTGGAAAAGTGCCATGCCACCTGCATGAGAACCTGTGAAAGCGACAGCTTTTGCCATCGGATGCTTGACCAAGGCTTGTCCCTCAGCAATTCCTCCTTCCACATGAGTGAAAAGCGCAGAAGGAAGTCCGCATTTCAAAATGGCCTGATGGATGCAATCGGCGACTTTTCTGGAAGTCTCCGGATGTGCTGGGTGCGCTTTGTAAATCACAGGGCAGCCTGCTGCTAAAGCGGAAATCGTATCTCCCCCGGCAGTCGAAAAGGCCAATGGGAAATTGCTTGCCCCAAAGACTACTACCGGTCCTAGCGGCGTCAAGAATCTGCGGATATCTGCTCTCGGTAGCGGTGTGCGGTCGGGCATGGCCGGATCGATGGTCGCTTCTACCCAAGAACCTTCTTTTACCAGATTGGAGAAAAGCCGGATTTGACCCGTGGTTCTACCCAATTCCCCGTTGATCCGGCCTTCGGGCAGGTTGGATTCCTTGACCGCCAAGGGGACGATTTCAGCGCGATGGGCTTCTAAGGTATCCGCGAGTGTATCCAAAAAGGCTCCTTTCTCCTTTCCTGGAAGGTTTTTGTAGAAAAGAAAGGCCTCTTGGGCGGCACTGAAAAGGTTGTCGAGGTTCATGGGAATTGAAATATTGTAAAATTGAAATATTGTAAAATTAGCTTCGCGAAGCTCCAGAGCAATTAGTCTTGTGTCTAATGTCTAGCTTCTTGCGTCTATTTTACAATTTCGGTCTTTTTGCCAATCCGTCTGTAATTATTTTCTCGATTCTCGCTCTTTCTTCCCCGATCAAAGTCAATCTTGGAGCGCGGACATGCTCAGAACCGATGCCGCAATGCTGCTCGGCAAGCTTGATGTATTGCACGAGTTTTGGGTGAATGTCGAGCTCCAGCAAAGGCAGGAACCAACGGTAAATTTCACGTGCTTCTTCGATTTTGCCTTCTTGAATAAGGTTATAAACAGCCACTGTCTCCTTTGGAAAAGCACACACCAAGCCAGCAACCCAACCAACTGCACCCATCAGCAACTCCTCCATAGCCAGGGTATCTACTCCACAAAGCAATTGATATCGATTGCCGAATCGGTTGATCATTCGGGTCACATTGGAGATGTCGCGGGTAGATTCTTTGATGGCTTGGATGTTTTCGCACTCTGCCAACTCGGCAAACATGTCGATGGTCACCAGGGTCTTATAGTCCACCGGATTGTTGTAGATCATCATTGGTAGTTTGGTGGAGTTGGCGACCGTTTTGAAGTAAGTCACTACTTCGCGAGCATCTGCTGCATAGCGCATCGGAGGCAAAATCATCAGTCCGGAAGCTCCTAATTCTTCTGCTTTTTTTGACCAAAAGAGAGCGTCTTGTGTAGCTCCTTCAGCTATGTTTAAAATCACCGGAACCCGACCGTTGATGTGGTTGACGGTTTCTTTTGTGAGTTTGATTTTTTCCTCATGAGAAAGCACGGAGCTTTCCCCTAATGTACCGCCAAGGATGATTCCATGAACTCCGCATTCAAGCTGGAAGTCCAGGTTTTTGAAAAACAGGTCCATATCCAGACTTCCGTCTGCGTGAAATTTGGTCGTGACCGCGGGGAATACGCCTTTCCAGTTCATAGTTTGTTGATTTTAACCACAGAGGGCAGGAAGATTTTTATTCAAAAGTAAAATAAGCCCATAGGAAAATCTTTCACTGGATTAGTTCATATTGACACGATATTGACTGATTAGTCAAATTTTGAATCTATTTTTACTCAATCTGATACTATTTGCACCATGGCCAAAGTCATTTCCTTTCAGATCCCAAAATCTCAACGTGAGTTTGCTCGCTATCAAGAGGATCGGGGAGCCTATTTTTATGACAAACTGCATCAACATCCTCAGTTGCAGTTAACGGTGATTTTGGAGGGGAAAGGGCAGTTTCTTAGCGGGGATTACGTCGGTAGATTTCAGGCCGGGGATGTGTTTTTTTTAGGAGAAAATGCACCTCATGTTTTTCGCAGCGATCCTGAGTTTTTTGAAAAAGACACCCAGCTTAAATCGAAAGGCAATACCATTTATTTTGATTTTCAAGCATTGGAAAATGCCCTCGTTGAATTGGACGAGCTTCAGTCCCTGAAAAAATTTCGTGGATTTGAGGGCCTTTGCTTCCAGATTCAGGGAAAGACTGCCGCTCAGATCAAGGAACTTTTTTGGCTTTTGGGCTCAAGTGAGGGACTGCAGCGGTTTCAATTGGCCTTTCAATTATTGGCTTGGGTAGATCAAGCTGGGGAGGATTTGGTTCGGTTAAACGAATCGGGTCTGATGCGTGGCCTATCCGAGAAAGACGGGAGCCGCATGGACCGGGTGATGCAGTTTTTGCTGGAAAACCGCTTCAAGCCCATTTCTCTTGAGGATGTGGCAGGCAAAGCTAATCTCTCAAGGGAAGCTTTCTGCCGGTTTTTTAAACTCCGCACAAGAAAAACTTTCACTGCATATTTGATTCAGCTTAGGATCAGTGAAGCCCAAAAGCTGTTGCAGGAAAGCGATTGGCCCATTTCTGAAATAGCCTATCGTGTTGGTTTCGAAAATTTGGCCTATTTCAACCGTAGCTTTAAGAAAATTTGCGGAGTAACTCCCAAAGAGTGGCGGGCCATCAGTTCCTGATCAAATTACTTTCCCTTCCTGAGGACAATCATTTTAGAGTCCATCACATTGCCCAGAAAAAGATACTCTCCGAAAGGAATGGCCACTGAGCTGGCAGACATGGTTTCGCCTTTGTCCAGCCAAACTGTAGTCTGTTTGAGCTGCTGATCAGAAAAGTGGATTTTTAAAATCTCCGAAGGAGCAGTGGTTTTTTTACCTGCTGCATACGCCGAAAAAGTCATCAAATCCGGATGTGCTCCAGACCAGATGCCTCCTTCTTCATCCCTCTCTAGGTTATCTACCCCTGTGGCTGTAGGAATGTCTTCCAAGAAGGTGAGATCTCCGTTTTCTTGGATCTCAAAAACCCGAATCAGGAAATGTCTGGAAGAAGCCACGAGAAGATTTTTTCCGGATTGATCCAACACCAGCCCATTGGGGTAGGCCATGTTTTCTGCCACGATGCGAAAGGATTCTCCGTCATAATAGCCCACATTGGCTTTGGCTACTCCAAGGTAATTTTCTGCAAAAATTCCCAAGTCAGAAGTAGAGCCATGATCATTGGAGTAGTAAAACCGATCAGCATCTACCCATACTAGGTCATTTGGAGAGATTAACTTGGGATCTCTTAGGCTGTGGCTATACCGCACGGTATCCTGATCGATAGTGAAAACCTCAATAGAATGTTTTCCCTCTACATGGTTGATCACAGCCAACCGATACTGCTTTGGTCCGGTCTCGATCAGGCTAATACCATGAGGATAGAGCACCAATTCGGAAGGTAAGGGAATGGGATGCGCTGTAAAAGGCGCATCCTTCAGGTCCATCCAATACAAGCCATGAAGTCCTTTTTCGCCTGAGCGCCTTTTGGCTCGATCATCAACGGACAGGATCATAAAACTGTCCGTGCGGGAAATAGCCATGTCTTCCACTCCGGGCAAACCTATAGTTTGCTCAATCCCTCCAAATTCATGGTAGGTTTCAATTTTTCGAAAGAAGCCCGTACTCCAAAAGGTATAGAGAACAAAGAGCCCAAGTGCCAGTAGCACAAGACCCAGAGAGATGCCGATTTTCATGGACATGGTTATTGTTATTGGAAGTTTTTGATTGGGTGGTAGCTTACTGCCTTTCTACTGAAATCGTATTGTCATCCGGAATGCGATCGATAAGCTTGTTGTAGGGATCGATGCCGGCCTTGACGGGTTCACCCTTTATTTTGACAGTGATCGTGGATTGACCGGGTTTGATCTTATGCTTTTGGATATAAAGCGGATTGACTCGGGTGCGGCCATTTTCGTCCTTATCCTCTGCCGCAAAAACGCCTACATCGATGTAGTCGGCTTGGTAATCCGCATTCGATTCCTTACCGGTCTCATCTGCATAGAGTTTCTGGGAGCGAAGATTGAGCGTGACTTCATATTCACCTTCTCCAATCTTTTTGGCCGTAACACTTTCAGCTTTGTTGTCATAAAGGGTGATTTTGTTCCAGGTGTCCTCCAGGTAGTATTTGACGCTATCAGGAGTCACTGCTTCCAGATGACGGTACAAATCATAGCTCCCGGGAAAAGGTGGAGTTTCCTTCAGCCCAAATTCCTGATTGAAGGCAAAAAGAGCCGAATCCATCGTCTCTGCACCAATCAAGTCCCGAAGTCCATACAAAATCAAACTTCCTTTATAATACCATTGATAGGCCCGATTGCAATTGATAAAGGTGTTTTCTTTTTTGCTTTCAGTAGCCCTCCCTCTCAGGTAATTATCCAGTTCTTCTTTTAGGAAGCGCTTCATGTTGTCTTTTCCATACCTTCTTTCGGTAAGGATCAAGGCGGAAAACTCCGCCAAAGCCTCCGAAATCAGGTTGGATCCACGGGTATAATTCGGTGTAATCTGATGCCCCCACCACTGATGGGCCAGTTCGTGGGCAGTCACGTAGTAGACAAAATCAAAATCGTCCGGTTTTTTGAAATCTGCCACCCAGCCAAAACTTTCCGAAAAAGGCACGGTGTTAGGAAACGATTGGGCAAACCCTGCATACCGAGGAAACTCCAAGAGGCGCATTTGCCTAAACTGGAAGTTGCCATAGGTCTCCGAAAAATAAGTCAAGCCGTCTTTGTAGGCTGCTAGGAATCGGTCCAGATTGTAAATGTGTGTGGGATGATGGAAGATCTCGATGTTGACTTCTTGTCCATCCGGGAGCACAGCCTTGTCTTTGAGCACTTCATACTCAGCCGACACGAAAGTGAAGAAAGCCTGAATCGGAGTGTCCTGTATGTAGTGGAAGTAACGCCTGCCATTTTCCTCCCATTCCCGCTGCAAATAGCCCGGTGCGACAGCAATCTGACTTGGGATCGTGCTTACAATGGCTTCAAAAGAAATCAGATCCGCGTCATTGACAAACAGCAAGGTAGATTCTCCGTATGGATCTCGGTGCTCCGGCAAGTCTTCCGGTTTGGGAGGGAGCCCGTATTTCTTTCTGTCCTCGTCGCTGTTCATTTCGTTGTTGGGATCATAGCCCATGGTAGGGATTCCCCCAGAAAAGAAGGTGCCATTATAGACGATATCTCTTCCATAGCCTGAATTGGGGATGCCCGAATATTTCTTGTTGCTGACGATGAGCAGGTTCAGTGTATCACCAGGCTGCATCGGCTGTGGCAAAGCGGTGATCTGATACCAGTGTTTCTCCTGCTTCTTTCCCAAAATCTGGAATTTTGAGGGTTCATAGTTCAGTGGGAATCGGTAAGGCAGCGTATCGCCTTGATAGATGACCTTAAAATCGCTCAAGTCACTGGAATTGAAGTGAATCGAATCGATGGCTGACTCGGTCTTGTTGACCAACTGAACTTCCGCTTCAAAATAGGCTTCGCGCTCCATTGGAAACAGGTCTGCCTTTATCTTGATTTTGGTGACTTTGGGCTGAGGAATCCGCTCGTATTTTTTGAGTTGTTGCTCATAGGCCACTTGACGGAGTTTTCCCTCTTCTACGGTTCGATAGTCATTTTGGTACACCACAGATTGGAAAATATAAGCACCTGTGACCAATGCCAAGACCAAAAACGCAAATCCAAATCGGGTGGAAGGCAAGGAAAGTCTTCGTTTGGCAGTAGCCCAACGGCTTTTCCAGGAATCTTCTGTTCCTCTGCTGAAGAAAATACTGAAAAACAGTACCAGAAATATCCCAAATGAGGTCCAATAAATATTGAACCAAACGAGTGCATCGCCAAAGTGTCCCAGCCCGTTCATGTCACTCCAAGTGTACCCAGGCTTGTAGCTGAAGAAAAACAGGTTGAAATTATAATCTGCAAAGCTTCTCAGCACAATCATCACCACCCAAATCCCAATGGCCGCGGCATGGCCGGCAAACTTGTTGTTGACAAGCAAGTGGACAGCAAACACCAGCATGACCATTTGTAGGTAATCGGGGAAGGTAATCAGGTAGCTGTCGATCAAGTAGACGGGCAAATCAAAAAGGAAATACCCTTTCAAAATCTGAACAATCAGACCAACAACAATCGGCAAGGAGGTCAGCACCAAGCAGACAAAGGCCATCCCCAAAAACTTGGAAGCAATCACCACTCCGTCCTTGACCGGAAAAGTGTCATTGATGATCGAGTACCCTGTAGAGCGATCCCGATGTAGGGCCTCCCCGGTAAAAAACACAATGATGATGAAGACAAACAGGTTGTAATCGTACCCTTTGTACTCCATCAGAAAGGAGGTCGAGGGCAAAATCGGAACACTGTAGGTGGTATTTCCAATCCAGAAGTCCAGCACCAAAAAGATCATTCCACCCAGCAAAATGGATCGGAAATAAATGTCTTTGAGGACATTTTGGACTTCGATTTTGGTGAGGGTTTGTAAGGATCGCCATTGGTAAGAAGAAGAAAAGTCCGGCAATACCTTTCGGAAAGCCCCCGTGATGACAGATTCCTCTTTTGTGGATTCGGCTTTTTTGCTTTTTCTGGAAGCTTGGAAAAAATAAGAGAAACTGAATCGGTAGTAGGAGGCAATGAAAAAAGCCAAGCCCACGCATGTCCAAAGTACCCGGTTTAGCAGAAGATTACCGGTGACGGAGAGCAAAAAGGTATTTTGCTCATAGGGTGTGAGGTAACGTGTTTGAAGATCAAAGGAATTCAAGCCAAAAGGATCAATCAGCTGAACCAAGTCCTTGTTTTCAATATCCTGAGCCAAAAAATTGGCAAGCAGATATCCTATGAAAATCACAATTCCTCCCGAGTAGATCGAGCGGATATTGCGCGTAAAAATGATCAAAGCAAAAAACAAAGCTCCAGCCAGCCAAAGGTTGGGAAGCACCAAAGTCAGCCAGGGATGGAGGTAATTCATCAGCTCGTTTGGGCCGTATCGCTCTGCATCTGTGCCGAACAGCGGACCCAGTACGCTTCCCAAATAAATCCCCAAAAGCGAACCCAAACTGATGAAAAGCAAGGTGGCAAAGGAACCCCAAAAACGCCCCATAAAGTACCCAAACTTGCTGATCGGGTAGCTGAAGAGAAAGGTACCGGTGCCATGCTCCAAATCCCGATAGATAGGTACCCCCATGATGGCAGAGGCAATCAGAATCCCGAAAAGAGAAACCAAAATTTCAAAATTAGCGATCACGATTGGAGAGTTGTGATAGACTTTTTCGGAGGCCGGCGTATTTCCAAATCCAAAAAGCAGAAGAGGCACAATCAGCAAAAGGGCAAAATAGATGTAAGTCGCCGGTCTGCTAAAGCGGTACTTTAGCTCAAATAGAAAGATGTCCTTAAACATACGATTCCGATTAAATGGTGATAGGATCCACTTTTTTAGAAATCACACTGAAGTACACATCTTCCAGATCTCCCGCTACAGGTTCAAAGTCATTTCCCAGCCTTTCTTCGCTTTCGATGCGAAGGCTCAGCTTTCCTCCGATCAGCTTGGTGGAGATCACGTGGTAGTCTTTTCGATAGTGATCCAATTCACTTTTTTCAATCGCTTTTTGATAGATTTTTCCCTGTACCATGGCGAGTCCGTCTTTTGGCTTGCCTTGCATGAGCACCTCTCCCGAGCAGATGATGGCCATGTTGGAGCAAAGGGTATTCACGTCCTCGACGATGTGTGTGGAGAGAATCACAATCGTGTTTTCTCCGATTTCGGAGAGCAGGTTATAAAAACGGTTACGCTCGGAAGGGTCGAGACCTGCGGTAGGTTCGTCCACGATGATCAGGGACGGGTTTCCCACCAAAGCCTGCGCAATCCCAAATCGCTGACGCATCCCGCCCGAAAAAGTACCGAGGCCTTTTTTTCGGTCTTTGAAGAGATTCACTTTTTGTAAAAGAGAGGCAACGAGTTCTTTTCGGTCACTTTTGCTGCCGATGCCTTTCATTTGGGCAATGTGATCGAGCATGGTCTCGGCATTGATCCGGGGATAAAGGCCAAAATCCTGTGGGAGGTAGCCCAGACGCTCACGAACGGATTGTTTATCCTTCAGTACATCGATTCCGTCCAGCTGAATACTGCCAGAGTCCGCATCCTGAAGAGTGGCGATGGTACGCATCAGGGTTGATTTTCCGGCACCATTAGGGCCTAAAAGTCCAAACATCCCCTGTGGAATAGTCAGGGAAATATCATTGAGTGCTTTCACTCCGTTGGAGTAGGTTTTTGAGAGATTTTTGATGAGTAATTCCATGTCGAAAGATTGGGGTTAAGTAATAATGGGACTCGAGAATTTATTTTCTAATCGGTAAAAAACGGTACTCAAAAATTTGCGAAGGATAAGATAATCAAATGATTCTAAAGGTGATTTATAAAAACATACTAATGCATGTTCTAGAGGTCAGATGCAGATTTTCCAAGATTGGTTGTCGGGAAAAGAGATTTTTTCTCCTAATTCAAACCTTGTCTCAACCTTGGGCTTTTATACTGATGATGAAATGCCCATGTGAAAATGTCTCACACACGGGAATGATTATTTAGGGCATTCTCCCGATGAAAAATCGGGACAGGCTATGTGGCAAATGAAAATCAAATAATAATCACCTGAAATCGAGCATGACGCAAGCGACACACAGAGGGAGGATTATAATCCATGCGAGATTCTATCTGACCAATGAAAAACAAATTATAAACAGATGAAAAGACAATTCCTTACGCCACTACTCCTGCTTTACCTCTTTTTTCTGTATTCCTGCGAGCAAAGGAGCTTCGATAAGCAGTCGGGGCAAATCGAATCCTTTGCCGAAATGGTCAAATCTGGGGTCAAACCCCTAGCCCTAGGTCCTCCGATGACCTCGGCCGAGTTGGATCTTTTTATGCCGGAGGTGGAGCGCATCAGTCAGAAATACGGGGTGAGTTTCTATCGGGAAGCCGACTTAGTGCAGACCGATTTGTTTCCTGCCTCAAGTGTGGAAGGAAAGGAAGTCGTGTTGTTTTACAAAGGAAACACGCTCAAAGCCTATGAAGATCTCAAGCAGGAGTTGGCCAAAGACAATCTCACCGCTGAGAGAAAAAGGGAATTGAGCCGGAGATTTGGCAGGTTATTAGGCTATCCAACCGAGCGAATCAATGACCTGTTAGCCGAGAACAGCTCCTTCAGGGACCTGGAGGATTTTGGCATTCAAGGACTGGAGTTTAAGTGGTTTTACAAGGATCTGGCTAAAGCAAAGGCCTTTTACCAAACTACGCTCGGGTTGGAACTGGTGCAGGAAAATGACAGCTTGGCCAAATTTCTCATAGCCGGGGATTCTTTTTTGACGCTTCATTCCATTGCCAATTCAGGCTATACCGGAGCTGAATCCAAATCGGTCGCTTTGGCTTTTCTTACTGATCAGTTGGAGGCATGGTATGCCCATCTGCAAGAGCAAAAAGTGACCATCAAGTATCCGCTCAAGCAAAATCCGGGAGGTCCGCATGACGGTTTTGTGGCAGTGGATCCGGAGGGGTATCTCTTGGAGTTTGAGACATTTTTTCAGCATCCGGAAAATGAAGTCTTTATGCCTGAACTGGACGAGTTGCAGCCAAAGTCCACGCGTCATGGAGAAAAATTGCAGTTTAAGGGATCGGTGGTTTGGTTGTATTACAAGGATATGTTGCCTGCCGAACTCTTTGTGGAGGAAAGCCTGGGATTGACCAAAAGTGCGGATCAAGGATGGGCTAAAGTGTACCGATTTTCCCAACATGGTTACCTCGGCTTGGTCGATGGACTGAGAGGCATGAATACCTTTTCCCCTGAAAAATTGGTGGAAATCAGCGTCGATCTGGAAAACCCCGGCCCTTGGGAAAACTACCTAAAAGCAAATTTTCCCGACTCCACCCGAAAAGCCAATTCCTTAAAAGATGCCGGTGGGTATCTGTTTAGGTTTTGACCTTCTTTCAAGACACTAGATTTTTTATTGACCACATAGACAAATAGAAAGCATAGAAAAATGAGTACAATATTTTAGAACTGTGTAGACTTAAGTGGCTAAGTGGAACCAAAAAAACCGATGTACAGAAAGTGTGATTTTCATTAAAAACCACATAGACACATAGAAAAAATAGGAAATGAGTTTTCCTATTAGAAACTATGCTAACCTATGTGTCTATGTGGTAGTCCTTATTTTTAAATTATGTAATTGATAAAGAGAAAAGAGCATCCAGCTCCCCTGGGACCTAAAGACCTTCTTTCAATACATTGGAAATCAATCGAAATCTTGTTTTTTTAAATTTTTAAATGAAAAGTGATCAAAGATTTTTAACGATAATTTTTATGAGAAATACAAGAAAACAAATTGATGAGCTTTCCTATCAAATCATCGGGGCAGCCATTGAGGTTCACAAGCATATCGGGCCGGGAATGCTGGAAAGTGTGTATCAAACCTGTTTGGAGATAGAATTAACAGAGCGAGGCTTGTCATTTCAACAAGAACTGGAAATACCGATTGAGTACAAAGGGCACCATGTCCAAGGTTTGTTCAGATGTGATTTCCTGGTTGAAAACCAAATTGTGATAGAACTGAAGGCGGTGGCTGAACTTTTGCCAATTCATGAAGCACAAGCAATCAGCTACATGAACCTGCTAAAAATCCCAAAGGGAATCCTGTTGAATTTCAATGTGACCAATTTATTCCAACACGGACAAAAAACCTTTGTGAGTAAATACTATAGCTCACTTTGTTGATATTATTTAACCGCATAGACACATAGAAATAGGCTAATCCTCCTAAAACTATGTGTCTCTATGTGCCTATGTGGTGTTATTCTTCTTTTTGAAATCCAATTTAGCCATTGAGGATTTTGTGGTTTTTTAAAGAGCCAGAATATTCTATGTTTATATTCCTTCTACTGCTTTCTTGAAAAATAAAACTTATGAAAAAAATAGCGCTTTTCGTATTTCTCGTTTTAGGCTCCTTGTGGGCTGAAGCCACCGAGCTGGCCAATCTGATCACCACCTATCAGGCGGATCGGGGGGCGCTTTCTCGTCTGTACACCAATCGGTTATCAGCGGAGTATTTTGCCCGAATGGAATCCTTCAATCAGGACTACCTCAAGACCCTCCAAGCCCAAAACTATGAAGCCCTCTCTGAAGACGGGAAAATCGATTACGTCCTATTCCGCAATTTTCTCGAAAAGCAACTCGCCGAGCTTGACCTCGAAAAGCGGGATTTTATGGCTATTCAGTCGGTAGTTGCTTTTGGTAAGCCATTGGAAGACTTTGTGGTAGCCCGTCGCCGTGCCAAGCAACCGGACGCTCAGGCCTTGGCTGCGTCTTGGGATGCCGTGGCTAAAGCCGTGGCCGCCCAACACAAAGCCCTAGCCTCATCTTCCAAATATACGTCTTGGCAGCAGGCCGACTTGGCTGCTCAAGCTGTAGAAAGCCTCAATCGGGTGGTTAAAGAAGCCTATGATTTCTACTACGACTACGATCCAGCCTTCACTTGGTGGATGCCAGAGCCCTGGAAAAAACTAGACGCAAGTATGAAAGCCTATGCAAAAGCCCTTCGCGAGCACTACACCAACTCAGTTAAAGACGACGGCTCAGGTATCATCGGGAAGCCGATTGGAAGGGAAGCGTTGGAGAAGCAATTGGCCTTCGAAATGATCGCCTATTCTCCCGAAGAGCTGATCGCCGAGGCAGAGAAGCAATTTGCCTGGTGCGAAAAGGAAATGCTGAAAGCCTCCAACGAACTGGGTTTTGGCAATGACTGGAAAGCAGCCTTGGAAATGGTGAAGGAAACCTATTTGCCAGCGGGAGCATGGCCGGAAGAAGTGGCTAGACTCGGAGAAGAGGCAATTGACCTCATGGTGAAAAACGACTGGCTGACTGTGCCACCGCTGGCAATCGAAACCTGGCGGACCAGCATGATCTCTGCGGAAAGACAGCGGGTGAGTCCTTTTTTCCTTGGAGGTGAAGTAATTCAAATTTCCTACCCCACCTCTGAGATGAGTCACGAGGAAAAGATGATGTCTATGCGGGGCAATAATCCGCACTTTTCAAGAGCTACTGTGCAGCACGAACTCATCCCGGGCCACCACCTGCAGCAGTTTATGAATCAGCGCTACATGACGCATCGACGACCTTTCGGCACGCCATTCTGGACTGAGGGCTGGGCTTTGTATTGGGAGTTTGTGCTGTGGGATCGCAACTTCCCGAGAGATGCCAAAGACAAAGTCGGCATGCTCTTTTGGAGAATGCACCGCTGCGCACGGATTATTTTCTCCTTGAATTATCACTTGGGAAAAATGACTCCTCAGCAATGCATCGACCTGCTTGTGGACAAAGTCGGTCACGAGCGTGCCAATGCCGAGGCAGAGGTGAGACGCTCCTTCGAGGGAAGCTATGGACCGCTCTACCAAATCGCTTACATGATAGGAGCCCTAGAAATCTACTCCATGAGAAAGGAAATGGTGGATTCCGGCAAAATGCCTGAGAAGCAATTCCATGATTTGATCATGACCCAAAACGCCATGCCGATCGAGATTCTGAGAGCGAAAGTCACCGGCAAGCCTTTGGATAAAAATCACAAGGCGAGTTGGAGATTTTTGGATTGATTTATTTCCCGCAGATTTTCGCAGAAAAAGACACAGACCTGCCTACGGTAGGTAGGTTTCCGCGGATAATAAAAAAAAGGAAGGCCAAGTGACCTTCCTTTTTGAGTTGAAAATTAACCAATTGAGTACTTAATTTTCCAGGGGAGCTTCCTCTTTCTTTTCCTTTAGGGTAAAGATGATTGCACCGTTTTTTCCATTCTGCCCAAACTTTTCAATGGCTTTATCATCTTTCAATACTTCGATCGCTTCGATATCGTCGGGGTTTATTTCGCTGGCACTTGGGATTTTTAGGTAATGATTGTCCTTTTTTATGTAATAAGCCGGGCTGGCTTCCGATGAAGTCAAACTTTGGACATATACCCTTGAATTAGTTTTTCCAGAGACACGGGTTTCATCAATAGACGAGGCTTGTGGCGATTCTTTTCCAATTCTGTACTGTGGAGTGGATACGGAAAGACTGGTGGCTGTTCCTCCTGGCGCATATTCCCAAGAGGTCACACGACCCATTACCTTGGTTTTTTTGAGGTCGCTTTGTTGGGCTTCGGTAAGTTCACTTTTGATGGCTACTAAAGTAGAAAGCTGTTTTTTCTTGAGCTGGTTTTCCAGATTCAAGACGAGATCCATTTGTTTGGAAACTGCCGCGACATCGGGCTTGGGTTGTTCGAGGAGCTTTTTCAGCTTTTCGGTGGCGGCATCCAGATCCCATTTCAGCGTACTGAAATCTGCGGCATTAGTGCTGTGGATTTTCTTGATTTTTTCGGCCTGGGCATCTGTCAGGGAGATTCTGTCCCGGTTTTTCATCACCAAGTCGGCGGAGAATAGGTATTCCTGAAACATGTCCTGAGCCTGAGTCAGGCTAGAAGTCAGGAAAAAGAGTAGGAAAAGGCTTCGTTTGATCATTTAAATTCTTGTTTTGATTGTCTTGTATCTTATGTCTAAAGTCTTTTTCAATATTCCGCCAAAAGAGACTCCGTAGGCGATTCCCAAATGTCGAGATAGGTTTTTTCCTCGATCACGATCTGCTGCTCTTGATTTTCATCTTCCTGCAGGGTAATGATGATTACCTCTGTGGGAGGTGCTGGAGCCGGTTCTTCACTTGGCCAAAGGAAAAATCCTAAAGCCAGTGAGGCTGCGATACCCAAAGGAATCCACCAGGAAAAGCTTTGTTGCTTGGTCATTTCAGGGAATTCAGGAGTGGGTATAGCTTGGTCTTTTTCCTTGAGTGATTTGAAAAAGGCGTGTAGTTCGGGGTCTTTATCGATGTTCATTTCTTTATTTTTTCCCGTAGATTTTCGCAGAAAAATCCACAGATGTACACAGATTCTTTTCGATTTGGGAGGGGTCCCTCCTTCGAGGTCTTGGGTCACTCAAAGGATCTTCGGTGTTCAATCCATTCTCTAGCCCGAGGCAGTGTCCTCATTGCCGCAATTACGATTTCTATCCATAATCCATTCTTTCAGTTTCTTTTTCCCCCGATCGTAGTGGGTTCTGACGGTTCCGATATGCAATTGAAGGACTTTGGCAGCTTTTTCCAGTGTCATGTCGTGGTAAAAGACCATCAGCAAGACTTCCTGCTGCATCTTGGGTAGTCGTCGAATCAGGTCCTCGTGGCTTTCGGATTCTGTGGGTTCGGACTCCCAAGCCATGTCTTCCTCGATTTCCACGGTCAGCCACTTTACTTTGGTACGGAGTTCATCCATCGCCGTGAATCGAATCACCGAAAACAACCACGTCTTCGGATGGTCATCCGCTTTTAGTTTGGCTTTTCCCTCGAGCACCTTCAAGTACACCAGCTGGATCACATCCTTGGCCAGTTCCCCATCAAATCCGCAGCACTGTCTGGCCCAAAGAAAGGCCTCCCGGTGATGCTGACGGAGAAAAGTTTCGAGCTGTGATCGGTTCATGTACACTACTTAATCGGAAATCGTCTGGATTTATATGACAACTGAAATGAAAATTTTTGAAAACAAAATAAAACTTGTCAAAAAGGGGTTTGGATCCTAAAAGTTTTTGATTTGCCAATAAGGGTTTTAAACCTCATAGACACATAGAAAACATAGAATAAAGCATCAATGAAAAATCTATGTGCCCCAAGTATCTATATGGTGAATATTCTCAAAAGGTGGTAAAGTTGACTTAACCTTTTTTCCCATCTTTAGAAAGAATAGTTTAAAAACCACATAGTCACATAGAATACATAGAAAAAAGACCCATATAACTATGTGAACTTATGTGCCTATGTGGTGAATCCTTTTTAAAAAATTATGAGGTGGTGAAATTGCCTCAACTTTTCCAATCACATGAAGGAAGATGGCTATACCAAACAGTTGAATAAAAACCACATAGACACACAGAAAACATAGAGTAAAGTATCAATGAAAAATCTATGTGGCCCTATGTGTCTATGTGGTAAGTCTTCTTTTGTAATAGTTCTTATTGGTACTTTTGGAAATGTAACTAGTTGTAAGGTTAGACCAACTTTGCAACTTCACCACTCTCTTTCATCCCATGTGGCCCCAACTGATTCGCCAATTCCGTCATTACCTTAAGCTGGAGCGCTCTCTGAGTGAAAACTCCATCGAAGCCTACTCGCTCGATGTGCAGAAGTTGGCGGATTTTTCAGAAAAGGAGTTTCCCCAAAAAAGCCCCCTCGAACTCGAACTGGAGCATCTCCGACGCTTTGTGAATACCTTGGCTGCCTTGGAAATTTCGGCTTACACCCAAGCACGGATTATCTCCGGGATCAAAGCCTTCTACCGCTTTCTGATGTATGAGGACCGGATCAAGGAAGATCCTGCCCAACTCCTCGAAGCACCCAAGCTGGGGCGCAAACTCCCCGATACCCTGAGCTATCCCGAGATCGAGCAGTTGCTGGAGGCCATTCCGCTCGGTGAACCCGAAGGCCACCGCAATCGAGCCATACTCGAAATGCTGTACAGTTCTGGCTTACGTGTCAGCGAGCTGGTTGAGCTTAAGAAAAGCCAGGTCTTTGCCGATATCGGATTTCTGAGAGTGGTGGGTAAAGGTAATAAGGAACGCCTGGTACCAATCGGAAAGGATGCCTTACGCTACCTGAAAATTTACCAAGAGCAGGTTCGCGTCCATCAGACTCCCGCCAAAGGGCATGAGGAATATGTGTTTCTCAACCGGCGAGGTCAAAAACTCACTCGGGTGATGATATTTCTGATCATCAAAAAGACCGCTGAGCAAGCAGGTGTAAAAAAGAACATCAGCCCACACACCTTCCGGCATTCTTTTGCTACGCACCTGATCGAAGGTGGGGCAGACCTGCGTGCGGTGCAGGAAATGCTCGGCCACGAAAGCATCACCACCACAGAGATTTACACCCATTTAGATCGGGATTACCTCCGACAGGTGCTGACGGAATTTCATCCGAGAAAGTGAGGCCATTAGCTATCGGATTTCCGAATTAGTTTAAGACCTCACAACCCAAAACCCAATTCGGATCCGGGCAATTTCCCCGATAATACTCCAAATCCTTTTCTGCCGCCACGCCCGGATAATCTCCCCAATTTTCGCCCAAATCCCACATCAGCTGAAAGTGGAGGTGAGGTGGCCAATCCCCGTTTTCGGGAAAAGGACCTACATGACAAAGCAGTTCTCCGGCTTCGAGTCGCTGACCAATTTTCAGAGCTTCCAAGTCCTTTCGGAAAAGGTGTCCATAAAGTGAATACAGTGTTTTTCCCTCGATCTGATGCTCCAAAATGATGGTCGGACCGTAATTGCCAAAGCCGACATTGTCCTGAAAACTGTGGATTTTTCCCGGATATGGAACAAAAACCGGTGCTCCGGCCTCCGTCCAAATATCGACTCCCAGGTGGATGTTTCGGAAGTCGGCTGATTCCGTCGCAAAAACTTCACTCCGACGGTAAATTGCCCGATTCTCTAGATAACCGCCGATGCCATAGGTTTTCCCTGCGCTGTTTAACCGAGCAAATACAAACTGATCAAATTCAGCGGTATCGCCTAGGTTCACAGCGTCTAAGGCCTGATTGGCAGCTGTAAAATCAAGAGGAAGGGTGTTTTCAGCGGTCAATTTTTCTCCCATAATGGGGAAGAATTCCATTCCGATTAAATTCATTTCGCAAAATATAAAACCTTAACCCACATTGCTTCTAACTGATCTTTACCCATTGCATTTGAGTTATTTCCGTTTTTCCGGTTTCAATCGTGTGTATTACAGATTTTCTCTTGGTTGAGAGTGAAGATTTTCTTTGGAGGATAGTTTTTAATCTGCTCGGGGTTAGTAAAGACTGACTAAACTAAAATTAGGACAACTCCTTGATTTCAATGATGCTTTAATTAAAGACGGGATTAAGAGATTGGTAAATCATTTGAAAATCATCCATTATCGGTTTGATTCATCGCAAGTCTTTTTTCATTCTTTGAGGCTTTGTGAGAAATACAGGCTTCCTCAATCCGCTATCCCATCCAATTCACTCAGTTCCAACCAAGTCAGTTCCAATTCCTCGAGTTCGCCATCGATTGCTTGCAAGCGATTGGTCCAGGTCATCAACTGATTGACATCAGAGGTGCCAGCAGAGATTTGGTCAGTGATGGTGGCTTTTTCTACTTCAAGCTTGGCAATGCTTTCGTTGATCTTCTTGAATTCCTGCTTCTGCTTAAAGCTCGCTTTCACTTTTGGCGCGGATTCTTGCTTCTCGCTTCTTGATTCTTGCTTCTCAACCTTGGGCTCTTCGATCTTCTGTCCTCGGTCTTCCTGCTGATTCTCCTTCTCCCACTCCCTGAAATCGGTATAATTCCCCGGGAAATCCTTGATTTTCCCTTCTCCCTCAAACACAAACAAGTGCTCGACCAATCGGTCCATAAAGTATCGGTCGTGCGACACGATGATCAGGCAGCCCGGAAAAGTGTCCAAAAATTCCTCCAGGATATTCAGGGTCATCAAGTCCAAATCGTTGGTTGGTTCGTCCAGGATCAGGAAGTTGGGGTTCTTAATCAACACCATCAGGAGCTGAAGTCGGCGTCTCTCTCCTCCACTCATCTTACCGATCGGGGTGAATTGTTGCTTGGGAGGAAAGCCAAACTGGGTCAAAAACTGACTCACCGTGATCGTTTGCCCCTTGTCCAGCACGACGACTTCGGCCACTTCTTTTACCACATCGATCAGTCGCTTCTCCTCGTCAAAACGGTCTTCTTCCTGACGGTAATAGCCGAAAGCAGTGGTTTGACCGACTGAAATTTTACCTGAATCAGGATCAAGCAGTCCGGTGATCATTTTCAGAAAAGTCGTCTTTCCGGCACCGTTTGGTCCGACGATACCGATCCGATCTTTCTTTTTGAAGATGTAAGAAAAGTCCTTGACAAGTGTTTTTTCGTCAAAGGACTTGCTGATTTTCTCGATCTCAAGAATCTTATTTCCAAGTCGTTGGGTTGATACCGACAACTCAATATCCCGCTCTTCCCGCTTGGTGAAGGCTTTTTCTTTGGTTTCTTCGAAAGCATCCACGCGGTATTTGGCCTTGGTGCCTCGGGCCTTAGGTTGACGTCGAATCCAGTCCAACTCCTTTTTGTAGAGGCTTTTGGCCTTTTCGATCTCAATATCTTCGATCTGAAGTCTCTCAGCTTTCTTATCCAAAAAGTAGCCGTAATTACCTTGGTACCGATGGATTTTTCCCTGATCAAGTTCGAGAATTTCGTTGGTCACTTTATCTAAAAAGTAACGGTCGTGCGTGACCATAAAAATGGACAAATTGGCTTTGGCCAAGTAATCTTCCAGCCACTCGATGGTCTCCAAGTCGAGGTGGTTGGTGGGTTCGTCCAGCAGGAGCAAGTCCGGCTTTTCCAAAATGGCTTTGGCCAAAGCCACCCGCTTTCGCTGACCACCGGAGAGGTTGCCTACGGGAAGTTCGGTATCGTGAAGACCCAATTTCCCCAGAACTTCTTTCACCTGGTACTCAAAATCCCATGCCTGCAGCGCGTCCATTTTCTCAAACAACTTGGACATTTGAGCCGAATTGTCAATGCCACGCTCGGAGTCCAGCATGGCTTTGTAGTAGTCCTCGATCACTCGAAGGACCTCCGAATTACTTTGGTCAAAGATGGTCTGATAGATCGTCAGGTTGGAATCAAACACCGGATTCTGATGCACATAGGCAATCTTCACAGAGTTGTTGATAGCTACCTGACCGGTATCGGGGATTTCCTGACCCATGATGATTTTCATCAGGGTGGACTTGCCGGCGCCATTGATACCGACGAGGGCGATTTTCTGTCCTTGGGAAATGCCGAAAGAAATATTTGAAAAAAGCTTCCGTTCCCCGAAAGCCTTACTGAGATTCTCAACTGAAAGGTAATTCATGGGGCAAAAGTAAGGGAATTACTGCTGAAACACGGTAGAAATACAATTGAATTAGGTCCTCCTTCGTCTGACGAAATATTTTGCAATACACCTTTTAGGAGAAAAAACCATTCTAACTTATTTCACCGACCGAAGGGAGGTTTATTTCTAATGTGTTTCGCAAAGCATATTTATTTTAGCACCATGAAAACCATCCACGACATTCTCAAACTTGGCGATCCTCGACTCTATGAAGTCTGCGAACCAGTTCAAAAATCTGATCTTCCCTTGGTTCCCGAATGGACTCAACAGCTTCATGAAGCCATGGAGGATATCCGTCGGGTGTATGGGTTTGGAAGAGGAATCGCGGCTCCTCAGTTGGGCATTATGAAGCGGATGTTTTACCTCAATCTGGATCGGCCTTACATCATTCTCAATCCCGAACTAAAAGGGCTTAGTGAAGAGCTTTTTGAGCTGTGGGACGACTGCATGAGTTTTCCCAATCTGCTGGTGAAAGTAAAGCGCCACCAGAGTCTGACCCTGGAATACTGGGATGAAAACTGGGAAAAACAAAGCTGGACTGTGGACGGAGCGATCTCTGAATTGATCCAACACGAATACGATCACCTTGACGGGGTGCTATGCACGATGCGCGCGATTGATGAGAAAAGCTTTAAGTGGAAGGGATAAATGGAAACACAGTTGAAATACTATGGAAATAAACCCCGATAAATCAGGGTGAAATAGTTTTGATCGGCTCATGGTCGCAAGGAATACGGCTCAAATCCTAATAATATTGAGCCGTATTTACCTAATTTTTTGAAGTTTTTGAGCCGATTGAATCTCAGGTTTTCAATTTTTCACGAAGCGAAGCGAAGTGTATTTCGATTGTATTTCAACAGTATTTCCACTTTGTTTCCCTTCCCCTATCTTTAACCCATGAATTTCCCGACCCTCTCTGATATCCGAGCGGCGCATGCCCGCATCCAGTCGTTTATCCACCGCACCCCAATCATGACCTCTACCGCGATCAATGATATTGCCGGTTGCGAGATCTATTTTAAATGCGAAAACTTCCAGAAAGTCGGTGCTTTCAAAGCCCGAGGAGCTGCCAACGCAGTGATGAAACTGTCCCCAGAGGAAAGAGCCAAAGGAGTTGCGACACACTCTTCCGGTAATCATGCCGCCGCCCTAGCACGTGCCGCAAGTGTGGCAGGAATTCCTTCCTACATCGTGATGCCTTCCAATGCTCCCGAGATCAAAAAGAAAGCAGTCAAAGGCTATGGAGGAGAAATCATCGAGTGCGAACCCAACCTCAAAGCAAGGGAAACAACCCTCGAAGCAGTCGTAGCACGAACCGGAGCGACCTTTATTCCTCCTTATGATTACATGGATGTGATCGAAGGACAAGCCACTTGCGCGCTCGAACTTTTGGAAGACCAACCCGATCTCGATATTGTCATGGCCCCGGTAGGAGGTGGCGGACTTTTGGGGGGAACAGCTTTGACAGCCCATTACCTAAATCCTGAGATCGAAGTTATCGCAGGGGAACCGGCAGGTGCTGACGATGCCTATCGTTCTTTTCATGCCGGTCACATCATCCCGCAAACGGGCCCAAACACCATCGCCGACGGGCTCTTGACTTCACTAGGCAAGTTGAATTTTGAATTGATCCAAAAGTACGTAGATGACATCCTGCTTGCCACCGACCCGCAGATCATCGAAGCTATGCGACTGGTCTATGAGCGAATGAAGATCGTGATCGAACCTTCCTGTGCGGTTCCTTTGGCGGCTTTACTAGCAAATAAGGAACGGTTTGCCGGTAAAAAAGTCGGAATCATTCTATCCGGAGGCAATGTGGATTTGGGGAAATTGCCTTTTTAAAAACAAAAAAGCCCAAATCTCTCGACTTGAGCCATTTTTCAGCTTTCTGATTTCTAACTTCTGATTTCAGACTTTACTTTTTGCTTTCTGCCACCGCATGATGCGCTGCTCTTGCCGCAAAAGCCATATAAGTCAAGGATGGATTTTGGGTCGCAGTGGAAGTCATGGAAGCCCCGTCGGTCACGTAAACATTGGGAACAGCATGCAACTGATGGTTTGCGTTGAGCAAAGAAGTTTTGGGATCCTTACCCATACGTACCCCGCCCATTTCGTGAATATCCAAGCCCGGCGCTTGCTTGCTGTCGCTGGATTGGATATTGGTAAATCCTGCTTTGGTAAACATCTCCGTCATCTGCTCGATGTAGTCTTTGACCATTTTCTCATCGTTATCGTCGTAGTCAACAGATATTTTGAGCTGAGGCATGCCCCATTCGTCTTTCAAGTTCGGGTCCAAAGCAACGTAATTGCTTTCTTTTGGAATAGTCTCGCCCATCATGTGGGAACCCACTCTCCAAGGACCATATTTATCCGGATTGAGCAGACTGTTTTTCAAGTCCATGCCAATTCCACTAGTATCCGGACCTACCCCACGACTTGCAGAGAATCCCGCTGCATACCCGCGGAGGAAGTCTGTCTCCTGCTTGTACACGTTTCGGAATCTTGGGAAATATCCGCTAGTCGGTCTACCTCCAGAAGTGGTGAATTCGGAATGTCCTTCGTATTCTCCGGATACTCTAGCTCTGTAATTATGGAAAGCTACGTATTTGCCAAGCAGACCATTATCATTCCCCAGTCCATTCGGGAATCGATTGGATGTCGAGTTGAGCAAAATCGCATTGGTATTCAGCGCTGCGGCATTCACAAAGATGACGTCGGCATAGAATTCTTCTGTTTCCTTGGTCAAACGGTCGATGATGCGTACCCCGGTCGCTTTCCCTTTTTCCTCATCATAAATGATGGAGTGAACCACAGCATCAGGTCGGAGGGTCAAGTTGCCCGTTTTCAAAGCCCAAGGAATGGTCGATGAATTGGAACTGAAGTAGCCTCCAAACGGACACCCTCGCTGACAGAGGTTACGGTTTTGGCACATGGCCCGACCTTGCTGGGCGTAAAATTCTGCATTGCCATGAATATGCGCACAGCGGGCAGAGATCATGTGTCGGTCATTGCCGTAGTGCTTTTTGAGCTGCTCCGCAAAGTATTTTTCCACCACATTCAACTCGTAACCCGGCAAAAACTCCCCATCGGGAAGATGAGCGATTCCATCTTTAAAGCCTGAAACTCCGGCAAATTTCTCTACATGGCTGTACCACTTTTCGATGTCTTTGTATCGAATCGGCCAATCGACTGCAAACCCATCTCGTGCCGGCCCGTCAAAATCAAAGTCAGACCAACGCTGCACCTGTCTGGCCCAAAGAAGCGATTTTCCGCCTACCTGATAGCCTCGAATCCAGTCAAAAGGCTTCTCCTGTACGTAAGGATGATCGGTATCTTTTACGAAAAAATGCATGGCATCCTCACGGAAAGCATAACATCGGCTGATCACCGGATTGGCTTCCTGAATGTCTTGAGGAATCTGATTCCGATGCGGGAATTCGTAGGGAAGCATATTGGTAGTGGGATAATCCTTGATGTGCTCCACATTGCGTCCTCGCTCCAGCATAAGGGTTTTGACTCCAAGGTCACAGAGTTCCTTGGCAGCCCATCCCCCACTGATGCCAGAACCGATGACGATGGCTTGGTAGGTTCGTTCCTGTTTGCTGCGGATATTCAGATTAGCCATTGATGCGTGGTTTTTGTAGGTCAGTGATCAATACGGCGCCATTGTATTCGCCAGGTATAAGGGAATAAGGAATTATTTCAGTTTGGATGTATTCGGACGCCATGTATCCTTGGATGGTAAATCGCTTGGTGGAATTGAGGAAGTAGGCGATGTTTCCCCGCTCTTTTCCCTCAGGCGTGTCATCACCTTCGAGTTTGGTGCTGTTGAGGATGAGTTCTTCTTTCTCCTTGGTGGAAAGGGCCTCGAATTTCTTTCCGGCTGTCTTTTGTACATAATCCGGAAAAGCCGTCAAACCTGCCGTAAATTTCTCCTGATTTTCCTTGGTAAAGCAGTCATTGACCATCACCAGAATAAAGTCAGGCACTTCGAGATCAAGTGCTCCTTTGATTTCACCAGCTGGAATGATGGTATCGGAAATGGCTGCAAGAAGGGCTTTTTGTGAGGTGGTGACTTTCAGGTTTTGGTACGCGGCGAGGATGTCGTCTTTGCTGAAGTCGCAGGAAGGAATCAAGGCAAGTCCTCCGGATATCAGCGCAATATGCCGCAAAGCATGTCGTCTGTTCATAAGTATAGGCGATAGATTGGGTTTATAGCAATTGAGGGGAGAAAGTAGGGATTTTATCGAAAAATCCCTACCTGAATTTTATAAGGCTATGATTATCGGGTGATGACCCCAAACTCCCCAACCGTTGCCAGATTACCATCTACCGTCCGAAGGGCTTTCAACCGTACAAATCGGGCTTTGGTCGCATCGAATTTGATGATTTGCTCGATTGGGCTGTTTTTGATATTGGAAAATTCTCCTTGGGTGACCCGCTTCCAGCTTTTCCCATCTCCACTAACCTCCAATGCATAATCCGCGATGTATCCGCTCGGGTATCGGGCCTGCATGGGCAGATAGGTAAATCCTTTCAGTTCCACTTCCTGACTCAGATCGATCGTCAAGTCATTGGTTTTTGAGGTCCAATAGGAATTAGCCAGCTCATCGATGGAGCGAATGGCAAGTGTGTCGGATGATATCACTTTCCAGCTGCCTTTGGCTAGGTCAAAGTCCACTCGGGCAGGATCGGAAGTTTTCCCGGTTTTTGGATCTACCGCAATAGCTTGAATGGTAGCAGGCACTGGGAGGTCAAACGCATCTGAATAAGCATTTTGGCCTGCTTTCGGTGCTGACCCATCCGTCGTAAAGTAGACTTCCAGGTCGCTTTCTGCGGCTTCGATGGTTACTTTTCCAGCAGGGGTTCGGGTGATTTTAGGAGGAAAAAGCAAAGCAGGTGCGGAATAAACGCCAATTTCCGAAATCACAGGAATTCCTTTCCCATCAAGGAAGTTGATGCGGATTTTCTGGGCCTCCGTATCCGCAAATCTCAAAATTCGCTTGTAGCCGATGGTCGTACCCTCTGCGATTTTTTCCCAGTTGCCATTCACTTCTTTTTCCAGGGAAAAAGCTTTCACGCGTTGCCCAAGATTGACAAATTCTTGAATAAGCAGGCGATTGAAGGAAACTGTTTTTCCAAAATCCATCTCCACGGAAGCCTGCAACTGACCATCCGGTGTGGTCCAATAGGTATTGAAATCCCCGTCTTGGAGCAAATCTGCCGTGTATCCTATGCCTCGATCGGCACTTGCGGAAAAGGAGGCGTCTTTGGCCAGATTGAGCGCAAAGTCTTCCTTGACCTTGGCAGCCATCTTCAAGATAGCCTCTTCGTCTTTTTCATGAATTAAACCTCGGGTATCGACGGGGAAGTTGATCAACAGGGAGCTGTTTTGACCAATGCTTTTATAATAAATTTCCATCAACTCGGGTAAGGTTTTCACCTTGTGATCCTCATAGGCATGGTAATACCATCCCGGACGGATGCTCACATCGGATTCTGCAGGCACCCAATGGGTCCCGTTTTCCTGACCAGTAGCCCATTTGTCAAAATCCGGCATGCCCGCATAGACTGAATCCCTCATCAGGTTGGACCAAGTGGTTTCATAGGCAAACCCATGCTCATTCCCCACCCAACGCACATCCGGACCTGCATCGCTAAAGAGCATGGCGCCGGGCTGAAGGGTTCGCACCAATTCGATCGTGGTCGGCCAGTCGTAATAGCTGAATTTATCCACTTTACGCTCTTCATTGGCTCCTCCATACCAGCCTGTTCCACCATTGGCCCCATCAAACCAGACCTCGTAGATTTCTCCGTAGTTGGTCAATAACTCCGTCAGCTGATTGCGCATGTAGGTGATGTATTCGGGCTTGCCGTAGTCGGGATGATTTCGGTCCCAAGGGGAGTAATAAATCCCAACTTTGAGTCCATATTCCCGACAGGCGTCCACAAATTCTTGGATCAAATCGCCCTTTCCGTCACGCCAAGGACTGTTTTTCACCGAATGCTCGGTGTACTTCGACGGCCAAAGGACAAATCCATCATGGTGCTTAGCCGTAATGATCAGCCCTTTCATTCCCGCTTCCTTAGCGATTCTCGCCCATTGTCTGGCATCGAGGGCAGTGGGATTGAACTGCTCCGGTTTTTCATCCCCAAAGCCCCACTCCCGATCGGAGAAGGTATTCATATTGAAGTGGACGAAACCATAATACTGAAGCTCTTGCCAAGCGATTTGGCGTTCGTTCGGAATGGGTAGAATGGGTTCTGGTAGGGTGGCCTTTTCTGCACAAAAACTCAAGCCTAATGCTAAAAGTGGCCAAACATACTTTTTCATAAAGGGAAAATTAAGTTCAAAACCTACCGATTTTGCTTGGGAATCGAAAACAAAAATTGACCAGTAACTGAGTTTGGAAACCTTTGCGCAGAAAATCGGCTTTTGTCAGTGTCTTTCCTTGTAATTTTCCTCCATGAAAAAAGCAATTACTCTTCTCTTTTTCTTAATTACTCTCGGTCTCCAAGCCCAAATCCAACTCAAAATCACCGATCAAATTTCTGGGCTTCCCTTGGAAAATGTCCGCGTCAAGGCTGACAAAACCATCCTCCGAACCAACTCTTCCGGAATAGTCTCATTTCCCGGAGAAAACCTGAAAATATCTTTTGTCCTCGAAGGCTATGAGACCTTGGAAAGAACCTTTTCCAATGGTGAATTTGAAGTGCAGCTGATCTCAACCGTGCTCAATCTCTCTGCTGTAACGGTAACTGCATTTGAATCCGAGCGTCCCCTTTTGGAGCAATCGGCTGCTGTGGTGACCGTATCGGAGCGAGATTTTAGCCGGTTCAATGAGATTTCTCCCGTCAATGCCTTCAATCAAAAGGCGGGTGTTCGCATTGAGGAAAGAGCGCCTGCCAGCTATCGGGTGTCTATACGGGGGAGTTCGCTTCGTTCACCCTTCGGAGTTCGAAATGTAAAAGTCTACTGGAATGAGGTGCCTTTTACTTCACCGGATGGGACTACGGCTTTAAATCTGCTCGATTTGTCCAATATCCGAACTTCGGAAGTGGTCAAAGGACCCTCTGGAAGTATCTATGGAGCGGGTAATGGCGGGGCGATTTCGCTATACTCTCAGCCCAGCTTGAGTGAAAACAGAATTTCCACCGACTTTTTGGCTGGAGATTTCGGGCTTTCCCGTTTTCGGTTGGGTCTTTCTCAGCAAATGGGAGAAGGTGGAATCGAGGCTTCCTTTGTCAGCCAAAAATCCGATGGGTATCGGGAGCATTCGGCGGTGGATCGGCAGGTATTTCAGTTGGGAGGGTTTTTCCCGGTTTCTGAAAAACAGGAAATCCGCACCCAATTGCTAATCTCAGACTTGGATTACCAGATTCCCGGAGCACTAAATGAAGCCCAGGTGACCGCCAACCCAAAGCAAGCAAGACCGGGTTCAGTTGCTCAAAACAGCTCCATTTCTCAACAGGCGATTTTACTTTCCTTGGGGCATTTGTATCGCTTTTCGGAGAAAACAAGCAATAACACGACGATTTACCTCAACACCAACAACTTCGAAAATCCATTCATTCTGGATTACAAAAAGGAATTGGGCTTTGGCTATGGGGCTAGGACTAAATTCACCCATGAGACCCAATTGGGTGGAAAAGCACTTCGACTAATTGCAGGAGCTGAGTTTCAAAATGCCATCACCGATGCTCAAAACTTTGGAAACCGAGCAGGAAAGGCCGATACGGTTCGCTTTGCAGACAAACTTCGAACATATCAGGGATTCTTTTTCCAGCAGGCAGAACTCAATCTGAGCGAAAAGTTGCTCTTTACCTTGGGCCTTAGTGAAAACTTCTCCGGCTACGAGATTGACCGACAAATCGATGCTGCTGGCGGACCGACAGGACTTCAAACCCGAACCTTCGACCCGATTGTGGTACCAAGAGTCGCGCTTAATTATCGATTAAATCCATTCAGCTCGGTGTATGGCTCGATCAGCAGTGGGTTTTCCCCACCGACGATCGATGAAGTCCGAACCAACGAGGGAAGCTTGAATCTGGATTTGGAAGCTGAAAAAGGTGTGAATTACGAGATGGGCTATCGTCTGGGGAAAGAGAAGTTTAACCTCGAACTGATCGCCTACTACCTCAAACTAAACGAAACGATCACCACTTTCACCAATGAAAATGGCGTGGTGCTCTTCCGAAATGCCGGTTCGACCGATCAAAAAGGAATTGAAGCTTCTTTGGATTACGCGATCTTGAGAAATGCGAGTGGTTTCATCAAAGACTTCTTGGTCGGAACAGCTTACACAGGGCAGTTTTTCACTTTTGTCGACTATAAAAAACAAACCAATGACTTTTCTGGAAATGACCTGACCGGAGTGCCTCCCCATAACTTGGTCAGCAGAGTTGACCTGAGAACCAGACCGGGAATTTACCTCAACTTTACCCACCAGTTTACGGATGAGATCCCTCTCAACGATGCAAATACGGTCTATCAGGACTCCTATAATTTGATTAATCTGAGGGCCGGTTGGGTGAAAAGTCTTGGAAATTTTGACCTAGAGCTTTTTGTCGGAGTGGACAATCTATTGGATGAGAGCTATTCCTTGGGCAATGACTTGAATGCCTTTGCGGGACGATTCTATCAGCCTGCCCCGACGAGGAATTGGTATGGGGGAATAAAATTAGGGTTCAATTATTAAACAGAACTTCTTTTGAAATAGACTTCGCGAAATACAGTTGAAATAACCTTTGCTTCGCAACGTGAAATACAATTGAAATAGACTTAGCGAATTTTCAGAGTGCTAATCTCATTGGTACATTCAATGGGAGGAAGGTGTCCAGTATTCAATTTATTTCATTCTCCGCAGGAGGAGCTATTTCAACCGTATTTCTATATATTTCTCAAGCAATTATCGATTAATCATGAAATACTATTTACTCTTTTCCCTCGCTTTTTTAATTTCCTTCTCCACCTTTTCCCAAGAAGAAAAGTCAGAATCCAAGTGGGTTCCCCGGGATCCTCAAAAGTTTGAAACCACACATTCAGGCACATTCAATGGTCAAAAAATCACCTACAAAGCGGTTGTTGGGGAGACCTTTTTGAAAAACTCCAAAGGAGAAGTGACGGGAGCACTTTGGTCGACTTCGTATATCCGCGAGGGCGTGGATTCTTCCAAAAGGCCCGTTCTCTTTATCTTCAACGGAGGTCCGGGTTCAGCGAGTATATGGCTGCATGTGGGATTCTTTGGCCCCAAAGTGGTGAAAACCGATTCGGAAGCCAAGACCGATGATGGTGCCGCACCCTATCGGTTTGTGGACAATACTCAGGCACTTTTGGATCTCACCGACCTAGTCTTTATCGATCCGATCGGGACTGGATTTAGCCAAGTAGAAGGTGTGGGCAAGACTTCCGATTTCTGGGGATTGAATGAGGATGCGGCTTCTGTTGCGCAGTTTATGCGGACTTGGGTGACGCAACATGGCAGATGGCAGGCACCAAAATTTATGGCAGGCGAAAGCTTCGGAACCACCCGCGCCGCCAAAGTGGCTGAGGTCCTTGAGGAAGGCGGACAAACCATGGCCTTGAATGGAATCATTCTGATTTCTCAGGCTTTGGATTATGCGGGTTCGTCCAGTTGGGCGGATAACCTGACCTCCTTTTTCACCTATCTTCCCTCCCAAGCAGTGACCGCCTGGTATCACGGCAAAGCCGGAAAAGGAAAAACGATCGAAGCTTTTGCCCAAGAGGCTAGAGAATTTGCCTACGGAGATTATTTGACTTCCCTTTTCCTCGGGGAAAAGCAAACCCCAGCGCAAAAGGAAGCCATTGCCGAAAAACTAGCTTACTTCACCGGATTGGACAAGGCGTATATCCTTCGCTCTGATAATCAAATCCTGATGCATCGCTTCAAAAAAGAATTGCTGCGCGAAGAAGGCAAAGCCATCGGGACTTTAGACGGCAGGTATTTGGCTACTGAGACAGACAAGGCTGCTGAAGGTCCGGTTTTGGGTGACCCAGCAAGCTACATGACCAGTGCGGCCTACACGGCTGTTTTCAACGATTATCTGATGCGGGATTTGAAAGTGACTTTGGATCGGCCGTATTTCACTTCGGCTTCTGGCATGGGTGGCAGCTGGAACTGGAAGCCGGTGCCCGATGGCGCCTATTGGGAGCCGAGCTACGTGAGCACTGCAAGAGCTCTGAGCGAAGCCATGCACCGTAATACACGAATGAAAGTCTTGGTAGCCAACGGGTACTATGACCTGATCACCCCGTTCTTTGATGCGGAATACACTTTCGCAAGACACAACTTCCCTCAGGACCGAATCGAAATGACCTACTATGAAGCCGGCCACATGATGTACAACCGACAAGAGGATTTCGATGCGCTAGCAAAGGATGTGAGGAAGTTTTTGGAGGGGATGTTGAAATAAAAGATTTTTTCACGGAACAAAATCAAGTCGAAATTGACTTGAATAGAAAAATTAGAAACCATGCAAAAACCCGAATTCAATACCGAAGAGGTTTCCAAAATCATCCGTGGACGTCGGTCCATGTTTGTCGCCCAATTCAAAGAAAATGACCCGGTGGACGACTCCATCATCGAGGAAATGCTCGAAAACGCCAACTGGGCACCTACCCATAAGCTTACCCAACCTTGGAGATTTATTGTATACACCGGTGAAGGACTAAAGAAATTTGGTGACTATCAGGCCGAGATGTACAAGATGCGAGCAGAGAAAAACGGTACTCCATTCATCGAAGCGACCTACCAGAAGTTTAAAGAAAATCCAACCAAAGCTTCTCATGTGATTGCCATCCTGATGAAGCGAACCGAAGGATCTGGCATTCCGGTAATGGAGGAAATTGCTGCAACCGCTATGGCGGTACAGAATATGTACCTGACTGCCTGCGCACACGGATTGGCCTGCTATTGGGGTACGGGTGGACCGACGTTCTGGGCAGAAGCTCGGGAGGATTTCGGACTCGAAGGCGAAGACATGCTGATGGGCTTCTTTTATGTGGCCAAGCCAGCAACGGACAACTGGCCTGCTGGAAAGCGCGAGCCGATTGGGGAAAAAGTGAATTGGGTGAGGGAGTAATAGTCATCCAGAATTAGAAAAATTTGGGTTTCCAAAAGAGTCTGGATAGAGTTTTTAGATTCATAACCTTGCCTTATCATTTCTGATTCAAATCCTTTTTGATTACAAAACTCTGTTCTGAATGGCGCGTGGGCCGACACAGCAGCGGGCCAGCGTTTGGCCTTGTGCGGTTGGAGCTTTGCTGTGTCAAGGGTTTTTGGTTACTTTTTGCCCCACAAAAAGTAACAATGGAAAAGATGGAATAAAGGTCAATAGGAGGCAAATGGTGGGTCTAAACCGCTTTATCACCACTAGTAATATAAACTCAATACCATCATAAAAGGAAGGCTAAACACCTTCCTTTTTCATTACCAATCTGCCGGTCTCCTAGCTTGATACGCTGCCATTTGATCCAATAGGTCCGAAGGATCATCGGAAATAATCAGCATTTCCTCCTGCTCGGGATAGAGAAATCCCTCCTCCATAGCATGATTGAGAAAGGTGATCAGCTTGTCATAGTACCCATTGACATTATAAAGCGCCAAGGGCTTTTGGATGTAGTGAAGCTGATTGAGGGTCATGATTTCAAAAAGTTCTTCGAGTGTCCCGATTCCTCCCGGCATGGCAATAAATCCATCTCCCCGCTCGGCCATCAGCCACTTCCGGTCGCGCATCGTCTCCACAATGATCAGCTCTGTGCACCCTTTGTGAGCAACCTCCCGATCGACTAGTTTTTGGGGGATAATGCCCAAAACTTCTTTGCCCGCAGCGAGCATCTCATCCGCAATCACTCCCATCAAACCCACATGCCCGGCTCCATAGACCAGTGAATGATCCCGTTTGATCATTTCCTGAGCTAAGGCCCTTACGCCAGCTTCATAAACCGAATTGATTCCCTTCTTGGAACCGCAGTACACCGTGATCTTTTTCATGGCTGAAATTTAGGAGGAAAAAATAAGGCTCCCTTGCGGGATAATTAAAAACGTTTGGATAAGGGCCATACACTTTTCATTTTTGTCAAAACCGAATCTCCATGAAAATTTGCTTCGCTACCAACAACCAAAAGAAAATCGAGGAAGTAAAAGCCGCCCTTGGGCCAGAGTTTGAACTCGTCTCCTTACAGGAAATAGGTTGTGAAGAAGAACTTCCGGAAACCGGTGACACCCTAGATCACAATGCTTTTCAAAAGGCCCGTTACGTGAAAGAGCACTTTGGAGTGGATTGCTTTGCGGATGATACCGGCCTGGAAGTGGAGGCTTTGGATGGTGCTCCTGGAGTGTACTCGGGCAGGTTTGCCGGAGAGCCACGAAGCGATGAGCGGAATATTGACTTGCTATTGAAGAAATTGGAGGGTAAAACAAACCGAAAAGCACGATTCCGGACCGTTATCGCCTTGATTTTGGAAGAGAAAGAATATCAATTTGAAGGGATTGCCGAGGGCGAAATTCTGCTTCAGCGAGTTGGAGAAAGAGGGTTTGGCTATGATCCTGTTTTTAAGCTGGTCGGTTTTGACAGAACATTTGCTGAGCTTTCCCTGAGAGAGAAAAATGAAATTTCCCATCGTGGAAAAGCGGTAAAGGCCTTAATTGAATTTCTAAACCATAGAAAATTCTGAGATCAAGCTAAAAATAAGTTAACTTTGGGGCCAATGAAAAAGCCATTCATCGTCGGGATCACGGGAGGTTCAGCCTCTGGAAAAACCTTGTTTTTAGAACGTCTACTCAGCAGTTTTGATCCCGGAGAAGTTTGTCTTATTTCCCAAGACAATTATTATAAGCCGCGGC
This sequence comes from Algoriphagus sp. AK58, assembly GCF_014324365.1. Classification (GTDB taxonomy): domain Bacteria; phylum Bacteroidota; class Bacteroidia; order Cytophagales; family Cyclobacteriaceae; genus Algoriphagus. Next base: position 207,898 of record NZ_QEIG01000013.1, read on the forward strand.
ATCTTCAACCTGTGGATGCACAGGGAATTCATAACTTCGATACTCCCTTCAGTATTGATTTTGAGCAGTACGCAAATGACATCCGAAAAATTCAGGATGGTGAAACAGTTTTCAGGGAAGAATATACATTCAACAATGCCGCCAAAAAGCCAAAACTGCTGACTTTCGCCCCTGCCCCCGTGGTGGTGGTTGAAGGTATTTTTGTCTTGTATTATCCTGAATTGGCTGATCTCTTGGACCTGAAGATTTTTATCGATGCCAAAGACCACATCAAACTCAAACGTAGAATCATCCGGGACAAAGTGGAGCGAGGGTATGATCTGGACGATGTACTCTATCGCTATGAAATGCATGTGATGCCTACCTATGAAAAGTACATTGAGCCTTTCAAAAGTGAAGCGGATTTGATTGTGCCCAACAACCAAAGCTTTGATCGTGCACTCGATGTGATCCGAACTTACCTTCGGGCAAAATCTCACACCTGAGCAAAAAAATCAGGCGGAAAGACTTGAATTTCAAATATTGTCTATATTTGCCGCTCATGAAAAACAGAATTTTAAATAGCACCATGTTTCGGCAGAGATTCTCTGTCTTGATGGCTTTGCTATTTTGCCTGTTTGTATCCGGGGTTGAGTATCTCCCCGATAATCAAGAAAAACCTCGTTCAGAACAATCTTCTGAGAATCCTGATCAGACATTTTTAAATGTAGCGGTAGACGCAGTAGTACCTTTTGTATTGCATGTTGCCGACACGGTGCTTTATCTGATCTATCAGATTTTCAGCTTCGAATTCAAAATTCCTACCCATCAGGCGGTATCTGCTTTTTATCCCAATCAACTGATTGAGATCCTTTTTGAGCGGATTATTTCTACCAAAGGGCCCTGATTTCTTAGCAATTCGGCACTTAATACCTTACCCCGGTTCTTTTACGGACTGGTAAATCCTCTGTATTTATTTATCAATTAACTAGTTATCCTTATGCAAAACAAAGGTGTCATTGTGTTTTTGACGGTGATTATTACGGCGCTATGCCTGTATTACCTGTCATTCACATTAGTATCCAATGGCGTACAGCAAAAAGCAACTGAATATGCAACTGACGCCTCCGGCAATGTAGACTTTGCCAAAAGAAGAGCTTACCTCGACTCTGTCTGGAGACAGCCAGTGTACAATTTCTTGGGGGCAGATTTCACCTACCAAGAAGTAAAAGAGACCGAACTTGGACTTGGTCTTGACCTTCAGGGCGGTATGCATGTAACCTTGGAAGTTTCTCCTGTAGAAATCGTAAAAGGAATCGCGGGCAATCCAAAAGACGAAGCCTTCAACAAATCTGTGGATGAAGCAAGAGAGGCTGCTAAAACCTCTAATGCAAAGTTTGTAGACCTGTTTTATTCTGCTTGGCAGAACAATAACCCAGGCAAAAACCTCAGCAGCATCTTTGCTACCGCTGCCAACAGAGGAAGAATTTCCTTGGAATCTTCCGATGCAGACATCTTAGCCATTATTGACACAGAGGTAGAGAACGCAATTGACCGTTCCTTTAATATCCTTAGAACCCGTATCGACCGGTTCGGTACTTCTCAGCCAAATATCCAGCGGATTGCCGGTTCAGGAAGAATTCAGATCGAACTTCCGGGTGCTGACAACCAAGAGCGTGTAAGAAACTTGCTCCAAGGGGTGGCAAAACTACAATTCTGGGAAGTGCTTGAATTGAATGAATATGGAGGAGCGATTGAGACCATCAATACTACCTGGGTAGCTGATCAAAAGGCTTCCCCTTCTCAAACTGTAGCTTCAGATTCTACAAGTGCTGATTCTCTAGCTAACCTTTCTCCCGAAGATTCTCTGAGAAATGCGTTGGAAAAGCAATTGGAACAAATCGATCCGCTAAATCCCAACAACAGCGTTTCTCCTTTGATCTCTTTGATGAAGGCAAACTATGGACTTGTGTACGATGTCAGAGATACTGTCATCATTAATAGAATCCTAAAAAATGAACGATACAAGTCATTCTTACCAAGAGATCTAAAACTTCTTTGGGGTGTAAAGCCTACCAAAGCAGAGGACGGAACTGAACTCTTGGAGCTTTATGCGATCAAACTGAACAAAGGCACTGACCAAGCCCCTCTAGAAGGCGATGTGGTAACTGATGCCCGGCAGACTTTGGATCAGACGTCTCGTCCAGCGGTATCCATGCAAATGAATGCAGAAGGTGCCCGAAAGTGGAGAAAACTCACTTCTGAGAATGTTGGTAGAAGAATCGCGGTGGTCCTTGACGACTACGTGTACACTGCACCGGTTGTAAACGGTGAAATCCCTAACGGTCAGTCTGAAATCTCCGGTAACTTCACCCTGCTAGAAGCACAAGATTTGGCGAACATTCTAAAGTCAGGTTCTCTTCCTGCACCTACCCAAATCGTAGAAGAAAGCATCATCGGACCTACTTTAGGTAAAGAAGCTCAAAACCAAGGTATCATTTCCATGATTGCCGGCTTGGTATTGGTTGTGTTGTTCATGGTGGCCTACTATTCTAAAGGTGGTTTGGTAGCCATTGCAGCCTTGGTATTCAACATCTTCTTCATCCTCGGAATCTTGGCACAGTTGGGTACGGCTCTGACCTTACCGGGTATTGCGGGTATCGTCTTGACTATCGGTATGTCTATTGACGCCAACGTGTTGATTTTTGAGCGTATCAAAGAAGAACTTCGAAATGGTGTGGGATTGATGGCATCGATCAATGCCGGTTACAACAAAGCATTTTCTGCTATTTTGGATGGTAACGTGACGACCTTCTTGACAGGTGCCATTTTGTATGCCTTAGGCCAAGGTCCAGTGAAAGGTTTCGCAATTGTATTGATGATCGGTATCGCTTGTTCTTTCTTCTCCTCCGTGTTTATCACCCGAGTGATCGTATCCTGGATGACCAAGAAAGGTGACAAGAGCAGCATCAATTTCTCCGCTCCTTTCGCCAAGAATGCGCTTTCCAGCCTTAATATCGACTTCCTGAGCAAGAGAAAAGTAGCTTACATTACCTCCTCAACGATCATCGTAATCGGTTTAGCGATTGCCGTTATCAATGGATTGAAGTTCGGTGTGGACTTCACTGGTGGTCGTTCTTATGTAGTAGCGTTTGATGAGCCAGTAGTTCCCTCTGATTTGAAAGTTGGATTGGATGGTGAATTTGATGGATCGGTAGAAGTAAAAACTTACGGAGCCAGCAATGTCTTGAAAGTAACCACTTCCTACTTGATCAATGAAGACGACGATGCCTCCAATAAAGAGGTTGAAAACAAAGTAAAAGAAGGAATTGCAACCGTGACAGGATTCTCTTATGTGGAAAATGCCGAACAGCTTGGCGATAAGCAATTCTCTATCACAGGATCTTCCAAGGTAGGTGCTACTGTGGCAGACGATATCAAAGCTTCTTCTGCTGAGGCGATGATCGCAGCCTTGATCGCCATCTTCCTGTACATCTTGTTGAGATTCCGCAAGTGGCAGTTCTCCCTGGGTTCTATTATCGCCCTGGTTCATGACACGTTGTTTGTGATTGCAGCTTTTGCGATTGCCAGTGCATTCGGAGCTACGTTCGAAATCGATCAGGTATTTGTGGCCGCTATCTTGACAGTAATCGGTTACTCAATCAACGATACAGTGATTGTATTTGACCGAATCCGTGAAAACATCGAAAACCGCGGGAATACCAAGTTGGTAAAAGTGTTCAACGATTCGATCAATCAAACTTTGGGTCGTACCTTGATCACCTCCTTCACTACCTTGATCGTAGTGATTGTACTTCTCTTGTTTGGTGGCGAGGTATTGAGAGGTTTCTCCTTCGCTCTATTTGTCGGTATCACAGTAGGTACTTTCTCTTCGATCTACATTGCGACTCCGATTGTAGTGGACTTGATGAAGAAGGAACTGGAAGCTGAAGGAGCCGGAAAAGAGACCAAAAAAGTAGCATAATTTTAAAAAGTTGATCTTTGGAAAAGGAGTGAGAGAAATCTCACTCCTTTTTTTGTCAGGAAAAGTTTTTAACCAGTATCTTTTCGATTCAAAGAAAGTATGAACCAACAAACTTTTATCAGCAACTTATGAAAATCAACAAAACAGACTTCGATCAAATGAAGGCGAAATATGATCAGGAAGTAAAAAAAGGCAAGGCAGCAAAAGGTAAAAAGGGTGATGTAGATAATCAGACCGACTGGATTTTCTTTGATCGAGAAACCTTGGAAGAAATATTGGCTGATCCAAAAGCGAAGGGAATCAAAATCTATTTTACCGAATATACCGAAAGCATAGCTAAAGTATACTATCCAGAGAATCCGGACGAGTTTGTTGGAAGGATTAACTTGGTCTTAACTGCTTCTTCTGACATGGGTCAGAGTAATATTTCGGATGCCAATGGAACCACTGCTTATTACAACAAAGGGCAAATGTGCCCCCCGTATTGTCAATAATTAGTTGAATTGCAGTGTTTACCGAGCTAATAAATAGGATCCTAGGTAATCCCTACATACTTATAGTCAACATCATTGGAATATTGGGGATCATTTCTTTTATCGTATTACCAGCGTCTAAAAAAGTAAAAAGCGAAAATTACCTTCCCTTCTTCTTACTGGCTTTGGTCTTTTTCTATGAAGACCTAGCGTCGATTACCAATACTTACAAGGCTTTAAACCAAAAAATACACGAATGGCTATTTGACGTGCCTTTCAAAGGTTGGAATCTTTGGGTTTATAACCTTTTCAATTTCCATGTCTCAAAAGTTCTTTTTCTCTTGATTATACACCCGTATGTAAGAAGAAAGTCTTTTCAGAAGACTATTACTGGGCTATGGGTATCTTTTTTGGGTATCTCCATAGGACTTCAATGGACTGGGATTGAACCAATCCATCACTTTCAGCCCATAATTTACCTTCTAGGAAACACCATTATTATCGCTTCCTGTGGTCTGTTTTTCATCGACATGATCACTTCCGAATATTACCTAGATTATGATCCTTTAAAAATGTGGATCTTTTGGTTCATTACCTTAACTCTTTTCCAAAGCAGTCTGGCATTCCTTTCAGATGTATCTCATGAATACCTTTCTTTAAATAATGAGAAACTCTTTGATTCTTTGACCAGCTTAACCATGTTGCTTTACCTCTTGATTCTGCTCAGTATCATGCTAAAATTGGCTGCAGGAAGTTTGAATTTTTCAAAAAAGAAACCCTTACAACATGTTTGAACAAGACAGCCAACTTACCTTTTTGATCATATCTGGGACATTTTTATCAGCCTTGATGGGGACTTTCATCGTCGCAATGGTTGTTCTCCATCGGCAGCGTCAAGTCCAAAACCGTCAGAAAATCGACAATTTAAAAGCAGAGTACGAGAGAACCATTCTGAATATAGAAAATGAAATCCAGCAGGAAACCTTAGCCCACGTAGGTCGGGAACTGCATGATAATATCGGTCAGTTGCTATCTCTGGCAAAACTCAATCTCAACTCAGCCAAACCGGAAAAGCAGGCTGAAGGCAAGGAATTCATCAATCAAATCATCAAAGAAGTCCGTGGACTCTCCAAAACTCTCAATCTGGATTGGGTGGAAGAAATTACCTTGGATGACTTTATCAAACAGCAACTGCAACGAATCGAATCTACCGGGTATTGCCAAACCGTTTTTGATTCTGACCATTCCTTAAACGAACTTCCAAAAGACAAAAAACTGGTGTTGATCCGGGTCATACAGGAATGTCTCAACAATGCCATTAAACATGCTTCCCCATCCCATATTTCGATTCGGGTTTTCCAAAATGAAACCTCCAGAAAAATCGAAATTACCGATGATGGGTATGGTTTTGACACTTCAATTCAGTCCTCAGGTAGTGGCATGACCAATCTCAAAAAACGGATGGAAACCATCGGAGGCAGTTTTTCTCTGTCATCCACCGTCGGAAAAGGCACCCAAATCACATTAAATTTGCCTTTTTAGTTAAAGTGGCCTATTTTCAAAGGCTTTTAAAGATACTTAATCCCACTAACCTCTTTCCAATTTCCTAAAGAATGATCCGAATCGCATTGGCAGATGACCACAAACTCTTTGCAAAAGGATTGGAGGGTCTGATTGAAGAACATCCAGGATTTGAAGTACTTGGAGTTTTCCCAAACGGGAGAGAGTTGCTGGAATTTTTGGATAAGAAGGAAGTAGATGTGGTTCTCACAGATCTCAATATGCCAATTGTGGATGGTTTTGGGGTGCTCAAACACAGTAAAAAACATCATCCTCACATCAAGGTGATCGTACTTTCAATGTATGATGAAGAGAAGATTTTCAAGGAAGCCATGAAAGATGGGGCTGATGCCTTTATCCTCAAGGATGCAGACCCGGACGAATTGATTTTTACGGTGACCGAAGTATATGAAGGCAGGTATGTGAAAAACTTTGAGCGGGTAATCCAACAGGCCAATCAAAGTCCTTTCTTTGACGCATTCAGAGAAAAATATCGGCTATCAAGGAGAGAAACACAAATTCTCAAGATGATCAGCGAAGGAATGATCAATAAAGATATTGCCGAAACCCTCAGCCTAAGCATCCAAACGGTAGAAACTCACCGAAAAAACATCAATCAAAAACTTCAGATTAATTCCCGAATGGATCTCGTTCACAAGGTTAATGAGATGAATCTATAAACTCCAGTATGAAATCAACCATTCGGACAGCACTTGTCGGCTACGGATCCGTAGCCGAAAAAATGCACGCACCACTAATCGACATTTGCCCTGACCTAGATTTTGTGGCAGTAGTAGAACGGCACGGCAACCGATGTGAGGAAAAATTCCCCAAGGTGAGGACGTTCAGAAGTTTGGAAGAGCTTTTGGAGTCAGATCTTGTGGATTTAGTCTGCATTACTACTCCCAATGAGTTTCATTTCCCTATGGCCAAACAGTGCCTACTGGCAGGAAAACATGTGGTGGTAGATAAACCGGTGACGGTAAATTCTTGGGAAGCGGAAGAGCTTGAAAGTATAGCCAGCGAAAAGGGATTGATTTGCAGTATTTTCCACAATCGACGATACGACGGTGACTTCCGCACATTACAAAAATTGGTGTCTGAAAATACGCTTGGAAGACTGGTTTATCTGGAGTCGCATTTCGATCGCTTTAGACCGCAAGTATCAGAAAATTGGAGGGAAAAAGAGGTGCCCGGAAATGGAATTACCTACGACTTGGGGGTTCATTTGATCGATCAGATTGTAATGCTCTTTGGAGCTCCGGAAAGCATTTTCGCAGATATTCAAAAACAGCGGACTAACGCTGTTTCGGATGATTACTTCGATATTTCACTTTTTTATCCTGGCTTCAAAGCAAGGGTAACGGCTGGCGTTTTGGTCAATGTGACCACCCCAAAATTTCTCCTTTTGGGAGAAAAAGGAAGCTACCAGAAGTATTTCCTAGACGTACAGGAACAGGCTTTCAAAGATGGTCGAAAGCCTGAAGGCACAGATTGGGGTGTGGATCCTGAGGAGCGATGGGGAAAACTATACCTGGAAAACGAAACCCGCTCATTGCCTACCGAGCGTGGTGACTATCGGATTTTTTATCAAAATATAGCAGACGCCATTCTTGGCAAAGCCAATCTGGAAGTCACTTTGGATCAGGCTACTTCGGTATTGAAACTGATTGAATCCTCATTCAAGTCCGCCAAAGAAGGAAGAAAAATCTCCAGAGAAGAAGGTAAATGGTAGGATGGATTGGCTTGAAGTTTGTCAAACGACAAATTGAAACCAATTTTACATTTAGCTATTATGAAAAAGCTTCTTTTCTCATTATTCCTTTTCATGGGAATTGTTACACTGGCCGAAGCTCAGGTAAGCGCCGGTATAAATTTTCAAAACACCCGGACTTTCATCACTGTCGGTTCCGACACAGACAAGGAATTCTTTGGTGAGGGTCGTCTAGGTTTAGGTGATGACCTTGGGCTTGAGCTGATGGGGGGATACAATTTTGTCCGTAAAAGTGAAGTGAATGCCTATTTCGGATTTGGGCTTGGTCTGTTTGGTGACCACCACCGAAATCATAAACATGATCACGATGATGTTTATCTCGCGATTCCATTTGGTGTACTGATCAAGCCTTTTGACAACAAGAATTTTGGATTCCTTATCGAAGCTGCTCCGGTCTTCGCAGATAATCATGATGGCTATCTCAGGGGAGGAATCGGATTCAAATACACCTTTAGATAGTTTTGACCAAATGCGCCTTTTGCCCACATTTCCACAAGGATTGTGGTTTTTTTTTGAAAAAAAATAAATTAATCCATTTTTTACCTGTTCTTGTTCATCATTTGAAATCAATTTGTTTCCTTATTTTTGCGGCCTATGGCAAAGACAGAAACCCCGGGCGAAAACGCCCAATTGAAAGATATTATTTCCCATGCCAAAGAGTATGGCTTTGTGTACCCAAGTTCGGAAATCTACGACGGCCTGCAGGCAGTGTATGACTACGGGGCTTATGGGGTCGAACTGAAAAACAACCTCAAGCGCCTCTGGTGGGAAACCATGACTCGCGTCCACGACAACATTGTCGGCATAGACGCGGCGATTTTTATGCATCCCACCACTTGGAAAGCTTCCGGTCACGTGGACTCCTTCAACGATCCCATGATCGACAACAAGGACAGCAAAAAGCGCTACCGTGCCGATGTCTTGGTAGAAGAGCACGCTGCCAAGTTGGAAAATGAAGGCCAAGTCGAAAAAGCAAGATCGCTGACCGCTGCTCTAGCAAGATTGCTGGAAGCCGAAGACCTAGCCGGTGTCCGCGATTTGATCACTAATGAAGGCATCAAATGCCCGATCTCCGGTACCTCCAACTGGACCGATGTCCGTCAGTTTAACCTGATGTTTTCTACCCAAGTAGGTTCGGTAGCCGAAGATGCATCTACGATTTACCTGCGTCCTGAAACGGCTCAAGGTATTTTTGTCAACTTCCTGAATGTGCAGAAAACGGCCCGAATGAAAGTTCCTTTCGGTATCGCCCAAATTGGAAAAGCCTTCCGAAACGAGATCGTAGCGCGCCAATTTATCTTCAGAATGCGTGAATTCGAGCAAATGGAGATGCAATTCTTCGTTCGCCCTGGTACCGAGCTCGACTGGTATCAGAAGTGGGCCGATACGCGGATGAGATGGCATTTGGCTTTGGGTACGCCTGCGGCAAAGCTCCGCAAACATGACCACGAGAAATTGGCTCACTATGCCAATGCCGCCATGGATATCGAATTTGAGTTTCCGTTTGGATTCAAAGAAGTGGAAGGAATCCACTCCAGAACAGATTTCGACTTGAAATCGCACCAAGAATACTCCAAGAAAAAGCAGCAATACTTCGATCCGGAGATCAACCAAAATTACATCCCCTACGTGATCGAGACTTCGATCGGAGCAGATCGCTTGTTCTTGTTAACGCTTTGCAACGCTTACACAGAGGAGAAAACGGAAGAAAAGAGCAGAACTTACCTGAAATTCCATCCGGCAATTGCCCCTGTGAAGGCGGCCATTCTTCCGATCGTAAAAAAAGACGGCTTACCAGAGAAAGCACAGGAAATCGTGGATGCCTTGAAATACGACTTCAACATCATTTATGAAGATTCCGGATCGATTGGCAAGCGTTATACCCGTCAGGATTTGATCGGTACGCCATTCTGTATCGCCGTGGATCATCAGACTTTGGAAGATAATACCGTGACCATCCGTCATCGGGATACCACCGAGCAGGAACGTGTTGCCATCGCTGAGCTTCATGGTCGAATTGCCGAGGCGACGAGCTTTAGAAGGATTTTTGAGAAGATTTAATGACCGATGTCGGGTGTCCGATGTCCGATTTAAAAAGCCGCCAGAATTGAGTTTCTGGCGGCTTTTGTCTTGCTTCTTGTCTCTAATCTCTTGTCTCTAAAACTCAACCTTCCCCTTTTCTTTTCCCTCTCCCAACAGCAGGCTGCGAGGCGACTTCGATTGGGCGTAGACATGGACGATGTTCTGTTGCCCTTCGAAGTCCTTCATTAGTAGGGTATTTTGAACCTCTACACTTTTAGGCATTTCTGCCACGGATGACTCCAGGTAAAACCATGCCGCGTCCTCTTCCACCTCATAGCCTAGGTAAGTCAGGGTCACCGATTTTCCATTGACCCATACCTGATTGTGCTTGAGCAAGTAGGTTTTGACTTGGCTTTCCAGTTTGGCTTTATCCTTGGGCTTGAGAAAATCCACTTTTTCCTTAAACTCATTGCCCAAGGCCACTTCTAAATCATCCCAAAAGATCTTCTGAGCAATCTCCATTTTCTTGCTTTCGGGATTGTACCGCATTTCGGTCAGGGAGATAAAAAAGGGATGAAGTCCGGTCATCCACGCAGCCATGACGAAAATGTAAACAAGTTGCATTTAGAAGAGAGATTTAGATTTTTGTGAGAATTATCCTGTATTATTGCCCGCAAATTAACTCTTTTAGAAGCATCACCCGAATATGACTTCATTTGAACTTTACTTCAAATTAGGACTACAGCACATTCTGGATATAAACGGTTTTGATCACATCCTGTTTGTACTTGCCCTTTGTGCCGTGTATGTGGCAAGAGATTGGGCTAAAATCCTGATTTTGGTCACTGCCTTTACCATCGGACATTCCCTGACCCTGGCTTTGGCTACCTTCAATATCATTCAGGTACGCTCTGATGTCATTGAATTTCTGATTCCGGTCACGATTGCCATCACGGCTTTGGTCACCATTTTCAAGCCAAAACCAAGCTCCGGCAAGGGGGTTCAGCTGAATTACTTTTTTGCAGTTTTCTTCGGATTGATTCACGGGCTTGGATTTTCCAACTACCTCAAGGAGCTTTTGGGAAAAGAGGCTGCCATTTTCCAACCCCTTTTGGCATTTAACATTGGTCTGGAAGTAGGCCAAATTGTAATCGTTGCCTCCTATCTACTGCTTAGCTCTTTGCTCAGTCTGGCGGGGGTAAACCGTAAAGAATGGACGCTGATTGTTTCCGCATTTGTCTTGGGAATAGCCTGCATGCTGATGCTGGAGACCAAATTTTGGTAAAAAATTACCACCCAAAACAGAATTGCTTTCTCTATGGTTACCAATTCCTTATTTAGAATCTGATTAGACCTGAATGTATATGATGAAAAAATTACTGGCTATTGCAGCGATAGGGTTGGCAGGAATTTCTCCTGCACTTGCTCAGCATACCGAGCAAAACCACGCGGTTAGATTTGAGCAGCTTGGCACCATGCTCCGTACGCCCAACGTGTACCGTACTGCCTCAGGTGCTCCGGGACACATGTATTGGCAGCAACAAGCCAACTACGTGATCGATGTCGAGCTCAATGATGACAATCAGTCCATCAAAGGCTCCGAAACAATCACTTACATCAACAACTCCCCAGATCAACTGACCTATCTCTGGATCCAACTCGATCAGAACAATAGAAGCAAGGATTCTGATACCCCCAAAGTGACTGAATCCAGCATTACTCCCCGCATGAGCTTGCGTCAGCTCGAAGGAATTCTCTGGCATTCGGAAGACTACGATCTGAAAATCCTTTCTATCAAGGACGCTTCTGGTAAGCCCCTCAACGTTGCCATCAACAAAACGATGATGCGCGTGGACCTTCCTCAACCTTTGAAAGCAGGGGAAACCTTTTCCTTCTCCATCGACTGGAGCTTTAATATCCACGACCGTGTAGGATTCATCGGTGGACGCCCGGGTTATGAGTTTTTCCCCAAAGACGGCAACTACCTCTACACCATGGCCGAGTGGTTTCCACGCATGGCGGTGTACTCTGACTTCGAAGGCTGGCAGAATAAGCAGTTCCTCGGTTCTGGTGAATTTGCCTTGACCTTTGGTAACTACGAAGTGCGGATCACCGTGCCTGCAGATCACATGGTCGGTGCTACTGGCGTACTTCAAAATCCGGAAGAAGTGCTTTCTGCTACCGAACTCGAACGCTGGAATAAGGCAAAGCAGACCTACGATAAGCCAGTGATCATCCGTACGCAAGCTGAGGCTGAAGCGCTGGAAAAGAAAAAAGCTACTGGAAAAAAGACCTGGATTTTCAAAGCTGAAAATGTGCGTGATTTTGCCTGGACTTCTTCCCGAAAGTTTATCTGGGATGCCATGGCGGTGAAGCTTGCAGGAAAAGACGTAATGGCCATGTCCTATTATGGCAAAGAAGGCAACCCTCTTTGGGAGCAGTATTCTACTCGAGTAGTGGCACATACCCTGAAATCTTACTCGGCTCACTCATTTGACTATCCTTATCCGGTTGCTATCTCCGTAGAGGCAAGCAATGGTATGGAATACCCGATGATTTGCTTCAATTATGGCCGTCCGGATGCTGACGGAACCTACTCTGATGCGATCAAATACGGCATGATCTCCGTGATCATTCACGAGGTTGGCCACAACTTCTTCCCGATGATCGTCAATTCTGATGAGCGTCAGTGGACTTGGATGGATGAGGGCTTGAATACCTTCATGCAGTTTATGGCAGAGCAGGAGTGGGACCGAAATTACCCATCTCGCAGAGGTCCGGCACATAAGATCGTACCCTACATGAGAAGCGAAAAGCACCTGCTCGAGCCGATCATGACCAACTCCGAAAACATCATTCAATTTGGAGCTAATGCTTATGCCAAGCCTGCCACTGCGCTAAATATTCTACGTGAGACCGTAATGGGCCGCGAGCTGTTTGACTTTGCGTTCAAGGAATATTCGAGAAGGTGGATGTTTAAGCACCCAACTCCTGATGACTTCTTCCGCACCATGGAAGATGCCTCTGCCGTGGATCTGGATTGGTTCTGGAGAGGTTGGTTCTACGGTACTGAGCCGGTTGATATTTCCATCGAAAATGTGAGCTGGTACAAGTTGGAAAACCGTACTCCTGCTCAGAAAAAGGCCGCTGCCAAGGAGGAATTTGACCGCGAAGAAACCTATATCTCTAAGGAATTTAATAAAACAGATGTAGCCCAGACGGTAGTAGAAGCCGATCCGGCCACCCGAGATTTCTACAACAGCTACAATCCGTTTACGGTGACACCCGAAGATGAAGAAGCTTACAAAAAATTCATGGCTAACCTGACAGAAAAAGAGAAGGCTTTGCTAAACAGCAACATGAACTTTTACGAGATGACCTTCAAAAACGTGGGCGGTCTGGTGATGCCATTGATCATTGAGTTCCACTATGCTGACGGCACCTCCGAAATCGAGCGGATTCCTGCCGAGATCTGGAGAAAAAATGAATCTCAGGTAACCAAGGTTTTTGCCAAGCAAAAGGAAGTGGTTCGATTTGTCCTGGATCCTAAGCGGGAGACTGCCGATATCGACGAAAACAGCAACTATTGGCCAAGACAATATCAACCGACCCGATTTGAACTCTTCAAAGGAGGAGGCGGAGTAAGAGGCGCTTCTATCGGAGACAATCCGATGAAAAAGGCGCAGAAGAAGTAAGAAGTTGGAAGACGGGATACCGAAGACAATAGAGATAACCAGTTCAAATATCTATCAGTTCTGGCTGATTCCATTAAGATAAAAAGCCCTGAGGGAAAATTCCTTCGGGGCTTTTTTGGATTTAGACCTGTCAGGTTTTGAAAATCTGGCAGGTCTCCTCCCCTCCGGCATCTATTATCGGGTGAAAATTACCTGATCGATCCAAGCCCTATTTGAATGGGATAGAAGCCAAGGCTTTTTAATCTAAATTGGAAATCAGATCAACCCCTCAAACCCTAAAAACCTAGCATTATGTATTTGAAAAACCTGTTTTCACTCGTACTACTGACCTTCCTTTCTATAAGTCTTTTTGCCCAAAAAGGAAATAGAGACTTTTACGAACTGAGAATTTACCACATTGAGAATGCCAACCAGGAAAGTCAAATCGACTCCTACCTGGAAAAAGCGCTACTGCCTGCCCTTCACCGAAACGGAATAGCCAAGGTGGGGGTCTTTAAGCCCATCGCTTCCCAAGCCGATGCCGGTAAAAAAGTTTATGTCTTTATCCCTTACTCTTCCATGGGGGTATATTCCGAAATGGAAGGAAAGCTGGCTAAAGACCAGATTTACCAAACCGCAGGATCTGCCTACATCAACGCCCCTTTTGACAATCCTCCCTACCAAAGGATCGAAACAGCTTTTCTCCAGGCTTTCACCGGACATCCGAGGTTTACTGCGTCCAACCTAACCGGACCCAAAAAAGATCGGGTGTATGAACTGAGGAGCTATGAGTCTCCGACTGAGAAGCTTTACAAGCAAAAGGTCAGGATGTTTAACGAAGGAGAAATGGACATTTTCACCAAGCTCGACTTCAATCCGGTCTTTTACGGAGAAGTGATTGCCGGTGCCTCCATGCCTAATCTGATGTATATGACCACTTTTTCCAATATGGAATCACGCGATGCACATTGGGATAAATTCCGCTCCGACCCAGATTGGGAGCGAATGAAAGTGATGCCGGAATACCAAAACATCATGAATAAAAACGATCAGCGATTGCTGTATCCGGCGGAATATTCTGGTTTCTGATTTGGTAAGACCGGTGATGAGCCGGTCTTTTCTTTTCCAAAAAAATCAGAAAATACACATTCAGTTTAGCATGTTCCCTTTTTCATCAAAAAGCTTATAGCTGAAGTATTCACTGATCAAAAATCCTTCAAACTGCTGGGTTACCAAGTCCTCAAAACCATACCCTGGGATAGAAAAATCTTTAGGGATTTTCATCATCAGCACCGTCTGATCTTGGAATAAGAGATACTGTACAAATCGCCTGTTCGGATGGAGAATATGCAGCGAAATCACGTCGGTGAAATCTTTACTCTCTTTGATCTCATTCGGAATCTCGGAGGTGATTCTACCATTCCGATCCACCAAAGATCGATCCGTTACAAAATTGACATATAGTCGGTTCTCAGGATCTTGATCCATTAACTTCCGGAGAAACTCATGTTCGCTTACCCGCATTTTTAGCACGGGCATTTGATCCAAAAAATTGGACAGTGGAGTAATCCCTTCCTCCATAGACATGGTGAGGTTGTAGATGATTTTTCCATCACTGCCTTTCTCCGTCAAAGTGGCATTCCAACAGTCTCCACTGAAATCAGAGGAAATGATATTGGCCACAGAAGAGCGAAGGACCTCAAACCGATCTAGCTCCTTTTGCTCCTTGTGCAAGACTTCAAAAAGCTCCATGTGTGGATTATCTATCCTCGCCCTGATGGAGGCAGGCAACTTCTTTTCCAATTCAAGAATAACCTGCCCTATTGCCTTTGCTCTCGACGTTTCCCGCAAGAAATACTGATAATTCAAAAAGGTATTGTAGAAGTGTAAGGAATTAAAATCATCCAGTGTAGAATCCGAAAGAATGCTACTAAGCTCGTTTTCAAATCTGACTTGGTACTCCTCTGAAAGCGATGCAAATGCCTGGGCGATTTTATCTCCCGATCCAGAATAGTGTTGGTCTCCTTCCTCAACCAAGATTCTGAAATTGATGCCTAGTAGCAGCCTAAAAAGATCCAAGTCCAATTTGGTCAATTCTTCAGCGTAGGTTTTCCTGGAAGCAGAGGCAATATTACTATTTGCAACCCGCGAGGCCCGGTCATTCATGATATTCAAAAAAGCCTGGATAAAAATGTTCCACTGGTGCGTCTCGGCAGCTAAACCAGCTATCCGACGAAGTTGATTTTCAGGACCGGTGTCAAAACTGCAACTTCCAACCTGTTGATTTTGCCTCATCAGATTCAAGGCTCGCTCTTTGGAAATGAATTGTGCTGTGAAATTTTCCAGATAGCCATTGCTGACTTTCTCCTTCTCGGCATAATTCAGGCTTTCTTCAAGCAAATTCCTAAATGCTGAATCATGGAGGAAAAGACTGTCTGCCAACAGGGAAACTCGATCCTGCCAAAGACTGGATGCCTGGTAAAATTGTTCCAAATTTGCCTTATCATCAGGATATTGAGGCTTAGCGGAAGTGATTTCAAAATAGGAAACCAAGGAGTCAATAATGCTCCGTTCTCTGATCATGAATTGTTCATTACCTGAATCTTTCTCAAAAAACACAGGAACTGAGACATCTACGAGCGTTTCCCCATAACGCAGCCAATCGGCATATCGCTCGGGTATGGGCTCTTTTTTGAGAGGCTGAGGCAGATAAAATCCAAAAATCTTCTCGGGGGTCTTGGTGCCATAGTGATTCCTTACTGTGAAATGATAATCCCCAAAAGTCATCAATGAATCGTATTGATTGGAAAGCAAATGGTTTCTACTATTCCGGATTTCAAAGGTCTTCAGTTCGGTGATTTCTTTGTTTTTATAGTTGATGTAGCGGTTTTCAAGAATTAACAGATTACGGTCGATTTGAAGATTTGCAAACTCTTCCATCAATCTTTCGAAGGCCGGATTATTCTCCAGTAACTGGATCAAGGGAGAAGGATCTGAAGTTTTGAGCTCAAAATAATGCCCGACCGTCTGAGGCAAAGACCAATATTGACGTTCTCTCTGCTTTTGGTACTCAGACTCTAATCGGGCAATTTCCCGATTTAAAGCGGGGATATCCGTATCCTTGATCAATTCATCCTGAGCAAAAGCATGAAAAGCAAAATTCAGAATCAAGAAAAAAACGAGGAAAATTCGCATAAGAAAACTAAAGGGGAATATGAATTTAGAAAATCAAAATATAAGATTAGTTTCAAACTAAAAAATCTGATGCGGAAAAGTTCCGGTCTTAACCGATTTCTCAAAGATTCATTTCAGACCTGCCAGGTTTTGAAAACCTAGCAGGTCTCCTTTACCAACTCCCAAAACATCTCCACTCCCGTCTCAATCAACTCATCGGGAAAATCATAGGTGCCTTCATGGAGTTGGGGGCAGTTTTCTCCTGCACCCAAGCCAAACAAAAACGAAGGACAGACTTGAGAGAATAAGCCAAAATCCTCCGACCAGCGAAAAGGTTCTGGTTTTTCAATTAGACTTAAGCCCAATTTTGTAGCTGCATTTTCGACTAGGGAATACAAATCCGGATCATTGACCGATACGGCAAATTGCTCCACAAAAGAATACTCCAAGTTTAAACGTTCAGATTCAGCCACTGCGGAGGCTTTCTCTTTTACTCTTTCGATCAAGTGGTCCAAGTCCTCCTGATCAAATGCCCGCAAGGTCATACTTAAGCTTCCCTTTCCTGCACTGGTACCAAAAGCTAGGCTGCCTAACTCCGCGTGGATCAAAGTCAGCAAAGCAAAGCCGTTCGCTTCCTGAGGCAACTTGGGCAATTCTTGAATGAGTGTGGCAAGTGCATTTGCCGGATTGATGCCTGCTTCCGGGTGGGCGGAATGGGAGGTTTTACCGGTCAGGTAAATTGTCATTCCGGTACTTCCAGCTGCAAAAGTTCCTTTTCTCATCACAATCTGATGCAAAGGATAGCCGGGAAGATTATGCAACGCAAAAGCAATATCGGGTTTGATCTGCTCAAATCTGGAGTCAGAAAGCACCGCTCTTGCTCCATCACCAGTCTCTTCCGCAGGCTGAAAAAGCAAAACGACTTCCCCGGATTCGGGCCGATTTTGAGCGAGTTTTTCTCCCAAACCACACAAAATCGCCATATGCCCATCGTGTCCGCAAAGATGACCTTTGCCGGGAATCTGACTTTGGTGATCAGTTGGGTTCAAATCCTCGATGGGTAACCCATCCAATTCGCAGCGAAACAACAGTCGCTTTCCGTGTTTTTTTCCTCGAAAAACAAAAGCCAGCCCGGTACCTCCCAGATTTTCTAAAATCTGATCTGGGGAAAGCGGTCGAAAAAACTCCAAAATCCGCCTTGCGGTCTGGGTTTCCTCAAGCGCGGTTTCTGGAAATTGGTGAAGCGTATGACGGAGTTGGATCAGGTGATTCATGGGTTAAAAGTAATGAATCAATACTACTGATGCCTCTAATTCAGCAAAAAGCAACTCTTTCCTTAAAGTTTGAGATTCATAGAATCCCTTCTCTCAGGGCTGTTTTCACGACATTTTTTGAAATATTTCGCGCTAGCTTAGCCCGATCTGAACCAATTTTTCCTCCAATTCCCAGGTTCCATTGCATATCGGTGCTCTGACGATTGTAAAACGAAACTGATCCAGAAAACTTTTGAACCTGCTTAGGACCACCTGCTATCGGGACATTGGTCCCCAAAAAGCCTCTGAAAATCCCGACTCTAACAGGAATTCCAAGATTGGCATTGACGGAAGGTGAATTCTTGTATTCTGAGGTTAATGGATCAAAGTTATACACCAAAAGAGCATCTGCCTCTAGCTGATCAGCTTTGGCTATAAATGCATTTTCTGAGGCCAAATCCCGCTCTGTAATGTTGGAATAAGCAGGAATAGCCTGAATTCCGTTGGCTTGAAGTTCAGCCACTGTTTGATCCTCTAAGAGCCTTTTAGCACCTGGGTTGCTAGTCTTTGCCAATACGACGACCTTGCGATAGTTTTCCTTTCGGTAATCTGAAGACTGCCAGGAAGACTGAGCAAATCCTTGAGTCAAGGAAGACAAGAATAGAATGCTCGTAAGGAAAAACGTTGATGTTGAAAAATTGAGTTTCATTTTTAACAGTTGAATTGGTTGAAGTAAGAATTTACCCAGAATTTCTAATACTAATCCATTTCCGTTCAAAAGGTTTCTTCAATTCTTGCATAAGAATTCTCAATGATTCAGATTCACCTGATACCGCACACTTCGCCCACCGCCTTCTGCCACAAAAATTCCCAAATCCCGCAAATGCTGAAGGTCTCGGGTTGCGGTAGCTTTTGAAGCACCGGTGAGGAACATGTATTTTTTGGCATTCATTCCACCTTCAAAACCTGAGGGGCCTTCCTCCAGCATTCGGTTTAGTACTTTCAGTTCACGTTCATTTAGCTCGTCCCGAAAAGTGTCAAACAGCCGGGTTTTCTGAAGTGAAAATTCAATTAATTCCTCCACTTTTTCCTGAGCTTTCAACACAACCCCGGCAAAGTAAATGATCCACTGATCGACCTTCAGCGTGTGCTGCGCCAGCTTGAGTTGCTCGTAATATTGATTTCGCTCGGCTTCAATAACCTGAGAAAGACTGATCAAAATCGGTTGCTCTATTCCTTGATGGAGTGCTTTTTCGGCTAATGCCCGTCCGATTCGTCCGTTCCCATCCTCGAAAGGGTGAATACTCTCAAAGTACAAATGCACCAATGCTGACCGTAAAATCGGATTTAAAATCTGCTTAGTTCCACCGGGAACTGTCGCATTAAACCATTTGATGAACCGATCCATTTCCATGGGAACTTGGTCAGAGGGAGGTGCTTCGAAATGGACGATTTCTTTTCCTATCGTACCAGAAACCACCTGCATGGGTTCCGTTCCACTTCGCCATTTTCCGGCTTGGATGTAGCGATTGCCTTCCATCAGCATCTCATGCCAGGAGAAAAGTAGGGTGTTGCTAAGCGGTTCCTGCCAGGATTGTCGCACAGCCACCATCAGCTTGGCAATGCCTTTGGCACGATGATCCTTGACCAGTCGGGGCTGCTCCTCGTGAATGCCGAGATTCATTTTGAGCGAGGACATCACATCGGCTCGGCTGAGAAATTCTCCCTCGATCTCGGAAGTCTTGATTGCTTCAGACAACAGAATATCCACAAGAAGTTGTTCTTTTTTTTCGGAAGAAACTCCAGCATACTGCCCGTTGGATTTACCGGATTTCAGCAGGAATTTGAGCTGAACATCCTCGATCAATCCCGGGGTAAACTGAAATTCCGGCCAGCCTTTCTGGTGCCAATTGTAGCTCATGAGCCGATTAAGATTCTTATTCGGCTCAAATGTATCAATTTTTTGAGCTGAATAGCAGATTTATTCGGCTCAATATTATAAAAATAATGAGCCGATTAGGGTCGCTAATCGGCTCATAGGAAAATTTCACAGGGAGTTATAACTGACCAGAACCAAACTGAAAACCCAACCAAGCTCCGCCAAGCATCAATACCAGGGTCAAAAAAATCAGCAATAGCAGGGTGGAAAGGGGCATTTCCCAGTCTTCACCACCAAATTTTAATTTGACGGGTTTGTTCCAATCCATAGCTCGACTATTATAAAATTAGCCTTGGAAATTGATCATTGAAATTGGCCATTGATCATTTCTTCAACACCGCTTTCCAGCCCTTTTCCTCAATCTGGGCGGCGGATTCTTCGACTTTTTGGCGAAGACCTGCTTTGAAAGCATCCATTTTTTTACCGACTTCTGCATCATAGGCACCAATCATGGAAGCTGCCAAAATCCCGGCATTTTTCCCTCCATTCAGCGCCACAGTCGCCACCGGAATCCCGCTTGGCATCTGCAAAATGGACAAAATACTATCCCATCCATCGATGGAATTAGAGCTCAACACAGGGACTCCGATCACGGGAAGACTGGTCAGGGAAGCCACCATCCCCGGAAGATGCGCAGCACCTCCCGCACCTGCAATGATCACTTTGATCCCTCGCTCGCGTGCCGAACCGGCATAGTCGATCATCCGCTGGGGGGTTCGATGAGCACTTACCACGGTAAGCTCGTAAGCGATTCCGAGTTCTTCGAGAAACTGCGCGGCTTCTGCCATTACGGGGAGGTCTGACTGACTTCCCATGATGATTCCTACCTGTGGGTTCATGAGATGGATTTTATTTTGATTAATTCTTTGATTCGGTTGGCTTTGACTTTGAGAGACTCCACACTTTCATCCAGTATGGTCACGTGACCCATTTTGCGGAATGGCTTGGTTAATTTTTTGCCGTAAAGGTGAATGTACACTCCTTTTTCAGCCATGGCTTCTTCTTTTCCCTCCACGATCGCAGGGCCGGAAAATCCATCTTCACCCAGCAGATTGATCATAGCAGCTGGGCATCTCAATCCCGGATCCCCTAAGGGCCAGTTCATCACTGAGCGCAGATGCTGCTCAAACTGGGATGTAAAATTAGCCTCGATGGTATGGTGACCGCTGTTGTGAGGACGGGGGGCGATTTCGTTGACTAGGACTTCACCGGAATGAGTGACAAACATCTCCACAGCCAAGATTCCGACCATATCCAGTCTCAGTATTACTTCTTTGGCAATTTTCTGAGCTTTGGCTTCTACTTCGGAAGAAATCTCTGCTGGGGCAAAAAGAAATTCTACCAAGTTGGCGGTGGGGTGAAACGCACACTCAACCGCAGGATAGGCGATCAGTTCCCCGTTTTCATTTCTTGCTACCGTGACAGCAATTTCTTTGTCGAAATCGATCAGCTTTTCCAACAGCCCAGGAGCATCAAAAGCCTGACCCAAATCCGCTTCGGACCTCAAAATCTGCACTCCACGGCCATCGTAACCTTCTTTTCCCAGCTTATTGACAGCAGGTAAAAAGGATCTCTTGGAAAGGACATCAGCTTTATCTTCCGTCAACACAAAATCAGCCGTGGGAATCCCGTGCTGTGCATAAAACTGTTTTTGCTCGCGCTTATCTTGGATAAGCTTTAAAATGTGTGGTTGGGGAAATACTTTTTTGCCCTCATCGGCCAGCTTTTGCAAGGCATCGGTATTGACTGCCTCAATCTCTACCGTGATGACGTCGCAGTTTTTGCCAAAAGAATAAACCGTATCGAAATCTTTTAAGGAACCGACCTGAAAATGCTGGGCAATGTCTTTGCAAGGCGCATTGGGATCTGGATCGAGGATATGTATATCTTGATTGTAATTGATAGCGGACTGGATCAGCATACGGCCGAGTTGTCCTCCACCAAGTACTCCTAAAATCAGATTGGGAGATGTATGGGTCATAGCTGGCCCAAAATTAACAGATTAAACTTTAAATCTGAGATTTCCACCAGCTAATGCCTTCAGGCGCCACGAATCAGTCGTAGCAGAATCGAAATAATGGCCAAGACCAACAAAATGTGGATCAATCCTCCCACACTGTACACGAATACTCCAAGTAACCAGCCGATGATCAGAACCAGCGCGATCAAATACAGTAATGAACTCATGACATTTTGGATTTAGTTAAACCATTGATTTTCCTAGTCAATAGACCAATCCAAGTGCCAAGGCCTACTTTTCTCCAAATCTGATCCCCATCAGCTCCATTAACTTATGGGCATTAAAGCTTGGGCAAGGCCCTTTCTTGAGTTTGTAATCGAAATGAATCGTTTCATCCCTGATTTCAGAGTGAAATGAGAAATTGTGGACTCCTTCCTCACTTTGTCCCAATTCCGACAATTCGATGTCATGGGTACTGATAATTCCAAATCCCGGAGTTTGGAGGATTTGATGAATCAGCGCTTTGGATCCCGAGATCCGATCTTGCGTATTAGTACCTTTCAGGATTTCATCCAAAAGGAAAAAAACAGGCTTTCCTGATTCCAAGCCTTGAATGAGCGTTTTGATCCGGTTTAGTTCGGCATAGAAGGAACTCACACTTTCCCCTAAGTTATCCGAGTTTCTCATACTGGTGTAGAGCTGAATCGGCCCCATCACAAAAAGGTCTGCAAAAGGCCGAAGGCCAAGATTAACCAAAACCGCATTGATCCCTAGGGTCCGCATGAAGGTAGTTTTACCGCTCATATTTGCCCCAGTC
The DNA here is from genome assembly GCF_014324365.1 of Algoriphagus sp. AK58. Lineage (GTDB taxonomy): Bacteria > Bacteroidota > Bacteroidia > Cytophagales > Cyclobacteriaceae > Algoriphagus. Next base: position 230,508 of record NZ_QEIG01000013.1, read on the forward strand.
AGTAAGACTATCTTTTGATCTTGACTAAATGAAATAGAATTGCCTATCGCGTTTTTGGGGTGGAGCAGAGGGTGAATAGCATTTTCCGCCAACACAACTTCTTCTTCCGTCCATTTTCTTATTCCCGGATATCCTACCTCTACTTCAAAGCTGCCGAGGGAAACCCAAACCTCCCAATTCTCCAGACTCTCAGGAAGAGAGTGAAGAGAGTCGGCTACAGCTCGCTTCCACCTGGCCAGACTGACAAAAAGAAAAAAATCAGTCCAGAACAAAAGGTTCAAAGGAAGGTACAGCAGATTGAAGCGATTTTGAACCCAAAGGCCAAGCCGATCCAGATCGCGGATTTGTAGGGACGCGGCTTTTCCGGTAGAATACAGCCTGGATTTTTCTTTTGATAAAATTTCAGAAGCAAATTCTTCCTCTTCAACCCTTCTCGTACGTATCGCCATGGCCTTCATCTCTGCTGAAGAGGGAATAACTTCCGCAGCCAGCTTCAGGGGCTTAAAAACCAAGGACAAAGCCAAAACGCCCATCAATACCCAAATGCCCAAAATGGCCTGCGGGATCAATCCAAGGGTGATCAAAACCAAGAGGGAAAATCCTACAGTTGGTCCTATCCAAGCCAAGATTCGGTGCAAAAAAGTAATCTCCTCAGTCTGTGCCAACCAGCTTTTCCATGCACTGCCTTTTCCATTTTGCTCTTGGAAAGCCAAGCCCACAGCTTCCATGGATCTCAGGAAATCAGTTTTTTGCATGAGTTCGGAAACTGCCTCAGCCCGGCTTTGGGCCAAATCGATAGAAAAATCTGATCCTAGAAGTTGAGCCAATTTCTTTTTCCCACCTGAGGAAGTGGTATGATTCACCAATTGAAATAGTGAATGAGTACCAAACAAGTCCAGATCTCCAGAAAACGGATGAGACTTCTTAGAAAATTCGGATCCGTCCACGAGATGGATTAGCTCACGGTTTTGGCGTGCTTTTTTCCGATTCTCCATCTCCCCAATTGCCAGATAAATGGATTCTTGGTCTTTGGCATAATTAAATTTTTGTATGAGTGAGATGAAAAGCCAAACCATGGCTATTCCCGGAATCAACCAAAGCGGATGATCCGACAATCCTAAAATCAAAAAAGCACCCATTACAAAAAAAGCAAGTAATCGTAAGCTACTTAAGCGGATGGCTTTACTCCGAATCGCCTGAAGCTTGCTATCAAGCCGGTCGCTTCCAAAATCTAATTCAAACATGAACAAAGATAGCCAAAGCACTATGCAGTTGAAGAATTTATAAATGCAATATTGTTGCATTTATAAGTTGGAAGGCTTAGTTTTGCCAAATGCTGGATAACTCATGAATAATAGGAATCGCACCGCAACGGGTTTTCTGATTATTTTACTTGGAACGTTAGGACTGCTTTCCTTTTCTTCCCCAAGCAGGCTTTGGGACATTTTTGCAAAGACTACATTTCAGGAAAAGTTTAATAAAAAACTTGGGGTGTATTTCTACTACCCCCAATTCAGTGCTGAACTCCTCGCCCTCCAAGGCAAATCGGTGGAACTCCAGGGGTTTCATATTCCAATAGCGTCCAGTCCTTCCAAGACCTTGATTCTATCCAAATATCCCATGGCTGAATGCTTCTTTTGCGGAGCAGCTGGTCCTGAGACCATTGCCGTGGTCTATCTCAAAAATCCTCCAAACCGAAGATTCAAACTTGACCAAATCATAAAAGTGAGAGGAATTCTCCAACTCAATTCTGAGGATGTGGAGGAAATGACCTTTATCATTCAAAACGCAGATATCCTTCCATGACAAACTCTCAAAAACTTCCTGTTACAGTCCTAAGTGGATTTTTAGGAGCAGGCAAAACCACGTTGTTAAACCACGTGCTTCACAATAAAGAAGGCATCAAAGTAGCCGTCATCGTAAATGACATGGGGGAGGTCAATGTCGATGCCCAAATGATCGCGAAAGGAAACACGCTTTCCAAAACGGAAGAAAAATTGGTCGAAATGAGTAATGGCTGTATTTGCTGTACACTCAGGGAAGATTTGATGATAGAAATTGAAAAACTGGCCAGCGAAAATCGCTTTGATTATTTGCTCATCGAAAGTACAGGAATCTCAGAGCCACTTCCTGTGGCTCAAACCTTCAGCTTTGTGGATGAAGAAAAAGGCATTGATTTATCAAAATTCAGCCGGCTGGATACCTTGGTCACCGTGGTGGACGCCTTTAATTTTCCAAATCAATTCGGGAGTGGAGAGACGGTTTTTTCTTCAGGACTTAATGAGGATGAGGAAGATCAACGATCCATTGTCAATCTTCTCACCGATCAGATTGAATTTGCAAATGTCATTCTCCTCAATAAAACAGATCTGGTCAGCCCTGCTCAGGTTGGGGAATTGAAAGCTATTATTTCCAAATTGAATCCAAAAGCCCGCATCATTGAAACGCAATTTGGAAGAATTGATCCTCAGCATATATTGAATACCGGTCTCTACGACACTACAGAATTGGAGGGAACAGAGGCTTGGCAAGAGGAATTGAACAAAGTACATACACCTGAAACAGAGGAGTACGGAATAAAAAGTTTTGTATTCCGTGATAGAAGACCCTTCCACCCACAGCGGTTTTGGAAATATGTATCTGAATCTTGGCCTTCCACGATCATTCGAAGTAAAGGACTCTTCTATCTCGCCTCCCGAAGAGATCAGGCCATTTCATGGTCCCAAGCGGGAGGGAGCTTAAAAGCTGAACCCATGGGAGTTTGGTGGGCGTCTATGCCTTTCAACCAAAGGATTCACTATGCCTCATTCATCGAAAACCAAAAGCTCATTGAATCCAAGTGGCATAAAAACTTTGGAGACCGAATGAATGAACTGGTATTGATCGGCCAATTTCCAGATGAAAAAAGAATACTAAAGGAGCTTGAAAAATGTCTGCTGACCAATCAGGAATTGACGTTATATTTTTCAAAAAAACCTTTTTCAGATCCTTGGCCGTTTTAAGGAAAAAAGGGCTGCAAATGAAAAAGAAAAAACTGCCAGAAGAACCAATGGCCACTGAATGGGATTTGAGCGAAGGATTTGGGATTCTTCCCAATGACATCCCCCTCACTCAAAATATTGGCTGCGTGGGGGGAAAGCCAAAAAAACCAGATTCTTCTAAAAAAGAACCTGAAAATAAGCAGTAGATTTAAGGCTCACTTTTATTCCATTTTCTTATGAAAATTAACTCATTATTCAGGCTTTATGCCTTATGGATGGCGCTCTCGCTGATTTTATTTTCCTGCGAAAAAGATCCGGATGCCATCGTCCCCGAACCAGACTTATCGTTAGTTGAAGACGAATTCAAAGTCAACACAGCACTCGAGGACCTTGATAATCTAACCCTAAACGCCATGGAAGCAAGTGGACTGGGTTTTCGGGTAACAGCAATTTCGAATGGAAGCATTTGCCCTACCGCAAAACTTACCCATGACCCTGCCACCAAAAAAATCACCGTAGACTTTGGAAGTGGATGTACTTCCAACGGAGTAACCAGAAAAGGCAAGGTGATTTTCACCTACACAGGGTCTTTCTTGATTCCTGGATCCAGTGTCGTAACTACCTTCGAGGGTTATGAAGTCAACGGACTAAAAGTAGAGGGTACAAGAACCATTACCAATACAGGAATCAACCTCCAAAATTTTGAAATCACGCTAGCAGTTAAGGTTCAAAATGCAAAGATCACCTGGACCGACGGAAGAAGCTCGACCTTCAATACTGATCAAATAAGGAAAGTCTCCTTGACTGCATCCGGCTATCAGGCCTCAGTCACAGGAACTGGAAATGGAACCAGCAGAGGTGGAACATCCTATACTGCCGCTATCTCTGACCCACTCATTGTCACCCAATCCTGTGTAGAATCGGGCATTTGGATTCCTAATAAAGGGAAAATCAACTTCAGCTACCAGTCCATTGTGGTCACCGTAGACTACGGCTTTGGAGATTGCGACAAAAAACTGGAAATCACCTATCCAGGTGGTGTTAAAGAGGTCGTTTTGGATTAATCCTTATAGCAAAAATCAAAAAGTCAGGTCAA
>NZ_QEIG01000014.1 GCF_014324365.1 Algoriphagus sp. AK58
AGCTTTTTACTTTAATGCGGAATGGACGGGACTCGAACCCGCGACCTCCTGCGTGACAGGCAGGCATTCTAACCAGCTGAACTACCACTCCGTTTGTTTTCGGACGATGAACCCTGACTAGCGACCTTCCCGATGTATCGGGACAAGCATCTAACCAGCTGAACTACCACTCCGTTTACCTTCGCTTTTGAAGTGGTGCAAAGGTAGGTAATTGATAGTTTGATGCAAGATTCTAAGCCAATATTTTTTACATTTTTGGCTATCTGATTCTTTTTCAGTTCAATAATTTTAAGGATTTATGTTGCCCCATGTTCCTTATTTTGGGTTTGTCAAACAGGGATTATCCTTATCTTTGCTTCTTCCAAAAATCACCAAAATGGTATTAGAATTCGAAAAACCCATTGCTGATTTAGAGCAAAAACTTCAGGAGATGAAAGACTTGGCCAAAGGCCGAAATATTGATCTAAGCAGTGATATTGAGTCTTTAGAAGAAAAAATCCTGGCTTTGAAAAAAGAGACTTTTGACAACCTCACTCGCTGGCAGCGGGTGCAGCTTTCCAGACATGCGGACCGTCCTTATTCCCTTGACTATATTTATGAAATCACCAATGACTTCATAGAGCTTCATGGTGATCGTACCGTGAAAGACGACAAAGCGATGGTCGGTGGGCTTGGAGATATCGATGGTCGTACGGTCATGTTTATCGGACAGCAAAAAGGCCGAAACACCAAACAAAGACAGGAACGCAACTTCGGTATGGCCAATCCTGAAGGTTACCGTAAAGCACTTCGATTGATGAAGATGGCAGAGAAATTCGGTAAACCTATTGTTACCTTGATCGATACTCCAGGAGCATTTCCGGGATTGGAAGCAGAGGAAAGAGGCCAAGGTGAAGCAATCGCAAGAAACCTGAAGGAGATGTTTATGCTCAAAGTGCCCGTCATCTGTATTATTATCGGTGAAGGCGCTTCCGGAGGTGCTTTGGGTATTGCTATTGGGGATAAAGTATATATGTTGGAAAATACTTGGTACTCTGTAATTTCTCCAGAATCCTGTTCCTCCATTCTATGGAGATCATGGGACTACAAAGAGCAAGCTGCTGAAGCCCTGAAGTTGACCGCCAAAGACATGAAAGCCAATGGATTGGTTGACGACATAATTCCCGAGCCACTGGGTGGAGCGCACAAAGATCTGAAACTGATGGCCCGAACTATCAAAGAAGTGATTGTAAATGCCCTGAAAGAACTCGATAAAATGAAGCCGGAAAAGCGAATTGAGCAGCGAATTGAAAAATTCTGCTCCATGGGCGTGGTAGTAGAGTAAGATTTGTAGTTAGAAATTTGAAAAAGCGGAAACGCAAGCCTTTTAAAAAAACCAAAAAGCAATCTGTCCACCCTGGGAAAGGTTGCTTTTGGTTTTTAAACCCTTCGGATAACCAAACATGGAATTATACACGATAGATACCGGGTTTTTCAAATTGGACGGTGGGGCGATGTTTGGTGTCGTGCCAAAAACACTTTGGTCCCGCACCAACCCAGCCGATGAAAACAACCTCTGCACCTGGGCCATGCGTTGCATGCTGGCAGTAGATGGAGATCGGGTGGTTCTGATCGACAATGGAATAGGAGATAAGCAGGACGCCAAATTTTTTTCTCACTATTACCTGCATGGAGAGGCTTCTTTGGATCAAAGTCTCCGAAACCTAGGCGTGCATCCCACAGACATTACGGATATGTTTTTGACCCATCTGCATTTTGATCATTGCGGAGGAGGGATTCGTTATGGTTCACACGGTCAGTATGAACTTACCTTTCCGCGGGCTACTTATTGGTCCAATGCGGATCATTGGCAGTGGGCTACTGTGCCTAACCCGAGAGAAAAGGCTTCTTTTTTAGAAGAAAATATTCAACCCATGCAGGACCATGGGGTGTTGAAATTTGTGGAGTTAGATAAAAAATCACTTTTTCCGGGTTTTGATTTTATCACCGTAGACGGGCATACCGACAAGCAAATGCTTCCAAAAATTTCCTATAAAGGATATACGGTAGTATTTATGGCGGATTTGCTTCCTTCCGTAGGACATATCCCTTTGCCCTACGTGATGGGCTACGACACCCGACCTTTGATCACCATGAGTGAAAAGCAAAAATTTCTTGAAGAGGCTGCCCGTGAAAACTATGTTCTTTTTCTGGAGCATGACCCGGTCAATGAATGTTGCACGGTAAAGATGACTGAAAAAGGTGTGCGTCTTGATCAAACTTTCCGTCTAGATGAGCTCTAAACCTAAAATCGGCTTGGCACTTTCTGGTGGTGGGGTACGTGGAATCTCTCATTTGGGAGTGCTGAAAGCGCTCAACGAACTTGGAATCACTCCTTCCAAAGTTTCAGGAAGTTCTGCCGGTGCCATCGCCGGTGCCATGTACTGCCAAGGCTATCATCCAGAGGAGGTGATGAAGATCATTGTCGAGACTAACTATTTCCGGTTTATGCGGCCAGCTATCTCCTGGAAGGGTATTTTGAAAATGGAGAGTCTGGCGGACTTGTATAAAATCTATTTTCCACACGATGATTTTTCAAAGCTGAAGACTCCTCTGGCGGTAGCAGCAACAGATATTCGAAAGGGAAAAGTAGTGTATTTCGATGAGGGTGAACTGATCAAGCCCATCATGGCCTCGTCCTGCATACCCGGCATGTTTGCACCCATCCACTTGGAAAATAAATATTTGGTAGATGGAGGAGTCTTGAATAATCTTCCTGTTGAGCCTTTGGAAGGTATCTGCGATGTGGTAATTGGAGTCAATTGCAACCATCTTCCTGAAGAAAGCAACATCCGAAATATGAAAAATCTGATCGAGCGATCGGTGATCATGACGATGAATTTCAATGTTTACAGTCGCAAATCGAAGTGCGATTATTTTATCGAAGCACCTGGATTGGGGAAATATGGTGTATTTGATATCAAAAAAGCGCCTGAGCTATTTCAGGCAGGATACGATCAGACGATGAAGGTATTTGAAGAAAACCCCTCCATGCAAGACCTGATCAGCAAACCCAAAAAAGAAAAAACCGAAACTCTATGATGAAAGTACTTTCCCGATTTATCTTCTGGATAACGGGCTGGAAATTGAATGCCAATTGGCCGAAAGGATTGAAAAAGGCTGTCTTGATCGCCATTCCCCACACTTCTAATTGGGATATTTTGTATGCACGGGCGGCTTTCTACCTGATGGATATTCCCGTAAGGTTCACCATCAAGAAGGAAGTAATGATCGGGCCTCTGGGTTGGCTGCTTTCAGGTTTGGGAGCAATTCCGATCGACCGAAAAAGAATCCCAGGCGGAAGAAAACAAACCTATACCGAAGCGATGATTCAGATGCTGAATGAGAGGGATGAACTTGTCGTGATGGTAACGCCGGAAGGAACAAGGAGTGCGGTAAAAAAATGGAAGACAGGGTTTTATCACATTGCACTTGGAGCAAATGTTCCAGTAGTGGTGGGATATCTTGACTACAAAAAGAAGGAGGCTGGAATCGGTCCCTGCATTTATCCAAATGGAGATATGGACGGGCAAATAGAGGAGATGAAAGCCTTTGGAAGAACCGTCACCGGAAAGCATCCGGAGAAGGGTATAATTTAAGCAGGATTTCCAAAACTTTTCCAAGGGTATAAACTTTGGGAAAGTTATAACTCGCAGAAGACCAAATCACTCCAAATCAAACTGCTCCTTTAGCAAAAAGTAGTAAGGTCTCAATCCGTGGTGAAGAAAGACCTTTTCTTTATCATCTGGGAAAATTTTTCGATAAGAGTCAGTTGGCTGAAGTACGATAAAATTACCCGTTCGGGTAAAATGATTACTCTGGAAATAACTGGGAGACTGATATTCAGGCAAGGTTTTTAGAACTTGCTTTCCTGCGTATTTTCCCAGGAATTTTTCAAAGTTCTTCTGAGCCTTTTGGGTTGGTTTATTGAGTTTGTTGTAGACCTTTTTAAAAACCAGTTTTTGTGGAAACTTCTGTTCTTTGATAAACTCGGAAGCATCTGAAAAAGGATTTACCATATTGAAATCATTGACTGTTTGGATGGAAAAAGGTACTTCGGGTACCCAATCTGAAGCATTGACCACGTTGAAAGCCCAACCTCCTTGGGTGATAAATTCATAATGGTAGGCAAAAAACAGATTGCCTGGTTTTGGGGCGGCACTTGCATAGGTTTTGATCCTAATGTGATCATCCCAGCGTCCCTCTTTCTTAAGCTGATGAAGATGTGCGGTCATCAGGTAAGCAATTGCCCCACCTTGACTATGCCCCGAAATCATAAAATCCCGAAACCCTGCCTGATATAAAGAGTCTATTTTGGGGACCAAAGTTTCAGCCAATGCACCGGTGGATAAGGTCCACCCAACATGCACGGCAGCCTTGGGATACTCAGCAAATTGATAATTGAATTGATAATCATCTCTGATTTTAAGGCTTCCTTTGGCGGGAATCATCGCCGCATAGAAGTTGGCAAGCCAGGAAGTTGGATTATTGGCAGTCCCCCTTATAGTAAACCAGGCAGTTTTTTTTCCTTCTTCGATCCACAGATACCATTTATTTTCCAAGCCCACCAATGGGGATTCATAGATCAGGCTGAATTTCGGATTTTGAGGTATCCCTCTGGTAAAAGCGGTGTCCTTCACACTTCCGGCAGTCATTCCCAAGAAATCCCGGTATTCTTCTGGGGAAAACCCGGGTTGAAGTTGGGCTAAAGCCTGTATCACAGATCCGAAAAGAATACAAAAAGAGACTAGTGATCGTTTGATCATAGAATTAAAATTTTCTAAAAAACTTCTTTTTCCCCTATTGGTTCAAACCCAATTTATTGTCCACAGGGTCCTTGACCAAGCGAAATCCCACGTTGGAAGTACCGGAGTCGAAGGCATGACCTTGCCTGGCAGAAGGTCGGTAGTTGACGCAGTAGTTGGGTGCACAGAGAAAAGACCCCCCTTTGATTACCCGCTCCATGGCGTAGGGATTATTCGGATTGTAACATGGATTCATTCCTGCATCCAACTTGGGCGCATGTCCTGCGATTCGCGCAAATTTGAGCGCATCGTACCAGTCGGAAGTAAGTTCCCAAACATTTCCGATCATATCGTATAGCCCAAAAGAATTGGCAGGAAAGGAGCTTACCGGGGAAGTGCCAAGGTATCCGTCGGCTCCTTCATTTCGATTGGGAAAATTTCCCTGAAAAGTATTGGCCAGGAATTTTCCTTCGGGAGTGAGTTCGTCCCCCCATGCAAAGCGCTTTCCATTGACTCCGCCTCTTGCTGCAAATTCCCACTCAAATTCGGTAGGAAGTCTTTTCCCCACCCATTTGGCATAGGCCTCTGCATCCTCAAAAGCGATATGTACCACGGGATGATTTTCCTTCCCTTGTAGGTTGCTTTCGGGTCCTTCGGGATGTCTCCAGTTAGCGCCTGGGGTCCAGGTCCACCATTGGGATATGTCCGTGAGAGGAACAGGTTGGGATGGTGGGGTAAAAACCAAAGAACCTGGCTGAAGTGCGGATTCATCGAGTTTTGGTGTACCGGGAGGGAGTTGTTTTTTGAGCTCTTCCCAGTCTATGGTCCTCTCAGCTACGGTAACGTACCCGGTGGCTTTGACAAACTCTTCAAATTGGGCATTGGTTACCTCGGTAGCATCCATCCAAAATCCCGATACCTTTACGTTTACGGCAGGTTTCTCGGCTTCGTATGCGTCTGCTTCATTGGTTCCCATGATGAACTCACCTCCAGGAATCCAAACCATTCCCTGTTCTTTGACAGGAGGTTCTGGGTCAGCAAATTTGATGATCTGATCAACCGTTGTGGAGTTGGAAGCAGGATGAGTAGATGAGGAATTACAGGAGAATAATCCCAGAGTGAATCCGAAAAGGATGAAGGCAACACTTGATTTCATTGTCGAAATATAAGAGTTGCTATCCATTATTACATTTTCATTAGAAAGGGATTACTTTTCAATTTCTACCAATGCGATTTTGGCCTGAACTTTTTTCCGAAGCTTATTGAAAAATTGCTTTCGCTCTTTTTCCCCCGTTCCTGAGATCAAAGTGGATTTTTTCATCAGGTTATCTAGGTTACGGAACATGCCTTCATTGAATTTTTGATCTGTTGAACCCACGAAGTAGATGACACTGTGATTGAGGTAAGTGATCTTAGTGTCTCCGATTTCAGCCATGAACGTGTTATCCCCCAAAACAATCTCATTGAGATAAAGCCTATATTCCGCACTGTCTTCTGATGGAGGATGTCCTAGTATGGATTTTTTACCGTTTTCGGCCATTTTTTCCAGGTGATCAATGACTTCCAGGACGCATTGGTAAAGTTGAAGGGTGATTCCTGAATTGTCGATCAAACCCATTTCGTGATATACTTCGATTTGCCGCAGGGTAGTATTCAGTCCTTCTTCATTCCATATTTCGGAGGTAGGAACTTTGTTGTACACACGGAGGATTTTTTGAGTCAGGTCTTGATAGGGGGCAAAATAATTTTTTTCCAAAGTGAATTTTTCGTTTTTCAAACTCTCATAGTAAAGAATGGATTTCATCCAAAAAAAGAATTTGAATCCGGCTAATGTAGGATGGTAGTAATGGTGAAATGGGGGCATGTCTTTTACCAAAAAATAAACATGTCGATGACTGAAGCTATTGACCAGGTTAAGCTGCGCTAAGACGTCTTCCATCCAAATTTTGAACGCATCCTCATGATAATTATTAAGTCTGCCCTGGAAGACTATGGAATTTGAATCCAGACTGAAAAATTTATCCAGTGAAACATTAAACCTTTGACACAGCAGTCTTAACTCATCAAAATCCAGGAGTTTTTCTCCTCTGATCCGTCTGTAGGCACTGTCCACACTTACATTTAGAATCTCTGCTACCTCATCTACCAAAGATGAATAAGCAGGTATCGAGTTTTTCAAGGTTTGAAAAAACTGCGCTTGGGTGTTATGTGCAGGATTGGTCATGATTTCGGTCCTTATACAAAATCTTGTATTCGAAAATAGTCATACATAATATAAAAAATATTTAAACATCCACTTCTAATCCTTAATGTCTAAAGATTGCCTGCCAGGTTTGGTATTGCCTTAGATGTTAGTTTGGGTAATATTCAATTTGATTTTATTCAGAAAATATAGGTAAAAACAAAGATGATATTTAACCAATGAGATTTAACTTAGGCATACTAACATAGTTGGAAAATCCTTGAATTTAATTTCTTTTTTAACCAAATAGATTTTAGTTTAAATAATTGGATTTAGTTTTCCATTTTTCTCCATGTCCTTATTTATGAGGAGGTTATCGGAAATCTGCATCATTTAAATTATGTTTTGAGGATCAATGGGTGGATTTTTCGGACATAAAGCTCGTTTAGAGAGCAAGTGATGCGTGGTAATGTGAAAAATTGTGATCAGATCCCGGGTGTAATTGAAGAGGCTCAGTTAATAGGGATTGGATTTTCGCCTTTTCATGATTTATGTTCCAATGTTTAAAAGCATCACAGATTTAATTTTTTGGAATTGAATCCTATTTTCTTGTCGAATTTTCGAAATCAAAAAACCAAAGAATCTTTGGTTTAGAAAATTGTAAGAGGGAAATCCGTGGATTTTTTTCACTATTCATCGGTCATTCGCTTTTTCCAGACCTTGAAGATTTGAAGTAGTTTTCTCTCATTTTATCTGTGATTTCAAAGTTCTTAGGTGCCAATGTACCAAATAACCAATCCCATAAAATGGTACTAAAACTATACCCTTGATTTGGAAATCGGGAATGATGTAAAATGTGGGCTCTTTGGATTTTGGGAAAAATATATCTGCAGATGGGTTGATGGAGTAAATAATGCAAATAGTTGTATAGTAAGAAACCTGTAAAAAAGCCCGCAAAAATGCTGAAGCTATCATTACGAAGAATTGCCGTCCAAAGTATTACAACACCCAAAAACAAAGTGATAAGTCTGTGCAGAAAATTAACCCTTAGATTTTGGGGATGGCTATGGTGTTCATGATGATGAAAAAGGTTGTCTTTTTGCCCGGGAATGAGAAGTTCATGCATTAAAAAACGATGAACGCCATATTCTACAAAGGTCCAAGTCAGCCAGCCTCCGAAAAATAAAATAATAAAATATCCGGGAGTTCCTTTTAAATAAAAACCGATTGAGAAAACCACGGAAAGGATCATTCCTGCTTTGAAGAAACAAATCCGGATGGTTTTACTAAGATTTTTTGATTGGGTTTTCATGCTGATTTTTTTTGATGAAGATATTTCATCCGAATCACCATGAATTGCCGGTTTTGCGTGTTACAAAGTTGAGTTCTTGTGTTTTTCCAATATTCTGAATGAAAAATAGTTGAGTTGGTAATTTTTGCAATTAAACTATCCCTTGGGCTTGAGTCTTAGTAAACTTTCCAAAAAAATCTAAACTGAGGTTCAATTTTAAAAGCACAAAAAAAGCGGCCGAAGCCGCTTTAAATTTATCCCAAGTCTGATTTTCATTCTCCGGTTCCAGCAGCCGCATGAAGCTTGCCCAACTCCTGATCGATAGTCCAAAGTCCTATTCCTTCCTCTCCGATAATGTCAAAGAGTTCGAGAGCTCTTCTGGACATAGTTTCTTCCTCCCGCTGCTCGGTCACATACCATTGCATAAAGCTGAAGGTAGCAAAGTCCTTTACACCGAAGGCGTGATCTACAATGTTATTGATAGACTTAGTTACCTTGATTTCGTGCTCCAAAATTAGTTCAAATACTTCTCTAAGAGAGTTGAAATTGTGCCGAATCCCGGTGATTTCAGGCTGGATGGCATGGCCGCCCGCCTCATTTACATATTGGAAAATCTTCATCATGTGCATTCTCTCCTCATCTGCATGAGTATAGAGGTACTTAGCCGCATTCGCATAGCCCATCATATGGCACCAAGAAGCCATAGACAAATAATATGCGGAAGATTTCCCCTCCATTTCAATTTGTTTGTTGAGGAGGGCTTCTGTATCGGGAAGTAGGGAACGCTGCAGCGTTACGATTTCTTTCTGTTTCATAGTAGTCAATAAAATTTATTACCTAAACTTAACTAAATCAGCCCGCTAAAAGATTCCCCAACCCGTATTTTATTTCAAAATTTAGAATTGGTTTAATTTGAATTTCCGGTATTATCGGGTCAAAGGAGAAGGAAACACAGCCAAACTCTCCTCTCCGGTTTCACTTACCGACTGCACAGCAAAGAAGTAATTATCTTTGCTATACGGAAGCGAAATGGATGTCTCAGTAGTGAAAAATTTCTTTTCCCACATAGGAGAGGAGGTTTCTCTTATCAAGACGTAGTATCCCTTCGCCTTACCTTGAACCGGTGCTTTCCAAAGTAAATCAGACTTGTTGGTCAGTCCTCTGACATCGATTCTCACTTCCTGAGGCATTCCCGCAGAATTGGCCAAAGAAGCCGCTGATGATAAATTCACCGCAGAAACCTTTCTTAAGTATTCAAAATCCATGAATTCGGGAAGGTCTCCATACTGAATCCCATTCTCTACTCTTACATTTTCATGTTGATGCAGAAAGTTTTCATTCATCTCTGACATTCTTACTGCAGTAAATCCATTTCGCATAAAAGGAGTCTGGTCTCCGCCTCTTAGGAATCGGTCACTGCGGTAAATCAGTTTCACTTCCATGTGATCCACATAACGCTCACCAATCTCTTTGATGTACCTTGCCAACTGTCGTGAAGGACTGTCATTGTCGGAGTTGGTAGATCTGCGGATGGCTGCGCCTCTTTCATCTTCGGCCAAAGGCACCGTTTCTGAAAATACCCGCATCACGGTATTGTTGCTGATCAGGGTTTCAGAGGAGTTGCTGTTGCCCACAATATCGTTGTTAAGGACCGCCTCGATCTGCCAACCTTCGGATTTAGCCTTATCTGCCAGATAGGTAGCGCCTTTCAATCCCTGCTCTTCTCCTGTGAAGGCGACAAATAAGATGGTGGCAGAGAACTCTTTTTCCGCCAATACTCTCGCTAATTCCATTACTACCGCCACACCGCTTCCGTCGTCATTGGCACCGGGTGCGGCACCTGTGGCATCCATCACATCTCTGTTTCTGGAATCCAAATGACCAGATACGATGAAAACTCTCTTGTCATTGGGGTTGGTGCCCTTTAGCGTGGCCACCACATTGGCTACTTTTGAATCCGCAACAATCCTTCTACCATCTCCAGGAGTGACAAACTCCTCGATTTGTGCTGTCATCCGGCCATTGGAAGTTTTGGCAAACTGATTGAATTTACTCAGCACGTAGCGCTGTGCAGCGATCATCCCGTTTTTCTCGTCCGTATTGAGTGTGTGACGAGAATGGAAAGAGGAGAGGTCATAAATGTATTTTTTCAGACTGTCCGAAGAAACCTGTTGCACCAACAATTCTATCTCAGGATTTCGGATGACTGCCTGCTGGGCAAAACTTCCCAAGGAGCAAATTCCAAGGGCAAGGGTGAATAAAATTTTACGCATGGTAGGTTTGGTTTTTTTCTTAATCCTAAATTTATCCCAGAAGTCTTGTCCAACATCGATATTTTACATGAACACATTTTCATTACCCAGCAAAGGTGAATATCCGAGCTACTACGAAACCTACTTGGAAAAAATCCCAGAGGTCCCTTTTTCAGAGTTGATTTCCAGTCAAATTGCAGAAATCAGGAATCTATTTTCTTCCAAACCTCTCGGATGGGAGTCCATAGCCTATGCAGAAGGAAAATGGACTCCAAAGGAAGTCCTTGGGCACCTTATAGACACCGAGAGGATCATGACCTTCAGAGCACTTTGTTTTTCCAGAGGAGAAAAGCAATCCTTACCGGGTTTTGATGAGAATCAATATGTCCTTAACGCCAATTTTCAGAAAGTTTCTTTAGATGATCTCTTGGAGGATTTTGAAGCTCAGAGAAAGGCTTTGTTGACTTTGGTTAAAACCATTTCGGAAAGTACCTTGGATCTGGTAGGAAATGCCAATCAAAAGCCGATCTCTCCAAGGGCATTATTTTGGATTATCCCCGGGCATTTTATCCACCATTTACAAGTTCTAAACAGCCGATATTGATGAGCTCCATACCAATAGCAGTAGTTGATGCATTTACAGATAAACCGTTTTCGGGGAATCCCGCAGGCGTATGCCTACTAGAGCATCCCTTGACCAAGGAGCAGATGCAGGCAATCGCCATGGAAATGAATTTAAGTGAGACCGCTTTCGTGGAAAAGACCAATGAACATGGAAACTTTTTACTCCGGTGGTTTACTCCGACTTTGGAAATTGATCTGTGTGGGCATGCTACTCTTGCTTCATCCTTTTGGATGCTACAGTCAGGCTGGGCTCACGAGGGACAGACAGTCAGATTTCAAACCCGCAGCGGAGAACTTCGAGTGAAATGCGAATCGGCTAGTCTCACCATGGATTTTCCATTGATTCCCACTTATCTTGACATTCACCCGGTGTTCTCCCAGGAATTATTTGGCAAAAGGATCGTCCAAGCCGCTCAACTCCGGCGAAACTGGATTTTCGAATTGGAGGATGAGCAATCTGTTCGGGACTTGGTTCCTGATTTTGCTAAAATCTCCGAAAACAGTGAAGAGGGGTTCATTGTCACCGCGCAAGGCAAGGATTATGATATTGTCAGCCGGTTTTTTGGACCCAATGTGGGAGTTCCTGAAGATCCAGTGACCGGTTTTGCACATTGTGCTTTGATGGATTACTGGAATCAAAAAACTTCCAAAACCCAATTGAAAGCTTTTCAGGCCAGCAAAAGAGGCGGTATCCTGTTACTGGAAAAGCATGATGATCGCGTATTGCTCAAAGGACAGGCTGTGGCAGTACTCAGAGGAAATATCTACCTTGGCCAATAATGGAAAATAATGGGGTAGTCAAATCTAGCTTACGAAGTGTAGCCAAACACATCAATGAGTATTGGCTAAATGACGTCAGTTTTGTTCTCCTTCTGATTGTTTTGATTTTTACTGTATTTGTTCTACCCGTTTTGATAGAGTATGGACATGTGAACATGTTTTTCGTAAACATGGTGTTCATTTTCCTTTTTTTCGCGGGTATTTGGTCCTCAGACAACAAGTTTTTAATCCTCCTCACTACCTTCTTGTTTTTATGTCAGTTGGCCCTAAGAATTTTGAGATTTAGTAGTCTTCCCGTCGAATTTTACCTCTTGGAACGCATTTTTGGTCTGTTCAATATGGGGGCCTTTATTTTTGTCAATTTCAGATTGCTTTTCCGAAACCATGAAGTCAATTTCTACAGAGTGATCGGTGCGGTCAATGTTTACCTGTTGGTTTCTATTCTTGGTGCTTTTGGTTTTGAAGTGATTCATTTATTGCTCGGGAGTTCGATTTCCGGAATCAATGAATTGGTTCAAAACAAGCAGCTTTCCGGTTTAGATGAGGACTTTTCAACGTATATCTATTTTAGTTTGGTAAGCTTGACTACAGTCGGTTTTGGAGATTACACTCCTGTCAACGTGATGTCAAAAATGCTTGCAGTCTTCTTGTCCACTATCGGGATACTTTATCCTGCGGTGGTTATTGCCAAATTAGTGGGCTATAGCACGACCAAGTAAAATCCATAAGTATTCCATTCCTGTAATTTTAGCCAGAGACAAAATGGAAAAAATGTTATTTCAGTAGAAAATACAATCCATAACCCTATGAAAAAAATATACCTCAGTCTTTTGATGCTGCTCATGATCCATGAAGGATTTGCTCAGGCTTCAAGAAAGATAGAAGTAGAGTCTAAAGTAGAGACTACTTCAGAAGTTACCATTAAGGGCAAGCGAGTACCTTACAAAGCTACTGCCGGAACCCAGCCCGTTTGGGATGAAAAAGGAGAGCCTATTGCCTCCTTGTTTTACACCTACTACGAGCGCACAGATGTAGCCGACAAAGCAAAAAGACCTTTGGTGATTTCGTTCAACGGAGGGCCGGGTTCAGCTTCCATTTGGATGCATTTGGCCTACACTGGTCCAGTAATTCTCAATATTGACGATGAGGGCTATCCGGTTCAACCTTACGGAACCAAGTCCAATCCGCATTCTATTTTGGATGTAGCGGATATCGTGTATGTCGATCCTGTGAATACGGGCTATTCCCGAATCGTGAAGGAAGACACTCCCAGAGGTACCTTCTTTGGAATCAATGCAGATATCAAGTATCTGGCAGATTGGGTGAATACATTTGTCACAAGACAAAACCGATGGGCCTCGCCCAAGTATCTGATCGGTGAAAGTTATGGTACCACGCGTGTGGCAGGCCTAGTTTCTCAGCTTCAGAACTCTCACTGGATGTACTTCAACGGGGTGATTTTGGTGTCCCCGACAGACATGGGGATTGACCGTGGAGGACCCGTGAAAATGGCTAACTACTGGCCTTATTATGCTGCTACGGCTTGGTATCACAAAGCCCTGCCTGCCGAACTTCAGGCAAAAGACCTGGATGAAATCCTGGCAATTGTGGAGCCTATGGCAGTCAATGAGATTTTGCCTGCAATGGCTAAGGGTGGTTTGCTTTCTGAATCTGAGCGAGATGCGATTGCTACGAAAATGGCCTACTACTCTGGATTGAAAAAAGAAGTCATCCTTCAGTACAATCTGATGGTTCCTACCAGCTTTTTTTGGAAAGAATTACTGAGAGAAAGAGATGGGATGACCGTCGGTCGATTGGACAGTCGATACAAGGGATTTGACCGAATGGAAGCCGGATCGGCCTACGATTTTGACCCTGCTCTGACTAGCTGGAATCATGCTTTTGCTCCGGCCTTCAACCACTATGCTAAAAATGTCCTGAAGTATAATACGGATTTGACCTATAATTTATTTGGTCCAGTGAATCCTTGGGATAGAAGCAACGAAACCACCGGGAATGATTTGGGTACGGCCATGCGTCAGAATCCATACCTTCACCTGATGGTTCAGTCAGGCTATTATGATGGTGGAACTGACTACTTCAATGCTAAATACAGCACCTGGCATATCGATCCAAACGGAAAAATGAAAGACCGAATTGATTTCAAAGGCTACCGTTCCGGTCATATGATGTACCTGAGAGCAGAAGATTTGGCTACTTCTAATGAAGACATCAGACAGTTTATCCAAAAATCTTCCGTCGCACCAGGACAGCCTGCGAAGTATTGATTTGATATTCCTGAAAAGCAAAAAAGTCCGGATTTAGGTTCGGACTTTTTTGCTTCTTCCTAAAGGAGAAAAACTTTGGAGATTGAGGTCAATCAGAAATGAAATCAAGCTCTTTGCTTTTCGAGACAATCATTGACTAAGTCAAAATCCTCCTCTTTATCCGCCAGAACCATCAATAAGTCATCGGATAGAATAGTCGTAGAACCGCCTGGTCGAATGTATTCTTCATTTCTTTTGATCATGACGATAAAGGCCGATTTTGGAAAGTTCAGATCGAGAATTCTTTTATTCACGGCATAGAAGTGCGGCAAAATTTTCAATTCTCTCAGATCGGATTTAGGAATTTCGGAGATGAGTCTTTCGATGTCAGATACTGGCTTGAGCTTTTCGGGAAGTGAAACGTGCAGCCATTTAGCGGCAATGGAGAGAGTTGTTCCTTGTAAAATAACCGACGTTACCGAGATAAAGAATACGACATTGAAGATCATGTGGGCCTTTTCTACTCCCGCCAATAGGGGATAAGTGGCAAATACAATCGGTACTGCACCCCGTAATCCCACCCAAGAAATGTAGAGCTTGTTTCGAATCTTCATTTTGAAAAACACCAAACTCAAAAACACACTGAGAGGCCTTGCTACCAAAATCAGGAATACAGAAATGGCCACCCCCAAACCTAAGTAAGGAATGATATCCGATGGGAATACCAAGAGTCCTAGGGTAAGGAAGAGCACGATTTGCATCAGCCAAGCCAAACCATCGAACATCTGAAGAATGGACTTTTTGTGGATCAGTTCTTGATTTCCCAGATAAACCGCACATATATAAATCGCCAAGAACCCGTTTCCACCTACAAAATCCGTCGCCGAAAAAGTGATAAACATCAAAGCGATAACCAATACCGAGTAAAGTCCTTCAAAGTCGAGTTTGATGCTGTTGATGATGATCTTGCTTAATCGTCCGAAACCAAACCCAGCAAGCGTACCAATCACCATTTGCTGTAAAAAGAGAGGAATGATGGAGACTAAGTCTTTTTCGGGATTGGTGACCAAAGTCAAAAATGAAATGGTCAACACATAGGCCATGGGGTCGTTGGATCCACTTTCAAGTTCCAGAGTAGGTCTCAGATTGTTTTTTAGTCCTAAACTCTTGGATCTTAAAATTGAAAAAACTGCAGCAGCATCTGTTGAGGAGACGATCGAACCAAGCAGCAAACTCTCGTAAAGAGTAAAATCGGTGATGAAATACACAAAAAGACCCAAACTTATTGCTGTGAGAAAGACTCCTAAAGTAGAAAGTACAAGCCCCTGACGCAGGATTGGTTTGACGGCTTTCCATGAGGTATCCAAACCACCGGAGAACAAAATGAAATTAAGAGACACAATGCCTATAAATTGGGCAACCTTAGGGTTATCAAAATTTATCTTCCCGATTCCATCAGATCCGGCAAGCATCCCAATCGTTAAAAAGAGCAATAATGTAGGAACCCCAAACTTGTAGGAAGTCTTTCCGATAATCACACTGATTAATAAAAGCAGTGACCCTACAAGTAGAATATTTTCTGTGGTCAAGACCATAACTGAACTCTTAATAGATTTTTGAAAAAGCTAAAGAAAGTAAAATTTTAGGGCAGTTTAAAAAATTAAATTCTCATACGGTTTGAAAATTTCACTCGTTGAAAGACTCCGAATTAGATTTTTTATATCCTCAAGATTTTTCCCCTCCTTTCTCAGAGATTGAACAGATAAAGAACCTGCAGATTTTGAAAGTTTGGCCTGATTAGGTCCTTTTATTACTTCATGATGTAGAAAAGTAGTGGCACCGAACATGGGTTGGTTCAGAAGCCTAGCGAGATCCAATTGAGCCAAAGTAGATGGATACAGGTCTTTACCTCTGATGATCAAATCCACTCCAAAATGAAGATCATCTACCACAGAGGTCAAATGATAGGCGGGCAGCTTATCTTTCTTTCTGACAATATAAAATGCCGTTTCCTCAGGGATTAGGTAGGTTTTTTTCATCTCTGGGTACTCAGTGAATGTCAAAAAATCCGAATCAAGCGTATTCACCCTCCAAGCTGTCTCTGGTCGGTCAAGTGGAATTTTTCGATCCAGGCATAGGCCTAAGTAATATCCCCTTGAATCCATCTGCTGGATTTTATTTCGGGAGCAGTCACAGGAAAAAACCTTTCCGGAATGTTTTAATGCTTCCAAAGCTTCTTCATACAGCTTCATCCGGTGCACTTGTGACCATTCAGATTCCAATTCGGAAAGAGATTTTGGACCGAGATCAATTTGAATTTCCAAAAAGTCCAAAGTGTCAAAAATATCCTGAACATACTCGGGCCGATACCTTTCCCGATCCAAGTCATCTATTCTCAAGAGAATCTTGGCACCATGCCTTTGAGCCAAAGTCTTGGTCAGCAAAAAAGAAAAGGCATTTCCTAGATGCAGGAATCCACTGGGAGTGGGAGCGATACGGGTGAGTGAATACTTCATGACTCAAAGGTAAAGGATTCCATTTTTTTGGTTCGGAGAAATATTCCTGTTCTTAATGTTCTTTAACAGCATTCGATTTTTAGCATTAGGTTCTGTTTTTACCTTTGAAAGTACATGAAGCCGGTTTCCCTCCTGATTATATTTTTACTATTTGCCTGTCAAAGCGTGGCTCAAAGCAGCTATTCAGGCAATGTAATCGATGCTTGGGACAAGAAATACTTGGAAGGAGTGGAAGTTTCACTTTCCGGAAAGGGAAAAACAGTGACAAATTCCCGCGGGTATTTTTCCATCCAAGCCATGATTGGGGATACACTTACCTTGACTTTTCCGGGATTTATCGAAAGAAAACAGATCTTGGGAAAGGAGCGGTATTTTCTACTGGAACTTCAGGACAGGGCAAGATTACTTCCTACGTTTCAGGTGAAGTCGGAGCCCTATCGATTCCGTTTTAGGGATGGTAAATTGACGTTGATCGAAAATGAAACCGAAGAGGAAAAGCCTTTTGCACAACAGGTCTCAAGCGGCACGGATCAGTTTTCTCCCAATCCTAATTTTTCAATTTATGGACCGATCAGCTACTTCACCAAACGAAATAGACAATTAAGACAGTATGACGAAAAGCTGAATAGGATAAAGCGAAGATCAGGATATCTGGAAGCCATTGATTCGGATTCGGTAAGGACCGAATGGATGAATAGGTATCAATTGGACCGATCCCAATGGGACCGGTTGATTATTCGGTTCAATGAGTTTCATCAAAGCCATGAATTTTTGGATTGGCCAAAAGAAAAAGTGTTAAATGCTATGAATGATTTTTTTCGGATAGAAAGCTATCTAAATGACTGAAAATAGCAGTGTTATCAGATTATAGGAACTTCCGACTTTTCAAAGAGGCACAGAATCTCCAACTTTTGCCTAACTAATTCGATAAATTGTTGTTATTTAGCTGAAGTAATTGATAGTTATTCTGTTTAAATGATGCGCTACAGCCAAGCCTTACTTTTTTTGGCACTCGTTTTTTGGAGTTGTCAAAGAGAAGCTGATCAAAGTGAATTTGATCGCATTAGTCAAAATCTTCCTGAAATAGGAAAATTCATGTTTGAAAAAGCAAATCCCGATTCGGTAGCCAACTGGCTGGGGAGACCTGCGATGGACGGCAGGGAGCTTTTGGAACCTATCAACCTGATCATTGTGGATGAGGCCTCTTCTTCCGAAGCGCAATCGCGCCAAAGGTTAATCCAGGCTTTCACTGAGGCGGGTTTTGGTCCTAGACTAGGTCATTCTTCCGGTTATTTCGGAAGAATGAACGGTGATTTTTATCCCCAGACCCCCACGCAGAATGAAACTGCATTTGCCGATTTTATGTGGGTTTTCACAAACAATCACGCCAGAATGTTTGGTCCATTCAACAACAATGGGAATTGGGTTTGGATAGGATCTTCAAGCAGAGAAAAAGGCACTATCCATGATTATGTGTCTTTTAAGGAATCGAGAGACCGAATGAGTGGTTTTTTAGTTGAAAGGGCTGGCTTAGAGTATTTGGGAGATTTTCCATTGGAGAATGTGGTAAATTCTTCTTCTCAGCAAACAGGGGATCATGATGGTTTTGCCAAACTTTTAAAAATCAAGTAAGATGTTTAGTAGATCAATTTTGTCTTTTTTAGTTCTGTTTATTGCATCAGTTGGAATTTGCAATGGACAATCTTCCAATTCCAGTCTTACTATCAACATTTCTGGAGCCATCTCTCAGACTGCATCCTTTTCGAATGTAGACTATGGGCGGATAGTTAATCCAAATTATAACGCTTTTCTCCCCACTGAATCCACCTTAAGCTTGTTTTCGGTTCCTCCTTCTCCCAATTCCGGAGAATTGGAAGTTGCCATTATTCTAGCCAATGCAGTTCCTGTTCCACCTGGAATTCAGCCTGGCACCTATCAAATGGTTCCAGTTCAAAATGAATACCCGGTACTGATGCAATTTCCAAAACTTGGGTTTATCACGGTGGTCAAAACCAAAAATGGAATACCTGAGGAAGAGTATTTTACTGAATCTGGGAGCGTTAACCTTATCACAGCGAACAGTGGTGTAGTCGAAGGCACCTTTCAGGCAGTACTCCGGACCTCAAATGGTCAAAAGGAAATCTCTGTAAATGGAAGTTTCAGAAAGTCTCTTTGATCAATTCTTTCTTTTAAATGACCAAGTGACATAAAACTTTGCTACAGTTTCACCTGAGGTGTTTTTGCCAGTGGAAATCAAAGTGAGCTGGGAGGAATCGCCCGGATTCAATTGTTCAATCAAGGAAAAAAGCTCTTCTCCCTGATCACAGGAAAAGGTGATCTTGGTATTGGCCTTTTTGAAATATTCTGCCCGAAAATCTACCACCAGCATGCTGAACGGACCCCGACCTGCCAGTGCCAGTTGGCAAAGTGCTCCTGTACTGAGTTCGGCTGCACCTGCCAAAGCGGCAAAATAGATCGATTTGAAGGGGTTCTGGGACCTCCAAAAGTAGGGGATCGTCACCTCACAGGTACTTTGATTGAGCGTTTTGATCCTAAGTCTCCAAAAAATGGCCGAAGGCAGCTTTACCAACATGGCCAACCAAAAAATCAAAGGATGGGTCATTTTTTTTTGATAGTCCTGAGCAGCAGGTGTAAGCGAATTCATGGAAATTAGGGTTAGGTACCTTTAATAGGAATCAAATTAATAAAAATTGTGGCTGTGCCGAACCTTGGTATTCTTTTTGAATTTTACTAAAAGAAAAACGAATCTAATTATGAAAAAGATTGCTTTGATTTTTGCGCTAGGACTGTTTGTATACTCCTGTGCCAAAGTGCCTTTGACTGGCAGAAGCCAATTGGCGCTTGTTCCAAGTTCCGAACTTCAGCCCCTTGTCAATGAGGAATACCAAAAAGCATTGAAATCCAATAAGGTTCTTACCGGCACCAAAGACGGTCAGATGGTCGCAAGAGTGGGAAATAAAATGGCCGCTTCTGTAGAAAAATATCTTCAGGACAATGGATATGGAGAATTGGTAAAAGAAATGTCTTGGGAATTCAATCTTTTGGAGAGTGACCAAGTCAATGCTTGGTGTATGCCCGGTGGCAAAGTTGCTTTTTACACAGGGATTCTTCCCATTACCAAAGACGAGACCGGAATAGCCGTGGTCATGGGACACGAAATTGCTCACGCGATTGCCTCACATGCAAGAGAAAGAATGTCCAATGGGCTTCTGTTAAACTTCGGAGTATCGGCTCTTTCCTCCGCCATGGGAAAAAACCCAACGCTTACCCAGCAGATTTTCCTTCAATCCGTGGGTGGAGTGTCTCAGTTGGGTATGCTGAAGTTTTCAAGAAAGCATGAATTGGAAGCCGATGAGATGGGATTGATTTTTATGGCGATGGCTGGATATGACCCAAGACAGGCTCCGGTTTTTTGGGAAAGAATGGCTGCGGCAGGAGGAGAGGCTCCTCCGGAATTTATCTCTACTCACCCGGGTCCAGATCGCCGAATCGAGCGACTCAACGCCAACATGCCTAAAGCCATGGAGTATTACAATGCAGTAAAATAAAACTTTGGGTTAAAATAGTTCAGGGTTCGGAGTTCAAGGTTGGTGAAACCCAGAACATCGAACCCTGAACCTATTTATTACCCATCGCTTTTCTCACCGGTTGGTGAGAGCTCGCAATTTCACCTGAGTCAGTTTTCTCTTGGTGTCCAGAGGGAAATCGCCTTTCATCATCCATTCGTAGTATCCAGGTTCTTCTTTCAAAGCCTGTTCGATGGTTTTTCCTTTGTGCTTGCCAAAATTGAAGATTTCCTGACCTTGGGAATTGAAAACAAATCGCCCTGCGAGATCTACCATTTTTTCATTGACCAGCTCATGGATTTTTTTCATGTCATTCTCGAAAACACCCAGTTTATTTCCCTGTAGGTCTTCGACTTCTTCACCCAGGTAACGCTCGATCTGTGCCCGAAATACATCCACCGTAGCTAGTGTATCGGCTTCGGCACTGTGGGCATTTTCCAGTTTTTTACCGCAATAGAACTTGTAGGCCGCAGTTAGATTTCTTTTTTCCATGAGATGGAAAATCTTCTGTGCATCCAAAAGATTTCTTCTGTCCAGGTCAAAGTCAATTCCTGACCTCAAAAATTCCTCAACCAAAAGTGGAATATCATACTTCAGCACGTTGAATCCAGCCAAATCAGACTGCCCAATGAAGTTGAACACCTCTCTGGCGATGTCTTTGAAGGCAGGCTCGTTTTTGATGTCTTTGTCATAGATCCCATGAATGAGCGAGGCTTCTAGAGGAATAGGAATACCTGGATTGACTCTCCGGGTGTAAATCTGCTGTCCTCCATCCGGAGTCAACTTCACGATGGAAATTTCCACAATTCGGTCAGTAGAGACATTGGTACCTGTCGCCTCCAGATCAAAAAATGCAATGGGGTTTTTAAGATTAAGCTTCATGAGATTGAAATTTAGCTTTTAAGGGTTCGAGGTCGAGGTTATCATAATTTCCCGAACTCATCAAAAGCAGGTTGGAATTGGAATAGTCCTGAGACAAGAGAAATTCTTTTAAAGCTGCACTTTCTGTAAACAGGATCAAATCTTTTCTCTTAAAACCTTCCCGTAAGGTAGCCTCGTCCATCAGCTCGAGTTTTTTCAAAGCTACTGCGTGGGGATTAAGGTAAATCACCGCCACATCCGCTTGATCCATGCTATGGGCATAGTTGGGAAGGAAGGACTTATTGAGAGAAGAGTAGGTGTGAAGTTCCTGTACAGCAATCAACCTTCGCTCTGGAAACTGGTTTTTTACCGCATGGACAGTGGCTTTGAGTTTGGAAGGTGCATGGGCAAAGTCCCGAAATAAAATTCCTGTTTTACCCTTAGCCAAAATTTCCTGGCGTTTTGCGGCTCCTTTGAAAGTTTGGATGGATTGGTAAAACTGTTCTTTGTGAATTCCTAAGGCTTCACAGGTGTAAAGAGCTCCCTGAAGATTTTGAAGGTTGTGATCCCCGAAAATCCCGATTTCAACCTTTCCTTGAGAAGTGATGAGATAGGTTTTGCCATCTTGGATTTTTGCAGGATGGGCCTGATAAGGGATTTTTTGACCTAAAGTAGTGGATTTTTCTGCGGCTGATTTCACCAGGGAATCGACCTCGCAGTAGATGAGTTTTCCGTTTTCCGGAGTCATGTCCATTAACTTAGAAAACTGTACTTTGTAGTCCTCAAAATCAGGAAACACATTGAAATGATCCCATGCAATCCCACTTACCAAGGCTATATCGTGATGGTAATGGAAGAATTTGGGAGTTCGGTCTATCGGGGAGGTAAGGTATTCATCGCCTTCGATCACAATCACCGGAGCATCCGAAAGCCTGACCATCAATTCAAAACCATCTATTTGAGCGCCTACGAGGTAATCAAAATCTACTCCCTGATCCTTCAGTACATGGAGAATCATGGAGGTGATGGAAGTTTTTCCATGGGAACCCGCGATGACTACCCGTTTTTTATCTTGGCTCTGGTTGTAGATGAATTCCGGAAAAGAGAAAACCGGAATTCCCAATTCCTGTGCTCGAATCAGTTCAGGATTGTCAATTCGGGCATGCATTCCCAAAATAATCCCATCCAGGTTGGAATGGATTTTTTCCGGATACCAACCCAATTTTTCAGGTAAAATGCCTGCTTTTTCCAGTCGGGTTCTAGAGGGTTCATAGATTTCATCATCGCTTCCTGTGACATGATAGCCTTTTTGGACTAAAGCCAGGGCAAGATTGTGCATGACTGCTCCTCCGATGGCGATGAAATGATAATTGTTCATAAATCGAAAAATCAGGTGATGGCTTCGAGTCTCAAACTTAAAAATAAAATGAGAGAGCACCTGAAAAGCTTAAATTTCATTTTCCCAATTTTTTTAAGGCTATGGTTTTTGGCTATTTTCGGCCTGTGAATTTTTGAACCTATGTTATCGGATAAGTTTGCCTATTTGACCATGGCATTGCTTTACCTTCTCGCTTGGGGGGTAGTTTACCTAAGAAGTCCTTGGAAGAGCGGAATGGTGAAGGTTGGGATTGTTGGTGGGGTGATGGGAATCATTGCAGAGGTATGGTATTTTCATGATTATTGGAGACCGCCAATGATTTTGGCTGAAGGGTGGCCGGGGATCGAGGATTTTATTATCGGCTTTGCCATGTTTGGAGTGGGAGGGTATATCCATTCGGCATTTACAAAGAAAGAGATCGATTACGACAGACAGACTCCTGCGAAAAACAAGGATTTGTTTATTCTTTGGGTGCTTGGATGTACAAGCCTTACTGTCTTCAGCCTGATTCTGAAAATCCACTCCGGCTATGTCACTTTTTTAACCTTTATGGGATTGGCGGTGTATATCTGGATCCAACGCCCCGATTTGATCCGAATATCTCTGGTTTCGGGATTTGCTACACTTGCCATAGTTATTTTGATTTATTACATCACTTTTGGCATTCTATATCCCCATTTTTGGGATACGTATGGCATGCTTAATGATGAACCCATTTTGGGATACAAGATCCTGAGTATTCCCGTTTCAGAGATGCTTTGGCACTTTAGCTGGGCGATTTTGTGCTCCATGTTCAGAGGATATCGAAACGGTGTTTATTACAAGGAGCCTGATCTTGCGAAGGCCTGATTTTTGCTGAGTTGAACATGTTGATAAGTTTTGGAAAACTTGTTCAAAACTCTTGCCTTCCAGCCAATACATTTGCTTTATGAGTGAAAACACCAACCCACCCCGAATCACCCGGAAAAAGCCTACTTACGATAATCCCACCAACTTCCTAGGAAAAGTGCCTCCCCAGGCCGTAGACCTTGAAGAGGCAGTTCTTGGTGCCTTGATGCTGGAAAAGGATGCGTTGACCAATGTCATTGATATTCTTAAAGTAGAGAGTTTTTACAAGGAATCTCATAAAGTCATCTTTCAGGCTATTCTCGATCTCTTTACTGAAAGTCAACCCATCGACCTCTTGACGGTCACTACTCAGCTGCGTAAAAATGGTACCCTTGAAATTGCCGGTGGGGCATTTTATGTCACTGAACTCACTTCCAAGGTAGCGTCAGCCGCCAATATTGAATATCACGCCCGAATTATCACCGAGCAGTCCATCAAAAGGGAATTGATCAGGATTTCTTCAGAAATCCAAAAAGATGCTTTTGAGGACACCACGGATGTGTTTGAACTTTTGGATAAGATGGAGCAATCCATGTTTGAAATTTCCGAGAAAAACATTCGGAAAAACTATTCGGATATGCGCTCCATAATGCGGGATGCCATCGCAGAACTTGAGGAGCGAAAAAACCAAAAAGACGGACTGACCGGTGTTCCATCTGGCTTTACAGCATTGGACAGGGTGACTTCGGGTTGGCAAAAATCCGACTTGGTGATCATTGCTGCCCGACCTGCAATGGGTAAAACAGCCTTTGTGCTTTCAGTTCTTCGAAATGCGGCTGTGGACCACAGTCGTCCTGTAGCGATATTCTCATTAGAAATGTCAGCTGTACAGTTGGTCAACCGTCTCATTTCTTCCGAAGCTGAATTGGACTCAGAGAAAATCAAAAAAGGAACACTAGCAGACCATGAATGGGCACAATTGGTGCACAAAACCGCTAAACTTTCCAAAGCCCCTCTTTTTGTAGACGATACTCCGGCGCTTTCTATTTTGGAATTGAGGGCAAAATGCCGAAAACTCAAAGCCCAGCACGACATTCAAATGGTTGTGATTGACTATCTCCAGCTCATGTCGGGGGATTCGAAAAGTGGAGGACAAGGTGGAAACCGTGAACAGGAAATTGCAAGTATTTCACGTGCTCTTAAGAAAATTGCAAAGGAATTAAGTATTCCAGTGATTGCCCTTTCTCAACTTTCCCGTGCGGTGGAGACTCGTGGAGGAGATAAGCGTCCACAGCTTTCTGACCTTCGTGAATCTGGAGCCATCGAGCAAGATGCAGATATGGTCATGTTCCTTTACCGTCCGGAATACTACGGAATCACCGAAGACGAAGCCGGTGCTTCTACAGCTGGAGTTGGAGAGGTGATCATTGCAAAGCACCGAAACGGTTCTCTTGAAAATGTGAAACTGAGATTCATAGGCCGATACACCAAGTTCACTGACTTAGATTCAGGTATCAATTATCCGCCAAATCAGGCAGGTGAGATAGGGTATTCCCATAAATTTACCTCCAGTGCTTCAGGGATAGCCTCTTTTGATACCGGTCAAACGATAAAATTATCAAGTAAGGCCAACGAAGATGATATTGACCGGGCATTTCGTGGTGGAAATGAACCAGCACCGTTTTAAAATAGAATGAAAGGGATTGTTTTAAACAGACAACTGGAAGAAAAAATCCAGTGGATTGACCTGCCTGTTCCAGGGGTAAATGCGAATGAAGTATTGGTGAGAGTCAAGGCTGCCGCACTCAATCATCGTGATGAATGGAGCCGAAAAGGGTTGTACCCCAACTTAAAGGATGGCGTGGTTTTGGGCTCGGATGGAGCGGGGATTGTGGATTCTGTGGGGGCTGAGTTACACTCTCAATGGATTGGAAAAGAAGTCATCATTAATCCTTCTATCCATTGGGGTCCGAGTCAATTGGCCCAAGGAAAAAACTTTGAAATACTGGGAATGCCTAGAAATGGTACTCTGGCGGAATATGTGACAGTTCCTGCTGATCGGTTACACCTAAAACCGGGGCATCTTTCCTGGGAAGAAGCAGCGGCATTACCTTTGGCAGGCTTGACAGCATTCAGAGCTTTGGTGTATCAGGGCCAAGTAAAGTCTGGAGAAAAAGTACTCATAACAGGTATCGGCGGTGGGGTAGCCCAATTTGCCGCCCAGTTTGCATTGGCTTTGGGTGCTGAAGTTTATGTGAGTAGTAGCAGTGAAGAAAAATTCAAAAAGGCTATCTCACTGGGGGTTTTAGGGACTTTTAACTATATATTGGAAACTTGGACTGAAGAAGCCTTGAGACAAACAGGAGGGTTTGATTTGATTATAGACGGTGCTGCCGGAGATACCTTGAATCAGCTGATTGCTGTTGCAAAGCCAGGTGGAAGAATTGTTTTTTACGGGGCCACCATGGGTAATCCGGGTAAACTGGAAGCCAGGAAGATTTTTTGGAATCAACTGAAAATCATGGGGTCCACCATGGGTTCAGACCAAGATTTTGAAGGTATGCTAAATTTGGTGGAAAGGCATCGGATCAAACCGGTCGTAGATAGCGTTTTCCCTTTAAAAAATGCTACAGATGCCTTTGATCGGATGAAGGCTGGGGCTCAATTTGGGAAAATAGTCCTTATTCCCTAACAGCTTCGTAGGTTTGTTCAAACTCTTTTTGGGTGATTCGATAGATCTCCGTTTTGTCAGTAGGAATCACCAAAAAGTCCCCTGGTTTGACTACCACGGTGTGGTGCCTTGGGGCTTCAAATTCGATAACTCCATTGGATTGGAATGGGGCCAAATCCTGTAAAGTCATCTTTTTGGCCAAAATTTCACCTTTTGGGCGAAAGCAACCCCATCCTCCACCCAAAGCATGTCTGAGCTCATATTTCTTGTCAAAAATTTGAGATTTGACCAGATATCTTTCTTCAGATGAAGTTTGATTTTCAACCAACCAGTCCCCTTCCTCAGCTGTGCTCTTGGCCTCAGTTCCGTCACTTGTTTTTGTGATGACAGATTCTCCTATTTCTGCCTTTTTGGCTTTTACCAGGCTTCTCTTTCTGAATTTTTGGCCTTCCCGGACCAACAATTCATAAAAAAGAGAAAGCATTTTTTGCTGGGTTATCATGTCTGGATTGGGATAAGCTTAAATCAAACTTAAAATAAAACATAAAAGGAAAAGAAACCAGCGATAGGGGAACTTTGAATCTTTCTTGGGTAATCAGAAAATCAGTCCATATCCGTTTCAAACAAGAAATTCTGATAGGCGTTTTTCAACTCTTTTTTGGCTTTTTCTTCATTTTGAACGGATGCAATTTCAATTCCCTTTTCAAAAATCTGCCTTGCTTTTTCCCACTGATTGTGTTCAAAGAAAAAATGGGCAGATGGGAAGTATACCGGCAAATAATTCGGGAAAT
Source organism: Algoriphagus sp. AK58 (assembly GCF_014324365.1). Classification (GTDB taxonomy): domain Bacteria; phylum Bacteroidota; class Bacteroidia; order Cytophagales; family Cyclobacteriaceae; genus Algoriphagus. The sequence goes on from NZ_QEIG01000014.1 coordinate 26,813, forward strand.
TTTCCAGTACGTAATCAAACATTCTGGAAGCTTCTTCCGGATCCTTCTCTTTGATTTCTAATCCTAAAGCGTAGTAGTTGAAAGGATTGTCAGGTTCCTCCAAAATGTAGTTTTTCAACAATTGAATCCTGTCCAAATAGCTCATGAATTGTTTTTTTAATTAGGCTTTGCCTGTTATTTTCACGCGAAATAAATCTAAAATAATCTAACTCTAAACCAATGAAGATTCTTGTTTGTATCACACACGTGCCCGATACGACTTCCAAGATTCAATTTACTGCCAACAATACCAAGTTTGATACCTCTGGGGTTCAGTTTATTATTGGACCTTACGATGATTATGCTTTGGCCAGAGCAGTAGAACTTCGAGATCAGACGGGAGGAACTTTGACGGCACTGAATGTTGGTGAGGCTGAGACTGAGCCGACTTTGAGAAAGGCCTTGGCAATCGGTGCAGATGATGCTATCCGGATAAATGCTTTTCCAAAGGATTCCTATTTCGTAGCAAAACAAATTGCCCATTATGCTAAGGCAGGAGCTTATGATCTGATTTTGATGGGAAGAGAATCCATCGATTTTAATGGAGGGATGGTCCATGGAATGGTAGGAGAATTATTGGGAATGCCTTCTTTCTCTCCGGTGATGAAACTGGATTTAGAAGGTAGCACAGTAAAGATGGCTAGAGAAATCGAAGGCGGTAAAGAGTACTTAGAAGCTCAGCTTCCTCTTATTGCCGGTTGCCAGGAACCCATTGCCGAGTGGAAGATTCCAAATATGAGAGGGATTATGTCAGCGCGTACCAAGCCACTCCAAGTAGTAGAGGCAGTTTCTCAAGACACCCAAGCTGAGGCCACCTCTTTCCAACTTCCTCCAGCTAAAGGTTCTGTGAAACTAGTGGATAAAGATAATGTCTCAGAATTGGTGAAATTACTCAAAAACGAGGCAAAAGTACTTTAATTTATTTTCGTTAAATCCAAATAAATCAAGAGATTATGTCAATTCTTGTCTATATAGAACACGCTGAAGGAAAAGTGAAGAAAACCAGCTTGGAGGCGGTATCTTTCGCCCATGCCTTATCAGCAAAAACAGGTGAAGGTGAAGTAGTGGCTGTAGCGCTAGGCACGGTAAATTCTGCTGAATTGGCAGCAGTAGGTAAGGCCGGAGCGGCAAAAGTACTTCACTCAGGAGACGAAAGATTAAATGCCGGTGTGATTCAAGCCCATGCCACTGCAGTGGCTCAGGCATTCACTAAGGTAGGAGCAAAGACCTTGGTATTGGCTAAGTCATCTCTCGGTGACGCTGTGGCTGCTCGATTGGCCATCAAGTTAAACGCAGGCTTGGTTTCTAATGTGGTAGAACTTCCCAATACCTCAGGTGCCTACACTGTTAAAAGAAGTATTTATACAGGAAAGGCATTTGCAGAAACGACCGTTACTACTGATAATAAAATCTTAGCCATCAAGAAAAATGCGGTCGATCTTAAAACAGATGGATCCGACGCGGTTGTGGAATCGTTCTCAGTGACTATTCCGGATGCAGATTTTGCTTCCAAGATTACTTCAACCGAGAGAGCTACCGGGGAGATTTTATTACCCGAAGCAGATATCGTAGTGTCAGGTGGAAGAGGTATGAAAGGCCCTGAAAACTGGGGTATGCTGGAAGATTTGGCAAAAACGCTGGGTGCTGCCACGGGTTGTTCCAAGCCTGTATCGGATATTGGATGGAGACCTCATCACGAGCACGTAGGTCAAACAGGGGTAAAAGTTGCACCTAGTTTATATGTCGCAGTAGGAATTTCAGGAGCTATTCAACATCTTGCAGGTGTTAATTCCTCAAAGTGCATTGTGGTGATCAATAAAGATCCTGAAGCGCCATTTTTCAAAGCAGCGGATTACGGGATAGTAGGAGATGCTTTTGAGGTAATTCCCAAACTAACTGAAGCACTAAAAGCCGAACTTTAATTTTTGTGGAAAAACTGGTAGAACTTGAAATCTTGGGACTTTCGTCCAATCATTCCCAATCAGGGTCCTTTACTCTGGTCATGGGAGAAGTGGATGGTATCCGAAGGTTACCCATTGTCATTGGGATGTTTGAAGCTCAGGCAATCGCCATTGAGATCGAAAAAATCATTCCCAATAGACCTATGACCCATGATTTGTTCAAGTCTTTTGCTGATAACTTTGAGTTTGACATCGATAAGATTGTTATTTCAGACATGAAAGAAGGCGTTTTTTACGCTAAAATTCACTGTAAGAGTAGTCTTGTCGAAGTGGAGATTGATTCACGTCCCTCTGATGCAATTGCCATTGCCGTCCGTTTCGGAGCCTCTATTTTCTGCTCTGAAAAAGTGATGGCAGAAGCAGGAATTGAATTTACCGAAGAGGAGAAGCGTGAGGAAACCAAAACCCCCAAGGCCCCTTCTCCAAAGCCAGCCGCCACAAAAGAAGGTTCACTAAAGGACTACAGTTTGGATAAATTAAATCAGTTGCTTGAAAAGGCAATCAATAACGAAGATTACGAAAGAGCTGCCCGAATCAGGGATGAAATCAATAAACGTAACTAAACAGAGCCCCGATTTTTATCGGGGCTTTTTTCTTGCCCGAGATTGGGCTATTTTTAGCCCTTCGTATTAATCACACTGCATGGATTACTTAAGAGGCGCTCTAGGCTTGGCCGTTATTGTACTGGTGGCATTCATTTTTTCTAATAATCGCAAAAGAATTGACTGGAGGTTGGTCCTGATTGGCATATCTCTCCAACTGGTTTTTGGCTTTTTGATCACTAAGGTAGAATTCGTAAAAGATGGCTTTCAATTGCTCTCTGAAGGGTTCGTGAAATTCCTGAGCTTTAGTGAAGCTGGAGCCAGGTTTATTTTTGGTGACCTCGCAGGCGACAGTTTTGGGTTCATATTCGCTTTTAAAGTTCTTCCTACCATTATTTTCTTTTCGACCGTTTCAGCAGGACTTTATTACTTGGGTATTTTGCAAAAAGTGGTGTATGGGATTGCCTGGGTGATGGCCAGGACCATGAGGCTTTCAGGTCCTGAGTCATTGTCTGCTGCTGGAAATATTTTTCTCGGACAGACAGAAGCACCCCTGTTGGTACGACCATTTATTCCTCAGATGAGTAAGTCCGAGCTGATGTGTCTGATGACGGGGGGAATGGCAACCATTGCAGGTGGAGTGTTGGCTGGATATGTGGCTTTTCTTGGTGGAGACAGTTTGGAGGAGCAAAGCAAATTTGCCGCCTACTTATTGGGTGCTTCCATCATGAATGCACCGGCGGCGATTGTTCTTTCCAAGATTTTTATTCCTGAAACTGACAAAGAAATTGTTCAGGATAAACTGGAAGTGAATAAAGAGGCCATGGGAGTAAATCTCATTGATGCGATGTCTATCGGTGCTGCAGAAGGACTCAAACTAGCTTTGAATGTAGGCGGGATGCTTTTAGCCTTTATTGCAGTGATCGCTGCTGTGAATTATGGGTTGAGTGGAATGATCGGAGAGTATACAGGATTGAATGCTTGGGTTGAAAGTTCAACAGGAGGTCAATTCAAAGGATTCTCACTGGAATACATTTTTGGACAAATCTTCAGGGCATTTGCCTGGGTCATAGGAGTGGAGTGGGCGGATTCGCTTCAGGTCGGAAGTCTTTTAGGTCAAAAAACAGTGATCAATGAATTTGTAGCTTATTTGAGCCTCGCAGACATGAAAGCGGCCGAATCCATCAGTCCAAAATCAATCGTCATCGCTACTTATGCACTTTGTGGATTTTCCAATTTCAGTTCAATTGCTATTCAGCTGGGCGGTATTTCCATTATCGCTCCCAATCAACAGGGCAATTTGAGCAGGTTGGGACTTAAATCCCTAATGGCAGCTTCCTTGGCCTGTTTGATGACTGCCACGATTGCCGGGATGCTATTTTAAAAGACGCTAGATTTTAGACATAAGACACTAGACTAATATTAAATCCAATTGCAGAATAATTTCAAAATTGGACTTTGGATTAATGTATTATCCTTAAACTAAAAAGAGAAAAACCGGAAATGATGATTCCCGGCTTTTTGTCTTTTCAAGCTTTAAAATCTTGAGCCTAAAGTCTTATTTTCCGTAAAGCTGCTTGCTCATTTCTTCGTATTTGTCTCCAGCTTGCCACATAGGGCGTTGGTCCCAATTGGCAATTTTTTGGGCAGAGAGGATATACGATTTCCAATACACCTGTGCATAGTTTAGATCAAAATCTTCTACATGGTCACCCGCTTTGTGGTAGTACTTATTGATCTCGTCATCAAAAGCAGTAAAGCCCAAAGTAAAGCTGGGTGCAGGAATTCCTTTTCTAGCAAAATTCACATTGTCTGACCGATCGTAAAGCCCTTGTTCAGGTGATGGATCAGCTTTTGCAGTCAGTCCAAATTCAGCAACCGCTTCCTCAATCATAAAATCAGCACTGGTCCTTCCCAACCCGATCACTGTGATGATGGAAGTGTCATTATAGCCTGCATTGTCGATGTTGAGATTGTAGATGATTTGATTGAGTGGAATCAGAGGATTAGATGCAAAGTATCCACTACCTAACAGACCTTTTTCTTCCGCAGTCCACAGTGCCAAAAGAACAGAACGCTTTGGAGGGTTTTGAGCAAAATACTTCGCGGCATTCAAAACTGCCACAGTCCCTACTGCATTGTCACGGGCACCATTGTATATGGAATCACCCTTTGCATCCGGAGTGCCCACACCCACATGATCATAATGGGCGGAGAGAAGAATAAATTCGTTCTTCAGCTTTGGATCCGACCCTTCTATCCAAGCCAATACATTTTTGCCTTCGATGTCTGTTGTCACTTTTCCGGTTATAGAAACCTCAGCCGATGAGAGATTTTGTCCTGTTAATTGGTTTTTGAGATCCTCTACCCAGATGTAAGGCATGTCGCTCACTTCGCCCATATCGATGCTCATCTGCGGTCTATTGAGAAAACCGGAAATTAACTGCCAAGGAATGGAAGGCACGTTGAACCGTTCGATGATGGCCACTGCTCCGGATTCTTTTGCACGTACAGCCTTCGCTCTTCCCTCTGAAAAAAGCTGATTAGGACTGAGTTTATTCGGTGCTCCGACATTGGTGACAGCTATTTTGCCCTTTAGGTCCTTGCCCGCAAAATCTTCAGCAGAACCAAAGCCTACATCTACCAATTCGAACTTCCCGGAAAATGACGTTCCTTCAAGGACCAATAGGTTTTGGCCTTGATTAAAGCTGAAATCACCGATTTTGATGTTGCCTGTTTTGGGAGGAGATGAAAGCTTAAAAGGAATATCCTGGTAATATCCATTTGCTCCGGGAACAGGTTTGGCACCTGCTTTTTCAAGTTCTTTTGCGATAAAGGTATAAGCCAATTTCATTTCCGGTCGTGATGGTTCACGCCCCATGAGTTCGTCAGAAGCAAGGTAGGTAAACTGGGAGATGGCTTCTTTGCCGTCAAATTTTTTCTCGATATCCTGCTTTTGAGCGAAAACCAGCGTGCTGGAAGCCATCAAAAGTCCGAGAGTTAACAAGGATTTTTGCATAGGGTAATTAATTGAATTGGCCTAAAGTAAAGGAAAAATCAGAATCGGGGGATTCACTCATAAAATTTCCTTCGGATTCCATCCTAATTCCTGAATGATTGTTCGGAAATGTACAGGAGGAGGACAGATGATACTTATTTTTTCTTGTGAAAGGGGATGGGTAAAGCTGAGTTTCCAAGCGTGAAGAAGGAGATTATTCAGGCCAAATTGACGCTCGAAAAAAATATTCTGCTTGTTGTCCCCATGCTTTTTGTCTCCGATGATATAGTGTCGGATATGTGCAAGGTGCCTCCGGATTTGATGAGTTCGGCCTGTGAGCAAATCCACCTCCAATAAGCTATATCGGCTCGTTGGGTATCGCCCGGTGGAATTGAAGGGTATTTCGGTCTCCTCCAATACTTTGTAGCGGGTTTGTGCTTCTTGGAGTTTTTTGGACCGTTCGCTCTGCAGAGGGTGATCGATCAAGCCTTCTTTTTCTTTAGGGATTCCTCTGGCGATGGTTAAATAGGTCTTTTGGACCTCCCGATCCATAAATTTAGCCTTGATTGCTGGCAGTATTTCTTCATTTTTGGCAAAAAGCAGAAGACCGCTAGTGGCCCTGTCCAAGCGATGAACAGGCGAAACCCAGGATCCAATTTGATCCCTAAGCTGGATCAATGCGTTTTCATCCTCTCCAAATGCCTGTCGGGTACGGTGAACCAGCAACCCGGCGGGCTTGTCGATGATCACTAAATATTCGTCTTCGAAGAGGATGTTAAGCATGTTCTTTTACCGCTAAGGACACTAAGGTTTAAGGGAAGTTCACAAAGATTGATTTTTGCTTCTTTTACCCGAAAATGAAACTTCAATAAGCCACAGATTAACAGATTATAAAATCTATCTGTGCATCTGTAGCAACTAATTGGAGAGCAAATCAGAAAATCGTTCCGCTTCCGATGCATTCCTCGCCTTGGTACCAGGCCACGAACTGTCCGGAGGCGATGCCTTTTTGGGCATTTTCGAAAATGACATACAAGCCGTTTTCCCTCATGATCAAGGTGGCTTTAGAGAGTGGCTGCCGATATCGAATTCTAGCTATGTATTCAGCAGATGCTCCGTGCTCTAGAGCCAAATCCTCCCGAATCCAGTGTACTTGATCTTTTTTGACAAATAGTCCAAAACGGTTGAGGCCTGGATGCTCTTCGCCCAAGCCGGTGTAGATCACATTTTCTCGAGTATCCGTGGAGATTACGAAAAGCGGTTTTCCTGTACCTCCGACCTGCAATCCTTTTCGCTGACCTACGGTGAAATAATGCGCACCATTATGTTCTCCCAGTACTTTTCCCTGATCAGCCGTGTAATGAATCGGCAGACAAACTGCATCCAAAGTATCTTGATCCCAATCTTGAGGCTCGATACCTGCAGGTATTTTCAATCGGTCAAAAACCGGTAAATTTTCCGGGATTTGGATGATTTTGCCTTTTTTGGGCTTAAGCTGCTGCTGAAGAAAATCAGGAAGACGTACTTTTCCTATAAAGCAAAGTCCCTGGGAATCTTTCTTTTCGGCTGTAATCAGGTCTGCTTCTTTGGCAATTTCCCGTACTTGGGGTTTTTGCAGATGGCCTATCGGAAAGAGCGCTTTGGCCAGTTGATCCTGCGATAGCTGGCAAAGGAAATAGCTTTGATCTTTGTTGGGATCGGCACCTGCAATGAGTTGGTACACTGTTTTTCCATCCACCTCGATTTCACGCTTTTGGCAATAATGTCCCGTTGCGACAAAGTCCGCTTTGAGTTTCTGTGCGGCTTTGAGGAAAATGTCAAATTTGATTTCTCGATTGCAAAGAATATCCGGATTGGGTGTGCGTCCGGCCTCGTATTCCGCAAACATGTAATCCACGATACGTTCTCGGTATTCTTCGCTGAGATCGATGGCTTGGAAGGGGATTCCGAGTTTTTCGGCGACGAGCATGGCATCGGTGGAGTCCTCCATCCAGGGGCATTCGTTGGAGATGGTGACAGATTCATCGTGCCAGTTTTTCATAAACATGCCGATGACTTCGTAGCCCTGATCGATTAAAAGTTTGGCAGCCACGCTGCTGTCCACACCGCCGGAGAGGCCGACGACTACTCTAGGTTTTGTTTTCATAAGTAATGGTTAATGGATTCAAGGTCCATTAGGTTACGGGATGGAAACGTTTTTGAACTTTGGATAAGTTCACGAAGGTATATAATTGAAAGAATGAAAAATTGTAACATTGGAAAATTGATTGAGGATGCTTCCTCGTGAAAATTTTTCAATTTTAAAATCTTCAAATCTTCCAATCCAATGTCCACCCTCGAAACCCGTATTAAAAACGGCTCTTTTTTACCTGAATTGCAGTTTCAGACCGCTCGAAGCAGTGGTCCGGGAGGGCAGAATGTGAATAAAGTGGAGACCAAGGTTCAGTTGAAGTTTGATGTCAACAACTCCCTGATTTTAAACGAAGAGGAAAAATTGACTTTGCTTCAAAAAGCTTCGAATAAGATCGATCAGGAGGGTTTTTTGCAACTTTCATCCCAAGAAAAACGGTCACAGATTCAAAACAAGGAGTTGGTCTTGAGGAAGTTTTACGATCTACTACGAACTGCCTTTCATAAAAAGAAAATAAGAAAAGCTACCAAGCCCAGTAAGGGAGCCATAGAGGAGCGGCTTAAATCCAAAAAAGTTCAGTCCGAGAAAAAGGCGAATCGGAATTGGAAATTGTGAGAAGGCTATTATCCAACAAGAACTGAAAGTTGATTTGATTCCAAAGTTGGGTTCGTTGTGTAGGCTTCCCCAAAAATTACTCAAGTCTAACGTTCTTTATGCTTGGAAAAGCTTTGTGTAAGATTCAATTTTGATATTAAAATTCACCCTTTCGGGAAACTTCAATTTCTTTCTTTAATGAATCTATCTTATACCATCAAATCCTTTCAGGAACTCAGCAACGAAGAACTTTATGCCATTTTACGCCTGAGGGCTGAGGTATTTATCGTGGAACAAAACTGCCCCTACCTGGACCTGGACAACAAGGACCAAAAGTGTTATCACCTGATGGTATATGATTCTCAACGCTTGGCGGGATACTGTCGCTTGCTACCAGCCGGAGTTTCCTATGAGGAGATTTCCATTGGTCGGGTGATTTCGGCACCTTCCCATCGTGGTACAGGTGTAGGAAAAATTGTCATGGAATTGGGTATTCGCTCCTGTAAGGAACTCTTTGGTGTCGGGCCGATTCGCATTGGAGCTCAAGTCTATGCCAAGCCCTTCTATGAGGCCTTAGGCTTTGTGGCAGAGGGGGAGGAGTATCTTGAAGATGATATTCCCCATGTGGAGATGCTTAGACCTTAAGGTAATCATCACATCGATTTAGGTATTGAGTGAGAGAAAAAAAAGGAACAGACGCTCGTCCATTCCTTTCTTTTAATTCAAAATCCGAAATTTAGATCTTACCACGCTATTCCATAATCATCCCCATAATTACTTGCACCGCCCCAAAGGGTACCATGCTTCCAGTCGATCCAAATGGCGGTGATAGGGCCGGAAGTTTTATTCCAAAAGTCCATGATGTATCCTTTGCGCAGCAAATCTCTTCTGATCCACTCGGGTGTATCTTCTCGAAGTGTGATCGCGCCGGGACGGATTTCATGGTCTCCAAAGCTGCTTTGCATTTGGTAAGAATTGAAATTAGGGGCTTCTACTGCCTCCTGCACATTCATGTCAAACTCGACCACATTGAGGAAGAATTGCAGTAGATTCTGATCCTGAGAATCACCGCCTTGTACAGAAAATGCCAAGTACGGCTTTCCGTCTTTCATCGCTAAGCTTGGAGTCAAGGTAACTCGTGGTCGCTTGCCTGGTTCGGGTAGATTGTAAGGATTCAGGTTTTCATCCAACACAAAGCTTTGCATGCGTTGAGAAAGGCCTACGCCCGTATTTCCTGCAATGACTGCTGGAATCCAGCCACCTGATGGCGTCACGGAAACGACCCATCCTTCAGCATCGGCAGCCTGGACGGAGGTGGTGCCACTTTGGAAATCAGCCAGAAATTTTTCATCCAAACCTGATTTCAAATCTTCCGGAGTAATGGAGGCAACAGTTTGCTTGTTTTTGTTCAGTAAATGAAGGTAAGGATTGGTTTGGCCTTGGAAAGGATAGGGGTCCCCTGCGGTGATTTTGGGATCATTGACGTCACCGATGAGCTTGGCGCGTTCTTTGGCGTATTCTTTGGAAAGCAGTCCTTTCATCGGGGACTGGACAAATGCCGGATCTCCATAATAAAAGTCACGGTCTGCAAATGCCAAACTCATCGCCTGATAGACTGTATTGATATAGTTGGCCGAGTTGTAGCCCATGGATTTGAGGTCAAAATTTTCCAGAATGTTCAAGGACTGAAGTAAAGCCGGCCCTTGGGTCCATTCCTGAAGCTTATATACATCCACGCCTCGGTAGTTTACATGCAGGGGCTCCTCGATTTTCACCTTCCAATTAGCCAAATCCGCTTCTGTAAATAAACCACCTTGTTCTCTGGTACCTCTCACGATTTCTTTGGCGATGTCGCCTTTGTAAAAGCGGTCATAAGCCGCATAGATGGCTTCTTTCCGGCTTTTCTTGGCCTTCAATGCAGCTCTCTCAGCTTCTACAAGCTTGAGTAGCGTTTGGTATAGATCTTCCTGAACGAAGATTTCACCGGCTGATGGAGCTTCTCTTTTTTCACCCAAATGAGGCAGAAATACCTTTTTGGAATACGGCCATTCTTTGATTCTGGCTTTGTTGTTTTCTATGGCATTGGCGGTTTGAGCTTCAATCGGATAGCCCTTGGCCAAGTCCATAGCAGGCTTAAGTACCTGCTCCAGACTCATGGTCCCGAATTCAGCCAACATCGTCATGATTCCTCCCGGTGTACCTGGAGTGGTGGCAGCCAAAGGACCAAATTGAGGTGGGTATGCCATTCCCTGGGACTTGTAAAATTCCACCGTGGCTCCCGTTGGAGCAACGCCCATCGCGTTGATTCCGATGACTTTTTTGGTGTGGGGATTATAGATCAGAGCTTGGGTTTCACCTCCCCAAGAGAGCACATCCCACATGGTAGAAGTGGCAGCAATCATGGCGCAAGCGGCATCTACCGCATTTCCTCCTTGCTGGAAAATCATGGATCCAGCGGTTGCGGCGAGTGGTTTACCGGTGATGGCTACCCAGTTTTTTCCGTGAAGGATGGGTCTGTTGTTTGGCGTGGTGCCTGCACCGAGACCGGGCAAACCTTGTGCAAAGGTATTCCAGGAAATAAGCAGGAATACCAGAATGAAGAGTTTTTTCATTTGGGTGAAGGTTGATTATTAATTTTCGTCCAGAAGTTGACTCATGATAGGTACAAATCCTGGGTAAAGGGAATTGTAATAGGTGAATATCTGAAATATCGAGCTGGTCTGCTTGAGATCGATTTGATTTTCAATTACGAAATTCTCGATTTGAGAAGCCTTGTCTCCGAAAATCAGGAATAGGTCTTTCCTTTTTTTGGGTACTTCATACAGGTCTTTGTCTTTCAGATAATAGTAGATATTCCGTTTGATAATCTGATCGTTTCGGTTGCCCACCATCAAAGCGGTATTGTAGTTGGATTCTTTGAAAATGGCCATGGTCCTTCGCATCAGCGGTAACTGTCCCTCAACCAGCACTTCAAAAAAACCGGAAATGGGAACCCCATCTTCTCTAAAGTCCATCCCATTGACAAAGTATCGGGGCACTTTATAGCTGCTGTCCATCCAAACGATGTTTTGCACGCGGTAACCTTGCAGAGTAGTGATTTGGAAGGTCTCAGGTTCCAATAATTCAAAGTTGTTGGAATTGATATTATACCTTACGCGGAAGTTTTCCAGCACCTGTTGGTCACGGTAAAGTAGGATGGAGGCGAGGTTCCATTTTTTATCGAGATAAAAATTCCCCTCTACTTTTTTGGGTTCGGGAGGAATTCCATAGATCATGTTTCCACCGATGAAGTTGGGACGCTCCACAAGTAATCGGCTTACATTAGTCGTACGGATGGTTTTTTGGAGTGCAGCACCTGTTCCTTCACTTCCGAATTTGATCAGGTAAATTTCTCCCAGATTCACATCTCCTTTCATCTGGATATTTTTCTCATAGATATTGTATCCTGGAAAAGTGACCGTTAGAGTATACTTTTCTTCTGTGATGCCTTCCAGGCTAAAGTATCCTACTCCTCCCGTGATAGACCCAAAACTAGTATTTCGAAGGGTGACGGTAGCTCCCTCGATAAATTCCTTGGTATCAGAATCCAGTACCCTCCCTTTGATGGTAAAAGTCTGGGCCAAGGCCATTTGGGGTAGCCAAAAAACCCAAGCTACAAGGAGAGCTTGCTTCCAGAAATGGGATATCTTCATTCCGATCAACTTTGATGTTAATATAGGCCAAACTCAAGAGTGATGCTAAATGATTTACATCGAGTGCCTTATTCCGTATCCAGAATCCCAAACTTTCTTCTAAATTCCTGTATCTTTGGATGATCGGTTCTTTTCCGGTCGCCTTTTTACCTAATAAAATCACCTTAAGTTGAATTTTCAGTCATTTAATTTTGAGTCGTCTCTACAAGAGGGACTTGATGCCATGGGGTTTGATCAGCCCACCCCCATACAGCAAATGGCCATTCCGGTCATTATGGAAGGAAAAGATCTTATTGCTTGTGCCCAGACCGGAACCGGAAAAACCGCAGCCTTTGTACTTCCTATTCTGAACAAGATTTCCAAATCAGGTTCCAATACCCTAAATACCTTGATTTTGGCACCAACACGTGAACTCGCGATTCAGATCGATCAGCAGATTCAGGGATTTTCCTATTTTCTTGGGGTCAGTTCTGTTCCTATTTATGGAGGAGGTGATGGGGTTATCTGGGAGCAACAGAAAAAAGCTTTGGAAACAGGTGCCGAAATCGTGGTGGCTACTCCCGGCAGATTGATCGCTTTGCTTGCTGGAGGAAAAATGGATTTGAGTACGCTCGAACATCTCATTCTCGATGAAGCTGACCGAATGATGGACATGGGTTTTTCAGATGATATTCTGAAAATCGTCAATTATCTCCCCAAAAACCGTCAGACCATCCTATTCTCGGCGACCATGCCACCCAAAATCCGTCAGTTCAGTATGAAAATCCTGAACAATCCGGAGGAGATATCCATAGCCATAGGTAAGACTGCCGAAGGGGTGACCCAGTCTATGTATTCGGTGTACGATACCCAAAAAGAGGACTTGGTTCGTCATATCCTTTCTCAAAAAGCGTATGAGGCCGTGATTATTTTCTGCTCGACTAAGGATAAGGTAAAGGCACTTTATAAGGTTCTCAAAAAAGGTTTTGATGTCGAAGCGTTTCATTCTGATCTGGAGCAGGTAGAGCGGGAAAAAATCATGTCTGCTTTCAAAAATAAGGCGGTAAAGATTTTGATCGGAACAGATATTATTTCCAGAGGAATCGATGTGGTAGGAATTGAATTGGTTATCAATTACGATACTCCAAGTGATCCTGAAGACTATGTACACAGGGTTGGACGTACTGCCCGCGCGGATAAAGAAGGGGAGGCTATCACCTTTGTCAATCCAAAAGATCAGCACAAGTTTGTGAGGATAGAAAAACTCATTGGGATGAAAGTGACCCAAAATCCTCTTCCCGAAGATTTCGAAAAAGGCCCTGAGTACCATGGAGAAAAGCCAAAAAGTGATTTTGGCCAGCCAGCTTCAGGTCTCAAAAAGAAGAAAAAGAAGAAAAAATCGGGTGGCAAATCCACCGGTGCGGCTCGTGAGCCTCAAGAACCAAGGCAAGAAGCAAAAGCTCCTAAAGTGCAGTCATCTAACGAATCCCCAGTTACTAAAAACGAAGCCAAGCCTAGCAAATACGGTCAGCGGAAGAATGTGATTGAGCCCTGAAAATTAGGGGCATAAACTGGTTTTTCAGAAGTACTTCAGGTATCTTGAAGTACTTTTCATTTTTAAAACCAGCAGATTATGCAATACTTAAAGCTCAAATCAAGCGGACCTTTTGTCTCTTACCTCCAAGAACTTTTGGGAAAACTAGGCTATCAGATTCCTGCTACTGGATACTTCGGAAACTTGACAGATTCAGCAGTCAGGGATTTTCAGCAAAAAAACGGATTGGTGGTGGATGGAGAGGTGGGAGTAAAGACATGGACACTTCTTATTGACCAAACCAGACCGGCTGAAGTCTTAGCGGACAAGTTTCTCGGTGAACAGGATCTTCGTGATTTTGCCCTTAAACACAATCTAGAATTGGCCGCAGTAAAGGCTGTCAATGAAGTTGAAAGCAGTGGTAAGGGTTTTTTGGTAGATGGAAAACCCAAAATCCTGTTTGAAGGCCATATTTTTTGGAAGCAGCTACAGGAAAGAGGCATCAATCCCAGTTTGATTTCCAATCCTACCAATGCGGATGTGCTTTATTCCAAGTGGACAAAGTCACATTATATCGGTGGACTAAGGGAATATGATCGATTAGAAAAAGCAGCCAATCTTTTGCCTGATCCAAAGGTCCGTGAAGCTGCTTTGGCCTCAGCTTCTTGGGGTAGTTATCAGATTATGGGATTTCACTTTAAAAAACTCGGATACACATCTATTCAGGAATTTGTGGATCAGATGTATGTCCATGAACGAAACCAACTCGAGGCTTTTGGCAAATACATTACCGCGTTTGGTTGTATCAATCACCTGAGATCGAAAAACTGGCCAAAGTTTGCGCATTGTTATAATGGACCTGCTTATGCTCAAAATAAGTATGATATCAAATTGGAAAATGCTTACCGAAAATACTTGAATCATCCATGAATCTAAAAGAACTTAATTTCCTGTTTCAGAGGGATTTAAATAAGCTGAAAGAGGAGCTAAATGCTTATCAAGAGGAGAGGAATCTTTGGAGTGTAGATAAGAATATTGCCAATTCGGCAGGAAATCTGACCATGCATCTTGTAGGTAACCTAAAACAGTATATCGGACTGGATTTGGGAGGATTTCCTTACGTGAGAAATAGAGAGAGGGAGTTTGGAGCCAAAGGTGAGCCTAGAGAGGGGTTACTTTTGGAACTGGAGGAGGTCAAGAAAATAGTGGAACAATCCCTTCTTCAGCTTCATCCAGACCGGCTTGGAGATATGTCTTTGCATTCATTTTTTGGCTACCCAATGACGATTGGGTTCTTTTTAATTCATCTGTATGGGCATTTCAATTACCATTTGGGACAGATCAACTACCATCGTAGAATGCTGGATTGAGGGGATAAAATACCCCATAAAGTAACTCCAATTTCATTGGGATAATTTTCTACGGAATTCTCCTTGAAAACAGGAAGGACAGTCAATCAAACTAATAAAACTTAGTCTTAATTAGATGAAATTTCATTTAATTGAAATGAATAGTCTGATTTTCGAAACAAACGTCAGCTTTTTCTCTAACTTTAGAGAATGCAAAGTTTCCTGTTGAACCTGTTATTGTTTTATGCCATTCTTTTTCTGATTAATGTGCCGGCTTATTTTTTGGGACTAAGGTTTGAAGGAAATGAATTGGGGAAACGATTGTGGTTTGAGCCTCCGGGATTTGTGATTCCTTTGGTTTGGGTGGTTTTATTTTTTCTGTTGGCTCTTTTAAGATTTAGGCTGCAAGCAGTTGAGGAATCCGGATTAGCAACCATGACGGTGGTATTGGCGGTGATTTGTGCTAGTTATGTTTACTATACCCTTGGTTTGGAAAAACTGACAGGAATATCTGCTCTTAAATTTGGTTTGGCAGGTAATATTCTGGTCATCCTTGCGGCCTTATGGGTTGGTAGGAAGGTTTCTGATCTTTCTGCAGATCTTTCTTATCTGGTTTTTCCGATCGTGGTTTGGACCTTTTTTGCCACAATGATAATCTTGGGGCAGATGCGTTTGAAAAGGAACTAGTCTCTTTTTACCCTAGTATCAAAAAGATACAGGATTCCTCCCAAAATCAGAATTCCGACGCCAATCAGGCTTTCTTTGGGCCTGTCCCAAATCAAATAGCCCATTACCGCACAGCTGAATATGAGATAAATGATTTGTAAAAAGGGCTTGAATGGAGTTTTGAAGCCGCTTTCTTTTTTAATTCTGAGAGAAGAATAGATGGTCACCGTTCCCATCAGTTGCAAGACAAAACCCGCGTAGAGCATCACCTGCTCAAAAGAACCTGAAAGAAAGAGGGCAAGGCTGATCAATGTGTTGAGTAAAATAGCTCTGACAGGGATTCCATTTGAATTGACCACGGCTAAAGGTCTCCAAAGCCTAAAATCTTTCGCCATGGCATAGGTGATCCTTGGGCCGACCCAAGCATAGCCGGATATGGTTGCGATTAGTTGAATTCCGATGAAAAAGCTTATCCATAACGCTCCCTTTGAGCCGAAAAGGTTTCCAAAAGCGATATCCGCAACTTGAACTTTACCGGAAAGTTGATGAATAGAAGCATGCTTGAGTAGGACAAGTTGAAGAAGTATGTAAACAACCATGACGGATACCGTAGCCCAAATCAAGGCTTTTGGAAGGTTTTTTTTGGGTTGATCCACTTCTTCAATGATGTAGGCCGCAGAATTCCATCCGGTGTAGGCATAAAACACATAGATGAGGGAGACTGCAAAGCCGGGAAGTAGAATTTCCTTTTTCCAGGCGCCTGAGAAATCCAGTGCGGAATTATCTATAGTGGAAGAAAAATTTATTCCCAAGAAGATAAGAAGTAAGACGAAAATGATTTTGACCAAGGTCATTAAGTCTTGAAAGGTAGCCGACCTGCTTACCGAAAAAACGTGTGCAAGAGGGACTGCCAGAAGAAAAAATAAACCGGGAAGAATGGTCTCTCCAAATAGCGGACTGAGATAGTTATTCATTGCCATGGCAGCAATGGCTATCGGTGCTGAAAATCCAACGACCAAAGAAACCCAAGCGTAGAGATACCCAACTGAAGGATGGATGGATTTGGACAGGAAAATATAATCTCCCCCGGTTTTTCTGAAGTGGGTTCCGAGCTCTGCATAGACCAAGGCCCCGATCAAAGCCATTCCTCCTCCAAGCGTCCAAAGAATCAGGATGGTCCAGGTGTTTTGAACTACCGCCAGCTGAAAGCCTAAGCTGGTAAAGACTCCAGTACCGATCATATTGGCAATGACCAGACCTGCGGCTGTTTTCCAGGAGATTTTAGAGTTTGATAGCATTTCAGTTCAAAATAGGGGAAAGGCAAACACAAAAAAAAGCATCCCGAATTTCAGGATGCTTTATTCTATGGAATTGGTGGTTTTATCAGTTTTTGACTGCCTCAAACAGGTCTATTGGCGTGGCTTTTACTTTTTCTTCGAAAGCCTTCCAGTCTCCGTTTATAAATTCGTTCGCTTTGGCTATTGCTTGGTCGGCAGCTTCCTTTGCCTGAGCGAACAATCGTTCCTCTGTTGCTCCAGGGGCTCCATAGCTTGAGTTAGCATAGCTTCGAGGTGCAAAAAGACGGGTCATGGTAGTAGGGTAAAGGTTCCTCACGATTCCTTGGCCTTCTCTTCGTGGACCTGTAAATGCCTCTCTTGTGGTGTCCAACTTTTTCTTGATGTCCTTTGCTGCTGCTTCCAAGGCTTTTGCTTCATCGGTCTTCAGATCTTTGATCATTGCGTTGACCTTATCAATTACTTTTTGAGCATCATCCAGCTTTTTGGTTGCAGCAGAGACTTCAGAGGAAAGGGCTTCTACCTTTTTCACAAATGTTTCACGAGCTTGAAGATCGGCCAATTTAGGGTCGATTCTTGGGTCGGCGTTTACCTTGATGGAAGTCTCGGAAGATTCTCCTCCGTATTCAAAGACCACTTTGTACGTGCCCGGAAGGGCATCTCCTCCGCTAGGTTCAAAGAAACCTCGACGTCCACCACCTTGGCCACCGCCGAAACCTCCGCTCATTTCAGCGGTTGATTTACGGTCAAGATTCCAAATGATGCGATTTACTCCTTTGGAAGGCAATGCTTTTAAGGTCCTGATTTGCTCACCTGAAGCATTGAAAATTTTTACAGTGACAGAGTCCAGCGTTTCTTTATCATCATTGATGAAGTAGCTCAATCGACCTCCAAACACTCTGTTTTCACCGGAATACTTGGCTGATGCCATGAACCGCTCCCCATGTGGCTGCTGGATTTCTGCCTGATAAGCCTCTGGAGCTGGAAATGCGGTTATTTTTCCCGAAGGGGCTTTTCCTCCATTTTTCGCGAAAGCTCTTAAAGGACGGATATCATCCAGAATATAGATTGCTCGTCCAAAAGTACCGATCACCAAGTCAGCTTCTCTTTCCTGAATGGTCATGTCGTAGGTAGAGACAGCTTTTGGATAGCCATGCTCCCACTTATTCCAAGTTTTGGCTTTATCAAAGGAAACGTACAAGCCAAATTCAGTACCTAAGAAAACAAGGTTTGGTTCCTCTGTGTCCTGTTTGATGGACAGGGTATAGCCCCACACTTTTGAATCGTCAGCAATTCGGGTAAAGGTTTTGCCAAAATCCGAGCTGTGGTAAGCATAAGCGGCGAAGTCATTGTTTCGATAGTTGTTAGCAATTACCCAAACCTCACCTGCGTTGTATTTGGAAGCCTGTACTTGTGGAATCCAAGAAGCTTTAGGTAATCCGGTTAACTTTGAAGCCAGATTCGTCCATGTTTTTCCACCGTCTGTGGTCAGCTGAAGGTTGCCATCGTCTGTACCAACCCAAATCACATTTTTATCCACAGGTGAAGGAGCAATGGCGATGATGGTGGTATGATTTTCTGCACCCGTGATGTCAAAAGTCAATCCGCCGGTAGTCTGTTGACGCTGCTTGGTAGAGTCGTTTGTCGTCAAATCTGGAGAGATGATCTCCCAGGTTTCCCCAGAATCGGTAGATTTATGCAGGAACTGGGAAGCGTAGTATACCGTGTTGGTATCGTGGGGATCCTGTGCAATCGCTGCGTTCCAGTTGAATCTCAAAAATACATCCTTGTCCGGATGAGTAGGACGTATGGTGCGGTTATGGCCAGTAAGTTTGTCAAAACGGCTCACGTTTCCTCCTTGGGACATGGTATACCCATAGCGAGAATTGGCTGGATGAGAGACTACATCAAACCCGTCACCGAATGAAACTTCCTGCCAATAAGTGTTTCTGATTCCATCTGTTCTCCAGATGTAAGCTGGTCCAGTCCAAGAGCCATTATCTTGCATCCCACCATAGACATTGTAGGGAACTTCATTGTCTACGTTGATATGGTAGAATTGGCCTACTGTGATCCCTTCTGCAAAAAACCAGGTCTTGCCCATATCGCGTGAGATATTCAGTCCTCCGTCATTGCCATCGATCAGGAGGGAGGGATCATTGGGATTGATATACCAGGCGTGGTGATCTGGGTGGACTCCTTCATAGGAAAGCAATTCCCTGAAGCTTTTGCCTCCATCTTCAGATATACCCACCCTTGAATAAAGAGTATAGAGTCGATTCTCGTTCTTTGGGTCTGCGTAGATTTCAAAGTAATAGAAGGGACGATCGCCAATTTCACCTTTGTCATTGATCATGGTGAATTTTTCTCCTCCGTCTTCTGATACATAAAGTGCATTTTTGGAGGATTCGATCAAGGCATATACCTTGTTGCTGTTAGCTTTGGAGATTGCCAAACCCATTCTTCCCAATTTCCCTTTGGGAAGGCCATTTTCTTCAGCTGTCAGTTTCTTCCAATTATCCCCTCCATCTTGTGTCACATAAAGCCCCGAAGACTCACCTCCAGATTCAAAAAACCAAGGGTATCTACGGTGCTCCCACATGTTGACAAAGATCTTGTTGGGATTGTTGGGATCCATGATTATTTCGCCTACACCAGTTTTGTTGTCTACATATAGGATTTTTTTCCAGGTTTTTCCACCGTCTGTGGTTTTGTAGACACCACGCTCTTCCTGCGTGCCCCATGGAGAACCAATCGCCCCAACAAAAACTGTATTGGGATCGTCAGGGTGAACGATGATTCGGTGGATGGCGCGGGTTTTTTCCAAGCCCATCAGCTGCCAGGTTTTACCTGCATCCAAGGATCGGTACACTCCATAACCCATGTTAAGCGAGTTTCTAGGGTTGCCTTCTCCAGTACCAACCCAGATGATATTTGGATTTTTCTGATAAATGGAAATGGCTCCAATAGAGTGTACCCGCTCATTGTCAAAAATCGGCTCCCAAGTGATGCCTCCAGAGGTAGATTTCCATAGGCCTCCCGAAGCAGATCCGGCATAAATGATAGTTGGGTTTTCATGGACTGCATCGATGGCCGTGATACGACCGCTCATGGCACCTGGACCGATACTTCTGGCTTTCATGGACTTAAATACATCCATGTTGACTTGCTGCGCTTGAACGGCTAAGCTCAGCATAGCTGCCACAATCAAAAGGTAGACTTTGTTCATTTGACTAAGGTGGTTTTCAATTTCTACTCAATTAAAAGAAAAGTTTTGGAATAGGAAGGCTAAATTATTCTAATGGAAGAGGGGATAGAACTACCCGATGATTCTATTTTTTGACGGCTGGTTTGGGTGAGGTAGGACTTTTAGTTTTCTTTAAGAAAAAAAAGTATCGATATGATTAAAAATTGGATGAAGCCATTGGTTGGGCTTTTTCTTTTTGTGGAAGGCTCTGCTGCTTTGGCCCAGAATGGACGTTTTCAGCAGGCGGTAGACTACAAAATGGATGTCCAGATGGATGTGAAAACCAATCAGTATTCTGGAACTCAGGTGCTCAGCTACACCAACAATTCTCCCGACACCCTTACCAGAGTTTTTTACCATTTGTATTACAACGCGTTTCAGCCGGGCAGTATGATGGACGTCAGGTCCAGGACTATTGCAGATCCGGATCCACGGGTGAAAGATCGTATTTCCAAACTCAAACCTGAAGAAATCGGATACCTGCATGCCAAATCTCTCACTATGAATGGAAAGGCTGTAAAGTTCAAGGAAGTAGAGACCGTCCTGGAAGTGGATTTGTCAGAGCCCATTTTGCCCCATTCTACAGTCACTTTTGAAATGGAATTTGAAGGCCAAGTTCCTTTGCAGATCAGACGATCAGGTCGGGACAGTGAAGAAGGGGTACGCTATTCCATGTCTCAATGGTATCCCAAAATGGCTAACTATGACGAACAAGGATGGCATGCCAACCCTTATGTTGGCAGGGAGTTTTATGGGGTTTGGGGTGATTTTGACGTGAAAATCACAATCGATAAATCCTATGTAATCGGTGGAACGGGCTATCTTCAAAATCCCAATGAGATCGGTTACGGCTATGAAGATGCCGGTGTAAAAGTTCCTGTTCCTAAAGGAAATACGCTGACCTGGCACTTTGTGGCACCCAAAGTTCACGACTTTATGTGGGGTGCTGATCCAAAATACAAGCATGACAAAATTCAAATGTCAAACGGGATCACGGTGCACCATTTCTACATTCCGGGTGAAAAGACCACGGAAAACTGGGAAAAGCTAAAAGAGTATACACCCAAGGCAATCGACTACTTGTCCAAGCATTTTGGTCAATATCCGTACAAGCAATTTTCTGTGGTACAAGGAGGAGACGGAGGGATGGAATATGCGATGTCTACCTTGATCACAGGTCAGCGTCCTTTGAATAGCCTGGTGGGAGTGATGGTTCATGAGCTGGCACACAGCTGGTTTCATGGTGTATTAGCGACCAACGAGTCTTTATACCCATGGATGGATGAAGGATTTACCTCTTACGCCTCAGGATTGGCAATGTCAGCCATTTTCCAGCCCAGCGATCAGCCACATCGAGGCTCTTATTCAGGTTATTTCAGATTGGTAAAATCTGGACAGGAGGAACCTCTATCCACCCATGCCGACCATTTTCATTTGAATTCAGCTTACAGTACCGCAGCGTATTCCAAAGGAGCTGTGTTTTTAGCCCAGCTTGGTTATGTGATCGGAGAGGAAGCCAGGAATAAGGGAATGCTTAGGTATTGGAATACCTGGCAGTTTAAGCACCCTAATGTCAATGATTTCGTCCGAGTCATGGAAAAAGAGAGTGGGATGGAGTTGGATTGGTATAAAGAGTATTTTGTTTACACTACAAAAACGATTGATTACGGAGTAAAAGAAGTCAAAGCTTCAGGCACAGGAACAAGCATCACCTTGGAAAGACTGGGACTGATGCCCATGCCTATTGACTTGGTCATCACATACAAAGACGGTAGCAAGGAGACGGTTTATTTGCCTTTGGTCATCATGAGGGGAGAAAAACCGGAAGAAGCCGGAATGCCAAAGCGGGTGATGACGGAAGCTTGGCCATGGACTAATCTGACGAAAACCATTCAGTTGGAAAAGCCATCTTCACAAATCAAATCGGTAGAAATCGATCCAAGCAAAAGAATGGCTGATATTCAGCCTGAAAATAATAAAGTGGAGTTTTAAGGCCCCACTTTAACAGTTTGATCAAAAGAAAAAAGGTGGTTGATGAACCACCTTTTTTTATTGTTTAGATCAACCAGCGTTCTTTTTATCTTGTACTTCTGTACGGATAGCTTGTGCTAGGTTTTTCAATTCCTGCATGCCTTTACGAACTCTCGTACCGGCAGCCTGATTTCCTTTGTCGTAGAACTTTTCGAAGTCAGCTTCCAAGCTCATTACAAGATTTTTTACTTCACTGAATCTGCTCATAGTAAAAGTTTATTTTTTAGGTTGATGATAAGTTTATTGAGAACCAATATAGCCCAAATACTTTCTATTTCAACCCAGAGGCCATTTTTTTTGAGAATTTTTTTATTCTCCGAAAGAAAGAGCCAACTCAGAATTCTTGTAAATGCCGGAAGTCAGTTTGTCTTTCACCGCTGCGAAAGCTTTCACGGTCTCTTCCACATCTTCCAACGTGTGAACAGCAGTAGGAATTAATCTTAAGATAATCATACCCTTAGGTACCACCGGATAAATCACTACTGAACAGAAAATTCCAAAGTTTTCTCTCAAATCCATGGATAGGGCTGCCGCTTCACCGACGGTACCATTGAGAACTACCGGAGTCACCGGGGAATTGGATTTTCCAGTGCTGAATCCATTTTCGTGGAGCCCTTTTCTGAGCGCATGTACGATTTTCCAAAGATTGTCTTTCAACTGAGGCTGCGTACGGATCAGTTCCAGGCGCTTCAAAGCACCTTCTACCAGAAGCATGGGAAGTGATTTGGCGAAAATCTGAGAACGCATATTATACCTCAGGTATAATATCACGTCTGCATCTCCGGCGATAAAGGCACCGATAGACGCCATGGATTTAGCAAAAGTAGAGAAGTAAAGATCGATCTGATCCTGTACTCCCTGCTCTTGGCCAGCTCCTGCACCGGTTTCACCGAGTGTGCCAAACCCATGTGCATCGTCCACCAAAAGTCTAAAATCATATTTCTTCTTCAGCTCACAGATTTCTCTCAATTTACCTTGGTCACCGGTCATTCCAAACACGCCTTCGGTGATCACCAATATGCCTCCGCCGGTTTCAGCAGCAAGTTTGGTGGCTCTTTCCAGTTGCTTTTCGCAGCTTTCGATATCGTTGTGAGGGAAAACATATCTTTTGCCCAAGTGCATTCTCAAGGCATCGATGATACAGGCATGACATTCGGAATCATAGACCACAACATCTTTTCTGTCCAAAATGGCATCAATGACGGACATGATTCCCTGATAGCCATAGTTGAGCAAGTAGGATTTTTCTTTGCCAACGAATGCAGCCAATTCATCCTCCAATTGTTCATGAAGGTTGGTTTGGCCGGACATCATTCGTGCGCCCATAGGATAGGCTGCACCCCATTTTGCGGCAGCGTCTGCATCGGCCTTTCGGACTTCCGGATGGTTTGCCAAGCCCAAGTAATTGTTTAAGCTCCAGGTAAGAACTTCTTTACCTTTAAACTTCATTCTTGGAGCGATCTCGCCTTCTAATTTGGGAAATGACCAATAGCCGTCTGCAAACTCAGAGTGTTTGCCCAGCGGCCCCATGTTCGTTTTTAATTTTGCAAATAGATCCAAAGTAGTTTGAATTTAGTGTGTGTGGTACTGTGACTTTTCTGTAAAATCCGCCAAAAATAAGACTATTCTACCTTTGAAGCAAAAAACTGTTTTTATCAAAAAGCAGACTCCAAAAAGCTCAGAATATTTTCCTTATTTCGTCTCGGATCTTTAAGGTCTACCCAAAAAACTTTAGAAAAACATGGCAAAAATCAATAAACTTTTGGTCGCCAACCGTGGTGAAATCGCACTGAGAATCATGCGGACAGCCAAAGAAATGGGCATTTCCACTGTGGCGGTATATTCCGAAGCAGACAGACTTTCTCCCCACGTCAAGTTTGCAGATGAGGCGGTACTATTGGGGCCTCCTCCATCCAACCAGTCGTATTTGGTGGCAGATAAAATCATTCAAGCTTGTAAAGATCTTCAGGTGGATGCCATCCATCCGGGATATGGATTTCTCTCTGAAAATGCCGAGTTTGCCAAGAAGGTAACAGAGGCCGGTATCCTATTCGTAGGGCCTTCGCCCGAATCCATTGAAGTGATGGGGTCCAAATTGGCAGCCAAACAAGCCGTTGCCAAATACAATATTCCCTTGGTGCCGGGTACGGAGGAAGCTATTTCTGATATTGCTGCCGCTAAAGCTAAGGCCGCTGAAATAGGCTATCCCATTCTGATCAAAGCTTCTGCTGGAGGTGGCGGTAAGGGGATGCGTATCGTGGAATCGGAGGCGGAATTTGAAGAGCAAATGCAACGAGCAGTTTCTGAAGCGCAGTCGGCTTTTGGCGATGGAGCAGTGTTCATCGAAAAGTTCATCACCTCTCCGAGACATATTGAAATCCAGGTTTTGGGAGATCAGCATGGAAATACAGTTTATCTTTTTGAGCGGGAATGTTCTATTCAGCGCAGGCATCAAAAAGTGATCGAAGAAGCGCCTTCAGCTGTGGTTTCTGCTGAAATGAGAAAAGCCATGGGTGAGGCAGCGGTGGGTGTTGCCAAAGCGTGTGACTATTATGGAGCGGGCACGGTCGAGTTTATCGTGGATGATAAGCTTAATTTTTACTTTTTGGAAATGAATACCCGCCTTCAAGTGGAGCACCCGGTCACGGAGATGATCACGGGCAAGGACTTGGTAAGAGAGCAGATTTTGATAGCTGAAGGCCACTCTTTGTCTTTTACTCAGGAGGATTTGAAAATCCACGGGCATTCCGTAGAAATCCGCGTGTATGCAGAGGATCCAAAAAACAATTTTCTTCCCGATATCGGAAAATTAGTCACCTACAGAAGACCTCAAGGACCGGGCATTCGGGTGGACGATGGGTTTGAAGAGGGCATGGATATTCCGATCTACTACGATCCGATGATTGCCAAGCTGATTACACATGGAGCCAATCGTCAGGAGGCCATCGATAAAATGATCCGTGCCATCAACGATTACCGAATCACAGGGATTCAAACCACGCTGGATTTCTGTCGATTTGCTTTGCAGCATGAAGCTTTTGTATCAGGGCAATTTGACACCAAGTTTGTCGAACGATATTTCACACCGGACAAGCTGGAACCTGTATTTACCGAAGAAGAAAAAGAGATGTTGGCAGCGCTTGCTGTGGAATTTTATGAACGGGAGGAACACCGAATTCAACCCAAAGAGGCAATGAGAACACTTCCTTCGACCAACTGGAAAAACAGACTGATCTGATGGCAGAAATATTACCTCTAAAAGCCTGGCGATACAACGAAGAACTTGGCAAGAATCTGGAGGAGCTTACGGCTCCTCTTTTTGATGTGGTATCAGCCAAACAGCGTGAGTTGCTTTACCAAAATCCGCTGAACAGCATTCATTTATCAGTCCCTCAAGGAGAATTTCCTCATCAAAATGCCGCCAAACTTGTAGCAAAATGGAAGTCTGAAGGAATTATCGTGCAGGATCCTCTTCCGGGGATTTATGTGTACTATCAGTATTTCAGACTACCTGGCGAACATGAGGAACGCTGCAGAAAGGGATTTATCGCTCAGATCAAAGCATATGATTGGTCGGAGGAAGTCATTCTCCGCCATGAAAACACCATCGTGTCTGCAGTCAATGATCGGATAGATCTGCTAAAAGCGACGGAGATCCAAGTGAGTCCGACACATGGGCTTTATGAAGATGAAAGCCATGAGCTGGAAGCTCATATGGATGCAGCGATGGCCAGTCCTCTTTACGAGCTGGAAGATTATCAGGGTGTCAGAGAAGTGTTGGCAGTAATCCATGATGCGGCTGTTATTTCCAGGTTTTTGGAATTGCTCAAGGATAAAAAGGTGATTCTGGCCGATGGTCATCATCGCTTGGAAGGTGCCATCGAATACAGAAAGCAACAAAAGGGCAATCTCCCGAATGCGAAATGGAAAGGTTCAGATTACCATTTGATGTATCTGACCAATGTGCATGGTAATCATTTGACTATTCTCCCTACTCACCGACTATTTTATGGTTTGGATCTTTCAAAAAAGGAGTTTTTCGAAAAGCTGATGGAGTGGTTTGAAGTCAGGAACTTTGGCGACGCAGAAGAGCTTTCGACTTATTCTTTTCAACGAAAATGGTCCTTTGGTTTGGTTTGGGAAGACGAAGCCTTTGTGATCAAATTCAGACCTGAGAAATTCGATCAAGTCAGACCGGATTTGCCTGAGGTGCTCCGAAATCTGGATTTGGTGATTTTGCATCATATCCTTTTCGAAAAGATTCTTGGCTTGGATGAAGAAGCGCAGCGCAAGTCCGAACAGTTGGCATTTGAAAGAAATTTTTCCCGCTGTATCCGTGAGGTGAGAGGGGGAAAAGCTACATTCGCGATCATTACCCGGGAACTGGAAATGGATCAGATCATGGAGGTCTGCAAGTCAGGACAGGTGATGCCGCAGAAGTCTACGTATTTCTATCCCAAAGCCTTGGGTGGTTTGATTTTTGGAAGTATCAAGCAGGAAGAATTTGACTATGAGTATGGAGCCTTTTTTAAGTAAATTAGAAAATAAAAGAATCATCTTGGCGTCCAATTCCCCAAGAAGGCAAGAGTTACTGAGAGGCCTGGAAGTCAATTTTGAAGTCATTGTGCATCCTGTGGATGAAACTGTACCCCCTGAATTGCCGGCCGAATATGCTGCTGCGTACTTGTCCAAGCTAAAGGCGGACAGTTTTCCTCATGAGTTGAAAGAAAATGATATTTTGATCACCGCAGATACAGTTGTTATCGAAAATGGACATTTATTGGAAAAACCGCATTCGGAAAGGGAAGCATTTGATATGATCAAAAGTCTATCCGGTGCCACCCATACCGTGATGACAGCAGTGACAATTAAAGACCATAAAAAGCGGGTGACTTTGGAGGATGAAACCAAGGTTACTTTTCGATTTTTGGAAGAGGATGAGATCTGGCATTATATCCGAAGATATCGTCCATTTGACAAAGCGGGTTCGTATGGGATCCAAGAATGGATTGGATTTGTGGGAGTTAGTAGTATAGAAGGGTCCTATTTCACGGTGATGGGATTTCCTCAGCATTTGGTGTATCAGCAGTTGAAAAAATGGTGATAGAATAAAGTGGCTTTCCTTTTGAATCAAGGTAAAAACCTTTTAAATGCTTGATTGACCATGTATTACCTTGAAAGTGTCCTTCTACCCAAAGGGAATCCAAACACGTTTCCGTTTACCATCCCGGTTTTCAGGAATCTTGATCAACTGAGTTTTGAAAACCCAATAACGGTATTGGTTGGAGAAAATGGAAGTGGAAAATCCACGCTACTTAAAGCTTTGGCTTTGAAAATAAATCTCCCGGCTATCGGAAGTTTGGAGTTGGAACAAGACGATACTTTGACAGGATTCAGCGCTTTCAGTGAAGGAATGATCTCCAAATGGAGAAGCAAAGCTTACCGGGGATTTTTCTTCAGAGCGGAGGATTACTTTGGCTTTGTGAAAAGGCTGAAGAATCTCGATCAGGAGTTGAAAGGAGATATTGTGGATTTTGAAAAAAATCTAAGTGGCTATGGACTCAAAGTAGCGGTGGGTGCAATCCATGGTCAAAAAGATGCTATGCAACGGAAATATGGAGACCTCACCCAAGTATCCCACGGAGAGGGGTTTTTGAAAGTATTACAATCCCGAATTCAACCGGAAGGAATTTACCTGATCGACGAACCGGAAGCGGCGCTTTCTCCTCAGCGGCAACTTGCTTTGTTTTCCTTGATCAAAAATTTGGCTACGAATGAAGGTTGTCAATTCATCATCGCCACGCATTCACCTATTTTGATGTGCTTGCCCGATGCCATGATTTATCAGTTTGAGGATCAAGTCAGAAAAGTGGAGGTGGAAGACACGGAACATTTTACCATCATGAAAAGCTTTCTGAATAATCCGGAGGCTTTTCTGAGATTTCTCTGACTCAGTTTGAAGCCCTTAATAAATAGTTTTGATTAGGACTTACGGTCATTTTTTATCCAAGCAAGTTTCTGCCAATCGTAGGTACTACCAGGGAATGGTTGACTTCTTCCGGATTGGCTTTCAACCAGTCCAGCGGTTCCAACAATAGCTCATCTGAAAGATCAAATGTCCCGAAATGCATAGGGACGAAACTTTTTGCACCCATTTCGCGAAAAGCCTTAGCTGCATCCATGGGACTCACGTGTACTGGGTGCATAAACCATTCCGGCTTAAATGCACCAACACCCATCATGGCCAGATCAGGCGAACCAAGGGTTTCAGCAATCATTTTGAAGTGGGGTCCATATCCTGAATCTCCCATGAAATAAAAAGATCGATCTGTACTTTCGATAAAAAAACCACCCCAAAGTCTCTGATTGGTATCTGCCAAGCCTCTTCTTGACCAGTGCCGCGTAGGTACATAAGTGATCCGAAGGGAATCTTTGAGGTCATAAGATTGGAACCAGCCAGCCTCTTGGATGCTGTTTTTGGGTAGCCAAGGCTTCAAAAGGGATTGCATTTTAAGTCCAGTCAATACCTTGGCACGGGGTACCAGTTGACCCAGAAGCTTTAGGGTAGCCTCATCGCAATGATCACGGTGATCATGAGAGATCAAGATGTAGTCGATGTCTCGGATTTGCTCGGGATCAAATGGGAGAGAGGAAAATCGTTTGAGAACCCAATTATCCAACCAAACAGGATCTGTTAAAATGGTAACACCAGCCACTTTTATGAGATAACTTGCATGACCCAGCCAGATCAGTTGATCTTTTCCTGATGCATTAAAGTCAGACACCTGTTCGACTTCCAATCTCCTTGTGTCTTTTTTCTTTTCTTCAGCCTGTGGATTTTCTTTCAGTTTCCATTTGAGAACCGAATACAGACTGGATTGGAAAGGATAATGGAGGTTTTGAAAAGTGCCGTCACTTCTAACGGGAGTTCCTTTCCAGTCACTTGGCCTTTTTTCGTAGGGGAGTTTGGGATTGAAGGTGTGACTCAAGGTGATTTCTTCTTCTAAATTAAGGTGATACATCAAGGCGCCGACCGGCACCACGCCTGCCAGGCCCGTCAGAAATTTCCTTCTTTTCATAGCGGTTCAGTTCATGTCCATAACAGGACTTTTATTTTGAAAGTTTGACCCACCAAGAAAAAGGCGGTAAAAACCGCCTCCATTTCATTTAACCTTTTATCCTTTGGCCAGAGACCATAAAAGAGTCGGCTAAGGAACCGCTTACTTGGTCTTCGGATTCCGGCTTTAACGTCAAATAGAGATCATAACCTTCGGCAAAGAAGTAAAGCGTAATGCTCTTTTCCTGCTCGTTGATCTGGGAGATTTTGGTTTCTCTTCCTGTAGTGGCATCGACAAATTTGCCACTCAATTTTCCATCCACACGCTCAAGGGAAAGAACCACTTTAACGGTGCCGTTTGGAGTGTCTTTGACCTCCACGTCCCATTGACCTACAAAGAAGTCATCAGATTGGAGTGCTAAAGAATGAGCAGAAACTCCAAAAAGGAGCAAAAGGCAAATAAGGGTAATTTTTTTCATGGGTTTGAATTGTTGATTAGTATAGGTTGAAATTAGAAAAAAGGCTTTTGAGAAATAGTCTAGCCTATTTTTTTGACATTTGTCAAAGCTACTTTCCTATAAAGTTCTGAACCGCCATAAAGTAGGGCATTTGATAAAAATTGGAATCAAAATACACTTGAGCTCCGCATCCAAGATGGGTAAACAGAGGATTAAGGATGTTTTGTCGATGCCCTGGGGAATTCATCCATAACTGTACGACTTTCTGGGCAAAGGAATAGTAGGTATGGGGTGGGATGGACTCTTTTCTTGAGGTTTGGAGGTAGTTAAACTCTCCCGGGACAGTTGGTTTTCCTATTTTTTTACCTTCCTGGTATTGAATTCCGTGTAAGCTGATGATGTTTTCTCCAATGTATTTGGGATTGGTGCCTTGTCTGTTTAACCTGTCACGAAGAGTTCTTCTAAAACGGATGGGACTGGTGTGTGAGAAGAAGTTATGAGAAACCATGTCTTGAGCATGTCCATTTGCAGCAAGCTGTGATTCCTTCGAATGACGCAATGAAGGAAGTCCAGCCTTGATTCGTTCTTCATTTGTAAAGAAAAAAATTGCCGCTTGAAGCAATGAATAATCGACTTTTTTAAAGTCAATCGCTTGATGGAGGGATTGGCTTTTGAAAAAAGCAGCTGAAGTCAACTGGTAATGGTCTAAAGAAGAGTCCGGCTTAAGCTGCGCAAATGCAGCACTTGAAGTCAAAGCCAATAGTAAAAACAGTTTCCAATGCATCACCCAAAAAAGACGCTGCTTGAGAAGGAATATTTTTTAGAAATGAAAAATTCTTTTCTTCCATTCTTCAAAGTCTGTAGAGAGATTCACAAAAAGGGCTGGTCTTCAAGAAGAAGCCAGCCATTTGTTAATTTTCTTGTGGAATATCCAGCAAAACCCTGATCAGTTCTTTTGGAGTACAAGCTCCCCTTAGTTTTTCATCTTGAATCATCACTTGTAGGTTGTATTCCAATTCGAAAATCAAGCCATTGACAAAGATTGGATCCATGTGAAGTTGCTGGATGAAATGGTCGTTTTTTCTTTGACCAGCGAGAGAGATGCCGTAAGAGTGAAAGACTTCCACGGCTTTTTTTAATTGAGAGAAGTGTTGGTTCATGTTTTCAAACTTTAGGTGGCAATAATTTATACATCACAGGGGTAACAATTCTGGACAGCAAAGTAGAACTGATCAATCCACCAATTAGCACAATGGCAAGAGGCGAGATCAGCGGATTGGTACTCAATGCAACTGGAATCAATCCTCCAATTGCGGTAATTGTGGTCAAAACGATGGGAAGAAACCGAATTTCTCCTGCTTCACGGATAGCGATGTCCAAAGGTTTTCCCTCTTGTCTCAATTGGTTGGTAAAATCGACCAACAAAATTGAGGTCTTTACCTCAATTCCTGCCAACGCAATAAGACCGATAATCGCTACAAAAGAAAGGGAATTTCCTGTAATCCAGAGTGCTATCAATGCTCCTACCATTCCAAGGGGAATTACTGATAAAACGATAATGGTACTTTTGAAGGTTTTGAACAGCAAAATTAGAACGGCAATGAAAAGGAAGACTGTAACAATAATCACTGTATTGAAGCCGGCAAAAGATTCTTGTCGGGTTTCATATTCTCCCCCAATTTTGAAGGAGTAGCCTTCAGGTAACTGCACATTTTCCATTTTTTGGATCACTTCCTGTATCACTCGGTCTGTGAGGTAGTTTTGATCCACAAAAGCAGATACTGAAACCGTGCGCGTTTTATTGTAATGATCGATCGTTAGGGTACTGCTTTCCAA
Source organism: Algoriphagus sp. AK58 (assembly GCF_014324365.1). GTDB lineage: Bacteria > Bacteroidota > Bacteroidia > Cytophagales > Cyclobacteriaceae > Algoriphagus. The sequence goes on from NZ_QEIG01000014.1 coordinate 58,222, forward strand.
TTGAAGTGTTGCAATCTGGGAAAGTGGAATTCCTGCCCCTTGCTGATTGGTGACATAAAGCCCTTCTAAATTCTCCAGAGAGGCTTTTTCTGATCGGGGAGACGTGAGCAAAATATCCCGCTCTGTTCCATTGGGATCGGTGAAAGAACCCAAGTTCAACCCTGCCAAAGCTAATCGAACTGTTCGGTCAACGTCTCCAATGTTCACTCCCAATTGGCGTGCTTTTTCTTTTTGAATGGCTACCCGAATGTCTGTTTTTAGATTGGAGACAGGATTGTTTATGTAAATCGTCCCGGGAGTTTCTTGAATCAGTTGCTCCACCTTAGAGGCTAGGCTTCTCAAGGTATCCAGATTTTCACCTGAAAGTCGAACCTCTACCGGTGCGGTCACTGGAGGTCCTTGCTCAAAGTTTTTTACCTCTACTTTAGCCCCTGCAAAACCCGAGAATTTATCCTTCAGACTTTCAATGATCTCCATTTTGCGGGGCGGAGCAGTCTTGGGAGCCAATTGAACAAAAATCTGAGCATAATCCGTCCGCTCATTTTCAGGAATCTCGTTGTAGTAGATTCTTGGGTTTCCTTTTCCCACATTGGTAGCAAAATTCATCAGTTCGGGAATTTGGCTCAATTCAGCTTCCACTTTTTGGGTTACCTCATTGGTCGTATTTAGGCTAGATTGAAGGGGAGTGGTAATATTGACAAGGAACTGTGGCTTTTCCGATGAAGGAAAAAGACTAAACCCAATTACCGGGAAAAGACCCAATGACAAGAAGAAGATTACACCCGCTATCAGTAAAGTTTGTACAGGCCTTTGGAGTGCCTTCTCCAGCATAGGTGCATAGCTGAGGTGTATTCCTCTTTGAAACAGGTCAAAAATCTTATTCGAATGATCGGCTCCTTTGTCCTTGAGCATCCAAGTGGAAAGAAAGGGAATGATAGTCAATGAAACCAGCATGGAGGCCAACACGCTCATGATGACTGCCATAGGTAGGCTTCGGACAAAATCTCCTGATCCTTCCGGAAGGAATACCAAAGGCAAGAAGGCAATGATTAACGTGACGGTACATCCCACCACCGAAAGGGAGATTTGCTTGGTGGCTTTTAGTGCGGCTTCTTTTTTGGAAAATCCTTCCCGAATCCAGCGCTCGATGTTTTCGACCACGACAATGCTGTCGTCTACTAAAAGACCCAAGGCAACGACCAAACCGACAATACTGAGCTGATTAAGCCCATAGCCCAATGCATTGAGTAGTACCAAACCAATCGCAAGAGAAAGGGGAATCGAGATCATAACGATGATGGAGGCACGATTTCCCAATGGCAAAAGGGTGATGAACACCAGGGCAATCGCAATCAAAAAATCAGTTCCCAAACCGCTGAGCCGTTGATTGACATAGTTGGCCTGATCAAAGGCAGTGATCAGATCGATGTTATCGGGCAATTCGGATTTGACTTTCTCGATGGCTTGGAGATACTTTTCCTGAACAGCAGAAATGTTGTTTCCCTCTTTCAGGGCTGCTGTCACGAAGATCGACCGATAGCCATTTAGACGAGTGATGTGCTGGGTTTCCTCAAAGTCATACCTGACCTCGGCTACGTCCTTAAGTTGGATGGTTTTTCCCTGAAAGGAAAAGACAATTGTTTCTCCGATTTCTTCAGCTGACCCATAATTTCCGCTGGTTTTGACATTGAAGTTTTTGCTTCCAGCCTCCACTTGCCCCCCGGGAATGTTACTCAGTTCACTTTGGATGCTTCCGATGATTGCATTCAGTGGAATATTCATCTCGGCAATCTTATCCAGCTTCAAGTCTATTCGGACGATTTGCTGCGGTAGTCCAAAGAGACTGACTTTTTTCAGTTCAGTAATTTTTTCCAGTTCATCCTGCAAGCGCTCGCCAAACTTTTTCAGATTATCTCGTGAGGCATTTTCACTGATTAGGGCGATCTGCAGAATATTCACATCAGAGGGCCTGACCTTGTTGATTTTGATTGAAAAAATATCCTCCGGTAGATCCGGCCTAAGTGTATTGACCTCTCTGAGCAACTCCTGATATTTTTCATTGACGTCCTCGTTGTAGTTGTATTCTACAAAGAGAACTGCGACTCCATCTTTGATTTCGGTTTTGACCCGCTTGATGTTTTCCAGCCCATAAATTACTTCTTCCAAAGGATCTACCACCAGCTCTTCCATATCCTCGGGGCTTGCGCCGGGATAGATTACAATCACAGGGAACTGTGGTGCCTCGATCACCGGATCTTCACTTCTGGGCATATTAAAAAAAGTCGTCAGCCCCACCGCTACAGTCATTAAAAAAATGACCAGCGTGAATTGGTAGTTTTTGACTGCAAATTCAGAAATCTTCATCAGTCTGTGATTTGAATAGTGGAACCATCTGTCAGGTAGGCACTGCCCGCCACGATTAACGTAGTGTGATTTTCCAGTCCTGATAAGACTTGTACTGAATGAGGGGAAATTTTTCCCAAGACTACTTTGACTTTTTTCGCCTGCTTGCCATCATCGGTGACGAAGACAAAACCCTCTGATCCTTGGGCATCCAAAATGGCTTCGTAAGGAATCTGCCATCCCTGAGTGGTCCGAGCCGGTTGAATCAGAGCTTTGCCAAACATCCCAGAGGCAAGATTAAGGTTTTTGGTATCCTCAGGTGCCACTTCCACCCAATAGGCTCCGGTTACCTGATCAGCAGCCTGACTTTTCCGGATGACTTTTCCCGGAATGCTGTCTGAAGAATTGGATGCGAATATCACTGCCTGATCTCCTGGGGAGATCAAGCTCCAGTTTTGATCATTCACTGTAGCTTGGAGCACCCAGTTCCCTTGGTTTGCCCCATTGATCTGAATGATGGGGGCACCTGAAGAAACTTGTTGCCCAGGGTTGACGAATTTCCTAAGGACAAATCCATTTTGAGTTGCGCGGATTTGGGCATAAGAAAGGTTAAATTCGACAGTTTTGAGCTGTTGCTCGGCAATATCTAAAGCCGTTTTGCTGTTTTGGAATTGTTCCAGCGTAGCCACACTGTCTTGGTACAATCTGCCGACCCTTTCATAGTCTCGCTTGGCTTTTTCAAATGCCAGCTTAGATTGATTCAATCCTGCCTGAACTTCGGTCAGATCCAGAGTGGCCAAGATTTGTCCTTTTTTGACAGGATCACCTTCTTGTACATAGATTTTGGAAACGATTCCTCCCACCTTAAAGGATAGCAGTGTTTCATCTTTGGTGGAAAAATTTCCACTTGCAGAAATGGAAGAGATAAAGCTACCTGCCTTTATTCCGATTACTTTTACTGGGATGGCAGCTCCTTTGGAGGAAATTTGCGGAGCAGTTTCGGATTTGCCACAGGCGAAAAGAAAAGCCGAGACCAATAGTGAAAATGAAAGAGATAAGTATTTCATGTTGATTTGATTTTATGCAGACACATAGAATGCCTCAGAGAAATAGTTTTAGGAAAAGAGGCTATCTTCCCTATCAATTCTGACTTAGTAGTTTTCTAAAATGAGTTGGCGTTCGAGTTGGGCAAGGGACTTGAGCAAGTCATAGGACTTGATGGTTTTTTGTAAGGAAGCCTGGGTCAGTTGATTCCGGGCGTCGATGAATTCTATGAGAGAATTTGCACCCTCCTTAAATCCGCGGTCAATGAGCCGGAAATAGGCTGCAGAAGATTCTAGTTTTTTCTCTGCTGAGCGAAGGGCTGCTTGGTTGGTTTTGACTTCGTTTTTGGTGATCTGGAGGTCAAGATTTAGCTTATCACTAAGGAGGTCTTTTTGGTTTTGGATGGATTGCAATCCCAACTCACTTCTGGAAATCTGATTTCGGTTTCTTCCTCCCTGGAAAACCGGGATGTTGAGGTTGACCCCCCATAGGAGATACCTTGAATTTTGGTCAAATGCCCAATCAAAACTTTGGGAACCCATGTCTGCATAAGTGTTCATTTTGGGTACCCAATAATTTCTCCCTGCTTTGAGTGCAGTCTCCTGAATACTTTCCGCGGTTTGAATTTGCATCAGTTCTGGTCTGGAACTGAGATCATCCTCTTCCATCAAGATGGAAAGTTCTGCCAAGTTGGCCTTCTGTTCCTCAAAAATCACTTCAGAATCTATCGGTCGGTTGAGTAGAAAATTGACGTAATGAGCAGCATTTCTCTTTCTGCTTTCTGCCTCAATCAATAGCGCATTGATATTTTCAACTTCACTTTCTGCCCGCAATACAGCAGAGGGAAGCCCTTTTCCATTGGCCAACAGAGATTGGTTGTCCTTTAGGTTTTGCTCGACCAGTCCCTTGCTGCTTTGGATGACTTCTATTGCTGTGAAGGCCGTGCAATAATTGTAATAGGCCAATTTGATGTCTTGAATAAGATTAGCCCGGTAGATTTTGAGCTCGTATTCTGATAGCAACACCTGCTTTTCACGAATCTGCTTTTGGTATTTCAGATCGGTATTGACTATCGGCATGGAAGCCCGGAATCGTGCATCGTAAAAATTGTCCGGGAGAAGTTGCTCAGACACATTTTCCAGTTGGGGAAAGGAATTGGTTCCGGTCAGCTGGTTTAGTGTGGAATATACCGGGTTGAGCAGGTCTCCAATTGGGAAGTCAATCGTACGGCCTCCTCGTGCCAAGGTGTAGCTCGCGCCGAAATCAAGGGCAGGAAGGAAATAGCTTTTGGCGTCTTTCAAGGCCAGCAAGCTTCGCTCCAGTTCAATGTTTTTTTCACGAAGAACTAGGTTGTTTTCAATTCCTTCCTGGATGTATTGCATCAATACGGTTTGGGAATGTGCTTTAGGAAAAAGACTGAATATCAACTGAACCAAAAAAAGAAGAATGCCTTTTTTCATTTTATTAGCCGATGTTAAAATTTTAAACACTGTTTAATAATTAGTTAAATTTTTTTAAAGTCGATCCAGGATTTTGAAAAACTCTTCCAATCCATCTACCACAATTTTGTCCTGCCGGATGGGAAGTACCACCTCGCAGCGCTTGCGTATGCTGAGGGAAACCATTCCGTGAACCGTGGACCAGATGAGGTACGATAGTGCTTCGCTGTCATGTCCAGAGAAATGTCCTTCTCTGATACAGTCATCGATAGTGGACCGTAAATAATTGAATGTTCCACCGCCTTCTTTCCACTGATCGTGCTCGGAGTTGAAAACGTGATCAATGGGCGCTTCCTTGATAAACATAAGATCATACATATCAGGGTTTTCTAAGGCAAATTCTACATAAATACTTCCCATTGCCTTAAGTCGTTCCATTGGATTTCGGACTGAGGTCAGGACTTTCATTCGCTCCATCAACTGCAAAAATCCTCCCTGATGCAAGGCATGAAAGATCTCGTTTTTATCTCTGAAATAGTGATAAATAATGCCGGGGCTGTATTCGATCCGGTCGGCGATGTTTCGTATGGAGGTTTTTTCAAATCCTTTTTCGAGAAAAAGTGCCTTTGCCGCTACCAGAATTCTATCACGAAGTTCTTCTCGTTCTCGTTCTTTTCGATCTGAAATTCCCATAATTGATTTTTAAACGGTCAAAAGTAATTAAACAGTGTTTAAAAAGTCTAATTATTTTCAAAATTATTTTCTGGAGTCGGAATCTTTCATCTGCTCGCTGTCCCAAGCGTGGTCATTAAGTGAAAATTTCCTGCTCAGTTCTCCGGAGAGAAGGGATTCTTGCATTTCAATCTGCTTCCTAACCTTGGAAATGTACTCTTTACGGTTGTTTTTAAATTGGACCAATACCTTCAGGGCTTCCTCATCGTAATCCCTGAATTGTTTTCCGAGACGATGTACGGTATGAGCACGGAATCCCAATTTTCTCAGGGCGTCTTCACCCATTCGAATAGAGGTGTCAAGGTGTTCGCGATAAATATTTTCAACACCTACATCCATGAGCTCATAAGCATCAAATCGGTTTCTGGCTCGGATCATTACTTCCAAATGTGGAAAATGTTCTCTGCATAGTTTGACGATTTTGATACTATGCTCGGTGCTGTCTATTGCGGAAATCAGAATTTTGGCGTGATCTGCTCCTGCTGCATGAAGTAAATCCAGCCTTGTTCCATCTCCAAAGTAAACTTTGAATCCCATCTGTCTCAAAAAATCTACCTGATCGGGGTCAGAATCCATGATGGTCGCTTCGATTCCATTTGCTCGTAGAAATCTTCCAACGGTAGATCCGAAATTTCCAAAGCCAAGAAGAATGACCTGATTTTTTTCGTTGACGACATCAGAGTCACCTGACTTTTTATTTTCCTTCATGCCTTCCTTCTGAATAATGGTTTTGTCCAAAATCAACATCAACACAGGGCTCAATCCCATGCTGAGTGCAGTGACTGCCATTAAGGTGTCAGCTCCAGACCGATCCAAAATCATGAGCTGAAAGGCAAAAGAGTAGGTTACAAAAGAGAATTCACTGGCTTGGGCAAGGCCAAAAGCGAAATTCAGATTTTCCGGCATACTGAGTTTCCGGTATTTCCCTATTCCCAAGAGGACCAAGGCTTTGACCAACATGACACCAAGGGTAAGCCCGAAAATTTTTATGGGTTCAGAAAAGATGAGAGAGAAATTTATTGTTGAACCTACAGCAATGAAAAACAGGCCTAACAAGATGCCTTTGAAGGGATCAAGATCACTTTCCAAGGCATGTTTATAGGGAGAGTTGGCCAAAACAACTCCCGCCAAGAAAGCGCCCAAAGCCGGACTCAATCCGACCAAAATCATCAAATACGCGATGCCTACCACGATTAATAAGGCTGTGGCAACGAATAATTCTCTGAGGTGGGTTTTTACTACCAACTTCAAAAGAGGACCAAATCCATATTTGCCCATCAAAATGACCAGTCCTATGGATGCGAATATGGCAAAGGTCTGTATCCAACCGGGATACTCATCAAAGAATCCACCATGTTCATTTCTTTCAAGCATTTCGGGTGCATTGACTGCCAAAAGAGGCAGAATCGCCAATATTGGGATCACTGCAATGTCCTGAAGTAAAAGAACTCCAAAGGACATTTTGCCCTCCACACTGTCCATCTGGTTTTTTTCTTTCAGGGATTGAAGCACAATGGCTGTAGAAGAAAGCGATATGGAAAGGGCAGCAGTCAGGGAAATATTCCAAGAAACGCCCAATCCCAAGCCAATGAGGAAAAAAGCCAATGAGGTCAATAACACCTGCGCGAGACCCACCTTCAGGATCAGATCCCGCATACGCCATAGGTTTTTGGGCTCCAGTTCCAAGCCAATCAAAAACAGCATCATCACCACTCCAAACTCGGTTCCGTGCATGATGTCCTGTCCTTCGGTCTCGTTGGAAATGAATTTCAAAACATAAGGTCCTATCAGAATTCCGGCAAACAAGTACCCCAATACGGAGCTCATTCCCAGTTTTTTAGCAATTGAAACACAAATTATTGCTGCAAGGATATAAATGATAGCTTGGGAAAAAAATCCTTCCATAATCAAGGTTTTTGAATGTAGGGAAAATCAATACTAGGGGAATCTCTTAGACTCAAAATCAATTCTTGGTAGACCTTGGCTTTTCCTTCAAGTTCCTCTTTGGTGATTCGATGGGTTCCTCCCACATGAAAAGGAGGCATATACCGCATATGACACAGGTAAGCAGTGGCTTCAAAAGGTCTGAGAAATTCCTCCATCGTGTAGCGGTTTCTTCCTTCAGCAGCATAAACTTCTTTGGATCCTCCTGAAGTGACCACATTCATTACGTATTTATTTCTTAGGAAGACTCCTCCCGGTCCATAAGCCCATCCGAACTCTAGTACCAGATCCATCCATTGTTTGAGTAGAGGAGGGCAGGAGTACCAATAGATGGGGTGGTGCCAGATGACCACTTCATACTCAAAAAGTATCTCCTGTTCTGCCTGAACATTAATGTCAAAATCTGGATATAAATCATACAAATCCCTGATGTGGACATGATCCAGGTGGCTGATGCTATTGATGAGAGCTTGATTGACATCCGATTGTTCAAATTTGGGATGAGCAAAAAGGATGAGGATTTTTCGCATAAATGGCTTTTAGGAAGAAATAGGACAATTCGATTTCTCAGAAATCAAATTAGAAAATCTGAAATCAAATCCATTCCCTCAAACCCGAAAAATACAACTCAACAAAAAATAAAGCCCCACATCGTGTTGATTGCGTGGGGCTTTGATCGATTTATTTTTCTTCCGAACTCGGTTTTTTCAAGACTAGGTAGAAGCAGTAAAGAGTCACTCCAATGATAAGTCCTTGAGTCACTAGAGAAAGCAGGAGGGCAGAAGTATTCATAGCTGTGATTTTTTACGGTTGAGTGAAGAGTACCAGACGATTCCCATAATTACCAAGAAAAGAAGGGCCAATTGGGTACGGGCCAGTCCCGAAAACCATTTTTTCTTCTCCAAAAACTCCTGCTGATTTGGATCAGCAACAAGCTGAGCATCCAGGTCAGCAAAGGTTAGTTTGGCAATCAGCGAACTTGCATCCAAGCTCCATCCTTGTCCTGAAAACAAGCTGGAAAGAGCCGCATTCCAGTCATTTCCCTGGGGTGTAACCAAGGCGCCAAGCAGGACCAAGAAAAGCAAAACCGGTGTGACGTACTTCATGATCCATTTGTAGGCAGATGGAATTCGGATATCCGCTCCACGATTAAGTTCTTCCCAGCCTTTGTTCATTCCGAAGATCCAGGTAAACAAGATTGTTTCAAGGAAAGCAAAAACCACCAAACTTACCGTTCCTGCCCAATAATCATACTCGTCAAAGTATCCATATTGGTAAAAGAGGACCGTAGGAATTCCCATGGCTAAGGCTATCAAGCCAAATGAGACAGCGCCTTTTACTTTGCCCCAACCAAATTCATCTTTCATAAAACCCATCCAAGGAGTGCCCATGGCCAAAGAAGAGGTGATCCCAGCGAAAAACAGCAGTCCAAACCAACACACTCCCGCAAAGGCTCCTATCAATGGTCCCCATTGTTGAAACAAATAGGGCATAGTCTGAAATGCCATTCCAAATCCGGCATTTTCCAATACCCAATCCAATCCCAAGAATCCTGCAGCAATCGGTATCACAATGGCACTTCCCAATACCACTTCCACCAGTTCATTGGTAAATCCTGCCGTGACTGAATTGAGCGCGATGTCTTCATTTTCTTTAAGGTAGGAGGCATAACATTGGATCGATCCCATGCCCACGGAAAGGGTGAAAAAAATCTGTCCGGCAGCAGCTAACCAAACTTTTGGATCTGCCAGGGAGCTATATTGTGGGGTCCATAGAAAATTGATCCCATCCCAAGCATCGGCATCTGGAAAAGCCTCAGAAGCAAAACTGTCTCCCATGGTCCAGCCTCGAACTGCCAGCAAAACTCCAAACAAAATAAGCAGAGGCATGCCGATCTTGGCTACTTTTTCTATTCCTCCAAGGCCTGTGGACAGGATGTACACATTGACACCCAAGACTAGGATATACACGATCATGGGGAAAAGAGGAATTCCAAAATCTGAGCCAGTTAAGAATACATAGTGATCAAAGAAAAGACTGATTTCTTCTTTGCCAAGTCCGGTGAAAGTACCGATCACACTATGAATGACATACATGAAAGTCCAGGATTCGATGTAGGTGTAATAGGCCACCACGGCAATATTGGTGAAGATCCCAAATACTCCAATATACTTCCAGTACCACTTTTGGCTCATGGAATCGAGGATGTAGGGGGTACTATGATTGCCCAACTTCCCACCGAATCTACCGATACTCCATTCGGTGAACAGTAAAGGAATTCCCATCAAGAGGAAGCAAATCAGATAGGGCAGGATGAAGGCACCTCCTCCGTTTTGCACGGCCTGAACCGGAAACCTTAGAAAATTTCCAAGACCGACTGCATTCCCTGCCATAGCTAAGATCAGCCCCGTACGCGAGCCCCAAGACTCTTTTTTCATAAAAACATCGATTAAATTAGAAAAGGACGGCCCAGAAATGGCCGCCCTTAGGGTTGGTTATAGGTGTTTTCGAATGATTTCGGCCCATTTTTCAGCCAATACAGATTCTCCAATCAAGTCAGAGAACAGGTCCTCATTGAAAATTTCCAAGAGAATCGATTTTTTAGTTGATGAAACATATTGTACCTCCAGGCCAATATGCTCTATTACTGATTTTTTTGATTCACCGACCTCCTTGGTCTTTTTGAGAACGCTTACCTTTTTGACTTCGGAAAGTGGAATGCAAAATGAAGTGGCTACCTCGCCGTCGTGATGGTATACCAGCACTTTTTTTGAGGTATCCAGACCAATGGCATATTGATGTCTCCAAGTTTCCATTTGGTCAGGATTAGCTCCGGCATTTTTCGCCGCTTCCTTAAGGTTTTGTGTAAGAAGGTTTTCTTTCTTTTTATTTTTCTGGAAATGATAGACAAAAGGTGCTGCAAATGCACTAAACAGCACCAATGACAGAACAGCTGTCACAGGATCGATAGAGATCATTATAGATGGATTTTAGGTGAAGATTTAATACTCATTTTGGGCGGAAAGCCCCGGAATAATGAGTTTCACCTACCAGGAGTAGAAAAATCTGATAAAAAATTGTTTGATATCCAGAAGGGCTCTCGACTTTTGAAAGAAAGAGGGAGCCAAATAAACAACACTTGTTGAAAAGAACTCTGGAATCCACTCTGAATTGAGCTTTGCACTCAATCTCCAATCTACTTCGAATGGGGGTGTTTTGAGGTTTTCAAATGTGGTGCGAAGGTGAAGGTCTGGTCCGGAGACCTCTTTCAAAAAGGTTTGACTTGACTTTCCTTCACTCTCGATGATGATTTTTGGCGGAAATGAAAACACAGCCACCATGCCAATCATCCAGCATAGACTGAGAAAGAAAGCAAATCGCTGTGTTTTCATTGTTGTCACCATAAATCAACCCCAAATGTAGCGGAATTGATTCCAATAAATTCTAGGATGGATTAAGGTTTTTTTAGAGGATAGATTTTTACTTCATCCAGGCCATTCAAAACTTCCAGCTTTTTCCAGGGTGATGTAGGAAAAATCAGGGAAGTCATTACGAGTTCACCGTCATTGACAAATACCTCGATAGAGGAAGCATCGAGAAAAATGCGTAGGTCTTTAGGCTTCCAACTCATAGGAGCAGAATGCGCCGCAGCAAAGTCAGGGTGAAAGTCCGCTCTGCCAGCCTGCCTTCTGTCAATAGTGACCAAGCCCATTTCTTTTGAGATCAGGATTTCCTCACCCATTTCATTGGAAAACCTGAGTTGGAAATTTTCATCACTTTCAACCTTTGCCAAGATCTCCATGGCTTCAGAGGGAAGCTTGGATTCCTTTTTGGAGACTGAAATCTCCTCTTGCCTTAGTGCCAGCAGTTCTTTAGCTGGAGCAGATTTGACCAATAAAGTACCATCCACATCAAATAGGCTGAGTTCCCTTGGAGTAGTCATGGCGGATCTCCAGGATTTGGTGGGGACCACTTGGGCATACAGCCAGTTACTCATCCATCCGATGAATAGGGTTCGGTTTTGTTCTTTGGGCAGATTAGCCCACGTAACTCCCGCATAATTGTCCGGTCCATAATCCAGCCAACGGATCATGGTGTCATCCGGGGTGAAGGTTCCATTCTGAAAATCTCCGATAAAGTATTGCGTGGCTGAACCATTTTGAGGACCACCGGGATTTAGACTGACCAGCAAAACCCATTTCTGCTTCCCATCGGGAGTAGTGAAAGGCAAGAGATCCGGACATTCCCAGACTCCACCATGTGCTCCAATTCCCTGTCCAAATTCGCTGAGCAGCCTCCATTCTTTCAGGTTTGGAGAACCAAAAAACTGGATTCGGTCCAATACCGCCAAAGTCATCACCCAGAGTTTGGTTCCGTCAGGCAGCGTTATTTGAGAAACTTTTGGATCCCTAAAGTCTTTAATTCCCTGATTAGGCAAGACTGGGTTTTTGTCGTATTTGATCCAGGTTCGGCCTTTGTCAAGTGAATAGGCTATAGCTTGTTTTTGATAGTCTTTCGCTCCGGATTTTTCACCTGCCATGTCGTGATAGGTGTAGATGGCTACCATAGGAGGATTTTCAGCAGTGCCTAGCCCTGAGGAGTTTTCCGAATCCACTACGGCACTTCCCGAAAAAATGTAACCTAAGCTATCCGGATAGATGGCTATCGGTAACTCTTTCCAATTGACCAAGTCATTGGATACTGCATGACCCCAATGCATAGGCCCCCATACAGTACTGTCCGGGTAATACTGAAAAAACAAATGATATTCTCCGTCCATGTAGATCAGTCCATTAGGATCATTCATCCAACCTTTAGTGGGCGTGAAATGATAAATTGGGCGAAAGGTTTCTAGGCCACTTGATTCAAAAGCAATTTCCTTTGGATTGGAACAAGCGGATAAAAGGAAAACGAATATGGAAAGGATCAATAATGCTTTTGTCATATCTTAAGAATTAGTAATCAGTGAAATAACTTGTTCGGGATACTCTTTTTGAATTTCAAGGCTAATGGAATAGGCTTTTTTCCTGTATTCTTCATTTGACCAAAAATCTTTTAAAGCTGCTTCAAATTTAGCAGGATTGAAATTATGAATGCTTGTTCCCAAAGGCCCCAATCCTTTGTGATGGATTAACCGATTCCAAAAATACTGATCCATGATATGAGGTACTATCAATTGTACTGCGCCTGATTTGGCAGCACTGTGAGTAGTGCCTGATCCTCCGTGATGAATAATCCCGTAAAGTTTGGGAAGCACCCAATCGTAGGGTATTTGATTTATGTAAAATATTCTTTCGGAAGTTCCCTCTATTTTTTCCAACCCACCCCAAGACAAATTTACCAAGGTAGGGATTCCCATTTTTTCCAAAAGTCCAAGGATAATTTTAGAGTATTCTTTTGGCTTGGGATTGGTCATGGATCCAAAAGTCAAAAGAATCGCTTTGGGAAATTTCTCAAGCCATTCGGTCAATTCAGACTCAGGGATATAGTCTTTCGTTTGATTTCTTGTCAAAAATCCAGTTATGTAGGCATTACAAGGCCAGTTTTCCGGCTTAGGAAATAAGACAGGAGATATTTGATAAATCGTTTTGAGTCCAAACATTTCAAATTCTTTGATGGATGTATTGGAAAAATCGACACCTGGAAAATTAGAAAAGTGAGGTTTGAGAAACTTTCGGAAAGAAAGATACCTCAACCCGTTGATCCAATCATAGGTCCTTAAATTCCAGTTGGGAGAAAAAGGCTTCCATTTGGAAAGTCCCAAGTGTGGGAAATCTGGACTGGGATGGACCAGACAGGGAACAGGTGTCAGCATCACATATTTTTCGGGCGAAGCCATTGCTGGTAGCGTACAATAGATCGCTTTCGAATGGAATAGGACTTGGTCTGGTTGAATTTCTGCAATGGCTTCCTTTTGTTGCCGAATCAGGTTTCCTTGAATTTGGAATGAATCTCTTATCAATCGAAAAAAGCTTAGAGATTTTTTAATAAAACCACCTCCACCACCCATGATAGACTTACCGGAACTGGAATCCAATAACTCCAAAAATCGCTCATCCAAGCCTCTAAAGTTAAATCCCAAACCTTCGGTTAGAAGCCTAAACTGCTCCGGAAACAAGCAGGTGATCTCATGACCATGGCTGGAAAGCAATTCTGCCTGTGCTAAGAAAGGCTCGATATCACCCCTCGTTCCAATAGAAATCAGGAGTATTTTCATAGAAGTTTTTTTAAATCTACTCAGGATAATAGTTTTGCAAGCGTTTTATCGTCTTTTTACAGATATGAAAGGAATCATTTTAGCCGGAGGGTCCGGTACAAGGTTATACCCACTTACCATCGCAGTCAGCAAGCAGCTGATGCCAGTCTATGACAAGCCGATGATTTATTATCCACTTTCGGTTTTGATGATGGCCGGGATTCGGGAGATTTTGATCATTACTACACCGGAAGATTCCTCAGCCTTTCAGAAGCTTTTAGGAGATGGATCTCAGGTGGGCTGCCGATTTGAATATGCCGTTCAGCCAAGTCCTGATGGGTTGGCACAGGCTTTTATCATTGGCGAAAGCTTCATTGGTAAGGACAAAGTTGCTCTAGTTTTGGGAGATAATATTTTTTATGGATCGGGCTTGCACAAGACCTTGCAGGAAAATACAAACCCGGATGGTGGAGTGGTTTTTGCCTACCATGTAAATGATCCCGAGCGATATGGGGTAGTGGAATTTGATGAGCATCAAAAGGCGATTTCGATTGAAGAAAAACCGGTTAACCCAAAGTCAAATTTTGCGGTTCCCGGTTTGTATTTTTATGATAATCAGGTGGTGGAGATAGCTAAAAATATTAAACCCAGTCCAAGAGGGGAATTGGAAATTACGGATGTAAACAATGAATACCTCAAGATGGGCAAGCTTCAGGTAGCCATATTGAATAGGGGAACGGCTTGGTTGGATACAGGAACGCATCAGTCCTTGCTTCAGGCCGCTCAGTTTGTGGAAGTGATTGAGGAGCGTCAAGGCTTAAAGATTGGTTGTATCGAGGAAATCGCCTACCGAAACGGCTTTATTGGCAAAGATGAACTGCTAAAAGCAGCCGAAAGACTTGGGAAAAGTGGTTATGGAGCTTATTTAAAGAGACTGATTAAATAAGAATTTTTGAGGTACAAGTGAAGCCCATGGATTTTCTGATCCATGGGCTTTTTTTTTCTATGATTCTTTACTTTTTGATGCAACCCATCTCTGCAAATTCCAATCTGTTGGTCGAGCATAAGGGAGACTTCCCTTGAGACTAAACCAACTAAATCATGAAAAAAGTAAAATTTTTGGGGTTTGCACTGATCCTATTTTCCTTCTTGGGGTCAGGCTGTGAAGACTCCACAGAAGATCCCGTTAATCCCTTAACCGCCGAGGCAGGGGAAGAACAAGAAGTTGAGGAAGGTTTTCAGACTGTTTTGGACGCAAGTCAATCGGTGAACTCTACCGGTCAGCCGATGTCGTATGAATGGAGACTGATCCAAAAGCCCGAAGGAGCTGAGGTGACAACTTCCAACTTGACCAAAGCCGCCGTCAACTTTTCGGCAAATAAAGTAGGAGATTATGTATTCGAGCTTATTGTGACTTATCAAAGTTGGAAAGCTACGGATCAGGTAGTTATACGAGTGAAAGAAGCCACAGAAGCGCGATTGGTTGCCAATGCAGGGGAGGATAGGTTTGCATCCTTGTCCCAAGAAGTTCAATTAAGTGCCTTGGGCTCCGTAAATGAGTTGGGAGGGGCCATGGAGTTTGTTTGGGAAATGATCCAAAAGCCTCAAGGCAGCCTGTCCCAAATCCGGTTTTCAGATGATGCAGTTACCTCTTTTATTCCGGATGCGATCGGTGAATATTTGATCAAACTCACCGTAAAAGTTGCTACCAAGACTTCATTTGACCTGATCAAAATTACTGTAGAGCAGGGTTCTGGATCTGAACATCAGCCTATCCTGATTCAAGCAGATATTACCTCAGATAGGGTTTTGACAGATGTATTTTTAAATGATCCTGACAAGCTGGATTACTTGGTGACTAAAGACGTTGTCGTTCGTGGAGCCAAGCTAACCATAGAACCTGGCGTAAGGATAGGATTTGAAGAAGGTACGGGCTTGATCATCGATCCCTCCGCATCGCTGAAAGCCTATACCTTAGATTTCAGCAACAAGACTATTGTTTTTCAGGGAAAGCAAGCACAGAAAGGGTATTGGGATGGTATCCAACTTCTTTCTCAAAATCCCATGGAATACATCAGCGGAATAGAAATCAGAGATGCAGGAAATCTCGGTTATGGGCTAAAGGTGGGACCGCAAACCAAACTCTTCTTAAATTTTTCCAAAATTCAGCATAATCTGGGAATTGGGATATGGTTTGATGATTCGTCCTACATCGTGGAATTTAAAGACAACACGATACGAGACAATGAAATAGCACCGCTGAAAATGCCCGCCAGATTAATCACCAGCATGTTTTTCGAAAATCAAATCCAAAATGGACCTATTCAGGTGACAGATGGGCGGATTTTCAATGGCTTGGATAATCATTGGCCAAATTTCAATGCCGAGTACGAGGTTTTGACCGATTTGGTAGTATACAACGGCTCCAATTTGATTATTTCTTCAGGCACCAAGGTTAATATGGCTGAAAATAAGTCTATCCGTGTCATCGGAGGTGCTTCATTGAAATTAATCGGAGAGGCCAACAGTCCGGTGAAAATCGAGAGCACATCCAAGCAAATGGGATCTTGGAAAGGAATATATATCGAGAATTCCCAGAACAATCCAAGTAGTATTCTATACTCCGAAATCCGTCACGCGGGAAGCGAACCCATAGAAGGGCAAGAGCCTTCCACTGTCAAGCTTGGAAATGGGGCTTACCTAAAAATGACTCGCTCGCTTTTGGCTCAAGGACGTGGAAACGGATTTGAAGCTTGGGTGGATGGGATTAGGCTTGAGTTTAAAGAGAATGCGATTAAGAGCCATTTGGGTCGTCCAATTGTAGTAGGAGCCGAGTTAGTAGAATATTTGGATTATCTGACGGTGATGGAGGACAATACAATTCAGGAAGTAGCTGTGGACGGATTCAAGCCACTCATCAAGACAACTGGAGAAATCATTTGGAATGGGTTTCTGAATCAAGTGCCTTATGTCATACGTGGGCTAGGTAAAAATCTAACCATACAATCCGGCCTGAGAATCAAAGCTGGCGCCATTATCAAAATGCAACCAGCCAGTAAAATAGAGGTGAAGAATGCGAATGGTTCCTTGGGCTATTTGGCTATCGAAGGCTTGGCTGGGAGACCGGTTGTGATTCAAGGTACCAATGAAACTACAGGTAGCTGGGATGGGATCCTGTACTCCACCAATAATACCCAGAATATGATTCAGCACGCTGAAATTCTTCATGCCGGGCGCTTGGTTCCCAATCAAGTAACTGCCGCCGTTAGGGTGAACCATTTGCCACAGGCTTCTTTGGTCATGCAACAGGTTAAAATTGCATTCACCGGACTCCATGGAATTGCCATCAAAAAAGATTTTAGAGATTTATTGAGGACTTCAGGAATGGCTTTTGAAGAAATAGGTGGTGAAGAAATTTTTACTTGGGAATAATCCAAAGTTTAAATCCTAAAAAGGCCTCTGCTTATCAAGCAGAGGCCTTTTTATTCATAATGACTAGAGGATCTGTACCTCAAGATTCATACAGCCCATGCCGGGATAGAAAATCCGTCACATGCTTGCCCGATAAAGGCTTGGAAATGTAGTCCAAAACCTCAGGATAGGAAAAAGCCTTTTCTTTATCAGAGGTATCTATGGAACTGGTAATGATGGAGATTAAAAACTTTTCCTTTACGGAATTCTCAAGTTTGCAAAACTCGTCGAGAAAATCCCATCCATCCATGATCGGCATATTGATATCCAGCAGTACCAGGATAGGTTCAGACGTCAGTTTTATCTTGTTTTGCTGAATTCTGGAAAAGATTTCTTCAATTGCATCTTTTCCGTTTTCAAATTGGGAGACTTCCTTTGTAAACTCGATCGATTTCAGAATTTTTTTTCCAACCATTCGGACGATAGCATCATCATCAATAAAAAATATCTCGCTTATCTTAAATAGACTCATTTTTGATCAAAATATTTATGCAAAAATAGTGGATTTCTCCAATTAAAAATTGGATAAGTATACAACGAACTGTAATTGGCGAAATAATTTTTATAAATCCATTGGTTTTGCATGCAAAAGCTGGAATAAAAAAGGCCTATTCCATAAGTATAGGCCTCTAAAAGCAACAAAAAAAGCCATAAAGAAAATATTAATTCTCAAAGTGCTGAAAACGAAGCAGCCGCTGTAATTGAACTCTTGCCCTGCTCAGTTGTGACTTAGAGGTATTTTCCGAAATGCAGAGTTGCTTACCGATCTCTTCATGGCTTAATCCTTCCAAAACAAACAACTCAAAAACTTTTCGATAGCCTGCCGGTAAAAGCTGCATGGTATTGATCAAATCTTCCCAATACAAAAAGTCCTCTGGTCCTGCTTGGTTTGCAGCGGCATTTATCCGTTCCAAATCCGAATCTTTTTTCCATTGGGATTCTTTTTCCAGGTGCATGAGGCATTCATTGACCACGATTCTCCTGATCCACCCTTCAAAACTTCCGCTCTGCCTGAATTGCCCTATACGACAAAATACTTTTCTAAAAGCTTCAAGCAGGACATCCTCTGCAGCAGCGCTGTCTTTGATATACCGGAGACAAATTCCCAGCATTTTGGGATAGAGTCTGTCAAATAGTTCCCTCTGTGTGCGTGGATTTTGGGCTAGGCAGCCAGAGAACAATTGATCAATGGGGAGGTGCCGAAGAGGTTCGGCCAAAATTTGGTTTACCAATGTGGTTTTCATAATAGATAGTTGGATAGTTTTCAAAAGTTGGTTTCATTCTCAAAAAGGGACATTGGTTGATAGGTTTATCACGTTATTCCCTGAGGTAAAGATGTGATTGGAGCATCACATGAATGTGTGGTTTTTTGAGCTAATTCTTCTTGGGCAGAAGTTTTCTCAATGGTAGATTTTTTCTCTTCACGCCCAAGACACACCGTTAGGGCCCAGAGCAGCAATGTTATTTTCCAAAAAGTCTTCATGGTCTTGATTATCAATAAGAACAAGACAAAATTGCTTCAAAAAACAACCTGTGTAAATCACATAAATGGGTGGAAAATGGAGGAAATCGACCCGGAAATTCCAAAATATGTGAGTCGGATTAGGTTAAAAAAAAGACCTGCCGGATTTCTAAAACCCGGCAGGTCTGATACCTTGTGATCCACTGGTCAATATCCGGAAAATCACACCAATTTGTCCCGGAATGCTTTTGCGACTGCTTCACTTTTTGAATTGACGTGGAGCTTTTCGTAGATCTTTTTAATATGAGAGCGGACCGTATCCATCGCGATAAACATCTCTGCGGCGATCATTTTGTAGGAATACCCATTGACCAATAGCTGGAGCACTTGCTTTTCCCTGTCGGAAAGATTGTAATCCTTGTCGGCAGGCAAATTCATTTGAGAAAACATCTTTAATACCTGTGCCGCCACAGAAGCAGTCATGGGAGCTCCGCCCGTAGAAGCTTCCTGGATATATTCCAAAAGCCGGGCGGGAGGAGTTTTCTTCAAAATATAGCCATTTGCACCATTTTGGAGTGCCTGAAAAATATTCTTATGGTCGTCAAATACGGTCAGCATCAAAACTTTGACTTCATCATCTGTCTCTCGGATCCGTTTTAGTCCTTCGAGCCCATTGACTACGGGCATATCAATGTCCATCAGGATCACATCCGGTCGAAAAGTTTTGACTTCATGTGCCACATTGGAGCAGTTTTTAAATGCAGCCAACACACTAAAACCCTCACTGCCATCGATCAACATGGTCAATCCTTCCCTCAGTTGGGCATTGTCTTCATAGATCAGCAGTTTTATCATGGCATTTTTTTGATGATTCAAAATTAGTGGGCTATCGCTTGCGCCTCAATCACATATTGATGTGGAATTACAGATTAATTCTCAATATCAATTCGGTTCCTTCTGTCGGTTTGGAATTGATAGTCAGGGTACCACTTAGATTGGCAGCCCGCTTATTCATATTCTCCAGCCCATTTCCTTCATCCAAGTCTTTTAAGTCAAAACCCACTCCGTAATCTTTTATTTTCATGGTAAAAAGATTTTTTTCCAAGGTGAATGAAATGAAAACTCTTTTGGCTTTAGAATATTTCGCCGCATTGTTGATTCCTTCCTTGAAGATCAAGAACAGATCTCTTCTGGCATCCATGCTGAGCTTCATGCCCAGGACTTTTTCATCAATCTCCATGTTGA
Organism: Algoriphagus sp. AK58; assembly: GCF_014324365.1. GTDB lineage: Bacteria > Bacteroidota > Bacteroidia > Cytophagales > Cyclobacteriaceae > Algoriphagus. The sequence goes on from NZ_QEIG01000014.1 coordinate 78,098, forward strand.
AAAAAATATCCTTGCTTTCCAGGACTTGATTGGCAAATTCCCTCATCCTTGCGATCAGTTTTTCCATGGTGTCATTCTGGGGCTTGATACTCCAGACGATGTCATCCATGGCTTCCATCATCCGCTGACTGTTTTCGGAAATTTTGGAGATGTATTCGCTCGATTTGGCTGGATCCGTTCCAATTTTGGTTTTGGCCATGGAACTGAGAATGTTGATGGTGCTCAGGGTCGAGCCCATGTCATCGTGGAGATCACGCGCCAGGCGGCTTCGGATTTTGACAACTTCCAAAATCCGATTTACATGCAGCCTATATATGAGATAAACGATTCCTAAAAATACAATTCCCAAAAACACTTTGAACCACCAAGTCTGCACAAGACTAGGGTTGATCTCGAAGGCATAGATTGCAGGTTGGGACACCACACCCGATTCATTCACACTTCTTACTTCAAACTGGTATTCTCCTGGTGGAAGAAGAGAATACACGGCCTGAAAATTCGTATTTGCCATGATCCAATCCGTTTCAACTCCCACCAATCGATATTGGTATGTAAATCTGTCCTGGATTGAAAAATTGAGAATGTTAAAATCAAAGGTTAGGCTATTCTCTTGAGAAGTAAACTTTCTCCTTATTTCTGACAATGTCCCATCACCTATGTATTCACCAAAAAGCTCGATACTGGTGATCGTCGGAATGGGAGGAGGGAGGTTTCTGGCAAATTGTCTAGGATCAAAAATGAGGATTCCGTTATTGCTCACAAAAGCCAATTCTCCGTTGGAAAATCGGGTTCCACTTCTGCCATCGTTTGGAATGTTGGAGAAGAAATGATTTTTCCCGAAAGAGTAAAACGTGTTAGTCTGCACATCAAATCGGGTCATTCCATTCGGAGTATAAATCCACACTAAGCCATCAGCATCTATTTCCATTCCGAAAATGGTGTTGCTGAGTAATCCATTGGAGTATGAGAATACTTCATTTTGGCCTGTTCGGAGATTGTATTTGTTTAATAACTCGAATCCTATCAGGAAAATACTGTCATTTACTTGCAGGAGCCGTTCGTTGTTGTTCGAATTCAGTAGGGTATTATCCAGGTGTCGGAGAATTTTTCCTTCCTGAAGATCAAGTTCGTATACACCTTCATTGGTTGTGGTTACCCAGAGATGTTGATCTCTGCTGATCATGAGTTTGGGAATTCTTCCCTGAAATTTGCGGTATCTGCGAAATCCTGACTTGTCTATTCCTTTTCCTTCATACTTGATAATACTCCCGCTTTGGGTTCCAAACCATAGGTTTCCATTTTGATCCTCTGCAATTGTCCTGATGGTGGATCCTTCAAAGGCTTCGGGATAAATAAAGTGTACTTTTCTTGAATCCAATTCAATAACCTGTAATAGCCCTTTTTGAAGAGCTACCCAAACGACATTGCGCTTTTTATCATGATGTAGATCCCAGACCTGGTAGGATTCGATGCCCTTAGGCGCACCTTGGTACATCCATTTTGTATCTAATTCCCCGACCAGGGGTTTTATTATTCCAATTCCTTTGCCCCAGCTTCCCAGCCAGACGCTTGTATCCCCGCGATGGATTACTTCTTCTATGGCTTGATATTCAAAGTTTCCGTTTTCGATAGTTCGCTCCAAGAAATAAATACTGGGTGTATCAAAGTGCAGGAAGTAAAGTCCCGCATCGGTAGCCATCCAAATGCCACCTGCTTCGTCCCAAAGAAGTTTGGAGATTTTATCAAACTGGATATCGCTCTGAATCAAAGGGCTAAACTTTTTTGATCTTCGGTCAAAACTTGCCAGCGTTTGAATTCCGTACCTCCAAATTTCAGCATGGGGTAATTCAAGGCTTCCATAAGCTTCCTGATAATTGTCGTTGGGGGGAGCAATCTCGCTTTTGTGATTTCTCCAGAACTTCGTGAGTGCATCGTAAGAAAGTAACCTTTCATCCGGAGCCCAGTAATTGATCCAAAAGATGCCTTCTGAGTCCTCATACACATTAAACACATAACTCAGATCTGGTTTTTTGAGCACTTCCAGTCCGAGGGGATTGGAGTCATGGGTGTAGATCGCCCCATTTTGAGGATCATAGACACTGATTCCTTCAATGTTGCTTACCCAATACCGTCCCTTTTTGTCTTCAAAAATCGACCTTGGTCTCCACCCATCGGGAATTTTGATTGGGAGATTTTGGTCCGTGATTTTTCCGTTTTTTTGATCGATCCAAAGGAGCTTATTGTTAAAGAGGATCACAAAAAGGTTTCCTTGCCTATCCATCCAAAGAGATTCACCCTGGAATCGATTTTCATTTTTTTCAAATGGAACAGGGGAGAACTCTTGCTTTTCAGGAATGTAAGTGCCGTATTGATCGCCTACCCGCAACCACATTTTTCCATCAAGATCCACCAAAATCTCCGAAATAGATTGGGCGGGCAGACGTCCCTGGGGAGTGTCCATCTGATAGGTCATGAATTTTCGCCCATCAAAACGCTGTAGCCCATTAGAACTCCCGACCCATAGGTAATTATGCTTGTCTTTGAATACCGTCAAGACCTGATTGGAAGCCAATCCCTCTGTTGTGCCCAATCGGGTTACATAAAATCGTTTGGTCTCTGCCTTCAGCATCCAGCAGCTTAGAAACAACAGAAGAAGTAAAAGTGATTTTTTCATTTTGTTAGGTTAAAAATAGGCTTTTAAGGAAATTTTTTGGTCTAGAATAGCATCAAATCACATGATTATGTGGTCATGGGCCAAGCAACCAAAACAGTGGAAGATCCATCTCGGAAGTAGAAAAGCAAAAATCAGTTTGAACTTCACCATAGATAAACCATGAAAAAACTACTCACACTTCTACTCGGCTTGCAGGCTCTATTGCCTTTTTCTCAGGCCCAAACGCTCAAACCTGAGCAAATGAAGGAAGATTTTGAAATTTTCCTTGATGCGTTGCAAAGATTTCATCCGGAAATGTACCGTTATACAGATAGCGCTGATTTTAAAGCTATTTTTTCCGGAATTGAAAGCAAACTCGATGAGCCCCTGAACCAGGTCGAGTTTTACAAAACCATGTTACCGGCTGTTTCAGCCTTGAAAGATGGCCATCTCAAATGGATCATTCAAGGGGAAGATCAGCATTATGGTGCTTTTGAATCGGATCTTTTTCCGCTCAAACTTTATTTTGAAGAGAATAAGGTAAAAGTTTTGGCTCACTTCAGTGGAGAAAGTGTACCTGTTCTTGCAGAGGTAGTACGGATCAACGGTACCCCAATAGCAACCATTAAAGAAACCATTTGGAGCAGGCTGACTTTTGGAGACGGAGACAGCGAAGGAGGGAAAAAATACCAGCTTAACCGCTACTTTCCTGCCTATTATGCATTGGAATATGGCTTGCCGGACCTATACAGGGTAGAACTTATCCATGAGGGAAAATCCCTGACTTGGGAAGGAAAAGGCGTGAATAAAAGTCAAATTGAGGCTGGCTATCCTCAAGAAGACACTCCTTTTTCTTTTCGGTTGACCAATGGATGGACGGGCGTCCTCAAAATCAACCGTTTTTTCTCCTACAAGCATGAACCTGATTTCAAGCAGTTTTTGAAAAACTCATTCAATTCACTCCAGGAGGAAAACATCTGCAATCTGATTCTTGATCTGCGTGGGAACGAAGGTGGATTTGAAAAACTGGGAATTGAACTGTACCGCTATCTCGCTCAGGATGAATTTGAATACTATGATTTTGTCAGTACACGGGAAAATCAAAAAACAGCCTATCCAAGCCATACTTCCAAGATCTTCAGAATATTAAATTCCTTTTCAAAAGAAAGAAATGGTTCTGTTCGATTCACCAAAGCTCATGGCTTAAAAACCTACCAACCTTACAAAAACCGATTCAATGGCAATCTGATTGTCTTACTGGACGGTCAAAGCTTTTCGGTTACCACTGAGTTTGCCTCCCGGGTTCAGGCTGATGGAAGGGCGCATTTTGTGGGCGAAGAAACTGCCGGAGGAGCGGAAGTAAACAGCAGTGGATTTTTCACCATCGTTACTTTACCTAATTCCAAAATAGATCTGGGTATTCCAAGACTGGGGTTCCATATGGCAAATCTAAATCCTCAAATGCCCAAAAACCGGGGAATAGTACCCAATCATACGGTCATTCCTGTTGCTGAAGACCTCCATAGTGGCAAGGACCCTGTCATGGAAAAAGCACTTGAATTGGTCGTTCGACCCAACCTCTAAACCAACTACTTATGTCTAAACTATTTAAAATCTTACTGGCGGCGGGAGGCTTGCTGGGAGGAAGCATCTTGGGCAATTCGCAGAGCAAAATTCAAACTCCGGGAGCAGAGCTAACCATTTCTTATCTGAGAGGAACTCAAAAATTGCATGATCTGCAAGCCTCGCCGATGATTTACTTCACGGATTACAATGGCGTTCATCTGGATTATAAGCGAATGAAGGGACGAAATCGCTGGGAATTTGGTGCAGAAGCCAAAACGGGACACATGATTGCACCGGCCTTGGGAGAGCGGGAGTTTCAGTTTGAGGAAGGTGGAGAGGGATTTCTGCTTATTCCTACCCAATATTTCGGAGAAGTAAGTGCAGGCTATCAGCGAAGGCTGCACCAAACTGAAAAGCTGGAATCTTTTCTGGGAATCAATCTCCGCAATCAAATCCACTATGCCGATGGATTGGCTATGAATACCTGGGCCATGAATCAGCTGGGACTGTCAATCCGGTATACCCACCTGATGAAATTGGGACAAAGGCATCAGTTATTGGGAGATCTTCAACTTCCCATTTTCTCTCTTATAGCCAGAATGCCTTACAGCAATGTAGTTTCTGAGCCTGAAAAATCACAGGTTAAGAGCTTCTTAGGCGAAAGTGAAATGACGGCTGTCCATCAGCTTCAGCAACCGGAACTCCGTGTGGCCTACCGGTATCGCTTGGCCCATCGAAGCAGTCTGGAGCTAGGCTATGCTTATGACTGGATGTCCTATTCCCAACCTCAATCCATCAAAAAGTCCAACCATGAACTGGCCCTTTCCTGGGTATATCATTTTCAATTTTCACCAACCAACTAAGCTGCCATGAACCGATTTGTCAAAACCTCTTTTTTAACCAGCCTTTGGGTCTATGGACTGGGCTTGGTGTCCTGTAATGAATTGATGCTGGGCGAGGAACCCAGTCAAAGCCCTGTTTCTACCTTTGAATACCTCTGGTCGAGCTTTGACGAGCACTATGGACTGTTTGAAGTAAAGCAGTTGGATTGGAATGCAATCCATGCGGAATTTTCTCCTCAAGTAACTGACCAAATGAGCGAGGACGAGCTTTTTGAAGTCTCCTCACAAATGCTTTCACGTCTTAATGATGGGCATGTGTGGCTGGTGAAGCCCAATCCCGGCTTTCGCAGATTTGACAGCGGACCTACTTACCCAGTGGGTACCTTTGACCTGGATCTAATTCGCGAAAACCTCTCTGAGGAAACCCTTTTTGGGCCTTCAGACAATCCTTTGGTTCTGTATGGAAGATTCAAAAACACCAACATAGGATACCTTTATCTGGATCATTTGGGGGAAGCTCCGGGATTTTATGAGAAGCATGTCAAAACTGCCCTATCAGAATTAGCCGATACGGATGAACTGATTTTTGATGCCCGCGGAATCGAGGGAGGAGACGACCGATCTGCACAGGTGGTGGCCAGTTATTTTGCTACTGCAAAAAAGCTTTACATGAAAACTCGTTTTAAGCAATCGGCACAGTCAGGTGATTTTTCGGACTGGATTCTTTGGGAAGTAGCTCCTAAATCAGGGGGATACCCTAAGCCAGTAGTCTTACTTACTGATCGCGGTACCGGCAGTGCAGGAGAGACTTTTACCTTGGCTATGCGTCAAAACCAAAAGGTGGAAATCGTAGGCGACTTTACCTATGGAGCCTTCTCCGACAATCCCAAATGGGAATTGCCCAATGGCTGGATTGTCGCCATGAGTACGGGGGATTTCCGGGACCAAAATGGAATCAGCTACGAAGGAATAGGTTTGGAGCCCGATCAGGTGGTAAAAAACACCCCTGAAGAGGTGTCTGAAGGGATGGATAGGGCGTTGACCCGTGCATTGAGTATCTTGTTGGAAAATTAATAAATTTTTATGGGTAGACTAGATAACAAAACAGCCCTGATTACAGGAGCCGCTCGGGGTATTGGAGAAAGCATTGCCAGAATTTTTCATAAGGAAGGAGCAAGGGTAATCTTATCCGATATCCGGGATGAACAGGGTAAAGCCATAGCCAAAGAGCTTGGCGAAAAGGCTTGCTACACTCATTTGGATGTAAAAAATGAAGGAGAGTGGCAATTGGTCTATGAAAAGCTGCTGCTTGAATTTGGTGGACTGGATATTCTGGTCAACAATGCAGGAATCACCGGTTTTCTGGAAACCAAAGGACCTTTTGACGCAGAAAATCCGGATATGGAATCCTTTGAGGAAGTGATGCGTGTCAATCTCAATGGCACCGTATTGGGGTGCAAATACGCCATCCCGCTGATGAAGCGAAAAGGTCAAGGAAGCATCATCAATATCTCTTCACGTAGCGGCCTCGTGGGAATTCCAGGAGCAGCCGCCTATGCAGCAAGCAAGGCAGCGGTAAGAAACCATACCAAATCCGTTGCCCTTCTTTGTGCTGAAAAATGCTATAACATTCGCTGTAATTCCATTCACCCTGCTGCCATCATGACTCCGATGTGGGATGCCATGCTTGGAGAAGGAGAGATAAGGGAAAAAATCATCAAAGACTTAGAAGCGGGAATTCCGCTTGGTCATTTTGGTAATCCAGAAGATGTGGCTTTTGCTGCACTCTACTTGGCTTCGGATGAATCCAAATACGTTACCGGAATCGAGCTGAATGTGGATGGAGGAATCTTGGCAGGATCGGAGGCGAGGCCGGAGTGAGGATTTAGAAGGCTTTATTTGTATCTAATTCTTCGTTAAGCCAAACTTAATACGTTCAAATTTTAAAAGGAATGGGGCAATGTCCCATTCCTTTTTTGTTTTCTTAGTACCTAATGGATGCTCTTCTCCCCTTGATACTCCTTTGGGACTTAAACCACCTTTCCAAACTTGGCTATCCTTGGATCAGTTTTTTAACGATCTGCAGATTCAGAGAATTCAGATCTGTACAGATATCTCCTGCTTTTGGAAAAGCAGGAAAACAAGAAGTATGGAGCGATCTCCTTTGAAAAAGAGATCTCAAGTCCTTAGCAACCTTAATCTGATTACTAACTTTCTTACCTCACTACTCGATAGTGAACCTGAACCAAGCCACTGGGGTAGGATTGGGAGCTGATCAATTCCAGCTTTTGCTCGAAAAATCCCTCTTGAAACAGTCGGATTCCTTCTCCAAGAAGGACAGGAATAAAGGAAATAATCAACTCATCCAATAAGCCTTTCTCCAAAAACCGATAAACTGTCTGGGCACCCCCATCGATAAAAATGTTCTTTCCCTGTTTGTGTTTTAGCCTGGAAACCAGGTCCAAAAGTTCACCTGAATAAAACTGAACGGTTCCGATAGGATTCAAAATTTGACGGGTGAGCACATAGGTTTCCTTTCCCTGATGGGGAAAATCACTCACTTGTCCCATTACCCAATCATACGTCCGTTTGCCCAAAATGACCGTGTCGATTTGCTCATAAAACTGTCCGTATCCATAGTCTTCCCCTTCTTGTGCTACCAAATTGAGAAAGTCAAGATTGTCGTTCGGTTTGGCGATATAGCCGTCTACACTAGAAGCGATATACAGAATGCATTTTCCTTTCATAATCTTTTTAAAACATGAAAAACCGCTTTGGAACAAACCACAAAGCGGTTTAATTTATTGCCTGATTTTACTTACAATCCCGGATCTAAGATGAATTTTTGTTTACTTTTTTTGGAATTAAGGGCAAGCCAGAATCCCAGTCCGATCAGCGCCATAACGGATTCGATCATTAGCCATTGGCTTCCAAAGTCTCCTAAAGGACCATCTGAAATCAGGGTGATCAGCCGGGAGAATGCATAAGCTCCCCAAAAAATACTAAGAAATCCTGCCCCTTTCTCCGGATGATTGATCAGTAGGTAGAATATGCTAAGGCAGATAGTAATACCTACACCACCGTATACTCCTCGAATCGAACTCAAGGCATCGTTGTTCCCGAGTTGGACGTCTACCAAGTCCATCACGGACTGAGGATCTACGAGTGCCATCACGCTTACAGAGAGCAGGGAAAGCATGGAAAACCCCAGGTAAATTCGGGTGAAAAGCACCCAGTTAGTTAATTTTTTCATGACTCCTTAATTTAGTGTGCAGTAATTTTGATACAACAGAATGTGTTTTTCCAGGTCTTCCAGTTTGGCTTTTCTAACATCCGAAAGAACCTGCGGGCAATCGCCAAAAAGAGATTCAAAAGCCTTTTTGTAATTACCTTTCTTCACTTTCATCAGAGGCCCCCCATTTTTGGAGATAAAAAAGGCTCTGTGTTTATCTCCAGTCCATTTGATGTACTCTCCCTCCAAGCCAAAGGTTTTTCTGGCTACGGGATCATAAAACACCTCAAATACTTCGTCAAAATCCGGATTGAGCAGCTGTAGAAGCAATTCCTTTTCTCCGTTCACACTGGCGTTACGATAGATGATAAAGTCTTTGGGTTTTGCAGTAGGTTGATCTTTGGAGAGTAATTTTTTAACCGAAGAACCTCTGTCCATAACGTACTGAAGCCTGACGGCACCATTCATCGCGATGGCAAATTCGTACATGTCTTCTGCACTGATCTTGTGGCGAGTGCCGGATTCGTCTTCCAAGCTGACTTTGGTGATTCCGCGAGTACTGGTGGAATTGATAATTTTCCCTTCGATGACTTCTCCGGTTTTAAGAAGTGCATATCCTTTGTTGGAAAGCGGAAAGTCCTCCAAAGGTTGCTGGAGTTGCTGGGCTGATACCCCAAAGCATATCCCCCAAAAGGCTAGAAAAGTGATTTTTAAGATTTTCATTTTAGTAATAGTTGGTTTTGTTGGTATGATTGAAAAAAGGGGAGATAGGTTGCTTTTTGATTAAAAAATTTGTGTGGATTTACCCATTTTAAGTAAACCTTCAGACTGGTGAATAAGGGAATGAAGTCTAAGAATGCTCTTGTTCCAGCGAATGCTAATGGTAGTATGCAGACTTCCATAGGTTGACTCCTAGTCAGAAGAACTTTTAGCCGTCTCATTTAGTGGAAGTCTCCTGACTTGTGTTGACTAATAAGCAGTTTTGGTCTGCCCATTTTGTTAAGGAAATTCCATAATGAGTCTGAAGACTTAAAAAAAGAAGGTCCAAATCAAAAGACTTGGACCATTTCTTCTAGGATCTTTCACCCCGGAAGGAGTCATTGGTTATCGTATCAGATAATAAATGAAATGTTTATTTAATGATTTACACCCACATCAATCAACCATTTCCATTCACCCTTGGGATTTTTCCTCCAAACGGAGGTATAGCTTCCTTTATTCAGGATGCTACCTTCTGAATCCAAAGCCTGAAAATGCCCTAGAGTATAGCCTAATTCACCGGAATCTGCTACCCGCGCAAATTCAGGCTCCCAAGCCAGTACAAACCCCGGAACCTCCGGGCCGAAGGATTTTCCAATAGCTTCCAGTCCACGGATGGGTTCACTGCCATCCCTCAGCAAAATCGCTTCCGGATCCGCAAAGTGGAAAAATGCAGCCTTGAGTCCTTTTTCCTTTCCCATTTTGGAAAAACTTCGATCGGCTTCAAGCAGAGATTCCATGGGGGAAAGCGTCTGTCCCAGGCAAAGGGAATTAAACCCGAGACAGATCAAAAAGACCATTAACCATGCTATACGGTGATTTTTTTGCGGGCTTTTTGTGGAGTAGCTCATTGTTTTTCGATTTCGACAACCCACTCTACTTCCAGCATGTAATCTTCCTCAAAGAGTCGGTCAATCTGAACCCAAGTGCTGGCTGGGCTATGCTCACCGTAAAACTTTTTGCGGATTGGCTGGGCCTTTTTCATTGCTTCCATATCCCGGGTGAAGAGTCCTTCTTTGACCACATGGGTTTTGTCCAGCCCGTACTTGTCCAAAGTCATTTGCAGGACTTTATAGACATGCGTTACGGATTCTTCCATGGTTCCTTTGGCGGTGACTCCCGAAAGAAAGAGCAGATTCCCAGTCCTGTAGACCTGTGCGTAGTTCCATTCTTTCTCCACCTGTTCATTGTAGTGCAGTGTTTTTTCCTGTGCAAAAGCGCTCAGCGAAAAGAAAAAAAGTGCGGCTGCAACTAGTTTGGCTTTCATGTTAAATAGGGTTCAATTTTGAATTATTGGAGTTGTGCACTGAGGGGTGGAAGTGGCTCTGGAACCACATTGTTGACCGGCTTGGTACTTTTCAGGTAAGCAAAAATTGCTCGGATTTCCTCATCCGTCATGTGGCGAAACATTTCATAAGGCATGGGAGGAAGCATCTGTCGGTTTGTCGCAATCCCCTTGGATTTGCCCTCTCTTAGGGCGGTGAAAAATTGCTCTTCGGTCCAGTTTCCGATTCCGGTGGGATCCGAGGTAATGTTGGATGAGAAAGAAACTCCCCAAGGACCAATCCAAGCAGTCATGGTTTGAGTGGCTGCGGCACCTTTGGATTCGAGTTCTGACCTGTCAAGATCCGGAATGGGAAGTGCTGATGGGTGTCCGGAAAGGGCATTTTCCATATCCAATTGAGGTCCATTTGGTCCCATTTTTTTGGGAGTATGGCAATCGTGACATCCTGCGATGGTTACCAAATGCTCACCTAGGGCCTCTTGAGATGGAAATTCCGAATAGGTTGCTTTTGTCGACTCGGCTTTGGTGATTTTAGAACTCTCAGCCGGAGATTGACAGGCGGCTAAGGCTCCGATCAATCCGACGGAGCCCAGGAAAAGTTTGATTTGATGTTGCATAGCAAAAGAGATTTGATTTTGCCAAGAGATGGAAAAAGTAGGGTAGAGGTTGCACCAAAAGGTGCCAAGCACTCAATTTCATCTGGAATCTTACTACCAACAGATTTTTGTCAATCTAAAACTATCTGCTATAGCACGCTTTATTTTGCTCAGTCAGCTAAAGCTTCAAATGATATTTTTTCTTTTAAACCAGATGAAAATCAATATGGAAATTCCCACCATAATACCCCAAGTGAAAAAGTATCCCAGCTCCCAATTTAATTCCGGCATGAATTCAAAGTTCATCCCATATACCCCTACAATGAAGGTCAGTGGCAAGAAGAAGGCAGAGAAGATGGTAAGAAGTTTCATGACGTCATTCGTCTTTTGAGAGTTAGAGGCGAGATGGATATTCAATAAAGAATTGGCCTCATCCAAAAAGTCATCAAATTGGAGAATTAGACTTGCTACTGTTTCTTTCAAATCCTGTACCTGAGTTTGGTTTTTGGGTTTGACAGGGATTTGATTGAGCACCATCTGAGTCAATAGCATGAGTTTTTTGCAGGCCCTAGCTTTGGCTTTATCATAGTAGAGGGCTTCTACAGAAAACTTTTTGCTGTGATTAAGAAAAATATCCTGCTCAAAACGGTCCATTTGCTCGGATAGCCAGTCTGCTGGTCCTTCGTAGGTATCCAGCATTCTTTCGGCGATTTTCAGAATCAGCGACTCAGTGTCTTCAAAATGTCCTTCTATGGAATTCAAAAAACCAAATTGCTTTTGATGGATCGTGATCATCATTTTATCATTGAAAAAGAAACCGATTTTATTGGTCAGTTCGGAAATTTCTGAGGCGATGTCTTCATCTTTCGCCGAGTATGCCCTGAGAATCAAAAAATTGAATTCTCCTACTTTTTCAATTTTGGGCAGGTGACCGATTTGCAGAGTATCTTCCAGCAAGTGAAGGCTGATTCCGTGAGGTCTCACGAGCTCTGACAATTCTGACATTTTCGGATTTTCAAGATCTATCCAGTTAAAATTCTCAAACTCTTTTTTGACTTGACCCATACAGATAAGTTTGGTTACTTCAAGAAAAATAGCCTTTTATTTCAAGATTAAAGCAAAAGCTCCAAACTCATTCTCAGGATACCTCCCATATTTTGACATTTGAGAAATCCATCATTTTTATAATGCTTGGCCAGATCTGCTCTAAGAGATTCCACATGTTCAGGAGGAGCGATCTGATCCCGCTCCATGGTATGCAGAATATCTTCAATCTCTTTATGGGAGGATCTGAATCGCGTGGCGATCAGGGCCCGCTCTTCCCGCTGATATTGACGCATGGATTCTGGTGTGATGATATCCATTCCCAATCTGATGAGGGTATTGTTTTCTTTGAAATATTGTGGAAGATAGATGGATTTTTTCCCCTCATAGGATTGCTGATCAAAATCGATCGCACGTATTCGATAATGCGTTTCTTCAAAATCAGGTGTCACATCCACCACAAAGTTGGAAGAGTGCATGTCTCCTAAAAGCCTTACAAAACAGCGTTCGTTAAACTTGACAAATTCCTTAGCCAATCGGATCGGGTTGAGATTGGGATCATCCATGTGCTGACGCATGAATTTATCTCCGGGGATCCCTGCTATATGCTCTTCGATAAGGGTGTCTTTGTGTACTAAGTAGCTGATCCGGTTGGGTGAAAGAAGATCCTCCAATTCTAATCCATAAACTCTCGAAGCATCTGCCCTTTTGATGTAGAAGTAGTCGAAGTTATCGTTGATCCGGTTTACAATACGAACTCTGAAAGGTTGGGTATTGCCATAAATGCATAAATCGATCCGGTCGATATAGAGGTGTTCCATCACACTCATATCCCCGCCTGCCTTCAGAAGGGCATAGATTTTTTTGACGTTGTGATGAATCTCTTCCCAGTCACTTTGATCATAAAAAACCGTCTCCCAAAGCGTATCCTGATCTTTGGAATCATACAGCGCCACGGAATTGGAATACCTCAGGAGTTCATGGTAATGGATGGGGATATCCACTTCCCTTCCATACTTGATCAGGTATCGACGCAAGCCCGTACCAATGGGGTAAATGAGCTTTTTCTTACTGATCAAGGCCATTGCTTAAAGTTTGGTTTGTTGGCTTTTTTTGAGGTTGCGGTCGAAAATAAATGGTCCAAATGGTAAAATAGAGGCCAGCAGCGCAAAGAAAGTCCTGCCAAATTCCCATTTCAGGCTTTGCGAGGTGGGAAATACCAAGTAGATATAAATGATAAACAAAATACCGTGAGCCCATCCCACATAAGTGACCGCCAAAGGCATGTCAAACATATATTTAAGCGGCATGGCAATACCCAGTAGAATCAAGAAAGAAAGGCCTTCAATTAAGCTGATCCATTTGAATCTTCTGGCCCATTTGGTTTGTTCGGCGTTCATTTCGTACCGGTAGAAAGGTTAAATAGAATTTGAAGAGATTTCCAGAGTTTTATTTTGAGTGGCTTGTCCTCAGCTATAACAGACAGAGCATCAGCAAACAGGTATTCTGTTTCATCCTCGGAATAGACCTCATAAGGTGAAGCGGAGATAGCATTAACAGGGTGTTTAATCCTCCCAAATTTCAAAACCACGTGAGCATTGAGGGCTTGGAAATCTTCCATACTTCGATTTTCCAAAACTTCAGAAGAAACCATTCCCACCTCATTCATAGAATGACCGCAGGCATTGATCATTTTGACCAACATATCCATGACTTCAGCACTAAGTTCTGCTTCCTCGTGAAGAATCAGGATTCCCTTCGTGAAATTGCCTTTTAGGGGAATAGGTTCTGGTTTAATTTCTTCCGGTTCAGGTGAAGTGACCTCAACGTGTATGGTTGAAGTTTTTTCTTCCGTTTCTGAAAGTGGTTGAATAGGATTTTTTTTAGCAGAATGGGCAGAGGAAGGTTTTTTACCGGAAAGCTCTTCCTCCAGTTTATTCAGATCCTCCGGGATAAGAAAAAGCTCCTCTTCCAAAAACACTTTTAGGTTTTCCAAGCTGTCATGTTCCATGTCGGGAAATTGGCTAAAAAATGCTTCTTGGCAAAAGGGAAGTTTTGAAAAAGGACTTTGTAAGGATAATATTTGTTGGGTTTATGAAGAAAAAGCACCGCCTGAAATTTCAAGCAGTGCTCTTCAATTGAGGGCTATTTTTCCTCACCATTTAGTTTTTAAGCGGAGTCTCATCACAGACTACATCTCCTACGACATACTGCATTCCATCTAGGAAGAATCGTAATAGCTGAGGGTTTTCAAAGCTTTGTGCATTGTGAGAAGGAGAGGCATACATTACTTTTCCTTTCCCTTCTGCTCTGATCCAGGCCACATAGGTTTTGCCTTCCGTCAACTCTTGTCCTTTTCGCTGGCTTTTGATATCTGCATTGTTGAAATAGAGCAGGGGTTTAAAGTTCAGTTCTGAATAGGCGTTTTTATAGAAATATGGTTCATCAATATGGCTAAATCCTTCAGCAGGAAAAGCAGAAACCAAGGGGTGCTTGGGATCTTCTAAATGTACCTGGAAGGATTGTTGGGGTGGGTGATAATCAAAACTGGCACCAACCAATCTGCTAAATTCCCAGGAATTGTTTTGGGTAGTTACTGCCCCATGGAGAAGCATAAGACCACCGCCTTTTTTTACATATTCGAGGAGATTGGATTCCAGCTCTTGTGCTTTTTTCATCAAACTGGCTGAATCGGCATTTGAATCTGCCCTCAATTTGTCCCAAAACAAATTCCGATGATCCGGCTTGGAACAGGTGTTATTTAGGATGACCGCATCATATTTTTTGAGATTCTTTACTTCAAATTCGCTGATGTCTTTACTTCCCACCACATGAAAAGCACCGCTTTTCTCTCCGAGGATTTTGATCATTTCCTCCGTATGCGGAATTACCCAATGGTTGAATCCTGTATGCAAGGAGAAAACGAGAATATTTTTCTTTCTTGGGCTGTGAAAAGCCACTTTTTCAGGTGCCAAGGCCCTGATTTTAGCTTTCCATTCATCGTTAAGGGTGACTTCCGGCAGGCTTTGTGCGAAGGCGAATTGGATGGAAAACAAGAAAACGATTCCGTAGAAAATATTCTTCATCATAGGACTAAGGTGGGTTAATTTGGATTCTTTCATTCAGATTTTGATATCTTCAAACTCCAAGCCCAATAACCAGAATTTTCTATGTGTTTCAAAAGAAATTTCCTTTTACTGCTCCTATTTCTCGGTTTTTTTACGCGAACGTTTTCGCAAAATATCGATTTAAAAGAGACTTCAACTGGAATAGATTTTCTTATTGATAATCAAAGAGTATTAACCTATCAAACTAAGAAGGAACCTGTTCCTGCAGGAGTTAAGGAAGCCTTTAGCAAATCCGGATTTATCCACCCGATTACGTCTCCCAGCGGGCAGGTACTCAGCCGGATACAGCCTGCAGACCATTACCATCACTATGGCATTTGGGGACCTTGGACTAGAGCGACTATCAGCGGGAGAGAGGTTGATTTTTGGAACCTCGGTGATGAAAAAGGCAGGGTAGATTTTTCGCATGTACTTTCCAAAAAGATTGCGGGTGGAGCAGCCGAACTCAATGTCCGCCAAAATCACATCGATCTGAAAGCCCCCGAATCAGAGCGGATAGCAATTGAGGAAGATTTGAGAATCAAAGTAAAACCGGCAGACAAGGGGCGATATATGGTAGATTACACCACGACTATTTTCACCAAAATACCAGGTGGGATTTTATTGGATGACTACAGATATGGAGGAGGAATCGGTTTTCGCGCTACTGAACTTTGGGGAGACGACAACAGTACCATCTTGACCTCCGAAGGAAAGGACAGAAAAACCGCAGACGGATCCAATGCCAAATGGATTATCGTGAAAGGAAAAACTTCGGACCCTTCAGGCCAAAGTGGAATTCTTTTTCTCAGTCACAATACCAACAAGGCCCACCCAGAACCCCTGCGGGTTTGGCCTGTAGGCCAATACAACGGCAAAGGAAATGTGTTCATTGAGTTTTGCCCCATCCGCCATGAATCTTGGGATTTACAGCCCAATAACCGCTACACGTTGAAATATAGAATGATTGTGTTTGATGGTGACCTCAGTGCTGAAGAGGCCGAGGCTTACTGGAGAGCTTTTGTCAAATAAACCCTACTAATCTGCCTATCAAGCTATGGAAAGAAGAGATTTTATGAAAAAAACAGCCTTGGCTACGGCTGCTTTTGGCATCCCAACTATTGTGCCGGCATCTGTTTTTGGGAAAAATGCCCCTAGTAACAAAATCAATATCGGACAAATCGGTTGCGGAAGGATCGCAAGGGAACATGACCTTCCTGGAACCTGGAGACATGATGTGGCTCGAATTGTCGCTGTTTCGGATGTGGACAGCAAGCGAATGGCTGATGGAAAAAAACTGGTAGAAGACTATTACACCAAGAAAATGGGCAGTCCCTATATCGATGTGAAGCAATACGGAGACTATCGGGAGATGCTTCTCAACAAAGACATCGACGCAGTGATCATTTCCACACCTGACCATTGGCATTCACAGCCTGCTATGGAAGCAGCCTTGGCAGGCAAGCATATTTATGTACAAAAGCCGACTTCCTTGACGATCAAGGAAGGTCGCCAGCTAGTCAATGTGGTCAATAAAACCGGAGTTGTCCTACAGCTTGGTACTCAGCAACGCTCCAGTGAGCAATTCAGGATTGCAGCCGAACTGGTGAGAAATGGTAGGATCGGAAAGCTTCATACCGTAAGAATCGGCCTTCCAGGTGATCCTTCCGGACCTGAGGCTCAATCTATGCCTGTTCCTTCCAATTTGAATTTTGACATGTGGCTGGGGTCCACACCTGAAATCCCTTATTCCGAGATCGGGGTTCACCCTCAGCATGATTACAGCCGTCCGGGATGGCTGAGGCATGAAAATTATGGAGCAGGAATGATTACCGGCTGGGGACAGCACCACTTCGATTCCGCAGCTTGGGGTATGGATACGGAACTGACAGGACCTAGATACCTTGAAGCTGTGGCTGAGTTCCCAAGATCTGGATTCTGGAATGTGCATGGGGATTTCATGGTAAAAGCCGAATATGACAATGGTGTGGTGATGCTTACCTCAGGAGGCTATCCAAATGGAATCCGATATGAAGGAACAGAAGGTTGGATTTGGGTTTCCAGAGGGAATTATGTGGCTTCTGCCTCTGATCCGGTAGCACAAGGAAACAATTCCAAAGCTTTAGATGCTTCTGATCCCAAAATTCTAAAATCCGTCATCGGTGAAAATGAAATCAGGTTGACCCGAAGTGATGAGCACCATGGCAATTGGCTTGAAGCCATTCAGGGAAAAGCAGAACTTCTTTCTCCTGTTGAGATAGGGCATCGTGCCTGTTCGGTTTGTCTGATTAGTCATATTGCCATGAAAGTCAACCGAAGGTTGGAATGGGATCCTGTAAAAGAGCAGTTTGTAAATGATTCAGAGGCTAATTCCCATTTGAGCAGACCACAAAGGAGACCTTGGGGGACCGATTATGTGAAAGTCTGAAAGCTGAAGTCAGAAGGCTGAAATAGCTAGCTTAGAATGGCAGCTTTTGTCTTGACAAAAATTCATTCTTTTCAAATTAGAATAAACTGAGTACCATTTATCAACAAACATGATGTCCAAAAACTATATTTCCGGGGCCATTTTGGCCCTTTTTATCGCCAGTTGCAGTCCAAAAGAAATGAATAACGAAAAAGTTGAATCAAATTCAAAAGTAGCGATCATGACCCTGGATCCCGGGCATTTTCATGCTGGGTTGATTCATAAATCCATGTATCTGGATGTGGATTCGACCGTCTACATATTTGCACCGGAGGGTTCAGAGCTCAAAGACCATCTTAATCGATTAGCTTCCTACAACAGCCGTACAGACAACCCAACTGCATGGAACCTGGAAGTTTACACCGGAGCGGATTTCCTTCAAAAGATGATCACACAGAAGCCAGGCAATGTGATGATGGTGGCGGGTAAAAATGATGTGAAAATAGATTACATTCTTTCTGCAGTAGAAAATGGCATTCATGTCTATGCCGACAAGCCCTTGGTGATCAATCCGGAAGGATTCCAGAAACTCCTTACAGCATTCCAGACCGCAAAAGAAAAAAATCTGCTTCTTTACGACATCATGACGGAACGGTTTGAGATTACTACTCTGCTTCAGAGGGAACTCTCCATGATTCCGGAAGTATTTGGAACCTTGGAAGATGGTACTCCTGAAGACCCCGCCATTTCAAAGGTGTCGGTTCATCATTTTTTCAAGTATGTTTCGGGTTCTCCCTTGGTTCGTCCGGACTGGTTTTTCGATGTGGAGAAAGAAGGAACAGGTATCGTGGATGTGACCACTCATTTGGTCGATTTGATCCAATGGGAAGCTTTTCCGGATCAAATCTTGGATACTTCTGAGGTGAGGATGAATACCGCCAGACTTTGGCCCACAACCATGACTTTGGAGGAATTTTCCAAGGTGACCGGAAAGTCCACCTTTTCGGACTTTTTACAGAAGAATGTGAAAGACGGAAAATTGGAAGTGTTGAGTAATGGCGAGATGAATTACACGTTGAGGGGCAAACATGCAAAAGTTAGTGTGATTTGGAATTATCAAGCACCTGAAGGGGCTGGTGATACGCATTACAGCATGATGAGAGGTACCAAAGCAAATTTGATCATCCGTCAGGGGAAAGAGGAAAACTACCGGCCGGCGCTGTATGTCAAGCTGATTGGTTCGGGCCAGGCTGATCTGGAAAAAGCAGTGAAGCAAACTTTACAAACGAAGTATCCCGGTATAGATCTTCAGCTGATGCCTTCGGGTGAATACCAAGTCATCATTCCTGATAGTTATCACAATGGTCACGAGGCACATTTTGCCCAAGTAACAGAGAAGTTTTTGGAATACTTCAAGATGGGAACTATGCCTGCTTGGGAAGTTCCAAACATGATCACCAAGTACTATACTACCACCAAAGCCTATGAAATGGCGATGAAAAAATGAAGTGATGTAAACTTTGATAAGGCTGGGCAGGTTTATTACTTGACCAGCCTTTTTTTATGAAATCGGACTCAGCACATTCTCCGCGAAAACTCACAGTCGCCATTGCGGGTGCAGGAGGATATATCGGTAGTTGGTTCATTGAAAAGTTTAAAGATACCTATCATCTCATTGGGCTAAGTCGGAGGCAGGTCAAATCTAATCCTTATCCCCAAGTGGAATGGAGACAAGTTGAGCTTTATTCCATTACCTCTACTGTAGAGGCCTTAAAAGGAGTGGATGTGGCTATTTATTTGGTTCACTCCATGAATGCTTCCACCCGACTAAATCAGGGTAGCTTTGAAGACACTGATCTTCTATTGGCAGATAATTTCAGTCGGGCCGCAGAGCTCAATGACGTAAAGCAAATCATTTATATCGGAGGATTGATCCCTGATGAACCTGAAGAAAAATTGTCCCGCCATCTGAAAAGCCGATTGGAAGTGGAGCAGACATTGGGTTCGAGAAAATCGAAACTTACGGCCATTCGAGCATCCATTATCGTGGGTCCAGGTGGGTCGAGTTTTGACATGATCAAAAATCTGATTCAAAAGCTACCCGTGCTGATGTGTCCCAAATGGACGGAATCCCTTACCCAGCCGATCTCACTTCGGGACACCTTGGAAATAGTGGACTCCTGTATTGGAAATCCGAATGTCTATAACAAAGTGATCGAGATCGGAAGTCCGGAGGTGATGAGCTACCGGAACATGCTGGAGCGAACGGCAGAAGTAATGGGAAAAAAGCGTCTGGTATTTTCTGTTCCTGTTTTCTCACTGGGACTGTCCAAATTTTGGGTAGGATTGTTCGGTGAAAGTCCCCCTCAGTTGGTTTCGCCTCTAGTCGAAAGCCTCAGGCATACCTTGGTGGTGAATCCGGATAGAACTTTCAGGGAAAAGAGAATCAATTATTTGAATTTTGAAGAATCCGTAAGGGAAGCTTTGGAAACAAATGAAAAACCAAATTTACCTTCCTTTTTCAAGAAGAAAGGGGTAAAAAATACGGTACGTTCCATCCAAAGAATGCCCAATAAAGGCCGTAATTCAGCACTTTGGGTAGCTTATCGGTATTCGATTTGGCTTCCATCTTATTTCAGATTTGTGATTCGAGGAAAAGTCAATGAAAGAGGAGACTTGGGTTTTCACTTGCTTTGGGGCAAAAAGCCCATGCTTCAGTTGACTCAAATTCCTGACCGAAGCGATGAGGAGCGACAGCTTTTTTACATAACAGGAGGCTGGTTAGTCAAGCGATTTGATTACGGATGGCTGGAATTCAGAGAGGTATTGGATAGCCGATACATCATCTCTGCGATTCATGAATTTGTGCCACGTTTGCCATGGTTTATCTATGTGAATACCCAGGCTAAGCTACATTTGTGGGTGATGAATCGTTTCAAACGATACTTAGAAAAAAAAGCGACAGTTTAAATAAATTCAGACTCCTTTGAACAGGGATAGCTGTAACTTTAAGAAAAATTAAATTAACTCACCACATGCAAACCCTTTCTTTCAAAAACGGAGACCAACTACCCATTTTAGGTTTGGGAACCTGGAAAAGTAAACCGGGAGAAGTTCGCCAGGCGGTTTTTTGGGCAATTCAAGCAGGATATAGACATATTGATTGTGCCGCCATTTATCAAAATGAAAAAGAAGTAGGACAGGGAATAGCTGATGCGATAGCAGAAGGATTGGTCAAAAGAAAAGATCTTTTTGTGACTTCCAAGCTTTGGAATGATTCCCACCGTCATGAAGATGTCCGTCCCGCTTTGGAGAAGTCTTTGAATGACCTGCGTTTAGATTATTTAGACTTGTATCTGATACATTGGCCTATCGCATTCAAGCCGGGAATAGGCTTCGCTACCCACAGGGAAGAGTTTTACACTTACCAGGATGTCCCATTAGCCCAAACATGGGAAGCCATGCAGGATGTGAAAAAGGCAGGTCTTACCCGGCATATTGGTGTTTCTAACTTCAATCAAGCGAAACTGAAAGAGATTCTTTCATTGGAGGGAGATAAACCGGAAATGAATCAGATAGAGCTTCAACCGTTTCTACCGCAAGAAGCCTTGGTGAAGTTCTGTAAAGAAAATGGAATGTTGGTGACGGCTTACTCACCTTTGGGTTCTCCGGATTCTCGGGCAGAGCGACATAAGAACGATCCAAAGCTATTGGAAAATCCGGTTGTGAATCAAATTGCAGCCAAACATAAGGCAACAGTGGGTCAGGTGCTCATAGCTTGGTCTATCGCCAGGTCCATTGCGGTCATTCCAAAATCTGTCAACCAAAACCGTATCATTGAAAATTTGAAAGCGGCGGATATTATCCTCGATCAGGATGACATGGTTCAGCTAGCCAACATTGGTGTGACCCATCGCTTTGTGGATGGAAGCTTCTTTACTGGCCCTCAGAGCCCGTACAAGCTCTCTGACCTTTGGGATAGCTAAAAGCCGTATGCTCTAAAAACAATTGACCCCGACTTGATTCAAATCGGGGTCAATTGTTTTTAATCTTCGATTTCCAAATTTTCTAAAATTTCGGCCAATTGGTCAAAATCCCTGAGTCCGGGCTTGATTTCATCACCACTGTCCAAAGCCAATCCGTGTATCGATTCATTTTCGCTCAGCTTTTCCACATTGGAAACGGAAATTCCAAAGCCTAAAAGAACATTACAATAGGTTGAATATGTTCTGATAACCTCCAGATCATCAGGTTCTAATGTATTTTGGGTAGAAGTTAAATGTAGAGTGATGGAATTGTCCTTCAATACCTTCCCAAGGTCTTTTTCCAACTTCAGCACCTCCTCGATGTTCTTTTTGTAAATCAAGTGGTGTCCCAATTCTTTGAGCTTAATCAAAGGCTCCAATTGCTCGCTTTCTATCCAAGTTATTCCTGAGTATTGTTCCAAAACTTCTTTGATCACCTCTGCAGAGGAATGCTTGAATTCGCCGGCAAAGTTTACACCCGAGATCCATCCGGTGATTTCTTCAAAATTCTTTGGGCTTAAAAAATGTGGGGAATCATTT
The DNA here is from genome assembly GCF_014324365.1 of Algoriphagus sp. AK58. Taxonomy (GTDB): domain Bacteria; phylum Bacteroidota; class Bacteroidia; order Cytophagales; family Cyclobacteriaceae; genus Algoriphagus. The sequence goes on from NZ_QEIG01000014.1 coordinate 100,154, forward strand.
TCCAGTGAAAAACCCAGAAGATCCGCATTCATTCCTGCACAGAATCGGGCATCCGTCAAGTTGGTAACCCGGTTTATTTTTACAAAAGTTTTTAAGGACATAAGCAGTAGTTCAGTTTGAGAGTGCTAAGGTAAGCAGGCATTATTTGAGAGAAAAGTAAATTAACGGCTAAGAGATTTGAGACTTTTCTGCTTTCAAAAAGGAAATTTCAACTATTTTTATCAATTATTGGACAATAATGAGGAGACTAGTATACCTTTTACTTTTTTTTATTCTTTCGTTCACGACCGGATGTGAGGAAGAATTTGAACCTGTGCAAGTAGATCCAGAATCAGAATTCCAACCCTTATCAGTTGGAAACTTTTGGATATATGAGGTAGAGGAGACGATTTATTTTGGGGAAAATGACTTCGAAACTTCCAATTTTTTTTATCGGGACAGAATCAGAGGCACTTATCTGGATTCAGAGTTGCGACTTGTTTTTATCGTAGAAAGAAGCAAGTCCAATGATCGGAATACTTGGACGAAACAATTGGAATATACACTTCAGATTCGGGACAAATTACTCATAAGAAACACAAACAATAAGCCGGTAATTGCGCTGAATTTTCCTCCTTTTATGGGGAAAAAATGGAATGGATTAGCTTTTCAGGCCTTGGGAAAAGACGAATTTGAGATTGACTCCGTAGCTTCAGTGGGAAGCGGAGTTGACCAATCTTTTGATTTGGTAAGAGTAAACCAGGAAGAATTAGATGATAAAGTCACCCAGAGAGATGTGCGTTTTGAACTTTTTCAGAGGAATATAGGCCTGGTTGAAAAATACGATGAGGTGCTAACCTATTGTTCAAGAAATAATTGTCTGGGACAACAGATTATTGATGGAGGGTCGAAAGTGAGATTGAAACTGATCGAATATGATATTCGCTAGATTCTTTTTGGTTGTTTTTCTTTTTTTTGGAATTCTTGAAGGCAATAATGCTCATGCGCAAGACCGCTTCGTGGTTTTTTTTAAATACAAACCACAAAGCGAATATTCTCTAACTAGACCTCAGGACTTTTTAACACCAAAAGCGCTCAATAGAAGAATCAGAGAAGGAATCCAGCCGGATAGCTTGGATTTACCGGTTTCATCCAAGTATGTACTTGAAGTCAAGACGAGCTCCCTGGATATTCTGTATACGAGTAAATGGCTCAATGCTGTCATCATCGTAGCCAATGAAAGTCAAATCAATGCTATTAAAGCCTTTCCATTTGTGCAGAGGGTTGAATTAGCGGCCAAAGGGTTTTTGCCCAGACCAGGATCCAAGATGGAGGATGAGGTGAGCTCCAAAATTTCTGATAAAGCCATTCATCCCAAATGGAATCTAAGGGAGTTGGACATTCAAACCAATTCCTATGATTTTCAAAATCAACTGATTGGTATTGATAAAATGCATGAAGCCGGATTCACCGGCAAAGGGGTGACGGTGGCCGTTTTTGATGCAGGTTTTCCGGGGATGAAGACCGCAAGTCCATTTGCGCATCTTTTTACCAACAATCAGATTTTAGCTCAGCTGGATGTGGTAAGGCCATGGAATAAAGAGGTTTTTCAGGACAATCAGCATGGTACCAATGTCACATCCTTAATTGCTGCCAAGGAGCCCGGAAAACTGGTTTCGGGAGCATTTGACTCCAATTTTATTCTTGTGATTACAGAGGAAGTAGCCACCGAATATAGAATTGAAGAACTCAATTGGGTAAGAGGGATTGAGTTTGCGGATAGCTTGGGAGTTGATATTGTGAATAGCTCATTGGGCTATTATGATTTTGATGATCCGAGTATGGATTATTCCATTGGAAAGTTGGATGGAAAAACAGCCTATATCACCCAAGGAGCAAATATTGCTGCCAAAAAAGGAATCCTTGTCGTCAACAGTGTGGGCAATTATGGCTCAAGAGGAGCAAGTAGTCTAACTGCTCCCTCAGATGCGTTTGGTATTTTATCTGTTGGATCTGTGACTACTACATCCACTGTTTCCAGTTTTAGTTCCAGAGGACCGACTGGAGACGGTAGAATAAAGCCTGAACTGGTTGCTTTTGGTCAAGCCCCAATTTTGGTTAGGTCAAATGGAGTAGTGGGAGCGGGGCAAGGTACTTCTTTTTCTGCCCCTCAGATTTCTGCACTAGCCGCTGGGCTTTGGCAAGCGCGTCCTGAATGGACCAAGGATCAACTGATTCTCAATCTTTTGCGAAGTGCCTCTCAATACGGAAATCCTGACAACAATTTAGGGTATGGAATTCCCAATTTCACCTCTGCCTATTTTGGGGAAATCCTAAGTGTGGAGTCGGAAGAAAATACCACTTGGAAAATCTTCCCCAATCCACTGATTTCTGGAGATTTAACCATTTCCACGGAAGGTGGCTCGGAAATCGATTTGACGGTGTTTGATGTAGCCGGAAGGATGGTTTTGGAAAAAAAAATGGAGAGGAGTTCACCAAAAGAACCTTATACCATCCAGCTGAATCAACTTCATCCCGGTGTATATATCCTTCAAATCCGTGACGGAAATGAAATCAAGAGGGCTAAGCTTCTGAAAAAATAGGAATTTGTCGGGGTAAGAGTTTTTATCTTGATTTGTATTTCTTCCCAATACAACATGTCAACACAGATTGCTCCCTCCATTCTGGCAGCGGATTTTGCCAACCTTCAATCCGAGGTAGAAATGATAAATAGATCCGAGGCAGATTTTATCCATGTGGATATTATGGATGGCAGGTTTGTCCCGAATATTTCCTTCGGAATTCCTGTTACAGAAGCCATTCACCGGCATGCAGCCAAGCCGCTGGATGTCCATCTGATGATTGTCGAACCGGATTTGTATTTGGATGCCTTCAGGGCAGCGGGCGCAGAAATCATTTCCGTCCACTATGAAGCCTGTACCCATTTACACCGCACGATTCAAGCAATTAGGAAGTTAGGAGCAAAAGCGGGGGTGGCGATCAATCCCCATACCTCTGTAGGTCTCTTGAATGAAGTAATTGAAGAGATTGATTTGGTTTGCATCATGTCTGTCAATCCCGGCTTTGGTGGGCAGAAATTTATAGAAAACACCTATTCAAAAGTTTCAAGGCTAAAGGAATTGATTTTGGCTAAAAGATCAAAAGCCTTGATTGAAATTGATGGAGGGGTGAATATTCAAAATGCTCCTTTGCTCGTAGAAGCAGGGGCAGATGTACTCGTGGCCGGAAGTTTTGTATTCAATTCTCCTGATCCTCTTGCAACTATCCGTTCATTAAAGAATTTATAGACTCGAGTTTAGTGAATTCTACCGCTTATCCTAAAATACCTTAAAAAGGACTTTTTTCTTTGGTTTTCATGGCTCAATCGATTTTATTGAGTATTGTATCAATTTAAAATTTATTAGTTATGAAAAAGATTTGGATGTTTTTAGCTCTGTTTTCGGGATTGAGTTTGGGCGCTTTCGCTCAGGAGTCTGCCGAACAAAATGAAGTTACTGATGAGGATTTGAAGAAGTTTGCCACGGTAGAAGTGATGACATCTGATTATGTGGAGAAAAAGACCGAGGAACTTAAAAACATGATCCTTAACAATGAGGTGATTGATGGTGGAGCCCGGTATAATGAAATAAAAGCGGCATGGGGAAATCCGGCAAAAGAGGAAGAAATCAAACTTACAGACGAAGAGCGCTCAGCGTACAAAGCGATCAAAGACTTTCAGGACTCTCTTCAGCAGTCTGTAGTGGATTACAAAACCGAATTGATAAAAGACGATCAGATTCTTGGAGTAAGTATCTACAATAAAGTAAATACAGCTATCAAAGAGGACCCGTCCTTAAAGGAAAAACTGGATCAGGTTGTAGCCGAACTGAAAAAAGAGTCTGGTGATGCTTAATTTCAGCCATTTCTGATATCTGGCAAAAGATTTGAAGAAGTCTCTCAAAAAGAGGCTTCTTTTTTATTTTCACACGAAATTCAAACGGATCACGTTATCAACCCATGATCAGAAAAAAACTTCTCGTCTCCATACTTTTTTTGAGTGTATTAAACCTTTCTTCATTTGCCCAAGATGACGACATTTTTGGAATATCTGAGAAAGCAAAGAATCCAAAAAGTGAATCGGGAGTAGGCAATGCGGTCCGAAATGTGTTAGAAATGTTTGCTCTGGAAATTTCAACCGGTGCCGCCTATCAGCAGATGGCTACTGGTTTTTATTCAGAAAACCCCACGCTTTATCCGATCAGTCAATATCAAAACTTTGAAAATTCTGCTTTTTCTCTTTCGGACACTTTGTCTTTGAAAGGGGGAGATTGGGTTTTTCCCTTGGTTAATGGAGGAGTGAGGATAAATGTGTTTAACCTTATCACCATTGGAGGAGGGTTGGGAAAAGAATGGGGTAACCTGGCTCCAATGAGAGGAAATGATCATGAATTTCAATTTGAAGGTGCAACCTATCAGATCAGTAAGACCTATGGTACTGTGGGTTTAGTTTTATATGATGCCAAGAAAAGACAATCTTTTTTGAAATGGCAGTATCGAAAATACAGTACCAATAATCTATACATGCAATCTGAGCTAAGGCAGCGTGCCAGAGCCAACTACCCTTGGAGATTTATTCTTGAAGGGGAATTTGGAAATATGAAGTTGACTAAGGCATATGATCCGTCTTTGGATTTGCCAGGACAGCCTTACACTCCCAGATTAGCCGTGTCAGAAGATCCCTATTTTGGAGTTTTTTTGAGAATGGAATATGATTTTTCAGAGTACGCCAAATTATTCTTGAAAGGTGGTGCGGAGTTTAGAAAATTCACCTATGCAGCTTCCGATTTCTCTGAATTTCAAAATATTGACCAAAATGTCTATGGGCTTCAGGCGGGCTTGGCCATTAAAATCCCGGGTACAAAAAGATGTAAAATCCAGGGTTGTGGAGTCGTGATGAAGCATCTTCATGATGGAATTGAATATCGGGGAAGCTCTATTTTCAGACTTCAAAACCGTAAAATCGGACAGTGGTACTAATGCCGTAATTATTATTTAAAAGCCATTCCAGCTTTCATAACAAGGTTTTTTAACCTTGCGCTTTTTACTATCTTGCAGCCTTAATTTTGACGCGCGAAAAAGCAATTTATGGCCCAAGGAGAAAACGAGCACATCATTCCAATTAATATAGAAGAGGAAATGCGTGGTGCCTACATCGATTATTCGATGTCGGTTATTGTTTCCAGAGCACTTCCGGATGTCCGCGATGGACTCAAGCCAGTTCACAGAAGAATCCTGTACGGGATGCAAGAACTTGGCGTTTTGCACAATAAGCCTTATAAAAAATCTGCCAGAATTGTTGGTGAGGTTCTCGGTAAGTATCACCCCCATGGTGATTCTGCCGTCTACGAGACCATGGTTCGAATGGCTCAGGACTGGTCACTGAGATATACCTTGGTAGACGGTCAGGGTAACTTTGGTTCTATCGATGGTGACAATGCTGCAGCCATGCGATATACTGAGGCTCGTCTCAAGAGAATTGCTGAGGAATTGTTGGTAGATATCAATAAGGATACGGTAGATTTTCAATTCAACTTTGATGATTCCTTAAAAGAGCCCACTGTACTACCTGCTAAAGTACCAGCTTTATTGCTTAACGGTGCCTCTGGTATTGCTGTAGGTATGGCGACCAATATGGCTCCTCATAACTTGGGAGAGGTCATCGATGGAATTATTGCCTATATCGAAAACAAAGACATCACAGTAGCTGAACTGATGAAGTTTATTGTGGCTCCTGACTTTCCTACCGGAGGGATTATTTATGGCTACAATGGTGTAAAGGCAGCATTCGAAACAGGTAGAGGCCGAATCGTCCTTCGTGGAAAAGCGAATGTGGAGATCAAGGATGGCGGCAACAAAGAGATGATCGTGATCACGGAGATTCCTTACATGGTCAATAAGGCAAATATGGTCGAAAAGACCGCCCAATTGATCAATGAAAAGAAAATCGAAGGTATCTCAGCTATCCGTGACGAATCTGACCGTTCTGGGATGCGCATTGTATACGAGCTAAAGCGTGATGCGGTGGCCAGTGTGGTCTTAAATAACCTATTTAAGCAAACTGCTCTTCAAACTTCTTTCTCGGTGAATAACGTGGCCTTGGTAAAAGGCAGGCCACAGACATTGAATCTGAAAGATCTGATCGTTCACTATGTCAATCACCGACATGAGGTGGTGGTAAGACGTACTGAATTTGAATTGAAAGAGGCTGAGAAAAGAGCCCATATTTTGGAAGGCTACCTCATTGCTCTAGACCACCTGGATGAAGTAATTTCTTTGATCAGAAACTCGGCTGATCCTGAAACTGCCCGAAATGGTCTGATGGAGCGTTTTGGACTAAGTGAGATTCAGGCAAGGGCAATTCTGGATATGCGTTTGCAGCGTCTTACCGGCATGGAACGTGATAAAATTGTACAAGAGTACAAGGAAATCATGGCCTTGATCGAGGAGTTGAAAGAAATCCTGGCTAATGAGGAGAAGCGGATGGAAATCATCAAAACCGAACTCCAGGAAATGCGAGACAGGTATGCTGATGACCGCAGAACTGAAATCGAGCATAATGCCGAAGACTTCAGCTATGAAGATATGATTCCAAATGAGGAGGTGGTGATTACTGTTTCTCATCAGGGATATGTAAAAAGAACAGCATTGACCGAATACCGCACTCAGGGAAGAGGCGGCGTGGGCTCTAAAGGGGTAAGTACCAAAGAAGATGATTGGACTGAATATTTGTTTACAGCATCCACCCATAATTATCTCTTGATCTTTACCGACAAGGGTAAACTATTCTGGCTGAAGACCTATGCCATACCGGAAGGATCCAAGACCTCCAAAGGTCGTCCGATCCAAAACCTGATCAATATTGAGTCAGATGATAAGATTAGATCAATCATCCAGGTAGAAAATCTGGAAGATCAAGACTATATCAATAACCACTTCTTGGTCATGGTGACCAAACAGGGCGTCATCAAAAAGACCACTTTGGAGCAGTATTCCAGACCAAGGTCGAATGGCATTATTGCACTGAATTTCAGGGAAGATGATCAATTGGTTCACGTCGCAATGACCAACGGGGATCAGCATATTGTGATTGCAGCCAAATCAGGAAGAGCAATCCATTTCCATGAATCTGCGGTTAGACCAATGGGAAGAACGGCCACTGGGGTAAAAGCCATCACGTTAACGGATGTTAATGATTATGTCGTTGGCATGGTTTGTGCCTCTAAGGAAAATGCCACCCTACTCGTAGTATCTGAAAAAGGGTACGGAAAGCGGTCCGACCTAGAAGAATACCGAATCACCAACAGGGGAGGCAAGGGTGTTAAAGCCATGAATGTGACCGATAAGACAGGTGCTCTAGTGGCCATCAAAGAAGTAGTGGATACAGATGATCTGATGATTATCAACAAATCAGGTATCACTATCCGAATTTCTATGGACGAGCTCAGAGTGATGGGGCGTGCCACTCAAGGGGTCAGATTAATTAAAGTAGGGGAAGGGGATGAAATATCTTCTGTCGAAAAAATTTCCAGAGAGGAAGAAGAAAATTCAGATTCTTCCGATCTTGCGAACGATTCTTCTGAATCGAATACTGAAACAATAGAGTAACCAAACAATAAAGAAAAAAAACGCTAATGAAAAAGCTAGTTCTCTCGATAGCTATGGTTGCAGCAGCTTCCTTGGCTTTTGGACAAAAAAAGGTGGTCAAAGAGGCAGAAAAAGGTTTTAAGTCTGGAGATCTTCAGACTGCTTTGACTGCTATTGAAGGAGCAACAACCAATCCTGAAACCAGCGGTGATCCTGCAACTTTCTTACTTAAAGCACAGATTCAAACCAAAATATTTGGTACCGATACAGAAAATACAATGGAAACTGTAGAGGTTGGTAATCAAGCAATTTCAACCTTCAATAAGGCCTTTGAAATGGCAGGAAGCAATAAAACTTCTACAGTAGGAAAGGCAGTTTATGCTGAAGAGTTGCCTGGTGTTCCGGATAATTTGAGACCTTATTCACTCCTTACCCTGAAAAACCTAGCATTTGACAAGGCATTGGAGAAATACAACGCTGAAGATCTGGAAATGTCCTATGAATTCTTCAACCTGGCTGGTGAAATTGACAAGACTGACTCTACCATTCACTACAACGCCGGTTTCCTTGCCAATGACTTAGGAAGATTTGAAGACGCGAAAAGACATTTCAATTATCTTTTTGAAATTCCAGGTTATAATAAAACCAATGCTTACTACTTCATGGTGCAGATTTTAAGCACTGAAGAGAAAAATCCTGAAGCAGCTTTTGCTTTGGTATCAAAGGCTCGTGAAGAGTATCCAAACGACAAAGTCTTGGCTGAATATGAAATTCAATTGCTACTTCAGTTGAATAAAATGGACGAAGCTATGGCTCAAATCAAAGATGCCTTGGCAAATGATCCAAACAATTCTGGTTTGTTGTTAAGATCAGGTTACCTCAAAGAGCAAGCAGGTGATTTGAATGGTGCGATGGCTGACTACAAGAAGTCAGTAGAAGTAGATCCTAATTTCTTTGAAGGTAACTACTACACCGGTGCACTTATGCTTGAGCAGTCCAGAGAAATCCTTGCCGAGCTTAACGCACTTTCAGATGATGAATGGGAAAAGAAATCACAGGAAATGGGCAAGCAGGCTGACGATTTGTACAGACAAGCTGTTCCTTTTTTCAATAAGGCCCTTGAAATCAAGCCTGACAACACGGATATCATGATCATTTTGTTTCAAGTGCATACACGTTTGAAGAACAACGCTGAAGCTGAAGCAATGAACAAAAAGATCTCCGCCATTCTTGGCCCTAACTGGCAGGATAATTAATCTTGAAATCTTTACTTGAGAAGGCCGAAAAATTTTCGGCCTTTTTTATTTTTAAATAGAAAATCCAATAATTCTAAAAAGAATATCCGCTTTCTTGCAAGAAGTCTAAAATGGTCTCGAGACCTTGACAAGCTAAGCGAATGAGCTTGGCACTCGGATTTGAGGTTGTAAAGGGAGGGATAATCAAAATTTTTTATTTCATTTTAACTAGTATTTGTCCTTCTGATCGGAATATGGCTTGGTTTAGGTTAATTGGTTTTTTTGTTATCGTCCTGGGCTATCCCTTTTTAGGTTTTGGTCAGGCAGAATTTCAAAAGTCCATCAAATTGTCCTATGAAAGAGGCCCTATGCTCAGCAATGGCACCGATTGGGGAGATCAAATTAAAGATGGATTCCAATACCATGCGGTGGATGTTCAACTAGGTTGGAAGAAATTTGAAAACACCCCCTACAACCACCTTTACAGATATCCAATTTTTGGATTTGGTATTAATTCAACGTTGAACTACAGTTCAGAGATCGGTCGGCCTCAAGCTATTTATGGTTTTATGGATATTCCATTTTCCATTTCTGGACAAAACAGAAAAATCAGTTTTGGATATTTCACACAGTTGGGCCTTGGGTTTAACTTAAAGCCTTTCGATGAACTTGAAAATCCGGATAATCAATACATAGGTTCCAAGGTGAATTGCTATGTCAATGTGGGTTTGAATTCTACCATTAAACTCAGCGAACGCATGGATGTGAAAACCAGTTTTGGATTTAAACATTTTTCAAATGGTTCGACTAAAAGACCCAATGCCGGAATCAACCTTTTTCCAGTCAATTTGGGTGTGCATGTAAAGCTGGGTGAGCTAATTCCAATTCCACAGGAAAAACCGTTGATTCCTGAAAAAGCTCTCAAATCCTTTTGGAACCTTGCCTTGTATACAGGAATAAAAAATTACGAGGTAGGTGAGGAGACTTATTTTCGAGGGGGATTGGGAATCAATTATCTCATTGAGCCAAAATATAAATATCGGTTTGGTTTAGGATTTGACATGTTTTGGGCTCAAGGAATGGAATCCAGAAATCCAGGGGAAACATTTTCAATCAGAGATCAAACTTCTTTGGCAATTGTGGGATCTTGGGAATGGCAAGTGACAGAGAAACTCTATGTGCCGATCGGATTAGGAGCGTATCTCTATCGGAATGAGCTGAATCAAGAAATTACCTGGTTTTATGAAAGGATAGGCGCAAGATACCGATTCGATAATAATATGTTTGCGGGTATGCAAATTAAAGCCCATAAAGCAAAAGCCGATTTTTTTGAGTTCACGGTGGGTTATACCATTCCTTCCAAATAATCATGTGAAGATTTTTTAACCTTCCACTGGTAAAAAATTATTTTTATTTGGTGGCTGATTAGGATAGCTTTCCGAGTCAATTTTCACCCAATATGATCCAACTTAAGAACCAGCTGTTTCTAGCAATTATTGGACTTATTCTCTTTTGTCCACTCTATTCTTTTGGACAATCTGTTCCCTCTTCTCAAGTTTATCACAGCCTTCTCCAACTCCGGGAAACCAAGCGGGTACTTTATGTTGCAGCTCATCCTGACGATGAAAATACCCGATTGATTGCGTATTTGGCCAACGGTGAACATGCGGAAGTAGCTTATCTCAGTTTGACCCGTGGAGATGGAGGACAAAACCTGATTGGAAAAGAGCTGGGCATTGAGCTCGGTCAAATCCGAACCCAAGAATTGATCAAAGCCCGCCAAACCGATGGAGGAAGACAATATTTCACCCGGGCCCTGGATTTTGGCTACAGCAAAGATCCTACAGAAACCCTTCAGAACTGGGAAAAAGAAAAAGTCTTGGCGGATGTGGTTTGGGCTATTCGAAGATTTCAGCCGGATATCATCATTACACGATTCAACACTACTCCCGGAGTGACTCATGGCCATCATACCACCTCTGCAATTTTGGCCGGAGAAGCCTTTGATTTGGCCGGAAAAACAACTGCCTTCTCAGAGCAATTGGCTTATGTAAAACCTTGGCAACCCAAGCGGATTTTTTTCAATGCCTATAATTTCCGTGGCGAGTTTGAGCCTGAGGAAGGCAAAAAATATTATGCTTTTGAAGTGGGTGGATATGATCCTTTGCTAGGAAAGACCTATCATCAGATTGCTGCAGACAGTCGCACTATGCATAAGTCACAGGGATTTGGTGCCACGGCCGGGGCAGGTAAGGCTAAAGATTACATTGAGCAAGTGGGAGGGGAGAATTATATCAATACTCCGTTTGATGGGGTCACCAATCGTTGGGAAAAATTGAATGGAGGAAATGCAGTTCTTTCTCAGCTTGATCAGCTTTTAAAAAATTTCAATTTTGTCCAGGCGGACCAAAATGTCCCTCAATTGCTGGCTTTGAGAAAAGCAATTATTGGCTTGAATTCTCAGGAGACTTGGGTAAAAGAAAAGCTTGAAAAATTGGATCAAACGATATTCAACGCCCTCGGTTTGGAGTATGAGTTTATCGCCAGAAAAGAAACCGGATTTCCGGGTGAGCAAATCAGAACCGATTTGACCTTAACCAACCCATCCCAACTAGAGATCCAAGATGTTTCTGTTCAGATTTTGGATACTTATTTTAAAGGAAGAACTGCCAAAGACAATGCCACCGTTACACTTCCGATTGAATTCAAGATTCCGGAAGAAACTCCTTCCTCTCAACCTTATTGGCTAGAAAATCCACTGGACGGTGCTCTTTTCTCTGTACCAAGTCAGCAAAAAATAGGAGTTCCATTTTCTACTCAAATCGTCGGGGGTGATCTTTCTTTTACTATTGAAGATCAGCAGTTTAAATTACCAGTCCAGTTGTTTTATAAATACAACGATCAGGTAGATGGGGAAATCAAACAGCCATTTACGATTGTACCTGAGGTGGATTTGACCGTTTCCAAAGACAATGTGTTCTTGGTGTCTGGAGCAGATCCCACTGTTACGGTAACCGTCAATTTCAAAAAGCAATTTCTAGATGGAGTACTGGACTTTGAGGGAATTGATAAAAACCAGTTTAAAATACTGAGTGTCGAGGATGAGGTTTACCAGAAAAAGCGGATTTTCAAAGTAGCTTTCCTTCCCAATGGGAATGGGAAAAAGGTGATCACTGCCCGATTTACGACCGAATCAGGCAAAAGATACGATCAGATTACCAAGCAAATTTCTTATAAGCATATTCCCCATTTGACCTATTTTAGTCCGGCAAGTATCAATCTGATCCAGGCAGACTGGAAAGTGTCAGGAAATCACATCGGTTACATTCAGGGAGCAGGAGATAATGTGCCTGGGGTATTGACTGGATTGGGATACAAAGTGACGATGATCGGGGCGAATGATTACTCTCCGGAATACCTCAGTCAGTTTAAGGCCATTGTAGTGGGTATCCGCGCTTACAATACGAATACAGACCTAGCTTCAAATCAACAAGCCTTGATAGAATATGTCAGGGCTGGAGGAACACTTATTGTGCAATACAATACCAGTTCACCACTTTTGACCAATCAACTTGGACCCTTTCCTTTCACTATTGGCAGAGACAGGGTGACTGTTCAGGGTTCTCCTGTAGTGGCAGACTGGAATAGTCCAATTTTGATGGCTCCAAATCAGATCAAAGGAGAGGACTTTGAGGGTTGGGTACAGGAGAGAGGGCTTTATTTTGCTTCCAATCCGGATCCCAAATACCAAACTCCTCTTACAATGCAGGATCCTGGAGAAAATCCTTCTACTGGCTCGCTTATTTATGCCAAATATGGAGAGGGAACTTACGTTTATACAGGGATTTCCTTTTTCAGACAATTACCTTCAGGGATTCCCGGTGCAATCAAATTGTTCATTAATCTGATCGAGCAATAAAATGGAGGGAAATCAAATCAAATGGAGTAAAATTTACTGGGGCTTAATGGCCAGCCTTGTGATCATGATCGCTCTGTTTTACTGGCTAACTGTCGCTTTCGCATGAGTACACTGGATTGGATTGTATTGTTTTGGACTTTGGTTTCCATTGCTGCATTTGGCATTTATAAAACCCGTGGTAAAAAAAGTCTGGAATCCTATCTCAAAGGAAACAAGGATAATTGGTGGACGATCGGCTTGTCCATTATGGCGACTCAAGCTTCTGCTATTACCTTCCTGAGTACTCCCGGACAGGCCTATGAAGACGGGATGAGGTTTATCCAGTTCTATTTCGGGTTGCCATTGGCTATGATTATTATTTCGGTGAGCTTTATTCCCATCTACTACAAGCTGAAAGTCTATACGGCCTATGAGTATCTGGAAAACCGCTTTGACCTGAAGACCAGAACCCTCACTTCTTTGCTTTTCATTATCCAGCGAGGATTGGCAGCGGGTATTACAATTTATGCCCCGGCGATTATTCTTTCCACACTTTTGGGCTGGAATCTGACGTTTACCAATATTTTCATAGGAGTCTTGGTAATTATTTACACCGTTTCAGGTGGTACAGAGGCTGTTTCGATCACCCAAAAGCAACAGATGGCAGTAATGATGGGAGGGATGATCTTGGCAGGAATTATCGTGATCCAGCTGTTACCGATTTCTTTTCAAGAGGCATTGCATGTGGCAGGGAAAATGGAAAAGCTGAATGTGGTAAGTTTTGACTTTGATCTTGCTGATAGGTACAATATCTGGTCGGGAATGACGGCGGCGGTTTTTCTTTTCCTCAGCTACTTTGGTACGGATCAAAGTCAGGTGCAGCGCTATCTCTCGGGACAGACGCTCACTCAAAGCCGAATGGGGTTGATTATGAACGGGTTTCTCAAGATTCCCATGCAGTTTATCATCCTGTTTATCGGGGTAATGGTCTTTGTTTTTTACCAATATGTGCAGCCTCCTGTGATATTTAATAAAGTCCAAACTGAAAAACTCAAAAACAGTGAATATGCTTCAGAGTTGGTGTCTTTGGAAAAAAAGTATACGGAAAGCTTTGAGTCAAGTAGAGCTACGTATCAGGAAATGCTAGCTGCTATAGATTTGGGTCAGGAAGAAAAAGCAGACGAGCTTAAATCCAAGGTTAAGTCTCTTAAATCAGAACAAAACGCCATCCGTGATGAGGTCAAGTCATTGATTGTAAAAAATGATCCTGCTGCAGAGACCCGTGACACGGATTATGTTTTCATGCGCTTTGTGATGGATTATCTTCCTCCGGGCATTGTAGGGTTGCTGTTTGCTGTGATTTTCTCAGCTGCCATGTCTTCTTCTTCTTCTGAATTGAACGCGTTGGGATCGACTACTACTATTGACTTGTACAAAAGATCAATCAAAAAAGAGGCTAGCGACGGTCATTATGTACTTTCTTCCAAAGCATTTACCGCTTTCTGGGGACTGGGAGCCATTCTATTTGCGACGTATGCTTCCTTGTTTGAAAATCTGATTCAGGCCGTGAATCTTTTGGGTTCCTTATTTTATGGAACCATCCTGGGAATTTTTATGGTTGGGTTTTTCATGAAATGGGTTAAAGGCCAAGCCGTATTTATCGGGGCCTTGATGTCCCAAGCTTTGATTTTACTTGTTCATTTCAAAAATGGTGAAGGCATTCTTGGGTTCCATTGGGATATCGGTTTTCTATGGTACAATGCCTTGGGATGCATCTCTGTGATGGTTTTTGCGGCGGTTATCCAGTTGGTGGTACCGAAGAAATAGAAATATTTCTCAAATAATTTAGAGGTTTTTCGACCCGCTTTGGTGTCGTGAAACAATTATTAATCGCTTACATTTTTCACGGTTTATGGATGACCGAAGTCGAACCCAAACCCTTGACTATTGAAAAGCTTGATCCCATTCGGAGTCATTCATCAAACCAGGAATTAAATCCAATTGGTTGACCATTTAGTGGTCTAACTTCGCTGACTTCCTGCCTTAGCGGCTGAAAAAATAAAAAAAACCGGATCACTTGACCCGGTTTTCTGTTTCCTTACTTTATTGTCTTTATCAATCGGTCGTTCAACCCAACGTAATCTGGGTTTTTAGCTTCAATAGCCATATTTTTAGATTTGGTTGCAGATTCCAAAGCCTCTGTCTTCATGCCTAGTGCTAGTTCGATTTTGGCTCTGAGATGTACCGTCCAATATTTAGGGTCGCTGTCAGTGGACTGCTTGATCCAGGTATACGCCTGATTCATATCCTTATTGTTGGTGAAATAGTAGCTCGCAGCCTGATAAAGAAGAGCAGGATTGGTGCTGTTGGCATCGATGACTTGTTTCTTGATGTCAGCCATGACGATCGGGTCTACCTCAGTTGCGATGGTGAAATCCACACGGGTTTGTTCCCACTTGATGGATAGGTCAGCACTGTTGTCAGTCAGATTGTTGAAACTGATCTCGAACGATTCGTATTTTTTGCTGGTTTTGGAAGTTGTCACAGTGAATCTGAGCTGATCTTCCGACTGATTGTACCCAATAGCACCCCAAAGCTTGGTGTTTTTGCTAAGGATCATGGTCCAGGAGGCTTTTCCCGGTATGGAATACAAGGCATAAGAACCAGCGGGCACTTTTTGACCTCCAATAATTACTTCTGTGGAAAAAGTCAGGACAGTAGCACCATTAGCACCCGTTCTCCATATTTCACCGTAAGGCACTAATTCACCAAAGATTTTTCTTCCCTTGGTGCTTGGTCTGCTAAAATCAACAGAAACATCTGTAAGTCCTACTTTCTGGGAAATTTTGGCACTTGGGCTAGCCTGTGGCATTTGAAGCTGCTGTGCAAAGCTGCTGAATCCGGCAAATAAGAAAGCCAGGAATACAAGTTTGAATTTGTTTTGCATATAGGGTTTATAACTTTTGTTTATCGGGACATTTCTTTTACAAATCCTACTCCAATTTTTAGATTTGTCTGCAATTTCACAGAATATTCTCTCTTTTTGGCAATCACTTACCAGTTTTTGATTAATGGGTTTTTTAGGTTTTGGGATTGGGTTAATTTTACTCAGACATTGTATACCATATGAGTTTAGCGATCATCAGCCCTGGGAGGAATCCAAAAGTTTGGATAGATGCACTTCGTCATCATCAGCCGGACATTGATATTCAGGTCTATCCTGATATCCAAAGGCCAAAAGATGTGGAAATGGCGCTGGTGTGGCAGCATCCTCCAGGATATTTAAGCTCTTTTCCCAATCTTAAATTAATCAGTTCATTGGGTGCAGGGGTAGACCATATTTTATCAGATCCGGCGGTGCCTGAGAACATGCCAATCGTTCGGATAGTGGATGAAAAACTGACATGGTCTATGACCAATTATGTCATCATGGGTGTGCTCAATTTCCACCGACAGATTACCCGCTATCAGGCCGACCAGAAAAGAAAAGTATGGGACATGTCTCATCCGGAGGTTCCTGTAAAAGTGGGAGTCATGGGAGTAGGAGCCCTCGGGGGAGATGTGTTGGATAAATTAAACTACATGGGATTTGAGGTTTTTGGATTTGGATTCTCCGAAAAGTCCGATTTTCCTTACCCGTATTTTTCCAAGAATCAACTGGGAGAATTTCTATCGCAAATCAATGTCTTGGTTTGTTTGCTGCCACTGACACCGGAAACAGAAGGGATTTTAAATCTTGATCTTTTTAAGAAATGTACCAAAGGTACTTACTTGATCAATGTGGCCCGCGGAAAACACCTGGTGGAAGAAGACCTCATTCCCGCATTGGATCAGGGATATTTATCTGGAGCATTATTGGATGTTTATCGCGTGGAGCCATTGCCGCAGGAACACCCATTTTGGGAGGAGTCCAGAATCCAGCTGACACCTCATATTGCCAGCGTGACCAATCCGCTTGCAGCTTCGCCCCAAATCATTGATAATTTTAATCGATTAAAAACTAACCGTCCACTTCAGAATCTCGTAAACCGCGAGAGAGGTTACTAATTTTTAGCTATGGAACAGGACTTCATTATTCTTTGCCCGACTGACTTTTCCGAGTGCTCCCTGAATGCCATCGAATATGCTTCAAGGCTCGGAGAAAAGTATAGGGCTAAACTGATTCTTTTTCACGTGCTTAATCGGGAAGACTACTTGAAGCTTTCTCCCACGGATCCCGAAGGCATCCATCAGCTTGATTTTGTTAAGCAAAAGCTTAAAAGTCTTCAAAGAACGGTATCAGAAGAATGTATTACAAGAGGGCTGAAAAGTTGTGAAATCGCCGTAAAAGAGGGGAAAATTGTACAAGGAACCCTCTTATTTGCTCAGGAAGTCGGTGCCAATCTCATTGTGGTAGGGACCGAAGGAATGAATGAACTCAGAGAAAACATTATAGGTAGCCGAACCAGTCGAATGGTAGAACAATCCGATCGGGATATTTTGGTGGTCCCGAGAAGGGTGTTTTTCAAAAGGCCAAGAAAATTGGTATACGCTTCTGATTACCTCGAAGAAGATAAATTAGCCATTCAGAAGGTGGTGGAAGTTGCAGGCTTCTTTGATGCGGAAATCGACTTGGTCCACGTTTCCTCCTCCCAAAAATCCATAGAAAAAGCCCTTCATCAGACGATGATCGAGGAAGTAAGACCTTTCGTCAGGTATGAGAAAATCAATTATGTCCTGAAGTCCTTCCGGGATGATCTTGCTCTGGGTCTTGAAAATTACATTCAGGTCGCCAAAGGGGATATCTTGGTAACACTGAGCAAAAAGAAAACTTTTTTTGACCAGATTTTCTCGAAAAATCTATCCAAGAAAATGTCCTACTTTATCAATAAGCCTCTTTGGGTGATTAAGAGTTTTTAGCCTTTTTTCCGCTAAAAAGCCCTTTGATAAAATCCGAAAACTCTTTTCTGGAAGCTTCATCTCCGACAATAGACTTAAGTGTTTGCCAAAAGTGATTGACAGTCATTTTCTTTGGCTCCTCTGTTGCTACAAAGCTGGGTTTAGGGATTTCAGTGGATTTTTTGTTTCCTATGGGGGGAAGATCGTCTGATTTTTGAGCGGGCTTGTAGCCTACGAGTTCATCTGCTTTTTCAAAGCTTTTTTTGGCTCGTTCTTTTTGGCCAAGCTTTTCTTCGACCAATCCTTTATTATTAAAAGCTACTGCATCTTCGGGATCGAGCTCTATGGCCTTTTCATAGTCTTCGATGGCGCCTTGCAAATCTCCCAATCGATCCTTCAAAAATGCACGGCTGGAATAGCGGTAGGGATTCCTTGGGTCTAAATTTGCTGCACGATCAAGCTCGGAAAGTGCTTCTTCATTTCGGCCCAATAGATGTAAAACAACACCCCGGTCGCTGATGAAATCGGTGTTGTAGGGTTCTAAGGCTGTCAAAAGATCAAAATCAGCCAAGGCCAATTCACCTTTGCCCAGTCTGGTCAAGATCCTGCCCCGATAGAGGTGAAGCTCGGTTTTTCCTTTTTCCTGAATAATCAACTCATCGAACACCGCCAATGCTTCTTCAAATTTTCCTTCCTGATAGAGTTGATAACCGGTATTGAAATTCATTTTTTAAGACTTTAGAGGCTAGATTCAAGATGCTAGACTTTAGAAATAAGAGGCTAGATTCAGGAATTCAGTCGCATGAAATAGCTCCTTGATCCAAGAATTAAGACCCAAGAAAGTAGATGGAATAAGTGGGAAAATTGTTCTAATAGGAATAGGTCCCAAATCTCTAGTCTCTTATCTCTTGTTTCTTGCTTCTGCAAAAGTAAACCCCGTTTCCCAAACCAAAGTTTATTTTCTGTCTTTTTGCTTCAAAATCCCTTCGGCTGTTATCTTTAAACCCACGAGTATTCCCGAATATGGCCCTCAGTCCCGAAGCAGTTCTCAAAGACCTCAAAGCGAAGAAGTTTGCTCCCATTTACTTTTTGCAGGGAGACGAACCCTATTACATCGACCTGATTACGGATTTTATTGAGAAAAATGCCATCCCTGAATTTGAGCGAGGATTTAATCAATTGGTTCTGTATGGAAAGGATTCTCCGGTCAGTACGATTTTGAATAATGCCCGTAAGTTTCCCATGATGGCTGAGCGGCAGCTTGTCATCGTAAAAGAAGCTCAGAGTATTCCTGATTTGGGAAAAGAAGAAGCTCAGAAGCTGTTGGTCAGCTACCTGACCAATCCGCTACCGAGTACGATTTTGGTCTTTGCCTACAAGCACAAAAAGCTCGACGGTAGAAGTTCCTTGAAAAAGGAACTGGAGAAAAAGTCGGTTTTTGTAGAGTCTGAAAAAATCAAAGATTGGAAGCTTACTGAGTGGGTAGATGGATACTTTAAAGACCTCGGACATCAAATCGAACCAAAGGCTAGCCAGCTGCTTGCTGATTCTATTGGTAACAATCTGGAGGTGTTGACCAACGAGGTAGGAAAGATGCTGATCAACTTTCCTGAACCCACCAAGTTTACTTCCGACCACATTTCCAAATACATTGGAATCAACAAAGACTATAACAATTTTGAACTGACCAAAGCTATAGGCTACAAAGATGTGATAAAGGCCAATCAAATCATCCATTACTTTATCCAAAATCCTAAGGCTCATCCGGTTATTCCTATTTTTTCACTTTTGTACAATTATTTCACAAAAGTTGCATTGGTGCATAAAGTGGGTTCATTGCCCGAAAACCAAATGGCGAGTGCTATTGGGGTCAATCCATATGGAGTAAAAGAATACATGACTGCAGCTAGAAACTACAAATTGGGCAAGGTAATTGATGTATTCGGGTACATCAAAGAGGCAGATCTTCGTTTCAAAGGAGTGGACTCCGGAAGTATGGACGAAGGTGAAATCCTCCGAGAGTTAGTGTATAAAATTTTGCACTGATTACCCCAAAACCAATTATAACCACATGAAATACTACCTGGTGCTGCTTGCAGGCCTGGGTATGAGCATGGAAGCTTTTTCTCAATCCACGCTATACCAAACCGGCCATCAGCAAGCTTTGGATTATCATTTGGAGCTTTTCGATAAGCAACTTTTTTCAGCGAGTCTCTATGACAACACACGTCTTTTAGCTGAATCACTTACAGAAGAGCAGCGGAAAAACGCACAACTCAACCGCGCCATGTCGGCCCTTCAGTTGGAAAGTCCCGACGGTCCGGGATTGATGAAAGCTTATATTTTTGATCATGGAAACCATCCCACAGTGGCTACGGCCGGGCTTTACCTCGGTAATCATTTTTTCTACAAGAGAAACTACAAAGAATCCATCGAGGCCTTCGGACTAGTCAATACCAAAGGACTAAATGAAGAAACAAAGGCTGATGTCCTTTTCAAACAAGGCTATGCCTATTTCCAGTTGAAAAACTACGGTCAGGCTGCAGGATTTTTCGATCAGGCAAAAACGTTAAATCAGCCAATCAGTTCGGATGCTTATTACTACAGTGGATTTATTGCGATGGAGCAGGGAAATACATCCAAAGCGGTGACTGATCTTCAGGCAGCAGGTAAATCGCCCTTTTACTCAACAAAGGTTCCCTATCTTTTGACGGCTCTTTATTATCAGCAGGGGGCTTACGATCAGGCGATTACCTATGCAGAACCTTTGTTGGCTTCGAGTCAAAACTTAGATCGAAGGGAAACCATCCATTTGTATTTGGCCGAAGCCTTTTACGCCAAGAAAGATTTTGCCAACGCGGCCAAGAATTATGATGCCTTTATCAATGCCAAAAAAGGAACGCTTTCCCGAGAAGAGGTTTATAAAGCAGGCATCTCGTTTTTTGAAATCAAAAATTACCAGAGAGCTACGGACTACCTGAAAGTCTCGGCCTCCGGAAACGACGAAATCGCTCAGTCCTCAAGTTATTATCTGGGACATTCTTACATCAAGTTGGATAATTTCGCTTTTGCTTCTACCAGCTTCCAAGCAGCTTCCAAAGTCTCATTCAATAAGCAAATTCAGGAAGAGGCTTTGTTCAATTTTGCCAAGACCAACCTGCAAAGAGGAAGTTTTCAGGTAGCGATCAGCACGCTCGATGAGTATTTGGACACCTATCCGTCGGGCAGACATCGTACGGAAGCGGAGACACTTCTTTCCGAAGCACTGATCAATACCAATGATTACTTGCGGGCCATTGAGCAGATGGATAAGATTCGCACGAAGTCGCCAAGAATCCAGTCAGCCTACCAAAAAGTGGCTTTCTATCAGGCGATGGTATACTATCGTGACCAAAAGTATAAGCAGTCTATTTCCTTTTTGGACAAGTCGCAAGCCTTTCCTTCAGACAAAGATTTGTTGTTGGAAACTCATTTTTGGAAAGGAGAGGTGCATACTGCTGATGGCAATTTGCCTCAGGCGATCCGTTCTTATGAAGCGGCAAGAGCGATGAATCCAGCCAGCAGTCATCCTTTCTTGATCAAGACCCATTACGGTTTGGGTTATGCCTATTTTAATACCCAGCAATATCCAAAAGCAGAAGAACAATTCCGTTTATACACCGAAAAGCTTAGAGGTCGGGACGAAAAGCAAAACTATGACGATGCCCTATTGAGACTCGGCGACTGTCAGTATGTGCAAAAGAAGTTTGGGGACGCTTCGGCGACATTCCAAAGGGCAATTACCGAGCGAAACTCCGGAATTGATTATGCCTATTATCGCTTAGCGGTCGTTCAAAATTTCCAAAATCGAAATGATGAAGCCCTTTCACAATTGGATCGCTTGATCAGTGGTTTTTCTTCCAGTTTGTATTTGGAAGATGCCATGTTTCAACGAGGACAGATCTACTTGGAGGAAGTTCGTTATGCTGAAGCTTCAAGGGCTTTTTCGGATTTGATCACAGGCAGACCTAGTTCACCTTTTGTTCCTTATGCCTTGGAGGGAAGGGCAGTGGCCAACTTCTCCATGCAGCGCTACGATCAGACCATCGCGGATTACAAAGCCATTTTGGACAACCATCCCAATGCTCAAAACGCAGAAACTGCATTGAAAGGGCTTCAGGAAACACTGGCACTTCAGGGTAGATCGGCTGAGTTTGGAGACTATGTGGCTAAGTATAAAAGTTCAAACCCTGGCTCTGGAAATGTCCAGGTGCTAGAATTTGAATCTGCCAAGAGTTTGTACATCGACAAAAACTATCCTCAGGCAGCCAGAGCTTTTGAAAACTACTTAAGGAGCTATCCTCAATCCGCCCAGAAGACCGAGGCCCTGTTCTTCGCCGGAGATGCTTTCCTTCAGGCCGGTGATGCAGATAGAGCTATCGGCTATTTCAAGCAACTCGAACGCGAACCCGCTTCTCCCCAGCGTGTGAGAGCCATGCAAAAGCTTGGAATGATCGAATTGGATCGGGGAAATTATGCGGCAGCGATTCCTTATTTAGAGACTGCTTCGCAAAATGCACGAAACAAGGTGGAAGAAGCAGAAGCAGTGCAGGGATTGATGGTGGCCAGTTTTGCCACACGTAAGTTCCAGCAAGCTATTTCCTACGCAGATCGACTGATGACTTTGGATGGCATTATTCCAGAATCAACCCCGACAGCCCTTTTGACTAAGGCCAAAGCTCAGCGAGAAATGAACCAAAAGCCACAAGCTGAAACTACCCTGCAAAATCTGGTGAAAGATCATAAGACGGTCCAAGGTGCAGAAGGCTTGTATTTGTTGGCATTCTCCTACCAGGAAAGAGGAGATTTTGAAAAGTCCAATAATGCCATTTTTGATTTCTCCGGACCGTTTGCAGATTATGATTTCTGGTATGGAAAGATGTTTTTGCTCTTGGCAGACAACTTCCAAAAGACAGGAGAAACCTTCCAGGCAAAAGCCACACTTGAATCCATCGTAGAGCGATCTACCAATGCGGAAATCAAGGCAGAAGCTCAGTCCAAACTCAAAAACCTGAACTAAATAAATGAATAGATTTGCAATATCCTTATTGTTTTCAGGCGCTTTTTTGGGAGGCCTGACATCAGCTTTGGCACAAAACCCTCAAAGAGGTGCAGTGCAGGATCAGGAATTTGTGATTCGGAAAGATCGGGTTTTGACCGTTCCGACTCAGCCACGTTCTTTTGAGCGTCTGCCTGTGTTGCCACAGCCCAAGGGCATGGAAGATTTTAATTATGCCATCACCCCTTATTTCCTTTCTATTCCGGCATTGAAGCTACAGCCCACGCCAGTTCAGAAAGACTACCGTCAACCCAAATTGGATTTGTATCCGGGTTTTGTACGCGCAGGTTATGGTAATTTTGCTTCACCGCTGTTGGAAGGAAGATACATGTCCACAACCGCTGATCCGCTGAACTATGCGGTGAGATTTAAGCACCAGAGTTTTGGAAAAGGGCCTGTAGAAAAGTACGGAGAAAGTAGTCCTGAATCCCATACCGTATTTGGAGGAGATGTAAGTTACTTCCTGGACAGAGCAGAAGTCTTTGGTGGATTGAGTTGGGGCCAAGACAAGTATTCTTTTTATGGTACGGATTTAAGTTTGTATGAAGATCCGCTATGGGATCCAATTAACCCACTAATCCAAAACAACGTCCAAAACAACGTTCAGTTTTCGGCCGGAATCCGAGATATTGAGAAAGTCGGCCCATTTGGATACGAAGCCAAAATTAGCTATAGAAGCTTCAAAGACAGTTATTTAGCCAGAGAAAATGAAGTAGGGGTACAGGGCTTGGGTAAGTTTAAACCAACTGATGACTGGTCAGGAAAAGTAGGGTTAAGCTATTTCTCTACTGCTACGGAGGATTTGAATTATGATCTAAACCGAACCTATTTTGCCATCCGACCAGAAGTTTCCTACAACTATGAGTCTTTCCGATTTACGGCAGGGTTGAATATTGTCTCTGAGAATGATTCATTACCCGAGAAAGAGAGTGATTTCCGGATTTTTCCCGTGCTAAAAGCCAGCTACCAATTTGCGGATGAGTTTGGTTTTTATGGAGAGTTTTCCGGTGATGTAGATCGAAACACCTATTTCAGTTTTGTCCGAGAAAATCCATTCCTAGGACCTAGTACCCAATTGCTTAATACCGTCAACAATTACAAAATCGCCGGTGGGATAGAGGGGCAGTTTCAGGAGGCATTTCATTACCGAGCAGGTATCGATGTGAGCCGATTCAATAACATGCATTTTTTCGTGAATTCGATTGCCGACTCTGCACGATTTGAATTGGTTTATGATGATAAGACTACCGTAGTCAATCTCAATGCAGAATTGGGTATGAAGTTTTCGGACGTGTACACCTTGGGTTCTCGATTGGATTTGTACCAATATGACTTAAGCACTCAGACCGAAGCGTGGCATAGACCCGTTTGGGCACTTTCGATCAACAATCAGGTGAAGCCATTCGAGAAGCTTTTACTTCAGGCCAATCTGACTTTCATGGGGGGAATCAAGGCAAGAGGGGATGTGAGCGCGGCTGCTATTTTTCCTCCGGACATCGAAGTAGTCAATCTGAAAACCATCGCAGACCTGCAATTAAAGGCTGATTTTAAGATTACAGACCGAATCTCCATTTTCGCAGAGGGGAATAACCTGACCAATGGGAAAAATATGCGCTGGCTAAATTATCCCGTCCGTGGTGTTCAGCTCATCGGTGGTGCCAGCTTCAAATTCTGATTATTCAGAATTTGAGGTTGGGCTTTCCGTTCATTTAGGTTAGTTTCGTAGCTTTCCCAGAATGAAGATGTCATCAAAAGATACAGATACCCGTGCATGGTCAGATCCTAAAGATTATGGGCTGCCTTTTGTAGAAATTACCCCGCTCAACCCCCAACCTTCCCTGCCAAAAGAAAAGCAGGAGGTTAAAAAAGCAGTTCCGGTTCAAGTAGAAAACAAAGTTGAACAAGCAGAAAAAGAGCCGATTCCTGTTTCAGAAGACAAGCCTAAAGTCGATCCAACTAAAGTTAAAGATCAGCCCAAACCAAAAGTCGAGAAAAAAGCCAAATCCAATGCTTGGGTTTGGGTGGTAGTTTTCATGGCATTGGCCGTCTTGGGAGTCATTGTTTGGCAACTTCAATTGACTCAGATAGATTCAACTTCCCAACCAGTCGAATCCGACAGGAAGGAGGATTTTTCAACTCAATCAGATGTACCGGCTCAGCCTGAACTTACCCCAAGTGAAGAAACTCTAATTGCTGAAAATCAGGATTCTATCACAACCATAAATAATTCAAATCCTAATATTTCCAAACCTGCCGAAACTGGTACAACAATTGCCAATACGGTTAGTGGAAATTTGATCCGAATTGAATCCAAATCTGATAAAGTGAGGTATTTCATCGTGGTGTCAAGTTTGCCAAAAGAGCAATTGGCCTTGGAGATCGCAGCAAAATTTGCCGGTAAAACACCGGAACTGTATCTGATCACTCCGTACGAGTCCAGTCCGAATTATCGGGTTGCCATTGGCAAGTTTGATACTTGGAAAGCCGCAGCTGACGAGGTCGCTCGGATCAAATCTCAGTATTCTGAAGATTTGTGGATTTTGAACTATTAATATGATCCTTCTCCAAACCCTAACTGTTGATTCCCTGTCCACTGCGGACGCATTGGCTGCAGAAGCCACCAAAGAAAATATCGGCCTTTTGGACCTCCTGCTCAAGGGAGGATACATGATGATCCCGCTTTACCTTTTGTTTGTTTTGGCGATTTTCATCTTTATCCAAAAACTTATCACCCTCAACAAAGCCGCCAAAACACCAAGCCATCTGATGGATCAGGTAAAAGTCTTGGTACAAAGCGGTCAGATTGAAAAGGCCAAAATGCTTTGCGCAGGCGAAAACACCCCGGTAGCCAATATGATTGCAAAAGGGATTGAGCGTATTGGCTCTCCCTTGAAAAATATTGAAGTTTCCATCGAAAATGTGGGTAAGATCGAGATCTATAAACTCGAGAAAAATCTTGGTCTGTTGGCTACGGTATCCGGTGCGGCACCTATGATCGGTTTCCTTGGAACGGTGACAGGTATGATTCAGGCCTTTATTTCCATCGCACAAGAAGAGGGTAATGTGTCTCCAAAATTACTTTCCATGGGTATTTATGAAGCGATGATCACGACCGCTGCAGGACTCGTCGTCGGTATTATAGCCTATTTGGGCTATAATTATTTGGTTACTCAGGTTTCCAAGTTGGTGCATAATATGGAGTACACCTCCATTGAGTTTATTGACCTTCTTCAGGATAAATAATTATGGGACTTCAGGCAAAAAATAAGGTTGAATCGGCATTCAGTATGTCCTCCATGACGGACATTATCTTCCTGCTTTTGATTTTCTTCATGCTTACTTCTTCCTTTATCACCCCTTCAGGATTGCCGGTAAACTTGCCATCCAGCGAAGCTTCTGATATTGTGATGCAAGAGGTGACTGTATCTGTGACAAAAGATCTTCGCTTTTCAGTCAATGACAAAATCGTGAGTCGTGATCAAATCAAATCTGAACTTTCAACTCTCCTTGAAGGGAAAAAAGGTCAAGTGGTTTTGCACATAGATAAGGAAGTTCCCGTTGAATATTTAGTGGAAATCGGCGGAATAGCGGCTGGCCTTGAGGCTAACGTATCCATCGCAACCAAACCCTATTGATCATGCAAAGCTGGAATGCCGACCAAATAGAAAAGGACAGTAAGAAAAAATCAGCCATTATCACTGCAGTGGTAAATGTGCTGCTTCTGCTTGCTTTCTATTTCATCGTGGTATGGCGTCCACAGATCCCTCCTTTGCCAACCTATGGTTTGGAGCTGAATTTAGGTTTTTCGGATGTAGGTTCTGGAAATCGAAACAGTCCGAATGCACCTTCCGAAACTCCTTCTCAAAGTGTAGAACAAGCCGCTCCAGGCGAAGTAGCCCAAGCTGTGACGCAACCTGCTACACCTGCACCAGCTCCAAGAACCGAGACAGCCAAGCCTAAAACCGCTTCCAAACCAGCGGCAAATCAGGCGGTAACGACCAAGCCATCTCCGATCAAAGGAGTGGAAAAAGCCGCTGTCGAAACCAAAAAGCCAGAGCCAGGAAAAACGGAGCCTGCCAAGACAGTCACCACTCCAGCTAAATCTGAAGCCGAACAAACCACTCAAAAAGCACCCGAACAACCCAAAATAGACCAAAGAGCGATTTTTGGAGCAGGTGGTACTTCGGGAAAAAGCTCAACTCCAGCCTCCGGTGGTGCACAAGGCTCTTCCAATGCCAAGGGTGATGAAGGGCGACCAACCGGTACTGTGGATGGTCGGGCGATTATGGGTGAAGGAAGTGGAAAAGGAACCAATTCCGGTGCGGGATATAGCTTGGATATGGCAGGATGGGATTTTGCTTCCAGGCCGAATATCAATGACCGGGTTTCTACTAGAAATGGTCGAATAGTTTTCAAAATAACTGTGGATGATTCCGGAAGAGTAGTTCAGGCTGTACCTTTGGAATACAATGTTTCCAACGATGTGTTGGCCTATTACCGTCAAGTAGTCAACCAGATCAATTTCAAAAAATCCGGTGGAGCTGCTGCCGATTTTTCTACCGGAAAGATCACCTTTGTGATTAAGGTGGATTAATCTGTTTTTTTGATTTAACCTTCGTCAGTAATTATTTTCAGATCATTGGGAAGAAAGACCGATGACCGAAGACCGAAGAAATCTGATGCTAAACATTTTTTTATCGGAATTGCCTAATGATTTTTGGAAAAGCTGACGAATTCAATTGGATTTAAGAATGAATTACCAAGAAACCATCGATTACCTCTTTAATGCCCTTCCCATGTTTCAGCGGGTAGGAGCTTCTGCATTCAAAAAAGACCTCAGCAATACCCTAGCGCTCTGTTCCCATTTGGGAAATCCCGAGCGAAAATTCAAGTCCATCCACGTAGCCGGAACCAATGGAAAAGGGAGTACTTCTCACACGTTGGCAGCCATTCTACAGTCAGCAGGCTACAAAACGGGTCTTTATACTTCTCCGCACCTCAAATCCTTTACCGAACGGGTTCGAATTAATGGTCAGGAGATTACTGAGCAAGCAGTGGTTGATTTCGTAGAAGCAAATAAGTCATTTTTGGATGAATTAAAGCCCAGTTTTTTTGAGATGACCGTAGGCTTGGCCTTTTGGTATTTTGCCAAAGAGGAGGTCGATATCGCAATCATCGAAGTGGGAATGGGAGGCAGATTGGACAGCACCAATGTGATTACTCCTGAGCTTTCGGTCATAACCAATATCGGTTGGGATCACATGCAGTTTTTGGGAGATACTCTTCCTCTGATTGCCGGAGAAAAAGCAGGAATCATTAAGCCAAATATCCCGGTAGTCATCAGTCAAACTCAAGAGGAGACCACTTCTGTTTTCATTCAAAAAGCAAAAGAAAATCAAGCTCCGATCACGTTCGCTGATCAAAAAATCAAGTTGGAAAAACTTGCATCTTCACAAACAGGGTTAGCCAGTTATGCAGTTTCTCAGGATGGGGAAAGTTCAATCTTGGATTTTGGACTTTTGGGCGATTATCAGATTCATAACCTTCCAGGAATTCTGGAATCAGTTAATCAGCTGCGTCAGATGGGATGGACTATTTCTGATGAAGCCCTCCGATACGGATTACAGGGAGTTTCATCACTTACCGGATTGAAAGGCCGTTGGCAGATTCTGGGAGAAAAACCAACCGTCATTGCAGACACAGGCCATAACGAACCGGGAATCCGGGCTATTTTGACTCAGTTGAAAAGTTATTCTTTTGATCAACTTTGGATGGTCATCGGAATGGTGCAGGATAAGGACATCTCCAAGATTTTGGCATTGCTTCCCAAGGATGCCCAGTATGTATTCTGTCAAGCGGATTTACCTCGTGCCATGCCAGCTGAATTGCTTGGTGAAAAGGCGGCTGAGTATGGTCTGAAAGGAGAAGTGATATCCGAGGTGAACCAAGCGCTTCAATTTGCCCGAAAAAATACAGGTCCAAATGACCTGATATTTGTGGGAGGGAGTACTTTTGTGGTCGCAGAAATCGAGGACCTCTAAATGAGCAGAAAAAAGCTGGTTCGCTTCGCCCAAAATGAAGCCAATCCCAATGTAATTCAGGCTGGAAAGCCACTTTTCGAAACCATCAAAGGCAACTGGCACGAGGAGCAGTTCCAAAATCAGAATCCCATCGTAGTCGAATTGGCTTGCGGACGGGGAGAATTTACCGTGGGTCTGGGCCGTGAATACCGTGATCAAAACTTCATTGGAGTGGATATCAAAGGGAGCCGGATTTGGAAGGGGAGCTCTACCGCAACAGTGGAAGGATTAACCAATGTGGCTTTTCTGAGAACGCAAATTCAAAATCTGGATCAGTTTTTTGCAGAAGGCGAGATCTCCGAGCTTTGGATCACCTTTCCGGATCCTTTTCCTCGTGATGGAGATGAAAAGCGCCGGCTGACTTCTCCGAAGTTTCTGGATATGTACAAGCCGATGATTAAGGAAAACGGTTTGGTTCACTTCAAAACAGACAATACAGGACTTTTTGATTATACCTTGGAACTGGTCAAAAGCCGGGAAGACATCGAGGTGTTGGCCTACACGCATGATTTCTATCAGAGTGAAATGCGTGACGATCATCATGGGATCAAAACCCGCTACGAGAAGATGTTTTCCGACAAGGGAGAGAAGATCAAGTATTTGAAGTTCAGATTTAAGTAATCCGTTGTCCTGCTTTTTCTAAAGCAGGACTTGTAATAAAAAATCCTGCTTCTGGAGAAGCAGGATTACCTGGTAGACCTTTGAGGTTTTCAAAACCCCGAAGGTCTGAATCAACTAGTGAAACCTTCGAGGTTTTTAAAAACCTCAAAGGATTTATTTTAGAGTTTTTCCAACTGCACGTTTTCCAAAAACAGTGCTTGTAGCACTTTTTCCAAAAGAATTTCGGCATCAACGGGCTTGGTCATGTAGTCATCCATACCCACTGCTTTGGCTTTGACCTTGCTTTTTTCGGTGGTGTCGGCCGTCACAGCAATAATGGGAATAGTGAGGTATTTTTCACCGGCTGAGCCGGCACGAATGGCTTCTGTTGCTTCATAGCCGTCCATTTCCGGCATCTGCAG
This sequence comes from Algoriphagus sp. AK58, assembly GCF_014324365.1. Taxonomy (GTDB): domain Bacteria; phylum Bacteroidota; class Bacteroidia; order Cytophagales; family Cyclobacteriaceae; genus Algoriphagus. The sequence goes on from NZ_QEIG01000014.1 coordinate 129,988, forward strand.
ATCCATCAAGATGAGGTCAAAATGACTTTGCTGCAGTTTTTCCAATCCTTCCAGACCATGATTGGCAAAGTCAAAGGTGATGCCCTTCCACTTTCTTAGGATTGATTTGATCACCAATTGATTGACAGGATTGTCTTCCACTACCAAAATCCGTTTGCCTAAAAGCAGTGTTTCTGAATGAGCTTTGATAGGATCTTGGACAGATTCCTCGGCTTTTCCAAAAGTCAGGGAAATGCTGACTTTGGTGCCTTTGCCGACTTCACTTTGGATCGCCACTGTCCCGCTATAGAGTTGGGTCAGCGCTTTGACAATACAAAGACCGAGTCCAAATCCCCCAAATTTTCGCTTATCGTCAATTTGTTCCTGAATAAAGGATTCAAAAATACGATCCAGTTTTTCCGGCTTGATACCGACTCCGGTATCACTGATTTCGAAACTTAAAATGCTGTTTGATCCACTTTCAATCAAATCCGTAATAGCAAGTTTGACTTCTCCTTGATTGGTAAACTTGATGGAGTTATGGATCACATTCATCAGAATCTGTCTGAATCGGGTGGCGTCACCGATGAGTTTTTTTGGAAGTTGGACTTTTTCCTCTACTATGAATTTGAGTCCCTTATCCCGAGTCTGTTGGTAAGCCAAAAGCTTGATTTCATTTAAAACCTTTTGAAAATCAAAAGTTTTCTGTTCCAGATTAAGCTCGCCTTTTTCGATTTTGGAATAATCCAAAATGTCGTCAATTGAGGAAAGGAGTGAAACAGAAGAATACTTGATGACCTCGAGATTCTCTTTGATTTTTTCATCCTGAATCTCTTTCATAATGGACTGAGAAAGGCCCAAAATCGCATTAAGAGGGGTTCTGAGTTCATGCGATACGTTGGAAAGGAAAAAGGACTTGATCTCATTGCTTTCTTCCGATCGTTGAAGTGCAAGTTCCTGTGCCTTTTCTTTTTCGGTTCTGAGTATTCGAATTCGGTTAGCCATGGAAAGAGATAGAAAGAGAATCTCTAATCCCGTACCCAGCTTGGCTGAATTTTCGGTCAGAAATGAATTTTCAATGAGTGAAAAGTTATTCAATATAAAGATGACAAATCCCAAGGTCAGTGAGGTGAAACCCAAAGCAAAAAAAGCATCTACGGGTTTTCTTTTGAAAAAGCTCATGACAATGGATGCTACCGCCAGCAATACACCTATAAATCCCAAGGCATTGACCAGAGGATAGTATAAAGGTTTACCTGCATCATAAAGCAGAATCCCAACTAATAAGAGTGCCAAACTGAAATTGACTACGTTAATCGTCGCGTTGAGCCCTTTTGCGAAGGTTTTTACCTGAACGAAGGCCTGACTGTAGCGATTAAGAAGGATAGCAGACACTGTGGCAAAGATCAAAAGACTACGGTCTGCAAACCAACCTGGAGTGCCAAGTATATATTGGAAAAAATATCCGTCTAGTGAAGAATGGAGTAGGGCTATGGATATGACATAAGAAACATAGAGAATAAAGCTTTTCTCTTTGATGCCGAAGTAGAAAAAAAGGTATGTCAAGGCAGCAAGTAATAAAATCCCATAAAAAACCCCAAAGACCAATTGGTCCGTGAAAGTAGATTCAATCAAAGAAGTACCATCGTGAAGCACGAGTGGTAGGTTGATTACTTCACCGTCGCTTTTCAAGTGAAGAAAAAATTCGGTGCTTGAATTAGGTGTAAGTGTAATTGGAAAAAGAAGCTTTCGATGGCTGATTTCACGATCAACAAAGGGCATCATATCCCCATTTTGGATGATTAGGGGTTCTTGTCCCTCCGCTTGCAAATACAAATCCGCTACATCCGTGATGGGGCGGGCGGTTTCCAAATACAGCGTTTTGGTTTTAGAATCTGTATTTTCAAGACTGAACTTCACCCAATAGTGATGATCCGTAAATCCCAAGTTGGTATTGGGATTAGGCAAGGGTTCAAATCTATTTTCTGATGGTTCGGAAAGTAGTTTGATCAATGGCACGAATTCTTTCCCCAAGTCCCAAATCTGTGCTTGGTCATGGATGGAAACGGGATAGGCTTCTTTGGCGTCCTGAGCTTGGGACAATGACGCAATGACTACAAAGAATCCGACCAGGAAATGGGTGATCAGTCGACGATTCATAAAGGGGGTAGTTTGGCCCCATTTACGCCGTAACTGGGGGGATTGGATCTTATTGACAGAAATTTTCTTTTCTATAGCTCGGATTGGGGTAGGTGTAGAACCCTTCTCCGGATTTTTCTCCCAATTTTCCTTGGTCTAGATATGTCTTCAATAGTGCTGCAAAAGCCTGAGAAGCTGCGTCAGGCATCTTATGTGTCACATGCCAGGCGGTATCCAAACCTATCGAATCCAAAATCCCAAATGGTCCCATGGGCATATGAAAATTGACCATCCAGGAACGGTCGATGTCTTCAATACTTGCCACTTCCCGGGTGAGCAGTTTTCCTGCTGCTCCAATCAAAGCCATGAGCATAGTATTGAAAATGTAGCCGGGATTTTCTTTTTTGACCAAAACGGGCACTTGATTGAGTTTTCTTCCCAATTCCTCCAACATCGGAATCATGGCCGGGTCAGTTCCCGGATGAGGCATGATATCGACCACTCGGGAATAAAACACATCATGAAAGTGAAAGGCGCAGAATTTGGCAGGACGTCCACTTTCCTCGGCAAACATGGACGGAAGGAGATAGGAAGTGTTGGTTGTAAACCAGGTTTTCGCTGGGGCTAGTTCTCCAAATTGCTTCCAGACTTTTTTCTTGATATCCGCTTCTTCGGTAACGCTTTCATTGATGATATCAGCATCTTTCACTGCCTCAAGAGGGTCGAGTGTAAACTGGATTCTTGAAAAAATATCAGGGATTTGACTTTCGTTCAGTTGTTTGGCTTTGACGAGTTGGCGAAGGATTTTTTCCATCGTTTTTTCGCCAAAATCCAGCGCTTTTTGAGAAATGTCATAGATGGAAACTTGAAATCCAGAAATGGCTGATTGGAGAGCGACACGAGAACCTAGGGTTCCCGCTCCCAGAATACATATCTTTTGAATAGTCATATTGGGTTAGATTTTTTCGGTCAAAATGGCTTTTTCTCCTTTTTCAGCGGCGGCCTTGACCACATAAATCAAAGCACCAAATCGTGGATCTTGGGTCAAGCCCATCGCAAAACGCTTATAAATCTGCTGAGCGATTACGGCTACTTTGAAAAGTCCAAAAGCATAGTAGAAGAGCATATTATCCAATTCAAGTGGGCTTCTGAGATTATAAAAATCAATCACTTCCTGTCGAGTCATATTTCCAGGCAGGTAAGTCAGGTTGAATTGTTTGAGAATCTCTGGATCATCCTCCTGCGCCCAATAAGCCAAAGTTGTACCCAAATCCATTAACGGGTCACCGACTGTGGCCATTTCCCAATCCATAACTGCTTTGATTTCAGTAGGGTTTTCTACTTCTAAAATGAGATTATCATATTTAAAATCATTGTGAATTAATCCGGCATTTTCCTTTTCAGGCAGGTTTGCAATCAACCAATTTGAAATTTTTTCCATTTCAGGGATTGCGTCCGTCTTTGCCCTCTGATATCGATAGATCCATCCTTCTACCTGTCGCAGGACATAGCCTTCCGGTTTTCCTAAAGCGGCCAATCCACTGAGTTGTAGATTGATCAGATGAAGGTCTAGTAGGGTTGAAATGGTGTTTTCGGATAGTTTTCGAAAATGGGATTCTGTAAATCCCCATTCTCTTGGAACTCGATTTCTGAGCACAGGACCTTCGACAAACTCCATAATGAAAAAAGGGGCTCCTATGATCTCCGCATCCTCAAAATAGAGTACTGGTTTTGGAATTTTTTTGTAATCAGACTGATAAAGTAATTCTAAGACTCTACATTCCCTTTCCATATCATGAGCTTTGCTGACCGTATTTCCATAAGGCGGTCTCCGGAGTGCAAACGCTCCGATCGGAGTATCTATCCTAAAGGTCAAGTTGGAAAAACCGCCACTCATAGGTGTAATTTCAATTTCTTCGGCTTTCCAAAAAAGCCGCTCTTCCAAATGCTTTTTGAGTCGGTCAAAATTTTCCATCAGTCACTAGTTACAGGTAATTTTTGAGAATACTCCTCGCCAAAGCCGATTTATGCACTTCATCGGGTCCATCATAGATTCTCGCTCCACGCTCATGTCGGTACCAAAAAGAAAGCAGGGTGTCATCCGTGATTCCCAAAGCACCGTGAACCTGAATAGCCCTGTCGATTACTTTCATGAGTACGTCTGCTACAAAGAATTTGATGGTGGAAATATCCTCCTTGACGGCTTTTGCTCCCAAATTCTGCATTTTTTGAGCAGTATCCATGACCATGAGTCGGCTAGCCTTGATTTCAGCACGGCTTTCTGCAATCCAGTTTTGAATCGTCTGCTTTTCAGCTAGTGGTTTTCCGGGATCCAAATGGCGGGAAATGGTTCGACGACACATGAGGTCAAAAACCCGCTCGCAGATACCGATCCAGCGCATGCAATGATGAATGCGGCCCGGTCCAAGCCGCTCTTGTGCCAAAGCAAAACCTTGTCCCTCTTTTCCGATCAAATTGGAAATAGGAACCCGACAATTTTCAAATTTCACCTCTCCATGAGAAAGGTAATCCTCTCCAGCCTCACCCATGATCGGGATGTTCCGGATCAGTTGATAGCCTGGATTATCCAAAGGAACCAATAGCATACTTGCCCGCTGATAGGGGCTTTCCGCTTCGGGATTGGTTACTGCCATGACGATGGTGAATTTGGCGCCGTCCGCAGCGGTGGTAAACCATTTGTGTCCGTTGATCACATATTCATCTCCCTCCCGGATGGCCGTAGTTGCCAAATGCACCGGATTGCTACCCGCCAATGCGGGCTCTGTCATCGCAAAGCAAGAGCGGATTTCTCCTTGCTGTAGAGGGTTGAGCCATGTTGACTTTTGGTCATCAGTTCCAAAAAGATGGAGTAATTCCATGTTTCCGATATCTGGAGCGGCGCAGTTGAACACATAATGGCCGATTGGGCTTTGGCCCAAAATCTCAGAGACCTGTGCAAACTGAACGAGATTCAATCCGACTCCTCCATCTTCCCTGGAGAGGTGAGGAGCGAATAGTCCCAGCTCTTTGGCTTTTGATCTGAGCTTAAATAATAAAGGTAGAAAGCTTCTGAATGGCCCTTGGACAACTTTTAGATCAATAGGGAAAAGTTCATTCTGGACAAATAGACGGTACTGGTCGAGGAGTGCAGGCAGTGCCTCCTGAGGGAAATTTTGGGTAGAATGCATGGAAAGAGATTATATCGTAAAACCACCGTCAGCGGTAAAAACACCACCTGTGGTGTAGGAGGAAGCTGCTGAAGCCAAGAAAAGCGCCATAGCACCGATTTCTTCGGAAGTACCAGAGCGTTTGATGGCAAGCTGTTTCATAATCATGGACATGATTTTTTCATTCGACCAAAGAGCTTCCGAAAACTTGGTTTGAATCAAACCCGGGCAGATGGCATTGACCCGGATTTTAGAGTCACCCCATTCTTTTGCAAAGACTTTGGTGAGGGAAATCAAGGCCGCCTTGGACACCGAATAGATTCCTAACCCATGTTCAGGGGAGATTCCTCCAATACTGGAAATATTGATTACTGATGCGCCTGAGGATTTTCTCAGATGGGGATAGCAAAGCCGACAAAGCTCAAAGGCTGCTTTTACGTTGACATTCATAATCTTGTCAAATGCCTCCAAGCTGGTTTCATGGACTGGACCAAACACAGGATTCGTAGCTGCATTGTTGACAAGGATGTCGATGGTCCCGTATTTTTCTACCGTCTTTTCTACTAAAATGGGCAATTCAGCCATGTTTCCGACATTGCAAGCGATGCCAGTAGCCTCATATCCCTTCGCTTTTAGCTGATTTGCCATCTCATCCAATACTTCCTGTTTCCTGCTGCTGATCACCACTTTTGCTCCGGCAGCAGCAAATATTTCCGCTATACTGAATCCAATACCTTTGCTTGCCCCTGTGATTAAGGCAATTTTTCCTTCCAAAGAAAAAACCGAAGATAAATCCATGAGTTTTGGGTTATATTTCTTCCTTAAGTTATAAAAGTAAAATCAGTGAAAAGAGGTAAATACTCAGGAATTTCTCTGAATTGATAAAAATCATCTTTAAAATCAGCTCAAATGCAAGAACTCATTTTTGAACAAACTGGTCTGCCTCTTGAAGTCCTCCAACTTAAAGAAAGCCCGATTCCTACTCCCAAGTCTCACGAAGTCTTGGTCAAGGTCAAGGCACGAAACATTAATCCATCAGACATCATGTTTGTCCGGGGGATGTATGGCATCACTCCCAAATTGCCAAGTAGTGCAGGGTTTGAGGCAAGTGGGGTAGTGGAGCAAGGCGATGAAGGCGGAAAAGTAAAGGCAGGAACCCGAGTGATGTTTACTGCCATAGGCACATGGAGAGAATATGTCTGTGTCCCTGCGGCTTTGGTAATTCCTGTACCGCCTCAGATGTCGGATGAGGTGGCCTGTCAGGCTTTTGTCAATCCGATGACAGCTTACGGCATGATCGAGGAGTCAGGCCTCCGGGCAGGAGAATGGTTATTGATCACTGCGGGAGCCTCAGCTTTTGGGAAATTTGCCCTTCAGATGGCCAAGTCAAAAGGAATCAAAGTGGCCGCCACTGTAAGACACGATGCCCAGAAGGAGGTGTTGGAGAGTCTTGGAGCAGATTTGGTAGTCAATACCGAAACAGAGAAGCTTCAGAAAGTAGTGCCTGAAAAAACCGATGGGGGAGTTCAGGTGATTTTTGATGCCGTGGGTGGTATACTTGGTGCTAAGGCCTTGGCATGTCTCAGACCCAAAGGAAAGATGATGGTTTTCGGTGCTTTAGCCTTAGAAAATATGCCGGTCAATAGCGGATTACTCATTTTTAAAAATCTCAGAATTGAAGGCTTTTGGTTGAGTACTTGGGTAGAAGAATTGGCACCTGGGGCTCGGATGAAGGCTTTTCAGACGGTTTTTGGATTTCTGATGAAGGAGGATTCGAAGATCGATATCGAGGGAAAATATCCACTCTCGGAGTTTAAAGCCGCGTTGGAAGCCTACGAAAAGCTGGGCAGAAACGGAAAAATCCTTTTGGTCAGCGAATAATCGGTCTTTTGTTCGGCTAAAACTTCAGGATTAGCCATCTTTGCACTTTCAACAAACCAAATTTTACTCCATGAACTGGGAAAAGTTAGATCAGCAGCTTACCGAAATTGTCAAAAAACGAAATCAACTGAGTCAGATGGATTATAGCGACGACAGCTATGATGATCTGGAAGAAGAACTGCATGATCTGGAGGATGATTTCAATGAGGAATATGAGGAAGTGCTTGAACCCCAATTGGAAAAGATCTATGCTAAATTGAAGTCCGATACGGATATCCTTCTTCCCACAGCCTATTTGGCAAATCAGTATAAGGAAATGCTGCCTGATGCCAAAGGTATTATCACTTACGAAGTGAGCGGTAGCCAAGGCGTTCCGATTGAATCTGATCAGCTAGGCAAGGTGGATATGAGAATTGTCCTTGTGCCCAATCCAGCTCGATTTGTCTTACTGGTCAATGGGGTACAACTCAAAGAGCTTTGGAAAAGCAGATAACCAACAAGGGCTGTCTAAAATGACAGCCCTTGTTATTTTAGAGACTCCTTTTGAAGTACCCACTTTTTTATTTCGCCCAGGATCCTGTCAAGGTCTTTTCTTGAAAAATATTTTCCTTCCACAATCACAGATTCAATGGTTTGGGTATTCTCAATTTGCTCCAAAGGATTGTTTCGTAGGATAAGCAAACTGGCTTTTTTACCTGAGGTAACAGCTCCATAATCTTCCTCCAGTCCAAAGTAGGCAGGTCCATTTATAAGGGATGCAGTCAGCGCTTCTACCGGAGACAAGCCATAGTTGACCATCAATGCAAGTTCTAAATGAATCCCCAGTCCAGGGTAATCGTAGGTGTTCAAATAACCTGCATCTGTTCCAGCCATGATTTTCATGCCGGATTTCTGCATGATTGGAAGAAGGCGGGCGGAAGCTTCATAAAGTCGTTTTCTGTTTTCCCGACTCGGTTGATCTTCTTTGGCATACCTGTCAATTCTCCATTGATAGCTTTCCTTAAGCTTAGGACCCAGGTAATTCAGAATGGTATCTGTTGAAAAGTCCAGAGAATCCAGATAGGCTATATTCCGGCTAATCAAAAGAGTAGGAACTATTCCTGTTCCCTGTTTGGCAAACTTTCTAAAATTGACTTCGGCCACAGAATCAGAAAGTGTTTGGAATTGAAGGAGATTTGCCTCTTCTGCTGTCATTTTTCCAGCGACTCTTTCATTCCTAATCCGGGTCTCTTCTGAAGTCGCGGCGCGAAGAGCATATCCTTGGTGCTCTATGGTTGAAAGACCGGCAAGGGAAATTTCATCCAACGTTATTCCCGCATGAACATGGCCCGAAACAGGCAATCCTCTCTTTCTGGCTTTTTGTGTGGCTGAAAGAAATAATTCAGCGGATAAGGTATTGTCGGTAATTTTCACAAAATCCACTTTGAGCTTTACCAAGGAATCCAGAGCGCGATCAAGTTCCTCTTCTGAACCTACCTCTAGATCTCCCGGCCAAATCGAATTGATTCCTTCGATCTTAGGACCTGAGGTAAAGATTCTTGGTCCGGTCCTGTTACCGTTTGCGATTTCATCTCTCCATTTCAATACTTCCAAAGGAATGTCTCCCGCCGCATCCCGCACTGAAGTGACTCCAAAAGCTACATAGAGCGGTAGCAATTGTTCGTTTTCGTCGATGTATTCAGCTCCTCCAAAGTGTACGTGGTTATCCCATAATCCCGGAAGTACAAATTTTCCCTCAGCGTTAATTTCAATAATACCTTCATATTGACTCAAAAGCGTATCGCCACCGGTAGTTAAAATTCGGTCGCCTTGGATAAGAATGACTTGATCTTGGATTATTTCTCCGGATCTTAAAGAAATAATCGAGGCATTTTTGATCAAAAGATCAACCGAAGACTTGGGCGAGCAGGAACTAATCAGCCCAATAAGGAAGAGGTAAAATCCGCGAATGGCCATTAGAAAAGGCTCGCCTGAACGATTTGAGGTTTACTCGCCTGCACGGTTCCTTTAAGCATATCCTGCATCAGTTTGATAAAGCCTGGCTGCCAGGATTCCGGGCTGATTTTGGTTTCTTTTCCTTCAAATTCGATCGGCCCGCTCATTTTTTCGAAACCGATAATCATACTCCAAATGGTATAAAAGGTGATTTCCGGTTGGAGTTCAGGACGGATACTGCCATCCTTGATTCCTTGGGAAACCATCTGAATCCCGATTCGGGCCGGCTCATGATGCAATTCCAATAATTTGTGAAAATGGGTCGAGTCCAAAATCAGCGGATCAATTTCATGTCTGAGTTTTGGGTTGGTGTATTTTTTCATCACATCCAAAAAGTGAAGAATGGCTTGGTAATAAACCGGTTGCTCCTTGGCAAATACCCAAATCCGCTGGACCAGATCGGTGATCATTTCCAATCCGTTTTTTCCTTTGGAACGGAAGGATTCCCGAAACTCCTCCTTAAACTGGTCAAAGGCCTTTTTGGTCAACGCCATGAACAGGTCTTCTTTGTTTTTGTAATAAAAATAGGTGAGGCCCTTACTGATTCCTGCCCGCTTTGCCACATCTTCCATACGTGTGGCATTGTAGCCTTTAGTGGTGAAGAGTGCTACTGCCGAATCGAGAATGAGTTTTTCCTTGTTTTTTTCTCCTGCCATGGGTTTGAAATGCTTGATTGAAAAGTGAAGGCAAAGATATTAAATACGGGTCAAAAAAGAACCATTTTTCGAACCGGATTCAACTAAAAAAGGCCTCAAATTTTATTTTTGAGGCCTTTCTGCTGAGAATCAGGAGATTTATTTTACTTCCAGAATGTAGTAGTTTTTCTTTCCTTTTTGGATCAAAAGATACTTTCCTTGCAACAGATTGAAGCTCAATGGGGCATTGGGATCCGCTACTTTTTCTTTGTTGATACTTACCCCGCCACCTTGGATCATTTTGCGTGCTTCTCCTTTGGAAGGGAAGATTTGAGCATGGGTTTTTTCTCCGAAAAGATCCAATATATTTTCAATCGAGTTAAATTCTTCTTTGTTCAATTGAACCTGGGGCACACCTTCAAATACGGCCAGGAAAGTTCGCTCGTCCAAAGAGGCCAAGTCTTCTGTTGAAGATTTTCCGAATAGAATCTCGGAAGCCTTAACCGCCATTTCGTAGTCTTCCTGACTGTGAACCATAATGGTCACCTGCTTGGCGATTTCCTTTTGGAGCGTTCTCAGGTGAGGAGCTTGGGCATGCTCGGCTTCCAAGCTTTCGATGGTGGATTGATCCAATACAGTGAAAATGCGGATATACTTAGATGCATCCTCATCCGACACATTCAGCCAAAACTGGTAGAAAGCATAAGGTGAAGTCTTTTCCGGATCGAGCCACACGGACCCACTTTCGGTTTTTCCGAATTTGGTGCCGTCTGCCTTGGTGATCAAGGGAACAGTCAAAGCAAAGGCACTTCCACTGCCCATTCTTCGGATGAGTTCCGTACCGGTGACGATATTTCCCCACTGATCCGAACCACCAAGCTGGATCGTGCAGTTGTTGTTTTTCCAGAGATGGTAGAAGTCATAGCCCTGAATCAATTGGTAGCTGAATTCAGTAAAGGAAAGTCCATTTCCATCTTCCAGTCTTCTTTTCACGCTGTCTTTGGACATCATATAATTGACCGTGATGTGCTTTCCTACGTCGCGGATAAAATCCAGGAAGGAAAACTGAGACATCCAGTCGTAATTATTTACCAGCTCTGCTTTATTAGAAGTGGCTCCTGAAAAGTCCAAAAATTTGGACAATTGTCCCTGAATGCATTTCACATTGTGATCCAATGTCGCTTTATCGAGGAGATTTCGTTCGGCAGATTTGAAGGAGGGGTCACCAATCATACCGGTGGCACCACCGACTAATGCAAAAGGCTTGTGACCTGCTCTTTGAAAATGAAGCAAAGTCATCACACCCACCAAGTGGCCGATATGCAGGGAATCTGCAGTAGGATCAAATCCCAAATAGGCCGAAGCCATTCCTTTGGCAAGGTGCTCCTCGATCTCTGGGGTCATGTCCTGAAGCATTCCTCTCCATCTCAGCTCTTGAATAAATGAATTCATTGGAAAAAGGTCGTTTTTTAATTGCCCGCAAATATAGGGTTATCGGGGGAGTATGGAAATTTCCCGCTCACTTCAAATTTTTCAATGTAGAGGATTCTAAGAAGTATTACCACTCTTCAAAACAACCTTACAGGGCTTGGGTTTAATTGCTTACTTTCGCCAATTCCAATTGACATTTATGAAAAAACGATTTCTATCCTTTGTTTTTGGGGTTTCACTGCTAGTTGGAAGTGAAGTTAATGCCCAAAACTCACCTAATTGGCTTCGCTATCCGGCTATTTCTCCTGATGGAAGCCAAATTGCTTTTACCTACAAAGGGGACCTTTACCTAGTTTCAAGTTCAGGGGGTAAAGCCACTCAATTGACTTTTCATGAAGCGCATGATTTTAAGCCTGTGTGGTCTCGGGACGGGCAGCACATTGCTTTTGCTTCAGACCGATATGGCAATTTTGATGTGTTCATCATGGGTGCAGATGGGGGAGAGGCGCAGCGATTAACCTATCACTCCACGGATGAAATGCCTTATGATTTCAGCTCAGATGGGCAGAAAGTGATTTTTGGTGCAGCTAGAATGGATCTGGCAGAGCATCGTCAATATCCTACCGGATCTCAGCCTGAATTGTATCAGGTTAATAAAAAAGGCGGTAGAGTGGATCAAGTTTGGACTATTCCTGCGGAGTATGTGCAAAGCTCCAAGGATGGCTCCAAGATGATCTATCATGATAAAAAAGGAGGAGAAAACGAATGGAGAAAGCATCATCAGTCAGGCATTGCCCGAGACATTTGGATGTATGATGCTGCCAAAAATGAGCATGTGATGCTGACCAAGTTCTATGGCGAAGACCGTAATCCGGTTTTTTCACCTGACGAATCAGAAATCTTCTACCTCAGCGAGGCCAATGGCAGCTTCAATGTGTACAGTATGCCGGTAGCCAACCCAAATCAAACTCAGGCGCTGACTTCGTTTAAGAATTTCCCCGTTCGGTTTTTGTCCATAGCCAAGGATGGAACTATGAGCTTTAGCTATGACGGGGAATTGTACACGTTGAGAAAAGGCGGCGAACCTAAAAAACTGGAAGTTTCCATCGCCACCCAAGCCATTGCCAATCCAGACAATTTCATCTCTATCAATGGAGGAGTGCGCGAAATGTCCATTTCTCCTGATGGAAAAGAAATTGCCTTTATTGCGAGAGGCGAGGTTTTTGTCACTTCGGTGGATGGTTCTTTGACCAAGCGAATCACCAATACCCCTGAGCAGGAGCGATTTGTGGAGTTTGCTCCTGACGGGAAGTCAGTCATCTATGCCTCAGAGCGTGAGGGCAAGTGGCAGATATTCAAAAGTTCCAAAGTGAGAACGGAGGAGCCGTTTTTCTTCGCAGCTACCTTGTTGAAAGAAGAACCGATGGTGAGTGTAGCAGCGGATGCCTATTTGCCTAAATTTTCTCCGGACGGCAAGAAGCTGGCCTATGTTGAAGGAAGAAGAAGCCTGAAGGTGATGGATTTGGCCACAAAGGCGACGGTAACTTTGATGGGACCTGACTTACTTTTCCACATGAGCGATGGGGATCAATATTTCACCTGGAGTCCAGATAGCAAGTGGCTCCTTGCCAGCTACCGACCTACGATGACCAATTCTGAAGTAGTGCTTTTGGATGCTTCCGGAAAAGAGAAAATGCGTAAGCTCACTCAAAGCGGGTATTCAGACGACAATGCGAAGTGGGTAAACGGTGGCAAACAAATGATTTGGTTTTCCAACCGGGATGGTCTGAGAAGCTATGCCACGAGCGGTCGAATGGAAGAGGATGTCTACACCTTGTTTTTCGATCAGGCAGCTTGGGATAAATTCCGATTGAGTAAGGAGGAGTTTGATTTGCTTAAAGAAATTGAAAAAGCTAAAAAACCGGAATCCAGCGAAGATAAATCCAAAACCGATTCAAAAACTGAGGAGAAAAAGACCGAAACTTTGGTATTCAACTGGGATGGGTTTGAGGATCGAAAGGCCCGATTAACCATTCATTCTTCCATTATGGGGGATGCAGTACTATCCAAAGACGGAGAAAAACTCTACTACCTCGCCCGATTCGAAAAAGGAATGAATCTTTGGTCTACCAATTTGAGAACCAAAGAAACCAAGCAGGAAATTGCCTTAGATGCCAACTCAGGACGCTTGTTTTGGGATAAGGAACAGAAGAACCTCTTTCTCCTTGCGGATGGAAGTATAGCCAAAATCAATCCGGAGGGCATGAAGCGTGAGTCCATTAAGATTGCAGGGGAGATGACCTTTGACAAGAATGCCGAGACTGCTCATCTTTTTGAGCATGTGTGGTTAAGAACAAAGGGGATTTTCTATACACCTGACATGCATGGAATTGATTGGAATGCCATCAAGCCAGCCTATCAAAAATATTTACCACATATTGGCAACAGCTATGAATTTGCGGAGCTTCTTTCCGAAATGATCGGTGAGCTCAACGTTTCCCACGCCGGAGCGAGATTTAGCAGGTCTGTGCCAATGGCTGACGCCACAGGTGCCCTTGGTGTATTCTTTGACTACAAACACTCCGGAAACGGAATAAAAGTGACCGAAGTCATTACAGGAGGACCGTTGGATAAAGCAGATATAAAAGTCGTTCCTGGAATGATCATCGAGCGAATTGATGGGGAATTGATCACTCCTGAACTGGATTTTGCAAAGCTGCTCAACAGAAAAGCGGATAAGTTTACCTTGATTGAAGTATTGGATCCCAATACCAATGCAAGAATTCAGTACACCATTAAGCCGATTACTTTGGCTGCGGAGAGTCAGTTACTCTACAAGCGTTGGGTGAAAAAAAACCAGGAAGAAGTGGAAAGATTAAGTGGTGGAAAGCTGGGCTATGTCCATATCCCGGGTATGAGTGACGGACCTTATCGAAATGTCTACGAGGATATGCTTGGTAAGTATTTTGAGAAGGATGGAATTGTTGTGGATACGCGATTCAACGGAGGTGGTGACCTGGTTGCAGATTTGGCTATGTTCTTTACCGGAGAGTCTTTCTTGACCTATGCCACTGCAGATAAAGTGGTAGGAGGAGAGCCTACCTCTCGATGGACCAAACCTACTTTGGCCATGTTCAATGAAGCTAATTACTCTGATGGTCATTGCTTTGCTTGTGGCTATACTGATTTGAAAATCGGAAAGACTGTGGGAATGCCTACACCTGGAACCTGTTCTTTTGCAGGATGGGAAAGTCTTCCAGATGGAACCCGCTGGGGCGCGGTGCCGATTTCTGCGAAAAACAAAGCAGGGGAATGGTTAGAAAACAACGAAACCCGTCCTCAGTTTGAAGTGAAAAATATGCCTGGAAAAATCGATAAAGGGATAGATCAACAGCTTGAAAAAGCAGTGGAAGAACTGCTCAAAGATATCAACTAAAACAAGAAACCCCGGTCCAAAAGGCCGGGGTTTCTTAATTGCTTATCCACGTTGAGTATTTTACTGGTATTGCTTAGTGTTCAGTGATTCATCGTTTTTGAAAAACTGAGTCATCTTTGCAAAAGAACTGTCGAAGTAACCTTCCAGCATCCTTTTAATGATGAATGTTCTGTATTCATCTTTAGAAACGATTGGAAAATATTCGTGGCTCTTGCCATAAGACTTGTGACTTACAAAGCCTTTTCTTTCAAGAATTCTTACAATGGTAGATACCGTGTTGTAAGCAGGTTTTGGTTCAGTCATGGGTGTTAGGATATCTTTCACGAAGCCTCGCTCAATATCCCAGAGGATTTGCATAATTTCCTCTTCAGCTCTGGTTAATGGTTTCATAATGTGTTAAGTTTTAAATCTGTAGAAAATTATTGGTTTAGTTTCTGATAAGCAAAATATTTTTTGAATTTATTTTTACTATTTAGTTGAAAGAAGTTCTAAACATCTGAAAACCAATTAACAAGCATAAAAAAAGCCACCGGTTTGGTGGCTTTGGTATTTAAATGTTTGAAGAAATTATGCAGTCCTGAGTTTGATTATTCCAGTAGCATGCAAAAGCTTAACCACAGGATAAGTCGGATCAAATTCATACCATTTTACTGCAAAGTTGGGTCTGTTTGGAAGTTTGTGATGATTGTTTTGGAAGAGTTCCCCAAGCATCAAAACGTCCAGCAATAATGAGTTTTTGGATTGGTCATTGTTATCAAAATTGGAATAACCATACTTATGCCCACTCCAGTTTACAATGGCACCGTGTACAGGGCCCATTAAAAAATGGATTGGCAAAAGGAAATACATCCACCAATGCGTACCAGGCAATTCAAACACTGAGATGCAAAGGATGTAGACGAGTACATAGAATACTCCCCAACCCAGTCTTACCGCCATGTTATCCGCAAATTTGTCAAACTTGCCCCAGTCAGGAATGTCTTTTGAGAATCTCTCTTCCGGTTTAAGTTTGAAACTGAAGTAATCGTTGTAGATATTTTTTGTTTTCCACATCATCGTGAATAGGTTTTCTGTATGATGTGGGCTGTGTGGATCTTTTGGCGTATCAGAGTAGGCATGATGCATGCGGTGAAGAATCGCATAGGCCCTTGGTGAAAGGTAGGAGCTACCTTGCCAAATCCAGGTAAAGAAGTAAAAGAATTTTTCCCAGAATTTGCTCATCACAAACATTTGGTGAGCGGCGTAACGGTGAAGAAAGAAACTCTGGCAAAACAGGGAGAAATACCAGTGTAACAGGAAGAAGATAATGATAATCACTCGGGTAATAGTTTGATTTTTTGACAAAGATAAGTTTTGGACGTTAATAATTCCTTAATTTACATATATGGCAGTTTACTTTTGAGGTGATTTTAATCAGTTTTGTAAAATAGGAAGATCTTTTATTACAGATAGCTATGAGCGATCAAAAAAAGTCAACGTCGATTCTGGTAAAAATTTTGGTAGGAGGAATTTCCGTATTGATTGCAGATTATTTTCTTAGCGGGGTTTCTTTAGACAGCTGGATCACTGGGTTTCTTTTAGCAGCCGTGATTATTCTGATCAATTTTACACTGAAGCCAATTATGGTGTTTCTCACTTTCCCGATTACTTTGGTCACATTTGGTTTGTTTTTATTGGTAATCAATGCTTTGGTGATTTTGATGGCTGCTGAGTTGATTCCCGGTTTTACGGTAAATGGATTTTGGTGGGCTTTGGGATTTGCAGTCGTACTAAGTTTGATAAACGGGATTTTTGGAAATACATTGGATTCAGATCGCTAAGGTTTTATCACCCTCTCTTCGGTAAGCTTTTCTTTCTCCTGTTTTGCTTAATACATAAATCAATGGACCAAGGGTAGGCCTTACTGAAACGATTAAAACAGATTTTTCCTCTTTCAGAGGATCTCCTTCATTTATTTTCACTTCCTGGATCGAAAGAGATGCCTTTGGGATGCAAAATTCATTATTGGCAGCATCCACCATATATCTCTCTTCTTCAGGATCAATTCCGGTAATTTTCTTTTGATCAGACGTGCCGATTAGGATTAGTCCACCTTCTGTATTGGCCATAGCTGAGATGGTCTTTGCTATTTTTTCTTTCGAAGTTATTTTCTGTTTGAAATCCAGGGATTTACCTTCTTTTTCCTTTAGCAGTTTATTAACAAAATCCTGATCAAATTTTTTTGAAAACATTTTATTACTTTACTTTCTACAACTATATTAATACTTCTTACGCTAAGCCCAGAAACGAATGAGAAATCTTGTTGCAATTAAAAATTTTTAAGCCATGCCTTTCAGTAACCCAGGATTTGATCCAAAAAATATTGAAAACTTAAAAGCAGAATTGAAAAATTCAGGTAAATCTTTCAAAGTGATTCCTGATGATGAAAATTCGGATGAGTTTGTCAACTTCTATTTTATAGGAAAATATGAAGGCCGTGAAGTAATCTACGACGCAGCCCTTTACACTTTGAGATTGCATCATGCCAGCGAAGTATATGAACTGGCAGAGCACGAAGCAGCCAAAAAGTTCCCGAATTTCAAAGGAATCAATTATGAGGAAGACGAAAACGGGAATATGAAACCCCTTTCCAGCGAAGAGGAAGAGATTGGCTGGTTTATCACAGAGATCATCATGGATTTGGAAGAGGAGGAAGCAGTAAAAGTTCAGGAGTTTGTGGATATCGACACCAATCATGATTATGGCATTGGTCTGGATGCCGCTTTGAATGTGGAAGAAATCAACGAAAAAGTAGTTGCCAAATTCATCCAAGAATTCAATGATGATACGCTTGTATTAGATGAAACGCTTTATTCTTTCCAAACAGAGGAGGATGAAATTTGAATTTTTTTAATCCTTCAAAACATACCTTTGCGGCGTTGGTTATACCGACGCTTTTTTTATGCTCAAAATCGCCTGGTCTACCGCTTATTCTCATCCGTTGCCTGCTGGCCATCGCTTTCCGATGGAGAAGTATCAGCTCTTGCCCGAACAGCTCAAATATGAAGGGACGCTGGAGGACATTAATTTCTTTGAACCCCAAGCGCTGGATGATAAATGGATCCTAAATACGCACAGACCAGTGTATTTTCAGAAATTAAAAAGCCTCCAATTGTCTAAGTCGGAGATTCGAGCCACAGGATTTCCTCTGAGTAAAGAATTGGTCGATCGAGAGATACAAATTGCTGGCGGTTCGGTTCAGGCTGCTCTTTTTGCTTTGGAATATGGGATTGGGATGAACATTGCCGGCGGGACTCACCATGCTTTTTCGGATCGGGGAGAAGGATTTTGTCTTCTAAATGACATTGCAATCACTGCCAATTATTTAATTGAAAATCAATTGGCCCATCGAATACTTGTGGTGGATTTGGATGTGCATCAGGGAAACGGGACTGCTGAACTTTTTCAGGAAAGTAAGGAAGTTTTTACCTTCAGCATACATGGAGAAAAAAACTATCCCCACCGAAAGGAGCGATCCCACTTGGATATAGGACTTCCTGATGGAACGCAAGACAAGGATTACCTGAGCATATTGGAGAAAAACCTAAAATTCATTTTGGACCGGTTTTCCCCTGATTTTATCATTTATCAATGCGGGGTGGATGTTTTGGCTACTGATCAACTCGGAAGATTGGGCATGACTCTTTCAGGTGTAAATGCCCGCGATCGCATGGTTTTGCAATTGGCCAAAGAAATCAAGGCTCCCATCATGTGCTGCATGGGAGGTGGATATTCCAAACAGATTAAGGATATCATTGAAGCTCATGCTCAAGTGTACAGGCTAGCACAGGAGCTTTATTTCTAGACTTTAACGCTAATTAACTGACTAAAAAACGGGTGCCTCTTGCAAAATGAATACTTTATTTATATTTGCGGCCTGTCAACCATAATCAATTAAAAGTGAAAAAAGGATTACAACTTATCGGTGTACTGTCCCTAGCTACGGTACTTTTCTATTCTTGCGGTCAAAAAACTGAATCAGGCTCTTCCGCCTCTACTTCTGCTGAGCGAGTTGCAGCTGGTGATATGAAAGTTGCTTTTGTGTACACCGACTCAGTGATCAATAAATATGATTTTTTCAAAAAGAAATCTGAAGAAATCACCGAAAAAGGCAAAAGATTCGACGCTGATCTTCAGTCAAGAGCCAGAGGGTTTGAGCAGGAAGTTGCTACTTTTCAGCAAACTGGTGGAAACATGACTCAAAATCAAATTCGGGCCAAGCAAGACGAATTGATGCAGAAAGAGCAAAACCTCATGACCTACAGAAACAATCTGATGCAAGAGCTCTCTACTGATGAGCAAAAGCTTTTGAATGATGTCTACAAGCAAGTTCAAACTTTCATGCAGGAATATGCCAAAGAAAACGGCATTGACATCATTCTTAGCTACACACGTGGTGGTGCAATGTGGTATGCTACAGAAGCCATCGATGTGACTAGCTCTGTCGTAGAAGGCTTGAATAAAAAATACAATGCCAATCCAAATGCAGTAACTACTACTCCGGCTGCTGCAGATACCACAGCTAAAAAATAAAGAGTCATTTCCGGCCTCTGAAAAACCCGGCTAAGTCCGGGTTTTTTTGTGGGTAAAAAATGGGTAATTTTGCGGCTCTTATTCAAAATCCGATTGAAATGAAATCGAGCAAGCGGGGCAACGTAAAGGTTGGAAAGGTTTGCCACATTGCTGGATCTCTAGTGACTAAAAAAACATATATAACTCATGAAAATCACTGAATTTTTAAAGCACAACTATAGACACTTCAATGCTGCGGCACTAATCGATGCGGCAGAAGGATATAAAACCCATCTCAATGAAGGTGGAAAAATGATGGTGACTCTGGCAGGAGCCATGTCCACTGCCGAGTTGGGAATTTCCCTAGCTGAGATGATCCGTCAGGACAAAGTTCAAATCATTTCTTGTACAGGTGCCAATTTGGAAGAAGATGTGTTTAACCTGGTGGCCCATGACTACTATGAGAGAGTTCCAAACTATAGGGAACTTTCCCCTGAACAAGAACAGGAGCTTTTGGAGCGTCATATGAACCGTGTGACCGATACTTGTATTCCTGAAATGGAAGCAATGCGTCGGATCGAGAACGTGATTTTGGAAGAATGGATGAAGGCTGATCAAGCAGGAGAGCGTTTTTTCCCGCATGAGTTTTTCTATAAAATCCTTCTATCAGGTAAACTTGACGCTTCTTTCCAGATAGATCCTAAGAATAGCTGGCTTTTGGAGGCAGCTAAGAAAAACCTTCCGATCATTGTACCTGGTTGGGAAGATTCGACTTTGGGAAATATGTATGCGGGTCACGTGATCTCCGGGGATGTGAAAAATGTGCATACTGTAAGAAGTGGAATAGAATACATGATGTTCCTGGCGGAATGGTACACAGTCAATGCCACCGAAGAAAGTAAAGTCGGATTTTTCCAAATTGGCGGGGGAATTGCAGGTGATTTCCCAATCTGTGTGGTTCCGATGTTGCACCAGGATTTGCAGAGAGACAATGTACCTCTGTGGGGCTATTTCTGCCAAATCTCCGATTCGACTACTTCTTATGGTTCTTATTCCGGTGCTGTTCCAAATGAGAAAATCACTTGGGGTAAGCTGGGTAAAGAAACACCAAAGTATATCATCGAGTCTGACGCAACTATCGTGGCACCCTTAGTGTTTGCCATCGTGTTGGATCAATAAGAATGAAAAAACTGAATCTAATATTTCTTAAGGCAAGCAGCATAATGTTGCTTGCTTTTTGCATTTCTGAGCTTAATGCTCAGCAGCTTAAGTCTCTATCTGGAGCGAACAGCCCTTCTGACGATACTAATCCGATTTGGATTGGAAATAATACCTTGCTGTTTACCCGCACTTTTCATCCCAACAATATGGGTGGAAAGAATGACCCGGGAGATATCTGGATGACTAAGAAAGGTGAAAATGGGGAGTGGGGAGAAGCCATTCACAGGCCAGACTTGAGTTCATCCGGATATGATTTGGCTCTTGGTTTGGAGGATGTATTGACGCTTTTGATTCTTAGGACTGAAGGTGGATCTACTTCTATTCACCAATATTCCAAGTTTGGGCAAGAATGGAATTACCTAAGAGCCGTCAATTTCCCCGG
Source organism: Algoriphagus sp. AK58 (assembly GCF_014324365.1). Lineage (GTDB taxonomy): Bacteria > Bacteroidota > Bacteroidia > Cytophagales > Cyclobacteriaceae > Algoriphagus. The sequence goes on from NZ_QEIG01000014.1 coordinate 150,805, forward strand.
ATTAAATGGTTTTGAAGGTTGGTTGACAGGCAGGGTAGTATCAGGAGGCAAACTCATTTTTCTTGCCGGTAAAAAGTCTGGAGGACTTGGAAATGAAGATATCTACATCAGCGAAAAGACAGGTTTCATCGATTGGTCCGAGCCAGTGAACCTTGGGGGAATTATCAATGGATTCGGTCAAGAAATGGGGCCTTATTTTGACCCTAAGACCTCCATTCTTTATTATTCTTCCAGTTCGCATAAAGGTGCGACTGGGAAAGATATTTTGATTTCTAAAAAATTGGGAGAGGGATGGAATACTTGGAGCAAGCCTGAAAAATGGGAACAGATCAGTTCAAATGGTTCAGAAGCGTCCATTACTTTTTTGACTGAAAATGAGGTGGTTTGGACAAGTACCCAAAATAGCGACGGATTTGCTGATTTAGTCACTTTTGCGCAACCGATTCCTTTGGTTATGCCTACGGAATTCATTCCGGCATCAAATCCTGTCACACAAGTCAACCCTCCATCTTCTACTTTCAAAGCAGTAACTCAGCCCGTTTCAAGTACTGCTAGCACAAAAATCAGTATGGTAGAAGTAATGCCTACCGCCTCAGAACCAGATGTAGCCGTCACCTGGCTGGTGATGGACTCCAAATTGAAAATAGAAGTTCCATACACGATTTCATGGCTTAAAGGAACTCAGAATATGAATTTTCCCACTGAAAGTTTGATTTCAGAACTTGAAAAAGGAGGGATTACTTCAGCAAAAATTTCTTCCAAGGGATATTTCCCGGTATTACTCCCATTAAGTGAACTGATGAGGAAAGGTAAAACAGTAGTTCTCATGACCAAAGCTGAATCAGGGAGTTCGGTACTTCTGAAAGATGTAAACTTTAAGGTGGGAACAGCTGAATTGGAAGGGGAGGTGACCATGAACACGTTAAAGGAGATATCTGAGTTTTTGATCGAAAATCCCTCAGTAATTGTAAGAATCAACGGTCATACAGACAATGCCGGGGATCCGGGGCTTAATAAAGAGCTATCTCTCGAAAGGGCAGGATCCGTAAGGAAGTTTCTGGTGTCTAATGGAGTCAGTTTCGAGAGGCTTAGAATTTCAGGATGGGGTGGGACCAAGCCAATCGCATCCAATGCCACTGAAGCTGGAAGAGCCAAAAATAGAAGGGTAGAGTTGACCGTAGAAAACTGAGCATTAGAGGTATTATTATAAAAACGCAGGCCTCCAGATTTCTGGAGGCCTGCTTCCTTTTAAAGGGAATATCCTTCCCGATAATCCCGTTTAACAAATTGGTTCGCCGGTTCGAAGTTGGTGATTTTCATATTTGCTCCGTCCCAAACCAGCTTAATACCTCTACCTGGGTAATCGAACTGATTTTGAGCTCCTGCTCTGGGAACTCTGTAATCATAACTCCTGATCGCCAGGTTACCCATCAAAACTGACTCGGTCAAAGGACCTGCCACAGAAAATGGAGAACTAAGCTGATTGAATTCTTTAGAACCATATCCGGCTAAGCAAGCCTCTACCCAGTTATTGTAGTGTCCTCTGTCTCCTTCAGGTACCCGATATTCAGTTTTAGGCACAGACACTTCCTTGGTGCGGGTGGTAGGTAAAAGCTGAGGATTGGCCCCATACGTGGAGCACATCATTTTTCCTTTGGTGCCCTCGATAATTACTCCATTTCCTCCGTCACCCATTATTTCATTTGGTCCCAATTCTTCCGGACGGGTAGGCTGAATACCTCCATCCATCCAGTGGAATACCAAATCTTCTTTCCCTGGACGATCAAATCTCAGCGTGATGTGAGAAGATGGAGGACAGCTTTCAGGGAAATAACCTCTCTGAAATTCTCCCACGTAAACAGATCCTACTGAGCACTCGGCTGATTTTGGATATCCTAGTCCTAACACACGGAAAGGTGGCTCCATAATATGGCAAGCCATATCCCCCAAGGCCCCCGTTCCATAATCCCACCAGCCTCTCCAGTTGAATGGAACCAGATTACCTACATAGTCCTTGTAAGGAGCAGTACCCAGCCAAAGATCCCAATCCAAATCAGCAGGTGGAGTAGCAGGGGTACTTGGCCACTGTATTCCTTGAGGCCATACTGGGCGATTGGTCCAAGACCAGACCCGAGTAGCTTCTCCGATCAGTCCCGCATTGTACCATTCCACCATTTGACGAACGCCGTCCCCTGAAGAACCTTGGTTGCCCATTTGGGTCACTACTTTATATTTCTCAGCTGCTTCAGTTAGCATTCTGGCTTCATAGATATCATGAGACATGGGTTTTTGCACGTACACGTGTTTTCCCATTTTCATGGCCATCATAGCCTGTACTGCGTGCATATGATCAGGAGTAGAAACTGTAACAGCGTCGATATTCTTCTCCTCTTTTTCAAGCATGATGCGGTAGTCTTTGTAATAGGCAGCCTTTGCATGATCCTGTCTCGCTCTAGCAGCTCTTGTGTCATCCACATCACAAAGGGCCACGATATCGGCTTTTCCACTTCTGAATACTCCACTTACATCGCTATATCCCATACCACCTACTCCAATGGAGGCTACACGAAGCCGGTCACTTGGGGCAATATACCCAGGTCCGCCTAGCACATGTCTTGGAACTATGTAAAACCCTGCCAGTGCAAGGGCTGATCCTTTGATAAAACTCCTTCTGGAATTTTTTTCTCCGTTAAAATTATTTTGATCCATACCTATTGTTTTAATGTTTGAGAGACTTTCAAGGGCCTTAAATAATGTCAATTTTACTTAAAAAAGAACTCAAACCTGCGGAATTACAGAATTGGCTAATAGAAGTGGACAAAAAGGACTAGGACCAGCTTTTTCCTACCATACCGATCCTTAGCCCATAAATTATATTAGGCTCGAAAAGATTTATAAAATTTTGAAGTAAGTTTGGACAAAATCCATTCGTTATGAAAAAAACACTTTGGACACTTGCTATAGGAGGTTTGCTGGCTTTAGGGGCGTGCCAAACCTCTCCAAAATTGTCTGAATCAGGGCTTATCCCTCTTCCTCAGCAAATTACAGATGGCTCAGGAAAGTTTGAATTGAGCAACTCCTCTGGAATCAAACTGGTAGGTAACAGTGAGCGACTGACCCGAATCGGTGAATACCTTGCTGAAAAGCTCCGGCCAGCAACAGGGTATGATATCCCGGTTTCTTATGATGCGGGTGAAATTGTTCTAGAACTCACCGGAAATGACGGTTCTGAAGCCTATGAGATACAAGTGACCGGTGATGGGGTAAAGATAACCTCTTCCGGTGAAGCGGGTCTTTTCTATGGCATTCAGACACTCCTTCAGCTTTTACCTGTAGAGATTAGCAACTCCTCGGTTCAGAATGTAGCGTGGGTAATTCCCCAGGGAACTATCCAGGATGAGCCTGAATATGGATATAGAGGCTCCATGCTTGACGTAGCTCGGCATTTTATTTCAGTAGAAGATGTCAAGTTTTACATAGACCAAATGGCTCAGTTGAAGTTGAATTACCTTCACCTTCACCTCACTGATGATCAAGGTTGGAGAATAGAAATCAAATCCTGGCCAAAACTGACTGAAATAGGGGGTAGCACCCAAGTAGGAGGAGGACCGGGAGGTTTTTATACTCAGGAGCAATACAAAGATATGGTGGCTTATGCTGCTGAACGATTTATCACTATCGTACCGGAGGTGGATATGCCCGGACATACCAATGCGGCTTTGGCCTCTTATGCAGAATTAAACCCCGGAGTAAATCTTCCCAACGGTAAGCTTGATTCTGTCAATAAGGCTCCATTGGATTACCAAATGCCTCTAAAGAATCCTCAAGCTTCGGAACTTTATACAGGTATCGAAGTGGGCTGGAGTACTTTTGCTCCCAAACTGGAGTTGACTTATGCTTTTGTTGACAGTGTAGTGAGGGAGATTTCAGAGATTACTCCAGGACCATATTTCCACATCGGAGGAGATGAATCCCATGTGACCGAACAGGATGACTACGTTTATTTTATAGAAAGAGTACAGGATATCGTCTCCAAATATGGGAAAACCAGTATCGGATGGGATGAAGTGGCCACGGCAAAATTACTTCCGGGTAATGTGGCTCAATTCTGGGCGAAAGAAGAAAATGCCAAACTTGCCAAAGAGCAGGGAAACAAGGTGTTGATGTCTCCGGCAAAGAAGATTTATTTGGATATGCAATATGACAGCACCACCCGAATAGGTCTTCATTGGGCGGCTTACATAGAATTGGACTCAGCTTACCTGTGGGAACCTTCAACTTATGCTGAGGGTATTGCTAAAGAAAACATCTTGGGGGTAGAAGCCCCACTTTGGACTGAGACAGTGACCAATAGAGCGGATATCAGTTATTTGGCATTTCCAAGGCTGGCGGCTATGGCTGAGGTAGCTTGGACAGCGCAAGATAAGCGTACTTGGGAAGGATTTTCTAAACGAATTCCTGCTCAAGGAAAGAGATGGGATATACAAGGCGTAGGATTTTATAAGTCGCCAAAGGTAGTTTGGTAATAGCAGAGCCCGGCAGAAACCCACTGTCGGGCTTTTTTTGACATTTTTTGTAAATGTGTCATTCTGAGAGGATAGCGCTACCAAGGGAATAATCAGGGAATTTATTCCACACGCGGTGAAAGGTAATTTTTTGATTTTGCCAAAAATGGGTCTATTATCGAAGTAAGAATAGAAAAGCAGCTATCAATCAATTTACATTTTCATGGGAGAAATTATTGTCGCATTTAGCAATTGGATTTGGGGACCTCCAATTTTGGTATTGTTGTTAGGAGGAGGAAGCTTTTTTTTCATCCATTCCGGGTTCATCCCTTTTACAAAAATGGGTCATGCCATCAGCTTGCTTCGAGGAAAATATGACGATGACCTGGCGCCGGGACAAATATCTTCCCGACAAGCCCTTTATTCAGCCATTGCTTCCACGGTGGGTTTAGGAAATATTTCCGGTGTAGCCATTGCCCTGAATATGGGTGGCCCTGGAGCAATATTCTGGATGTGGGTAGCCGCTTTTGTAGGGATGGCAACCAAATTTTATACATGTAGCTTGGCGATCATGTATAGAGGTACCGATTCTGCAGGAGTGATTCAGGGAGGGCCAATGTATGTGATTGACAATGGAATGGGGAGAAAATGGAAGTTTCTTTCTTATATCTTTTGTATTGCTGGCGTGATCGGATTATTGGCCATATTCCAAGCAAATCAGTTGACGGCCGTCATACAGGCGGTGCTCATCGAGCCTGATACCATGGAAGAAACAGTAAGAAATCGATGGATCATTGGGATTGGAATGATGCTATTGACTGCTATGGTGATTTTGGGAGGCATACAACGTATTGCCGCTGTAGCTTCCAAAATGGTTCCCTTCATGGTGGCAATCTACTTTTTCACAGTTCTGATCATAGTTTTCAAATACTTTGGAGATATTCCCGAAATGTTCAAGCTCATCCTTGTGGATGCATTTACCGGTAATGCTGTTATGGGCGGAGCAGTGGGGTCGGTAATTATTATAGGAGCAAGGAGAGCCGCCTTTTCCAATGAGGCAGGAATTGGAACGGCACCCATGGTCCATGGACAGTCAAAAAACAATGAACCCATTCGAGAAGGTTTGATAGCCATGCTGGGCCCATTTATTGATACGGTGGTCGTCTGCACCTTGACGGCTTTGGCCATATTGTTGACCGGGGTTTGGGAAAATACTGAAAATGATGGGGTGAAGCTTACCTTGGCTGCCTTTGAAATGGGGATTCCTGTGATAGGGAAGTATCTTCTGATGATTTCAGTCCTTGTTTTCGCTCTTTCTACCATGTTTACCTATTCTTATTATGGACACAAATGCACCAATTACCTCTTTGGTGCAGATAAGGCCAACTTCTATAATTATTTCTATTTGATTACTATCGTAGTGGGGGCAGTTGCTTCCTTGGAGGTTGTGGTAAGTTTGGTAGATGGGATGTATGCCGTCATGGCTTTTCCTAACATGATAGCCGCTTTGTACCTAGCTCCTAAGGTAAAAGCAGCCACGAAGGATTACTTCGCCCGAATGAAGAAAAATTAATAGGATTATACCTTTTCAGCCATTTGGCTAATTTTCCTCTGATTTTGGTCGGGGTGTAGAACGTAGTTTTGAACAGAGCTGAGCCTTGTTCAAGGGGATTAAATTTTCTCTTTTCTGAGGGTTAATAATGAAGAGTCGATGAAATTTCTGGTTGCTCCAAATGCTTTTAAAGGAACGCTCTCTGCTGGAGAAGCCGCTAAATTGATTTCTGGAATTATCTCGGAATCCATTTCATACGCAGAGACCCTTTCACAGCCTGTAGCTGATGGTGGGGATGGTACCTGCGAGTTGCTTATTGACTCTTTGAATCTGGAGAGAGTTTATTGTTGGTCTTTGAATGCGGTTGGACAGCCAATTTTGGGTTTTTACGGGTGGAAAGAGAGTACTAAGACTGCTTTCATCGATGTTTCCACCTGCAGTGGGCTTGGAAGTCTCCAGACATTTCAAAAAGATCCAAGATTGGCTTCCACGTATGGAACAGGATTGTTGATCCAAAAAGCACTGAATAGAGGTGCAAAGGAATTGGTTTTAGGTTTGGGAGGAAGTGCCACAGTAGATATGGGAACCGGGATATTGGCAGCCTTGGGATTTTTGTTTTTAGATGAAAAAGGTAGGGAAATTCCTGTTTTTTCTCCCGACTTGTTTAAAAAGTGCAGGCATATCCAACTTCCTTTGGCGGTGCCCTCATTGAGAGTTACTTGCTTATGTGATGTGAAAAACTTCTTTTTTGGGGAAAAAGGAGCCATTCCGGTCTTTGGGCCTCAAAAGGGATTAAAAAAATCGGATCTTAAAGATTTTGAAAAAGAGGCTGAAGACTTTTTTCAACTTCTTTTAAAGAAATCCAAAAAGCCGTGGAAAGATCTGCCTGGTTTCGGTGCTGCAGGAGGTATTGCCATGGGATTGAGCATGTTTTTCACCACTCAAATAGAATATGGATCAGCTTATTTTTTTGATCAGGTGGGAATAGAAAAAAAGGTGGAAGAAGCAGACTGGATCATCACCGGTGAAGGAAGGTTTGATTCTCAAAGTATAGAAGGAAAGGCCTGTTTCGAACTTCTTCAACTAGCCCGATCAAAAGGAAAAAAAATCGGAATAATCACTTCAGGTGATGAGGCTTACTCTTATGATTTTGATATAGTTATGAAACTTCCTGATTTGGATTTCTCAAACTCTTCATTCAAAGAAAAAGCCCGCAAGAACTTTTGCGAGCTTGTCAAAACTACTATTTCAAAAGGGGGATTTTACTGATCAAACTCTTCTGTAATCCCCTTTCCAATTTTTGATTTGGAGTTTAATTTCTTTAGGACTTAGATTTTTTGCAATCGCAATTTTCATCAAATCTATCAATTCATCATCACTGGCAAATCTCAAAGCGATAATCTGTCCCAGCTTTAGTTTTTGCTCTTCATCTTCAAAGGATTTACCTGTTAAATGAAAATACCTAATTCTCATTTCGTTCAGGATGATTCTGTTTTGGAGTTTTAGTGCATACAGTCTTGCTAATAAGGGCAACATGACGATGATCAAGGCTCCAATCAGGGAATAAAGACTGTCTGAGATGGCCTCACTGGATGAAAAATCCATCCTGATTAAGGTCCAAATGAAATAGATCAATGTGAGAGGAGTAATCACAAAGTGATGGAAAGCGTAGTAGCGTGTGTGGTTATGATAATTTTGTGTTTTCATAGATTGAAAAAAAAAAGGAGGCTAAGGCCTCCTTTATGTTCTTTATTCAGATTAATGTTCAGTTTTCTTTTTCTTATTGAACGTGTTACGAGCATCCATAGCAGAGAGTCCCGCTCCCAATCCAATAAGAATGCATACAATCAGGAGGAACAACTGTGCTCCTGACATGAGGGGAGAACTGAAAATATTAAGTAGTGTCATGATTTAAATTTTGAGTTGCAAACGATAAGGCTAAGATAGAATCGATAGGTGAAATAACCAAGATTCACCAATCAACACCCACACTACCGACAAATTAATCCAAATCGTCCTCGAAGTCTTCGTCTTCTTCAAAGTCGTCTTCGAAGTCTTCGTCTTCTTCATCGAAGTCAACAAAGTTGTCGTCTACGAATTCGTTTTCTTCGTCGAGATCATATTCGTCCTCAAACTCATCTTCGAATTCATCCTCTTCTTCAAAGTCATCAATTTCATCGAAATCTTCTTCAAAATCCTCCATAGCTATCTTTAAAGGGGTTTTAATGATTGAACACCACGAAATAAGACAAAAATTCAATTAGACCAATGCAGGTATCTTTAATTTTTTTTCAGGTACAATTTCTGTAGAAATTGAATTTTCCTGAATCCACTTTTCTCTCAATAGGTTAGCCCAAGTTTGCATGTAGTAAATCACATCCTCCCTTGAGTTTTTATTCAATTTATCCCGTTTTTCTTTTTCCATTCTGGAAAGGATTTGAGGATCTGACAATCTTTCTAAATGAGCTAAGTCATCAATGCTTAATCCAAATTCCAGCATTTTGGAGACCATGAGGTCCATCGGATAACCACTGGTGGGGCAATAATCCAGTAACTGCTCATTCCAGTCACCGTATCTTTGCATAGCGAATTGGTGAATTTCTGCTTTTGAAAATTTAGTCAATTCCTGGGCTAGATTTCCGCAATTACACGCGCCCATATGTCCCCACTGATAAGCCGCCCCACTTTGAAGTTTGGATACTGTCTTTTCTATAGCCGCAATTAGTTCTGGATTTGGTATTGCCATGGTTAAACTTTTTAACTCTAACTAATTTACGGATTCTACGGTTTTTAGGAAGCAAAAAAAAACTGATCTTTTTGGATCAGTTGAAGATATGCTTGATGTACTTTTTAATGAGAGGCTTGGAAAGGTAGTCTTTGACGATTCTATACTGGCTGGCTTTAGAAATATCTCTTTCGTCAACCGAACTGCTCAAAATATAAATTTGTGCATCCTCGTCTTGGGGTTGAAACTTGTCCAGAAAATCCCAGCCGTTCATTTCAGGCATATTGAGATCCAAGAATAGGTAATGTGGCTTAATCTCCGGTATTTCTTCCAAGGCTCTTTTTGCACTTTGATACTTATAAAACTGACACGGCTCCTTGACATTCTTGGAGATCAGTTTTTCAGTCACAAAAGTGCTGATGGGATCGTCGTCTATGAGAACTATAGTTAACATCAAAATGCAAATATTTGCTCCTGAAATACATTATAACTTATACAAAAGTATAAGCTATTCTTGAATTAGCAAATACTTTGCCATAAAAGATTGTAATTTTTCAAGAAGGTTTGGACGAGGGTACGAATTTCTGTTTTCCGGTCAACAGTTCGTAAAAGAGAATAAAGTCTGATGCGAGGCTATAAAAGGGATATTTGAAGGTAGCGGGCTTATTTTTTTCGAAAAAGAAATGTCCCACCCATGCAAATCCATAGCCTACAATCGGGATGGAAATCATCCAAGAGTATTCATTCCGAACCACGGAAAGAATCAAAATGACAAAAACCAAGCCTGTGCCGATAAAGTGTAGAATTCTAGAAGTGGGGTGTTGATGCTCGGTGAGGTAGTAGGGATAGAATTCTTTTAGGGATGAATATTTTTTTTCCATGGTTATTTTAGGTTGGGTTGATTGAGATTTATAAATGTATCCGTAGCGCTTTTAAGGGATTTTAAGGTCATTTTTGGTTTGGATTTAGGACTACTTACCTCTGAAACTGCTGTTAGAGTCATAAGATATTTATCCTCTGCAGGATCTATAAAATCCAGGATGACTTGGAGTAATTCATATTCTGAGGTGGTAACCCGTGGGCGATTGTTGAAATTATAGGGATTGTAGAACCATGGGTCATAAACTCGGTATCCCCAAAATGGATAGGGATTCATATTGTTTACAATTTCTTTTTGCCGGGGATCCTCGTTGGAGTGATATCGGATGACCAGATCAGGCTGCTTGGCATCGTAAGTCATTCCTGCAGCTTCAAGTTGATTTTGCAATTCGGTTTTTACCAGTTCATCCAAAAATTGATCGGAAAAACCACGCATTTCCAACTCTTTGTTAACAATGACAAATGACTGGTACTTTTTACGGATCGGGATTTCTGTATTTTCTTTAAACACTTCAATCGAACTGCAGGAAAAGAAAAGAGAAGTAACTGCTGCGGTGACTATCAGGCGAAAGCTCAACTTCATATTTGATGCTCAGAATTTTGAATTACTGGATAAGGAAAGATAATTTTTCTTTAGTAACGAAAAAACTGTCTCAAATGTCACAATCATTTTTTGACTCGATTTTGGAATGTTACTTTTGACAAAAGTATACCATGAGCAGACCTGATTTTGACGATATTTTTATGGAGTTAGCCGTGAATTTGGCTAAACGATCGCATTGCATCAAAAAACACGTGGGTGCAGTATTGACTAAGGATACCCGTATCATCTCTATTGGTTATAATGGACCTCCGGCAGGAACTCACAATTGCGATGTGGAATTTCCTGAACATGGATGTGCAAGAGATTCCAAAGGGAGCTGCTCTTTGGCTTTGCATGCAGAGCAAAATGCCATTCTTTATGCAGTGAAAAATAATACCTCCGTGGAAGGCTCCACGCTCTATGTCACCTTGGCACCTTGTCTTGCTTGTGCAAGAATTATTTTCTCGATGGGAATTTCAAAAGTGGTGTACCTTTTTTCTTATGCCGAGTACAAAGGGATTGGATCTGATGAAGGTGTGGACTTTCTGAAAAAATTTGGGGTTTCGGTGGATCGTTACTCCAAAAATCTGGAGGTGCATGATCCACTGATTTAGATAAAATTCACTTCCGGATTCAATTCGATTCCAAATTTAGTTCGTACAGAGGCTTGGACTTGTTCGGATAGGCTTTTGATTTCCTCACCGGTTCCTTTTCCATAGTTGACTAGCACAAGTGCCTGCTTAGCATGCACCCCAACGTCACCTAAGCGCTTGCCTTTCCATCCCGCCTGTTCGATCAACCAACCGGCTGGAACTTTCACTCCTCCTTCTCCGGGATATCCGGGAAGGTTGGGGAAATCCAACTTTAATTTTTCAAACTGTCCGGCAGGAATGGTGGGGTTTTTAAAAAATGAACCTGCATTTCCTATTTCCTTTGGATCAGGCAATTTGGACTGCCTGATTTGGATCACCGCCTCGCTAACATCACGGATACTCAATTCCTCTATGCCTTTCTCTCGAAGAACATCCTGTATAGCTCCGTATTCTACATGAAAGTGAGGTGTTTTGGACAATCTGAATCTGACTGAGGTGATGATGTATTGGTCTTTCAATTCATGCTTGAAAACACTTTCACGGTAACCAAACTTACAGGCTGCTGAATCAAATGTTTCCATCTCCAGCGTTTCTTTGTTTAGTGCAGTGAGACTGTGAAATACTTCTTTGATTTCAACTCCATAGGCTCCGATATTTTGCATAGGGGAGGCTCCGACTGTTCCGGGTATTAGGGACAAATTTTCTAGGCCTGCCCAGTTTTTTTCCAAAGCATACATGACCCAATCATGCCAGATTTCCCCTGCGCCAACTTCTACCACAAGGTGGTTTTCATCCTCCAATAGAACCTGAATTCCTTTTAACTCAACTTTAATGACCAAGCCCTGAAAATCTTTAGTAAGGAGAATATTGCTTCCTCCGCCGAGAATTAATATAGAATGATTCTTGCTCTTTGCCCAAGAAAGCGCTTCTTTCAACTCCTCAACTGAGCTTGATTTAGTGAAAAATTGGGCTTTTTTATCGATTCCAAAGGTATTAAACGGTTTCAGGGAAATGTTTTCTTGTATCTTCATGGGCCAAGACTTGTGCTGCGAAGTAAACAAGATTTTGTGCTATTGTGAAATGGATCAACAGATCTCTTACCCCTTTACATGAAAGAAATTCAAATCAACGGAGTCCGGGTACGTCCCGGTCAGTCAGTGAATATTGAATTGCCGATCGCTAAACTTCCCACCCATACGGTGATCGATCTGCCCATTTTTATCAGATCCTCCAAAAATGAAGGGCCTGTGGTATTGATCAGCGGTGGAGTCCATGGGGATGAAATCAACGGTGTGGTAACAGCAAAAAAAATCCTTGAGGAATTTGATCAACGTTTGGAGTTGGAAAGAGGGATGCTGATTATCATTCCGTTGGTTAATATTTATGGATTTCTATCCAACAGCAGGACTTTTCCTGATGGCCGGGATTTAAATCGGAGTTTTCCCGGCAGTAAAAAAGGTTCATTGGCCTCCCGCATTGCATTTATACTGAGTGAAGAGGTCATTCCACTCATTGATTTTGGGATTGATTTTCACACAGGCGGCAGGATGCTCTCCAATCACCCGCAGATTCGTGTCGATTTTAAGGATAAGGTAGGACTTGAATTAGCGAAAGCTTTTGGGACTCATTACGTGGTTCATTCCAAGCATATTGAAAAGTCTTTTCGAAAAACAGCCTATAAAAGCCGTAAGCATCTTTTGGTCTACGAAGGGGGAGAATCTATGCGCCTAGATCAATATGCCATTGAGGAAGGAATTGTAGGTACCAAGCGCCTACTTCATCATTTGGAAATGATCAATGCACCTCAACTGCCTCAAAACACCATCATTCTAAAGGATAGCGAATGGACTAGGGCTAAAGCTTCAGGAATTTTTTCCTGCTCGGTTAAACTGGGGGATTTTGTGCGAAAGGGAGAGGTGATCGCTCATGTTTCGGATCCTTATGGGCAGGTGATTGTCCCTGTAAAAGCGGGAACCAACGGACATGTCATCGGCCTCAATAACAATCCTGTCATCAACGTAGGAGATGCTTTGATTCATTTGGGAAAAGAATAGATCTTCTCTACGAATTGAATCATCATAAAAAAGCACCGAATCACTTCGGTGCCTTTCAATTTTTGAATTGGGTTCAGATTAGCTGAAATATGCCCTTAAGCCTTCGAGCTTCTCCACCAGTTGAGCTTCTACCTTTCGGTAGTCCTTTGGGTCTACCAGAGGAGTATTTACCGAGAAATAGTATTTGATCTTGGGTTCGGTACCTGAGGGACGGGCGGATATTTTGCTACCGTCAGCAAGATAGAACTGCATCACATTAGACTTGTCCATATCCAGTTTTTCTACTTGGCCTGATTTCACATGGGTGACGGTCGAATTTTTCACATCCACGATTTTGACCACCTCTGAACCATTCATGTCTTTTGGTGGATTAGTGCGGAAGTCTGCCATCAGTTTTTGGATCTGTTCGGCTCCGTCTTTTCCTTTTTTGGTCACAGAGATCAGAGACTCCTTATAGAAACCAAATTGGCTGTAGATTTCAGCTAAAACCTGAAATACGTTTTTGCCCTTTGTTTTGTAGTAGGCAATCACTTCTGCTACCATGGCACAGGCACTGACTCCGTCCTTATCCCGGACGAAATCACCCACCAGGTAACCATAAGATTCTTCACCGCCACCGATATACGTTTCTTTTCCTTCTAAGTCACGGATGATGGCTGCGATGTTTTTGAAACCGGTAAGAACATTGAAACACTTCACTCCGAAGCCTGTAGCGATTTCATTGATCAACTCGGTGGTCACGATGGTATTGACCATGAATTGTTTGCCATCGAGTTTCCCGGCTTCTTTCCATCGGGATAGCAAATAATAGGAGAGGAGTGTGCCGGTTTGGTTTCCGTTCAAAAGTTCAAATTCACCTTTTTCATTTGGCACCACTGCCGCATAGCGGTCTCCGTCAGGGTCACAGGCAAGGACCAATTCTGCACCTACCTTTTTCCCCAATTCAATAGAAAGCGTCAAGGCTTCAGCTTCCTCAGGATTGGGATAAATAACGGTTGGGAATGTGCCGTCTGGTTCGATCTGCTCTTTGACTACATGGATATTGTCAAATCCAAAGGCTTTTAATGCTGCCGGAACCATTTTGCCGGAAGCTCCATGGATCGGAGAGAAAACAATCGGCATGGATTTTTGGGCTTGGATTTCGGCTTTTGCCAAGCTTAGCCCCTTCACTTTTTCCAAGTAAATCGCATCGAAATCTTCTTCGATATAGTGAATTAGGTCGTCATTTTTATTCCAGTTGACCAGGTCGAAAGAAGTGATCTTTTGTACTTCCTTGATTATGTTGTTGTCGTGAGGAGCCACCACCTGTGCTCCGTCCTCCCAATATGCTTTGTAACCGTTGTATTCCTTGGGATTGTGGGATGCGGTGATCATCACACCGGATTTACATCCAAAATGCCGTACAGCGAAAGAAAGCATCGGAGTGGGACGCATCTCTCGGAAGTACATCACATGTATTCCGTTGGCAGTCAATACATCTGCTGTGGTCTTTGCAAACAGGGTATTGTTGATCCGGCTATCGTGAGTAATGGCGACTTTGATTTCTTGTCCTGGAAAGCATTGCAAGAGGTAATTTGCCAATCCTTGAGTAGCCATCCCTACGGTGTAGACATTCATTCGGTTAGTACCCACACCCATAAGGCCTCGTAGGCCTCCTGTACCGAATTCAAGGTCTTGGTAGAAGGAATCCACCAATTCGGTTGGGTTTTCAGCGATTAATTTTCGGATAGATGCCTTGGTTTCAGCATCTACATTGCCATCAAGCCAACTTTGGGCTTTGCTTAAGATTGCAGGGTCGATAGAACTCATTTTGGTTAAAAATTTCTGTGTGGTCTAAGTTATAGAAAATGTCAAAATATGCCATTCTACCTTGGAAAATGATCTTTGAAATAGTCTGAATATCCAAAGACAGGGAATTAAAAGGTTTTTGGTTTTTATTAGTTGAGATAAAACCTATTTTAGGAGATCAATTGCCCATAAAAATCACATGCTTTCCTCTTTAGCAGCAAAATTAACTTTTGCTTTAACCATATCTATCGTCCTTTTCATTCACTCAAATGCTGACAGGACTAAAAATAAATTGAGTCCTAAAGAGGCTAATTCTATTGATTTAATCCTTGAAAAAGGCTTTTCAACCGAAGAAAAAGGATTCAATGCTGAACACATCAAAGTCAGGGAGTCCACCACTGAATTGCACGTGCAGGTGGGAGAGAAATTATTTGTTTTTGGAAAATCCCGGGGAACACTTGACAAAGTTAAAATAGGGATGCATGTGCTGACATTTGCTCAAGTACCTGGCACCGAAGGAATGGACAGTGGATTTAAGACCGTTTCTTGGAAAAAACTTAAAGATGGTTCGATTCAAATCCAATCCGCCTATGTCCCTTGGCCAAGTACCTTGACCTGGACTGTGATGGGCTCAGGGCATTTAAAAATGGAGGCAAACGGAAATTTTGATCTGAAACCTGCGGCTTCGATTGGTTTGGGTTTTGACTTTCCCAATCAGGAATTAATGACTTTGGATTGGAATGCAAAAGGGCAGGTAAATGGAGTATGGAGCAATAACCAGGATGGTTCCGATAAATTTGATCCTTTTTTCCTTCCGGGTATCGAACGGGTTAATCTGAAGTTTGAAGCTGTTGCTTTGGCGATTCGTTCAGAAACCCCCAATTTGATTCTTAAAGTTGGGGATTTAAAAAACCAATCCTCCATACCCACCAAGTCTGACTTAAGCTTTTTGTTTGCAGGTCCAGAATCAAGCATTTCTCTGCTTTCTACTTTTGATGCTCCTTCGGGATTGCCTTCCGCAACATCTAGCAAGGATTTGACAGTCAGCCCAATGGTGTTGTGGTTTGATTTTCATTGATTTCAATAAACCCTAACCCCCTGCACTATGCGAAAATTTCTCTTTCTCCTAGTTGTGTTTACCAGTCATTGGACTTTTTCACAAACAGCCAGACTCAAGACTCCTTGGACTGATCAGGTCGATCCACAAGCTCCCCTCCCTGAATACCCGAGGCCTCAGTTGGTCCGCCCCAGTTGGCAAAATCTCAACGGTCAGTGGGACTTTGCCATTCTGCCAAAGGGAAGCCTTCCTGAAACTGGTTTTGCCGGTAAGATTACAGTTCCTTTTCCGGTAGAATCCTATTTGTCCGGAGTTCAGCAGACGGTGGGACCGGACAATGAGCTTTGGTATGAAAAATCATTTGATCTAAACTTGGACAGAAAAGGCAAGAGGGTGCTTCTTCATTTTGGTGCGGTGGATTGGGAAGCTGAAATTTGGGTAAATGGAGTTGCTGTGGGCAAGCATCAGGGTGGATATGATGCGTTTTCTTTTGATATCACGGATCAATTGGTAAAAGCAAAAACTCAAAAAATCCGTGTCAGAGTATGGGATCCCAGTGATTCAGGACCTCAGCCAAGAGGCAAGCAGGTTAAAGAACCAAAAGGCATCTGGTACACCCCTGTCATGGGAATATGGCAGACAGTGTGGGTAGAAACTGTTCCTGAAAGCTATGTTACCTCTGTTTTTTCCAATACAGATTGGGAAAATGGGGTACAGGTGTTTTATCCGGAAATTACAGGGGCAAAGCCTACACAAGAAGTGGAAGTTCTTGTCAAAGAAGGAACAACGGTCATTGGGTCCTTCAAAGGGAAAGTCAGTACACCTCTTCCAGTCAAATTGAACTCACCTAAAGCCTGGTCTCCAGATTCTCCGTTTTTATATGAGGTTTCGATAAGGCTAGTTGAGGGAAAAAAGCTGATCGAAGAAGTCAATTCTTATGCAGCCTACAGGGATATTCGGATGGCAAAAACTTCTGACGGGTTTCAGCGCCTTTTCTTGAATGGAAAGCCTCTTTTTCAATATGGTCCTTTGGATCAGGGTTGGTGGCCGGATGGATTGTATACCGCCCCAACTGACGAAGCCTTGCTCTTTGATATTGTGAAAACCCAAGAAATGGGCTTCAATATGATCCGAAAGCATGTGAAAGTAGAACCAGCCCGATGGTACCACCACGCAGATCGTTTGGGCATGCTGGTGTGGCAGGACATGCCAAGTGGAGATATGGGCAACCGTTGGGAAGTGCGTCCCGGTGTAATTCGCGAAGGAGTGGAAAAAGTGAGAACTGCCGAATCTGAAGCCATCTTCAAAACCGAATGGAAAGAAATCATCCATGAATTCAAGTTTTTTCCTTCCATCGTCGTGTGGGTGCCTTTCAATGAGGCTTGGGGCCAATTCAAAACCGGAGAAATTACCAAAATGACCCGTGAATTAGATCCGACACGTCTGATCAATTCAGCTTCTGGGGGAAACTTTGAAATGGAAGGCTCCACGGTGGTGGGAGATATTCTGGATTTGCATAATTATCCCGATCCGGTGATGCCTGATCCAAAGATTTTTGGAGAAAAATCCATTATGGTGTTGGGAGAATTTGGAGGGCTCGGATTACCTCTGGAGGGACATACTTGGCAACAAAAGGACAATTGGGGCTATCAGAGCTTTACTACTGCAGAAGAACTGAAGGCAAGATATTCGATTTTGATTGATGATTTGGCCAAGTATATCCCAAGAGGATTGGCTGCAGCTGTTTATACCCAGACGACGGATGTGGAAATAGAAACCAATGGACTCATAACTTATGATCGGCAAATCATCAAAATCGCAGTGGAAGAGCTGAGAAAAATGCATGAGAAGCTGTATAAGTAGATTTTAGACAAAAGACCCTAGAAATTAAATATAAGACACAAGATTCTAGAGGCTTTCAATCCTTCAACTTTTTCCAAAGTTTGGAACTTTGGAAAAGTTTTCCATTCGATGCCCTAGGTCTGCGGAAAAGAAAACAAGAAAAGCCGGGTTTTGCCCGGCTTTTCTCGTTCATTAAGATTTTTACTTCAGACTTTAAATTCTTGCGTCCAGCCTCTTGCTTCTAAAGTCTAACGTTTTGTGTCTAACTTCTAAAGTATGGCCTTACAAGTTACCTCTCAGTTCCTGTTCTCTTTCAATCGCTTCAAACAGGGCTTTGAAATTACCTTTGCCGAAAGAAGTCGCTCCTTTTCTTTGGATAATCTCGAAGAATAAGGTAGGCCTGTCCTGAACTGGTTTGGTGAAAATCTGAAGCAGGTAACCTTCTTCGTCCCGGTCTACCAGGATGTTGAGGTCTTTTAGTGGCTGAAGATCTTCGTCGATTTTTCCGACTCGGTCTAGCAGATCATCATAATAGGTCGCAGGCACTTCCAAAAACTCCACACCTCTTCGTCTCAACTCACTCACCGTGTGGATGATATTATCAGTAGCAATAGCCATGTGCTGAACTCCCGCTCCTCCGTAGAAATCCAAATACTCTTCAATCTGTGACTTTTTCTTTCCTTCTGCTGGTTCGTTGATTGGGAATTTGATATAGCCATTTCCGTTGGAAACCACCTTGGACATCAGGGCGGAGTATTCCGTGGAGATGTCTTTGTCATCGAAGGTGATCAAAAGCTTGAAGCCCATTACCTCTTCATAGAATTTCACCCATTTGTTCATTTCTCCCAAAGCCACATTGCCTACGCAGTGGTCAATGTATTTCAGACCTATTGGCGTGGCTTGATAGGTGCTTTTTCTTGGCTTGAAGCCTGGCAAGAACACGCCCTTGTAGTTCTTTCGCTCTACAAAGGTGTGGATGGTATCTCCATAGGTTTTGATGCTGGCAATTTTTACTTCTCCATTTTCGTCCTTCAAAACGGTAGGTTCACCGGCTGACACGGCACCACGGGAAGTAGTTTCTTTCCAGGATTTCTCCGCATCGTCTACCCAAAGAGCCAACACTTTTACCCCGTCACCATGCTTTAGAATATGTTGATTGATTGCATGCTCAGAAGAAAGAGGGGAAGTGAGGACCAATCGAATTTTGTCTTGCTTCAACACATAGGATGCACGGTCTTTCACACCGGTCTCGGGTCCGGAGTAAGCGATCAGTTCAAATCCGAAGGCATATTGATAGAAGAGAGCACTTTGCTTGGCATTGCCTACGTATAGCTCTACGTAATCCGTCCCGTTGATGGGGAGAAAGTCTTCAGTCATGGTAAGTTACGTTTGGGTTAAATTCAGAATTCAAAGGTAAAAACAAAGCCAAATATTATTTGGTTTCACGCCATCTTTTTTCGATGGTATGTGAAGGGATACGTTAAGGTTTAGGCGATCTTTTTCAGAAAAAAACCATTTTTTTTCTGCTAATGGTGACCTAACACTTCTTCATCACCTCTTTTTACTCCTGTGGATTCTTATTTGTCCAAAGGGAAATCCAAGCCATGATCAAAAACGCCAAAGCCCAAGTGCCAATACCGGGGAGAAATGCCAAACTAAAGAGGATAAGGTAATAGGGAACAGCCAATACAAATCCTATCAGAAACTTCCAGGTAGAGGTGAAAACCTCATCTTTCACCTTGGGCTGTATCCAAAGCCAAATCCAGTACAAAGGAAGATGAAAAATCTTCATCACTTTGTTGGTCAAGGAGCTGATGGGGTAAACCTTCGAGGTTATTTTTCCTGTACTTACATATTGATCTACTTCGGATTTGTCACTGACATCTACGCCTTGCACGAGTAATTCCTGTAATTTCTCCTCGTAGTTTTCATCAGGAATATCCACTACCAAAGACTTAAGCGCAGCTTCCACTTTTTTGGTCAACTTTCCGGATTGGGAGGGAGGCATGTCCACCGGAATGCATTTTCCAAAGGTGAGTCGAACTATACTTCCTGAGCGTTTGTGAGCGCTGAAGTCTATTCCTACAGGTAATATGACCGGCTTTGAGTCGGGATATTTTTCCAGTAGTCCAAAAGCCATTCTCGTAAATCCCTTGCTCAAAGGTCTTACATTACGCACTAGGCTATGACTGCCTTCGGCAAAAATGATCACACAACCGTTTTTCCTTAATACTTCATTCGTCTGCTCGAATGTTTGCTGATTTTGCTGGATGGTGGAAAATCCATCTCTGACCCGATAAACGGGAAGCATGCGGATAAAACGCAGGAGTTTGTCCGCAATCGGGTTTTTGAAAACCGAGGCGCGGGTCAAGAAATAGGGATTCAGCCGCGTATGGGTAGCCAACAAAAGGGGGTCAATCAAGGCATTTTGATGATTGGCAACCAAAATTACCGGACAATTTTTGGGTAAGTTCTCTTTTCCTTTGACAATGATTTTTTTGAAGTAACCATGCAGGGCCACTTTAACCAAAAGCCTTAAAATAGCGTTGACAAAATCCTTCATGAGCTTTTTTTCCAAATGCTGGCAATGGTCATCCCGGAAATCAAATGCCAAATACCCCACCAAGCGGTGATGATCGCCATTCCTCCCAGGCCCTCAAAATACGTGAAAATCAACACCAGCCCCAAGCCAGAATTTTGGATTCCCGTTTCGATGGTGAGCGTTTTTACATCAGGCAGTGGTAGATTTCCAAGTTTTCCGGTAATATATCCAGCAGACAAGGCGACAAAATTATGAGCCAAAACCCATAAAAAAATCATTCCAATGTAGGTTAAAAACAAGTCAAAGTTGC
This sequence comes from Algoriphagus sp. AK58, assembly GCF_014324365.1. Taxonomy (GTDB): domain Bacteria; phylum Bacteroidota; class Bacteroidia; order Cytophagales; family Cyclobacteriaceae; genus Algoriphagus. The sequence continues at coordinate 171,235 of NZ_QEIG01000014.1, forward strand.
CGGCAAAGGCTAAAATGACAAAAGCTGCAAATATCAGGATGCTGAGAGGTTTAAGCAGCTTAGAGGCTCTATCTGCCCAAAAGGGTAGTCTCTGGCGTGTTAAGATTCCCAATATCAAGGGGATTCCCAAAATGATTCCCACCGTGAAAAAGACTTCACCGATGTCCAAGCTAATCTCTCGGAGCAACAGAGAAGTGGGTTCGTAAAGTCCTGCCCAAAGTGTGAAATTCAGAGGAGTGACCAAGATAGCAGCAAGAGTGGAAAAGGCTGTAAGACTGACAGATAGCGCAGTGTTTCCCTTGGCCAGGTTGGTTAGAAAATTAGAGACATTTCCTCCCGGGCAGGCTGCTACTAAAAACATTCCCAGTGCAACACTCGGAGGGGGCTGAATCCAATGAATTAAAATCCAAGTCAGAAATGGCAAGAAAAGAAACTGGGAAAAAACACCAAGAAAGAAGCTCTTGGGGTTTTTGACCAAATACCTGAAATCCTGCCACTTCAGATCCAAAGCGACCCCATACATGATAAGCGCTAGCGCTAAGTTGAGCAAGATTAAATCTCCCTGAGAAAAATTGAGCCGAATCGAATCTAAAGGATTGGGTGAAGTCATTGCCCGAAAATCACCCGAAATGAGGAAAAAACAAAATGCTCTTCGGTAAAACAGGTTCTTCGAAGTTGATTTGGGTATCTACATTAGATTAGGATTACAGGAAGATAGTTGGGAACTTGGAGTACCCTTGTCCATCGTCCGCATGATTAAGTTTCAGATTGTCCCCAAACTTCCAGCTATCGACCTCGAACAGACTCGGCAATATTATGAAGATCAACTTATGTTTATGACCCAAAGCCGTTATCCAGAGTACCTGATCATGTCCAAAGGACCGGCTGAAATCCACTTTTTCAGCTTTCCGGATCTGGATCCGCTCACCAATTATGCCATGATCTATATCCGAATCCTACAAGGAATCGAAGAGCTTTATCACGAGTATTTGGATAGAGGAGTAGCCATACACCCAAATGGTTCTTTAGAAGTAAAGAATTGGGGAGTAAAGGAATTTTCACTATTAGACCCCAATCACACACTGCTGACTTTTGGTCAGAGAATTTCTTAAGCTGATTATTTCGGTTCCACTTTTCCGATTCCACTTACCTCTTTCTTGGTCACATTAGGATTGCCGCTGTAGGTCACTTTGCCGATGCCATCTACTTTCATTGATAGATTTCCTTCGCAGTGCACGTCCATTTTTCCAATGCCCGAACTCACCAAATCCATATCTTGGGCAATGAGTTTCGAGGCCTCGATGCTGCCTATTCCTTCGTTTTTGATCGAAACACGGTCCGCTTTTCCTTTTAGTTCCATTTTCCCCACCAAATTGAGGTTAGCGTCCAACTGCTGGGCCTCAAATTCCAATTTCAAATTTCCCACTCCATCTCCATTGATTTTGACTTGATCCACGATAAATGAGCCGGTAGTCTGGATATTTCCCACCCCATCAAATTCAAATTCTTTCAGACTGGCTATGGATAGATCGACCCGAAGTTCCTTGTTGTCAAAAATGCTCGAATTGAATTCTTCCATCTCTAAAATCAACAGATCACCGTCCTGAGTGATTTTAAGGTGCTCTGCAAGTTCAGAACTCCCATCCATAGTAATACTTTCCTGATCTGATTGGGTGAGGTAAAGGTTAAATACGCCGTTGATACGGAGTCTGGATACTCCGTCAAGTTCACGCTCTTCGGAATAGCGATTATCGGAAGTGCCCTCTGAATTTCGGCAGGAGCCTACAGCAAGGCCTGTAAGTAGGAGAAGGAAAAATTTAGCTTTCATAGTTTGGTCGGTTTTTTTATTCAAAACAGATATAGAAATATCCGTGCTAATTATCAAACTGCAAGATTTTCAGGTATTTATTCTTTTTTATCTTGGAAAAATGTATCCAACCGAACACAAGTGTCCGATTTTAGATCAGTTGTTTTTTGGCAAATCCCTTTTTTCGCTTCTAATGAGGCATTTTTTAGCCTGGCATTTTTCTGGTTTTAGAACGCGAGATTTTAAACCAACTTATTATTTACTATGAAAAACAGCTTGCATTATGATGCAGTGTTCTTTTTGATCCTGCTCATGTCTTTGTTTTCCTGCGATTCGGAAAATGACTTTTCTCCAAACCAAAATGCTCTTTTAGGAGAATGGGTACCAGACGCCAACGAATTTATTGAAGTAAGGCTTGATGGGCGAAACGTAAGCCTAGAGGAATTGGGGGTTGAAGTTTTTGGCTTTTCCAATGAAATCGCCGAAGCCGAAGCGAAAGCGTACCTTGAAAGCACCATCCTTGGACCCGTGAATTGGAATAAGGAGAAAATACGCTTGTTTGAAGATGGATCTTTCCTGATTCAAAGATCCGGAGAAACTCAACTGGGTTCTTGGAAGATGCTGAATGACAACTCATCCTTCCAAATAATCTCAATCGAATACCCCAATCAGATTTTTGATTTTGAGGTGCAAAGCCTAAAGCCCGGTGAGCTGATTCTTGCCAAAAGGGTGGAGCTGAATTTTATTGGTCCTGAGTTGGGAACCTCAGATCTGGAATTGAAAGTCCGTATGGTTAGGTAAGCGATGTGTTCTGGATGTGCAATTGATCTGGTCAAGGCCGAGGGCTTTGCCGAATCACTCGTCGATATGATCAACAAAGGAGCGTTGTCCATGATGGTTTCCATAGGACATCAGACAGGTCTTTTTGATCAGATGTCCGAGCTGAAAAAATTTGACAGCAAAATGCTGGCGGAACATTCGGGTCTAAATGAACGCTACGTCAGGGAATGGCTGAAGGCTATGGCAGTAGGAAAAATTGTGGAGCTTGATCTGGAAACAGGAGAATACCTTCTACCAGATGAGCATGCCGCATTTTTGACCCGAAAACAAGGAAGCGACAACATCGCGTTGTATACACAGTACATTCCTGTGTTGGCTTCAGTAGAGCAAGAGGTCATTGATTGTTTTAAAAACGGGGGAGGAGTACCTTATTCATCTTACCCCAGATTTCATGAAGTGATGGCTGAAGATAGTGGACAAACTATTCTTGAGCCTCTCCTGGACAAAGTTATTCCATTGATTCCTGGCCTACATCAGAGGCTGAAGAGGGGTATCCGTGTCTTGGATATCGGATGTGGCAGGGGAAGGGCCATAATCAAACTTGCGGAGGTTTTTCCCAAATCTCAGTTTTTGGGAATTGATCTTTGCCATGAACCCCTGGAGAACGCCAGAAAAGAGGTTGGGGAAAAGCGTTTGACCAACATTCAGTTTGAACAGGCCGATTTGACCAGGTATCGGCCCAGCGGAAAATTTGATTTGATTACTGCTTTTGATGCCATTCACGATCAGGCCAGGCCGGATTTGGTTTTGGAAACAATTTTTGACAGCCTAAGTGAGGACGGAGATTTTCTGATGCAGGACATTGACGGATCTGAAGAGGTTCAAAACAATTTGGATCATCCCTTTTCTCCCTTGCTATACACCATTTCTACCATGCATTGTATGACAGTCTCCTTGGCACAGGGTGGTATGGGGCTAGGTACCCTTTGGGGAGTAGAACAGGCCACTAGGATGTTAAAATCTGCAGGATTTACCCAAATCAAAGAAAACAGGCTGGAACATGACCCGATGAACTGCTACTTTACCATCAAAAAGTAGCACGCAATACCAGTAAAGGGGAGATCGATAAAGTCTCCTCTTTCTTTTTGGGTTTAATGCATGATTTATATCATAAACACCCTAAAAAACCGCGAAAATGAATGCTTTTGACTCTGGGATTTCGTAAAATCAGGAAGATGTGGTTCAAATGGATCAAGTAAAACTCAACCCAATAAAACTTCCTTTTTTATGAAAACCTTAGAAAATAAAGTAGCCATTATCACGGGGTCCGGTTCTGGAATCGGAAAGGCAGCCGCGCTTCTATTTGCCCAAGAAGGGGCAAAAGTAGTCGTATCGGATATTCAGGAAGAGCATGGAAAAGCAGTCGTCGAAGAAATCAAAAGCCAAGGTGGAGAAGCCTTCTTTTTCAAAGCTGATACATCAAAACCCGCAGAAAACGACGCATTGGTAAAAGCAACTGTTGAAAAATATGGGAAGCTGGATATCGCCGTCAACAATGCCGGAATCGGAGGCCCCTTGGGTATGACAGGAGATTACCCTTTGGAAGGATGGCAAAAAGTCATCGATATCAACCTTTCGGGGGTCTTCTATGGTATGCACTACCAACTGCCCGCTATGCAGAAAAATGGGGGAGGAGTGATCGTCAATATCGCTTCGATCTTGGGTATGGCAGGAACACGTTTTTCACCGGCATATGTGGCTGCAAAGCATGGCGTAGTGGGACTTACCAAAGCTACTGCACTGGAATACGCTACGATGAATATACGGGTCAATTCCATCGGTCCGGGATATATCATGACTCCTCTGCTTACCAATGCGTTGGATGAGGCTACGCTAAAACAGGTTGAAGCACTTCACCCGATCGGTCGATTGGGTAAATCTGAAGAAGTAGCCGAATTGATCCTGTGGTTAAGCTCACCCAAGTCATCCTTTGTCACCGGATCCTATTATGCAGTAGACGGAGGATATTTGGCTCAGTAATGAGCTAAGGAAATTAAACCCAACTCTACCAGGGAAAATCCTTTGAAGAGTTGGGTTTTCTTAAATCAGTTCTTGAAAAAATAGATTGACTCAGTTTGATCACACTGATCATTAAGACTCTGAAAACTTCAGGTTTTCTATAAATGCCACCAATTGGGCAGAGTTCTTCAATCCCAATTTTTGGATTAAGTTTCTCCGATGGGTATTCACTGTCAAATCACTTAAAAATAATTTCTCTGCGATTTCTGATGATGTAAAACCCTCTGCTACAAGGTTTGCAATCTGTTTTTCCCGCTTGCTGAGGATATTTAACCTTGAAGAAGACTTTGTGGAGCTTGGAATTAAAGTTGGAGATGGAGGAAAAGTAGCCAAATTTTCCATTGCATTTCTCAAAGCATCCAAAAGCTCTTTTTTGCTTATAGATTTGGGCAGGAATCCAATAGCACCTTCTTTTCTGCATTTTTTCATCACCTCAGGATTGGTTTCCATGGTCAATAAGATCACTTTACTGTTTGGGCATTCAGATTTCAGTTGCCTAATGGAATCAATTCCTTTAGAATCCGGAAGAAAATAGTCCAAGAGAATGATATCAGGCTGAATTTCTTTGGAGATTCTCAGACCCTGTTGGAAATTCTCCGCATGAATCAATTCCTCAATAAAGGTTTCATTGCCCAGAAGCGAATAGATGCCTTGGGCAAATAGTAAATGGTCGTCAATGTGGACTATTTTTAACTCGCTGAAATTAAGCATGCAACGGAATGATAATGGTTAGGGTGGTTCCTGTCTGGTTTGTCTCCAACTCAAATGAGCCTCTTAGGTAATTGACTCGCTCCCTGATATTTTTTAAACCTATCCCGGAAAAGGCCAAAGAGGAATCTATTCCTTTGCCATTGTCCTCTGCGATCAGTTCAATTTGACCCTCTTGCTCCGAAATGCTCAGCAATGCTTCCGTAGCTTCGGCGTGTTTGACGATATTTTGCAGGAGTTCGTTGGAGATTCGATACAAAATTAATTGCAGGGGTTTGGGTAAAGTAGAGGTTACCTGAAAATAAAAATGAAAGTCTATTTCATATTTCTGCATGACTAGCTCAAGTTGGAGCCTAAGTACATTTTCTAGGCCATTTTCCTCCAGATAGTGAGGAGTCAGATTGTGACTGAGTGATCTTGCCTCTTGGATACTTTGTTGGATTAATTGTTTCAGTTCTTCTATGGGACCAGCAGGATAGTGGTCCGATATCGTCTCGGTTTTGATATATAAGCTTGCCAACATCCCGCCGATGCTGTCGTGTAAATCTCTCCCCAACCGTTGCCTTTCATCTTCCTGCACTTGGATCAACTGATCAGCTACCTGCTTATCTTTTTCCAAAATCTCAATGGTCAGTTTCTCCTTTTCCTTTTTAAATAAAGAAGCGCGTCGGGCAAAAGCCGCTGTGATAATTCCCGTCTCCACCATCAAGCCGAAGGCACTTCCAAAGTCCAACAAATAATGGGGTAATCCGATTGAAACTACTTTTTGGTTGATCTGAATAAGGACTCCATAAAGGACCAAAAAGGCAATCCCTACAAAATAATATCCCGCAATTGGGACTTTGGCTTTCCATTGCTGAAAAGGATAATACAAGACCAACAGGCTCGACACCAATGACACTACTAAAGTGAATTGAAGGAGATTCACCTTTGCATCTGGATTTTTCAGAACATTTGGGGTCAAGAAAATGGATAGAATAAGGCAAACCTGAAGGATAATTATCGCCCAGATCAGTTTGGCTGTAATTTTTCCTGTAGTCTTTGGGGGAAAGAACATCACCACCAATAGCAGGATAAGGATATTGGTAAGGAGATTGAAAAAGGGCCTGGCCTTTCCAACCCAATCTATTTGTTCCGGCCATAAATACTGAAAGGTCAATCCCCAATGGGTAGCCAACCAAAAGGAAATAGATAAGACATAAGCTGCATAGATAGCCCCACTCCAAGATTTGAGTTCTGTCGAAAAAAAGATGGCAAAAATGAAAACGATGGCCATCCAGCCCAAAAACAAGCCTATCACCAATGTATCGATCGATTTCCGTTGATGAAAAGTCTGGAAATCCAAAACCTCAGGTTCGATATGAAAGGTTTCGCCCACCTTGTCCAAAAGCATTAGATAGTGCTGCGTGCTGTTTGGGGGAATTACAAGTGGAATTACCAAGTCTCTGTCTGGAAAAGGCCTTTGTCCAAAAGGAAAAAAATCCCCCAATTCCTTAGAAGGTATGCTAGAGTTGTTTTCGAATACCAGAATTCGGTTGATATGGGGATTGTTGGGAACAAAAAGGAATTGACGGGTGGAATCAGAAGGATTGTCAATCGTCATCCCCAACCACCATTGATTACGGGTAATCCCCGGATTGAATTGGATTTTGTCCCGACGGATAGTGTCCGATATTCCCCATGCATTTTCAGGAGTATAATTTAGGTCAGGAAAGATGCTGAACCGGGGACCAAGATTATCCTCATGGCTACAGGAGATCAGTAGCGGCAATAGGAAAATCCAAACGGAATACCTGATGAAAGGCCAAAGCCGCTTTAAGAAGTCATGAAAACAGAATTTGAAATAAATTCTATAGGAGGTGGAAAGCAAAATGGATTGACTTGGGTGAAATCACCCCTAATATATAAACAGCATCATTTATTAAGTCAACTGTCAAAAAATTACCTAAAAATAGGTATTGGAAGAGGCCCTGTTTGGAATCGAACATTGTGTTAAGAAAAATCGAGGAATCACTAACCCAAGGATTCTTCTCAAACCAAATCATATCTAGCTACAATTCAATCAACCAAATGAAAATTTCCATTTCAAAAAAAGCTAAAAATCTTCTTATCAGAAGTTTTGTTTTGATGCTTAGTTTCCTTCCTCTTTCCGCTTGTGAGTATTTCAAAGAGCTCATCGGGGATGAAGTGGATTATTATTCTATTAATTTTTTCGATAGTGACGGCACATTGAGTCAGGTAGAAATAGAAGGGTATTTAAATCTGGGTGGTACCTCACTGCCTGTAAGTTCATCTACTTTCAGTACCCTGTATGTTTCTCAGAATTATATTTCTTTGAGTTTTCAATTTCAGGACGATAATTATACCATCAGCGTTCCAACGAAAAATGGGGATTATGTTATAGTGGATGATTACTTGGGAGAAAATATGCATTTCGGGAGTGCTTATCAAGAATTTCCCGAAGGAACAGGCAGTCTTTCAGGCCTTACGGTTAATGCAAAAGATTCTTACGAAGGAAAAGGAAGATTCAATATTTCAGGAAAGGGTAAATTTACCCGAGCCTTAGGAACCCGACAGCCTCAAAGTTTTGATTTTATTCTTTCTGTTGATTTTGATACAGATAGGGCAATTGGTTCGCCTATCTCCGGTGGAAATAGCGGAGGTTCGACGGGTGGATCTACAGGAGGTGGCTCAGGTTCTACTTCTTGCGTCAATGACATTAAGGCACCCATACTTACGAGTTATTGGAGGGATCAAATCAGACCTGGTTCCGCTACCGGTACAGGAAGAAAAGTGGCCGCAAATACGATATTTTCAAACTATTCTGCATCGGATGTTGCTCTGGTGATCGATGGAACATCAGGTGGCACACGCTATGTGGTTCAGATTATGTTAACAGCTTCAAATTTGGTAGCCAATAAAACTATAGATTTTAGAAACGCGGGAACAGGAACCGGTCTTACAAGTACGGGTGCAGTGGGAAGATTGATAGCCTTTAATGGATCAGTTAATGACGACTGGAGAACCAATCGGGATTGGGGAAAGAATCAAGATAGGGGAGATTTAATCATTGAAACTGTCACCCCTAAAATCACCGGGAGCTATAGGTTTCAAGCTTCGGGAGATGGATATCCTACTCTTAATGATCAATATGCGGAAGTTAGCGGAAAATTCTGCATCGATCCTTGATGTATAATTTTTTTGAAATTTGATTCAAGCGGTCTGTTGAAGACTGACTAAATACCAAAAATAAAACCTGCCAAAATCTGATTTTTGGCAGGTTTTTGATTTTGTGACTTTTGGTTAAAACTCCCATCGGGTAAATAAGCCGTAGTTGTCCCGTGAAATTTTATCTGGACCATATTGGTCCCAATTAGCACCGATACCAAAGCCAAGAGGTCCCTTTTTAAGTCCCGCACGCAAGTAAAGAAAGCTTCTGTTGTGGTGGTCCTCGGCCAAGGTATAATTATAAACAAACTGAAGCCTCGAATAAATGGACCAAGCCTCATTGAGCATTGGCTTGTATTCGTAGAGGCCAAAAAGCTTCACGTCTTTAGATTCGCCTAGCTGATAGTTAAGCACGGAGATGGCCAGCCATTTTTTACTGGCATACCCATGTGTCAATCCTAAAGTAGTACCAAATCCAGCCACTGAATTGGCCTCAGCCCCTGCAGCCAAGAAGAAGCCTTTTTTACCTAAAGCATAATTGACTTGAAAAGGCATAACCATTGAATCACCGACACGTCTTTCCTTGACATAATTCTCTGAAAATACCGCAATGGCCAAGAGACTGAATTTGCTTTGCGGGGCAAAATTACGCTTGAAAACCATCTGAAAATCCAATCGCTCGTGACCAAACATCAACTCAACCGGGGTAGGAGGTGCAGGAGGTCCCTGTGCCAATGCCGACGTTGGCAAAATGCTAAATAGACTAAAAATCAAAAGAAGGAAGCTAAAGGTGAGTTTTGTAAATCTTGGGCTCATCGGTTTGGGAGATTATGCCTCAAAATTAGCAAGGACCATTTTCTTGAAACTTGCTCTAAGGCAAGACTTTCCACTTACAATTGCGCCTTGAGACGGCTCAAAGTATAGGGAGTAATTCCCAGATAAGAAGCAATCATCCGACTTGGAATTCGGGTTAAAATCATTGGATACTGCCCTAATAGCCATCGCAGGCGATCCAGGGCAGTCATACCCTGCAAATCATAGATCCGCTTTTGGGAAGTGATGTAGGCGTTTTCGAGGATGTTTCGGTAGATTTTGTTGACGGGAGGATTGTTTTCTACCAAGCCGAAAAAGTCTGATTTAGATATCCTGAGCACCTCCAATGGCTCAATGGCTTGGAGATTTTCTATTGAGGGTGAACCCTCGATCAGACTGGTGAGATTGGTGCCAAACTTATTCTCAAATGCGAAGTACCGGGTCAGTTCCATGCCTTCGGCGTTCACATGATACATTCGAAAACTCCCCTTGGTGACAAAGTAATTGTGCTGACATACCTCTCCTTCCCGAAGCAGGAACGTATTGGTTTTGTAGGAAAAGGGCTGAAAGCAAGCTGAAATCGGTACAAATTCCTGTTCGGAAAGACCAGTCCTCTCTTTCATGTAGCGGTAAAGCAAATCCAATTGGCTCATGGTCAATTTTGGGTGATGCGTTCAAGATACACATTATCCTAGTATCAACTTACCCCGCGTTTATTTGTCAAGGATTCTGTTTAGAAACTCTTAGCTAGGGTATATCCCTGGCAGGTTTTCAAATCTGCCATGTTCTTTCAATCCTTTTAGCTTCCAGGACGGATAAAGCCGCCCGATGGATTAGGGCTAAAAGGCATCCTGTGAAAACTTTCCCAAAACACTTCTCTTTCGCTTTTACCTGGGGTATCCCAATGCAAATGGGAAACCTGCTCGATCGGAAGGTACTTATCAAAAGTTAAAATCAGGCCATGCCGGCATTCAAACTGAATGCTAAATCCAATATCCAAATCGCCAGAACTCAAATGAGCTTCTGTAAACTTTGCTTCTGCGTTATATTGAGGCATTAGCTAAGAACTCACTCCAGTGAGGTCGAGCTGCGAAGTTAAATGCCGGTGAATAAAAGAAAAAAGAAGGACCTTGGGCTCAGGAACAAGCCATTCTCGGGGTGCGATTTAAGAGTGTAAATGAAAATATTTTAAAGCCCTAATTAGGCATTTGGAAAGAAAAATTCCCCCCCATCAACCAAAAAGCCCGATCGAAAGACCGGGCTTTTGCTTGTTGTTGGGATCTCTTATCGTTTCAAGAGTCTGACTACTTTGGTTTCCTGACCTTGGTTCAGGTGTAAGTAGTAGATTCCGTTTTTCATACCATTGGCATTCACCACGAGGTTCATTCTTCCTTTTTCAAAAGCAGCCACACCGCTTTGTAGAATTTGGCCTCTCTCGTCAAATAGGATATAAGAAACTTCTACATCCAAAGGCTGATCGAGTTGCACATTCACCTGATTGTCCATCGGATTAGGGAAGGTTCTGCTTATGCTGGCAGAGATAAACGCTGCATCCACGGTGCTACCACTTGCAGTTCCGCAAGGTACTACACCGCATGCACCCAAAGTGGCTCCTTTTTCCAAAAGTGCAGGTACAGCTTCCAATGCCACGCTGAGGGTATTGCTTCGACCTGAGTTTCCAGCCGGCAAGCACACGGTTACTTTGTCTCCCTTGTTTCCGCTTCTCACATCCACCACACAGACGGTGACTTCATCGGTGAAGACATTTCCGGCTTCGTCGGTCACGGTTAGCGTATAGGTAGTAGTCTCTGTAGGAGAAACTGTGATCTCCTGTCCGACTTGTCCATCGCTCCAAGTGTAGGTATAGGCACCATTACCTCCGGTGGCATCAGCTGCACGAAGGGTTGTGCTCGATAATGGAGGATAGCCAAGATACACCACCCCACCTTCACCGGCATCAGAAACCAGCGGAGCTCCAGCCAGCAGTCTGACTGATACCGGAAGGTGATCTGAAGTCGTATTGGCGTAATTGTCGATCAGGTTGAACGGAATAAACAATACCTCAGATCCTTCCAAGTAGTTGTCATACAATTCATTCGAAATCGTGATATGGTCGATCACATTGTCATTGAAGATAAATGATCTCAAACCCGCCTCACTCAGGGAAACGGTGACACCGTCAAAATCAGAATCTGAAAGGATTACCTCATAGGTAGAGGTACCACCACCGATTGACACGTCCAAATCATCGTTGTAATCACCCAACAAAATGATGTTTTCATCCGCATAGTAGGCATCCAAGGTGTCTTTTAACGCTTTATTGTCAAACCTTCTTCTTAGCAGATCCTCGTTTGAAGAACCAGACTTCGCATGGATATTGATGAAGTTGATTTTTTCTTTCACTCCGTTGATATCCGCAATAGCAGTAATCATCCAAGGCAAGCGGCCACTGGACCAGAAGGAAGAAGCATTTCCGGTAGGATACCCATCCAAAAGGTTATTCAATCCCAATCGGGCTTCATCATAGATCTGCTCAAATAGCACTTTGGAATCTAGGATTTCCACCACGTTGGTGTTGTAGATCAGGCAGAGCTTCTGAGGTGGGAAAGTTGGATCAGGAGCCTCAAATGATCTGGAGAATCGATCCGAGCAAATTACTGCATAGCCCGGCAACTGTGCCACCACGCTTGAGAGAAGATTCTCATCACTGATCTCCTGTACTGCAATCACATCCGGAAGGGTGGCTTGGAATACTTTCAGCGCATTGGCAGCCTGAAGCGTCACGTCTGAAGGTCCAAAAGTGGCTATGGTAGATCCAAAGAACTCCATGTTCCAAGTCATCACATCCAGGGTTTCTGCTGCAGGAATATCTGATCCGGCACCTTCGTAAGGATTGGTGCCTGGAAGATCGGCAATAAATCTCGGGAAGAGCTGCAAAGTACCTCGGAAACTACCCAAAACACCAGTGATAGTTTGCGCGCCTGTAGGAATAACTCTTCCTACCAGGCTGTTGACTTGTCCGTCGATTCTCAGCTGAAGATTTCCTGTTCCGTCGGTAATCACATAATTGCTCTCTGGGAACAGCAATCCTTTTGGCACAGCAAAAGATGCTGCCGGAATCTGAATCAGTTGACCCTCCAAGGCAGGAGTGATTTGAGAAATGCTTACCACTCGTGGAGAAATCGCATTTCCTGAACTGATCAATTCTAGTTCAGTCACGTTGGTCAGCTGGATTTGCTGATTAAATGCACCCAATGAAGCCAAAATCTCGATTTCATCTCCAATTTGGAAGACACCCATGCCGTGTATTTGCGTGTCAAATACAGGAATACCACCTGTAGCATCCTGAATAAAGGCAGGACCGCCAAACTGATCCGTTGCAGTCAAAATACCTTTTACCAGGACCTCAGCACCTTGAGGCTTAGTTCTGGCTTCTGCGATAGTGATCAGGACTGGATCCGGATCCACTACTTCACCGCCAAAGCTCTGACCTGTGTTGATTTGATTGTAAGTACTTGCGATGGAGGTGGATGTCCAAGTGAAGTCATTGTACTTAGTACCAGTCCCTTGGAGTTGCAGGGAAAAGTTTATAGGGGTAGAAGTTCCCTGACTCGCGCCCACATCTTCGCTGGTCAAGCCATTTGCAGGACCACCCACAGCCACAAAGCTTCCCTCATAGCTGAGGAATTGAATTACTTCATGGGCTGGATTCACTAAGGCAAAGCCATCAGGAGCTCCATTTTGCAAGCCCGGAGCAGCAAAGAACAGGGTGCCGAATCCACCGTTTTGGTTAGGGAATACCCCGGAAAGAGTGATGGCCCCATAAGGGGCACCGCCGGTACCGTTGTAAAGGACCAACGTCCAACCGCTGAGATCCAATCCGGCTGTACCGGCTAGCTCGATCCCTTCATTGACATCATTTCCGGCATTGTCGTAATGGAATTCATTGACAAAAACCACCGGATCTGAAGCAAGAGTTTGACCGGTATTGATCGCTCCAAACGTGTTGGTGGCAGCAGCTTGCCAGGTAAAGTCTGTATACTCTTTGCCTGTGCCGCTTAGCTGGAGAGAGAATCCAACAGGGGTGGTGCCTGGTTCGGTGACGCCTATATCCGTACTGATCAGTCCATTGGCTGGACCACCCACCGCGGTAAATGTACCTTCATAACTTAAGAATTGAACTACTGTCCCATTATTGATTAAGGCTATTCCATCGGGACTTCCATTTTGAATTCCATCAGTAGGATAGGAGGCGACGACAAACCCAAAGCCATTCCCCGAATCCGGGATGCTTCCGCTGAGTGTTCGGGTGTTGTAAACTGCCCCGTTGGCCCCATTGTAGAGGACGATGGACCAACCTGTCAGGTCAGTCCCTGCTGGTCCGGCAATTTCGATGGCTTCTCCGGTATCGGTGCCAGAATTGTCGTAATGTATTTCGTTGATAAAGACCTGTTGGGCTTGAGCTGAAAAGCCCCAAAAAGCAAACAGGATCAGGCATAATGCACGTAAAATTTTTCCCATAAAGTTTGATTTAGATTTTGACATTAAAATTCAAGGATATTTCATAACCATAAAGATTCCTAAGGTTATGATTAAGTTATTTTTTGTGGAAGGATATTGTTTTGAATTTTGAAAAAGAATGAATCACGATTTGACCAAAAATATAAAAGCCATTTCCTTCGAGTCATTGGTCTTAAAAAAGGAGGAAATCCAGGATTTTCGAATTGAATTTATCCATAGAGTTCCAGCCGAAGGTATGACGATTCATCCTGAATTTTGGCGGTTTGAAATTCGTTTTTTGTGATCTGAACCCATTTTTTATTGCTTCAAAAAACATCTATAGGATGATGTAGTTCATTGGTAATTAATAGTTTAACCTATAAACATTCAAAACCAATGACTACTTCAATCAACCGATTTATCAAAGGAGGGATGTATTTGTTCCTCGCTTTGATCATTGTTTCCTGTTCGGAAATCGGGGAGCAGACTGACCCTGTTACCCAATCCAACCTGAAATCCATCCCTGAAGTCCTAAAAACTTTGGAACAGGGTGATGCGGGACAGGATGTGAACGCCAGAAGAAGTGCAGGTGCTACCTACGCCACCTTCAATGCAGCCCTGGGCAAATCAGGATTGGCTTCTGTTTTCTCCAGAAATGACCTGACCGTATTTGCTCCCACTGATGCGGCTTTCGCAGCTTTGGGACTGAATCCCGGCAATATTGGCAGTGTAGAAGGGCTGACCAATATTCTGCTTTACCATGTCGTGGCTGGATCCGTATTTTCTACCGATCTGACTGCTGGTTTTGTTCCAACTTTAAACGGTGCGGCTGTAAAAATCAGCCTGATGGGAGGAGCAAAGGTAAATGAGGCTAACATCGTGATGGTGGATAAGCAAGCCCGAAACGGGGTGATCCATGGAATCGATCGGGTATTACTGCCTCCTGCTGAAAACATCATGCAACTGGTAGACGGCAACCAAGATTTTAGCATTTTAAAGACCGCTATTGATGCAGCCGGGTTGAGAGAAGCGCTTGCCACCACCAATGACCTTACGGTGTTTGCGCCTACCAATCAGGCGTTTTTTAATCTATTGGAGGAATTGGGCTATGATAGTTTGGGTAAATTGGTAGGTGCTATCGGTACAGATGGTTTGATCAGTGTACTCAAATACCATGTGTTTGCAGGTGGTAGAATATATTCTTCCGACCTGTCAAACGGTGACATCACCATGTTCTCAGAAGATAAGGTTACTGTGGATGTGTCAGGTCCTAAATTGATCGATCTGGGAGGAAGAGAATCCATGATCATCGGCACAGACGTGCAGGCAACCAATGGTGTGGTGCATGTGATCGATACGGTGATTCTGAACCTGTGACAGATAGAGGAGTATAAATAAAATGAAAAGAGCGAGGTCATTTTGGTCTCGCTCTTTTTTTGGATTGATGAAACACTAAAAAACAAATATACAAAAGCCATGTCACTAATCAACCTGAGCTCAATAGTGTAATGAACAGCTCTTCCTTCTTTCTTTTTGTTTGATCCAAAAGAAGGAAAAGCTCAAGCTAGGACAACATGAGAGCCTTATTCTCAGGCAGGTATCAGAAATTTTTAAGGAATTTTTTCTTCTGGGTGCAACCCAGACTCTCACTTTTCCATCCTGAAACAAAATTCCAATTCGTGTAAGAATACTGCCATGAAAAAAACCAACTCAATGTTTCACCTAGTCAACTTGGGAAAACTTCCGCTGGAGGTCTCCCGTTTTTTGCCTTCCTTTTTAGCCATTCCTTTACTCTTTTTCGGGTCGGCATGTAAGGATCAGGAAGAAATAATTCCCCAGGGAAATCCCATCAACCTCAACTTCAAAGAAATTTCCCTGAGTTTTTCGGAATCCCAAACATCCGGAATTGAGGTCATCCTTCACCTGGACAAACTGGCCGGGGCCAACTCTGAAATCACCCTGAGATTACAACAAGGAGAGCTAAGCGGTAGATGGGAAACGACCCCTGCAATTTCGGCTCAGAATGAACTCAAAATTCCAGTTACGAGAGGGGCACGGCAGGTTTCCTTCCAAATCAACCCTATAAATGATCTCCTTTACAATGGTAATCTCAGCCTGAATTTCAAAATTATACAGGTAGGATCTGATCTCAAGATCGGAACCGCAGATCAAATCGAGATAACGCTGATTGATGACGAACTCAGTGGAAAATTGAAATCCTTTGAAACCCAGGGAATGCTTACTCAATTCAGAAGTTTTGACTACTCTCTATATGGAAAAATCAATAGGATAGTGCACAAAAATCCTCAGGCCAGCAACTCTGAAATTTCCTACACCTACCTCTATGACGACAAAAGACAACTGGTCAGAATCAATTCTAATCCAGAGTCTACCAATCAAACTTTTTTCTATGAAGGAAACGTATTGGCCAGAACCATCAAGCAGTTTTCTACCAATCAGGTAGAAAGTGAGGAGTATACTTTCGACTCCGAAAACCGAATTCTGGGGATTACCGTTCGGGATCGAAATGCCGTCGCACAAAATCCCGTAAAATCGTACACCGAATTTACCTACCATGACAATGGAAACGTGCACACCATTACCACCATGGAGCCCATTTCCAACTTGGAGTATAAGGTGATCCGAAAGATTACCTATTCGGATTACTTGGAAAAAACCAATCCCGTACCCTATTATCAGGATATCCCTGCATTATTGATTCAGCCCCATCTGCCCGGAAAGGTGATTATCGAAGAGCATGAGACCACGTTTACCTATGGGTTGACTTACCAATTTGATTCTTCCGGAAAAGTGACCAGTCGCAACGTATCAGGCCCCAGTGGCACAGAGATTACCCGCTATTCCTACTATTGATTGGGAAGAATCAGACTGTTTTGGTCATCCACTCCAGATGGGGTATTTTTTTGAAAATCCTGCCTCTCGTGATGGAGAGGCAGGCATTTTTTTTCTTGGGGAGGTGAATGGTATATGACTTCTTCCTTTTTCAAGGGTATCTCAACTAGGATTCTGAATTGATTGGGACCGCCTAATCCGATCAAACTTAGATCAGGGCCATGCCAAATAGGGCAAATGCCGTATTTCCACCCCCATTTTGCAACCTTATACTTGGAACGTTAAATAATCCATTTTTCGCAATGAAATCGAGCATGTCGGAGGAGCCACACACTGGAATGATTTTTTGCCATGTGAAATTATCCCGATCCGCCGCGGCGTACGGGACAGGCTCTCTGACCTACAAGATGAACCTTAAAGTCATAACCAAAACTATGTGATCATGAAAAAATCAATTCTCTCTATCCTGTTTGTGATGCTTTTCCTGACCCAACTTCAGGCTCAGGAGATTTTTAACGGACTCAGTAAAGGACCTTACAGAAAAACAGTGGAAGAAAGTGATAAAATCACTATTCCACAGTTCAGTATCAATTTTGAAACTTACACCGAGACCAAAGTGGTAGTGCAGGAAGGAAAGTTGAGCAAGCTTCAGAATACATTTGAGGCCGCTAGCAAGGGAGGGCAGTATGGAGGCAGCCAATCAGGATCGGCCAAAACCACCACTATCCTCAATTCTCCACTGGAACTGGCAGATTTTCAGGAATTAGCCAATGACTTTCAGTTAATATTGGAAGAAGAAATCGGAAAAGCCGGCAAGAATGTATTGCCCCTGAAAGACCTGGTCAAAACGGATGGCTATGCCAAAATGCAAGAAAAATACTCCAGTAAAACTGCATCCAAAGGCAAAAATAATTCGGATGAAAATGTGGGAGTGGGTCAGATCAAAATGTTTCCTGAAAACAGCCTTTTCATGTTCGATGAAAAATCCGTGACCAGGGGAGGAGGAGTTCCCTTTGTGACTATGATGAGGAATTTTAATAAAGAAACAGGTGCGGTGGTGATGCTAAACAATGTCGATGTGGACTTCTCTACCGTAGAGCTGAATGTAAGTCTTGATGCGGGTACCCAAGGAAAAACGACTTCAGCTGACACCAAGATTTTTCCAAAAATGAGAATTTCCAGAAATACCATGGACTTCATCGGAAAGGGTGGAGCACCAAGTACGGCACCGGCTACCTTGGTTTCAGAATATGTCGCTAACAAAGAATATGAGGCTAAGATCTATAAGGATACCGCCAAGAGTAAGAGTCTGATTGATAAAATGACAGGTAGCGGGGCCAAGATCGATTTTGATCCATTTATTGTAGAAATGTCAAAAGACACCTATAAACAAGCAGCTAGGGATTTGTTTAGGCAATATGCCCAAGATTTGGCCAAGGCATTGGTAGTTGGGGCCAATTAAGGGCTTAAAATCGTCCATAGGGAACCGGGGGTTTTTCCCCGGTTTTTTTATTTCCAATTTTCAAATCTTTAAATCGTTCAATTTTCCCATCTTATACTTCTTCCAAAAATAAAACGGAACCCCGAGTAAAACGCCCAACACGCACCAGATCACAATCTCCAAACCTGATCCAAATATGATCCAGAAACTAAAGATCATTCCTAAAATTCCTAATCCGATCTCACGGAAATTTCTTTGAAAACCCAACTGACGGGTAAAAGCAAAATAGGCAAAAGCAGAAGCCGCGGAAAGATAAAAAAGGAGAGAAGTCAAGGTGGTCAATTCCACCATGAATTCATAGAGATCGGCAAAGCCCTTGGAGGAATTAGCCAGCAAAAGGATAGAAGCTACCGAACTCGAAACCGCGATTCCCATACCGGGCGAACCCTTGCGGTTGAGTTGTGAAATAGATTTAGGCAAATAACCATCCAAGGCCAACGAGCGGGAAATTTGACCCTGGACCAAAATCCAGACATTTAATGCCCCAAACGTGGAAATACAGGCACCAGCTGCTACCCAGTACCTGGCCTTTCCGCCGAATATCCGGGTGGCCGTATCACTCAATGGTGCAATGCTATGGGCTAATTCTCCAGGAGATATCGCACCAAAAAGCGAAATCGTACTGAAAATGTAGAGCAGGATGACCAAGATCACTCCGATCATCGTTCCCTTGGAAATATTTTTTTCAGGATTCTTGATGTTATCGGCCGGTATGGTGGCTGTCTCGATACCCAGAAAAGCAAAAAAGCACAGGACTGTAGCTCCTGAAATGGCCTGCAGAGAAGATTCCCCGGACAGATTGAATGGAAAAAAATGATCAGGATTGAAAAAGAAAATCCCGCCAATCGCCACGACCAATACCGGTATGATCTTCAACAATGTGGTCACCACCTGAAGATTTCCCGAAGCCCTGACGGAATAAGTGTTCAGTAAACTCAAGCTCCAAAGCACCCCCAAGGCTACCAGCACCGAAAGCCAAGGATGTTCAATCACTGGGAAAAATACGCTTAAATATCCCGCAAAGGTCAATCCAATGGCTGCATTGGTAGTCCAAAGGGTCATCCAATATCCCCAGGCCACCAAAAAAGAAGGAAAATCTCCAAAGGCTCTTTTCGTGTAGATGTAAGACCCTCCGTTTTCAGGGATGGCTTTGCTGAGTTTTCCCATGATTTGGGCCAATGTAAGGGCCCCTAAGGCCGCCACCATCCAACCTATCAGACTGATTCCCCCAAATCGAGCCAAGGCTGCGGGGAGAGCAAAAATGCCCGAACCGATCATTCCCCCCGCAACCAGAGAAATTACGGTGATCAGTCCCAACTGTCTGGAAGAGGAATTTTTCAAAAGAAAATCGGTAATGGTGGCTTTTACTTAATTTGTGGATTCAGTAAGGTAAAAATATATGACGAATAAATTCTCCATCCACCCTGATATTGCTCAGGCTGAAACGCTCCCATCCTCCTTTTACAGATCACAGGAAGTCTTTGACCAACTCTTGGAAAAAGTCTTTGCCAAAACCTGGCAGTGGATTGGAGACAAGTCCATGGTGAGTCTCGATCAGCAAATCCATCCTTTTTCTTTTATGGAGTTTGGAATTCAGGAACCCATGTTGTTGACCAGGGAAGGGGAGCAGCTTTCTTGCCTTTCCAATGTCTGTACCCATCGGGGAAATATTCTTTGCCATGACCCCAAGCAATCCCGTCAAATCACCTGTGCCTATCACGGGCGTAGGTTCAATTTGCAGGGGGAATTTCAGCACATGCCACAGTTTAGAGAAACTCAAAATTTTCCCCGGCCTCAGGATCACCTTCATCGATTTCCCTTGAAGACTTGGGGACCTTGGCTTTTTGCTGCCCTTTCCGATCAGCATGACTTTCAGTCTGTGCTGGAGGTGATGAATCGAAAGGTAGGTTTTCTTCCGTTGGAGCAATTCAAAGAGGACAAAAGCCGAAACAAAGATTACCTCGTCAATGCCCATTGGGCGCTTTATTGTGACAATTACCTGGAGGGTTTTCATATTCCCTTTGTCCATGCCGACCTCAATGCCGTGTTGGATTATGGAAAATATGAAACCATCCTTTATCCTCACTGCAACCTTCAGATCGGGCATTCCTCCGGCGGGGAGCATGTTTTTGACTTGCCGAGGGACCATGAGGATTATGGGAAGCAGATTTCGGCCTACTACTTCTGGGTTTTCCCCAATATGATGTTCAATTTTTATCCTTGGGGCTGCTCCATCAATATAGTCAAGCCTATTTCTCTCCACAGAACCAAGGTCAGCTTCATTACCTATGTGTATGATGAATCCAAGTTAGATACCGGAGCAGGTGCGGCATTGGACAAGGTGGAGCGGGAAGATGAATTTGTGGTGGAGGGAGTATTCAAAGGAATGGCATCCAGAGTCTATCAAACGGGCAGGTTTTCACCCCAAATGGAAAAAGGAGTACACCACTTCCAGAGACTGTTGGCTGAGTTTCTGAATACCTGAGTATTCGGATTTCCCAGTCCAAGTCACCGACCCAGTAGTGTACCCTAGTTCTGGATTAAATTTTATCCGGGGAGATACTTCACAACTCCATTTTGACGAACTGCCCGCAGATTTTGTCTTCTCCCGCCTGCGGGATTGAAAGAGACATGTACCCATTGATCAAACTCTTGGATCAGTTGGTCATAGGGGAGGGAGGAGTTTTTGATGCGTTGGTAGAGTTGCTCAATTGTCAGGTGACCTGCTTCGATATCGGCAGCCTGTCCGGTCAGGTGCTGACTGCTGGGAGAACCTCCCACGGCCTGATTGACTCGGGGACAGCGATAGCCACTGTTGACAAAAAGGGCCCGCCCCATACTGTCACGCAAGGGCTGAAGGACATGGACACAAAGCAGTCGGAGGTTGTCGATCACGACCGGCCCGGGGTCAAACTGCTCTTCATATCCCAATCGGGTGGCGGTCTGACTTCGGAGAAGTTCTCTCAGGGGGAAGTTTTTGGTGAGTTGCATAGCGGTGAACTAAAATGTAAAACAAAAGAGTCTAAATCGCTAAAAATCAGCGTATAGGAAAGGTAGGAAAAAAAATGAACGTGGAATAAGTCTCAGAAGCCTTTCTCTATTCCTTCAAGAAACTCTTTTACGTCCCTTGAATCACTTGCTTTCTCATCAGTCTCCTCCCAACTCTCAAATTCGTGGTAGTCATGGTCTAGTTCTGAGTCATAAGGATAGAAATGAAGCTTTGGTAAATTCCAGTTTTGGGGTACAAAAAACTCCTCTGAAATCAGCTTTTCCCTAATGAGTTGAGTCGCCTCTTCTATAGATAGCCGATTTTCATTTGAAAAAATCACTGATCCAAACTGCTTATAATTCCCTGCATCTCGGTAGCGATAATTCAGTTTGAGATTTAGCTCAGTTGACAAATCACCCAAACCAAATCCTTCTAAAAACTTGTCCAATTCCTGTTCTGTCAAAAAAGAAATCTCTGGTTCAATTCCTTGTTCAAAAAAGGAAATTAGACTCAAGATCGAATCAAAAAAACGAAAATGAATTCCTTCGAAATTGTAGACATAAACCAGCCTAGATTCCTTTTGATTGATTAGAGTAAGAATTTCAATGGATCGGAAAGGGGTAATGTATTCGGTGGAAATGGGGAGGATTTTGTTCATTTCAAGAGATTTGATTATTCTTGATTACTGATCTTTTAAGAGATGCAAAACGAATTGGATACCTTTTTAATGACAGACCAGCCAGCTACTTGCCCAAAATGTGGAGCTAGAACTGATTTTCAGGAAGTTTCCAAGGATGAAGCTATTGGTGTAATTCAGATTCACCAATGTTTTGACAAAAAGTGTCAGTATAAATTTGAGGTTATTGAATTCTGATTTTTTGAAAATGAAAAAAGGTCAAAAACCGTGGACTAGGGAAGAATTAATCCTTGCAATAAATCTCTATTGGAAAATGGAGTTTGGAAAAATCCATGAACGAAATCCTGAGATTCAAAAATTCGCAAATTTCATTGGAAGAACTCCTGGCTCAGTTGTTTTCAAATTGGGAAATTTTGGCAGTTTTGATCCAAGTTTGCAAGAGAGGGGAGTTGGTGGATTAAAAAACACTTCGAAGCTAGATCGTGAGATTTGGAATGAGTTTTTCGGAAATTTAGAAGACCTAAGTTTTGAAAGTGAAAAGCTGAGAGCTCAGTTTGAAAATAAGACAGTAGAGGAATTGAATGAAATTGATCTTTCTGAATTACCAAAAGAAGGGCTTGTAAGGGAGCAACTAGTAAAAACTCGAGTCAATCAAAATTTCTTTAGAAGAGCAATTTTGGCTTCTTATAAAAACACATGTTGCATCACTGGAATAAACCATCCCAATCTTTTGGTGGCTGGTCATATAAAACCATGGAGTGTAGATGAAAAGAATCGAATGAATCCAAGGAATGGATTATGTTTAAACTCTCTTCATGATCGAGCTTTTGAACTAGGCTTGATTACCGTGAATACTGATTATAAAATTTTAGTATCTCCTAAAGTTCTTGATTCGATGAATGTTAAAACTTTTGAGACTTATTTTGAAAGGCACCATAATCAAAAAATGATATTACCGAATCGGTATCTGCCCGATCCAGAGTTTTTGGATTACCATGGGGAAACAAGATTTTTAAAGTAAATGCAATTTATTCTTCATTTCCCCAAACTCTTCCTATGCCTCACCAAAGACGTCATTTGAGCGATAGCGAGTTGAATGAGAATTGGGCGAATGTTTTGTTTTTGGGCTAAAGCCCAGATAGGGAGGGTTTCTTTTTTGTGGAATGGCCTAAAGGCATATTCCTATTCAATATTCCTGAAACACCATTGCTGTTCAAATTATAGATAGTTTGAATTGCCTCCTGTCCCGATTTTTTTCGGGACTGGAGGCAACTAAATGGCTAAAATTAATGCTGGGCTTTAGCCCAATTCCATAATCATTGGGCTAAAGTCCGAAGTGGAAGGTGTTGCCAATTTTAGAAATGGCCTAAAGGCATATTCCTATTCAATATTACTGAAACACCATTGCTGTTCAAATTATTGATAGTTTGAATTGCCTCCAGTCCCGATTTTTTTCGGGACTGGAGGCAAGTAGATGGCAAAAAAAAATGCTGGGCTTTAGCCCAATTAACCCTTGAATTTCTGAAAACCATATTTGGCCATAAATTCATCATACTCATCCTGAAATGTCTTTTTCTGATGATGTTCCTCTTGATTTTTAATATAATACCGAGTTTTGTCCAACATAGATTCTGAAACAGAAACAGCAAAATATTCATCCTGCCATTCAAATTTCTCTTTTGTAAGCTTGTTTTTATTGATCCAAAAGGATGATTCGCCTTTTAAAAGCTGCACAGTCTTTTCGATGGTTTGATCTACGCCTAGAGAAATCAGACAATGGCAATGGTCTGAGTATCCATTGATGAAATCCACAAAAATCTCTTTCTTCTGGGCGTTTTCACGGATATGATTCCAGACTTTTACCCTAAGTTCTTTTGAGTTCAAGTGCGGCACCCTGTTTTTGGTACTCCAAACAAAGTGAATGTAAACTTTTACAAATGGTATAATTGAAAAATTTAGGAGAAAAAGAATTTGGCTAAAGCCTTGAAACATAAACAATTTAGTGAGAATGGGAAAAAGCCAATTCTTGATTAGGAAAAAATATTTCAAGGAATTCCAATTGAAAAGAGGACTTGAATTTCCTTTTGCTTTTTGCTGAAAATTTTGGGCTAAAGCCCAGAGAGGGGGGGATTCCATTTTTGGAAATGGCCTAAAGGCCATTCCTATTCAAAAAATGCCGAATGGGCATTCCTATTCAAAGGGTTGAGATTTTGAATTATCTCTGTATTATCTGAATAATTTGGGCTAAAGCCCTACTTGATAATTTATAAATTCAAAATGATTGGCCTAAAGGCACATTCCTATTCAAATATGGCAGGACCATCATTACTATTCATTGTATGGATATTTTGCATTGCCTCCTGTCCCGATTTTTTTCGGGACAGGAGGCATGAAAATGCAAAGGAAACCTTCAGGGCTTTAGCCCAATCTATTTGCATTTTGGGCTAAAGCCCAGAAAGGGGTGATTCTCATTTTAGGAATGGCCTAAAGGCACATTCCTATTCAATAATTTTCCGCTGCTATATTCCTTTTCAAGGTGGAATCTCCCAAAGAAATGAAAAGCCTCATAAATGGTCTGAGATTTTGAATTGCCTCCTGTCCCGATTTTTTTCGGGACTGGAGGCTTTCAAAAGGATGAAAAAAACACACCGGGCTTTAGCCCAATTATTTCAGGAAATCAAGCCAACTCCCTCAAATCCACCGGAACCACCCTCGACACACCTGCTTCGATCATCGTTACGCCATACATGATATCCGTGCTGGCCATGGTCCGCTTGTTGTGCGTCACGATGATAAACTGGCTCTCGGAGCTGAACTTCTGGATGATCTGATTGAACTTGTCGATGTTGGCATCGTCCAACGGGGCGTCCACTTCGTCGAAAATACAGAAAGGCGCAGGCTTCAGCAGGTAGATGGAAAAGAGTAGGGAAGTGGCCGTCAGGGTCTTTTCTCCACCGCTGAGTTGGTTGATGGTCAGGGGACGCTTGCCCTTGGGCTTTGCCATGATCTCAATCGGGGATTCCAAAGGATTCTCCGGATCGACCAAAGTCAGGTCGCAGTCGTCCTGCTCGGTAAAGAGGGAGCGGAAGACTTTCACAAAGTTCTCCTTGATCTTGCCAAAAGCCTCCAAAAACGTATCCTTGGCCACTTGATCGATCTCGGAGATGGTGGATAAAAGAGATTCCTTGGCCTTGACCAAGTCGGCTTTTTGGCCGGTGATAAAGTCGTAACGGATCTTGATCTCGTCGTAGGCTTCCATGGCCATCGGATTGATCGGGCCGATTTTCTCCAGTCTCTCTTTTTGCTTGCGCACCAGATCGCGAAGTTCGTCTTCGGCAAAGTCTGCAAACTCAGGATCAAGGTTCGGATTTTCTTCCATCAACTGATCCAAGTCGAGCTCAAACTCCACACTCAGTCGCTCCTTCATCCCACTCATCTTGAGCTTGATCTCGTTGATGGCGTTTTGGAGTTCGCTGAGCAGGTGGTCAAATCCTTCCTTGGATTTTTGCAGGCTGCGGATGCGGGTATCGGTCTCATCGATCATACCACGGGCGCCGTAGTAGTCTTTCTCGGCCTCGGTCACGCCCTGCTCGATGCTTTCCTTTTCGGAGTAGAGTTCGATCAGTTCATCGTCCTTGATCTCGTTGTTGTCCAAAAGACTTTTGATTTCAGCATCAAGTCCGGCAAGTTCGGTTTGCGACTTTTCGATCCGCTCTTTGGAGCTTTCGAAGGCATTTTGCTTGAATTCGATCTCCTGCTCCAGGCTGTTGACGCGGTTGACCTGTTGGATATAGGTGATGTTTTCCTGATTGAAGGTTTGGGACTTTTCGGCCAATCGCTTGTTTTCGGCTTCCACTTCCTCGGTCAGCAGCGCCACCTGCTCCGCCAAACCGTCAAACTGCTCCTTTTCCTCCGCCAATCGGGGCTGAATCTCGGTCAGGCTTTCTTCCAAGTTCGCAATGCGGTCCAGGATATCTTCCCGCTTGTTGGCATTGGAGCTGAGTAGCTCAGCCAATTGCTCCTTTTTGGTACGGATGGATACGTAGGCCGAATTGAGCTCATTGATGGCCAATTGGCTTTCTTCGAGGGCTTTTTTGTAGCTGACTTCCTTTAGTTTGAGCAAGTCACTCAGCTTTTGGTCGAGGTTAGATCGGGTGGTGCTGACTTTTTTGCCCAAGTCTTTGATTTCCTTGTCGAGCTTTTCCAGGTTTTTGGCACGGCCGATTCGCTTTCCTTCGAAAAGGCCTACCGAACCACCTGAGATGGAAAACTTCCTTTTGGTGTATTTGCCCGTTTCGGAAAGAAACACGCAATCCGGATCGGTTGGAAAATCCTTGTAATCCCCCTGCACGAGGTAGACATTGTCCAGAATAAAATTGATCAGGCGGCTGTACTTGACATCAAACTCGATGATCTCCGTGGCCGCGATGGCATTGGCGAAAAGCTTGCTTTGGCTGGGCTTAAAGCGCTCAAAATGCTCCAAAACAAAGAAATTGGCCTTGCCTCTCGCTGCATCGCTGAGCAACTGGATCGCCGCTATCGCTTGCGCCTCGGTGTCCACCACGTAGTAGTTCATGTAGCTTTCGAGGTAGTTTTCGATGGTCACACGATACTTTTCATCGGTAGTGAGCAAGTCGGAGAGGAGGGGAATATCCTTGCCCCAAGAGTCGTTTTTCTTGAGGAATTTGATGGCTTCCGGGAAGCCCTCCAAGTTTTCGACCAGGGATTTGGTCAAGTTAAATTCATTGGTCTTGGAGTCCAGCTTACGTGAAGAAGTGGTCAACTCTTCGCGGATCATTTCGATCACGCGGTTGGTCTCCTCGATCTTCTGATCCTGATCTTCCTGCTTGGATTTCAGGGTCGCATAGGAAGATTGAGCGGCATCGAGCTGTACTTTCAGTTCCGCCATTTTATCCTCAAACTCCACCAAATTGGCTTCCTGTGAACTGTCATCCGAGGAGGTACGCTCGAGTTCCTGCTTGAGAGTACTGAGTTGGATTTGTTTGATTTCGACTTCCTTGCCGAGTTGGTAGACCCGTTCTTTGAGACTTTCGAAGCGCAGAGCCACCTCTTTTTGAGACTGCTGCTTTTCTGAAGTCACCAGTTTTTGGGCATCGTATTCTTCCCGGAGTTGGGAAACAACAAATTCCTTTTCACCCAGGATCTTTTCTGCCGACTCTTTTTCCTGCTGCAAGGAGCGGATGGAAAAGCCTGCCCGGTCGTTTGACTTGCGGTCATTATCGATCTGCTCGCGCAAAGCTTGAGAGCGATCCTCGAGAAATCTCAGGCGTTCATTTTTGATTTTCTTCTCTGACTCGAAAGCCCGGATTTTATTGACGTGCTCATTGAGGGTCTTTTGACGGGAGGAAAGGAGCTTTTCCTTGTGGATCAGATCGGCTTTGAGTTCGCTGAGTTGGGCTTCCAGATCTGCGATTTGGGTTTGAACTTGAAGCTTGCGATCGGATTCCTGCGTGATTTTTGAATTGGCTTCAATCAGCGCCTGAGCGTATTGCTCGATAGACTTCTTGGCCAAGTTGATACTTGCCAATCGGTAATCAGCTTTGATCTCGAAGTACTTGGCGGCCTGCTTGGCTTGCTTTTCCAGCGATTTTAAATTCTTATCAATCTCAAACAGCAAGTCCTCAACCCGCGCCAAATCGGCATCGGTATCCTCAAGCTTGCGAAGGGTTTCTCTTTTGCGGTTTTTAAACTTGGAGATACCGGCCGCTTCTTCGAAGAGCTCGCGTCGGGAGTTGTTCTTGTCGTTGAGCAACTCATCGATCATCTTGAGTTCGATGATCGCATAGGAGTTGGAGTTGATCCCCGTGTCCATGAAAAGGTTGGTGATATCCTTCAGGCGACAGGTGACTCCGTTGATTTGGTATTCGCTTTCCCCAGTACGGTAGTAGCGTCGGGTGATGGTGACGTGCGTATATTCTGTGGGAAGGAGGTTTTTGGTATTTTCAAAAGTCAGAGACACCTCCGCCATGTTGGTGGGCTTACGGTTTTTGGTACCGTTGAAGATGACGTTTTCCATCTTGTCGGAGCGCAGCATTCGGGATTTTTGCTCCCCGAGCACCCATCGGATGGCATCGACTACGTTGGATTTTCCACAGCCATTTGGACCTACGACACCGGTGATACCCTTGTCGAAGTGGATGACCATTTTATCCCCAAAACTTTTGAATCCTTTGATTTCCAGTTTGCTAAGCAGCATACTCTTTTTTCCTCGCGATTAAGCTTTCAAAATAGGGGGAAAGGATGGATTTGGCAATATTTTGATGAGATATGCTTCGCTCAGCGAAATATGCTTTGCGAAATACACTTCGCTGCGCTCAGTGAAATAAACCTCCCTACGGTCGGTGAGATAGGGGTTTGGTGGAAGTTTAAGGTTCGGAGTTCCTCTCCTGGTCGTCAATCGTTATTCGTAAATCGTAAATCCAGAGATATGCTTCGCGAAATATACTTCATGAGATACACTTCGCTGCGCTCAGTGAAATATACCTCCCTGCGGTCGGTGAGATAGGGGGTTGGTGGAAGTTTAAGGTTCGGAGTTCACCTGCTGGTCTTAAACCGTCATTCGTCAATCGTAAATCTAGAGATATGCTTCGCGAAATACACTTCGCTGCGCTCAGTGAGATATACCTCCCTGCGGTCGGTGAGATATGGGTTCGGTGGAAGATTAAGTATTGTAGTTCCTCTGCTGGTCGTAAATCGTCATTCGTAAATCGTAAATCCAGAGATATGCTTCGCGAAATACACTTCCCTGCGCTCAGTGAAATACACCTCCCTGCGGTCGGTGAGATAGGGGTTGGGTGGAAGATTAAGGATTGTAGTTTCTCTGCTGGTCGTAAATCGTCATTCGTCAATCGTACTTCTATTTCAATTTATCTCGCGACCGAAAGGAGCATATTTCTACTGTATTTCTACTGTATTTCTACTGTATTTCTACTGTATTTCTACTGTATTTCTACTGTATTTCTACTGTATTTCTACTGTATTTCCACTGTTTTTCATTTTCAATCCGATTTTCAATTAAATTGACCTCATGGATTTAGGACAAATCATCTACATCATCGCTATCATTGCTTACTTTATCTATCAGGCTTCCAAGAAGAAAAAATCCCTGGACCCTATGGATTCCGATGATAATCAGCCTGAAGCGCCGCAGAAAGGGCTGACTTTTGAAGAGCTATTTAAGGAAATCCGCAATGCTCAAAATACTACTGCTCCAGAACCACCCAAGCCAGTCATTCAGGAAACACAGCGACCTGCACCTATTCCCCCAAATTTTCCCCAAGCCAAAGCCCAGCCTCGAAGACGCTTCGAACCGGTTGAAGAAGTAGATGATGAGGCCAAATTCTATGAAGGTTCTTTTGAGTCTACCAAGAAAAAAAATCCATATCAGGAACTTGCGAATAAAACATTTGCCGAACCTGAGTTTAAACGTTTCAAATCTCAGGAAATCGCAACACCGAAAGTTAACCCTTATGCAAAGCTCCTGAAAAATCCAAAGACGGTTAAAGAGGCGATCATCGTGAGTGAAATCCTCAGACCCAAACATTTTTAAGGCCTGTCAAAACCTTTTTGATCCGAATTGATTGATTGTTCGTAAGTGCTATCACAAATTTTAACAATCAATCTTTTATGGAAAAGTCTATCCAAACTTCCTCAGGAAAGTTGACCGATTCCCGAAGAAAATTTATTGAAAAAGCAGGCCTGGCCGCGGTCATGGGCACTTTTGGAGTGTCCTTTTTTACTTCCTGTTCTTCCACTGAGGATGCTGACCCCGGCAATGGGAATGGTGGCAATTCCGGACAATCCGGAGGAATAACTGTTGCCGGTTCTACAATCAGAATTGACCTTGCGGTCCAAACACGTTTAGCCAGTTCCGGAGGCTGGTTGCTGATTCAAGATGCGCGAACCTTGGTAGCCAACATCAATGGAAGCTACGTGGCGCTTACCTCCGTCTGTACCCACTCGGGATGCTCAGACAGCTGGACGTTCAGTAACAGTCGCTTCACGTGTACCTGTCACGGTTCGGTATTCGACTCCACAGGTCGGGTGTTGCAAGGGCCTGCAGGTGCTCCTTTGCAGCAATTCACCACAAGCCTAAATGGAACAACGCTGACTGTGACCAAATGATCCGTCTGGTTTTTCTCTGTGTTTTTTTCTGGAGTCTAACAGTCAATGCACAGGAATATCAAACTCAAAATGGTAAGGTAGTCTTCCTTTCCAAAGCCTCCCTGAGTGAGTTTACCGGTGAGTCCAAAACCCTAAAAGGTTTGATCGATTTGGAAAAAAATCTGGTGGACTTTTTCCTCGACTTGAATACCCTGAAAACTGGAATCACGCTACGGGACAAGCACATGAGGGAAAATTACCTGGAGACTGAGAAGTACCCGTTTGCGGAGTTTACCGGGAAGTTTGAGTCGATTCCGACGCTTTCAGCTGCCTCTGAAAAAGTAACCGTGAAAGGGAAATTCAAAATCCATGGAGTGGAACGGGAAATCACAGTTTCTGGAATGATTAAAAGACTATCCAATGGCAGCCTCGAACTCAAAGCCGATTGGGTGGTAGCCTTAAACGATTATAAAATCGAAATTCCAAAACTGGTATTCTATGAGTTGGCTGCTGAGCAGCAGGTATCGATCGAGGCAATTTTGACCCCTTCTAAAAAATGAAAAAACTGATTTTACTACTGTCGGTAATGTCTTGGAGCATTCCGCTTTTGGCTCAGCTGGAACGTAAACTGGAAGTTGAAAATCTCCCGGTAGATCTGATCTTTCATGCTCCACGACATATCAATTTGCTGACGGTGGAGCCCTTGGAAAAGAAGTCCATGCATTTTGCCATTATGCACACCTTTGGAACAGTAGATGGAGGAATAGAAAACCTCTGGGGCTTGGACAACGGAGCGAATATCCAGTTTAGTTTTGAATTTGGCTTGAGTGAAAAGCTTTCTTTGGGTCTTGCCAGAAGCAGTCGGGATAAGTTTTATAACCTCTTTGGCAGGTATCACTTGCTACAGCAGACTCAAAATGATAAAATTCCACTTTCGCTAAGTGTGGCAGGCGGCGCAGGAATTGTGAGCAATCCCTACCAGTTTTTGGGACCATCAGAGCGGCCTGATTTCTCAGATCGCTTGGCCTATTCGGCTCAAGTGATGCTTGCGAGGAGATTTTCACCCAAAATCAGCTTCCAGCTCAGTCCCATGCTAAGCTATTTTGTCAATCCCTTGGATATCTATCAAATTCAAGGTGATCAAAATCTTTACTTGGCACTTGGAATGAGCGGCAAGATTAAGGTGACTGATAGATCTTCATTAACTCTTCAATACATCCCCAACCTCAACTCAGATCTCAGAAGTAATTTTGGGATCGGATGGGATGTGGAAGCAGGAGGACATGTCTTTCAGATGTATTTTGTCACTTCTCAGGCGCTCAATGAGCAATACCTGCTGGCAGGAGGAAATGGCGTGCCGGGAGAGGAATTCCGATTGGGATTCAATGTCAACCGAATTTTTGCTTTAGGCCAGAAAAAAAGGATGTATTAAAAGGATATTGAGGCTGTCTCATAAAGGGGCATTAATGTCAGCTTGAGCGGAGTCGAAGGCCGATTCTAGTGATCCAAACCACATTTCGATCTGCCCAACTCTCGTTGGTCAGGTGCTCAATGTGACAAACCCTACTTATGAGACAGCCTCTTTTTTCCATCTTCCAACAGCTAAATAGGAAATCGCTTAACTTAAGATTAGAAGAAGAATTTATTGGTTTTGACGGCTCCAATACCTGTTTAAAAAAAGCCGGAAAGATTCAAATAAAGATGAAATCAAGCTTTTTAATTTTTTTTCAGTTGTTTATCGAAAAGAATACAAGCGGTCCTAAATCTTTTACTTTTATTACCACTTGCATAGGACTAGTGAAAAAGGAGTAGATGATTTTGATTCCATAAGGCGAAAGGAATCTGATCGAATTGAGCGTAATAGGTTCATCGAGAACCTTGGATTGCTGAATAAAATGAAACTGATATATAAAATTCTGAATATCAATCGTTTTTTCTCTATGAATTAAACCTTTTTGATCTAATTTGATTGCTCATGTAGAAGTCGGCAGGAACTGAAAAATATCTCACTTATATGGAAAACATCATCAAATCTCAATCCGGAAATTTGACTGAATCAAGGAGAAATTTTCTGGAGAAAGCTGGGATCACAGCTGTTTTTGGTACTCTAGGCCTCTCATTTTTCACATCCTGTACTTCGGTCGATGACCTAGATCCCAATTCGCCTAACCCCCCTTCCCAAAATGGAGGAATAACCATTTCGGGCAATACCATCCGAATCGACCTCTCTCTTCAAAATCGCCTGGCAAGTCCGGGAGGTTGGCTTTTGATCGAAAATGTCAAAACGCTGGTCGCTAATGTAAACGGTTCATTCGTGGCTTTGACTTCTGTTTGCACTCATTCAGGCTGTTTTGACCAATGGGCTTTTGCCAACAATAGATTCATCTGCAACTGTCACGGTTCTATTTTTGACCCATCAGGAAGAGTAATGCAAGGTCCAGCGACCCAACCCCTTCAACAATATACGACCACCTTGACAGGAGCTACTTTAACGGTGACCCGATAAAAAAATCAAAACTTTTCCAAAGTTCAATAACCTATAATTGTTCAACCAGGTATTTATAGCTTCTCAGGCAAATAACTTTGGAAAAGTTACAGTGGTACTACTTTTTTGTTGCCTTTGACTTTTTCACCGTCATAAAAAACAGCGTAAAACCAGACACAATCGTAGCCAAGCCAAAGAGCGAAAATGCTCTCAGCAGCAGGTTGTTGAAATTGTCCCGGCCGGCATAGTCCATGGTGTGAAACATCCAGAGAAAGTCAAACCAGCGCCAGTTGCGATGGCGAACACGCTCGAAATTCCCGCTTTTCGCATCGATATAGGCCGTCAGTTTTTCGGGATGGTCAAAGTGAATGGCCCAAGCGGGTAGGGACCGTCCACGATATTCATGATGCGAACCTGTCTCGGTCAAGTATTCCGCTGACTCGATCCCAAAATCCCCTTTGATATAGATCTTGGCAATTTGCTTGGCTTCTTCTTCGGTGATTTCTCCCCGGGCTTGGCCGGTTTGGGCATGGAATAGTTTCTCCTTATTGATCCAATAATAGGGCTGATGGTTAACGAATCGAAGTTCCAGATTGGCCACTTCCAAGGTCGAATCCAAGCTGGATGGATCCACCAGATTGTTAGCAGTCAAGTGCATCATGTGATCCTGATGAAAATGATCCCCGTGAATCTCATCGATATCTGTCCAGGAGAAGTATAGCCCCGAAATCGTCCAAAACAGAAACTGGATTCCTATAAATACACCCAGAAACCGGTGGATTCTCCGGGTGTAGTATTGATTGTTTTTTCTCATAAGGCTGGGTGGGTGGGGATACTCAGAGGTTCTTCACTTCAAATTTGATCTTGGTTTTATCCCAAGCTATAGAGATTAGGGCAGTTCCTTTTGAGGTTTCTTCAACCGTGTAGGTAAGTGATTCGACCGTTTCTTGCAAGGCCTCTGGAGTCAAGGATATCCGGACCAAATCTTTACCCGCATCATAGTCATCAGCCAAATGCATGTCCCAAACTTGGTTGATAATCAAGGTCCATTCCGTTTCTCCGGGGATGGTAAACAGCCCATATTTCCCGGCAGGGATTTCCTTTTCACCGATTTTCACGGCCTTGTCAAACTGAATGGAGGTAGCCTTGTGTGCGCCAGTAACCCATACTTCTCCAAAAGCAACCAAGCCTCCGAATATTTGCCTTCCTCTTACGCTGGGAGAGGAGTAATCGATGTGAATGTGGTTCCCATCCACCATGGCCATGGCCGAAGTTCGGGGGCTTTTGGACGCAGCGGGTGAAGTTTCGGCAGGCTGATGTTGACTGTGGTCTTGGGTAGTTGAGGTTTGATTTTCGGTTTTCCCCGTACAGCTGGCGATGAAAATGGGGATCAAAAGGGTGTAGATAAACTTTTTCATTTCTAAAAGATGTTTGGTTGTTAGGTCTTTTTCAACTTGTCTTGATTCTTGCTTCTTGCTTCTCGAATCTTATTTATAGTCTCTTTTCACTTCGGTCTTCGGTCTCCCGTCTCAAAATACAGGTGATAATGCTTGCTGCAACCGGGGTTGAAACCTGATTTGCAATGCGGACAGGTATTGTTGGAGGCCATGTAATCTTTGATGCTCAGTTCGTTGCCGCAGACTCCACAAAGAATGGCTTTTTGATCGAATTCGGCTTTTGGCCAAACCCGATGCTCATGATCTGCCTCTTCTTCATGACAGGAAAAACAGGGATAATACTTGTCGCAGCACTTGAATTTGATGGCAATGATATCCAGGTCGGAATGCCAATGCACGCAGCGGGTTTGGTTGTCCACCGGCTTTCCAAACACATTGATTCCACGGATTTGGGATACTTTGAGCGGTTCCAATACTTTTTCCTGGGAAAATGAATGCGTGGAGAAAAGCAGAAGAAGGCTAAGGGTGAATAGAAGGTATTTTCTCATTTGGTGTATAAATCAAAAGGCAAGCACAAGCTAGTACCCGCCTTTGAAATGAAATCAGTTCAATTCCAAAGTTTCTTCCACTCGACCGCAAGTCAACATGAAGCTGCCAAACAGCGGGTTTTTGATGTCCTCGTTGGCGCTCAGCCACATGCCACCGGTGTTTCCTTTGTACATCGGGCAATATTGATGGTAAAGCGTGCGGTCAGTTCCTGCAATTTTCAGCATGTCTTTCATTACTACGCTCAAGGCTTGGAAACTTTCCCGCTGGGCTGCGATGTCTGCTGTGGCAAGTTTTTCGGCAAAGCCTGTGGCTTCCACTTGCAGTCTTTCCAATTCCTCTGGATCATTGGCTTGGGAACCGGCAATATCATAAGTCTTCAGGGCGGAAACCAAGTCAGCACTTTTTGCAGCTGCGGTGGCAACATCATCTGCGACCAAAGCATCTTTCACTGCCAAATAAGTATCGATAATTCCGCTGGTGGTTTTGGACCTATTTACCGAAACCGAACTGGCTGAAGAGGAATCTCCTGAAACGTGGGTTTCGGTTTGAGTTTCTGTGGTGGTTGATTTTTCTCCGCAGGAAAAAAGGGCGAAAGAAAGGAGAGTGGCGAATAATAGGGTCTTTTTCATATGATTATAATTTGATTTTTAAAGGCCACATGGAATCTCGCAAGTCTTTCAATCATTCCAATGTGTGATTTTTTAGTCATACTCGATTTCATGAGTTTATAGATATTGTTTTTTGAATTTTCTTTTTCAACCTGTGAGTGGGGACACTCACAGGGGCGACATTTTTTAAATACAGATCTGCCACGTTTTTGAAAATCTGGCAGGTCTGGATAGGTAAATCAATGTTTATGTGTTGCAGGAGCTGAAGAAGTGCCTGAAAGATCCAATACCGGCTGGCCTTTCAGATAGGTTTGTTTCACTTCTCCACAGGCTAACATGGAAGCTCCGAAATAAGGATTGGTGATATCCTTTTGCTCGCTCAGCCAATACGCACCTTGATCACCGAAAGCCATTGGGCAATAGTCTTTATACACCACATCTTTGTTGATGCCAAAGGTCTCGGTCATTTCCAAGACATGAAAGGAAAGCATGGAAAAATGCTTTCGGGCCTCTTCGATATCTTTCGCCGAGCCCATTTTTACCTGGGCATCTTTCATCCCTTTCAGCATTTCCATCCATTTGTCATGGGCCTGATCTTTCACCAAATCCATATTTACTTTGGAAAGGCTTTGATCGATTGCAGCAAGAGCCTTTTGTGATTCATCCAGCTTATCTTTCACCAATCCATTTTTTACCTGAAAATAGGCATCAGCCACAGCCGTGATTTGATTTCTGAATTCCTCCGAAACTTCCAAGGATTTGGTTTGAGGACGTTTCATCATACTAAATTGTCCTGAAAGCTGAGCAGCGGCATCGATGGCAAAAACTCCGTTGGTTACGATCTCTTCACCCGCCTGAAGACCGGACTCGATCAGGTAATTGTCTCCCATTCGGTTGCCTAAGCTCACCTCACGCATCTCAAATCCCGGGGTTTCGGAATTGGGAACTTTCACATACACCACCGAGCGCTTTCCTGACCATAAAACGGCTGTTCGGGGAACTGTAACTCCCGCCGAACTTGGTTTCTTTGCGGTTTGAATTTTGGCGGTGACAAACATTTCCGGTTTGAGTTTTCCCCCCGAATTGGTGATTTCAGCACGGACAGAAGCTGCCCGGGTATTGGCATTCAGGAGCGGATCGATAAAGGAGATTCTTGCTTTGAAGTTTTCCTCCGGCATTCCTGCCACGGAAAAACTGATTTCATTTCCGGTGGAAAGCAAAGGCAAATCTGACTCATAGGCATCCAATAGAACCCAAAGCTTGTTGAGATTGACCACATTGAACAAAACAGATCCCGTGCTCACATAATCACCCACAGCGATATTCCGTTGAGTCACCACGCCGGATTGATCGGCAAGGATGTCAAATTGCTCCCGGACCACTCCGCTTTGCTCGATTTCCATGATCTGACTATCGGTCAGTTTCCAGAGTTTGAGTTTTTCTTTTGCTGCAGCATATAATTGAGGAAAAGTGGATTTGCTTTTTACCGCCTCAAGCAATTCCCTCTGTGCCGTGAGCAATTCCGGAGAATAGATCGTGGCAAGCCGCTGACCTGCTTTGACTTGCTCTCCGGTGAAGGTCACGAAGAGTTTTTCTATCCTTCCGGGAAACTTAGCCGTGATGGCTGCATTTTCGCGTTCGTCAGCCTGAATTTTACCGGTAAGGAAAAGTTCTCCGGATCCATTGGTTCCTCCGATTTTGGTGGTATGGATTTGTGCCAAAGCTAACGCTTCAGGAGTCATTTCAAAGACCATGGGATTGTCACTTCCCGAACTGGCTTGCGAGGCAGGAATCAAATCCATGCCGCAAATCGGGCAGTCTCCGGGTTCGCCCAACTTAATCTGCGCGTGCATGGAGCAGGTCCAAAGCGTAGGAACACCGGAATCATTTTCGTGGGCATGCCCTTCATGAGATTCAGAAGAGGATGGTTTGAGCATCCATCCAATCAATCCTCCGACGACCAAGGTCACGAGGATCAGTGCTAATTTATTTTCAAGTATTTTTTTCATTTCAAATCACGGTTGAAGGGTGAGTGAAGTAGCAGCCAAAGCTTCCAGTTGGGCAAGACTTTGCTGCTGCTGATTGAGTGCGTTGATACGCTTTTGCTGATAGTCCAAAAGCTGCTGATTAGCCCGAAGCACCTCTTCGAGACCGTTGGCATTGCTGATAAAGGAAGTCTCCAAAAGCTGGATTTGCTGATTGACCAGCTGGATTTGGTCCTCGTAAAGTCGAAAATTTCGCTCGCTTTCCTCCCAATTCCGGAAGGCATTTGCCCATTCCATAGCGAGGAGATTTTCCGTTTTTTGGCGATCCAAAAGGGCCGACTCTTTGAGGTATTCAGTCTCCTTGATTTTGGAATTGATTTTCTTTCGGTAGATCGGAAGGGTCAAACTGACCATGGGCATGACCATATTCTCTCCGCCCATCTGCATGCCGTTTTCAGGCCTTGGCGCAAAGGTCATGTAATTCACTCCTGCACCCAGCATAGGCTTTCCTTCGAGTTTGGCCATTTTGGCTTGCTGTTCGTAGGCTCCGATTTCGGCCTGATACATAGCGAGCATGGGGTTGTTTTGGCGGATGCTGTCCAGAATTTCCTGTTTTTCCAAGCTCAATACGGGTTTCTCTAATTGGTCCGGGAGATTGATTTCCGCCCGGATTTCCCGATTAAGCAGCTGATTAAATTTAATCTGAAGTGGTTCCTGATTGGCCTGAAGCTGCTCAATGGAGTTCTCCAACTCCCGGATTTGCATTCGGATCTGTAGCACGGCACTCATTCCTGTAGTGGAACTTCCCATCGGAGCAGCACTCATCTCAGAATTCATGGAACTCGGGCTATTCATGGCGCTTGAGGTATTTCCTCCCATGCCACCCATTCCGCTTGAACTTCCAGCCGAGGTAGAATTCACAGTGGGCTGCGGCATAGATTGGGAAGGAGCTGAGCTTGGTGCAGAGGTACCTGCTTGAAAGCGAATCAGCGCCAGTTCCTCGTATTTTTTGAGGTATTCGAGGTTTTCCTGAGCGATTTTGATTTCTTCCTTTAGACGAATTTGCTCATACCAAGTGGATTTGACCAGAAGTAGCAACTGATTCTTTTCCTCCAAGAAAAGCTGATACTGCGCTTTCGCCATTTGATTGGCTTCTTCCTTTTGGGTACCGATCATCCCAAACCATGGAAACATCTGCATCAACCTGAAATCCGCCGTTTGATTGCCCATAAATCGTTCCATCGGTTCAAGGAAAAAACCGGCCTGCAGTTCCGGATCCGGCAAACTTGGCTGATTCACCCGCTCCGCCATGGCCTGATAGCGGGCATAGGAAGCCTTCAGTCCGGGGTTGTTTTCGGCAGCTTGGATGAGGTAGTCGTCGAGGGATTGGGCTTTTACTTGGATTGTGAAAAGGGACGAAAGAATGAAAGTTGAAATCAGAAAGCTGAAGTCAGAAAGCTTAAACCTGAATTTCAACTGTCGAATGTCGAATAAGGAATCCCGAAATCCCTTCGCCGTGGTCTGTGTCACCACAGACCACAATCCGAAAAGAAATCCCCCTAGCCCCTCCCGATAGCTATCGGGAGAGGAATTGGCTCCGTGGAACTTTGAATGTTTAGTTTCCATAGTTGGATGCGTTTGATTCATCGGTGAAAACCTCTGAATTGTGTTTCAAATTGCGCTCTGCCCACCAGCAATACAGGGTAGGCACAATAAATACCGTGGTGACTTCCAGGATCATTCCGCCCAAGGAAGGAATCGCCATCGGAATCATGATATCCGAACCCCGACCGGTCGAGGTAAACACAGGAACCAAGGCCAACAAAGTAGTGGCTGTGGTCATCATACAAGGCAAGACTCTGCGCTTTCCGGCTTCCAACACTGCAGCTCGAATTTCCTGTACAGTCGATGGCTTATTTTCCTTGAAGCTTTGGTCCAAATAGGATGCAACCACCACACCATCATCCGTGGCTATTCCGAACAAAGCAATAAAGCCCACCCAAACTGCCACACTGAGGTTGTACACTTTCATTTGGAACAAGTCGCGGAAATTGGTCCCAAAGAGAATGAAGTCCATAAACCAGTCTTGTCCATAAAACCAAATCATCAAAAACCCGCCCGAGAAAGCCATGGCAATCCCGGTAAAGACAAACAGGGTAGTGGAGACAGCTTTGAACTGGAAATAGAGAATCAGGAAGATCAGGATCAAACACAATGGAACCACGATGGCTAGGCGTTGCTCAGCCCGGATTTGGTTTTCATAAGATCCCGAAAACTCAAATCGAACACCATTAGGGACCTTCAATTCTCCAGAATCCATCTTTTCCTGCAAGTACCGCTTGGCATCTTCGACCACCGTTACTTCAGCAAATCCCGGCATTTTGTCCAGCAATACATAACCCACCAAGAAGCTGTTTTCTCCCCGAATCATATCTGGTCCAGGACGGTAGGTGATGTTGGCCACCTGACCCAAGGGAATGTAATTGCCCATTGGGGTGGGAATCTGGAGATTTTCTATGGCATCCGGATCGTCCCGATATTCCCGAGCATAGCGTACCCGAATTGGAAAACGCTCCCGGCCTTCCACGGTAGTACTGAGTTTCATTCCTCCGATGGCTGTCTCGATAAAGTCCTGCACATCGACCACATTCATGCCATAGCGGGAGATTTGCTCCCGGTCGATGTCAAGCTCGAGGTAAGGTTTGCCCACGATCCGGTCGGCAAAGACCGCTTCCTTTTTCACAGATGGCACCTCTTTCAGGTACTTTTCCAACTCTAAGCCAAAGGATTCAATAGTTTGTAAATCTGGCCCATATACTTTGATCCCCATAGGAGCACGCATGCCGGTCTGAAGCATGACAAGGCGCGTTTCGATAGGCTGAAGTTTGGGAGAAGATGTCACTCCGGGGAGATTGATCACACTGACGATCTCATTCCAGATATCATCAGGGGTGCGGATATGATCTCTCCATTGACGGAAATATTCGCCATCCTCATCTTCGATCAAGTCGGAAACCTTGATCTGATTGGGAGTCATGGTCGCAGGATCGTAAAAGGAACCATCCTTTAACTCATACTTTCCATCCGAAACCTTGAAGCGAAGTCGGTTGCCATTGATATCTGTGGCGTATTCCGACTTGTAGTTGATCGTATTTTCAAACATGGAAATCGGGGCAGGGTCGATTGCGGTTTCTGCCCGTCCCGCTTTTCCTACCACCATATCGACTTCAGGAATCGCAGTCACCAGCATATCGAGCTTTTGAAGGACTTCTTTGTTTTCCTGCATCCCCGAATGCGGCATGGTCGTCGGCATCAACAGGAAAGAACCCTCATTGAGCGATGGCATAAATTCCTTTCCCAAACCCGGAAAAGTATGTGTCAATCCAGACCATACACCGGTGGTACGGATGTTTACTCCCACGGCGTCGAAGGCTTTGGGGATTATTCCGAAGACTCGACCGAAACCTAACCAAACACTAGCGCCAAGTAGAATGACAACCAGTGGAAAGAGCAGGAAAGTGCCCTTATTCGCCAAACACCAATTCAGGATGCGGGGATAGACTTGGATAAATCCGGCAAATCCTCCCAAAACCAGCCCTAAAAGCAAGGCTATGAAGATAAAGTTGGTTAGGATACTGACCGAAACACCCAAAGGCATCCATTGCTGAGTCAGTAGCCAGGCCACAAAAACCAATGTGACGGCAATGATGAGAAGGCTTTTACGCTTTTCAACTTTCTCAGGTAAATGGTAAGCAAGCGTGTGAACT
This sequence comes from Algoriphagus sp. AK58, assembly GCF_014324365.1. Taxonomy (GTDB): domain Bacteria; phylum Bacteroidota; class Bacteroidia; order Cytophagales; family Cyclobacteriaceae; genus Algoriphagus. The sequence goes on from NZ_QEIG01000014.1 coordinate 211,985, forward strand.
AAGCCATAGCTAAACAGTAACCAACCCGCCCAAGACCAAAGCGTGAAGGCTACGATCGGACCCAAAATCACCAATCCATAATTCAGGAATCGACCGATTTTTCCCTTGGCTGATTTCATGCTGAATACCCAATGGGAAAACGCGGGCATAATCAACAAGGTGAAAATTACCGCTGATATCAGCGCAAAAGTCTTGGTGTAGGCTAGTGGACCAAAGAGCTTTCCTTCGGCTGCTTGTAGGGTAAAGACTGGTAAAAAGCTGATAATCGTGGTGCTGACAGCCGTCAATATGGCTCCCGAAACCTCAGCCGAAGCCAAGTAAACGGTCTTGAGCTTGGATTGGCCTTTGGGTGCCATTTCCAGATGTCGGAGGACATTTTCATTGAGAATAATGCCCAAATCCACCATGGTTCCGATCGCAATCGCAATCCCGGAAAGTGCCACGATATTGGCGTCTACTCCAAAGTACTTCATAAAAATAAAACACATCAGTACCGCCATCGGGAGCAAAGCCGAGATTAGGAGCGAAGCCCTGAGATTGTATACCATCACGATGATAACCAAGATGGTGACTAAAATTTGAAGGTTGATCGCTTCGTAAAGCGTGCCTAAGGTTTCATAGATCAGGCCTGTTCGGTCATAGAATGGGACCAAAGTCACTTTGGAAACTGTGCCGTCGGCCAGGGTTTTGGTGGGAAGACCCTGAGAAAGTTTTTCGATCTCGGCTTTTACGCCTTCGATTACTTTTAGTGGATTATCTCCATAGCGGGCAATGACCACTCCGCCAACTGCCTCAGCCCCGCTCTTGTCGAGAATGCCGGACATGTTTCGGGTTTGTGGACCAATATTGACCTTGCCTATATCCTGAATGCGGATGGGGACATTATTGGTGACTTTGACTACGGCTTTGTCCAGGTCAGAAAGTTCTTCCACATAACCCAAGCCACGGATAAAGTAATCCACCCGATTGACCTCGATGGTATTGGCAGACACATCTAAGTTGGATTTTCGAACGGCCTCCATCACATCCATGAGGGTGACTCCATGCGCTTTGAGCGCTGCAGGATCCACATCGACTTGGTACTCCTTCACATAACCGCCAACAGAAGCCACTTCAGCTACGCCTTCTACTGCAGTCAAGGCATAGCGAACGTAGTAATCTTGGATGGTTCGGAGTTCGTGCAGGTCCCAGCCACCGGTTGGATTTCCGTTTTCGTCTCGACCTTCTAGGGTGTACCAATACACCTGTCCTAATGCGGTGGCATCCGGGCCAAGTTTGGGTTGGACGCCTTCTGGCAAAAGTCCGGCTGGAAGGGAATTGAGTTTTTCCAGAACCCGGGAACGGCTCCAGTAAAACTCGATATCTTCCTCGAAGATGATGTAGATACTGGAGAAACCAAACGCAGAAGTGGAACGAACGCTTTTTACTCCAGGAAGTCCGAGTAGGGAGGTGGTGAGGGGATAGGTGATTTGATCCTCCACATCCTGAGGAGAACGGCCCATCCATTCGGTAAAGACGATTTGTTGATTTTCCCCGATATCGGGAATGGCGTCAACAGGCACGGGATCTCGGGGGAGAAAACCCACGTTCCAATTGAACGGTGCGGTGACGATACCCCAGCCGATAATCAGCAGGAGGAAAAGTACCGTAACCAGTTTGTTTTCAAGAAAATACTTGAGGATTCGGTTAATCATAATTCCAAGGTTTTAAACAGAATATTAATCCCTTTGCCTTTTGGCAAAAGGGTTTACTGCGGGCAAAAGCGATTTGCCCAAACCTTGGGTTTAGATTAAATAGGTTTCGTAAAGGACTTGAAGGTCCTCAGTTGGCGGGGGAGAGGAGTAGTTGGGAAGTTCCGGATTTTCCTGAAGGGAAGAATCAATTCCAAAAATAAAAACCTGAACCAGTGCTAGGGCAAAGTTGAGGTCAAGCTTGATTTCAAATTTCTTTAGCTGAACATCCTCATCGACCTGAAGGTGTTCGGTGATGTTTTCACAACAGGATTTGGGATCTTTTTGATTGTCCGGCTCATTTTCGCTGTGATTCATGGGCATTTCCATACCACAATCGAGGTGTTTTTCACCGAATCCAATTTCCGACTTCATCGCATGGCCCATGCAAAAATGCGTGGTCTTCGCCATCCCGATGGTAGAGAAGAGCACGAAAAAGGCAAGCGATATGGAAACAAGCGTTTTCACTGAGTCAAAAGTACGGAAATTTGGTTGGGAAAGGTTTTATTTTTTTGCGAAGATGTTGCTTCCAATTATTATAGTAAGCTCAAATTCAATGAAATGATTATTAGAAAGCCATTTTTTGTTCATTCATTTCTACACTGAAACTGATTTTTGCGCCCAAAGCTTCAAACACTTTTAAGATAGTTTCAATCCGGGCGTTCTTAGCACCATTTTCGATTTTCGAAATTTGTGCCTTTTGTACACCCACCAATTCTCCAAGCTGTTCTTGGGTCAAGTTTCTATCTCTGCGAGCTTGCTTGATAGCATTCCCCAAGAGCTCTATTCTTAGTTCTTGTTCAAAGGCATCTCTTTTTGGGGTTCCTACTTTTCCGACATATTTATCGATCATGTCGTCAAGGGAAACCGTTTTGAATTTATCGTTCATTGTTGGCTTTATTTTGTAAGTATTGTTTTCGGATTTCTTCTGCCTTAGAAATTTCCTTGGATGGCGTTTTTTGAGATTTTTTGTTTATGCCGTGCGTAGAAATAACTAAAGCTTGCTGACTATCTATCTTATCCCAGAAAGCAAATAGCCGATAAGAGTTGCCTTTATAGATCGTCCTAAATTCCCAAATGGTTTCATTTAGCTTTTTCAAGAGTTCATTATCAACTACGAGCTGAGCCTTTTTAAGATTATACAAGACTTTATCTCTTGATTTTTCATCCAAAGAATCAAGAAAATCTACGGCCTCAGGAAGTAATTTGATATCAAACCTAGGGTTAATCATTTTAGATTTGAAAGGTAATTATTTCCTTTTTGGGAAACAATTGAAGAATATCTTTTCAATAGGTTAGATATAAGACGCTAGACCCAAGACGTTAGACTTTGGAATTCAATTCCCGACTACAACTTTTACAAAGTTTCAAACTTTGGAAAAGTTCTAAGGCCAGACCTTTCATTTTGGAATAAACATCTTGCTTCTAAAATCTTGTGTCTAATGTCTATTGTCTTAAGCCTCGTTATTTCACGTTCGCAATAAACCCTGCCTTCAGTACCGCTTTTTTGATGTCGTCGGGTTCGAGATTTTCGGTTTCTACGGTAAGCGTTCGCTCAGGATCAAGCAGATCTACGTTCCAAGATTCAATCCCGCTTTGTTCATTGAGTTTGGGCGTGACTTTGGCGAGGCAGTTGGAGCACTGGATGTTGGTTTTGAATTTTAGAGTTTTCATGTTTTAGAAAGTTAGATATTAGACGCAAGACACAAGACATAAGAACAGAATTCCGAATTCTTGTGCCATAATTTTTAAATCTTCAAATTTTTCAATCTCAGGCTATTCATCACTACCGAAACCGAGCTAAAAGCCATCGCGGCACCGGCGATCATGGGATCGAGGAGAAATCCATTGATCGGATAAAGCACTCCTGCCGCAATCGGAATTCCGATCACATTATAGATAAATGCCCAAAAGAGGTTTTGTTTCACTCCATTGACGGTCAAGTGAGACAAGCGGAATGCCTGGGGGATTTTTTCCAGATCTGACGTAATCAGGGTGATTTTGGCTACGTCCATCGCGATATCCGAACCATGTCCCATGGCAATGCTGACATCGGCCTGAGCCAAGGCTTCCGAATCGTTGATTCCGTCACCAACCATGGCAACGACTTTTCCTTTTTCCTGAAGGGATTTGACAAAGTCTGATTTGTCGGAAGGCATCACCTCGGCTTTGAAGTGGTCAATCCCTACTTCCTCAGCTACAGCTTTGGCGGTTTGGGGATTGTCTCCGGTTAGCATATAGACTTCCACCCCGGAATTCTGGAGCTTGGCAATGGCTGATTTTGAACTTGGTTTAATTTGATCTTGAATACCCAAAATAGCCAGCGCATTTTCTTCATCCGCAAACCAAATCACGGTTTGGGCTTTTTCACTCCAAGCTTTTGCTTCTGATTTGAGTTCACTGGGAATCGAAATCCCGTTTTCGCTCAGCTGTTTTGAATTGCCTACGAAGTAGGTTTTGCCTTCAAATCTGCCTTTCACACCTCTGGCGGTGACGCTCTCGAAGCTTTCCAATTCTACAGGTTGAACGCCTTTTTCCTTCAGGAATTTGACCACCGCCTCAGCTAGAGGGTGTTCGGATTTGGATTCAAGAGTGTGTAAGATTTGTAAGTAGTGAGTGGCAAGATGTGAGTGGTATGCTTCATTACTGCTGACTACTAACTGATTACCATTTACTGTCAACTGAGACTGATCACTGATAACTGCCCACTTCAAACTAACCACCGTCGGTTTCCCCGCTGTAATCGTCCCTGTTTTATCTAGGATAATAGCATTGACCCTGTGACCGAGTTCAAGGCTTTCGGCATCACGAATCAAAATTTGATTTTCGGCGCCTTTGCCTACACCCACCATAATCGCTGTAGGAGTGGCCAATCCTAAGGCACAGGGACAGGCAATCACCAAGACTGAAACTGCTGCCAATAAGGCATGCGAAAAGGCATTTTCTCCTCCTAAAAGCATCCAAACCGAAAAGGTAACCAACGCTATCCCGATAACCACAGGAACAAAAATCCCAGCTATCTTATCCACGAGTTTCTGTACGGGGGCCTTGCTGCCTTGGGCTTCCTGTACACGCTGAATAATCTGAGAAAGCAGGGTAGCAGCACCCACTTTTTCGGCCAGGATCTCCAAACTGCCTTTTTGATTAATCGTTCCGGCAAAGACCTTGTCGCCGGCTTTTTTCTCCACTGGCACGGGTTCCCCGCTGATCATGCTTTCGTCGATGTAGCTGGAGCCAGCTTCTACTATTCCGTCTACCGGGATTTTTTCACCAGGTTTGATGAGGATACGGTCTCCCAGTTGGACCTCTTCGATTTTGATTTCATGGGTTTGACCGTTTTGGATTCGGGTCAAAGTTTTGGGTTGAAGTCCGATCAGCTTTTTAAGAGCAGTTCCAGTTTGGGATTTGGCTCGTTCTTCCAGCATTTTTCCGAAAGAAATAAACACCACGATTACGGTAGCTGCCTCATAATAGACATGGGGGTGAATTCCCTGAGCATGCCAAAATTCCGGAAAGAAGGTGTTGAATGCGGAAAAGAGAAAGGCAATCCCGGTGCTCAAAGCCACCAAGGTGTCCATATTGGCCTTGCGGTGACGGGCTTGTTTCCAGGCATTAACATAGAAGTGGCGGCCAAAGTAAAACAGCACCGGAATACTCAGCGCCATGCTGATCCATCTGCCTGCTTCCCAATCCATAAAAAACATACCCAAAACAAATACCGGTAAGGTCAATAATCCGGCTCCGATGGTCCTGGCTTTTACTTCTTGGTATTTTTTGGCTTGTTCTTCCTGAACAGTTTCACTGACAGCTTTTTCGCTGATGATGATTCCATAGCCCACATCCTGAAGAGCCAAATTGATGCTTTCGGGAGTTAGGCGATCATCCCATTCCACTTGGACGGTATTGGTCGCAAAGTTGACCGAGGCAGCGTGGACCCCATCGGTGTATTGGAGAATGGTCTCCACACTGGAAGCACAGGCAGCACAGGTCATGCCCGTGACCGGAAAAGTCTGCTTATGTGTTTTTTGTGGTGTTGTCGTATTGCTTTCCATTTTGTGAAATGATTACGCTACAAAGATGATCGGTCTTTTGCCGGAAAGTTTTACAGGATTTTGCGAAAAAGTTATAAGTTTTTGACAGAGGCAATTAGAGTAAAGAGAGTTAAAGACTTTCCTACAAACTTCTTCAAAAACGGAAACGAAGTAGAAGCGTGATTTCAATCCACCTTCTATTCAGGGGCCTTTGAATAGGTCATTTGCCGTATTTCAGGGGCTTTGAGTGGAGCTAATTTTGTAAAAACTCTAAATCTGTTTTTATGAAAATTCGCCCTTTATTTCTAATTCTTTTCTTCTTGATGGGATTGTTAAGTGCTTGTCAGGAGGATTCTGACGGTACTGTAGACCCAGTAGATACGTTTGAAACAGGCCTTGCCGGCACTTTAAATACCCAGTCCCTGAATGTCAATTCGGCAGGGATTGAAGCAAGGTTTTTTCAGGACGCCGGTGAAACAGTTGGAGCTTTAGAGATTGGAGCCACGCTTCCAAATTCCGAAAGATTGACCTTTTTTATTCAGGAAGCCAAAGCGGGGTCTATCACTTTGACGCAAGCATTTCCAGCAGTAATGGGAATAAATTCAGAAGGGCTCAAGGCTCCTGCAAGTGCAGAGGGTAGTAAGTCTGAAAATGCCCGTGTACAGACCTTACCGCCAAACTTTGTCAAATACCTGACTTCCAGCCAAACCTATTTTGCAACGGGTGGCACCTTGACCGTGACGGTGGATAAAGAGAATCTGACAATGACTTGGACAATCACTTTCAAAGACATCAACGGAAACACATTTACGTCCACAGGAACTGTCAAAATCAAGAATTTCACCTCCAATAAAAGGCCAAAATCCGAAATCAACTCTCCCACATCGAATCTAGCCATCACCTCTATCAGTCCTGATTATGCCAAAGTAGGCGATGAAGTGGTCATTACCGGGACAGGTTTCAGTGCACTCAAGTCCGAAAATCAGGTGACTCTCGGTACAGTGGCTGTGACGGTCAACGATGCTATAGCCACGGCGATAAAAGTCAGTGTTCCGACCGGTGCTGTTAATGGCAAATTCAAATTGACCGTATTGGGATCCAGCGTGGAATCCAAAGATTTTTTCTTCATTCCTATCATTTCTGGACTAAGTAAAACCGCTGCCAAAGTTGGTGAAACCATCACCATTAATGGAAATCACTTCGATGCGGACAAATCCAAACTTCAGGTCAAATTGGGTGATTTGGTTCTACCGATCACTACTTCTTCCTATACATCTATCACAGTAGAATTGCCTCAAACAGCCAAATCAGGAAAAATCTCTGTTGCCAGAGTGGGCAAAGATCCTGTAGAAGGTCCGGAATTGACAATCGAATCTTCCGCTCCGCCCTTGCAAGGTCCTCCGGTAAGTGAAATTTTTGAGGTGATCTCAGGTAATTTGACTTTTTCGGAAATATTCACGAATAACACGGAATACGGCGCAGTCCTGCATTTCTTTATCGATCAGAAGAACAACTTCTTGTACGCGCTTACCCAGCGTTACCTTCTTCAGATTAATCTGAGCAATCGAAATGTGAAAGTCATTGCGGATCCACTCAGTCCGATTTTCAAGAGGGATGTTCCACTTCCGGGACCTGCTTATGCTCCCTCATCCTTCTTTGCTGCTCCTGATGGGATGATTTATGGTTATCGTAGTGCATTCTCCGCGATTTTGAGTCCTTCGAATGTTTTCAAAATCAATCCTCAAACGGGTGCAGTCACGGATATAGGCAATATCAAAATAGACGCCGGAGCTTCTCAAGCTTCCATGTTTGTGGATGCAAGTGGAAATCTTTATTTCAATGAATTTGCCAACGGCTACAGTGTGAATTCATACAACAATGCCTTGCAAAACAAAAAGCAATTGATAAGTTCTATCACTGGTGAATTGGTTTCCGGTTTTGTGCCGACGGGTGAAAACTCATTCAGAGTAACGAGAGGGTTTTTGTTGGCAGTGAATGACAAGATACAGTTTCACGATGTATCCAATAACCAAGCAGGTTCTCTGACAGACTGGACCTCTGCTGTGAGTGGGTTGAGACCGACTTCAGGTCATACCCTTCCCGCTTTAATAGGATTTGGCCACAAAGGAGGAGATTACCATGGGTTTATGGGGTCCTTGAGACAGGATGATAACAGGCCTTTTGTGGAATTTCCTAAACTGGTCTACACCATTGGTGTGCAAGCCGGAGGTCAAGGTTCATTTGTGAAAAAAGGAGAGTTTAATATTATCCAAAAATTCACCTTCGGTTCACAGCCTCGCTATGTAAGAGCGTATGCTCAATCTTACTATCGAAATGTGTACGGTGTGGATTCGGAAGGAAACTCGTATATATTGATCCAAACGCCACTAAATCCATCTACCGGAGCGGAACTTGCCCCGGGAGTAGGAGGGATTTATAAAGTGAGTTATTAAAAAACAAAATAGGATTGTCCGCAATTGCACCTCCAGCCAACTACTCTTCGATGATTGAGTCGGAAGACCGATGACCGAAGTATTCCAGATTTCAACCTTTTCTGGAAATTTTTAAGCTGGCTTCACTTTTTGGTAAAAAAGCGATCATACAAAAAACAGAAAAAGCTTCCTAAGGAAGCTTTTTCTGTTTAAAGATGTTCTGAAATCAAATCTTCAGAAGTATTATTTGATGGTGTTTTTGTAAATCTTCCCATCCTTCATCACCATCAGGATGTTTTTCTCGGGTTCATTGATCAATTCTAAATTTTGGATCAGGTTGCCATCGATTAGTAGGATATCTGCCAAAGCCCCTTCTTCAATCACTCCCAATTTACCGGTGTAAGGACTTCTTTTTCCTGATAATGCCAAAAGCTCTCCATTGTTTCCGGTTGCCATTTGAAGGATTTCTAGATTAGAAAACCAGCGCTTCATTTTCAGCAATTGTACTCCAGGTTGAGCTGCTTTTTGAGCATCAAAAAGCACGTCTGTTCCATAGGCAATTTTCATTTTATATTTTTTTGCCAATTCAAATGCTAGGTCTGTACCCTGATACATTTCAAGTTGCTTGGCTCTACTTTCCGGGCTTAACACGCCCTTGTCTCCTTCATCAATAAAAGGCTGCAAGCTCCAATACACGTTATTATCCACCATCACTTTTACGGTCTCCTCATCTATCAGCTGTCCGTGATCAATGCATTTGACCCCGGCTCGAATCGCCTGTTGGATCGCTCTTGGAGTGTAAGCGTGAACCGTGACATAGGTACCCCAGTTTTCTGCAGCTTCTACCGCGGCACGGATTTCCGCTTCGGTGTACTGGGTTACATCCAGAGGATCATAAATGGAAGACACACCTCCACCTGCCATCAATTTGATTTGGCTTGCACCCAGCATGAGTTGCTCGCGTGCTTTGAGCCGGACGGCATCGGGACTGTCTGCAATAGCTGCAGCGTTGATCCGCTCGGCATAGCTGAGTCCATTGGAAGCATCTGAAGGAACATCATTTGGAAGCCGAAAATCCCCGTGACCTCCAGTCTGCGATATAAATGCACCTGAAGGCCAGATTCTTGGACCGGAGACCACCCCTGCATCGATGGCTTGTTTCAATCCGAAAACAGGCCCTCCCAAATCCCGGATGCTCGTGAATCCCTTCATCAAAAGCGCTTCGGCATTCTTTCCGGCTACCAGATTGACAAAGCCTATGTTTCCGGTCAATAGCGCGATTTGCGAAAGATTGGAAAACATCGCATGGTAGTGGGCATCGATCAAGCCCGGCATCAGGAATTTCCCTTTTCCATCGATGATTTGCACATTGGCGCTTTTGTTGGTAGGAATGGGAGAGGTGGAGATTTTTTTGATCGTATTTCCTTCGATCAGGACATTGCCCTTGATGGTGTTCGCATCTTTACCGTTGAAAATCTCCACATTGTTGATCAGGATGATTTTCTGCTGTGCAAAAGCCTCTAGGTTAAGCATATATACCATAACCATTAGGAAAAAAGCAGAGGTAAAAGTTTTCATATTCATTTAGATTAAAACCAGGCAATCAAGATACCCAAGAATTTCAGAAATGGAAATCTTAATCCAACGGAAAAACAACAAAGGATCTAGAACGAACGTTTTTCCATTCCCTCAAAATTCAAGGTTATTTTTATCAAAAATTAGGACTTGAAACCTTCACAGTTACCTCTTCAGTGATGCTTTTTTCACTGCTAAAAAAGCTCATCTGATGGAAGAGATTCTTTGAAAAATCCTTTAGGGAAGATTCAATTCCTTTTTTGCTTCCAGTTCAATAGTGCTCTTTTTACAAAATAGGAACAGACGGAAGGTCGCCCGAGAATGGTTTTTCTCAACAGAATCTTTGTCAAAGGACCGATTTGAATATGTTCAACATCCTCGTGGATCCGAAATTCTACATTTATAATAGGAAATTTAGCCCACTGAATCATTCCAAAAATCGGGTATAGGAACCGGATAGGTTGTGCCAGGTCGATGAATATTTCATTTAGCGCAGCTGGTCAGCGGACTAGGAATCTACCAACTCTTGTTTAGGCCCCTTCATGATGTAAAGGTTATTGTTTCAAAGAAATAGGAGAAAAAATCAACTGTTGTCCAAAGCTGTATTTGACTGAAAGGAGGATTGAGAAATTTTGACCATTTTAGAGGGTAAACTCCCTGATTCCGAAGCTAAGCTTCAAGAAAAGAGTGCTTTGTGGATATCAATTCTGGAATAATGAGCCAAATCACCATCCAATCTCTTCCGGCATTTTCTATTCGTGAGATGGCCGAGCGCAAAGGAATTGGACATCCTGATACCATCTGTGATGCTATTTCGGAGGAAGTTTCAAAGAGTTTATGCCGTTATTACTTAGAGCATTTTGGGCTTGTGCTTCATTACAATGTTGACAAGGCCTTGTTGGTAGGAGGAGCTTCTTCTCCTTCATTCTTAGGAGGAACAATTCATAAACCTATTGAGCTTTATTTAGCAGGAAGAGCCACCTCAGAATTCAATGGGAAAAAAATTCCAGTTGATGAGCTGGCAATTGAGTCGGCGAAAAATTGGCTTAGAAATCATTTGCGTTTTCTTGACATTGAAAAACATATTCTGATTTTTCCGAAAATACAATCAGGAAGCTCTGATTTGGTGGCTCTATTCCAAAGATTCAGCAAGGGGGAAATTCCATTATCAAACGATACTTCTTTTGGTGTAGGGTATTTTCCCTATTCCCTTTTGGAAAAGAATGTTTTGGAAATGGAATTGTATTTAAATCGGACTGAAACCAAGATTCATTTTCCTTTCATAGGGGAAGATATCAAGGTGATGGGGGTAAAAAACGGCAGAGATCAGAAATTCACCATTTCCATCGCCATGGTCGATCGATTTATCAAAGACTTGGATGATTATGTTGAAAAAATCAAGACAGTCAAAAAGGCGGTTTCAGATAAGTTTGGGATTGATCCTTCACACATTCAAATCAATACTGCAGACAATTATGAAAAAGGGCAGCTATACCTTACCGTCACAGGGAGCAGTGCCGAGAGTGGTGATGATGGGCAGGTGGGCCGAGGCAATCGGGTAAACGGATTGATCACTCCCTATCATCCCATGAGCCTGGAAGCATCTTCAGGAAAAAATCCGATCAGCCATGTTGGAAAGATATACAACCATTTTGCCTTTGCGTTGAGTAAACGGATTGTGGAGGAGGGGTTCTCCAGCGATTGTGAAGTTTTTATGGTCTCTCAAATCGGTAAGCCCATTACGGAGCCTCAGTTGATAGACGTCAAACTCCGAAACAGGGTCGGAACAAAAAAACAACTGGAAGAACTAATCAGAAAAGAATTGGCGGCGCTGCCCAATTTCTGGAAAAAGATAGTCTTGTAACTCTACCTATTCTTGCCCTATTGAAATTCAAATCTGATCCAGACTTTTTCGGTTGGGTTTGCCTGAGCTTTTGAATTCACTCGGAGTCATGCCTGTTTCTTTTTTAAATTGGGAACTTAGGTAAGCCACACTGCTGTAGCCCATTAAGTGAGCGATCTCAGAGAGTGTCATTTCTCCATAGTAAAGCAACTCTTTTACCTTTTCTATCTTTTGCCGGGTATAAAATCGCTCGATGGTAACACTTTCGACGGATGAGAATAGCCGACTTAAATAGGCGTAATCATGAGGGATTTGTTGGGTCAAAAAATCTGAAATATTCAGGTTTGGAATTTCTTGTTGATGATGGATTCTATCGATTATCAAGGTTTTGATTTTTGAGATCAGGGCTGATTTGGCATCCTCCAAAATTTCAAAACCTTTTGAAAAAAGGGACTTTTCCAGTTTGGCCTTTTGAACTTCAGTAAGCTCGTTTTGGAGTATGACCTTTCCTAGTTCTACAGAAATCGGCGTTATGCCCAAGTCATCAAAAGAAGCTCTAACTGCCTCCACACAGCGTGGACAAACCATATTTTTGATCAATAATTCAGCATTTTCCATCGAATAGGGCTTATTTTTTTCCAAAAAGCTTAGAAATAGTTGACATGAAGGAATGAAACTGCTCTGTAGGATTTATGGAATTACTGTCAAATGATCCTGAATCTTCCATTCCATCCTGCATTGGGTACACTAGTAGGTAATTATTGGACTGAAAATAATTATTGAGATATTTCGGTAGTTTTTTCATTACAGGATTAAAGGACTTCCCATTCTTTCGGCTGAGTACCACGACCAGGGCATCATTGCTTTTTAAATCCCGGGAGATGATCAGAAAATCTTCCCAATCGGCAAACGGCACATAGTTCACAGAAATTTCCTGCATTTTCTGTACTTGTCGGATGTATTCCAGCGTATCCTCAGTACCATAGAAAACCAATTTGGCACCGGTATTGACCCCTATATTCCATATTCTGAGCAACCAGAAAGCAAATCCAATCTCCTTTTCTGCATTTTCAGGGATAACAATTAAGTATTGACTGACAGTATTGATTGGCTGTACATTTTTGTAGATAAAGGTCGTAATGTTGCAGTTTTTGAGTAGTCCTTCAGTAAGTTTTCCCAAAAAAGAATCTGAAATCCCATGCTGCTTGTGCAAGCCCATGACTAGATCGGTGGCTTTATTTTCTTTGACCACATTAGTAATGCCATTGACAATATCAGAGTCGTAGCGAATCAGTTCGGTAAGTTGATTATCAGAGCCTGATGCAATTACCGCTGCTTTTTCAAGCAGTTTTCTGGCCTCTTTGTCTTTAGTCTCATCCTGTGTATCTGAGGGAACAATGTTTAAAGCCAACAGGGAGTTCTTTGACTTTTTTGGCTTGATCGTGATACCCAGATTGATAAGCTCCTCGATATTTTCTGGGTAATTGATAGGGATCAGGATCTTTTCTGATTTGGTTTCCTGGCCTTCTTCCTCTACTTTTTCTTCTTCCAAGGCGAGGACTGCTGCACCTCTTTGAGCCACAAATGAGGCAACGGTACAGGTCACCAAGATCATTAAAATTGTCCCGTTCAATACGCTTTCGCTAAGTAATCGGATGGGCTCTCCACTGGCATCTTCACCTAAAATGATGTTATAGCCTACCAACACGGCGGCCAATGTCGCGGCGGCCTGTGCATTGCTGAGACCAAAAATTATGTCTCTCTGAGCTTTGGAAAAATTAAAGCTTTTTTGGGTGAGCCAAGCTGCCAGGAATTTGGAAAGAGTCGCCACTACTGTCATTACCACAGCTACTGTGATACTCTCCCAACCCTCGAAAAATACCCGAAAATTGATCAGCATTCCTACTCCGATAAGGAAGAATGGGATAAAGAGGGCATTGCCCACAAATTCAATTCGGTTCATCAGAGCAGAGGTATGAGGAATCAGCCTGTTGAGTGCCAATCCTGCCAAGAAAGCTCCAATAATGGCTTCAATTCCTGCTGCTTCTGCCAAAAAGGCTGCAAGAAACACCATCGCCAACACAAAGATGTACTGGGAAATATTGTCCTGAAATTTGGTAAAAAACCACCTTCCCAAAACCGGAAATACAAACCAAACCAAGGAGGCAAAAATGGTAAAGGAAATGATCAACCGTATCCAAAACTGTGAGTTGATTTCGCCTTTACTCATTCCTACAATAACCGCCAATACAAGGAGTGCCAGTGTATCCGTGATCATAGTTCCCCCTACTGTTATGTTGACCGCCTTGTTTTTGGCTACCCCCATTTTACTGATAATAGGGTAGGAGATCAGCGTATGCGAGGCAAACATGGAGGCTAAAAGAATGGAAGTGTTTAGGGGAAAATCCAGAATATAAATACCTGCCAGAATTCCCAAAGTCATCGGAATCAAAAAAGTGTACATCCCAAAAACCAGGCTTTTCTTACTGTTTTTCTTAAAGTCAGCCAGATCAATCTCCAATCCAGCCAAAAACATAATATACAGAAGACCCACCGTGCCAAAAAGTACCACACTGCTATCCCGCTGCAAGAGATTGATTCCATATGGGCCGATCACTGCCCCTGCAATAATTAGCCCTATGATCTGAGGGATCTTGAACTTGTTGAGGATAATGGGAGCAAAGAGGATTATAAACAGAATGGAAGAAAAAATCAGTACCGGATTTTTCCAAGGAAGACTGAAATTAAGGTCTGCTGCTAAAACAAATAGATTGGTAATCATAAAATCAAGGGACGAATCGGTCGATTAGAATACGACTTGAGGTTTAGTAAAAAATGACCAAACCTCGATAAGAATACAATCGGAACAACTCAAATGTTGAATTGCGGATAGAGAAAATTAAAATTCAAATCCTAGAATTCCTTTTCTCCGAACTCACTTTTGACAAACTTTGATCGATTTTTAGAACCGTTAATGGTGTAGGATAAGTTCAGAATCAGCATATCTACTTCATAGATATAATTTGTAGTGGTATAAAACTCTCCACGCCGATAAGTGGTGATTCGTTGTTCATTTGTTTTCAAAAGCCCCATATCGATGTTTTGCCACTGAAAATTCAGACTTAGTTTTCCATCCATAAAAGTTTTTTTCACATTGATGGAAGGCTGGTAGAATCTTGAATCTTCTCCTTGTGCCGTTATTCTACTAGAAAGGTAATTGAAGGTGAATTGGGAACTGAGTGTAGAAGTGATGGAGTAAGTAGTGTTTAGATTAAATGAATAAACCCAAGCCGATTGGTCCACAGGACGATTATCAAATTCTCCTTTAATCGAATAATGATACACGTTTCCACCGAAATAGGATTTCCACTTTGAGGAGAAGAAAAGCTCAGTTCCTACTTCCATTCCAATTGATTTTCCAGTACCGACATTGGAATAAATCCTGTTTAATATCGTGTCATTGTAAACGGTATTTACCCTATTGACCAAATTTTTAACTCTAGTGTAATAGGCAGTAGCAAAGAAGCTGTTGTCCTTCCATGTTTTAATCATACCGCCTTCCAATTGGTTGATAAACTCAGGGAGTACGGTTGGATCACCTTGCTCCAGAGTTTCGCTATGCTCACGCTCGGGGAAAGGATTCATTTTAAAGGTCGTTTCCCGCTCTACGCGTTGACTGAAATTCAGTTTCCAGGTTAGATCTTCTTTTGCTTTATAGGCAATATTTCCTGAAAAAAAAGGCCTTACATAATCGTATTGGTAAAGGGTGTCAAGCGTGTTGGTTTTGTCCTGAAGTCGGAAATCTCTATTCATCAACTCCACACGAACCCCTGCTCCATAACTCCATTTTTTGATGGATTTGTCCAGTTGGAGATAGCCTGTATGGATCAATCGATTGAGGTTAACCTCACTGGAAAACTCAGGTACCAGCTCAAATTCACCGGTTTCGTTATTTTTTCTTTCGTAGAAAAAGTCTCCCACATGGTTTAGATATCGAAACTGATAACCCGTTTGTAGTTTTCCTATGCCCAAGGGTTGAAATGTATAATCCAAATTCCACCGGACCCCATTGAGCGGATTGTCATTGGTATTGTATTCGTCTTGATACACCAGGCTTAGATCAGGATAGCCGAGGTTTCTGTTGATGGTAGGTCCTCCAAGCATGGTATACTCGTACAGAAAGGAGGAGGTTAATTTGGCTTTTGATCCAAATGTGTGGGTATAGTCCAAACTTCCTAGGACAAAATCTCCCCGGCGATTTTGATCATTGGCATTGAAATATTGGAATGGTGGGGTTCTCTGTCCGTCAATTACCCGATGATTGTCATAGTAGAAGATATCGGCTGTGCGGACACGGTCTCTTACTCCAGCGTAAAAGCCAAGGTTAAAGTTGTTGTTAGCATCGGGAGTAAATCCTATGGTAAATCTACCGGAGTAATTGAGTTCATCGATACTACGTTCCCCATTGGAAGGGAAATGGGTAGCTGTATCTCCATCGTAGGTGATGACGTAACCGTCCCTTCTTCCTGATTGATCATTTCGCTGATAGCTAGCCCCGAGAGAAACATCCCATTTTCCTTTGACATAATTAAGGTTGAAATCACCTCCGTATCTCTTTTGGGATTCTGCATTGTCATAGTTTTGAATGGATGGAAGACCTAAGCGGCTATTGACTTGAAGATATATTCCGTCAGTGGCTCCCATTGCGGTGGTAATATTGATGATGCCGGCCTTTCCTTCCGAATCGTACTGAGCCGAAGGAGAGGAGATCCATTCTACTTTTTCAATGGCATTGGCAGGAAGCTGGCTAAGGATACTCAATGGATCTCCCTGAACAGGTCTCCCATTTACCATTAACACAAAGCCCGCATTTCCTCTGATTGCCACTTGACCCTCGGCATTGATGCTGACACCTGGGAGATTCCTTAATACATCAGTACCTGTCCCGCCTTTTGCGGATTCAAAATTCTTAGCAGAGTAGCTCTGTTTTTGGGCTTGAAAATCATTAGAAATTCTTTGGCCTTGAATATCTACCCCCTGAAGTTCTTGGAGATCTGAGAGGAGAAAAAGAGTTTCCAGGTTTTTCTTTTCATTTCTACTAAGTTGTAGTCCTTTGATGGTCTGTGTTTTGTAACCCAAAAAACTGACCACCACATAGAAAGATCCTTGTGGAAGATTACCTACCAAAAAACTGCCTAGCGGATCAGAAATCGTACCATCAACCAAAGAACTGTCTATGCTGGAATATACTGCGATGGATGCAAATTCGATGGGTTGAAGAGTCGCTTGGTCTTTAACCACACCGGTCAGTTGCCCTTGAGCGAAAGAGTATTGTAAAGAACCAACAAATAGAACGATTGGAATCAGTGCTTTCATCTATTCGAAAATAGAGGCTCATTTACTTACTCCAAGTCAAAAATCCATGAAAGGCTAACATCCATAAAGAATGATTATCTCAAGCTTAAATTTTTCCGGTTTTACCTATCTTGAGTTTTCATGAATCCGATCAAACCCTTACTTATTTTTCTGCACCACCTTCATCCTATTTCGACGGAAACAGAGGCCGATCTGCTCGGACTTTGCAGGCTCAAAACCTATGGTAAGAATGAAGAAATACAGGCCATAGGTGCTACCTGTAGGACCATATATTTTATGGTTTCCGGAGTGGGAAGGATTTATTACCTCAAGGACGGGAAAGAGGTGACGGAGTATTTTGCTTTTCCCAATGATCTCATTGTACGTGCTGAAAGCCTATTTACCCAATTGCCAAGTAAAAAAGCCATCCAAGCTTTAGAGGATTCTGAGGTGGTGGCTATCCCTGCCGATCCATTATTTAAACTTTTTGAAAAGCATCATGATCTGGAGCGGCTATTTAGGCTTCTTGTACAAAATGCCTACGTGGAAACGCTTCGACGCTTGGAAAATATCCAGTTTTTGACGGCTGAGGAGCGATATGAAAAGCTCATCGATGAAAAACCAGAACTGATTCAGAAGATTCCACTTAAGCATGTGGCTTCATTTTTAGGAATTACGCAGGTGAGTCTGAGCCGAATCCGAGGACAAAAAAGGTAGAGAGTGGCTTGTTCACAGGGTTCAGTCTTCAGTCACAGTTCCCAGTGTTCAGTCACTGTTTCAGTTTCTGGACACTGACCTCTAATTACTAATCGCTGATCTCTGATTACTGGTTACTCAGCACTGATCACTCCTAAATAATAAACACAGCGTCCTCTGTGCCTGTGCGGTTTCATTCATTTTTTAACATATGTAAAAGCTTGCCGACTCTAAGCATTGGACCTTTGTGAGGTTAATCGAAAAAACGTGGAAACCCAACTTGGCCTGCGACAAAACTGGAGACAGTTCTCTCTATTAGTCTTGATTAATGCTTTTGTGGGGGGAATGATCGGAATGGAGCGTTCTATTTTCCCGGACTTTGCCAGTGAAGTGTTCGGACTGGAATCGCATGCCGCCATGCTATCTTTTATCGTAGCATTTGGGCTGAGTAAGGCTGGTACCAATTACTTTTCGGGCCGTTTTGCCAATCGATATGGAAGGAGGAATCTACTGCTTTTTGGCTGGGCTCTGGTCTTGCCCGTACCGATTATGCTCAATTTCGCTGATTCTTGGGCATGGATAGTTCTTTCAAATGTTCTGTTGGGAATCAGCCAAGGGCTTACCTGGAGCAGTACGGTGGTGATGAAAATTGACTTGGTTGGAGAAAAAAACCGAGGCTTAGCCATGGGGCTTAATGAGTTTGCAGGATACTTGGCCGTGGGATTGGCAGCGGTGCTTAGTGCCTATTTAGCGTCCAAATTTGGCATGAGACCAATACCGTTTTGGACGATGTTGGGGATAGGTTTGCTTGGGTTTATACTTTCATTTTTGGTAAGTGACACCCGGGCATTTGTTAAAGCCGAGGCAAATGGAAAAGATCTCCCAGAGCGCAAGGGTGTGTTTTGGAATACGACATTCAAGGACAAAATGCTCAGCTCAGTCACTCAGGCAGGCTTGGTCAACAATCTGAATGACGGAATGATTTGGGGGCTTTTGCCAGTGCTGTTGATTACCCGTGGTTTTGAACTCGGGGAAATTGGTAAGATAGCATCGATTTATCCGATTTTATGGGGTTTCGGACAGTTGGCTACAGGAAAAATGGCAGATCATTTCTCTAAAAAGTGGATGTTGTTTTGGGGTATGTTTGTGCAGGGGGTAGCTATTTTGGGATT
The DNA here is from genome assembly GCF_014324365.1 of Algoriphagus sp. AK58. Classification (GTDB taxonomy): domain Bacteria; phylum Bacteroidota; class Bacteroidia; order Cytophagales; family Cyclobacteriaceae; genus Algoriphagus. The sequence goes on from NZ_QEIG01000014.1 coordinate 230,819, forward strand.
GGTTTGGGCTGATTCGATTTATGCCTACACCGTCCTCTCGGTAATTCTGGGATTGGGGACTGCGGTGGTTTATCCTACGTTCTTGACGGCTATTGCTGGAGGAAGCCACCCGATTCAACGAGCTGAAAGTTTAGGAACCTTTAGGTTTTGGAGAGATTTGGGTTATGCCATTGGAGCATTGGTGTCAGGCGTGATGGCAGACCAATTTGGAATCGATTCAGCAGTGATTTTGATTGGTATAGTGACTTTAATTTCATCCTTAATTATCGGAATCCGGATGCCCTCCTGGGAAAATAGGGATTAAAAACAGCTTGCTTTTAACCAATTATCATTAATTTTAATAGTTAATCCATTTCAACCTTATCAAATCATGAGAAAATTCAGATTTACTATTGCCAGCCTAATGATTGTAGGATTTCTTTCTGCGACGCTTTTCACTTCTTGTGGAGGTAAAAAAGAAGAAGCTACTGAAGAGACTACAGAGCAAGCTGGAGACCATCCATCCTCAGGTTCGGAGCATCCATCTTCAGGCTCTGAGCATCCAGCAGCTGATAGTACTGCTACGGATAGCACTTCCGCACAATAAGGTAAAACTAAAAAAGAGTCCCGATCACTTCAGATCGGGACTCTTTTTATGCTCATTTTTTAGGATTTCCTCTGAAAAGTAAAGGTAGTCGGAGCCTTCACTTCTTTTCCGTTGATCTCTAGGTAAGGATAGGCCAAGAAATTGATTGGTCCCTGCGACGGTCCCGGATTCAGTTCCAAATCCCGTCCTCTGGTAAACTCAATTCGGTTGGCAGGATGTCTTCCGAAATAGTAAGTGGCCAAGGCCGTGTATTTATTAGCTTCACTAATGTCCACAGGCCACCATTTACCATCTGCATAGAATTCAGCCCAGCAATGATATCCGTCAATGCCGCCTTCGTTTCGATCAGAAGGAATAGAGGCTCCAATGGCAAATCGGGCAGGAATACCCACTGACCGTGCTAAAGAAATAAAGAAGGAGTGAAACTCAGAGCAGTTTCCTGTCTTGGAATCGCAGGCATAGTTGGAATCTCCGCGACCAAAATCCCCAAACTTCATGTAGCGCATGTTGTCTATGATGTAATCGTACAAGGCTCTGGCCTGAACCAAGTGTGAATCATTGATTTTTGCTCCCAACGTTTCCTTAGCGATTTGTTCAAATCGACCTCCGACAGGCATCAGTTTGTTAGACCCAAGGTCAATTTTCGGATCTGGAGTTGGAGCTTCATACGGAGTTTTTTCACGACGCTGAACAGCATACGAAATCTCAATGGTTTTTCCGCTGTCCTTGGGATTTAGCTCCAGATATAGGACCTTGTTTCGGTTCACTTGATCCAAAAGTTGACTGGATTTACCGGGAACCTTCATGTCCAGCACCTGAACCTCCTGAAAGTCATCTGACAGCGCGATAGGTATCCAGATCTCGGCTTTTTCCTTCAGTTCAGGAATATTGACTGTATAGTAAAATTCAAAATTGTCTTTTCCTTCTATCACTCCCAGAAGGTTGTTGTCAGATTGTTCAAGTGGCATGCGATACCAGGTTTTGTCTTCTTTTTGTTTCCAACTGTAAAATGGCTTTCCATTCAGCTTGTGTACGGTGGTCTGGGTAACAGTCATTTGACCAGGTTTGCCTTCCATGAAAAAATCCACATCATAGACATCGCCCTTTTCATCAACCAAATCCACACAGGCAAAGTGGCTGTCCGGACCAAGATTGGATAGATATTCAGTATGTACCCGAACCAGCTTCATTTTAAGATCGTGATTTTCGTCTTTTACTGGGAAGAAACCACCATTTTCTGCAGTTTTTTGGTCAATAAAGGACTTGATTCCTGCCTCAATCTCGGCAATTTCAATTCTGGGAGCTAGGGGTACAGTCTTTACTTCGGCTTGCTCCTGAGGGGCAGAACACGAGAAAATAAAAGCCAGAAGTCCAGGATAAAGGATTTTTTTCATCGTTAGGTGTGGTTTGGCTGTTTAGCCTAAAAGCCAGTTTAATACCAAATAAAACAGAGAAGGACAAACCAAACAACCCAAGCCTGTGTAAAAGGTTGCAGTGACAGCCCCATAAGGTACCAATTTGGGATCGGTGGCGGCAAGTCCTGCTGCTACCCCACTGGATGTTCCCATGATTCCTCCGAAAGCCATAGCAGCGCCAGGAGAGTCTAAACCGATCTTTTTGGCTAAAATGGGGGTGAAGATGGTCACCGCTATGGTCTTGACCACTCCTGTCCCTATACTCAATGCAATTACTTCCGAACTTGCCCCAATGGCTCCACCGGTCACAGGCCCTACAATGTACGTGCAAGCTCCTGCGCCGATCGTACACAGACTCACGGCATCACGGTACCCCATCACCCAAGCTAAAACCACCCCTCCGAGGAAAAACACACCGATTCCTAAGATTAAGGAAGTTAACCCAAGTAGGCCACTTTTGCGGATCAGAAAAAAGCTTGCCCCAATCGCTGTGGATACAATCGCAAAGTCCCTGAACATGGACCCTCCCAAAATTGAAAGTCCATGAAACAGTGGAAGATCTGCCAGTCCGTTTTCTCCATCGGCCAGGACTCCACCCAGGTATCCAAATACCAAGGCAAGAAAAATCGCGATCGCTGACCCGGGAATTTTGGAAGCCAAAATCTTTTTGGAAAAGACGTCTGTTAACCAAGTCAAAAGGCCTACTAAAAGAAAGGCAACAATCAATCCGTTTTTATCGATCAGCTTGAGAAGCGCTTCCATATTAGCTGGGCTTTACGGATTTGACCAATATCTTAAACACCCAAAAAGCAAAAAATACAGGGATCGTTCCGGCCAAAACGGCTAAGATTCCTGAGGAAAGGGCAGATTTCACATTTAGGCTTGCTGCCATAGCAATGACCACGGGGATATAGAGTTTGTTCCAAAACTCGATTCCAAATTCCAGGTCTGTACTCCACCAGCCTTTTTTGGAAAATCCTTCTTTCAGTAAAATCAAAAAAATCATCGCAAATCCAACGCCCCCGACATTGGCCTCGATGCCAAGCCAAGCACCCAAAAGGTCGCCGGTCCACATGCCAAGGAGAAAGGAAAAGGAGAGCAAAGCAAGGCCCTTGATCATGGTTTAGAGGGGATTTTCAAAATTGACCGGGAGTTAAGCAAAGAGTTTTTTGAGATCATTTTTCACCACTTTTCCCATGGCATTGCGGGGAAGCTCCTCAAGGATAAGGTATTTTCTCGGGGTTTTATAAGCAGGCATTTGTTCTCGCATCCACTGATTGAGTGATTTGGTCTCGATTTCTCCCAATGGAATGATTGCAGCCACCACAAGCTCGCCCCATTCTTCATCAGGAACACCCACTACGCCGCAATCTTTGATCAGGGGGTGCTTTCGCAGGACTTCTTCGATCTCCAAAGCGGAAATTTTATACCCTCCGGATTTGATGATATCGACCGAATCTCTTCCCAAAATGCGATAGTAGCCGTCTTCGATAACGGCAATATCTCCTGTCTTGAACCAGCCGTCGGAGGTGAAAGATTTGACAGTGGCTTCTGGTTTACCCCAATACTCCTTAAAAACCGAAGGTCCTTTGATCTGTATTTCACCTGGCTGCCCTGTAGAAAGTTCCTGATTTTGCTCATCGACCAACCTTGCTAATACTCCAGAAAGCAGTTTTCCGATATATCCTGCCCTTCGTTCTCCATCATAGGGATTGCTGATGGCCATACCGATTTCGGTCATGCCATAGCGCTCGAGCAGGTAGTGTCCGGAGATCTTTTGCCAGGATTCCATTACCGAAACAGGCAATGCGGCCGAACCCGAAACCATCAATCGGAAACGTTTCATAGACTCGTGAAGCTCATTCCTTTCGGATTCTGAACGTGATTCAAATTCAGAAATCAATTTGAAATAAATAGTAGGTACGGCCATGAAAACATTGATTTTCCCCTCAAGGAAAAGATCAAAAACCTGCTTGGCATCAAATGGGTGAAGAAAATGTACCGTAGCTCCAGCCCAAAGTGCGCAAGACATGACATTGATGATGCCGTGCACGTGATGCAAAGGAAGAAGACAAAGGGTGTAATCTTTATTCGACCATTCCCATGCCTGAATCAGCGTGCTGACTTGAGATTCTATGTTGGCATGAGTAGTGAGTACGCCTTTGGGAAGACTCGTCGTGCCTGAGGTGTAAAGAATCATCGCTCCACGATCATTTGTGATTTCGGGAAGACTGCCAGGGGAAACAGGTTTCTTAAGCTTTTCCAAAGTGAGCCAATGGATTTTTTTTTCCATCGCGTAGTCCTTGAGAATTACTTCATACTCTGGGCCTGCGATTACTATTTCCGCTTGGGTATCTTCGATCACATAGCTGAGAGAAGGTAGGGGATAGGTGATGCACAGTGGAACGGCTATTCCTCCAGCTTTCCATATTCCCCACTGAACAGAGGTGTAATCGATTCCTGGAGATACCATAAAGGCAACACGGGCTTGATTCAAGTCAGTTTTACCTTGCAAAAGGTAAAAGGCTACCCGATCACTTAAGGCTGAAAGATCTTGAAAGGTATAGGCTCCAGAGGAGTCGATAATGGCAATTTTGGAAGGGTTGAGTTGTGCTTGGGTGAATAGGCTGAGCATGTAATCGAAATTTACAGAAAGATATAAATTCGAACTGTAATCAGACTTTGCCCTAAAAGAAAAAGCCCGAAGGAATCAGGCTTTATTATGGTGAAATCACTTTTTTACCGGCTTTTTCCAGGAAGCCTTTGTTCCTTCATTGATATCAAAAAGCAAAAAAAGTTTTTGGGCTTTTTAAATGCATGTCGCGTTTCATAAACAAAGTCAATGCTGTAGTCATTATCAATGGAATGCTCTTCCCAATTGCCCTCATACCATCCATAATTAATTACTTTCAGATCATGGATTGCCAGCCGGAACGTCCACTGTGAAAGAACCGGTTTTGCTTTCCAGTGTCACCGGTGAACCCCCGATTTCTTTGCAGTCAATTACCATAACAGTTTTGGTTTGAGGATCAAAACCCTCTTTTACAGCCGCAATTTTCACAAAAACGGTCAATTTGGTAATTAGAGCGAAAAGGGGACTTGAAAGGATAATCAGACAGAGGTATAAAGGATGAGCTTTTTCACGAGGTTGGGAGGTTCTTGGTGCTTGATTAGGTTGAAGGGTATAGAGCATAAAAGTTGGGAGTTTGATATTAACCAAGAGGTCGGAAAGTGTACAGCAAAATCCGTATTTCTTGCTTTTTGATTAAAAAATTGAAAGAATACCGTTTTAAAGACTTGGTAGATGACAAAAAAAACCGGCGTTTGCCGGTTTTGAGGATGAAGAGTTAAATTGACTTCGCAGCGTCTTGATCTGCAATTATGAAAGCATTTTCGGGGTTCACTTTTCCAGCAGGGATGCCGGGATCCTGATTAAGAAGCTTCTTGAGCATATCTGCTTTTTCTTCTCCTGTCACTACCCAAAGGATTTCTTTCGCCCGGTTGAGGATCGGATAGGTCATAGTCATCCTCAATCTTCCTTGGTATGGCTGCTCAGTGACGGCGATATCTTTATCGGTCACCTCACATACAGGATCACCTGGAATTAAGGAAGCGGTATGACCATCCGCACCCAAACCCAAATGAACCAAATCCAAGATGCCATCACCGGTTACCTCTCGGAGGGTCTGAGCATATTCATTGGCTTCTTCTTCAAGATTTTCAGCGATGACATGCATGGGGAAAATATTTACCCTGGTGAGAATTCCTGATCCCTCCAGACAGTGAAATAGCTGGGTGAGATTTCTATCTGCGTGTCCGTCGGGTGCTTCTCTTTCGTCTACCTGAAAAATATTGACTTTCTCCCAACGAAGTTTTGCCTTGACCAAGATCTTCATCATTTCCCAAGGGGTTTTTCCACCGCTGATCGCCATGGAAAAGCTTCCTTTGGTAAGGATGGCTGTTCTTATTTTTTCCTCAATGTGTTTGGCAGCTTTTTCTGCTACTTCTTCTGGATTGGAATAAATTTCAGTGGTCATAATCTATTTTTTTAATACGGCAGGATTATTCCATCCGCCTGGAGGAAGTATTAATTCATTTACATTTTCGGGACCCCAAGTGCCAATTTCATATTCATATACTGGAAAGTCTGAAGCTAGGTAATCGTCTACAATTTTCCAGGCCTCTTCTACATAGTCCTGTCTTGCGAAGTGTGTAGGATCTCCTGCCATGGCATCAGTCAATACTCGCTCATAGGCATCCTTTTCATTCGGAAATGGAGTGGGGTTGCCTTGGACCTCCGACAAAACAGAGGACATATCTTCGCCTTGGGCCATGATTAACATGCCAAAGGCAATAGTCACATCAGGGCTGATTCGAAATCGGATATGATTGGGTTGGGTTGCGATAGAAGAATAAGCCGAAGGATGATGCTTGAATCTGACTAGAATCTCCGTGCAAGTGACGGGGAGATTTTTACCCGCCCGGATAAAAAAAGGAACCCCTTCCCATCTTGGAGAGTCAATATGCAGTCTCATGGCCGCAAAGGTCTCTGTTTTGGAATTGGGTGGTACCGCTTTCTCATTCAAATAACCTTTGTATTGTCCTTTAACAACATCTTGACCACGGAGGGGAGTGATGGCCTTGAGCACTTTTACTTTCTCATCACGGATCGATTCACTGTCCAGGGCCTTTGGAGGCTCCATAGTCAGGTTGCAAAGGATTTGAAACAGGTGGTTTTGAATCACATCTCGGATCGCACCTGTGACATCGTAAAATGCGCCGCGGCTTTGAATTCCAAAATCCTCCGCCATGGTAATTTGGATCGATTCGATATGATCTTTGTTCCAAACTGGCTCCAGTAAAGAATTGACAAAGCGGAAAAACACCAGGTTGTTTACTGGTCTTTTTCCCAAATAATGGTCAATCCGATAAATGGCACTTTCTGAAAACTTGGAAAGAAGTACTTTATTTAATGCTCTTGCCGATTCAAAATCAGTTCCAAATGGCTTTTCTACGATCACTCGGGCACCTTTGGCACAGCCGGAAAGATCCAGTTGTTCGATGATTTTTGGAAATAGAACAGGGGGGATAGCCAGGTAATGGGTGGGATTTTTGGCAGAACCCAAAGCTTGACGGATTCTCGAAAAAGTCTGTGGATCTGTGTAATCCCCTCCCACAAATTCCAGAAGACTGCAAAACTTTTGAAAAGATTCCTCCTCAAATTTTCCGTGCTTCTGAATACTTTCTTTAGCTCTTGCTCTAAGTTTTTCCAGATCATAATCACCTCTTGCCACACCAATGATGGGAGCATCGAGATTACCTCTTTTGACCATCATATGGAGAGCAGGAAATATTTTTTTAAAAGCCAGATCCCCGGTCGCACCATAAAACACCAAAGCATCTGATTTTATTTGAGCCATAAAGCTGAGTTTATTTTTTTCAAATGGATGAAGCAAATCCCGGGAGGGATTTTTGGATGGATTTTTGAACAGCTTAGAGCTTGTACGTCTTTTCCCAGAGTCTGAATCCGCCAGTGAATGCGTTTTTGTTGGAACCTAGGCGACAATCGGCAGGAATATCTTCCAAGAGCTTTGAATTTCCACCTCCCAGAACTATTTCATCAGGCTGAAAACAGTGTCTGAAGTGTTCGATAGTCTGATAGACATGCTCCATCCACTTCTTTTTCCCCAGTTTTTTCAATGCTGAATTTCCCACATGAGTTTCGAAAGTGCCCATTTTGAAGGGTAAATGACCACCCTCGAGAGGCAAAAGCAGATCTTCAAAAACCATGGCAGTACCCAAGCCGGTCCCAAAACCCATAAAAAGTAATTTGCCACCTTCATAACTTCCCAATGCCTGCATCACCGCATCATTGATGATTTTTACCTGGCATCCAAAGGCCTTTTCAAAATCGAAACCTTTCCATCCTTTTCCCATATTCACTGGATCGGCTGCAATTTTACCGTGCTTGACTACCCCGGGAAATCCTATGGATATGGCCTCGTATTTCCAATCTTTGGCGGCATCTTTGACTAGGGGGACCAACTCTTCAGGTCTGAATTCACTGCCTGATGGGATTTTGATTCGTTCAGGCTGACCTGTGCCTAATATTTTGATGTTGGAACCTCCAATGTCAATGACCAATACATTCATTCTTGCTTTTCGATTTGGGTATGGGCAGAGGCTTTTTTCTGTCCGTCGTTTCTATTATTCTAAATCGGAAGCTTAAAGATAGCATATACTTCTCCCATAAACAGAATAAAATTGTGATGGATGTTTACTTTTTTGTACACATTTGATTGAAAATCAATAAAATATTATTCAAAAAATAATTGAAAAATTTTGTCAGACTATAAGTGATTTAATTTGAAATGTGTCTGTTGATAATCGATCTCTCCTGATTTCAGGAATGACGAGTAGATGATTTTTGAAAATGGATTCTTTGAAACAAAAAAAGGTGGGATTTCCCCACCTTTCGGGTGATTTTGAAAAAATGCTATGGTCAACTGGCTATCAGCTTGAAATGAAAGTTGGATTGGTCTTTTCGGTTCCAACTGATTTCCTTACTTAGGTGATAAAATGCCTCCAATAGAGGAGCATTGTTGATCAAGCCTACATCTATGGCTTTAAATCCGATCAATTCGATCAGACGTTTAACCCGTATTTTGTCTGGAATATCGTCTCCGCAGTAGTAGGTTTCTTTGATTATTCCCAAGATATCCGATGATGGATAATCAACCCCCAGATTGTTGAATGCCTTAAACAAATGAGCTTTTGGTGCAGCTTTTTGGATCAGCAGGGTATTGGATATGGCCAGTTTTTTATCGTAGTGCGCATTGGTACAGTCGATAATCAGCTTACTTTCAGTATCCACACTTTTCAGTGCCTGGCAAATCTCAGGAATAAAAGCAGTATCGGCACAGATCAGAATTATTTCAGATTGAATGATGGCAGATTCATAAGGGCAAATCCTATTATAAAGCCTGTTGAGCATTTTCCATTCGACTTGCTCCGTGTCAAAATCATGTCTGACACCAAAGACTACATCCACACCTGCTTCGATGTATTTTTTGCCTAAAGTTTTTGCCAGCGAAGTGCCGCCAAGAAGTGCGATTTTCATAGAGTTCGTTCTGATTTAGCTTTTGTTCGAAACTTAGCAGAGAACCGAAAAACGTTTGCCGGAACTCCACATAAACCATTGAAAACTAGAACAATGGAATCAATTATCAAAATAAAATTCCGAAAAAAATCAAAAAACAATACACTATTCATATTTGGATATGGTAAATCCAAATTTTTGGATGTGAAATGAAGGGTGAATAAAGAGTAATGAATTGCAGAATTATGAAAAAGAGGGGGATAGGTTACTTCCCGATACAAAATCTCCCGACGTTCAAATTGTCAGGGAGTTATGGATTCCTGGCAACAAATAGGCAACATAAATTGCTCAAATAGAATCAAATAGACTCAAATTGCCACTCAGGAATTTCACCCAAAACTACCAGTTTTTGTTCTGCTCTTTCGGGAATTCCGGAGGATATTTTCCAAGCAACTCATCTTCATGGCCAGAAGTAGGATCAAGCCATGTCGCCTTATCCATTGCCCATTTGATCCAATCTCCATCAAGTTCCTTTTCATTTGCCTGAATGTGATTGATGTAATCTTTCAAGATTTGGGATTGCTTCCATCGGTTGGCCTTGTCAATCAATTCTTGGAAATTCTTGAACTCGATTTTCTTATTTTCAAGGATTTGTTGCTTTCTTCTTTCTTGTTCTTCATGAATTCTACGTCTTTCTCGATTCTCCAAAATCTGGCGATTAAGTTCTTGAGCCTTAACTTCTAGGTATGAAATGATTTTTGGGATTTGCAGTTCCAAGCTTTCTTTTTCATCAGTCCATTCTTTCTTGCTATAATGGTCATTTTGAAAATATAGGGTTCCAGTTGGTACATATTTTTGACTGTCCCATGTCCCTCTCTTTTCCTTGACTATTTTCAGTCTTTCTTTCAGTGCAATTTTAAGCCTTGCTTCTCCAATAACTAGATGCGTGGTTGATCCCCAATCAACGCTTATTTTGTGGCCTCTTAGGTCAATGATGTAAAGAAACTTCTTAAGAAATCGAAGTGCTTTATTTTGAATACTCCTCGAAAAACGGACATCAAACTCTCCACGAGATGGCTCCCAGGAATCACTGAATCTTCCGTAGCCATCTCCCTTTTTGGTTTTTAGCTCTTCTATCAAGCTTTTAAACAAGGGATGGCTCACGCCACTGAACTCATTTTCTGAAAGCAAGGGAGCATATTGCTCTTTTATTTCATTTATTATTTGGTTTTGTCTGAAGGTCTTTTCTGAAATTACCTGCTCGCCTGTTTTCCTTTTCTCAAGTATGATTTGTTCTTTAGTTTCAAATTTTGGCAGGGATGGCTTTTTGTAGGTTTTCCCTAGTCTCAATCTTGCCCAATGTCCTTGGCTTGGTAAGGGGATTTTGAGACGAGTGCAGATTTTTCTTAGCCCTGTGTCTGAGATTTGGTAATCTTTTGCTAAATGAGAGAAAGGCTTTTGCCAAACGAGTTCGAATAGCTCTTCTCGAGAGAGTTGTATTGTATCCATGGGTGTGGAATTGAAAATTTAAACCTTGGTCAAGTTCCTGAAAAAACGCTTTCATTAACCAGCTTTTTTTCAAATTGACACTGTGTGTCAAGCTTTCTGATGAAACTTGATTAAATCGCTTTTTGAAGGGGATTACCTTCCAATTCCTATAGATTTTCAGTTTATTTAAATCATGAAAATCATTTACCAGAAGTCAGAATTTTTGAAAAACCTCTTCCCCGAGGTAAATATGAATGATAACCAAGCTGTTGAAACTGCCATTCACAAATACCTTATTGGTTTGGGAACAACAGGGATAGTCAAAATAGAGGGAGATTTGATTTCCGTTGAACTTCCTGACATTTTCGAGCCGGAATTTCCAAAAGAATTTTATCAAGCCACCAATCTTTGTGCTCAGGGGAAATTTGTAGAAGCCAGACCGATTTTTGAGGAGTTGATCAAGAAGACTCCACATGTAAGTGAATATTACAGAAATCTTGCTCAAACCTTTGAGGAAGACGGTCAGCATGAAAAGGCTATTGATATCCTAATTGATGCACTGAGATGGGATCCAAAAAACCATTGGGCATTGATATTAATGGGAAACATCTATGCCAGACATAAGGATGATCCCGATACTGCGATGACGTATTATGATCAGGTGGTAAATGCAGACCCAGGTAACTTTATCGCTCTCAATAATATAGGAGGGGCTTTTTTGCAAAATGGTAAGCTTGACCTTGGTGAAAAATATATGCTTAAGGCTTACCAGATCAACCCCAAATATCCAAATACTTCTTATGCACTTGGGTTAATTGCTGAAATGAAAGGGGATAATTTAAGTGCCTTCAAGTATGCTCAGGAAGCAATCAAGAATTCTGATTCTTCACAGTCACCTATATTTCAAAACAGTCTAAAGACTGCTTTGCAGGCTTCAAAAAAAATAACCGATTCAGACGAGGGTAAGGAAGACTTGGTTGATTTTATCAATCAGCTCGAATTAAAAACTGACAAAGAAATCCGAATTGAGGAAGATAGTACTATTCCAACAGCTGCCACGGTTCAAATTGCGGAAAACCACCAACGGGATTACCATTTGATCAAATTTAAGCCAGCCTTGGCAATTGATCACATCATTCTCCATGAACTGGTTCATATCCATTTTTATCATGAGGCACGCCAAATCAACGAGAATAAGCTATTTATAGTGCAAGGAGAGAAGGAGAAGGAATTCAAAAGGAAGTATGCCAAAGAAATCAAGGACTTAATAAAAAAGGGTTTTCCAGAGAAACAGATCAATAAAGTTTTTGGGGAGCTCTTTCATGGGATTCTTCGTCAGGCGTTCAATACTCCCATTGATATGTTCATCGAAGACCTGATTTTTGAAAAGTTTCCCTCATTAAGGCCACATCAATTTCTTTCCTTATATCGCCTTGCTTCCGAGGGATTGGCAGCTGTCAGTAATCCACAGGCGAAGAATTTGATTCCATCAGAAATCCTATTTCAAACCAAGATTTATAATATGCTGGCTGCGAGACATACCGACAGATTGTTAGGGACCAGGTTTGAGGAACAGTATAAAGCAACAGGAAGAGAAAAAGAGATGCTCAATTCCCTATGGGATGAGTTTTTAGAATATAGAAACGACCGAGAACCAGGTGAAGAATACGAGTTGGTTCAGCATTGGGGTGATGACCTGGGATTGTCTGATATATTTTCCTTGGTGGATGAAGAAGCACATCAAAAGAAGCGGGATAATGTCTTCTCTTCCAAAACGCCAGAAGATGTCCTAGAATCTATTGAACGAGATCCGGAATCCTTGGGAAGGTATACAGAAAGTGAGGATAGAGAAATGTCTGACTTTATCAAATCGCATTCTGGTAAGAATATCAATATGGCTGTTGCTTTTTACATGGTTGATGCCTTGGAGTATTTTGCAAAGCTCCCAATTGAAAAAATTAAAGAGATCGCCTTCGAAGTGGCTACACTAGGCCAGTCAGGTATTGATCCGAAAAAGCAAGGCTACCGCTTGAATAAAATACCAGGAAAGGTATTTTCAGGTTACAAGCTTTTGGCTTATTATTACGTTAGTTGGGCAAAAGCGATTCCTGAAATGCTTTCTATGCTCCAAATGCCATTCGACAAAGAGTATAAATTGGCACTCTCTTTTTTTAAAAAATAATTTTTGGATGAAGTGAATAAACTCAGATCTGTAATCAGACACCCAAATTTCAAGCCGGAAGAATTTGGGGGCTTTATAAGTGGGGACTTTCAGTTTTGCAAGTTATTCTTTTTGGGTGATCGAACTCTAAAGGAGACGTTTGATGAAGTAAATCTTTTTCTTGAAGAGAATGGCTATTACCGGCTGAATTACAATGATTTTAAAGAAGAGCTTACAATTTCATGGGATCTTGTCACCATCGCTGCCAATCAGTATGCGAATGAAAATGATCGACATTTGGTGCTGACGATCAAGATTTTTGATCCTTGGGATAATCCAGTTGATAGGGTGTTGGTTGAGTTACTCCAATTTCGAAATGCCAGGGATTGGGGACAATTCCATAATTCCAAAGATCTGGCTTTAGCACTAAGTGTGGAGGCTTCTGAATTGCTAGAACTATTTCTCTGGAAAGAAAATGAAGAAGCGAATCCGGAGAAATTAAAAGAAGAGTTGGCCGATGTCTTTTTGTATGGGCTTCTCTTGATGCATAAACACGGGTTCGATTTTGAGGAGATTCTGAGGCAGAAAATCGAAGCAAATGAAAAAAAGTATCCTGTTTCCAAAGCGAAAGGATCCGCTAAAAAGTACAATGAATTATGAACGAGCAGGTTTTAGTCTACGAAATAAAAAGTTCCGCAGTCCAAAATGCTGTCAACCTTTTCAGCAATGATCAAAAGTATTTTTATTGGAATGACTCCAGCTTCAAGTTTTTAAATGAAGGAGACTATGTCTTTATAGTCAATGTTACCTCTAGGTGGGTTTTATTCACAAAATTCTTGGAGAAAAGGATACAAACTGAACCTGATTATGGGAATCTTATTTCTAGATTCAACCATAATGGAAAAAGTTTTGAACCCGTAGCCCCTAGTTCTGCCAAGTTAGAGGAGTGGAATAATTTTATCCACCTCGAAGTTCTTCAAAAAATCAATCTTCCTAAGGAATGGGTTTGGAAAAGCCTAGGGAGTAGTGAAACGACCTATCTCAATGGATCAAGAATAAATAAAGATGCAGCATTAAACAGGATGTTAAATATTGAACAATTAAAAATGCTTTCAGATGATCATCAATATCAAGAAGTTTTGAATGCTAGCCTTGAAAATTTTATCGGAGGTACCTTGAACCCAATAATTCTGAAAGCTATAAAAACGGAAAAAATTCAAAAGATCATTACCGATCCAGATTTTTATTTTCAGTTAGCCAAAAACAAGCTTGAAGAGTTTGAAAATTTTCCAGATTTGAGTCAAGGCGATCTTGATGATTTGCTGGCTGATTTTTCTGAATCTGATGCTACTTATTCAGATTATATTAAGAAGTTAGATGAGAAAAGCACAGAATATAGATTATTCTTCTTGATTGGGGAGCTCGTTAGTTATTGCGATTTCAATGCTGCTGGTAAAAAGCAACTTAATCAATATGAGGATAATAGAGTCCTTGCTAAATCAAATGTGAGGCAAACTGATTGGGTAAAAAGTCTCCTGAAATATAAGGTAGGTGGATTGAACTTAGAGGGAATTCCAGACAGCATAAAAAATGCGATTTCATTTCTAAAGAATCCTGATGAGGGATCAACCATGCTAAGTGAAAAACATCGTGAACGAGCCTCAAAAAACCTTTTAGGTTTGGATTACAACTCAACTGATTTTCTGAATTCTGTCAAGATTTTTTTTAAACCATACAATATTAACTGCAACAATCCTTTGAACTACACACTAGTTCTAAGCAAAATATTTTATGATGAAGAGGTCAAAAAACTTTGGGATAGTGATGGCAAAGAGGAGGAGAACCAACAGGATACTGATAATATGAATTTCAAAGAAATTATCAATCATGTCCATAATTATATAAAAAGTAAAGGTTTCAAATATGAGATCGAAGAGGTTGCGAATTTCTATTTGGCACTAAAGTCCAAGCCTTTTGTAATCCTTGCTGGAATTTCGGGTACAGGAAAAACTCAACTTCCACGGAAATTTGCTGAAGCCGTCGGAATGAAAAAGGAAGAACAGGTTATTCAGGTTCCTGTAAGACCCGATTGGACAGATTCCAGCGATTTGATTGGTTATACGGCACTGGATGGAAAATTCGTGCCTAAACCATTGATTGATGCTGTTCTCAAAGCAAAGAACGATAAAGAAAAGAAACCCTATTTTTTCATTTTAGATGAAATGAATCTCGCCAGGGTGGAACATTATTTCTCTGACTTTTTGAGCATCATTGAAACTAGAGAACTGAAAGATGGAAAAATTGTCACTGATGTCATTATCAGGGATGAGTCATTTAAAACTGAGGATGATAAATCCAAATACGGAAATTTAACCTGGCCAGAAAACCTGTTTCTTATCGGTACAGTGAATATGGATGAGACAACCCATGCATTTTCCCGGAAAGTGCTGGATAGAGCCAATTCCATCGAAATGAATTCCATTAATTTGAAATGGATCAAACCTTCTGAATTATCGATTGAACCACTTAAATCGATTTCACCCAAATTCTTCCACACCGAATTTATTGAATCAAAGCAACTTACTGAATCTGACCTTGAGTCAATCTCTAAGGAGATGGAGATCCTATTTGCAATAAACGATTCATTAAAAAGAGCTGACTTACATTTTGCTTACCGGGTAAGAGACGAGGTAGCTTTCTACCTTGTCCTTAATAAAAAATATGGCCTTATGGATTCCGATGTGGCTTTGGATTTCCAATTAATGCAAAAAGTTTTGCCCAGGATACACGGTAGTTCCAGAAGGGTTTATCTGGCCTTGTTAGGAATCTTGGAAGTATTGACAAAGAAGGAATTCAATGAATCTGAATATGAGATGGCTACCATAAAAAAAATGGTAGAAGACACTCAGAAGTCAAAATATCAGAAGTCAATAGACAAAATTCTGTTCATGTTGGAAAGGTTTGATGAAGATAGGTTTACTTCATTTTGGGTATAAGTACACATGGCCGAACCCACTTCACATAATTTTGATATTCCTGGTTATGGGAAAGTTGAATTGGATATTCCGATTTCCGAAAAATCCTTTTATCGTCCTTTGTACTCTGTGCCGCCCAAGTTCCGAGTAAAAATTCTAGGGAAAGAAGTTTCTTCCGATGAAGTTTTTCATGTGTTTGAATGGCAAAGGGTCACCATCAATCTGATTTTTAAAAAAATTAGTGATGCACCATTCTCATTGATTGTTAACAACAATACTAAGTTCAAATCCAAACTACTTTTAGATTTTCATGTACTTAATGGGGTTCTGGTATTTGAAAATCAGGTAGGAGAGACGAGCCTTAAGGTTATCAACCAATTCCAAGAAACACTGCTAGAAATAGAGTTTGAGGTCTTTCCTCTCAAAATGGATTATAAGTCCGACTACAGGGCGATGGTTCTGGAACTTTCCCAAATTATTAGAAACCTGACTTACTCATTCTTAAAGGACACGTATCAAAAGGCAAAACCCAAAATTCAGGGACATACTACTGAACATGAATGGTGGAGTATTCTTGATGAGCTATTTGAGATCTTCATCAAAAATATGGAAACGATCAAAAGGCAACCCAAACATGAGATTTTGCATGAAGAGCAAATACTCCCTGTGGATCGGATCAAAAGGGGATCCGTCAAAAATGCAGGATGGTTCCAGAAAAACACAAAATTTTTAAGCGCTATTACCGGATTACAGGTAGTGCCTGAAAAATATTTTACACATGCACTGTCTGTCAAGAAAAGAACTTCCTACGATACATACGAAAATCGATTTGTCGTTTATGCAATCAAGGAAACGCTTTCAAGAATTTCTTTTTACCGGAAGGAGATTTTTAAAGGTGGAAAGCTAGAAAACACCTACATGGGCAAAAAAATGGCTGCCTACCAGGAAAAGCTCCAAAGTTTTTTACACCAATCGCCTTTTGATGAGGTAGGATTATTTGAAAAAAGAAGCTATTTCTCAACCACCTTAACCAAGGGAGCAGGATACAGAGACTTTCTTCAGATTTTCATGCTTTTAAACAAAGGTCTGGAGATTCTGAATGATGATATTTTTAAAATTGACCAGAAAGAGATTTCCACTCTTTATGAATATTGGTGCTTTTTGAAATTGTACGAACTCATAAAAGGTGAGATTGGCTACGAAATGAACTTTCAGAGCCTGATCAAACTCAAGGCAGGTAAGTTTAATGTGGATTTGAGAAAAGGAAATGAATCCGAAATCAGATTTAAAAATCATCATGGAGAGGAGCTTTCCCTATATTTCAACAAGGAGTTTGGGCCGAGAACCAAGCATACTTTTACCTACAATCAAATCCCGGATTTTTCCCTGAAATTCAAGAAAAAGGGATATGATAGCCCATTCTGGTATATCATTGATTCGAAATATAGATTCAATCAAAATAAAGGTGAGGCTGAGTTTGATGCTCCTGATGATGCCATTGGACAACTTCACCGTTACAGGGATGCGATCTTACATTCTAAGGTAAGACAGACTACCTATAAATCTGCGATTAAAAATCTTGGAGGGGTTATTTTGTATCCTTTTCCAAATGAAGAAAAAGACTTTGAGAGTAATAGATATTACAAAAGCATTGAGGAAGTAAATATTGGTGCATTGCCCTTTTTGCCAGGCAAAACCAGTCTTGCCAAAAAATTTCTTCATAACCTTATCAATGAAAAGTCTCCTGAGGATCATTTCGAAGAATACATCGATATGGACTTTGACGAATACAGCCAAAAGCTCTCCTCTTTTGATAAATGGGTGACTATAGGGGTAATTCGGAGTGCAAATCAGAAAGAGAGAATTGAATTACTATTAGGGAAAAAGATCCATTATGTGCCTTTTATAAAGGAGGTCGCCAGCAGAATTTATTCATCAAAGAAATTACTGGCTTGTGTCTCAGGTACAGATCAGGGATATCTTTTTGAGGTGAAGGATTACCAAGTTCTAACCAGAGGTGAATTAAAAGAACAATATGAAATTTCTTGGGGAATGCGGGCTGAACGATACATAGTTTTCAATCTTTCAGAAGGATTTCAAAAGCTAAGTATTTCGCCGAGTATTATACCGGTAAACTTCCGATATACCACTCAAGGAGGGCTGGATATTTATTTGAGCAATGAAATAAAAAGCCCTAGAGATTTGTATATCAATAATTTAACAGCATATCGACTTTATACTACCCTCCAAAGAAGAAAGATTGAATTTCAAGTCTCCTGGGGTGAAAGCAAATCAGATTTGAGCGAGGTGAACTTCTCCTTTGGAGATTTAACTGTAATCACCTCGGAATTACATCCTTCGCGATACAGAGTCGAAGGAGAATTCTTTTCCTTGGATAAAGTTTTGTCATTGATCTAACCCTTTTTAATGGAACCTACCGTAGCAGAAAAAATCAAATCCTACATTAGTGCTATCTCCAGAAACCGAATCGTTTTTCACCAGACAATAATATCAGATTTGGAATATGTCGATTTGGGTAAAGAGCTTTCTAAGGCTATTTTTAACCAGATGAATCAAACCAAACTCTCCATGAGAGCTTTGGTCGAACTGGAAAAAATTCTCGAAAAAGGAGTCAAAAATCACTATAAGTACGGAACCTGTCTGGCTATCTGTAATCTGGGAATCCTTTTTGAACCCGAGTTAAAACTCGATTTCTCCGGTTTTTTGGATAAATATTCCAAGAACAACGTCCTTTTTGTCAAATGGGAAGGTGAGGCAGATTCCGATCACCTCTACTTTTTGACTATCCAAAATGGTATCAAAATCAGCATCAAGAATATAAGCCATATCAAAATATGAAGTACAAAGATCTTTTAAACTTTGAGCCCATCACCGAGGTGGTAAAATTTAGCCGGACTAATGAGTTTGATTATCAGAAGACTCTGGTTAAAACTTTTGTGTTTTCGGACACTTTCAAAAACCACCTTATTCCCTTAATGATCCGAAATCTGGATTTGAATTTTTCCGGGGAGTCTTTTGGCTTGCAGGTAGTTGGTAACTACGGAACGGGTAAATCCCACCTCATGTCTTTGATTTCACTTTTGGCAGAAAATGAAGAATTGATTGACTTGGTCAATGATGACAAGCCGAAAAAAGACCTGAAAACAATTGCCGGAAAATTCAAAGTTCTTCGATTCGAACTGGGTAACACAGAAAGCCTTTGGGAGGTAATCACCTATCAGATCGAAGAATACCTGAAAACCCAAGGCATTCATTTTTCTTTTGATGCTTTCGGTCCTAAGCCTTATTTCGAAAAGCTTCTTCTGATGATGGCCGAATTTGAGGAGAAGTTTCCGGGTAAAGGTTTTCTTATTGTCATCGATGAGATGCTGGCTTATCTCAAAGGGAGAAGCGCAGCGGACAAACTCAATCAGGATTTGGCTGTTCTTCAGGCACTTGGTCAGGCTTGTGATAAGTCTAAGTTTAAGTTCATTTTCGGTGTTCAGGAAATGATTTACCACTCTCCTGAATTCCAGTTTGCAGCAGAAATGCTCCAAAAAGTGAATGACCGATACAAGGATATCATGATCACCAAGGAAGATGTGGCATTCATTGTGAAAAACAGATTGCTTCGAAAGGATGAACATCAAAAGCAAAAAATCAAAGCACATCTGGATCCATTCCTGGGACTTTTCACAGATATGCATGCTAGGACACAGGACTACATCGAGCTGTTTCCTGTACATCCGACCTACTTTGAAAACTTTGAAAAAATAAGAATCGGGAAAAGTCAGCGTGAAATCCTCAAGACTCTGTCCAATCAGTTTTCCGGAATCCTTGAGCAGGAAGTTCCAAAAGACAACCCCGGTTTATTGACTTATGATCAGTATTGGGAGGATTTGCAGAAAAGTCAGGATCTGATGGCAATTCCTGATATCCGAAGAGTCAAAGAGATAACAGATACGATTTTGGACAAAGTGGACTCGTATTTTACCGGAGTAAGGGCTTCCAAAAAGTTGGTGGCACGTAGAATTATTAATGCTTGTGCGATAAAAATTCTCCAGCATGAGCTGCAGAAGCAGCACGGCACCAATACAGAGCAGTTGGTGGATGACCTTTGTCTAACAGATAAACTTGCCAACGACCGGGAATTTCTGATCGATGTAATCGACTCTGCTGCACAGCAGATCATCACAGCCACCTCTGGTCAGTACTTCGACAAAAACCCTGACAACTCCATTTTCCATTTGAGAATAGAAGGAGGGATTAATTTTGATCAAAAAATCAGGGACTACGCTGCCACCATGGGAGACTCCCAAAAGGATGAGTATTTCTTCAAATTTCTCGAGGTCAATCTTCCCCTGACACACGATACCTACCGGACCGGCTTTAGAATCTGGGATCACAGCATTGACTGGAAATCTCACAAAACCTATCGGGAGGGATACATTTTCTTTGGAAACCCCAACGAGAAATCCACTACCCATCCCCGACAGCACTTTTACATGTATTTCATGCCGATCTTCGATGAAAGTAAGAAAGGCAGAAATCTGGAGGAGGACGAGATATACTTTATTTTTGAAGGCTTATCCAAGGAATTCAAAGAATCGGTCACTTTATATGGAGCAGCAACTGCCCTGGAAGTCCGATCTGACAGCTCTCAAAAAGCCATCTACAGGCAAAAGATTGATGACCTGAATAAAAAAGCAAGGGCACTTTTTGATCAAGAATTTGTCCAAGTGACTCAGGTAGATTACATGGGAACAGAACGTCCCTTGAGTGGGTATCCGCTTCCCGGTGCTGGTTCTAGTAAGGAGCAACTTTTTTCCACTGTTGCCTCCATGGTGTTTGAAAACTGGTTTGAAGACGAAAGGCCTAACTATCCAAAATTCAGTCAGTTAAATTCATCCGTATCGAAGGAGAATTTTGACCGACTGATCAAGCAAGCACTGGCGAAAATCTCCAATCCCGAACAGGCAAACCGAGATGGGGAAGGTATTTTGAGTGGATTAGGATGCTGGGTTCCGGGTATGCTGGATTACAGTCATTCGCCCTATGCCAATAGTCTTCTCAATAAGTTGAAGGACAAAGGGGAAGGAAAGGTTCTCAACAGGGATGAGATCATCGAATTTGTTGATAAGAGTGAGAACATTTGGCTTACCCGGGATTTTAAGATCGAAGCAGAATTGCAATTTGTAGTGATGGCAACCTTGGCCGCTCTCGGTGAAATCGAGATTACGCTGAGCTCTGGGAAATCCATCAATTCCACTAATCTCAATGAACTGAAGGACATCCAAAAACAGGATTTCTATTCCTTTACCCATATCAAGCAACCCAAAGGCTTGAACCTAGCAGCACTTCGAACCATGTTTATCGGGATACTGGGAAGGGATCTGAGCAATTACTTGAAAGATCCATCTACCTACACCCATTTGGTCAATGCTGCCAATGAATGGGCGAGAAAGACGGTAACCCTGCTCAATAAAATTCAGGGTGGATATGCATTCAAAGGGGTGGAGATCGTCACCCAGGATAAGGCTGCTACTTATCGTCAACATTTCACTGCTTTCGCGGGCTTTTGTGATAAACTGTCTAACTATACCTCCGAAGCCAAAATCAAGAACTTTTCCTTCTCGACGGAGGATTTGAGCAAACTTTTGCCCTACAAGGTGGAGGTAGAACAATTGGAGTCAAAGCTGGCTGAGCTTCAAGTGCTGAATGAGGATATCTCGTACCTGCAACAGTGCCGGCAATACATCACTGATGCATCATTTAAGGAGGAAATATCTAATGCTATTCAACAATTAGCTCAGATCTTGGAAAGTGAGGATGCCACTCCACTCACTGCCTACAAGCAACAGCTGAAGCAGCTCAAAGAAAAGTATGCAGAATGGTACCTGGGATTATACCTAAAGTACCGAATCAGCCAAAATGACGATACCAAAAAGCAGGCAATGTTGGATTCGGATGAAAAAGTAATCTGTGATATCCTCAAGGATGCCGATTTTCTGTCCTCCGGGCAATACAATCAATGGTTGACTAAAATCAATAAGCTTCAAGCGGCTGATTTCAGAGTAAACAAAGAAGCCGTTCTTGTTGCACCTTTCCAGGATTTCAACCCCATGGATTTCGTAGGAACTGCTGGCTTTACTGTAAGTCAGCTTAAAGAGGAATTGACAGACCTGCTTGATCAGTGGATCTCTACGCTAAAGGATAGTCTGGAAGATCCCATGGTGAAAAAGAAATTGAATCTCTTGGATGACAACACCCAGAAACTTCTCAGTGATTTTAAATCCGGAGTAGTGGAGCTGGCAAAAGATAATGCATTACGCATTCGTAATGCGATTATGGATTTGCATAAGGGATTGGAAAAGATTGAGTTGATTATCGATGATATGAAGTCGAGCTTCAATAAACCTTTGACTCCTGATGAAGCCATAGAAGCATTCAAAGCCTATATCGAACAAATGTCCAAAGGCAAAGAACGGGATAAAATCCGGATCATTTTAAAATGATTTAACTTAAAAGTGAAAATTTTACTTTTTATTTAACTTTAAGATGAATAGTTTTGCTAAAATTCTTTTGGTACAGCGGTTTAGGAAAGTAACCTATTATACCATAAAAGTAGAAGGGGACGAATTGAGTTTATTCGGACAGTTTAAGGAAAAGCACACAGTTGAAAACAGACTTAAATTGAACCATATCCTTGCTTGGATTAAGGTAATCGGAATTGATTATGGAGCAAAGGGAGTTTATTTCAGAAATGAAGCTGAAACAGCAGATACATCCGCACTTCCTCCGGAAAACCCCAATTGGGAACCTACCTATGTGGAGTGGGACGAAGAATCGCAGACAGGCCAAACCAATAATCTCAGGCTCTACACATTTAGAGCGAATGACCGAGTAGTTTTCCTTTTTAATGGAGATATAAAGACAGCTGAAACAGCACAGGAGTGTGATAAGGTAAGGCCTCATTTCAGGCTTGCCAATAGATTGACCAAGCTTCTTGAAGCTAGTTTTGGTAATGAAATCAAATGGAATAATGATCAAACCGATATCATCATAGAAGAAGGGTTTGAATTAAACTGGTAAATAATGGAAAGAGAAGGAAGTATGATCACAGATTGGTTGGACCAATACGGTGATCCTGAAGTAGAAGCGTTCATCAGTAAAAATCTGGCGATTACTGAGAAAGTGCGGCAGGCACTGGAATTCAAAGGGTGGACCAGAATGCAATTTGCAGAAGCCATGGGCAAAAGTCCATCGGAGGTGAGCAAATGGCTCACTGGGATGCACAACCTTACCCTGAAAAGTATCATCAAAATGGAAAGTGTATTGGGAATTAACCTGATCCAATGTGAGCCCATGCAAGAGTATGAATACATCTTTCTGGGGATGGTCAATGTAGGAATGGCGGCTGAGGAACCACGAGCAGAATATAGCTCTGCAACTGAAAAAGTGGAATTTGAGATAGCCATGTAAAATGGAAAGAAAGCAGGCACCCATCGTTCCCCAAGAAATCCACCTCCTTAGAGTGGAGGTAGTCCAGCAGAAAATGGACTTGGCGGCTTTCAAAAAGAACAAAAGCCACAAACTGAATGTCGGACACAAATTCCTCCACAACCTCAAGGATGAGCGAGTCAAGTTGGAATTTGTGTTTTCTTTTTCGGATGAGCAGAAGAACGAGCTGCTGTTTTTTCAGATCGATTTTCACTTCCATGTAGAGCACCTTTCTAACTTTTACGAACTGAAGTCAGAAAACCAGCCCATTTTCGATGCTCACCTTATGGCCACCCTAATCGGAATTGCTTTTTCAACCGGTCGAGGGATCATCTTCGAGAAACTAACCAATGCTGGAGTATCCAATGTGCTCCTTCCAGTAGTGTCTCCACAAGAGATGCTGAGAAAAAACCACCAATAACCCCAATTACCCAAGCTATGAACAGCCAAGGACAGGATAAAATCATCGTACTCGGAAAGGAATTCCCCTCAGAGGAGGAGCGAAGAGCCTATTTCCGTGAGGAACTGCGTAAGAAACTCCCCGAACTTAAGAAGATGGAAGGTTTTCCCATCGGGGAAGATGAAGATATCCTGAATCTAAGCGATCCGCCTTACTACACAGCCTGTCCCAATCCTTGGCTCAATGACTTTATTGCTGAATGGGAATCCGAAAAGAAGGAACTGGAAAAGAAGGGGCTAAGAAAAGCGGATTTTGAAGTCGCAGAACCTTATGCTGCAGATGTGAGTGAGGGTAAAAACAACCCCTTTTATAATGCCCATAGCTATCATACCAAAGTGCCTCACCCTGCTATTATGCGGTATATATTACACTACACCCAGCCCGGAGATATTGTATTTGATGGGTTTGCTGGGACAGGGATGACAGGTGTGGCGTCCTCGCAATGTCAAAATCCAACGGATGAAGTTAAATATCAAATCGAAAAAGATTTTAAAACCAGTTCAATTTCAAACCCTAATTGGGGAAGAAGACATGCTATTCTTGGAGAATTATCACCGGCAGCATCTTTTATATCTTACAATTACAACAGTAAAATTAACTTGAATGAATATCAAGCCACGATTGAGAAGATATTGAGTAAAATTGATTTGGAATTGGGTTGGATGTATGTTACAAATCATAGTGATGGGACTAAGGGGAAAATAAACTTCACAGTGTGGAGCGATGTATTTTTATGTTCTTACTGTGGGGAAGAAATCGTTTTTTTTGAAGAAGCAACAGATAAAGAAACAGGTAAATTATTGGAAGAATTCAAATGTCCAAAATGCAATGCAATTCATAAAAAGCGAAACTTAGAAAAGGCGAAAGTAAGTATTTATGATAGAATTTTAGATCAAGTAATTCTTCAATCTAAAAAAGTGCCGGTCCTGATAAATTATACAGTAAATGAGAAAAGATTCGAAAAAAAACCAGATAAAGATGATTTCTTACTATTGAATAAAATCTCTGACATCCAAATTGATTTTTGGTTTCCGACCTATAGATTGCCCGATGGTGATGAATCAAGAAGAAATGATGATGATGGATTTACTCACACTCATCATTTTTACAATAAAAGAAGCCTGATACTATTAAGTACCTTGTATAGTTATTGTGAAGGTGATCCCTTAAAATCAAAGCTTTGGTTTCTATTCGAACAGTGGGTTATAGGACTTTCATTATTAAATCGTTACTCACCAACTCACTATTCACAAAATAATAGAAACTTATCAGGAACACTTTATATTGGGTCGCAACTAGCTGAAGTTTCACCTTATTACGCTTTCGAAAAGAAAATTAAAAATCTATATAAAGTTTTTAATTCAATAAAGGAAAACAATCTAATAGGCATTCAATCTGCATCAAATCTACAGTTGAACGACAGTTGTATTGATTATATTTTTACTGATCCGCCGTTTGGGTCAAATATAATGTACTCTGAGCTGAATTTTTTATGGGAATCATGGCTAAAAGTGAAAACTAATATTAAAGAAGAGGCCATAGAAAATAAGACTCAGAAAAAAACAATTTTTGACTATCAGGCAATTATGACTGATTGCTTTAAAGAAATGTTCAGGGTGCTAAAGCCGGGAAAATGGATGACCGTTGAATTTAGTAATACAAGTGCAGCGGTATGGAATGGAATTCAGACTGCAATACAAAGAGCTGGTTTTGTAATAGCAAATGTTGCTGGATTGGATAAACAACAAGGAAGTTTTAAAGCTGTAACTACTCCAACAGCAGTTAAACAAGATTTAGTAATAAGTTGCTATAAGCCTTCTATTGAATTCGAAAATGAATTCATTCAGCATAAAAATTCAGCTTTGGGTTTTTGGGAATTTGTCACAGAGCATTTAGATCACTTACCAATTCACATGGCCTCTGGTAATTCTACTACAACCATTATTGAACGAAGCCCAAAGATTCTCTTTGACCGGTTGATTGCCTTTTATGTGCAGCGTGGACTTCCCGTACCTATTGATGCCGGGAAGTTCCAGCAGGGTTTGCGAGAGCGGTTTATTGAGCGGGATGGGATGTTCTTCACTCACGAGCAGGTGCAGGAGTATGACCGTAAAAAAGCCGAGGTTCCTAATTTTATCCAGATGAGCATCTTTGTGGGAAATGAGCAAGATGCCATCTATTGGTTGAGAAATCTACTGGAAAAAGCTTCAAAGACCGAACAAGACCTCCATCCGCTGTGGATGAAGGAAGTAGCAGGTAATATGCGGAAAGGAGACAGCCTGCCAGAGATGCGTACCATTCTGGAAGAAAACTTCCTGAAAAATGAGAAAGGGCAGTGGTATCTCCCAGATCCGGAAAATGAAGCAGACCTGGAAAAACTCCGTACCAAGCGACTGCTCAAGCAATTTGATTTGATCAAAACAGAGGCTTACAAGCCTAAGACCAAGATCAAAGAAGCCCGGGTAGAAGCCTTACGTGCAGGATTTAAGCAGTGCTACCAAGACAAGGACTTTCAGACCATCGTCCAGGTAGGCGACCGCATCCCCAATAACCTCCTGATGGAAGACGAAGTGCTGTTGCAGTTTTATGATATCGCGAGTTCGAGGGTGTAAGAGATTTTAATTCTGTTATAAAAACATTTTAGTGAAATAGATTTATGGGTAAGTCAATGAAATATCAGTTTTTGTTTATTGTTTTTTTGATGTTGTTGTCATGTGGCGAGAGTAAAATGAAGGATCCTGAAGATGTTGGTAAGAAAACTTTTAATTTATTAAAAAAATTGAATCATATACAAATTCAAGAATATATTAATGAATTTATATCCTTGGAGCAGATAAGGTCACTTGCTAAAAATAATGAATTAATTACTAGTGAAAAAGGTAGAAATAGATTATCGAGTTTGTTAAAGGATGAATTTGAGGAAGAGATTATTAGAAATTTTGATTATTTGACAGAAACTGGAGTTGCGCATGAAATAATTTGGAAAAATATTGAATTTCGGGATTATGTCTATGAGATTGAAGAAAATGATGGTTTGAAACTGTATAATGGAAAGGTTTTTATTAATCATTTAGGAGAAGTATATTTTATTAATGTTGCATCAATATGGGTTGGAGATCAATTTGAAATTGTTGAAATAAGAGATTTATACGAAAAATAATTTTTTAATCATAATGGAAGAACTTTTGCACTTTAGATATCCTGATCGCGATGACTTAACGGCTGCTGTTCTCGGGGTTAGTTCTGTAGAGTGGAGAGGGACTACCAACAAAGAATTTTCGCAAAACAGAGAAGGAGTCTTTACAGAAATGTATTCCAGTGGCTTCGATATTCTCCCTTCATTGGATAGATCTGGTAAGACCACTCACTTTGTGTCTTCATCAAAATGGGGAAAGATCTCTTTAGAAGGGCTGGAATTAGTAAAAATTGATCATCTAAGTGATGTCATCTACTATTTGACGCATGTTCGAGATGTTGTCCGGTTGATGGTCGAAAAGGGAAGGAACTTCTTTTTTTTGAGTAATCATACAGAGATAGTCGGTCTCTTGACTATAGCAAATTTCAACGACAAGCATTTTTATTTTTGGCTTTACAAGAAAATTCTGAGTTTAGAGAAAGGCCTTTCTGAATTTATACAGCAAAATTTGACTGAGACAGACATTTATACCAAGGTTCAGGAAATTAGTCTTAGTGAAAACGATCCACGAGGGTATTTTTCAGAAGTTTTGTCGAGATTTCTTGAAGATAAAGAAAGTGGTGCTGATGCTTCACTTTTGGAATACCTTTATCTCAGGCAGTTGTGTGAATTGGTGATTCATTTCCGATTGTACGCGAAAATTGGACTTACCAAAAGTGATTTTGAATCTGGACTTGGGGTTTTAAATGAAACTCGAAAAAGAGTTGCACATCCGACTAAAAGTTTGATAAGGTCACAAAGTGATTTGAAGGATTTGTGGAAGGGAATTAAGAAAATTGATAGTATACAAACTAGATTACTATGGAAGCAATAAAAATTGGGCAATCTCTTACTATAAAGAGATGTCCCCATTGTAGTATAGCTCATCCAAACATGAGTTTACAAAGCCAATTTAAAACGTCTGATAAGGCTCAACGGAATTCTCGGACATGGTCAATTTTTTATTGCACTTCGTGTGGAGGAGTGTTAACCGTTTCCTCAAATCCTTCACACCAAAATGGGTTTTTTGAAATTTTCCCATCATTCAAGGGATTAGATGGCTCTATTCCTGAAAAAGCATTGTCATTTTTAAGTCAGGCTATGGAAACTATCCATGCGCCATCCGCTTCCATCATGGTTGCCTGTAGCGCTTTGGATGAAATGCTTAAACAAAAAGGCTTGAGGGAAGGAAAACTGTATCCACGAATAAAGAAGGCCGCAGAAAACCATCTGATTACTCCGGAAATGGAAACCTGGGCTCACGAAATCAGATTGGAAGCCAATGATCAAAGGCATGCAGATGAAAGTGTAGCTTTGCCAACAATGGATGATGCAAAACGAGTGCTTGATTTTGTGTTGGCTTTAGCTGAATTTCTATTTGTCCTTCCCAGCAGAGTAAGAAAAGGAATTTCTGATGCAAAGGCCGAGTAAATGATTTACCAAGGGAAAGCCTGTGAGCTAATCGGAACAAAAAAGATTTTTGACCAAGAGGTGGCTTGGATTAGGATTTTGGAATCCAATGAGTTTAAGAAGGTTCCATTAGATGAGCTTGGAGAAGAGATTAAGTCCTATGACCTGCATTTTATCCGATTTGTGGCCATAGCTGCCAAGATCAAAGATGAAGTCGCTAAGAAGGCAATTCTTGCTCCGTATGAAAGCAGTCTGATTCCACTTCCTCATCAAGTCTTGGTGTTGGAGAAAGTCATGCAATCTCTACAAAACCGCTTTCTATTGGCCGATGAGGTGGGAATGGGAAAAACCATTGAAGCTGGCTTGATCCTAAAGGAGCTCAAACTTCGAGGTGAGGTAGCCCGGATATTGGTCATTGTTCCCAAGTCTGCTATGATGCAGTGGCAATCTGAATTGAAGGAGCATTTCAATGAGATATTCCACATCTATGATTCAGAATTGATCAATTCCCTTGCGAGGACTTTTTCCAATATCAACGCGGATCAGGAGTTTAATTTTTGGGAGCAGCATAATCAAATCATAGTATCCACAGACGCGCTAAAGCCAATTTCCTACCGTCAGGGCTGGAAGAGGGAAAAAGTGGAGGAGTACAATAAATTCAGGATGGAGGCAGTCCTCAGAGCCAATTTTGACCTGATCATCATAGATGAAGTTCATAAAATGGGTGGGGCAAATCCAAACGTATCTAGGTACCAATTAGCTCAGGGGCTTTGTGATACTGTGCCCAATGTCATCCTGCTTTCAGCAACGCCCCACAGGGGTAAATCTGATCATTTCAGAAGAATCCTGCAATTGCTGGACCCTGATGCATTCACAGGGGAGGGGCTGCCAGAAATAAAGGAATTGGAACCCTATGTGATTCGTACTGAAAAACGTTTGGCTCTGGATTATGAAGGTAACAAGCTATTCAACGAGCGAGAGACTGCCAGATTCGATGTGATCCTGGATTACAAGAAACATGCGCTACAACGTGAACTGTATGAAGCTGTGACCAATTACGTTAGGAAAGGCTTCAATACGGCCAGAAAAACAAGGAATTCGGCCAAGGGACTCATTATGATACTTTTTCAGCGATTGGTCAGCAGTTCTACCGCTGCCATTCTTTCGGCGATGGAAGGCAGGCTGCTGAGATTGCAATCGGGAGAAGACGATGAAGTAGAGAGCTACGCTTTGGATATGGATAAGATCTTGGAGGAAGGCGAAACTACTTTTGACTTAGATTCAGTTTATGCAGATCTTACTGTTGGTTTTCTTCAGGATGAAGAAGCTTATCTAAAAGATTTGATCGATAAGGCCAAAAAATGTATCCAAAGAGAGCGGGATGCAAAAGCGGAAGCTTTCTTGGTAAAGTATCGCCAACTTCAGCAGGAATACAATGACCCGGATTTAAAAGTTTTGGTTTTCACCGAATTCCGAACCACCCAAATGATGCTAAAGAAGATTTTGGAGTTGGAGGGACTTAGGGTTACCATAATTAACGGAAGTCAGGATATTGATGAGCGGAAAATCAACCTATCGAAATTCAAAAAGGACTGCCAAGTTTTGATTGCTACCGATGCTGCCGGAGAATCTTTGAACATGCAGTTTAGCCATATAGTATTCAACTATGACCTGCCATGGAACCCGATGATGATCGAGCAGCGTATTGGCAGGGTAGACCGTATCGGGCAGAAAAAGAAGGTCCGTGCATTCAATATGCTCACAGATAATTCTGTTGACAGCAGAGTTTATCAAGTCATTCAGGAGAAACTAAGCTACATCCTGGAACAACTCGGCATAGATAAAACTTCAGATGTGCTGGATTCGACTCTGGATCAGGATAAAATAAACACACTCTATCTTCAGAGTTTATTGGATCCATCCAAATTTGAATTTGCCGGAGACAAATGGCTCAATGAGATCAAGGGGAAGCTCAAATCTTATAAAAGCACTGAAGGCATCTTGCCTCAAGTCGAGGAAAAAGACATCGATCCAAAAAAAGCATCGGAAATTAAGTTCAGTCCACTTCCTTTTTGGCTTGAATCATTGATTCAGGAATACACTTTGAGTCATCAGGGTACGTTGACCAAAAATCTTCTGGGTTTTTCAGAGATTTCGCTTGGTAAGGAAAAGAAGAAATTGACGTTCGATCCTGAGATTGCCTTGAATAATCCTGATGTGGAACATTTGACTCTTCAGCATGATTGGGTGAAAAAATTGATGAATAATCTCCCGGCTGTTGATGAATCAAGCTTCATTCCGACTTTCAGATCGAGTACAGGTGAAGAAACACCAGGTATATGGAGCCTTTGGGAAATAAGTGCGCTTAACAAAATCGAGAGCAAAACAGTCTTCCAGAGCTTTTTCCTGGCAGACAACGGGAAACAATATTCTGCCTATGCAAATGACATTTGGTCTCGATTGATCAGTGGTGAGCTAAAGCTAAAAAAAGCTGAGTCGGAATACGATAAAAAGTGCGGATCTCAGCTTGAAGATTTGAATGATTTATTGTTCTTGGCATTTGAAAATATTGAAGCTGAGCTATCGGCAAAAATGTCTGTCAAAAAAGAAAACAAAGCCAATTCGTTCAATTTCCAGAAATCAAGAATTGAAAAAATCGGGATTGATAATATTCGCCAGTCCAAGTTGAAAAGGCTTGAAAATGACATGGAAAATTGGTTGAAGGAATACCAATCCAACCGCAAAATTATTCCTGGACTAAAGCAGCTCCTAACGATTCGAATTAATGGCTAAAGGCCTCATCCAACATATCGCTGAAGACTTTAAAACCAGAAATTCAAAAGTCTTTTTGATAGAGAACAATGATCAGTTTCTTTATAGGAAGGATGTGATCTCTGCCCTCCACACTTTTGGCATTGATGTTCATTCAGGGACTCTACTAGAACAAAGGGTTCGATTTGAAATGAGAGAGCCAGGTGAGCTAATCTTTTTTCTTTCCCAGGACAACTCGACTTACTTGGATGATATCAAGCTTAACTCCGAGGTTATTGAATTTAGTCTAGCCAAATACCTAAAAGGTTACCACATACCATCAGTGATCCAATCAGAAATACCACTTTTGGACGAATGCTTCAAACATCCACAGTTGGTCAGCCTTAACCGGCAAGAGACAAAAAACAGGATTTTTCAGTTTCAACAGGAGATAGAAGTCAGGAAGGAATCCATTGACCTAGATGCTTTCATTCAAGATGTTGATAAGCTGCTGAAAGAAGAACGAATCAATTGGCTTTCATTGAGCAGCCTTATTTCCAAGGCCATAGTGAATGCTGTAGGGAAGCCTGAGATGGATGAACTTAAGGTGCAGATTTTCCGGGTAAATGAGTATTTCCAAAAGTACCTTGAATCGGACTATGCTCAGACAAAAAATTCCAGTGCGATAAAAAAGCCCAAGATCGTTTCCAAAATTCTTGATTACCTCAGTTTTAACTTTCTCGAGCATAAAATTGCCTTGATAGTCATTGATGGAATGGCATTTTGGCAATATGAGCTGTTGAGTTCAAAGCTTTCTCCGAGTAAATCAGAGGAGGTTATATTTTCATGGATTCCATCGATCACCCAATTGTCCAGGCAGGCGATTTTTCGTGGAGGCAATCCTGTTACTACCTACAAGCAAGGTCCGGTGAATGAGGAAAAGCTGTGGAAAGCTTTCTGGAAAGAAAAGGGAATCAGCGAGTTTCAAATTTCTTATCAACATGAAAAGCTTGATTTTTCCAATTTGGATTCAATTACCAAGTTGGCAGTCGTTTTTAAAGATTTGGATGACAAAATGCACAGCTCCTCGGATTATCAGGATCTCCTTGTTCTTACCAAAAACTGGATCGAAAGAAGCAAAATAGAAGAAGTCATCCAGGAGTTGGAAATGAACGGGTTTAAAATATTCCTTACATCAGACCACGGGAATATTCAATCAAAGGGATGGAGAGGGCTTAAAGGCAGGGAGAAACTTGGAACAAACAAATCTGGAAGCCGAAGTGAAAGGCATTTGGAATATTCAGAAGAATGGTTGGCCAAGGAATTCCAAGCCAATAATCCGGAATTGAAAGATTCAGTGGTTTTTGATGAACAAGGCATTTATTTCAAGGATGAGCTAAGCTTCTCAACCCGCGAAGTTTTGGTTACTCACGGGGGAGCTCATTTTCTGGAGGTTTTGATACCATTTATTGAAATAAGAGGATGAGGGAAAAATCGATCGATATCAACCAACGGATTCCTTTAGAGACTCTTTCTGTTGGCCTCATGTCATTTCTAGAAGGAGAATACAGCGAGGATTACATCATTCAGCAGCTGCGCTTGGAATTTAATGGGGAAAACAGAATAAAAAAGTCATTACGGATTGTAGGAAAAATAATCGTAAGGTCACCACTATCCGGATTCTTGCTTGATCATAAGGAAGAATTGAAAATTGCCTTGAGAAAAAAGAGTGACAGGAACCTTGTATTGATCGCTTTGTTAAACTGTGCATTTCCATTCTCGTTTGATGCTTTCCAGTTGTTAGGCAAGTTCCTATCTGTCCAGGATGTTGTCAATAGAGAAACGATCAAGAAATCTCTTTCGAACATTTATGGCGGTAATCGAGCAACTGAAGTTGCCTTAGACAGTGTTATCCCGATGTTTATTGAAGCGGGAATCATCAAAAGACCCAAACTAGGACTCTATGAGCGAGATTTGGATCTTTTTTTCACTTCCAGATTAGTGCGATCCATTTTTGAGGAATCCTACAAATCAGTCAAATCCATCAACGAGATTCAGGATTATCAGCGTAGGGATCCATATTTCTTTTTTCTTTCCAACTGATTGAAATATTGGGACTTGGGAAACGCATTCTCAATTCCGATTCAAACTTTTTTGATTTAATTCTTCTGGGTTTAAAATTTGCATTCAATTTAAAAGTTAGGATGCAACAGTTTTTCATACCGGATACCATTGACCTTGACTCCCTTGTAAGAGACATCCCAAGGCCAGATGTGAAAAGGAACGTAAAGTTTGGTTGTGCTTACATTCTGGATCATTTTTATCAGTATCCCAAGACCCCGAAAGGCCAAGATATCTTTGAGAAAACGGGTGGGGGAGTACCGATTACAATGACGATTCTCCGTGATCAAATCGGTAGTAAAACAGCTGACAAGGCTTTGAATCTTCTACAGGAGCTGGGTGTGATTTTAAGGATAAAAAACTACAATCGGGAATTAGAAAAGTCCAGAGTTTATAAAATTCAAACAACTTTTGGTGACTGGCTTCTTGTTGAAATAGACAGGCCTTCTTATAATAAAAATTCAAACTATGGGAGTTTGAAAACCCAAAAAGCAAACTCCAATGATTTACCTTTTCTAAAAAAATGGCTTAACCCAGATCTGCTTAAGGTAGATTATGAAGCTTTGGATTTTTTTGTTCAGTTTTTCTATAACAGACTTCACTTTGAAATTCCTAAGGTTAAAACCTCCTATGTAGGAAAGAAAAAAAAAGAATTTCAAGATAAACTAAAAAGCTTATTGAACGTTCGATTTCTTGAATTGACTGGGGATTTTCAAAATTATAAGTCTTTGATAGAAAGATCCAATCGAAGTTCTTCGAACCAGAGGTTTAACACAGCATTGACGCAAATGATCAAGACTGGTAGGTTCTTTTTGAAGATTGAGGATTCAAGCTTATTTGAGATTGACCTTAGTTCAAGTCAGCCTTTTTTCTTTCTTTCCCTGCTTCAAGAAATCGAAAAAGTTCAAAATAATTCCACTAATTCTACTCTATTAACTTCAAACTCTCTCTCTTTAATCTCTACCATATACCCTTTACCAAAAACAGACCATATCCTGTCCACTTTTTCAAATTTGGATTTTGTCCGGCTTGATTCAGAAATCGCAAAATTCAGGGATTTATTCCTAGCAGACAGTCAGGATTTCTATATAAATCTTGGGAGCCTTCTTGATGAAGAATCGGATACAAAGCTGCCACATTTTTCCAATCGTGAAAGAACAAAGAAAGCATTCATGTTTCTCCTGTTTGAACAATTTGAAAATGAAAAGAAAAGATTGCCAGTATATCAGGTGTTCAAGAAAGCTTTTCCAATGATCGTACAGGTAATGGATCAAATCAAAAGGACCAAGAAAAATCGATTGGCTATAATTCTTCAGAAACTAGAGGCTTATTTTATGCTGGATGTGATTGCGAAAAAATTCGCATCAAAACATCCCGATTCACCTGTTTACACCATCCATGATGCCTACTTGGTAAAAGAGCCTGATGTGGAGGAACTGGACAAGCTGATCAAAGATGAATTGGAAAATCAGGTTGGAATACGTCCTTCAACAAAAATAAAGAAGCTTTCTCCTGCAAATCTCTTTATGGATCTGAATAAGGCTATTGATTTGGAGATAGCATTGCTGAAAGAGAAAGCTCGCAAGAAAAAGCCTATTGAATCATCGGATTACAAATACTTTAGACTGTTTGAAAACGAAATTCCGAAGTGGAACGGGGAGGAGGTAATGACTGCTTCAGTTTGGGCACAAGTTCAAAACAATCCGAAGTATCGTCCCTTTTTGGTTGACAAATCCAAAATGGAAAAACTGAAACAGATCCGAGAGGAGAGAAGGGTAGTAAAATCTCTGTTTCAAGACTCTGATCTAGATCAGATTGGTTGCCAAATCGAACTTAGGAAACAGGTTCCTCCTGGGTATACAGTCCGACATTTATTCGATTTTCGTGAAAGGGAGTGAACGCAGATATGCACATCGGCCAGTTTTTCATCTGCATCAGCCATATAAACTTTTACAGTTGGCTATAAATTAAATAGCAAAAGTTTATGTGTGCGAATGTAGGGACCACCCTTCGAACCATCCCCCCTTACCTTTAGATTTGGATCTACCCCCCGGGTCTTACTGTTACCCTTTCCCTACCCGGATTCCTACCCACACCGAAATCCAGTGTTAAACTTAAACTATTTAAACATGCTGGATTTACGTGTATCAAAACGTTCCCAAGCACGCATACGAGTTGCGTTGCAGGGTCCAAGCGGGTCAGGAAAAACATACTCCTCACTACTGCTTGCTCATGGTCTTATCGGCAACTGGTCCAAGATTGCCGTCATTGACACCGAAAACCAAAGCGCTGACCTGTATGCGCATCTTGGACCGTACAATGTGATTGCCATTGGCACACCACACACACCTGAGAAGTACGTGGAGGCCATCCAGATCTGCGAGAATGCCGGTATGGAGGCAATCATTATCGACAGCATTTCTCACGAGTGGGAGACGCTGCTGGATATCCAGTCGAACATGCCGGGTAACAGCTTCACCAACTGGGCAAAGATCACCCCTCGGCACAATGCTCTGATCAACAAAATCCTGTCCTCTTCTGCTCATGTGATTGCTACTGTCAGATCCAAGCAGGATTATGTGATCACAGACAAGAACGGGAAGATGGTTCCTGAGAAGGTTGGCCTGAAAGGGGTTCAACGAGACGGTCTGGAATACGACTTTACGGTGGTGTTTGATGTCAACATCAAGCATCAAGCGACCGCCTCGAAAGATCGAACTGGTCTGTTTGTGGACAAGCCGGAATTCACGATCGATCAGAAAACTGGAGAACAGATCAAAGCTTGGTGCGTTGACAATCACGCTTCTGAGAATGGTAATGGGTCAAAATCGCTGATTGACGACTTCGAAAAAGGGCTTCAGTTTATCGATGCGATCCACGCCTGCAAGAACTTGGACGAGTTGAGAAAACTCTTCAACGGGAATCCCGACCTGCAGGAGCTTTACCGGGAAGAATTCGTAGCTAAGAAAAACGAGTT
The DNA here is from genome assembly GCF_014324365.1 of Algoriphagus sp. AK58. Lineage (GTDB taxonomy): Bacteria > Bacteroidota > Bacteroidia > Cytophagales > Cyclobacteriaceae > Algoriphagus. Next base: position 266,937 of record NZ_QEIG01000014.1, read on the forward strand.
GTTAAACCATCAAACCTTCAGACAAAATGGAACTGCTAAGCGTTAATCAGCTACTTACCCCGACCATAATTGAGCCCGTTACTCCTGTGAGAACGGGTTCTTCGTTTATTGAAGCCAACACTGAAGTCGTGAGCTTTGATGAAATGCGAGATCGCCATGTGATTCCTGTATTCCTCAAAGACAACGAACCGACCATTTCACACTGTGATTTTGTGGAGGCAGTCGGTGTTGCAGCAAAGGACTATTTCGGCCTGGCTAATTTTCCTATTCCGGACATCAGGGTATCACATCCTGTGAAAGGGAGAGTCTATGAAGCAAGGCACAAGAAGGCCCAGGATCTGCTGCCAAATGAGAAGACCATTTACTTCGAACGCATGGCTTTTATGATCACTATCCCCGGTATCAGGGATGAGATTTCCGGCAACTTACTTGAGCTAACGCTGGGAGGTGTCAAAGCCTATCATCTGGACAACCTCAATGCAACCAAGGGTAGCCTGGAACACTTTAAGATTTTCATCGGCTTCAAGAACGTAGTGTGTACTAATCTTTGTGTATCCACCGACGGAGTAAAGCTGGATCTGAAGGTTCGAACAGTAGAGGAGCTGTTCGAAAAAGTGATGGAATTGATCTCGGGATTTGATGTGATCAGGTATATGAGAAATCTTTCAACCTTGACAGCTTACGAATTGGAAGAGCGACAATTTGCTCAGATCATCGGTCGGAGTAGGATGTACCAGTTTCTCCCCAAGACTCTCAAGAATGAGATTCCGGAACTGCTGATCAACGATACTCAGATTTCCAGGATTGCTGAGTACTTCTACCATGACCCCAACTTCTCCAGGAACGATTCAGGCACTATTGATTTGTGGAGGTTTTTCAACCTGTTTACCGGGGCGAACAAGCAGTCTTATATCGATAAGTATCTCGAACGTGGAGTGAATTGCTTCGAGTTTACAGATCAGATCAGGCAAGCACTGGATAATCCCCAATCTGATTTCTGGTATTTAAGTTAAATCAAGAGCCCACCGTTCCAAAGCGGTGGGTTTTTTAATTGAACAAGTCATGAAAAATTTTCTATACGAACTAAAGCTCAGCTATAACAGAACAGGGGAGTACAAAAAGTACGACCCTATCCGATCCAGCAAAGACGTGTACCAGATTCTCTCACAAGTTTTCGATCCTGACCTGATGGAGGCTCGTGAGGAGTTTGTTATTCTGTATCTAAATCGTGCAAACGTCGTGATAGGTTACTACAAAGCCTTTCAAGGTGGTGTTTCTGCGGTAGTGGCTGATACAAAACTGATTCTTTCTATGGGACTGAAGTCCCTGGCTTCAGGGGTCATTCTGGCACATAACCATCCGTCTGGCAGGGTAGAACCCTCAGACCAGGATCTTCGATTGACCCGAAGAGTAAAAGAAGCTTGTAAATTGGTCGATTTGGAGCTACTGGACCACATGATTATGTCAGCGGACAATGGCTACTACAGCTTTGCGGATGAGGGTAAATTGTAAAAAAAGTCCTCCCAAATCGGGAGGACTTTTAATCTATTTTTCAAGACGGATGAGTAGTACTTTATCAAAATCAGGATCTTCCAGATCAAAATCTGGTATATACCAGCCAATAATTTCTTCGGGAAGGTACCTCGGAAATTTCAATAATAGCCAGACAATGTCCCTCTTGGCTGATTCTTCACCTTGATTTTTAAGTATTGACTGAAAGTCAAATCTACGGTTTTGATCAATGTATGAAAGGAATCGTGCTTTTTCCGACTCATTTGAACTTTCATTGTTCACTATAATTTTAAGTTCATTTGGACTGTTGTGGCCATCTTTACATAACACATTACTGTCAATGCTATTTTCAAATTCAAAGGTCTTCAAAAATAGTTTGCCGCCATCCTTAGTCATGCAGTCTGCCAAATTTTCGATGTATGAAATTCCTTCAATGTGGATTTTTCCACTTTCGGTTTCTATTGGTGAATTTGTTACAGTCCGTTTATCCAAATTTTTTGGTAGTAATTGGATTAGGTCTCGGTGCTTTTCTACTATTGTAATCATACAGCAATCAAGTTGATTTTTAATAAATTAGTGATTTTTGAAATTTTTTCTGGTTGCTTTTTAAAGAGCGTTGAGAGATAGGTTAAATCAATGAAATCACTCTTCATGGTATATAATTTTAGATCTCTTGAATGTATTTCGTTTGGCAATGCACCCCATGGAATATCAGCCACATCCAAAGGAACTATGTAAAAAAAAGGTGTTTGGCCTTTTCTTATCCAATATTTACTAAGCTTTTGGAATACATCACTCCAACCTTCTAGTCCCCAAGCTGAACTTATTGCAGATGCAACATAAATGGGTTCATTTAATTCAAATAGACGTCGCCAGAAGTCCTCACACATATGTTCAGATTTAGGAAGATCAATTGGAAGTTTGAATTTGGTTTTAATCGCAAAATCATCCTGCAGGCATTTATACTCAAACTTCCAACCATCAAGAAAACTCTGATCCAATGGTGAATTTTTGAAGTGATCTAACACTGTTTCTAAATCTAACTCACATAAAAGTTCTGAATTAACCAAGATTGCCCAAGCAATAGATTCTAGATGTAAATCAGTAAACAAAAAAATATTCTTATTCAGATCTTTTGATTGAAATATGAAAAATTCCTTGTCATGCGATAACAGCATTTTATAGTTTTTCATAATGTTTGTTTTTTTGTGAGTGAATATTTGAAGATTTTTCAGGGACTAAGATGAAGTAGCCCTGAATTCTACCCCATCTTAAAAATTGCCAAGTAGTTTGTGTCTGACCCCCATTGCTGAGTCCAGCCCTCTATGGATTGTTAGATTTGCATGGTCACCGCCTCAAAAGAGATGGTGAGGTCGCCATGCCGACGGAGTTGTCAAGTAGTTTGTGTCTGACCCCCATTGCTGGGTCCAGCCCTCTATAAACTTACGGATTCTAATGCCTAGCTGACCTTACTCAGATTTTCCTTCATCAGATTGTAAAACCAGTTGTAGCCATCTTCGGAGGAAATCCTTGGAATTGTTGCCCATTTGTACCTTCTGTAATTTTCTTGATCATACGACAAGTATGATTTTTCCAAGAGTTCATCTGAGGGCATGTTTTGCTCGTCAAAAGCGCCGATTTCGCGTAAAAACTTAAAGACTTTTCGCTCCTTAAGTGGGAGCCCGGTTCGTTTCATGGCCGATCTCATGGATATTGGCCATGGTCCTGTGTGATGAAACATAGGGAATCTGTTAATTTAAAGAACGGTTTAAAGCCAGGATAGACAGTTCTTGTATTGTTGTCACTCGGTGGGCGGGATTTTTGATCCATTCCTCCAATTCAGTTCGGCTAAAGTAGACCCTGCGTATCCCGGGAATTTTGTAATGTGGAATAAGCCGCTTGCTAATCAATTGGTACATTGACCCGGTCTTATACCCCAAAAGTTTAGAGGCTGCCTCGATGTCGAGGAGGTCAGAAGTTTCAATAGTTGTTTTTAAGTTGTTGTCCATGAAAATTTGGTTAAGATTTCTGGGACAAACTTATAAAATATACTATTTATCTGTCAATAAATATTTTTACTATAGGTAATAGTAAATACTAAAAATATAGAAAAACGTTTCTCAGAAATGTTTTTTCAAGAGGGTGCCAATCGATACCACAATTGGGTTGTCAGTGACTTTTGTCCAATTGGAAGCAATGCCATCAATTTTTTTGTTTGATTCATCTTGGTCGCAATGATCAAAGATGATTCTTCCTTTCATATTCCTTATAGCTTCTGCAGTATCTACATTGAAAAAATCATGCTTCTTAAATTCCTTGATGATTCCTCTTAATACCACCGGCTGCTTGAAGAAGATAGGGGTTATTAAATCCTCAGACTCTGAAAAAAGCTTTTCGAATTCTTCGTAAGAACAATTGACTTGATTTTTTGATAAAAGGATTGAAAAAACTGCTTTAAGAAAGGGAAGTGCTTTTGGCTTTAAAAAATGGTTTTCATCATATGGAAATTGAATTGCGCCTTCTAGGTTAAGCCCGAAAAGAATTTCACGTTCCAATAGCCCAAACTCAAATTTTTCTTCCACCAAACTTTCGATCCGGGAAAAGATTTGACCAAGATCAAACACAAAATTTTCCTTGTTTAAAAGGTTGGGGGCAACTCCTATACTACTCATATCTTCTTCTCCGAGTAATGCTATGTCAAAAGGATTTGACGACATCACTTGATTGTGGTTCATTTGATTAAGCAAAGTCTTAATCTTCTCAAGTGTTTCTCGATATTCAGTAGAAATAGCCTGCTTAATCTCATCAACAGAATTTTTGGATTCTTTATCTCCGCTAAAAGAAGAAATAAATTCTCTTCGCATTGAGGATACTACACAGTCGATAAATTCGAATACGAGATCAGAATGGTAAAGACCAGCAACAGAAAAGAACTCTTTTCTAATTTCATGTGCAGCCCCTTTTAATTGATGACTCTTTATCTTAAGTCTCTTTAATGGTTTTGTTAACTCCTCAAAATCAACCATTACTGTTTTTCTTTTTAGTATTTAGACTTTTAATATCAATTCGGTTCACCGCATCCATTTTCGTTCGATCCATGACCTTGGCATAAATCTGTGTGGTTTTTAGTGATCTATGCCCGAGCAGCTTGCTTACCGTGTAAATGTCTGTTCCGGCCTTGAGTTGTAACACCGCATGGGTATGACGCGCAGAGTGGAAGGTTACCTTTCTCGTGATCCCGGCCTTCATAAACCACTGTTCAAGTTTTAAATTATTCCATGCGCTGTAGTGTAAGAAAGGGAAGACACTTCCTTTTTCCTTCTTTTCTCCGAGTATGGACATGGCTTGATCTGAAACTGGGAGGTTCTCAAATGACTTGGTTTTGGATTGTCTAAACCTTAAAATCGTTCCCATTGAATCAGATTCAATAAAGTCTTCCCATTGTAATTTTTGCAAATCCCCGAATCGCAACCCGGTAAGGCAGGAAAACAAAAATGCTGATTTTAAAATTGGCATTTCGCATTCAGTGGTAACCAGCTTTTCCACTTCTTCAAGCGTGAGATACGACCTCTCTGTTTCCATTACTTTGAAGTTTTCGGCTGAAGTTCCAGGATTCTTTATCAAAAATCCACGGTTCTCGGCTTCCTTCAATCCTGCCAAGAATTTTCCGAAGTATGCTATTCTTGAGTTTTGTGCAAGCGGGGTTTGGTTTCTTTTTTTTGCTTTAGCCAGGTAGTTCTTGAAACCATCCACATATTCTTTAGTAATGTCTTCGAAGGTTATACCCGGGTGTGAATAGTCCTTCAGGTGTTTTAGTAAACTTCTCCAATTTCCACTGTTTCCGATGCTGGTACCTCGTTCTTCTTTAAGTTTTTCAAAAAAGGGGATTACAAGTGTCTTTTGCTTTTTAACATCGGCAAGAGAAAACTTTCCTGAATTGAAGTCAATATTCTTTTGGTGGCAGATTTGCTCCGCAATTCGTCTGACTTCCTTGTTTCTTTCTATTTCCAACCGTGACAACTTTCCTTTTTCAGGTTCAGGAATTAGGTGCAAATCCAAATACTCGATCTGCCGGAATCCCTTTTGGTAATAATCCAGGTAGAGGACAATTTTTTTGCCTTTCTTTCTTTCGCGTAACGTGACCTTCATAGTTGTAATAAAATATCGATGTTCTTTTTTGAAATAATGACTCGGCGATTCAGTCTGACAACCTGAAGCTTTTCTGCTGATATCAATCTTTCAATGGTGCGCTTACTGACGCCAATCAATGCTGCCGCTTCAGTTATGCTCAAATACTCCTTATCTCTCATGGATAGGAAAGCATTAGCTCCATTTTCCGAGGATTTCTTTTCAGTCTCTTTGCCTAAATGCTGGGCGATTTTTTTTTCCCTTGCAAGGACTTTATAGTGCCTGGAATTACACTTATGCGAACAGTACTTGGTGGTTAAAGTCTTGGCAACAAAGACCTCACCACAGAACTGACAATTCTTATTTATTCTCAGGTTAGTAGTCATGATAAACTGATCTGTCAAGAAACGCCAGCTTCCGCCATAGTATGTCAGGATACGTCAGGAACCGACATAATTTCGCCGAATTAGATTTGGCAACAAATTTATGTGAGGCTGGCAACAAGTTGGCAACAAATTTTGCTCAATTATAATCAAACAGATTAAATAAAAAAGGCCTCTTAGAGGCCAAATTCAAACAAAATTAGACAGATTGAGTGTCATCACTTCCCGATACAAAACTTACTAAAAATATTCGCCAGCAAATCATCCGTGGTCACTTGCCCGGTAATCTCTCCAAGATAGTGCAAGGCACGTCGGATATCCATGGCAAGGAAATCGTTGGTCACTTGACTGTCCAATCCGGTGAGTACATCAAGCAGAGACTCCCGGGTTTTAGTCAGGCTGTCGTAGTGGCGAACATTGGTCACGATGGTGTTTCCAGTGCGGAATTTATCTAGATTAACTAGTTCGAGGATGCGTGCTTTGAGGCCTTCAAGGTTTTCTTTTTTCCCAGCAGAAATAAAAATCGTATCGGGATGTTGAGATTTTAACTCACTGATAATATTATCTTTAGCCTTATCTGTTTTATTCGCTACTTTCAGAAAAGGTACGCCCAGATTTTCCAGTTTGTTGATATCCCTGTTGATCTCTACCAGGTCGGTATCGCTCAGGTCAAAGAGGTACAGAATCAGGGAAGCGGTCTTCATTTTCTCTTGGGTCCGACTTACGCCTATGGCCTCGATGGTGTCGGTTGTTTCCCGCAAACCGGCCGTATCGATAAATCGGAAGATGACTCCCCCGATGCTGATTTCATCTTCGATAAAATCACGGGTGGTTCCAGCGATATCGGAGACGATAGCTTTTTCCTCGTTGAGTAGGGCATTGAGCAGGGTGGATTTTCCGGCATTGGGCTTGCCGGCTATCACGGTGGGAACCCCGTTTTTGATCACATTGCCCAAATCAAAACTCAATATCAGTTCCTCCACGATCCTGAGAATCCGTTCCACCAACCTCCTCAAGTCGTCCCGACTGGCAAACTCCACGTCTTCTTCTACAAAGTCGAGTTCCAACTCGATCATCGAGGCAAAGTGGATCAGTTGATTTCGCAATTCTTGGATTTCAGAGGAAAAACCCCCACGCATCTGATTGAGCGCGGCTTGGTGGCTGGTTTCTGAGTCGGCATGGATCAAATCAGCCACGGCCTCTGCTTGGGCGAGATCAAATTGTCCATTTAAAAAGGCACGTTGAGTAAATTCTCCTGGCTTGGCTAGTCGGACACCTTTGCGTACAAAGAGCTTGAGCACTTGATTGATGATGTAAGAGGAACCGTGCGTGGAGATTTCGACGACATTTTCTTTCGTAAAGGAGCGAGGCGCCTTGAAAATGGATACCAATACCTCATCGATGATCTTTTCTCCATCCCGTATGGTGCCAAAATGAATGGTATGGGAAGGTTGGTTTTCAAGATTTTTTCCAAAAAAAACCTCATTAGTTAGTCTAATGGCATCTTTTCCGGAAAGACGAATGACGGCAATGGCTCCTACTCCCTGAGGAGTGGCTAGGGCGATGATGGTATCTTCGCGCTCTGCGAGGGAAAAACTCATGGTTTTACTCGGAAAGCTTTTTCTACCAGTTCGTTCAAACCTTCCAAAAAGGCATCAGCAGGTCGGTAACCGGGAAGTTGGGCAATATTTTGAAGTCCGGGTTCAATGACCACAAAATTGGGATAGGAGCGAACCCGCATGGCGGCGGCCATATCCGCTTCGCTGTAGGTTTTACCCATAAATTCAAACTTTCGCTGGGTGTTTTCTGCATTCAGTTTTACCGCATAAAAGTTTTGCTTGAGATGTGCGATAACTTTAGGATTCGTAAAAGTCTCTTTGTCCATTTTTTTACACCAACCACACCAATCCGTATAGACATCAACCAAGATCATTTTGGGTTGTTTGGTATTGGCTGCAATGGCCTCCTCAAACTTCATCCACTGAATCTGATCCTGAGCTTTTAAGGAAAGACTCAAAAGCAAACTGAAAACTAGAAGTAAGGTGTATTTCATTTTTCTTATCATTCAAATACCAAACGGCTTGGCAGCCTTGTAAGTTCCTTGCAGCCAACTTGGTCTCTTTCCTTTAATCAAAGCACTCACGAAAAAGAAGACTCCGGCAACGGTAACCATCATACCTGCAATCGAACTATCTAACCAATAAGCAAGATAATAACCCAAAATGGCAATTAAAATGCCAAGTACTGAGGTAAGTTTTAGAAGTGGAATCAGGCTCTTGGTCCAAAGGAAAGCAGTGGCTGGTGGAACCACCAAAAGTGCCACCACCAAAATAGCCCCAACAGACTCAAAACTGCTGACGGTGGTGTAAGATACCATACTCATCAGGGCAAGGTTGATTCCTTTGGCGTTGATGCCAATCACAGAGCTAAAGCTTTCATCGAAGCTAGTCAGGATCAACTCTTTAAATAACAGGTAGATAAATCCGGATACAAACAGAAAATTCAACCCTGCCAACCAAGTGATTCTTGGCCCCATGGTCAATCCACTTTTGGTAATCCAAAGATCAATTGGGAGGTAAGCAATCTCTCCGTACAATACACATTCCTGATCCAGATCAACCTTGTAAGCAAACAGATTGATCAGAATAATGCCGATTGCGAAAAGCAGGGTAAAAGTGATCCCGATAGAGGCATCGAGCTGAACTTTGGCCTTTTTGCGCAAGCCCTCAATCATCAACGTGGCCAAAATCCCCAGCAATCCGGCTCCCATGATGACCTCAAGGCTTCGTTGACTTCCCGACACGAAAAATCCAATCACGATTCCAGGCAACACCGCATGGGAAATAGCATCACCTGTCATAGACATTTTGCGCAGCATCATAAAGACGCCTAAGAACCCGCAGGAGATCGCGATAAGTGCTCCCGTGAAAATGATCAAAAATGCGTTGCTGTCAAAGGTCATGGTTTTCTCGGGGGATAGTTTCCTGATGGGGATCAAGGGTAGGAAAGTTGAGCCGCTTCTCGAGCATGGCTTCGAGTTCCGGAGTGAGCAAATGTTCCATTTGTTCGGCAGATTCATGGACGTGATCGGGAGCAATATTCATGGACTCATTGAGGTAGAGTTCCCACAATCGATGCAGACGAACGATACGCATGGCATCCGAAGTTCCTTGAGAAGTAAGATTTACAAGTGTTTGATTTTTAGTAATAAAACCTTCCTGTAATAAATCTTTGATTGATTGGTCAATTTGCACTTTTTGATAGGGGTAGAGCTCATAGATTTCCTCTATGGTTAGGCCTTCTTTGTTTTCTTCCCTTGCTTTGTAGAGCGCCTTCATCAAATGGTCTTTATGCGTTTTTCTCAGGTATTTTTTTCTGGAAAAGTATCGGAAAATGATCCCGCTTTTCGGAGAAAACATAAAGGAAAGCAAGGCAATCAGGGAAAGAAAAACCACCACCCAGGGACCGGTGGGCATCTGAGGAATCACGAAGGAAATGTAGGTGCCCAATATCCCAGAGATGATCGAAAAGGAGGCTGCCAAAATTAAGAGCGGGTTGAGTCTGTCGGTCCAGAATCTCGCAGCAGCACCGGGAGTGATCAGAAGGGCGGCCATCAAGACTACGCCTATCGCCTGAATGCCGATCACCACCGCAAGAATCATCAGGACATTGAAGAGAAAACGGATCGCTTCCATCGGAAAACCGATCGCTTTTCCATATCCCGGATCAAAGACCATCAGCCGAAATTCCTTTAGAAAAAGTGTCAATACAATAATAATGGTCAGGGACAATCCTCCATAGATCATCAGATCGGTCTCGGAGATGCCGATGGCATTGCCAAAAATGAAGGAGTTCAGGCCGGCGATCTCAGGATTGCCTGACTTTTGCAGTGCGGTCAACATTACGATGCCGATACCGAAAAAGACAGATAGAATCGTGGCGATGATGGTGTCTTCGCTCAGCTTGGTGTTTTTTTTCAGCCAAGAACTCAGAAACGTGGCTAATGCTCCAGAAAGAAACGCGCCAGTAACAATGTAGACGGGGTTCTTTTCTCCCGCCAAAATGAACCCCAAACAGATTCCTGGCAATACCGCGTGGGAAATGGCATCACCCAAAAGCGCTTTTTTATCCAAAAAAGAAAAGGTGCCCACGTAAGCAGAACCGATTCCCAAAAGGGTAATGCCCAAAACAACCCACGTGATCGAAGGATCTTGAAAGGTGAAGAAATAGACAAAGTCTTCCATACTAGCTTTTGAGCGGGTTAAAGTCTTTGTTTCGAATCAGGTCAGTGACCTTGGTGAGGAGGTTGAGTTTGCCTCCGTAGGTTTTGCGAAGCAAATCCTCTGTTATCACCAACTCTTTTGGTCCAGAAGCAACCAAGTGCAAATTGAGCATGATCACCCAATCAAAGAAGTTCATCGCAGAGTGGATGTCATGGTGCACGACTAGAACAGTTTTTCCGGAGTCAGCCATTTCTTTCAATAATTGAAAAATGGCAGTTTCCGTCGCCATATCAACACCCGCAAACGGTTCGTCCATGAGGTACAAATCAGCCTGCTGGGCCAAAGCCCGCGCGATAAATACCCGCTGCTGTTGACCTCCTGACAATTCGGATATCTGCCTCTCAACAAATCCTGTCATCCCTACCTGTTCAAGACACTGCATGGCGAGGTTCTTTTCTTTTTTTCCAGGCCTACGGAAAAGACCCAATTTCCCATAGGTCCCCATCATGACCACATCCAGCACCGAAGCAGGAAAATTCCAGTCCACCGATTCACGCTGTGGCACATAGCTGATTCGTGCGCGTACATCATTTAGGGGTTTGTCAAAAATCCGAACATAGCCCGAAGTGGGAGGAATCAACCCCATGATGGATTTGATCAGGGTGGATTTTCCTGCACCGTTGGGACCGAGGATACCCACAAGCTTGCCGGAAGGAAGGCTCAAGTCCACATTCCAAAGTACCGGGTTTTGATCGTAGCTGACCGTAAGGTCATGGATTTCCAACACAGGATTTTCTACTTGGGAGATCATGGCAATAAGTTTTGGTATATGATGTTGAGGTTGGTGGCAAACATCCCGAGATACGTACCAGCCGGGGTTTCCGGAGCATCTAGGCTGTCGGTATAAAGCGGGCCGGCTAACTGTACGCTTTGGTTTTTTTCAGCAGCTCCGTTAGCAACAGCTTTCAAGGCTTTGGGAGAAATGGTCTGTTCGGCGAAAATGGCTTTGACTTGATGCTCTTGAATGATCTGAATCAACTCGGTCAAATCCCGGAGTCCGGGTTCGCTGAGTGTGGAGAGCCCTTGTAGTGAATAGACTTCGAGACCATAGGCTTTTCCAAAATAGGCGAAGGCATCATGGGCAGTGACCAATACCTGATTTTTTGACCTCAATTCATTGACTTTGGTTCTAGCCTCTTGTTCAAGCGTTTCCAGTTTTTTGAAGTAAGTGGTTGAATTCAATTCAATGCTTGACTTCCATTCAGGCTTCCATTTGACAAGTTCTTCGCTGGCATGCTTCAAGGCTTTTGACCAAAGGTTAATATCAAACCAGATATGCGGATCGACACTGTGTGCCTCGGGACCCGAGCGAATCAATTGATCTTGGGGTACCCCTTGTGAAACATCTATGATGGATTGAGTTAAGGTCAATTTCTCGAATATCTCCGTCATTTTGCCTTCCAAGTACAATCCATGGTACACGACGAGATCTGCATTGGTCAACAGGTCGAGATCCCTAACGGAGGCTTTGTATAAATGAGGATCCACTCCGGCTGGCATGAGCGCAATTACCTCTGCCTTATCACCCACGAGATTTTGAATTCCATCTGCTAGAATGCTGGTGGTGGCAACAATTAATGGTTTTTCTCTTTGAGTTTCGTAAGCAGGTTTACAAGCTCCGAAGAGGAGAAGCATAGAGACTAAGTAAACTGTCAAAAATCTACTCATGACTGAAGTACCAGAATATTGCTAGCGACATCTTTGGACATAAACAAGGTCTTCTTTTGATCCACCAGAATTTCGAGGGATCCATCAAATTCCACTTTGTCCAGCACTTTTATCCTTGCCCCAATGTAGGCGCCCACTTTATCCAAATAGCGGAGAAATGCAGCAGAACTGTCCTTAACCGCCACAATTTGTCCAGTTTGGTCCACATCCATCTCATTGAGCTGTACTCTTGGTCTAGATCTTACATCCCCAAATTCATCCGGAATGGGGTCTCCATGCGGATCAAATTTCGGAAAGTTGAGGTAAGCATCGAGGCGCTGTATCAGAAGGGGAGATTGGATGTGCTCAAGTTGTTCGGCTACCTCATGTACCTCATCCCAGGCAAAGTTGAGTTTTTCAACCAAAAAAACTTCCCAAAGTCGGTGTTTCCGGATGGTCTGTAGGGCATAACGTTTCCCCGTTTCGGTGATCTGCAGTCCGTAATACTTACGGTATTCGATCACTTCTTTTTCTCCAAGCTTGCGCAGCATATCGCTGACGGAGGCAGGCTTGGTGTTGATTTCAGCCGCAATGTCATTGGTGGACACGCTTTTTTTTCCTCCATCGGAGAGGTGGTAGATCGCTTTCAGGTAATTCTCTTCCGCAACAGTCAATTCCATAGGTAGCTCAAAATAATAAGCCAAATGTAAAAATTAAATTAGATATATCTAAAAATAAATTTAATAGACGCTAAAAGAAGTGTGGAAAACCCAAAAATAGCTGTGTTTTAATATTTAGATTAGGCTAAAAATAAATTTAGACCACATGATAAACCTATGTAAACATCAATAAATCAATGGATTATAAATACTTGTCTTAGTGCAAATGATTAAAAAGGGTTGAGAAATCCGAGTTTCCATTTCCGGGATTTGAGTGTAAAAAATGGGGGAGAGGTGGATAAGTTTCCACACTTATCCACTTTCCAAAGGAAAATCAGGGAGAATTAAGACAGGAGATTTTGGATAGCTTCTTGAAAATGAAGCCTTTCAGTTTTCCACAATACTGACCTAGGCACTGGTGTGGAAAAGTAGTTCTGGGATAGGGCTTGTTGAAAAGTCGCTACGGCGAGTTGAGTCTGCTGAAAGTCGACCGAAAAGCCACCCTTGAAGCTATTGTAAAAATTTTCCCAATTCGGGTTAGGAGTCATCAAAATGGGAATGCCTAAAGCAGCGCATTCAAAGAGCTTAGTGGGAAGTTTGTCTTGTATAACAGGATGGATTGCGTAGGGCAAAAGTGACACATCTGAACAGTTCAAAACTTTCTCAATCTTTCGATAAAGAATGGGGAAATCAGAAATTTCCAGATGAACCTGTGAGCAATTTCTGGCCTGTTGGACTAGCTGAATCTTGTACTCCTTTATTGGACAATGACCGATGACCTCTAGTTCAAAATGGGGATAAACTTCTAGGAGTTTTTGAAACCAGATCAAACCTTCCAAAGTGCCATAGGCAGGAGTTAGAGTACCTGTTATGCAGAATTTAAGTTTTTTAAATGGATCCAGTCGAAGCTGGGATACTTTCCTGATTTCCCCTTGATACTTATTTTCTAGTACCAGAAATGGCTTTTTCTCCGGCATTTCGGAAATGTAGCTGGACTCAGCCAAAAGAAATAAATCAATTCCCTGAACCTGTTCTGCTTTTTGGATGAGGTAGTTTGCCAGTTTTTTTTTCCAAAAAGGGAGACTTGGATTCAGATCCAGATTTTTACGATAGTTCTCCTGCACATCATAGACAAGCTTGAACGTAAAAAATAGCTTAAAGAAAGCTGACAATGGAAGGTATTCGTAAGTGCAACAAATCAAGAGTTTGGGCCTTACTTGAATTAATATCTTAGCAAATCTGAACTGTGCCATCCAACGATCCCACTTGGAATGGAAATGGCTCATAGAAGAAAAGAATCGGATTTTGGGGTACCTATCGGGCTTTTCCGAAGAAAAACCTATGATGTTTAGGCTGTATTTATTTGTTTCGCCAAGCGAAAGGGCCAGCTTTTGAAAGGCACGCACATCCTCTAAGGGCTTCAGCGTGGAAGCAATTACTACAGGAATCAAATTGGCCCCCTCAAGACTCATAAACGAAACTAAATAAATCTAATGGAACTCAAAACGATCATCGAGAACGCCTGGGAAAACAGGGAATTGCTCAAAGAAAAAGAAACCGAAATTGCCATCAAGACCATTATTGCTGATTTGGACGCTGGTCAACTTAGAGTCGCTGAACCTACTAAAGATGGGAATTGGCAAGTAAATGAATGGATTAAAAAAGCAGTGATTCTTTATTTCCCTATCCAAAAAATGCAGACCATAGAAGTGGGCCCCTTTGAGTTTCATGATAAGATGGCTCTGAAAACAAACTATGCCAAACAGGGTGTAAGAGTGGTTCCTCATGCAGTTGCCCGCTACGGGGCTTACTTGGCTAGCGGTGTGGTGATGATGCCAAGTTATGTTAATATCGGAGCCTATGTGGACAGTGGCACGATGGTTGATACCTGGGCTACCGTCGGATCTTGTGCGCAGATTGGCAAAAACGTTCATTTGAGTGGTGGAGTGGGAATCGGTGGAGTGCTTGAACCCGTTCAGGCAGCACCGGTAATTGTAGAAGACGGAGCTTTTATTGGTAGCCGTGCGATAATAGTGGAAGGTGTAAGGATCGGTAAGGAGGCAGTGATCGGAGCAGGCGTTACTTTGACCGCGAGTTCAAAAATCATAGATGTGACAGGATCTGAGCCTGTTGAATACAAAGGTTACGTACCGCCTCGTTCAGTAGTGATCCCAGGATCTATTTCTAAAACTTTCCCTGCCGGAACCTACCAAGTTCCCTGCGCTTTGATCATCGGTCAGCGTAAGGCTTCTACAGATCTCAAGACTTCCCTCAATGATGCGCTTAGAGAAAATAATGTAGCAGTCTAAACCAACTATAATGAAAAACCTGAGTAAAGTAATTCTAGTCCCGGTGATTGCCGGGGCTCTGTTTTCCTGTTCTGAACAAAAGTCAAATCCTGCAGATCGATATTTCGAAAAAGGCCAATATGAGTTGGCTGCACAGAGTTATACCGACCATCTGAAGAACAAGCCTACTGACGTCAAAACACTTTACGGTAGAGGAAGGGCTTTTCAGCAATTGGGGAAATTGACTGAAGCACAAGCAGATTTTGAAGCAGCTCTTACTCAGGAACCCAACAATTTCCAAGTCCTGCTTGGCCTTTCTGCTATCCAATTGGAGCAAAAAAATTATGCAAGTGCGTTACTATATGCCACTAAAGCAGAGGAAATTCCAGGGGCTCCGGCCATGGCTTCGTTCCTAAAAGGCAGGGCGCTACATCAACTGGGTATGCCCGAAGATGCTTTGAAGTCTTACGGCAATGCCATTCAGATTGACAAAGATTTTGGACAGGCCTACTACAACAGAGGACTTTTGAAAGTTGCGCTGGAAAGAAAAAAGCAAGCCTGTGAAGATTTCAAACTTGCTTCAGTTTTGGAATATCCCGGAGCTTCAGAAGCTTTACAGAAATATTGTAAGTGAAAAAATCCCGCAAAAGCGGGATTTATTTTTCCTGGTGTTCCTTGTGCTCATGAGGCTGGTGGTCGCAGATCTCATCAGAAGGTAATTTCCCCGCTCCGTTACAAGTTCGGCATTCGCTTATTTCTTTTCCCGAACCCGAGCATTCCGGACAGGTTAATCTTCCTTTACCGGAACATCGCTCGCACTCAAAAAACTCCACGATGTTAAATACGTTCGTTTTTTTGATCATTCCGGTAGCTCCGCATCTGCTGCATCCCACTATTCCTTTCGACTTGCAGTAGGAACAAGTCTGTTCGGTATGTTTTTTTCCCTCACAGGTAAAACACGCAAGGTATCTGTACCCTCTTCTGTCACAAAGCTCGCAGGATTGAATCTTAGCCAGAGGTTCTTTTAATTTCTCTTTAAGCTGTGATGCCCCCTGATAATTTTGACCGTTAAACCCAGTCAATTCGAGGTACTTATTGAGAAAGTTATTGCTATTGTCATATTGGCCAAGTTGAAAAAGGGTTTCAGAAAAATAATAAGGCATTTCGTCAGGAAGTGGAAGACCAGAGTCAATCAGGTTTCTGAAAATTGAATTGGCCGTCTGATAATCTTTCCGCTCCATGGCGGCTAGGGCACCCTTCATCCAGCGGTCTGTCTGTCCAAGATTTACTTGAGAGAAAACTACATTTGCATTCAGAACGAATGAAACCAGTAAGAAGAGAGGATAGGTAAATTTATTTTGCACTTTTTGAAGAAAGTAATTTGAGGCAAGTAAGTAACAAGATTTGGTTACTTCAAGTTAAAATTTATGTCAATCAGGATAAATTCATCTCCAAATCAGTTAGAAAGCCGAAAATTTTACCTAACTTAATTTTTGACCTTAATGGTTAGAAGTCATTTTTTAAAACAATTAAACTTTAAACTTAGAATTTTATGGGTAAATCAATCACAATGATCGAAGGAATCGGTGAAGTGTACCAAGGTAAACTCGCCACTGCCGGTATAAGTACCGTTGAAGGTCTTCTAGAAAAAGGAGCAACCAAATCAGGCAGAAAATCAATTGCCGAAGCTTCTGGTATTGATGAAGGAAAAATTTTGGATTGGGTGAATATGGCTGATCTATTTCGAATAAACGGTGTTGCAAGCCAGTTTGCTGAATTGCTAAAAGCTGCAGGGGTTGATACCGTGAAGGAGTTAAGAAACCGAAATGCGGAAAATCTTCATGCTGCCCTGACTAAAACCCAAGAAGAAAAGGGATTGACCAGAGTTGTGCCTCCATTATCAAAAGTCGAGGATTTCATAGCTCAAGCCAAAGAATTAGAGCCAGTAGTGACTTACTGAAATCGGAATTTATGATTCTCCGGAATGTGGCCATTGGCCGAATGTTAATCGATACTAGAATTGGTAGACCGACATAGGCCTGATTTGGCCATTACATTGGCTTTCCAAAAAGAATACCGGATAGCCTATTTTAATTTTCAAACCCTTCAAAACCTTGAGTCAACTCAAGGTTTTTTTGTAGTTTGACCACAAAGTTTTTTCTCTATGAACAAGATCGAAGAATTCAAGAACCATCTTTCTCAAGGCCAGCAATTTAAAAAGGACTATATCATCTTAGGAGCAGGGATACTTGACGGCCAGCCTGTGGAAAGCGCCCAGATTAAAGTTCCCCTCAAGACCTTAAACAGACATGGATTAATTGCCGGAGCGACAGGAACAGGAAAAACCAAAACACTTCAAGTCATCGCTGAACAACTTTCACTGAAAGGAATCCCATCCGTTTTGATGGATTTGAAGGGAGATCTGTCAGGTTTGGCAATGCCAGGGGAGACTTCTGATTTTATTTTAAAAAGATCCGCTACCATCGGAGTAGACTTTGCTCCACAAGGGCTTCCAGTCGAGCTGATGTCTATTTCCAATGAAAAAGGGGTTCGATTGAAAGCCACCGTTTCAGAGTTTGGCCCGGTGTTGATCTCCCAGATTTTAGAGTTGAATGATACCCAGAGAGGAGTAGTAGCATTGATCTTCAGATATTGTGATTTACACCATTTACCGCTTATTGATCTCAAGGATTTCAAAAGAGTCCTTCAGTATATCAGCAATGAGGGGAAATCAGCTATTGAGAAAGAGTTTGGCCAAGTTTCTTCAGCTTCCGTCAACACGATCATGCGAAAAATTATAGAGCTTGAGCAACAAGGTGCTGACAGATTCTTTGGAGAGTTATCTTTCGATGTGGATGATTTTGTCCGGACCAAAGACGGAAAAGGGGTGATTTCTGTAATTCGCCTGACTGATATTCAAAGCAGGCCAAAATTATTTTCCACCTTCATGTTAAGCTTGCTTTCGGAGATTTATGAGACTTTTCCAGAGCAGGGTGATGCAGACCAACCCAAGCTTTGTCTATTCATCGATGAAGCTCATTTGGTCTTTTCCAATGCCTCCAAGGATCTTTTGGATAAAATAGAAGCCATCATCAAGCTTATCCGTTCTAAAGGAGTCGGTGTGTTTTTCTGTACACAGACACCAACTGATGTCCCTGACAATGTCTTGGGTCAACTTGGATTAAAGGTACAACATGCGCTGAGGGCATTTACTGCAAAAGACCGAAAAGCCATTACCAAAACGGCGGAAAACTACCCGGATTCTCCTTTTTACAAAACTTCTGAAGTGCTCACCTCTATGGGAATTGGAGAGGCACTGGTAACTGCATTGAATGAAAAAGGAATCCCAACTCCACTCGCTCATACACTGGTCCGTGCTCCGATTACTCGAATGGATATCTTGACAGAGGCAGAAATTGACCGACTGGTGGGAGGTTCTGAACTGGCGAGAAAGTACAATGTGGATTTGGACCATGACAGCGCCTTTGAAATTCTTGAGAGGAAAATGATGGAGGTCCAAAGACAACAGGAAAAAATACCCCCCATGAATGCCCCTACATCCCGGACTACTACCCGGACCAAACAAGACGAGTCCCTGCTGGAAGAGCTCAGCAAAAACACCATGGTAAGGCAAATGGGAAGAACCCTGTTTCGCGAATTGGCAAGAGGAATTTTGGGTTCATTTTCAGGAAAAAGAAGATAATGTCAATTAAGTGTAAATCAATAAGTAATAGATCTTGAAAGTAGCGGTAATTGGAGGAGGAGCGGCAGGTTTTTTTGCTGCAGTTCATGCCAGTGGGTCGGGAAATGAGGTTGCGATTTTCGAAAAATCGCCCAAGGTCCTATCCAAAGTGAAGGTCTCTGGAGGCGGCAGATGCAATGTCACTCACAGGCCAATCGAAATCTCCAAACTGGTAAAGAATTATCCTAGAGGGGAAAAGTTTTTAAAAAAAGCTTTTCGTCATTTCTCCATAGAAGACACGTTTCACTGGTTTGAATCCAGGGGAGTATTCCTGAAAATAGAAGAAGACGGGCGAGTCTTTCCTGTCTCCGATGACTCACAGACCATCATCAAAACACTTACTGAAGAGGCACAAAAGAGAGGAGTAAAAATTCTTGTTTCCACCGGAATACAGGATCTAAAACCTATCGCAAATGGATTTGAGATAGTCACAAGTAGTGGATCTTTGCGATTTGACAAAGTAATCATAGCCACAGGAGGACATCCGAACAAAGACTCCTATGGTTTTCTTAAATCATTAAGGCATAAGATAATAAATCCTATTCCCTCTCTTTTTACTTTCAATACTCCTGGAGAAAAAATCCGGGAATTGATGGGTATATCCATGCCTAAGGCTGAAGTCAAAATTGAAGGCACCAAACTTACCTATCAAGGCCCTATCTTGATTACTCACTGGGGGATCAGCGGGCCTGCGGTACTGAAACTTTCTGCTTTTGGGGCACAATGGCTTTTTGATCAACAGTATCATGCAAGGGCCATAATCAATTGGAATGCTGAAATGGGAGAGCAAGACTATGCAGAGCAAATCTTGAATTATTGCAAATCCCATCCAAGTCGGAAAATCTTAACAAACCCTCTTTTTGGGGTTCCAGCTAGACTGTGGGAACATTTTTGCGAGAAATGCGGAATTACAGAATCTCAGCTTTATGGTAATGTTCCAAAAAAAATCCAAAATCGCTTAGTTCAAAATCTTTTTTGCTTTATTTTGGAAATCAAAGGAAAAACCACCTTCAAAGAGGAATTTGTCACAGCAGGAGGCATTCCCTTAGAAGAGGTAGATCCTGACACCATGCAAAGTAAATATCACCCCAATCTTTTCTTTGCAGGTGAAGTTCTCAATCTAGACGGAATAACTGGAGGATTTAATTTTCAAGCTGCGTGGACAACAGGGTACATCGCAGGGTGCTCAGCAAAAAGTAATGTTTTATGACAAATTATTACCCGGAGTTGAATCAAAGAATTCTGGAAATGTCTGAAGGAGACGATGAATTTCGCGAGGAATTGACCCAAGCGATTTATAAAGGACTCATTGAGCTCAAGCAAATTTATTCGGAAGGGACTATTGAAAGAGACATCGTTAAAATCCAACAAATAAGACACAAGCTTAAACCGACTCTTTCAATGTTTGATTTTGATCTTCTGACCGAAAATCTCCAAAAAGGAAAAGAATTACTTGAATCAAGCGGATTTGAAGGAGAGTTCGAAGTTCATTTCAAAGATTTTATTGAAAAAGTAGATTTGGCAATTCAGGAAGTGGAAAACCTGCCGAAATAAAAACGGAGCGTCATAGATCGCTCCGTTTTTTATTTTACCCTATGAGAATTGTTTCTTTGCAAAAGTATTCACCTCAGATTTCTTGAGAATTACCTCAAAGTGAAGTTGAGGTGAAGGTTTTATCTTTTCTTATGCCGATTATTTCTTCCTCGTACCGACGTCCACCTTTTTACCTTTTCAATGGCCACTTGGAAACCATCGTTCCGAGCATTTGGAGAAAAGTAGAAGGGGTCAATTATTCCAGAGAAAAAATCAATACACCGGATGGAGATTTTTTGAATTTGGATTGGTCTAAGGTAGGTTCTTCCAAACTTTTGATCATTTCCCATGGACTGGAAGGGGACTCCAATCGTCACTATGCCAAGGCCTTGGTTAAGCTATTTAATCAGAATAACTGGGATGTTTTGGTTTGGAATAACCGAACCTGTGGGGGAGAGATGAACCTAAAGCCCATTCTTTACCATCATGGAGCAAGTTATGACCTGGATACAGTGGTTCAACACAGTTTGAAAATAGAAAGGTATAAAGAAGTAGCCCTTGCAGGAATCAGCATGGGAGGAGCCCAAACATTGAAATATCTTGGAGAAAAAGGGGATTCCTTGCCTTTGCAGATCAAAAAAGCTGCAGTTTATTCTACCCCCTGCAATCTTCCCTCAAGCGCCGAAACCCTTAAATTCAAGTCAAACAAATTTTATAAAAACCGTTTTTTGGGAAAATTGAAGCAAAAAATGTCCCTTAAGGCCGATCAATTTCCTGATCTCATCAAAAAGGAATTGCTGGAAAGGGTGAGTACTTTTGATGAGTTTGACACCTTATTTACCGCCAAACTGCACGGATTTAAAGACGCTCAAGACTTTTATCAAAGCGTAAGTGCTGACAACTGGATGCCTCAAATTACTATTCCAACCCTGATCATTAACGCGTTGAATGATCCCCTTTTAGGAAAAGCCTGCTACCCTTTAAAACTTGCTGAATCTAAGTCAGAAATTCTATTAGAAATGCCCAAAAGGGGAGGACATACCGGTTTTATCCTTAACAATCAAGAATTTACTTGGGCAGAAATGAGGTTTCTGGAATTTTTGAATTCATAAAAAAAGGAGGTTTTCACCTCCTTTAGAACTTTAAGTTAAAACCTCTTTAAGGCCATTTCCGCAACCGTTCCTCCGATGGAAAGTGAACTTGTGGCCGCGGGTGAAGGGGCATTCAATACATTGATGGCATACTGAGACTCTCGGATGGCAAAGTCATCCAATAAACCTCCCGTTCGGTCACAGGCCTGGGCACGTACGCCTGCACCTCCGTCCACCAAATCGGATTCTTGGATTTCGGGAATCAATTCCTGAAGAGCTTTTGTAAAAGCAGCTTTTGAAAAAGAGCGGTAAAGTTCTCCAAAACCGGTCTTCCAATATTTCCCAGCTACTTTTTGAAATCCGGGCCAAGCCAAGGATTCAAATAACTCTGAAAGATTGATCTGGGACTTTTTATATCCTTCTCTTTTGAATGCCAGAACTGCATTAGGTCCAGCTTCGACACCACCTTTTTTCATTCGGGTAAAATGAACTCCCAAAAATGGAAAATTTGGATCCGGCACAGGATAGATCAGGTTTTTGACCAGGTATTCTTTTTCCTTTTTCAGCTTGTAATATTCCCCTCTGAAAGGGATGATCTTCACATCATCTATGGAGGCATCATTCATCCGAGCCACTTTGTCTGAATACAATCCTGCACAGTTGATGACCAATTTGGCTTGGAAAGAGTCTTTTGAAGTTTCAATATGATTTACTCCATTTTGTTGGCTTATGCCCAATACTTTATGTTCCAAAAAAATCTGCCCGCCTTGCTGCATGATCTTTCGCCCGTAGGCTAAAGCTACCTGAAAATAGTCCACAATACCTGTTTGGGGAACATGAATCGCTGCCACGCCCGTGCAATGCGGTTCATACTCCTTCAGTTCTTCCAGTGTAATTTTTCGGGTTCCCGTGAGTCCGTTTTGTAGACCTCTTGACAAGAGGGTGTCCAATAGGGGCTTTTGCTCTTCACGGGTGGCGACCACCACTTTACCTGTAATCTCATAAGGAATTTTTTCTTCTTGACAGAATTTCACCAATTCATGGTAACCATTGATACAATTGGTAGCCTTCAATGATCCTGGTTTGTAATAAAGCCCAGAATGGATTACTCCTGAATTGTTTGCTGTTTGGTGTTTAGCTAATTGGTTTTCCTTCTCAAGGATTGCAACTTTCAAGTCGGGGCGGGATTTTAAAATTTTATATCCTGTAGCCAATCCCACAATGCCTCCGCCAACAATAACAATGTCGTATATCATTTCCTGATGATTTTTGCCCCAAATATAGAGGAAGGCGGGTCAAAATTAACTAGGCGAAACTTTTCCTAAACAAAGGTCGTTTCGTCAAAATCGAAAAGAAGCAGGTTGGCATCAAAAATGAACTTAACTTGCATCCGTTTTCCAAAAAGTACCGACCAATCGATTAATGATTCGATCTTTTCTTCTGGGAGTTTTTCTCCTTTTTTCCATATCCTCTTACAGTCAATTCATCATAAAAGGAAGGGTGACCGATGCTGAAACGGGCGATCCCATTCCTTTTGCGAATGTGATTCTAAAGGGTACAAGCACTGGAATTACCACTGATTTTGAGGGGAATTATCAAATCAAAGCCCAAGTACTTTCTGATAGTCTGAGAGTCAGTTATTTGGGATATATCACCCAGTCCAAGGCCCTGGCCAATCAAGTGGAGCAAACGCTCAATTTTCAACTTTGGCCTGCAGCATTTGAATTGGGAACTTTTGTCTTTGAGGCAGGGGAAAACCCTGCTTTCGAAATTATCCGAAGAGCATCAGCCAGAAGAAAAGAATTTGACAAAAGAAGCTTAGATTCCTACGAAACAAAAAACTACACCAAAATCGAAATAGATGTAGACAACCTTTCGGAAGAATTTCGGCAAAGGAAGTCCGTAAGAGTAGTCACTTCGGTATTGGATAGTATTAAGCAATTGACCAATGACGAGGGAGAAAAAATCCTTCCTGTATTTTTCTCGGAGACGGTATCAAAATTTTATTATAGAAATAACCCCGAACTCCGAAAAGAGATTATTGAAAAAACAAAAGTCACAGGAGTAGGAATCACCGACGGATCTACCACCTCACAAATCACCGGATCCGTTTTTCAGGAGTATAATTTTTATAAAAACTGGCTCAGGATCCTGGAAAAAGACTTCATTTCACCCATTGCTGATGGGTGGAAAACCTATTATGATTATGATTTGATGGATTCGGTTCTGGTAGGTCAGGACAGTTGTTATAAGCTTCAGGTATATCCCAGAAGGGAGCAGGATTTGGCTTTTACCGGGACCATTTGGATCAAAAAAGACGACTACTCGCTCAAACAAGTGGATTTAACGATTCCAAAGGCTGCCAATCTGAACTTTGTGGAACGGATTAAAATTCAGCAGGAATTGGTTCCTACCGAAGCGGGGCCACTTTTACCTTCCAAAACCCGGGTTCTTTTGAAGATCGGTCAAATTCTGGATAATACCGCCGGTCTATTGGCCAAATTTTACACTTCCACAGACAGTGTGATCATCAATCAACCCAAGAGCACGGCTTTTTTCAATCAAGCCATTGAGCTACAGCCTGATTTTAACCGGTTTGAAGAGGATTTTTGGAAAAGCATCAGACCGGAACCATTGTCTGAAGAAGAACTGACCATTTTGCAGATGGTAGATACCTTAAGGACCATTCCTCTGGTAAGGTTCTATTCCGAAGGACTTAAATTTTTTGCTACCGGATACCTTAATGTTGGAAAAGTGGACTTGGGGCCTTGGACTGAATTCGGGAATTATAATAATGTCGAGGGGTTGCGGTTGGGCTTTGGTTTAAGGAGCAGTTACAAATTTTCTAATAAATGGCTGTTGGAAGGCTATGCTGCCTATGGTTTTGCCGACGAACGCTGGAAGTATAAAGCATCTGCAACCAGAATTCTGGATCGGAAGAGATGGACTACTTTGCAGTTACGCACCAGTCAGGAATTGGACCAGGTAGGGCTTGAAATCGAAAGTCTTCAGGGCAATAGTGTCTTCTTGGCCGCTAGCCGATTTGGCACCCTCCGTCAGCCTTATGTGTCAAATTATAATAGGCTCAATTTTCAGAGAGAGTTTTTCAAGGGTTTTTTATTTTCCACCGGGCTCAATGTGGGAAAGTTTGATCCTCTCTTCAATTTTTACTATTTCGAAAAAGACACAGGAGAACTTAAAGATAGTTTTGACGCTACGGAAATCAGGGCTGGAATCCGCTACGGTAGAGACGAAATTATTATTATCAATGACAACACCCGTGCTTCATTTGGTCCTTTAAGGTGGCCCATTGTAGAAGTAAATTTTGCACAGGGAGCGCAGATTTTGGGAGGGGAGGTATCCTACACCAAACTGAATTTTTACCTATATCAGCGGCTTACCATGGGCATTTTTGGGGTAGGAAGGTATGAGTTTGATGCAGGAAAAATCTGGGGAGAAGTACCTTATCCTTTGCTCAAAAACCACCTTGGAAATGAAACCTCCTTCTACACCACTGCAGCTTTTAACACGATGAATTTCAATGAATTTGCGTCAGATGGATTTGTGAGTTTAAGGTACAGGCAGTCTTTTGAGGGATTTTTGGTCAATTCTGTCCCTTTGATTAAAAGACTTAAATGGAGAATGGTAGGCAATGCCAATATTCTGTTTGGATCAGTTCGGCAGGAAAATATTGACAATATACCTACTGTTGATCCGGAAGGAAATCCCCTTGTCACTTTTGGACGCTTGGATCCTACCAAACCCTACCTGGAACTGGGCTATGGAGTAGAAAATATCTTCAAGTTTTTCCGGGTGGATTTCTTCCATCGGATGACCTATTTGGACAATCCTGGGGCGAAGCCGTTTCATGTTAAAGTGAGTGCGCAGATTATTTTGTAAAAAGCATACGTATTTTTTTTGAAAAAGATTTAGTTTTAAAAATGATGAATGATCTCAATCCTTTCATGTTCATGAGAGTATTGTCATTTAGAATGTTTCATTTTTAAAAATTTCAGCGATGAAAAAATCATTACAAAAGTTTGGTATTTGCCTATTTATCTTGGTTTTTTCCAGTCATTTCTCTGTTTTTGCTCAATCCGAACCCGAATCATTCACAGCAAAACATGCGGTTTATCTTGAAGTTGGAGGGAGTTCCGGAAGATACGCGATAAATTACAGCAAGATTTTCCATCAAAATGGGAAGCTAAAATTGAATGCCAGTGCAGGTTTTTCTATGTGGAGAAACGAATTAAAAGATTTCAAAACCATTTGGCTTCCTGTTGTTCCATTAGAGGTCTCTGCCCTATATGGGAAGTCAAAGCATCATCTGGAAATGGGCTTTGGATTTACTTCACTCTTAGATAGAGGTTTAGAATTTAAGTCAGAATCACTAGAATTAAAAGACAGAGTTGCTATTGATGCCTTCATTCCTCTTAGAGTCGGATATCGATACCAAAAACCCGATGGCGGATTCTTTTTTAGAATTGGTTACACGCCAATTATTAACTTTCCGCCTAGAACAGGCGGAAACTGGTCTTTTTATCCTTATCATGTAGGTATAAGTTTTGGAAAGAGTTTTTGAATCACTCAAGAAATCAGTTTTCCATTAAGATACTCATGTCCTTTTCAGCTATAGGAGAAGAAATCAAATATCATTTCTACATTCCTTTCCCCTAAATTTTTCCTTTGAAGGATGGTTATGCATATTTGCAGCTTAAACCACCTGCCTGTTTGTATGGGCAGAAAACGAAAATTACATGTCACAACTTATCAAAATCACCCTTCCCGATGGCTCGGTGAGGGAGTATGAAAAAGGAACTACCGGGCTACAGATTGCTGCCAGTATCAGCGAGGGTTTGGCCCGGAATGTTCTAGCCGCAAAAGTCAACGGTCAGGTTTGGGATGCTACCCGAGCCATTGAACAAGATTCAACGCTTCAGTTGCTCACCTGGAATGACCTGGAAGGGAAAAACACGTTCTGGCATTCTTCCGCCCACTTGATGGCCGAAGCCTTGGAAGCCCTTTATCCAGGCATCAAATTCGGAATCGGACCTCCGATCGAGACTGGTTTCTATTACGATGTGGACTTTGGTGACCACAAGCTGGAAGGAGAGGAGCTAGAGAAGATCGAGGCCAAAATGATCGAACTGGCCAAGCAAAAAAGTGAATTCATCCGCAAGGACGTTTCCAAACAGGATGCCATCGCCTATTTCCAAGAAAAGGGCGACGAATACAAATTAGACCTTCTGGAAGGATTGGAAGATGGTACCATCACATTCTACGAGCAAGGCAATTTCACTGACCTTTGTCGTGGACCACATATCCCAAATACAGGTTTTGTCAAGGCCGTGAAGCTGACCAATATAGCAGGGGCTTACTGGAGAGGAGACGAGAAGCGCAAAATGCTGACCCGTATTTACGGAGTTACTTTTCCAAAGGCTCAAGAATTGAAAGATTACTTGACCCTGTTGGAAGAAGCCAAAAAGCGAGATCACCGAAAGATTGGTCGGGAATTGGAGCTTTTCACCTTCTCGGAAAAAGTGGGCATGGGACTTCCGCTTTGGCTTCCCAAGGGTACCTTGCTGAGAGAGCGATTGGTAGCATTTATGAAAAGAGCACAGGATAAGTCTGGCTATCAGCAAGTGACTACGCCTCATATCGGGCATAAAGTGCTCTATGAGACTTCCGGTCACTATGAGAAGTACGGCAAGGATTCCTTCCAGCCGATCATGACTCCAAATGAAGGGGAGGCTTTCCTATTGAAGCCGATGAACTGTCCTCATCACTGCGAAATCTACAAGCACAAGCCAAGATCATACAAAGACCTTCCAATTCGCTATGCTGAGTTCGGTACGGTTTATCGCTACGAGCAGAGCGGGGAATTGCACGGATTGACCCGGGTTCGAGGCTTTACTCAGGATGATGCACATATCTTCTGCCGTCCCGATCAGGTGAAGGAAGAGTTTATCAAAGTAATTGACTTGGTCCTTTATGTATTCAAGGCCCTAGGATTTCAGGATTATACCGCTCAGATTTCACTTCGGGATCCAGAAAACAAGCAAAAATACATTGGTACTGACGAGGCTTGGGAAAAGGCAGAATCTGCCATCATCGAAGCTGCTGCGGAGAAGGGCTTAGAGACAGTCACCGAATTGGGAGAAGCAGCATTTTATGGTCCAAAGTTGGACTTCATGGTAAAGGATGCTTTGGGTAGAAAGTGGCAGTTGGGTACCATCCAAGTGGATTACCAGCTTCCTGATCGATTCCAACTAGAATATATTGGATCAGACAACCAAAAGCACCGCCCAGTGATGATTCATCGAGCTCCATTTGGATCTTTGGAACGCTTTGTAGCGGTATTGATCGAACACTGTGCAGGTGAATTCCCTCTGTGGTTGGCTCCAGAGCAGATCAATATTCTTCCTATTTCTGAAAAGTACATTGGGTATGCCGAAGAACTGAAAGGGATTCTTGAAGATGCCGGAATCACAGGAAACATCGACAACCGTGATGAGAAAATCGGCCGAAAAATCCGTGACTCAGAAGTCAAAAAAGTACCTTTTATGCTAATTGTAGGTGAAAAGGAACAGGAAGAGAGAAAAGTTTCTGTCAGAAAGCATGGGCAGGGAGACCTAGGAAGCTTCTCACCCGAGGAGTTTATTCAGTATTTTCAAGGGATAATTTCAGAATCATTAAGCAAGGAGTAAAAGTGGAAAATTTTGTTCCGTTTTTTGAATTGGAAATAATTCCGATATTTGCAGGCAATTTCAATTAAAACAACCGTAGCTAACTTGAACCAAAGACCACAGCAGCCAAGAGGAAGACAAGAAGAACCCTACAGAATCAATCATAAGATTAGAGTACGTGAAGTAAGGGTAGTAGGTGATTTCGTAGAAGGGGGCAATGCCGTTCTTCCTATCGAAAAGGCCATTAAACTAGCTCAGGAAAATGAGTTGGACCTTGTCGAAATTTCTCCCAATGCAGAACCTCCTGTATGTAAAATCATTGACTATGCGAAGTTTAAGTACGAGCAGAAAAAGAAGCAAAAGGAGATTAAGGCCAATGCAGCCAAAGTTGTCTTAAAAGAAATTCGTTTCGGACCTAACACGGATGACCACGATTTCAATTTTAAGTTGAAACATGCCGTCAATTTCCTTAAAGAAGGGGCTAAAGTAAAAGCCTATGTTCACTTTGTCGGAAGGACTATTGTCTTCAAAGAAAGAGGTGAGATGTTGCTTTTGAAGTTTGCCCAAGCCTTGGAAGATGTGGGTGTGGTGGAGCAAATGCCGAAGTTGGAAGGAAAGCGAATGAATATTTTCATCGCGCCGAAACCTCACAAGAAATAATTTCAACCAACTAAATACAGCAAAATGCCAAAAGTAAAAACCAAATCCAGTGCAAAGAAGCGGTTTACCTTAACAGGTACCGGTAAAATCAAAAGGAAACACGCTTTCAAAAGCCACATCCTGACGAAAAAATCTACCAAGCGTAAGCACAACTTGACCAAAGCTGGTCTGGTACACACTTCCGACGAAGGTAGAGTAAGAGACATGTTGAAAATCTGATTTTCAGCCTGACTCTTTTAAAATTAAGGTTTATTTATTCACCAGATGCTTTGGTAATCAAGATCCCTAAATAAGGGACACCAAGTGTCAAAAAACAAAAAACTATGCCTAGATCAGTAAACGCGGTAGCGTCAAGAGCAAGAAGAAAAAAAGTGCTTAAGGCCACAAGAGGTTACTTCGGAAGAGGTAAAAACGTGTGGACGGTAGCAAAAAACAAGTATGAGAAAGGTCTTCAGTACGCTTACAGAGACCGTAAAGCTAAGAAAAGAGAATTCAGAGCTTTGTGGATTCAGCGTATCAATGCCGGTGCGAGAGAGCACGGGATTTCCTATTCTCAATTGATGGGTCTGTTGAAAAAAGCTGAAATCGAACTGAACAGAAAGGTTTTGGCTGATCTCGCAATGAACCATCCAGAGGCATTCAAAGCTGTAGTTGAAAGAGTAAAATAAGGTCGGCACTACCTTGTTTTATGGAAGCCTTCCCATTTGGGAAGGCTTTTTTTATGTCATTGCCTGAATGATTCCGTAAACCGAAACACCCAGAATGGAGGCCACGCTTAGCCAGAAAAACAGCTTGGACAAAAGGCTGTTACCAAATCCCAAGGCGGTATTTTTTCTCCTGAAATTGATACCAATGTATACTGTTATCAAAAGTAGGATGGACCCAATCAAACCTCCGATGAGAACCAAAGCTCCAGGCTGTTGAACCACCCAAAAAACCACCATCCATGCCAAAGGAAACCCAAAAGCCAAAAGCTGAACGAAAAGTTTCAAATGCTTCTCTTTGATCCACCTGAGATGGATTAAAATATCCGGAAAAAGCCTAGTCCAGTAGGCCAATGTGGCAAAAACACTGGAATATAAAGCAAAGAATCCTCCAACCAGATAGATGAACTTGGCTCCATCTCCCAAGGACTCTGTATAAATACCCGATAAAGCAACAAATAAATCAGTCCCTTCCGGGAGGCTTTCTTTTCCATGTAAAATTGAAGCCCCCAGCAGATAAAATGCGGCAGTAACCAAAGTATATATCACCATAGCCACTAAGGCATCCAACTTCATGATAGAAATCCAACCCTGGGCTCTGATTATCCATTCTGCGCTGCCATCATTGGGGCCGGCATACCTGGCATATCCTTTTTCTTTGCACCAATAAGTATATGCGATGATTTCATCACTTGCCACACCAGTGATTCCAAAAGCACCTATAGCAACAAAAAGTAACTCTTGAGGAAGGTGAAATTTCAAACCAGAGGATACTTCATCCCAAGTAATAGCGTAGGGAGTGAAAAATACAGCGATGAAGGAAATCAGGGTAAAAATTGTAAATCCAAAAACCATGATAGATGCGGTTCGCTCGATTAAAGGGTAATAGTTTTTGGCAAAAAAGAGAGGTAAAACTGAACCTAAAATCACTAAAGATAGCCCTATGGGTAAGAAAGGGAAAATCAAGGAAAGCGCTAAGGCCGCGCCTCCAATCATCCCCCCAAGTTGAAGAATCTTAAATAGGGTCAGTATACCAATTGCCCAAATTGACCAGTGCCCAGATGGAGAATTTGACAATGTATTTAAGTCCCCCATAAGACTACGTTCTGAGAGGATGGCATTTTTTCCAAATTCTACCTGAATGGCTACTTTGATCAAGCAGCTAACCAAAATTACCCACAACGTGATGAATCCGCCTTTAGCTCCTAGAAGGGTAGTAGCAATTAACTCTCCCGAACCAACAATCGATGCGGATAGGATGAGGCCTGGGCCCAAAAATCTCAAGCGCGCTCGAAAATTTTCAGGAGGGTAGAGATAAGTTTCGGGTTCGGTTGGTAATGTCATTTAGAAAAATAGCAAGAAGAGTCACTTTTAAAAAACTGAAATAGGATCAAAAACAAAAAGGCTTCCATTTCTGGAAGCTCCCGAAAGCATTCGGGACGAGGACGGGAGTTGAACCCGTGTCCGCCGCGCCTGTGCGCCGTGGCGTAGCGGATATGAATCCTGCGGACTAACCAACTGAATTAAATTTTGGAAGAATGATCCTTCTTACACAATCCCGTCCTTTTCCTGTTTTTAATTCTTTCTCCCGTAGCATGGCTTCCATTTTTGACTCATAAAATTCAACATGAGCAACTATCCAAGGCCTGTACCTAATCTAAATCCTTTGGTAGATTTGAAGTTATGGAAATGGAATCTAGTGATCAAATCAGAAGTCATTCCGGTGTAGGTCTTTCCGGAAGAAGCCGAATAAAGGATATAAACGACAAAAGTATTTTCCATAACGTAAAAAATAAAAAGGCTTCCATTTCTGGAAGCTCCCGAAAGCATTCGGGACGAGTACGGGAGTTGAACCCGTGTCCGCCGCGCCTGTGCGCCGTGGCGTAGCGGATATGAATCCTGCGGACTAAACAACTGAGTTAAATTTTGGAAGAATGATCCTTCTTACCCAATCCCGTCCTTTTCCTGTTTTTAATTCTTTCTCCCGTAGCATGGCTTCCATTTTTGACTCAAAAAATTCAACATGAGCAACTATCCAAGGCCTGTACTTAATCGTAAATCCTTTGGTAGATTTGAAGTTATGGAAATGGAATCTAGTGATCAAATCAGAAGTCATTCCAGTGTAGGTCTTTCCGGAAGAAGCCGAATAAAGGATATAAACGACAAAAGTATTTTCCATAACGTAAAAAATAAAAAGGCTTCCATTTCTGGAAGCCTCGTAGCGAGGACGGGAGTTGAACCCGTGACCTCAGGGTTATGAATCCTGCGCTCTAACCAACTGAGCTACCTCGCCATAAATTTCACTATTTCAAATTGGACTGAGAGTTGAACCCGTGTCCGCCGAGGCGGATATGAATCCTGCTCCCGATAACTATCGGGATACCTCGCCATAAATTTCACTACTTCAAATTGGACCGAGAGTTGAACCCGTGTCCGCCGAGGCGGATATGAATCCTGCTCCCGATAACTATCGGGATACCTCGCCATAAATTTCACTACTTCAAATTGGACCAAGAATTGAACCCGTGTCCGCCGAGGCGGATATGAATCCTGCTCCCGATAACTATCGGGATACCTCGCCAAATATTTAAAGTAATATCTTTAAGTATTGACTTTTGAAATTAATGGTTAACTTAAACCACCATCAGATTTCAAAAATAAGTCGTGATTCCTTGTGAATTTTTACGACTTTTGCCCCTCCTGAAAGGGAATGCAAATATGAGGTCTTGTGCCTTCAAATGCAAGTTCAGTTTTAAGAAAAAGTGTGAAATTTTCATTTCCAAAATGCCTTATCATGGTCAATAGTAAGTTTGTCGCTGATTATCAAATAAATGCTTCCAAGAAGATTGTTTTCCATTATTTAAGTACAGCTAGTGGGCTAGAGGAGTGGTTTGCAGACGAAGTACGAATTGATGAGGATAAAAATTATATCTTTAATTTTGACAATGAAGATCATTATGCAAGGTTAGTGGCTCTTCGGTCCAATGCCCATGTCAAGTTTGATTTTTTTGATCCAAAAAATCCAGATTCCACGGATCATTCCTACATCGAATTTAAGCTGGAAGAAAATGAGCTCACTCAATCGCTTTTTCTTAAGGTAGTGGATTATTCCAACGACTATCAGGAAGATGAACTGGCGGCGATTTGGGATGGAATGATTGGGAAACTCAAAGAAATTATTGGAGGCTAGTCTAAGTTCAATCTTTCAAATTTGAACTCCGCAAGAAGAAAATCGTTTTCTTTGCCGGGAAGTTCGCGCTGATGAAAAAACTGGATAAGCTTATTTTAGGATCCTTTTTAGGTCCATTTATTCTGACCTTTTTGGTGGTTGACTTCATCCTTTTGATAGTCAACATGCTTAAGTATTTTGATGAGATTTTTGGAAAAGGATTGGGGTTTTGGATATACCTTGAACTAATCGGATACTTTGTCATAAGCATTTCGCCCATGGCCTTGCCTTTGGCAGTCTTGCTTTCCAGCTTAATGACTTTTGGAAATTTAGGAGAGCATTTCGAACTCACGGCTATAAAAAGTAGCGGCATTTCTTTGACTCGTGCGCTGCGTCCTATAGGAATATTTGCTGCAGGATTAACAGTTTTAGCCTATTTATCAAACAATTATTTAGTGCCTAAAGTCAATCTTAAAACATTTAGTTTGCTTTATGATATCCGGATGAAATCTCCTGCTTTGGACATTAAGGAAGGTGTTTTCTATTCTGGAATCCCAAATTACAGCATCAAAGTAAATCGAAAACTGGATGACGTGAGACTTCAGGACATCATAATTTACAACCATACCGATGTACCCGATAACCTTAGTGTAACCTTGGCAGATTCCGGCCGAATGGAAACATTTTATAATGATAGTTACCTTAAATTGACCCTATATCATGGGCATAACTATAAAGAATCAAGATCCTCTCGAGGAATATCCGAACCTCCGGTTGAATTTTCGAGAACAAAATTCCAGGAAAATGTCATGGTGTTTGATCTTTCTGCTTTTCAATTAAGTAGAACTCCCGAAGATCAATGGTCCACGAATCGGGCTATAAAAAATATCGGTGAAATAAGAGAGGGGCTTGATTCTATCAATTTTATCATCAATGACCTGAAATATCAAAATTACATCACCGCGGCAAGCATTTATCCATTTTTTACCCGGAATAGAAAGTTGCTTCCATCTGATGAAATCGTGAATCAAAAAGCGAAATACGATACCTTAAGAAGGATAAAGATTGAAAAAGAAAAATCCCTTAAGGATTCTATCAACCAATTGAAAACAGTCGAAGATTCCTTGAAGATTAAGGATGTGCCGATGTCAGATCAAGAGACGTCAATTTCTGTGAAAACAATTGCAGAAGTTCCAAAATCCGATAGCCTTTTCAAGGAAAAATTGCAGGCAAAAAAAGAACGCCAAACAGATACGTTGTCTTCATCGGAAGAGATCATAACCACCGTTGATACTATGGGGCTCGAACCTGTCTATAAAAAGCCAATAAGAACTTCACCGTTGACTGACCGAGAAAAATACATTTTAGATTCTGTATTGTATCAAAGAGGGTATATCACCAATGCCATCACCATGGCTTTAAATAATTCGAGAAATCTAAAAAACACTTTTAATGTAAAGATGAGCCAGGTAGATGGGCATTTGAGAGAATTTCGCAGATATGAAATCGCCTGGTATCAAAAATACAGTCAGGCCATTGCCTGTTTTATGATGTTTCTAATCGGAGCCCCTCTGGGATCTATCATCAAAAAAGGAGGATTAGGAATGCCGGTGCTCATTTCCATCATATTCTTTATTCTCTTTTATATGTTGACCATTACTGGAGAAAAATGGGCAAAAGAGGGACTTACGGATTCATTTTTTGGAACCATTTTTTCCAATCTCTGTCTTCTTCCATTTGGGCTTTTCTTTTTAAGGCAGGCACGGAGAGATGCAAGATTATTTGAAGCTGATTTTTATTCCGGTCTTTGGGAAAGAATAAAAAATTCGATTATCAGGAAAAAACCAATTTTATGATCGTGTTTTATAATTGAATTTTTAACCTTACCTTTGTAACTGTTTTATTAAATTTAGCTAAACATGTATTTAACATCAGAGAAAAAACAAGAGTTGTTTAAAAATCATGGACGGTTAAAATCTGCTACAGATACAGGATCTCCTGAATCACAGATTGCCCTCTTCACACACAGAATTCAGCATTTGACTGAGCACCTTAAGTCAAACAAAAAAGACCACTCGTCCAGATTGGGCTTGATGAAGCTGGTAGGTAAGAGAAGAAGTCTTTTAGACTACCTCCATAAAAGAGAAATCGAGCGTTACAGAGCAATCATTGCCGAGCTCGGAATCAGAAAATAATCCTTTCAGTAAGGTTCTCTTGGTTGAGAACCTTACTTTTTTCTTTTTTAACGATGAACAAGATTTTTATCCACTTGACGCTTTAATTCTAACACGTATTTATGTTACCAAACTTAATCACCAAATCCATCACCCTTCAGGATGGTAGAGAAATTATCATTGAGACCGGGGCTCTAGCCAAACAGGCCGACGGTTCAGTAGTTGTGCGAATGGGAAAAGCAATGCTGTTGGCTACAGTAGTTGCGAAAAAAGATGCTTTAGAAGGAGTTGACTTTTTGCCTTTATCTGTTGACTATCAGGAGAAATTTGCCGCTTCCGGCAAAATCCCAGGTGGATTTTTGAAGAGAGAAGGAAAGCTTTCCGATTATGAAATCCTTATCAGTAGATTGGTAGATCGAGCCATCCGTCCGATTTTTCCGGATGATTATCATGCTGATACCCAAGTAGCAATCACCCTGATGTCTTCCGATGAAGAAGTCCTTCCGGATGCATTGGCTGGTCTTGCTGCGTCTGCTGCGCTGGCAGTTTCAGACATTCCATTTAACGGACCTATTTCAGAGGTGAGAGTAGCTAAAATTGATGGACAACTTATCATCAATCCAACTCCTTCTCAATTGGAAAAGGCCACATTAGAATTCATTGTGGCAGGTTCACTGGAATACATTCTGATGGTTGAGGGTGAAGCTTCTGAGATTCAGGAAGACGAAATGGTAGAAGCACTCCAGTTCGCCCATGAAGAAATCAAGCGTCATTGTCAAGCGCAAATCGAGCTTACCAAAATGGTAGGTAAAGAGCTGAAGAGAGAGTATAGCCACGAAAAATCTGACCTAGCACTTTATGAAAAAATGCGGGCGGAGCTGTATGACAAGCTTTTTGAAGCAGTAAATCGACAGATCGCCAATAAATCCGAAAGAGCAGCCATTGTAAAGGAAATCAAAGATGCTTTTGTGGCTAGTTTGGGCGAAGAACACGGATTTGAAGCCAGTTTGATCGGTCCATATTTTCACAAAATCCACAAAGAAGCGGCTAGAAACCTCACATTGGAAACCAAGAAGCGTCTAGATGGCAGAAACTTGGACGAAATCAGACCAATCTGGTCTGTGGTAGATTACCTTCCCTCTGCACATGGTTCGGCTGTATTCACCCGTGGTGAAACTCAGTCAGTCACTACCTGTACACTAGGAACCAAGATGGACGAGCAAATGGTGGATGGAGCTGTAATCTCCGGCTACAATAAGTTTTTCCTTCACTACAATTTTCCGGGATTTTCTACAGGTGAGGTGAAGCCAAACCGTGGACCAGGCAGGAGAGAAGTGGGGCATGGTAACCTTGCCATGAGGGCTCTTAAGAAAGTATTGCCTCCCGAAAATGAAAACCCATACACAATCCGGGTGGTATCTGATATTCTTGAATCCAACGGTTCATCTTCTATGGCTACCGTATGTGCCGGTTCATTGGCATTAATGGATGCTGGTGTTCAGATTAAAGCTCCGGTGACTGGAATTGCCATGGGTATGATTTCTGATGCCAAGACTGGTAAATATGCCATCCTTTCCGATATCCTTGGTGACGAGGATCACTTGGGAGACATGGACTTTAAAGTAACTGGTACTGAGAAAGGCATCACCGCTTGTCAGATGGATCTTAAGGTAGAAGGTCTTGATTACTCTGTTTTGAAGGAAGCCTTATACCAAGCCAAAGAGGGCAGATTGCATATCCTTAGGGAAATCTCCAAAACTCTTGCAGCACCTAAGCCTGATCTCAAGCCCCATACTCCACGCTCATTTATGATGTGGATTCCAAAAGAATTGATAGGAGCCGTAATTGGACCTGGAGGAAAAGTGATTCAAGAAATCCAAAAAGATACTTCTACTACCATCGTGATCGAAGAAGTGGATAATCAGGGTAAGATCAACATTTTCTCCGCCAACCAATCCAATATGGATGCCGCTATACGTAGAGTAAAATCCATTGTAGCACAACCAGAGATTGGAGAGGTTTATACCGGAAAAGTGAAAAATATTCAACCATTTGGAGCTTTTGTGGAATTTATGCCGGGCAAGGATGGTTTACTCCATATATCAGAGATCAAGTGGGAACGACTTGAAAGCATGGAAGGGGTACTCGAGCCAGGCGAAGAAATAATGGTAAAATTGATTGACGTGGACAAAAAGACCGGTAAATTCAAACTATCCAGAAAAGTTCTTTTGCCAAAGCCCGAAAAGCCTGAAGCAAAAAGCCAAGTATAACTGATTGACAATCTCACCGAATTTAATATCAAATTCTCAAATATTTACCCTGAATGAGGCAGCTAAAAATTAGCAAACAGATTACCAACAGAGAGTCCCAATCCCTGGATAAATACCTTCAGGAGATCGGTAAAGTAGATCTGTTGACAGCTGATGAAGAGGTGGTATTGGCGAAAAGAATCCGGGAAGGCGACCAGCTTGCCCTGGAAAAACTTACCAAAGCCAACCTTCGATTTGTGGTTTCTGTAGCGAAGCAATATCAAAACCAAGGTCTTTCATTGGGCGATTTGATCAACGAAGGAAATCTTGGTTTGATCAAGGCAGCTCAGAGATTTGACGAAACTCGTGGTTTCAAATTCATTTCTTACGCTGTTTGGTGGATTAGACAATCCATTCTTCAGGCTTTGGCAGAACAATCCAGAATTGTCCGCCTTCCTCTTAACCGGGTTGGGTCTTTAAATAAAATTTCCAAAACCTTCAGTGAGTTGGAGCAAAAGTTCGAAAGAGAGCCTTCTCCTGAGGAATTGGCTGAAGTTCTTGAAGTAACTGCTTCTGAGGTAGTGGACACTATGAAGATCTCCGGTCGTCACGTTTCCATGGATGCCCCGTTTGTTCAAGGTGAAGAAAACAGCCTTTTGGACGTATTGGAAAATGATGGGGACGAAAAACCGGATGATGGCTTGATGACTGATTCCTTGAGAAAAGAAGTTCAAAGAGCTCTTTCTACACTTACCCAAAGAGAAGCTGACGTGATCACCTTGTACTTTGGATTGAATGGGGAGCATGCGATGACTTTAGAGGAAATCGGAGAAAAATTCAATTTGACCAGAGAAAGAGTCCGTCAGATTAAAGAAAAAGCAATCAGAAGATTGAGACATACCTCCCGAAGCAAGACCCTCAAACCTTACTTGGGATAACAATCAAAGGGGGCTTAGGCCCCTTTTTTCATTTTATATCCAGCCATTTTATTCCATTGATTGTAAGTAACAAACCTCACCTTTGGGAATTTTAACTTTTCCCAGTTTTGTTACCAATTTAGAAATCACAAAATTTAACCGATTAATACACGCTATTAATGAACCAAGAAATTGAAAGGGTCAAAGTTTTGATCATTGGATCTGGCCCGGCAGGTTATACCGCAGCTATTTATGCTGCCAGAGCTGGAATGAAACCAGTGCTATACACAGGTGGACAACCTGGTGGCCAACTTACCATTACCACCGATGTGGAAAATTATCCAGGATATCCGGATGGGATTATGGGTCCGGAGATGATGGAAGACTTCCGAAAACAAGCGGAAAGATTTGGGACAGAGGTAAGATATGGATTGGTTACGAAAGTTGATTTTTCAAACCGGCCACATGTCATTACCGTAGATGACCAAAAAATAATCCATGCCGAAACTGTCATTATCAGTACTGGCGCCTCTGCAAAATGGCTGGGGTTAGAAAGCGAAACACGTCTGAATGGAAGAGGGGTTTCTGCTTGTGCGGTTTGTGATGGTTTCTTTTTCCGGGGACAGGATGTCGCAATTGTCGGCGCGGGCGACACCGCTTGTGAGGAAGCATCCTATCTGGCCAATATTTGCTCTAAGGTCTACATGATAGTCCGAAGAGATGAAATGCGTGCTTCCCAAATCATGCAAAACCGCGTAAAAAACAATCCTAAAATCGAAATCCTGTGGAATTCAGAAACAGAGGAGATTTTGGGAGACCAAGAAGTGACCGGAGTGAAAATATTGAACAATAAAACCGGAGAAATTCGGGAAATTTCAATTTCTGGCTTCTTTGTTGCTATTGGTCACCAACCCAACACAGAAATATTCAAGGACTTCATTCACATGGATTCCGCTGGATATATCAAAACCATTCCCGGTACTACCAAGACCAATGTGGAAGGGGTTTTTGCCTGTGGTGACGCACAAGACAATGTTTATCGACAAGCTGTAACCGCAGCAGGTACAGGTTGTATGGCTGCCTTGGATGCCGAACGGTTCCTTGCAGCTCAAGAAACTCACTAAAACCAATTAATGAGGAGTTATATTCTTAAGTTTATGTTAGGACTTGTCTTGAGCATTGGTCTTTCTGAGGCCAATGCTCAAGTTTTTCCTAAGATTATTAAAAAAAATCCGAATACTTCTGGCCAAACCCAGGAGAGAAGAAATATTGAACTTAGAGAATTTAATCAGGAAAGTTATCTCAGGACACTTTCCACTCAAACCGATTCTTTACTTTTTCAAAACTCGGTCAACCTAGAAAGAATCCGATCTATCATCAGTGAAGATCCTTTCTCCATGAATTGGGCCCCTACCAATCAACTCATCCAAATTTCCGAACAAATTCAGATTGACAGTATCTGGGTTACGGCATTTGAATATTTTTCCAATTGGGACAGTAAAAAAGTAGATATCTACAACTTGGATATCCGGACTTTCTCAGATAGCCTTGTTCTAAGATTGTACGACCAAAAAATTGGGCAAAACTGGAAAATGCCGCTCGATGACCTCTTAGTCAATTCCAGATTCGGTCCAAGATGGGGGAGAATGCATGCTGGAACTGACCTGGATTTAAATACAGGAGATCCTGTTTATTCTGCCTTTGACGGGATTGTCAGAGTCAAGTCTTACGACAGATATGGATATGGTTATTATTACGTGGTGAGACACAAAAATGGCCTCGAAACGCTATATGGTCACTTGTCCAAGCATGTAGCAGAAGTAGGGCAGGAGGTAAAAGCAGGGGATTTTTTGGGGAAAGGAGGTTCTACAGGCAGGAGCACTGGGCCTCATCTCCATTACGAACTTAGATACAAAGGACTTGCCTTTGATCCTGAGCTAGTTTACGATTTCGAAAAAGGAGAAATCACCAAGCAGGAACTTTTGATTTCCAAACAACTGTTTGGACACATAGCCAAGGCAAGAGCTGCGGCATATCATAGGGTAAAAAGAGGAGATACCCTAGGTGCTATTGCCAGAAGGTACGGGGTTTCGGTATCTCAAATCACCCGATTAAACGGAATTTCCACCCGAACCACCTTGAGAATAGGCCAAAACCTAAGAGTAAAATAAGCTTTCAAAGCATGACAAAACTGGATATTTTGGTGATTGCTGCACATCCTGATGATGCAGAATTGGGTTGTTCAGGTACTATTGCCGCTCATGTAGCCCAAGGATACAAAGTTGGAATTGTAGACCTGACCCATGGAGAAATGGGCACTCGGGGCACACCGGAAATCAGACTTCAGGAATCGGAAGAGGCTTCAAAAATTTTGGGTTTGTCGGCCAGAGAAAATATGGGATTCAAAGACATCTTCTTCAAAGACGATGAATCCCATCAGATCGAATTGATCAAGATGATCAGAAAATACCAGCCTGAGATTGTCCTAGCCAATGCCATCAAAGACCGTCATCCAGATCATGGAAAAGGAGCGTCTTTGGCTACCCATGCCTGCTTCATGAGTGGCTTGAGAAAAATCGAAACCGTTCTTGATGGAGTTTTACAACCGGCTTGGAGACCCAAGTTTGTGTACCATTATATCCAAAACAATTACATCGAACCCGATTTTATCGTGGATATTTCCGCTCATTGGGATACGAAAGTAGCCAGCATCATGGCTTTTAAGTCGCAGTTTTACGATCCCAACAGCCAAGAACCAGCAAGCTTTATCTCTTCCCCGGAATTTTTACCTTTTATTGAATCCAGAGCAAGGGAACTAGGCCATCGGATCATGACCAAGTATGGAGAGGGATTCACTGTAGAGAGATATATCGGTGTACAAGATCTGTTTGACCTCAAGTAATCATGGAGCCAGTCGGGTGATTTTCCAATCCCCGCTGATCTGCTTTTCATAACAAATCCGGTCATGTAATCTACTGGGTCTTCCTTGCCAAAATTCCAGCTTATTGGGGATCAGGCGGTATCCGCCCCAGTGAGCGGGACGCAGAAGCGTGTTTTTTTTGAAATTCTCTTCCACCTCTTTGAGTTTGGCTTCCAATTCTTCCCGGCTTGAAATTTCCCTGCTTTGGGGGGATGTCCAAGCACCAATCTGAGAACCCAAGGGTCGAGAGAAAAAGTACTCGTCTGATTCGGAATTACTCACCTTGGTTACTTCACCCCTGATTCTGACCTGCCTTTCCAACTCTGGCCAGAAAAAGGTGATGGAGGCCTTGGGATGAGCCTGTAGTTCTTTACCTTTTTCGCTTTCATAATTGGTAAAAAACACAAATCCGTGATCCAATTCTTTGAGCAATACGATCCTGGCATTGGGAAATCCATCCAGACCAATGGTAGAAAGGCACATGGCATTGACTTCCAAGGCCTCCGCATCCACGGCTTCTTCAAACCAGGTTTTGAATTGCCTCAATGGATCTATACTTACCTCGCTGACATCAAGAGATTTGAGTGTATATTCTTTTCTGATTTCAGATAATTTCATACCGAAGAGATGGTGTAGAATTCGCGTATTTTTTTTTAACTCAATGCTAAGCTACTATGGACATTGCATTTTTGAAATTTAAACTTATCTTTTTCGAGAATTTTCCAGACAGCCTATGAAGACAGATCCTCATAAAATCCCTCAGGCAGGAAATCTTTTGATTTCAGAACCATTTTTACAGGATGAGAATTTTGTCCGATCGGTGGTCCTGCTCTGTGAGCATAACTCTGATGGGAGTTTTGGTTTGGTTTTAAACAAGCCCTCCATTCTTCATTTAAGTGAATTGGTAGAAGAATTGGCCTTTTTGGATGCTGAAGTTTTTGTGGGTGGACCTGTGGAGCAGAACACCCTTCATTTCATCTATTTTGGCCAAAAACAACTCGAAGGAAGCATACAGATTGGAAATCAACTTTGGTGGGGCGGAGATTTCGATTCTTTGGTGCAAAAGCTCAAACAGGGAATTTTATCCCAGGATTCTGTCCGGTTTTTTCTGGGCTACAGTGGGTGGGGTCCGGGGCAGTTGTCCGATGAATTAACAGAAAACACCTGGATCATTTGTGAGGAAGAAATCGACTCAGAGGTACTTGATAACACCCCTGAGGAACTTTGGAGAGTCCTCCTTAAAAACATGGGAGGGGAGTTCAAGGTTATTGCAAATTATCCCCTTGACCCAAGATTAAATTAGGCAAAATGCCTACTTTTGCCCATATTGCCTTGAAATAGTATCTATTTTATGACCGAGAAAAGTAACGAATTGTCCGAGCAGGACAAGGTGACCCAAGCTTCTGGAGAGGAAGTAAAAGGTATTGAAAACACAGCTGAGCCTACCGAATCTTCCGCTGAGCTAGTCGGGGAAAATGCCGCATCGACAGATCAAACTGCCAAAGAACTTTCTTCCGAGGACTCTACTGCTCCTGTTGAAGAAGAAATAAAAACTGAGGCCCCTGACTTGACTGAAGAGGCCGGATCAAAACCCGCTGACTCTGAAGAGCATGCAGAAGAGGAGGAGGAGCACGGTGAAGATCATCCAGACCTTTCAGGCCTGACAAAAGCTCAGCTTCTTAAGCTTCTCAAAGATAAAATCCACCATGGGGCTATACTCAAACTGGACAAGTTAGCCCATGAAATCAAGGCCGCTTTCGATGAGTTGGTAGCCAAGGATACCGAAATGGCTCTGGAAAAATTCAAAGCCGACGGAGGTGCCGAGGTTGACTTCGAATACCGACTTCATGAAGAGGAAAAAGAATTTAACAAGGTATTTAATGACTTCAGATATCAGCTTAACTCTTTAAGAAAAGAGGC
The DNA here is from genome assembly GCF_014324365.1 of Algoriphagus sp. AK58. Lineage (GTDB taxonomy): Bacteria > Bacteroidota > Bacteroidia > Cytophagales > Cyclobacteriaceae > Algoriphagus. The sequence goes on from NZ_QEIG01000014.1 coordinate 309,602, forward strand.
TGAAAAGCAAAAAGAAAAAAATCTTCTTGCAAAAAATGAATTGCTTAACAAACTCCGTGATCTCGTGCATGGAGAAGAAACCACACTCAGCATGGGTGCAGTGAAAGCGATTCAAGAGGAATGGAAAGCCATCGGACCTGTTCCTACCGCTCAAAACAGAAATCTCTGGGCTAGCTTCAATGCCTTGATGGATCGCTTCTATGACAATCGAAGCATCTATTTTGAACTGAAGGAATTAGACCGCAAGAAAAATCTGGAAAGCAAAATCGAACTTTGTGAAAAAGCAGAGGCCCTCAAGGAAGTGAAAGAGTTGAAGGAAGCCATTAGACAACTCAATGAACTTCATGAGGAATTCAAACATATAGGGCCGGTTCCCAGAGATGAACAGGAAAATCTCTGGCAACGATTTAAGGCCGCCTCTGATGCGGTTTATGACCGAAGAAAAGAGTTCTTTGAAGGTCAAAAGGAAGTTTTCAAAAAGAACCAGACAGAAAAAGAAGCCCTGATTGCTCTTCTGACTCCTTTTGGGGAGTTCAAAGCGGATCGTATCAAGGACTGGAATACCAAGACCAAGGAGATTTTGGAGATTCAAAAGGCCTGGGAAAAAATCGGTCCTGTTCCAAAAGAAGCCGGAAAAGAGATCAACAAAGCCTTTTGGGCTGCTTTCAAGCAGTTTTTCCATCACAAGAACATGTTCTTCAAGGAACTGGACGAAATCCGTGCTTCCAATCAGAAGAAAGCAGAGGAGTTAATCTCCCAAGCGGAGGCCTTGATGGCAAATACCGATTGGCAGAACACCGCGAATCAACTGGTCAAGCTTCAGCAAGAGTGGAAGAAGCTCGGTCCAACTCCTGAGAAAAACCGAGATGCGCTATACAAAAGATTTAAGACAGCTTGTGATTCCTTCTTTGAAAACAGAAGAAATACCAACAAGCAGGCTAATACTGAGTTTGATCAAAACCTGAAGCAAAAGCAGGAACTTATCCAAAAAATCAAGGAATCTGCCTCTGGAGATAATTTAAGTGAAGGAGAATTGAGTGATTTTGTGGCTGAATTCAACGAGATCGGTTTTGTGCCAAGAAAAAATATGAAAGAGATCCAAAACCAATTTAAAGAAGCGGTGGATCTATACCTTGGCAAGCTCGATCCAAGCGGAAGCGGCAGAGAAGATTTCTTATTCAGGCTCAACCTGAACCGGATTCAATCGGATCCCAATGCGGTCAAAACGCTTAACAAAAAGGAGCATGGCATCCGCAAGCAGATTGCAGACTTGGAAAACAATATTACGCTCTGGAAAAACAATCTGGAGTTTTTTGCAGCTTCCAAGACTGCGGATAAGCTGAGAGATCAGTTTGATATCAAGATTCAGAAAGCCGAAGAAGAAATCGATAAGCTGAAGAAGAAGCTGTCGATTCTGAAGGAATTCTAAATTTTTCCGGCTCAAAATCTGAGAGATAGCGGAATTTATGAAATTTCTCAGGTTTTGGGTTTGGAGTAAAAGAGAGTAGGGCTATATTTGCACCACCTAAACGGGGAACGCCTCTTTAGCTCAGCTGGTAGAGCAACTGACTTGTAATCAGTAGGTCGCTGGTTCGATCCCGGCAAGGGGCTCCAAAAACCACTCAGAAATGAGTGGTTTTTTTTATTCCAGTATCCTTGGTAAAGTTTTGAAGTAGGTAGAAAGTCGATTGTTTTTTATTCGATAAATTCAACATCTATTTCGTCTTTCATTTTAAATAGGCACCTCTTTTAATTATGAACCTTCAAATCCTTCCATCCCATTTACTCAATGAATATTTGATGAATATTGGGGATGGATTGCAGGGTGCTTTTGATCAATTGAAAGAGGCAGAATTAACTACACCTAATTTTAGCTTTTACACTTCTGTTGCTTCCGTATTCAGTAGTAAAATCGAAGGGGAGCCTATTGAATTGGACAGCTACATCAAACACAAGCGGGATGGGCTTGCTTTTCAGCCGGACTACACCAAAAAAATAGATGACTTGTATGGTGCTTATGAGTTGGCCCAAAAAAATCCACTACAGGAAAGTACGGTCAAGGAAGCTCATCGTCTTTTGAGTAGACATTTGGTCACTGAATCATGGCAGGGGAGATATCGAGCACAAAATATGTACGTGGCCACCGAAGATGGCAGAATCGAATATGTGGCTCCCATTCCGTCGAAAGTAGAAGGGGAGATGCAAAAGTTTTTTTCGGATCTTAAAATCCTCTTGGAAGCTGATTTGTCCATAGAAGAGGTGTTTTATTATTCAGCGATGATTCATTTGGTTTTTGTAAAAATCCATCCTTGGAATGATGGCAATGGCCGCAGTGCCAGACTGATTGAGAAATGGTTTATGGCTGAAAAGCTGGGAGAGAAGGCATGGTTTGTCCAGAGTGAAAAGACCTATTATCAGCATCATCACCTGTATTACCAAAATATTCGAGCCATTGGGTTGGAATATGATCACTTAGATTATTCAAAAGCACTTCCTTTTTTGTTGATGCTGCCTAGCACCTTGCTTTCTGAAATCTGACAAATCCATTCCCATCTCTTTTTCTCCGCCAAATACCGACAATTCCCTCCATTCACTTTTTCATTTTCCCGTTTGAGCGTAGTCTATTCTCTTTCCGTTTTGAAGTTCAATAGGCCGCTGGGGGTAATTTGTAATTACAACCTACTATCCCTTGGAATTTTAAATTCCATTTTCCTAAAGCTGTCTGAATGATTGGGCTAATAAAGCCCTGATGACCATTACATGATTTTTAGCCTCCTCTAGGAGTAAAATCATGGCTGGGACTAGGTGTAGTCCCCTCTTCTAGGTGTAGACCATCGTAGGAGTAGAATGTTGGCCATTGACTAAGCGTAGATTGCATCTACGCTTTTATATGTTTGAGAATTTACAATTCTCTCCACCTCAGCGTAGTCTATTGCCTTTAAGCTTTGAGGTTTTTTGAAAGCTGGGTGTAATCCACGATGGCAATCGGGAGTAATTAGACCCTCGCATCTTTTGTAATACCTTTTTCCCAAAAACTATCCTTAGGATTGGGCTAAAGCCCGGAAATCCTGTTGTATGATTCCTATCCCCCTGCTAAAGCAGGAGGCTAGTCTTTAGCCCTGCTCCCTGTTTTTGAATTGGAATGTGGCTTTAGCCCATTCAATGCTGAGGTTTTTTGCTTCATGGGGCTTTAGCCCAATTCTATCCTTTGGATCCCTTACAACTGTCAGGATGAAAATCCATTTTCCCAAAGCTGTCTGAATGATTGGGCTAAAGCCCGGAAATCCTGATGCAATTCTATCAGTTGGATCCCGTACAACTGTCGGGATGAAAATCCATTTTCCCAAAGCTGTCTGAATGATTGGGCTAAAGCCCGAAAATCTTGATGCATGATTCCTATCCTCCTGCTAAAGCAGGAGGCAATTCAAAAGCTTTGGTCCCTGTTTTTGAACTGGAATGTGGCTTTAGCCCATTCAATGCTGAGGTTTTTTGCTTCATGGGGCTTTAGGCCAATTCTATCTTTGGAGATTGCTTCGTAGTCGTTCCTCCTCCCCGCAATGACGGGAGGGGGTACTTCCGAAGTACCCGTCTGGGAGTAGAATCTTTGTCTAAGCGAAGTTCCGACTGCTGTACGTGAGGAGGCAATTCCTGTTCTAATTTCAACCTTTGAAAAAGGAATGGGGCTTTTGTCCAATACCTACGGAACCCAAGCCTGCTGAAGCCTTTATTAAATCCCCCTTTCTGTTGGAATTTACTTCAAGAAGTTCAACATTTGAACAAAGTATTCCAACATGAATTGGATTAGCCGATTGGCATTTCTCAGCAGTCTTTTGGGTTTGTTTGCACTGATTGCAGACTTCGGGTTTAACCAAAGCAGTTTTTATCAGGAGGTATTTGACGGGTTTTATTTTGTAGTCCTTGGGTTTGGACTTATCTCCACGGTGGGGAGGTATATCGTGCGAAAAAGTATTCCCAAGAAAAGTGTGTTTGTATTTGACCTGCTTTCGGTCGGATTTACCCTTTGGGTATTTTATCTCTACCTCTTTGTTGGGGTTCCCTTTGAAACAGATTTGATCCTCGAAAACCCCATTTGGGTGCAGATTGCGGTGATCTTGACCTTTATCCGGGAGTTTTCCGAGCTCAGGATCAACTTCAAGCGGACCGTGCTCAATCCGGCCCAGCTATTTGTGTTAAGTTTCATACTGATTATTCTTTTTGGGGCGTTTCTTCTGATGGCCCCTCGGGCCACAGTGGGGGGCTTTCATTTGTAGATGCCTTATTTACCTCGACCAGTGCAGTATGCGTCACGGGATTGATCGTGGTGGATACAGGGAGTTATTTTACAGACTTTGGACAGCTGGTGATTTTATTGTTGATCCAAATAGGCGGATTGGGAATTTTGACCTTCGCGAGCTATTTCAGTTATTTTTTTAAAGGGGGATCTACCTACGAAAACCAGTTGGTTTTAAGCGACATGACCAATTCCAATAAGTTGGGAGAGGTTTTTTCCACGATCAAATCCATCCTTTTCATCACCTTTGGGATAGAGATGATCTCTGCACTGTTGATTTATTCGAGTTTGGATTCAAGTTTATTCCCTTCTGAACCGAGAAAACTATTTTTTGCCGTATTTCATGCAGTTTCGGCATTTTGTAATGCCGGTTTTTCCACGTTGCCGCTGGGGCTTTATGAACCTGAATACAGATTCAATTACTTGCTACAGGTGATTCTCATCTTAACTTTCGTCATGGGGGGATTGGGTTTTCCGATTGTGAACAATATTATCCAGTTTCTTACCTATAAGCTAAAGGCCTTGCTTTCCTTTGGTCGATTTAGACCTTCCCATCGTCCTTGGGTTCTCAATCTCAACAGCCGGATTACCTTGATCACCACAATCAGCATATCCGCTGTGGGTTTTTTGGCATTTTATGTATTGGAATATCACAACACCATGGCAGAGCATCAGGGAATTGGAAAAGTGGTCACGGCTCTGTTTGGTGCCACTACACCCCGTACGGCCGGCTTCAACACCATTGACACCGCTGCGATGCTTTTTCCGACCACCATGGTCGTCTTTCTGCTGATGTGGATCGGGGCCTCTCCGGCGTCCACTGGTGGGGGGATCAAAACCAGTACGTTTGCCATTGCCACCCTGAATATTCTCAGTTTGGCAAAAGGCAAAAGTAAAATTGAAGTTTACCGTAGAGAAATAGCCGATATTTCCGTTCGAAGGGCATTTGCGACTATTTCTCTTTCCTTGATCGTGATTGGTTTTGGAATCGTGTTGATCTCTGTTTTTGATGAGGACAAAAGCTTGATTCAGATCGGGTTTGAGACTTTCTCCGCATTCAGTACGGTAGGGCTGAGTTTGGGCATCACTTCCAGCCTGTCAGATATGAGCAAATTGATATTGACCGGAATCATGTTTATCGGAAGAGTGAGTATGCTTTCACTTCTCATCGCCGTATTCAAGAAAGCACGGTATAAAAATTACAAATATCCCACAGAGGAGATTGTCATCAATTAACTGGTTTAGAAAAAGACAGAATTATGAAATACATCATTGTAGGCCTGGGAAACTTTGGATCCTCTTTGGCTATGAAACTGACGGCAGCAGGAAATGAAGTCATAGGAATAGACTCACGAATAGAGAAAGTGGACCTATTTAAGGAAAAAATTTCCCATACGATATGTATGAATGCCACCGATGAGTTTACAGTTTCCGGTCTTCCTTTGAAAGATACGGATGTGGTCATCGTAGCCATAGGAGAGGATCAAGGAGCCAATATTATGACAACCGCACTCTTCAAAAATCAGCAGGTAAAACGGCTGATCAGCCGAGCACTCAATCCCCTTCATGAGCGTGTGCTCCAAGCCATTGGGGTGGATGAAATCGTCCATCCCGAAGAGGAGACGGCAGAGCGATTGGCCAAAAAGCTTTGCATTAAGAATGTGGTGGATTCTTTTGAACTCAGTGAAGAATTTAGCATCATCGAGGCCAATGTACCGGAGGAATATGTGGGTAAATCCATCAGGGAAATCGGCTTTCGCCAGAAATTCAACCTATTGGTGCTCACGACTATCAAGAAAGAGGAAGTAAAAAGCGTCTTGGGAAAAAGCAGAACCATGGAGCGCGTGTTGGGTATTGCCACTCCAGAATTGGTCTTAAAAGAAAATGAGATTCTGGTTCTTTTTGGGGCAAATCAGGATTTGGAAAAATTTCTGAAGAAGAGATTTTGAATTTAGTAGCGAAAATGAGCTGGAAAGATCGCTGAAAAGGAAAGATCCCACGAATCAAACCTCATCAGGACACCAAGTGTAAGGAGGAAAGAGGAATTTGGACTCTTCGAAGTAGTGAATCAAGATGGATATTTAGATCCAAAAACGCTCAAAATTGTCTGGTCTGAATTGATTTTTATCATAAAGTATTCCCTGAAAAAAAAGCAATTTTAGCAACGCTTTGATGCCTCTGGCCAATCCATGAAAAAATTAATATTGGGTATTTTCTTTTTTGGATTTTGGATGGAATGGGTTTTTCCACAGGAAATCCCAAAGACAAGTTATTTCGGACTCGGGCTGGGTATTCAATCCACTACTTTCAAAGATCAGCTGGTCACCCAATCCACCTATCAGGGTTCCAATCTTTACCTTTCACTACAACATTTGAAAGAAAAGAAAAATACGCTCCGATTTTTTCAATGGGATGGATCACTTGGAAAAGTAAAAACAAAGCTGTACGACAGGACTATTGATGGGGGAAAATACATCGGTCCGGCAGTGAATTCGTATTGGAGTGAAATAAGCTATCGACACCTGTTTTTGGTGGGAAATGGCGCCAAAGGAAAATGGTTTTTAGGTCCTGCGATTTTTCATTTGCTCCATCTTCGCTTGGGTACACGATGGGACAACAGTCAGATCAACTATGAGATTGCCGCCGGACTGAAAGCCGAACTGGCCCATAGAAGACAAATCCATTGGCCAAAGAAAAACTCTTTACTTCATTTAGGTGTCCAAGTTCCTGTTGCCGGATACATTCTGAGGCCTTCTTATACGGGAGTTCCTGACTTTCTGGATCTCAATAAGAGCTTTATCACGGATATGTTTGAAAACAGGTACTTCGCTTGGATGGGAAACTTCCCAAGGGTACAGACTTCCATTCGACTGGATATGCCTATTGCTTCCGGCAACCGAATGCATCTTGGCTACGATTGGCAGGTTTATTCCTTTCAAGATCCTTGGTTGACACAGACCGGTGTTCATACCTTTTCTTTTACCTTTCTTCTTAAAGCAAAATGAAAAAGCGGGTTTTTCAATGGGCACTTGGATTAGTATTTACCCTGGGACTCGGGGCGTGTAATCAGCTTTTTGTGGAAGAGGATCCTGAAAACAACTTTTCCAACAATTTTGAAATCCTTTGGAAAACCCTGGATCAGAGGTATCCCTTTTTCGAGTTTAAAAAAATCAATTGGGACAGTATCTATCAAGTTTACAAGCCCTTGGCTGTCTCCAGTAAAAATGATAAGGAGTTTTTTGATCGTATGGCCGCTATGCTCAGTTCGTTAAGGGATGGTCATGTTAACCTACGTACCCCTTTCGATATCAGTACTTATAAGCCCTATGCGGATGCTGACCCTAATTACAGTTTTGATGTGTTGCAACGGAACTACCTGGGGGATTATCAAATCACCGGGAACCTGATCAATCAGGAAATAGACGGAGTGGGATATATCCATTACCGTAGTTTTAAAGACAAAATTTTGGATTCTGAGCTGGATGAGGTAGTTGGCCGGTTTGCAAATCTTCCCGGAGTGGTCATTGATATCCGGGACAATAACGGAGGCAATCCTGAAAATGGACTTAAAATGGCGCGCAGAATGATCAGCGAACCGACGCATATTTATTCTTATCAAAATAAAACAGGACCCGGAAGGAATGACTTGGGAGAATTAAAAATGGTCTTACTTGAGCCGATAAAAGACAGACCAATGTTTAAGGGAAGAATAGTAGTGCTCACTAACCGGACGGTGTTCAGTGCAGGAAGTTATTTTGCGGCTTACATGGTAGGCATACCGCAAGCCATTTTAATGGGAGATAGGTCTGGAGGAGGTAGTGGAGTGCCGGCTGGGCATGACTTACCCAATGGATGGTATTTTAATTTTAGCTCCTCGATAGGATATACAGTGGATGGTTTCAATTTTGAAAATGGAGTTCCGGTAGATATCGAGGTGAAAATGACTTCCAAAGATATTGCGCTTGGAAAAGACCCCATTTTGGAAAGGGCTATCCAGTATATTAAAACAGGAAATTAATTTTTATGATTATACGCAATTCTTCCAGTTGACGAATTTGCCTCTGCTTTTTGGTCGGAAGACCGATGACCGAAGACCGAAGCATTCCAGATTTCAGCCTTTTCTAGAAATTTTTTAGCTCGCTTAACTTTCTGGTAAGAAAGCGGATATACAGATTAAGTTTTCTGATTGTCCGCAATTCTTCCAGTTGACGAATTTGCCTCTGCTTTTGGGTTGGAAGACCGATGACCGAAGACCGAAGCATTCCAGATTTCAACCTTTTCTAGAAATTTTTTTAGCTAGCCTAACTTTCTGGTAAGAAAGCGGATATACAGATTAAGTTTTCTGATTATACGGAATTCTTCCAGTTGACGAATTTGCTTCTGATTTTGGGTAGGAAGCCGATGACCGAAAATGGATAAAAACTGGGCATAATCTTGATCTTCACATGTTTAAGATTAGCTTCCGGCAAAGTTCCGTATATACAAATTAAGTTTTTTATAGTTTGAGAATTTTAAGGATGTTAACCAAATCCACCCCACTATTTTGTGAAAAGTGATCAATTTCTTGAGAGGGTATTTTGACCCTCAACATTATTCCCTAAATTTTATCATCATTCTACCCTTAACCCTTTATGAAAAAATTATCCTCTATTCTCTTTGTGCTGCTTTTTGCAGCGGTTTCCGTTGCTGGACTGTCCAGCTTTTCATCGTATTCTCCGGAATATTTCGAGGGCAAATGGGCGGTAACCGTGAAAGATACCCCTCAGGGCACCGCTACCATCCCGATGCGTTTTGAAACCAAGGACGGTAAAACCATGGGTTATTTTGTCGAAGACCCATCCGGTACCGAAAAACCTATGTCTTCTGTTTCTATTTCCGGTGATGTACTCACAGGCTACTTTAACATCCAAGGCTATGATGTCTATATCAGCCTGAAAAAAGTGGATGAAGAAAGTGCCGCTGGTTCGCTGATGGATATGTTTACGGCTGAGGCGAAGAAGATGAAGTAAGATACTACAAGACGCTTGATACATCACACTAAGTACAGGCGAGGGATTCAGCCTAAAATCAAAGGACAATTCGTCAACAGATTGAATAAATTCCTCTCAGATTATAAATTTCTCTGAGACCTCTGTGGTGATTAACTAATTACAAAAAATAAGGCCTGGAGTGATTTTGCGGTGCCCCCAAAAAGTTAG
>NZ_QEIG01000015.1 GCF_014324365.1 Algoriphagus sp. AK58
GATTTATTTTGCACAGTTTATTTTTCCAAAAAAAATGGATAAAATGGAATACTTTGAAAAAGATCTATTCAAAAATTTGCAGTTCAAATTATCTGAAAATTCATTTCATCACAAAATAAAATTCTGAATACTTAATACATATCAAAATTAAAATACCCTGTATAGGGTATTTCTTATTTATTAGTTTTTTTACATTTTTCGGGAAAGTCATTAAAAAACACAATCCCTATGCTGAAGTTTTTTAGAAAATGGATATTTTCGGTAGGACTGATTGTAGCAGTAATTTTTGAGGTAACTGCACAACTTCCCGGAGATGTTTCTGCACAGATTGAAAAAATCACTCCAAAATCTGCCCAAAATTCACCCAATGCAGCAGGAATTCAGAAGTATGGGGATTTTAATGTGAATCTCTATACAGGTATACCCGATATTAGTATTCCAATTTTTGAGATTGATGCCGGATCAATCAAAGTTCCAATCGTATTGACCTACCATGCCGGAGGTATCCGATACACTGACAGGGCCTCATGGGTAGGACTGGGTTGGTCCATTCAGGCAGGTGGGCAGGTAACCCGAACAGTTAACGGCAAAGCTGATGAATCTGGTTTTTTATCCTTAACCAATGATTACAATGTCGATCCGTTTAACTTCTGTGCAAACTTTAATTATAAGGAGTTAACTGCTACCGGAACCAATGATCGGGAACCGGATCTATTTTCTTACAATTATCCCGGGGCAAGTGGAAGATTCGTATTAAGGCAGGGCGGACAGGCTCCATTACTGTTTCCGGAAAGTGCCATCAAACTTGTAAGGAGCCCAAATTATTTTGACATCACAGACACACAAGGTCTGATGTACCGCTTTGGAGCAGACTGGAACGGTCTCAATGGAAGTCGGGAGTTATTGAGTAGTTCTTCTGGTTCCATCAATACTTCAGCTATTTCGACCTGGTATCTACAAGAAATTAAGACCCAAAATTCTGACGATTATGTAACGTTTAATTACCAGGATTTAGGAACCATCACCACATCCGAGGTTGAAACGAATATCACCCTGATGGACGAATGCAATACAGCTGATGCAGTTCTGCTTCCCTGTAATTCTTATAGTCCGGTTACCACCTTTGTGTCGACTTCAAGTTCAATTTCCCAATTGGCTTTGGATACGATTTTTTTCAAAACTGGTATGGTGCGATTTGTCTTGGGAGCTGCCAGAACCGATTTGCCGGGTAGCCCCAATGTGGAACGGTTAAGCAAGATTGAAATTTATTCCAAACTCAATGGGCAATATTCTTTGGAAAAGACATTTGTATTGCTCAATTCCGGAAATTTTAAACTAGCCTCCAATAATGCCGATGCACGCCTGAAGTTAGATGGATTAGAAGTTAGGGATGCTTCCAATACCCTGATCAATAAATACAATTTTACCTACCAGACGACTACTTTTTCTTGGGATGCAGTGCAAGGTTCTCATCGAAGAGACCACTTTGGGTTTTATAACGGAAAAACAGGTAATACCAACCTGATTCCCCAAGAAACTGTACAGTATCAGGCAAATAGCGGGACGGGTTTGACAACCATATCAATTGGCGGAGCAAACAGGAGTACAGACACTACATTTTACAAACAAGGTATCCTCAAACGAATTACGTTTCCGACCGGTGGATATACCGAATTTGAGTTTGAGCCCCATAAATATTCTGATGGGGGAACCAAGTATGGAGCAGGTCTGAGAATCAAGAAAATCATCAAGAATGATGGGCAAAACAGCTATAGCACCCTATACCGATATGGAAACAATGACGACGGATTTGGACATAAAAACTTTGATGTCAGAAACTTTCATTATTTAACAACCCAATATAAGCGCGATGTTGTTTCAGGAACACCCAATCAACGACAGTTTAGGGTTAGATCGTGGGTGTCCAATTCCGTTGTTGGTCCCGGTTTTGACGATAGCCCGGTGGTTTATACCAGAGTTTCTGAATATGCCAATGGTACTACTGCAAACGGAAAGACTATCTATGAATTTGATAACAATGCCCTGATTCCCGACGGTGTTTTTACGGTCCAATATTCCAACAAAACCTGGAGAAACAAAAAAAGCTGGGAAAGGGGAAAACTTACCAAAGTCCTCAAATTTGATAACCTCAACGCCCTAAAGGAGGTGGTAACCAAATCTTACACAAAATATAAAGGGCAGACGTTGAATATCGGGCAAGCCGGGGCACAGGTTATCATGGGAGACGAAGGAGGAGGCTTTTTCTACTATTGTGCCGGTACAGGAGGAGGATACCCCTATGATGGTCACCGATACATGATTGCAACGCTTACCCAAGACGTCGGAGTGTATCTAGAGACTTCCTCCAAACAGACACTTTATTACGGTTCGGATTCAGTGGAAAATCTGACCACCCGTGACTTTCACCCGACATACCTTAAAACAAGCTATGAGGAAAGCAGCACCTTACCTAACCCACAGTCGGTTCGGAATGTAACCCGATATAATTACGACATAGTCAATGTAAATACAACTTATACTGGTTATCCTGAAGCGCTTCGTCAATTGCTTTTGAAAAATATCCTGGCACCAGTGGAACAATATACCCAAGTACGGGAAGCTTCCAAA
>NZ_QEIG01000016.1 GCF_014324365.1 Algoriphagus sp. AK58
TGGGTTCTTGGTTCGAGTTCCGTGGTAAAAGCAAAAGAGCTTTTCTTAATTAAAAATATCCGATTCCGTAGCTCAGCTGGTAGAGCAATACACTTTTAATGTATGGGTCCTGGGTTCGAATCCCAGCGGGATCACTGGAGCAGACTAGAAATGGTCTGCTTTTTCTATTTTTATACAATTCAACTTTTACGCTATGGCTTGGGTCTATATTTTGTATTCACGAAAAATCGACAAGTATTATGTAGGTGCCTGTACGGATTTGGATCGCCGACTTCACGAACATAATCTTGGTCACTCTAAATTTACCTCCACAGGAGTTTCTTGGGAGTTAGTTTACAAGTATGAGTTTCAGGATTTGATTTTGGCTAAGCAACGTGAATTGAAAATCAAAAGATGAAGTCCAGACCCTACCTAGAAGGTCTCATCCGAAAAGGAAGTCTGTAGACCAGCCGGTAGAGCATCCCGATTTTAATCGGGAGAGTCCTGGTCCGCGATAGCTATCGGGACGAATCCCAGCGGGATCACTGGAGCAGACTAGAAATGGTCTGCTTTTCTTTTTTTATTAGGCTAGGTGAACCCCTATCCAATCAAAGCTTCCACACCGTAAATCTCCTTGCGATTCACGTCTTTTTTGGCAAAGTTTCAGCATGAAAAATCTCCTGCTCATTCTTTCTGCCTCTCTTATCATTATATCATGCAGTACTCCAATTCCCGACACGCATTTTTATGACCCGGGGATTTCTTGGGAGTTGGCCGAGTACAGAACTCAGCAGATTGCAGGCATCCATTATAATCTCGATTTTCAAATTCCTGCTAAAGTAACCGACCCGATTCAGGCCCGATTGATTCTCGAATTGTCCGTTCAGAGATTGGATCATCCACTGATTTTGGACTTCAATGAAGCTTCAGAGAAAATTCATCGAGTGGTTTCAAATGGAGATTCTATTGGGATTATTCATCAAGACGAACACCTGATTATCCCTTCCGAAAATCTCAAGAAGGGAAAAAACTCCATACAAATCGACTTCATCGCGGGCGATTTATCTCTGAACCGAAACGATGATTTTCTCTATACCCTTCTGGTTCCTGACCGTGCCAGCACGCTTTTCCCCTGCTTTGATCAACCCAATCTAAAGGCCAACTATACACTGAGTATCACTGCGCCGAAAGAGTGGGAAGTTTTGGCAGGAGGAAAGCTAAGGCAAAGGACAGATTTAGGGGAATTCTCCAAACACGAATTCGAAAAATCGGATTTGATGAGTACCTACCTCTTTTCTTTCGTTGCAGGTAAATTTGAGAAGGTAACCAGTTTGGAAGGCTTTCCCATGACCATGATCTATCGGGAAACCAACGAGGAAAAGAAAACCAGTAGCATCCCCGCCATCTTCACGCTTCATCAGCAATCACTCGACTTTTTGGAAGATTATACGGGTTACAAATTCCCCTTTCAAAAACTGGACTTTGCCACCATTCCGATTTTTCAATATGGAGGAATGGAGCACGTGGGTGCCATCCAATATCGTGAAGGAGCGCTATTTTTGGATCCAAATGCCACAGATAGCGAGTTGCTGAGCCGTGCCAAGCTGATAGGACACGAGACTGCGCACATGTGGTTTGGTGATTTGGTAACCATGAAATGGTTCAATGACGTGTGGATGAAGGAAGTCTTTGCAGGCTTTATGGGTGGAAAAATCGCCAATCCTGCCTTCCCAAATATCAACCATGATCTGCTTTTTCTTACATCTCATTATCCCTCTGCCTATGCAGAAGATCGCTCCAAAGGCACACATCCCATCCGCCAACAACTCGATAATCTGAAGAACGCAGGTTCGCTGTACGGCAGCATCATCTATGACAAAGCTCCTATCATGATGCGCCAACTGGAACAGACCATGGGCGAAGAAGCTTTCAAGAAAGGAATCCAAACCTACATAGCCACTTTCGCAAACAGCAATGCCGACTGGAATGATCTGATCGGAATATTGGATCAGGAGTCCGAGCTCGATCTGACCAAATGGAGTGAAGTGTGGGTCAATCAGTCCAGCAGACCGATCTATTCCGAAGAGTTGGATGTGGATTCCAAAGGGAACATTTCCTCTCTCATTATTTCTCAAAAGGCAGAAGACGGAAGCGAAAAGGTTTGGCCTCAGCTTTTTGACATTACCTTGGTCTATGAAGATAGAGCAGAAACTATTCCTGTGACCATTCTGGAAAAAAGCACTGAAATCTCCGTGGCAAGAGGAAGGAAAAAACCTCTTTTCATCCTGTACAACAGCAATGGGCTAGGATATGGTGTATTTCCTTTTCAGAAAGAATCCCTCTCCCAAATCCCAAATCTGGAAAATGAGGTCATGCGAGCCCATGCCTACCTCAACCAATTTGAAAACCTGCTGATTGGAAATGCACCTCCAAAAGAGGCTTTTGATGTGCTTCGCAAAGGCATTCAAGCCGAGCAAAATGAGATCATTGCCCAGCTGATCTCCAATCAGATCGGACAGATTTTCTGGAAGTTTCTTGGAGAAAAAGAGCGCTCGGCACTCCTTCCTGAGTTGGAATCGGAGCTTTGGGGCCTTCTTCAAACGGACCGAACTCCCAATTTGAAGAGAACGCTTTTCAATCTTTACAGCGGGTTGGCGTACAATGAGCGTGGATTGGAGCGATTACAAGCCGTCTGGTCAAAAAAAGTATCTGTCCCAAACCTGAACCTGAGTCCTGATAATTTCACTTCCCTTGCAATGAATCTGGCACTTTTTGCTCATCCTGATGGAGAAAAGATATTGGATGAGGAAAGAACCCGCATCACCAATGCCGACAGATTGGCCAGATTTGATTTTTTACGACCGGCGCTTTCTGGAGATTTTGCCACCCGAGAAGCGCTTTTCCTCTCTTTCAAGGAGGAAAAGAATCGGGAAAAAGAAGCTTGGGTGCTCAGTGCTTGTGGCTTTCTGCATCATCCTTTGAGACAAAAAGAAATGAGTAAGCATCTGGGAGTGGCTTTGGAACTTCTTCCTGAGATCCAAAAAACAGGTGATATTTTCTTTCCAAAAGGTTGGCTGATCAATACCATCGGCCAGTATACTTCAAAGGAAGCCAACGACTTGGTGAATCAGTTTCTTTCTGCTAACACTACGTTGAATCCCTCCTTGAGGAATAAAGTCCTTCAGGCAACAGACTATTTGGAGAGGGCCCAGCGATTGGTGGAGGGGGATTAATTGAATAGGATCAAAAATTCAATGGATCCAAGTGTTTGAAATGCCCATTTTGTTTGATTTTCTCCTTGGCCTGTTCGATGGCTTTCATGACCGGAATCATCCGCTTGAAATGCTGAACCAAATAGAGGCTTCGCTCCTCTTCTGATTCCATCTTCAAAAGCTCGAGTTCTTCCTCGAGTTTGAGTCCCACTTTATGTGCAAACGTGAATGAATTGACCAGTTTGAGATCATATTCGGCCTTGAAATCTAAGAGGTAAAGTACTTCTTTGAGGTAGAAAAGAAATTCATGATGTAGGGCAGCGCTGATTCTTGGGTCATTTTTCAGGTATTCTATTTCTCCGCCTGCATACAGTTTCCCGGGCATGGGATTGTCGAAAGTTTGGATCTGAAAGGCAGATATGCAGCGGGTTTTGATGTCTAATCTTCCGTCTTCATAGCGCTTATAGATTTTTTCCAGTCGTACTTCTGTGCCGTACCCGGTGAGTTGATTGATGTAGGTACAGATTCCAAAAGTTTTTCCATCCAGCTCCGCATCGGCTAGTAATTGGCGATAGCGAGGTTCAAAAATATGCAGATTTAGCTCTTCTCCCGGGAAGGCGACCAGTTTCAAAGGGAAAAACGGGAGATAGATCATGCGCTTTTTGTGAAGTAAACAGAGGGAACACCAATTTGGTTATTTTCCGAATTGAAACGGCAAAAAGAAAGCCCCGAATCTCTCCGGGGCCTCTTTCTTATTTTTTAGCGATGTAAGCCAACAAGTCAACTACTTTGTTGGAGTAGCCCCACTCGTTGTCATACCAAGAAACCACTTTCACGAAAGTATCAGAAAGCTGAATTCCCGCCTCTGCGTCAAAGATGGAAGTTCTTGGATCACCGATGAAGTCATTGGAAACGACTGCGTCTTCAGTATATCCAAGCACACCTTTCATAGTGGTCTCGGCAGCTTCCTTCATTTTGGCGCAGATCTCAGCATATTTAGCCGGCTTCTTCAACCTTACGGTCAAGTCAACCACAGACACGTCCGGAGTAGGCACTCGGAAGGCCATACCCGTCAATTTGCCATTCAATTCAGGGATTACTTTTCCTACAGCCTTTGCTGCACCGGTAGATGATGGGATGATATTTTGTCCTGCGCCACGTCCGCCTCTCCAGTCTTTGGCAGATGGTCCGTCTACAGTTTTCTGAGTAGCAGTAGTTGCGTGAACAGTCGTCATCAAGCCTTCCTCAATACCCCAGTTGTCATTCAATACTTTGGCAATCGGAGCCAAGCAGTTGGTAGTACAAGAAGCATTGGATACGAAGTTCATGTCAGGAGTATAGGTGTGCTCGTTTACACCCATTACAAACATCGGCGTGTCGTCCTTAGAAGGTGCAGACATGATTACTTTCTTTGCACCAGCATCAAGGTGGCCCTGTGCAGTGTCTTTGCTCAAAAAGATACCTGTAGATTCGATCACATAGTCAGCACCTACTTCACCCCACTTTAGATTTGCAGGGCTTTTCTCAGCTGTCACACGGATCGCATTTCCGTTTACTACTAAGTGGCCATCTTTCACTTCTACGGTACCTTTGAATTGTCCGTGAGTGGAGTCGTATTTAAGCATATAAGCCATGTAGTCCACATCGATCAAGTCATTGATCGCCACTACTTGGATGTCTTCTCGTTCTACAGCCACTCGGAAAGCCAAGCGACCGATTCTTCCGAATCCGTTGATTCCTACTTTAATCTTGCTCATAAGTTGTTATTATTTTGAGTATAGGTTTGATTTAAAAACTTCGTATTAGGCCTCTTTTGGCCAAAATTTCCCGAAGGGCAGGCTAAGTTATTACAAATAACTGGTCTCCCCAAACTTCTCCAGCCCTTCCCAAGGGTGATAC
Organism: Algoriphagus sp. AK58; assembly: GCF_014324365.1. GTDB lineage: Bacteria > Bacteroidota > Bacteroidia > Cytophagales > Cyclobacteriaceae > Algoriphagus. The sequence continues at coordinate 5,091 of NZ_QEIG01000016.1, forward strand.
CCATGGATTTGAAATTCAAACGATTTCGGGTTTGAAAATTTTTCTTTTTGGAAAAAGGCAGGTTAAAATTGGCTCTTTTCCCTATTTTCAAAATTCACTTTGCATTTACTCATGTTTGTCAAAGCCATTCAAGAAGTTGCCGGATTTACCCGTGCGATTCACTCGATATCCAGAAATTTCGGAAGTCAAAAAGCAGAACGGGGAGCTGCCACCCTGTTTTTTGTCAACGATGAAGGCTGGGCACTCACCTGCAAGCATGTGGCCCAATGGATTGCCCAAGCCGATGCGATCAACAAGAAATTTCATCAGTACCAGCAGGAAAGCCAGGGTTTGTCTGCTCAATTATCCAAAACAGTGGCCAAAAAGTTGGGCTTGGATGAAAGTAAGACAGCAGAAATGCGAATCACCTTTGTGGATTGCGTGGACAAAATCTCAAACATCCGCTTCGTCCACCATCCCGAATACGATCTGGCTTTGGTCAAGATCGAAGGATTTGAAAAACTTGGGGTTACCAACTTTCCCAAGTTTTTAAAAGATGATCAGGCAGTTCAGCCGGGTCAGATGCTCTGCCGATTGGGTTTTCCTTTTCCAGAGTTTAGCAACTTCCAGCTCAATCTCGAGAAAAACCAGTTAGAGTGGATTCAAGGCGGGCAGGCAAGATCCCCACGATTCCCTTTGGAAGGAATGGTTACTCGTTTTTTAGGGGATCAAAAAGGGAAAATCCACGGAATCGAAATGAGTACTCCGGGACTTCGAGGCCAAAGTGGAGGCCCCATGTTTGATACTGAAGGAACGATCATCGGGATGCAAAGTAGAACCAAGCATTTGCATTTGGGCTTTGATATCGAGGATAAAGAAATCGTTGCCCATGGGAAGCTTAAAAAAGTGAATGACTATGCTTTTATCCATCTTGGAGAGTGCATCCATGTATCGGTGATGAAAGAGTTTATGACTCAGCATGGAGTGAAGTTTCAACTTGCATAAATCTTTACTCTAAACTTTTCCAAAGTTTCAAACTTTGGAAAAGTTAAATCAAAGACAAAAATGAAAAAGCCGGACTTCAACACCCGGCTTTTGCTGTTTATGCCAATTGAGCTAGAATCTCATTGAAGGTTTGGCTTGGCCTCATCGCGTTAGAAGTTTTAGCTTCATCCGGTCTGTAGTAGCCTCCGATATCTACCGGTTTGCCTTGAGAACCGTTGTATTCGGCCACAATTTTAGCTTCGTTTTCTGCCATCGCTTTGGCAATTGGTGCAAACTTGGCCGCCAAAGCAGCATCCTTGGTTTGCTTAGCCATTTCCTGCGCCCAATACATGGCCAGGTAGAAATGTCCTCCACGGTTGTCCAATTTGCCGACCACTCTAGCCGGAGATTTGTCTTCCTCCAGCCATCTTCCGGTGGCTTTGTCCAGGGTTTCTCCCAAGAGAATCGCAGTAGGATTGTCAAAAGTTTGACCCAAATGCTCCAAGGAAACCGCCAAGGCCAAAAACTCACCCAAGGAATCCCAACGCAAGTGACCTTCTTCGGTGAATTGCTCTACGTGCTTAGGTGCAGAACCTCCTGCGCCAGTTTCGAACAAGCCACCACCGTTCATCAATGGTACGATGGAAAGCATCTTTGCTGAAGTACCTACTTCGAGAATCGGGAACAAATCGGTGAGGTAATCTCGCAGCACGTTTCCGGTCACAGAGATGGTGTCTTTTCCATCCTTGATTCGCTCGCAGGAGAAAAGAGTAGCTTCTACAGGGGACATCACGTGGATTTCCAGACCTGTGGTATCGTGATTAGGTAAGTATTTCTCTACTTTCTTAATCAATTCGGCATCATGCGCTCTGTTTTTGTCCAACCAGAAAACAGCCGGAGTATTGGACAGGCGTGCACGGGTCACAGCCAATTTTACCCAATCCTGAATCGGAGCATCTTTGGTTTGGCACATTCTCCAAATATCGCCTGCCTCCACTTCGTGAGCGATCAGCACCGTTCCATCCGCATCTACCACGTTGACTGTGCCTGCAAAAGGAATCTCGAACGTCTTGTCATGCGACCCATATTCCTCTGCCTTTTGGGCCATTAAGCCAACGTTAGGAACAGAACCCATAGTAGCTGGATTGAAGGCTCCATTTTTCTTACAGAAGTCAATTACGGCTTGGTATACCCCCGCATAGCTTCTGTCCGGAATCACAGCTTTGGTGTCCTGAAGCTTACCTGCTTTGTTCCACATCTGACCGGAAGATCGGATCATGGCCGGCATGGAAGCGTCGATGATCACGTCACTTGGCACGTGTAAGTTGGTGATGCCTTTGTCAGAATTGACCATAGCCAAGTCGGGACTATCGGCATAGCAGGCATCGATATCAGCTAGAATTTCAGCCTTCTTGTCCGCAGGAAGCTTTTCCAAATTAGCCAGAAGATCACCGAAACCGTTATTCACATCCACACCGATGGATTCAAGTGTAGCTGCATGCTTTGCAAACACAGGTTCGAAAAATACCTTTACTGCATGACCAAAGATGATCGGGTCAGAGACTTTCATCATGGTAGCTTTCATGTGTAGGGAGAAAAGTACACCCTGAGCTTTAGCATCAGCCTTTGCCTTTTTCAAAAATGCTTTTAGCTGTGCAATGCTCAAGGAAGAAGCATCGATCACTTCGCCTTCCTGTAGCTTCAGTCCAGACTTGAGGACTTCTTTATTACCGTCCTTTCCGACCAATTCAATCGAAACAGTCGTTGCAGCTGGCATAGTCATGGATTTTTCACTTCCGTAAAAGTCACCTCCCGTCATGCTATCCACATGCGACTTGGAATCTGCAGACCATTTTCCCATGGAGTGCGGATGCTGCTTGGCGTAGTTTTTTACAGCCAATGGAGCTCTACGGTCTGAATTACCTTCCCGTAGCACAGGGTTTACCGCTGACCCTTTGATTTTGTCATATTTGGCTTTGATGGATTTTTCTTCGTCAGTCTTAGGTTCTTCGGGGTAGTCTGGAAGTGCATATCCTTTGGCCTGGAGTTCTTTGATTGCGGCCTTGAGCTGAGGTACGGAAGCTGAAATATTTGGAAGCTTCACGATGTTGGCTTCAGGTGTGGTGGCGATTTGTCCCAATTCAGCCAAGTCGTCATTGATGCGCTGATCTGGCTTCAAAAATTCAGGGAAATTGGCGATGATTCGACCTGATAGGGAAATATCACGTGTTTCCACTTGAATGCCAGCAGATTTGGTAAAGGCTTGGACTATCGGTAAAAGGGAATAGGTCGCCAAGGCCGGTGCCTCATCAGTCAGCGTGTAGAGAATTTTGGGAGATTTACTCATGATTTGAATAGGATGCTTAGGTGAATTTTCCTGTTTTGCTTTTGAAAAGGTGGCCAGAAAGTTAAGCCAGCAAAGAAAAAGTAAAACAGGGTCGAAATTTTTCGGGCCTAAAATACAAAAAATAGGATGGTTTCAAATTCCGATTATGGATTTGCCTCAAGGAATCAGAAACTTAGATTTTATTGAATTAGGAAGGAATCTGCATCTTTCCATGCCGGAAATTTGATTCGGTACTCTTCCAGATTTTGGGCTGAAAGGGTAAGAATAGTAATGGATTCTTTTTCTCCCAAATCAGCAATTTTTTCACCTTTAAAATCAAAGGCGCAAGAGTGACCATTGTAGGTGATTCCGTTTCCATCCACGCCTGTCCTATTTACCCCAATGGAGTAGGCTAAGTTTTCGATGGCACGTGCCGGCAAAAGAGCATCCCAAGCCGAAATCCTGGCTGCAGGCCAAGAAGCCACATAAAAAAGCACATCATACCCAGCTATTCCATCTTCCCAACCGTTTCTTGACCAAACTGGAAACCTGAGATCATAACAGACTTGAGGGCAGATATGCCAGCCTTTCAAGGGGAAAATAGGGAGCTTTTTACCCATTGAATAGGTTTCATGCTCGTTTGCCATTCTGAAAAGATGACGCTTGTCGTAGTGCTCTGTGTAACCATCAGGATTGACCCAAAGAAGTCGGTTAAAAAATCGGCTGCCCTCATTGATAATGGCACTACCTGTGAGGACAGCCCCGGTTTGTGCAGCAAGCTGTTTCATCCATTTATGAATGTGAAGATTCATGGGTTCGGCCATTTTTTCGGCTTCCATCGTGAATCCCGAGGGAAACATTTCGGGCAAAATGATCAAGTCACACTTACCCTGAAGATCCCAGATTTTTTCTTCCAGCATGGCAAGATTGGCAGTTTTATTCTGCCAATGGAGGTCGGTTTGAACCAATGCAATGCGGAGTTCCGGGCTTTTTTCCATTATTTAAGAGGGTAAATCATGCGGTAATCTGCGGATACTTTTCCCTTGCTGATGTCGATCAGTTTGGATTGGATTAGACGCTTTTTGAGTCCTTTCAGGTAATCTACAAAAAGAATTCCTTCGAGATGATCATATTCATGCTGAATCACCCGGGCAGTCATGCCGGAGAATTCTTCTTCTTTCAGATTCCAGTTTTCATCGTAGTATTCGATGGTGAGTTTTTCCGGACGGATGATTTCAGCACGTACGTCAGGAATACTCAGGCAGCCTTCTTCAAAGCCGAAGTTATCCCCATATTCATCCAAAATGATTGGATTGATGAAGGCTCTTCGAATGCCTTTTTCTTCATCATTTTCGTCCAGCATCAAGGAGCTGTCGATCACAAAAAGGCGGATTCCCTGATTGATCTGAGGCGCTGCGAGTCCTACGCCATTGGCGTGGTCCATAGTGGCATACATGTCTTTGATCAGTTGGGACAGATCTGTGCCTTCAGCAATGTCTTCTGCTTCTTTTTTCAATATCGGATTGCCGTAGGCTACTATCGGGTAAATCATTGTCTTTCAAGGTAGGATTGTAGAATGATGGCTGCCGAAACTTTGTCCAAGTTTCCAGCCTTTTCTTTTCGGTCTTTTTTCTTGCTGCCCATGGCAATCATGGTTTGCATAGCCATTTTGGAGGTGAATCGCTCATCGATCAGAACGACTTTCTTTCCGGGAAAGGTTTTTTCCAGGTCTTCTTTAAGTTTCAACACTCTCGGAGTCATCTCATTGTCCTGACCGTTGAGCCGGGTGGGTAGTCCAAGGACCAAGGCTTCTACCTCTTCTTTTGCAAGATAGGCCTGCAGATAGCGCATCAGTTGGCTTGTCTCTACAGTTTCAAGTGGATTAGCGGTGATTTTCAACGGATCGGTAACAGCGATTCCAGTGCGTTTGGTTCCCAGATCAATGGCTAGTACTCTGGGCATCAGTTGGTCTGGATTTGTTTTCTGATTTTTCGAAGAGCTTCTTTTTCAAGCTCCACTGCCTTGGGGAAAAGCAGCTCATCCTCGATTTTGGCGTGGATGGAAAGCTCTTTTTCGAAGTTTTGAAGCTCATGGTAAAGCACCTTCATTGTCAGAGGAGCATTTTCTTCCAAAAGATAATCTTTGGTGAGCTTTCGAATCCCTTCCATTTCATCATCGTGGATTTCGTGATGGTCGGCTAAGTATTGAACGGGATCTTTCTCGAGGATGGTCAGTGCATCATGGACTCTGAATTCTCCTTCTTCAATATCCTGGAGTAGCTGAATTCTTTTGAAGAGTCGGCTCTCCTCCTCGTGAATGTGGTGAATAAAGTCTTCCACAAATAAGGGAAACATAATCCTCAAATCAGTCATCAGGGTTTCATATCCAGGTTCGGGCTTAATGCCCGAAATGAGATTGGAAAGAAAGGGAAGCTCTTGGCGTACGAAGTAATAATGCTTCTTTTTGAGGTAAGCCACCAAAACTTCGATGGGATTCAGATAAAGATCTTCAAGAGAAGGGTCTTTTTGCTGAGCCCAGCTTTCCAGTTGTGAGGCCAGCTGTCTTGGATTGACTTTGTGCTTATGGCAAACCTTCTCGAGAGAGTCGGTTTGGTATTGATAAAAACTGATTCCGAAATAATGCAAAACAGCAGCGAAAACGTAGTTTTCTGAAACTAAATCGCCTACCGAAGCTTTTTCAAAATCCCCTTTAAATTGCATTGGACAAAAATAATTTTTTTTGAACGAAAAAAGGGGAATAAATCTGACCTTTATCTTTTCCTGCCGTATAAACAATCGTTAATTTTATCTAAAATCCGTTTTAATGATCAATCTTTTTACGGTAGTTTGAGTTAATTCGAGAAGAAAAAGCAAGAAAACGTGAGCGAGACAAAAAATACCAAAGCGCAAATCCGATTGCCAATCCTATTGGCACTTTCCATTTCAGCGGGAATTTGGATTGGGGCGACATTTGCAGAACCTAAAGGAAATCAAAATGACCTTAGGGCGGCGCTTTATAAGCTCCAGGAAATCATGACCTATATCAATCGTGATTATGTGGATAGTGTCAATACCAATGACCTCGTGGAGTACGGCATTAATAAAATGCTGGAAAAACTAGATCCTCACTCCAGCTATATTCCTGCCAAGGATGCTTCATTGGCACAGTCCCAACTAGAAGGGGAATTTGATGGTATCGGTGTGGAGTTTGGCATCATACGGGATACCATCTATGTAGTTGCTCCCTTGACGGGAGGACCTTCCGAAGCTTTGGGAATTCAATCAGGTGATCAAATTATCAAGGTTGACGGTAAAAATGTGGCCGGCATCGGGATTACCAATCGGGATGTATTTGACTATCTCAGAGGTCCCCGTGGATCCAAGGTGATGGTAGATATTAAAAGGAAAAATAATCCTGAATTGATTTCTTATGAAATCACCCGGGATAAAATCCCTCAGTACAGCATCAATGCCTCTTACATGGTCAATAAAGAAATCGGATACATCAAAGTGACCCGATTTGCAGCCACTACCTATGATGAGTTTAAAAAAGCGGTTGGAGATCTTCAGACCAAAGGCATGAAGAAACTTATCATTGACCTACAGGGTAATCCCGGGGGGTACATGGGAGCGGCGATCAACATGGCCGATGAGCTCTTAGGAGACCGTGACCTGATCGTTTCCCAAGAAGGCAAGGTGAGCCAATATAGCCAAAAAGCATTTGCATTCAGACCTGGAATGTTTGAAGAAGGTTCGGTCATTGTTTTGATCAATGAAGGATCTGCTTCCGCTTCGGAAATTTTGGCAGGAGCAATTCAGGACAATGACCGTGGACTGATCGTGGGCAGAAGATCTTTTGGAAAAGGATTGGTTCAGATGCCAATCGACCTTTCTGATGGGGCGGAATTGAGATTGACGATTGCCCGGTACTTTACTCCTTCAGGCAGATCAATCCAAAAACCTTATGACAGTAACTATGAGGCTTATGAAAGAGATTGGTTCAACAGATATGAACATGGGGAGTTTTTCTCCGCGGACAGTATCAAGTTCAATGACAGCCTAAAATACGAAACCAAAAAAGGAAGAATCGTCTACGGAGGAGGTGGTATTATGCCAGATTACTTTGTGCCTCTGGATACGACAATGAACAGTGCATACGTCACGAAGCTGTTCAATACCGATTCCTCCCGTGAATTCATCCTGGATTATGTGAACAAAAACAAAGGAAACTTTACGTCGATGACCTTGGATGACTACTATACTACCTTCAAGGTCAGCGATGCCATGCTCTTGGAACTGGTAGAATATGGTAAGAAAAATAAGGTGGAGTTTGATTCCAAGGACTTCAACAAGTCAAAGGAATACCTAAGGATTTTGGTCAAAGCACATTTGGGACGTCAAATCTATGATGACAATGCCTTCTACAAAGTCATCAATGACATCAATGAAGTCTATCAGCAAGCCTTGAATTTGTTTGACGAAGCAGATAAAATCGCCGTTGCCACAAGTCTGAAGGCTGTAGGAGAATAAGAATTTCCTGTACCGATCTAGTTAAGCCAATCCTCTGAGGTTGGCTTTTTCTTTTGACTCCAATCCATTTCCAAGCAATACACTCATTCGAAACCGATGACATTCATTTCAAAAATTCAAATCAATCATTTGGCGGTGCATGTGTCTAGCCTAGAGAGGTCTATGGATTTTTACAAAAATGTGATTGGCCTGAAACAGGCCGATGAACCTTTTAAGGATGGGCTTCATGCCTGGTTTGAAATGGGAGAAAAGAGTACGCTTCATTTGATTGAGGAGCTGAAAGCAACTCCTCCGATGGAGAAATCAAAGACAAATCACCTCTGCTTCATTGTCGGTGACTTGGATTTCTTTATTCAAAATCTAAAGAGTTATGAATGCTCTTTTGAGAACTGGGCAGGGGATATTGGAGTGATTAATGTGAGACCGGATGGGATCCGACAGATTTTTTTTCGGGATCCTGATGGGTATTGGCTTGAGGTGAATGATGATTGCTGACCTAAAAAACGGGAGGGGCATTCAGGTTATTTGTCGATAATAAGTTCTTCTGAGGGCACTCGGAATCTTTTCCCATAAATCCCTTCAGGAAGGCCTTTTCCGCAACCGATGATCATGCATATTTCTGATGCTGAATTTAAATTCAAGAGTTTTTTTACCCGCTTGCTGTCAAAGCCCTCCATGGGACAGGTATCATATCCCGCTGCTTTCATTCCAAGCATAAACGTCATGGAAGCCAGCGCAGCGCTTTTGTGAACAGATATCCTCACTTCCGTTTCTCCTACTTCCCTTATCATAGGTCTGCGAAGTCCAACAAAAAAAGAGATTGCTTTTTTTAACAAAGACCATCCAGGAAATTTTCCATACAGCTTGGGAATCAGCTTACCATAGTAACCCAAGGCTTGTTTTAGTTTTTTATCAGGCTTACCGGCATAGGTGGAAGCGATGTAGTCATAGTTGGCTTTGGCACGGGATTTCCAGAGATCCCGTCGGGTGACGACCACTACCAATTCTCTCGCTGTAGTTGCCGCCTTTTGTCCCATACATAATTTTGCCAAAGGCTCTTTCAGTGGAGAAGTCTCAGGTACGCGGACAAATTGATAAAGTTGGAGGTTAGAACTATTTGGAGAAAGGATGGCTGCCTCCAGGCACTTTTGAACCACAGACCTGTCGAATCTTTCATTCTGATCAAAAATTCTGACCGACCTTCTCTGTGCCACCGATTCGAAAAATCCTAATTCCTGTACCATTTTCTTCTTTTAACCTTTTTTTGATAGGCAAATATGCCTTAAATCTTGATGTTTAAGCATATTTTGCATTGATCAAAATCCAATAACCCACTCATGTTTTTTACACTTATCAGACTTCAGCTATTGAAGAGCATGCGCTCAACCAGTTTTGCCAAAAGTGCACTGGCCACAGGATTTATGATTTTCATCGCACTTCTGTTATTGAGCTATGTGTTTCTTGCCGGGCTTTTTTTGGGAAGAATCATTGAGCTGATCGGAGAGGGAAGAGATGCGATTGAGTTTTTGAACTCCGGCCTGATTTACTTTTTCCTGGTGGAGTTTATGTACCGATATTTTATCCAAAAGCTGCCGGTGGTAGAGTTGGAAAGCTTGCTTCATCTGCCCATAGGTAAGAAGCGAATTATTCAAATCCTGATGCTGCGCTCCTTTATTTCACCGCTGAACTTGATTGCCTTGCTCCTCTTTTTGCCATTCGGTGTCCAAGTAATCATGGAGAAATTTGGGGCGATGGGATTTGTGTCATGGTTGGGAACTTTACTTTTTTTCAGCTGGACCCTGCATTGGTTTATGCTTTGGTTTAAGCAGCGTTTTGAGGACTCCATGATAGGTGTTTTGGTGGTTTTTGGGACCCTTTTGCTCGGAGGAGGCTCCACTTACATGGGCTGGTTTAATGTTGGTGAACTTTTGGTGCCCTTATTTTCTGCAGCCATAACGACTCCGATTCCTCTCTTGGCGATGGCGTTGCTTTGTTTCTTTGCATTCTACCTTGCCTTCAGATTTTATGTGCAGAATGCCTACTTGGAGGATCTGAGCGAAGAGGAGGATGTCCGTTTTGTCAATCAGAGCTTAGGATTCTTCTCTAGGTTTGGGGTGGCGGGCGAGTTGGCCAATCTGGAATGGAAGCTGATCATCCGGCACAAGAAAAGCCGTACTTTTTTGATGCTTTCTGTTTTTTTTCTCCTCTATGGGCTGTTCTTTTATACCAATCCCCAGTATCAAAGCGAGGAAGGATTAAGTCCGATTTTCATTTTCGTAGGAGTATTTATTACCGGGATCTTCATGATTCAGTATGGACAGCTTTTTTTGAGTTGGAACTCCGGTAATTTTGATTTTTTCCTTGGCAAAAAAGCAGGGATTGAGTCGCTGGTGAGAGGGAAATATCTGCTTTTCATGAGTGTTTCGATGGTTTGTTTTCTTGCTTCTGTTCCGTATGTGTATTTCGGAGTTGACATATTGCTGATTCATTTGGCGACTTTTCTGTTTAATATCGGGATCATGGTTCATGTGATCATTTACTTTGCTCTTTGGAAACCCAAACCAATGGATCTGAATAAGGGAGCCATGTTTAATTACGAAGGGGTTGGTGCCGCCCAGTTTTTGGTGATTATTCCGCTTATGGCTGGTCCGTATTTGATTTATTTGCCTTTTTCGCTATTGATCAGTGATTATGCAGGTCTTTTAGCTTTGGGTATCAGCGGTCTGATTGGCTTGATTGCCTTCAAGCCTCTTTCCCAGTTTAATATCAACCGTGTACTTTCTAACCGTTACGAAATTTCATCCTCATTCCGTCAAGAACTATGATCCAGATATCCCAACTCAAAAAACAATACAAAGAAGCAGTTGTCCTCGATGTGCCTTCACTGGAGATTTCCAAAGGTGAGTGCTTTGGCTTGGTCGGTAATAACGGTGCCGGAAAAACCACGCTTTTTCGGATTATTCTAGATCTGTTAAGGTCTACGACAGGCAATGTCACCATCAACGGTGAAGATGTAAGTAAATCTGAAAACTGGAAATCCTCCGTAGGGGCTTACCTGGATGAACACATGCTTTTGGCTTATCTGACTTCTGATGAATATTTTGAAACTCTTAGGAAGATCTACGGGATGTCCGATGCTGATTTGAAAAGTCATTTGGAGAAATTTACCGAGCTGTTCAACGAGGAGGTTTTGGGAAAAAAGAAGTACATCCGGGATCTGTCCAAAGGTAATCTCAAAAAAGTAGGAATAGCTGCAGCCATGATGGGGAATCCGGAGGTGGTAATGCTGGATGAGCCCTTTGAAAACCTGGATCCAAGTTCCCAAATTCGACTGAAGAAGCTAATCTTAAAAGAAAAGGAGCAATCCAAAATCACCTTTTTGATCTCCAGCCATGACTTGAATCATGTGACTGAGATCTGTGATCGGATTGTCCTGCTGGAAAAGGGTAAAGTCATCCGAGATCTGAGAGAGAAGGCTGAAATGATGAGTGAGCTGGAGGCGTATTTTACTGGATAGTGGGGGGATAGGGATCACTTTAAAAAGAAAGGTGCTTCATCGCAAATTCGCGTGTTTTCGTAGACAACACACCCTCGGTAACGGTACTCACCGATTTGATTTCCCTTGAATTTTTTTAGGATGGAGATTCTTCCTGATTTTCCACTGATATCTTCGGTAAAAAGGACTTGATCATTGATTTCCCAGATCATTTTCCAGTCGTTAGTCGGAGGAAGTCCTCTCACCACGAACAGCAGACCGACACTGTCCTGTACTGAGTGCGTCTGACCTCCCGCCACGGACACCTCCTCTACCGTAAAATCAGAAGGTTGGGGAGGAATGATGTTGCAGGCCACAAGTAAAAAAAATAAGAGAGGAATCTTTTTCATAAAGTACGCGGAAATTCTTATCAAATTACCCATTGGGGAGAAATCGAATAATAAGGGATGTCCCTAGCCCAAAGTTCAAAGAAAATAGATTTGGCAATAAAACAAATAATCCCTTTCAGATTGCTCTGAAGGGATTACTTGTGGAGCTGGTGGGATTCGAACCCACGTCCAGATAAGGAAGCACCGTACCGTCTACATGCTTAGTCACCGGTTGGTTTTTCGACCACGCTATGCTGGGTGACACACCTGAGCGGGGCTTATCGATTGGTCTTAAGCTTGCTTAATCGCATCACAAGCAGCAGTCCGATCAAGTCGACACCTCGGATCCACCCTGATCAGACGGAGGGTGGGGAGATGTGGCCGGGGAATCACTCTCGTAACTCAACCCTTTAAGCGATCTGTCCTAGTGAGGAGAGATTAGGCAGCCATGGCGTAAGAAGTTTCGCCATTTATCGTTCGTATGAATGGTTTAAGGCCGTACATACTCCAGCCTGCATGCGAGCCCGATGATTACACCTACTGTCAAAACCGGTCAGCCCCATAGACAAAGGAAAGACAAAAATATGGGAAAATTCGTTCATTTTCGATTTCAGAATTACGATTTACGACAGGCAGAGCAGGGTGGAGGCTTTTCTACCGAGGTTTCACTTCACTTTCCAATATCCTGTTCACCATCAATCCTCCCTGCTTCCCGACTTCCTTGCTTCCCTACCCCTTAACTTTCCGACTTTAGTAATCAATCTCTTAACCAAAATCTTTCCCAAAGACCCAAATTCTCCCTTCCCGAATATCCACTTTTTTATATCTTGCAGCGATGGAAAATTTCGTCGTTTCGGCAAGGAAATATAGACCGGTAGATTTCAAGAGCGTCGTGGGGCAGCAGCATATCACCACCACGCTTCAGAATGCGATCAAAAATAACCACCTCGCTCAGGCTTTTCTTTTTTGCGGACCACGTGGAGTGGGTAAAACCACCTGTGCCCGTATTTTGGCCAAGACGATTAACTGCGAAAGCATCACCAAGGACTTCGAAGCCTGCGGAAAATGCGAGTCCTGCGTTTCCTTTCAAAACAACGCTTCCTTTAATGTCTACGAACTCGATGCCGCGTCCAACAACTCGGTAGACGATATCCGAAATCTCGTCGATCAAGTCCGATACGCTCCTCAAAAAGGTCAGTACAAGGTCTATATCATCGACGAAGTGCACATGCTCTCGACAGCGGCCTTCAATGCCTTTTTGAAAACCCTAGAAGAGCCTCCTAAGTATGCCATCTTTATTTTGGCTACTACGGAAAAACATAAAATCATCCCAACTATCCTTTCCCGCTGCCAGATATTTGATTTTAACCGGATTCAGATCAAGCATATTTCGGATCATCTGAAATACATCGCCGAAAAGGAAAAAGTAGACTATGAAGAAGAAGCACTTCGCCTGATCGCTACCAAAGCGGATGGAGCTCTTCGTGACGCACTTTCCATTTTTGACCTGATTGTGACCTATTCCGCAGGGAAAAAAGTAACCTATCAGGAGACGATCTCCAACCTTAACATTCTCGATTACGACTACTATTTCAAAGTCGTGGATGCGCTTTTGGCAGAGGATATTTCATCTACCCTGTTGATCTTTGATGAAATCCTGAAGAAAGGGTTCGATGGGCATAATTTTATCGTCGGGCTGAGCGAGCATTTTAGGGATTTGCTGGTAGTCAAGGACGAGGCTACCGTGGAATTGTTGCAAGTCTCTGAATCAGCCAAGGACCGATATATTCAGCAGACCGGGCAGGCTTCTACATCATTTTTGCTGTCGGCTCTCAACCTGGCCAATCAGTGCGATATTCACTACAAGACCAGTAAAAATCAGCGTCTTCACGTGGAATTGGCCTTAATGAAAATGGCTAAACTTCCCCAAGCTTTCCGCTTGGCGGCACTTTCCAGCCTTGAGGCAAAAAAAAAAGTCTGAGTGAAGCTCCCGCTCAGGAAAATCCATCTACAGCATCAGCACCTATTTCTGATCTCAACAGAGCGACAGAGGGAAGCAAAACTCCTCTGAAATCAACCATCGCCATTCCGACCAGTCTTTTCCAAACCAAGAAATTGGTGGAAGAAAAAATGAAAGTTCCAGAACAGACGAAAGTCGAGAAAAAGCAGGAAGAGACCCTCACATCCCCGGTTCAGGAGTCAGTTAAATTGACTCAGGCTATGCTGGATCAGGTAATTCATGCTGTTCAGGATCATTACCGCCAAGGCAATAAAAATCTAGAACTCGCTATTTTGGATCAGCCCATCAGAGTAGTCAACGGAGAAGTGATGTTGCAGGTAATGGGTTCTGTACAGGAGGAAATTGCCAATAAAATGCGGCCTGACCTTTTGGGATTGATTCGAAACCTAACAGGAGCAAATCAACTTTCCATTTCTCTTGAGCACAAGGAGGAAATCCAGGATGACAGGCCGAAACTGTATACCAATACAGACAAACTTAGGTTTTTGAGGGAAAAGCATCCTGCATTAGCAGAGCTTCAGCGGAAATTCGGTTTGGACGTGGATTTCTAAAAGTCCAATGAAATCCCGAAATTGATTAGATTTTGTATTTGTACGGCCTGTTTGCTTGTGCCGTCTTCCTGCCTGATAAAAACATTCTCATCGTAAATAATTACCGTTTCGATTCGGGTAGAAATGTATTTATTTACTTTCATCCGGATGAGTGAATTAAAGTTGACTACCATGTTTCCCAAGCTCTCATAATTGGAAAACAGGTTGAGGTCGGCTTTCCAGGTCACATTTTCCATAAGAACAAAGTCAACTACCCCCAAACTTACGGACATACCGGCTTCTGCCCGAACATTTTCCCCAGGAGTCACACCAAAAGCACCTGCTCTACTCAAAGAGTCATTCATGACCATGGTGAAACGACCAGTAAATGGCGAGAGTATGATGGAAAGTCTGCTTTTGTCAGGGTAGGTATGCCGGTAATTGATACCGGTGGAAGATTGAAGGTATCCAGGAGAAAGAAAATCAGAGATTTTTGTCCTGATCTCAGACTCGGCTCCTGCAGGTTTGGAATATTTATAGCCAGGCAAAAGCTGTGTTCTGGCATCCAACTGAGTAGTCAGGTAGTATTTTTCTGAAAGTTGTCTACCGTAATTACTTACAAAAATGAAGTTGTCATTGGTTTTCCGCGTTTGAAAATCCCGGTCGCCTTGCCTGTTAAATCCCAGATTGATGGTGAGTTGGGTATCCCAGACTTTGCTGTCTTTCTTGTAATTGGCAAAGAATGTAGCTCCTGAGTTTAAAGCGAAGGATCCGGTACCCCCAGCAGCCCAATTGCTGAGTGTGACTTGCTGGATATTGAGGTTGTAATTTCCTCCTGTTTTCCAAAATATTTCCTTTTTGGGTTCATCTACAATGATTGAATCGCCCAACATCAAGAGGGTATCTCCATTAATTAAGACGGTGTCGGGTATGACTAGCCGATCCTGCCCCAATACACTCTGGCAAGTAAGCGAAATAATTACTCCTAAAAACAAAAGAACTCGTCGCATTTATGGGAAATTGAGGAGCAGATTAGGGTTTGTAGATTACCAACTTTTGTCCTACGG
The DNA here is from genome assembly GCF_014324365.1 of Algoriphagus sp. AK58. Lineage (GTDB taxonomy): Bacteria > Bacteroidota > Bacteroidia > Cytophagales > Cyclobacteriaceae > Algoriphagus. The sequence goes on from NZ_QEIG01000016.1 coordinate 20,390, forward strand.
TAATGATATTCTGACTTCCGATTTTGTTCCAACTTTTCAGCTCCTCTACGGTGACCCCATATTTTCTGGAAATAGCAAAAAGCGTTTCCCCCGAACTGACAGTATGATAGGAAGGACTAGGTTTGGATGCTGTGGCTTGCTGTATAATTGTAGGTTCCTCAACCGATTCCTGCTTTACCGGTTCGGATTGGGCTACATAGGTTTTTGTAGGTTGGGCCGGTGTAGAAACGGGAATGATTGGAATTTCCTCACCTCTTTTTCTGGGTTCCCTGAGGTTCAATACCATCCCGGGTTTTAGCTCAGAATCTCTTCTTATCCTGTTTTTGGACTTAAGAGCTGCCAATCGGATACCATATTTTTGAGAAATACTCCAAAGGTCTTCCCCGGGCTGGACCACATGCGTTTCGACTTCAGCACTGGCTTTTTTCTTTTCGGTGTAATAATACTTTCCGATTTCTACTTTTTCTCCCTCAGGTAAATCATTGATTTTCACGAATTTTTTCTCTTTCATCCCAATCTCATCTGCAAATTTACTTGGTGACATGGTATTGGGAGCCTGTACGCCACTTAGGTCATTGACTGTGATCTGATTGGGTTGACTAGCTTTGGTCGTGTTGCCGGAGATTCTTGGGAAGGAGTTTGCCTGCTTGTAGGCCGGAGATGACTTGTAGCTGGCATTTTGCGAAGGTTTGGTTTGGGTGGGTTTTTCATCCGTTTTTATAACGGCAGGTTCCACCGGAAGAGATCCTTCTTTTATGTAAAACAGGGTATAGGTGCCTGCAGGGATTTTCCCTTGTTGAGCCCATTTGTTGAATTCCTTGAGATGTTCTTCACTCACGCCAAATCGTTTGGAAAGTGAGGCCATGGTGACTGGGCCTTGTACCTGCACCTCAGCCAAACGCTGACTGGAAGAGGCAAAAATGCCTATTTGACTTTGATAGGCTACTTTGTGTGCGAGATACTTTTTGAAATACCAGTGAGTGTTTCGATCTACCTCAATGGTTTTCTTGCCGGTAAATTGATTGCCAAAATAAGCTTTAGCACCGCCTAACCCCATTTGGTAAGAAACCAAAGCAGTCATCCAGTTGTCCAGGACATTATTGTGCTTTTTTAGATACAAAGCAGCACCTCGTGTGGAGGTAATGATGTTTTTACGTTCGTCCACCTGACCATCCACTCTTAGTCCGACCTCTTCAGCTGTGCCTTGCTTGAATTGCCAAAAGCCTACTGCGTTGGAAGTGGAGACCGCATCTGCGATCAATCCGCTTTCTTGAATGACTAAGTATTTCAAATCATCCGGGACTCCCTGTTTGCGAAGTTCTCTTTCCACAATCGGCATGAATAGATTTACCCGATCTTGTTTAACCTTGAAATAAGTCGGATTTCGGTAAAGCGCATCCACATCCAGCTGGATTTCACGCTGTGCCTGAGGATTGATACGAACAATCAAGTCTGCAAATTCCAACTGGCTGGGAACTTGGGGGATTTGGGCCTCAGCCCAAAGCGATGCAAAAATTAAGGGCAAAAAGAAGAATAAGGTAATCGGTCGGGATTTCATCGAAAGTTGCTTTCGTTTTACTCAGCCCACGGAAAGCAAAAATGATTCCCATTTTCTAAAATCCGAGTTTTCTAGCCATTAAAACTCCATCTCTGATAGGGAGAAGGATATTTTCCACTCGTGGGTCTTTATGAACCATCTGGTTAAAATCCAAAATAGCTCTAGTATCCTTATCTATTTTTTGACCTTGTTCTACTAGGATCTTTCCGGACCAAAGGACATTGTCTGCCAGGATAATTCCTCCAGGTCGGACTTTGTCAATGATCAGCTCGAAATAATCTGCATAATAAAATTTATCTGCATCTATAAATACCAAGTCAAATGGGCCCTCCAAACTGGGGATGATATCTCTTGCATTTCCCAAACGGTAATCGATTTGATTGGCCAGTCCGCTTTCTTCGAAAAATCCCCTAACCATGGGTTCCAGTTCATCATTGAAGTCTAGTGTAATCAATTTGCCCCCAGGCTTAAGACCTCTTGCCAGACAGATTCCGGAATATCCCGTGTAGGTCCCAATTTCGAGAATAGATTCGGCATTCAGCATTTTTGCAAAAAGCTCCAGCATTTTTCCCTGTAAGTGCCCGGAGATCATTCTCGGCATCAGGACTTTGGCTTGAGTCTCTCGAGTGATTTTTTTGAGAAGAGCATCTTCGGGACTGGTATGGGCTTCGCAATAGGCCAATAAAGCCGGGGCAATAAATTCCATTTCAATTAGGGGTGTAAATCAGGTAACTCAGCTGATCGGGATGAAAGATATCTTGAGCAATTTCAAGAAGCTCTTCTGCGGTAGTGGCTCGGATTTGCTCGAATATACTGTCCAAGGAGTCGATTTTGTTGTGATCGATGAGGCTTTTACCATAGACTAGCATCAAGGCAGCATAGTTTTCCTCTGCCATAGCCATCTGTCCAATGGCTTGCTCTTTGGCAGAATGCAGCTGATTGCTGCCCAATTTTTTGCTTCTGAGTTTTTCCATCTCCCGCTGCACGATGGCCCGAGATTTTTTCAGGGTCTTTTCTTCCGTGCCAAAATAAATTCCAAAGAAACCGGTGTCTGAAAACGGTTGATAGCTCGACTCGATGCTGTACACATACCCGTAATTTTCCCTTAGCGATAGGTTGAGGCGACTGTTCATGCTTGGGCCGCCCAAGATATTATTCAGTAGGTAAAGTTTGAATCGGTTGGGATCGTGGAGTGAATAGGCTGGCCTACCGATGGCACAGAGGGATTGGGTGACGTCGCGCTGGACAGTTTTGAATTTGGGTTGGTAGTCATGAAAACCACTTCTTACATACAAGGTCCGTTTTCTTGGAATTTCTCGTAACGGACCTTCGATGATTTTTAGGGCTTTTTCGAATGAAATATTACCCACCACCGAAAACACGAGTTGGGAAGTATCCAATCGAGTGGAAATAAAATCAAAGAAGTCCTGCTGCTGGAATCTGCCCACCGTTTCCTCTGTGCCTAGAATATTTCTTCCCAGGGCATGATTTTCAAAAACCAAGGCATCCAAGTCATCCTGAATGGAATCGTCCGGAGAATCCCTGTACATGGCCATTTCTTCCAGAATGACTTGTCGCTCTTTTTCTATTTGCTTTTCAGGAAAAGTGGAATTGAAGGTGATGTCATACAGGAGTTCGGCAGCTTTGGAGTAATGATCTTTGAGTACCGAAGCATAAAAGCATACCTTTTCTTTAGTGGTGTAGGCATTGAGCTCCCCACCCAAGGATTCCAGTCTATTGATGATGTGAAATGTTTTTCGCTTGTGCGTTCCTTTGAAAGCCATGTGTTCCCAAAAGTGGGCCAAACCTTCCTGCTCTTTGTCCTCATCCCGGCTACCGATGTTTAAAATAAATCCGCAGTGTACGAGTCGGGTATAGGTGACTTCCTGATGTACAATTCGGATTCCGTTGGATAGCTCTTTAATATTCAAATGCATGCTGCGCTGTTCCTTTTTGGAAAGTACAAATTTAAGTCGAAACCCACTATGTCGGAATTTGATTCCTTGGATGGGCATGATTTATTAACTTGCTAGGATATTATTTGATTATGAAATACCAAGCCTTACCCAAAGAACTATACATCCGCAATCGGGCCAAACTGGCGGCTAAACTGGCCAAGAACGCTGTAGCCATCTTCAATGCCAACGACATCCTGCCCACCAATGCGGATGGCACGATGAAGTTTCGCCAAAACAACGATCTCTTTTATCTCAGTGGAATTGATCAGGAGGAGACCATTTTGCTGATCGCTCCGGATTGTCCCAATCCTGCTTGGAGAGAAGTACTTTTCCTCAGAGAAACCAATGAGCACATTGCCGTGTGGGAAGGGCACAAATACACCAAAGAAGAAGCAAAGGCGGCTTCAGGGATTGAAAATATTCAGTGGTTGTCTGCTTTTGAGAATATCTTTAACTGGGTGGCCAATCTTTCGGAGAAGATTTATTTGAATACCAATGAGCACTTGAGAGCAGGAATAGTCGTAGAGACTCGTGATGCCCGATTTATCAAAAGCTGCAAAGAGCGCTATCCGCTTCATAGTTACGAACGCGTAGCACCGATCATGCATGAGTTGCGTGGGGTGAAAGAACAGGAAGAAATCGATCAGATGCAGATTGCCTGCGACATTACCGAAAAGGGCTTCCGTCGAATCCTTTCTTTCGTAAAGCCAGGAGTAACCGAATACGAAATCGAAGCCGAATTCATTCATGAATTTATCCGTAACCGAAGCAAAGGTTTTGCCTACGAACCCATCATTGCTTCCGGTGCATCAGCTTGTGTACTTCACTACATTGAAAATAACAAAGCCTGTAAGGACGGGGAATTACTTTTGCTGGATGTAGGAGCAGAGTATGGCAATTACAATGCAGATATGACTCGTACTATTCCGGTGAATGGAAGATTCACGGCTAGACAGCGTGCAGTCTATGATGCTGTTTTGAGAGTGCATCGAGAAGCCGCTGCTATCCTAAGACCGGGTATCAATATCCAAGACTACCACAAAGAAGTGGGCCTGATTATGCAGTCGGAACTATTGGGTCTTGGATTGATCGACCAAACCGACATCAAAAATCAGGATCCGAATTGGCCTGCTTATAAAAAATACTTCATGCATGGCACGTCCCACCATTTGGGATTGGATGTGCATGATGTGGGCACGATGCACTATCCGATTACCACGGGAATGGTCTTCACCGTGGAACCGGGAATTTATATTCCTGCGGAGGGAATTGGGGTGCGTTTGGAAAACAATATAGTGATTCTGGAAAACGGCTATTTCGACTTGATGCGGAATATTCCGATTGAAGCGGAGGAGATTGAGAGTTTGATGAATTCCTGAAATAGCAGAATATTATAATCCAAAAAGATAAACAAAGCCCTAGAATTCAATTGTTCCAGGGCTTTTTTTAATGGTTCAGTGTGACGAAAATGGGATATTCTTGATCGATTTCTATATCCCAAAGGGTCTTATCTTTTTCCGAGATTTTGGTTAAAAAAGCGGGGTTTTCTGCCGAGTTAAACGTAAAGGTCAAGGTGTCTGCCAATGTTTCATTCCATTTGATAATGCCTTCCAATACCTTTTGATTACCAAAATATTGAAACTGAACTCTTGCTTTCATGTCTCCATCCATGCCGGTCGGAGATATCCCATAAGGATTATCGAGAATTCCTCCTCCATCTAGCTTATAGAGTTTGGGTTCACCATTTTCCAATAAAAAGAGTCGGGAATTACTCAGGTTAATGGCCCCAGTGGTTTCTGGGTTGAGTAGGTTATTGCCTTCTGAATCTTTCAATGTCACATTGAATTCTTGAGAAATCACGACTTCACAACAAATTCGGTTTTCAATACAACTAGATAGGAGACCAAAAATTAGTGCCGTGGAAAATAGGACTTTTATTCTTTTCATAAAGTAAAAATCAATAGTTAAAATAGAGTTGGAGTTTGCAATGCAAAATATAATCACCCAATGTACCTATTAATCTATTGAAATGTAAGAGATAAGCGATTAAATTGTTTGAAAAAAAGAAAACCCTCTCAGATCGCTCCGGGAGGGTTTTTTTAGTATTAAGGGATCGGGAAATTACCCGATAGAGATTCTCTTGAATGCGTTTACAGTCAAGCCTTTGCTTACGTTGTTCAGGTATTGTGCGATAGACACGGAGTTGTCTTTCACAAACTGCTGGCTCAACAAAGTGCTTTCTTTGTAGAACTTCTGGAGTTTACCCAAAGCGATTTTTTCAAGCATTTCTTCCGGTTTGCCTTCCGCTCTGGCCTGCTCTTTGCCGATTTCGATTTCACGCTCGATCATAGAAGCATCTACACCGTCTTTATCCACGGCTACAGGGTTCATTGCTGCAATCTGCATTGCTACGTCTTTTCCTGCCTCTTCTACGTCAGCACCAGAAGTATTCACCATTCCTACCAATACACCCAATTTACCATTGGAGTGGATGTAGGTAACTACCTTCTCAGCGTTGATGACTTCGTAGTGAGAGATTTCGATTTTCTCACCGATTTTACCGGTCATTTCTACGATTTTCTCAGCTACGGTGATGTTTTCGAAAGGAAGAGCAAGAATTTGCTCTTTTTCAGTGCAGCCATTGTTTACAGCCAGATCGATTAAAGTATTTGCGAAAGCACCGAACTCTTCGTTTTTAGCTACGAAGTCAGTCTCGCAAGTCAACGAAAGAAGGATGCCTTTAGCTCCGCCATCTGCTACGCGGGTTACAACCACGCCTTCTTTGGTTTCGCGGTCAGCTCTGGAAGCAGATACTTTTTGACCTTTTTTTCTGAGGATGTCCACTGCTTTTTCGAAGTCGCCTTCCGCTTCTGTCAAAGCTTTTTTGCAGTCCATCATACCGGCACCGGTCATTTGTCTCAGTTTGTTTACGTCTTGTGCAGTAATTGCCATTGTGTGATCAGTTTATTTATCAACAGATTATAGAATTCATTTTGGAGTGTCGGAGGCCAAAATTAGAAGAAGAAAAGTCCTCGCAACGTGATGTTTTTGTTAACCGAAGCAGGTAGGCTCAAGTCAGGCAAAAACAAAAAATTGAACATCGACCTAAGCCAGATGTTCAATTTTTGTGTATTCAAATCGATTGTGGATTATTCTTGTGTTTCAGCGTCCACAGCTCTTTTTGCTTCTTCCTCTTCAGAAAGTTTAGCATCGTCCTTGTCTCTCTTACGCTCAGAAAGACCTTCTTCGATAGCTGCGCCAAATGCTTTTACCAAAAGAGAAACTGACTTGAATGCGTCGTCATTTGCTGGGATTGGGAAATCCACCTCATTTGGGTTAGAGTTGGTATCTACCAAGGCAAACACTGGAATGCCCAATTTTTGAGCTTCTGCAATCGCGATGTGTTCTCTCTTGATGTCCACTACGAAAAGAGCTGCAGGAAGTCTGCTTAGGTCGGAGATACCGCCCAATACGCTTTCCATTTTGTCTTTCTGACGGCTTACCATCAGACGCTCTTTTTTAGCCAAGTTTTTGTAAGCGTCCTCTTTCATCAGTTTTTCAAGACCTGACATTTTCTTGAGGGACTTACGGATCGTAGCGAAGTTGGTCAACATACCACCCAACCATCTTTCGGTCACGTAAGGCATATTCAGACGCTGAGCTTCTGCAGCTACTAGATCTTTGGCTTGTTTTTTCGTAGCGACAAACATTACTTTTTTGCCGGAACGTACGATTTGCTTGATTGCGTTGGATGCTTCTTCGAGGCAAGCAAGCGTTTTGTTGAGGTCGATAATATGGATACCGTTCTTCTCCATAAAGATATATGGAGCCATTCTTGGATCCCACTTTCTCGTCAAGTGTCCGAAGTGAACACCAGCATCCAGTAAGTCTTTGTATTCGATTTTTGACATGAATGAAATTGTTTTCTATTGAATGAAGATCGTTCCGATTAACGCTTAGAGAACTGGAATCTTCTTCTTGCTTTTCTACGTCCTGGCTTCTTACGCTCGACCATTCTAGGGTCACGGGTAAGGAAACCTTCTTTCTTCAAAGGACCTCTGTGCTCAGCATCGAATTCGCATAGCGCTCTGGAGATTGCCATACGAGCTGCTTCAGCCTGTCCTTTGATACCACCACCGTCTACATTGATGTTGACGTCGTAGTTACCTTCTACACCCACTAGGGCAAGAGGCTGCTTTACGACAATCTGATGTAGGTCAAATGGGAAGTACACTTCAATTGCCTTGTTGTTTACGGTGATTTTTCCATTTCCCGGAGTCATGTAGATACGGGCTACGGAGGTCTTTCTTCTACCGATTGTGTTGATCATTTCCATGATTTAGCGATTAAAGGGTGATGGCTTTTGGCTGCTGTGCGGCATGTGGATGCTCAGATCCTTCATACACGTACAGATTACCGTACAACTTGCTTCCCAATCTGTTTTTTGGCAACATGCCTCTTACAGCTTTCTCAATCAAAATGGTTGAAGACTTCTGCTTCAACAATTTAGGAGTTGAGATTCGCTGTCCACCTGGGTAACCGGTGTGGCGCACATATACTTTTGCGTCCCACTTGTCTCCCGTCAGTCTTACCTTGTCAGCGTTGATTACGATCACATTGTCGCCGCAATCTACGTTAGGAGTGAAGCTAGGCTTCGTCTTTCCTCTCAGGATTTTCGCAACCTCACTCGCCAAGCGTCCAAGAATAGCAGACTGGGCATCCACAATCACCCATTGCTTTTCTACGGTGGAGCTGTTGGCTGAGATGGTTTTATAGCTCAGAGTATCCACTTTGTAACTGTTTAATTTTTAGCTTATTAATTAATTATCGACCCCAAAAAGGGACACAAAGATAGAAGCATTTATTTTTTTATGCAAACTATTTACAATCCTAAGCGCTAATTTTCATGTGGTTATAATTGTTTTATTGGTCACATGGAATCTCGCAAGGCTGTGCGTCTCTCATTTTGAGTCTTTTTGCGCTGCTCGATTTCATAGGCTTAGGTGTTTGTCTCCAATGAAGATTTGGTTTTGCAGGGCTTAAACCGGCTTGATCAGGCGTTTTTTTCCAATTGCTGGACCAAAACCTGGAAATCTTTTGGATAGGGTGCATGGACTGAAATGTCTTTGCCATCCAAACCCGCAAACCGAATCGAATAAGCATGCAGGGAAACCCGCTGCATGATTGGAAGCTCTTCGGTGTCTTTTTTGAGATTGAAGCGGCGCTTGAGTGAAGAAAGGTATAAGGGATTGCCTCCATATAAGGTGTCTCCACAAATCGGAGACTTGAGGTAAGCCAAATGAACCCGAATCTGATGCAGGCGACCGGTGATGGGCTTGCACTCAACTAAGGTATGCGCATAATAGGTCTTCAAGGTGTTGAAGATGGTCTGCGCGGGCTTTCCCTCTTTACTTACTTTGGCGATTCCTTTATTGTTTGCCAAAAGGTTACGGTCTACCAGCTCTTCGCTGAATTCCTTAATTCCTTCCACTACGGCATGGTAGACTTTCTCCACCTCTCTGTTTTCAAACTGAATGGCCAAGTGCCTGTAGGCCTCTGGATGCTTGGCAATCACCAGACATCCTGAGGTTTCCTTGTCCAGTCGGTGACACAGCTGGGCATCTGCTGTGTGCGCCTTGGCAAGGTCAAGGATGTTTTGCGCCTCGTGCCTGTCGTCTAAGCTCGAAAGGTAAGGTGGCTTGTTGATCACCAGGTAATCCTCGTTTTCAAACAGTATAAGGTTCTGAAAATCTACTTTCTTCATGGATCTCCTGCCTCTTCAAAGAGGGTGCAAAAGTAGCTATTCCTCAAGGGCAATAAAAAGTATTATTAAAATTAAGTTTGAACTGGAAGGATGGATTATTGAACTGGAAGGATGGATTAAATGACCTTGGCTTGGCATATAATATTTAATGTGGTTGTAACTTGCCTTTGAATTTAATTTTGTAGGAAGCCAATTGACTAAATGCACGGACTAAGAACAGTAAATGTCACCCGCTACGTGATGCCCTTAAGAGAAGGCGGTTCCTTGCCGGCATTGGCTGAGGCGGATGATGGCTTTAATTATGTGCTCAAATTCCGAGGTGCAGGCCAACGGGAAAAAGCGCTGATCGCGGAACTGATCGGAGGAGAGTTAGCTCGAAGATTGGGCTTTAAAGTGCCGGAGATCGTGTTTGCCGAGCTCGATGCCGCTTTTGGCAATTCAGAGGGAGATGAGGAGATTCAGGATTTGCTCAAAGGTTCTCAGGGGCAAAATCTCGCGCTGCATTTTTTGTCCAAAGCCATGACCTTTGATCCCGGGGCAAGTCAGGTGGATGAGGAGTTGGCTTCCAAAATTGTCTGGTTTGACAGCTGGATAAACAATGTGGACCGGACTTTCAGAAATACCAATTTACTGATCTGGAACCGAGAACTGTGGCTGATCGATCACGGAGCTTCTTTTCTGTTCCACCATACTTGGGAAAATTGGGAAAGTCAGGCACTCAGTCCCTTTGCCATGATCAAGGATCACGTACTATTGCCTAAGGCAAGCCTTTTGGCGAAGGTGGATCAGGAAATGAAGTCATTGATCACGTTGTCCATGATTCAGGAAGTTGTCTCAGAGGTTCCCGATGAGTGGCTGTTGGCATCAAGAGATGTGGAGACCGCCGAGGAAGCACGGGCTGTGTATGTTGCCTTTTTGACGAAGAGGCTGGAAAATTCTCAGGTATTCTTAAACCAGGCTGAAGATGCAAGGAAAGCACTTGTTTGAGTATGCAGTGATTCGGCTGGTTCCTCGGGTAGAGCGTGAGGAATTTGTCAATGTGGGTGTGGTGATTTGCTGCAAACGTCAACATTTCATCGCCTGCAAAATCCATCTTCCAAAGGAGAAATTATTGGCCTTGGATCCACTTTCAGATTTTTCTGTTTTTGAATGCTACCTTGAATCGTTTGAAAAAATCTGCCAAGGCGATCCTAACGGCAATCCTATAGGCAAGCAGGATGCGGCTTCCAGATTTCGATGGCTGACCGCAATGAGGAGCTCGATGCTACAGACTTCCCGTCCGCACTCGGGATTTACGGAGGATTTACAGGAGACTTTGGAAAAGCTTTTTGAGGAATACGTGGCTTAGGGAATTCTCTGTCAGTAATGCTGCTTTTCCGAAAGCAGCACTAAGCATGTCTCGCAAAGCTGCGGAAGACACCAAGGTCTTGGTTTCCAGTTAGCTGTTATCCTGCTTTTCCGAAAGCAGGATTATCCCTCAAATCCATAAATTCTAAGATAATTATGTCCAGCTTCTGGTGAAGCAGGACAGCTATGTCTTGTCAAAAATCAGGCTTTGGCCTCAGTAGGTTCTTTTTCCTGCACCTTCTTTTCCTTTTCTAGAGGCAGTTGGAAGCTGAAAATGGATCCTTTTCCTACTGTAGAGCTGACGGATATTTTGCTTTTGTGGCCTTCCAGAATATGCTTGACAATAGCGAGGCCAAGTCCAGTTCCACCTTTTTCTTTGGACCGGCTTTTTTCCACCCGATAGAATCTCTCAAAAATCCGCTTCAAATCCTCTGGAGGGATACCGAGTCCATTGTCTTTGACATCTACTTGAATCTGGTTTTTGCTCGCCTTGATCCCTACCATGACTTCCCCTCCGTTGTGGTTGTACTTCACTGCGTTGAAAATCAAGTTTTGGCAGACTCGGTAGATTTTTTGGCGGTCAGCCAGGGTGGTGTAGTTTTTTCCTGGTTCCACCTCTAGTTTGATGGTCACTTCTCTTTTGGAGGCTTTGTGTTCCAACTCCTCGATAACTTCCTGGATAAGTTCTTTCAAGTCAAACTCGGTAAAAGTAAACTTGATCACCCCACTTTCCATCTGGTTCAGGGTCAAGAGGTCCTGCACCAAGTGGTCGAGTGAATCCAGACTTTTGGCAGCTTTTTTAAGGAACTTCATCCGCACCTGCTTGTCGTCGATTGCCCCATCGAGTAGGGTATGGATGTACCCCTGTGTGGCAAAAATCGGAGTCTTCAGCTCGTGCGAGATATCTGCGATGAATTCTCTTCTGAATTCTGCATTTTTCTGGAGTGTCTCAATTTCTCTTTGCCTGGCAAGGGCATAAGAATTGATGACGGAGTTGATTTTTCGAAGGGGAGAAAGGGAAGACCGGATTGATTTGTCCTGTATTTCAGAAAGGTCCTTCTTTTGGATTTTGTCGAGGAGATTATAAATGTTGCCGATCTCTCGATAGACCAGGAATTCCAAAGTGATATTGATCAGGAGGTAAGAAATGGAAAAAGCCAATATTAGAGCTCCCCAAAGGACGGTCATGGAAGTGGAAGGGATCAAAGACAAAAATGCCATTACCAAACTGGCGATGGCAATGGCTAGTATTAAAGATATCCCTCTGGATCCGGTGAGCATTTTTTAACCTAAGTCGAACTTGTATCCTACTCCTTTGACAGTAGTGATGTAGTCTTCCCCGATTTTTTCTCGGACTTTTCGGATGTGTACATCCACTGTTCGGGCGAGTACAAATACGTCAGATCCCCAGATATTATGGAGTAGTTCATCACGGCTGAAAACCATATTAGGGTTTTTGGCCAGGAAATACAACAGTTCGAATTCTTTTTTGGGTAGGGTGATGGTCTTGCCGGATTTGTCGATGGTATAGCTGCCCCGATCGATGACTAAATCACGGATTTTGATCTGGGCCTGTTCCTGTTCTTTTTTGGATTCCCTTCGGAAAAGTGCGGCAATCCTGCTCATCAGTGCCCGAGGTTTGATGGGCTTGGTGATGTAGTCATCTGCCCCTACGTCGAATGCTGCTACCTCGGAATATTCTTCCATGCGTGCGGTGAGGAAGATAATAAAGGCATGCTTCAGTTCGGGAATCTGACGAATTTGCAGGCAGGTTTCGACTCCGTCTTGATTAGGCATCATGATATCCAGCAAAATCACATCAGGCTGAAACTTTATAGCTGTTTTTACCGCTTTGATACCGTCCTCAGCAGTGGCGACTTCGTAGCCTTCTTTCTGGAGATTGTATTTGAGGATTTCGACGATGTCTGGTTCGTCATCTACCACCAAAACCTTAATTTTCTGTTTGTCTGCCATGAAAGGATTTCTTAATAGTCAGGTTAAAATTAAGGAATATTACACGATAAGAACCAAACAATACTTCGCTAGTAAGAGGATTTTGAGGGTGAAAAGCAGAAAATCTTTGGTTATCATCCCGCTTGTTAACCAAATGTTAATTCTATATTAATCAATTGTTTCTGAGTCCTTTTGCAGAAGCAATGTCTATGTTGAGCGATCCAATGAACAAGTTGGCTTTGATTTTAACAGGGATTTTGTTCTGATCCTTAGTGACCCAGACTTTGACAGGAAATTCACCTCTGAACAGTCTGTTTTTTGGCATTTGAGGGGAAAAAATATAGGTGTCTTTCGTTCCGAGGTTTGTTTCAATCTTTTCAGTTCCCTCGAATATTAATTTTATATTATATATTTCTTTATCGAAAAAGCCCGTAATCAGAATTTCCTGTCCTTTTTTCAAATTGGATAAATCCATAGCCCGAAGCAGGTAAAATCCGCTTACCAAATCTTGAACCTGACTGGGAAGCTTAAACTCTTTTACTTCCTTGAGTACTTTATTTTCCCTGTCATACAATTCCATTTTGGCTTTTCTGTTGATCTGGTCAAAATAGACTTTCTCATTTTTTCTATACTTTCCCTCTTCGATGTATCTGTAGGATATGCTTGGCAATAGCGACCCTGTATCCAAGTGAGTACCCCAGTTATCGTTTACTTTTCCGAAAATCGTTGCCGCTCCTTTTGTTTTGCCAAATGCATCTATCTTGTAATGAGGTCTTGAGTCTTCCATAACAGCTCTTTTTCCAACTTGCAATTTTGCTTCAGCCAGGTCTAGCCAGCCATAAGAAACTTCAAAGTGCAATTCTTCTCCAAAAGTAAATGCCGTATTTTTTGGATTGGTCTGTCCAAGGCATTGCATGATCGGAAAGAGAATAAGGGCGGCTAGAAATCTCAAAGGGTAATTCATTGGATATCTGACAATACGTGACAAAAACCTCTTGTCTTGTGGATAAATACGAAAAAACGCACTGTTTGGACGATTAAAAGTACGAATTTGGCTTTCGAAAACAATAGCAGCCTGTCCTTTGGTTATGCCTTTGTCTTTGACTAAATTGAACAATTTAATTTCCATTTTATCAACTTCTCATGAGTAATAACGCAGAAAAACTCAAAGCTTTACAGCTGACAATCGACAAGCTGGAAAAAACTTACGGTAAAGGCACCGTAATGAAGCTTAGTGACAATAAAGTGCAAGATGTGCCGGCGATCTCCACAGGTTCTTTGGGATTGGACATGGCATTGGGCGTAGGGGGAATACCCAGAGGCAGAGTGATCGAAATCTACGGTCCGGAATCCTCAGGTAAGACTACGCTGACTATGCACTGCATTGCCGAAGCCCAAAAGGCCGGTGGATTGGCTGCATTTATTGATGCAGAACACGCCTTTGATAAAAACTATGCTGAAAAACTCGGAATAGATACCGAGAACCTCCTGATCTCTCAGCCTGATAATGGCGAGCAAGCTTTGGAAATCGCCGAGCATCTCATCCGTTCTGGAGCGATTGATATCATTGTCATTGACTCCGTGGCCGCTTTGGTTCCTAAGGGCGAACTGGAAGGTGAAATGGGAGAAAGTAAAATGGGGCTTCAGGCTCGATTGATGTCCCAGGCATTGAGAAAACTTACCGGTGCAATCAACAAGACCGGCTGTGCATGTATTTTTATCAACCAGCTTCGTGACAAAATCGGCGTCATGTTTGGCAACCCCGAAACAACAACTGGTGGTAATGCACTCAAGTTTTACGCATCTGTAAGATTGGATATCCGAAGAGTGGGGCAAATCAAAGAAGGTGCAGACAATGTGCTCGGCAACAGAACGCGAGTAAAAGTGGTGAAAAACAAGGTAGCCCCGCCTTTCAAAGTGGTTGAATTTGATATCATGTATGGTCAGGGAATCTCAAAAGTAGGAGAAGTCATTGATCTCGGGGTAGAATTGGATATCATTAAGAAGGCAGGATCCTGGTTCTCTTACAATGGCGAAAAATTGGGTCAGGGAAGAGATGCTGTTAAAAACTTACTATTAGACAATCCCGAACTCATGGAAGAGCTGGAAGGAAAAATCAAAGCTGCTTCAGGTCTCCTTCCTACAGAGCCAACAGTAGATTTGGAAGATTGATTTTCAGTCTAAATGAACGCAAAAAAGGAGGCAAGCGCCTCCTTTTTTAATTCTCCGATTAAGCTGTCCGGATCGCCTCTACAGGATCCATTCTTGCTGCCAGTGTTGCAGGTACAATTCCCGCTACTACACCAATAGCAGACGAAACTCCTAAGCCTAGGATGATATTTTTGAAGGACAAAATCAATTCTAAACTCCCGAGTTGAACAAAACTTAGGAAGTAAACGAGCAGAATCCCTGTTCCTCCCCCGATGAGACTTAAGCAAACAGCTTCGAAAAGGAATTGGAAAAGAATAAAATAATTCTTTGCTCCCAAGGACTTTTGGATTCCGATGATATTGGTCCGTTCTCTTACTGACACAAACATGATATTGGCAATTCCAAAACCTCCTACGAGGATTGAAAATCCACCTATCACCCAACCGGCCACGGAAATCACGTCAAAAATTGATCCGATGGCATTTTGGATAAACTCCGTCTTATTGAGCGCGAAATTGTCTTCTTGAGTAGGTTTTAGTCCCCGTTTTGCTCGAAGCAGGCCGGTCATTTCATTTTCCAAAGCAACCAATCCCACATCCGTATCCTTGCCTTTTGCAGCAATGGTTGGCTCAAGACCATTCCTTCCGGTGTAATACATTTTATTAAATGCTCCAAAGGGGATCAGACAGGCCTCATCCTTGGAGGGCAATTCCAAGAATCCTTCTCCTTCCTCCTCAAAAATCCCAATGACGGTAAATTTCATGCCTTTGATTTTTACCTCTTTTCCCAAAGCAGGCTGGTTTGGAAAAAGGGTCGTGGCAATCTTTTTACCAATGATGATTAGGTTACGGGAGGCATTGATTTCTGATTCGGAGAAGTATCGGCCTTCTTCTAAAGCTACTTCATAAACATCCTGATAGGTGTAGGCTACACCGGAGAGTGAAGTCCCTTGGTAGGAGTTGCTTCCTGCCTGAACTGTAGCTGTGGCAGAGGCCGAAATAGTTACTCCTTCAGCGTTTTGAAGTCTTTGTTCGAGGAATTTATACTCGGCAAATGTCCCGGGGGGTCTTTGGAAATATTTCCACCAAGGATAATCCTGAGGGCCTGAAGCAAATGGAAAACGATCTACCCGCATCACATTGGTACCGAGAAAGGCAAAGGAAGATTTAATTTTTCCTTCCAGTGAATCTACCAGTGTAAATACAGCGATAATGGCGAAAATCCCCACTGTTACCCCCAAAAGGGACAAAACAGTACGGGTAAGATTGGATTTGAGGGCGGTGATGGCAAACCTGAAACTTTCCCAAGTGAGTTGGAAAAACAGCATACGATCAATAGTTGGTTAAAACAATTTGTCAAGTTAGCTGAAATTGGGCATTATTGTTATTAACTTTGCATTTTTTAAAGCAAAACAAATCACCGAGTTAGAATATTGAGTCAGACTCCTAAAGCTTATCTATGAAATTATCAGATTTCAAATTTGACGTTCCCAAAAAACTTATCGCCCTCTACCCCACTGAAAATCGTGATGAGTCCCGATTGATGGTGGTTCATAAGAAAACAGGGGAAATCGAACACCGCACTTTCAAAGATATCCTTGAATATTTTGGAGAAGGGGATGTGTTTGTTACCAACGATACTAAAGTGTTCCCAGCCCGACTTTATGGAAACAAAGAAAAGACCGGAGCAAAAATCGAGGTCTTTCTTTTAAGGGAATTGAATTCTGAATTGAGACTTTGGGATGTTTTGGTTGACCCTGCAAGAAAAATCAGAGTAGGGAATAAGCTTTATTTTGGTGACAGTGATCTGGTAGCCGAGGTAATTGACAATACGACGTCTAGAGGAAGGACCATCCGGTTTTTGTTTGACGGAAATGAGGAAGAATTCCAAAAGACGATCGATTCATTGGGAGAGACTCCGTTGTTGAAAGAATATATCGAGCGGAAAATCGAGCCTGAGGACCGAGAAAGATATCAAACTGTATTTGCAAAAAATGTAGGCGCCGTGGCGGCTCCGACTGCAGGGCTTCATTTTACCCCCCAGTTGCTCAAGAGACTTGAGCTCAAAGGTGTGGAAGTCACTCCGATCACTCTTCATGTGGGCTTAGGAACTTTCCGTCAAGTCGACGTGGAAGATCTTACCAAGCATAAGATGGATTCTGAGAATTACTTTATTCCTGAAAAAACTGTCGAGCTGGTCAACGAGGCTTTGGATAACAAGAAGCGGGTAGTGGCGGTAGGTACTACCTCTCTGAAGACCGTTGAATCATCTGTCACTGCGGGAGGAAGACTCAAGGCAAGCAGTGGCTGGACTGACAAATTCATCATTCCTCCTTATGATTTCAAAATCGCCAATGCCCTCATCACCAACTTCCATTTGCCGGAATCTACCTTGCTGATGACAGCCGCGGCTTTCGGAGGCTATGACTTGATCATGAAGGCCTATAAAGAAGCAGTGAAAGAAAAATACCGATTCTTCTCCTACGGAGATGCCATGCTGATTCTCTAAGACCTAAGGCCCCGGAAAACGGGGCTTTTTTTATGACCATTTTTCAGAATTGGAATTAATTGGTCTTTCATTGTCCAGAATTACTTTTGTATCAAATCAAACCGAATGGAGAAAGCAGCAATTTTGGTCGCAGGTGGCAGGGGAACCCGAATGGGGGCTCAAATTTCCAAGCAATACCTCCCGATTGGAGGAAGGCCTGTTTTGATGCATACGCTAGAGGCTTTCTTTCAGGCTGATCCTAATATTCAGCTTGTCTTGGTCTTGCCTAAAGATGATTTTGGATTCTGGAGGAACCTTTGTGAGGAATACCGATTCGATTTGAAACACCAAGTCGTAGCAGGTGGAGAATCCCGCTTTCAATCCGTCCGAAACGGGCTTCAAGCCATTACTTTCGATAAAGGATTGGTAGCAATCCATGATGGCGTTCGACCTTTTGTCAATCAAGAAGTAATCCGTGAGAGTTTTGCACAGGCAGAGCGTACAGGAAGTGCCATCGCAGTGGTCACCCTGAAAGATTCCCTTCGGGAAGTAACTGAGGAGGGGTTGAGTTTTTTCAGGGAAAGGCATCGTTATCGACTGGTTCAGACTCCACAGACTTTTCAGCTGGAAAAAATCAAGAAAGCATTTCAGACTCCGGAGAGGACAGAGTTTACCGATGATGCAACCGTGTATGAATTTCAGGGCTGGCAAGTGACGCTGATTGATGGGAATCCGGAAAATATCAAGCTTACTACTCCCGAGGATTTGAACTACGCAGAGTATCTACTGTCTAGGCGGAAGTAATCGGTAAAAATTCTGTCTGCATTTTCACCGACCGTTTGGATGGGTTCGCCGACTTTTTAAGCATCCTAGCCTAATGTCGATTCCTCGATTTTTGTGGGAAATGTAGTTTTGATCAACATTTAAATTTTACTGCTATGAGCAACTACACTAAACCACGGAACGACGGAAACATTGCCTTTGGATTTATTATTCTAGGCATCGGAGTGATTCTCCTTTTAAGAAAAATGGGTTTATTCATCCCAGATTGGGTGCTTTCCTGGCCCATGATTTTGATCGCCATAGGTACCTTTTCCATCATCAAGCATGAGTTCAAGAGCTTCTTTGGATTTATCATGCTGTTTATCGGTTCCTATTTCCTTTTAAAAAGGGAGTTTGATCTCGATTTTGGAATTGGTCAGTATATCTGGCCGATCGGATTGATCATTCTTGGGATTTACCTGATTACCCAGCGAAACAGAGAAAATAAAGTATTGGAGGATATCCGAAGAAACTGGGAATCCGAGCGCAAGACAAAAACATCCTTTACAACATCCTCTAAGGTAGAGGACGCTAAAGTAGTAGATGAAAGCGGTGCCACCGGTAATTTTCAATCCACGACTGATTCAGGCTTTACCCGGACCACAGGTACTTCTTTTGCTGACCGATTAAATATAGATGCGATTTTCAGCGGAGTTAACCGTCGAGTAATGTCCAAGAATTTTCAAGGCGGAAAAATCACCGCGGCATTTGGTGGGGCAGATTTGGATCTGACTCAGGTCGATTTCAACGGTGTGGTGACGATTCAGGTGGACATCATCTTCGGTGGAGTAAAAATGATCGTTCCTCCGCATTGGGATATACGCACCGAAGTAACCAACATTGCTGCAGGATTGGAAGATAAGCGATTCTTCAGAGAAGGCGGAGTAGACCCCAGTAAAGTGGTCGTCCTGAAAGGAACCATCTTGTTTGGAGGTTTGGAAATCAAATCCTTTTGACGACATTAAACCAACTATTATACCACCAATACCTTGTTTTTAAACGCTTTTTCAAATCCCCGATTGGGAAAATGGATCGTCCCTGGAGCCGGAATCATCTGGCTTCTGGGATGTTTCTTTTTATTGAGAAATGAGGATTTGGAGTTTGAAATTGCGTTTACTGATGCTTTCTTTTTTGCTTTAGGGTTCTTGGGTGGCGTAGGGATTTTGGATCGGGTATTTAGCCTGTATTCTCCCAAAGGGCGAAACCTTTGGCTTATTTTTCTTTTGCCGGTATTGCTGAGTGGGATGCTGGTTCTTGCTCATCGATACCTGTTGAATTGGTGGTTTTCGGAAGAGGATCTATATCTGGAATTGTTGAATGGCACCTTCTTTTTACGCTTGGCGGTTTTAGGCTTGGCTGAGCAGTTTGTGGCTTTATTGGCCTTGGTTGTTTCCAAACTCGAGCGGCAGGAGGAGTTGAGTCGAAGAGAAGCCCAGATGCTTGAACTTTCCAAAGAAGCCGAATTGGCTCAATTGCGCCAGCAGCTTCAACCTCATTTTTTGTTTAACAGTCTGAATTCCATCAACGCGCTGGTCATCGCTCAGCCCCAAAAAGCCAGAGAAATGGTTTTATTGCTTTCAGATTTTCTCAGGGGAACTATTCGAAAAGATGTCCAGAAATGGGAAATCCTCGAGCAAGAATTGAACTATCTGAAAATGTACCTTGATATTGAGCGGGTACGTTTTGGGCATCGTCTTTCCATTGATTTTTTAGTCGAAAAGGAAGCAGAGACGGCAAAAATTCCTCCTTTGCTTATCCAACCTTTGGTGGAAAATGCCATCAAGCATGGACTCTATGGAGTAACAGGCGAGGTGAAGATCGAGGTGGAATGCCAAAAGGAGGGCAATTACCTTCTGATTGTGGTGAGAAATCCCTTTGACCCATCGTATGTTTGCGCAGAGGGAACGGGCTTTGGACTCAGTTCGGTCGAGCGAAGACTTTATCTCCTTTTTGGCCGAAAGGATCTTTTGCAAACTAGCAATCAAAATGGAATCTTCGAAGTAAGGCTAAAAATCCCCCAGTATTTATGATCAAAACTATCATCATCGACGATGAGCCTCTTGCTGCCGGAATTGTCCAGGAATACCTTGGTTCTTTTCCCCAATTCCAGGTATTGGAAATATGTCACGATGGATTCCAAGGATTGAAGGCTATTCAGCAGCATCAGCCTGATTTGATTTTTTTGGATGTACAGATGCCCAAGATCACAGGGTTTGAGCTGTTGGAGCTGTTGGACGAGCCTCCGGCGGTGATATTCACGACCGCTTTTGATCAGTATGCGCTGAAAGCGTTTGACGCCAAAGCCTTGGATTATTTACTGAAGCCGTTTTCCCAGAGTAGATTTCAGCAGGCCATAGACCGGTTTTTGGTCCAATTCACCCAGGGGAGTCCGAAGGAATCAGACGAGGAAAAAGAAATCCAATTGTTAGCTGAGAAAAGTAACCGTCTGGTAGTCCGTGTAAAAAATGACATCAAAATCATCCCGGTTCATGAGGTAAGCTACTTTGAAGCGGAGGATGATTACATCTCGATTCACACCAGAGAGGGTAAGTTTTTGAAGAAGATGACCATGAAGCATCTGGAGGAAAGCTTGGACCCCGGTAAGTTTGCCCGCGTGCATCGCTCATTTATGATCAATCTGAACGAAATTTCAGGTATTGAGCCCTACGAGCGAGATTCTTATTTGGTGAAATTGAGAATGGGGGAGAAACTGCCTGTGAGCAAAACCGGCTATGCTAGGCTGAGACAGGTATTGGGATTATGAGTTGATCAGGAAAAATAAGAGAGATCTGCAAGCCTTTGAAAAAGACAAAAGCCCCGATTCGGGGCTTTTGGTTTTTAGTATTCGTCTTCATTGAAGAAGAAATCGTCTTTAGTCGGATAGTCCGGCCAGATTTCTTCGATGGTTTCGTAAGGCTCTCCGTCGTCTTCGAGTTCTTGGAGGTTTTCCACTACTTCTAGTGGTGCGCCGGAGCGGATGGCGTAGTCGATGAGCTCATCCTTGGTCGCTGGCCAGGGAGCGTCCTCTAAGTAGGAAGCTAGTTCAAGTGTCCAGTACATAGTGTTTATTTTAAAAGGTGTTCCGGATTTTTTAAAGTTTGCAAGAATAGTGATTTTTTCAATATGTAGTTTCTACTCAATATCGAGGAGAAAGTTGCTTCAAAATATAGTTTTTTACGTCCACTTTGCGCTTTAGGCCTGATAACTTTTTTTTCATCATCATCTCAAAGTCCGGTGTCTCTACTCTGAAATTGGCCGAATTGTTTTGCATGGTTTCCAATTCACTCTGGTCTCTGTGCAGTAAGTCCTTGAGAATGGCAGATTTAATCTGATTCTGTTCCTGAGTACTCTTACTGTCAAAGTCTGAATATTTGTTGTGAGCCAATTTTTCGAGGAAAGCTTTTTCGAAAATGATATCCATGAAAAATTGATAAGACCGAGCCGGAAGATTTGCCTCTTTGGGTTTTCTCACAGGTAGTTTTTTCCAATCTTCCTGAATGGCCTTGGCCCGGGTAGTGATGGCATAGCTGGTAGGCTGGTGAGCCATTTTTTTCAACTCTTCCACCATCCCTTCGATTTTTCTCAAGACTTCTCTCGGATGCATTTGCGGTCCAGGATTGAGGCCACGTTTGTATCTGGAGAAAATGCGGTTGTTGAGTTTGGAAAATTCATCCCAAAGTGGTTGGCGTTTCTCAGCAGGGACTTTTCCTGCTTCCTTCCATTCTTTTTGGATTCGCTTGCTGATTTCAAAGGCCATTTTGGCATCGGGAAGATCATGAGCTTCTCTGGCTTGGACCACCAGAGCTTCATAGACTTTGATATTTTCCTCTGCCTGAAGAGCGAGCCCTTCGTAGAAGTGCCTTCTATTTTCAAAAAAGGTCTGTATTGCCTCGTTGAATTGCCTTTCGATTTCTTCGTTGACTTCTTTTTCCACCGGACCGGTTTTGATCCAGCGAAGCTTCAGTTCTTTGAATTTTTCAGCAGTCTCTTTCCAGTCTGTGTCATTTTTCAAAGCTTCTGCTTCCAGAATTAAGCCTTTTTTGACTTCCAGATTTTTGGCACGATTGGCTTGGATGATTTCATTCAGGAAACCTTCCTGCTGATTAAGTTCTTCTATCAGAGGAATAAAATCTCCCAACGCATCACTTTCAAAAAGGGAGTCTCGGAGATGAATCAGCTTCATCAGGAATGAACCTTTGTTTTGGTTTTCCTCTATGTCGTTTTTGAGCTTTTCTACTTTTTCCTTGATCTGCTCAAAACGGGCTTCAAAATAGTGGATAGTGGAGGCTTCATCCTCTTTTACTTCACCGATCTCCCGGTCGGGTTTGCCCAGAAATCCTTTCAAAAAGACTTTGCCGTCTTTGATATATCCATAGGGATGCTCCATCTCACTACAATTAGGTTATAGGTGGTTGTTTTCAATTTTGCGCAAAATAATCAATTACAGCGCACTTATCCTAAGAAAGGGATATTTTTGCCATCTTTGCCGATTCAGTCAAAACAAGCCTAAAATCATAGCATGAGCGCAGAAAAAATCATCTTTTCCATGGCCGGGGTCTCCAAGATTTACCCCCCACAGAAAAAGGTACTAAAGGATATCTACCTCTCATTTTTCTATGGAGCCAAGATCGGGGTTCTCGGTCTCAACGGATCCGGTAAGTCTTCTTTGCTTCGGATTATCGCCGGAGTGGACAAGGAATTCCAAGGCGAAGTAGTATGGTCGCCAGGCTACACAGTGGGCATGCTGGAGCAGGAGCCGAAGCTTGATCCGACCAAAACGGTCAAGGAAATCGTGGAGGAAGCAGTAGCGGACACGGTAGCCTTGCTCAAAGAATTTGAGGAAATCAATGAAAAATTCATGGATCCGGCACTAATGGAAGACCCGGATGCGATGGACAAGCTCATTACCCGTCAAGGAGAAGTGCAGGAAAAACTCGATGCGGCCAATGCCTGGGAATTGGACGTCATGCTGGATAAGGCAATGGACGCGCTTCGTCTCCCGCCTTCGGATGCAGTGGTAGGTAATCTTTCCGGTGGGGAAAAGCGCCGCGTAGCACTTTGTCGATTGCTTCTGCAGGAGCCGGATGTCCTTTTGCTGGATGAACCTACCAACCACCTGGATGCAGAGTCAGTACTTTGGCTGGAGCAGCATCTTCAACAATACAAAGGAACTGTCATTGCCGTGACCCACGACCGTTACTTCTTGGACAACGTGGCAGGTTGGATACTCGAACTTGACCGTGGAGAAGGTATTCCGTGGAAAGGAAATTATTCCTCTTGGCTGGATCAAAAGCAGCAGCGACTGAAGCAGGAAGAAAAAACCGAATCCAAGCGTCAGAAAACCCTTGAGCGGGAATTGGAATGGATTCGCATGTCTCCCAAGGCGCGTCAGTCCAAAGGGAAGGCTCGTTTGAATGCTTATGACAAGTTGGTAGGAGAGGAAGCAAAAGAGAAAGAAGCGAAGCTTGAACTTTTCATTCCTCCCGGACCGCGTTTGGGTGCCAAAGTCATCGAAGCTCATAATGTTTCTAAAGCCTATGGAGACAAGCTGCTTTTTGAAAACCTCAGCTTCTCTTTGCCTCAAGGTGGAATCGTGGGTATCATTGGTCCAAATGGTGCAGGTAAAACAACTCTCTTCAAGTTGATCACGGGACAGGAAAAGCCGGATTCTGGAAATTTTGAAGTAGGTGAGACTGTAAAACTAGCTTATGTCGATCAAGAGCATGATCAGCTTGACCCTAACAAGACTGTTTATCAATTGATCTCAGGAGGAAATGAATTGATGAAGCTGGGAAACAAGGAAGTCAATTCACGGGCTTATGTATCCAAGTTCAACTTTGCCGGATCAGATCAGGAGAAAAAGGTAGGCGTACTTTCCGGTGGTGAGCGAAACCGAGTTCATTTGGCTATCACGCTAAAAGAAGGCGGAAACTTGCTCCTTCTTGACGAACCTACCAACGATCTCGATGTCAACACCCTTAGGGCTTTAGAAGAAGCCTTGGAAAACTTCGGTGGTTGTGCGGTGATTATCTCTCACGACCGTTGGTTCCTGGATCGTATCTGTACCCACATTTTGGCTTTCGAGGGCGACTCTCAGGTCTATTGGTTTGAAGGTAACTTCTCCGACTATGAGGAGAATAAGAAGAAGCGATTGGGTGATGTGACGCCGAAAAGGATTCGGTATAAGAACCTTAAGTAGTAAGCAGTCTCAGTTTGCAGTATTCAGATTGTCAACCTTTTACTTCGACTTCTCTCAGTGGAACATGAGTCGAAGGCTTAAATCAAATAAGTTAAAATCAGAAAGCTCAAACTAAACCCCTCGAGGAGAAATCTTCGGGGGGCTTTTTTTTTAGTATTTATTTCGATTTATTACTTCAGAATTAGTTTTTAAATCATGAGCAAGAGAAGATTTTATTTTCATGTGGTATTGCTGATTTCCGCGCTTTTTGTTGGTGGTGTGTCTTTGTGGCACAGCGGATGGTGGATGGAAGGGAGAAATAAGGTGCCCAATTTTACAGCGATTTCGATGGTTTTGATGGTGGTTGCGCAGGTAATTGCTTTAAGGACTGGGCTCAAAAAAGTAAAATGAATTATAGATAGGTTTTTTAGTGAAATGGATAGAAGTCTTTATGTCGCTTACAGTTTGCTTTTTGTTTCCTCTCTTTTGATTGGCGTGTTTTCTTGGTGGAATTCAGGCCTTATTTCTGAGGGGAAGAACTACCCCAATCCCATTGTTGTCTCCATGTTTTTGTATTGCATTTGGTTTGGCGTAGGCATAGTCCAGCAAAATAGAAAGCTTAGAAAAAAATAATTGAACCGAATATGAAATTTGTGCCATTTAGTTTACTCTTCTTCCTATTCATTATTCAAAAAGCCGAACGAGACCCGCGACTGGTCGGGAAATGGACGATGCTTTTTTCTAAGGATGCAAATGGGGAAATCATCCAGGATGAGTTTTATGCGAAAAGCTACGTCGAAACTTACACAAAGGAAGGGAAGCTTATTTTAGACCCTCAGTATTTACGGGATGATTTGAAGCGCAATGGGATTACTGAACCCTTGGATTATTCCCTGATTCCTTCTTTTTCTTGGAAAACCTTTAATTCTGAAACAATTGAAATCACAACCAGCGAAGGATCCAGCCAAAATCGATATGGCTTCTCGGGTGACACCCTTATTTTCGGTTATTCCAATGGTCACTTAAGATATTTACTAAGGAGAAAATGAGTCGAATAACATACAAAACATACAAATACCTGCATGCATTCACTTTTCTCTTACTTGGACTATTGCTAATGGTCAAGTATTTGGACTTGTTTCCATTGCCCAAATGGCTTTCGGGAGTAGCTATTGTTTGGGGAGCGATAGCATTTGTGGTGGATGGGATGCGCAATAGAAAGAAAAGTGGCTAGCTAGTCTATTGATTTTCAATTAGTTTTAAAAGCTTGTATTGACAATACAAGATATCGTGTATTATCAATACAAGCTTTAAATGCAATCGTGAAAACTAATGATTAGGAACTTTTTCTTCTCAACTCCAGCACAGTAATCTCCGGCCAAATCCCAACTCTTCCCGGAAAGGCCAAAAACCCGAAGCCTCTATTTACATGCAGATACCGGCCCATTTCCTCGTAGAGTCCGGCCCATTTGGGATACCGCAGTGAAGAAGGACTCCATTTGATCCAGCCGGGAATCTCGATGCCAAACTGCATCCCATGGGTATGTCCGCTTAGAGTAAGGTGGATATGTTGCGCAAATTTTTTGACCTCCTCGTCAAAGTGGGAAGGGTCGTGACTCATCAGGATTTTAAAACTTTCTGCCGAAAGGTTGCTCGCTGCTTTGGCCAAGTCCCCGTATTGAGCGAAACCTTTTCCCCAGTTTTCTACACCTATCAGATCGATGCTTGCCCCATCTTTTCTGATTTTGATGTTTTCATTTCGTAAAAGCTTAAATCCAAGCTCTTCCTGAACTTCAAACAGACGCTTTAGATTTTCAGTCTTAGCCTCTTGGCTTGGCCAGTACATGTAGTCTCCGTAGTCGTGATTACCCAAAATCGAATATTTACCCAAAGGAGCGTGAAGTTTTTTAAACGTCTCCACCCAGGGTTCCATTTCTCCGGCATGATTGTTTACCAAATCTCCGGTGAATAATATGACATCTGATTTTTGCTGATTGATTAAGTCAATGCCGTATTCTAGCTTCTTTTTGTCATCAAAACTTCCTGAATGGATATCCGATATCTGGGTGATTCTAAAACCGTCAAACTCTTCCGGCAAGTCGTCAAATTCCAGTGTGTGCTTCATCACCCGATAGCGGTATTTTCCGATCAAGACACCATGAAGTATTCCTACAAATGGTATGGCAGAAAGGACAAGCGCGGTTTGGCTGATGAATTTTCTCCGATCGGGTAAAAAGTCTCCTTGTCGGCTACTTGAAATAGATTGAAAGCTTCCGGTAAAAAACCGTAAAACATCCTCTCCAAACAAGAAAGTCAGGATAATCAGTTTTGGAACCAGTGACAAAATCATCAGTGAAACCATCGTTCCAAAATTCGGATTCATGGTTTCCCTACTGAAGGTTAGAAAACCATAGACGATGTATGCATACACCAAAATTGAAAAAAGCCAGTAGCCAATCTTTACCCATGTCTGATTCGGGAAAGATGTCTTAAACGCTTGGTAAGTATACCAATCAATGAAAAAAAGAAAGATGAGGAAGAGTAAAATTCGAAGAAGAATCACTTGAAGAGCTTTTTGAAATGGTAGTTTATGGAGCTTTTGTTGATAATCTAATTGGGTAATAAGCTTACCAAAAACGATAAGAGCTAGCAAAAGTTTAAGAGTGATCCCATTTTAGGATCAGGATATGTTTTGGTTTTTAGTCTATTCCTGAAATTTCAACTTGCTTTTCTCTTACTTTGTGGCGGAATTTTTTCCAAACCAGCCTATTGACCTATGAGACAGCTACTCCTCAGACCCGGAGCAGAAGAATTGAATTACGAGATCCGGGGCATTGTAAAAAAAGCCCGGCAAATTGAAGCTTTGGGTTATCCTATGACCTGGGAGAACATCGGTGACCCCATCCAAAAGCATAATCACGTGCCCGATTGGATGAAAGTCATCATCGCAGACCTGCTCAAGGAGGATAAAACCTACGGCTATGCTGACTCCAAGGGCGTGTTGGAAACCCGTAAGTTTTTGGCCAATCTCAACAATGAAAAAGGTGGATCCCAAATCACCGCAGAGGACATTTTATTCTTCAATGGCTTGGGAGATGCGATCGCCAAGTTGTATCAATTTTTGATCCCTACGGCACGGATTATCGGCCCTTCGCCTGCCTATTCGACTCACAGTTCGGCAGAGGCGGCTCATGCCAATACCGCTCCGATCACGTATAAGCTTGATCCGGACAATCAGTGGTTGCCTGATATGGAGGACCTTTACATGAAGGTCAAATACAATCCTTCTATTGTCGGTATCCTGATTATCAATCCGGATAATCCCACCGGAATGGTGTATCCCAAAGAAGTTTTGGAAGGATTTGTGAAAATCGCGGATGAATTCAGTTTGCTCTTGATCGCAGATGAGATCTACCAAAATATCACCTACAATGGGATCAAAGCAGTGGCTTTGGCAGAAGTGATCGGAAGCCGGCCGGCGATTTCGTTGAAGGGGATTTCCAAAGAATTCCCTTGGCCGGGAGCACGCTGCGGATGGATGGAATTTTACAATCGGGAGTCTTCAAAGGAGTTTGCCAAACTTTGCCAAACCCTCGAAAACGCCAAAATGATCGAGGTTTGTTCGACGATTTTGCCACAGTTGGCGATCCCGAGAATCATGAGTCATCCCGAATACCATGCCTATCGAGAACAAGCCAATGCTCAAATCGGTAAGCGAAGCGATTGGATGCGGGAGATTTTGGGAGAAATCGAGGGGATTAAGTTTAACCCTACCCAGGGGGCGTTTTACAACACGATTGTATTTGATGAGAAGTTGCTAACGCCTAATCAAACGCTTCCGATTGAGGATGAGCGACTGCAACAGTTGCTGGATTCATGGCTAAGCGACCCTGAAATGCCGTTGGACAAGCGCTTTGTATATTATTTACTTGCTTCCGAGCGAATATGTGTGGTGCCTATTTCTTCCTTTTGCTCTGATCTTAGGGGTTTTAGAGTGACATTACTGGAGGAAAATGAGGCCGTTTTCAAAAATACTTTCGAGAGGTTGGGGAGAGCGATTAGGCAGTATTTGAAATCAGAAGTCTGAAATCAGAAAGCTGAAAAGGTTAATCAAAGGTTGATTTCTTAAGTCTTTGAAAATAAGTTGTAAAGAACGAAAGTGCTTTTAAGAATTGCTTTTAGCATTTATTACCATTTTAGTAAAAATTGCCGTGAGTTCATTGGCTTCTTTAAGAGCAGGTTTCACTCTTTCGTTAGGCAAAAGATGAGACTCTGAGATCAATTCCAACCAAAATCCAGACTCATCAGCTTCCTCTTGGACTATTGATAATTTTGAAATAAACTCTGCTCGAGAGCGACCACGCTGTGATGATCTATAATTCGCCCCCACTGAAGTGCCTGACCTAATTAATTGCTTACCAAGTTCAAAGCCTGCTGTGTTTTTCGGAAGTTCTGATACAAGTTGTATGATTTCCAACGCGAACCTCTTTGTTCTAGCTTTTAAATCTCTGTCCATATTCATAGTGTTTAATCCTATTCCTTATTATTCAACTTTAAGTTTTAATCTGGTGGCTACTCGTTTCAGCTTTCATACTTTATCCTTCATCCTTCATAATTTCTAATGATCTCTGACTTTGATTTTTGGGTCGGGAGTTATTTTTTCGTCCTCTGCTTTTTCCGATGATGAAAATTCCCGAAGATCCGGTTGACCGGCGTTAATCCATGCCGTGTACCAAAAATCCGCGATCATTTTGATGGATTTTCGCATCTGTCGTTCCACCTGATTGTCGAGAGCTATGGCATATGCTGTGGTGAAATCCCTTGAATAGACTCGGACTGTCAAACCATTTCGCTCTTCATAACTGTACTTCTGATCATCCGGGAATTGAGCTGTGAGTTCGCGCTCGACTCTCAGTACGCTATCCACCATGGCGTGAGCCCTGGCTACTGCATCCCAAATTGCCAACTGTGGCTTTTCGATAAATTCAGCTTTTCCTACCCAAAAGGAATAATCTTTGGCCAAAAGCTCTGGGACTCTGCTTTCCCAAAATCCATGGATACCTTCCTGACCGGTAAGTTGACCGTTGTAGTTTTTGGTGGTATGCAGCGGCACATTCAAATCTCCCAAGTAATGCCCCAAATCCGCCGAAAGTCGTAGAATGGCCGCTTTGTTCTTTTGCTCAAAGGCTCTGGTAAGGCCCAAAAAAGTTTGATAAGCGGACCAAGGTCCGATTCCGTATGCCCTCAAAGTATCTTCTGGGAATTTTTTGATCGCCTCAGGCCAATATTTTGGAAGAATATGAATTGCGCTGTCTCCATAATGATCCAGGTCGATGTAATGTTTCTCTGCTTCCCCAACTACCGCATAGCGTCTTCGATCGGGATTGACTGCCTTTTCGGTAATGAACTCGATTTCAGATTTATACAGTGACATCATCTCGGGAGGAAGCGAAAAGACAGCCTGACGATTGATCAGGGAATGAGCATAAAATCCCCAAAACGGAGGCTTTTCCGGGAGGAAAAGAAAAAGAATCACCCAAACCAAAAAAATCTTCATGCTTGAAAATAATCAAAGCTTTCATTTTCGGAAAGTGAAAAAACCTATATTTGTACCCTGTTTTGGACTTTTTTCCTCTTTGATAGATTTGGTGAAAGTGCATGCAGAAAGGAATGTTACAAAATCCTTTGGCAGAATTAATTATTTACAATAACTTTGCACTCCGATTCAGAATAGGGGAACGTACAGCATTTATTAAAAAACAATATGGCAAATCACAAATCAGCTCTGAAAAGAATTCGTGCCAACGAAGCGAAGCGTTTGAGAAACAGATATCAGGCCAAGACCACTAGGACTTTCATCAAAAGGCTGAAGGCTGCTACCGATAAGATCGAGGCTACTGAGCTTTTCCAGAAGGTTTCTTCCATGTTGGACAAACTGGCGAAGAAAAATGTGATTCACAAAAACAACGCTAACAATAAGAAATCCAAATTGGCTAAGTTCGTTAACGCGCTTGGTTGATTAAGTGATACTTTCTTACTCCAAACCCTGTCAAAAGCAGGGTTTTTTTTATTACTTTTTAGTCAAGTTTTTGTTAGTCATACTTTTAAGACCTGTATGGATTCTACTTTTTCTACCAAAATTTCCGAATTGGCTGAGGAGGATCGGCCAAGGGAAAAGCTTCTTCTCAGGGGAAAGTCTGCACTTACTGATGCGGAGCTAATTGCCATTTTGATAGGTTCAGGAACGCCTTCCATGAGTGCAGTTGACCTTTCGAGAATGATCCTCAGACATGTCAACCATGACCTTTCTGCCTTGGCAAAGCTATCGGTAAAAGACTTGGTGAAATTCAAGGGGATAGGTGAAGCTAAAGCCATATCTATCGTCAGTGCCTTGGAGCTTGGTCGGCGTAGGAAAGAACAGGATGTGCCTGTCAGGCAAAAGATCACTTCTTCCCGAGACGCCTTCGAGCTGATGCGTCCTGAGCTTTATGATGAGGTCATCGAGCATTTTTACCTCATTTTACTAAGTAGATCTAATTACGTGATCAAAAAACAACTAATTAGTCAAGGCGGTACCGCAGGTACAGTGGTAGATCCCAAATTGGTGTTTAAAACTGCGCTAGAACATATGGCACATTCCATCATTTTGGTACATAACCATCCAAGCGGATCTCCTAGCCCATCAGAGCAGGACAAAAAACTGACCCAAAGACTCGTCAGAATCGGGCGTGATATGGATTTGAGCATCTTGGATCACCTGATATTCACCGATCGTGGCTATTTTAGCTTCGCGGATGAGGGAATACTATAATCCGTACATTCAAAAGCTAAATACTTTGTAAAACCTCCGAGCTTTTGACGGAGTTTTGGGAAGGAAAACCGATCACCTGTGAAAACAAGTAATATCCTTATTGTTATCGTTTCCGTTGTGGTTTTGGCTGCAGTGGGTTACATGTTTACGGCTGCCGAAAGCCCAGAAGCCTACATCGAAAAGATCGAAAAAGAACGCGAGCGTCAGTTTAAATTTATTCGATTCAATGTAGAATCTCCTTTGACAGAAGAGCAAAAAAGGGAGTTTAAAACACTGACCTTCTATGAAATCAATCCCGCCTATCGAGTCAAAGCCCGATTGGTCCCGATTGAAAACAAAAAAGTGCGCGAGGTACCCTTGACTGACGGGTCCAAAGAAAAATACATCGAGCACTCTTATGCGGAATTTGAGCTTAATGGAAGGACAAACAAGCTGCTTTTGCTTCAATCCGTCAAAGAAACGGATATGCGCAATTTCTTTTTGGCTTTTGCCGATGAGACTAGCGGAAAAGAAACCTACGGTGGAGGTCGTTTCCTAAATGTGCGTCAAGACGGGAAAAACAGTATCACGATCGATTTCAATTTGGCGTACAATCCCTATTGTGCCTACAATCCGGACTATGCCTGTCCTCTTCCACCCAAGGAAAACCTCATGACCATAGCCATAGAGGCAGGGGAGAAAAATTATGACAAATAATCCCGCCCTCCCGCAATTCTTTTAATTAAATTTGCCAATTACTTCTAAAAGGTGCCTTTGCACCTTTTTTCTTAATCATCGGATCAATTCCGAAACAGAATTCTTATGAAAATCTCGATCAATCGACTCAAGCAATACATTTCTCTCACTGAAACCCCTGAAGAAATCGCCGCACTCCTTACCCGATCCGGCTTGGAAGTGGAAGCGGTGGAGGAGTTTATTTCTGTTCCTGGTGGACTGGAAGGTATTGTAATTGGGGAAGTGTTGACTTGTGAAAAGCATCCTGATGCGGATAAATTGAGCATCACCACGGTGGATATAGGATTGGAAACTCCTTCCCAAATTGTCTGTGGTGCTTCCAATGTAGCAGCTGGTCAAAAAGTGGTTGTAGCCACTGTAGGGGCTAAGCTTTATCCGACTAATGGAGAGCCCTTTGAAATCAAAAAAGCCAAAATCCGTGGCCAGGCCTCTGAAGGAATGATCTGCGCAGAGGATGAAATCGGTATTGGGACCTCTCATGCGGGTATTATGGTTTTAGATACCAATTTGCCGAATGGCACACCCGCCAAAGAGTACTTTGAAGTAAGTCAAGACTATGTGTTGGAGATTGGCTTGACTCCAAACAGAGCTGATGCCGCTTCTCATTTGGGAGTAGCTCGCGATCTGAAAGCTCTTCTCCAGCGTCCTATTTGCCTTCCTTCCGAAAAAGACTTGACCAAAGAAGTTACTGGACCTTCGATTTCAGTGGAAGTTCAAGATGCTAAAGATTGTCCACGCTATGCAGGAGTAGTGGTGACCGATTTGAAAGTAGGTCCTTCTCCACAATGGCTTCAAAATTTCCTGAGATCACTTGGACTTGAGCCAATAAACAATGTGGTCGATATCACCAATTTTATCCTTCACGATCTCGGTCAGCCTCTGCATGCTTTTGATGCGGATAAAATTACAAATGGTAAAATCATCGTAGGTAAGCTGCCTAAAGGATCTTCTTTTGTGACTTTAGACGAAAAGGAGCGTAAGCTTTCCGGTGAAGAATTGATGATTTGCGATTCCGATGGCGGGATGTGCATTGCCGGTATTTTCGGGGGAAAAGGATCAGGAGTTAGTGATCAGACGACCTCCATTTTCCTTGAATCCGCTTATTTCTCTCCTGATGTGATCCGAAAAGGATCGCAATTTCATGGGCTGAAAACAGATGCTTCCTTCCGTTTTGAGCGGGGCACGGATCCCAATATGCCCGTTTATGCCCTGAAGAGGGCTGTCGCTTTGCTTCAGGAAATTGCAGGAGGAAAGGTGGCGTCAGAGCTCATTGATGTGTATCCAAATCCTGTTCAGGATTTTGTGGTGGAAGTGGAATACGCTCATGTCAACCGACTGATCGGAAAGAAAATCGAGCCAAAGGAAGTTACCTCCATTTTGGAAAGCCTTGATATCCGTGTTACAAATGAAACTGACAAGGGTTTCACGGCTATCGTCAAGCCTTATCGAGTGGACGTTACCCGTGAAGCAGATATCATCGAAGAAATCCTGAGAATCCACGGATTTCATCAGGTGGAACTTTCCGAGAAGCTCAGCACAGATTTCCTCGCCGATCATCCGATGAAGGACCTGAACAAGCTTCAGTATCGATTGACTGAGATGTTGGCTGGTTTGGGGTATTTTGAACTCATCACAAACAGCTTAACCAAGCCTCAATATGCTGAGAAATCAGGGTTTTTGGATCCTTCCCAAAACGTCGAGATATACAACAAGCTGAGTGAAGATTTGGGAGTGATGCGTCAGACTTTGCTTTTCTCAGGCTTGGAGGTGATGTCTCACAATATCAACCGAAAGCAATCAGATTTGCGTGCATTCGAATTTGGCACGGTGTATCATAAATCTGAATCTGGCTACAAGGAAGGAAAACGTTTGGCTATTTTCCATTCTGGAAACAGAAGCGCTGAGAGCTGGATAGAATCTGCCAAGCCGTTTTCCTTTGCAGACTTATTCTCAACGGTGGAGAGAATTCTCGAAAGACTCAACGTAGAGGTGGGTTCCATGGAGGTAGTTGAATCTGCTCCTTTTGCGTATGGGTTGGTATTGAAACTGGGCGAAAAAGAAATCGGCCGACTGGGACTGGTGGATGAGAAATTGCTGAAACTCGCCGAAGTACGTCAGGATGTATGGTATGCTGAATTGGATTGGGATTTGCTGACCAAGAAAGCCTCGGGATTGAAAAAGTATCAGGAAATCTCCAAGTTTCCTGAAGTTCGCCGCGACCTCTCTTTGGTAATTGACAAATCAGTGACCTATGACCAGGTAAAATCAGTGGCAGAAAAGGCAGGAGGGAAATTGTTAAGAAGAATTGGTGTATTTGATGTATATCAAGGAGACAAGATCGATTCTGGCAAAAAGGCCTACGCCTTGAGCTTTATCCTACAAGATCAGGAAAATACCCTGACGGATAAGGTAATTGAAAAAACAATGAGTAAATTGATCGAAGCCTTTCAGCAGCAAGTGGGGGCTGTCATCAGAAGTTAAAAAATGATTCACGAGGAACTGCAAAAACTGGAAAAGCTTGCCGTGCAGGTGAGTAAAAAAGTAGAGGCGTTGACCGCTGAAAATGAGCATTTAAGGGCTAGGTTGTCGGCTCTTGAGCAGGAAATTCAGGAAAAAGAGCAGGAAATCCATCATTTTAAAAATAAGATTAAAATTAGTAACATTGTGGACAACCGACCGGTGAATTCTGAGGATGCCGCCGAAATGAGTGACTTAATCAATAATTATATACAAGAAATCGATCATTTGATCACCTACCTTTCCGAATGATATGGAGACGCTTGCCATTAGAGTGAAAATCGGAGATAGGGAGTACCCCATGCGCGTGAAGCCTGAAGATGAAGGCAAAATCCGACATGCAGGGAAATTGATAAATGAAAAGTTGAGAAAGTATAAGGCCGAGTTTGGGCTAGATGATACTACCGACCTGTTGGCAATGGTTGCCTTCGATTGCATGGTAGAATCACTGGAGACCAATGAGGTCAATGCCGAGGACAGCGAGCACATTCATCGCAGTCTTTCCCATATTTCGGCACTGCTAAGCAAGGCAGTCTGAGCTTGATTTCCACTCATTTTGCAGATTTTCGAAGCCGGTAGGTAAATTCTATATACATACCTATGGCAGACGTACTATTTATTATCCTCGCAGCCCTGGCGGGGCTTGGCGGTGGAGCCGCTTTAGCTGGCTTTTTCATCAAAAATAAACATGCACAGCAGGAGGAAGAGACCAAAGAAAGGATCAAATCCATGCTGAGGGAGGCTGAAATCACAGCTGAAACCATCAAAAAAGACCGAATCCTTGAAGCGAAAGAAAAGTATCTCAAGTTGAAGGCTGAGTTTGATGAGGAGATGAACAATAAGAAAAACATCATCATCACCAACGAAAACAAAGTCAAGCAACTTCAGCAACAAGTAGCCAAAGAACAGGAGCAAGTCAAGCGCAAAGAGGCTGAACTAGACAGTAAGAAGGAAAACCTCAATGCCCAACTTCATGCTGTCCAGATGAAAAAAGAAGAGCTGGATCGGGTAACCAATCAGCGGATTGCAGACTTGGAGAAAATCGCCGGACTGACACGTGAAGAAGCCAAACAGCAACTCATTACGATGCTGACTGAGGAGGCGCAAACCAAAGCTTCTTCTCAAATTAAAGACATCCTGGACGAGGCGAAATTAACTGCTACCAAACAGGCCAAAAAGATTGTTCTAGATACCATTCAGCGTACAGCTACCGAGCATGCGGTAGAAAACTGCGTGTCTGTATTCAATATCGAAAGCGACGACATCAAAGGTAAAATCATCGGTCGCGAAGGGCGAAATATCCGGGCGCTCGAAGCAGCTACTGGTGTAGAAATCGTCGTGGATGATACTCCTGAAGCAATCATCATCTCCGGTTTTGATCCTGTAAGAAGGGAGATTGCCAGATTGTCTCTTCATCGTCTGGTTCAGGATGGTCGTATCCACCCTGCCCGTATTGAGGAAGTGGTGGCCAAAACCGAGAAAAACATCGAAGAAGAAATCGTCGAGATCGGTGAAAGAACCTGTATTGATTTGGGTATCCATGGGCTTCATCCCGAATTGATCAAGATGGTAGGAAGGATGAGATTCCGTTCTTCTTATGGACAAAATCTTCTTCAGCACTCCAGAGAAGTGGCCAAACTAGCTGCTACCATGGCTTCTGAAATGGGCCTCAATGCCAAGCTAGCTAAGCGAGCAGGTCTCCTTCACGATATCGGAAAGGTGTGGCCTGAAGAGCAGGAATTGCCTCACGCAATTCTCGGTATGGAACTCGCCAAGCGATACAAAGAGCATCCTGAAATCTGTAACGCGATCGGTGCTCACCATGACGAAATCGAAATGACCTCCATGATCTCCCCGATTGTGCAGGCGTCCGATGCGATCTCCGGTTCTAGACCTGGGGCACGTCGTGAAATCATGGACAGCTACGTGAAGCGTCTGAAAGAACTGGAAGAGTTAGCCTTGAATTTTGATGGGGTCAACAAATGCTTTGCCATGCAGGCGGGTCGTGAACTCCGAATCTTGGTCGATGCAGACAGTGTGGATGACCAAAAGGCAAGCAAACTTTCCTTTGATATCTCCCAGAAAATCGAAAAGGAAATGCAATATCCAGGTCAGATAAAGGTGACTGTGATCCGTGAAATGAGAGCGGTTAATTACGCGAGATAAACTGGAAATTGATTTTCTGATAAATGGCAACTACTTTAGGTGGTTGCCATTTTTGTTTTCTGATGTTTGCTACCTATCTGTTTATCCAATTTATCAATGAAGCGCGTTGGAAGCTTTTTCCAAGGAAAGTTACCCCTGAAGAAATTCGGTTTCTAGATGCCTATTTTCCGTATTTCGCTCGACTTAAACCGGTGCACCGAAGAGAGTTTTTGAGGAAGTTGGAAACCATCCTTTCCACCAAGCGCTTTGTCCCACGTGGAGGATTGGATGAGGTCACTTCCGAGATGGAGATTCTTATTGGTGCAACCATTACTATGGTGATTTTTGGTTGGAAAAGGCTAAGATTGGCGCACTTCCACACCATTTTGGTTTACCCAAATGCCTATTACAGTACCGTTAATAAGGTTTACCACCGTGGAGAAGTCAACCCAAAACATGGGCTGATTGTGGTGTCTTGGAAGTGTTTTGTCGAAGGAATGGCCGATCCTGCCGATGGTGTGAATGTCGGTATTCATGAAATTGCCCATGCATTGAAACTTGCCAATCTGATCGAAACCGATGGAGAACATGAGTTTAATCCCAAAGCTTGGA
The DNA here is from genome assembly GCF_014324365.1 of Algoriphagus sp. AK58. Lineage (GTDB taxonomy): Bacteria > Bacteroidota > Bacteroidia > Cytophagales > Cyclobacteriaceae > Algoriphagus. The sequence continues at coordinate 57,428 of NZ_QEIG01000016.1, forward strand.
CTGAATATACCCAATGGGTTCCTGCCGAAATGGATAGACTCCGAAAAGGTTTACCGAGTCTGTTTCGTGAAAGTGCTGCCTTAAATGAGCACGAGTTTTTTGCAGTGGCCTTAGAAAGCTTTTTTGAGCGAAGTCAGGATTTGAAAAACTATCATCCCAAAATGTATCAATCCCTGGTCCACTTGCTGAGGCAGGATCCTCTAGTGTTAATGAAGTGAACTTTCACTCTGTTTTTTGTGTAAATTCATTACCAAATCAAAAATCAGCGCTTAACCCAGTTCTTTTGAACTTGTGTAACATCAATAATTTTGAGAAGGAAATATGGAATCACTTGTGATAACCCCAAAATCAAAGGAGGAGCTTGAAAAAATCCAGCGCTATTTGAAAAGCGAGGGAATTTCATCCAAAAAATTGAGTGAACAGGAGAAGTTGGATTTAGGCCTTTCTCAGATGATGAAAGAGGTAGATAGATCCCGATTGGTTTCAAAAGATAAAATCAAAAAGATTTTTGAAGGGCTTTGAATGCTTTATTTTTAGAATCATTTGAAAAAGATCTTAGAAAGATCAAGGATAAAAAGGCGCTCAAGAGTATTCAAAACCTTGTTTTAAGGGTAGAAAGCGCCACGTCTGCCAATGAGATTTCGGGAGTGAAGAAATTGGTAGGGTTCAAAGATGCTTTTAGGATTAGGCTGGGTAATTATAGAGTTGGGGTTTTTCTTGAAGGAGAAAATGTGATTTTTGCCAGAGTGGCTCATAGAAAAGATATTTATTCAATTTTCCCTTAGAAATGCGAAATCACAAAATCGGAATCATTGGAACAGGTGCAATTGCCCTCAAGCATGCGCAAGCTATCGATAGTTTGGCCAATGCTGAGTTGGTCGGACTTTTTAATCCAAATCCTTCCAGTGCGGCAAAAGCCCAGTATAAATTTTCAGTCCCTATTCTCAGCGATTGGGAAGATTTTATCGCAATACCTGACCTTGAGGTGGTGTGTATTTGTACACCTAGCGGAATGCATTTGGAGCCCGCTCTAAAGGCGATTCAAGCAGGAAAACATGTGTTTGTCGAAAAGCCGATTGAGGTCACTTTGGATCGGGCGGATCAATTGATTCAAGCTGCCGAGGCTAAAAATGTCAAGCTCGGTGTCGTGTTTCAAAACCGGTTTTCAACCGATTTTATTCGATTGAAGGAAGCCGTAATGGATGGAGTTTTTGGTCGACTCTTGATGGGAAATGCCGCGATCAATTGGTTTCGTGATGGCAATTATTATTCCTCCAGTCAATGGAAAGGAACCTTGGCCTATGACGGAGGAGGTGCCCTAATTAATCAAGCTATTCATACCCTGGACTTACTTTTGGAAGTGATGGGAGAAGTGGATTCCGTTTTTGGAAAAGTGAAGACCACGCTCTATCCCATCGAAGGAGAGGATTTAGGAGCGGCTTTGGTCAATTTCAAATCAGGCGCGATGGGAACGATCACCGCCGGAACTTCACTTTATCCCGGATATTCAGAGCGATTGGAGATTTATGGAACTGAAGGAAGTGCGATTTTGGAAGCAGGGAAGTTGACTGCATGGAATGTCAAAGGGAAAGAAAGCCCGATTTTGAAAGCAGAAAATGCTTCTACTTCGGGTTCCTCCGATCCCAATGCAATTGGCTTCGAGCTTCATGCCAAACAATGGAGGGATTTTCTCCAAGCGATCGAAACAGGAATTCAGCCCGAAGTCGATGGACCCAAATCCCGAAAATCCTTGGAACTCATTCGGGCTATTTACCAATCAAGCAAGGAGGAACAGCTGATCCGATTTCCGTTCTCGGAATAAGGTTTTGCCACAGATTCATTGATTTCTTTTTTCTGGGGATCTGCGGCAAAAAAATCCGAAGCTTTTACCCCGGATTTGCTGTTTTTTGACCTTCGCGACTGATCACTTTCGCTCCACTTCCCTCAGATTCTCCATCTTCTTATTTCTAAGGAAGCCGTTGATATCTTCGAAGTGCTCACGTACTCGTTTATTGCCAAATTCAAACACTTTGGTCACCAAGCCATCCAAGAAATCCCGGTCGTGAGAAACGACAATCAAGGTACCGTCAAAGGCCTTCAGAGCATCTTTGATGATGTCCTTGGTCTTCATGTCCAAATGGTTCGTTGGTTCGTCAAGAATGAGCAAGTTGACCGGCTCCAAGAGCAATTTGATCATCGCCAATCGGGTTTTTTCTCCTCCGGAAAGCACTTTGACTTTTTTATTAATATCATCGCCCTTAAACATGAAGGCTCCGAGAATATCCTTGATTTTGGTTCGGATCTCTCCCACAGCGATGTTATCAATCGTTTCAAAAATCGTGATCGTCTCATCCAAAAGTGAGGCCTGATTCTGCGCAAAGTACCCGATCATCGCATTGTGACCGAGTTCGCATTTTCCCTGGAAGTCGATCTCGCCCATAATCGCCTTGATCATGGTGGATTTACCCTCCCCGTTTTTACCGACAAAGGCCACTTTTTGTCCCTGCTCGATGGTCATAGAGGCATTTTTGAAGACCACATGATCTCCATAGCTTTTGCTCATCTCTTCCACGATCACCGGATATTTACCCGAGCGAGGAGAAGGCGGGAACCGGAGTTTCAAGGCAGAAGTATCCACCTCATCCACTTCTACTAGCTCCAGTTTTTCGAGCATTTTCACGCGGGACTGCACCTGAAGTGTTTTGGAATAGGTGCCCTTGAAGCGCTCAATGAATTGGGTCGTTTCGGCGATAAACTTCTGCTGCTCTTCGTAGTGCTTTTGCTGCTGCTCGCGACGCTCTTTGCGAAGTTCCAGGTAATGGCTGTATTTCGCTTTGTAGTCGTAAATACGGCCCATCGTCACCTCAATGGTTCGGGTGGTGATGTTATCTACAAAAGCCCGGTCGTGGGAAATCACCACCACAGCTTTGGCTTTGGTCATGAGAAACTCTTCCAGCCATTGGATGGATTCGATGTCCAAGTGGTTAGTCGGTTCGTCGAGAAGGATCAGATCAGGCTTTTGCAAAAGGATTTTTGCCAGCTCGATCCGCATTCTCCATCCTCCGGAAAATTCCGATGTGGATCGCTGAAAATCTTCACGAACGAAACCTAAACCCAACAACACTTTTTCTACTTCTGCCTCGTAGTTGATCTCTTCGATGGCGTAGAATTTCTCACTGAGTTCGGAGACTTTTTCGATCAGTTTGTAATAATCTTCCGATTCATAGTCTGTTCGAACAGTCAGTTCCTCGTTTATTCGGTCGATTTCCTCCTTCATACCGAGGTAAGAGGCAAAGGCTTTGGCCGTTTCCTCCATCACACTGCAATCATCCGCTGTGAGCAAATGCTGAGGCAAATATGCCACGACATAGCCTTTTGGGGCAGAAACTGTACCGGAGGTTGGCTTGCTTTGTCCGGCAATGATCTTGAGGAGGGTAGATTTTCCTGCACCGTTTTTACCCATTAGAGCGATCTTGTCGCTCTCGTTGATGTTGAAGGTGATATTGCTGAAAAGCGGAGTGCCGCCGTGCATGACGGTCACGTTATCGACTGAAATCATGAATCTTGGAATTGAAGGGGCAAAGGTAAGGATTGAAAAATTGAAAAATTGGAAGATTTAAAAATTAGCGGATAGACCATAAAAACTTAACTTCGCCCCATGCTTGTAATCGTCACCGGTGTATCGGGAACGGGGAAAACTACCCTTGGAACGCTCTTGGCCGAAAGGCTTCGTCTTCCTTTTTTCGATGCAGATCATTTTCATCCTGCGGAAAATATCGCCAAAATGAGCGCGGGGCATCCGCTTAATGATGAAGACCGGCAGCCTTGGCTTCAGGCTTTAGCGGATCAGCTCTTGACTTCTGAGCAAAAAGGCGGTGCCGTTTTGGCCTGTTCTGCCTTGAAAAATTCTTATCGGGAAAAGCTGTCAGTTTCTGATAATCTCCGCTGGATTCATCTCACCGGAAGTCGGGATTTGATTTGGGAACGAATGCTTGCCCGAAAAAACCATTACATGAAAGCCGGAATGCTGGATTCTCAAATTGCCGTTTGGGAAAAGCCACAAAGCGGATTCTTACTTGATATCACGGGGACTCCTGAGCAATTGCTGGAAGCTTCCCTTCATTATTTAACTTCTCAACCTATGAACATGAAAATGGGAGTCATCGGGATGGGCGTCATGGGCAAAAGCCTGGCGCTTAATCTGGCCGAAAAGGGCGTTCCCGTCTCACTTTACAATCGATTTGTCGCCGGAAAAGAAGAAGGCATCGCCAAAAAAGTGCTCGATGAAAATCCGGAATTTTCCAATATGCTGGCGTTCGAGGACTTACAGCAGTTTGTGGATTCTTTGGAAAAGCCACGTCGGATTTTGATGATGATTCCTGCCGGAGCCGCAATTGATGCCCAATTGGACGCCTTGATTCCGATTTTGGAAAAGGACGATTTGGTCATCGATGGTGGCAATTCGTTTTATCTTGACTCTGACCGAAGAGTCAATCGACTTAAGGAAGTTGGGATGCATTTTTTACCGATGGGTGTGTCCGGCGGAGAAGAAGGGGCGAGAAAAGGTCCCTCCATCATGCCCAGCGGAAATGCCGAAGGCTATGCGATGGTGGAAGATTTCCTGGGAAGAATTTCTGCCAAAGACAAAGACGGAAAGCCCTGCGTAACCTATGTAGGTCCGGGAGGCTCGGGCCACTTTATCAAAATGGTGCACAACTCCATCGAGTATGGTGAGATGCAGGTTTTGGCGGAGTTGGTTCACTTGCTGCGATTTGGGTTTGGTTGCTCTGCTGAGCAGGTATCTGCGATTTTTTCGGATTGGGGAAAAGGTGAATTGAAGTCCTTCTTATTGGAAATCACTGCGGATTTGTTGCTTTTCAAGGAAAACGGAGAATTGCTCTTGGATAAAATCCTTGATCAGGCTGGCCAAAAAGGTACCGGTGCTTGGTCTCTGACGACCGCATTAGAATACGGAATTCCGTACAGTCCATTGGCCGAGGCTGTGAATGCCCGGGGAGTTTCAGGAGAAAAAGCGATGCGCGTGGCGTTTTCTAAGACCTTCCAACATGAATTCCAAAAAGTTGAAGGTTCACTCGAAGCGTGGCTGCCCAAAATCAAAGAAGCCTATGCTTTGGCCCGAATAATCAACCACGAGGTAGGCTTCCGCTTGATGAAAACTGTCTCAGATACCAAAGGATGGAACCTTAATTTCAACGAAATCGCTCGAATCTGGACCAATGGCTGTATCATTCGTTCCGGTTTGATGGAGACAATTTCAGCTAATTATTCCGATCAGGTATCCTTCTTTGAAATGGCTGGTGTGAAAAACCAAGTGATTTCTGGAAGAAAAGCCTTGGCGGAAATGGTTGGTTTGGGTTTGACGCATGGTTTTGCCTTGCCGGTGATGAGTGCGGGGATCAATTATTTGCTGGGAAGAATCACAGCAGAGTCTTCCGCTTCAGTCATTCAGGCTCAACGAGATTATTTCGGAGCGCATACCTATCAGCGCAAAGACGATCCAAGCGGGAAGTTTTTCCACACGCAGTGGAATTCTTAAGTCTGAAATACGAAATTGGAAATACGAGGGGCTGAAGCGATTCAGCCCCACTTTTTTGGCCACAGATGCACAGATAATGTTTTTCACTCTTTTTCCTTTTCTCTATTAAACATCCTTTTGCGCCTTTCTGTCTTTGTGGCAAAAACAAAAAATCCACCACCGGATTGGTTTACAAAAGGGAAAGGCCGAACTTAAGTTTCCCAACTTAACCCATCAGGCTATGAGACCAATTAAAATCCTGTTTTCACTCCTTTTTCTGAGCTGTTCTTTTGTTTCGGTTTTTGCACAGGAACTTGTGATCAATCACTTGAATGTGATCACCATGCTGGATGACAAGGTCTTGGAAGACCATTCGATCTATGTCAAGGACGGAGTGATCATGGAGATTGCACCTGAGAATGAAATTTCAGCAGTGGGCGTACGAACTTTGGATGGTCGGGGAATGTATATTTTCCCTGGTTTGGCCGAATTTCATGGACACCTGCCCAATCCCGAGCAGTACGGCCCAGAGTTTCAGGAAGAAGTGATGATGCTTTACTTGGCCAATGGCGTACTGAGGATTCGAAGCATGCTCGGTCATGAGTCCCATTTGGCACTTCGGGATCGGGTGATGAAAGGGGAATTGCTTGGCCCTCGGACTTTTGTCTCTGGCCCCTCTTTTAATGGAAATACAGTCGCTGATCCGGAAGCGGGTCGGGCGATGGTAAGAGCACAAAAAGCAGCGGGATACGATCACCTCAAGTTGCATCCGGGTTTGGATACACCTAAGTTCTTGGCAATCGCGGATGAAGCCAAAAAGCAGGGCATTTTCTATGGAGGCCATGTGTCCTTAGATGTGGGCTTGGTTACTTCCGTGACTCGTGGCTATCGCTCGGTGGAGCATATTGACGGGTTTTTGGAGGCCATGCTTCCTGACGGGACGGTGATTGATCCGACCGTTTCCGGTCCTTTTAACATGAACCTGGTCGGGCAGGTCGACAAAAGCAAACTCGCCGGATTGATTCAGCTTTGTTTGGAAAACAAAACTTGGATGGCGCCAACATTGACTTTGTTTGAGCGCTATTTCGGATATCAACCCGCTTACGAATTGCGTCAGCAACCCGAGATGTTATACCTGCCCGGCTTATTGGTAACCCAGTGGTTTAATACCAAATCCAAAATGGAAGCAGATGGGGTGTTGGCGGAGGCTAAAGTGAAACCCTATTTGGAATTTCGTCAGTGGCTTTTTCTCGAACTTCACAAAGCCGGAGTGCCGATGATCATGAGTTCGGATTCTCCTCAGGTTTTTAATGTTCCCGGTTTTTCTATCCATCGAGAAATCGAATCCATGTCCAAAGCCGGCATGTCCAATTACGAAATCCTAAAAACCGGAACAGTCAATCCTGCCAAATACATGGGGCAGGAAGGGCAGTGGGGCGTTTTGAAACCTGGAGCTGCGGCTGAATTTGTATTAGTACAAAAAAATCCATTGGAAGACTTGACCACCATGCAAAAGCCTCAAGCGATCATGATTCAGGGGAAATTTATCCAGCGGGATGAGTTGCAGCTGGAGTTGAATCTGATTCGGCAGAAGTATCTGCGACAGTAGATTTAGAAAAAGTGACAAGACCTTTACTGTTCTAGATTCGGTGTTCAGTATTCGATATTAATATTGAATGTTGAACGTCGAATAATGAATAGCGATTCCGGGTTCTCCAATAAAGCTTCTCACATTCAAATATTGCAATCCCAAAATACATGAAATACACCTCAATCCTAGGCACAGCAGCTATCCTTTCGATGGCTTTTGCCTGCAACCAAAAACCAACCCAAGAACCTATTAAAGAAGAAATCAACCTTATGATCAAAGCAGAACAAGTGGCCGAACACAAGGGCCAGCCGGTGTTCCATTATGTCCTCGACAACGGCACCATGCAAGTCGAACTCTCCAACTATGGAGGCTTGGTGCATAAAATCATTGCTCCGGACAAAAACGGCAACAAAGAGAATATCACCCTCACCTTTGATACTGTGGAGGAATACCTAACCAAACCTAATCCTTTTTTCGGGGCTACAGCCGGTCGTGTGGCCAACCGGATCGCCAATGCCGAATTCTCGTTGGATGGAACAAAATATACCTTGGCCAAAACCAATGGAGACAACCACCTGCATGGAGGGGTAGAAGGTTTCAACAAAAAGGTTTGGACTCCTGAAACCTACTCTAACGATTCCGTAGTCGGGGTGAAAATGACTTACCTCAGCGTGGATGGGGAAGAAGGCTATCCTGGCAATCTGGAAACAACTCTTTGGATGGAATTGACTGCCGACAATACGCTTCGAATCCGATTTGAATCTACCACAGACAAGAAAACTATCCTCAACCTGACCAATCATACTTACTTCAACCTAGGAGGAATGAAGCGGGATGCCCAGGATCATGAGTTTCAGTTTTGGGCGGATGCCTATACTCCGGTGGATGATGAATTGATCCCTACAGGTGAGGTGAAAGACGTGACCGGAACTCCTTTCGATTTCCGTACACCAAAGATTCTCGGCGATCAGATCACTGCCAATGGAGGTGGATTTGACCACAACATGGTAATGAAGCGGGAAAAATCAGCGGATATGAAGCACTTTGTCCGTGTGCGCCATGCGGAGAGCGGCCGCGTAATGGACATGTACTCTGACAATATGGGTGTACAGTTTTATACCGGAAACTTCCTGGACAAATTCACCGGTGCGGATGGAAAAGTTTACGACAAGCATTGGGGATTCTGCCTGGAATCCCAAAACTGGCCTGATGCCATCAATCATGACAATTTCCCCAGCCCGATCTTAAATCCTGGCGAGAAGTACGTGCATAACATCGAGTATCGTTTTTCGGTGGAGAAATGATCGAAAAAGCCCTTCGGAGATGAAAGTCTGAAGGGCTTTTTTCTGACCAAATTTTAAGATCTGGGCCTTAAAAAAGACCACTGGCTTTTAAAAAAATCTAGTTTGAAAACTGCTTGAGGATCTTCTCCATCCCCTTATTATCCCCGGACTGGTTCAGGAATGAATTGTAGTAATCCTTGCCGATGGCCGAATATTGGTCAGTCTGGCTGGCCTCACTCCAGCCAGATTTGACTGCCTCCAACGCAGCTTTATTGCTTTCATGGAGATTAAGGAAAATGTTTTGAATGGCTTTTGCAGTTTTGGTGTCGATTTTTTTGTGTAGCAAAACAGGTCCCAAAGGGATCTCAGGGGAAAGCCAAACCAAATGGATTTTCTTTGCCAATTCCGGATTTTTTTGAGACTCAAAAAACTCATTGCTACCCAAAGCACCCAGTTCCACTTTTCCATCCACCACCGCTTCCAAAGTGGCTCTATGGGTTTTTCCGTAGGAGGTTGATTTAAAAACCGACTCAGGAGACTGTATTCCAATAGAATTAAAGATCAGTCTGGGGACCAGATTGCCGGAAGTGGACCCCGGACTTACCAAAAGCAAATTAGTTTGCTCAGCCTGTTGCTTTGCATCGGCCAAGGTACGGATTCCGGAAGCAGTACTTGAGACTATAGCCGTTTTGTAATTGTCTTTAGCATTATCTCTGATTTGCAAGACAAGTGAAGGGTACATGGAATAGGCTGAATTGCTGGACTCCAAAAGCAGGTATCCTAGTGTATTGATCAATGCAATATCCACTTCATCGTTTTGGATGGCTTGGACAAATTCATGAACAGTTGGATAGCTTTTTACACTTACCTGCATCCCGGTTTGCCTGCTGATCTCATCTGCCAGAGGAGTGATGTTTTTGATTCGGTCATTCTCTGCGTATCGGTAGGTGGCCAAAATCAATTCTTGTCCCTTGGCTGCAAACGCCAATAGGAAAACTAATATAAGCGTGGTTAGCGATTTCATTTTTTTAGGCAAGATTGGAAAGCTCTCCTATGGGTTGCATGGAGGTGGAGTTATTTGAAAAGTGCGGCCACTCTTTTTTGTGTTTCCCCAAAAAACTGATAACCACAAATCACCGCTTCAAAATCTTCCAATTTCCCCAAATGCTTTAGGGCTAAAGGATTTCCAAAATGAATCAAAATGCAAGGTTTGCTTTTCGCCAATTTTTGGATTTCATCCAGTATTCCTTGATCCATTCCAAACTGATTCAAGGGCTTGTGACTGGGGACAAACACGGCCAAAACCACTTTTTCTGCCTGATTGATTGGGGCGAAAGATAAATCCAGGTGCTGGGAAAAGATACTTGAGTTTTGTGTGAAAAATTCCCGGTAACCCAGCTTTCCGGCTTTTGCCAAAGCCTTGAGTTCTTCAGGATTGATCTCTCCAGAGATCACCGAAACGTAGTTTTCTGCCAAGTCCTTTTGGAGTTTCGAGTGGCTTTCCCAGTCGAAGATAGGAACCTCAATAGTCTTGGTCTCCATCACACCCAAGCGCTTTTTCAAGTCCATAACTTTTTCAAAAACAGCATCGACTTCCTTATCTGAGGCATTTTGGGCGATTTTTTCAATTCCTTCTTTCACATGATCCGAAAAGCACAGGATGTCATTTCCGGCATGGAAAGCCTGCCATTCGAGTTCGCCGGGTTCGGGATAGAGGTTTGCCACGGCTTTCATATTCAGGGCATCGGAGATCACTAGTCCTTTGAAGCCCATCTCTGCCTTTAACAAATCGGTAATGAGTTCGCGACTAATGCTGGCTGGAATGTCTTTTCCTCCGGTTAAAGCAGGTACTGCCAAGTGCCCTACCATGATCATTTCCACCCCTCGTTCGATGCCGTATTGAAAGGGGAGAAGTTCCTCTGTTTCGAGTTCAGCCTTGGTTTTATTCAGGATCGGCAGCCCCAAATGCGAGTCCGTCGCCGTATCTCCATGCCCGGGAAAATGCTTCAAGCAAGCGCCGATTCCTGCTTTTTTCATTCCGGAATAGGCGGCAAAGGCGAGATGAGCCACTTTTTCAGGATCATCTCCAAAAGAGCGATAACCAATCACCGGATTGTTGGGATTGGTATTGACATCGGCGCAGGGAGCAAGGTTAAGGTGAATGCCGGATCGCTTCATGTCCAAGCCCATGCGGTAACCGACTTCTTCCACCCATCTTTCCGCATCTTCTTTTAAAGCGCCAAGGGTAATGGCAAAAGGATATTGGGGAGTTTTCTCTATACGCATCGCCAAGCCGTATTCCCCGTCGATGCTGATTAAAAGTGGGATTTTGGAAATGGCTTGATAGCGGTTGATCAATCCGATCAGCATTTCAAAAGTGCCCGAAACGTCTAATACTTCCGCACGCTTTTCAAAGTTCGCGGCAGCGGAATGTCGGCTGTGGAAAAAAGTTAGCCCGCCGATTTCCTGCTCTCTGATTAGCCTTTCAATGGCTTGGTAATTTTCCTCCGTATCGTGAATAAATGCCGCAGGGGAGAAGCATTGGGCGATTTTTTGGTGTTTGTTCATATCATTTTTGTGCTTTTGGCACTTCGTAATTCATCATTCAGCGTTAGATATTCATTATTAATCAGTCGAAGCTTCAGTTTTCGATCGCCCAAGGGAGTGTCCCCACTCCCGTCTCTGTGTAATGTTTTGTCAGACTTCGCTAATCATCATTCGGTGTTCGATATTCATTATTAAAAATATCGAACACCGAACGCTGAACATCGAATTTCGAAGTTTCAGATTTCTGAATTTAGCTTTCTGCTTTCTTCCCAAACTCCCTAGGATACTTCACCGCATACGCCATCACAAATCCCGGAATCGTTGCGATCACCACCCACACAAAGAATCCGGGATAGCCAAGCCATTGTTGCATGTATCCGCTCAGCATCCCGGGAAGCATCATGCCCATGGCCATGAAGCCCGTTGCAAGGGCATAATGGGCGGTTTTGAAAATTCCTTCGGCCAAGAAAATCAGGAAAACCATAAACGCAGCAAATCCAAATCCATAGCCCAGCTGCTCGATAAATACGACCGTAGTGGCGAAAACGACGCTTTCTGGCTGGAGCCAAGCAAGGAAAATGTATCCGATATTCGGTGCATTGATGGCAAAAGCCATGGGCATCATCCATTTGCCCAAACCGTCACGCGAAATCAAAATCCCTCCCAAAATTCCACCAGCCAATAAAGCGATGACACCCAAGGTGCCATAAATAAAACCCACCTCGGTCGTACTTAAGCCCAATCCTCCTACTTCTCTGGAGTCCAGGAAAAACGGAGAAGCCATCTTGACCAATTGGGATTCGCCCAGTCGATAAAGCAGGACAAAGCCTAAAGAAAGGCCAATATTTTTTTTGGTGAAAAAGGTGGAAAATACCTTGCCAAAACTGGGTTGATCTTCTTTGGCCACGCGTGCCTCGATGACTTTTGGGGTGGAAAGGTAATTCGCGCCCGTCAAGGTCAGCATCAAGGCTCCCACACCGATCATGGTCCAAGACCAAGCCTGCGCCGGATCGCTAAACTTTTGCTCCAAATTTCCGGCAATTACCACAATCAAACCCTGTCCCGTAATCATCCCAACACGATAAAACGTGCTTCGCATTCCTACAAAAAAGCTCTGCTGATCGGGCTTCAAGGCGATCAGGTATAGTCCATCTGAAGCGATGTCATTGGTCGCTGAGGCAAAGGCCCCCATCCAGAAGAAAGCCAAGGTAATCGTAAAAAACTGATCCGCTCCCGTTGTCAATCCCACCCCCAAAAAGACCAGGGAAAGAATCAGCTGCATGCTGAGAAACCACTGTTTCTTATTTCCAAAAAGCTCCAAAATCGGGCTCCAGATCGGTTTGATGACCCAAGGTAGATACAAGAAGGACGTATACAACCCGATATCTGCATTGGAGATGCCGAGGTTTTTGTACATGATCACCGATACCGTGATGATGACCACATAGGGGAGTGATTCGGTGAGGTAGAGCGTGGGCACCCAAATCCATGGGTTTTTGGAGGAATTTTGGGTCATGATTTTCTAAGTAAATGCTGATAGATACTGACTTCGGAGCCTTCTATGATTTTCGCACCTACGGCTTTTTCATAAAATTCTGCCGGGCCTACTCCTCCGATGATGGCGTAAGCGTAGCCCATTTCCCGAAGGGATTCGAGGGATTTGATCAAGAGAACTTTGCCAATTCCTTTTCCCCGTTCGGATTCTTTGGTGCCTGTGGGGCCGAAAAAATTGCGAGCGGTGCATTCGTAGCAGGCAAAGCCCAAGAGCTCATTGCCTCTTTGGGCGATCCAACAGGAAACCGGCTGTCTCGAAAAAGCTACCTCAACTTCTGATTTCCAATAGGCACCAAACTGCTCCATCACCCATTCACTGACGAGGTGTTTTTCAGGAGCGATAGCCCTTCGAAACACGATTTTCTCCTTTTCCAACAGTCTCTTTTCCAATTCGGAGGCGTCGGGGAGTTCCATCAGGCGAACGAGCATATCTTTCATGGGCGGGTGGATTTTGGGGTTTGGAAGACCTGAGTCTGCACGATTCGGCCGTAGTGATCAATCCAGCGGATGGCCAAATACTCGGTATTCAAACTCGGTACTTCTAAATATCGGACTCTCGATCCACCTACCCAAGCCGTATGAATAATCGCCTCGTGAAGGGTGTTCAGGTCATTTCCTCCCTGTACCATGGCATACCGAATGGCGGGATCGAGCGGCTTTTCGAGGTTGATTTGAGTCTTTTCGGTAGTGGTTTTTACATCAAATACCACCGGAATATCGATAATCGTTGGCGTCTTTGGCTCAAAGGAAGGAGGAAGAGTGGGTCTGTCATACACCTCGTTTTTCAACCGCTGGGCGATGTCCTGATTTTTGATGTAAATGGATTTAGCAGAGAAAAAAGCATTGCCTTGGATTTGGGGCAAAGTCCGGGCATAGTTGACTTGGGTGTTGAGTTCGGCTGGATTTTTCCAAGCCTCATCGGAGTCTTCCCGGATTTTATAAGGCCCGTTTCCAATGTATACTGGAACTCCATAACTGTTGTTGGACCACCAATCGGCCAGTTTGCGATGCGAAGCCAATCGGTGTTCCATGCTCCAATAGAGTTGAGGAATCAGGTAGTCGATCCATTTGTTTTTCATCCAAAGCAAGACATCCGCGTAGAGGTCATCGTAATTGGTCTGACCGGCCTGAGTGGGTGATCCCTTTGGGTCTTTGCTTTGATTTCTCCAAACCCCAAAAGGGGAAATCCCAAACTGCACCCAAGGCTTTTGGGCCTTGATGGTTTGGCTGAGTGCCAAAATCAAATCGTTGACATTTTGCCTTCTCCAATCGTCCCGCGACTGTCCGGGCTTTTTGTATTTGTCGTAGGAAGCTTTATCCGGGAATTCCAGCTTAGGTTCTTTGTAAGGGTAAAAATAGTCGTCAAAGTGAATCGCATCAATGTCGTAGTTGGTCACGACTTCTTGGATGATAGCCAATAAGTGATTTTTCACTTCAGGCAATCCCGGGTCATAGTACCACTTGGTGCCATATTTTAGCATCCAGTTTCGATGTTTGAAAAAGTCATGCTCGGGACTGAGGTCGCTCGTTTCGAGGTTCATGGTAGCCCGATAGGGATTAAGCCAAGCGTGAAACTCCAGTCCACGATCATGTGCTTCTTTGATCATCCAGGTCAGCGGATTTTCTTGGGTTGCCGGGGCCTTACCTTGCTTTCCTGTCAGGTATTTGGACCAAGGCGCATAATTGCTCGGGTAAAAGGCATCCCCGGCAGTCCGGATTTGCACGATGACCGCATTGAAATTTAGGTTTTTATAGTAGTCCAAGAGCTTGATGTATTCCCGCTTTTGAACTTCCCATGGGGAATCTGGGGATACCGGCCAGTCGATATTGGCGACAGTGGCAATCCACACTCCGCGGAATTCCCGTGGGATATCGGGCATTCGATAGGCCAAAGGTTTTAGAGCAACTGCAGGCAGCGGTTTGGCAGGAAGGGTTTCGCTGGTTTTAGGAGGAATTGTGGAGGTGGGAGTGCTGGGTCTTGTAGGAGTGGTTGCAACTGGCTTTTTGGACTTACAAGCTGCAACCAAAAGAATGCTGATCAGGAAAAGGTAAAAGAGTCTTTGGGAGGAGCGCATGGGGTAATTTTATCAGGAAAATAGGTGATAGGGTATTAATTTTTTGAAATAGAGGTCTGTGAGGACACAGACCACGGTGAAGAAGATCCAGATCACAGCGATGAGTTAGAGTTTTGGAACTGGTTTAAGATTAAGGTCAGTCAATTTTTTTCTGAGCTGGTTCATGAATTTGTCTCCGGGATCGGTTTTGACGGTTCGGTAATTGGGATCCGTTTCTTTCCAAAGATCAGTTTTCTGGAAATTCTGGTATTCGTGATGCCCTATCACATAGTCGATGGGATATTTTCGCTTTAGGTATCGGATTAGTTTTTCATTGGCTAAGAGCTGGGCTTTGGTAAGCGGCATGTCGTCGCTGCCTATGTTTTCGATGCCGATGGCCAAATAGTTTAAGCCAATCACGTGCCGAGCAAAGGTCGTGTCGGGTAAAAGTCTGAAAACTGTCCCATCCCGGTCAATCAAAAACTGGCTGGAAACATTCAGATTACTGGCGCCCGTCAAATCTGCCCGTCCACCAAGGGTCGGAGGATTAAACACATCAAAAGTCACTTCGATGTTATTGATAGCTGTCCAGTGAACGACCACCATTTTGGGTTCGATGGTGGCGGTTGTTTTCTCCAAGCCATGCCGGTCTTTCAGGTATTGGATGGAGAGTTGTTCTCTTTCGGCATTCCAGGTAATTGGCTTATCGATGATTCTGAACGTGGCTTTAGGACTGCAGGAAAACAGGCTAACTCCTATTAAAAAGGCTATGATCCTTAGTGAACTTCTTTTCATTTTCTTCCAGTTGGGGCTTGGGGCAATTTCAAGACTAAACTAGGCAGAAAAAGGGAAAATGAGGCTTTTGGCAAAAAGGGAATTATGGAGGGAAGAGTTATTCTCTTTTATTGATCTGAAAAAAAGTCTTGTCCATTCGCGGCGGATTATCCAAATCGTATCCGTAGGCAATGCTAATTAAATATTGGTGAATCCGAAGTCGCTCTTGCCAAGTTGTGTTTTGATAGGCTTTCCCATAATTAACCTGTTCTGAGGCATTTCTGGCTTCGAAAGAAGTTCGGTCAAGTTTGAATTTTTTCGGGGAATCGCTCATTTCTTGAACTTGATTAGGAAACCCTGCTACGAAGTTCTACCATCAATCCATCTTTGACAAATTCATTTAAATAGACAAAAACTGCCTGTAAGTCTTCTTTCTTCAAGTGCGGATAGGATTCCAAAATTTTAGATTCAGACCAACCATCAGCTAGTCTTTCCAGAATGAATTCCACAGAAATCCGAGTGCCTTTTATAATAGGTTTACCAAGAAGTACATTCTTATCAGAAACAATTCTTTCTTTCCATTCCATATTCTAAAGTACAGAAATAATGAGAATTAGGTTCTATTGGCAGTTGGTTTTTGAAGTGAAGATCTTTTCTTCAGCAATGGTTTGTTTAAATCCGAAATCTGAAATCAAAACTTCACTCCAAACCGTTCACCCAATTGAGTCAAGTCCTTCACCACGGGATCCAGCAAAGGAATTCCATCCGCTCTTCGAATAGCTTCCAATTCCCGCTCAGGATCTCCGGGGATCAGCACTTTTTCGTTTCCGGGTGTGGGTTCTGCCGAGCGGAATCGACGAATCCAATTGTCCATGTGGGATTTGAATTCATCGGCTGGTCGGAAGGCATCTACACGCATCGCGCCAAAAAAATGACCAATTCCTTCTCCCACTAAGTTAGGAAGAGGGTCTAGGAATGCCACGAACGGTGGAACCCAAGGTCCGTAATTTGCTCCGGAAAGTACCGCTGAGAAAATGTCCACAATTGCTCCTAATGCATAGCCTTTGTGCGAACCGTGCTCCCTGTCTCCACCAAGGGGCAACAAAGCACCGCCATCTTTCACTCCATTCGCGGAGGTGGTTGGATTACCTTCTTTGTCCTGTACCCAGCCTGTTGGGGTATCCAAACCTTTGCGCTGGAGGATTTCCAGCTTCCCGTTTGCGGCAGTAGTTGTCGCCATGTCGGCGACAAAAGCAGGCTCCTCTTTGGCGGGAATTGCAACAGAAATCGGATTCGTACCTAGCAATCGCTCCTTAGAGAAAGTAGGAGAGACCAAAGGACTTGCATTGGTCAAGGAAATTCCGATCATATCATGCTCCAAAGCCATCATGGCATGGTAACCTGCGATGCCGTAGTGGTTGGAGTTTTTCACCGAAACCCAGCCGGTTCCCACATTTTTGGCTTTTTCAATGGCCACTTTCATAGCAAAAGGAGCCACGACCAGACCTAAGCCACTGTCTCCGTCGACCACAGCCGTGGAGGGCGTTTCGTAGGTTACCCGCACGTTGGGAGTGGCATTGATTCTTCCTTTTTCCCACAGTCTCACATAACCACTCAGTCTAGCCACACCATGACTGTCCACTCCGCGCAGGTCTGCCGAGAGCAGGACTTCCGTAGCGATTTTGGCATCGGACTCCGGGCATCCTATTTTGGTTAGCATGTCATAGGTGAAACGGTACAGGTGATCGTAGGAGAAATTTTGCATTTGAGGGTGTTTTTCGTGGCCCAAAGATAAGGTGTGAAGCCACAGATGCACAGATGATTTTTTTATTCTTCAAATAGCCACAGATACACAGATGGTTTTTTGAGACCTTTCTGCAAATTCAAACTATCCCTTTGTGGCTAAATTAAAAAATCAAACCGCCACTTTGCCGGCGAGCAATCGGGAAACGGCTCCTTCTTTCAGAGAATAGTGCGAGCAAACGATGGCCTCTACGGGTACGTAACGCAGGATGAATTCGATCAGGCAGCTAGCCACGACGATCATATCTACCCGCATGGCGATCATGCCCGGGATTTTCAGGCGTTCTTCCCGGTTTTTGGTTTTGAGCATTTGAAAAATCCGCTCAAATTCAGAAGTCGGCAATTCAAAAACATGCTGACCGGTGAGTTTGCATTGCAGCATGGATTCGTAGTAGATATCGGTCAAGGTATCAAAGGTACCTGATGCGCCAACTAATCCACTTGGCTTGTATTTTTCAATAGCCTCTAATAAAGGCTGAAGCTTGCTGAAGCAATGTGATTCCAGTTTTTCCACCTCTTCGGGTAAAATCGGATCATGGTAATGAAAGGCATCCAACAGCCGCTGTCCACCGATTTCAAAGCTTTGTTTCCAAAAAACTTCCTGTGAGGTTCCGATGATAAATTCTACCGAACCCCCACCGATGTCCATCATTAGGTTAATGTGGCCATTGAGTGAGCCGGAGAGATTGATACCTTCATAGATCAATTGGGCTTCCTCTTCTCCTGAGATCACATGGATTTCAATGCCGATTTCTTCCTTCACTTTTTGGACAAATTCAGCTCCATTTTCAGCGTTTCGGACAGCGGAGGTCGCAAAAGCAAAAACCTGATCGATGCCTTCGCCATCTATCAGGTTTTTGAAATGTTTGAGTGTATGAAAAGCCCTTTTCTGGGCATCCGGGGCAAGTTGATTTTGGCTGATTCCTCCCTGACCGAGTTTGACCGGGATCTTTTCTTTATAAAGTGTTCTAAAACCGACACCGTTCAATTCCACCAATAACAAATGGAATGTATTGGTCCCCATGTCGATCACCGCGGCCTTTCTGGTACTCATAATTCTGCCAAAATTTTTGGATGGGCGAATATAGAAAGTTTTTGAAAAGTACAAGGTTGAAAGGAGTAATCGCGTGAAAAAGAATAAGATTACTGGTAAATCGAATTTTTGCGCTTCAATTTCCATTCTTCTAATTTTTCAATTTTCCAATCCACTCAAGGGACTATATTTGGTGGCAGAACGAAAATCCCGAATATGACTGACCCAAAAAATCCAGTGTATACCCTTCCCAGCAATGCAGAGAAAATCGAACTTTTGGCCAAAAAAAATGCCGAAGCGGAGCTTGGAGGAGGGAAATCCCGAATAGAAGCCCAACATAAAAAAGGAAAACTAACCGCCCGAGAGCGAATCGATTTGCTTCTTGACGAAGGTACATTTGAGGAAATCGACAAGTTTGTGATGCATCGCGCCAAGGATTTTGGCTTGGACAAGGAGCATTACCTCGGTGATGGTGTAATCACGGGTTATGGTGAAATCAACGGTCGATTGACCTATGTTTTTTCTCAGGATTTCACCGTTTTTGGAGGTTCGCTTTCTGAAACTCACGCGGAAAAAATCTGTAAAATCATGGATTTGGCCATGAAAAACGGGGCACCGGTGATCGGTTTGAATGACTCAGGCGGTGCTCGAATCCAAGAAGGCGTCAATTCACTTGGAGGCTATGCGGATATTTTTTACCGAAATACCTTGGCTTCCGGCGTCATTCCTCAGATATCCGCCATCATGGGACCTTGTGCAGGTGGCGCTGTGTATTCACCTGCGATTACGGATTTTATTCTGATGGTGGAAAATACTTCTTACATGTTTGTGACGGGACCCAATGTGGTGAAAACGGTGACTCAGGAAACCGTCACCGCAGAAGAACTTGGAGGTGCCTCGACCCACAGCACTAAGTCAGGGGTGACCCATTTTGCCTGCGCCAATGAAGTAGAGGCGATACGCCACATCAAGAGATTGCTGAGTTACATTCCTCAAAACTGCGAGGATCAGGCTCCGGTTTATCCGTATGAGTTGAAAAAAGATGAGTCCAGAAAAGCCTTGGACTCGATTATTCCAGAAAACCCAAATCACCCTTACGATATGCGGGATGTGGTGAGGGGAATCGTGGACGAGGAGTCTTTTCTCGAAGTCCATGAAAACTATGCGGATAATATCGTGGTGGGTTTTGCCCGTATTGCAGGGCGTAGCATAGGCATTGTAGGCAATCAACCTCAATCTATGGCGGGTGTATTGGATAATCATGCTTCGGTGAAGGCTGCCCGATTTGTCCGTTTTTGCGATAGCTTCAATGTGCCTTTGCTGGTTTTGGTAGATGTGCCGGGCTTTCTGCCGGGAACAGACCAAGAGTGGAATGGCATCATCACCAATGGGGCGAAGTTGCTTTATGCATTTTCTGAGGCCACCGTTCCAAGAATTACCGTGATCACCCGAAAAGCATATGGTGGTGCCTACGATGTAATGAACTCCAAGCACATCGGGGCGGATATGAACTATGCCTGGCCGACTGCCGAGATTGCGGTGATGGGAGCAAAAGGCGCTGCGGAGATCATTTTCAAAAAAGAAATCGCCGAAGCCGAAAATCCGGAAGCCAAACTACAGGAAAAAGTGGATGAATACACCGCCAAGTTTGCCAACCCGTATCGAGCGGCTCATCGTGGCTTTATTGATGAAGTCATTGTCCCTTCTGACACTCGAATCAAACTGATTAAAGCCTTCAAAATGCTGGAAAACAAGGTGGACAAACTCCCGAGAAAAAAGCACGGGAATATTCCGCTTTAGAAAAAAAGTTACTGGTTTTTGAGTTATTAGAAATTGGTGGCTAATCCTGAAAAGTTGATTTTGGAATCCATTTTTCAAATACTCTACCATCTGCAAAAAGTCGAATTGGGTTCTCCAAATCAATAACCTACTAACTCAATATCAAATCACACGACCTTAGAATCTTGACTCTATGAATAAATTTGAAAACGAAACTCAATTCCTGAAAACTTACCTCAACAACGCCTCCCCAACCGGCTTTGAGGCTTCGGGTCAACAGATTTGGCTGGATTATATCAAGCCGTTTGTGGATACGTATTTTACTGACAATTATGGTACAGCCGTCGGGGTGATCAATCCCGGGGCAGAATACAAAGTAGTCATCGAAGCACATGCGGACGAGATCAGTTGGTTTGTCAATTACATCAAAGATGACGGTTATATCTATGTTCGAAGAAATGGTGGTTCGGATCACATGATCGCACCTTCCATGCGGGTGAACATTCACACAGACAAAGGCATTATCCCTGGTGTTTTTGGCTGGCCGGCCATCCATGTGCGCAAAGAAGGAAAAGAAGATGCACCGACTTTGGATAATATCTTCATTGATGTCGGGGCTCGTTCCAAAGCCGAAGTGGAGGAAATGGGAATTCATGTGGGCTGTGTAATTACCTTCCAAGATGAACTGATCGAACTCAACGGGAAATTCTGGTCAGGAAGAGCGCTTGACAATAGAATCGGTGGCTATATGATCGCCCAAGTGGCGAGAAAGATCAAAGAATCAGGTAAACAATTGCCTTTTGGTCTCTATATCGTCAATGCCGTTCAGGAAGAAATCGGCCTTCGAGGAGCTGAGATGATTGCCCATCGCATCAAGCCCAATGTGGCCATCATCACCGACGTGTGTCATGACACCACTGCACCTTTATATAATAAGGTGACGAGCGGAGACCAGACGGCCGGAAAAGGACCGGTGTTAACCTATGGTGCTTCGGTGCATAAGAAGTTGTTGGATTTGATCATAGCCGCTGCGCGGAAAAATGAGATTCCTTTCCAGCGGGCAGCAGCTTCCAGAAGTACCGGTACAGATACCGATGCATTTGCCTATTCTAATGAGGGAGTGCCTTCAGCTTTGATTTCACTGCCGTTGAAATACATGCACACGACCGTGGAGACGGCAAGCAAAGCAGATATCGAGCAGGTGATCGATCTGATGTATGCCTTCTTGGTGGACTTCGATCCAAGCTTTGATTTTAGATATATCAGTTAATAGTGTATTGGTTATTAGTTTTTGGGAGGGCATGGTTTTGCTTTTTTCCAAATAACTAATAACCAGTAACTTTTTCAATCATGTACTTCACCGATCAACTCCACAGAACCTTATTTCTTCCCAAACCACCCGAGCGAATTATTTCCTTAGTTCCCTCTCAGACTGAGCTTTTGGTGGATTTGGGTTTGGAGGCACGAATCGTCGGTGTGACCAAATTTTGCATACATCCAGAACACCTAAGAAAAAGTAAAACGATTGTCGGAGGGACGAAGAATTACCGATTTGAGGTGATTGATTCGCTAAAACCTGACTTGATCATCGGTAACAAAGAGGAAAATGATCGGGAGGGGATCGAAAAGTTGGCTGAAAAGTATCCAGTCTGGATGAGTGATATTTTTTCATTGGAGGATAATTATGAGATGATTCGGCACCTTGGACGGATTACTCATACAGAAAACCAGTCACAGGAAATCATTCAAAAGATCAAATCCTCTTTTGAGCAGCCTATTTCCAAAAAGGGAACCTGTGTCTATCTGATTTGGAATGAACCGTTCATGGTAGCAGGTCAGAACACGTTTATTAATGTCATGTTGGAAAAGGCCGGATTTGAAAATCTTGTTGAAACGTCAAGATATCCGGTTTTGGAAAAGGAAGATTTGAAAAGGCTTAATCCGGATTTTTTGCTTTTGAGCTCAGAACCTTTTCCGTTTAAAGAAAAGCACCTCGATTTTTTTCACACCCTTTTGCCCAATTCTCAGATCAAATTGGTGGATGGAGAGCTTTTTTCATGGTATGGAAGTCGTTTGGTCCATTCTGCGGACTATTTCCGAATATTATAGACAAAGAGGGAAAAGGGAATCGATTTCCATTTGTAAAAATTACAGTTACCTCTCAGGACTTTTTTAAAAAATTCAATTAACTTTTGGCCTCTAACATTAAACCTGTTTGCTAACATGAAAAATAACCGAAGAGGCTTCCTCAAAAAGTTGGGGTTAACTACGGGAGCGGCTGCTTTGGCACCTGCTCTGATGGCCGAGGCAAAAACCGGTCAAGTAAAATACCTCAACCGACTTGTAGAGGACGCTGCCGACAAGCCTATAAGGCTTGCACTTATCGGAGCTGGAATCATGGGTACCGAAGATACCAATACGGCTTTGCAACACGCCAATGTTTCTCTTGTTGCTGTTTGCGACCTTTATGATGGCCGTCTAGAATCAGCCAAAAAGAAGTGGGGTGATCACCTGTTCCTTACCAAAGACCACAAAGAAATTCTCAAAAGAGCCGATGTGGATGCGGTAATTATTGGTACGCCGGATTCTTGGCACAAGCAGATATCCATAGATGCACTCAATGCCGGAAAGCATGTGTATTGCGAAAAACCGATGGTTCATTCTGTAAAGGAAGGTCAGGAAGTGATCGATGCCTGGAAAAAATCAGGAAAAGTCATGGTGGTTGGCTCGCAGGGTATTTCTTCATTGGGAAATGAGAAGGCCAAAGAATTATTGGCAGCCGGAGTAATCGGTGATATTGTTTACGCCGAAGGATTTTGGGCGAGAATGTCCCCCGAAGGAGCCTGGCAATACAACGTGCCTGCTGACGGAAATGAGAAAACGGTGGACTGGAAGCGATACATTTCTAATACCGCTCAGCGGAATTGGGATCCCTTGCGGTTTTTCCGCTGGAGAAATTACCTGGACTATGGTACCGGTATGTCAGGAGATTTGTTCGTTCATCTCTTCACCAGTTTGCATTTTATCACCAATTCCAAAGGTCCGAGCAAGATTGCCTCTTTAGGAGGCCTGAGGTATTGGAAAGACGGTCGAGAGGTTCCTGATGTGCTTTTGGGAAGTTTTGATTATCCTGACACTCCCGAGCATCCGGGTTTCAATCTTTCTCTCAGATGCAATTTTGTGGATGGAACTTCCGGAACAACTTACCTTAGAATCGTCGGAACCAAAGGCTCCATGGACGTGAAATGGGAAGAAGTGGTGGTCAAATTGAACAGCAACGCAGAAAGTGATGATCCTTTTATGCAAGAACAAGCTAAATTAAGGGCTGCATCCGGAGAGGAAGAGCGGGCTAAAATCCTTCCACCCCGTGAAATGTCTTATAAAGCAGAGCGTTCTTGGAAGGGAGCGCATTATGACCATTTTGGAAATTGGTTTAGAGCCATTCGCACAGGTGGTACTGTAGCAGAGGATCCTGTTTTTGGATTCCGTGCAGCCGCACCTGCTTTGCTTTGCAACGACAGCTACTTCCAGGATAAGTTTATCAAGTGGGATCCTGTAAACATGAAATTGATATAAACACTATGAAGAAAAAGTATCTCGTATGGATTGCGCTTTTGGGAATAGGTTTTTCCTGTGGGCCCAAAGCAACAGAAGAAACTGCCGAGGCAGTGGTAGAGGAAGAAAAAGCTGAAGGATGGATGCTCTTGTTTGACGGAACATCGATGGATGGCTGGAGAGCTTTCAATGGGGATTCTACTCCTTCCAATTGGATCATTGAAGATGGTGCCATGAAAGGATTAGGAGCTACAGGTGGAGAGGACTTTGGTGGGGATATCGTCTTTGGTCCGATGGAGTTTGAAGAGTTTGAAATGGAATTTACCTGGAAGATTTCCCCCGGAGGTAATTCTGGTGTTTTCTACCATGTAGTGGAAGGCCCTAAATATAAGGCTCCTTACTACACAGGTCCGGAATATCAGGTCATCGATCAATTGGGATTCGCTCAGCCATTGGAAAAATGGCAATCACTCGCAGGCGATTATGCGATGTATGAGCCGGATTATGAAGGAGTGGTCAAGCCAGCAGGCGAATGGAATACCTCCAAAATTATCTTTTCCCTTGAAGGAGCAAGTTATTGGCTCAACGGGAAAAAGACGGTAGAGTTTGTTCCTTATTCCGAAGATTGGACAGCGAGAAGAAATTCAGGTAAGTGGAATGACTTTCCGGATTATAAAATTGCCAAAAAAGGCCTCATTGCATTACAAGACCATGGCGATCCTGTCTGGTTCAAAAACATTAAAATTAGACCCCTATGAAAAAAATCATCCTCCTCGCATTGATGCTTGTTGTAGCACAAGTGTCGTTTTCTCAAAAGAAAGTAAAGCTGTTTAATGGAAAAGACCTTACGGGCTGGAAGATCTACGGTACAGAGAAATGGTATGTCCAAGATGGACTTTTGGTTTCTGAAAGCGGTCCAGACAAAGGGTATGGCTATTTGGGTACAGAAGAAAACTATGATGACTTCGAAATTGAATTAGAGTTTAAACAAGAGGCTAATGGAAATAGCGGAGTGTTTATTCGCTCTACAGTGGATGGTACCAAGGTCTCAGGATGGCAAGTCGAAGTAGCTCCTCCAGGTAATGATACAGGTGGTATCTATGAGTCTTATGGAAGGGGATGGTTGATCAAGCCTGATCCCGCCAAAGACAAAGCGTTGAAATTTGGTGAGTGGAATAAGATGAAGATTGTGGTGAAGGGAGATAATGTCACCTCCTATGTCAACGGCGTAGAGATGGTTAATTTTTCAGATGAAAAAATAGGCCAAGGAAAAGGTGGAGTGCTACTTCAGATTCATGATGGTGGAGGGATCAAGGTTTATTGGCGAAATATTGTTTTGAAAAAGCTTTAAAAATCAAAATTTAGAGAGTTTAAAGCCTTGCTAATTTCTTTGGCAGGGCTTTTTTATTTGGTGAAAAATTTCCTTTTCAATTTCAGCCACTTAGGAAAAAGTTGAGGAAATTATCGAATAAGGTATTGCCAGCTGATAAAATCCTCAGATATTTGCACTCCCAAACGACGCGAACGGCACGGGGGTAAGATTGAAAATCGGGAGTAGAAGAGATTTGGAAAAGGAATAGAATCCGATTCTGGAATTCGGGGAGGGAAAAAGAAAAAAAATATTTTCAGATTTCTCTTGCGGGGTGAAAAGATCTTCTTACTTTTGCAACCCTGTTCGGAAGGAACGGGGAATAAAAACAGGAA
>NZ_QEIG01000017.1 GCF_014324365.1 Algoriphagus sp. AK58
TGAATAATGATCAATACAGTGTGGTCATTACCTACAATCATCTAAACCTTCCCAAGTCCATCATATTCTCAGGGACTGGAAGAAGCCTCACCTATTGGTACAATGCGGAAGGGGTGAAGGTTCGCCAAGTAAATGTAGAAGGGGCCACTACCACTACCTTGGATTATTTGGGGGAATTTGTGTTTGAAAAAATCAATACGGGAGCCAATACCCTGTCCTATATCATGCATGAAGAAGGACGCGCGGCCTATGAGAATTCAGCGTTCCAATACGAATTCTTCGTCAAAGATCACTTGGGCAATGTACGTCAGGTAGTCCGTGCACCACAGTCCACGCTGAGAATGGCTACCATGGAGCCGGAAAAGGCCGAGGAGGAAGAGGAGCTGTTTGACAATATCAAGGAATCTCGCCAAGGCGCAAGTGAGCATAACAAGACACCGGGTGGCTATGCGACAGCGTGGCTCAATGCGGATCGTGGAAGAATACTTGGTCCTTCCCGAAGTCAGGAAGTGCAGCAGGGAGACAGTGTGGAAATCGGAGTTTTTGGGAAATATATGGATCCACGAAAAACGCGCCTCCATCCGGTATCCTTTATAAGAACGGGGGCAAATACGAAGATGATCCAGCAGTTGACTGAATTTGGTCAAAATTTGCGGGCTACCGGTCCCAATGAACTGGCCATAGCAAATGTCATCGCTCTGGTGATTACAGAACTTCAGCAAAAACCCGCCCCCGAGGCCTATATGGGCTATGCCCTTTATGATTCGGATTCGGTACTTTACGAACAGGGCAAGGTAGTATTATCCAAAGAAGCCAGAAACAAGCACGAGGAACTGATTCAAAAGCTTGCGATAAAGAAAGATGGCTATATCGAGACCTACCTGGTCAATGAAACGGCTGAAAACGTCTGGTTTGACCAATTCCGGATCATGAGTACAGGTCCGCTGATCGTACAGGAAACCCACTATGACCCGTGGGGAGTCGATCTTTCAGGTCTTGGTTACCAATATGGAGGAATCAAGGTGAATCCTTACCTTTATAATGGTAAAGAGCTGACTAGTGGCCTTGGAGTGATTATGTATGATTACGGAGCAAGATTCTACATCCCGGCGATTGGGAGATGGTTTGTGCATGATCCTTTGTCGGAGTTGATGAGAAGTAATTCCCCATATAATTATACCTTCAATAACCCCCTAAGGTTTATTGATCCAGACGGGATGGCTCCTTATTCGGTTCAGGGTACTCCTGTAAATTCTGGAGAAAATGCATCACAGGATAATGGAGATTTTACTTATTCGGATGGATATGGGACTTATAGCGCTCGAAATAGTACAGGGTCTATGTCCTTTAGTGGATCTTATACCACAGATACCATAAAAACAGATTTGATAGTTTTCAGTAATGGTAGGTCAGGAGAAATTTATCATTCCTACATTGAAAGCTATTTTGAGAGGACAGGAAGAGTAGTAGGTGCAAAAACATTAGCTAATAATCGGTTTTTGGGAAGTAGCAGTATTGATTTCAGCAACTCAAATTTAGCCTTAGATATTGGTGGCGGAATTTATGGAGCGTTACAAGGATTGACTTCTTCTCAAGGTATGTGGCTTGGCCAGAACGGGAAATACTATAATAACTCCTGGGGTGGTAATCAATACACAGGAAGCCGTTCAGGAGCTTTAAAGGCAGCTAGTAATTTTAAGCTAGCTGGTAGAGCTACAATTTTTGGTTCGGCATTAATTGGAATTTATAATACAAGGGTTGGATATCAGAAAGATCGGGGCCAATTTGGATATAATTCGCAAATGGCAGCTGCTAGTAGTATGGGAAGTATTGTAGGAGGTATAGCTGGTGCAGAAGCTGGTGCTTTAATTGGAGCAAGCTTTGGTGCACTATTTGGTGGAGTTGGAGCAATTCCGGGAGCAGTTATCGGAGGCGTAATTGGAGGTTTTGGATTTGGGATAGGAGGAAGTTATGTTGGGGGCTATCTTGGTGGTAAAGCAGTGAATTATTATCATGGTCGATAAGATATGTTTATGAAAATTGAAATGTTGTTTAATATCATACATTACTGTATTTATGTGGCTGATTCTAAGCGGCACATATTTTTTAATAAACTGAATCCTTTTGTTCTTATAGGAAGAATTCCAGCCGTAAAGAAAAAGTTTGAAGAGCAGGGAACAACACATTTAGAAGTGACAAATAAAATTTGGGAGGATAAAAGATATGGGTTTTCTATAATGATTTCGGGGGCAGGACTTGTTATTGTATTATTTTTTATAATTATGGGTGTTTTTGATATATTAAATAGCATTTTTAAGCATCCAATTAAATCTTCTGAATCTCCCTTTCTGATATGTGCTATAGTTGCATATATAATTTGCCATTTTACAGTTTTTAAAGATGATAAATACCTCAATTATTTCAGACAATTTAGTAAATGGACAAAGAGACAAAAATGGAAATATGGATTATTCTCATTTGTTTTTGTGGTTGGGTCATTTGCCTTGTTTTTTTATAGTTTTAAATTTATAACTAAATTTTGATAATATGGGCCTTTCTGAGTATATAAGGAGCTAGTTAAAGTCTAGGACAACTTATAGTTGTAGAGTTTCTATATCCTGGCGATTGGGAGATGGTTTGTGCATGATCCGCTAGCGGAGAAGGCTAGAAGGCAAAGTCCGTATAACTACGCACTCAACAATCCGATGCGCTTTATCGATCCAGATGGCATGGAGGCGTATTCGGTGATGGGGGGGATTACGGTAGATGGGTATTTAGCTCCTGAAGACGTAAACATGCCAATATCCCCAAATGGAGGAGGAAAAGAAGTCCAACGTAAAAATGCAGAACGAGCCAAGCAACAACAAGAATCGAGAAATAGAGTAAATAATGAAATTAGGCAGAGGGCTGGATTAAGGGTAAATGAAAATATGGCTTCAAGTATGTCCTTTCCAGAAAGATCTCTACCAAATTTAATGGTTGCGGAAAGGGCTCAAAATGTAAGTGATTTAATAAATCCAAGCGGTGGAGCATTAAGAGGGCAGGATGCTTATGGAAGTGGGCACTTTGGAGCCTCTCGAGATGGAGGTGGCAGGAAGCATATGGGTATTGATATCTTAACGACTGTGGGTCAAAATTTGGTGTCTCCGGTTACAGGTAGTGCTGTGAATTATACTGGGGCTACCTCTGGAAAGCCTATGATCGATATCACACCTTCTAACTCGACCTTAGGTATTGATAAAGTAAGAATATTATATGTTAATATTCCTTCTGGTGTGAATGCTTGGAAAAAATATAATGTTACAGCTGGGCAAACAATAATTGGCACAGCTGCTAATTTAGGAGCATTGGGTTACCCTAAAGGCATAACTCCACACATTCATGTACAAATAATGGTAAAAGGGAATTGGGTTGATCCAACTCCATATTTCTTTGGACGATAATTTATAACGTAACTATGAAAA
This sequence comes from Algoriphagus sp. AK58, assembly GCF_014324365.1. GTDB lineage: Bacteria > Bacteroidota > Bacteroidia > Cytophagales > Cyclobacteriaceae > Algoriphagus. The sequence continues at coordinate 3,465 of NZ_QEIG01000017.1, forward strand.
TAAGTTTTAATTTAGTTTTAGTAGTATTTCTATTTAGCAATAGAACTTGCTCTCAAAGTATTAATGAAAATTTAATAGGTCATTGGTTGTACGTAGGAACAGAGGAAACAAAAAAAGGGGAGATTGAATGTCCTGATCTTTTGGTATTGAACAAAAATGGAAATTATTCTATACTAAATGATTGCTATGGAGGTGATATTGAAAATCCAATAGTTGAGCAAGGCCAATGGAAATTTGATCCTAAAGAAAATAAAATATTACTAACAAATAGGAAGTTTTTTGGGAATTATATCTTTCATGATTCTGTTCCAATACTACAATTGTATGTAAAGATGAGTACAGATAAACTATTAAATATTTGTTTTGATAGAGAGGAGTGTATTATTGAGAATTATGAGAATATTTTAGGCTAAAATAAAAAGTAAATGCAGCTTTTTACCCTCTCTGTTACCAAGGTATTAGTCATAATAATCCCAAATTAAGGGACCATTGCCAAAGTGATTGATTGCCTTAGTAATTTCAGAAGTCCAGCGAAAGCCGGCTCCGGAAGCCTATATGGGCTATGCGCTTTATGATGCAGACAGTAATCTATATGAACAAGGAAAGGTCATCTTATCCAAAAAAGCCCGAAACAAACACGAGGAACTGATTCAAAAGCTGGCGATCAAAAAGGATGGGTACATAGAAACCTATTTGGTCAATGAAACGGCTGAAAACGTCTGGTTTGACCAGTACCGGATCATGAGTACAGGTCCGCTGATCGTGCAGGAGACGCACTATGACCCTTGGGGTGTGGATCTATCAGGTCTTGGTTACCAATATGGAGGAATCAAAACAAATCCGTATTTATACAACGGCAAAGAGCTGACAAGCGGCTTGGGCGTGATTATGTACGATTATGGAGCTAGATTCTATATTCCTGCGATTGGGAGATGGTTTGTGCATGATCCGCTGGCGGAGAAAGCAAGGCGACATAGTCCATACAACTATGCATTGAATAACCCGATGCGCTTTATCGATCCAGACGGGATGGAGGCGTATTCGGTGATGGGGGGAGTTGTATTTGATGGGTATGTGGGTGATGATGGAAACGGGAATTACATTGGAGGACATAAGGGAGACGGTTCCAAGGAAAAGAAACCGAAAAACGAGGGTAGTAATTCAGATGCAACGGAATCACAAACCAATGAGGCGAAAAATGATAACTGTCCTGAATGTATCAATCTTAACCTTGATCAGTTTACTGTAACTGCCCCAAGGTGGTGGCCAGGAGTATTAGGTAGAGCAGCGGATTTGTGGTATGCCCAAAATATTACAAATAGTACTTATGGGAGGGATTATGGAACTGGATATACTCCACAGTCGCAGTGGTATTCTGATTTCCGTACTTTTGTAGGAGCAGGGTATGGAGTCATCAACAATATGTTGATGTTGCCTTTGAGCGGTGCTGGATATGCAGATGAGGTATTGGCAGCAGGTGGTTCTATTGGATCAAATGGAAGAGTATTTTGGTCTGGCGGAAACTTAGCAAGAGAAGCTGCAGAAAACTTTGCTTTGAGTACTGGAGGTAGGACATTAGAGATGACTTTACAGGGAAGGCTCCTGACAAGACTAACAAATTTAACTTCTTACAATGTCACAGCACCCTTGTGGAGGTGGGCATCTTCATCCTTTGCTAGGAATGCTCAGGGTTCTGTGAATGTATTTCAAAATGCTAATACAGGAGTACGTCTAAATAGTGTTTGGAGGACATCAGAATATCCGATATTGAGAGGGAATAATAACATCATCTACCATAATGTCTACTAGTTATGTTAACAATAGAAAAGTTAAATATTTATAAAAAATATTCTGGCGATATTGATTTGTGGGCTCGCTTGAGGAAGAAAAATGAGATTTCATTGATGAATGATAATGATTGGAAATTAATTGATGACTTGGTCCAGAGTCTTGAATTAATTAAAAAAAATGTAACATCAGAAAATTTCAAATTTCAAACTTTTGAAAGAATACAGGCTGTATGCGAAGATGAAGAGACTCAAAATGCTTTGAAATCCTTAGGTGGGAAACATAACTTCAATAGTTTTTGATAGAAAATATTTTAGTTAAAATTAAATAGTATATAACGGACTACCTCTCCGAAAAAAAATAGTCTTTGGTTAATGTTTTAAATCATGAATTATTATATTATTAGTATTTACCTTAGCCAAGATAAATATCCAGAAATAAGTTCAGTTTTTGGATTGGATTTTGAATGGGATAATCAGACAGGTAGATTTGAATTCAATTGTGATTTTAAAGAGAATTATTGGACCTGTTTAAATAGAATTCTTGACATAATCGAAATAAATTCTGATAAGTTGGAATCACTGGGAATCAAAAAAGAGAGTATTTCTATTTGGTTTATTTCTGAAATGTCTGAACAAACAAATTTTGAATTTCCTCCTAACTTATTAGAAAATCTTGGTAAATCAGGAGTCCATTTTTGTATTTCTTTATATTGACAAAAATATTTATAATTCACATAATCACAATCACATTAAAATTATTTTATAAAACTTAGTTGACCATGAAAATCAAAATTCTACTCTTTTTATTTCTGAGCCTGATTTTTATTCAATCTTGCGAAGTTAATGAACTTGACCAAAATCCAACAGAGGAATTGGTTGGTAAAGGTGATCCTGAAAATCTTACGATTTTGGGAAATAAAAGAACGAATCCTTTCACTATTGAAAACGCTAAATTAGCTATGCAGATTCTTGAAGCGAAATATCGGAAAGAAAATAGAAGGTTAGGATGTTCTAATTGTTCCACTAGCCTTAGTCCTACTCATAAATATGTTAAATTTAAGCCTCAGAATTACGATCAACTTATTGCTTTGGAACAGACTGGGTATGATTTGTGGGATTATCCGCTGGATCAAGACATTCAATTTATTGGGGACTATTATCATGATCCTGCAGTAGGCACAGATGGAATTACATATTTCTATACACTTATCCCTTTCCAATATTCAATAAATATTAATGTCCCTTATGACATTCTCTCCGATGTTTATTTGTACCACGAGGATGACGGAGATATCCAAGACGTAGACCCATGGACTCCCCGTCCAGGGTGCTATGACCCAAATAGTACTGATCCGAACTGTGCAATTGCAAGGGAAACTCTTGTAAGTAATACCTTAAACGCAACAAAAACCCTTGATGATTTAGGAATAAACCGCAAAGAACTGTATAACTTAATGATGGAAATTTCCGGAAATGAAGATGAAGTTATTACAGATACAAATGCACGAATAAATTCAACAAATGTTGTGGCCGGGACTATTAAAGTGCGAGATAATTCAATTAATGCGGATGTGCCTTTAGGTGGAGTTTTGGTTAAAAGCAGAAGGTGGTTCAAACTTCGTAGAATATTAACCAGGCCAAATGGTCAGTATTCGATTTGTGTAAACTATCGAAAAAAAGCAATAGTATCTGTCCAGTTTTCTAATGGATCTACAAAAATTCGTGGGATCAACAATGTATGGAAATTTTGGCAATTTGTCATTCCAGTTAATAAAACGTTGGGAGAATTCAATACCTCTGATTTAGCAAATGTTTCATACACATTTCAATACAATTCAAATCCCAATACTAATGCAGCTACTCAGTGGGTTGCCGCACATACTTGGAATACAATCCGAGATGCAGGTTTAAAAAATAGCCAACTTGGAATTAATTATACATCGGAAGCATTAAATGTTTGGATTTCCTCACGAATTACCCAAACTGCCTCTGCACCAATGCTTCGTACTTTATTTAATACATCTATTGTTTCCCTAGGTTTAGATTTTTATCTGGCCGGTGTTACAGGACCCATTGGTGTTGTTGCTAAACAAATAATGCAAAATCTTGTCCCAGATATCACTTTAAGATATGGATCAAGTAGTTCCCAAACTCAGTTTGCAGCTTCAATTATTGAAACTATTTATCATGAGATGGGTCATGCTACCCACTACACTCTGGTTGGGAATGGATACTGGACTGATTATATTTCCTATATTGTTTCAAACGGTGGATATGGATCTAAAAACACAACCGGAAGTGGGAGGATAGCTGTAGCAGAAGCTTGGGGTGCATATGTCGGGGGACTTTATGGGAGTATGTACTATGGAGGAGTATCAGGTGGGGCAGGCCAAGCGATTGCTGATAATTTCATTTTGAATCTTGAAAATCAAAAACCATCTGATACTTCAAAATCAAATTATTGGATCCCGCGTGGATTGTATTTCGATCTTACGGATACTGGGGAGCCTGGAATTACAGGTGTAGTTGATAATGCTAATCTTTATACACCAAATATGATCTTTGGAAGTCTAAATAGTGGGGTGTTATCTGTAGCTCAATTCAAAACAGATTTATTAGGCAGAAACAACAATTTGCAATCCTCACAAGTTAATCAACTAATACAGAGTTATGGATATTAAAATAACTAAATTTGATTTTTTTCGACATGTAAGGCTAATTGTATCCCTTGCTCTATTATCGTTCTCATGTGGTGAGGATGACACATTGTACCTATCGAAAGAGTTTAACTTTCCGGTTACAATTACACCTGCCAGGGAAAATTTTAAGATTGGAGATACGTTGAAAATTGAAGTTTTAATTCCAAAAATTATGGCAGATCGGGAAAATTCAGTCCAATACCTGTTTGAAAACTTTGATTTCGATCCATTTTTAAGTATTCGTGAGCTAGGGGATAAATCAAAATTTCTTACAAATCAACCAGGTGCGAATGATAAAGTGAAAATTTTGAATGGAGAAGGCGAAATTTTACCTTTTAGTGAAGCTGGAAACAAACTAATATTAAATTATACAGGATCAGAATATAAACTTTCAGGTAAATTGGTTTTACTAAATGAGGGAGTTTTTAATTTGTTATTTAGTACTGGAGAGATCAAAGGAAAGGCTGCAATTATAAATCCACCACCTGGATTTAAAAAAATAATTTCCGGTGTAGGCCCGTCGTATTTTTTGGTTAATTCAGGAATTGATATAAATCAATTTTTGATTAATGAATACACAAATACTAAATTAGGTTTACCAGATAGTATCGACTGGGCTAGACCATTTTTCTCTTTCCGAGTAGTACGATAGAATATAAACATTTTCATTAGTTCTTTCCCCAGTAGAGCTACGCCTTATATGATTCGGATTCCGTCTTATATGAGCAAGGTAAAGTCGTCCTAAGTAAGGACGACAGAAATAATCACGAGGAACTGATGCAAAAGCTGGCGATCAAGAAAGTTTGACACATAGAAACCTACTTGGTAAACCAAACATCTGAAAACGCCTGGTTTGACCAGTTCCGGATTATGAGTACAGGCCCGCTGATCGTGCAGGAGGCGCATTATGGCCCTTAGGGAGTGGATCTTTCAGGTCTAGGATATCAATATGGAGGAATAGAACAAATTCGTATCTAGACAATGGCAAAGAGCTGACAAGCGGCTTGGCGGTGATCATGTATGATTATCTGGAATTGCTGTATAGTATTAGGCCAAATAATGAGATGTATTATGAGAGAATTACTCTTATATCCTTAAAATCGAATGAGAAATTTCCTATTAATTTTGGCAGGTGCTTTGTTTTCATTTTCATGCCAACCACAAGAATCACCAGGTGAACCACCGATATGGAGTCATTTTATCAGACTTGAAACAGCAGATGGAGAAGATTATTTTTCAGTAAAAGGGAACTATAAAATTTCAGATTTGAAATTATGCACAAATCTAAGTGAACCATTCTGCACTCTAGTAACTTCCGATACGCTTTACTATACCGAAAAAGATGGTTTCAAAGTAATTGGTGTAGGGAGAAAAGGTGATAGGTATCTAGATTTTGGAAACGGTGATATTGATACTTTAAGCTATCAATGGAGTCCAAATGTAGACCCTAGCAGTAACTTTAATAACCTTGATTATTTTGATGTTTTTTATAATGGTAAGAAAGTGTTTCGTTATGATTTTAAAAATGATACTCCTTCTTGGCAGGACCTAATGGTAAGAAATGGGAATAGGTTTAAAGAAAATCTAATTATTATCCCAATTGTCAAAGAGGACTTTGAGGAGGGGGCTGATTAGATTTGTTGCGAAATGGCCAATTGATGTCAGTAGCATGACAAAATGGAAATAGTAGAAAGGGGATTATCCAATCGTACTCTTCGTACAGCTCGTACATATCGCACGGTACGAATTGTTCGAGGGCTGAAATTCGAAATCACTCAAATGGATTAGGAATGGCTAAATTGCAAGGTCACAAAAATTCGATTTCTGATCTCAGTAGCTAAAATTCTTTTGAAATCAGAATCTTTACATTAAAAGAAAAAAATCATTTAAATCTCGACTGACTTAATTGGCTCATAAATCGTGATTTTATTGATAATTTCAGGTTGTAGACTGAAATCAATTCAAATGAATTTGAAATTTTTGGCCCAAAATGAACCTGTCCCCCGATTTGTCCTCTAGATGTCATAAATTATTATTAACCAGTATTTTAAAATAGTCCTGTTCCCGCTACTTAGCAAGGACACTGAAAAGTGTCCTTTTTTATTTTGTGGCTTTTATACTAAGGCTAGTATAATGAGGAAGAGACAGGTTTAACTTTTGATCGATTTACTCGAGTTTATATTTTGCAAAAATACAATTACTCTCCTCCTCCTTTTCTCTCCTCCTCGGCGAAGTATTTCGCATAACGCTCCAGGTCCTCGTCCATGCAAAGGGGAAGATAGTTGAGCCGGAAGCGGCTGAGAAGCTCGGCTCTTTTTTGGTGAATTGCGGCACGTTTGAGAAGGAATTTTTCTCTCTGAGACTGCTTTAAAAAATCAATCTTCCGTCTCAAACTGCTTTTCCCGTTCCTCTTCAATTTGGTTTCTATTAAGAATGCTTGTCCTTTTATTGATTACCAGAGCAAAAATTTTGCTAGCTTCTCTGAGAAGGCAAATTAACCGCGGAAATCTTAAATAAAATACCCACAACTGGGTATTTTCTGAATTCTTTTCCTAAAATCTAGGGAATTTTGGGTTTTTTTCTCTTAGGGTTTCTTTGCTGAATCCAAAGAAAACTTACCTGCCCCTGCGATCAATATCCCCAGGAAAACTGCAAAATAAAGCAAGGGTAACTCCTTCTTTCCAAAAGGATCGTTCCAATGCGCATAAAAGGCCGCAACCAGCATGGTAATCATCAGGGGGATGGTTGCTATTCGGGTTTTAAAACCGACCATGATCAAGATCGAGCAGACTACCTCCGAGAAAATGGCCATGATAAGGCTAACCTCGGGCCCAATTCCAAAAGGGTTAGCGAATTTGACCGGACCTTCACCCAAAAGTCTTCCGATCTTTGGAATCCCGTGGGTAAGCATCATGCCGCCAGCCAAAAGTCTGACTAACAAAAGTCCCAAGTTATTGAGCGTCTTGTTTTGCATAAATAGGTTGGTTAGGTGTCTAAATTAATTCGAAGTAGCGGTGATCATCCTTTCTTTTCCATTAAGATCAGAATGAACGGTTACTCGGTCGTAACCTTGTTTTTCCAAAAGCTCCTTTATTCCCTTCGCGGCTTTTTCATAAATCTCAAAATAAAGACGCCCACCTTTTTTCAGCAGACTTTTTCCTTTTTCTCCAATCACCCGATAAAAAATCAAAGGATCTTCGTCAGGCACAAAAAGGGCCAAATGAGGCTCAAAATCCACCACATTCCGATGCATTTCGGATTGATCTTTTTGGGGGACATAGGGAGGATTGGAAACCAAAATGTCCAATTCTGAAATGGCGGGAAGTTCGTTGAGGATATCACATTTCAGGAAATTTACCCCTGAATGCAGTCTTTTTGCATTTCGCTTAGCCACTTCCAATGCTTTTTCCGAGACATCCAATCCAAATACCTCTGACTCCTTCATTTCCAAATTAAGTGTGATCGGAATACATCCTGTGCCGGTACCTATATCTAAAATCTTTTTTCCTATTCCAGGATTTTCCTTGATAATCAGGTGTACCAACTCCTCGGTTTCGTTTCTGGGGATTAAAGTATCCCGGGTCACTTCAAATTCCCGACCGTAAAAAGGGCCATGCCCAAGAATGTATTGAATCGGTTCGCCTGTTTTCAACCGCTCCAAATCTGTTTTTAAAGCGTTTGGTAGATCTTTTTCCTCCAAAAAATGCAGCATATCCACTCTTCTCAATCCCAAATGATGCTCTAAAAGCCATTCTACTAAAGTGGAAGCTTCATTCTCCGGATAAAGAGTAGTGAGCTCCTTAGCCATTTTTTGCGAAAGTTCTTGATATGAAATCGGCATGTCCAAAGGTAAACAGGCTTCTGCTTTTTTGTGAGAAATCTTCCAAAAAGCCATCCTCCAAGAATTACCCTTACCTTTGTGGGAGAACCGGTTTTCCATGAAGTTACATAACAACACCATCCGCGGAGTCCATACCGCATTGCAAGCCATTTTTGAAGAAGGTCAATACGCAGACAAAGTCATCGAGCGGACGCTCAAGTCCAACCCAAAGTGGGGAGCTAAAGACCGATCTTTTATCGCAGAGACGACCTATGAAATGGTGAGATGGTGGAGGCTGATCAATCACCTCAGCCCATCATCCAACTACTGGGATTTGTTTGGTACGTATTGGATCATGCAAGGTCATGCCTTGCCGGATTGGGAGGAGTTTGAGCGACTTCACCCGGAAAAAATCAAAGCCAAATACGAAGCCACCACCGATCCTGGGCTGTTGGAATCCATTCCAGAGTGGCTTCAAAAGCTGGGATCCAAGGAATTGGGCGAAAAATGGGAACCCGAAATCCACGCCCTCAATGAGGAAGCGGAAGTGGTCCTTCGTGTCAATACCCTAAAAACCACTCGGGAGAGGCTAAAAAATCGATTGGCTGAAGATGGAATCAATACCTACATCGTCAAGGGTTATCCTGATGCTTTGATTTTAGAAGAGCGGCAGAATGTGTTTCGCCATCCGGCATTTAAAGAAGGGCTTTTTGAAGTTCAGGACGCAAGCTCTCAGTTGGTTGCCGCTGCTTTGGCAGTGGAGCCCGGCATGCGGGTGATCGATGCCTGTGCGGGTGCAGGTGGAAAGTCCTTGCATTTGGCGGCCTTGATGGAAAATAAAGGAAAAGTGATCTCCATGGATGTAGAGGAGTGGAAGCTGCAACAGGCCAAGTTGCGGGCACGAAGAAATGGAGTGTCGATCTTTGAGCCCAAAGTGATCGAAGGCACCAAAACCATCAAGCGCCTGAAGGAGTCCGCGGACCGATTGCTACTCGATGTGCCTTGTTCGGGGTTGGGAGTACTTCGACGAAATCCCGATACGAAGTGGAAACTCTCTCCGGAGTCTATCGAAAAAGTACAGCAAACCCAGCAGGAAATTCTCCAGACCTATCCTTCCATGCTCAAAAAAGGAGGACAAATGGTCTATGCCACCTGTAGCATCCTACCTTCTGAAAACGAGCTTCAGGTCAAAAAATTCCTGGAAAGTGAAGCGGGAAAGGATTTTGAACTGATCGAAGACAAAAAAGTATTGGCGCAGGAAAGCGGCTTTGACGGCTTTTATATCGCGAGGCTTCGAAAGAAATAAGCAAAAAGACGAAATTCTCTATACAGGCTCTGATATTGAATTCCATCTTTCCGTGGGGAGAGATGGAATTTTTTATGCAAACCATTTAAAATCCAAACCAAATTTCAAATCAGATAAGATTATTCAGGATAAACCGCATTTATTTTGTTTTTTTCTGGGAGGACAAAAGTTTTTGTGTGTAACTTTGACGGGCAAATAGGGTTACCTACAACCAATATTTGCCATGAATCCAAACTCCTCGAAGTTTCTTTACGAAGCACTCACCTATGACGACGTGCTTCTTGTCCCAGGATATTCCGAAGTTCTCCCTAGAGAAACCAACACTTCCACCTGGCTTACCAAAAAAATCCGACTGAACATTCCTCTGGTTTCCGCTGCCATGGACACCGTGACTGAGGCCGAATTGGCTATTGCCATCGCGCTTGAGGGTGGTTTGGGCTTTATTCATAAAAATATGTCCATCGAGAAGCAAGCTGCCCAAGTGCGTAAGGTGAAGCGTTCTCAGGCTGGGATGATTCTCGACCCGATCACCTTGGATATCAATTCCAGAGTAAGGGACGCCGAAGCCATTATGCGTGAATTTCACATCGGAGGGATCCCTGTGGTGGACGAAAACAAAATCCTTAAGGGCATCATCACCAACCGTGACCTTAGATTTATCAAAGATCCCAATAGATTGATCCGTGAGATCATGACCAGTGAAAATCTGATCTCGGCCAAATCAGGGATTTCGCTGGAACAGGCAGAGGAAATCCTGCAGGAGTACAAAATCGAAAAGCTTCCCATCGTTGATGAGGATTATAAACTAACAGGGCTGATCACTTACAAAGACATTCTTAAGAGAAAGGACAAGCCCTATGCGTGTAAGGATGAGTTTGGCCGATTGAGAGTGGGTGCTGCTGTTGGTGTGACTGCAGATATCGTGGAGCGAGTGGAGGCTTTGAAAAATGCTGGAGTGGACGTAGTCTCCATCGACACCGCTCATGGTCATTCCAAAGGGGTGATCGATACCTGTAAAAAAATCAAAGCGGCATTTCCTGATTTGGAAGTGATCGTAGGAAATATTGCCACTCCGGAAGCTGCCATTGCATTGGCCGATGCCGGTGCTGACGCAGTAAAAGTAGGAGTAGGTCCGGGTTCCATCTGTACCACCCGAGTGATTGCAGGTGTGGGTGTTCCACAGCTTTCAGCAGTTTTTGAATGCGCGGAAGCCCTGAAGGATCGAGGTGTTCCGGTCATTGCCGACGGAGGTATCCGATATTCCGGAGACTTGGTCAAAGCGATTGCAGCCGGAGGTAGCTCGATTATGATCGGTTCTTTGTTGGCCGGTACGGAAGAAGCTCCTGGAGAGATGATCATTTACGAAGGAAGAAAATTCAAAACATATCGTGGAATGGGTTCTCTGGAAGCCATGGAATCCGGTTCTAAAGACCGTTACTTCCAAGATGCCGAGGACAATATCAAAAAGTTGGTGCCTGAAGGAATCGTAGGACGTGTGCCGTACAAGGGAATGGTTTCTGAAGTCTTGTACCAATTGGTGGGAGGGTTACAAGCAGGTATGGGTTATTGCGGTACCAAGACTATCGAGGACCTTCAGAAAAATGGAAAGTTTGTGAAAATTACAACTGCCGGAGTGAAAGAATCTCACCCTCATGATGTAAGCGTCACCCGAGAAGCTCCAAATTACAGCTTGAAATCCTAATCATTCGAAACCGACTAATAGAAGTCGGTTTTTTTATGCCAGTCTGTTTTCAAATACAATTACTCTCCAGAAATCCAAGCTTCAATCCCTAACTTTGGATTTCCAACCTAACCTTTGATTCTGTGTATAAGTCGCTTCTCAAACCGCTTCTTTTCCTCAAGAAACCTGAAGACGCCCATCATTTCACCTTTGACTTGACCAAATTGACATTTAACCTGCCGGTCATCCATACTTTGGTGAAATCTAATTTCCAACTGGAAGACCCACGATTGGAACGGGAGGTTTTTGGATTGAAGTTTAAAAATCCGGTAGGCTTGGCGGCTGGTTTTGACAAGGATGCCAAACTGATCGATGAGATGGCCATGTTGGGTTTTGGATTTATTGAAATCGGTACTTTGACTCCAAAACCTCAAGAAGGAAACCCTCAACCACGGCTCTTTAGGCTTCCGAAAGATGAAGCCCTGATCAACAGGATGGGATTCAATAATGGAGGAGTGGCAGACGCGGTTGAACGATTGAAAAAGCGAAAGTCAGAGGTGATTGTAGGGGGGAATATTGGTAAAAACAAGGTGACTCCAAACGAAAATGCGGTGGACGATTACCTGTATTGTCTGGAGGCTCTTCACCCACACGTGGACTATTTTGTAGTCAATGTGAGTTCCCCAAACACGCCCAATCTCCGGGATTTGCAGGAAAAGGAACCATTGAAGCAGTTGCTTACCGCCGTAAAATCGGCAAATGATCAAAAAGCCAAGCCAAAACCTATTCTTTTGAAAATTGCCCCTGATCTTTCCGATGGACAATTGGATGATATCATTGAAATCGTAAAAGAGACGCGGATTGATGGCGTCATCGCGACCAATACGACCATCGACCGTTCGAAACTGAGCACTCCAAAGAATGAAGTGGAAGCCATTGGGGCAGGTGGAGTGAGCGGAAAAGTGTTGGGAAAAAGAAGTACCGAGGTGATCCGGTACTTACATCAGAACTCAAACGGTGCCTTCCCGATCGTGGGAGTGGGGGGTATTTTCTCTGCCGAGGATGCCATCGAAAAGCTGGAGGCCGGTGCGAGCTTGGTACAAGTCTACTCGGGCATGATTTATGAGGGACCAAGTTTGATCAAAAAGATCAAGAAAGGACTTCTGGCATATTTTTCCCGGTAAGTTGGCTTTCTTCTGCCTTTTGGCTAAACTTATTATCGTACTTTCAACCCTAGATGGCATCAGATTCACCCAAGACTAATACTTTTCGAAAGAAATCCGAGAATGCAAAAAAGGCTCATTCTGAACCTAGGAAGCCTCTTTTTTCATTTGGTAAAATTGACACACGGCAGCTCGGACTCACGTTTGGGATCATCCTGATTTCGATAAGTATCTTCTTGTTTATTGCCTTTGTCTCCTACATGCTCAACGGGCCTCAGGATCAAAGCCTGGTTATGAATAATCCCGATCAGGAAATCCGCGAATCTGCTAGGGAGTCAAAAAATTGGGTCGGCTATCTCGGTGCTCAGGCTGCCAACTGGATGATTTACCGTTGGTTTGGGGTCGCAGCATTTCTCTTTCCCCCTTATCTCTTCCTCCTTGGATTTCGCTGGACGTTCAAATTTTCCCTGATTTCCTTGACCCGATATGCTGTATTTGCCTTATTCTTCACTGCTTGGTTGGGCTTGCTGACAGGCTATGCAGTCATCTTGGTGGAGGGATATTCCTATTGGAGCTTTCTTTCGGGGGGACTGGGCTACGAATTGGCCAAGCTTTCCGATGATTTTCTCGGAATGGGTACCTTCATTCTCATTGCTGGGGCTTTCTTGATTTTTGTGGTCCTATTCTTTGGTATACAGCAGTTGAATTGGTTTTCTCCGAAAGAAAAAAGCGAGGAAGATCTGCCACTGGAGCCAAAAGCAAGAGGAATTGCTCCGAATCCATTTGTGGATGAATCTTTGGAAAAAGAAGAGTTGGAGGAAAAGGAAGATTTTGTGGACGACGGAAGTGAATGGGAAGTGAAAACCGCCCCGATCGATTTGGATAATAGTGTGCCTGAGTCAAAGGGGACTACTCCAGCAATTTCTTCACCTGAACTATCATTTACTTATCCTGAAGAGGATCTGGCAGAAGAGGAGGATATTTTTGATGTTCCCCAAGTCAATCTTTTGGAAGAAGGAAATGGCACAAAGCCGACAAAGGAAGGCAATTTCACAGTACAAAAAGCTCCTGAGCTGGAAAAGACTGCAGCAGAGGTTGAAAACTTGGATCCTTATGATCCCACCTTGGATTTGCCAAGATACAAATACCCGACACTGGATTTGCTCAATGAGTATGATGTCAAAAAGGTGACTGTTTCCCGTCAGGAGCTGGAGGAAAACAAGGACAAAATCGTCACCACGCTTGAAAATTTTCAAATTGGGATTCAGGGTATTCAAGCTACGATCGGTCCTACAGTGACCTTGTATGAAATCGTCCCCAATCCCGGGGTTAAGATTTCCAAAATCAAAAATCTGGAAGATGACATTGCCCTTAGTTTGGCTGCTTTGGGCATCCGTATTATTGCGCCGATTCCAGGAAAAGGAACCATCGGGATCGAGGTGCCCAACAAAAACAGAGAATTGGTACCTGCAAGGGCTGTTTTGGGAACAGAAAAATTCATGAAGTCCGACAAGGATCTTCCTATTGCATTGGGTAAAACCATTTCCAATGAAGTCTTTGTGGCGGATTTGGCTAAAATGCCCCACCTCCTGATGGCGGGTGCCACGGGTCAGGGTAAGTCTGTGGGCTTGAATATGATTTTGGCTTCCCTGATTTACAAGAAGCATCCCTCTCAGCTGAAGTTTGTCTTGGTCGATCCCAAAAAAGTGGAATTGACGCTGTTTAATAAGATCGAACGACACTTCCTCGCCAAACTCCCGGGATCGGAAGAGGCCATTATCACTGATACCAAAAAGGTGATCTACACCCTCAATTCCCTATGTATTGAGATGGATAACCGGTATAACCTCCTAAAAGATGCGGGTTGTCGAAATCTCAAAGAGTATAATGCCAAGTTCATTGCCCGAAAACTGAATCCGGAAAAAGGACATTATTTCATGCCTTATATCGTACTGGTGATCGACGAGTTGGCTGACTTGATGATGACGGCAGGAAAAGAGATCGAGGCACCGATTGCACGATTGGCACAGCTGGCACGGGCGATCGGGATTCACTTAGTGGTTGCTACGCAGCGTCCTTCGGTCAATGTGATCACGGGCATTATCAAGGCCAACTTCCCCGCCCGCCTTTCATTTAGGGTGACCTCCAAAATCGACTCCCGTACCATTCTCGACGCAGGAGGTGCTGATCAACTGATTGGTCAGGGGGACATGCTCCTTTCTCATGGTTCTGAAATGACCCGAATCCAATGCGCCTTCCTCGACACACCTGAGGTAGACCATATTTGCGATTGGATTGGAGAGCAAAAGGGCTATTCTTCTGCCTATTTGTTGCCAGAGTTTGAAGGAGAAGATGGGGAAGGTTCTGCCAAAGACATAGATCTAGCCGATCGTGACCCTCTTTTTGATGAGGCAGCGAGATTGATTGTGCTCCATCAGCAGGGAAGTACTTCTCTGATTCAGCGCAAGCTCAAGCTAGGCTATAACCGTGCTGGTCGAATAGTGGACCAATTGGAAGCGGCCGGAGTGGTTGGACCGTTTGAAGGATCCAAAGCCCGTGAGGTACTTATCCAGGATGAGGCCAGTTTGGAACGGTTATTGAATAGCCTGTAAACGCTGCTTTTCCCAGTTCCGGCAGCGTGTTTCCATGAAATTCAACAACCTTCTATTCTCTCTTTTTTTGCTGATTGGTGTGGCTTCCCAAGGCTACGCCCAAAAGGATCCCAAAGCAAAAGCAGTCTTAGATGGCATGAGCCAAAAGTACCAAAGTATGAAAGGCTTCACTGCTAGTTTTGATTACACTTTTCAGGATGGTGGTGGTGCCGGAGATCGACAGACCGGTGAGATTGCAGTAAGTGGGGAAAAATACCGTCTTAAACTCCCTGATCAGGAAATCTACAACGACGGCAAGACGGTCTGGACCTTTATCCAAACCAATTCCTACAAGGAAGTTACCATCAATGACGCCACGCAGATGGAAGGGGAATTAACGCCCTCAAACATTTATAAAATGTATCAAACCGGCTTCAATTATAAGCTGCTGGCCGACAAAACATATCAAGGAAAAGCGGTTAGCGTGGTAGAATTGACAGCTCTCAAGGCCAATGCGCCTTTTAAGCAGGTGAAGCTGATGGTGGACAAAAGCACCCAAGACCTCTTGGGCTGGGAAATGTTTGATGGCCAAGGAGGCGTGTTTTCGTACTCTTTCAAAAACATGAAAGCAGCCCCAAGCTTACCGGCAGATTATTTTGTTTTTGATGTGAAAAAGCACCCCGGGATTGAGGTGATTGATTTGAGGTGACGGTGATTTTTCTATTCCGCTCAAATTTCCTTCAAAGTGCTTCTGAAGTTCAATTTCGTACTATCTGAATTTTACCTCCCTATCCAGTTTGGTAATTTTTAACTAATCTTTTTATCCTAACTAGGGATATTATCCGATATTTTCTTTACTTCCACTAAACTAATTGGTTAAAAAGTTCAAGCCTTGAGCGTTCGGAGCCAGTTTTGGATGATGTCCATCCCGTATTGGGTCAGGTAGGCTTCGGGATGGTATTGGATCCCCAAAATGGGCAGGCTTCGATGTGCGATTCCCATGATTTCTCCGCCTTCTGTCTCTAATATCGATTCTAGGCAATCCGGCAAATCGGTCAATTGGAGCGAATGGTAGCGAGTGACCTGAAAACGTTCCGGAAGATTATGGGTAAAAAAATGTGGCCGGGTCTGTCGGATAGTATGGACCTTTCCATGAGTTGGCACAGTGTTTTTGACTAATTTGGCACCGAACAATTCCCCGATCGCCTGATGACCGAGGCAGACGCCGAGGATGGGTACTTGATCGACATACTTTTTCAGAATGGGCATCAAATTGCCTGATGTGGCCGGTGTCCCCGGTCCGGGGGAAAGGATCAAGCCCTTGAAATCAATCTTGTCGATTTCCTCCAAGGAGACCTTATTCCGTTTGATAATCAACTCTTCGCCGGTTTGCCTGATCAGATCGGCGAGGATGTGACTGAAGGAGTCAAAATTGTCAATCAGCAGCAGCATCTTTCCTGAACTCTTTTACAATCTCGTCCATGGTCTCGATGGCTTGCTTGACCTTGGGGAAAATAGGTTCCAGCACCCAAATCACACTCGGGGCGAGTGGCTCGATGTATTGGAGATATTCGCTTTTGGCCCGCCATTCCCGTGGCATTTTGAGGTCAAACTGTAGCGAAAGCCACATAAAAAGGCTGATGAAAAATCCGGATTTAACTATCCCCAAAATTGCGCCAGCAATGCTGTCAAAACCGCCAAGCAGGATCATATCCATCATTTTTTTCAATATCCAACCCGCCAGATTCACAATAAGCAAGGTTAGAAAAAATACAATCAGAAAGGCTATGATTGGAAAGGCGAAGGTGAGTTCGTCCAGATTTGCAGCAAGCCATTTGCTCACCGGGTCCATAAAGTAAACCCCAAGGATGATAGCCAAAACAAAGCCTATGAGCCCCACAATACTCAGCAACAAGCCTTTCTTGTAGCCCTCATAGGCTCCCAATCCGATTAGGATCAATATGACGATGTCAATCGGTGCCAAATCAGCTGTTGAGCAGGGATTTTACCTTTTCAGAAATAGCCTTACCATCTGCTTTTCCTGCCAACTGCTTGCTCGCCACGCCCATTACTTTACCCATGTCCTTTGGACCGGCAGCACCGGTGACATTGATGATCTCCTGAATGGCAAAAGTCAATTCCTCATCAGTCAAGGCCTTTGGCAAAAATTCCTGGATCACGGCTAACTCAGCCAATTCCACTTCCAAAAGGTCGGCCCTTCCTTGCTTTTCATAGATGTCTGCGGAGTCTTTCCGCTGCTTGGCAGCTTTGGTGAGGAGCTTCATCTCGTCATCTGAGCTCAAGGTTCCGGAAAAACCCTCTTTGGTCTCCTCCAACAAAATCATCGATTTGATGGCTCGCAATGCGGTCAATCTCACCTTGTCTTTAGCGATCATGGCGGATTTTATTTGACTTTCTACATTCTGCTTTAAACTCATTCGTCCTAAGTTTGTGTTACTACTTCAATACCGGGTAAAAATACCCCTTTTTCCTTGCCGATATGACAAAGCTGAGTGTAAATATCAATAAGATCGCCACCCTGCGCAATGCCCGTGGCGCCAACAATCCCAACGTGGTCAAGGTGGCCTTGGACTGCGAGCGATTTGGTGCACAGGGGATTACAGTGCATCCACGGCCTGATGAACGTCACATTCGATATCAGGATGCAGTGGATTTGGCAAAAGTGGTAAAGACGGAGTTCAACATTGAGGGCTATCCCGATCAGCGATTTATGCAACTGATCCGTGAAGTGAAGCCTGCCCAAGCGACCTTGGTCCCTGATCCGCCGAATGCCATCACCTCCAATACCGGTTGGGATACCATCGCTCATCAGAGCATGCTGAAAGACATCGTGGCCGAGCTCAAAGAAATCGGCACCCGTGTATCCATCTTCATCAATCCCGAAGCAAAATACTTCGAACCCGCCAAGCTCACGGGCACCGACCGGGTAGAACTCTACACCGAACCTTACGCTTCACACTATCATCAGAACCGGGAGAAAGCCGTAAAACCCTATGTGGAAGTAGCCAATCTCGCCCGAGAACTCGGCTTAGGGCTGAATGCCGGGCACGACTTGGACTTGCACAACTTGGCCTACCTCAAGCAGCAGATTCCATTCTTGGAAGAAGTCTCCATCGGCCACGCGCTAATCTGCGATGCGCTGTACTACGGATTGGAAAATACAATTCAGATGTACAGAAGGCAGTTGGAGATTTGATTGATTGAAAGAACTTGTCCGACGTGGCGGATTGAAAAATTAGAAGATTGGAAAATTGGTATCACTTAGGCGGATGGTTCCCAATTTCTAAAATTTCCAGTTTCGGTTATTGCTGACACTAACCGAGGTGTAAAGGTACCTACCAAGCCTGTGATTGGAACTAAAAAAAGCCTTGGCTTTTTTCTTTGGGTTCTTGAAAAGGGTTGAAAAAGGGAAAGGCTTTGAGGTCTAATCTTATAACTCCTTCTTCTGCTCCTTTTTTTCTTTGCGAAACTTTGCGGTTAAAAAAGTCATTTACCAAGGGGTGATTGATATTTTACCATTGAAAAGGTAATCTTTCCTCATGACCTTCTTATTGATAAATCGAAATTTGAATGAAGCTTAACTTCAAAAAATCCGGCTCCGGCCCTCCTCTCGTCATTCTCCACGGACTCTTTGGTTCGCTGGACAACTGGTTTTCCATCGCCAAGGAACTGGTCGAGCACTACACCTTGTATCTCGTCGATCAGCGAAATCATGGAGACTCTCCCCATTCCGAGGAGTGGAACTATGCCGTGATGGTGGAAGATTTGAAGGAACTTATCGATGACGAAGGACTGGAAAAAATCTACCTTATGGGGCACTCCATGGGCGGGAAAACGGTGATGAACTTTGCTGTAACCTATCCCGAGCGGGTCGAAAAACTAATCGTCGCTGACATCGCCCCAAGATTTTACCCCATCCACCATCAGACGATTTTGGAAGGATTGAATTCTCTGAAGCTAAGCGAAATCAAATCCCGAAAAGAAGCCGATGATCAGTTGGCACATTACATTCCGGAACTAGGAGTAAGGCAATTTTTGCTTAAAAGTCTGACTCGGGACGCTGAAGGCTTTGCCTGGAAGATCAACCTGAAAATCATCACCGAAAAGATTGAAAACGTCGGAGAAGCCTTGGCCGATGGGGCTGTCTTTGAAGGACCAACCCTTTTTCTCGCAGGTGCCAATTCCAACTACATCCAGCAAAAGGACTTGCCTGACTTGGAGGCCCATTTCCCGAATTACGAACTCGAGTTTATCCCCAATGCCGGTCACTGGCTCCATGCCGAGCAGCCTCATGCAGTCGTGGAGGAGATGAGAAGGTTTTTGGGCTAAAACGAAAAAGGGGTGAATCTGCATCAGATCTCACCCCTTTTTTTCAGCTTTCTGCCTTTAGCTTTCTGCCTTTCACTTCACCTTCTTCCCATGCTTCATCACCATATCCACATCCTGTAGCAGGTTGATGTAGCGAAGGACATCTCCACGCACGGCGATGATGTCGGCGTATTTTCCTTCAGAAATCGTCCCATAGTCCTTGTCCACTTTCATGGCCACCGCAGGCCAGTAGGTGGCTGCTTTGATGGTCAGGAGTGGATCCATGCCAAAATGATTGACCCAGACATCGAGTTCGTTCCAGGTGCTTTGGCTGTGAAATTTCATCGGTATGCCACTGTCCGTACCCACCAACATCACCACGCCACTTTCTTTCAGTTGCGCAAACTTCCGATCCAGAGTCGGCTTTCTCACCGGAGTCAATTGGAAGTAAGACATCCTTCCCGGAAAGCGTAGCGAAGCCCGTATATCCCGAATGATCGAATCCGGCAAACCTAAGTGCCAGGAAGTATCATCCAGCTTTTCGGGATTGTCTCGGACATATTCGTAGTTGAACAAGCCCTCGACGGTGGGGGTCCAGAAGAGTGGCCCCAAGTTCATTTTGGCTGCCCGCTCTTTCATCATTTGCATAATGTCCTCGGGATATTCCGGCGCCGAACTCAAACCCGTATGTTCAAAATTATCCACGCCGATCTGCAATCCGATGCGGATTTCGTCGGGTCGATGAGAGTGGCCTACGACCATTTTCCCGTACTTATGCGCTTCATCGACTACTGCCTTGGCTTCCTCGAGGGTCATTTGATCCTGATCGATCAATTTGATCACATCCACCCCGGCATCGATGAGTTTTTTGACTTTGGCCCGTGCATCGGCGGCCCCATTCACTCCCCAGCGGAAGGCTTCCGTACCAGGATAGGGTGCTTTTTGGATAAATGGACCGGATACATAGATCGTCGGACCGGGGATTTCCCCTCGCTTGATCCGTTCGCGAACGTTGATACTCGCTTCGAGTGGTGCGCCAAGGTCTCGCGCGCTTGTCACTCCTGCCATGAGCAATTGATGCGCAGAAGAAGGCATGATCACCGACTCAAAGACATCGATGTAGGTGCTGTCCCAATGGGTGTAGTCGCTGTGTCCATTCAGCATCAGGTGAACATGCATATCCCAAAGACCCGGAAGAACACTCATTCCTTCGGTGGAAATAACTTCTGCACCTGCCGGGATTGCTAGGCTGCCCACTTGCCCTATAGCTTTGATCCGCTCGCCTTCGACAATAATGACCGAATTGCGAATCGGCGTACCACCAAAACCGTCGATCAGGGTGCCACCGACGAGGGCTTTGAGGTTTTGGGCAGATACTTGAAAGGAAAATGCAAGAAATAATAGGGTGAGAAATTGACTTGGCTTCATAGCTTGGTTGGGATAATGACCCAAAAAGTTACAAAAAAAGCTGCCAGAATTTCTGACAGCTTTTTGCTAGTTATGAATAACTTTCACTTGATTCGATAAGAGTATCCGATTTCTACAGAAGAATAGCTTAGACTTGTCGAATGAGTTACTGAATAAGTTTCACCATCAAGTAATACTTCTGGAAAATCTCTAACGATCACCGAATTCATCAAAGAAATCCCAAGAGTTCCTTTTACAAATAAAGTCGATCTTTCGCCGACTGCATAGTGCAGCTCAAGACTTGGCTTTAGCAAAGGGAAAACCCGGCTTTTGACTTCCTGCGAACCTGAAAATGTGAGGTCATAAAGAGGTACTCCATAACTAGTGAACATCACTTTAAATGAATGATCATTTTGGTAGTACCTGTCAGCTAATGTCACTATACCAGCCCCAAACGCAAAATTCAGTCGAAAGGAGAACTTACTGCCAGGAATAATATGATTGTAGCCGATAAGAGGTAAAATGGAGAAGTGATGGATTTCTCCCACTCCTGGCCTGCTAATTCCATATTGAAACCCGTTTCCATACCGGTTTACCCCAAGATCGATTCCATAAATCAACCCATCCTCTTTGATCTTTAGTCCTGAAGCTGTGATTGACCAACCGCTAGTATTTACAGTTCTTAATCCATCTAAGTTGCCACTATAGCCCCAATTGATCTTTGGAAATCCAAAGGAGAGATTGAAAGTACTTTGAGCATAAACTTTGGACTGGATTGCAAAAAATATAAGCAAGGCTATTACTGCGTTTTTGAGCATGGAGAATTTCCCTTTATTATTTCAAAAGAATCTGATATCCCAGTTGTATAGCCCAAAAATCTCCCTTGAGCTTATGTTTGGAATTGGAAAGAATCCCTTCCAATTGGAAATTGTTGAATTCCTGAAGGATTAAAGGTTGGCCTATTCCGACTCCATATTGAAACCTTGCGGTAAACTTAGAATATTTGGAAGCCCTAAAGGTCAAGCCTGCTTCGGGCCGTATTACTACCGACCAGGAATTTGCCTTTTCCTGAGCGGAGTAAGGGGTCTGCTCCAGAGGAACGGTGTTCCAATCACCGCTTGGGTTTAGTTCTCTTTTTCCTACGATTCTAAAATTGGTTTCATTCAATTCACGATCATTACCATTGTTCCATTGGATACTTGGGCCAACGCTTAAAAATCCGCCAAATTTTGACTCCCCAAATTCCTTGTTGTAAATCAACTTGGGAGTGATTCCCAAATTAAAAAAAGGTGTACTACCTGCGGAATAGCTGGAGTAATCGGTATTTGTCCGGATTGTGTTGGTTATTCGATGAATTGAAACATCCAAGCCCCAAGTAATTGACTTTTGAATGTTTTTTTGAAACTCCAAGCCAACGGCATAAGAACCTGTCGCTTCAGAAATGATAAATGGCGCATTGGCATCATTTGACCAAGTATACTTAGGAACGCCAAAATTGATTCCAATTGAATTCTGGGCAATTGAAATGTTCGAAATCAGGAAGAGAACTAGTGAAAATATAATTCTGATGTTCATTTGATTTTTCATAAAGGCTTGTTTTAAAAATTTAATCCGAATAAAAGAAAAACGGACTATATAATTCAATATTGTGATTAATCTTTCAGGTATTTTTTCATATCTGATTACCAGCTTAATAACAGCTTTTGAATCGATTTTTCTGGCATTTTCAGGCACTTGCCATTTTTCTTCCGAATTTCGCCCCCATGCCCAAAGGAAAGCTTTTCTTAATCCCCAATGTCTTGGCAGACAACACTGCCCATTGGGTCATCTCTCCGCAGGTACAGGAGGTGATTGCCCATACCAAGATCTTTTTGGTCGAAAATCCCCGCTCTGCCCGACGCTACATTTCCAGCCTTAAACTGGGAGTCAATCTCGAAGAGGTGCACATGGAAGTGTTGGACAAAGAAACCAAACCCGAGCAACTTCCACGCTTGATGCAACCTCTTATGAACGGCGCAGATATCGGAGTAATTTCGGAGGCTGGCTGTCCCGGAATCGCTGATCCGGGAGCCTTGGCCGTAGCCTATGCTCACCAAAAGGGAATTCAAGTCGTCCCGATCTCAGGACCTAGTTCCATGTTTTTGGCGCTGATGGGTTCTGGCTTCAATGGGCAATCTTTTGCTTTCCACGGCTATTTGCCCATTGATAAAAAAGACAGAACTGCCGCTATTAAAAAACTGGAAGCTGAATCCATTCGGGAAAAACGCGCCCAGATTTTTATGGAAACACCCTTCCGAAATAATCAACTTTTCGAGGATTTACTTTCCACTTTGGCACCGCTTACCAAGCTTTGCATTGCCAAAAACCTCACCGCGGCGGATGAAATGATCCAAACCAAGACCGTCGCCGATTGGAAAAACCATCCCGTTGACCTGCATAAGATTCCCACTGTTTTTGTCCTTCAAGCCTTCTGAGCCATGTTTACGATAGATGCGCACCTCGACCTGAGTATGAATGCCCTCGAGTGGAATCGGGACCTTACCCGGCCCGTCTCCGAGATCAATGTCCGTGAAAAAGGCCTGAGCGACAAGCCCGACCGAGGTAATGCAACCGTCTCTCTTCCTGAGCTTCGCAAGGGAAATGTCGGGCTGGTGGTGGCGACACAGATCGCCCGATTCGTGGCTCCGGAAAATCCCCTTCCGGGTTGGCATTCGCCCGAACAGGCTTGGGCTCAAACTCAGGGGCAATTGGCTTGGTATCGTGCGATGGTTGAAAAAGGGGAAATGACCCAAATCCGAAATTGGAATGAGTTGGAAGCGCACTTGGCTCACTGGAATCAAGGCGAGGACAAAATCCAAAAGCCGGTGGGATTTATACTTTCACTGGAAGGTGCGGACTCGATTGTGAATCTGAGTTATTTGGAAAAAGCCTACGAAAGCGGTCTCCGCGCTTTGGGTCCGGCGCATTACGGACCGGGTCGCTATGCCTTTGGAACAGATTCTTCCGCTCCTTTGAGTAAGCAAGGAAAAGAGTTGGTGAAGAAAATGGATGAGCTCGGGATCATTCTGGATGCTACTCACCTCTGTGATTTGGCGTTTTGGGATGCTTTGGAAATTTACCAAGGTCCCGTTTGGGCCAGTCACAACAACTGCCGTGCACTCGTCGATCACAATCGGCAATTTTCCGACGAAATGATCAAAGCGCTAGTCGATCGCGGAGCGGTCATCGGAGGCGCCTTTGATGCCTGGATGCTCAGTCCGGGTTGGGTGAGGGGAAAAAGCACTCCGAAAGAGCGAAATGTGACTCTTTCTACCGTACTGGATCACCTGGACCACATCTGTCAGATCGCCGGCAATGCCAATCACATCGGGATTGGGTCCGACTTGGACGGAGCTTTTGGTACAGAGCAAAGCCCGGCAGACTTGGAGACCATTGCCGATTTGCAAAAGATTCCTGAATTACTTCGAGGAAGAGGATATGCCGAATCTGATGTGGAAAAGGTCATGCACGGCAATTGGTTGAATTTTTTGAAGAAAGCTTGGGCCTGATCTAAGAATAATTGTCTTTTTCAACAAACTATGCTTTGCATAAGTTATTCTTATTGGATTATTTGCGTCCTAAAACCACCAGATTTAAGCGTATGAATTTCAAACATTTACTAACACTTTGCCTTTTCACCCTCTTTTCTACTGCTACTTTTTCCCAAAAAATCATGCTTTTTGCTAATCATAGTGATGCAAAGTTCACTTTGCTCAACGACTATGATGATTCAGATAAGCAAGAGTTGGGCACGGGTTCCGTGGAGTTAAAACTCGAAAAGGATTCCAAAAACAGAGTTAAGATCACTAAACCAGGTTACCAGCCGATCATCAAAGAATACAACAAGGACCTAAAATGGGACAAGGAACAGCGGATCACCTTGGACACCCGTCAGGTGGATATTACTGCGGAGCCCTTTGATGCTGAAATATATGTCGATGGTAGAATGATTGGCACGAAAGCCATTTATCTGTACATACAAAAGGATAGGTTTTTAACCGTTGAAGTAAAAAAACCTGGTTTTTCAACAGTTTCCAAAGTTTACTACAATCAGCCGGATAAGGAAACTCCTCCGATGAAGGATCATTTTACGCTGAAGGACCGTCAAGTCCGATTGGAAGTCCAGCCAGCAGATGCCAATGTAGCGACCAATGGAGTCACACTAGGTCGAGGTAATCAGGACATTAAAATTCCTTTTGGTGATTGTGTGACCACTACAGTTACGAAGGAAGGCTATGTCAATTTTGAAAAAGTTTTTTGTAACAAAGAAGGTGATCCAGAGCCACCGATTAGAGATAAGGCAGTCCTGGAGGATCGACTGGTTAAAATCACTACCGCTCCAAATGATGCCGCTATCGAAATTGGCGGAAAAAGGGTTGGCAATGGATCTTACGATCTGAAAGTGGCAAAAAATTCCTGTGTCGAAATCCGTGTGAGCAAAGACGGTTTTGTGCGATATATCAAAAACTACTGTAATCAGACCAATATGCAGGAGCCTCCTGTGACTGATTTTCTGGAGTTGGCTGTGGATGAGGCCTACACTTCATCAGTATCGTCTGATTTGGCAAACGTGAGGATTACTGTTCCGGTTAAGGCAGGAATAGCTCCTGAAGAAGCCTGGAAAATCTTGAGCTCCATCATTACAGGCTACTTTGATATTTTGGAAACGGTAGATTACAATACCGGCTACTTGACTACCGCCTGGCAAGTCCAAAACTTTCAATCCAGCATCATCAGAACCCGAGTGATTGTATCCACAGGCGGTAATACCGATCAGATAGCTTATGCAGTAAAATTGATCAGTCAGGAAGCTTTCTTGGATGGGAAAAATCAAGTGACCGTGAAGGATGACGAGAAATTTCAGGATTGGGCGCGTATCCTTAAAAAATATGATGGATTGATTCAGGAGATTCAGGCACGTCTCCAGTAAGAAAAGCGTTGAAGCTTCAATTTATCCCCGACACAATCTTGTCGGGGATTTTTTTTTGAAAATGTGAAAAAAAATATTTCAAGAAATCAATCGATTTCCATGTAGTTTTTGCTCTTGTTGGGGTTCGATGTGGCTTCAAAGGCATTTTTCGGAGCCTTATTCTTTTGTATTTTTTGATGCTTGAATAGAAAGAGCCTACTACCCAATTTAACCTCATGCGAAAGCCTCACTTATCCTTTTCCCAAATCATCAACATGAACGTTGGTTTTTTTGGGATTCAATACAGCTTTGGTCTCCAACAAAGCGCCGTCAATCCGATCTATGACATGCTGGGTGCGGCGCCAGATGAGATTCCGATTTTGAATCTTGCTGGCCCGATGACCGGCCTTTTGATTCAACCCATTATAGGTGCTCTCAGTGACAGCACCTGGAGTGAAAAGTATGGAAGGCGAAAGCCCTATTTCTTTATTGGGGCCTTGCTATGCAGCATCTGCCTGTTTTTTTACCCGTTTAGCAGTTCATTGTGGATGGCGGCAGGCTTACTTTGGGTGCTCGATGCCGCGAATAATACGGCAATGGAACCGTACCGCGCATTGATTGCAGATTCCCTTCCTGAAGAGCAATATGGAAAAGGCTTTTTGACACAAAGCTTCTTTACCGGTTTGGGCATTACGCTTGCCAATATCTCCCTTTTTGTTTTCCAGATTTTCTTCAAAGGCACCGTCGGTTCGCTCCCGATGTGGGTCTATGCTTCTTTCTTTTTGGGTACTGTCTGCTCGATCACCTCGGTGATGTGGAGCATTTCCAAAACTCCGGAATATCCGCCTTCACCAGAAGAATTGGCTGCTTTGAAGGAGCGAAACAAAGGCATGCCTAATCCTGCGATTCAGTTTTTTCTATCCATCCTCACCACCTTAGTAGCCTACACGATCTTCTTACTGCTTTTGATTCCTTCGATTTTTGACCGGGGTTTGATCAGGAGTGTGATGAAAAATGCTGAAAATAATCCAACTACACGAGTCATTTTCGCTCAAAATCTGGAGATTATCGAGTCCATCATGGAAATGCCCGCTGTGATGTGGAAGCTTGCCTTGGTCTATCTTTTCCAATGGTATGCCCTGTTCTGTTATTGGCAAAATGCCGCCAAATCCATCGCGCTCTCCGTGTGGGACGCAACCCCTTCAAGCGACCCTGCCAAGTATGAGGAAGCAGTAGGTTGGGCAGGTCTGGTCAATGGCTGGTACAATATCGTGACCTTCCTTTCTGCCTTTTTCCTGGCACGAATGACCCAGCGATTTGGTCCCAAAAAGGTGCATTTCATTTGTCTGCTGATGGCGGGAGTGGGACTGATCCTATTTCCGATGATTGAAAACAAGTACTTGCTGTTTGCTCCGATGACCGGATTTGGGGTCGCTTGGGCCAGCATGATGGGCGTGCCTTACCTGCTTGTCGTGAATGAAATTCCAAAGGAACGATACGGGGTCTACATGGGAATTATCAACATGATGATCGTGATTCCGATGATCCTGCAGACGCTGACCTTTGGTTTTATCTCCAAAAACTTCTTGGACAATGATGCCGGACAAGCCATCATTTTCGGTGGGTTTTTGCTGCTGATTGCGGCCCTCGCCACGCTTCGAATCAAAGAAAACAAGTCCATAGATCCTTCTACAGCGCCTGTTTCGGCAGGACATTAACTCCCTTTTCAAACCAACTGAACCCATTCCATGTACCCGGAATCTATTATTTCTGAAAAAATCCATCAACTCTTCCAAGAGCATTCCATTGACCCTTTCAAAAAGGATAAGGACTTTGCTGATCGTCTCCAAGCCCATTTGCCAAAAATCCATAGACTATTTGGGGAGATCTATGGAGGATGTTTTGATGCAGAGCAGCAGTTTATGGAATTGCTTCGAAGTCTGATTCTAGCCCACAAAAGCCGAGAGGCGGGTCTGAAAAAAAGGGATCAGGAAAAATCCGAAAAGGGCGTTTGGTTTCTCAGCAATCAGCTTGCAGGCATGAGCTTATACGTGGATCGATTTGCAGGAAGTCTGAAGATCATGCCGACCAAGCTTTCTCATCTCGAAGAATTAGGAGTGAATTTTCTTCACCTGATGCCGATTTTTGAAAGCCCGGCAGGTGAAAGTGACGGAGGCTATGCCGTATCGGATTTCAGAAAAGTGGATCCCCGTTTTGGGACTTTGGAGGATTTGATTTCCCTACGAAAAAACATGCATAGTCAAGGTATGTACCTTATGCTGGACATTGTACTCAACCATACTTCGCATCACCACGAGTGGGCGCAAAAGGCCAAAGCGGGAGATTCCTATTATCAGGACTTCTTTTACACCTATTCCAACCGCTCGATTCCGGATGAGTTTGAGCGGGACATGCCGGAGATTTTTCCGGAAAGTGCTCCGGGAAATTTCACCTGGAGTGAAGAAATGGGCAAGTGGGTGATGACGGTATTTCATCGCTATCAATGGGACCTGAATTACACCAACCCGAATGTCTTCCGCGCCATGCTGGATACCGTTTTGTTTTATGGTAACCTTGGTGTGGACTTGCTAAGGATAGATGCTCCAGCTTTCATCTGGAAACAGATGGGCACTTCCTGCCAAAACCTTCCCCAAGCACATACGCTTCTCCGATTGATCAAGCAGTGTGTACAAGTAGCTACACCCGGAATGGCCCTTTTGGGTGAAGCCATTGTGGCCCCTAAAGAAATTATGAAGTACTTTGGCACGGGAGAATTCATCGCTCAGGAATGTGATTTTGCCTACAATGCTACCCAAATGGCCCTTCAATGGGACATGCTGGCCTCAGGAGAAACCCGCGTCATGCTCAATGCGCAATCAGAAATTCTGAACAAGCCTTATGGAACTTCATGGATTACCTATACCCGTTGTCACGACGATATCGGACTGGGCTATGACGACTACATGATCGCTCAGGCAGGAAAAGATCCCTATCAGCATCGAAAATTTCTGAAAGAATACTATTCCTTTTCCGGAGATCAGTGGATGAGTCCGGCAAGGGGAGCCCTTTTCTCTTCCAATCCCAAAACTGGCGATGCCCGGATCAGTGGAACTCTGGCTTCACTTTGCGGATTGGAAAAAGCCCTGATTGAAGGCAATGGTCCGGCAATTGATCAAAGCATTCAGAAAATCCTGATGATGCAGGCGCATTCGATCTTTTTGGGCGGGTTGCCGATGCTTTTCTATGGGGACGAAGTCGGTTATACCAATGACTACAGCTATCAACATGATCCCGGAAAAAGCTATGACAACCGCTGGATGCACCGCCCGGTGATTGATTGGGAAAAGGTCAACCGCAAAAAAGTAGAAGGAACAGTCGAGCATCAGATTTTTGAAGGGACGAAGAGATTACTTCAGATCCGGAAGGAAAATGAGCTTTTCAGCGACTTGAGCAATATCTCTTGGATGAGTCCACACAACATCCACGTGGCAGGCCTTGTCCGCCGAATGGGAAATGAGCGGATGTACTGTCTGTTCAACTTCTCCGACAAGGCATCCTACCTGACTTGGTATGCCTTTCGCGAGCAGGGAGAAGGGTCTGGTAAACTTTGGGATCACTGGACACAATCCGAAGTAGAAATTGGGCCTGATCATGAATACCTGATTTTAGAGCCGTATGGGTTTCGGGTTTTAGAGCCTAAAAATTGACTAAACCTTCCAAGTTTTTAAAACCCGGAAGGTTTTTCAGCTTCTCATTGAAGATCCCCTGACGACCAGTTCGGTTTTCATCTCCAGAGTTTCATTTTGACCCATGTCCTGATTTTTTAGCAATTCGATCATCCATTCTGCCGCCCTGCTACCCATCCGATAGCCATATTGATCCACCGAACTCAAGGAAGGAGTGGTGTATTCCGAAAGCATCCAATTGCTAAAGCCTATCAAGCCTACCTGAGTTGGTATCTGATAGCCGGAGGATTTCAGGTAATTCATCGCTCCCAAAGCCACCAGATCCGTGATGCAAAATAATGCATCCGGCTTTTCTTCAGAATTCATCAAATCTCGGGTGAATTCGAAGCCTTCTTCTTCGGAAATCGCAAAGCAGTTTTTGACCAAGGATTCCTTGAATTCCAAGCCATGATCCTCCAAGGCTTTTTGGTAGCCCAAAAATCGTTCATGTGCGTTTTTAACTTCCATTCGTCCGCTGAGGTGGGCGATTTTTCGATAACCTTGCCGGATTAGATGGGTTACTGCCTGATAGGCTCCTTGAAAATCATCCACCTCGATTTTGGGCCCCGGTAGTTGATCTGTGACTTTGTCAAACTGGATCACTGGCTTGCCTTCATCCAAAAATGCCTGTAAGTGATCTGCCTCTTTGGTTTCATTAGAGACTGAAATCAGCAATCCATCTACACCCATTCCTAATAAGTATTGACTTGCCAGAATCTCGTCTTTCAATAAATCATAAGATTGGGCTAGGAGAATGCTATAACCATGCTTTTTCGCTGTTTCCATCGCGCCGCTAATGGTGGTAGAGAAAAAGTGATGGACAATCTGTGGCACAATCATGCCTAAAATCGAAGTTCGGTTTTTCCGGAAGTTCACCGCCATCGTGTTGGGTACATAATTGTGCTTTTCCGCATATTCCTTGACCATCTGAATGGTATCTTCCGAAAGAGAGGGGTAGCCATTGAGCGCGCGGGAAACGGTAGATGGGGAAAGATTGAGGTCTTTGGCAATGTCTTTTAGTGTGACTTTTCTTTTTTCAGCCATGGTTTAGGTTTATTGGGTTCGGCACGGTTGGCTCTTGTGCTATTTGATTCCAGAAAGTACAACTATTTAAACCCAAATCCATGTTTGAATAGTCCTTTCATACATTTTGTAAGTAAAAAAGGCAGGAAAAATTTTATATTCAATCCCAACCTTAAACCCAAACTAAATGAAACCTATTGTACAGATCTCGCTCGATCTGACGAATATCGATGAGGCACTGGAAACCGCCGCTTTGGCGCTTCGAGCAGGAGTAGACTGGCTGGAGGCTGGCACTCCCTTAATTTTAGCAGAAGGCCTCCATGGAGTCCGAAAACTGCGAGAAGCCTTTCCCGGAATTCCTATTGTCGCAGACCTTAAAACCATGGACGGGGGCTACCTGGAGGCCGAAATGATGGCTAAAGCCGGTGCTACCCACGTCGTGGTCATGGCCCGAGCACATGCCGAGACGATCAAGTGTGTGGTCAAGGCCGGGAAAGACTTTGGGGTGCAAGTGATGGGAGATAATATGATCTGTCCGGACATGGTGGAAGGGGCCAAATTTTTGGAAGACCTAGGCTGTGACTATGTCATCCATCATATCGGCTACGATGAGCGTAGAGGCATTGCCGCTGCAGGCCACCGTATGCCAAGTCCGCTCGATCAACTTCGGGAAGTAGTCGCTGCGGTCAATATTCCCGTGCAGGCAGTAGGTGGTCTTTCTCTCGAGCAGGCCATTCAATGCCCTCAATATGGAGCGCCTTTAGTCGTCTTGGGTGCGCCGCTCACCATCGATGCAGATTCTTTTAAAACGGCTGACGGAGATCTTGAATCCTCTCTTCGAATGATCTGCGAAGCTATCCATGCCCAAACCACTGTTTTCCCCTCTAAATCCTAAGCCATGTCCAGCACCAAAATACCCGCAGTAGTCAACTACTCCGAGCAAAAGCATTCCGTAGAAATCCGCGAAATCCCTGTTCCTGAAATCGGGGAAGAAGATATCCTTCTCGAAGTCGAAAATGTAGGAGTCTGCGGCAGTGACCTCCATCAATGGACTTCCGACCACAGTTGGCCGGTGAATTATCCGGTCGTATTGGGTCATGAATTTGGGGGGAAAATTGCCGCTTTGGGTTCCCGAGTCTCGGGTTGGAAGGTCGGTGATCGGGTCGTGTCTGAAACCGCTGCTGTGATCGATACCCAAAATCCCATGAGCAAGGTGGGACTTTATAATCTCGACCCCACCCGCAAAGGCTTCGGCTATGGGGTGAATGGTGCGATGACTCGATTTGTACGGGTGCCGGCAAGATGCCTGCATACTGTCCCTGAAAACCTTTCTTTCGAAGAAGCCTGCCTGACTGAGCCCTGCTGTGTCGCTTTCAATTCCTTGGTCGGAAATTCCCATATCAAACCAGGAGATCGGGTCATCGTCATCGGGCCGGGTACCATTGGGATTCTATGTGCAGCGGTGGCCAGACTTTGTGGTGCCGAAGTGGCCGTATTGGGTTTGGAAGCGGACCGAGGCCGACTGGAAATCGCCAAAAATGCCTACGGTTGTGATCCTCTTATCGGAGAAGATGCTGCCGAAGCCTGGGCTAGAAAGCGGGATGGATTGGGTGCCGACCTGATCGTTGATGCGGCAGGACATAGTATTACTCTCAAGACAGCAATGAAGCTGGTTAGACCAAACGGGCAAATCACCAAAGTAGGATGGGGACCTCAACCGCTGAATTTCTCCATTGACCCCATCGTGCAGAAAAATGTGCGTCTGCAAGGTAGTTTCAGTCATAACTGGCCGATCTGGGAACGGGTAATCGCACTGCTGGCAAGCGGAGCTTTGAATGTCAAGCCGATCATCGGAGGGGTGTGGCCGATTACCGATTGGCATACCGCTTTTGAAAAAATGCACACAGGGCAGGTGGTGAAGTCGGTTTTAAAGCCTGTTTAAATAGAACTTTATGCTTTACCAATTGCCTTTGAATTTATCCTTGATCCTGATTTTTTTCGATTTTGGGCTATTGGTATGGGTAATCCGTTCTTCGAAGTGGGAAAAATGGATGACTCTTTCCAGGATTGTGGCGTTCGTGCTTTTTTGTTCATTTTCTGTGTTGAAATGGATAGGTACTTCCCCAACTTTTGCAGCCTCATCTCCTAATGTGCTCATTTTCAAAAGCAGTGATGAGATCGGAAAGTTGTATTTCGCAAGGCAGAGAGATGAAGACCTTTTTATTTTTTGGGAAGAAAAAATAAATGGAAAAGAAGGAAGACTCACGTTTGAAATGGAGGGTGTTTCCTCAAATGGTCTTGTGATTTTCAAAGAGATCGATCAGAAGTTACTCGAATTTCGACCTAATTTGGAATTGGATGGGAATACTTGGAAGCCAATCCAATTGGATATAAATGATTCTGTATTTGAGCCTATCTCGCGAGAGGGAGAATTGGCATTTAAAAGCCATAGAAAAGTAGTTTGGGCCAATTATGCATCGCAGATTCTTTCGATAGCGTTTTTGACGATCTTTCTGATTACTTCATTTAAAAACCCAGAGAAAACGTCTTGATTTCTTAAACTAAAAATTCATGCGACTCAAAGACAAAGTCATTATCGTCACCGGAAGTACCACAGGTATCGGAAAAGCCATCGCCAAACGATGTGTAGCCGAATGTGCTAAAGTCATTTTGCACGGATTGGAAGGATTTCTTGGAGAGGAAGTTTTGGAAGAGATTGGAACAGAACATGCCGTATTCCATCAGGAAGACATTTCCGACGAGGGCTGTCCTGAGCGCTTGGTCAGGCTGGCGGTCGATCGTTTTGGCAGGCTCGATGCTGTGGTCAACAATGCCGCTTGGGTGATTCAGTCCAATATTGAAAACACCGACCGGGCGTTTCTCCAAAAAGTCCTGGATATCAATGCTATCTCCCCTTTTCTCCTGATTCAGGCCGCCTTGCCCGAACTAGCCAAAAATCAGGGCTGCGTACTTAACATCGGCTCGGTCAATGCCTGGAGCGGGGAACCCAATCTGTTGGCTTATTCGATTTCCAAGGGAGCTTTGATGACCCTGACCCGAAATCTGGGGGATTCCCTAATGCGCGATTATGGTATTCGGGTCAATCAGATCAATCCGGGTTGGGTGCTGACGGAGCGGGAAAAGGAACGCAAAAAAGATCACGGTCTATCCGAAACCTGGTATGAGGACTTGCCCAACATGTACGCTCCGGCAGGTCGGATTCTTTGGCCGGAAGAAATTGCCGCTGCGTGTATTTATTGGCTTTCGGACGAAGCAGGACCGATTTCCGGACAGGTGGTTGACCTCGAGCAATATCCCATGATCGGGCGAAATGCCCCCAAAGACACCTCAACTATTCACTGATTTATGCCAAAACTCGCCGCCTTTCCCAAGGCCTTTATGCAGCAGCTCTGCAAGGATGGGAGTATGAAAATCGCCGATTGGGTGAAATTAGCCGCCCCGCTTCAGATCGATGGACTGGAGTGGTATGCCGGATTTTTGGAGATGGCCGATGAAAAAAACTGGCCCAAATTCCGGAGAATGGTCGAAAATGAAGGCATGGTCATACCCATGATGTGCTGCTCTCCGGATTTTACTCATCGGGACAAAGCTTTCCGGGAAAATGAAATCCAAAAGCAAAAGCGCTGGATCGAAATGACCGATGCCTTGGGAGGGAAATACTGCCGGGTTCTTTCCGGTCAATACCGACCTGAGCTTTCTGTGGAAGAGGGAATTCAACTCGCCAAAGACTGCATCGAAGCCTGTCTCCCTTATGCCCAAAGTCTGGGAATTACCCTGATCATCGAAAATCATTACAAGGATGATTTTTGGGAATATCCCGAATTTGCGCAGAAGCGGGCTATCTTCACCAAGCTGGTCAATTCCATCCACCATCCCAACTTTGGGGTGAATTACGACCCGAGCAATACCTTTTTGGCAGGGGAAGATCCGTTGGACTTATTGTATGACGTGTCTGAGCGGGTGGTGACCATGCATGCGAGCGACCGGTTTTTAAAGTACGGGACGATCGAGGATCTTCGAAAAGTAGAGGGGGGAGCCATGGGGTATGCGAAAATGCTCAGTCACGGCGAAATCGGCAAAGGGATGAATGACTATGATGCGATCTTTACCGAACTAAAGCGGGTCGGCTTTGACAACTGGATCAGCATCGAAGACGGGGTGGATGGCATGGATCAGCTGGAGCGCAGTGTGGCGTTTTTGAAGAAGAAGATTGCGCAATATTGGCATAAATGATTTACGAGTTACGATGCTTCGACTTAGCTCAGCACAAGTTTACGATTTACGACATCTTTTCTTCAAGTTGACCTTGTTTTAAGGTGGAATCATTAGTGTTCTATTAATTTTCAAATCTTTCAATTTTCCAATATTTCAATCCAACCTACATGAAAAGTATCCAAATGAAATCTATCCCGAGCCAGTGCTTTTTGGGCGAAGGCCCGCTGTGGATCGCCAAGCGGGGCTGTTTCTTCTGGGTGGATATCGAAAAGGGAAACCTACATCGCTATCATTTAGCGACCGAACAACTCGAAATCCGTCATTTTCCACATCGATTGGCCGTGGTCTTAGAGGGAAAGAATGGAAAGTTGATTTTGGGTTTGGACCGGAAGCTGGTTCGCTACGATTGGGAAACGCAGGAGATCGAAGAGCTCTGTGCGGTTGAGGCAGGCTTGACTTTGAATCGGTTCAATGACGGGAAAGTAGATCCTCAAGGCCGAATTTGGATTGGAACCATGAGCACGCTTTTTACCGAAGGTGCGGGTTCGTTGTATCGAATTGATTCAAGTTTGCAGCCTGAATGCCAATTGAAAGGTCTTACCATTTCCAACGGGATGGCTTGGACAGCGGATATGCAAATATTTTACTTTATAGACACGCCCACGAAGAAAATCCAAGAATTTACCTTTGATCCCATGTCTGGCGCCATTGAGTTTCGACGAATTGCGGTGGAGATTCCGGAGGGATTGGGCTTCCCGGATGGGATGTGTATCGATCGGGATGGGATGCTATGGGTGGCGCATTATGCGGGTTCGGGTGTGTATTGCTGGAATCCGAATACTGGCCAACTTTTAGATAAAATCGAACTGCCGGTTCCTCACGTCACATCCTGTTGTTTTGGAGGGGAAAATTTGGATCTGATGCTGATTACCACAGCGCAGGAAAATCTGACAGCTGATGATTTGGAAAAGTACCCGCAGAGCGGGGATGTATTTTTGGTAAACGTAGAGGTCGGGGGATTTGAGTCGAATCCGGCGATGATTTAATTTTTCCCACAGATTATCACAGAAAAAAGACACTGATGGGCACAGATTTCAATGAGATACTCTCTGTGCAAATCTGTGATTTTAATCCGTGTGAATCTGTGGGAAATAAAAAAAGGCCAATCTCTCGATCAGCCTTCCCTTGTTCTATAACATCGGCCTAAACTGCCGAAGAAACCGCACGTCATTTTCGGTAAAGAGTCGCAAGTCACGGATCTGATACTTCAGCATCGCGATTCGCTCGATACCCATCCCGAAGGCAAAACCGGTGTATTTCTTGGAGTCAATTCCGCAATTTTCCAGCACATTCGGATCGACCATTCCCGATCCTCCGATTTCTACCCAACCGCTGTGCTTACACACGTTGCAGCCTTTACCACCGCAGATTAGGCAGGAAATATCGATCTCCGCACTTGGTTCGGTGAAGGGGAAGAAAGAAGGCCGGAACCTCACCTTGGTCTCCTTGCCAAACATCTCCTTGGCGAAGTGGTAAAGCGTATTTTTCAAATCCGCGAAACCCACATTTTCGTCTACATAGAGTCCTTCGACTTGATGGAAGATGCAGTGTGCACGGGCCGATATCGCTTCGTTTCGGTAAACCCTTCCTGGAGAAAGGGTACGGATGGGCGGTTTTTGATTTTCCATCACGCGAACCTGCACGGAGGAAGTATGGGTCCGTAGCGCGATATCAGGATTCTTCTCAATGAAAAAGGTGTCCTGCATTTCGCGTGCAGGGTGATTCTCAGGAAAGTTTAGCGCGGTAAAGTTATGCCAATCGTCCTCGATCTCCGGTCCTTCGGACAGGTTGAACCCGATGCGCTCAAAGATCTCGATGATCCGCTGACGGGTAGCCGTAAGCGGGTGAATGCCTCCCAATGCCACATTGGATGGAGGAAGCGTCAGATCGATATCCGCTGATTTCGACTTTTTATTGGCTGCATTGACTTTTTCGATCAGTTCCTGGAATTTCTCCTCAGCCAATTGCTTCACGCCATTGACGAGCTGACCATAGGCACGCTTTTCTTCATTGGGGATTTGGCCCATGGCGGCAAAAAGTTCGCCCACGACACTTTTCTTGGAGATAAACTCCATTCGATAAGCTTCGAGTTGGTCGGGTGTATGGGCGTCAGCCGCGGCAATGGCAGCTTTGATGGCTTCGATTTTCTCCTGATACATGAGTTGCGAGTTTTTCCGGTCACAAAGCTACCATTTTTAGGCTTTTTTGAATAAAAGTCTCTGACGAACTCATCGATCCCAATTTTTTTGAAAAAATCTTAAAAGGCATAAATCCAGCCTTTCATTTCTCCTCGTAAGTGCTTCCAAATTCAACAAACACAATCAAAACCATGAAAAATTTCTTTAAAATGACCTTAGCAGCCTTTGTATTCCTTTCTGGACAAGTGGCAATCGCTCAAATGGAAAAGACTGTAGAAGTCGGCGGTGCACCGATGTATCCTTCCAAAAACATTGTGGAAAATGCGGTGAACTCTGCAGACCATACCACCTTGGTAGCAGCCGTAAAAGCAGCTGGATTGGTAGAGACCTTACAGACCGCCGGACCTTTCACCGTGTTTGCTCCAGACAATGCAGCGTTTACTAAACTTCCTGCAGGAACAGTGGAAACACTTTTGAAGCCTGAAAATAAAGGCCAACTGACAGCGGTGTTGACTTACCATGTAGTAGCGGGTAAAATGGGCTCCAAGGACATCGCCGACGCGATCAAAAAAGGAAATGGAAAAGCGGTCCTGACCACGGTACAAGGCGGAAAGCTGACTGCATGGATGAAGGGCAAAGATCTCTACATCACGGATGAAAACGGCGGTCAGTCCAAAGTAACCATCGCCGACGTATGGCAATCAAACGGGGTGATTCACTCCGTGGATACCGTGGTACTTCCTAAAATGTAAACCAAACAGTCCAGAGTAAACTAAAAAGCCGCTTGAAAATTACTTTCAAGCGGCTTTTTCATTTTTTAAGAAGTTCTTTGGGGATATCGAAAACTGCTATGCCTGGGTCTTCGTCGGTTGTGAGGCCATAAAACTGGCCTGTTTCTTCATTAAATACCATTTCAATAATTGACCTATCCAATTTTAGATTCCATAGTGGATTTCCCTTGTGGTCAAAAACTAAAATATCTTCTGCTATTTTTCCGGTTTTATTTATCTCTGCTTGACTATATCCTCCATAAAGAGCAAAGATATATTTAGAGGTAATTGCAATATCCCGATATCGATAGGTCGATTCTGGCCTAAAAAAAACTGAAGGTCCGTTAGTTTGGTGAAGATCAAAAAGAGGAAGGTCTTTGTATGGGCCCTCAATAGTGATAAATTCTTTCTTTTGGTAGTCAAAAATTTTAAGAATGTCACGATAAAGTGTAGCTAAGGCAAAAAGTCCTATTTCCGGGTTTCCTTTAAACCAACCAGTACTCAATTCACCGATTTCTTTATTGCCAAGATCTGGACGTTCAGGAAAGCTTTCCCATGTTCCAAATGAGCCCAACAGCTTTCCTTCTTGATCAAATTCTTGAATTACAGCAAGACCATCCCATGGACTTGCCAAAAAACCACCATTTTTAGTTTTTTCTATAAAACGGATCATAGACATATCCTCTGAAAGCCTCCATTCATCGGTTCCCAAAAGAGAGCTGTCCACTTTGGAGAATTTCACCAATTTTCTGCCATTCATATTGTATACCCAGAATTCACTTAGGTCGTCCAAAGAAAGGATACCAGATGCATCTGTGATTTCCAGAGGTCCTTTACCATACTTTCCTTTAGACATTTGGTAGCTCATATCATTTGTATCGACCAAATGCATCCTTGGAAACTCTTCTGGTACCCGCCATGCTTCTCCGATGATCAAAAAATTATCACTAAAACCTATAGAAGCGGGATTAATAATTTCATCAAAATAGTGCTTTTCAGAATTGATCTTTATTACTTCAAAATCATCCCAAGTAATCGTAAGATTTTTCTTCTCTTCAATTGAAGTTGTACAGGATAAAAAATACAAAAGAGGCAAAATCAGAACTATATATTTTTTCATAGTCTAAATCTAGAAATAAAGGTGTATTTAAAAATAAAGTCATTAAAACACCCAAAGCCATTTGATTTTATCCAAATATAGAATTCTATAAAAAGATAAACCCCTACTATACTTGAATAGCAGGGCTTTTTCAGCTTTCTGACTTTATCTTTCAGACTTTGTTACCAAGTTCTTCCTCCTCCTCCAGGAGGTCTTCCCATCATCCAAGGTTGTTGAGGCTGGGCAGCAGGTTGCTTAAAGTTGCCAATGATGTAGGTAAAGGTTACCATGCCATACCTTGTGAGTACATTGGTAAACACATCGGTCACGGAAACATCAGAAATGGTTCGGCTGATGCTGTTGTTTTGATTGAGTACGTCAAACACCACCGCCTTCAACTCAGCCTTGTTGTTTTTCGCAAACCGAAATCCACCCTCCAAATTCCAAAGCCAGAAATTTTGATTGAATCCTTCAGAAAGGCCAGTGTATAGGGTATGAGCAAAATTATTACCCATGAAGAACTTCCCGTTGGTGGAGGAGAAGTACAATCGGATATTGGATTCTTGCTGATAAAAGTTGTTGTTCAGATTTTGCTGGAGAGAAGAGTTTACGATATTATATGAACCGGTGGTATTGATGGAGAAGTCAACATTTTGGCTAATGTTGGAGCTGAAAGTCAATCCTTGGCTAAGCGTTAGGTTGTCGTTCAGGTTTTTTTCTCCATTGATCAAGCCGGGAATTCTGTTGAAGCTAACCCTTGAGTTGGTATTAAACTGGGTCTTGATCTTTTTGATCGGAGCCCCATAGGTTAAGAAAAAGCTTGTTCTAAAGTTTCCACTGAGATTGACCGGCTGACTAATCTGGCCACCGGATCTGAGTAGAATCTCGTTGTTGATCAGTGTATCCCTTGTAGTCAAAAAGGTACTGTTTCCGATGTAATCATTAGTTCCGCTGTAATTCAAGAACATGAACAAGGTTCTGGATTTCTCCAGGTTGACCTTGCTGATGTTGGCGAAGATGTTGTGGTTGTAGCTTTGGCCCAACTCCGGATTTCCCACTCTTAGATTCAAAGGGTTTTGGTTGTTTACCACATTTTGGAGCTCAGCCACGGATGGTTCGTTGGTGTCGGTACGGTATCTGAATCTCCAGCTAAATCCTGTTTCCCTGTTTCTGTAATTCACATTGGCGCTGGGAAGAAGATTGTTGAAGCTTCTGTTGAAAGTTCCCACTTCCGGGAAGAAGGACTGATTATCCAATCTTGCATTTTGGTAATCCAAGTTTAGGTTGACACTCCATGCCTGATTGTTGTAAGCATATCCGGAGCGAAGTCTTTGAGTGATGAATTTGTTGTTGAATTCATTACTTAAAGCAGTATCCAGCACAGGTCTTCTCTCATCATCCAGGATATAAGTTTTCTGGTCGGCATTGGTTTTATTATTGCCAATTTGGTAGCCAAATGTCCCAATGGAGTTTTTACCCAACTGCTCCGTAAAGGTCATATTGACTCGATAATTGAAGCCATCATTCAATGCGTCAGTCTCCTGCAGCGTGGTGTCAATTACAAATCTCCTAAAATCCCTACTGGCTGCCAAGAGGTCAGAAACCTGGTCCCGGTTGCTCCAGGCAGTAAAGATTTCTGTGGAAAGTGTCCTTCCCTTTTTATTGAATTTATATCGATAGGTGAGGTTATTGGAAATGTTGAATGCCTTGGTCTCTGCATTGGAGATAGATCTCAGGGCAGAAAGAGAGTCACCTGCATTGGTCAATGTCAATGCATCCCTGTCGCTGAACGTATTATTGTTTTGGAATGACAAGCTTGGGGTCAGAATGATCGAGTTTTTCTCATTCAAATCCGCCTCGATTCTGGCATTGGCTCTATGGTTATTGTTTTCAACAGTATTGATCAGGTTTTCCTGGTAATACTGGATCAAATTTTCATTAACCACCGTTTCTCTGTTGGTAATTTGTCGCAAGGAATTGGTGGTGTTGTTGAAGAAATAGGAGCCTGTAAAATTGACTTTTTTACCCCATTTGTCAGAGTAGTTCAATCCCAGAGCATTGGTCGTCACGATTCCGCCTTGGTTACCGACAAAGAAATTGTTGTTTCCTCCACCGCCCCATTGGC
Source organism: Algoriphagus sp. AK58 (assembly GCF_014324365.1). Lineage (GTDB taxonomy): Bacteria > Bacteroidota > Bacteroidia > Cytophagales > Cyclobacteriaceae > Algoriphagus. Next base: position 44,375 of record NZ_QEIG01000017.1, read on the forward strand.
CACCTCCTCCAGGTCTTCCTCCTGCACCCATCATTCCACCACGCATGCCACCTCCTCCGGAAGCATTGGCCGTCACTCCGGCAAGGTCTTGACTTGAAAAGTTTTGCTGGTTGATGTTATTGAAAAGGCCTAGTACAGAAAATCGTTGGTCCCCCTTAAACATGTTTAGGCTACCTCCTGCAGCATATCGGTCATCCGTGCCATATCCTCCATAAGCTCGGCCAAATGAACCGTTTTTGCGGTCTTCTCTCAGAATGATGTTGATGGTTTTGGTGTAGTTGCCATCATCAAATCCGGTCAGTCTACTTTGGTCGGATCTTTGGTCAAGGACTTCTACCCGATCGATCGCATCTGCCGGAAGGTTTCTTAACGCGATATTTGGATCGTTTCCAAAAAACTCCCTGCCATCTACCAGAATCCGCTGGACATTTTCTCCTTGGGCTTGTATTTGTCCTCCTTGCATCGTGATCCCAGGCATTTTTCGGATTAGATCCTCTGCCTGTGCGTTTGTTTGGGTCTTGAATGCATTAGCATTGAAGGAAGTGGTATCTCCTTTTTGCTCACCAACCACGTTTTGACCTTGGATAACCACCTCACCGAGTACTTTGGTGTCTTCCAAAAGAATCAGGTCTCCCAGGGTCACGGGTTCTCGCATGCTGTGGATTCGGGATATGGTTTTATATCCCAAAAAGGTAATTTCCAGTTTTACTTGAGGGATATCAGGACGGGAGATTTCAAATGTACCATCTGCTCCGGTCACCGTGCCTCTAAGCAAAGAGTCAGTTACGGTCTTTACCAATACGTTGGCACCGATCATGGGAGTATTAGTCACTCCATCGATGACTTTGCCGGTAAATTTCCGCTCTTCTTGTGCTTGACCGGCAGGTCTTTGGCCGAAAGCTGAAAAGGTCAGCAAAAGGCTAAAAATCAGGATACTAAGGGTGTAATGTTTTTTCATAACAGGACAAAGTTCAAATTCTTTGACTGATCATGAAAGAAAAAGGTTTAACCCGATCCTGGGTAAAAATTAGAATGGGAAATTCTCAGGATAAATGGTGAAAATTCCTTTTGAGAATAAGCTTTGCTCAAAGCTGAGCCATTATCTCCGGATAGGAAATGCCAAAATGACTATTGTCATATACTGCTATCCCATTTTTGACAATCAAGACTTGGGGAGATTCATGGGGTACTCCAAATTCTTCCTCAATTTGATCTGAGAGTGATCGGTAAGCGATGAGATCAAGGTAATAGGGGGTAATTTTCTCCTCGTCTCCGTTTTTCCAGTTGCGTAAAAGCCGGTCTAAGGACATGCTGCTGATGGAGCACCGGGTGGAGTGTTTGAAAATCAACACGGGCTTCTCCATACTCAGAGACCTGATTTCTTCCAGTTGATTCGAATGGGTAAGCTTATTCCAGTTCATATACTCTTTTCCTTACTTTTGGGGCAATTCTTGCTAGGGCAAATAAGTTCCCTGTGAAAGTCGAATTATGATGAAGATTCTACTCCCTTTTAATAAAATTTTCAAACACTTGGTCTTGGTTCTGGTGATAGCGCACCTTGGCTTATCCTGCAAATCACTTGACCCGAGTGCTCAACTTCCACTGGCTAAAATTACGTCGCCCCAGTCATCGGTCAATGTGCCGCTGGAAATTCCTGTGACTACACTGGCTAATTTGGTTAACCAAGCAGTGCCCCCAACGATTTTTTTTGAAAAAGGAATGGACTTGGGCAATGGAATAATCGGGGATTTGAATTTCAACAGAAATGGGCTGATCGAGATAAATCCCCTGGATAGTCAGCGAATGCAGGTCATTTTTCCGGTCAGAATTCAAGGGGAAGTAGGGCTCAAGCCTGGTGGGCTTCGCAATCTTTTTCAGTCAAAAATTCCGGTTGACAGAGCTCTTACGCCGGTGTTTGTAATCAATCCCGAGATTAATCCCAATTGGTCTTTTGGGATACGGGATTTTGAGCTGATTGATTTGGGCGGAAAAATATCCCTTTCTGCTTTGGGAATGGAGATTGACCTCAGTCCGATAATTCAAAATGAAATACGATCCTTTGCGAGGGAAAAGCTGGTTTCAAAGAGAGACTTGATTAATTTAAAACCTTTGGTGGATGCGAGTTGGGAACAAGTTGGCAAGCCCATTTTTGTCGAATATGAAGGAAAACGAATGGCCTTTTCAATCCGCCCGGACTCTGTCAAAATCAAAGAATATCTGGTGTCCGGAAAAGGATACCATTTCGATCTGGGGTTAAATGGGCAAGTACAGATACATCCCGGAAATGCGGTCCCTTCTCGTCCATTTCCGCTTCCCAAAATTACCGGGAATGAGGATCCGTCCAATCATCTGAAAATCACCGTGCCTCTTCATTTGGCCTATTCGGAGTTGGACAACATGATTGGAGAGGCTTTCGAGGGTTTATCGGTCCGAGTGAATAGAAAGTATATTTTCCGTCCTTCCAATTTTAGAACAAAACCGTATGGAGAGCAATTGGGGATCATGATGGATTTTGTTGCCACCAGCCTGGATGGTAAGGAAATAAGCGGGGAGTTTTTTTTAGCAGGATTGCCGGTTTATGATAAAGAAGCAGGTGTTTTGGCTTTTGAAAAAGTAAACTTCAACCTCGAAAGCAATAGTTCTAAGGCAAAATTTGCGGCAAGTGCAAAAAGGAGAAAAATAATAAAGCAACTCAATCAGAGAATGAAATTTTCCTTGGAGGAGGCGCTGGATGGGAGTTTAGCAGGGATTAAGGAGCGGCTGGCTTTGCAAACCCCTATGGCCGATTTGAAAATAGCCGATCTGATTATTTTTCCGGCCGGATTTTACCCTACGGCAACTGGCTTGGATATTCAGTTGCAGGCTGAAGGGAAAGTGGAGGTAACCTGGAAATAATCAACGAAGGAGGGCTTCATAGGTAATGATGCCTTTCTGTCTTGCAATTTTCAACAGTTTAATGAATAGCAGCGCTGTCAGGAATGCATCCCCCGAAGCGGTATGCCGATCATCCGGCTCGATTTCATATTTTTTACAAAGTGCATCTAAACTGTAATTCTCTCTTTTTATTCTACTCAAATCAGCTTGAGGGCCATGTTCCAATCGAATGGCCAGATAAAACGTATCGATGACTGGGTTTGGAAAATAGGATAGCCCAAATGGTTTTAGGCAGTTTTTTAGGATTTCGAGGTCGAAGCCGACGTGATGACCTACTAGAATGGAAGAACCTATGTAGCCAAGAAATTTCCTGGCAAAATCATCTGTTGTAATCCTGTTTTGAATTTCTACCAACTCATGAATAGCCACCGTGTTTTTTCCGGATATTTCGGATTCGGGGTACCACTCAACGGATTGGTTAATCAGGATTTTTCCATGTTGTATTCTCAATGCACCAAACGAAAGCACGCGGTCTTTGGCTGGATCCAATCCGGTGGTTTCTGTGTCTAAAATTGTAAAAATAAGCTGATCAATAGATCTGATGCCAGGAATGGGCTGCGCATTTACCTCGAGATAGGATTGTACAAAATCCGTTTTGGCCTTTCCTGATTTCCAAAATTCCCACCAATTCATCTCCGGAAGTAATCAAGTTGAAATCTAATCTGGATGATCTCCTGGAGTTCAGAGATCGGGCTAAAGGTATTTTTTAGGAGTTGTCTTTGAATTTTGCCCAAAGATTTTGGGTTGAGATATCGTCCGCTATTTTGATGTTCGATTCCTTCCAGTGCCCGCATTCGCATCAGGATTTCATAGGCTTTTCCGGCTTGTTGGAAAAGATCGGCATAGTTTGGTTCAATTTCCGCCAGCTTTTCAAAGCGTTTGAAGGTGTTGTTGATACCGACCATTTCATGGCTTAGGGTAAGCAGTCTTGCCAGGTCTGTCAGTGGCATCATAGCTCTGGCTTTGATGTCAAAATGATCTTTGTGCTCGCCTGTTTTTTCTACCATAAAATCCTTGAAAAAACCCAATGGAGGAGGATTTTGAAGTGCATTTTGGCCCATAAAACTCAAAAAAGCCTTCTTTTTTCGGATTTCCTCATAGATGTGCCTAGTCAACTCTTCGGCGAGTGATGAGTTACCCTTTACCGGTCTGAAATCAAAAAAGATGGAAGACTTTAACAGAGCTTCTGGAGTTGGTCTCATGATCCATTCGGAAAAATATTCTTTCCAAATGGAAAGGGGTTGAACCCACTCGGGATTGTTCGCCATCATCTTGGCCGGGCAGGGATCAAATCCACATGCCAATAGCACCTCTATGACCTGCTCCCCAAGCTTGAGAAAATACTCTTTTGCCCGTTCAGATTGGCTTTCGGAAGTATCGGCGTACAGGATCGCATTGTCCAAGTCAGTACGGAGAAGTTGCTCCTCTCTTCCTTCGCTGCCAAGTGAGAGGAAGCAAAAAGGTACCTGATTCATTCCCGGAAAATCGGAGGCGAGATTATTCTTGCCTATTTCCAAGGCTTGGGTGATAATCACGTCATTTATCTCTGTCATCACCGAAGCTACAAACTCCATGGATACCTCATTCTCCAGGTAATACCTCAGCATTTGTTCTGCCCTGTCTCGGATCTTTCGCATTTCTCCCACATCGAGGGTGTTCATCAGGGCATGAATCAACACTGCCGGACTATTTCCCATCGATAAGAAAATGTCATGGTCAGAGATCAATCCGCAAACAGGACTTCGGTCGGTACCGTCTTCCGTCAGCACCAGATGGTGGAGGCGATTTCGGATCATGGTGAGATACAAGTTGCCGAATCCATCAGATTTTTTGCGTGTGATCACGGGTTGGGTCATGACCTGAGAAACCGGGAGATCAGGAGAGATTCCTAAAGCCAATACTCTGGTTCGCAAGTCCTTGTCTGTGAGGATTCCTAATGGAAAATTGGAATAGTCACAGATGATAATGCTGCTTACCTGAGCAGTGGACATCAGTTTTGCAGCGGTCTGGATGGAGTCGTTAGGGCCGCAGGTCAGGACTTTTTCGGATACTTTGACTTCGTATTGATCAGAAAAAATCATCAGGGAATGGTCACCTGTGGGCTTCTTGAATTCACCCCGTGCTTTTTGCCCCTGTGAAAGATCTTGCCTAACGACCACCTGACCGGCTGCAAATCCCGCAGCAAAGAACAGGGCAACCCGGCTGTTTTTTTCCAGTATTTTTTCAAAAACATCCACAGGAATAGCATAGACTAAGCTATTTTCTGTGACTTTAGAGGTCAATAGGTAAGGCCTTTTGCCCAATAATGCCAATACCCCGAAGACATCGCCTTCGTCACATATTTCCCGGATTTCGTCACCTTTCGCGGTACTTTCTACCAAATGAATAGTCCCTTCTTTGAGTACAAAAAAACTGGGTCTAGCAGGTTCTCCTTGTGTGAAAAGCGTTTCCCCCTTTTCCAAATACTGGATTTCTACCTGTTGAGCCACTGTCTGGAGGTCTTCTTTATCCAAAAAGGAAAATGGAGGGAATCTTTTCAGAAACTCAGCAACCCGATTGACAATGACGTTCATTTTATACGCAAGAGGCTAGATAAAAGAAGCAAGACTTAAGACACAAGAAGCTAGATACAAGGTACAAACTTCGAAATTCGACGTTCGGTGTTCGATTTCGAAATTTTATTCATTCAATAATTCTGAGTTCGTTTGTTTTTGAGTCAATAGCTATCATCCAATGATGAATCCCAAATGACAACTTTTACGATGCTAGGGACAAGATTCTTGACATTCAGATCAACAAGTAATTCACAAGAAATTACAATTACAGGATAGCCAAGATTGAATTGGCTTTCGGCAAGTCTAAAGCTTGAGTCTAATGTCTTGTATCTAATATCTTGCTTCTAAAGTCTCTCTTTACTTTCTCCCCTCAATGATCTTCTCCACTACTTCCGGATCGAGTAGGGTGGAGGTGTCACCCATGCTGTCAGTGCTGCCTTCGGCGACTTTTCGCAGAATACGTCGCATGATCTTACCTGATCGGGTTTTAGGTAAGCCGGGGACGATTTGAATTTTGTCGGGTTTGGCGATTGGACCTATGATCTTGGATACCATTTCTTTGATCTCGTTGATCAGATTTTCCTCTGTTCGGTTACTCATATCGCAGATCACATAGGCATAAATGCCCTGGCCTTTTACTTCGTGAGGATAGCCAACCACTGCAGATTCGATCACTTTTGGGTGCTCATTGATCGCGTTTTCTACTTCAGCGGTGCCCATTCTATGACCGGAGACATTGATGACATCGTCTACTCGTCCAAGGATTCTGTAATAGCCGTCATGATCCCGTTTCACTCCGTCACCCGTGAAGTACATGTTCTTATAGGTGGAGAAATACGTCTGTTTGCATCTTTCGTGATCTCCGTAGGTGGTTCGGATCATGGAGGGCCAGGGGAATTTAATGCATAGGTTTCCTTCTACCGAATTGCCCGTAAGTTCGTTTCCTTCTGAATCCACGATGCAGAGTTGGATTCCAGGTAACGGCAAGGTGGCATAAGCAGGTTTCGTCGGTGTAATTCCGGCAAGTGGAGAAACCAAAATTCCTCCTGTTTCGGTTTGCCACCAGGTATCGACTATTGGACAATGTCCTTTACCGATGTGGGTATGATACCAGTGCCAAGCTTCTTCGTTGATCGGTTCTCCCACTGACCCGAGGACCTTCAATGAACTCAAATCATATCCTTCGATGGGTTCGGTGCCAAATGCCTGAAGTGCCCTGATGGCAGTAGGTGCGGTGTAAAACACATTGACTTTGTGTTTTTCGATTACCTGCCAGAAGCGACTTGGATTAGGATAAGTCGGCACACCTTCAAACATAAGTGTGGTAGCACCTGCCAATAGTGGGCCATAGACAATGTAGGAGTGGCCTGTGATCCATCCGATGTCTGCTGTGCACCAATAAACGTCACCTGGAGAATATTGGAACACGTTCTCGAAAGAGTATTTGGTGTAGACCATGTATCCTCCTGTAGTATGTACGACTCCTTTGGGTTTTCCAGTCGATCCGGAGGTATAGAGGATAAACAGCATGTCCTCGCTGTCCATCTCTTCGGGGGTATTTTCATCGGATTGGCCTTCAAGAACTTCATCCCACCAAAAGTCTCTCCCGGAGACCATGTTGGTTTCCTGTCCCGTTCTTTTATAGACGATCACCGTTTCTACCGTAGATTTTTCCAACGCTTCATCGACGACACCTTTGACCGTGATTTTTTTGTTGCCTCGATAGTTTCCATCGGAAGTCAGAACAGCCTTGGCTTGGCAGTCATTGATCCGATCAGCCAGCGATGTGCTGGAGAATCCCGCAAAAACCACTGAATGGATAGCTCCTATCCGGGCACAAGCTAACATGGCAATTGCCGCCTCAGGGACCATGGGCATGTAGATGATTACTCGATCACCTTTTCCGATTCCTTTAGCTTTCAAGGCATTGGCAAATCGACAAACTTCTCTGAAAAGCTGGCGATAAGTCAAGGTTCGGGTAGGTTCATCTGGCTCGTTGGGTTCCCAGATGATGGCGGGGCGTTCTCCGATCGTGTACAGTTGTTTTTCAAAGATGTTTTCAGTGATATTCAGCTTGGCACCATCAAACCACCTTACTTCAGGTCCTTCAAAATTCCATTTTAGTACTTTGTTCCATCGCTTTCTCCAATGAAAAGAATCGGCAATTCTAGCCCAGAATTCCTCGGGTTGGGCAATGCTTTTTTGGTATTCGTAAAGGTATCCGCTAAGGGTATGTAGTCTATCACTCATGGTAGTGGGTTATTTGGAAATAAATAAAGTTAATGATCGTGTGCCTTTCCCGCTCCGCGTGGGATACGGATTTCCTGAATCAATTCCTGTACATGTGCAGGAGGTGCAGGTGTATATTTGGAGACGATATAGCAGCAGATGAAGTTGAAAATCATGCCGATAGAGCCAATGCCCTCAGGTGAAATGCCCCACCACCAATACTCGGCGGTGTTGAGTTCAGGCGAAATAAATTTGAAGTAGGAAATGTAGCCTATGGTAAATACCAATCCCACTAGCATTCCGGTGATTGCTCCTTCTTTGTTAATTCGGGTAGAAAAGATTCCCAAGATGATTACCGGAAAAAAAGAGGCGGCTGCCAATCCAAAAGCGAAAGCCACTACCTCCGCCACAAAACCAGGAGGATTCACTCCAAAATAGCCGGCCAAAATCACAGCTCCTGCAGCGGAAAGTCGGGCGATTTGGAGTTCTTTTTTCTCGGATATATCGGGTTTGAAGGTTTTGAATAGATCGCGTGAGACAGAAGTGGAAATGACCAATAATAAACCGGCAGCAGTAGAAAGTGCTGCAGCCATCGCGCCAGCCGCAACCAAGCCTACTACCCAGTTGGGGAGCTCGGCGATCTCAGGGCTTGCCAGCACCATGATGTCTTTGTCGATCGTCAGCTCGTTGGCCTTGGGGTCGGCCAGATATTGGACTTTTCCATCGGCATTTTTATCCTCGATCTGAATCAGATTGGTCTTTTCCCAGGTGGCTATCCAGTTGGGTAGTTCGTCAAGTTTCTTCTCTGCGGTGGAATTGATGGCATTGTAGATTCCAAAAGCAGCAACAGCCGGAGCTGTGGTATATAGGATTGCGATAAAAATCAAGGCATAACCAGCAGAAAGTCTAGCATCCTTCACCTTCGGTACAGTGAAAAACCGCACAATCACATGAGGTAGTCCTGCTGTGCCTACCATCAGTGCCAGGGTGATCATTAACATATCTCCCATTCCTTTTCTACCGGAAGTATATTCTGCAAAACCCAGATCTGCCAAAACACCATCCAGTTTCTCCAAAAGTGGTACTCCATCTTCCAAACTTCCTCCCAAGCCAAGCTGTGGGATTGGGTTGCCCGTCAACTGCATAGAGATGAAGATCGCAGGTACCATATAAGCAAAGATCAACACACAGTATTGAGCCACTTGGGTGTAGGTAATTCCTTTCATTCCCCCCAAAACGGCATAAAAAAACACAATGCACATTCCAATTACCACGCCCCATTCAATCGGGACTTCGAGATAGCGGGAAAAGACGATGCCTACCCCTCTCATCTGACCAGCTACATAGATGAAGGAGATGAACAGAGCACAAATTACCGCGACGACTCTGGCTTTATTGGAATAGTATCGGTCACCTACAAAATCAGGAACTGTGAATTTGCCAAACTTCCGTAAATAAGGGGCAAGCAGTAAAGCCAAAAGCACATAGCCACCGGTCCATCCCATCAGATATACCGAACCATCGTATCCCGCAAAAGATATCAAACCGGCCATAGAGATGAATGAAGCCGCTGACATCCAGTCTGCGGCAGTTGCCATGCCGTTTGCCAAGGGGGAAACGCCTCCTCCTGCCACATAAAATTCCTTGGTTGATCCTGCCCGTGCCCAAATCGCAATTCCGATGTAAAGTGCAAAACTCAACCCCACCAGGAGGTAAGTCCATGTCAAAATCTCCATCTCAGTCTTCGTTTACGTCAAATTCCCGATCCAACCTGTTCATCCGGACCACATAAATGAAAATCACCAAAATAAAGGTGTAAATCGAACCTTGCTGTGCAAACCAAAATCCTAGCGGATAGCCTCCGATTTTGATGGCATTCAGTGGTTCTACGAGTAATATTCCAAACCCGAAGGATACCAAAAACCATATGGCTAAGAGAAAAAGGAGAGTTTGGAGATTTTTCTTCCAATAAGCAGAAGATTTGGATTGGCGATCGGTCATAATTTTGGGTTTTTATTGAAAATCCAAATGAACTTCTTTCAGAAGATTAATTTTACAAAAAGAAATTCCGCTTTTGATTTCCAAAAATGAAATACCTGAATCTCCTTGGAGAATCCAAAGGCTTTTACATCAAAAAGCTAAATTTTTTATAAAAGTCCCCTATACTTTAAAATATTCCTGAGTGAAGTGATTAGATCAGGTACTCGGAGATCATTGCCAACCCTGCTGCCAAAAAAGTCACCAACAGTTTATTGAGCTGAAACTTGTGATGTGGACTGCTTTCGAAGAAAATGGTAGTCGATATATGCAAAAAACCTCCTGTCACCAAGCCATACAAGATCCCGATCCCCTGCTTGGAAAGTAGGCCATTTTCAATAAAAACAGAGCTTGAAAACATTCCTAAAGGAGAAGCCAAAGCAAATATGGTGAGCAGTCCGATCGTCCATTTTTTACTCAATGAGGCGGAGAGAACAGCTGTCAACGCAAACGCAGCAGGTCCTTTGTGCATGATTATTCCAAGAAGAACGGTGTTGTTGTTATGGACATGACCTGACGCTATAGTGTCTGCCACCACAGGTTCTCCATGTGAAAGTAGAGTACCCTCTAAAAAAGCATGAATGAACAAACCCGTCATCAGAGTGATGACCCCTTTGGTGCTCTCAGATTGGTGCTTGTGAATATGACCATGCTCGATGCCCGAGGACCAAAATTCAAGAAGTTGCTGTAAAAGAAATCCAAAAAGAATGTAAAGCCCCATTTCTCCTGTTCCATAATCCGAAGAGAATAATTCGGGAATGATGTGAAGAATAGTGATCGAAAAAAGATAAGAACCTGCAAAAACCAGGACCAGCTTAAAGTATTTTTCCCGGAACACCGGGGCAAAAAATACCAGCAAGCCCGCAATCATCGCGGTGAGAAAGAGCAATAGAAAGTTTAGTCCCATGATTTTTTTAGCCATTATTCCCGGTTTCAAAGGAATAATGCTGCAATAACTGCAACAAAGGTACAAAAATTCAATAATGTTGCATTTATCTTAGGGGTTTACCTTAAAGGAAAGATAAGGTTTTAGGCTTGGACTTACATATTGTTTCAGTTTTCCTCCCCGCTCGTGGTAAATAAGAATAAATTGGACATCACTACGAAGGGAATCCAGTCGGAGAGCGGCACCACGACCTGAGACTCGAAGGTAATCGGTAAGCGCATCGGAGGTTTCTGCTTCATTGCTGATTACCGTTGCTTTCAATAGCCCGTGATTGACCGGGAATCCTGTTCTTGGATCAAGGGTATATCCGATTTTTAAAGAATCTCTCTGATAAAATTCCTGTTCATTACCCCAAATGGATATGGCCTTGTTTTCCAAAGCAATCATGCCTGCTGAGGTATTGTCCAAGTTATCTGAAAGATAAGTTAAGCTTGATTTCCAAAGCTCACCTTTTTCGTTCACTCCTTTTGCCAGTGCGGTTTTCAATGACTTTAGGTGGTAATTTGAGATTCCTTTTTTCTCTAATAAAACCGCGATTCTATCCAGAATCAATCCTTCACTGATTTTACTGAAATTAACAGACATACCGGATGGCTTTCGGAGTAGGGAATCACTCAAAGTAATTCTTTGGAACCCGGTAAGTTTTAGGAAAAAGCTGACATCTGTACTGTCCCTTAGTTTTGGCCCTGAGTTTGAAAAGCTCCAGATTTCATTGAGTGGTTTTTCGGTAAATTCTACAGCTCCCCCAGTTTCTACCTGCCATTTTTGGGCTTTTTTCATCCACAATACCAGCTCTTTACTGGGCAAAAAGAGTGTATCCTTGTAGTTGAATGTGCTGACTTCTGAGCTTGGGGAATTTACATCAGCGGCTTTGGCCATTTCCTGAATCAAAGAATCAACTGCAGGCTTCATGTCCCTACCTGCAGAGTCCAAATAGATGATGGTGAATTCGGTTCCGAAACCGTTTACTTTGACCTCTTTTGCAGTGATCAAAGTAAGCTGTTCGCCTGATGTCCAATTTTTCTTCAACCAGCCTTCACAGGAAGAGAGGAGGAAAACCAAAGCGAAAAGGCAGTTTGATAACAGAAATCGGGGGCTCATTTGACAATAATTTCAGGCGAATTTAGGCTATTTTTTCTCAGGAGTGGAAAAACCCGAGCAAGCTGGGCATGGGCTTTTGTTTATATTTGTGGGTATCCATTTTGCCATGAGAGAAGATTATTTGAAAGGAGACGAGGAGCATTTGAGTCCCAAAGACAGGGAATTTGAGCGGGCTTTGCGTCCGTTGAGTTTTGATGATTTCACCGGTCAGGCCAAAATATTGGAAAATCTCCGGGTCTTCGTTCATGCCGCCAAAAAGCGAAAAGAACCCCTTGATCACGTGCTGTTGCATGGCCCTCCAGGGCTTGGCAAGACCACCTTGAGCAACATCATCGCCAATGAACTTCAGGCAGGAATCAAAATCACTTCCGGTCCAGTGCTTGATAAGCCTTCCGATTTGGCAGGTTTGCTGACCAACTTGGAGGAAGGTGATGTGCTTTTCATCGATGAGATTCACCGACTCAATCCTATCGTGGAGGAATATCTCTACTCGGCTATGGAGGACTTCCGCATCGATATCATGCTGGATTCGGGACCCAATGCCCGTTCGGTGCAGATTTCCCTCAGTCCTTTTACCTTGATCGGAGCAACGACGAGGTCAGGCTTATTGACATCACCGCTTCGGGCCCGATTCGGGATCAATTCCCGGTTGGAATACTACGATGCCAAATTGCTGACGGACATTGTGACCCGATCTGCGGGGATTTTGCAAACTCCAATTGATGAGGTGGCTGCCTATGAAATCGCACGTAGAAGCCGTGGGACACCGCGAATCGCCAATATGCTGCTTCGTCGAACCCGAGACTTTGCCGAAGTCAAAGGAAACGGAACGATTACCCTCGAAATCGCCAAAATTGCCCTCAATGCCCTTGATGTGGATGAAAATGGCCTGGACGAAATGGACAATCGCATCCTCTTGACAATCATCGAGAAATTCAAAGGCGGACCAGTTGGTCTGGGCACCATCGCTACCGCCTGCGGGGAAGAAGCGGAGACTATCGAAGAAGTGTACGAACCCTTCCTAATCCAAGAAGGCTATATGAAGCGTACCGCCCGAGGTCGCATGGCAACTGAATTAGCTTATAAACATTTGAAAATCAAGCCGACCGGAGCGAGTGGGACATTGTTTGATTTGTGATTGAATCTCTAAAAACAATTCAGTTTAAATCGAATAGCTACAGGGGTTTGAGTGTCTTTTAAATCTTAAATTTTGTGGGGTCTATTCGGTTTGGTCTTAAAGTGATGACCTCGATTTCCTCAGCTTTAATTCGATAGTAAATACTCGTTTGAGGACTAAAAACACATTTTCGTAACCCCGACTTTCTTTTTGATTCTGGATACATTTCTGGATTTTTAGAAATCAATTCCAGTGTTTGATTCATTTTTTGAAAGACTTCATTTGCTTTCGAGTTTCCAAATTTTTGAACAATATATTCGAGGATAGCAATTTGCTCCTCGATGGCACGAAGGGAATATTTGATCCTTCTGCTCAATTCTAAAAATTAAACCGTTCCTTGATTAAGTCTTTAACTTCATCAAACAAGACACTTTTACCCTCATCCAGCTGCCTAATTCCTTCATTGATAGCTTCCTGATCTTCAAGAGAAAGTTGATCCCAAAAATCCAACTTATCCTCAATCTTCAGGAGATTTTTGATTGCTTCAAGAATCTCTTCATTTTCTGTTTGAAGGATAGCGGCAATTAGACTTTTCTTAATCTCGATATCCATAAGCTGATTGTTTTCTACTCAAGTTAACGTTTCCAAATTGAGTTTTGGCAAGAATAAATCAAAAAAAGCGGTTCTTACACCGCTTTTGCTGTTTCCATCTGATTGATGATGTCCTCGTAGTCGAGCTTATTCCAGTTTTCAGTGATCAGCGGGTCGGTCATTACTTTGTCCATGATCGCCTCTTGAAGCTTGCCTTGTGCATAGGCCTCTGCATAGCCCATATCCGAAAAGGTCACCATGGTATAGAGTGGAATCCACTCCTTGGGGTAAAGGTCATGCAGTTTGGCCTCGATCTTTTTGCGCAGCTGAAACTTCGGATCGGCTACACTGTCCCGCATTTCGATGAAGTTTTCCATGGCCAACTGACAGATGGCATCGGTATCCGGCTTGCGCTTTTTCTGGAATTTTTCAAATACCAAATCCCAAGCATTGGTACCGAGTTTTTCGATCAGTTGATTGAGAATGTAGCAGTCTTCAAAGCCGCAGTTCATCCCTTGTCCGTAAAAAGGCACCATGGCATGAGAGGCGTCGCCGATCAATAGGGAATTTCCCTGAACCCAAGGATAGCATTCCACATTAATCAAAGCTGAAGTCGGATTTTTGAAAAACTCGGTTTTCAAATCCGGCATCAACTGATAAGCATCGTCAAAATAGGCCCTGAATACCGTTTCCAGGTCTTTTTCATCCTGGATTTTTTCAAAGCACACTTTGCTTCCTTCAAAAGGCAAAAACAGCGTGCAGGTAAACGACTTATCCGGATTGGGCAAGGCGATCAACATGAACTTCCCTCTTGGCCAGATGTGAAGCGCATTAGGATCCATGGCAAACTCCCCCTCGGCAGTTGCCGGGATGGTCAGCTCTTTATACCCGTGAGAAATGTATTCCTGCTTATAGTTGAATCTGATCTGCTTTTGCATGGACATGCGAAGGGCAGAATAGGCCCCATCCGCCCCGATAATCACTTGGGGTTGGAGTTTTTCCAATCCTTCGGGAGTTTCAAAAGTGATTTCGTTGGATCGGAAATCTACCTCTTGACACTTGTGCTCAAAGTGAATCTGTGCCCCCAGTCGCTCAGCCTCCTCGGCTAGCAGTTGGTTGAATTTTCCTCTGGAAATGGAATAAATGGCCTGATTGGCTTTTCCGTAGGGGATAAAAGTCGTGCCTCCATGTTCATCATGGATCTTTCGTCCATACATCGGGATGGCCAAGGGCAGTACTTTGTCCTTCAGTCCAACCTGCTCAAGGCTTTTCCAACCCCGATGGCTCAAAGCCATATTGATGGAGCGTCCACCTTCGTAGTAGGGAGTTTTGCGTTTGTCGGGACGCTTGTCGTAGATATGTACGTCTAGACCCTGACGCTTGAGATATATGGCCATCAAGCTGCCGATCAAGCCGGCACCCAAGATGGTGATGGAGTTGTTTTTCATTGGATTAGTTTCCCGCTTTCTTTTAAGCGAATTTCTCCAGGGATTGTTCCAAAATCTTTGCGAAGCGGAACACATCCAAGAAGCTGTTGTACAGCGGAGTAGGTGCCAATCGAATCACATTGGGATTCCTCCAGTCGCCTACCACGCCGTGTTTGTAAAACTCATCAAAGACCGCCTTGCCGCCCCGATGAATCAGCAAAGATAACTGGCAACCTCTTTCAGCAGGGTTTTTTGGGGTGATTATTTCCAAAACTCCTGATTTTCCGCTGATTTGCTCAATCAGAAACTCCAAATAGGCAGTCAGTTTTTCGCTTTTTGCCCGGAGATTTTCTATTCCGGCTTCCTGAAAAATATCCAAAGAAGCCTGATGAGCTGCCAAAGCCAAGACATTGGAATTGGCCAACTGCCAGCCGTCAGCGCCATACATCGGTACAAATCCCTTTTCCATTCGGAAGCGTTCGTCTTCGTCATGTCCCCACCAACCCGCAAAGCGTGGCAGATCCGGACGCTCGGCATAGCGCTCATGGACAAAAATGCCCGATACATTGCCCGGACCTGAATTCAAATACTTGTAACTGCACCATGTCGCAAAATCCACATCCCAATCGTGGAGCTTCAAGAGGGCATTTCCAGCCGCATGAGCCAGGTCAAATCCAGCTACTGCACCTACTTCATGAGCAGCTTGGGTGATAGCTTGCATGTCAAAAAGCTGTCCGGTGTAATATTGGATTCCAGCCATATTCACCATCGCTAAGGAGTCACCCTGCTTATGGATTTCGGCTAAAATATCTTCGGTTCGGAGCGTGTGTTCACCCGGTCTTGGACTGAGTTCGACCAGAGTTTCTGCCGGATCGAGTCCATGGAATTTGATCTGAGTTTCCAGCATGTATTGATCGGAAGGAAAAGCTCCCGCTTCGACGATGATCTTATATCGCTCTTTGGTGGGACGATAAAAGGAAACCATCAGCAGGTGAAGATTGACCGAAAGATTGTTCATCGCTACCACTTCATGCTCGTGGGCGCCTAAGATTTCTGCAAGAGCAGGTTTCGACTTTTTCCGCACATGATACCAAGCATCTTCTCCGTGAAAATGTCCGTCCACAGCCAACTCCGCCCAGTTGTTCAATTCCTTTTCGAGGTAATCTTTGACGGTTTTGGGCTGAAGGCCGAGCGAGTTGCCGCAGAAGTAAATCGCTTCCTGACCGTTTACTTTGGGAAAATGAAATCGGGATCTGAAATGCGCCAGCGAATCTTTGGCGTCAATTTCCCGTGCAAAAGACTCGGAGTATTGGAATGTAGTTGGGTTCATATCTATGGCTTGAATCCTAGTATTGACAATTCTGCTAGGAGGTGTTTTTAATTATGGTTTGAGAGGGAAGACCGGAGACCGATGACCGAAGAATCCCAATAGTGAGATTTATTACTAGTTCGAAGGCCTTTTCTGACTTAGGAGAGTGTCAGCGTTGCTTTTTCACTAACTGAAAACTTCCAACTGACCACTGCAAACTATTTCTCCATCACGGTCCCACAACTTTTGCAGGTTCTCAGGTCCATATTAGACCAGAATCGCTCCATGATGGGAGGGAGTTGAGTTACGATATCGGTTAGCTCAACGTATTCTTCGTGAAGTTTTTCCCCGCAGTTTTCACAGTGCCAGAGGAAGCCGTCTTTTTCCCCCGGTCTGCGGTAGCGTTCCATTACCAGACCAATAGTATTGGCAGGTCGACGGGGAGAGTGAGGCACCTTTGCTGGCAAAAGGAAGATTTCCCCTTCTTTGATTTCGATGTCTTTGGGTTTGCCGTCCTCGATGATTTTCAGGACAATATCGCCCTCGAGTTGGTAGAAAAATTCCTCTCCTTCGTCATAATGAAAGTCCTTTCGGGAATTTGGACCGCCAACGACCATCACGATAAAGTCATCATTTCCCTTGTACACCTGCTGATTGCCAACAGGTGGCTTGAGCAGGTGGCGGTTGTCATCGATCCATTTTTTGAAGTTGAAAGGTTTTGCTACAGCCATTTTTTGGATGGTTTTGATCTGGGATAAATTCAAAGATAGGTATTGAATACAAATGCAGCGGTAATATGATTTGCATAAAAGCTCCTCCGTTTGAAAAAGTTTAACTTTGGCAACTCTCGTTGTGGTTCTCTAAAGCCTCGTAAATCGTAATTCAAAAATCGTACATTTCCCAGATTCCAAAATCAAAGCCCATGAGTACCTCCATCGCCGATATGCACTGTGACCTCCTGTCTTTTTTGGCGGTAGTTCCCGGTGCAAACCCATTCGACAAAAACCAAATTGCCTGCGCTTTTCCATGGATGCAAGAGGGAGGTGTCAAGATGCAGATCATGGCGATTTATACCACTGTCGATTCGGGAAGTAGGGCCTTGGCCACCAAGCAGGCAGCTATTTTTGATGAGTTGCTGCGCAAAGAAAAAGAAACGGTTTGTCGGTTTGATGCAGATTTTATCCGAAATCAATCTGAAAAAGGCCCAATCGGAATCATCGCTTCGGTAGAAAATGCAGCGGGTTTTGGCACGGAAAATTCCACATGGCCTGAAATCTATCTGCAGTTTGATTCGATTGTGCAGAAAGTCGGACCACTGGCCTACATCAGCCTGACGCACCATACCGAAAACCGATTCGGCGGCGGAAATTATACCGAAGACATAGGCC
The DNA here is from genome assembly GCF_014324365.1 of Algoriphagus sp. AK58. Lineage (GTDB taxonomy): Bacteria > Bacteroidota > Bacteroidia > Cytophagales > Cyclobacteriaceae > Algoriphagus. The sequence goes on from NZ_QEIG01000017.1 coordinate 62,009, forward strand.
TGAAAGAAGACGGCAAGCGCCTGCTCGATTACATGGCAGGAAAGCGGATTCCGATCGACTTGTCACATACTTCTGACTTACTCGCCGAAGGGATTCTCAAACACATTGACCGGCATCATTTGCCGATTCCGGTGATTGCCAGTCATTCCAATTTCCGCTCGATTTGGAATCATAAACGTAACCTCAGCGATGAATTTGCGCAGGAGATCATCGATCGTGGAGGTATTATCGGGGTGAATTTTCTCAGAGCATTTCTGGACAATGAAGTTCCGGAAAGACTGTTTGAGCACCTGCTTCACGGAGTCAAGTTGGGAGAAAATTCCATCTGCTTTGGTGCTGACTTTTTCTATACCAAAGATTTTCCGGGCCCAAGTCGTCATCCTTTTTACTTTCCTCTGGCAGAAAATGCCGGAAAGTATCCTTTCATTTTGGAGCAGCTCAGTAAGCAGCTTTCGGAGGTTCAGCTTCGCAAAATGGCTTTTGAAAATGTGTTCAATTTCTACCAAAAACTCTGGTCCTGATGTCTAGCCATCATTTTGTCAAAGAGCAGCAGGAGCCTGCAGTGTTGATTTTGGAAACCAATGGGATATCATTTGATGAGGTATCGCCCTTGCTGGAGTGGGTGCCGACGGTACTCGTCTGGCAGGATTGCGTGGAAGTGGTGCTGAGTTGGGGGATCAAAGTGGATGTGATTTTGGCCACGCAGGAATTTCAAAAGGCCAATTATCAGCTCTTGGAAGAACAATATCCTGTTCGGTTTTTGACAGTTTCGGGTGCCCAACCTTTGGAAGAAGGTTTACACTATTTACTGGCATCCCAGCACAAGGGAGTGCATTTGGTGGGATTTGATCATGCCAAATTGGAGGATTTGGTATCTAAGATTGATCTTCTGGATTTGACAGTCTTGGATGAAGACTGGAAGTATTATCCCGTCAAAGAGGGGAAGTTCAAAAAATGGTTTGCAGCTTCTGAAATTCGGATTTTGGCTAAAGAAAATCAGCCGCTGGAACTTTCCAATTCCAACGGCCAATTCCTTTTTCCTATTCAGTATTTGACTCAGATCGAGGTGCCCGAAGGTATTTCTGAGTTTTCCAGTCCGGACATTTTTTGGATTGGGGAAAAGGTAATTTCCTAAGCACCCACCATCATATATAAGCCTGCTGCCAATAAGGCGCCGAGAATTGGACCGAGGATTGGAACCCAAGAATAACCCCAATCCGAACTTCCTTTTCCCTTGATAGGCAAAAACTGGTGCATGATTCTAGGTCCCAGGTCACGGGCTGGATTGATGGCATACCCAGTGGTTCCGCCTAAAGCTAAACCAATTACCCATACCAAGAATGCCACAGGCAGTGCACCGACCGATCCCAATCCGATGGGTGTCCCTTGGGCATCTTCCAATTTTGCTCCGCTAATGTAGAGGATGACAAAAATGAGGACAAAGGTGCCCAATACCTCTGAAATCACACTGGTGGAGAAGTTTCTCACGGTGGGATCCGTACAAAATGGTGCCCGTTTTAATCCGGCATCTTCTGCCATATCAAAATGGTGACGATACATCAGCCAAGCCAAGCCCGAACCTAGCATTGCTCCACCAAGCTGAGCGAAAATGTACCCTGGAGCCATTGCCCAATCAAACTTGCCTACAGTTGCCAAACCGATGGTCACGGCCGGATTGAGATGAGCACCACTATAAGGTCCGGCCACGACTACCCCACAAAAGACAGCAAGAGCCCAAGCTGTAGTGATGGCGATCAAACCACCTCCGTTTCCTTTGGTTCCCGGTAAAATTACATTAGCAACCACACCTGAACCAAGCAGGATAAGAATACCTGTTCCGATAAATTCTGCTACGATTGGATTCATTCTACCCAGTTTTTAGAGCGTTCGACGGCTTTGTGCCAAAAGTGGATCAACTGATCCCGCTTTTCAGCTTCCATGTTAGGTTTGAAACTTTGGTCAGCTTCCCATAATTCTTGCAATTCTTCCTGATTTTTCCAAAATCCCACAGCCAAACCCGCCAAAAATGCAGCGCCGATGGCTGTGGTTTCGATGATTTTCGGGCGTTTGATTTCACAACCGAGCAGATCTGCTTGGAATTGCATCAGGAAATTGTTGGCAGTGGCTCCACCATCCACTCGGAGTTCTTGAGTAGGTTTGCCACTGTCTTTTTCCATGGCTTTGAGTACATCAAAGACTTGGTAGGCGATCGCTTCCAAAGCTGCCCGGGTCATGTGGGCGATGGTCGTGCCTCGGGTGATTCCAAAGAAAGCTCCCCGTGCATTTTGATCCCAGTGCGGGGCCCCTAGTCCGGCCAAGGCAGGGACAAAGTACACCCCGTCGTTGTCATCCAGACTGGTGGCTAATTTTTCGGTTTCCTTCGCATGACTGAAGAGTTCGATGCCATCTCTCAGCCATTGAATCGCCGCTCCGCCGATGAAGACAGAGCCTTCGAGTGCATAGTTGATCTCGTTGCCGATTTTCCAAGCAACGGTAGTGAGCAGTAGATTTTGGGAGCGAACGGCCTCTTTTCCAGTATTCATCACCAAGAAGCATCCAGTTCCGTAGGTGGTTTTAGCCATTCCGGGTTGGGTGCAAAGCTGTCCAAAAAGCGCCGCCTGCTGATCTCCGGCCACTCCAGCAATCGGGATTTTGGTGTTGAGCACATCCCCAGCAGTCTCGGTGAATACCTCGCTGCAGCTTTTCACTTCAGGCAGCATGGAAGCAGGAATGCCGAATAATTCCAACAGTTCCTTGTCCCATTGCTGAGTATGAATGTTAAAAATCATCGTGCGGCTTGCATTGGTGATGTCGGTCAAGTGACTTTTTCCGGCTGTCAATTTCCAGATCAGCCAAGAATCCACCGTGCCAAAAGCGAGTTCTCCGGCTTCCGCTTTTTGCCTTGCGCCTTCTACATTTTCGAGGATCCAGCGGATTTTGGTGGCAGAAAAATACGCATCGATGATCAAACCCGTCTTGGCAGCGATTTGCTCGGCATGTCCTTTTTCTTTGAGCTCGTTGCAGTAGGCGGCGGTTCGTCGGTCTTGCCAGACGATGGCATTATAGAGCGGTTTTCCGGTTTTTCGATCCCAGACAATGGTGGTTTCCCGCTGATTGGTGATGCCGATGGCAGCGATTTGGTCGGCGCGTATGCTTTTGTTAACCAAGGCTTCGATCATGACCGCCGATTGGCTGGACCAGATTTCGTCCGGGTCATGCTCGACCCAGCCCTGCTTGGGAAAGTGCTGCTTGAATTCCTTTTGGGCGACGGAGACGATTTGCCCTTTTTTGTCAAAAATAATGGCTCTGGAGCTCGTTGTGCCTTGATCCAAAGCCAAAATGTAAGGTTTGTTTTGGGACATTTTTGGGTTTAAAGGTTAAAGGTAAAGGGTCGGTTTTATGTGCTTTTGATGAGGTATTTTTCTGCAGTTTTCTTGAAATCAGCCAGTTCGGATTCAATCCATTTATGGTCTTTTTGAAGTGCAGCGGCCATGGTTTGGGCCACTTTCTCAGCCGAATCCAATGCTGCCTGCGCATCGAGAATCAACATACGAATTCTTCGGGAAAGTACATCTTCCACTTTGACGGCCATTTCATTTTGGCAGGACCAGACGACTTCTGCTAGGATATTCGGGAATGCCGGATGAATAGGTTCGCTCCATTCGGGATTGCCTTTGGCGAGTTGCTGGATTTTTGCTGCATCCGAACCGTAAACACTCCAATGGCCTGACGGAATTTCGGTTGTGAAACCATGGATTTTTTGGTTAAGGGATTTGCTTGGGTTGAGTGTCTGTCCGGTGATTTGGGTGAAATAGTCCACGGTGTCTTCGCCCATTTTTCGATAGGTGGTCCATTTGCCTCCGGTAAGGGTCACCAATCCACTTTGGGATACGATTACTTTGTGGGAGCGGGAGATTTCTTTGGTTTTGGTGCTTCCTTCTTTGGGTCTTGCGAGTGGTCGGAGTCCAGCAAAAACAGCCTTTATATCGGCTCTGGTCGGTTTTTTAGTCAAATAACCACTGGCTGTTTCCAACACAAAATCAATTTCCTTTTGTAAAGCTTCGGGTTCCAGTTTGGCTTTTTCCCGAAGCGTATCAGTGGTGCCTACCACGAGTTTGTTGTGCCAAGGCACAGCAAAAAGCACACGTCCGTCCCGGGTTTTGGGAATCATCAGGGCGTCTTTTCCACCCAAAAAATCTAAATCCATAACCAAGTGAATGCCTTGGCTAGGCTGAATGGTTTTTGGTGCTTCTGGATTATCCATTTGCAGGATTTTGTCCGCAAAAACGCCCGTCGCATTGACGACCATTTTGGCTTGGATTTCCAGTTTTTCTTTGGACTGTTCGTCGATGACTTTCAAGCCTGAGATTTTGCCGGAGTCATTTTTCACAAGCCCAGAAACCTTCATGTAATTCAAGACACAGGCTCCGAGCTCATCCGCAGTTTGGGCAATATTGAGTGCCAATCGGGCATCGTCAAACTGGCCATCGTGATATACGACTCCGCCTTTGAGTCCTTTTTGCAGGACAGCAGGGAGGCGCTTGATGGTTTCCGATTTGGAGATAAATCTGGACTTTCCGAGACGGAGTTTGCCTGCCATCCAGTCGTAGATTTTCAGTCCTGCGCTGTATTGGATACGGTCCCACCACGTATAGATCGGGATGATGAAGGGTTGGTTTTGGGTGAGGTGGGGCGCATTTTTGAGAAGCATTCCTCGTTCTTTGAGGGCTTCCAAAACCAAGGCAATATCGCCTTGGGCCAGGTAGCGAACTCCCCCATGTACCAGTTTGGTGCTTCGGCTGGAGGTTCCTTTGGCAAAATCAGCCTTTTCCAACAAGACTACTGAAAGCCCTCGGGAAACTGCATCCAAAGCTACTCCAAGCCCGGACGAACCGCCGCCAATCACGGCAATATCCCAGATATTACTTTTATCTCTAAGCTGTTTTAAGTTTTCTTCTCGATTCATTTACTTTCCCTTCTGGGCTAAAAGTAATTCAAAAGGAAATAAAAAGAAATTAAACGAAAGTAAAATTTACGAAATGGTTTCCAATTACTTTCTTTTAATTACTTTCGAGTGATCAAATTGAAAAGCCATGACCATTGCAGAACGGCATAAGCATATATTGGACGAACTGGCAAAAAGCGGATTTGTCAGTGTATCTGACCTCGCCAAATCACTTCAAGTGACGGTCGTGACGATTCGAAAGGATTTGAAAATTTTGGAGGATAAAGGCTTGCTCTATCGCTCTCACGGAAGCGCCACCTCGGTATCTCCCTATGTGTCTGACCGATCGGTTCAGGTCAAGAAATTGGAGCAGGTGGAGGAAAAGAGCAAAATTGCGCAGAAAGCCTTGGAGTTTTTAGAACCGAAAGATGCCATCATTATTGGTTCGGGTACGACTGTAGGGGCTTTTGCGCAAGCGATTCCAAGGAATTATCCGCTTACCGTGTTGACTTCTGCCATGAATGTGGCGATGGCCCTTATTGACACCACGGAGATCGAACTGGTGCAGCTTGGGGGAGTGGTGCGGAAAAGCAGCAGCTCCGCGGTTGGGCATTTTGCCGAAGAGATGTTGAAGAATTTTGCCTGCAGTAAATTGTTTCTCAGCGTGGATGGCATCAGTCTGGATCACGGGCTGACCACTTCCAATATGATGGAAGCCCACCTCAATGCCCAAATGATCCGATCTGTTCAGAAGACCATCGTGTTAGTCGATAGCCGGAAGTTTGGTCGAAAAGGATTTGGCAAAATCGGTGAACTCGAAGACGTCGATGTGATCATCACCGACTCGGGAATTCCGGAGATTTTCAAAGAAAAGCTGGAAGAAAAGGGAATCGAAGTGGTGGTGGTTTAAAAGTCTTTGTACACCTTTCGCTCGACCTTGGATCCATTTTTCTCCAAGGTCACCACGTAGATAAAGTCGTATTCCAAGTCGGTCAGGTCGGCGAATTTTTCCCCATCGCTCACAAAATAGTTAGCCAATTGACTGACGGTGTTGCTGTGGCCGACCACCAAGATGTTTCCTTCTCTTTTGCGAAGCTCCTCAACCAATGCGTCATGATTTTTGGGATCGTAGATTTCAATCTGGACACCGGCTTTGTCTGCTGTAGGTTTTGCCGTATTTCTGGTTCGGATATAATCGGTGGAAAATACATGCTTGATGTCCTCTTTTTCCAGAATCTGAGAGAGTTTTATCGCTCTAACTCCACCTACATATGCTAACGCCGGATCATTCCCGACCAATTGCTTTTCGGCATGACGCACGATGTAGATGGTCTTAGGAGAATTTTGTGATGTACAAGCTCCAAGAATTAGAAGTAGGCTGAATAGGAGGAGGAGGTTTTTCATATCTTAAGGAAATATGCTTTGCGAAATACCCTAGAAATATGTCCCAAAAATCGGGACGAAATAGGAGGATTTTCTATTTCAGCACGTCAGTGCTTTATTTCAAAGATATTTCTATGGTATTATTTTATCCCGAAAAGGTATTATCCAAATGCTGATCCTTGGCTTTGACTTCTTCAAATTCAAGGAATTGTTCCCAGAAATCTATTTCAGGAAGTGCTGCTCTGAGGAAGATTTTTTCTTTTTTGATCGGGTGGACAAATACCAAGTGAAACGCGTGAAGGTTGATGCTGCCGTCAGGATTCGCTTTGGAGAATCCGTACTTTACATCTCCTCGGATCGGGCAACCCATCGATGCCAATTGCACTCGAATTTGATGTGGCCGGCCCGAAATCGGACGTACTTCCAATAGCCAATGATCGTTCAGCGTACCTAATACTTTATAGTTGAGTTCTGCTTTTTGGGAACCTGGGACTTCTCTTTCGTGTGCAGTCACCACGTTTTTCACTTCATCTTTGGTTAGCCAATGCGTAAGTTTGCCTTGTTCTTCCTTCGGACGACGCTTGACGATGGCCCAATAGACCTTGTGAATGTCTCTTTTGCGGAAAAGCTCCATCATTCGCTCCAATCCCTTGGAAGTGCGTGCAAAAGCCACCAAGCCGCTAACCGGACGATCCAAACGGTGAATTGGGTGAAGAAAAACCGCTCCCGGCTTTTCATATTTTTCGGCAATGTACTCTTTGCAGTAGTCCGTCAGCGTTTTGTCTCCGGTTTTGTCCCCTTGTACCAAGACGCCCGCCGCCTTGTTGACGACGAGAAGGTGGTTGTCTTCATAGACAACAGAAAATGGTTTTGTTCTCATAATGAATCACAAAGGTAGGGGAATATGTTGGATGACCGATGTCGGATGTCAGATGCATCGGTCATCGGTCACCCTACACCCAACAGTTTTTTAATCTCATAATCCTGCAAATGCGCATTTAGCCAGCCGGCTTCAAGGTAAGCTCCGTATTTCTTATAGAAATTGATCGCGGGTTCGTTCCAGTCCAGCACCTGCCACATCATGCCAGTGCATCCGTCTTCGAGGCATTTGGCCATCACGCGTTCGAAAAGCATTTTTCCGGCTCCATTTCCCCGCTCTGATTCGGTAACCACAATATCCTCCAGGTATAATCTTTTCCCTTTCCAGGTAGAATAGCGGTAGTAATAAATCGCGATCCCGATGATTTCCCCTGTAGTGTTTTTCTCACATACATAGAGTCCGTATACAGGATTTGGACCGAAACCGTCCTTTTCCATCATCTCCAAGGAGTTGGTGACTTGTTCGGGAGCTTTTTCATACAGGGCGAGTTCCTTGATCAGTTCGAGTACTCTGGGGAGATCTTCAATTTTACCTTCGCGGAGGGAATACATAGGCTTTTGTAGAAAAGTGATTTGCTATTTTGTTAACTATGCGCCTAAATTAGTCAAAACCTGAGAAACGAATGTTTTTAGCCATCGATGCCGGCAATTCCAATGTAGTTTTTGCACTTTTTGACTCCAAAAGCGGCAAGTGGACCAATCAATTTCGATTGGAAACCAAGGCTCCCAAATTGATTTCTCAGCTCAGCAAAAAAGTCCCGCTCTATTTTCTCGAGCATGACATTCACTCATCCCAGATTGAAAAGATAGGTTTTAGCTCCGTGGTGCCAGAAATCAACGGCATTATCGAGCAATTTTGTGAAAGTTTTTTTGGTCAGACTCCTTATTTAATCCAGCCCGAGAGTTTTTCAGTATTGCCTGTAAAAGCCCTTCGTCCCAATGAAATCGGAAGCGATCTGATGTGTAATGTGATGGCAGCGTATTCCAGGTTTTCAGGTCCGGTGATTGTGGTCGATTTTGGTACGGCGCTTACCTTTACGGTAGTGGGGTCCACAGGGGAAATCATGGGGGTAAATATTGTTCCTGGACTACAAACTGCAATCAAAGCACTCTTCATGAATACCTCCAAATTGCCTGAAGTGGAGTTGAAGTTGCCCGAGTCTGTCCTAGGGAAAAATACCATCCATGCCATTCAAGCCGGTGTTCTATACGGATATACTGGATTGGTCAAGGGAATGCTGGATGCGATTAGGAAAGAAACAGGTTTGAGTTTTACGGTCGTTGCCACGGGTGGGCTTTCGTCGATTCTGACCAGTTTGGAAGGAGCATTCGACGAAGTAGATCGAAACTTGACTTTGGAAGGCCTGCGCCTGATTACCGAAGCTAATTCCTGAATCAGCGATTTACCTCAAAGCTGACATCCCATTCTTGAGCCACTTTGATTTTTTCTTTGAACTCTCTGTGAAGTGGATTGATGAGGAGATTGTGTTCTTCCGAAAAGCTGCCCAGTGGGATTCGACAAGAGGGTATTTTTAAAAAAGGAGAAAGCATGCTTTTGGCCCAAGCCGATCCAAACTCTTGAGTGGATCTTGGATAGGGTCGGTTTTTCCAATTATCCGGGAGTTCGGAAATGTCGAGCTCGGGAATTTTTCCCTCGATTTCAAAAATGATCAGCTTCCATTTGCTTTGTGTGACGACTGAACCTTTGATGCTTAGCATTTCCAAAAAGTTAAGCGAACTCACCGAGCATGCATAAATCATCGGAGTGCCATAGAGATTCCATCGGCCCGGCCCTATGCCATAGCCCAAGGAATCACGGCCGGGAAGATGCTCGATCAGTCGGAAGTAGCGCATCAGAGAATATTACCCCAGGAAATCGCCTCCAAGGCCTGATCCACCAAGGCGATCTTATAGGGATTTTTGAAGAGGTCTACTGGCTTTTGGGAGGAAAGGGCGGCATTGGGGGTGTGCAGCCATTCGGCCATCAACTCCTCTGAACCGAATATCCGGATGCCTTTGGCGATGATCTGATCCATCTCGAGTAGGTTTTTGGTGATGGCCTTGCTGAGCTTCCGGTCGTCCTTTTTCCAGCGGAACAGCGTACTCGGATCCACTTCCAGCAGCTCGGCCACATCCTGAGAAGTAAAATCCAAGTAATCGAAAAAGGGGCTCGTCTCATGAAAATCCAAGACTGCCTCTCCATACTGCTCCCGCTGCTCGGCCACGATAGAAGGTGACTGCGTGAAAAAGTGATAGGCTCTGGGTCCTGACTCAAGCACCTCTGTGCGCTGATCATCAAAACGAATTCTCCAAGTCGTGCTCATGGCTATATCTTTTATCTCCAGCAAGTTACTATTATTTTTCTTATTTGCAATACCTCTAACTCCTTTTTGCAATAATGTCTTTTACGATAGCTTCGGCGTGGGAGATGCTGTTTTCGATAAAAAATTCTCGGGTGTTCAAGCCACCACAGACCACACCTGCTAAATACACCCCTGGAACATTTGATTCTTGGTTGGTCTGATCATAGCAGGGCTGACGCTTCTCGTCTAGGCTTAGTTCCACGCCAAGTTGATCAAGTAAGGTAAAATTGGGTTTGTAGCCTGTCATGGCGAGTACCCAGTCATTTGGAATGGTGACCTCACCATTTGGAGTGGATATGACGACTTCTTGAGATCTTATCTCTTTGACTTTTGATCGGGTGAAAGCTTTGATTGAGCCTTCTTTGATCCTGTTCATGATATCCGGCCGAACCCAATATTTGACGTTTTCGTCCACTTCATCTCCCAAAAGAACCATGCTGACTTCTGCACCTTTTCTCCAACACTCTAATGCCGCATCTACCGCAGAGTTGGCTCCACCTACCACCAAAACCTTCTGTCCGATAAAGGGCCATGGTTCTTTGTAATAGTGGAGAACTTTTGGCAAATCTTCACCGGGCACGTTCATAAGGTTGGGTAGATCATAAAATCCGGTAGCAAGGACGATTTTTCTGCATTGATAGCTTCCTTTTGAGGTTTTGACATGAAAAAGACCTCCCTCTTTTTTCAGAGATTGTACTCCTTCGTAGAGATTGACCTTCAGTTTGAAAAGAAAATAGATCCGTCGGTAATACTCCAAAGCCTCTGTCCGTGTCGGCTTGGCACCTACAGACATAAAGGGTATTCCCCCCATCTCCAATCGGTCGGAAGTGGAGAAAAAAGTCATGTTCACCGGATAGTTGTAAATGGAGTTGCAGAGAGCGCCTTTTTCCAAAATGAGGTAATCAAGACCGGCCTTTCCGGCTTCGATCCCACAAGCGAGGCCTATGGGTCCACCTCCGATGATGATCAAGTCATGTATAGGTTGCATAGCTGAGAAGTTTAAAATTGGACTTCCTTATCCGTAAAGATTGAATAATCCCAAGAAAAACTACGTTCCCGGATGACTGTCGAACCTTGCTTGCTTCTCAATACAGCAGCTGAGGAGACAGTTCCGTAATCCGGAGTCATTCGAATCAGTTGGGCAGAAAGGTCTATTTCTGTTTGTATAGGTACTCCTGTTTGCGGAAGAAGTTCTTTCGGATATTTTTCTTCAGATTTCAAAATTGACAAAAGCAAATCCGGGCTTGGATTCTTAAGGATCTCCTTTACTTGTGTTTTTGCCAACTCTGTTTTAGGCCAAGGCTCATTGAGCAGCCCATTACTTAATCCGTGAATTCCTGCGGGTATTTCTTTCGGCTCATTTCCGAAGTTGCTAAAATAAAAAAGCTTATTACCGTCTGATACGAGCAGGTTAAATCCATCGAACTCAGAACCTCTTTCCCATACTTGGTCTAGGTAATTTTCAAGAGAAAGGGTGGAGGTGAGGTAATCGGAAACTAATTTTCCTCTGGTAATTTTAGCCTTACTTTTCCGGTTGAAATCCCGGTAATTAGTCAAGAGAGCCCATTTTCCATCAGGGTGAAAACCCATCCATGTCCCACCGGCCTTCAGGTCTTTTCCGGCAAAAAATCCCTCATCCCATCGGTGGAGAGGAAGGGTGGGGCGGTGGAAAAACTCATCCCGGTTGGCCGCAATCAAAAGCGGATAATCAGGATGTACTTGCCAGGCAAGAGCTACTAAACACATATGGCTAAAGGTAAAAAAAGAGGCTGCACTCAGGCAACCTCTTTTTGGGGTGTTAACCAACTTGCTCCTTTTTCAGACTTGGGTAGTCGGTGAAGCCTTTTTCACCTGGGGTGTAAAAGGTACTTTGATCCCAATTTGCCAGTGGAGCGTTTTCTGCAAAGCGTTCTACTAAATCGGGATTTGATATAAAAGGCTTACCAAAAGCGACGGCGTCGGCAAGTCCATCTTCTATGATTTTATTTCCTTTTTCCTGATCAAAAGCACTGTTGATCACCAAAGTGCCTTTATATAACGGCCGATATCTTTTGGCAATATTCGGTTCAGCAAAAGGAATTTCGCTCACATCGGTGAATGGCTCCGAGAGGTGAAGGTACGCCAAGTTGTAGTCATTAAGCTTTTTGACAATGTAGTCGAAAGTTGGAATCGTTTCCTCATCCATGGTCATTCCAAATACCCCATGCAAGGATGGCTTGAGACGTACACCGATTCGGTTTTCCGGCATGACTTCTTTGATGACATCGATCACCTCGAAAAGGATTCTAGCCCTGTTTTCAATACTTCCCCCATATTCATCGGTGCGGTGATTGGAAGTCGCATTGAAGAATTGGTGAAGTAAATAGCCGTTGGAAGAATGGATTTCTATTCCGTCAAAACCCGCTTCCATGGCATTTCTCGCGCCGTTTTTGAAGTCAGCAATAGTTTGCTTGATTTCTTCCAAAGACATTTCCTTGGCCGTCACCGTGTCTTTGAATCCCTGAGGAGTAAATGACTTGGAGTTGGGATTGGTGGCAGAAGCAGAAAGCGGCAATTCTCCTCCATGGAAATCAGGATGAGACATACGGCCTACGTGCCAAAGCTGGATAAAGATATGTCCTCCTGCCTCATGGACCGCCTGAGTTACTTGCTTCCAAGCTTCAGTCTGGGCTTCTGAATAAATTCCAGGTGTATTAATATATCCTACCGCTCGGGGAGAAATCTGCGAACCTTCGGAAATAATCAATCCTGCAGAAGCTCTCTGCGCATAGTACTTTGCATGAATATCAAAGACCTTATTTTCTGGATTGTTGGCTCTGCTTCGGGTCATCGGAGCCATCCATACTCTATTTTTCAGTTGTAAATCTCCAACTTGAATAGGTTCTAAAAGCGCTTGTTTTGTGCTCATTGTGGTTTGTTGGTTAGAAAATTCAATGTATATACAACTAATCTGCAGGATTCTGAGTTCAATCTTTCTGGAAGTTTTCTAACTTATGTTTCTGAAATCGCCTCTGACAATGGACCCGACCCTGATTGTGATCACAGGTGCTGCAAGCGGCATCGGACTTCAACTCGCCCGCCATTTTCAAAATCAAAATCTTCCAATGGTTTTGATTGATGTAAGTGAAGATCTATTAGGTAATCATTTTTCGACCTGTTCCCATTGTTATCCGATCGCCGGGGATGTTTCAAAAGAAAAAACTTGGCAGAACATAATCGAAAAAGCCAAAGAAATTCGCCTTCCCATTTCTCACTTGGTCAATTGCGCAGGAGTGATTCGCCCTGGATTTTTAGTCGATTATGCCATTTCTGATATTGATTATCATCTCGATATCAATACCAAAGGAACTATCCTAGGCACCACGATCATTGGTCGGGAGATGAAGTTTCAGGAGTTTGGGCACATTATTAATGTTTCCTCTTTGGCAGGCTTGGCGCCTGTTTCAGGGCTGAGTTTGTATGTGGCATCCAAGTTTGCGGTGCGTGGATTTTCCTTGGCTGTGGCGGCAGAGTTGAGAGACTTTGGGGTGGATGTGAGTGTGATTTGTCCCGATTTGGTCAATACACCCATGCTGGACTTGCAGTTGAATTATCCGGAAGAAGCAAAACTGACTTTCAGCGGGCCTTCAAAAGTTCTTCAATCCGAAGATATAGTGAGAGAAATTCTAAATCTGATGAGAAAACCCAAGCTTCAAGTGACTGTTCCAGCTTCGAGGGGATTGCTTGCAAAAATTGCCGGAGCCTGGCCTGCTTTCGCAGAAATTTTCAGAAATTCTCTCGAGAAAAAGGGACGCGAAAACATGAAAAAGCTTCGTAAGTAACCGATTTAGAGGAATTAACACTTTTTAATACGACAATTTTCGTATTTATTTTGAAATTACGATTGGCTTCGTATAACTTTGGTACGAAAGCTATCGTAATTACTGTCATGAACAAACCAACTGAAGCCGAACTGGAGATTTTATCTGTTCTCTGGGAATTGAGGGAAGCCAGTGTCCGCCAAGTCCATGAGCGACTTGCAGAGACCAAAGATACCGGCTACACCACCACGCTCAAGATCATGCAAATCATGCATGCCAAAGGAATGCTGGCTCGAGATGAAGAGAGCCGAACGCATATCTATCGCCCCTTGGTCAAGCAGGGGGAAACCCAAAAGTCCCTGTTGAAAAATCTATTGTCAACGGCCTTTGGGGGCTCTTCTAAATCTCTGGTCATGCAGGCATTAGGTCAAGAGAAGCCTTCCAAAGAAGACCTGGATGAAATCAGAGCTTTTCTCGACAACTTAGAAAACGATAAGCGATGAAACTCTTAAATGATTGGATACCAGAAGAGTTACTCAAGGCTCTTGGGTGGACCCTGGTTCACGCACTTTGGCAACTCATCGTAGTGGCCGGGATTTTATGGATCGTCTTGCGTCTGGTCAAAAAGTCCAGCCCGGCCTTGAAATATGGGCTAGCCGTTGGTGCTTTGGTAGTTTCATTCCTGCTGACCTTAGCGACTTTCACTTACGAATGGTCCCAGTCAGAACCAAATCCCGATTTTATCCTTTCAGAGGCCGAATTGCTGCTAGTTCCATCAGCCTTCACTACTCAGGAATTCACGTGGGAAGCCCGCATGGTGCAAGTGACGACATGGATTGACCAAAACCTGCCGATTTTGGTAAACTTCTGGTTTTTTGGATCACTTTTATTTCTGTTTCGGCTTGTCAATAGCTTTTCTGAAGTTCGAAATCTTAGAAAAAGTGCATCCCTGATCGAAGACTTTGAGCTGGAGAAAATTACCTTCAGACTCATGGGCAAACTCGACATCAATCGAGCCGTCCAGCTGCGAACGAGTTCAATTGCTCAATCTCCCCTGACTTTTGGTACGATCAAGCCTGTGATTTTATTGCCGGCGGCACTTTTGCTTCACTTGACCCCGCTTCAGTTGGAAGCCATCATCGCCCATGAACTCGCCCACGTCAAGCGAAATGATTACCTCAGCAACTTGCTTCTTTCCGGATTGGAGATCCTGTTTTTCTTCCATCCCTGCTATTGGTGGATGAGTCAGACGGTCAAAGAATTGAGGGAAAATGCCGCCGACGATTTGGCCATCCAAGCCGGAATCCAGCCAAAAGTCTTGGCAATCAGCCTCGCCGAGGTCCTCAATTTTGCAAAGCAAAATCCCCCTGAACTCGCCCTCGCTGCTGGGAAAAAAAGAAACCCAACGCTGCTCCGCATCAAAAGAATGCTGGGTTATCCAACTGAAAACTATCCACAAACCCCTATTATTTCTATCCCCATGCTACTTACTCTATTTCTCAGTGCCGGCCTGATGGCAAGCGCGCAACAAGATGTTCCCAAACCTATTGAACCGGTGGTTCAAAAAAGTAATCCTTTCGCTATTGAATCTGCTTTTGCGCCTCAATCTGTGGCAGATACGATACCTGATAAATCTAAATCTGCTCCCGAAGCTCCAACAGGTGTCAAAGTCTATGGGGAAAATGTGATGATCTTCAGTTCTGGAGACGGCATTGAGTACAAGATCAAAGGAGATACTTTAATCCAAGGGGGTGATACCATTGTTCTTTCCGGTCGTGCTAAAGATGCCCTGATCAAGCTCCGTCAGATGGACAAATCTGGAATCCCCGCTTTGGAGCTTCCAATGGCTCCTGATTTATCAGTATTGGCTTTTGGCGATGCACCGATGCCGAGCTTTGAATTTGAAATGAATGGAGTGCCTGCCATGCCTATTTTGGATATGAAGGAGTTTCCAGTGTTACTGGATCCAAAAGACTGGCCGATGGTGGTTCCATTTGACGAGAATTTTCAGGGAATTCATTTTCGGGCGGATACCACAAAAATGACCCCTGAAGAACAAAAACAGTGGGCGGAAAAAATGAAAACATGGTCGACTGAAATGGAAAAACGCTCCGAAGAGTGGGCTGCCCGATGGAAAGAAAATGCTGCGGAAAGAGAGGCTAAAATCGAGGCTTGGAAGAAGGAAATGGAGCCTAAAATGAAGGAATTCGAGGCGAAAATGAAAGAATGGCAAGCCGCTCAAGAGCCCAAAATGAAGGAATTTGAGGCAAAAATGAAAGCTTGGCAGGAGTCCCAAGAACCAAAAATGAAGGAGTTTGAACTCAAAATGAAGGAATGGGAAGCTACCCAAAAACCGAAACTTGAAGAGTTCCAGAAGAAAATGGAGGCTTGGCAAAAAGAGCACCAAGCCAGATTGGAAGAGTTTCAAAAACTGCTCAAAGAAGAATTCAAGAAAGACAATAACTAATTGTGTGTTGATGCTACCGAAAGACCTGTCCACTTGGGCAGGTTTTTTTTTGCCTTTTCTCCAAGGAATACACGAACTGAAGATATTTTATGGGATTTTCTCCCACTTTTTTGAAAAACCTAGGAGCCCTTTCTTTTTTCACAAGGTGAAAACACGACAAAACCTCCCGAATTTTGAAAATTAGGCCATTTTTTCAAGGGAATTGTCGGATCCTAATCGCCTGAAAATCAATAAAAATTTCTTTGAATTTTTAGAAAAAAATATTGGCATCGAAGATTCTTTTGGCTACTTTTAAATCAAAGTGGGAAAAAGTGGGAGAAAGTGGTAGAATGTGTACTGCATTTTCTTACTTTTGTTTTTACAGAAAACTCTACCGAATAGAAGTAAGCCAATGTTCAACAGTCAATACGATAGCAAGCTGGATCCTAAAGGGCGTCTGGTGTTGCCTGCCAAGATAAAGGCGGCAATTCCGGAGGCTAATGGACCGTCGCTTATGCTTCGCATGGCTGAAGACAAATGCCTTGCACTCTATCCCATGGTAGAGTATAAAAAGCTCGAGAGTCAGATTAAGTCACTGAATATCAATAACCCCGAACAGCGTATGCTGCAAAGGTCATTTTTCAATTCCATCGTTGAGGTGGAACTGGATGCTGCAGGGCGCTTACTGATTCCGAAGCTTTACCAAACCTATGCCAACCTCGACAAGGATGTCGTGGTAGTGGGTATGGGAACTCGCATCGAACTCTGGAATCCTGACAATTACCTCAAAAACATCATTGTAGATCCGGCGGACTTGTCCAGCCTGATGGAAAAGTATCTCTCCTAAGCGCTATGACAGAGTCTGTGTACCATATCCCAGTGATGCTCGCCCAATGCACTGAAGGCTTGGCTATTAATCCCAACGGGATTTATGTCGATGTCACTTTTGGGGGAGGGGGTCATTCAAAGGAAATTTTAAAACACCTGGATAAAGGCCATCTCTATGGATTTGATCAGGATTGCGATGCCTTGGCAAATGCTCCTGAAGACAGTCGTTTCACTTTTGTGCAGGCCAATTTCCGGGATATCAAGCGATACCTGAGGCTTTACGGGGTGAAACAAGTGGATGGGATTCTGGCTGATTTGGGGATTTCTTCCCATCAGATTGATGAGCCGAGCAGAGGGTTCTCGACGCGGTTTAGCGGCAATTTGGATATGAGAATGAATCAATCAGCCTCATTGACTGCCAAGGATGTCCTGAATACTTATGAGGAAGGAAAGCTTCACAAGATTCTGGGGATTTACGGCGAAGTCAAAAATGCCAAAACGCTGGCTCAGGCAATTATCGCCGAACGTGCGCTTAAGCCTTTTGAAACGACAGAAGGATTCACGGCATTCTTGAAAAAGTTTGCTCCGAGAGGCAAGGAGTATAAATACTTCGCCCAAGTCTTTCAAGCGCTGAGAATTGAGGTAAACGATGAAATGGGCGCTTTGGAAGAAATGCTCCTAAGTGCGGTGGAGTTGCTGAAGCCCGAAGGGCGACTGGTGGTCATGAGCTACCATAGTCTGGAGGACCGTCTGGTGAAAAACCTGATGGCAAAGGGCAAATTCCAAGGTGAGGTGGAAAAGGATTTTTATGGAAATCTGATCCGTCCACTCGAGCCTGTAAGCAGAGGGGCCATTGTAGCAGATGATGCCGAAGTTGAGGCAAATCCGCGTGCAAGAAGCGCAAAGTTGAGAATAGCTAAAAAAGTGGGGAAATGAGTCAAAACACCTTTAAGCGCAAACTGAAGGCTGGGAACTCTCCAAAAGGAGGTCCCAAGAAGACCATTTTTACCTGGATCGAGGAGAAGCTGGATGTCACCGGAATTTTAGGTGAAGGCGTTCCCGTGCAATTGGTCCCGCCTGTTGGGTTCCTGGTGTTGCTTGCTTTGATCTATATCTATAGCAATCACCGGGCGGAAAACATGGTACGAAAAATTGAAAAAGCCCAACAGGAAGTGGAAGACCTGCGAGCAGATGTCACCACCCTGGAAGCAGAATATATGCAAAGCAGCATGCAGTCCGAAGTGGCTAAGCGTGCAGCCAAGCTTGAAATCTATGAATTGAATCAGCCACCAATCAAAATAGAAGTAAGTAAGTGAACATCAAACGCTCCATAGTGCTCCGAGTAAGGGTGATCTTCATCCTGGTGGCCTTGGCTGCGTGCGCCATTCCGTATAAGATTGCCGTGGTTCAACTTAAAGAAGGGGAGAAATGGAGAGCAAAGGCTGAAGAGGTTAATTTCCAATACAGAGAAGTTCCTGCCACACGTGGAAATATCTATGCAGCTGACGGAAGCTTGCTGGCTACTAGCCTACCCTTCTATCGAGTTGCCATTGATCCCACTGTGGTAAAAGAAGCCAAGTTCAAAAGCGGGATTGACTCACTTTCCAGATTGTTATCCGGTTTTTATAAAGACAAGTCCGCTACCGCTTACAGAAGGATGATCCAGGATGCAAGGGGTGATAAAAAGCGGTACCTGGTGCTCAATAGAAAACAAATCGGCTATCAGGAAATGCAAAAAATGACCCAATGGCCGATTTTCCGGGAGGGTCGCGCCGGTGGAGGAGTCATTTTTGAAAAAGTTGAAAAGAGATATCGCCCATTCAATTCCTTGGCTAGCCGTACAGTGGGATTTTTGAATGAAGATGATTATGGTGCCGGTATTGAATACTCCTTTAATACGTACCTAAAGGGAAAAGATGGCAAGGCTTTGTTTCAAAGGCTGGCAGGAGGAGTGTGGAAGCCACTCTTTGATGCGGATGACATTAAGCCTGAAAACGGATATGATGTCTTCACTACTTTGGATGTCAATATTCAGGACATCGCTGAGACTGCCCTGAGAAGACAGTTGACGGATAGGGATGCTGCTTTTGGATCAGTGATCGTCATGGAAGTGAAGACAGGTCACGTGAAGGCTATGTCCAACCTTCAGAAGAATAAGAGTGGCGTAGGTTACTCTGAAAGTTATAACTACGCTGTGGGAGATATTGGAAGCACTGAGCCGGGATCTACGTTCAAGCTGCTTTCTATGTTGGCCCTTCTGGAAGAAAACAAAGTAAGCCCCAATGAACTGATCGAGACAGGAAATGGAGCCCACCGCTTCTACAACCAAACCATGTACGATGCCAAGGCAGGTGGATTTGGTACGATTACCGTCAGAGAAGCCTTCGAAAAATCTTCCAACGTAGCCATTTCCAAACTGGTAGATATGCACTTTGGCTCCAGCCCCTCCAAGTTTATGGCTTACATGGATAAGGTGGGATTGGCTGAACCGTTAAATCTTCAAATCTCCGGAGAAGGAAAACCTTTCTTCAAAAAACCAGGCTCCAAAAATTGGTATGGAACTTCCCTTCCTTGGATTTCGATCGGATATGAATCCAAGCTTAATCCGATTCACACCTTGGCGCTTTACAATGCCGTGGCAAATAATGGCACCATGATGAAGCCACTTTTTGTAAGAGCTGTCGGTAATGGCAACCAAATGGTGGAAACTTACTCTCCTCAGGTAGTTCGAAAGCAAATTGCTTCCGAAAAAACCATCAAGCAGCTTCAGGATCTTCTCCTTGGGGTGGTAGAAAATGGCACGGCAAAAAACATCAAAAACGAGAATTATAAAATCGCCGGCAAGACTGGTACCGCACAGAAAATCATTAACGGCAAGTATGTAGAAACCTACTATACCAGCTTTGCAGGCTATTTCCCCGCAGACCGTCCAAAGTATAGTATGATCGTAGTGATCGACAGTCCCAAAGGGATCGCTGCTTACGGTGGGGATGTGTCTGCACCGGTTTTCAAAGAAATCGCTGACCGGATTTATGCGTTGGATATCGAGCTGAATCCTGTCGACCAAACGAAGATTTTCCAAGCTGAAAATCTCCCCTCCAAACTCCCTCAAATAGGGGCTGGAAAAGGGGAGGAGCTTCAGGGCATTTTTGAGCAACTCGGAATTCCGGCCAAGACCCCTTCTGCCGAAGATTGGATCTCGGCGGCAGTTTCAGAAGATAAAATCAACCTGAAGATCAATGACACAGAAAAGCCAGTGGTGCCTGATGTGTCTGGAATGCCCTTAAGAGATGCGCTTTTCATTTTGGAAAACAAAGGGCTCAAAGTGAATTACAATGGAAGAGGTCGGGTAATCGAACAATCGATTACTCCTGGAACCCAACTTACTCCTAATACCACCATTAACCTTGTACTCGGATAGATGAACGTGCTGAAGGATATATTATATAAGGTATCACTTACTTCTACAATTGGCGACATGGAGCGTCGGGTGAGTGATATTGTTTTTGACAGCCGAAAGGTCAGTGAAAACTCTGCCTTTGTGGCGGTTCCTGGTACACAAGTGGATGGGCACGACTTTATTCAAACTGCTTTGGAAAAAGGAGCAAGCACCATTGTGTGTGAGCGCCTTCCTGAGCAAATCAAAGAAGGGGTGACTTATGTCCAAGTGGTGAACTCAGCGAAAGCTCTCGGCATCATGGCATCCAATTTTTATGGGAATCCATCCGATAAGATCAAAGTCGTGGCAGTCACCGGAACCAACGGTAAAACCACCACCGTCACCTTACTCCATCAGCTTTTTGTGAGCATGGGATATAGCACTGGGCTGCTTTCCACGGTAGAAAATAAAATTAATGAGGAAGTAATTCCAGCCACTCACACCACACCTGATGCGGTCAGCGTACAGGCATTGCTACGCAAAATGGTCGAGGCAGGCTGTACCCATTGCTTCATGGAGGCAAGTTCGCATGCCATTGTGCAGGAACGAATCGCCGGGTTGAAATTGGCCGGAGCGGTATTTACCAATATTACCCATGATCATCTTGACTACCATGGCACCTTTGATGAATACATCAAAGCCAAGAAAAAGCTTTTCGATGATCTTCCTAAAGATGCCTTTGCCCTAGTCAATGCCGACGATAAGCGCGGTATGGTGATGATTCAAAACTGCAAAGGAACCCATCAGACATTCGGGTTGAAATCTGCAGCGGACTTCAAAGCAAAAATCCTATCCAACACCCTCGAAGGACTCGAACTCGACATCAATGGCAGACTGACTTGGTTCCGAATGATCGGAGCTTTCAATGCCTACAATCTTCTTGGAGTATTAGGTGTGGCGGTTCTTTTGGGCGAAGATGAAGAAGAAGTCCTGAGAGAGCTTTCCGGCATCAAAGGAGCCAAAGGACGTTTCGATCGGATTTCGATCGGAGGCATTACCGCCATCGTGGACTATGCCCATACTCCGGATGCCCTCGACAATGTGCTCAAAACCATCAACGGTGTCCGTACGGGTAATGAACAACTCATCACGGTGGTGGGCTGCGGAGGAAATCGCGACAAAACCAAACGCCCCGCCATGGCGAAGATCGCCGTGACTGAAAGCACCAAAGCCATTTTTACCTCAGATAACCCACGCTTCGAAGAGCCGATGGATATCCTTCGGGATATGCAGGCCGGAGTTGGTCCATCTGAGATCAGAAAAACCCTCACCATCGAGGACCGAAGAGAGGCCATCAAGACCGCTATCATGCTTTCTCAAAAGGGAGATATTATCCTCATCGCCGGGAAAGGCCATGAGGACTACCAAGAAATCAAAGGAGTAAAGCATCATTTCGATGATGCAGAAGTGGTGACCGAATTATTAACCCAACTGACAGGAAACTGATATGCTATATCCCATTTTTGACTACCTAGATCGAGTTTTGGACATTCCGGGCACCGGGGTGTTTCGGTACATCTCGTTCCGTGCGGGGATGGCGGCAGTGATTTCCCTGATAATTACCATCACTTTCGGACATCATATCATCAATTGGATCCGAAACAGACAGATCGGGGAGACTGTACGGGATTTGGGCTTGGAAGGACAAAGTCAAAAAAAAGGTACCCCAACCATGGGGGGCTTGATGATGATCGCTGCGATCTTAATTCCCACTTTGCTTTTTGCCAATCTCAACAATGTCTACATCATTTTATTGCTGGTCACGACAGTTTGGTTGGGTTTGATCGGGTTTTTGGATGATTACATCAAAGTATTCCGCAAAAATAAAGAAGGACTTAAAGGCCGGTTTAAGATTGTAGGTCAGATCGGAATCGGGATTATCGTAGGCGCTACCCTGTACTACCATGATGATGTGGTCGTTCGTGAATTTTCTACCCCTGTCTCTGTGGAAAGTGGCGTGGTAGAGACACCAGCATTCCAGGATGTCAAGGCGCTTAAGACTACCATTCCTTTTTTCAAGAATAACGAACTCAATTATGAGAACCTCTTGGGATTCCTAGGGGATTCCATGACACCGGTGCTCTACATTTTGGTGGTGATTTTCATCATCACTGCCGTATCCAATGGAGCCAATATCACGGATGGTATTGATGGGCTCGCAGCGGGCACTTCGGCCATCATAGGTTTGACAATCGCCATTTTCGCTTACCTCAGCGGTAATGCCATCTTCTCTCAGTATCTCAACATCATGTATATCCCCAACTCTGGGGAGCTGGTGATTTTTGCTTCGGCATTTATTGGCGCCTGTATCGGATTCCTGTGGTACAACGCTTACCCTGCTCAGGTCTTTATGGGAGATACCGGTTCGCTGATGCTGGGCGGAGTGATTGCGGTGTTGGCTTTGACGCTTCGTAAAGAGCTTTTGATTCCAGTCATGTGCGGGATTTTTCTGGTCGAAAATCTCAGCGTCATGATTCAGGTCAGCTATTTCAAATACACCCGAAAGAAATACGGAGAGGGACGCAGGATCTTCTTGATGTCACCTCTGCACCATCATTATCAGAAAAAAGGAATCCACGAAGCCAAGATCGTGACCCGGTTTTGGATTGTGGGGATCCTTTTGGCAGTCATCACTTTGGCAACCCTAAAGCTCAGATAACAAAACATGAAACAACTAGCCATCCTTGGAGCCGGAGAAAGCGGATTGGGAGCAGCACTGCTTGCCAAGCGGGAAGGCTATGGAGTTTGGGTTTCGGATTTGGGCACCATCTCGGAGGAAAGAAAGGCCTTGCTCGAGAAGGCAGGGATTGGTTTTGAAGAGGGCAAGCATGACGAAGAAAAAATTCTTTCCTGCGACCTGATCATCAAAAGCCCGGGAATTCCCGATAAGGCGCCTTTGGTGAAAAAAGCCCATGAAGAAGGCATTCCGGTCATTGATGAGTTGGAGTTTGCCAGCCACTATTCCGCTGGAAAAGTAATAGCCATCACGGGCACCAATGGAAAGACGACTACCACATTGCTCACCTACCACCTCCTCAAAGAAGCAGGTTTGGATGTAGGTCTTGCAGGAAATGTCGGAAAAAGTTGGGCTGGACAATTGGTGGAAAAAGATCATGATTGGTGGGTAATTGAAGTTTCCAGCTTCCAAATCGATGGATTTGAATGCTTCAGACCTCACATCGCGATGTTGACCAACATCACCCCGGATCACTTGGATCGATATGACTACCAGCTGGACAATTACATCCTAGCCAAAATGAACCTGTTTAAAATGATGACCGCGAGAGATAAAGCCGTCTTTTATAAAGAGGATTCTCTTAGCCAAAAAGGTCTTCAGATGAAATCCACTAAGGCTACGGCTTATTGGATTTCACTTCAGGAAAAGCAAGAAAAAGGAGGTTTCATCGATGGCGAGAAACTTATCCTAAAAGTAGCCCAGAAATCTGCAACTATCCCCGTCAGTGGACTTGCCATTCAGGGAAAGCACAATATTCTGAACTCACTCTTCGCCGGTACAGCTTCGCTTATGGCTGGCTTGACTGAAGAGCAGTTGATCGCGGGTTTCAAAACCTTCAAAAATGCCCCTCACCGCATGGAGTTGATCCGCACGGTCGATGGGGTGCGATTTGTCAATGATAGCAAAGGCACCAATGTGGAATCTACCTACTACGCCTTGGGTAGCTATACTGATCCGATGATCTGGATAGCAGGGGGAGTAGATAAGGGAAATGATTACTCGGTGCTCAATGACCTGGTTAGGGATGGGAAGGCCAAGGCATTGATTTGCTTGGGTACAGATAATGAGAAGCTCAAGAAAGCATTTGCTGGGATTATTTCCGAAATCAGAGAAACTCAGGATATCCGCGAGGCGGTGGCTTGGGGTCAGGAATTGGCTACAGAAGGAGAAGTGGTTCTGCTTTCTCCGGCATGTGCCAGCTTCGATTTGTTCAAAAATTACGAAGACCGCGGAGAGCAGTTTCGTGCTGCGGTTTTGGCATTAAACGAAAAGCAAAAGGTATGAATCACCTGAAGGCATGGATAGACGAGCATTTTAAGGGCGATCCCATCATTTGGGCGATCGTGATCTTGCTGTCTATGTTCAGCATCCTGGTGGTGTACTCTGCCACAGGTACTTTGGCTTACAAGACGGCCGGAGGAAATACCGAGCTCTACCTGTTCCGTCATTCCTTCTTGGTATTCCTGTCACTGTTTGTAATGTGGCTTGCCCACAAGATGCCTTATCGCAAATATGCACTTTACGCCAGGTTGTTCATGTACCTGTCTATTCCACTCTTGGCTGTCACGTACATGTTTGGCTCCAATATCAATGAGGCCAATCGATGGCTGACCATTCCGGTAATCAATCAGGCATTCCAACCTTCAGATTTGGCCAAGCTTTCTCTGATCGCAGCACTTGCTGCCATGCTGGCCAAGCGTCAAAATAACATTCAGGATTTGACAGGTACTTTGCTTCCGATAATTCTTTCCATCGGAGCCATCTGTGCATTGATCGGGATGGCCAATATGTCCACAGCTATTCTCCTGCTCCTGACTTGCCTGCTGATCATGTTTATCGGAAGAGTTCCGGTCAAGCATTTGGCTTTGGTGGTCATGGTGGGGCTGATGGGCTTGTCTATTGCAGTTCTGACGGGTCAGCGTCGGGAGACTTTCCTCTCCCGTATTGAGTCCTTCATGGAGTCAAAGAATGACGACAGTAAGATTCCATTCCAGGCAGAACAGTCCTACATCGCGATAGCAACGGGAGGAATTACAGGAAAAGGTCCAGGAAACAGTGACCAAAGAAATTCACTTCCTCACCCTTATTCTGATTTCATCTACTCCATCATCATCGAGGAATACGGAATGGTGGGAGGAGCAGCGGTGCTTTTCCTCTACCTCGCACTTCTCTATCGTGGAATGCGAATCGTCGCCAATTCCAACAAGGCCTTTGGAGGATTGCTTTCCGCGGGATTGAGTTTTGCCCTGGTCATTCAAGCCTTGGTCAATATGGCCGTGGCGGTTGGATTAGGGCCGATTACAGGTCTTCCATTGCCTCTTTTGAGTATGGGAGGAACTTCTTTGATTTTCACCGGAACTGCCCTGGGGATTATTCTCAGTGTGAGCCGTGGAGATCATCAGGACGAGGCTGTAGCAGCTGAATCCACTAAAGTAAGTAACCGATTACGAACAGCATAAACCCAAGAAGCCATTAGCGCTCAGTCAACATATCGCATTCTCATCAGCGGTGGAGGCACCGGAGGACACATCTATCCTGCGATCGCCATAGCCAATGCCTGGAAGGAAAAATATCCTGACAGTGAGATTCTTTTTGTGGGTGCCTTAGGCAAAATGGAAATGCAAAAAGTGCCCGAAGCAGGCTATCCGATCAAAGGACTTCCTGTGGCAGGACTTCAGAGAAGCCTCTCTTTGGCCAACATGAGCTTTCCTTTCAAACTCTGGAAAAGTTTAAGAATGGCAGCGCAGATTGTAAAGGAATTTCGTCCGCATGCCGTGGTAGGAGTCGGAGGATATGCAAGTGGACCTGTCCTCTATGCAGCTCAAAATAAGGGAATCCCAACTCTCCTTCAGGAGCAGAATTCCTACGCAGGTCTGACCAATAAGCTGTTGGCCAAAAAGGCAAACGCTATCTGTGTGGCTTATCCCGAAATGGATAAGTTTTTCCCTGCTGGCAAAATCAAGATTACCGGAAACCCTGTGCGGAAGGATATCCTGGATTTGTCCGGCAAGAAAGAAAAGGGAATGGAACATTTTGGATTGGCTACAGACCGAAAGACCATTATGGTCTTGGGAGGCTCCTTGGGTGCACGTACGCTTAATCAGGCCGTGCTCCAGGATATGCAGAAGCTCCAAGATGCCGGTTATCAGGTCCTTTGGCAATGCGGAAAGTTCTATTTCAAGGAAATGCTCGCCAAACTGGAAGAATCTGGTCTGAAGCATATCCATCTGAGAGAGTTCATCCGGGAGATGGACTTGGCCTATGCAGTGGCGGATGTGATTGTGTCTAGAGCAGGTGCGCTTTCGGTGTCTGAACTCAGCTTGGTAGGGAAGCCGGTGATTTTCATCCCCTCACCCAACGTGGCCGAAGATCATCAGACTAAAAACGCCCTGGCTTATGTCACCCATCAGGCAGCAGTCCTGCTGAAAGATGCTGAGGCGGTAGGTCAATTGAAAAATAAAGTAGATGAGCTCCTCCAGAATGAGGCTTTAGCCAAAACTCTGGGAGAAAATATGAGAAAGCTGGCCAAGCCGGATGCGGCAAAAGCCATTGTCAACGAACTCGAATTCTTAGTCAAATGACATTCAAAGGAATACATAAGGTCTTTTTCCTCGGTATCGGCGGTATCGGCATGAGTGCCTTGGCCCGTTGGTTCCGTCATGAGGGATATCCTGTAGCAGGATACGACAAGACTCCTTCTCCTTTGACCGAAGAGTTGGAGAAGGAAGGTATGCTGATCACTTTCGAAGACAAGGTAGATAGCATTCCGTTTGATTTCACCACTGATCCGGATGAGGTTTTGGTGGTGTGGACACCTGCGATTCCAAAAGACAGTGTGCTGCTCAACTTTTTCCAAGCGCACTATCAACTCAAAAAACGCTCAGAAGTCCTCGGTATGATCACCAAGGATTTCTACACCATCGCCGTTGCAGGTACTCACGGAAAGACCAGTACTTCTTCTCTTGTTGCTCACTTGCTGAAGTCTGCGGGTAAGCCCGTGGCCGCTTTCTTAGGGGGAATCACCCAGAATTACAACAGCAACCTGATCCTTCCGGGAAAATCAAAAGAGGCAACTCTTGTGGTGGTAGAGGCGGATGAATTTGACCGATCTTTCCTCCGGCTTCATCCTAATGAGGCTGTGGTGACCAGTGCAGATCCTGATCATTTGGATATCTATGGGGATGAAGCCACCATTTTGGATGGGTTCAGAGATTTTATTCGATTGGTGGATAAGAAGGGCAAACTCTACCTTCAGACTCATGCCTGGTTCAGATTGGGAGAAAACGTGAGTTCCGGGGCAGGCATCCGTGAATATGGTCTACGATCTTCCGGTATTCACGCGGAAAACATCATCGCCAAACCTGGATCGTTCCAGTTTGACTACATCGGTACCAAAGTTCAGATCAAGGGTTTGGAGCTTCTTATTCCAGGTTTTCACAACGTGGAAAACGCCTTGGCCGCCATTGCTATCGCCGTGGATCACGGGGTGACCGAAGAGCAAATCCGAGAGGGAATTAAGTCTTTCCGAGGAGTGAAGAGACGTTTTGAAATCCACTCTTCAGCGCCGGGGCATATTTATATAGATGACTATGCACATCACCCGGAAGAAATTAAGGCTTGCCTGAGTTCAGTGAGAGCGATGTATCCTATGCAAAGGATGACGGTCATTTTCCAGCCACATCTTTTCACCCGGACACGGGATTTTGCCGAGGGATTCTCTGAGAGTCTTTCCCTCGCCGACGAAGTGGTGCTATTGGATATCTATCCTGCCAGAGAATTGCCGATTCCAGGAGTGACTTCTGAGATGCTTTTGGATGGAATTAAGGCTGGTAAGAAGATTTTGATACAAAAAAATCAGGTAATGGATTACCTGAATGATTCCCAACCTGAGGTTCTCGTGACTATGGGTGCCGGAGATATTGACCGGTTGATTCCGGGTATTGCCGCATGGATGAATTCAAGAACTAAACCCAGCCAATCATGAATAAGAGGAAGCTGAAGAAAGCACTTGGATTAGTAACGCTTTCCCTGGTCTTGGTAGGGTTTATTGGATTTGTGGAAAAGCAAGTTCAGCTTAAAACGTACCAAGGTCTGGAAATCGACTTGGAAGCTGTAAGCGGGGTCTATTTCGTGGAGGAAAAGGAAATCGAGCGAATTATAGCTTCGGCATTTCCTGAGCTCAAAGCTGGGCTTCCGCTTGATGAAGTTCCCTTGGCTGCAATTGAGGAAAGATTGCTAGGTCATCCTTTTATCAAATCTGCTGAAGCTTCAGTGGGCCAAAAAGGGATTGTCAAGACTAGCATCAAACAGCATGAACCTATAGCAAGAATCGCCAGACCAGACGGAGCCGACGGCTACATCACCAAGGAAGGATTGATTATACCGACCTCTCCGACTTATACGAGTCGGGTCCTGATTTTGGAAGGGGAATATGCCGAGCAGCTGATGGATCAGGGAAGTATGGACACCATGCCCGAACTGATGCCACTGATCCATTTCATCACTCAGGATGAGTTTTGGAATGCTCAGGTGACCGAGCTCGAAATCAATAAAAAGAACGACATACGAATTCACCAGCAAGTGGGGAAGCAGGTGATCGAATTTGGGGACGCACTGGACTTTGAGAGCAAATTCAAGCGTATTGAGGTGCTCTACAAGGAAATTTTACCAAGAAAAGGCTGGAATGCTTATGAGCGGATCAGCGTCAAGTTTAAAAATCAAATTGTTTGTGAATAAAGCTTGGATATGGAAAACGACAAACTGATAGTAGGTCTGGACATTGGGACAACCAAGATCTGCGCAATCATCGGGCGCAAAAATGAATTCGGAAAGCTCGAAGTGCTTGGCATGGGCAAGGCTATCTCCGACGGGGTGGACCGGGGCATTGTGACCAATATTGAAAAGACGGTCAATGCGATCGAAAAAGCGGTGGAAGACTGCGCCAACATGGCAGAAGTAGACATTGCTGAAGTGATCGTAGGGATCGCCGGACAGCATATCCAAAGCAAAATCATGCACGGGAGCATCATGCGACAACCTACAGAAGATGAAATCACCGTCGAGGATGTGCAGCGGCTTACTGCCGACATGCACAACATCGTGGTGCCACCAGGCAACAGTATCATTCACGTGATGCCACAAGATTACACAGTGGATTATGAAGGGGGCATCAAAGACCCCGTGGGGATGTCAGGCACAAGGCTGGAGGCGGATTTCCATATCATCACCGCTCAGACGACAGCCATCAACAACATCAACAAATGTGTAAAACGCGCGAATCTGACTTCCAAGCAGTTGATTCTTGAGCCTTTGGCTAGTTCGCTTTCCGTTTTGAGCGATGATGAAAAAGAAGCAGGGGTATGTCTGGTCGATATCGGTGGAGGCACCACTGACATCGCAATTTTCTATGAAAATATCATCCGCCATACTGCAGTCATTCCTTTGGGAGGAAATATCATTACCTCTGACATCAAGGAGGGCTGTCTGCTGATGCAGGCACAGGCAGAATTGCTCAAAACCCGTTTTGGAAAAGCCATCGCGGAAGAAGCCAACCCAAATGAAATTGTATCCATTCCAGGTTTGCGAAACCGTCCTCCCAAGGAAATTTCCATCCGTAACCTTGCCTCCATCATTCAGGCTCGAATGGAGGAAATCATCGAAATCGTACAGAATGAAATCATGCAGAGCGGCTATTACAAGAAGCTTGCAGGCGGCATCGTCCTTACTGGTGGGGGAGCTCAGCTTCAGTGCATTTCACAGCTTTTCGAATACATGACCGGACTGGATACTCGTATCGGATTTCCCAATGAGCACCTAGGCAAATCCGTCATCGAGGAAGTGAAAAGCCCGATGTATGCCACCACGGTAGGCTTGGTTCTCGCCGGCTTCAAATCCTTGGACAACCGGGATGAGATCTATCAAAGAAGAAAAGCCAATTCTGGAGTGAAACCTAAAATCATGCAAAAAAGAGAGGCCACATTCAATGTCTTTTTCAGAAGCATTGGTGACCGATTGAAAAATATGATCTCTGATGACATCGGAGATGACACGACTTACTAGGGCTTATGATTGGGGGAGATAATCCGCTCTGCAGGTTATTTCCCTTTTATACCCCTTTTCACTATCAACTAAAACGAAAGAAAAAATTTCACCAAACCATAAAATATGTCAGATAACATGAAAGATTACAGATTTGATCTCCCGAAGAATCAAAAGTCAATTATCAAGGTAATTGGCGTAGGTGGCGGCGGTAGCAACGCCGTAAACCACATGTACAGCCAAGGTATCAAGGATGTGGAATTTGTTGTGGTCAATACCGACGCCCAAGCCTTGAAATCCAGCCCCGTTCCTTTGAGACTTCAGTTGGGAGCTAACTTGACCGAGGGGCTTGGCGCAGGAGCCAATCCTGAGCAAGGCCGAAATGCAGCCTTGGAATCTCACGAAGAGATCCGTGAACTCCTGGCGGATAATACCAAGATGGTATTCATCACTGCAGGGATGGGTGGAGGTACAGGCACCGGTGCTGCGCCTGTCGTAGCCAAAATCGCCAAAGAACTAAACATCCTTACTGTAGGTATCGTCACTGCCCCTTTCATGTTTGAAGGGAAAAAGAAAATGGCGGTTGCACAGGCGGGTATCGAAGCACTTCGCGAAAATTGCGATACTGTGCTGGTGATCCTTAATGACAAGTTGAGAGAAATCTACGGCAACTTGGCGATCCGAACTGCTTTCAGCAAAGCAGATGATATTTTGACTACTGCTGCCAAGTCCATCGCTGAGATCATCACGATCCATCAGGATGTAAACGTGGACTTTGAAGATGTGAAAACT
Source organism: Algoriphagus sp. AK58 (assembly GCF_014324365.1). Classification (GTDB taxonomy): domain Bacteria; phylum Bacteroidota; class Bacteroidia; order Cytophagales; family Cyclobacteriaceae; genus Algoriphagus. The sequence continues at coordinate 92,659 of NZ_QEIG01000017.1, forward strand.
GTCATGAAAGATGCAGGTGCAGCGGTGATGGGTTCTGCTACAGAGGAAGGCGAGGGCCGTGCAATTCGTGCAGCGGGTTCTGCTATTTCTTCTCCATTGCTCAACAATGTAGACATCAAAGGAGCTCAGAAGATTTTGCTTTCTATCATGTCCGGCGAGGAAGAGGAACTTTCTATGGACGAACTCAGCGAAATCACCGAGTATATCCAGGAGAAGGCAGGCGACAATGCCGAGGTGATCTTTGGTCAAGGTATCGATCCGGAATTGGGTAAGGCCATCCGCGTGACGGTGATTGCTACCGGTTTTGAAATGGATAAGCTTTCTGATAAGACGGTGAAAAAGGTAGATTCAGCTCCTGTTTCGGCTTTTGCTACTCCGGTAGCCAGCACGCCTGTGGCTACACCTGAAGTGGTCAAAACAGTGATCAACCTGGATTCAGGCAAAGCTCAGCAAGTGAAAGAAGAGCCTATCGTGGGGGGATCCACTTTTACCTTTTCTATTCCAAAAGCCCCTGTAGCAGCTCCTAGCACGCCAAAAGTCGTGGAAGAAGAGCATGAGGAGATTTTCTTTTCCATCAAGCCAATTGTGGAAGAAAAACCCATCGAAACCAAAGTAGAGGAAGTAGAAAAGATCGTCCACAACCTCTACGATGAATCAGAAAAGAAAACGGAAAAACTTCCTCAGGAGTCCCAGCCTGCAGCACCTGTATTTGCCAATGATTACTATGAGCAAATGAAGCAAAAGGCGATTCAGCGTGCTCATGAGCGTTTCGAAAAGCTAAAAGGCAACCGTGCATTCAATGCTTCTCCGGAAGAAATGAAAGAAAAGATGAACGTGCCTGCCTATCAGCGTAAGAATGTAGTCCTCAATGAACCTCAGCACAGTTCTGAGCCTGCAATCAGCAAGTTTAACCTAAGCAACGAAAACGAAATCTTAGGGAACAACAGATTTCTGCATGACAATGTGGACTAAGTCCTAAAACTCAAGCAGCATGTCTGCCTGGGTATGTAGGAGTTCTACATACAGCCTGTTGGTGAGCAGGTTATCTGACATATTTTGCTCGATTTTGGCAAGCTTCGGCTTGAGAGCGAGGACATGCATACCCAGATAATGGAAGATGTCGGTGAGGTGGCTCAATGCGATGCCACCCCCGCCTATTCCGGAGGAGAGGCCTACCAACGCACACTTTTTATTTCGGAAAGTGTTTGGATAGGTCATCCCGTCGATAAATGTCTTTAAGATTCCCGGAAAGGAACCGTTGTATTCCGGCACGATAAACACAAACTTTTTTCCTTCCTTGACGCGGTCATGGAACGCATTGTAGTCCGGATTTTTTCCGTTGTTTTCATACAGTGCCGTGGCAGTAAAATCTGCAGGAAGATGCTCCAGTTCCAAAATTTCTGATTCAACTCCTTTTTCCTCCAAAATGCTTTTGTAAAGCTCTGCGATCGTTTTGGAAACTGAGTTTTTTCGGTTGGTGCCTACGATTATCTTGATCATGGGGGTGAATTTTCTCTCCACAATACAAGCAAGTAGGGTGAAAAGTTCTAAGCCAGAGGCAAAATCCTATCTTTGCCCGTCAATCAGATCACATCATGGACTACCTCAATCAGATTCAAGAAGCCGTTTCTTTCATTCAGAGCAAATACAGCCAATCCATTCCTGTGGGGATTATCCTAGGAACAGGCTTGGGAAGCTTGGGCAATCAAATCCAAGCCGAACTGGAAATCGATTACAAAGACATTCCTCATTTTCCCATTTCTACGGTAGAAAGTCACTCCGGAAAATTGATTTTTGGAACCCTGGCAGGCAAAAACGTCCTCGCCATGAAAGGAAGATTCCACTACTATGAGGGCTATTCGATGAAGGAGGTGACCTTTCCCGTGCGGGTGATGAAAAAACTGGGAGTACAAACCCTTTTGGTATCCAATGCCTCAGGCGGCCTCAATCCTGCACAGGAAGTGGGTGATGTGATGATACTTTCTGACCATATTAATCTTTTTCCTGAAAATCCACTCAGAGGTAAAAACCACGACGAACTCGGTCCGAGATTTCCAGACATGAGCGATGCCTATTCACGTCGATTGATTGGCTTAGCTTTGGAAATTGCCAAGGAAAAAGGGCTGAAACTACACACGGGAGTTTATTGTGGGGTCAAAGGTCCCAACTTGGAAACTCCAGCGGAATACAAGTACCTGCGAATCATCGGTGGAGATGCGGTAGGCATGAGTACTGTACCGGAGGTGTTGGTGGCCCGTCATAGCGGGATCGAGGTGTTTGGGATTTCTGCGATTACCGATTTGGGAGTAGAAGGAAAAATCCACCAAGTATCACTTCAGGATGTGATCGCGGCGGCTGCAAAAGCCGAACCTGTCATGAGCCAGATCATGCGGGAGTTGGTAGGGAGAATGTAATTCCTTCTAGCTGTGAAAAACTTTTAGACCTGTCAGGTTTTAAAAACCTAACAGGTCTTTTTTATTGCTGTGGAGGAAATTCTCTGAATGTCTGTATCATTTTTTCCATAAATGGCCGGATTTCTTCTGGCCATAATTCCGGAATCCGACCTACCTGCCACCAAATAATCTCAGACTCCCGCTCAAAGGCCAGGTAATAGCCGCCCTCTTCTACACAGTTAGGACAACCGATAAAAGTCAGCCCACGGGGCATCATATAGTCCTTGGGGAAGGAGTTCTCCAATTCCTGAGCCAATGCCCAATACTTCGAATCCATGGGGGTAGTTCTGTAAGTAATAATCGGAGCTTCCCGAAAGCTGCGCATGTTGTCTTCATATAGCTTTCCTCCTTGGAATTTATAGATCTGAATACAATTGCCTTCACAAAGAAGATTCCATTGACCGAAAATAAAGGCTTCCTCATCGGGCTTTTCGTCCTCTTTGCAGGCCGTTAACACCGGGAGTGCCAGGAGTACTAAGAACAGGATCTTTTTCATTTCGCCACAAGTTTTACAAAAAAAAACGATCCCCATTTGAGATTGGTTTTCGCATTTTTCCTGCAATTATTTGAAAAAAACTGATTTCTTAGAAGTCTGATGTCAAAATTTTCGCTTCTTCTTTTTCTGCTTCTGTTTTTTGGAACTAGAGTTACTTTCAGCCAAACTGATTCCCTCACTTTTCGATTTGGAAAGCCTGAGAGTTTTCTGTCAGAAACGTATGTCTTGACAGGGAAAATCCTGGCAGAGGATACCAAACAAGGGCTTTCAGGGGTTGGGCTTCATGTGGATGGCACCTTTACAGGTGTGGTTACGGACCGATTTGGTTTTTATTACATTACCCTAAAACCGGGCAAACACAAGGTTACTTTTCGGCATATTTCCTATGTACCCGTGTTCACTCAGGTGGAGCTGTTTGAAAATGGGGTGATTGATCTGGAGATGTCTGTCAAAAGTTTTGAGCTGGACGGAGTGGTGGTGATGTCAGAGGATCCCGACCGAAATGTCCGAAATCCCATCACCGGTGTGACTAAGCTCACGACTCGGGAATTGAGATCTATCCCTGCCTTTCTTGGGGAAGCGGATATTTTCAAAGGTTTGCAGCTTCTGCCGGGCGTTTCTTCAGTTGGGGAAGGTACCTCCGGGATCAACGTAAGGGGAGCCAAAACGGACCAAAATCTTATTCTGATGAATGAAGCAGTGGTCTTAAGTTCCAATCATGCCCTTGGGTTTTTATCTGGATTCAATACAGATGTTACCGAGAATTTCACCCTGTATAAAGGAAACCTTCCCGCTAATTTTGGTGGAAGAGCAGGTTCGGCCTTGAATATCCTGATGCGTCCCGGGGATATGAGCGCCTGGAAAGGTCTAGTAGGAATTGGGACTTCCAATGGGAAGTTTTTGATAGAAGGGCCTATTGCTACTGAAAAAGTCAGCCTCATTGCAGGAGGTAGAATTTCCAATGTCAATTGGTTGCTCAATCAGACAAGGGACTTGGACCTGCAGCAGAGTCGTCTCAATTTTTTTGATGGCTACTTGGGGCTGACTTGGAAGCTGGCCCAAGGACATACCCTGGAAGCTAATACCTTGATGACTGGAGATCGATTTCAGTTTTCCGATCAGTTTGGCTACGAGTGGGGAAATCGGGTGAATTCGCTACGGTACCGAGGCATCGTAGGGGAGCACCTCTCTGTAAGCGCACTTTTTGCAGACGGAGATTTTTCCAATGCCTTTATTGATCCCGAAGGCGTGGAAGCAGCAAAAGTTCAAAATGGCATGCGGTATCAACAGGGCAAAGTGTCCGCCACTTGGGCAAAAGAACAACTGGCGGTCACAGGAGGAATGGAAGCATTCTACTACCAGGGGAAACCGGAAAGATTAGAGCCGTTTGGAGTCCAATCCGCAGTACAGCCGGAGCAAGTAGGAAAGGAAAAGGGGACAGAATATTCTCTGTTTTTATCCGTGGAGCAGGACCTGAGTCCTTCTACGGGAGTGATTGCTGGAATTCGGTACTCCTCTTTTGTTCAGAGAGGACCGGATACGGTTTTTCTATACCGACCCGATGTGGCACTTTCCCAAGCTAATCAGATCGGACAGGAAATCTTCGCGTCAGGCAGTGTTGCTTCCTATTCCGGCTTGGAACCCAGAGTTTCACTAAGACAAAATCTTACCGCTAGCCTTTCCCTGAAACTCAGTTACACACGACTTTTCCAGTATGTGCAGTCAGTTTCCAATACCTTCGGCCCCACCCCAATCGACTTGTGGCAGTTAAGCACGAGATACATACCGCCTCAGCGATCGGATAATTTTTCTCTTGGAATCTTCAAAAACTCCACAGACAACCGTTGGGAGTATTCTGTAGACGGCTTCTACAGGACCAGTCAAAATCAGGTGGAGTATCGGGATTTTGCTTCTATTTTCTTAAACCCGCACATGGAAACCGAATTGGTATTGGGTCAGGGTAAAGCCTATGGCGGTGAGTTTATGATCAAGAAAAACTTGGGTGTGGTAACCGGATGGCTAGCTTACACTTACTCCCGGTCACTTTTTAGATCCCAGAGCCCTTTTGATGAGGAGCAAATCAATCGAAACGAGTGGTTTCCCTCCAACTTTGACAAGCCGCACGAAGTGAATTTCATTCTCAGCAAAAAGATGTACCCCAGAGGCTTGTTCAATGTTTCTGCCAATTACTCCACCGGCAGACCGGTAAGTGCCGTAAATGCCAGCTATCTGCTCAATGGGGGATTGCTCGTGCCGGATTACAGTGACAGAAATCAGTATCGAATTCTGGATTATTTCCGAGTGGATGTTTCTTTCACAGTAGAAAAGGTGTTTGCCAAAAAAGGGGATTCACTCAATTTAAGTATTTACAATTTGTTAGGGCGGAAAAATGCCTATTCTGTCTTTTGGCAGCGGGATGGGGATTCTCAGCAGTTGAAACCCTATCGACTGGCGATTTTGGGTTCGATTTTTCCGTCCATTACCTATAGCATACAGTGGGGAGGTGCCAATGACTAGGTTAGTTTTTCAGTCGCTTTTGGTCGTGTTGGTTTTGTTTAATTCCTGTGTGGAAAAAATCGAATTTGACCTGGACCGATTAGACCGGGAGCGTTTGATTGTATCGGGAACACTGACTGACTTGGCCGAGACTCAGTTTGTTTTCCTTTCACAGACGACGTCCAATGCCCGACAACCATTTTTGGAGGATGGAGATAAAGGTTTATTTACCTTGAATGATTTACCAAGACCGGTCAGTAGGGCAAGGGTGAGGCTACATTCCAGGGAATTGGGCTTATCTTGGGAGTATCGGGAGACAAAACCGGGAACTTATGAGCTAAGCGGTTTTCTTCCTCCCAGGCCTGGATTGGAGTATGAATTGGAGATTTGGGCCCAGGAAAAGGTCTATCGATCTCAGCCTCAACGCATGCCTGAAGTCGTGGGCGAGGACCAATTGAGCTTTAGCTTTGAGCGGGCTAGATTGGAAAACAATCCGGAAGCCGCACTGATCTCGATCGCCTCGGAAGTTACTCTTCCTAGCCAGTCCGGAGGGTACTATCTCCGCTGGGCAGTGGAGGAAGTTTATTTTTGGGACCTTACCTTTTTCCCCAACCCATTTAATGTTCCTCCTCCACCTTGCTACGTCACTGAGATTTCTGATGCGGAGCGGATCACTTTGGTCAATGGAGACCTACTCAACAGACCTGGGGCGGTCAGTAGTCAGATTTTAGCTAAAAGACTGGTGGATCAATCCTTTCTTAGTCGACATTATTTCAATGTGAAGCAATTGAGCATCACCAAAGACGCACACGATTATTGGCGAAAAGTCCGACAATTGGTGAATAATACAGGCTCTGTGTTTGATATTCCTCCTGCACCTATTCGAGGCAATATGTACAATGTGGACGACCCTGAGGAAGTGGTGTTGGGTTATTTTGAAGTAGCCAAGGCAAAAATCACCCGAATCTATACAACTCGGGCGGATGTTCCTTTCTTTTTAGAGGAGGTCTGCAAATACGTTCCGGGCAAGCGTGCCACCGAGTACAAGCCAACTTGTCTGAGTTGTAATGTCTTCCCAAACAGCACTAGTCAACAACCGGAATGGTGGTTTGATCAATGATCAAGTAGACCTTTGAGGTTTTTTGAAACCTCGAAGGTCTACAATTGATCAGTTGATGATTGGCTAAAAAACCAACTCATGGCTAGATTACTTTGGTTGATAGCATTTGAGATTTTTGTAGCGTGAGGCTAATCAATGACCAAATCACCCATAACTAGAAATCAATAACCAATTACTTCTTCATTCCCATATAGTCCACTACGAAGTAGCTCATCACCCGTATACCAAGCTTGAAGCCGCTTTCGTCCAAGTAAAAATCAGGAGTATGGTGAGAGGGAGTTTTCAAAGGGTCAGCACCGGGTTTCATGCCGCCCAAGAAGATAAAAACGCCCGGTTTTTCACGTTGGAAAAAGCTGAAATCTTCCGAACCAGTCATCGGGTCCATCAAGACTACATTTTCCTTTCCGGCTGCCGCATCGAGGGTTGGGATCATTTTAGCCGTTAGGGCTTCGTCATTCACAGTGGAAGGATACAGCTTGGTGATGGTCACTTCAGCTTTCGCCCCTGCACTCTCGGCAATGTGGGTTGCGATTTCGTTGATTCTGCGGTGCACCAAGGCTTGCTGATCATCGCCAAAGGTTCGGATGGTGCCGATCATCTCCACTTTTTCGGGAATGATATTGTGGCGAATACCACCATGGATAGCGCCTACAGATACCACAGCTGGATTTTGAGTTACATTGACGCTGCGGGAAAGGATCGTTTGAAGACCTGTAATGATCTGTGCGGAGGTGACTACCGGATCCACACCTGACCACGGGGCTGCTCCGTGAGATTGAGTGCCTAGGACATTGATTCCAAGGATATCCACTGCCGCCATGGTAGGTCCGGGGCGATAGCCGATTTTTCCGGCCTCAATCTGTGCCCAAATGTGCAAACCGAAGACCGCATCCACGTCTTTCATTACACCTTCTTTGACCATCAATTCGGCTCCTGCCATGTCCACATCGCTTACCCCTTCTTCAGCAGGTTGGAAGATGAATTTGACTGAACCCTCCAGTTGATTTTTCATTCCTGCCAGTACCTCAGCCACACCCATCAGGATAGCTGTGTGGGAATCGTGTCCGCAGGCATGCATTACGCCTGTCTGCTGTCCGGCAAACGTGGTGGTGACGGTAGACTTAAATGGGAGATCGACCCGCTCGGTCACGGGAAGCGCGTCCATATCTGCGCGAAGGGCAACCATCGGTCCGGGCTTGCCGCCTTTTAGTACTCCGACTACTCCCGTGACAGCCACTTGTTCGGTGACATCCATGCCCAACGCCCTGAGGTGATCGGCGACGATCTTGGCGGTGCGGACCTCTTGATTGCCGAGCTCAGGGTGCTGATGAAAGTCCCGACGCCACTCGATGACTTTGGATTCGATGGCATCGGCGCGCTTATCGATTTCGGGACGAAGCTTAGACTGTCCGATCGCCGAGGCGGAAATCAACAGGAGAGGTAGGATGATTTTTTTCATGGTTGGAATGGGAGAAACCAAATTTAAGGAAAGGAGGCAATCTAGGAAGCGGATGGGGAAAAAAGCATTAGGGATTGGTTTTTCTTACGATACCAATAGAAAGCGGGATGATGAGACCTGTCAGGTGGGGTGTCAAATTTGTGCCATTTTTGGTTTTTTATTTGCATCCCACTTTAAGGTTTTTAATCTCTTGGAAAGAGTGGTTTGCCCGATGTTTTTTTCAGACCAATTTTTCACATTTTCTACTCGTGTTGACTGGATTGCTTCTGAAATTTCTTCTTTTGACAACTTTCCTGTGAATTAGTTCA
>NZ_QEIG01000018.1 GCF_014324365.1 Algoriphagus sp. AK58
CTAACATCATGCGCTACATAGCAAACCAACGTTTGACTAAAGAACTGCTAATGTTTTCCTTTTTGCCGATACTCTCCGAACTGTGTCGGCCTTGCATGACTTCTTGAACTATTCGAAGCCGGAAATCGAAATTGTGTTTTCTGTTTTTTCGCATAAAAATGCCCCCAATAAGTGTCTAACTTTTTGGGGGCACCGCATTGCGAGCCTTTTTTGGTTTTAGGCCAAAGCCTTTTCAAGATCGTCGACCAATTTTTTGGCTACTGCCTTGCTGTTTTGCTCTCTGGCAGCTTTGAAAGCTTCCAAGGCCTTCTCAGCTTTCTCTACTACCCCCACAGGATTTCCGTCATTTTGGAAACTTACCCAGCACCAGCTCAAGTCAGAGGCCAATTCTGCCTGCTTCAATTTCCCCAATTTTTCGATGACATCAGCCACCACTTTTTCCATTTTTACAGCGTTCATACGAGTATTGTTTTGTTGATTTAGTTTTCAAATTATTACCAAAAGAATGCAAATATTTCAAACTAGTCAAATTAAATGGCCTATTTTTAACAAAAACATAAATTTCAATCGATTTCGGAACGAAAAATTTTTGACTTAAGGAGAAAAATCAATCCAGACAGCCCCTAAAACACCTTTTCAACAGGTCTTTTTTTTCTCTCTGAATTCAAGGATTTTAGCCATCAAGTCAAAAATTCTTTACTGGTCAGTTTGGAAAAAATAACTCATCACTCTACCTTTGTGACACTTTAAAGAAAACGAAAGCGTCTTCTTTCAAAACTGATCCATGGTGTAACTGGCAACACGTCTGATTTTGGTTCAGAAGAGTCTAGGTTCGAGCCCTAGTGGATCAACAAAAACCTCCCAAACGGGAGGTTTTTTTGTTTCTGGCCAATTACATTTTTGAAGCTAACCTCAGTCGATAGCAATTCATCGCATACCTACCCAAGTGCTTGGTAAGTTTATAATTGGCAATTGCCCCAACTGGGGCTCCAATAATCGGAACCAACTGGGCAAGTTTGGCTAAATCGATGTAATCCCGATATTCGAGCTGAAAAGTCTTCCAGTCAAACTCACTGTAGTCTTTGGGAAGACTTTCCTTGTAATCCTCCCAATTCTCGATCAATCCGATCAACTCATTTCTTCTTTGCTGACTGGAAAAACTCAGTTGAAAAACATACAATAGGAAAAGCCGCTCCCGATAAGACTTGGCATCAAAACCGTACCATGCAGCAATGTCAAAGAGCAATTTCATCTTGATGGTCAAAAAAGCAGGAAAATCGGCCAAACCCAACAAAATCCCTCCTGCACCAGTCAATGCCCCTTCAGCACTCGCCGTATTCGTATACCATTTGATTCTTTCAAGAATTTTAATTTCCCTTTCCATGAGCGAAAGAGAAGCGTCTGGACTTGGCTTAACCCAACTGGAACCCAGCAATACAGCCTTCACCATATTTTCTATGGCTACTGAAATCGCCTGATGGACCTTTTCAGGTATCCAGGAGTTGATTTTCCCCTGCACACCATGAGTCAGTCTTCCAAACAATCCCGGTGGTCTCTTCACCTCAAAAAGCCAGAGACTGAGTTCAGCCTCCAGGTAGTGCTTATAATTTTCAGCATTCATATGGTTTGGGCAAATGATCAAACTTATTTATGAATTTGAAGTTATTTTTTCATTCAAACTCCAATTAACCCTTTTACCTATGATCAAACCCATCATCACCCTTATTCTTTTCCTGATTAGCTGGTTTTTTTGGCCGAAAACCAATCACAGTCCAGGTTCAGAGGATCCCTTCTCAGGAATCACCATGTGCCACTCCAATGATGACATGGCTCAATTCGTAAATGCTCCAGGTTTTGCTGCTTTTCACCCCTCTCCTGTCGCTTTTGACTTCCAAGGAAAAGGAAGCATAACTACCTTCTCGACCCCGGATGGACAGCAAGCCTCAGGATACCTCATCAAAGCCTCTGCACCTACCGATCACTGGCTCTTCGTATTTCAGGAATGGTGGGGGTTGAATGATCACATCAAGCATCAAGCTGATGTTTTTTACGAAGATTTGGGAGGTAAAGTAAACGTAATAGCACTGGATATGTATGATGGAAAAGTCACCGCTAATCCACAGGAAGCAGGACAATTCATGCAAGGTGCAAAAGAAGATAGACTTCAACATATCGTAACCGGAGCCCGTCTGCTCGCCGGACCAAATGCCAAAATCGCCAATGTGGGCTGGTGCTTTGGAGGGTCTTGGTCTTTGAAATCCGCATTGCTTAATGGACAACAAAATATCGGATCGGTCATGTATTATGGCATGCCAGTCCGAGATGTAGAAAAGTTGAAGACCCTTAATTCAGATGTTCTTGGTCTCTTTGCCACTGAACAATACATTTCCGAAGCCATCATCAAGGAATTTGCTGCAAATATGGAAACTGCAGGTAAAAAACTGACCTATAAGATTTTTCCGGCAGTTCATGGCTTCTCCAACCCAAGCAATCCAAAATACGATGAGGCGGCCAGCAAAGAAGCTTATGGTATGGCTATTTCTTATCTGAAAGAAAAATTTGGAGTATAAAACCCAAATAATATTCTCTGAAACTCAAAAGACTTCTGTGCGAAGTCTTTTGAGTTTCAGGGCTGATCATCAAATCCAGGCCTGATAAACTTGGGATAATTTGGAAACACCTCAATCAATCCCCTGCGCATCTTTTCAAGAATCGCTAAAATTTCAACAACTTCCTCCTGCTCTGAAAAAAGCTTAAAAAGCATTCCCCAAGCCCCTATACTCCGGTCTATGGCAATAGAGGCAATCTTGGCCGTACCCAAGTCACTCCGCTCCTCATCAGGGTATTGATCCCAAAAACTATCCATTTGATCATGCAAGGCCCGCTTGATTTTGACAGGAATAAAAAATAGATACCAATTAATCACTTCCATGGCCTCATCTGCCATTCGGAGATTGGACTCAGCCAAATCTAAGTCCATTACTCCCAATTCTACCATGGATTTCCATTGCAAAACCTTTTCTTTTAGCAAAGGTGAATCAAGCCAAGCTTTTCCTTTTTTCCAGTACTTCTCCGAAAGTTCATGCAAAGGGTGGTTCTCAGCTATTACTTCTTGTGCTTCCTCCAAAGCCATTTGGGCTGCTGTTTCCTCTTTTACCTCTTCGGAATCCAGATCAAGTCCCATTTCTTCAGCCATTTTTTGAAGCATTTGAAGAGTTTCGGCAAAATTGTCCGCAACAACCTCAGCCCAATCCTTTTCGGGATAGTTTTTCTTTCGGTCCTCTTCCCGCTCATACACTCTACAGCGGTCAGTCTGCGGGCATCGCTCGCACCATCGGTCACACCAATTGTAAATTCCGGGGATAAACTTTTGATTATTTTCCATGGCTAAAGAGTCTTCTAAAGTAAATTACGTTTTGGACTGCAAATAAAAAAGCCACCCAGAGCATATTCTGAGCGGCTTCTATGGATCATTTAATTACATCTATTTGTACAGACCGTTGAATAACATTTTGAATGTGCCATGCGACTGGCCTCGGAAAGTAATTTCGGGACCGAAGGCGTAAAGCTTGCCCTTGCCTACCTGAGCTTCAAAGGCAGTTACTCCATTTTTCAGGTATTGCTGGCCCCAAGCCCAACCACTTTTTAGCGGTGGCTCGGCACCAAACCAAGCCAAAGGCTTAATCCCTCTGAGACCTGCGTCCGGTGAAAGTTTAAACACAGGGCTATTGTTAAAAAGCACATGTGCTTTTTCACCCATTCCATAATTGATTAGAGTGGAATTATCTACGTACATCTCCAGTACACTTCCTGGGATATAATATTTATCACCAGAAAGTGATTTTTCTTTTCCATCCACTATTTCGACCAAAGCGTTGGAAACGGGAAGTTTAAGATGATTGGCCAAGGAGGTAGCTGCTCCGACGGTAATAATTTGACCTCCGTTTTCCAAAAAGGTTTTCAACTTAGGGATAGACTTATCGACGGAAAGCCTTCCCAGCATGTGATGATATTCGGCTGGGATATCTTCTTTCTTGGGCTGGCTTCCGGCACCATAACCCCCACCAGCACCAGGCATTCCCGGACCAATGAAGAGAATCACATCATACTTTGCATTGAGATTTCCTCCGTCAATTTCTGCAGGGAAGATCTGAGTAAAGTCAAAATGGAACTGTTCCATCATCCATCTCACCCATCCTGAAGGCATGGATCCCCCATAGTAATCATAAAGGGCGATACGGGAAGGTTTGATCTCCTTAGACCCGGAAGGCAATCCTTTTGTAGCAACAGCCTTTACCCCATAATTTTTGGCTGCCGCTTCCAGCTGTCTTTTCCCAGAAGCAGGCACAAAAAATGAACCGGCAGGAAGTCCTGCTGTTGCCGATTGTGTTCTGTAAACCTTCACATTGGCTTTCAGCAAGTCGTTTACCGCCAAAAACGAATCATTGACACGTACATCTAACAGGTAGCCTGAAGCAGAAGGAAGTGCAGTAGGTTCAGGTGACAAAAGTTGTCCGTAGGCTACTCGCTCAAATGGACCTTCAAACCCTTCCATAATTCTATCCACTTCGATACCCATCTGATAGGCCAAAGTCCAACCTGCCGCATCATAAGGTCTGATTGGAGGACCTCCAGGATACAAAAAGTCATTAGGGTGATCCTGAGGCTCAAACATGTCCAATACATGCGGTCTGAATGCCTGCGCCGTTTTGACCACGTAGGATCCCTTGGGATAGGTTTTTCCATTGACTGTGAAGTCTGCTGTAGCCTTATGAACCAAAACGCCCGATTTGATCAAGGCATTCAAAAATTTGATCGCTGTAGGAAAGTCAGCCTGATTGGCAGGCAAAATATATCCTCTTGGATCTCTCTTTGAAGGGTCTTTGTAAACTGAATCGTAAAACTGCAAAGGGAGGCCGGATCGGAATCCAAAGAAAGCTGCATCTTCATCATCGGCTTCTTTTTTCTTTTGGGTAGCCTCAAATGACTTTTGAATATCCTCTGCATATTTTGGATATCGGGTCCAAGTGTCTGTATTTCCTCGGTCGATGGATTTTTTACCCATCAGATAGAAATTGTAAAGCAATTCATCTCCATGACGGACGGCATGATTTAGAATGGCATAATTCATCGACACCGAATAATCAATGGAGGTGCGGAAGGCCCAAGGCCCGGGAGTCACCGGAAAGGGAGTGCCGTTATTTGGGATTAATCGATCGGGAACCAAAGGAATAGAGTATGGAGAAGGATCACCCACAATCTCGGTCAGAATTCCGATCATATTGTGATAGTATGGGGTAGTTCTCAGTCCCCCATTCCACCAGGTAGAAAATACCGAACCATCCAATCGAGTATAGCCTGGCTTATCTTCTACATGAAGCCTGTTGATCATAGCAGCACCGACAGCATCCAAGCTGGTGATGATCAATGGATCAAACACGTGATTAAACGGATCACGGTAAGGAGGGCCTGCCACTACTGTTCCGGCAGGACCCGACTGATGATGATTGTATACAATCTGCGGCAACCACTCGACATACTGCTGTAGGGAAATATTGGTGGATTCTTTCATGTTGTTCATGTAGAAATCACGATTGTTATCATGCCCGACATACTTCTGATATAGTACTGGAATATTTTTATTCCTCTTGGCTTTATCCTCGTACATCATGTACCAGTCTGACATAATTTCCATCCCATCCGGGTTGACATGCACGAGCAGGATAATCACTTCATCCAGGATGCGTAAGGTTTCCTCATCATTTTTAGAAGCCAGCTGATAAAGCGTCTCAATCAATTGCTGTGCACCGACCACTTCATTGGCATGAAGGCCTCCATCTATCCAAACTACCGGCTTGCCTTCCTTTGAAAGGGTACGGGCTTCAGCCTCGGTAATTTCTGCACGGCCAAGTTTTTGAGAAATCTCCTTATAGCGATCCAGTTGGGCAAAGTTTTTTGGAGCGGTAATGATCAGGATGGGTTGCTCTCTTCCAAATTCTGTCTTTCCTATGCTGGTATACTGTACCCTATCCGACACTTCAGCTACCTTTTTGAAATAGGCTTCGGTCTGGGAGAAGTTTGCCAACATATAAGGCTCCCCGATATCGAACCCAAAATGGGATTTTGGGGTAGGTATAGACTGTGCAACCAGCCAAAGAGGGATTAAGACTAGTTGAAAGAAGAAAATGATTGTTTTTTTCATGGGAATGATTGAGTGTCCTTTACTGCTAAAATAACCCTTTGGAAAGGGAAATGAGGATAAAAAAAGCTGTAACCCTTTAATTTTACAGGATCGGAAGATTTAATCAATGAACTGGCCAATCAGCCCATAGTGTCAAGACGAAGAATTTTTTATTTTTCCATCCCTGTCCATGCCATTCCATTAGCCCTTCCTTCAAAAATCATTACTTTTGTTCATAGATCCATTCCAGACCTTTCCTCCACTATTCCCACTTCATCTATGTCTGAGGTAAAAATATTTGCAGGCACTAATAGCCAGGCATTAGCCCAAAAGATCGCCAAGAGTTATGGTAAAAAATTGGGTGATTTGACCATGTCAAAATTCAGCGACGGAGAGATGTCTCCGAGTTTTGATGAGTCCATTAGAGGCTGTACCGTTTTTATCATCCAAAGTACCAATCCTCCAAGTGATAATTTGCTGGAGCTTTGCCTGATGATCGATGCTGCTAAAAGAGCCAGTGCCTACAAAGTTTGCGCCGTCATTCCTTACTTCGGATATGCACGTCAGGACAGAAAAGACCGCCCAAGAGTTTCAATTGCGGCAAAACTTATCGCCAATATGCTTACGTCTGCAGGCGCTGACCGAATCATGACCTGCGATCTACATGCCGGACAAATTCAGGGATTTTTTGATATTCCATTGGATCATTTGAATGGTTCTGCTATCTTTGCGCCCTATTTAAACACACTCAGGCTGAAAGACATGATCTTTGCTGCACCTGATGTAGGTGGAGTAGCTCGAGCAAGATCCTTTGCCAAGCACTTCGAAGTAGAAATGGTGGTCTGTGATAAGCACAGAAAAAGAGCCAACGAGGTAGCATCCATGCAGGTGATCGGAGATGTGGAAGGAAAGGATGTCATTCTTGTAGATGATTTGGTCGATACAGCAGGAACACTTTGCAAGGCTGGTCAAATCATCATGGAAAAAGGGGCTAATTCGGTCCGAGCAATCGTGACTCACGGTGTACTCTCCGGAAAAGCTTACGAAAACATTGAAAATTCTGTACTGGAGGAATTGGTCATCACAGATACCATCCCGCTCAAACAGCAATCTTCAAAAATCAGAGTACTGACCGTAGCCGAATTGTTTGGGAAAGCGATTCACGCCGTAACAGGCCACACTTCGATCAGTTCTCTATTCATTTAAGAACCAATTTTAAATACAAATACACATGAAAACACTAGAGATTATAGGGTTTAAAAGAGCAAATCTCGACAGTGCCGCTTTGAACGAAATCAGAGATTCCGGTAATGTTCCCTGCGTGGTTTACGGTCCAGGTATTCCTGAGCAAGTTCATTTCTATTCTCCCGCTATCCTTTTCCGCGACTTGATTTACACTCCAGACGTTCACTTGGTGGAGTTAAATATCGAAGGCAGAATCATCAAAGCCGTATTGAAGGAAGCACAATTCCACCCAGTAAGTGAAACTTTGCTTCATGCAGACTTCATGGCCTACACTGAAGACAAAGCAATCAAATTCGAAATTCCAGTGAAAATCGAAGGCAGTTCCCCAGGTATCGCCAAAGGTGGTAAAATGGAATTCAAAACCAGAAGATTAAAAGTAAGAGGGTTGGCTAAAAACCTTCCTGATTACATCGTCGCTGACATCTCTTCTTTGGACTTGGGTAAGTCCTTCAAAGTTGGTGATGTAAAGGCAGAAGGTTTCGAAATTCTTACTTCTCCAAACGTTTCTATCGTGACTATTGGTATTCCAAGAGCACTTAGAGGCAAGAAAGGAGAATAATCCTGACTCCAAAATCAACAAATCCTGCCCAGAAATGAGCAGGATTTTTTGTTTAAGAATAAATCGAATCGAGACCTGACAGGTTTTCAAAACCTGCCAGGTCTTTTCACCAATCAAATCTTCAGCATGAAATATCTTATCGTTGGATTGGGAAATATTGGTCCAGAGTATGAACTAACCCGCCACAACATTGGCTTTTTAACTGCGGATCGCTTGGCAGACAAAGAAGGAGCAACATGGAAAAGTGACCGATTGGCCTTCAAAACAGAGATCAAACACAAAGGACGCTCGATTCACCTGATCAAGCCAACCACCTATATGAACTTAAGCGGAAAGGCGGTCAACTATTGGATGAAAGAATTAACAATTCCCAAGGAAAACATCCTGATCTTGGTGGACGATATGGCTATTCCCTTTGGAAAATTGCGGATGCGGGCTAAGGGAAGTGCTGCCGGACACAATGGATTGAAAAATATCGAAGCCCTCTGCGGAGGACAGGATTACCCAAGACTCCGTATGGGAATCGGAGACAATTTCCCCAAAGGAAAACAGGTGGAATATGTATTGGGAAGATTTACCCAGCAGGAATTTGATGAGCTCCCAGCCATGATGGACAAGGCCATTGATATGATTTTCGGATTTTGTACGGCGGGAATCGCACAGACGATGACACAGTTCAACGACTGATTTTGAGGGAGATTTGGATTTGACCAAATCTCCCTCTTTCTTTGTGGCACTTCAGGCAACTGATTTATAAAGAAGAGGCGAGAGACTAGGCTCGATGACCCTCTGGCAACCATCCCTGCCAAGGAGAAAGGTGCCAAATCCTACCCAAAGCGGGAACTATAAATTGGCGTAAAATACCTCTACCCCACTTTCTGGTTTCGGTTTTATTCTTTGGGAAATGTCTTTATCAGCCCTGATAGAATACTTGTACTCCAACCGACCCAAACCATGTCTCATTTTGAAACTGATGCCATTCGCATCCAGCGCCGATCCGATCTCAAAGAACACTCTTCTCCCATTTTCCTGACTTCCAGCTTTACTTTTGAGTCTGCGGAAGAGGCCAGGGCAATGTTTGCCGACGAAATCCAAGGCAATATCTACTCTCGATACTCCAATCCCAATTCTTCTGATCTGATCGAGAAAGTCTGTAGAGCCGAAGGAACAGAGGACGGAATCGCCACCGCCTCGGGGATGGCAGCTATGTTTGGAAGCATTGCTTCTTTGCTTCAGCAAGGGGATCATATTCTGGCTTCACGGTCACTTTTTGGATCGACACATCAGCTGCTTACCCGAGTATTCCCCAAGTGGGGAATCACTTCTACCTATGGAGATATTTCAGATTGCCAAAACTGGGACAAGCTCGTGCAGCCCAATACGAAAATGCTCTTTCTGGAAACTCCTTCCAATCCGGGATTAGAAATCATCGACTTGGAATGGGCTGGAAAATTTGCTGCCGCTCACAACCTTATCCTTGTAGTAGACAACTGCTTTGCCACTCCCTACCTGCAGCAACCTGCCAAATGGGGCGCTCATATCGTCACTCACAGTGCCACCAAGTACATTGATGGTCAAGGCCGAGTTTTGGGAGGGTTGATTTTGGGAAAGAAGGAACTGATCAAGGAAGTACAGTTTTTCACCAGACATACGGGTCCCTCTATTTCACCTTTCAATGCGTGGATCTTATCGAAAAGCATGGAAACCTTGGCTGTCAGAATGGATCGTCACTGTGACAATGCCTTAAAAATTGCTCAATATTTTGAAGGGAATTCTGAAATAGAAGCCGTAAAGTATCCGTATTTGAAATCCCATCCTCAGTACGACCTGGCACTAAAGCAAATGAAAGCCGGCGGAGGAATCATCACCCTTACCCTAAAAGGAGGCTTGGCCAGAGCTCAGCGATTTATCGATCAGCTTCAAATGATCTCCATCACACCAAACCTAGGAGACAGCCGAAGCATCATCACGCATCCTGCTTCTACCACTCACAGTAAACTTTCACCGGATGAACGGGCGCAAGTGGGAATAAGTGATGGATTGGTAAGACTTTCTGTGGGCCTGGAGCACTACGAAGACATACTCAAGGATGTGGAACGCGCCATTGAAAAGTCAAAATAACTTTTAAACCAAAACGGTCCCGAAAAATCGGGACCGTTTTGGCTATTACCAAGTGGTATGTTTGAGAGAGGGAAAGGCTCTGATCACATCGCTGAGGCTGATTTGACCTACAAGTTGTCCGTTTTTTAATACCGGGAATCTCCTGATCTGATACTCCAAAAACTTCTGTGCAGCATCAAAAAGTGTCATATCCGGACTAAGTGTGATCACATCCCTTGTCATCAACTCCTGAACTTTTGCAGGAAAACGAACCGTATTGGTGTATTTCCCTTTAATAATCTCCCTAAGGCAATCTACCTCTGAGATGATTCCGACCAATCCACCTGAAGCATCTACCACAGGTGCACCTGAAATTTTTCGCTTGGTCAAGGCTTCCATCACCTGATCGATCGTGTCTTCAGGCCTAAAAGTTACCAATTTTGTCGTCATGTGGTCTTTCACCAAAATAGGTTGAGCCGGGGTCTTGGGCTCTACCACTTTTACCCCTTGAAAACTTTTCACCATAGCTTAGAAATTTAGAAAGATGAATAAGCTACTGATTTTTAGTCAAAAATGAAATGATAGATCAAACTATTCTAATAAATCATTGTATTGTTTGGCAAAAATTTAAAATAACCAAACATCATTTTATTTGATTTTTCAATATCACAAAGGGTCGCCAGTTTTCCTTTGGCGGCTGATATAGCTGATCAAACGCAAAGGTTCCGATGATTAAGTCCTCATCTCCGTCCAAGTCCAAATCACCTTTGGTCAGGGTTAGCCAATGATCTTCCAGCTGTTTCTCAAGTACGTATGGCTGAAAGACGCCCTGTTTTTCTTGCTTGAAATAAATCAGGTTTTGATTGGGTTTCTGCTTTCGGTCAGGAAAAAAAGCAATGGCTATCAAATCCTTTTTACCATCCTGATCAAAATCTCCCACTTCCAATCCACTGGCTCCATGCATGGGATAAAACCATTTCTCCTGAAACTCCCCCGACTTATCCCGTTCAAATATGCGGACTCCGTGATAATTTTTGAGAATCTGACTCTGATCGGCATTGTCCCCATTTACTAAAATGATTTCTGGCTGACTATCCCCATTCATATCTTCAAACCTAAAATCACTGGAGCCAAACGCTGGATGAAAGCTTAATAGTTGCCTCTCTTTAAACTTTCCACTTCCCAAATTTTCAAAAAGCAGTAAACTTTCCTTGGCCTGAGTCATTAAAACAAGAATATCCAAATCCCCATCCCCTTCAAAATCCACAGCCTTTGATCTTCTTGCCCCTGGGTCTTTTTTCAAGATCTGTTCTTGAAAGGAATCCCCGAAACTTAAGTGCAAACTGAATTTACCTAAATGATTTCCAAATTGGGATATCGCATAATCTGATTTCCCATCCCCGTTCCAATCGGCAATTTCAACATGAACAGGACGCATGAGCTTAGTAAACTGAAGTGTTTCTTTCCAGGTGTTCTCCGCTTTTGAAAAGGTAGAAATCACCCCAAGCGAGTCATTCGCAGGATCCATCAATCCCATTGCCAACAACTCAAAAGAGTGATCCGACTTCCAGTGAATTTCGACGGGGGCAATGGAAGTTGGAATGGAATCCAACTGTAAAAACCCCCTGGCAGGATCCAATTCATACAATGCCCGGAACCGATGACCTAGCCAAAGCTTGCCTGTTTGGGGATGGATATGAAGCAAAGTGGTGAGACTGGGCCTAACATAGGAAAATACGGGTTCTTCCAATTGAAATCCCGGAATTCCGACAATGGGTACTGTTTTGGCAACCTGAGGAAGGGGTGTTTCAGGCGCACTTTCCAAATAATAGGCTTGAAGTTTTTCCCAATTTTCACGAGTGATGAAAGGAATTTTGGAATAAATACCCTCCGGCACTCCTTCGTCCTCCGGTAGTGGAGCTCCAAAATCCTCTTCCAGATACAACCCCATTCGCTTTCTCATATCGGGCAAAACCTTTTCCCAAGTAGTCCGATCCAAAATTTCAGGGCTTGGCATCACGTGACATGCAGCACAATATCCTTTTGCCAATTGCTCTCCAGACAGATTCAGGTCCGATTGAGAAAGTTGATACAAGCTAGGTGGTGGCTGCTTGCGCTCAGCTAATTGTCCACAAGAACTCACAATCAACACCCCAACCAGGACAGCCCAACGTCTTCTCATTGCGAATTATAATACAGATTTAAACCCCTTGACCAATTCAGGATCAATTCCAAAATGAAAGGCATAATCCAAAGGAGAAGAGGAAAAAGAAAGATCGGGATTGATAAATTCATTATCGGAAGGTTTGGCCTTTTTGCAGGAGGCATGAACTTCCTTCAAGTAGCCGGACTTTTGCAACATGGGCACATGCTCTGCTTTGGTACCCCCCCCTGGCATCACAATAATCCGGTCTTTTGCTTTTTCCAAAAGCTGTACAACCCTCTCCAACCCGTCAGAAAGTGAGTTTTTCCCACCAGAGGTCAAAATGCGATCAAATCCCAAATCAATTATTTTCTCCAAGGAATCAAACAAATCTACTGAAGCATCAAACGCTCGATGAAAGGTACAAGGCTTGTCTCCTGCTGCTCTTTTCAGAAATTCATTCGCACGCTGATCCACAAACCCTTTTGGATCCAAAACCCCAAATACAAAACCATCCGCCCCAAAGTCCTTGAGGAGTTGAATATCCTGCTTCATCACTAAAAGTTCTTTTTGAGTGTAGACAAAATCTCCCCCACGGGGGCGAATCATCACAAATACAGGAATATCAATTTCACTTTTTAAAAATCTCAGCATTCCAGCACTTGGAGTTTCACCCCCCTCCGGAAAATTGGCACAAAGTTCCAACCGATCAATTCCCAATTCTGCGGCTTCCAAGGAAGCTTGAAGATTGAAAACAGGAGCTTCAAGAAGGATTTTTCTCATGGCTTAAAATGGCTGTTTGCATCAATCAATACATTCCCGGACTCCGTGGCTTTTGCATAATTAAATCCCGGATGAACGGCATAAGCCCCAACTTCTCCATACTTGTTGATGGCTAGAAATCCTGCCTGGATGTCTTTTATGTCTTTATTTTTAGCAATAAGTCTCTTCACGGCTTCCTCACAAGCCTCCTGAGGGGTACGGCCCTGACGCATTAATTCCACAATCAAGAAACTCCCACAAATCCTGATGATGGACTCTCCCAATCCTGTTGCCGTAGCTGCCCCCACTTCATCATCCACAAACAAGCCTGCCCCGATAATCGGGCTGTCTCCTACCCTACCATGCATTTTGTAGGCAAGCCCACTTGTCGTACAGCTTCCTGCCAATTTGCCGTTGGCATCAATACCGATCATGCCGATGGTATCGTGATTTTCGATGTTGATGATGGGTTTGTATTGGCTGGTCACTTTCCATTTATCGTATTCGATTTGGGCTTGGGGGCTGAGTATTTCTTCTTCCAAAGGAAAGCCCTGAGCAATAGCAAACTGCCTTGCACCTTCGCCGACAAGCATAACGTGTGGCGTTTTCTCCATCACTGCTCTTGCCAAAGTAATGGGATGTTTGATTTGACGGACAAAGGCCACCGATCCGCAAGCTCCATCTCCAGTCATAATGGACGCATCCAAAGTCGTTATTCCCTCGCGGTCAGGCAGACCCTGAAGCCCTACGGAAAGATTCCCCATATCCAATTCAGTATTTCTAACCCCTGCCTCCACTGCATCCAAGATACTTCCGGTCTCTTTAAGTTTTGACCACGCATCTGCATTGGCAGGAACACCATGGTTCCAGGTGGAAAGAATCAGAGGCTTTTCTCCGGTAGAAGGATTTTTATCTTCCTTTTGCGCACAGGAAGCAGCTACACCGGGTAAAAATAATGCGGATCCAAGGATGGATTGCTTGATAAACTTTCTTCTTTGAGACATGAACCGTATTTTAGAATCGAGAAGTCAAATTATCAATTTTGGATTACATAACGCCTTCCGACCATCCAATTCTCATAATAAATCATGCGACCTTATATTCTGAAAGAAGCCAATTGGAAAGATTTGAAGACTTTCCGATACGAACTTGCCGTTTTACCCTGGGGAGCCACTGAAGCGCACAATTACCACATGCCCTACGGCACAGATTGTTACGAAGCAGATGCGATCTCTGCTGAGGGTGCCCGAAAAGCCTGGGAAAAGGGCAACAAGGTAGTCGTGCTTCCTACTATTCCTTTTGGAGTCAACACCGGACAGTCTGATATTTATCTGGACATGAATATCTACCCTAGTACCCAGCTCATCATTCTTCAGGATATCATTGAGGTTTTGAATCGGCAAGGATTGAAAAAACTTTTAATTCTAAATAGCCACGGAGGAAACAACTTTCAGCCTATGCTCCGAGAACTTGGCCTAAAACACCCCGAAATGATGCTGTTCACCTGCAATTGGTATCAGGCACTCGACAAAAGCCTCTACTTTGAAGAAGCGGGAGATCATGCCGACGAGATGGAGACCGCACTGATTCAGTACCTTCATCCGGAATTGATTCTCCCTTTGGAAGAAGCAGGAGATGGTAATGAAAAAAAATCAGTGATCAGAGGAATCAGGGAAAAATGGGCTTGGGCTGAGCGAAAGTGGTCCCAAGTCACCGAAGACACAGGAATCGGGAATCCCAAAAAAGCCTCCCCTGAGAAAGGGAGGCGGTATTTTGAGGACGTCACCGACAAGGTAGCCGACCTTATCGAGGATATTTGTAAGGCAAAACCCGGAGAACTATACCGATGATTATTCCATGCTGAATATATTCAGCGGAATCATTTCTCCTTTAAAAGAGATCATCACCGCTGACTTAGCACCTTTTGGGAGCTGGATTTCACGACCGGATTGAGATCCAAATCCGGCTCCCAATCCCACATCAAATCGTTGAGTTTTTCCGCTTTCCAATTCCACCAAAATTGACATCGCCTCTTTGGGAGGAGTAATAGACTTCAATTCCTGATTTTTCAATTTAAAAACCAAGAGCTTACCCCTGTTCTGAGAGGCAAAGTAAAGGGACTCTCCAGACTTACGCGTGAGTTTGACCAAAGCCTTAGCATCTCCAGGGACCACAAAACCACTTTCCTGAGGGGAGGCCGACCTAAACCCACCTTTTCCATCTCCCAGCAACACCCACCCTATCGAGGCATCCAAGCGACCGATGAAAATTTCATTTCCATAGTCATTTCCCACCATCAACAGGTCGGTAACTCCGTCACCATTGACATCCTCGGCCACTATGCCATTCATTGGCGCAATTTGAGCTACGGTGGGCAGCTCATGAACTTTGAATTTCCCATCACCGAGATTTTCGATCCAAACAGACCGGTCAAAATTACCCGTCAAGACAAGCGCGTCTTTTTTCTCTTCTTCTTTGAAAAAAGTGGCTTCGGTACTTAATGCAAAATACTTGTATCGATCAAACTTCCTTCTGAACATCGGACTTTGACCATTGAGATCGTCCCAAAAATGACTTGGAAAAGACTGATAAGAACCACCTATCTTTTCTTTGTAAAAGGCAAAAGTAACTGGGTCGACAGAACCATTAGAATCAAAGTCTTTAGCATAAATTTTTACAGGCCTATCAAAGGTAGGGTGATGAGAATTGTTCGCTCCAAGGTTTCCCACAACCCAATCCGTATCTCCATCCTGATCCAAATCTGAGGTGATAATGGAATTCCACCAACCCAAATAATTTTCCAATCCGGTGTTGATTGCCTTTTCAAACCGATCACCTTTGTTTAAAAAGACAGTAATGGGCATCAACTCACCTACTACTACCAAATCTACTTTTCCATCTCTATTGACATCAGACCATACCGCATCGGTGATCATCCCAAGATTATCCAGCTCCGGTAACCACTGCTTGGTCGCATCGATCAGATTCCCTTGATGGTTTTTGAGGAGAAAGCTCTTATCCGGAAGAGGATATTGGGCGACTGGGGTACGCCCTCCGACAAAAATGTCCATGAATCCATCCCCGTCAAAATCTGCTCCTCGGGCTACACTACCGTTTGCCTTCACGAACGAAAAGTTTTGATCCAGACTGAATTTACCCTTTCCGTCATTGAGGTAGAGTCTATCCTGATATTCCAAAGCATTGGGGGCAAATTCGGCACTACCACTCACCAAATAAAGATCAAGGTCACCGTCATTTTCGATATCAATCAATAAAATACCTGCTTCTTCGAAAGCTGAATTTTCACCTGGCAAGAGTTCCTTTTGAGTGAATGTGCCATTTTCGTTTTGACTAAACCAAACCGGACCAAAGCCTGAAGATGATCCTACGACAAGATCATTCCTTCTGTCACCGTCTAGATCCCCTACTGAAAGGACAGGACCAAATTGTGAAAGTTTATGAGGCAAGGTTCGTTGGATATTGAAATCAATCTTGTCTACCTCCTGATGTACAAATTGAACTCCAAGCGAATCAGACACTTCTGAAAACAAAGGAGTCAGCTGCCCTTGATTCCAAATAGCCACGTTTTGAGCTCCCGTTTTCGCATTTTGGTAGTCTATTTGTAGAACTTGATTGGCCTTGACAGAGGTTATGTTCTGTTCTTTTCCATCAGGCCAGATTACTTGAATCTCCTTAACGGAGCTCACAGAATCCAATCCAAAATGAAGGATGTTTTCTGTAGAGGACATATAGCCCCTTACCACTTGCATCTCCTGATATAGTATGGAACCATTGTCAAACATAAGCCATACTTTAGTACCAAGTCCATCAGGATTTTTTTCAGTGCCTTTTAACTTGATCCTAAGATAATTTGGGGCTTCCTTTTGCTGATTGAGCTTATTTTCAAAGACAAAAGCAGGATCATTGATATTATTTACCACATAATCCAAGTCCCCGTCTAAATCTAAATCGACCAGCACCGCTCCATTTGAAAAGGATGGCTGGTTTAGTCCCCAAGCTTCTCCGGAGTCCTGAAATTTAAGATCACCGGTATTACGGTAGGAATAATTGGGAATTTTTACAATCGGAATAGAATCAAGTAATTGCCTCACGGATGCGATACTACCCACATCTGCTCTATAATTGGCAAAGTCCTTATCGGTGATATCTCTTGGGAAGCCATTGGTGATCAAAAGATCCCGGTTTCCATCGTTATCTACATCAGCAAATAAAGGAGCCCAACTCCAGTCTGTCTGATAAACTCCAGACATCATTCCGATTTCACTGAAAGGCACTCCCGAACCATTGTTCAGATGAACCATGTTTCGGACATATTGGTATTCATATCCGAACTGCTCATTGTTGATATAGGTTTGATAGACGTTTTTACCAATGGTGGTTTTCTTCCTGTAATTGTCTTCGCCCAACATATCGATGGTAATCAAATCCGGCATTCCATCATTGTTGAAATCAGCCAAGTCTGAGCCCATAGAAAATTGGCTTTGATGCCTTAAGTATTCTTTGGTCTGATTGGAAAAACTCCCATTCTTATTATTGATATAAAGAATATCGTTAGTGATATAGTCATTGCTGACGTGTATATCGGCCCATCCGTCATTATTGACATCTCCAATGGCCAATCCAAGTCCAAAACCTTCAAAAGTTATTCCTGCTTCTAACGTCACATTGGTAAATGACCCATCTCCATTATTTCGATAAAAGGCATCGTTGTTGACAGCCGAACCATCCGTGACTTTTGGTCTGAAATTGGTTGGCTTTGCAATAATTTGTTCATTATTGAGAACATACAAATCCAAATCCCCATCCAGATCATAATCCACAAATGCAGCTCCCATCGAATTACCGGGATCTGCGATTCCATATTGGACAGCCATTTCCTTAAAGGTTACGTTCCCTGCTGAATTTTTCCCTTGGTTGACAAAAAGCAGATTGTTTCTTTCCCCAGGACCTTTTTTCATTGCAGCCGCTACATAGACATCAGGCCAACCGTCTTGATTAATGTCTACTACCACACTTCCCGTGCACCACTTTTCATTAGCCATAATACCGGCTTGCTCAGATACATCCTTGAATTTGAAATCACCCTGATTCAAGTAAAGCCTGTTTGGCACTTGGTTTCCTGTAAAAAAAAGATCAGGAAGTCCATTTTGGTCAAAGTCCGCCACAGAAACACCACCACCATTAAATATGTATTCATCAGTGAGGATATTGAAACTATCCGATTCAATAATTTCATTGTTGAACTCTATTCCGGTGTCATTTGGAGACTTTAACTCAAACAATCTTTGATCTTTCTGACAGCTGGAAAGTAGTATAAGGTAAACCAGAATGGGAACAATCGTAAACTTCTTCATAAGTAGATTGGGTGCAAATAGGGTTCAGAAAATTAGCATATTCCAAGATGGAAAGAAAAAAAAGAAAGTATTAAAACCCCTAAAAACAAAAAGAGAAGGCCTCTCGACCTTCTCTTTAAGGAAAATTAGAATTTGATTAGAAACCTGGGTTTTGGGTCAAGATATCAGAACCAACCAAGTCGATCTGATCTTGAGGAATTGGAACCCACTTATATTTTTCAGTGTACTTGGCACCACCCAAGGCAGAAGCCAATTTTACACCGTCATACGCAAAGTAGTAATCCAATTCAGCCTGAGCAGTACCCCATCTCTGTAGATCATAGAATCTGTGGCCTTCCATACCCAATTCAAGCAAACGTTCCATTCTGACTGCATTTTGAGCAGTAGCCTTTACAGTCCAAGGAGTATCGTAAGTTTTGATTTGGTAGTTTGCTGCATTAGATCCGTCGCTTCTTTTCAAGAAAGAGTTGATGGCTCTTGTTCTCACTCTGTTTACATATTCTCTTGCTTTCTCCAAGCTACCTACTTCGATTTCAGCTTCTGCAGCCAACAACAGGATGTCTGCAAAACGGATAATCATAAAGTTGATACCAGTGTAGCCAGGAGTCCAGGAAGAATTGTCCTGATAAGAACCTTGCTCAGACTTCGCATACACATACTTCTTAGGAGAGTAAGGACCGGCGTTAGGCTGGTTACGGATCCAAGCTTGTCCAGGATGATCCATCCAATCCAAGTAAGGAATTCCTCTACGGCCTACCGTATGGTCCAAACGAGGATCAAGTGGACCTGCATCTGGAGTGAATGGAGCACCGGAAGAAATACCCATATCATTCTTCACTTCATTTGCAGGGCTGTTATACGTCCTGTCCAAAATTGGAAGACCATTTACCGTACGGAAAGCATTCACAAACGTAAAGCTTGGCTGGAAAAATCCGCAGCAGTTACCAGGACCAGCAGGACCGGTATTGTAAGGGAAGTTCAAGTCAAATTCAGGGTTCGCATTGTTTACCGAACCAGTATTTGCAGCAGACTGATACGCCCAAACAGATTCTTGGTGGTTGTCCTTAGCCGCTCTGAACATGTCATCGTAGTAAGGAACCAAACCGTACTTCAAATTATTGGAAGTAACTCCATTGGCAATCACATCATCAAACAAAGCCTTTGCTTTTGCAAATTCTTTGGTGTACATGTACACTTTTCCAAGGTAAGCTTTAGCAGCCCATACGTTGACTCTACCTACTTGAGCCTGAGTATTAGGAAGGTTTTTCACCGCATAATCCAAGTCTGCAATGATAAATGGCCAAAGGTCCTTGTCATTTTTAACTGTCTCCAACCCACTTCCGTAATCTACCGTCTCGTCAATGTAAGGAGTACGGTTGTAATCACGGGCAAGCTCAAAGTAATAGTGAGCTCGAAGGAAGCGAGCCTGAGAAGAAAGACGAATCACATCAGCAGGAGTCACATCCGGACCTGCTTTTGTCAAAAGTCTCAACACTGTGTTGGCTCTTGCAATACCTTCATAACACACGTTATACTTGGAACCCATTTCACCTCCCGCAGCGTCGTTTTCAAATCGCTGGATTGGGTTAATGGTAGTAAAATCACCGGGGTCAGTACCTTTATTAGCCTCTCCCCCTCTGATACTCCCCCAAACCCAGTTGGAAGGAGACCCTAATCTGTTACCGCGACCGTTTACCTGAGAATACGCTGCGATCAATGCTGCATCAATACCAGCCAAAGTAGAAAGCTGGTTTTCTGACAATTGACCTACCGGCGGAACATTCAGGAAATCATCGCTACAACTCACTGCTACCATCATCGCTGTAGATGCTAGTAGGGCACCGATTTTTAATTTAAAATTGTTCATTTGTTTAATCTATTATAGTGTCTATAACTCGATTCAGATTATCTTGTTTGGCTTAGAAGCTCAAATTAAGACCGAAAGTCCAACCTCTGGTAACAGGATAGTTACCTACGTCGATACCGAATGTCAAGTCGGCATCACCACCAACTGCTGGGTCAAGACCTTCGTACTTGGTCAAAGTAAACAGGTTGTTTACAGAGGCAAATACTCTGGCTCTCTCCATTTTCATCTTCTGAAGCAAGCTTGCTGGAGCAGAATAACCCAAAGTCAAGTTTTGAAGTCTCAAATAAGACCCATCCTCTACGTAGAACGAGTTGGCTACGTTAGAAGTAGAGAAGTTGGAAACTCTTTCCACTTGAGGGATTTTGGCATCCAAGTTTTGAGGAGTCCATGCATCAAACAGTCTTCTGGAGATCGCAGCACCTTCGAAAGTCTGGAAGAAGTCTGTAAACCAACGAGACTGGTTCCAAATCTCATTACCAATGGAGGTGTACAAGTAAGCAGAAAGGTCAAACCCTTTGTAGCCCAAGGTGAAGTTCATGCCACCGGTGAAATCAGGAACTGGATTCCCTAAGAACACTCGGTCATCAGGAGTAATTCGTCCATCACCATTTACGTCTTCAAACTTGAAACGTCCTGGAGCAGCACCGTCTTGAACAGCGTGAGAATTCACATCCTCCTGATTTCTGAACAAGCCAAGTACGTTAAATCCAAAGAAAGAAGACAAAGGCTGTCCAACTGCATTACGGATTGGCTGAATACCTCTATAGGAAGGGTTTACTGAGGTAATAAAGTCCAAACCTGGAGAAAGGGCAGAAATCTCGTTCTTCAAGGTAGAACCGGTAACAGTCAATTCATAAGTCAAATCTGAAGTAAAGTTACCTCTGGTAGTTACCAAAAGGTCAAAACCTCTGTTCAACATCTTACCAACGTTAACGGCAGGAGGCGCAGCGTTGCTACCGGCAGTCAAAGGAATTGGAACGGTAAACAACAAGTCTTCCGTATCCTTCTTCCACCAGTCGAAGATCACATCCAATTTACCGTTAAAGAAGGTACCGTCAAAACCTACGTTTTGAGTAATTGCTGTTTCCCACTGAGCGTTAGGGTTACCAATACGGGATCTTCTGAAACCAATTACGGCACTGGAGTTAGTTCCACCAATGTCATAAGAAGACGCTCCAATGTTACCTCCGTACAAGGAAAACTGGTTGTTTGGATCCACGTTGTTGGAGTTACCCATTGTACCATAACCACCACGGATTTTCAAGTCATCAATCCAAGTGGCTCCTTGAAGGAAGCCTTCAGAAGAAATTCTCCAAGCTGCTGAGAACGCAGGGAAGGTACCCCATCTTGCGTTTTCACCGAATCGAGAAGAACCGTCACGACGAACTACCGCACTGAAGATGTATCGGTCATTGTAGGTATATCTCAACTGACCGAAGTAAGAGTTAAAGTTTACACCTTTAAACTGGTTAGAGTTTACCTGACGGGTACTTACTGGCAAGTTGGAGATGGTGATGAAGTCAGGGTCAGTAGAGAATGGATTCTGACCTACCGCATCGATATTTCTACCTGCTCCGGAGTTAAGCGCTTCTTGACCCAACAACACGTTGAAATCATGCTTGTCGATTTTCTTCTTGTAATTTAAGGTATTGGTAAATGTCCATCCGAACACGAATCCTGCACCTTCTCCATATCCAAAAGCAGAGTTGTTTTCGGAGTTTTCGTACTGAAGACGTGAATAGTTCCAGTAATAGTAGTTGTTGTATTGACCACCAATAGATGTTCTGAAAGTCAAATCATCAATGATATCCCACTCACCGTAAACGTTACCAAATGCATTGGCATTGAAGTTTCTGTTATCCAATTGGCCTTCACGGCTGGCTACAGGGTTTCTAGGGTTGTTGAAACCTCTGGAAGCTGTACCTGCATAACCACCAAATTCGTCATAAACGGGGATAATGGAAGGCATACGGAACGCCTGAAGGATATCGTTTTCGTCATCTGATACACCACGACCACCGGTACCCCCTTGCTGACCCAATACTTGTCTGTAAGTAGCCTGGAAGTTTTGGCCCACTCGGATACGCTTGGTTACGTCAAATTCAGAATTTGCTCTTAACGAATATCTTCTGAAATCATTACCGATCATGATACCGGCCTGCTCTTGCATCCCCAAACCAATGTAGAATCTAGAGGTAGCAGAACCACCATTAAAGCCCAATGAATGTCTGTGAAGAGGAGCGGTTCTTGTCAAAGCAGCATACCAATCAGTTCCTTCTCCAGTCATTGCTCTAGTTAGCTGACGAACTGTGCCTCTAGTTGGATCAATATTGTACCACTCTCTCTGCTGATCAAGCTGAGCTTGAGACAAAGGACCAGGCTGACCAGAAGCAACTCCAAATGCACCGGTAGTTGGGTTTCTGGTGATCAAACTCAGATAATAAGGCATTACTGGAGTTGCACCAGTTCCAAACTGAGGGTGTCCATAAGCTGGGGCACGATTCTGAAGGGCAGCAGTATTTTTTTCTGCCAACCAAGTCAAATCAGCGTATTCCTGTGGATTGGTCATATCCAAACCAGTACCTGGGTCGGTTACACCAAACATACCGTTGTAATCCACTCTCAATTTCTTGTCTCTTGCACCACGCTTGGTAGTGTAAACGATTACACCGTTGGCAGCACGAGCACCATAGATAGAAGCCGCAGCAGCATCTTTCAATACGGTGGTGGACTCAATGTCGTCAGGATTCAAGAAATCAGTGGATGAAGTAGGCAATCCGTCCACGATGTATAATGGCTCGTTACCACCGAAGGCACCGAAACCACGAACACGAATAATAGAGGAGGTACCTGGCTGTCCGTTCGTAATTACAGTAACACCAGAAACACGACCTTGAAGGGTCTGCTCTACGTTACCAGTAGGGATTACTGTCAAGTCTTTTGGATTAACAGTAGCGATCGCACCGGTTGTCTCTCTTCTTGAGTCGATAGAGTAACCAGTTACAACCAATTCAGTAAGGGTTCTTTCATCTGGCTTCATCGAAAGGTCAATGACACTTCTTGCACCCACCACTTGTTCAACGGTGGTGTAGCCGATAAAAGAGAAAACCAAGGTAGCTTGGTCATTAGGGACACTTAGGGAATATTTCCCGTCGATGTCAGTGGCAGTACCGGTAGTCGTGCCCTTCACCAGGATAGATACACCCGGAAGGCCCATACCGTACTCATCCAGAACCGTACCTGTCACCGTTTTCTGCGCATAGGCAGCCGAGACAGATAGGACTAAGAGCGTAAGGCACACACTTAGGATTTTGTAAACATTTTTCATATGCATAGATAGATTGGGTAACAAGATTAATCTCAAAAACTTGTTTGTTAATTGTTTGTGCAATCGTTTGCGATTATTCTTAAAATAATAGCAATAGTTATTTTCTTGATAATCAGAACTTCTATTGCGACTATACCTGGTCGGGTTGACCTGCGAACTAAATAACCGGTAGGTTTGATGGCATCGGTCGATGCTAGGAGAGAGTAGGAAAGAATTTAAGTAAATTTGGTCATAGGCTCGAATCTTGGGTTTAATTGTTACTTCTTAACTTCCAATGTTAAATATTCTAAAAGAAAAATCAAATTTTCTGCTCTAAATAAAATTCTGATTTTTCAGAAAATTCAGCCTTCAAATTGCCAAGCCTCCTTTTTTTGCCTTTATAAATTAGGCTAATCAAGAAATCACTGAAATATTTAATGTCTATTTTTTCAAATAATTTCAATTTTCCATCAAAAATTTTAAAAATATTGATGTCGACTCGATCTTATTTTGAAATCCCTTCAAAAAACAAGTTGCTGCTCATTAGCTCCTCAAAAATCGGGTCCAAATAAGCTTTTTCTTTCAACTGACTATTTGTTCCAATAGCATTTTTCAGGTGAATCGAAGCAATTTCCCCTTGTCCGGTCTGAATGGCTATCATGGCCAATCCATAATACCCATACCCTAAGGCCCTCCCGTGAATCACCGATTCCTCAAACGCCATAGTAGCCTGAGCATAATCCCCTACCAGGTAATAGGCCAATCCTTTGTTAAATAAATGTCTGGGATCGGTTATCTTGTAATCAAATCTAAGCGTTGCCAGTTTGTAATCTCCTCTCATCACATCCAATGCTCCTCTAAGCATCTCATTGGCAAGGACAAAATCAGGATTTTTGCTCATGACCGAGGCTTCCGACAACTTTTTATATGCCTCCCAATACTCCCCCTTAAGCGCTAAAATTTGTCCTTGGTTATGCAGAGAATAAGGGTTGGCTTCTATTCGGAACGCTTGCACAAGCAACCGGTCTGCCTCATCCCACAATATTTCTTTTGATCCCTGATCTAAAGTCCTCTGAGCCTGCCTTAGCCTCACTACAGCCATATTATTATAGGGTAAAGCTGAACGGAATAACTCAGTCATCTTTGAATATATCAAGGCCTTTTCTTCCAGACTTTGGGACGCTTCTGCAGCCAATGCCCATTCTCCAAACGATAATTTATGGCCTGATTCGGGGTTTGACAATGCTTCTTTTAGCTTAAAAGTCTGCTCCATGTCCAATCCTAAGAATGGTTTGGCAGTGATTTCCACCTTAACAGATCTCAATTTGGGGAATAAGTCTGAGGAGGCTTGGGAATATCCCGGCACTTTTTTCAACCTTTCTCCTTGCTCCTGAAAGGATTCACCACTTAGCAGAATCGCGTACATTTCATCTTTTCGCTGAGTAGAAATCCCCTGATAGTCCCTAAGCAACAGCCGAAAATCAAACCAATCGTTGGACCTTGAATCATAAACCAAGCTGGATTCGGAAATCTCTGGAAATCTGGCAACCAAACTTTTTCCAACTTCTCTCGCGCGATTGACTCCCAGTTTGGGTATTTTACTTTCACTTGCCTCCGGCGACTGCAAACCGGTCACCTTTACCTTGATGACCGTGGGATTTTTTTTCAAAAACTCATCGATACTATTTAAAACTGCCACATTCTCTGCTCCTGGTCTGATCGAAGAAGCCCCTAGGTTAAAAACAAAAGAAAATTCCTTCTTTTCCTCCAATTCACGATCCAAAGCACCTGTGAGCATGTAAAGTCCCACTTGAGGAATCGTTTCGTCTGGAAACACCTGACCTATTCTTACCAAAAGTTGGGGAGCAATTACCCCCTTTGCCAAAATTCTGGTTTCGAAAGGAACGCTACTTGTCTTTTTCCCCTGAAAAAACTGAAGCTCCAACGACCCTCCTTCCATCCATGACTCATATTTAATGGAAAATTTTTTGTCATAGGTAAAATTAGCCAATGTCTTAGTCAAGGAAATTTCACCTAATTCAAGCGATACTTCCGGAGATCTAAAAACCAATTTCAATTTGGGATTTCGGGGTATCAAAACAGACTCAACAGGAATATTGCCCTTTACCCCAAATCTCACACTATCCCCTTCCAGTTTGAGTTTCAAGGGTGTAAGAAAAACTTCTTTTAAAAATCTAGCTTCAGTGGCATCAGGTCTTTCCTGCGCATAAACTGCAACTGATAAAGAAAAAAAGAATATAAAAAACCGAAACATTCTGGCTTTCAATGCAATTGTAGATTTCAAACTCTTTTTTTTATAATTTTGAATCGACTAAACCACCACAAACCATGGAAAAACTAAAACTATTCTTCGAAGAAAGGGCCTTTGGAGTATGCTCAAGGCTCGGCGAAAAGCTAAATTTCCCAATAGATAGTATTCGGCTTTTTTTCATTTATACGTCATTTATCACTCTCGGCTCACCTATTATTCTGTATGTCTCAATGGCCATGATGATGAAAATTCGAAAATATTTCCGAAAAATGAACAATCCCGTATTATTTGACTAAAGATCGGAGAATTTACGGACTCCTAAAATCATATACTGGATCAATATAAATCTGACTGGCCCTGACCTTTGAATTTCATGGTTAGGGCTTTTTTGTGTCTTCTGTATGATCATCCTGGTTTTAAAAAAATCAATGTAACCCTCCAAGATTGCTTTTGAAAACTCCGATTTGCCTTTCAATAGATAATTAAAGCTAGCCAAGGATTCCAATCCGACTTTGGCCAAAAAAATCAGGATAAACCTGAAAACAGACACATTTTTATATAACATGCTCAGGCTGTTTCGAATATTCAAATAGAGTTTCTTCGAACTAGCCCTGTCCAAAGTCGCTCCACCCTGATGATATACCGTAGCAGCTCCCAAGTAACCTATCTTTTTTCCTGACTTTCTCAGTCTCCAACACAAATCAATTTCCTCCATGTGAGCAAAAAAATGAGCATCAAATCCCTGCTGCTCAAAAAAATCTTTTGAACGAATAGCCATACAAGCCCCGGAAGCCCAGTCCACGGTAATAGCATCATCATATTGACCAAGGTCTTTTTCCAGGTGATTCCAAATTCTCCCCCTACAGTAGGGGTAACCCAAAGCGTCTAAAAAACCTCCTCCGGCACCGGCATAATCAAATGAATGCCTTTCCGTCCAAGATAAAATCTTTGGCTGCACCGCAGCAAAGTCCCTATTAGCCTCTAAAAAATCAATCAGTTTGTTATCCCAATTTGGAGTTACCTCCACATCAGAATTGAGCAAAATAAAATAAGTGTATTTGTCGCGTAACTCTTCAAGCCCCCAGTTATAACCGCCCGTAAACCCCAAGTTAGCCTTTAATCGGATTAGGCCAAATTCAGGAAATTCTAGCTGTAAAATTTCAACTGATCTGTCAGTACTTGCATTGTCAATCACCCAAAGGTCATAATAGCTATTGGTTTTTACGGAAGGGAGAAAAGTTCTTAAGACATTCTCCCCATTGTAATTCAATATGACTATGGCGCAGGTTCTCATCCAAAAAGATTCCCAAAGTCCATTCCAGGAATATTTGGAATCATCCCTTCGGTTGCCGACTTCATTTCAGCTTTTATTTTTTGTTCAATGGCTTCCATGGCTTTATTGGTCGCCGCCACGATCAGGTCACTTAACACTTCTTTGTCATTTGGACTCAGCAATGACTCATCCATTTGGATCTTGAGAACTTTGCGCTCTCCGTTCACGAATACCTTCACCATGCCTGCCCCGGCTTCCCCTTCCGCGGTGAGATGTACCAGTCGGGCCTGAACCTCTTTAATTTTTGCTTGGGCTTCTTTCACCTTGCCCATCATTCCCATAATGTCAAACATACCAATCGGGTTTTTAGAATGGACAAATATATCAGGATTAACAGAGTCGAAGGCGCTCAAAAAAAGAATATTATTTTGAAAATAAAGCGTAACAAAAACTCTTATTTTATAAAAACGCCTTTTATCAACTACATAGAAATATTTTAGGCAACATTTTGTAAGCTTATTCTGTATAAAAAACTAACCAAACCAAATTACCCATGAAAACAATAACCCAAATCGAGAAAGAACAGATTCCTCTGTTAAGCTTTGGAAAAAAGGACGTTTTAACCAATCCTGATGACAGAAAAAACAGATTGGCAGATCTGTACAGATCCCAAACTCTGGGAAATTTACTTCAAACCAAAGTGAAATTAACTTTTGAAACTTCGGACGAACAGGTATACCAAGTTTATACTACGGTTTGGGCAGTTGGAACAGAGTTTATTTCTCTTAAAGGCGGCGCCTACATCCCTATAAACGCCATCCTGGAGGTTCAATAAGCCAATTTCGAAACAGCGTTTTCCAAACTTAAAGTCTCCTGTTCTCCGGTCACGAGGTTTTTAATCGAGATAGTACCCGAATTGATCTCATTATCTCCACAAATCCCCACAAAGGGGATTTCTTTTTTGGTGGCAAACTCCAACTGCTTCTTGATTTTTGCCTGGTCCGGGTAGATTTCTGATTTAATCCCAGCCTTTCTGAACTGATTCAAAACCGAAAGGGCATACTCAAATCCTTTCTGATCAAAATAAGTCAACAGGAGTTGGGTACCATTGAGGTTTTCTGCAGGAAAAAGCTGAAGCTCTTCCAAGACGTCATACAATCTGTCCACTCCAAAAGAAAATCCAACCCCAGAAACACCGGGCAAGCCAAACACCCCAGTCAAATTATCGTATCTACCCCCACCGCTCACCGAACCGATGGACACACCATACACTTTTACCTCAAAAATCGCCCCGGTGTAATACGACAATCCTCTGGCAAGCATGATGTCAAAATCCACGTAATCAAGATTTTCACCCATTTTTTCCAGAATCCCGAAAACTTCTTCCAATTCAGACACCCCTTTGAGGCCTGTCTCGGAATCTTTTAAGAAAGACTTCAAAAATTCAATTTTCCCTTTCAAGTCGCTTTCCAAACCGACCAATGGAGAAAGATTCTGAATCGACTGTAGACCAAAGCCACGCTGAATCAATTCTTCTTTGACTTTTTCCCATCCGATTTTATCCAGCTTATCTATTGCTACGCAAAGCGGCCCCTCTTTACCTGACTCTCCAATGGCTTCAGCTATTCCTGTCAAAATTTTCCGGTTGTTGATCTTGATCCCATAATTTTCAAGTCCAAGCTTGGTAAAAACCCGTCGGATCATCAGAATGATTTCAGCTTCACAGACCAAGCTGTCCGTTCCAACCACATCCGCATCGCACTGATAAAATTCCCGGTATCGACCTTTTTGAGGCCTATCCGCTCTCCACACCGGTTGGATTTGATATCTTTTGAATGGAAAGGTTAACTCATTTCGATTCATCACCACGTATCTGGCGAAAGGAACGGTTAAATCGTACCGAAGGCCTTTTTCCGAAACCTTGTTTAAAACGCCTCCTGACCCATTTTCCAAATCAGATGCTGTTACCTCTTTTAAAAAGTCACCACTATTTAGGATTTTGAAAAGGAGCTGATCTCCCTCATCCCCATATTTGCCTGTAAGCGTAGTGAGATTTTCCATAGCTGGAGTCTCAATCTGCTGGTATCCAAAAAGCTGAAAAGTATCCTTGATGGTGTCCAGGATAAAGTTTCTTCTGGCCATCTGAATCGGCCCAAAATCTCGGGTTCCTTTGGGAAGACTTGGTTTTTGCATGGGTAGCGTGACAATATTAGGCCCAAATCTACCCAAAAATCCCAAAACGGAGGTTCTAGAATCTGCCTATGTCCACAATAAAATCAAAAGAATTGTAGGCAGAGAAAATTTGTTTCCTTACTTTTGCGCTTCGTTTCGATTCTAAAAATTTAAACATATAAGGCCATGGGTGTAACTACTCTTAAAAGAAAACTGAAAAGAAAAAGACAAGGTCAAACTGAGCGCGTGATCAAAATCAAGCAGTTGAGCGCTAAGCCTGTGATCAAGAATGTAGACATAGAAGCAATCAAGGCTTCTTTCGCAAAATAATCTGAGGTATCCTTACCTGGAAATAGCGGCCAAAAAGCCGCTATTTTTTTTTGGTCAAAGGTCAATTGGTTCCTCTTTTACCCAATTCTACAACTCTCAGATTTAAAACTTTCCCCTTGGCCAATTCAAATAGCAACATGGTCCTCACATGGTGGAATCCCTGATGACCGATTGCTCCGGGATTCATGTAAAGACAGTCTAATTCCTTATCAAACTCAACTTTACAGATATGAGAATGCCCGCAGATAAACAATTGGGGCTTGAATTTTTTGATTCGATCTTTCACCCCTTTTGCATATCGGGGAGGTTTGCCGCCGATATGAGTCATTAGCACCTTCACTCCCTCCACTTCAAATTCCAACCACTCCGGGAATTTCTCCTGAGCAGCCTGATCGTCAATATTGCCAAACACTCCCCGGATCACTTTTCCCATTGGCAAGGCATTGATCACGCTCAGGTCTCCAATATCTCCAGCATGCCAGATTTCATCCACCTCTTGAAGGTGTTTTAAGGTAATGTGATCTATGTAACTGTGGGAATCCGAAATCAATCCGATCTTTTGGGGCATTTTGAAACGAAAGCTTGTAAATTTTCGGTTCAATTAGGCGGTACTTTAATCAAAAACCAAGCAAATCATGAAAATCAAAATCACCTTCCTTCTTGCCTTTCTTTTGATCAGTCTCGGAACCTTTGCCCAAACCGTAGAGAAGGATTCCATCCAGGTACTATCCATTGCTCAGTTTGAAAAAATGTCTCACAAGAAAAAAACCATGGTAGTGGATGTAAGAACTCCGGAGGAGGTAGCCGAGGGCCATTTGGCTGGCTCGGTCAACATCAATTTTCTGGGGGAAAACTTCGCCAATGAGATCCAAAATCTGGACAAAAAGAAAACCTATTTACTTTATTGCCGATCAGGAAGCAGAACCAGACGTGCGGCCGATTTGATGCAGAAATCCGGATTCAAACACGTGTATATGCTCGAAGGCGGCATCACCGCCTGGACTGAAGCAGGAAAACCGACCGAAAAATGAGTTTGATTCAATCGATCAATCCTTGGAATGGACAAATCCTAAAAGAGTATTTGCCCACTGAACCAAGTGAAATTGAAGAAAAAACGTCACTGGCTCAACAGACTTTTGAGTCTTGGAAGACTATCCCCATAGCTCAAAAAGCTACCTTAATGAAATCCGCAGCCGGTGTGCTTCGGGCTAATAAAGAGAAGTTTGCCAAAATAATCTCCCTGGAAATGGGAAAAGTCATCAGGGAATCCCGGGCAGAAGTAGAAAAATGCGCTTGGGTTTGCGACTTCTATGCAGAGAAATCTTCAAAATTTCTGACACCTGAAGAGATTACACTACCTGATGGTAAAAAAGCTAAGATCATCCATCAACCTTTGGGAATCATACTTGCAGTCATGCCTTGGAACTTTCCTTTTTGGCAAGTTTTCCGATTTGCTGCCCCCACGTTGATGGCCGGAAATGTCGGTATTCTCAAACATGCCTCCAACGTTCCTCAATGTGCCTTGGCAATTCAATCTGTATTTGAAGAAGCAGGATTCCCTTCCGGAGTATTCCAAAGTTTTTTGATGGACTCCACTGCCACTTTGAAACTGCTGGAAGACCCCAGAATCAAAGCGGTGTCTTTGACAGGAAGTGAAAAAGCAGGTGCAGCAGTTGCTTCTGCAGCGGGTAAGCAAATCAAAAAATCCCTTTTGGAACTCGGAGGAAGTGATCCCTTTATCGTCCTCAAAGATGCAGAAATTCAAGTGGCCGCTGAGACGGCCGCCAAAGCAAGAATGATCAATTTCGGGCAAAGCTGCATTGCCGCAAAGCGGTTTATCGTGGAAGATCCGGTTTATGAGCAGTTTTTGGAAATTTTCACCCAAAAAATCAAAAGCATGAAGCACGGAGATCCTTTGGACGAATCGGCTGATTTTGCCTGCATGGCTAGACCGGATTTGGCGGAGGAACTTTACCTGCAAGTCAAAAAATCAATAGAACTTGGTGCAACAGCGGTACTTGGAGGAGAAGCCCCAGCGAATGATTCCTCTAGGTTTATTCCGACCATTCTAACAGACATCCCCAAGGATTCTCCGGCTTTTAAGGAAGAGTTATTTGGTCCGGTTGCTGTTGTTTTTAAAGTTAAATCGGCAGTGGAAGCCATCGAATTAGCCAATTCTACTGAATTCGGATTGGGAGCATCACTTTGGACCAAGGACATACACCTTGGAGAAATGCTCGCTGAAAAAATAGAAAGCGGGGCT
This sequence comes from Algoriphagus sp. AK58, assembly GCF_014324365.1. Classification (GTDB taxonomy): domain Bacteria; phylum Bacteroidota; class Bacteroidia; order Cytophagales; family Cyclobacteriaceae; genus Algoriphagus. The sequence goes on from NZ_QEIG01000018.1 coordinate 31,850, forward strand.
GTGTTTTTAAATGCCATGGTGGCATCACATCCTTGGCTGCCTTTTGGCGGGATCAAAAAATCCGGATACGGCCGGGAATTGAGCAAACAGGGAATCTTAGAATTTGTAAATCAAAAAACCGTTTACTTGGGATAAAAACCATCCGGGACAAAGAACTGCGTAATCTTTGCAAATGCCCGATTCCTTTCTATTTTTACGAGCCAAAATTTTGTCATTAAGCAATGAGAGAAATACAATTTCGGGAAGCCTTGAGAGAGGCCATGTCCGAGGAAATGAGACGTGACAAAAACGTCTTCTTGATGGGTGAAGAGGTAGCCGAATACAATGGTGCCTACAAAGTATCCCAAGGAATGTTGGATGAATTTGGTCCAGAACGGGTGTACGACACTCCAATCGCCGAGCTTGGCTTTGCAGGTTTGGGCGTGGGTGCGGCCATGAACGGGCTAAAGCCGATCATCGAATTCATGACCTTCAATTTCTCTCTGGTAGCCATCGATCAGGTGATCAACTCTGCTGCCAAAATGTATGCGATGTCTGGAGGAGCCTATTCGGTTCCGATCGTATTCAGAGGACCCACAGGTAATGCCGGTCAATTGGGCGCGACCCACTCTTCTAACTTTGAAAATTGGTTTGCCAATACTCCAGGTCTGAAAGTGATCGTTCCTTCTAATCCTTATGATGCCAAGGGACTTCTCAAGGCAGCTATACGTGATCCAGATCCAGTAATCTTTATGGAATCCGAATTGATGTATTCTGACAAAGGACCTGTACCAGAATCAGAATACCTCTTGCCTATCGGCGTGGCGGATATCAAGAGAAAAGGTTCTGATGTAACTGTGATCTCATTCGGGAAAATGATGAAGGTCGCTCTGGAAGCCGCTGAAGAAATGGCTAAGCAAGGAGTAGAATGTGAAGTGATCGACTTGAGAACTGTACGTCCGATCGACTATGCTACCTGCGTGGAATCTGTAAAGAAAACCAACCGTGTAGTGGTAGTGGAAGAAGCCAACCCGGTTGCTGCAATTTCGTCAGAATTGGCATACCATTTCCAGCGATATGCTTTCGATTACCTGGATGCTCCTGTGATTCGTGTCAATTCCATGGACATTCCGCTGAGCTATGCGCCTCAATACATCGATGTGACCATTCCAAACGTGAAGCGTACAGTAGAGGCAATCAATAAAGTACTTTACAAATCCTGATTTAATCTGGATTGAACTAAAAAAGCCCGGCCAAAAGCCGGGCTTTTCCACTATAAATAACCCCTAAATTTGTGTGTTAGACTTCGATGCTCTTGCTGGGTTTAATCTGTTTTGTTTTTTCTTTCGCCAGATTTAAAAATCACCCAACTTTTTTTCACGGAAATTTCCCATTTCAAAACATTCCTATTTCTTTGAAACAAAAAACCCGGATTCAGCAAACCCGGGCTTTTTGTTACCCAATCTATCTATCTAATAAAGGGTGATTCCCTGGGCCAAAAGCCCAGGGATAATTTTTTTTATCTGTTCCTCATGGGAGCGCCGCCTCCACCTTGTTGGTTTTCGATTTGACCTCCGCCTTCTCCATCTTTCAGGTCATCGTTGTTGATGGATCTTCTTCTTTTAGGTCTCTGATCCATGCTCATTTTTCCAATACGGTAGGTAAAGTTCACCTTGAAATTCATGTTTTGAATTCTGTTGGTGCTGTTTTGGATGATAGTAGGAGTATTGATTTCGTTTCTTATCACAAACTCTCTCATCAGAAAATTTTCCGCTCCAAAACCCAGCGAACCTCTTTTTTCCTTTAGCTGCTTGTTGAAATTCAATCCATAAGCTGCAAAACCTCCGGAAGTTCCCTGCAACTGAACTTGACGTCCACGGGCAAAGGAGAACAATTGGACCTGCCAATCTTTTGGCAAGGTGTAATTACCAAACACTCTTCCACTCACCACAAATCCTTCATTTTTAGCCGCAAACTGAGGATCCGTCAATCCATTGTCCAGCATCGCATAGTACAAATCCATGCCTCCATTCAAGGAGAATTTGTTATTGATATTGACGTTGAAAAACAAATTGGTACCTACTGCCTGCTCTCTACCGATATTTTCATAGGTAGTAAAAATGATTCCATCATTCTGAACAGTTCGGATAGGCTGAATTGAACCTGTCGTATTTCGGTAGAAACCTGTGAAGTTGAGGGTTGTTCCTTTGATAAAGGTGCTATATCCCAACTCGTAGTTATCTGTCAACTCCGGTTCAAGTTCAGGATTACCCTGAGAAAGCTGCTGAGGGTTGGATGCCTCGATGTTTGGATTCAAAAATCTCAAAGAAGGTCTTTGAATCCTTCTGTTGTAGGCAGCTTTAATCATATTCCCATTCTTCAACTTTCTGCTTGCATTAAAGCTAGGCACCAAAGTCCCGTAAGAGGGAATTTCTGCCTCAAATTCAGTTTTGAAATCTGCATTGATCGTAGTGTACTCGTATCTCAATCCAGGTTTCAAAGTATAATTCTTCAAAAACTGAAAAGTATAAGAAAGGTATCCTGCAGTTACATTTTGATCATAACTGAATTCATTGCTTAATCTGGGATCCTCTAACTCCACAAATTCACCGGTAGCCCCTTCAGCCAAGAAGTAAGAGAAATCAGAATAGGCTTTTCTAAGGATATTCTTTGCTCCATATTCTATGATTTGGGTGCCCTTTTCATCCAATGGAGTCACATAGTCTATCTGTACAGTAAACTCTTCGTTTCGGCTTGGGTTCACGTTTCTCAAGCGAGAGAATATGTCCTCCAAATCCTCTTCAAAGAGAGTATTGGTGAATGAATTTTCTCGGTTATTTCTGGAGTAAAGGGTCAGAAAACTCAACTCTTTACCTCTTTTTTCAAATGTTTTGGTGTAGTTAAGACTCACATCCACTGAATTAGAATTGTCAATGGTGTTGGTCTCCCTGTTTTGACTTCCTCTCAAGACATCATTTAGGAAGTTTTGAGTCAAGAAATCATACTGCCAGTTTTCAGAATTTCTGATTCCGAAGTTTACAGCACCTGTAATGAAGTTGTACTGGTCAATTTCATAGTCAACTCCAAAGTTGTATCTACCAAAGATATCTCTGCGCTCGGTATCGGCAGATTGAACTGATCTGGAAACACTGCCATCAGCATTATTGGTGATTTGCTGATTTTCAAAACTTCCCAAAATATTATAGCCTGCTCTTCCAAAACCACCTAGGGTAAAGCCCATTTTCCCTTTTCTGGCACTGCCTTGAAGACCCAAGTTTGAACCTCTCAAGCCTGCCCCCGAATTGATATTCAAGGTCATTCCCTGAAGGTTGTTTTTCTTAGTTACGATGTTGATCACACCGGAAGTACCCTCAGCGTCAAATCGGGCAGATGGGGAAGTAATAACCTCTACAGCCTTGATTTCATCTGCGGGGATTTGCCGTAAAGCATCCGCGATAGAAGAAGCAGCAATGGCAGAAGGTCTGTTGTCTATCAACACCAAAATATTGGCACTTCCTCTCATGGATACGTTTCCGTCCAAATCCACAGAAAGCATAGGCACTCTTCTCAATACATCCGTTGCATCACCACCTGCAGTGGTCCTGTCATTTTCAGCTTTGTAAATGGTCCGGTCTACTCGTTCCTCAATGAGTTCCCGCTGTCCTTGAACAGTCACCTCCTCGAGAGCAACTCCTTCATCAGACATGGCGATTTCACCAAGATTGATATCACTTTCCAAGGAATTGACATTTACTGTTCTTTTGACGGTTTCATATCCTAGGAAGGTCAACTGCAATTCGTAGGTACCTGTGGAAAATCCGGTGATAAAGAAAGTGCCATTTCCGTCAGCTACCGCTCCAGCAGTAGACACATCACTACCAGTTTTATAAAGTGCAGCAGTAGCATATCCAACCGGCTCACCGGTTTTCAAATCTTTGGCCACACCGATAATCCTGGCTGGCTCTTTTTTCTCCACAGTCTGTTGAGCCTGTGTTATTCCGAGGCTTGAAAAGGTAAAGAATAGTACTAGATAGAGTAGTTTTTTCATGGTTTCGTTTTCAAATAAGGGCATTTGCTTAATTGATACCCCAAAGTTGAAGGCATTGTTTCGAGCTAAAAAATGTAATAGACCAGCCCTATGCATTCATCGACAAATACCCACAAAATGGGGATTAACCTAACAAATCTGCCTCTAACCACCTTTATGGGACAAAATCACCTGTTCATGGGTAGATTGAAAGTGTTGGTAGATTTGATTTGAGAGAAAAAAGTAAAATCGCTTAGTTTGGACATTGAATATCAAGCGCATGCTATCGATCACCCCTAAAAAGAATCTTTCCATACTGGTACATATCCTCGGCTGGATTATGCTTTGTGTGGTTTTGCTGATCCTTTCTCCACTTTCTTGGAGAATGGGAGAAGTAGAGCTTCCTGTTCAATTTTGGTGGAAACAGATTTTCTTGGTGTCTATGCTGATCCTGATTTTTTATTCTAACTCCGGAATCATCGTACCCAAAATTCTCCTCAAGGGTAAAAATTACCTTTACCTCTTGATCATCGTGGTTGGTGCGCTTTTATTTTATGGGCTTATCGTGTATTTCGAGCAGTTTTCCCTTTACAGTGAAAAAATGCATCAGGTTTTCAATCCTGACAGACCCTTTAATCCCAAAAAGAGATGGCTGCCTGGAGATGTATTTCAACTACTCCTGTACCTGATATCTATTGGTCTTAGCACATCAGTTTCCTTGGTCCAAAAGTGGCAAAAGGACGAAGCCATCCGCAGGGAATTGGATCGGCAGCGAATCAATACCGAATTATCGTATCTGAAAGCTCAAATCAATCCCCACTTTTTCTTCAATACACTCAATAACATCTACGCCCTTACTAATCTGGATGTGAGCAAAGCTCAGGAGGCCTTGCTCAAACTCTCCAGAATGATGCGGTACGTACTTTATGAAAATCAGAAAAATGAAACCCTGCTAAGCAAAGAGGTACGGTTTATCGAAGATTACATAGAGTTGATGAAAATGCGCCTCTCCAGCAAGGTCAAATTGAACATTCAGATCGACGAGCCCAAGGAAGATTTGGTCATCGCTCCCATGCTGTTTTTGCCTTTCTTGGAAAATTGCTTCAAGCACGGGATCAGCTCACAAAAAGAAAGTGAGATCAAAATCAAGATGGAAATCATGGGAGAAACGGTCTTCTTTGAAACCAAAAATCACATCTTCCCTATCAATCCGGATAGTCCTGAAGCCAAAGAAAACGGGATCGGATTGGTCAATACCCAACGTAGGTTGAGCTTGCTCTATCCTGAAAAACACCGTCTAAAATTTGGTAAAGACGAAGCCAATGACCAGTATTGGGTAAATCTTACCATCAATCTGGCATGAAAATCAAATGCGTAGCCATCGATGATGAGCCGCTCGCGCTCGAGCTGTTGACCAAATTTATCCAGCAAACCGCCTTTCTCGATTTGGTAGGTAAATTCTCCAATGCCATCGAGGCCTTAGGATTTATTAATCAGAATGAAGTCCAACTGGTCTTTATGGACATCCAAATGCCCGATCTCTCAGGGATGGAACTGGCAAGAATCCTTGACGGTAAAAAGAATTCGGATAAAACCCGAATCATCTTCTGCACGGCCTACCATCAATTTGCCATTGAAGGATACAAGGTGGATGCGTTGGATTACCTGCTCAAGCCTTACAGCTATGAGGATTTCCTTAACGCAGCCACCAAAGCCTACCAGTATTTTGACCGGATTCTTAATCAGGAAAGTGCCAAACCAGCACTTGAATCCAGCACTCAGCCGGAGTATATTTTTCTGAAAGTCGAATACCAACTCGTCAAAGTGATGCTGCGGGATATCACCCATGTGGAAGCCTACAAGGATTATGTGAAGGTTCACCTGAAATCCAAGCCCAACCCCCTTTTGTCTTTGACCAGCATGAAAAATATGGAGGAATTGCTTCCTTCCGACAAGTTTATGCGTGTGCATCGCTCCTTTATTGTGGCGCTGGACCATATCGACTCCGTCTCCAAAAACGTGATCCAAATCGGCAACCAGCAAATCGCCGTGGGAGACAATTACAAAGACCAATTTTTGGAATTTTTGAGTCGGTGGATAAGTTGAGTCAGTAATTAGTGGGCAGTCGCAGTAGGCAGGTCTTTAAAAGTATGAACGCTGAATTGAGAAGGCTAAAAAAATAGATCTACTCCGAATTTTAAGTCCCAACCTTTTAGCTTTCAGAATTTAATGTGAAGTGCATAAGATCGCTTCGTCTCAGGTTTGCCCTCCAAAAAAACCTTTGGCTTTAAGTTTTGCTCCTCGCGATGATGATAGATTCAACCACTGTGACTGATCACTGCTTACTTTTTCGGCTTTCTGACTTTATCTTTCAGACTTCCAATGCTGCCGACTGCGACTGAACACTGATCACTCCCTACTGATCACTATCTTTATCCTATGACAGATACTCAGAAAAACTTCATGCGCCAAGCCATCGAATTGGCAAAAAATGGAATGGAAGCAGGCAATGGTGGACCTTTTGGCTGCCTGATCGTCAAAGACGGACAAATCGTAGGACAAGGCTCCAACATGGTCCTAAAAACAAACGATCCCACCGCTCACGCTGAAATCGTCGCCATCCGTGAGGCTTGCAAAAACCTGAATAACTTCCAACTGGAAGGCTGCGAAGTCTACACGTCCTGCGAACCCTGTCCCATGTGTTTGGGGGCGATTTTTTGGGCAAGACCAGCCAAAGTATACTACGCTTGCACCAAAGAAGACGCTGCCGATGCGGGATTTGATGATGAGTTTATCTATCAGGAAATTGAAATCACTCCTGAAAAGCGGCAGATCCCAATGATTGCTATGATGCGGGAGGAAAGCTTAAAAGCTTTCGAGCTGTGGAAAGAAAAGGGAGATAAGACGCTGTATTAGGGCAGGGAAGTTGGGGAGTAAGGAGGTCGGGGAGTTGAGAAAAGAAGATAGTTTTGAAAGTCAGAAAGTTGAAGTAAGAAAGCTAAAGATGCCCGATGAAATCTGAGAAAATCGGGGCTTTCTGATTGCCTCACCTAAAAATAAAAAAAGCCCAGCCATTTCTGACTGGGTAATGGGACTTGGTCAGTAGAAAGGAAAATCAACTTTATTTAAGCGTGCAAAAAAGCAACAAAGGCGAATTTTGATCTATTGGTGTTTTAAATTTTTTAGACAGGGCCTGGATTTGAGAATCTGACATCCGCTCCAGTTTTTCTTGGTTTACAGTGAAAATCAATTCATCTCCTCGCCCCTTTCCAATAAGTAAAAGATCTACCTCCACATCTCCGATTTTTACGGTACGGAAGGTCTTGGTTTCCCCTGTGCTTTTTTCAATAATTGATTTCAAAAAATCGCCATTTCGAAACGAACCTAAATAGTAGGAGATTAAATAATATCGATCTGATTCAACAATTCCGAAAGAGTGAGTTTTTCTATTCTCATCATTTTGAATCAAATCAAACATTCGATTTTGATCGTTTGCGACTTGTTTTAATTCCGACTCGGTAATCGAAAAACTCTGAAAATCAACAAATAAATCCTCCTTTCTGGTTAAATATCTGTCATATCGTTCTATTTTATTACCAAGAGGGTAAACCACAGAAATCAGCTCGTTCAAAACAGACATGGATCGATCATTCCCAAATCCAAGACCCTCAAATTCTTTTTCTATTGGGACTTTAAATTCAAATTTATTGGATGAAATCTCGTAGGTTAAAAACTTATACCCCGAGCTCCCACTGGTTTGAAAAAGTATTTCATTTCCTCTTAAAAACGAAAAGGAGAGTAGCGTAAACGCAACTTCTTTTTTAATTGGAATCTCCCTCCAAAAGGCAAAAGATTCGGAATACACGATCATCTTCCTCGATTTCCTATCCAAAATAAAAATCTCATTGCTTTCAGGGTTTACCTTTAAGTCCCAGATTTCCAGATACTCACCCGGACCTTCTCCCACGGAATGAATTACAGGTTTAAAAACTCCTTTGGAACTTACTAATCCAACCTGCTGTCTTTTGCCATCCAAGATTAAGTAACCTTCTTCATATGGGATGACTCTGTAGACTGCCAATGGTAATTCTTCTCCGGAAAGATTCAACGGCATTGCCTTTGAAAAGACATCTTCAAATCTGATTGATTGAGATTTGGGCAAAACTGTTATCGTATTGGCCTTTATGCTTGGGTCGATTGATTTACATCCCAAAGAAAAAAGGAGGACAAAAAAGACTAAGTTTCTCATTTACATTCTAATGTAAGTTCTTTCTAAATACCATCTCCTAAAAACTTATTCAATCTTTTATTTGTGGCAAAAAAACCCGACCATTTCTGATCGGGTAAAATGGGGTTATTCCCATATCAATCTCGTAAATCGTAAATCAAAAATCGTAATTACGTTTACCTTCTTCCCATCCCCGGAGGCATCATCCGACCCAAAGCCTGCTTGGCACCACCCATCTTGTTCATCTGCTTCATCAGCTTGCGCATGTCGTCAAACTGCTTCATGAGATTGTTGACTTCGGTGATGGTTCGGCCAGATCCGTCGGCAATACGTTTTCTTCGACGCCCGTCGATTATGTCCGGATTCTGACGCTCCTTTGGAGTCATACTGCGGATGATCGCTTCGATCGGCTTGAAGGAATCGTCATCAATATCCAAGCCTTTCATCGCCTTACCCATTCCAGGGATCATCCCGATCAGGTCCTTGATGTTACCCATCTTTTTCACCTGCTCCAGCTGAGAAAGGAAATCATCAAAGTTGAAGTTATTCTGACGGATTTTGGCGTTGATTCGCTTGGCTTCCTCTTCGTCAAAGGACTGTTGTGCACGCTCTACGAGGGAGATCACGTCACCCATGCCGAGGATCCGCTGCGCCATACGATCGGGATGGAAGACGTCCAGGTTTTCCATCTTTTCACCCGTGGAGATGAATTTGATGGGCTTGTTGACTACGTGACGGATCGAAATCGCCGCACCACCACGCGTATCACCGTCCAATTTGGTCAGGACTACCCCATCAAAATCCAATCGCTCGTCAAAGGTCTTGGCCGTATTCACCGCATCCTGACCTGTCATCGAGTCTACGACGAAAAGTGTCTCGGAAGGATTGAGTGCTTTTTTCAACTCCTCAATCTCCTTCATCATTTGCTCGTCCACCGCCAAACGACCCGCAGTATCGACTACGACGGTTTTTTTACCGGTCTTCTTCGCATAGGCAATCGCATTGTTGGCGATTTGAAGCGCATTTTTATTTTCAGGTTCGGCATAGACCTCCACACCGATCTGCTCCCCGAGCACTTTCAGCTGGTCAATCGCAGCAGGACGGTAGATATCACAGGCCACCAATAGCACCTGTCTGCCCTGCCTTTTCAAAAAACTACCGAGCTTTCCGGTAAATGTCGTCTTACCCGAACCCTGCAAACCTGATATTAGGATCACAGCAGGATCACCACTGAGTTTGATGTCGACTTTGGAACCGCCCATGAGTTTGGTCAGCTCCTCTTGGGTGATTTTTACCAGGAGTTGACCCGGGGAAACAGAGATCAACACGTCCCGGCCCATGGCCTCGTCCTTGATCTTGTCGGTGACTTCCTTGGCTACTTTATAGTTGACGTCGGCATCAATCAGGGCTCTTCTGATCTCCTTTACGGTGGATGCGACGTTGATTTCGGTGATTTTTCCGGTTCCTTTCAGGGTTTTGAAAGCCCGGTCCAGCTTCAAACTTAAATTATCAAACATGCTGCTTTTCGGCTATTTGGTGCAAAAGTAATCAATTTGGGCGTTTGGGAAGGAAAATATATGGGAAATAAGAAGGAAGACGGAAGTCTGTTCGATGTCCAATGTCGGATGACCGATGACCGATGCGGTAAAGCGGGAAGACGGGAGACCGAAGACCGAAGGAATGAAAAATCTGTGAGAACATCTTGAAATCTTATCTTCTCGCTCTTTCCCACGAAATCCCTAATTTGCACCCTGAACGTATCTCACGGCCTGCATGAAACTCCAATTTCAGAAAGACATTCTTCCCCATCTGCTCGGGGTCATCCTCTTTTACCTCATCGTTGTCCTGTACTTTTCACCGATGGTATTCGATGGGAAAATCATCTTCCAAAGCGATATCCTCCAATGGGAAGGTTCGGCCAAAGAAGTCCTTGACTACCGGGCTGCCACCGGCGAGCAAGCCCTCTGGACCAGCCGCATGTTTGGCGGAATGCCCACCTATTTTATCTCCCTGGAGTTTGCCGGAGACATCACCAACCTTCTGATTTCAGTCCTGACCCTAGGTCTTCCCCACCCGATCAACGGATTGTTTTTCGGAATGCTAGGCATGTATGTTTTACTACTCAGCTTTCAAGTCAGGCCGATATTCTCCATTGCCGGAGCGATCGCATTTTCCTTCAATACTTACAACCTACTTTCTCTAGAGGCAGGTCACAATGCCAAAATCTGGGCAGTTTGCCTGATTCCATTGATTCTGGCCGGTATCCATCTGGCTTTTGAGCGAAAACGGATCCTCGGAGCAGCCCTTTTGGCTCTTGGACTTTTGTTCCAACTCAAATTCAATCACCTCCAAATCACCTACTACACGCTGATCATTTCGGTAATTTATGTGCTTGTTCGTTTAGTGTTTGACTGGAAAAAAGAAGGAATTGGTGGACTGTTCAAAACCATCGGATTTTTGGTCATCGGAGCTGTTTTGGCAGTGGGAGGAAATCTCGGAAGACTGGCCACAGCTCTCGAATACAGTCCCTACTCTACCCGGGGAAAAGCGACTTTGGAAAGCACCTCTTCCGGCTTGGACAAGGACTACGCATTTGGCTGGTCAAATGGAATTTTGGAAACCCTGACCTTGATCGTGCCGGACTTCTATGGAGGAGGAAGCAACACGCCTCTTCCCAAAGATTCCGCATCCGAAAAAGCGCTCCGTGCTCAAGGACTCGACCCTGCTCAAATCAATGGATTTATCAAAGGTGCTCCTACCTATTGGGGGGATCAGCCTTTTACGGGCGGACCGATCTATGGCAGCGTGATTCTGGTTTTCTTGGCGGTTTTGGGGATTTGGGCTGCGCCAAAAGAAAGCCTGATCACCTTCGGCACCATCATCGTGCTCTCCCTAATGCTGAGTTGGGGAAAAAACCTGGCTTGGTTCAACTACCTGTTATTTGACATTTTGCCTGGATATAACAAGTTTCGGGCAGTTTCCATGGCTTTGGGAATGACGCTGTTTGCCGTGCCGGTGTTGGGAATGATTGCTTTGGAAAGACTGACCAAAACCAAAGAACTCAAGCCTTTGCTGATTTCCGGAGGAATTGTGGCGGGATTGACCTTGATTTTGGCGGTCGCGGCAGGTGCATTTTTCCGATTTGAAGGGGCAGCAGATGCTAATTTCCCGGATTGGTTGGTGACAGCTATGAAGGCTGACCGAAAGAGTATGCTTTCTGCCTCGGCTTGGAAAAGTTTTACTTTTGTAGCGCTCTCTATCGGATTGATTTATTTTTATCTGAAAGGCAAAATTTCAGAGCTGATTCTGGGTGCTGGCCTGATTGCCTTGATCACCATTGATGTGTGGACGATCAACCGTCGCTATTTGAATGCAGAGTCTTTCCAGAGAAATCCTTCGAGACAGTTTTTCGCAGAAACTCCTGCCGAGCAATCCCTTGCCCAAGATCAGGGCTATTTTCGAGTGTTGCCGCTAACGGAAGGACTGACCCAAGGCGCTCGTACCAGCTACCGATTCAATAGTTTGGGCGGCTACCATGGAGCAAAGCTGCGCCGGTACCAAGACCTAGTCGACAATCGCCTTCAATTTGAATTGCAGGAGTTTGTGAAAAAAGCCCAAGAAGGCACTTTCGATTGGGAATCCATTGGCACGATCAACATGCTCAACACCAAATACCTGATCGCAGGCAGTGAGGCCAACGGGATATTTGAAAACCCTGAAGCTAATGGCCCGGCTTGGGTTCCGACAGAGATTGTTCCGGTCACTAGTAACCAAGCCGAAATGGATCAACTGGGACAGATCAATACCAAAACCCAAGCTACCCTAAATACCCAAGAATTTGGCGAAGCGAAGGCTGGTTCAGGAGAGGTCAATCTCACCAGCCACAGCCCTAACGAAATGAAGTACCAAGCCGAAATGGCTCAGGGAGGATTGGTAGTATTTTCCGAAATTCACTATCCTGAGGGCTGGACGGCCACCATCGACGGACAGGAAGCCAAGATTCTTCGGGTCAATTACCTGCTGAGAGGATTGGAAATTCCTCAGGGTTCCCATGAAATTGTCTTTACCTTTGCCCCATCTAGTTACTATGCGACCAAGACTCCCATGGTCATTTTCCAGTATTTGATCGTGTTGACTTTGATTGCAGGCGTTTTCTTCACTTACAAAAAATCCGATGCAGCAGCCTGAGGAAAAAGACAAAGTCGTCAGCTTTTATGATCAATTTGCCGAAAAGCAGGCAAAGACGGGAATCAATTCCCGGCATTTGAGCATTTTGGATAAAGTGAAGCAAGCCGGACTTCAAAATAATCACCGGATTTTGGAGGTGGGCTGCGGGATCGGTACCGTTTCCCATCTGTTGGCTACGCAAGTGCCCCAAGGTAAGGTGTTGGCAGTAGATATTTCCCCTGAAAGCATCGAGAAAGCTAAAGTCCTCTGGAAAGATCAAAAAAACCTCAGTTTTGAGGTTTCGGACATGTCGGACTTTGACAAAAAAGGTGAAACCTTCGACTTCTTTGTGTTTCCTGACGTGTTGGAGCACATTCCGGTCGACCAGCACTTCCGTCTTTTCCAGAATATCCAGAAGCATTCTCATGCAGATTCTGTGATTTTCATTCACATTCCTGCCCCAAGATATTTGCAATGGATGATCGAAAACGAACCCGAAAAACTCCAAGTCATCGATCAGCCTTTGGACTCGGGTGACTTGATCAAAAGCATCACGTCCAACGGCTTTTTTCTTGAGAAAATGGAAACCTACGGGCTTTTCTTCGAAGAAAAAGACTATCAATACTTTGTCTTCCGATCAGCCAAACCTCTGCGCAGCTCTACTCCAAAAAGCAAATGGGCTGTGCTTAAAGAACGAATTCGAATCCGCCTGAAATACGGCCTTACCAAGTAAACCAATCGAAAAATATGAAAATCAACACCAATACTGTGGTCGGCTTGACCTACGAACTCAAGGTCAGCAAAGAAGAGGACGGCATCGAATCGGCACCTTTCAGCGTGGAAATACGTGATGAAGAAGATCCTTTTTACTTTCTATTCGGCATGAGTGGCCTGCCTGAAAAGTTTGAAGAGCTTTTGGAAGGAAAAGAAGAAGGCGAAGACTTTTCATTTACCCTGACCATGGCAGATGCCTATGGGGAAGCAGACGATGAACTGATCATTACCCTACCCAAAGAGCAGTTTTCTGGAGAAAGAGGGTTTTCTCCTGAAATGCTGGAAGAAGGGAACTTTCTACCCTTAATGGATGAAAACGGCTACAGCATGCAGGCTAAAATCCTAAAAGATTTGGGAGAGCAGTTGCTCCTAGATTTCAATCATCCTTTGGTGGGTTTCGATCTGCATTTCGAGGGGAATATCATGGAAGTGCGGGAAGCAACCAAGGAAGAAATCAAGCACGGTCATGTGCATGGAGAGCATGGAGCGCATGATTAAGTGATCAGTTGGCAGTTGCAGTAGGCAGTTTTTAACCTCCAAGGGCACAAAGTTTTTAAAGAGTTCGCAAAGAAAAATAACAGTGGTCAGTTTCAAAGAGGACTGATCACTGCTTACTGACCACTGATCACTTAAAAATCTCTTTGTGTCCTCATTTTTTCTCTTCGTGACCTTTGCGGCTCCCTAAGATTTAAGCACCAATACTTTTTCCTCATCGAAGTGCAGGTACACCCTATCGCCTATTTGGTATTTACGGATCGGATCGTCCACTTCCCAGATATGTCCCCCTTCCCGAAGCCGGATCAATAGGGAATTGTAATGAACCAAATATCTCAAATCCACCACATGCCCCATTAATTCTCCTCGGGTGCGAAGTCGTACATCTGCCGGACGCACGTAGCTGTTGAATCGGTCTGGAATTAGGTTGATGGGTGAAAAAAGCCTCGCCACATAGCGGGATTTGGGATGCTCGCAGAGGTCTTTGGAATTGCCTTTTTGCACTACTTTTCCCTTTTGCAAAATCAAAAGAGAGTCAGTCAGACGCAGGGCATCGTCCAAGTCATGTGTCACAAAGATGACCGTGGTGCCCATTTCTTTCAGCAATTCCTTCAGCTCAAAAATCAATTTCCGCTTTTGGATAGCATCCAAGTGACTGAAGGGCTCGTCCAAGAGCAAAACCTCGGGTTCCACTGCCAAAGCCTGCGCAATGGCTACCTTTTGCTGTTGACCTCCGCTGAGTTGCCTGGGTAATCGATCCTTGTAATTTTCCAACCCAAACTGATTTAAGAGACGGTTGACACGCTGTTCACGGTACTTGGCATCATACTGAAGCAAGGGTCGGTTGATGTTTTCTTCCACCGTGGAATTGGGAAAAAGCTGGTAATCCTGATGGATAAGTTTGATCTCGTCATAGCCAGGCACTAGCTTTTGAGCGGGATTTTCGATGAGTTTTTCCTCTAAAAACACTTGTCCTCCACTTTGTACCATCAAGCCTGCAATCATCCTCAGGAGGGTACTTTTTCCCGATCCACTTTCTCCTACGATGGACAAAAACTCTCCACGGGCAAGTTCCATTGAAAAGTCATGCAAAGCCACATGAGAATCATAGGATTTGGAAAGGTGGCGTATGGATAGGAAGGTCATTGGAGAATCGAAATTGCGTGCTTCCAAAAATGGTCAAAAAGAAGGGGAAATCTAGATACATTCTTTTTTCTTGTGTAAAAAATGGAATTCAACAGATTTGTTATACATTAACAGCATAATTGCTTCAAACAGTATGAGTTTGGCCAGAAAAAAATTCAATCCCACCTCCCCGTCTGAAAAGAATAAAGCCTCCAAAAGCTGGATTTTGGAAACAGAAGGGAAAAATTATTCTTGGAAATCTAAACTGGAAAGGGTAGCGATAAGCCGTGAAGGGGTTCCTTTCAGTGCTTTAGAAGTGATCGGAAAAAAAATCAATTTACCGATCCGCGATGTGTTAAACCTTTTTGACATTCCTCAGACCACTTACAACAAAAAGCGCCGTGAAAATGCCCTTCTTGGGGGAAAGGAAACAGAGGCAGTTTTGCTGATTACCGAAATTCTGGATTTTGGGATAGAGGTTTTTAATGGAGAAACTGAAAAACTCCTTCGCTGGCTTAAAAAGCCAAACCAGTCCTTGGGAGGGATGAGCCCTGAGAGTTTTTTTGATTCGATCACTGGAATTCAGGAGGTAAAAAACTGTCTGAATAGGCTGGAATACGGGAATTTAGCCTAATGTTGGTTTTTAGAATCGAGCGGGAAAAATATCTCAATTCTGCATTGAGCGGAATTGGGGCTTCACTTTCAGAAGGATTTCGATGGAACAGTCTTTCTACCCGCATGGTCTATACAGCCGAATCTCGGGCCTTGGCTATTCTGGAAGTTTCTGTTCATTTGGATATTCAAGAAGATCTTCCTATTGATCGACACCTTATCACCATGGAAATCCCTGATGAAGTGGAAATTCTAGAACTCGACCCACTGGATCTCCCCTTGAATTGGGAAGCCAAACCACCCATTCTTGAAACCCAGCTGATCGGAGATGAATTTGTCAAGCAACAAGAGGCTGCAGTTCTGAGAGTTCCGAGTGCGATTGTCCCCGAAGAATTCAATTACTTGATCAATCCCATACATCCTGATGCTCAAAGGATCAGAATGACAGCTTCCAAGAGGCTGATTTTTGATTCACGGTTGAGAAAATAACCAATCCTTTGCTAAGTCAAGTCATCCTTTATTTTTTTCGGTAAAGATGAAAAAATCAACTCATAACTGTGCCGGATCAATTCCAAAATCAACCGATCAGGCACATCTCCTCGGACGCTGACCGAGTTCCACCATTTTTTATTCATGTGGTACCCTGGAGTAATTCCGGGGTATTGCTCCCGGAGTTCGATGGAGCGTTCGGGATCGCATTTCAGATTGGCATAATCGAATACATCCATATCAACAATGGCAAAAATCTTTCCTCCAATCCGAAAGCAAAGCGTATTGGCATCAAAGGGCGTATCCTCGGTCACATGGGGCAAGGCCAAGCAAAAATCACGGAAATACTCGAGCGTCATTGATCTTTGAGTTTGGGACCATTTTAATGGCTCCAAATTACCAAAATAAGCCCGTCAATAAGCCAACCAACCTCCATCTGCAACTAAAACCTCTCCATTGACAAAGGAGGAGTCATCTGAAGCGAGGAACAAAGCGACTTTCGCGATCTCATCCGATTCTCCCATTCTTGGCATTGATCCCGCCCCACTGCTGCAAAGCGCTGCTCCTTCGGGATCCGGTTGGGCATCGCGCATGATGTTGGTATGGACACCTCCTGGAGCGATCACATTACATCGGATGCCCTTTTTGGCATACATGAAACCAATGTTTTTACTCATTCCTATTAAAGCATGCTTCGAAGTGGTGTAAGCTAAACCAGCCCTTGAGCCAGACACCCCTCCGATTGAAGCAATATTGATAATGACACCTTTCCCCTGTTGCAGCATTTGGGTAATTGCCAATCGGCTGGCGTAGAAAGGGCCATTTACATTCACTGCCATGACTTTTTCCCAAAGCTGGTCTGTCACTTTTTCCAAAGGCATGAAATTGTCCATAATCCCGGCATTGTTGACCAAAATATCCAAACTACCAAACTCATGGATTGCCCCATGCACCATTCGCTTCACTTGATCTTCATCTGAAACATCACATTTCAAACCCAGGGCATGACCTCCTGCATGACGGATCTGATCTGCTACTTCCTCTGCGTCAGCTGAGTTGAGATCGGTAACGACTACTTTAGCTCCTTCTTGAGCAAAAAGCAATGCGATGGCTTTTCCCATTCCTGAGGCTGCCCCGGTGACGATGGCGACTTTATTTTCAAGCTTTTTCATAGATGCTATCTTTTTAGTGTTCTTTTTACTGTTTTTGGTTGTCTGGTTATCCTGTTATGATTTTTTCAGATTTCTTAAAAATCAAATGGATGCCTCATCCACTAAATCATTCACTTTTTAATACTCGGAATACTGCAAACTGAGACTGCCAACTGATCACTTCCTCTCTGCTTCCACCATATTCTCAATCCCTTTCAGGAGAGCATCGGCATTGAAGGAAATGCTATTGATTCCCTGCGCGATGAGAAACTTGGCAAACTCCGGCCTATCACTCGGCGCCTGTCCACAAAGCCCGATTTTTTTACCCTTGGCCTTCGCTACCCGTATCACTTCAGAAATCATCCACTTGACAGATGGATTGTTTTCGTCAAACCATTCGCCCAATACTTCCGAATCCCGATCTACACCTAAGGTAAGTTGAGTCAAGTCATTCGACCCAATAGAGAATCCGTCGAATAGTTCAGCAAATTCCTCTGCCTGAATCACATTGGAAGGAATCTCGGCCATGACATAAATTTCCAAGCCATTTTCCGCTTTCTTCAAACCCAGCGAAGCCATCAAATCCAGAACTTTTTTGCCTTCTTCGGGTGTCCGACAGAACGGAATCATGATTTTCAAATTATCCAATCCCATTTCTTCCCTTACTCGCTTCACCGCGTCACATTCCAAAGCAAATCCTTCCCGATACCGCTCGTGGTAATAGCGGGAAGCCCCTCTGAAACCAAGCATGGGATTTTCTTCCTTCTCCTCAAATTGCTTTCCTCCTATCAGATTGGCGTACTCATTGGACTTGAAGTCACTCATTCTAAGAATGACCTCTTTGGGATAAAAAGCTGCTGCAATGGTCGCTACTGCCTGGGTAAGTTTGTCCACGAAGTATTCTTTTTTATCTGAATAGCCCTGGCAGAGCGACTCGATCAGTGTCTTTTCCTCCTGATTTTCCAACTGATCAAAATGAACCAAAGCCATAGGGTGAATCCGAATGCTCTTGTTGATCACAAATTCCATCCGCATGAGTCCAACTCCTTGATTCGGAAAAAAGGACAGATCAAAGGCCTTCTCCGGATCCGCCAGGATAAACATCGGCTTAGTTTTAGGTAGCTTCATCCCGCGGAAATTGTGTTGAGTTTCTTTCCACTTAAGATTGCCTCTAAAAACTTTTCCCATCTTTCCCGAAGCATTGTCGATGGTGACCAAATCGCCTGTTTTTAGGGTTTCCAATGCATTTTCTGCCCCCACGATCGCTAAAGCCCCTACTTCCCGAGCTACGATAGCCGCATGGCTGGTTCTTCCGCCCTTAGCCGTGATGATCGCAGCAGCCTTCTTCATGATAGGATCCCAGTCGGGATTCGTAATTTCTGTCAGTAATATTTCCCCCTCTTCCAACAGATCTGCCTCTGCCGG
Organism: Algoriphagus sp. AK58; assembly: GCF_014324365.1. Lineage (GTDB taxonomy): Bacteria > Bacteroidota > Bacteroidia > Cytophagales > Cyclobacteriaceae > Algoriphagus. The sequence goes on from NZ_QEIG01000018.1 coordinate 50,322, forward strand.
AGAATGCAGAATTTTCACTTTTCCAGATGTAATCCCATTTCCTATGGCAAAACCTGATACGAGAAGCTCTCCATTTTCAATCAATGAAAATTCTCTTAACAAATAGGCGTCTTTTTCAGAATGAACCGTTTCCGGTCGGGCTTGGACAATGTATAAACTGCCATCCAACCCATCTTTAGCCCACTCAATATCCATGGGCATTTTGTAATGCTTTTCAATTTGTAAAGCCCATTTGCCCAAGGTTTCAATTTCAAGATCATTCAAAACAAATTCCCGCTGTTTTGCCGGATCTGTATCCAAATTGATCACCCCACCGGATTCGGAGTACACCATTGTTTTTGTCTTGGAACCGGCTTTTTTAGAGATAATGGCTTTTTTGCCTTTTTCGAGGGAAGGCTTAAAAACCAAAAACTCATCCGGAATCACGGCTCCTTGGACGATATTTTCTCCCAAACCCCAGCAACCGGTGATCAAAATGGCATCTTGAAAACCCGTCTCAGGCTCGATGGTAAAAATCACTCCACTACTTGCCAAGTCGGCCCTGACCATAGCCTGCACTCCCACCGAAAGTGCAATGACATGCTTATCAAATCCTTTGTCATGCCGATATTTTATTGCCCGGGCATTGTACAAAGAAGCAAAACAAGCCTTCACCTTTTCTAGAAGAGCTTCCTCCCCACGGATATTCAAAAAAGAATCATGCTGTCCCGCAAAACTCGCTCCAGGCAAATCCTCCGCTGTAGCACTGCTTCGTACGGCCACATCAAGTTCTCGACCTGCCTCTTCGCAAAGCTCTCGGTAGGCAGTGAGTACCTCAGAAACCAGCGACTCGGGAATTTTCCCAAGGAGTATTCTTTCTTTGATGGTCTGGGACACTTCCCTAAGATTGGAAAATTGAGCTTGGTCCAATTCTGCCAAGCAATCCAAGATAAATTTCTCAAGCCCGTTTTCAGCAAGAAAAAGACGATAAGCATCAGCTGTGACTGCAAAACCATTTGGAATATGAATCCCCAGCGGATTGAGCTGCTGGAACATTTCTCCGAGGGACGCGTTTTTTCCACCGACCTTTCCCACATCCTGAATTCCCAAGCGGTCAAAAGCAATAATCAAGTCGTTCATGTCGCTTCTTTTAGTCTTCTTAAACCTAATCAGAAGGGCATAGAATAACCCTGATAAAAGTCAGTTGATGGCCATATTTCCCACTTTCGAACAACCTCAGGATTTTTTTGTTAGCTTCACAAACCAAAACCCAAATCCAACAAATCATGAAAAACACCAAACTCTTTTTCTTAGCCTTTGCGCTGTTTATCACCTCCTCTTTTGCCGCTTTTGCACAGCTTCAGCAGCCTGCATTGAGCCCGGCCGCTTTCGTTTCCCAAAATGTCGGCTTCACCAAAATCAGCATAGACTACTCCTCACCGGCTGTGAAGGGTCGTAAAATCTTCGGTGAAATCGAAAAATACGGAGTTACCTGGAGAGCGGGTGCCAATGCACAAACTGTAATCGAATTCAGTACAGGAGTAAGCGTAGGCGGCAAAAACTTGAGAGCTGGAAAATATTCCATCTTCATGACTCCAACTGAGTCTGGAGATTGGACTGTACACCTCAACAGCAAAGCAGCTTCCGTATTTTCTTACATGAAAGACGGTAAAATCGACGAAGAAGCTCTTGCCAAAGACGATGCGGTTTCATTCAAAGCAACCACAGAAAGAGGTGGAAATACCGAGCGCTTGCAGTATCACATCTCTGCCAACGACAACAAAACTGCCATCATCACCATGGCGTGGGAAGGCGTAAAAGTTTCTTTCCCTGTTGACACTCAAGTAAACCAGAAAATGGAGCAGTTTAAGACTCAATTCTAAGCTCCAAAGCCTTTTCTGAACCAGGACTTACAAACCTCAAAACCTGTCTCCAACACCGAGACAGGTTTTTTTATGCTTTTTAACTCAGTAATTCTTTAACTTTCGAAACAACCTACTCCCCATAGCTCATGAATTCTCCCATCATTTCTGCAGAAGATCTGAAGACCATTTTAGGAAGAAAAGGCTTAATCCTGGTAGATGCCCGCAATAGCCCCAATCCTAAGCAAACTTTTGCCCAAGGACATCTCAAGGGAGCAAGATTTGTAGACCCGAATGAAGATTTAGCCGATATCAAGGAAAATTTAGCCATTGGAGGAAGACACCCTCTTCCAGAAGTGAGCGATTTTTGCGTAGTCTTGGGTCGATTGGGAATTACACCGGAAAGCCATGTCGTGGTCTATGATGATCAAAATGGCGCCAATGCAGCAGCTCGGATGTGGTGGATGCTGAGGGCATTGGGACATGAAAATGTCCAGGTACTCGAAGGTGGATTTCAAGCAGGTGTCGCTGCCGGAATCCCGACCTCATCCGCAGCGGATCAGGGAGAAGAAACCATGCCCTATCCTGCCTCAGGCTGGAATCTGGGGATAGCTTCTATGGAGGAAGTGGAAGCAGTGGCTTGGGATAAAAACCATCTGGTGATCGATGTAAGATCTTCCGAACGCTATCGAGGAGAACAAGAGCCCATTGACTTGATCGCAGGGCATATTCCAGGAGCAGTCAATATGCCACTGACAGAAAACATGGATAAGGAAGGCAAATTCCTCTCTCCTGAAGAAATCAAAGCCCGATACCTTCCATTGATGGGTGAGCTGCCCAATGAAAATATCATCATTCACTGCGGGTCTGGAGTTTCAGCCTGCCACACGCTATTAGCCATGGATTATGCAGGTCTGGGCATTCCAAAACTTTACGTGGGATCTTGGAGTGAATGGAGCAGAAATGACAAACCCATCGGTAAGTCTTTAGGCTAAAATCGGGTGGAAAAATCTGTAAAAAAAAGAATCCAGACTCCTTACGAAGAAAGACTTAACGCTCTTTCTCATGCATTTGGGTTGATTTTTGGCATCTTCGGAATTCCATTTTTGATCCAAAAAAGTCTGCTTCAAGTTGACTACCTCCATCTGATTGGAACACTAACCTTCAGTTTGGGATTGCTGATGGTGTATGGCTTTTCGACCGCCTATCATGCTGCCAAGAATCCCAAGAAAAAGGCCAGATTTCAGATCATGGATCATGTGTCCATCTATTTTTTGATTGCGGGTTCGTACACGCCTATGATTTTGGCAATTCTGAAAATACAAACAGCCATTCTCTTTCTAAGCATCATTTGGGGTTCGGTGCTGGTAGGGACGTTTTTCAAGCTTTTTTTCACCGGAAAATTCAAAACTCTTTCGGTCATTATTTACCTAACTATGGGCTGGTTAGCTGTCTTTTTTATCTGGGATTTGATAGAAAAAATCTCTTGGGACACGCTGGTCTGGATTGGTTTGGGCGGTCTAAGCTATACCATAGGAGTGTACTTTTATGTAAAAAGCGAAAGGCTTTACTACCACACCATTTGGCATTTGTTTGTGCTTGGAGGTACGGCTGCGCATTATGTGGCGGTGTATCAACTGGTATCATAAAAACCCCATCTCCCAAAATATTCTTTTTGGAAAAAGAAATTCTAGCTCTCCATTTATCACAACTTTATCGAGGTTTCAGAAGCATTTTTTATCTTCAACTGAACCCATTAACCTCACTATGACTGCACTTTCGCCCAACCCGACTCAGCGATTGGTTTCGCTGGATGTTTACCGCGGATTGACCATGTTTTTGTTGGTAGCCGAGGCTTCCTTGGTCTATGATGCTTTGCTGGAGCTTTTTCCCGAGGGACATTCACTCCATCCTTTTTTTCTTCAATTTACCCATCATGAGTGGAACGGGCTTCGGTTTTGGGATTTGATCCAGCCTTTCTTCATGTTTATCGTGGGAGTGGCGATGCCTTTTTCGCTAAACAAAAGATTAGCCCTTGCTGAGGATCGAAGCAAAGTGACCCTGCATATTTTGAAACGCTGTTTGATTCTGTTCCTTTTTGGAACAGGTCTGCACTGCGTGTATTCAGGAAAGATGGTCTTTGAACTTTGGAATGTATTGACTCAGCTTTCCTTCACCATTTTGGTCACCTACCTCCTCTTGACCAAAGGGTGGAAGGTGCAGCTTGGAGTTTCCTTGGGACTATTGGCTTTGACCGAAATTCTCTACCGAACCTACAATCCAGAAGTTCCATTCGAGCACGGTACCAACTTTGGCAACTATACGGACCAGCTCCTGATGGGCAAAATCAATAAGGGAGGATGGGTGGCCATCAATGCGATCCCAACAGCTGCACATACCATTTGGGGGCCATTTGCGGTAATTTGTTGCTTTCGGCCAAGCCTGCTTCTGAAAAAATCAAAACCTTTATTTTGGCCGGATTGGCTGGATTGGTGATTGGATACGGGTTGGATTTGACTGGAATCACCCCAATTATCAAGCGAATCAGTACGGTTTCCTTTGTATTTGCCTCTGGCGGATGGGCCTTGTTGGCATTAGCGCTGTTCTTTTGGTGGGTAGATGTGAAAAATCGCCGAAAAGGCATTTTCCCGTTTTTAATTGTGGGCATGAACTCGATTTTCATTTACCTATTTGCAGAAATGCTGGGAAGATGGATGAATAAAACGGTCGGAATTTTCACTGGAGGAGTCTTTGGCTGGATGGGATTCGGGGAACACGGACTGTTCCTGATTGCTTCCCTTGGTGCCTTGATTGCGATGTGGGGACTATGCTATTTTCTGTACAGAAAAGGGATTTTCTTTAGGATTTAGGGAGTGGCGATTTCAGGATTCGTTTGAAAAAATGTAGTCATCACACTTTTTCAAATGAAAAAATGTAAAACTCAAGACTTTTTCAAACGAATATATGTAAAACAAACCCTCCTAGGGATCAAAACACTTGGAGGGTTGAATACTTACTTTCCAAAACTTCCCGAATCCACATCCTTGATAAACTGGATCACTCCCGGGAAAAAGTGCTCCGGATCGTCGTATTGGCTCAAATGACTACCGTTGGGACAAAGCAAAAATCGGCCATTGGCTACTTGTTTGGACATCCATTCCATATGTTTGGGGTCCATGGTATCGTGAGTTGCACCGACCACCAAGGTAGGCACTGTAATATTCTTCAACTGATCTTTAATGTTCCAACCTTTCAAACTGGCTCCAGGAGTAATGCCAAACTCACTGTAACCTTGCATAAATACATATACATTGGGATTGACTTGAGACATCATTCGGTTGATCTCCTCGGGCCATTCACCAGGAGGCATTCGGAGTACATGCTGGGGATAATGATGCTCGCCTAGCAGCTCCATGTAGCGGGGATTCTCAAAATCACCTTTACGCTCGATCTCCATCACTTCAGCAAAAACCTCTTTAGGCATCTGTGGCCCGAGAACTTCCTTGGCATATTTTTCATACTCATCGAGGCTAGACATCATGTTGCAAATGATCAGGCCTTTAAGCTTGTCCTGATGCTTCAGCGCATACTCCATACTTAACATTCCACCCCAAGACTGTCCAAGTAGGTAAAAATTATCCTTATTCAATCCCAAAGCAGTTCTGACTTGCTCGACTTCATCCACAAATCGCTCGATCGTCCAAAGTGTGGAATCCTCCGGCTGATCAGAATGTGCCGAACCCAACTGATCATACCAAATAAATTCAATCCCTTCCTGAGGAAAAAAGTTCTTGAAATTGGCGTATTGCTCATAAGTCATGCCCGGTCCTCCGTGGAGAAGCAGCACTTTCCTGGTGGGATTATCGCCTACACGCTTGGTAAACACCTTGAATTCACCTTTCGGAGTCTGAATCGGAATCATCTGCACTCCTTCCTCCAGAACCACAGCTGTGGAGTCGGACTGAACCTCTTCCGTTTGGGTTTGGGATTGACAGGAAAAAAGCATTCCAGCCGCTGCGATAAACAAGTAATACAGTTTGTTCATGGTCTCTTCGTTTTTAGGATTAGGTCAAATTAGGAGAAAGAAAGATGGGATTCAAGCTTCTTTTTTTGAGTTGCCTTATCCAAAAAGAAAAAACCCAAACCTTTCGATTTGGGCCTTTAGCTTTCTTTTTTCAAACTTTATCCTTTCACACCTTTTCTACCCACTGCACTCCGGTATCTTTCCAAGCTCGGTCACGGGCGGAATCCAACACCGCTTCGCAAACTTTTTGGGTTTCAAAAGCATCTCTGAAAGTCGGATGGCAGGGTTCTCCAGACTGAAGGCTGTAAAAAAAGTCTGCTACCTGATGGATAAAGGAATGTTCATATCCTATTGAAGTCCCTGGGATCCACCAACGATTCATGTATGGATGATCTCCGTCGGTGATGTGAATAGATCTCCAGCCTCTAACCTTACCTTCGTCACTGTGGTCAAAATATTCCAATCGATTCATGTCATGCAAATCCCAACGGATAGAGGCGTGCTCACCATTAATTTCCAGAGTGTAAAGCGCTTTATGACCACGGGCGTATCGGGTGGCTTCGAAAAGTCCCAGAGAACCATTATCGAAATGACAATGGAAGATACAAGCATCGTCGATTCCTACCGCCTGCTTCTGACCTGTTCCTTGGTGAACGCGCTCTTTCACAAAAGTCTCTGTCACTGCCGATACGTCCTTAATCCCCCCATTGATCCACATCGCAGTGTCGATGCAGTGCGCAAGCAAGTCGCCGGTCACACCAGAACCTGCCGCATCCACATCCAATCTCCAAAGTGCATCACCTCCTTGAGGAAGATCCGGATTGATGGTCCAGTCCTGGAGGAAGTTTGCTCGGTAGTGGAAAATCTTGCCCAACTTGCCGGATGCCACGATGTTTTTAGCCAAAGTTACAGCTGGCACCCGGCGGTAATTATACCAAACCGTATTTTGAACTCCAGCTTCTTCCACAGCCTTCACCATTCCCTCTGCTTCAGCCACAGTCCTTGCCAAAGGTTTTTCACAAAGGATCATTTTACCTGCTTTGGCTGCGGCAATGGCGATTTCGGCATGGGTATCATTTGGAGTACAGATATCCACGGCATCGATATCGTCACGCTCGATGATTCTTCTCCAGTCAGTTTCGTAGGATGCATATCCCCAACGCTCCATAAACGCTTTCGCATTGGATTCTCTTCTGGAGCAGCAGGCCTGTAGTACAGGTACATATTCGTATTCCGGGAAAAAGTCAGCCAAACGCTTATACCCATTCGTATGAATTCGGCCCATCAGTCCCGTACCGATTAAGCCTACTCGGATTTGTTTTTTATTGCTCATAATTGAAAGATTTAATATTGAAAGAACTTGTCCGCCGTGGCAGATAAGAAAATTTTAAGATTGTTAAGGAATCAAAAACTCTTAGGCAGAAGACAGGTTTAGAGTGGTTTAAATCCAGAGAATCAAATTCATTCTCAACTCTAATTTTGATCTCGTAAATCATAAATCTGAATTCGTAAATCGACTTAGCTTTCTGCCTTCAAACTTCAGATTTACCATCCATGTGCTTCCCTCACTTTGACCATGGCGGCGAGGATGTCATTCCAAGTATGCTGCTTTTCCATGACTGCATTGGGGAACATACATCCATCCCAGCAAATGTGAGTCATGGCTTTGGTCAGGTTACCATTTCCATCTCTCAGCCAGTAGCCTGCATCATGTGCGATATCCAATAATCCATTTGGATCGGTTGCTTGGCAGTGACGGCCGGTCTTATCGTGTGATCCAGAACCAAACACGGATCCGTCATTTTGAGCCACGTGAAAGTCTATGGTCCAAGGCCGAAGGGCGTCTGTTACGGTTTTCAAGGCCGCTTTGATGACCTCTCTATCCTTCAAATCCGCATCTGCAGGAAGAATACGATGCTCGGGAGCATTATAGCCCATGGTGTAAAGGAAGGTATGGGACATATCTGCCTGGAATCCCACATTTTTTCGATCCGTCATTTCCAACAATTCGACCATGTGTTTCCAGCTGTGCATGCCACCCCAGCAAATTTCTCCTTCGGCGGCAAGTCTTTCACCAAATCCTGCAGCCACATCAGCAGCTTCCTGAAAGGTTTTAGCGATAAGTTTGGAATTTCCAACCGGATCTTTTGCCCAGTCGGATACTCCGGCAGCGGAATCGATTCGGACGATCCCGTATTCTCGAACGCCCAATTCCTTCAGTTTTTGTCCGAATTCGCAGGATTTGCGAACCATCTCGACAAAGGTCTTTCGCTGATCGGCTGTACCCATCGCCGAACCTGCCCAGATTGGAGCTACCAGAGACCCTACTTTCAAATTGTGCTTGGCAACTTTATCGGCAAGTCTCTTGGGTTCATCAGGATCATCCAGATTGAAGTGTGGCTCAAGTAAACCTACATCGATTCCATCAAATTTGACTCCGTTGACTTCGGCAGCGGCAGTCATGTAAAGAAGCGTATCAAAGGGAATGACCGGCTCAGAATCCGGCCCTTTTCCTACTAAGCCAGGCCAAGTGGCATTGTGGAGTTTCGGGAAATTGTTCATGGTTATGTTGAGTTTATTGTTGAATAGTTGAGTTAAAATTTGTCCGATGTCCGTTGTCGGATGACCGATGAAAACATGCTGAAAGACAGGAGACCGAAGACGGAAGACCGAAATGTACCAGCATCAACCATCTTTTCCGAATCTTAGGTCTAGCGTCTTATGTCTCATGTCTAGTATCTCGCTTCTTGTCTCTAGCTTCTTGATTCTCAGCCAACCACCAAATCCGGATTTCTTGGTCCAAAGTGCTTTAGCATCACAATCGGGTCAGTTTTGGACAGATTGGTGATCTTCACACCGGCTTTAGCAGCATCTTCTGACACAAAATATTCGTCATGAGTCAATTGACCAAAGCGGATCAAAGCAGGCGTCTCGATATCCCACACACCCATTTTGCCATAGCCCTGCATCATGATCATTCCATAAGCAGCGGCATCTTTGATTACCACGGTTTGACCGGGAAATACAGTCAGCTCCTTAGCGCTGTAGTCATGTGAACGGTAGCAAATCCAGTTTTCATGATAGCCGGCAGCATTCATTTCCGCGACAGCATGGACTGGTTTTGGCTCCATGTAGTGATTATCCATTAAGTTCGGATTCACATTCAGATCCCAATCGATCATTTCTACCAGCAATTCATAGTCACCCCAGCGGTTTTTCGGAGTGGCATTCCAAAGCAATTCTTCCGGGATAATCGCTTCGTTGACCAATGACTGATACATCGCGAAAATATCAGAGGCCTTTTGAGGCTCGTAAGTACAAAGCGATCCCGGAGCATGTAGCATTCCCGGAGGCACATCCCAACCTGTACCCGGCTGAAGTCGGAAGGCTTGGGAGTAATTGGTGATTTTGTTATCGCCTTTGGTGAAGTTTTTCAGGCAATCCAAGATCGTATCCTTGCTGGTGCCTGGAGCGATTCCAAAGAAGGTGTAAGGAAAGTCTCCTCCATGATTATTCACTTGAGGAGGAAAATAGTAGGCCTCTGGTTTTCCGTTTTGGTTGGTCAACTTGCCAAATTCATCCGATGGGTGAATGTGGTGAGGAAGTGGCCCCATGTTGTCAAAAAACTTGGAATACATCGGCCAAGACTTGTACTGATCCCAAAGTCTACTTCCGATAATTGCAGCACCCAACTCGTCGATCGCATCTTTTAGTAGAAATAATTCGGTCTTCTTGCCGTCTTCATAGGCTATGTGACTGAGACCTTCATTTTTGGATGTCAGGGGACCATTTTGGGCAGGAGTGGTGGATGAAAACCATCGCTCATCTATTCCTCCACGCATACCCCCAAAGGAATAATAATCATCCGGATGCAGCTTGATTCTTCTTCCTGGCACGCAGAAGGACCGGGGAACCCAAGTTGGAGTCAATCTTAAAATACCTTCGCCCTGCTCCAGGGCCTTTTTTGCTAAACTCATCGTATTGGTTATTAAGTTATTGAGTTATTTTTTTTTCGATGTTCGTAATTCAGAGTTCGACATTCAATATTTAGAAAGTTCGATGTTCAGTGTTCAAGGTTTCTATTCTAGAAAAGGTCGTCAATCGTAAACCGTAAATCCTCTCGCTTTTTCCCCTGTCAGCACTTCCAAAAGCAAATCATACGTTCTGCTTTCTCCGGGTTCCAAAAGAATCAAGGTTCCATTTTCCCGGGATGCCGCCTGACCTATCGGCGGATGAGTGGCCGGTTCGAGGGCCGTCACATATTCATTTTTACCCCAATGCTGCCAGTTGATCAGCCAAGGCATTTGAATTTTGGAAAAGGTAATTTTAAGTGCTAAACCCAGGCTATCATTGGCATACCCACAGATCACCTGATCATTGGCATTTGCTTTTGGGTCGATAAACGCCACATCCTCTCCAAAACCTGCATGCTCTTCCAATGGTGGTGCACAACGGGTAAACTCATATTCCCGATTGAACTCGGTATTGTTGGCGTCGGTAGGCTTTGGCTTTTTATCACCCTTCCAAACAATCCTTGTTCCGTCATCGATCAAAGGCCAGCCACAATTGATATGATACAAAATCATGTGAGGTGCATGTGCATTTCCACGATTGGTCACAGTGTCTTTGATTCGGATTTCGGCTGATCCGATTTTTCCTGAAATGCTGCGGTGCATCTCCAGACTTGGTCCAAACGTAGTGGTTTCCCTGACTTTGGCCACAATCTCAAAACTCAAATCTCCTGTAAAAATATCAGGCTGCTTGATGGAGATCAGTTCGGCTGGAGTATTGGAATAGTTGCCGTGAAGTCCTCTTGAGCCACCTGCATCAGTATTTGGTGGGCCTGCATTGGAAAGGCCACAGGTCGTCAGAAGCCCTCCGCCAAAGGTTCTCAGCCAGTCAATTCCCTGATTGGAAAAAGGCTGCGGAGCGGTAAGACCAGCATGAGAAATCCAAGCCAGGCTGCTTTCATTAAAGAAGGCATCCAAAATATCCATGCCTCTATCCAGCACCAGTTTGTACCGGAGACCAGTTCCGGTATTGACCCAGGCGATGCGAACTCCGCGACCGGGACCATTGTCCACAATGGAGGTTTCGATTCCGCCGAGTTGATGGGAATTGGAGAGTTTATCTTTCCAGTTTGCTGGATTTTCGAGGTTCATTTTGGGTTGATCAAAGAATGAGTAACCTATAAAAAAGCCCTTCGGAGACTATCCTGCCCTATGTGGGTACCCCAAAAAAGCTTGGCTTTAAGTTAAAGAAAAGGGGAAATAGAATTTTGCCATTGGTAAAAAAGAGAAGAAAAAAGTGGTATAAAAACGAAAAGGCGCCAAATTGATTTAGCGCCTTTTAGCCTTTACGGCAAACTACTATAACTTTTTGAGTTGAATGTTTTTAAACATGACTTTCATAGGAGGCCCAACGTGCACCTGGAATCCCATCAAGCCTTTCAACATACGATTTTTGCTGTCTTCGTCATGGACTTCACTCATCAAGGTTCCGTTGACATAATGCTTCATGACATTTCCTTTAGCCACAATGTGGATGGTATTCCAATCCCCCTTTTTGATCAGATTTCCCAACTCTGCACGATCTCCAAGTTCCTCCACCAAGTTTAGCCCTTTCCAGGCATTTCGCTCCACAAATCCACGAACTTCAGAAATGGAATCAGGCTGCGAAGTAATTTTTGTTTTCTGACCTCGGTAAGCCAAGGTAGTTCGCTTTCGCTCTTCATAATTCTGCCCGGTATAGCGATTGGCTCCATCGATATCGGCCTGATACCCTCGAAGGGCATAAGGAACCTCCGTAAATCGGTCACTGCGGTATTGTACGCCAGAATTGCCGGATTCCGAAATCCAATAATCCACCTTTAGTTCGAAATCCCCCAACTCTCCCCCTTTCCAGATGATGAAGGTATTGTTTTTCAACACCGTTTCAGGCGTGATTTCACCGACTATGGCGCCATCTTTTACAGACCAATAGACAGGATCATATTCCCAACCCTCCAGACTTTTACCATCGAAAATTGATTTAAAATCAGCTTGAAGGCCCGAATTTTCCTCAACCTTTTCTGTCGGAGTCTGACAAGTCCAGTTGACCCAGGCAACCGCAGCCAATGCGGCTACGGTGACCAAGGATTTATGTGAAAAGAAAGCTATCATTTCTGAGCAGTAGGTTGCTTGTACACCGCATGATCCGGATTTCCACCTGAGATCAAGTAGGCCATCAGGTCTTTGAGTTCTTCCTCATTCAGTCGATTAATCAAACCGGGCATCATGATGGACACATCCGCATTTTTCTTCAGCACCACGGTGTTTTTAGGGACTGTTTTGATTTCATTTGGAGCAAAAGGATTCTGAGAGATGTAGTAGTTCTGCGCATCTTCATCATTGAGTTTGCCGACAATAGAGCCACCGGCTTTCAATTCAAGTACTGTAGCATGATACTGATCTGAGATGGTTTCGCTTGGATTGATAGTCGCTACCAAGATGTCTTTTGGAGAGAATCGGGTACCCAATTGGGTCAAGTCAGGACCAATTGCTCCGCCTTCACCCTGCATGGTATGGCAGGACTGGCAAAGAACTGCGGCATACATGGCCTTACCTTTTACCAAATCACGACCAACCAAATTGGCCATCAAAGGTTCCGCTTCTTCTACAGTCCAGCGACGGCCTGGGCCTTCTGGCTGAACGCCTGTATTTGCGATATCATTCCCGCTGGCAGTAAGCAATTTACCACCGGACATTTCATCATACTTTTCAAAATCAGCTTTGTCCACTGAGGCCAAAGCCATTTTTCTGGCACGATCCAGGAAGCCCACATAACTTCTTCCACCTTTGTAGGCGGTGAGCGCATGATTGATCCACTTAAAGTATTCCTCACGCTGAGCAGCAGTCCAGCCTTTGTCAGCTCCACCCAATACGGTAGCATAGAAAGTCGCTTGTGCGGGGGGTACATTTGCCAGCATATTGGCGATGTCCAATCCGTACTGTGGATTTCTGAAAATCAAATCTGAAGAAGAAGTAAAGGTCTTCTGGTAATCAGGATCATCCTTGGCTGTCTTGAGGAGCGCCAAGGTCTTTTCTACCGCTGATGGAGCATCCAAATGAACCATTAAAATCGAAAGAGATCGATCCAGCATGTTGTCATTAGCCGGATAGTTTGGATCCAAATACGCGATCAATTGCTGCTTGACCGGCTCGGCTCCTTTGTCGTAGCGATAGAGAATCACTTCAATCGTTCTCAGAATATCTTGTTTGTCTTTGGCAGAAAGCGCCTTATAATCAATCTGCATCAAACTGTTGAGCATGGATGCAGCATCCGCATCGGTAGCATGGTGAGCTAGCGCCAAAATTGCATGAATCTTCTTGGTCGGATCAGTTTCGGCAATTGCTTTTGCTTTCCAAGAAGCCACCGGCTGATGTTCCAAAACGATACGTGCAGCATACTGTACATATCGATCCGCATGTCCAAGCTGAGCCCAAGCTTTCTCCAAGCCCTCTGCAGGCGCTCCCGCTTTGTGATACTGCTCCAGCTCTCTTCTTAGTTTTGCTTCCTGAGGAAGATCAGCTTCTGTCAAAGGCACATGGGTATCCAATTCACCTTTGTAATAAACTCTATAGAGGTCAGACTCCAATCTACGTCCTCCGGTAGCAAAATACATGGCACCGTCAGGCCCGATAATTCCATCTGTCAAGGGAAGTGGAGAACCGGAAATAAACTCTTCCGCGGTAGCATCATAAGTCGCTCCGTTTGGAGTCAGGTGAATGGCATAAATAATCCCAAAGCTCCAGTCAAAGGCATAAAGTGCTTTTTTGTATTTGCTAGGGAAATTGGCTTTGAAGCCAAACATCGCGTTGGTCGGTGAACCTTGCCCGATATTGAGTACGGCTGGTAAGTTGTCCGGATAGTTGGGAGACCACTTGGAATTACCTGTTCTCCAACCAAATTCCGAACCACTTGTTGCGTGATTGATCCGGGTTGGACGATACCAAGGCATCCCGAAATCCCATTCCATATCGGCATCGTAGGCAAAAATGTCTCCTACTTCATTGTAGTCGAAATCAAAAGCATTTCTGAAACCTGCTGAGATCAACTCCCACTCTTTTCCTTCCGGATCGATACGGGCTATCCATCCTCCCGGAGCCATACGATCATTGGCATGTCCTCTCGGATCTTTGATAAGAGGGAACAGATTGTCTTCATTCCATACTCTTGGGAGACGGTAATGATTCATTTCCGGTACATCCACGTGGTTACCCGCGATCAGGTAAATCCCTTTGCCGTCTGGAGTCACTTTCATAGAATGCGGGCCGTGCTCACCCTGCTGACCTTTGAGTTCGCGGATTTGAGTGATGGTTTCAAACTGGTCATCTCCGTCCAAATCCTGGATTCTGTAAAGGCCTGTAGGCTGACTGAATCGCTCATTCGGGTTATGGTTCACCATCACATACAGGGAGTTGAAGGCATAGAGCAAGCCTTGGGCATAACCCATCCCAACCAGTGAATCAGGAACATTTCCTACGATGAGTTTCTCTACTTTTGGCTTTACTGTAGAGTCAGAACCAATCGGAGGCAATTCCAATCGATACAAAAAACCATACTGATCTGAGGTGATCATTCGGCCTTTGTCATCAAAGGTCATGGCCACCCATGAGCCCTGATCATTTTCTCCCGGGCTATAAAGCAACTCAGCCACAAAGCCGTCAGGAAGTTTTAGCTTATCAATTTTTGGGTTTCCGGTTAGCTGCCGGACCTCTTCTTTTTTGGCACAGGCTAACAAAACCGCCACGGCCAAACCAAAGAAGAGTAGATTTTTTAAAGTGCTTTTGAGGAACATATTATTTTGGATTTAAAGCTTTTCAAGGAATTCTATTTCACACACTTGAAGATCATAAATAATTGGTGGTACAGAAAACCACTCATGAAGGCTATTTACTTTTTGTCAAGAAATTAACTGTCCTGCTATTTCGGGTATGGTCAAAAAATAACCCAACACCTTCACTTTTTCGCAAAAGGAGATGTCGGGCTATTTGAATTAAGAAAACCAACTTAGAAATGAGGACTCAAATCTGACTCGACTGCCGGATAGGCATAGAATTTATCCAGATTTGTAAAAACGTTAGGTCTTGGGACTGCACCCGGAATTGGCGGAAAATAGTAGTCCAATGGATTGGCTACGATACGCTGTCCATAAGGAACGATAATTTCCTGAATCCGATCTGTCCTGATAATATCAAACCATCTTTTGTTTTCGAATGCGAGCTCTACTCTTCTTTCTTTGAAAATCGCCTCACGAACATTCGCTTGACCTGCAGCAGTAGAAGCAGGCAATCCTGCACGGGATCTAACTTGGTTCAAAAACCCTAGAGCCTCGCTTGTTTTTCCTTGCTCATTTTGGGCCTCAGCCATTAAGAGTAGGACCTCAGCATACCGATACACCGGCCAATTCACCCCATGATTATTATGCTGTGCATGATTATCTTGAAACTTTTTGATAATTGGGGTGATCTTATTCGTCCCCGGTCTACCAGATACAGTTATATACATAATGGAGGCATCTTTGCGCAAATCACCCGGCTCATATGCTGCAATGATATCCGGTGTTGGGATATTATTTCCCTGACCATCCAATGGCTGAGGATTGGTAGTATTGAATAAAGCTCTCACTTCTGGTACCGTAAGCGGGTAGGGTAAATGCTGGTAAAGGAATGTACCCTGGAGACCATCTGCTCCCTCACGGAACTGAATTTCAAATACCGATTCAATATTATTCTTATTGGTGGAATTCTTAGGAAAAGCCATAGCATAAGATGGCATCAGTGCATATTGTCCTGAGGAAATCACTGGGGCCAACACCTGCTCTGCATCAGACCATCGTTTGCGATAGATAAATACATCTCCCAACAAGGTTCTTGCCGCTCCCTGGGTAACTCTGCCTGCCTCCTGTTGAGACTTTTGGGGAAGCAAAGGCACCGCTTCGGTCAGATCTTTAATGATTTGGTCAAATACCGCTGCTTCTTCAGACAAGGGAAGGGCAGCTCCATCCCTTCCAGACACAGGGGTAAGGTGAAGGGGAACTTTGCCGAAATAGCGAACTAAGTGGAAATAAGAGAATGCTCTAAGAAACAAAGCTTGACCTTTCAGATTGTTTTTGGAGTCCTGATTAAACTGAACGCCATCAATCAAAGCCAACACTTGATTGGCACGTGAAATAATCAAATAAAGTCCACGCCAAGCTCCTAAGACGTTTGTATTGGGAGTGGTCCCGTTACTTACAGGCACTGAAAAATCGGCAAGATTCTCAGCGTTTTCTACCGCACCGAAGAGTACGTTTCGCATGTAAAAGGTGTTGTCCGAGTGCAATTCCCCCAATAGCCATGCAGGACCATTGTAATAGGCTCGGAGCGGGGCATAGGTGGCGTTTACCGCCTGCACAAAGTCCTTTTCTGTCTTAAAGAAAGTAGCCGAACTCAATTGAGTCTCAGGTACTACTGTAAGAAAATCCTCACAGCTGGTGAATGTCATCAGCAGGACAAGAAATATGATGCTATATTTTTTCATTTTAGTTCAGTTTAGGATTTAATCAACTACCTAAGTGGCTTTGATCAGAAATTGATATTGGCTCCAAAAGTGATCGTCCGAGGTACTGGATATGGCCCCAAATCAACCCCAGGGCTTAGATTTCCACCGTCTCCCTGACCATTTCCTTGCATACTAACTTCAGGATTTTGTCCCCCCCAATAGTTGGTAAATACCCATACGTTTTGAGCAGATGCATAAAGTCTGGCTGACTTTATTGCTTTTGGAAGCTTCGTGAAGGTATATCCTAAAGTGATGTTACGAATGGTGAAGAAAGATGCATCCCATACGAAATTGCTGTTTGGCCAATCACGTTCTACACCAGTCACGTTTCCACCACCCACTGTGGTACCAAAAATGCCTTCACCCGGATTTTCAGGAGATCTAAAACGATCCTTAGCTCTTCTCACCATATTGAATACCCCATCCAAATTGGCCAAGGAATATAGGTGTCTCATGTATAGATCCTGTCCTTGAGAACCAGAACCAATAATGCTCATATCCCAATTTTTCCAATTGAAATTGTTGGTGATACCATAGATGAAATCAGGGAAAGGATTTCCGATGATGGTTCGGTCATCCCGGTCACCTCCAAACGTAATTCTTCCATCCCCATTGATATCTGCCAGCTTGATACTACCCACAGTAGATCTTCCTGGAATAATAGGAGAATTGGCTAGATCTTCCGCATTGGCATAATTCCCCAACTTTTTGAGTCCATAGAATTGTCCAAAAGGCTTCCCCACTTGAGTGATGTGAAAGGAACCGTATACTCTGTCTATCCCTTCTGCTAATTCCAGAACCTTATTTCTGTTAAAGGAAAGGTTGGCATTGATAGTCCATTTGAATGCTCCTGTGGTGGGAACGGCATTGACGGCAAATTCATGACCCCAGAATTTGATCTCACCGATGTTGTCATTGAAGTTGGTAAAACCTGATTCCTGAGGGATCTGTACCGCATAAAGGAGGTTGGTCGTGTTCTTAACGAAATAGTCGTAAGTGAATGAAATTCTGTCATCCAAAAATCCAAGATCAAATCCTGCATCCAATTGAGCAGTCGTTTCCCATCCCAAGTTTGGATTGTCCAAGGAAGTAATTGCCGCACCCGGAGAAAGAGTATTTCCAAAGACTACGTTTACTGTATTATTGACCAAGGCATATTGGGTATAGTTACCGATATTATTGTTACCGGTGATACCATAACTTGATCGGATTTTCGCAAATGAAATGGTACTGTTACCTTTCAAAAACTCCTCGTCAGACAGGACCCATCCGGCTGAAGCGGAAGGGAATACACCCCATCTATTCTGAGAACCGAATCGGGAAGAACCATCCCCTCGAATCGATGCCGTGAAGAGATATTTTTGTTTAAAGTTGTATGTTAATCTGGAGAAGATTGAGGTAAGAGTCCATTCCTGAACTTGACTAGTGGTACCTCCTCTGTTGATGTTGATCGCACCTTGAATAGTAGGAAGGCGATCATCTGCATAGGTATCAGCCTGAATTCTTGTTCCATCTCTTCTAAACTGCTGATTTGAAAAACCCGCCAGGATCTCAAAATTGTGATCATTGATCGAATTTCTATACGTAGCAATATTTTCGTTTAGCCAAGTAAAATCCGTAAGGTTCTCTCTGACCGAAACTGCCACTGTCGGAATTGCCTGATTGATTGCAGAAGTCGCCGTAGAAGGGTTGAAAGTGAAGAAATTAGAATTGAAGATTTCCGTATTGAACGTCGACTTAAGAGACAATCCTTTAATAGGTCTCCATTCCACATAGGTATTGGCTAACACGTTTAAACTTTTCGTCTCATTGGTGATTTCCTGTGCAGATCTCACCCAGTTTGGATAGGCGAAGATATTACCTGTATTTGCAGGGAATCTATTGAAAAGAGTCAATTCACCTGATTCATCATAGATAGGCATGACTGGCCAGGTATGCAGTGCATTGAAAATAATACCTGTACCTCTATCCCCATCCGTTCTTGGCACATTGTCAATCACATAGTTTGGCGCAACATTCACTCCGATGTTTACCTTATCAGAAAGTTGGTAATCGGTATTCATACGAAGTGAAAATCTTTTGTAATCGGTATTCACTACCACCCCTTTTTGATCGAATACACCGGCCACAACTGCTGTATTGACTCTTTCCTTGTTGGAAGTCAGTGTCAGGTTGTAGGAAGAAATGGGTGCCGTTTGAAGCAAAGCATCATACCAATCGTTGTTTTTATCTCGATAGATAGATGGATTCTGGAACACTTCAGGTACTGCCTGGTTGGCATCTTCATAGTATTCCTTCTTAAACTGAGCAAATTCTTCCGCATTCATCATCTCCAGTCTGCCCCTTTGAGGAACCTCCTGAAAACCGGTAAACACGTTCAAATTCACATTGGTCTGTCCTGCTTTTCCTTTTTTAGTAGTGATCAAGACCACACCGTTTGCAGCACGGGAACCATACAAAGAGGTGGAAGCGGCATCTTTTAAGACTGAGATATCTTCAATTTCATCCGGGTTGATTTGGTTGATATTACCGGAAATAGGAAAACCATCCACAACATACAGAGGCTCACTACCTCCGGATACGGAAAGCTGACCCCGGATTCTCACTGTCATCCCACGGCCAGGCTGACCGGTAGTCTGGTTGATCTGAACCCCCGCCAATCTACCCTGAAGCTTTTGGGCGACTGTAGATACAGGCATGTCTCTCAATTGAGAGCCAGAAACCGTAGCAACCGCACCGGTTACTTCCTTTTTGATCTGACTACCATAACCTACTACGACGACTTCTGAAAGATCAGATGTAGAATAGGCTAAAGTGATATTGACGGTGGTTTGTCCAGCAACCACAGGCACTTCTTTGGTATTATAACCTACAAAGCTGACTACAAGAACTTCACCGGGAGCAGCCTCAATGGTAAACGAACCATCGATGTCAGTGACAGTCCCTTTTTGTGTGCCTTTGATCAAAACCAATGCACCCGGAATGGGCTCTTTATCAGGATCTGATGTCACAACCCCTCGCACGGATTGGGTTTGACCCATACTTGCTATGCTGAAACATAGCATAAATAACAAAAGCCCAATAATCCGGACTTTAATCTTAGATAGATAGTGGTTATTCATATTGGTGGGTTTAAGTAATTGAATAATTTCCGATTCAATATCCTTAATCCCAGCCCCTACTCTATCCTGTTGAATCCTGTTTAAAACTCAGAATATCAGTCACTAAAAAGCAGGATAGAGCAGGATACTTCCGGCAATCCAATTATGGCAATAATTCAAAAAAGTAATCTATGTCTTTAAATAATTTTACTATAAAATCAGGATAGAACAGGATGCTATAAAGCTTATTTTTACTTGATATTTTATGCTTTTGTCTTCAGATAATTATATCTATAAGAATAGATACAAATAATTGAAATTTGGTTTTAAACTATCTAATATTAGCTCCAAATATTCTCCAGACATATGATCCATTATTTAAACCCTAAATGGCTATTTATTTTTGTCAGCTTACTTATTTTCTCTAGCTGCACCCCAGACAAAACCCTCGAACTCCGCAAAAACTCCAGTATTGCACTAGTCGGAAACAATCTTGGTTCCAGGATGATGGAATATGGCCTCTTCGAGACCGAAATGCATCTCCGGTATCCAGACAGCACTTTGTTCATAAGGAACCTTTGCGATCCGGGAGACACTCCAGGCTTCCGTCCCCGATCGGCCTCCAAGGATCCTTGGGCTTTTCCCGGTGCGGAGGAGTTTCAGGATGAATACGCCACTTATTCCGATTCTCAGGGATTTTTGGAAAAGCCTGACCAATGGCTGACACGACTCAAGGCAGACATCGTGGTGGGATTTTTTGGATTCAATGAATCCTTTCAGGGAAAAGAAAAACTCCAAAACTTCAAAGATGAACTCGAGGCTTGGGTCATTCACTCCAAAGCCCAACAGTACAACGGCAAATCCGCTCCTCAAGTAGCCCTGGTTTCGCCCATTGCTTTTGAAGATCTCAGCGATGTCAAAGATGTGCCGGATGGAAAAAAGGAAAACGAAATCCTGAAACTCTACACCGAAGCCATGGCCGAAGTAGCCAAAAAGCATGAGTTGGTTTTTGTCAATGCTTTTGAGCCAAGTCAAAAATGGTATGCAGACAGTGAGGAACCACTGACGATTGATGGCACTCAGCTGAATGAAGCCGGCTACGCCAAACTTGCCGAGTTACTTGCTGACAAGCTTTTTGGTAAAGCCGAACGAAAAGCCGAAGCAAACCGTGACCTCATTCACCAAGCCGTAATGGAGAAAAACTGGTTTTGGCACAATGACTATAAAATCCCCAACGGTGTACACGTCTACGGCCGCCGATACGATCCTTTTGGCCCGGACAATTATCCCTTTGAGATCGAAAAAATCCGACAGATGACTGCCATACGGGATACGGCCATCTGGGAAGCCAACCTTGGAAAAGTAAAAGATCTAGCCGCCGCAGATGCCAAAACCCGCACCTTGCCGGAAGTGAAAACAAATTACAACCCCGAAGCCAATGGCAGCCTAGAATATAAATACGGAGAGGATGCGCTGAAAACCATCAAAGTACCCGAAGGATACAAAATCGAACTTTTCGCTTCAGAAAAGGAATTCCCAGACCTGGCCAACCCCGTCCAACTTTCCTTTGATAACAAGGGCCGTCTTTGGGTAGCCACGATGCCAAGCTATCCGCATTACAAACCAGGTGATCCTCGTCCTCAGGACAAATTGATCATTCTCGAAGATACTGATGGAGACGGAAAAGCCGACAAGCAAACCACCTTTGCCGATGACCTCCACATTCCTGTTGGATTTGAAATCGCCGCTGAGGGAGTCTATGTATCCCAAAGCCCAAATCTGATCCTTCTCGAAGACACCAATGGAGACGACAAGGCAGATAAAAAGACAATCCTGCTTTCCGGTTTTGACGATCATGATACCCACCATGCCATTTCTGCCTTCACTACTGATGAAAGTGGGGCTATTTATATGGCCGAGGGTGTCTTTTTGCATACAAACGTAGAAACTTCTTATGGTCCTGTAAGAGGAACCAACGGAGGATTTTACCGCTACGAACCCAAACGCCACAAGCTGGAGCGGGTCAATCAGGTAAGTATTCCCAATCCTTGGGGGATCGCTTTTGATGACTGGGGGCAAAACTTCTATGCGGAAACCTCCGGTCCCAATGTCAACTGGATGCTTCCTGGTTCTACGCTGCCCCGATATGGTAATTCCAACTTCAAAGGACCGAATCTGATCGAAAAGGACCACATGGTGAGACCGACCTCAGGATTGGAATTTATTTCGAGCAGACATTTCCCGGATGACATCCAAGGCGATTTGATCATCAACAATACCATCGGCTTCTTGGGGACTAAGCAGCACCGTATGATCGAGGATACGGTAGGCTTTACCTCCAAATGGAGGCAGGATTTGATCGTTTCTTCAGACCGAAATTTCCGCCCGGTGGACATGGAAATCGCTCCGGATGGATCGCTCTACATCGTGGACTGGCACAATATCCTGATCGGACACATGCAGCACAATGCCCGTGATCCACTGCGAGACCATGTACATGGACGGATTTACCGATTGACCTATCCTTCCCGACCTTTGGTTACTCCAGCGAAAATCGACGGAGCAAGCATCCCCGAATTGTTGGAGAATTTGAAACTTCCTGAATACCGATCCAGATACCGCAGCCGACGCGAACTGAGAGGCAGAGATGCTGCCGAGGTAAGCACTGCGGTGGAAAAGTGGGTAGCCGGATTGGACAAAAACGACCCGAGATACGAGCATCACCGACTCGAAGCGCTTTGGGTGACCTGGGGTGCAAACAAGGTAAATCAAAGCCTGCTGAAAGACTTGTTGAAATCAAGCGATTACCGAGTGCGGGCGGCTGCCACTCGGGTAGTCCGATATACGGGGCACCAAGTCAAGGATCAAGCAGAATTACTGATGGCCTCCGCCAAAGATCCACATGGAAGAGTACGTATGGAGGCCATCGCCGCGGCTTCTTGGCTGCCTAGAGAAATCGGCACGCCTATCTTGGCAGAAGCTGATAAGCAGGCTAAGGATGCTATTTGGATTCCTCGAACCCTGGAAACTGCCGTCGCACACATCAATGGGCTGTCCGTACAACAGAAAAAAGAGGAAGATATCAAATCTTCATTGACGGGTTCGGATCGAGAACTGTTTGTCCTTGGTAAAGAAATCTATGCCCGAGAAGGCTTTTGTGGCACCTGTCATCAGATGGACGGAGGAGGCTTGACTGCTTCCCAATTCCCTCCACTGCGCGGGACTCCTTGGGTCACGGGAAGCCCTGAGCGATTGATCAAAGTAGTATTGAAAGGTCTTTTAGGCCCGATCGAAGTAGCTGGCAGGGAGTATCCCGGACAGGTACCGATGACTCCGTACGAAGGCATGCTCAACGATACCGAAATAGCCGCCGTCTTGACCTATGTCAGGAATTCCTTTGGCAACCAAGCCTCACCTATTTCTCCAGATTTAGTGAAAAAAGTGAGGGTTGAGGTCAAAGACAAAGAAGGCTTCTGGAACCCGGCGGAATTGCTGAAGATGCATCCAATGGAGAAATAGGATTTCGGATTTGTTCGAAATTCGATATTCGACGTTCGTTATTCGTTATTCGTCTTTATTGAGTGATTGGTGGCATGGTTTTTTAGATCATTCCACCAATACTTGTTTTAGGGAACCCATTATAAATTCAGATTTGAGGTTCCTATTTCGGTCGTAAATCCAAAATCGTAAATCGTCAATGAAAGCCCTCCTATCCCTACTGACCTTAACACTTCCTTTTCTTTCCTTTTCCCAATCCAAAAACCTCCGTTTCGAAAAGCAGCAAATCGCTTACGAAAGCTATGAGTCTGTGGGCATCATGGACGTAGACAAAGATGGCCATCAGGACTTGGTATCCGGAAGTTATTGGTACAAAGGGCCAGGATTTTTGGATCGTCAGCTGATTGGTCAAGTGAAGCGATTTGGGGAATATTATGAGGACTTTTCTACCATTCCCATGGATGTGAATGGAGATGGGAACATGGACTTCATCACTGGGGGCTGGTTTGAGGGGAAACTGATCTGGAAAGAAAATCCCGGAAAAACTTCCGAGTGGAAAGAGCACTTGATCGCTGAAACCGGCAATATCGAAACGGTTCGTGCCTGGGATTTGGATGGAGATGGTACTCTGGAGATCGTGCCCAATACCCCGAGAAAGCCCTTGGCTTTTTACAAATGGGTCGGTCCAAACCAGTTTGAAAAATACGAAGTCTTCGAAACACAGGGCCATGGACTGGGCTTCGGGGACATCAACGGCGATGGTTGGGGGGATTTGGTCAGCAGCTATGGCTGGTATGAAGCACCAGCTGATTTGAGGTATGGGGAGTGGACTTTTCACCCGACTTTTGAACTCGGAGATGTGAGTGTTCCTATCATCGTGACTGACCTGAATGGGGACGGAATGAATGACCTGATCCTAGGCAATGGGCATAACTACGGACTTTTTTGGATGGAGCAAAAGCGGGATGAAGAAGGGAAAATCAGTTTTGTCAAACACGACATCGATCCATACCACGCCCAATACCACGTGATGGAATGGATCGATCTGGACGGAGATGGACAAAACGAACTGATCACGGGCAAGCGCTACAGGGCACACAATGGAAAAGATCCGGGTGAATTGGATGATATCGGATTGTATTATTTCAAATGGAACGGAAAGACTTTCTCCAAAAATGTGATCAGCTATGGTCCGTTTGGGGAGGGAAAAGGCACCGGGCTCTACTTTTCCACCAGAGACCTAAATCGTGACGGAAAGATCGACATCGCCGTGGCAGGGAAAGATGGATTGGCGGTGTTTTTTCAGAGGTAAGTCTTTGTATTCAAAGAAATTACAACGAACCTATGATTTTGTACGTCCAAAAAATTATATATTTACACGTACAATTAAAAAATCATGGATACCAAGCTCACCCTTAAACTGGATAAAAGTGTTATCGAAAAGGCAAAAGCCTATGCATCTGATCAGCAGGTGAGCCTTTCAAAATTGGTTGAAAATTATCTAAACTCACTCACCTCCAAATCCACAGAAAAAGACGAAATCTCCATTACCCCATTTGTGAAAAGTCTTACTGATGGAAATACCATTCCTGCAGATTACGATTACAAGAAGGATTACCAAGATTATCTGGAGGAAAAATACCGATGAGGAAAATCTTTTTGGATACGAATGTCATCTTGGATCTTCTGGCTGAAAGACATCCCTTCTATGAGCCAATCGCCAAAATCGTATCCTTGGCTGACCGGAAGGAGATTTCCGTATTTACCTCCCCTATTTCCTTCACTACGGCTGAGTATGTTTTATCAAAATTTGAAACAAAAGAATCAGCCCTACTCAAGCTTCAAAAGTTCTCCATTCTTTGCCAAGTGGCAGAAGCCAACCAGGAAACGATAGACAAGAGTCTCTTTTCACTTTTCAGTGATTTTGAAGATGCCGTCCAATATTTCTGTGCGCTTCAGTCAAATTGCAATCTGATCCTGACCAGAAATAAGATGGACTTTAAAAACTCAGCAATTCCAATTTTTACAGCGCCTGAATTCTTGGCAAGTATAGGCAGCTGAAATGGATCCCGCATTTTTAACATTGAACGACACACCCTATTTACTTTTCCACATCAGATTACATCACAAATTCTGATGATTCTTAGACCTTTCTTGCCAAAAAGACGAATTGAAATCCTTAGTAATCCGTTTGATTTTCTTAAGTTCAATATTCAATTATTCCTCACCTTTAAATGTAGAAAATCCCTTCTCGGATTTTTTGTAACATCTCCAATAAACGATTTCCCAAGAACCACACGCTTATGAAAATCTCCGGACTTGCACTTCTGCTAACCAGTTGGAGCTTGGTGGCGCTTTCTGCTTCTGCTCAAAATGGAGAAAAGGTTTACAAAATGTATTGTACGGGTTGCCATGGCGCTGACCTAAAAGGAACCCCGGCTGGCACTTCGCTTTTGGCGGAAAACTTAAAGTATGGGAATAATCCTGCCGATATCAGCCAAAGTATCAGCAATGGAATTCCTAATACGACCATGATCAAATGGAGTAATGCATTGCCTACCCACGAAATCGGAGAGCTAACCGACTACATTTTGGGAGTTAGAAAAAGCCAACCTACCCAAGAAAAATCCACCGAAACGCTGACCTTCAGCACCCAGGATTACACACTCAAGGTAGAAAAACTCGTCACCGAGGGATTGGTTTTCCCTTGGGGGATCGAGTTTGTCGATGCGCATCGGTCCTTGATTTCCGGCAACAAAGGCGAACTGTACTGGGTAGTCGATGGAAAACTCGATCCCAAACGGGTAACCGGACTTCCTTTCATTTACGGAACCGACTTGGTGGGAGGAATGATGGATTTGGCTTTGGACCCGAAGTATTCGGAAAACGGCTGGATCTATTTTGCCTTTTCACACAATCCCAAAAACACAGCCGATAAGACCTCTCCAGCCATGACCAAAGTGGTCCGAGGTAAAATCAAAGATTACCAATGGGTGGAAGAAGAGACACTTTTCCAAGCCCCGGATTCCTTTTTGGTGGTAGGAGGAACGCGATGGGGAAGCCGCCTTTTGTTTGACAAGGAAGGTTACCTGTATTTCACCACGGGAGACATGCAGCAAAGCATTGCAGAGGGGATCAATCCTCAGTTGCCTTCCCGGGCAGAAGGAAAAATATTCCGGATCTACCCTGACGGAAGCATCCCAACCGACAATCCCTTCTACGAAAAAGAAGGAACCCTGCAGGGAATCTATGCAGTAGGCACACGGAATGTCCAAGGCCTGGCCCAGCATCCGGTGACCGGCAAAATCTACTTCACTGATCACGGTCCAAAAGGTGGAGATGAGGTAAACTTGCTGAAAAATGGCGGTAATTATGGATGGCCTGTAATTACATACGGTGTCAATTACGATGACAGCCGCATCACAAGTCTTACAGCCAAAGAAGGCATGGAGCAGCCCATCACGTACTATGATCCCTCTATTGCCATCTGCGCAGCTGAATTCGTGACCGGGGATCTTTTCACCAAATGGAAAAATCAACTCCTGATCACCGCTCTCAAAGATCAGGAAATCCGAAGATTGGTGATCGAAGGAGACAAATTGATCAGTCAGGAAGTGATCCTGAAAGGAATGGGCCGGGTACGGGACGTCAAAATTGGCCCCGACGGAGCGCTTTACGTACTCACCAACGCACCGGATGCCTTGCTGAGGATCACTCCACAATGAGCTAATTCCAACATCAATCCAAGAACAAACTGTTTGATTTTCTTAAGTCTTGATTTGATTTGAGTTACGAAGCAGAGCGGGATACTGTCGAATTTTGAACCCTGATTCTCTTGCAGAAAAAACTGGTTTCCATTTAAACTCAATTGCCTTTATGACCCTAGCTGAAGCCTACGCCCGATTCAATTCCGGAGAAGTCATCCCTCCAAATGACCCAGCTTTCTCTGTCGTACTTCCTATCGTGGGAGAAACCCTGCGACTGATCGGAAAACTTAATGCCAGCGGAGATATCGGTGAAGCAAGGCAAATTCTCAGTCAGATTCTGAATCAGGAAGTACATGAAAGCACTACAATTTTCCCTCCATTCACTACCAATTTTGGGAGGTTTACAACGATCGGCATAAACGTTTTCATCAATCACGGCTGTTCCTTCCTGGACTTAGGCGGAATCACCATCGAGGATAATGTGCTCATCGGTCCCCAGGTCAAACTCGTGACCGAAAATCATCCCCTTGATCCTGCCACTCGAAAAGGCCTGATTTCCAAACCCATCGTAATAAAGCAAAATGCCTGGATCGGTGCGGGTGCAACAATTCTGCCCGGCGTAACCATAGGCGAAAATTCCGTAGTAGCCGCCGGAGCAGTTGTTTCCAAAGATGTGCCCGACAATACTGTTGTTGGAGGTATTCCAGCCAAATTCCTGAAGAATATTGATTGACCAAAATTGAAGCCGGCATTAACAACAGCTTTCAATGCGTAATTGATTCGATTATGTTTTTTAGCTCCATCTAATTTTATTGGAAGAAATGAGATTATCGATTTCATAACCTAAGTAAAACTAAAGCAAATAGATGGCTCGAATATTCATTACTGGTTCTTCTGATGGCTTGGGCAAATTGGCCGCAGAAAAATTAATTCAGGAAAGGCATCAGGTTGTTTTGCACGCCCGAAATACCGAGCGTGCAAAAATGCTGGAAAACCAATTTCCAAATGCCAAGGCGATTTTAGTCGGGGACTTATCCAATCTGGAAGAGACTAAAAAAATGGCTCAGGAAGCAAACCAACTCGGAAAATTCGATGCTGTCATTCACAACGCCGGAGTTCTTCATGAAGATTCCGACACTATTTTCCGTGTGAACGTCCTCGCACCTTTTGTGCTGACTGCCTTGATGGAAAAACCGGAACGACTTATTTACCTCAGTTCGAATATGCACATGGGAGGTCAAGCCTTTTCAAAAAAGGAAGAGTTGGAACAAACCACGTACTCCGACTCCAAGCTGATGGTCACCGCATTGACTGCTGCATTTTCCAGACTTTTCCCGGATGTTCGCTCCAATGCCGTAGACCCGGGCTGGGTACCTACTAAAATGGGAGGCAAAAACGCTCCAGATGATCTCCAAAAAGGCGTGGAAACCCAGATTTGGTTGGCAACCAGTGAAGAAGAGGAAGCCAAGGTTTCCGGAAAATACTTCCGGCATCAGGAGGTAAAAAGCCCACATCCAGCCGTATGGGATGAGGGTTATCAAAATCGTTTGATTCAATGGTGTGAGGAAAATTCTGGGGTAAAACTTTTGTAGAAAACGACCATTCCTTCCACTAGTCCGATTTCACAGCTTTAAAACCCATTCGCTCAAAGGCGGAATGAACTCGATAAGTTTGGAGGATGGATGGAAGCCAGCCAAGTTTTGAAAACCTGGAAGGTTTAAAATCAGGTCCACAGACCCAAAGCAGATTGGCATTTCCTGCTCTGCTTTTTTAGGGGCAAAACACTAAAGGAAGTTTCATTGAACCCAATCGACTTTATTCATTCGCATTGAAAGACTTCTTTCATTAGAAATGAAAGACTAGGAATACCGCATAGAATACACTATCAGATTCCCAGGCAAAGAATTCCCCATTTTGAAAAATATTTTTTTTCAATACTTATTTATTGTTTTTCAATAAATTTTTACTGACTTTTGAAAAATCAAATCCATACCTCTATGAACTCAATCAAAACTCAATGGAAAGAAAAGTGGGTCAATCAGCCTTCTTTGATGCTCATCACCGTGGTCATCTGGTCCATCTTTATCGGCCTTTGCATCAAAGCTGGAGCCCTGTTGTTCACGTTTATCTACAGCCTGTTTAATCCAGTCGTATCCCAAAACCTCTTCGAAGGCCTCAATCTTTCGGCTTTACGGGAGCAAAATATCTGGTACTATGGAGGCATAATTTCCATCATCCTGTTTGTCACCGGCCAAAAAGCCTACCTTTTTTACCTGATGATTCGGGTATTTCTCAAGATCAACCTCGTTCATCCATTCAGCAGGGAAGTGTCCAAACTCATCTCCTCCATCAGCTATGTGGCTTTTCAGATCGGGGTGGCGGTCATTTTGGCATCGGGAGTATTCAAGGGAATGGTGAAAAGGGGCTATGAACTGGATCGAGTGCAGGAAATGGTGGGCAACGGCTTTGAGTTTTTACTGATGGCAGCCCTGCTAATTGCCATTGGGATGGTCTTCAAGCGAGGCGTGGAGATTCAGGATGAAAATGAATTGACTGTCTAAGCTTCCTCCACCATGTCACCGAAAACCGACCTCGTCATCAAGTTCCTCCATGTCATCTCATGGATCATTTTCATCGCGCTGTGCTATCAGACTGGTGCCTTGATGTTCAACTATGCCTTCATGCAATTCCGGGTTTTTCCACCGGAAAATCAGTACCTCATTTTGGATCTCACCGAGCTCTTTACTCAAAGTGAACTCTATTTTGGTTTGCTTTTTGGCTTGGCGATCGGGGTAAATGGATTGAAGGCCTATACCTTCTATCTGATCACCCTGATTTTCCAATACCTGAATATACACAAGCCCTTTAGCCAGGAAATGTCCCGCCTGATTTCCAAGATCAGCTATTGCATTTTTGCGGTGGGTATCCTGGGTGCAGTCGCTCAGGGAGTCACTGATGAACTGGCCAAACAGGGCTTTCCGGTCGGCAATGCCTATGTTCATTGGGACGATTATTCAGCCTTTCTGATGATGGCTGCGGTAGTATTCGTGATTGCCCAGATTTTCAAAAAAGGGCTTGAACTGCAGGATGAAAGTGAATTGACTGTCTAACTATCCCATCATGAAAAAAACCACAAATACCCTTCTCTGGGTTATAGACGTGATTTCCACACTGATTTTCTGCGCGATGTGCACCACTTCAGCCTATTTACTCATCTTGTTTTTTTACCACCTATTCGATTCTGAAGGGGCAAAAGACTGGATGATGGGAAAGGATATTTCCCAGCTATTTAACCTGAATAATGTCCATTTTGGGATTTTATTCAGTCTCACCCTTGCGATTAGCTTAATGAAGGCCTTAGCATTTTATTTTACCATCAAAATTTTCAGCACGCTCAATCTCGTTAAGCCTTTCAGTCCCGAAATCGCGACACTGATTTCACGGATAAGCTACATGATCCTTGCCGTTGGGACACTTGGCATCATCGCATTTCGCTTTTCGGAAATTCCCGCAATGAAAGGCATGGAACTGAGCGCGCTTCAAGGTTTGTGGCATGACAATTACGTCTACTTGTTGATGGGCTCGATCATTTTTGTAATTGCACAAGTATTTAAAAAGGGCTTGGAGTTACAAGCTGAAAATGACCTAACCATCTAAGCCATGGCAATTATCGTGAATCTAGACGTGATGATGGCCAAACGGAAAATGTCCCTCAACGAGCTTTCCGAAAAGGTCGACATTACCCTTTCTAACTTATCGATCCTTAAAACCGGCAAGGCCAAAGCCATCCGCTTCAGCACCCTGGAGTCCATCTGCAAGGCGCTGGACTGTCAGCCGGGAGATATTTTGGAGTTTCGGGAGGAGTAAAAAATGTAACTGGTATCATTTAATAGTCGCTGTACGTTGAAATGTTGTCAGGTTGTCCGCTATGCTGTTGTCGGCGGAAGCATTAATTACCAGATTCAACCCTGTGATTTCAGGACAACGTGACAACCCTGACAACGCAAAGCTGACAACAAGAGTCATCCTGAACACTGAACCTTTTAACCCTTAACCTCTGATGAATCCCCAAGTTGACCAATTTCTCCTCGAAGGCTGCATGCGCTGCCCAAAAGGAGCAACGCCTGCCTGCAAGGTTCATCGATGGACTGACATTCTGGAATTTCTGCGGCAACTATTACTGGAAACCGAACTGACGGAAGAGCGGAAATGGGGAGTGCCCACCTATACACTCCAAAGGAAAAACGTGATCATGCTCGGAGTTTTCAATGATTCCTGTGTCTTGAGTTTCCTGAAGGGAAGTTTGATGCAGGATCCAAAAGGAATTTTAGACTTGCCGGGTCCTAATTCCCACGAGGGAAGGATCATCCGATTTACGGAATTGGATCAGGCAGAAAAACTGGAAAAAGAACTCAAAGCCTATTTCTCCCAAGCCATCGAAATCGAGAAGTCCGGAAAAAAACTCGAAAAACCGGAGCCCTCTGCCCAAGAAATCCCCGAGGAACTCATTCAGAAATTTGAAGAACACGAGGGCTTAGAAAAGGCTTTTTTTGCACTTACTCCCGGAAGACAGCGAGGCTACCTGATCCACTTCACCGGAGCCAAGCAATCCGCTACCCGTCTCAGCCGAATCGAAAAATGTATTCCGAAGATTTTTGAAGGAAGAGGGATGATGGATTGATTTTTACCACAAAGGACACTAAGGTTTAGAGAGAAGGCACAAAGAAAAAGTTTGCAGTTTTCCTGCTTTTCCGAAAGCAGGAATCATACCATTAGGGATCAGTGCATCCATGGCAATTTTTGGAAAAGTCCAGGTTCTTAAAAATAAGATAGTTTGAAATAGCGCAAAGGCCATGGGGCAGAGAACAGTGCAATAGTGGAAGCGAGGGAGAAATTCACTTTAACGGACTTATTCTTTCCGATCTTAAAAAGGCGATAACTGAAATTTCAAATCAATTTTGATTGTTTAGTTTTTCATGTTATATTTTTACGTTTTTACAGGTGTAAAAACGATTTTTAACTAACCTTTTTAAAAAAACACCATGGACATAATGCCCCAAATTAAGGCTCTTTCTGAAAAAGTTTCCACATTAAAAGAGCAAATTGGTACTGAAGAGGCTACCAAAAACGCATTCGTTCTTCCCTTTATAAATCTGCTAGGATACGATATATTCAATCCATTAGAGGTTGTTCCCGAATTCACTGCGGATCTTGGCTTAAAAAAAGGAGAAAAAGTTGATTTTGCAATTTTCCAAAACGGTAATCCCATCCTAATCATTGAATGTAAGCATTGGAGAGAAAAATTGGATGTTCATGGATCACAACTTTTTAGATATTTTCATGTTACTAAAACTCGTTTTTCACTCCTCACTAATGGGGTAGAATATAGATTTTATTCTGATTTGGAAGAGCCTAATAAGATGGATGAAAAGCCATTTTTAGAATTTGATATAACTAAGCTTAGAGAGAATTTAATCGGTGAAATAGCCAAATTCCATAAATCGAATTTTGATGTCGACAAAATCATAAACAATGCTTCGGTTCTTAAATATCTTAAAGGAATAAGAAAAACTATTGAAGCAGAACTGTCTAATCCAAGCCCAGAATTTGTGAAACATTTCGCAAGTCAGAATTATTCAGGACGAATAACTGCTCAAGTTCTTGAGCAATTTACTGAACTTGTACAAAGGGCTTTTGCCCAAATGATATCTGAAAAGGTTAATGAAAGACTAACTAATGCTCTTTCAAAAGAGTCGGAAAAAGAAAAGTCCGCTGCTCCAATTCCTTCTCCTGAAGAAGAAGAGGAAACAAAGGTAGTGACAACCGAAGAAGAGATGGAAGGCTATAGAATTGTTCAGGCAATTTTAAGAAGAAGGATTTCTAAAGAGAGAATTGTAGGAAGAGATACCCAAAGCTATTTTGGAATCTTATTAGATGATAATAACAGAAAGCCTCTTTGTCGATTACGTTTTAATGGATCAAAAAAGCACTTAGGTGTTTTCGATAAAGATAAAAACGAAACAAAAATATTACTTGAGAGTGTAGATGATATATATATCCATGAAGGTGTTCTTCTGGCAACAGTTGATTTCTATGAAAAAGACTAAATCACATAAGCAAAAAGCGATTGAACAAGCGGGGAAATGAAACCCCGCTTTTTTATTTTAATAGAATTCAAAATTCCCCTTTACCTCTCCATAAACAGAATTGGGCTAAAGCCCAGCAAATATCACCTAATACCTGAATTCTCCAGCTAAAGCAGGAGGCAGCACATAGCCTATTATCCCAATCTTTGAATAGGAATGCGGCTTTAGCCCATTCCCGTCAATTCCTGACCTTTCTCCCACGGGCTTTAGCCCAAAAATCACCTGTTTTTTACCCCAATTTATTCCGCAGAGGGCCGAAATTGAATCCCGAGTGGTGATGGATGCATCGGTGAAATCGAATAAATTTAAACCGATCGAACCCTTACTAACCATGAAAAACGATAAAGCACCCTTTTCCCGGAGAGATTTTGTGAAAGCCGCTGCACTCAGCGGTGCAGGAATGATGATTGTACCCCGACACGTGATTGGAGGACCTGGCTACACAGCGCCAAGTGATCAGGTCAACTTGGGCATCATCGGTGCAGGTGGAAAAGGGAAGCAAAACGCACAGGATTTTTTGAAACTGGAAAATGTGAATATTTCAGCAGTGGCAGACCCAGCCTATTACTGGAATCTGGCTGATTTTTACTACCGCTCAGAGGCCGGAAGAGGACCTGTGACAGAAATGATCGAGACACAGCAAGCCGCAAAAGGCAACACCAAGCGCGTGGCTCAATACAACGATTTCCGCAAAATGATGGAAAATGCCTCCGAACTGGACGGCATTGTGATCTCTACCCCAGACCACACCCATGCCTACATTGCCCTCATGGCCCTGAAAATGGGCAAACACGTCTACTGCGAAAAACCCCTCACCCATAACATCTGGGAAGCCCGCGAGGTAGCCAAAGTCACCCGGGAAACCGGCCTGATGACCCAAATGGGGAATATGGGCCACTCCACCGACGGAATCCGTGAAACGGTCGAATACCTTCGTGCCGGTGTGATCGGAGAAGTCAAAGAATGCCATGCTTGGGTTCCCGCAGGACGTTGGCTGCCCGGCTTGAAAGGGCTACCGGAAGGCAAAAGCACCATGCCTGTCGGTTTTGACTGGGATCAATGGATCGGCCCCCGGGAAATGGTGCCTTTCCATGAAAATTACGTTCCGGTCACTTGGAGGGATTTTTGGGATTATGGTTGTGGGGCTTTGGGCGATTTTGGTTGCCATGACTTGGATGCCGTGACTTGGGCCTTTAATCTGAAAAGTCCCGATACAGTTCAGGTATTCCCTGCAGGCTATTCCGACAGCAAAATCGCTCCTTATGGGGAAATCGGCTATTTCAATTTCTCTTCGAAAGGTGACCAAAAAGCCATGAAGATCAACTGGTACTCCGGTGGCTTAAAGCCAGACCTGCATCCTGCCTTGCCAGCAGGCTATGCCTACCCCGCGAGAGCTTCCATGTTTGTGGGCAGCAAAGGCATCATCATCAATGACGGCAGTGGCCGCAAGCCACAGGTATTCCCTGAATCACTCAGAAACAACATCAAACCACCCAAGCCAACGATCACCCGTTCTTCAGGCCACTTCCAGGATTGGGTCAATGCCATCCGAAATAAGGAGCAATCCTCTGCCAATTTTGAGTATGGTTCCCGATTGACTGAGATTACCTTGCTGGGTGTCTTGTCCCTGCGAATGGGAGGAAAACTGATCCAATGGGATTATGAAAACATGAAAGCAAAAGGCCTTCCGGAGGCCGATCAATACATCAAAGAACCGGTAAGAACGGATTGGGAGATGTAGTGGAGAAATGCTAGGCACGATCTGAGCGGAATGTCTCATTCCGCTTTTTTTATTCCCCACTGGTTTTTAAAAAACTAAATCACTTTCCATACTCCCATCTTTTGCACGCGTCAGAATTCGAGCATTTCTTTGCAGTCAAATCTCCCCTGATATGTCCACCTCTACCCTTATCCAGCAAGTTACCCTAGTCAACGAAGGCCAAATCCAAGTGACCGATATCCTGATCGTTGGCGAGCGAATCCGGGAAATCGGTTCGATACCTGCCCAAGATGAATTTGTGGTGATCGATGGTAAGGGAAAATACCTCCTGCCGGGCGTTATTGACGGACAGGTGCACTTTCGCGAACCGGGACTCACGCACAAGGCAGACCTCCACAGCGAAAGCAAAGCTGCCGTGGCAGGTGGTGTCACGTCCTTTATCGACATGCCCAACACCCGTCCCAATACCCTGAACTTGGAGTTCTTGGCAGAAAAATATCAGATTGCTTCGCAAAAATCCCTTGCCAATTATGGCTTTTTGCTCGGCATCAATGGGGAAAATCTGGACGAAGTACTGCAATGGGATACTTCAGGACTTTTGGCGATCACAGATGACGGATTGTATTTTTCAGGAAAAGGAAACATTCTGGCCGACCGTCCGGATATGTTGGAGAAGATCTTTTCTACTTACAAAGGCCTAATTGCCATTCATTCTGAAAAAGAGGAAATCATTGAGAAAAACGAGGAAATCTACCGTGAACAGTACGGAGAGGACGTTCCGGTCAAATTTCACCCGCTGATTCGCAGCGAACAGGCCTGCTTTGAGGCTACTGAACGGGCCATCAGCCTCGCTGAAAAACACGGCGCCAGACTTCATATCCTCCACCTAAGCACGGCCAAGGAAACGGCACTTTTCCGAAATGACATTCCCCTTTCCGAGAAAAAAATCACCACCGAGGTATCTGTCCATCACCTGTGGTTTACCGATCGGGATTATGAAAAAAAGGGAACGCTGATCAAGTGGAATCCCGCGATCAAAACCCAACAAGATGCAGAGGGCCTGCTAGCTGCGCTGTTGGATGACCGAATCGATCTGATCACCACCGACCATGCCCCGCATGCCTTGGAAGAAAAGCTAAAGCCTTATTTCCAGTCCATGTCCGGTGCTCCTCTGGTTCAGCATTCTTTGGTTTGCCTTCTTGAATTTTTCCATCAGGGAAAAATCAGCCTGGAAAAAATCACAGAGAAAATGTGCCACAATCCTGCGATCCTTTACCGAATCAAGGAGCGAGGCTTTGTAAGAGAAGGTTACTTTGCCGACTTGGTTTTGGTGGACCTGAATCATCCTTGGACCGTAAGCAAAGAAAACATTCTTTATAAATGCGGCTGGTCTCCGCTGGAAGGCACGACCTTTCACAGTCAGGTCACCCACACCTGGGTCAACGGCCAACTGGTGTTTGAGAAAGGAACTTTCCACGAAGGTGCCAAAGGAAAAGCCCTGGAAGTATGGGACTTGAAAAACTAAACGAGCTCTTTTCAAGCCGAAGGCTGGTCATCGCCACGAAGCATGGAAAAGAACGTGTGCTCCAGCCACTTTTTGATGAAAAGCTTGGGGTGAAGAGTGAGCTTGCGGAAGGTCTCGACACGGATCTTTTGGGTACATTTTCAGGAGAAATCGAGCGAACATTAGACCCAATCAGTACGGCCAAGCGTAAGTGCGAACTGGCGATGGAGCTCTCGGGTGCCGATTTGGCCCTGGCCAGTGAGGGTTCCTTTGGCGCGCATCCTTCTGCTTTTTTCCTACCTGCCAATGAAGAATGGCTGCTCCTTTTGGATCGAAAAAACCAGCTGGAAATCTTCGCCCGACACCTGAGCATCGAGACCAATTTTGGAGGTCAGGAATTCAGCTGATTGGATGCTTTGGAGGACTTTGCTCAAAAAGCGCTTTTCCCAAGCCATGGATTGATTTTGAGAAATCAAAAAGACAGCCAAGTCGAAATCCACAAAGGCATCACGGATCACTACCTACTTTTCGATCTCGGACAACAGCTTTTGAAAAAGCACGGCAGCGCCTATGTAGAGACAGACATGAGGGCCCATCTGAATCCCACCCGGATGAAGGTGATTGAGGAAACAGCCCAAAAGCTTTTGGAAAAAATCCGTTCCTGCTGTCCCTCCTGTTCCCTACCCGGCTTTGCAGCGGTCGCTTCCGAACCCGGACTTCCTTGCAGTTGGTGCGGAACACCCACGAGATCCACTCTTTTTCAGACCAAAACCTGCATACATTGCGGGCATACCGAGCAAGTCCACTTTCCTCACGGGAAAACCACCGAGGATCCTATGTACTGCGACCGCTGCAACCCCTGAGTTGGTTGAGGGTGTCCTAGCATCCTTTCACCTAGAATGTAGTGAGGGGAAGCTGGGTGTGGACCAAAAGTGATCGTAGGGAATTCCGAACAACCTTCATTAGGGATTTGTAATCCCTGTTCTCAAAAATTCCATCCTATGGAAATCACATCGACAAGCAGGTCTTACTCTACTTAGTTTTACCAAAAAAACTTCCATTTACTTCTCTAATTCCTTGCAGACAAGCTTCACATTCACCAGACATTTTTTCAATTCTATTTCTATCAAAATCAAAAAATCTGAATTTCCTAAAATTCGCCCCTAGCAAACAGTAGGTCGTAAAACTTTTGCAACAGCAACGAAGGCGCTTTATGTGCTAAAAATCCATAAGCCACTGAATTAGGAAAAGTATTTTCCAAAGTGGGCCTACTGGGCAAAAGCTTTTTCCCCGAGAAAAAATTCCTTCAAAGTGGTTGGGCAAAAAAGACCCAGTCCCGGAATCGAAAAAATCAACCGGAATATTTCATGTGTTGATAATTTGATTTTCATTTGCCACATGGAATGCCCTAGATAATCATTCCCTTGTGTGAGAAGCATTTTCTCATGGGCATTTCATTTGTGAGGCAAGTGACAAATGGGTCTTTTTCGGGATGTTGAAATTTTTGAAAATGAGGCAAATCTTGGAGAGGATGACCAATAGTTGGATTTCAAAAATTCTTTTTAATCTACCCTGAAACCCAAGAACAAGCCGACAAAACCAAGGGGATAGCCCAAAAATCTCCGCTCAATTCCTCATTTACCCTCAAACAATCGGATGGTATAATCCAGTAATTCCGCATTCCCGATTTTGCCATGACCGGGAATAACAGTTTTAACTTCCGAGAAAGTGGATTTCACCTGCCGGACAGTTCCAGACCAAGCCCCTGTATTGGCATCTCCCAAATAGCCTACAGTAGCCCCAACTTCTTTGATCAGACAACCTCCAAATAGCACTTGATCAGCAGGAACATAGGCTACGACATTGTCCCGGGTATGTCCTTCCCCCAAAAAACGGGTAACGACAGCCACTTTTCCCGCTTCCAAGATCAACTGCTCCACAAATCCATTTTGAGGCACAGGATCCGTGGCGGCTTTTGCCAAAGCTTGGGTTTGAGTAGACCCATAGGAGGGCACACCATGCGCATGAAACTCATTTAATCCTCCAAGACAATCGTTGTGAAAATGGGTAGCGAGTACTCCGACAACCTTGGTCTTTTGGTCGGTTTCCAGCCAATCGATCAACTCCCTACTCACGGCATCGTCCGTGGGCGTATCAAAAACCAAGGCCTCACCGCCATCGATAACAATCATTCCGTTGCAAGCGACTTTGCCAAAGTCCTGCGTACTCAGGTAGCTGATATGGACAAAAGTATGGGGACTGATCTGCTCTATTTTCAGTGTCTCTGAAGTATATACTGTTTTGCTTTGTTGGGCCCAAAGGTTCTTGGCCCCAAAAAGAAAGAATAGCAAGAAGGATAAAAATTGGAATTTCATTGGGAAATGATGGTTGGGAGGGCAAGGTACACGATGATTTAATCTCCATCAAGATCAGGAAATAGAGATTTCAAGCGATTTTCTTTAACTTCTACCTGACTCTTTTACTCATTAAAATTTAATGGATACGATACGGGATTTTAGGTCTCCAGCCCGCTTGACTGGAAATACAGATTTGTACATATCCTCTACTGAATCGAAAGGCCGTGGAGTATTTGCAGGCCGGTGCTTTCGCAAAGGAGAGCTCATTGAACGCTGTTGCATCATCGAATTAGACCAAGGAGACCACTATCGCTTTGCAGGAAACATTCTTGAGCGTTATGTTTTTCTCTGGGATAAACGCAAAAAATCCTTGGCACTGGCACTTGGCTTTGGTTCACTCTACAACCACTCCCCCGAACCCAATTGCAGCTACACACGCGAAATCAACCAAAAAATTCTAACCTTCCGCGCCAGGCAGGACATCCTTCCTCATGAGGAAATCACCATCCACTATGGCCCTGCAGGAGAATCTTTTAATCCTAAAACTTAAAATCCCATGGCAAACAGAAAATCAACTCCAGACAAATCCGCAATTCAAAAAACGATCACCCCCATTGGCCAAGATGTACCCAAAGGCGGAATCCCTGTTGAGTCCAAATCCATTGAGAACCTCAATCTCGAAGAAAGCCAACGATCAGTAACAGGAAAAAAGGTTCAGCCTTTTCACAAAGACGATGGACTTGGAGGAAAAATAGGTCCTAAGCAGATTAGCCAAAAAATGGAACCGGACCTTCTCGTACATCCCAAAAGGACCACCGATTTGACTACAAAGAAAAAATAAAGGATTCTTTAAATCAGCTTTATTTTACTTTTGACTAGTCTGACTTCATCTATTCTTCAGGTACGCAGCGATCTTTTTCTCCATCCTTGTTCGTAGCTCCTGAAGGATGGTTTGAAAAGCAGGATCGTCTGCCAGGTTATTTTTCTCCAAAGGATCCACGCTCAGGTCATACAATTCCTCGTGGCTGGGATCATTGATATAGCGGAAATATTTCCATCGTTCTGTTCTCAAGGCCTCACTGGGCGGAATAATGGGCGTCTGCCAAAGGTGTTCGGTCAGAAATTCCTTCCGCTTGGACAAATCAGGTGAGTTCAGAGAAACACCCTGCCATGTCTTGGGGACTTTCGCCCCGGCAAGATCCAAAATCGTCGCCGTCACATCGATATTCAGGGCAAAAGCGGAATTTCGTATTCCTCCTTCTTTCCTCGGGTCAAAGACAATCAGGGGAACCCTCAGGGAAGGTTCGTACATCAGCCACTTGCCGGCGAGTTGGCGCTCACCAAGAAAGTAGCCGTTGTCACCCATCAGAATAATGACGGTATTTTCGGCCAGTCCTTTTTCATCCAAGGCTTTTCTGATCTTTCCGATCTCGGTGTCTACCTCAGAGATCATGCGGTAATATCCCGTGACGCTGTGCTGGTACTTTTCCGGAGTGTCAAATCTCCAATACCATCGGGTTCGATTTTCTCCTTTTCGGACATACTCAGGTTGGGCTAGAAAATCAGCTTCTGTAGCCATGATCGGATCGGGAACCGTTACCTTTTGGTACATCGTATCAAATTCCGATGACCAGAAATACTGAAGGGACGCCGGGTCATGGGCGTGAGGTGCGCTGAAGCTCAAGGAAAGCATAAAGGGTTTTTCCTTTGGGGCATTTTGGATAAAATCTATGGCCTGTTGTCCGGTGTAGCGGGTCAAATGCACGGTATCCTTTCCGATAGTCTTGAAAAAATAGCCTCTCCGGTCATTGAATTTCCCATTGCGGTCATAGTCCTCTCCTTCATCAAACAGCTCCGAAAAGCCAGGATAATTCACTCCAAACTTTCCAAAAAAACCTGTGTAGTATCCCTCCTTCCGGAGTTCTGCAGGATAGGATTGATCCATAAAAGTCTGCTTAATATTCCCTTGCCCAAAGGTATAGCCATGTGTCCGCTCATAGAGTCCGGTCAAGATGCTTGCCCTACTGGCAGCACAGATCGGCGTGGTGACAAAAGCGTTTTCGAAGTAAGTTCCCCCAATTGCCAAGCGATCCATTTCTGGAGTTTGGATGATCGGATTGCCTGCAAAACCCAAGGCATCCCATCGCTGATCGTCTGTTAGGATGAAGATGATATTGGGACGGGTTTCCTGTGCGAAAACAGAAAGGCTTACAAGAAAAAGAAGAGCAATCCACACTGATTTTTTCATACTCTTTAAATTCAATATTTTTCAATAGAAATCCACTATTCTACCAAAGAATCCTCCATTTATGCTTGCTTCTTCTCCCCCGGTTTTCAAAAAAAGATTTCTTCTACTCCTTATTTACCTGGCCTTTATCAGCCTTGGTTTGCCGGATTCTTTACTGGGTGCCGCTTGGCCGGCGATGTTCGGGGATTTGGGAGTACCGGCAGACTATGCCGGAATTATTTCCATGATTGTTGCAGCAGGAACGGTAGTTTCCAGTTTGTTTAGTGGAAAGGTAATCCAAAGTTTCGGGGTGGCTGCCGTGACTACCTTTAGTGTCCTGATGACGGCTTTGGCTCTGATGGGTTTTTCTCTTTCAGGTGAATTTCTTTACCTCTGCTTATTGGCCATTCCTTTGGGTCTGGGAGCAGGAAGCGTAGATTCGGCGCTTAATAATTATGTGGCCCTGCACTACGAAGCCCGCCACATGAACTGGCTGCATAGCTTTTGGGGAGTGGGCGCGGCGATCGGTCCGATGATTATGGCCGGATACTTGGCCAATGGCGATGCTTGGTCGAGTGGTTACGGTACGGTGGCATGGATTCAGCTTGGACTTGTGCTGATTTTGTTGCTTTCGCTTCCACTTTGGATCAAAAACAACCCAAGGCAAGAAGCTCACTCCGAAGAAAAATCACCCAATCTTTTCTCCATGCTGATTTCTCTTCCGGGATTGAAGCATGCTCTGTTGGTATTCTTTTGCTACTGCACCATTGAAGCTACGTTTGGACTTTGGGGAGCGAGTTATTTGGTTTTTGAAAAAGGATATGATGCCGATCAGGCGGCAAGGCTAACCTCCTTGTACTTCCTGGGTATTACTATCGGAAGATTTTTATCCGGTTTTTTGACTGCCCATTTCAGCAACCGGCAGTTGGTTTACCTGGGCCAGGGGGTCATTGGTATAGGATTGGTATTGCTATTCCTTCCATTCACTTTTACTACCATTCCCGGTTTTCTGCTTGTGGGATTAGGTTGTGCACCGATTTTTCCAAGTTTGCTTCATGAGACTCCAGTCAATTTTGGGGAGAAAAATTCACAAAGCATCATGGGATTCCAGATGGCGAGTGCTTACGTGGGGATTACCCTGATGCCATTTCTTTTCGGAAAAATCGCCTTTTTCACAGGCTATGGATTTCTCCTGGGATTTTTGGGCATCTTCCTGGTTTTGATTTTCGGGATGACCCTGCAGATGAACAGGAAAATTAGCTCAGGAAAAACCCCTTAATTGCTCATATCAATCATATAAATCCTAAAATGAAACAGATAATTCTTGTCTCCTTACTTGCCCTTTTGATTCAATTTTCCTGTTTTTCTCAAACCCAAAAAGATGCACTTCTTCAGTTGGATTTAGGTTGGGAAAAAGCTCTTTTGACCTCCGATGTAGAGTTTTTGGAAAATCTAGTAGCCGAGGAATTCGTCTGGGTTCACAATCATGCAGGTCTGATTGACGGAAAAGAAGCGGTCATCAGCCGGGCAAAAAAAATCCAAGCCGGACAAAAAGATGATACCCGAAACCGAATCCCAAGAGATCAAAAAGTGGTTATACTTGGTCAAACCGGACTGGTAAGTGGTTTTACCGTGGTGGATCGGGGAGTCAGCCCGACAACCTATCATTTTATGAGAAGCTACGCTTGGGTGGATGGAAAATGGAGACTTCTTGGTAATCATACCATGGCGATTCCAGAGGAAGAACTTAAATAACACTGAATTTCAGGCTCATGTAAGGAAAGGCCAAAAAAGGAAAGGTCTATAACCAAGGTTCGTTTTTCCCCTAAAATCACATTAAACTCTCATTTTCTGAGAAATATTTCGAACATGAAAATCCAATTCATCGGAAGACTCTTTCAACTTTTTGATCTGTTCGGCTTTTTCTCTCTCACTTAAAAATCCTTCTTCTTGAAGCAGGTAAGTGATGGCCATGATTCTTGCCAAGGGAGCTCGCACCAAATGAGACTGATCAAAGGCAAGATCCATGATTTGTTTGTTTTTCGCCTCCAGATTTTGAAGAGACCTAAGCTGCACGGTCACATTCTCAACAGCCACAATAAAGGATCTCACTTTATTTTGCTTGGTCAATATCCTCATACCAAAAAGGTTGAAAATGATTTCCTCCCCATTTTTGCTTCTTACAGAAAACTGAAACTGAAACCCTTCCTTATGATCTGATTGAATGATTTGCCTGAATGCTTCCAAATTGCGCTCATCCGGTAAAGGATAGGCCAAATCAAAAATCAGTTTGCCGATCAACTCCTGTTTTGAATATCCGGTCATGATCTCAATGTTTGCAGTTAGCTCCGTCAAAACCCCTTTCGAATCAAGTTTTAGCATCCCGAGGTCAGGGTTGGTAAATACCAACTCCAATTCTCGATTCCTCTTGGAGATTTGATCATAGAGCCTTCTGATCAAAAAATGTAACAACAGGGAAGTCAATAAAACATAAAAAAAACCTTTGAATAGCTGAAATCGGGATATCTGTGTTATATCCTCATTAAACATCAACTCTACCAGCCTATCGCTAAGAGTGATCCATACTAAACCCAGGATCAAATAGGCTCCCGCTATGGACTCGGGTTTTCGAAGACTTAACAATTTGGATCTAAAAATCGACCCTTTCATATCTTAAACAACTTTAGTTTTAGTGCAATTTAGGATATTTTTATCCGAATTTCAGAAACGGTTA
Organism: Algoriphagus sp. AK58; assembly: GCF_014324365.1. Classification (GTDB taxonomy): domain Bacteria; phylum Bacteroidota; class Bacteroidia; order Cytophagales; family Cyclobacteriaceae; genus Algoriphagus. The sequence continues at coordinate 93,765 of NZ_QEIG01000018.1, forward strand.
AAAAAACAGCCTGCTGGCCTAAACAACTTGAATCTTAGAATTTAGAAAAAATCCTAAAAGGCTTACTGAAATTGCACTATTCTGATTTAAAAAGATGGAAGCATGGCAAAATGGTGTCTGTTCAACCTTCAGATATACAAACAGGAAACATCTACACTCCCTTAAGGCCCATTTTTAGGCAAAACCTATAGAATATCCATCATAATCTATATTTCTCCCCCATTTCTCTGATCAGCTTATAGCCATTTTCGGCCATATCCCAAGGAGCAGAGAACTCTCTCCAAACCCCGATTGAGTTGGCAAAAGCTGGGTCGTTTCGGGTGAATCCTTCGATGGTCAGCCAGCCATTGTATCCTACTTTTTTCAGGGTAGCAAAGGTCTCATCCCAAGGTACATGACCTGAACCCGGAGTGCCGCGGTCGTTTTCGGAGATATGGAAGTGACCTAATCTCGGAGCGATTTGCTCGATAGCTGCCCCCAGCTTTTTCTCCTCCATATTGGCATGGTGCGTGTCAAACATCGCCTGAACGTTCGGATGATTGACCTTGGCAAGCAGGAAGTCCAGTTGTTCCATAGTATTGGCGAGGTAGCACTCAAAGCGGTTAAGCGCCTCAGGTGTCATCAGGACTCCGAGCTTTTGGGCATGATCAGCCACCGAGTGAAGTACTTCGGCAGACCAATTGTATTCGTCCTCGATAGGGGCACGGCTGGCAAAGGTGGCAAAAGCAGAATGGTACGGCCCGCAGAGCACTTGAGAGTTTAAATCTGCAGCTCGGTCAAGGATCCAAAGGAGCTTTTCTTTGGCCTTTTCCCTCACTTTCGGATCGGGAGAGATCGGATTTTCATCAGGTCCCATTACGGTCACGGTAGTCACTTCCAGACCGATATTTTTGCAATGATCACCTACGGCCCGACAGACTCTTTCATCTGTGCCTCCGATAAAAAATTCCGCGCCATCATAGCCGATGGCCTTCAGACGGTCCAAAATGGGAAACAAATTTTCCGAAATCTCTGCTGACCAAGCCAGCACATTAAATCCTATTTTGTTCATTTCACAAACTTATCGATTGACATAAATCTTGAAAACTTCGGTTTTAGACATTGAGCGTTCGATATTCGAAATTAAAAAAGTTGGAATAGTGAACTCCGAATACCGAATGATGAAGACTTCGATCACTTAAAATCCCCAACCTTCATTCCCTTCCTAAAGGTATCAAAGCCAAACATGGTCGGTTTGTACTCTCCTACGACATCCATGGACATTTCGGGAGTAATGCCTTCTCCCATTCCCAAAAGATAAAAGGAGGCATTGACTACCAATCTTCTCATATCCTCACTTTGAAATCCCATAGAAGAACCCATGGTAGAGGCAAAAGCCAATCCCTGCTTTCCGCCTTCGAGCTGATAGGGCTTGGTCCAGGCAATAGGCATGACCGACTTTTCCCACATCACAGGCGCCTTGTCATCCATGCCAGCAGTGGATTGCCCGTGAAGGAGGACGGTGGCATTTTCAGGAAGCGACTGAATACCATAGACATCTTCAGGTACCCAGATGTCGTTGACACCGCGCAAGATGGGGTGATCATTCATTTCCTGCACCCCATCAATTAGCGCTCGGCAACCTTCCTTGGCATGGATGCCATGGTGATTGACCCAGGTTTCTCCGAAAATGCGCTTCCCAAAACCTTTTTCCCAACCGGCCTCCTTGCTGTTCCAAGTCCACTTGGCAAAAGGAGAGGTTTTATTTTTCTGATAGGCAAAAGCATGGGTAGAAGTACGCAGGCCTATGATGGGTTTACCTGCCTTGAGGAAGTTTTCGATATGCTTGGTTTGCTCATCAGGGAGTTCACGGAATCGGATCAGCATGATCATCAGATCAGCTGTTTCCAAATGCTCTAGTCCCGGAATGTTGTTTTGATAATTGGGAACCACGTTCCCGGTAGCAGGTTCGATAGGGAACAGGACGGTCGTCTTGAATCCGTAGCGAGAAGAAAGAATCTTGGCCAGCATGGGCATGGATTCCTCAGAGCGGTACTCATCGTCGCCGGCCACCAAGACAATATGCTTTCCATTGCCAGGACCTTCTTTGCCTTCAAACTGAAGGAAAGTCACCCCATTTTGGGCGCATGCCAGGAAATGGAGGCCAAGGAAAACAAAAAAGAAAAAAACGCGAATGGAAGCAAAAGACGGTCGCATAGGCATGGGGTTATTTACTTATCAGGAAGCCCCTGATTTGGATTTGATTTTGCTAAAAATAAGAATCGGAATGAGAATCACTATCCCGACCCCTAGGCCAATTAGAAAATCTTTGATTATTTCTGGCCAAGTCGGAAGCAAATGATGGAAAAAGTCAATGTTATGAGAAAAAATCCCCCCTGCAACCAAAAGCAACGCGATCGTTCCAACAAATGAAATAATGCGAATCAAAACCGGCAAAGCTTTTACCAAAAGTCGTCCAATCTTATCAGAAATGGTATTATCCTCCGGGTTGAGTGCAATCAGTTTGTAGCCAAACTCATCCATTCTGACAATCAATGCCACCAATCCATATACACCCACCGTAGCAAGCAAGGCAATAAGCGATACAACCAGAATCTGTGTGGAAAGCGGCTTATCCACTACTGTGCTCATGGCAATAATGACAATCTCAACCGAAAGGATAAAATCGGTAGTAATGGCGGATTGAATTTTCTTTTTTTCATGAGCCACTACCTGATAAGGAGTGATTTCTTCTTCAAGATTGATTTTTTCATGGGAAGGGGCGTGAGGGATGATCCATTCTAAAATCTTTTCAGCACCTTCATAGGCCAGATATAATCCTCCGAGTACCAAAATAACCGTCACCACCACAGGTGCAAAAGCACTGAGCAAAAATGCAACGGGCAAAATAATCAGCTTATTGACAAAAGACCCTTTGGAAATCGCCCAAAGCACAGGCAGTTCCCGGTCAGGAACAAAGCCAGAAGCTTTTTCAGCATTCACAGCCAGGTCATCTCCCAAAATACCTGAGGTTTTTTTTGCAGCTACCTTGGTCATGGTAGCCACGTCGTCCATGACAGAGGCAATATCATCTAGAAGAGCAAATAGTCCGGAAGCCATTTTTGGGTTAAATACGATTTAAGAATTACGACATTTTTTTCCCATCACCCAAACCTCTTTCTCTTCAATAGTACCATTTGGAAGCAAAGGTTAGTGAGGGGCTACGAAACTAAAAAGAAGTTGGGCTTTTCAACAATTATAGAAGTGAATAAATCCGAAGAATCATTACTTCATCCACTACGACTATTTCCCTATTGAAAACTTTTAGTTTCTACATTCTTTTGGATCAAAAATCAAAGGAAAGAATTTACCTCCCATTTTCTCCCCTTTAGGTATTACCGGAACTCCCGCAAGCAAAGGTTCGTCGGTATTGGAAATGGTCCCATCTGCAAAAACATTGAGCACAAAAGCCTTTCTTGATCGTGGAGAATAATTGGCATAGCTTCCGTGAACCAGTAGAGGATGATGGAATGCCGCATGTCCTGCTTTTAATGGGATAGCGACAGGTTTGAAGTGGGCTTTTTGTTCTTCACTGAGCATGGCCATCAAGCCATCCATGGCCCCGGCCAAAGCAGGCTTTTCGAGTAAACCCCAACGGTGCGATCCCGGTACGTACTGCAGGCAGCCATTTTCTTCGGTAGCATCATCCAATCCACACCAACAGGTCAAATGCTGCATCTCCACCGTACGGGTCCAATAGCTATAATCCTGATGCCAAGCCACCACTCCTCCATGATGCGCCGGCTTACAGAAAAGCTGATCATGCCAGAAACGAACCGGACGGTCTCCCAAAAGCTGACTGGCAACCATCCGAAAGGCAGGATTCCAGATCACGTCGTGAAATGCCTCCGCAATCCGCCAATGACCCAATGAATGGAAAAGAACGGTGTTTGGATCGGCCGATTCATTACTGTGAAATTCATGAAAAAGGTGATGCAAAGGATGCTTGGGATCCATCACTTCGTCCAATGCTTTTTTGAGCACTTCAATTTGCTTCTCGTCCAATAACTTGATATCAGCCAAGTATCCATTTTCGTGAAAAAACTCTACCTGCTCTTTGCTGATCCGGTATTGATCCCAATCCGAGGCAGTTTTGGGTTGAACAAAAAGATCCGTAATCGGATGATGAAAATCGGCCAGGTCTTTCATAGGTAAGGGTAGATTTAGCTAGGAAAAGATAGACAAATTTGAAATGGAAGGCGACCCCTTTGGGAAATTTCTATTCCGAAATGGTTTCCGTTGATTTTCTCCCTATTTACCAAAATTCTCAGAGGTGTTCGGTAGATTAGGTGAGTAAAAATTCTGATGTCCTTACCCCAAAATCACCAAAAACATGTCCACCAATAGAAGAGACTTTCTGAAAACCGGAGCCACTGCCGCTTTGGGACTTTCGGGCTTCACCTTGATTTCTCCTGCTGTCCTTGGAAAATCCATGGGCTACGTTGCACCATCTGATAAAGTGAATCTAGCCTGCATCGGTATAGGCAACCGTGGAAATGAAATCATCAAAGCCCTAGATAAAACCGGCCTGTGTAACATTGTCGCCCTTTGTGATGTGGATATGGGCGGACAGCAGACTTTGGAAGTAATGAATATGTTTCCCAAGGCGAAAAAATATCAGGACTTCCGAAAGATGTTTGATGAAATCGGCGGTGAATTTGACGCAGTGAGTATTGCAACCCCTGATTTCTCCCATTTCCCTGCGACCATGATGGCCTTGGCTGAAGGAAAACATGTGTACGTGGAAAAACCCATGGCCCGCACATTTCAGGAAGTAGACCTGATGATGGCTGCCGCAAAAAAATACCCCAAACTGGCCACCCAAATGGGGAATCAGGGCCACTCTGAAGGAAACTATTTCCAATTCAAAACCTGGAAAGAAGCCGGAATCATCAAAGATGTCACAGCCATCACCGCGCATATGAACAGCCGTCGCCGCTGGCATGGATGGGATCCCAATATTTCCAAATTTCCGACCCCAGAGCCTGTTCCCTCCACTATGGATTGGGATGTTTGGTTAAGCCAAGCCCAGCCTCACGGCTATCACAAAGATTTTCACAACGGGCAATGGCGCTGCTGGTACGATTTCGGTATGGGCGCTTTAGGCGATTGGGGAGCACATATCATTGACACGGCACATGAATTTCTGGACTTAGGATTGCCTTATGAAATCAATCCCGTCAAGCTCAGCGGACACAACATGTTTTTCTTCCCCATGTCCACTACTCTGGAATTCAAATTCCCGGCACGGGGTGCTATGCCTCCACTGACCATCACATGGTATGATGGCTTGGACAATATCCCGGCTGTTCCGGATGGATATGGAGTCTCCGAACTCGATCCAAACATCCCGCCTCCAAGCAATGGTCAGATTCAACCTGCCAAGTTGAATCCCGGAAAAATCATTTACAGTAAAGAGCTCACCTTTAAGGGAGGTTCGCACGGAAGCACACTTTCCATCATTCCGGCGGAAAAAGCCAAAGAATGGGAATCCAAGCTTCCGGAAGTACCTCAGAGTCCTTCCAATCACTTTGCCAACTTCCTGAAGGCCTGCAAAGGAGAAGAAAAAACCAGATCTCCATTTGAAATAGCCGGCCCACTGAGTCAGGTATTCTGCTTAGGTGTCATGGCTCAGCAGATGGGAGTGAAGTTGGAATTTGACAGGGAAACGCGTCAGATCACCAATAATCCTCTTGCCAATCAGGTTTTGGCTGGTATGCCACCGAGAAAGGGATGGGAGGAGTTTTATCGAGTCTAGAAGCAAGACTGGAGATGCAAGAAACCAGTTTTGAGTAGTAAGTAGCTGGACGGAAGTATCAAGACTTAGATACACAACTAACTAAGACCGCTGGAGTAATCTGGCGGTTTTTTGATTTTAAGGTAAAAATCTGGTCTTGCTCAAAGGCCTTTTGAAATAAAAAAGAAACTAGAGGAGAATAAGGTACGATCAAAAATTTTCCAATCCACGAACTTCACTTCTCCAATCGCTCCAACCTTTCCAACAAAGGAGGATGCGAATAATTCACAAAAACATACCAAGGGTGAGGATTGATATTGCTGAGGGTTTTAACGGAAAGGGTTTTTAAAGCTTCAGCCAAAGGCTTGCCTTCAAAGGTTTGTTTTGCAAAGGCATCTGCCTCAAACTCATTCTTGCGGCTTAACCAGTTCATCCCAATTCCCAAAATCATGGATATGGGAGCAAACAGCATCGTAAAGCCGATGATATTCAACTCCGCTGACCAAGCCTTCCCTCCGAGAGCAAAACTCATATTCTCAGAAAAAATAAACTGAGCGAGCAAAAAAAGCATCAAGCCCACCTGAAGTACGGCTGCCAGCATACCCCAAACAATGTGTTTTTTCTTATAATGTCCTATTTCATGAGCCAGCACAGCCACCAATTCATCTGGGGGATGTTGTTCCAGCAAAGTATCATAGAGCACCACCTTTTTCCTTCTGCCAAATCCTGAGAAAAAAGCGTTTGCCTTGGAGGATCTTTTGCTGCCATCCATGACAAAAATATTGTCCAAAGGAAACTTTACTGATTTTGCATAATGCATGATTTTATGCTTCAATTCTCCATCAGCAAGCGGAGTGAGTTTGTTGAATAGAGGAAGAATCCATGCGGTGTAAAACAAATTCACCAGAACCATAAAGACTATCGCGACCAGCCAAAACTGCCACCAAAAATCTTTCCCCATCTGGTGGATAAGCCAAAGAAAAACCAAAAGCAGACCACCACCTACGAGTATGGATAGCAGATACCCTTTAATCTTGTCTGAGAAAAAAGTTTTTACCGTCGTCTTATTGAATCCATATTTCTCCTCAATCACAAAGGTGGCATAGTAGTCGAAGGGAAGGCTAAGAATATCAGACCCCACGAAAACAATCCCAAAAAAGACCAAAGACTTAAGCAGAGGCTGAAACCCAAATTCCCCAACCCAGGTATCAATAGCTCCAAACCAACCTTGGGTGATAAAAAGCAGGGTTATCAAAAAGGAGAATGTTCCGGCGATGAATTTGAAAAGGAAATTTTCCCGTTGATAGGCCTTAGATTCTTGGAGTTTGGAATAACTAAGGTACTCCGATAAGGTATCCGGAACCCTGGGAATGGGATTTTTGACATTGAGGTAGCCCAGCGTTTTTCTCACCAAATATCCAAAAACCAACACCCCGACCAGCAGGTATTTCAAACTCTCAACACTCATACTTGGAAATCAGAATTTAGGACAAGGCAGGATGGTGTCCCTTCGAGAAGGTTTTCCCTGATAGCTATTTGGTAGCGTCCAAGAAAGGCTAAGCTCATGCGCTCCACCGGATTGTATTCCCAATTGTGAGACAGTATAATCAAAGCTATAACCGATATTGAGTCCACTGAGCAGGTTTAACCCAACCATCATGACGATCGCATCTCGGTTACTTTGACTTTCGACGGGTTTAAAGGGTAGTCCTCGATACCAAAGTCCAAATACGATGGGCTCCACATAGAAATAAGCACCCAAATCCAATTGTTCAAAAGGACCTTGGCGTTTGTAATTAATGGTAGGAGTAAAATATCGCTGTTTTCTCAGGTGGGTGAAATCACCCCGCATGCTTCCCTCACCAAGAGAAATTCGATATCCCGCATGAAAGGAAAGCTTCATGGGCAAAGGACTCACCCCATCAATAAAAGATTGATTTGGCTCATTGACATGATGGGCAGAAATTCCAGCCCAAGCATTCTCTGTAAAAAATAACCCTCCGACTGAGAGAGAAAGCATATTGACCGGATCGCCTAGCCCAGGGATATCGGAACCTGGAAGTAGTGGACCAAATGGATCTGTTGGATTAATCTGATTTGCAAAAACCAGGTTTTCATAAAATCCTATTTCCCTTCTGATGTAGGAAGCTTGAAATCCCGGTCTGAAATACACGTTGTCAGCCAATTTCAACTCATAGGAATAAAGCGCAGATATAGAAGTAGACCTCAATTTAGCCGCACCTTCCGTATCCTGCATGACATGGATACCAATACCGCTATTGTAGTCCGGAAGATAGGTATCATAATAGGCAGAAAATGTCGTAAACTGAGCATCGATGGATGGCCACTGATTTCTGTAATTAAAACCTACTCTTCCGGTCAGCTCTCCACCAGCCATAGCGGGATTTAGATAAAGAGGAGCGGCATAATACTGACTATATTGCGGATCTTGGGAAAATCCACTAGTCACTGAGGTAAACCACAGCGCCGCAAAAAAAACCAAAACCAGTAGAGACCGTAACAAGGATTTGTTCGTTTATTTGAATATTCAGTCAGCTTCTAAACGAATCGCCTTCCACGTTGTTTTAAGAAGCAGTTCGAAAAATATGAAAAGCAGCCCGAATTACATAAGGTTCAATTTAATTTTTGCCAGCTTCCTTTTCCTTATTGTATTTGGAATGAGCACTTTTTCATTGGCTCAAGGCTTCAACGATAACGAATGGATCTTTGGAAATTGTGGCACAGGAGATAACAGTTACCTGTCGTTTGGCAAAGGAAGTACTGCAAATGTTCAAACTTTACCTGGATCCGTTATCATAGGAAAAAACAACAATGCCATTGCGATTGACCCAATTACCGGACAGCCTCTATTCTACACCAATGGAGAGCTGGTTTATGATTTTAGTGGCAGTCCGATAGAAGGTAGTGCTCCCGGATTAAATGGAAATTTCGATGGCAGACAAACCGTAGCTACAGGTTTCTTAGAATATAACCCAAATGGAAATAAACTTTTCTATATTTTCTATCTCACTCCCGGTGGGCAATTAAACTATGCGGTAGTAGACATGAATGCTCCAGGTCAAGCCGCAGGCAATGAACGACCTCTAGGAGAAATTACATCCAAAAACCAGTCGATAGGACCAGGACAAGGCGCTCTTTTGGTAGTAAAAACCCCGTCCTCCCCCTCTTTTTTGATCAGCTTTGCGGGAGGAAATTTGATTTCAAGAAGATTTGGAACCTCAGAAGGAGACTTCACCACAACTGATACCCAAGGAATACCTTTTACTCCCAAAGGTATTGTATTCGATGAAGCAAACGGAAGATTAATACTCATTCCTGAAAACCCCGGGGATGACCTGCTTGTCGTATCATTCGATACTGCTTCAGGCAATTTTGGCAGTCCAGAACCCATCGAAAATTCCGGTGGAACTGAAGCCCTCCAAGGAGCAGAATTTTCACCGGATAGTGAATTCATTTATTTCTCCCGAGGTAATCAGCTTTTTCGGGTACCCACCAACAATCTCGGCGCAACACCAGAAGAAATCCCACTTACGGCTGGATTACATCAGGTGTATGATGTCAAAGCAGGTCCGGATGGCCAATTGTATTACATTTATGAAGAAGTACCAGGGGGTCCTCAGTTGATTGGAAGAGTTACCAACCCCAATGAACCGGACCTCAATCTTGTGGTGGTGGAAGAAGACCCTTTCAATGGAACTGATTTTTGCGGAACCATATTCCCTGTCTTTGCTCCCAATGCGGATATCGAGCCCACCGTGGATTTTACTTGGGATCCCGAAGAACCCTGCTCCAATAATCCGGTCCAACTGACCAGTGAAATTACTCCTCAAAACTACAGGCCAGTATCATTCAATTGGGAGTTCAATCCTCCATTGACCGATTCAGATGGGAATCCGTTGCCTGCTGACTATAAGCAAGAGCACTTCCTGGTACCACAGGATGCCGCTCAGGGGACCAGCATTTCGGTCAAATTGACTGTAGAATTTGCAGATGGAACAAAAAAAGAGGTAACCAAAGACATCCCTCTAAAAGAAAACAACTTGGAGGCAAATTTCAACCCTTCTGATACTACCATTTGTGAATCCTGCATCGATATAGAAGGCTTTTTGCAGGCTCAAGCAGCGGGAAGTGATGGAGAAGCGCCTCCAACTGGAGGAGGAAGTAACTATGAGTATTTTTGGTCAAATAAACGGGATAGAGGCTGGATTGGAAAAGAACCAAATGAAGTCTGCCGCCCTGGTTTGTATTGGGTTTTGGTTCGTGAACCCGGTTCCTCCTGTTATGCCTATGCAGAGGTACGGGTAAAAATGTGGGACGTCCCTGACCAGACGAATAACATTTGGTACTTTGGTGATGGAGCCGGATTGGATTTTAATCCCGACCCTGACGATGAGAATGCACCGGTTCCAAGGCCGATCGAACAAAGGCATCCCCAAAATATCCCTGCAGGAACTACCACCATTTCCGATCAAGCCGGTCAAGTTCTGTTTTTCACAGATGGACAATCCGTTTGGGATTTGAATGGGGACCTGATGCAAAACGGTGAGGATATCGGTGGCGACAACACAGCCAGCCAATCCGTCATTGCGGTTGGAGTGCCGACTCAGCCTACATTATTTTATTTATTCACCACTCAGGCGTCTGCCAATGGATCAAACACGGTGAGCTATTCTTTGGTAGACATCAAATCTGAAAATTTGACCGGAGTGGGAAATGTGGTCACCAAAAATAATTTCCTTTTCAGTCCATCTACTGAACAGAGTGCAGCCCTAACCTCTGGAGATACCACTTGGGTGATGTTTCACGAATTGGGCAATAATTCCTTCAGGGCCTATCCTGTCTCCGTCAATGGCATTGGTCAGCCTGTGATCAGTTCGGTAGGCAGCAATCATGGGTTTAATTCCGGGGTAGGAGCCATGAAATTCAGCCCAGACGGAACCAAGTTGGCCGTAACCATTTCTGAAGGAGGATGTAATCGTGCAGAAATCTTTGAATTTGATCAGCGTACCGGAAAATTGACTGAATATGCCCGTCTAAATCTTGGATGCAATGGAAACGTGTATGGACTGGAGTTTTCTCAAGATTCCGACCGGATTTTAGTCTCCTACCGAAATGGAGGTCCGGGCATCGAGGAGTTCATTATCAAGGCAGTGGATAATGACGACCCCAATGCTTCCGCCTGTCCTGCTTGCTTTGCAGGAGCCAGCACCAGAGCTCAGCGTGAGGCCTGTATCTTATCCACTAAAAAACAGGTGGGAGGCACAGCCGGGCTAAATCTGGGAGCACTACAGATTGCCTCAGATGGACAAATCTATGTGGCTGTAGTAGGCGACAATCGAATCGGACAAATCCAAGTCGGTACTGGTTGTACAGCAAGCAGTACATTCAACCAAGATGCAGTTGAACCCATGCCTGGTACCGCGAATCTGGGACTTCCTTCTTTTGTTCAAAATTCAGGCAGTTCCATCCCAGAACCGTCCTTATCCATTCCTACAAGACTTTGTCTCGACCCTGTACTTGGCGCAGGAGCCCTTTTGGAAGGTGGAGGTGAACCAGACATAGATTCTTATTTCTGGACCATTACCCATGAAGATGGTACGGTCATTCGAAATGCTTATGGAGGTCCAGGTGATCAGTTTCAATCTTTAGAAGAAATTTTTAACCGACCTGGAAAATATACGGTAGAACTCAGAGTAGACAGGTGTGACGAAATAGGATACTTCACAGCAGAGGGTGAGATCGAGGTGGTGGCGCCACCAGCTTTAACTTTGGCCTCTGACGCTACGCTTTGTGCGGGAAACCCGGTTACACTGACTGCAATTGATGGTTATGACCCAACCGATGGATTATATGATTTCCGCTGGACCAATGCGGCCGGTCAACTAATTGGAGATGAAAACTCCAACTCCATTACGGTGGATGAGGAAAGCATTTACAGAGTTCAGGTAAGTTACCGTCTTCCAGCAGGCCTTTCTGCTGACGAGGCGCTTCTTTTTGAAAACTGCCCATCTACCGCCGAAATCTTTGTAGGACCTGCCTTTGAATTTGATTTGACCCAAACTGCACAGGAAGTCTGCTATGAGGAAACTTCGGTGACTTTTGCCCCGGATACTCCTATTACAGGCGAGTGGTTTTATGAACTAAATGCGAGCGGCACACGAGTGGCCCTTGGAGAGTTTTTCGAACTTGAGCTTTTTGTCAACAACCTTCCAGGCCCAGGTCAGTACGAGATCATCTTTGTAGCAGAAGATCCCATTTTGCCAGGCTGTACGATTGAGAAAAAACTCAATCTCTTGGTAAATGAACTCCCTCTTTTTGTCCCTAATCCTACCAACCCTGCAACAGATTGTGCAACAGCAGATGGAGCATTTGAAATAAACGTTCAAGCTCCGGCTTCGGTAATCAGGGTTACAGAACTGGGACTTACGTTCAACAATGCATCTGCAGGTGATGTCATTCCAGTAACCGGCGTACTTCCGGGGCTTTATACCATTGAGGCAGAAAATGCGACCGGATGCTTCTATTCAGCATCCGTCACGGTGGAAAATCTAAATCCTCCAGCCCAGTTTGCATTTACAGTTTCCACCACAGACGAGGTTTGCTCTACTACTGGAGTGAATCCGGGTGCTATTCAGATCACTTTTACCTCTGGCACATCACAATCCGGCACATATACTATTGTAAGACAAGGGGATGGACAAGTTTTTACAGGACCACTTCCTGCTCTACCTTCATTCAGCGTGGCCGTTCCCTATGGTGACTACTTAATCGAGATTAAGGATCCATCCGGCTGCAGTATTCCTGACAATACAGTTTATACAATTGCACAAAAGTTTGAGGTAGTATTCTCAGTTCCTTCGAATGTCACTGCCTGTGAGGAATTTTCTTTCTCTCCTACGGGTCCAAATCCATTGAATTACACACTGACCAATTCTGCAGGAGTTGTCGTCAATCCCGGGTCTAACGGCATCTTTACCATCACCCAATCAGGTACCTATACCATGAGAGGAGAAGATCCCAATACTGTAGATTGCCCTAAGGAAATCCAGATGAATGTCACAATCAGTGAGCCTATCGACTTTGAGGTATCGCCTCCGATTGTAAATTGTCAGACTGGAGTACAATTTGAAGCCATTTTGAATAATGCCCTCCCAGAAGACGTGGTATTCCTTTGGAGAGATGAATTGGGAGTGATTGTGGGAAGAAGACAGACGTTTGTTCCCAGTAGAGACGGTACCTATTCCCTTGAAGTGCAACCTGCCGCCGGTGGTTTATGCCCGACACAAAAGATCTCCTTTGAGGCTAAAACACTTTCTGATCCGGTATCAGTCAGCCTAGAGGTAGTGCCTTTCTGTGTCGACCAATCTTCCACGACCATCAATGTGGTTACTGATTTGACTAAAGTTGCTGAGATCGAATGGTTTTTTGTGGTGAATGGTACACGAAACCGACTGCCGCAATTTGATAATCTTCCATCTATAGAGGTAAGCCAGGAAGGAACTTATGAAGCACTTATTCGAAGCGAATTTGGCTGTGAATTGGGACGAGCAAACGGATTGGTAGTTCAATCTACGATTATCCCGCCGGTAGTCCCGACACAAGAAGTGACCATCTGTGCCGTGGAAGGAAACACCTTAAGTATCAATCCTGGGGATTATGATAATTACTCTTGGATTTTAGATGGAGAAGAAGTGTCCCAAGATGCGATTTTCACCCCAACCAAGCCTGGAAATTATGAACTTCGGGTTTCTGATAACCTGGGTTGTGAATACATTGCCACGTTCACGGTAGTTGAAGATTGCAGATTACGAGTTTCCTATCCTAACGGAGTAGTTTTGGGTGACCCCAATCGTAACTTCATCCTCTATGCCAATGAATACATTGATGAGGTAGAGGTCTTTATTTTCAACCGATGGGGAGAATTGATCTTTTACTGTGAACACCAAAATCTAGAACCCAGACAGCCTTTCTGCCCTTGGGATGGAATAGTAAACGGAAAATTTGTACCGAATGGAACATATGCCGTAGTGGTAAGGTTTACCTCACGTGAGCAAAATCTCACCCAATCCGAAACCAAAGCGATTACGATTATCCAATAAGTATGTTGATTGTCATTTCTCCAGCTAAAACCCTGGATTACAGTACTCCCAATTATTCAGAATTTACCCACCCGGACTTTGCTTCAGATATTAAAGCCCTGGTCAACGTGATGAAGAAAAAAAGTGCATCAGAAATTTCACAGCTCATGCACATCAGCGATAGTCTGGCTGTCCTTAATGAGGAACGTTACAAAACTTTTCAACCGGAGTTTACCCCTGAGAATTCAAAACAGGCCCTATTAGCTTTCAAAGGGGATGTCTATACCAAAATTGAAGTGGAAAATTACACTGAGGATGATTTCGAATTTGCTCAAAATCACCTACGGATCCTTTCTGGGCTCTATGGTTTACTGAAACCTCTCGATTTGATACAGCCTTACCGGTTGGAAATGGGCACCAAGCTAGAGACAAAAAAAGGGAATAACCTGTATGAGTATTGGGGTAGCAAAATTGCCAAAGCGCTTAATGAAGCTGCATCAGGAAGCCCCTTAGTTAACCTTGCCTCCCAAGAGTATTTTAAAGCGGTAGACCAAAAAACCTTAAAAATTCCTGTAATTAACATCCACTTTAAAGAATTCAAAAACGGGACTTATCAAGTAATAGGTCTTTTTGCGAAGCAGGCCAGAGGGATGATGACTAATTTCGCCATAAAAAACAAATTAACCGACCCCCAACAACTAAAAACATTTACAGAGTCCGGTTATGAATATTCAGAGGGGATGAGTACTCCATTAGATTGGGTGTTTATCAGATAAAAAGATGAAAGAGCCAATGCTTTCTGGAGCTTGGCTCTTTTTATTTTTCAAGAGCGGTAAAATTAGGTAGCTTAGAGACCTGTAATCCAGGTATTTTCACAAATTGAAATCTTTCAACACACATATTAACTTCCTATTTTTTTTTCTGTCGCTACCAGTGATAGTAGCGCTTTCCTCTTGGAACATTCCTGAGAGCTGGTCAAAAAACCGCAGAGAAATAGAATTAACAACAATCTCTGTCCCAGCCCTCACTGGACCTGGACTTGTTTGCAATGTTTTTGGGACAGTGGTGGGATCGTACTCCGGGGGAGGAAATCCGGCAACAGATTTATATTCCTGGAAAGTTTTTGGCCCCTCTAATGAATTGCTTTTTTCCCGTGGACCGGGAGCTTTCCCAAACATCACGGTCACCTATATCCAAAACGGCAACCATACCATCGAACTGGAGGTTACCCGTGGAGGATTGTCGATCGGAAAATTCACCAAACCGGTACAGGTGGTTTCTGCTCCTAAAATTACCCTTGAAAATGAGTACCTGATTTGTTCCAGTCAAAGCCTCACACTCACAGCTATTGATCCTACCAGTAGCAATTTTTCATCGTATCAATTTGAGTGGGAAGATCAAACAGGTGCAATTGTAAGCAATTCTAATACCCTAACTATCAATCAAGACGGTGAATATACCGTTCGCTTTTTCCTGACCAATTCGAGTGGTGAAAAAGCCTGTGAACACGAGATAAAAACTGTAGCAACGAACATATCCTCCTTCTCTATTCAAGGTTCAGCATCAACAGTCTGCGTTGGAGGTGAGCTTTCTTTCGAAACTGTTCCCTCTTTGTCAGGAGAATGGTTTGTCCAAAAAACAGGATCACCCTCAAAAAAATCTTTAGGAAAGGGAAATTCCATTCAAATCAACCCAGCTGAAGACCTGACAGATTTTGGGGATTATGAATTGTCCTTCCTGCTCGAAAATACCGAAAACCCTTCATGCACCCCTGAGGAGAAGGTAATTTTCAACTATAATCCTCAGCCAATTTTTGTATTTGAGTCTTCGGAAGGAGCCAGTGATTGCTTGGCGGAGGATGGAAAATTGACCATAAAAGCTCAGACTGACTTGGACTTTATCAATTTGGAGGATACCGGAATATCCATTGGGCCTTTTTCAGCAGGAGATCTCATTGAAATTCCAAATTTGAAATCCGGGACCTATAATCTCATTGGTTTTTTGGGATCATGTTCCAATTCCATTGGATCCGTAGTACCTCTGAACAATCGCCCTCCTTCACTTGATTTTGAGGTATCTGATATTACAGGAGAATCCTGTACAGATAACGGGAAAAATCCCGGTTCTTTCAAAGTAACCTTGAAAAGTGTCCCCACAACCGATGTGTTTTATCGGATAATTAATGAAAAAGGTGGAGTGGCAAAAAATGAGGCTTTACCGAATTCTGCTGAATTTATTGTAGAAATAGGAGGAGGAAAATACTTTTTCGAAATCTATTCTGAATCCGAAGACTGCATACTGCCTTGGAAAGAGGAGTTGGAAATTCCTGGTAAAGAGTTGACAGCATTCGAAATTCCTGAAGAGATCAACATTTGTCAATCATTTCAATTTACTCCAAATACCAAGCAGGCTTTAGAGTTCAAACTAGTCAAACCTGACGGAACTTCTGAAATAAAAAAAGCCGGAGAAGAATTCACAATAGATCAAGCTGGAGAATATCAACTGACAGGATTTATTCCTAATCAAAATGATATCTGTCCTACTCAGAAGAGTTTCAAAGTAAATCTAATTGATCCGGTAGACTTTGAAATAGAATTAACCAGTGAGGATTGTATTATAGGCAACAGAAGTTATAAGGCCAATATCTTCAGTCGAGACCCTTCAGAAGTCCTTTTTTATTGGAGGAATGAACGGGAGGAAATAATAGGGACCGGGCAAACTCTTTTTCTTCCTCCTACTGCTTTTGGAGAATATTCCTTGGAAGTACAACCGGCCAACAGCGAAGCTTGCCCCATAGCTCCTAAAAAATTTCTTGCTAAGAAACCTGTCCTTTCAGTGGATGTCACCTTAGAGGCTACCAAACTCTGTGAATATGGACCAAGGGCGATTATTGACCTTAGCACCACCTTCCCTGAAGAGGTCACCGATATCGAGTGGCGTCGCTATGATGAATTGGGCAACATTGAAGATCTGCCTCAATTCAAAAATTTGAAACAAGTGATTGTAGAAGAAGAGGGAAGTTATGAAGCGGCAGTATTCAGTAGAATTCCATCTATTGGAAAGGACTGTGAACTCGGTAGAGGCTCAATCAAAATGGATCTGATTTTGGAAAAGGTGGACTTCCAGATTCCGGGAGATTTATCGATTTGTGACCCATATGAATTGGTACCCCAATCTCCCAAGCCACTGACTTTCAAGCTTACCTATCCAGACGGAAATGAAGTTACAAAAAACTGGAATGAGCCTTTTACTCTGGATCAGGATGGATCATATACGCTGCTAGGCTTTGATACGGACCCAAAAGGACCTGAATGTCCCGAACAGAAGACCTTTGTAGTGACTATAAATCCTCCGGTTCAATTTTCTGCTGAGCTGGTGAGTTTAGCCTGTGACGGAACCTATGAATATCAAGCTCAGGTAACAAACTACTCCCCTTCTGAAGTGGACTTCTTTTGGTTTGATCCTTCGGGAACATTAGTTTCAACCTCATCTACTCTTTTCACTTCTACCTATGGTAACTTCCAATTGGAAGTTCAACCCTCTGGGTCTATTCCCTGCAAAAATCAAAATCTAACCTTTACAGTCCCCATACCGGTACTTCAGGTTGACACACAAATTGAGGCCAACCCGCTTTGTCCTGATCAACCCAATGCTTCACTTCGTGTGGCAGCCGATTTTGAACCTGTTCAGACTATTCAGTGGTGGTTTACAGATCTAAGCAACAACACTAGGCAGCTCCTAAATGAAACCGACAAAAAGGAAATTTTGGCTTTTGAGGAAGGAACCTATGAAGTCCGCCTTTTCAACCCATTCAACTGTCTTGTCGGCCAAGACCAAACCTTGGTCATCAGAAGCACGGATCAAGTACGGCCTCAACTAGAGGAAACATATCTCATCTGTCCTCGCTATGAAATCGCTCCTACCCTCGATCCTGGACGATTTGCTTCCTATGAATGGTACTTTGAAGGAAATTTAGTTTCTTCTAATCCTACCTTCAAACCTCTTCAAACCGGGAATTATGAGTTAATCGTATTCAGTGATGAAGGCTGTGCGTATCAAACAACCTTCACCACTCAGGAGGAATGCGAGTTGAGGCTAAGATTTCCAGATGCCATTCAGCCGGGGAATTCTGGGAAACAATTTCTCATTTATACCAATTATCTGGTGGATGAATTGGAAATATGGATTTTCAACAAGTGGGGAAATCTCATTTTCCATTGCAAAAATTTAGATTTAATTGATCAAGAATCTACCTGTCTGTGGGATGGATTCTACAATGGCCAAAAAGTGCCTCCAGGATCTTACGCTTTTCGAATAAATTATAAGAATTTAGAGAAGAACATTAAAAAAGAACAACTGGGAACCGTTTTGGTCATTGAATGAAAAAGACCGGAGTTTGCTTAAAAAGGATTTAGCTGAAGTTTAGGCAACTATATGCTCATCTTCATCAACTTTAGCCTGTAATGACTCCCATTAAAATAATTTGGGATAGTAATTTTTTAGGTTTGTCAAGTCCTGACTTTTTCCTTTCAAGGAATATTTTGTTTTGCGGGAAAGCTAAATCCAATTTTTTTTCTATTTTGAGCTGTTTCAATATTAAGTTTAACCCAACCCAAAATCCAAAAAGCACTCTTCTATGACTCAAACTATCAACCGGAGCGCCCTTTTCAACGCGAGCTGTCTGGCGCTTATCACCACTGCCTTTTCATTCTCGATCAGAGCAGGCATCCTTCCTCAATTAGGAACCGAGTTTGGGCTCACTGCTGAGCAGTTGGGCTTTATTAACTCCATGTGGTTCTTAGGATTCCCCATTTCAATGATCCTTGGGGGATTGTTTTACCATATCGTAGGCCCGGCTAATATTATGCGGATTGCATTTATCACCCATACCTTGGGGATTTTGCTGACGATTTATGCTGGCGGATACACTACCCTATTGATCTCCACTCTTTTTATTGGCTTTGGTAATGGTTGTACTGAGGCCGCATGTAACCCCTTGATTGCCGACATGTATTCTGGAACTACCTTGAATAAAATGCTCAATCGATTCCACATGTGGTTCCCAGGAGGTATCGTTTTGGGAAGCTTAATCTCCAAATTTATGACTGATGGCGGGATGACTTGGCAAGCTCAAGTATGGGTGATGATGGTTCCAACCATTGCTTATGCAGTACTTTTCTTTGGAAAGACTTTCCCAAAACCATCCGTGGAGGGTGTTACTTCTGTTGGCTCAAACATCAAGGCTATGTTCAGCCCTGTTTTCATTTTCCTATTCTTTGCGATGGCTCTGACCGCCATTTCCGAATTTGGACCACAGCAGTGGGTTGGCTTGATCATGAGCAAGAGCGGTGCTAGCCCAATGTTGATTTTGGCGCTTACTACCGGTGTAATGGCAGTAGGCCGATTCTTTGCAGGACCAGTAGTTAAGGCTTTGGGCCAGACTGGGGTTTTGTTAGGCGGAGCCATCTTTGCTTCCGTGGGTATCTTTATGTTTAGCACTGTGACTGGCTCCATGGCATACGTGGCTGCCTTGATTTTCGCGATTGGAGTATGTTATTTCTGGCCAGTAATGGTAGGAGCAGTGGCACAGAGAGTTCCTCTATCTGGCGCGCTTGGAATGTCTATCATCGGTGGGGTGGGAATGTTTTCCACAGCTATCTTCCAACCCATTATCGGTGGATGGATTGATGCGGCAAGAGCAGCCCAAGGAGCGGCAGGTTTGAGCGGAGATGCTCTAGAGCTTGCAGCAGGTCAAGAGACACTACAGAAAATGGTGATGTTCCCTGGAATCCTCATCGTCTTATTCATCATCTTCTTCATCTGGCAAAGAGGCGTAAAACCAGCCGGAGACGCAGCACACTAAGTATCGAAAGCAGCCTTCGGGCTGCTTTTTTTATTTCCCATACTTACACTAATGAATCGATTTAATTTTCTATTCAGCTTTCTGATTCTTTTAACCATTACTTTAAACGCCCAAGAAATAAAGGGGCCGATAAAAGTCCATCCGGATCAGCGGTATTTGATGACTGCAGATCAACAACCATTTTTCTGGATGGCAGATACTGCATGGGAGCTTTTTCACCGGCTGGATGAATCCCAAGCCAAAATCTATCTTGACAAAAGGAAAGAACAGGGCTTCAATGTCATTCAAGCTGTAGTATTAGCAGAACTTGACGGAATAAATACTCCAAATGCAAACGGGGACAGACCCTTTTCCAATTTGGAAACATGGGAGTACAATGAGAATTATTTCAAACATGTCGATCTGATTTTGGATTTAGCCTTGAAACGAGGTTTGTACATAGCACTGTTACCCACTTGGGGTGATAAACTTTTTAAAAATAAATGGGGCATTGGTCCTGAAATATTTACCCCAGAAACGGCTTATTCTTATGGACAATGGATAGGCAATAGGTATAAAGATCAAAAGAATCTCATCTGGGTATTAGGAGGAGACCGAAATCCTCGAGAAAACTCGAAGGATATCGAGGTATGGAATCAAATGGCAAAGGGGATCAAAGAAACTTCAAGTCCTGAAAATCCGATCTTAATGACTTTTCATCCCCAGCCTACAGCCCCTGGCGGAAGCTCAAATTGGTTTCATTCGTCGGATTGGCTTGATTTCAATATGCATCAAACGGGACATTGCCCGAATTTCCCTTCCTATGAACGCATCAATCACGACTATGGACTATCTCCGACCAAACCCACACTAGACGGAGAACCCATGTATGAGGAGCATCCAAAGTGCTTCAATGCCAAAGAGCTGGGATACAGTGAAGCTACAGATATACGGAAAATCATGTATTGGAATGTGTTTTCCGGTGCTGCAGGTCAAACTTATGGATGCCATGCGGTTTGGCAGATGTATGACCTGGATAAAGACCCTGTCAACGCTCCACTAAAACCCTGGCACCAATCCCTTGATCTCGAAGTGGCCAATCAGGTGAAACATCTGAAAAATCTCATGTTGAGCAGGCCATATTTTGATCGTATACCAGACCCATCGATGGTCGCTGATCATCAAGAGGAGGATGAAACCTTCGTCAGCTCCACGCGATCTAAAAATGGAAGTTATGCTTTTTTTTATTTCCCCACTGGTAAAGAAATCAGCCTGAATTTGTCCAAAATGAATCAAGGAAAGTTGGACTTTCAATGGTATGATCCTCGCACAGGCGTAGCACTTCCTTATCAACCGGTTGTTGAAGAAAAGTCAAATGTGAAAGTCAAGCCACCCAGTTCGGGACGGGGAAATGATTGGATACTCGTCGTAGATGCAAAAGATTAATTTCCACAGGAATAACTCACATACTCATCTGCCTTTATAGACCATAGCTTTCGATCCGAGTCTCTGTAAGTAATAGTACCTGTGCTTTCAAGAATCTCTATGCTATACTCGGTGGTGATGGTGCTTCCATCCACAAGTTCAATAGTACAAGGCCCGTCAAATCGCTGCACATCAATGATTTTTTCACAGGATACAAATCCCAAAAGAAAAAAAAGGAAAAGAAAAGAAAAACGCATAGGTTCAGGACAATTGCTTAAGGTAAACATAACCAGGAATTGAAAAAAAATCCTAATCCTATCAATAAAAAAGCCCGGCAAAATGCCGAGCTTAGTGACCTCGTCAAGATTCAAACTTGAAACCTCCTGAGCCGTAATCAGGTGCTCTATTCAGTTGAGCTACGAGGCCGAATGGGTTTGCAAAAGTAAAGATTAAATTATTTCTTCCAAACAGTATGCGGGAAGAAAATCTTGTTTTGCTAAGATTTTTAACAGAATGCCTTAAGAATAATTAAGACCATTTGGAGGGTAAATCCTTTGGGATTTTATATTTTTGCCCACATCCTATTGAAAAGAAGATTCTTTTAATGAAAAAATTACTAACACTGGCTTTACTTTCATTGTCTTTACTAGCGCAAGCCCAGGAAACTGAAAAAAAACCAAAATCCCCAATCGGAGGACGCCCTAACATCCCCAGTGACTTAAACCTTGAATTTGGATTTAATCAACTCAATAATAGACCCGCCGACCTTTCTCTCAATTTTTTCGGTTCAAGAACTTTCAACATTTCTTATCAATTCCCCATAAAGCTCTTGGGAGATAAGTCCGGATTTACGCTTAACCCCGGATTTGGAGTAGGCTCGGATAAAATGACTTTTGAAGATGATAAAAACCTCTTTAGAAATCCGACTCTTGGAGCAGAGTCTTCCGAGTTAAAGACAGTGAAAAGCGTCTACGGGCAGAACATCAATATCCTGGCAAATAACTTCGCGGCAAACTATTTGGAAATCCCTCTTGATTTAAGATATCATTTCAATAAAAACAATTACAGCAAAAGCTTCAGAGTAAGTATTGGAGGTAAAGTAGGATTTTTATACGATGCCCATACCAAAATCAAATATGAATCTGCAGCGGCCGGAAAAGTGAGAATCAAGGATGGCGAAAATTACGGCCTTGAAAAAATCCGATATGCTGTATCAGTAAAAGCTGGCAGTCCCGGGTTTTATGTATGGGGCAACTTTTTCCTTAATGACATGTGGCAAGCAGGACGAGGGCCATTCGGTACTCAAGCCAGCCAAATTAGTTTTGGATTGGCAGTATCTGTATTTTAAAGGATGATTTCCATAGACAACAAATCCGGCCCAAAAGCCGGATTTTTTTATTTTAGGATAATGCCGTAAGTAACACAAAGGTCAAACCATCCAAATCCAGGAAAATCCAGCCCAACAAACACCAAACCCTACTAAAAATCCCACATAAACTTCAAGTGGACGATGGGCATTGAGATAAAGTCTTGAAGTGCCTACCAATCCGCATAAAACAAGAGAAGTTAATAAAGGGGTAAGGACTTCAAAAGATGCAAAATACTTACCCAAAACAAGCACAACTGCAACAAGCCCGCCCACACCTGTCATATGGGCTGACATTTTCCAGAAAAAAGTAACCAGAGACAACAAAATCACCGCTCCACAAATCACTGTCATTCCTTGCCATAAAATTGGATCCAACTCGGTTTTTTGATACAGAAAAACGGTCGTCAATAGGAAATACAGGCTGGTTATCAAAAATGGAACTAGCCTATCTTTCTTTTCAGGCATGTGCAGACTTTTCAGGGAGCCACTAATTCTCAGACCTATGATCGTGATCATAGGAATAATTAGCGTGGAAAGAATAATTAAAAAAAACAGTCTGAATTTGAATTCTTCCGGAATCGTGGTAGCCTCTGGAACCGCAAATAAGACCATCCCAAAAACCAGTGAAGGCATCAGCAAGGGTTGAAACACAACGGAAATAACGAGCGCTAGAATTCTAAACACTAGAGTTCTTTTCTAAGTCTTGCCACAGGAATTTGAAGTTGCTCACGATATTTTGCCACTGTACGGCGCGCTATATTATATCCCCTTTTGTTGAGCATTTTCACTAATTTATCATCCGACAATGGTCTTTTTTTATCCTCTGCATCAACCATGCCTTGCAAAACGGACTTAACCTCCCTGTTACTTACATCTTCTCCGGTATCTGTAGAAATACCCTCCGAAAAGAAATATTTCAGAGGATACACACCGAATTCGGTCTGAATGGATTTGCTATTTGCAACTCTTGAAACCGTGGAGATATCCATATCAATTTTTTCAGCAATATCCTTCAAAATCATTGGACGGAGATTAGTCTCATCACCATCAATGAAAAACTCTTTCTGATATTGAAGAATTGCCTCCATCGTCCTTAACAACGTGTTCTGCCTCTGCTTAATGGCATCAATAAACCACTTAGCGGCATCCAATTTCTGTTTTACAAAAGATACCGTCTCCTTTAGCTTTTTATCCTTCTTATCACTTTTATCATAGGCATCAAACATATCTGCATAGGAACGTGAAATCCTAAGCTCCGGAGCATTCCTTGAATTCAGACTTACCTCAAGCTTGCCGGAATT
Organism: Algoriphagus sp. AK58; assembly: GCF_014324365.1. Taxonomy (GTDB): domain Bacteria; phylum Bacteroidota; class Bacteroidia; order Cytophagales; family Cyclobacteriaceae; genus Algoriphagus. Next base: position 117,577 of record NZ_QEIG01000018.1, read on the forward strand.
ATTGGTTAAAATAAAATCTGGAATAATGTATTGGGTTCTGACTAATCCATCCGAAATGCCCCCAGGTTTTGGGTTAAGCCTAGTAATCAGATTTACCGCATCCTTGATTTCATCTTCATTTAGATCAAGGCGCTTCTGGATTTTGGTAAAATGCTTTTTGGTAAACTCTTCGAAACATTCATGAATGATCGCCAAGGCATGCTGAACCACCGGGTCATCCGGATGCTCCTTTCTTTCCAGCTGAATGATCAGGCATTCTTGGAGATTTCTTGCAGCGATACCAGCAGGATCAAAAGTCTGGATCTTACGCAAGATTTCCTCCATTTCGTCAATATCAGTTTCGATATTTTGGGAGAAAGCCAAGTCATTGATAATAGCTTCTAAATCACGCCTGATGTAGCCATCATTCTCAATACTCCCGATCAATTGCTGACCAATTATTTTTTGGCGTTCATCCAATTTCAAAAAGTTCAGCTGAGAGATGAGCTGTTCATGAAGGGTGGCCTGGGAAGAAATCGGAATTTCACGATCCTCCTCATCCGGGTTGTAATTACCATCACCCTGCATTTTATATCCACCATACTCATCATCCAGATAGTCATCCAGATTGAGTTCATTATCATCTCGGCCTAAATCATCTTCATAGGAATCTTCAAAATCATCCTCTTGGGATTTGTCCTGCTCCTCATCTTTCCCTTCTTCCAAAGCCGGATTGACTTCAAGCTCTTCTTCAATACGGGCATCCAGCTCAGCAGTCGGGACCTGCAGCAGCTTGATAAACTGAATTTGCTGAGGTGAAAGCTTCTGAGAAAGTGTCTGAGATAGATTTAACTTTTGCATTGAAATGGAGGAAACCTACTAGTTGGGTTCAAAAAAGGCTTTTTTACCAAAAAAAGCCATCTGGCCAAATTTAGGAAAAAGAGGCAATTTTTTGATAAAAAGGTGATTTAATCGTTTTTTTGCATTCCATTTTAATTCGACAGGAAACGAATTTTTCCTTAAAAAAATCAACCATGGCATTCAACAAGCGGGTCAAAATCAAGACCATCCTGGAACAAAATCTGATCGGACAGGAAATCACCCTCATGGGTTGGGTACGTACAAAGAGAAGTAATAAAAATGTATCCTTCATCGCCCTCAATGACGGTTCGATCATCACCAATTATCAGGTGGTAGCAGATCCTAATGTCATCTCCGAAGAGGTACTTAAAAAATGCAGTACAGGTGCATGTCTTAAAATCACAGGGACTGTGGTAGCATCCCAAGGATCAGGACAATCCTCAGAACTCAATGCAAAATCCATTGAAATTCTCGGAGAAGCGGATCCCGAAAAATATCCTCTCCAGCCTAAAAAACACTCTCTGGAATTTCTTAGGGAAATCGCTCATCTTAGGATGAGAACCAACACCTTTGGAGCTGTTTTTCGTGTACGCCATGCCTTGGCTTTTGCAGTACACAAATATTTCAACGACAAGGGCTTTTTCTACATCCACACCCCTATCATTACGGCCTCAGATGCAGAGGGTGCGGGGGAAACATTCAAAGTAACGACCTTGGATTTGAATAAACTTCCAAGAACTGAAGAAGGTAAAATAGACTTTAAGGAGGATTTCTTTGAGCGTGAAACCAACCTTACCGTATCGGGTCAGCTAGAAGGTGAATTGGCGGCCATGGCTTTATCAGAGATTTACACCTTTGGTCCAACCTTCCGTGCCGAAAACTCCAACACTACCCGTCACTTGGCGGAGTTTTGGATGATCGAGCCTGAAATGGCATTTTACGATGCAGAAGACAACCAAGATCTGGCGGAAGATTTTCTGAAGTACATCATTCGCTATGCTTTGGAAAATTGTGCTGAAGACTTGAAGTTTTTGGATCAGCGGGCACAAGAAGAAGAAAATACAAAACCGGCTGATCAGCGGGCTGAGTTGGGATTAATTGACAAACTGAAATTTGTGGTTGAAAATGACTTTGTAAGATTGACCTATACGGAAGCGATCGATATTCTGAGAAACTCAAATCACAACAAAAAGAAGAAATTTCAATATCTTATTGAGTCTTGGGGAGCAGATCTTCAGTCCGAGCATGAGCGATACTTGGTAGAAAAGCACTTCAAAAAGCCAGTGATTCTGACTGACTATCCTAAGGATATCAAAGCCTTCTACATGCGCCAAAATGAGGACGGCAAAACAGTGGCTGCTATGGATATCCTTTTCCCGGGCATCGGTGAGATTGTAGGAGGATCACAGCGTGAAGAAAGGCTTGACAGATTAACCCAACGAATGCAGGAAATGCATATCCCTGAAGCGGAACTTTGGTGGTATCTGGATACCAGAAGATTTGGAGCTACCCCACATGCCGGATTCGGATTGGGCTTTGAGCGAATGGTGCAGTTTGTGACTGGAATGGGAAATATTAGGGATGTCATCGCTTTTCCCAGAACCCCCGGAAACGCAGAATTTTAAACAATTAATCCCCGGACTAGTCCGGGGATTTTTTTTAACTGACGACCTTCACCCTCTTGGCCAGTGGGATGCAAAGGATGCTGAAAAATATCGCAAGGTATCCCACAAAATTAAAATTAGTTAATTGCCCCAATTCATTTTCTCCGATAATCAGTCCCGCCAATAAAGATGCAAAACCCGCCGCGAGCTGCTGTACCGCAGAATTAAAGCTTAGAAAACTGCCTCTATTCTCCGGCTTTGCTGTACCGGTAATAATGGCTGCCGCGGGTACATACCTTCCATTCGATGTGACAAAAAACAAGGTGGTGATCATCAGGACGTAGACAATTGGGGTGACCCCAAGATGGGTTATGACGCCAATAGGGATTAGGTTTAGGACCATGAAAATGGAAAAAACCTTGAGCTTTCCATGTTTGTCTGCCAGCTTGCCTACCCAAGGTGAAGTAAAAATCGTGAATGCTCCACCTGCAATGTACACATAGGTCAATTGCATCTCAGTGAAACCAACATTCGCAACATTATAGGGACTCAAAAATGGAATAATCATAAACTGTCCAAACATCATCATGATCGAAAGGGTAATTGCTCTCATCTGATTGCTATTGCTGGTCACACGAGTGATCACTTCGAACGGGTGCGGTCTCTTTATTTCCTTTCCCAAATGGTCCGTAATGGAAGGAATGAATTTGAAGATCATCCCCAAGCTAATTACAGACAAAAAAGACAAGATATAAAATGGAGTATGCCAATCAGATAAACTAGCCAAAAACAATCCCAACGGAACTCCCATAACCGATGCGAAAGAAAACGCAGACATGACCAATCCCATAGCCCTTCCTCTCCGCTCATCTGGAATCACATCACCGATAATCGCCAAAATCAAAGCAGAAGTTAGCCCTCCAAAAACTCCGGATAATATCCTGGCTATCAACAAAATTGGATAATTTGGAGAAAGTGCACATCCTAACGTACCGATGGTAAATCCGACGTAAACCCCAAAAAGTATCCTCTTGCGGTCAAATCGATCCAAAACAAATGCTCCAAAAAAACTAGAAGCCCCAGCACTAAATGTATAAGAAGATACTAATAAGCTAAATTCACTTGGTCCAATTTCAAATAACCTCATCAGCTGTGGACCAAGAGGCATCAGTATCATAAAGTCTACTATATGTATGAAATTGATTGCGGCCAGTGTCCACAGTAACGCTTTCTCTTTGTTCATCTGCAAAATCTATGGTCTCAAAACCCCATTGGGAAAAATTAAGTTTGGGTACTTTGAAATTTTTTACCTAGGAGGTTCCTAACCTTTTGAAAGTAGAGGGAATAGCCTCTATTAGATCCGTCGCGATCGTGGACCTCAACTTATCTTCTCCAGCCAACTCACCAGCTAAGCCATGTTGGAATACTCCACAAATCATTGCCTGCTCCGGACTGTAACCCTGTCCTAGAAAAGAGGTAAGCATCCCTGTCAACACATCTCCCATTCCGGCGGTAGCCATGAATTTACTTCCGGAAGAATTAAAAATCTGCCTCCCATCTGACAGACACAAAACTGAGTTGGCTCCTTTGATGACAATATTTACTTCATGCTTTAGACAAAAGGCTTTTGCTTTTTTTAGTCTTTCAAGGTGATTTTCACACTTACCAAACAACCTTTCAAACTCTCCCAAATGGGGAGTCAAAATACTACCCTTGGGTAATTGAGCAAAAAGGTAAGGCGATTGAGATAAAAGAGTAAGTGCATCTGCATCCAAAACTATGGGATGCTTAAAAGTGGTAAGTACCTTTTGGAGAAGATGAGTTTGATCCAATCCAATCCCTGGTCCTATCCCAATGGCATCAAATCCAGAAATATCAACCGAATCCTCAAAAACACACATGGCCTCAGGCACCGAACAATGAATAGCCGTGGTTTCAGTTTTAGGAACCAAGCAAGTCACCAAACCTGAACCGCATCTTAATGCACTTTTTGAAGCGAGAATTGCCGCACCCATTTTCCCTCTATTTCCTGCTACCAACAGTACTTTTCCAAAATCACCCTTATGGGAAAAGCGATTGAACTTCTTATGAAATACGGGTACATCCTTTTCCTGCAGATAATAGTAGTCTGAATAAAATTTGGAATACTCCTCCTCCTCAATTCCAATGTCGACCAACACGAGTTCTCCAGAAAATGATGCGTGCTCAGGAAACATGAGAGATAGTTTGGGAAAAGCGAAGGTAACGGTGACGTCCCCTCGTACACATTCATTTGTGCATGATTGGTCGGAAGGCAGACCACTTGGAATATCAACTGAAATTATTTTTCCTGTGAATGAATTGATTTTGGAAATGACCGCCTTGGCATCCTCCCTAAGCTTACCCTTAAGCCCTACTCCTAAAAAAGCGTCAACTAAAACACCAAAATCATCAGGTTGAAAGTTTCCCCAAGGCACTTTCTCGATAGTTGAAGGAAGTAAATCCCAATTTTTTTGGCAATCCAAACTCAAAGTTGCATCAGGAGAAAAACAGAAGAATACCACCACATGGTAATCGTGCTTGGACAATAATCTGGCAATGGCAAGACCATCCCCCCCATTATTTCCGGCTCCACAAAAAATAGCCACTGGTACATCCTTAGAAAAATTCCTATTTAACCACCAATCCACAAATCCTAAGGCGGCTTTTTCCATCAGCACATGACTGGAAAACCCCTTCTCCTTGGTGTGATTGGAATCCAAAGAAGAAACATCTGAACCAGAAAGTATCTTCAACATGATTAAATAGATTTAGGTGTTAAGGATTTTTTTGGAATTGTTACCAAGACTAAAAATCCAAGGCCAACTAAAAAGAAAATCCCCAAGGAAACAGCAGAGTTGCGCATACTCCCCGTCCACTGTTCTATAGCACCATAGGTAAACGTCCCCAACACAATGGCTAATTTTTCAGTGACATCATAAAAACTGAAATAAGAGGCATGATCTGTAGTTTCTTCTGGAATCAACTTAGAATAAGTAGATCGGGAAAGAGATTGAATACCTCCCATAACCATACCCACCACAAAAGCCAAGGCATAAAATTCATAAACCGAATAGACATAATACGCCGCACCACATATTCCAATCCAAATCAACACCATAATCATTAGACTGATCTTGTTTCCAAATTTTCCGGAAACAAAGGCAAACAAATAGCTCCCACCTATTGCTACAAACTGAATGATCAATACGGTAAGAATCAACTGATCACCAGGAAGACCAAGCTCTTTATCCCCAAAAGAAGCCGCCAGATACATCACTGTCTGTACTCCCATAGAATAGAAAAAGAAAGAAGCCAAAAACCTGCTCATAACAGGCCTCGTCTTTACCTGATTTAATACCGACCTGATTTCCTTATACCCTTTACTCAGTAATCCTTTATGAATACTTTTTTTGAACGGATTTTTTGGTAAAAAACGAAAAGGAATCTGTGAAAATGCTGCCCACCATATTCCTGTAATTAAAAAAGATAAACGGGCCGAAAAACTACCCTCCGGAAAACCAAACCATTCAGGAAACTGAATCGTCAACAAATTAAAAACCAACAGAATAACACTACCTATATACCCCAAAGCAAAACCTCTTGCGCTAAGGAAATCATACTCCTCTTCAGATGCAATTTCTGGTAAATAAGCATTGTAGAATACGATACTTCCTGCATATCCAATACTCGCAAAAACACTACAAAGAATACCAAATTCCAAATTGGATCCATCAAAGAAAAAAAGTCCGATACAGGATAAAGACCCCAAGTAGGCAAAGAATTTCATGAAACCCAATTTTCTACCAGATGCATCGGCTATACCGGAAAGAAGTGGTGAAATTAATGCGATCACAAAAAAAGAAAAGGAAATGGAATAAGAATACAACACAGTATTGACCACCTCAAAACCAAAAAAATTAACTAGGTCAGATCCATCTACTCCCTTGGTGACAATATTGTAATAAACTGGAAATATAGTAGATGTAATCACAAGGCTGTACACCGAGTTTGCCCAGTCGTACATTGCCCAGGCACCTTGAATTTTATGTTTATTAGTAAGAACAAGTTTCATAACCTTCCAACAAAAAAGCCATCCCGATAGGGGATGGCTTTAAATATACTCATTAAGAGAATTAATCTTGATAAATCTTGCCTGTGGAGGCATAGAGTACGCGACGTGCGTCAGCATTCCTAAGTTCGGTCTGAACGTCAGAAATAGGACCCATTTTCACATCTTTGTCCACTTTCATGGAGATTGTGATCAAACCTCGATCCGCTTCAGGAAGCTTATCTCTTTCTTGGTTAACCCACTGAACTATTTCAGTCGGAGTCACAAGAGCATCATTCGCCTGAACTCTTGGCTCTGAACCATATAATCCGGTATTCTTTGGCTTACCAATGTATAAGTAAGAGATCAAAGTCTTCTTTTGAAGCTTTTGAAGCTGAGTAGCCTGAGGAATCTTTTGCTCTACGAGAATATCCTGCTCTCTCAATACTGTAGTCACCATGAAGAAGAACAACAGCATGAAAATGATATCTGGAAGCGCAGATGTAGGAATACTTTCCTGAGTTTTGGTCTTTTTCTTAAACTTTGCCATATCAGTTACCTCCTATTTTATCAGGTTCTGCGATAGAAATCGCCATAGGGATACCTTCTTTTCCTTTATCTTGAAGAGCTTTGGAAGCTTCATCATCACCGGTCAATGCACGGTATTCATCAGCAGTCAATCCTACTCTTTCAGCATAAATATCAAAGTAAGCCTTCTTGGCTAAGTCAAACACCTCCAAAAACACCTCGTAGCTAGTTCCACGGTTTGTCTTAATAGAGATTACTGCCTCTTTCGGATGGTCAGATGACTCTGGTCGTCTTAGGGCTTGTCCCTGCAAAGATGCTGGCAATGTATTGAACAAGGCAGCTGCCTCTTCATCAGGTGCACCGAAATTCAAGATAAAGTCCTTGAACTCCTTGTCCAAGCCTTCTGCAGATCTTCTGTACTCACCTTCCACCAATAGATCATCATTGGCATTGATCAAGACATTGAAAATGTTTCTTTCATTTTTCTTGATATCTGGAGGCGGAACATTAGGATCGAGCTTCGGAGGAAGAATATTCAAAATACCCTTATCCGAAGCAATTGTAGTGGTTACGAGGAAGAAGATCAACAACAGGAAGGCAATGTCTGCCATCGATCCTGCATTAACCTCCTGACTCATTCTACTTTTGCTCTTAGCCATATTATTTAATAGCTTTATTAAGTTCTGTCAGTACAATTCCCGCTATGGCCACAATTGTGAGCACATAAGTCGTGATCATTAACCCTCCCACTAATTGAGACATTTCCGGAGTCAGGTTGAATGGTTCACCTTCGAACTTAGGAAGAACCTCATTGGAAGAGATCGAGTAGCAGATAAAGAACAAAACCAAGATAGCAACTACACCAAGGCCAGTTTTCATCAAACTTTTCGGATCATCCAAGGATTTGATCAGCGGAAGAAGGACGGAGACCACTGCTCCAATTCCCACCAGCGCATAGCTCACATAGAGCATGATATCATAAGAATCCATAGTAATTTCTTTAGTTAATTAGAAAATGAGTTTGACAAAAGATTGGTAAGAATTACTTACCGGTTAATTTGTGCTTCACCAACACGTCTACCAAAGAGATAGAAGCGTCTTCCATGTCATTAACCAAAGAGTCGATCTTTGCAACTAGGTAGTTGTAGAACAATTGAAGAATAATCGCAACGATCAAACCTGCTACGGTTGTCAAAAGAGCGATTTTAATACCACCGGCTACAATAGATGGAGAGATATCACCAGCCGCTTCGATGGTATCGAAAGCGAAGATCATACCGATTACCGTACCCATGAAGCCCAACATTGGAGCAAGAGAGATGAAAAGAGAGATCCATACCAGACCTTTTTCCAAACGACCCATTTCTACTGAACCATAGGCAATGATAGATTTTTCTACCATTTCAATACCTTCAGAATATCTCATCAAACCTTGAGTGAAGATAGAAGCTACAGGTCCTTTAGTGTTTTTGGTAACGTCTTTTGCCGCTTCAATACCACCAGAAGAAAGAGCATCTTCGATTTTGTTGATCAATTTCTTGGTGTTGGTAGTAGAAAGGTTCAAAGTGATAATTCTTTCCAAGGCAATAGCAAGACCCAAAATCAAGCAGATCAATACCGGAGTCATGTAAATTGGGTCACCCTCGATAAATTTCTCTTTAATTACTTGGTGAAAGCTCTGCTCCTCAGCCACGATTTCATCGTCAACTACTGTAGGAGAAGCAGGTGATGCTGCTGGTGCATCTTGAGCGTTTGCGAATACAGGAATGAATAGGATACCTGCGAGCATGAACAAAGCGATTAACTTTCTCATAATGTGTTTTTTAAATAGACTTTTGATAAAGGTTAAATGGTTTCCAGATTAAATCGAGGCTTTAAAGTTATCATTTTTTAAATTCAAAAAACAAAGGTGTCTTTTTACTTTTTTGAAAGAATCCTCTGTTTAAAGCGAATTTGAGGCAATTTTTACACGAATGGATCGATTTTCTTATCCTTCTTTCGATTTGCATTCATTCAAAAACGCCCCAGTTTCCAACGTTTAAATACCTGTCAACTTTTAAACCTATTGAATTTCAGTTGGAAATAAAAATTAAAATTTTCTTTAGGTAGAATTAGGGGATGTAATAAAGATTTTTCGGTTGGATCTTATCCAACTTTGTGAGGCAATTGGATTTGACTTTCATGAAATTTGGATAATCATATCATTCCTTATTCAAACTTTAAAAACAATTGTTCAATAATTGGGAGAGGTGACTGAAATGAAAAGTTATGCTTTAGGCAGGCAAAGAAACTTAACTTTTTTCTAAAATTTGGCTTTTTGGCAGAGAGGAAGGGATTGCTCGTACCCGCTACTACGCAGCACATCCGCTCGCGAATCTCCCTACCGGTCGATTTCAAACCCGAGGGTTCTCATCCCTTCCACCACCTTCCATCAACTACTTTAAATAACAAAAGCCAACCTTATTTCTAAAGTTGGCTTTTTTGCAGAGAGGAAGGGATTGCTCGTACCCGCCTACCATGCCGCACATCCGCTCGCGAATCTCCCTACCGGTCGATTTCAAACCCGAGGGTTCTCATCCCTTCCACCACCTCCATCAACTACTTTAAATAACAAAAGCCAACCTTATTTCTAAAGTTGGCTTTTTTGCAGAGAGGAAGGGATTCGAACCCTCGATACCCTTTAGGGGTATACACACTTTCCAGGCGTGCTCCTTCAACCACTCGGACACCTCTCTGTAGGGTTGATCTAATCCGGTTTCTAAATCGGAGTGCAAAGAAAATTATTATTCCCTCCGATTCCAAACCGCAGTCGAAAATTCATTGAAAAATCAAGCTGTAATTTCTCCTGCAATAGATTGAGTGAGCTTTAAGCAGATTTCCTCGCGGGAAAGGTTCTGTCCCAAAAGAAACATCAACTTGGTCACAGCTGCTTCTGTAGTCATGTCTGCACCGCTCACTACACCCACCGCCAAGAGTTCTTTACTGGTTTCGTATCTTCCTTGGATTACCCGGCCACCATTACATTGGGAAACATTCAAAATAATTAGCCCTTTTTTGATCGCACGCTCCAAAGACTGCATAAACCATGCTTCTGAGGGACTATTACCGGAACCATAGGTCTCTAAAACCACTCCCCTGAGCCCATCGATGGAAAAACAGGCATCCATGATTTTATCCGTTATACCTGGAAAAAGCTTTAAAATCATCACCCGGTTGTCCAGGCTATTAAGGTTGACTAGCTTTCTGTTAGGCTCATACGGACGGATTGCATTGGTATTGTAATCAATCACAATCCCAGCCTCAGCCAAAATCGGATAGTTTTCAGATTCAAATGCATCAAAATGGATACTTTGCACTTTTTTGGATCGATTGCCTCTTAGAAGCATATGATTGAAGAAAATGCAGACTTCGGGAACAATCGGTCTTCCATTGATTTTGGCGGTAGCAATCTCAAGAGAAGTCATAAGGTTCTCCCGTGCATCCGAACGCATGGCAGAAATAGGCAATTGTGCACCAGTAAAAATCACAGGCTTGTTTAACCCATTCAGCATGTAACTCAGCATTGACGCAGAATAGGCCATGGTGTCAGTTCCATGCAGCACGACAAACCCATCGTAGCTATCGTAATTCTCATAAATAATATAGGCCATATCCTTCCAATGACGCATAGTCACATTGGAGGAGTCGATGGGTTCTGGAAATGAAATCACCGTGATAGCGATGTTCATATTTGCCAGAATGGGTATTTTCTCCAAAATCTGCCCGAAATTGAAGGGTACTAAAGCTCCAGACTCATCATAAGCCATTCCCAAAGTGCCCCCAGTATATATAATCAATACAGAAGCAGTCTTTCCGGTCTTTAGGCCGGTGTTCAAACGGACAATTTTATAATTCATTTTCCAATCTCCTTAAATAAACCGAGTGCATTGGCGCTTGTCACTTCAGCAACTTTTTCCAATGACAGCTCCAACAAATCCCCCACTTTTTTGGCAATCTCCGGGAGGTAGGCTGACGTGTTTCGCTTACCCCGATGAGGAACAGGTGCCAGATACGGAGCATCTGTCTCCAACACGAGATTATCCAAACCAAGATAAGGAATCACCTGATCCAATCCGCCATTTTTATACGTTACTACGCCGCCGATTCCAAGTAAAAACCCCATCTCAACGATCCTCTTGGCCTGATCCAAGTTTCCGGTGAAGCAATGAAAAATCCCCTTTAGTTTACCGTCATGAGCATTTTCAATCAATTCGATCGTTTGATCAATTGACTCTCTGCAGTGCAAAACGATCGGAAGTTCTTTTTCCTTTGCCCATCCCACTTGGATCTTCAGTGCTTCTTTTTGAAGATCAAATGTGGTCTTATCCCAATAGAGATCAGTGCCAATCTCTCCGACTGCTGCAAACTCCCTTCGGTTAAGCCACTCCTCCATGACCTTGAGCTGATGTTCAAAATCCTCCTTCACATCACAGGGATGGAGTCCCATCATGGGAATGCAGAGATCTCCGTATCGGCTTTCACAGTCCAGCATGCGGTCTATGGTTTCCACATCCACATTAGGCATATAGATTCTGGTAATTCCTGCAGCCTTTATCTCCTCAATAACCTGATCTCTATCCGAATCAAACTTAGTTGAATAAATATGCGCGTGAGTATCGATCAGATTCATGGGTAATTTCTCGCTTTCCATTGGGTTTGGACAGGCCAAAAGTAATAAAGAATAGTTAGGGAAATGGCCAAAATCTGGTAAAAATCAAAGACGGACAATGAAATCAACTTCAGTTTTTGACCTGCTCTACTGGCAATTTGACTGAGAAATACTCCCTGAAAAATGATTTTCAACAACCAAACCCCAAGTCCCAAAAACAGGTGTTTGACCAAAATGTAGCCAACTGCCGGAAAAAACAAAAACTGAATCCCCAACAGGATTTTCCATCCGGGGGAAAGCGACATCACCCCGTTCATCCATCGTTTTCTCTGACGAAGCAAATCCTTCCAATTCGCCTCCGCCTTGGTGATGACCAAGAGTTGAGGATTGACTTGGTGAACCAGCCTGTACCCTGCTTTTCTCACAGATCGGGAAATTTCCAAATCTTCTGTAAGTGAGAAAGGGAGTCCCTCAAATCCCCCACTTTTCTCATAGGCTTCCCTACTGATAATCATATTATTGCCTAAGCCGGTAGTGGCATAACCCAAATCAGTGACCACTTTGACCATCCCCAAGGTATTCCACCAATCCAACTCTTGCATCCGTGAGAAAAGCCCCTTACTTCTGACTTGGGTAATTCCTATCAGGATTCCTAAGCCCTTTTCAAAACAAGACACCGCTTCCTTAATCCACGCTCGGGGAACTTGACAATCTGCATCCGTGAAAAAGAAAAGTTCTCCTTTTGCCTGTTTGGCCAAAATAGCAAGAGCATTTGCTTTCCCATTTGGATGAAAAAGTTTGGTCTGATCCGGTAATATGGAAATCAGCTTTCGGTTGGGATAACCTTCTGCCCAAATTTGGATTAAATCTGGGGTCTGATCTTCACTTTGATCATCTGCGAAAAGAATTTCCAATTTTTCTAAAGGATAATCCAGTTCGGACAAGCTCTTTAATAGACCTGGAAGATTCTCTTCTTCATTGCGGGCCGCCACAAGCACCGAAACCATTGGAAATTCACCCGCTTTTGCCTTTGAGTGATTTTTCCAGTTTTTTTTCACCAAAATCCAAAGAACCCCGAATTGGATGATCAAAAGGGCAGAAAAAAAAACAGAAATCCAGATCATAGTAGCGCGGTAATAAACCCATGGTCCTTCAAAAAATCCAAGTAATCGGGGAGAATATGCTGTAGGTGTCCATCTGTCTTTTCCTGATCGTGGAAGACTATGATTTGACCGGGGGAAGTCATGGGCTTCGCTGCATTTAGCAGGATATGAGGAGCAATGGATCGATCATAATCACCCGTAAGCAAGCTCCACATCACAATTTCTTTTTTCTGAGTAATCTGCCTGGCCTGCCATGGCGAAAGGATCCCGTATGGAGGGCGGAAGAGAATTGGGGTGAACCCCAGCTTGTCTTCAAAAATACGATCACAGGTATTTACATTTTCTAAATAGACTTTCCCGGGAGTTTTCAAGCCATGAAGGTGGTGAAACGTGTGGTTTCCTGCCCGATGACCAGCTCCAAGAACTTCTTTTGCCAAGGAGTGATGCTTGCGCACATTGTCGCCAACCATGAAAAAAGTAGCTTTCTGATTTCTTTTGGCCAATTCTTCCAATACAAAATCAGTGATTACCGGTACGGGGCCATCATCAAAGGTCAGATAGACCTGTCTGTTTTCAGCGGGCCCTTCCCAAATTCTTTTAGGAAAAAATCGCTGAATCCACCTTGGAATCCGATGCGGCTTCATGGTTTAGTTAAATCTTAGACTCAGTAAGGTCAAATCATCCTTAAGCGGAATGCTCTTGGAAAAATCCCCCATCAATTTCAAAAACTCGAGATGAAAGTCTTCCGGATTGACACCGATGTGAGCATCTACAAAGGTTCTGAATCGGTCTTCTCCAAATTCCTCCTCTTCTGGGTTCATGGATTCTGTCAGACCATCGGTATACAAATGAATGGTAAACTTTTGAAGATTATCCCTCGTCCCGATTTCCAAAAAAGGCAATTCTTCAAAAGCCCCCAATATGGTCGTTCCTGCTTCCAGCAGTTCTGTTCTCCCAGAACTCTCCCAAATAAGAATCGGAGGGTTATGTCCAGCATTGACAAACCGAAGACCACGGGTAGTAAAATCATACTCCCCAAGAAAAAACGTAATGAATCGCTCACCCTTGGTATTGTCAAAAAGGGTGTAGTTCAGCTGCCTTACCATAGTCTCAAAGTCCGCATCACTTCGGAGCAAAGTCCGCAATGCTGCCTGAAAATTGGACATCAATAGCGCTGCGGCAATCCCTTTTCCTGACACGTCCGCAATACAGAAATAGACTTTATCCTTGGTCTTCAGGATCAAATCATAATAATCACCTCCCACCATGCTATGGGGAAAGTAGGTAACCTTGGCCTTGAGTCGATCTGAATCGGGCAATGTAGCCGGAAAAAGCATGTGCTGTACCTGAGAGGCAATCTCCACTTCCCGCTTGAGCACTTCCTGCTCGAGCTGTCTCCTGGCAAAACGCTTATTTTCAAGTGCTACAACCAGAATATTAGCCAGAGCTTGGGTAAAATCCAGATCAAGTTCCAGCTCCAAGGATTTCCTTTTGAGGAAAAGAATCGCCAGCATTTGATCCTTATGATAGACGGGTAGGTATGTTTCCAGTTCCTCAAAAGAATATCCCTCGGGAAGCTGAATAGACAATTTTCCCGACTTTTTGTCATCTGTCACCCAAGAAGCAGGAAGGGCTGCAGGCGTTTTGGCTTTTACCCCATGAGAAATCCTTCGCTCGTAATTTCCCTCCTTGGAGACATACAAAATCAAAGCTTTGATATCCAGGTGAACCAGACAGGTAAACTTGAAAATATTGACTAAAACGGACTCGGGCTGATTTTCATTGATCGCCTGAGTGATCTCCAGCAAGGCTTTAAGCTCAAGTTCTTTGCGTTGAAATTTGTAGGTATCCTGAGTCACTGCTTATAAAGTATTATGGGCCATCAGCCCTTTTTTGGTTGCCAAAAAAAACAAATCCTTGCCCTCCTTGAAAATATCGACTTGATCAAATCGCTCTTCATCGGGGCCGGAAAGGCATTTGATCATTCCCTTTTGGTACAAAGAGGTCAAGGTCTCCATCAACAATTTATCTTCCCAGTCCAAGGTTTCTTGAAGGTAGGCATAGCCCTGTACAAAATACAATTCGTCCAAAAGATCAAATTCCTTGTCGCTCATAACAGTCAAATGATGGGCTAAAATACAGAATCTTCTTGGGATCGATCTTTCCACTTCACTTTTATGAAAATAGTACCCAGACCAACCCAAATCACATAAATAGGATGGAATAAACTAGTCAGGGCGAACTGCAAAATACCCGGGTTGTGGCCAAGGGACTCTCCTACTCTACCCAGACTAGCTTTCTCTGAAAAAAACTTAATCATCCAGATCATTCCCAAGAAAATCAAAGTGTTGGAGTGTTTGGAAAACACATAGATACTTTCAAGCCAAACCAACTGAACCAAGAATGCCAAAACAGCAGCTAAAGCATGTGAAAATGAACGATGTGCTTTCCATTTACCCGCCCACCTGATCCGCTGCTGAATCAGATCTCCCCATTTAGCCTGTGGATTTGTAGTCACTAAAACTTCCCTAGTAGGAAGATATACGCAGCTCTCAGGGCCAAACCGAGCTACTACTTTTTTCAACAAAAATTCATCATCCCCAGAAAACCACTTTTCATTACCGTGGTATCCTCGCACTTCCTCGAAAGCCTTTTTTCTGAAAGCCAAATTTGCTCCGCTGCACATCAAAGGTTGATTCCTTGAAAAGGAAAATCGAGTCAAAAGCAGGATGCTAAACCACTCGATCTGTTGGAATTTTCCAAAAAAACTTGCCCCCATGTCCTCGGTTACCACAGGGCCCGCCACCAACTGGACCCCAGGGAATCTGAAGAGGACTGTCATTTTATTTACCCATTGGTCTGGAAATTTGCAATCGGCATCGGAAGTAAGAATGATCTCTCCCTGAGCTTGGGAAATCCCAAAATCCAAAGCCGCTTTCTTCCCTGACCCAGGGCTTTTCAAAATTTTGACTCCATGAATACCTTCCAGGGAATGATCCAACAATTCCCTCGATCCATCTTCGCTTTGGTCATCGACGAGAATTACCTCCACAGTATCTCGCAAAATCTTGGCAATTTCTGAGGCAAGTTGAGAAACGTTTTGACGCTCATTCCGAAATGGAATAATTAGGGAGATTTTTTGAGGTTTGCCGGATGAAGTAATCTTTAAAGGCTTTTTCGGCCATTTTCTCATCAAAAAGAAATGAAGCCCCAAATACGCCAAACACCAAAGGAGGTAAAAACTGATCATCTTTTAGCCTAACTTGTAGCCGTGAGTAAAGAAGTACAAAAAGCCCCGAAAGAAAAAATCATCTTAGGAATCGACCCAGGGACAACTGTCATGGGGTACGGCCTGATTTTGACTGAAGGAAAAAAATATAAAATCCTTCAATATGGAGTCATCCACCTCAAAAAATACGAAACCCACGAACTGAAGCTGAAGAAGATTTTTGAGCGAATCAGTGGGATTATTGAGGAGTTTGCGCCAGATTCAGTAGCCTTGGAAGCTCCTTTTTACGGAGCAAACGTACAATCCATGCTCAAACTTGGTCGAGCACAGGGAGTGGCCATGGCAGCGGCACTTTCTAAAGAAATACCCATCACCGAATATTCTCCCAAAAAAGTAAAGCAGTCCGTCACCGGAAACGGAAATGCTTCAAAAGAACAAGTAGCCGCAATGCTCCAGACGCTTTTGGGAATCACCGAATTACCCAAACTCTTGGATGCAACCGATGCCTTGGCGGTAGCACTTTGTCATCATTTTCATGAAGGGAGGGTTCAAACCAGGGGACGAAATGAAGGATGGAAGTCCTTCATTGAGGAAAATCCAAACCGCATCAAAAAATAAATCCCGGCTGACCGGGATTTGTTTTTTTACTTGTTGAAAGTATATCCTAAGGAAAGCTTCAACACCCTGTTACTGACGTCTGTATTGAAGTAATTAAGTGAAGAAAGCCCCATATCGTAGCTCACTTGTGCATTCAAGCCCGAGAAAATAGATACTCCAACTCCAACAACAGCCCCGTATTCATATCCTCTGACAGGTTCCAGGCTATTACTTGAAGAGGTCCCCCTGGTATAATCCCTCGACATCAAAAAGGAAAGTTGAGGTCCGGCAAACACATTCAAAATGGGAAGAAAATTTAACCTGACCAATACCGGGACATCCAAATATCCAAGTTTGTCTGTTACGTCTTCACCAGCTATAGAAGTAGTATTGTACCCTTTTCCGGAATATTGAATCCCTGGCTCAAAAGAAAAAAGACCTCCAGATGAAATCTGATAGTACCCTCCAACATGAAATGAACTCAAAGCGGTGAAATCAGAATTGGAGAAATTTGCAGAGCTAAATCCACCTCTAATCCCCAATTGGGCTTTAGCAGAAGCGACAAAACCTAAAACAAAGAATGCCAATAAAATTTTTTTCATGACTAGTTAAATTTTTAATTTCCATAAAACTAACGGAAGAAAACCAATTCAGGTCTCCTAGGCGCTAAGAAAAATGTTTGAAATGCAGAAAATCGCTGAGGTTCTCAACCAATTCCCCCATTTGGATGAAAAATCCAAATCAGCATTTGCCGAAAAAATAACCCTGGAAGAGTATGAACGAGGGGATCTGCTGGAGTGTGCAGGGAAACCCTGCAATCACCTTCACTTAATCCTTCAAGGATCAGCCAGAAGCTTTTACCTCAAAGACAACAAAGACATTACCGTCTCTTTTACCCTGGAAAATGAATTCACCACAACCATGCATTCCTTTATTACAAGAAAGCCTTCCTATGAAAATATTGAGGCTATGGAAAAAACAATTTCCGGGAAAATAAGCCATGAGGACTTGTGGAACCTATTTGAGCTTTATCCAAACTTGGAAAGAACTTACCGCTTGATTTTGGAGCAGTACTACATTACCCTGGAAGAACAGTTGATCTTTTCCAAATTCAAATCAGCCAAAGAACGGTACCTGGAGCTTATGGAAACTCGACCGAAAATCATTCACAAAGCCTCTGTTGGACAGATTGCTTCTTATTTGGACATGAGTATCGAGACGCTCAGCAGAATTAGAGGTAAAATCTGATTATTTGATTTTTCTCAACAAGTTAACACCTGATTAACAGGTAATTTTGTCAGATGCACTAAGCCCCCAGCCCATTATCTATGAGAAAACATTTGGCATTAATTTCCTTAAGTCTACTCCTATTTGCATGTTATGGATGCGGAACTGAATCCAATGAAAGGACATTTGACACATCCACACTTCGCAAAGCGAGCATTGACGAAGTAGAACAGGTGGTGGAAGCCTTCATCATGGCAGAGGATTCAAGCACCATAGAAATTCCTTCCGGTTTTTATGAATTCAACACCCAGTTGATCTTGGACAGTAAGACTGCCATCCGTATTAAAGGTGCAGGAATGGACCAAACCGTTCTCTCATTCAGAAATCTCAAGTCCGGTGGAGAGGGTGTCAAAATTGTCGGAAACCAAATCACCATTGAAGACCTAAGCATCGAAGATGCTCCTGGAGACGGGATCAAAGCCCAGCATACCGACGGAATTACCTTTCGACGAATCAATGTCACCTGGACCAATGGGAACAAATCCAAAAACGGAACATATGCTATCTATCCCGTACAATGCAAAAATGTGCTGATCGATGAATGCATTGCTTCCCACTCCAAAGATGCAGGAATATATGTGGGGCAATCGGAGAATATTGTGGTCAAAAACTCTCTGGCCTTTGGAAATGTGGCCGGAATCGAGATCGAAAACTCTGACAATGCCGAAGTCTTTGGCAACACCGCCCGTGACAATGCCGGTGGAATTCTGGTCTTCAACCTTCCGGGATTACCAAAATCTGACGGAAAAGGCACTAAAATTTACGACAACGACATCATCGAAAATAATCATAAAAATTTTGCCGTGCCCATCGGCGAAGACCCAAATGGAAATACAGTAACGATGATTCCTCCAGGATCCGGTATAGTGCTACTTGCTGCCAAAGAGGTCGAAATCTACAACAACCGCATTCTGAGAAACAAGACCTATGGCGTCGCCATTGCAAGCTATCAGGTAACTGGTTTCCCTGCAGAAGCCCCTAATTGGTCACCTTACACGACAGATGTATATGTTCACGATAATCAGTACGAACGGAAATCCTTCTCGATCCCTGATTTTACCCGAGAAATGGGGCAATTGGTCGCCGTACACAACGCTCATGGAATCTTGAAAACTCAAGACATCATCTATGACGGTATTTGGGACAAATCCATCAATGAAAAGATCGAGTCCAACCCCATGAGGATCTGCATCGAAGAATCCGGTATGGAAAATCTCCGCTTCACTCGATTTTACCTGATGGATGGGGAGGAAAACATCCAATCTTTCAAAGATCATGAGCTTTTCCAAAATTGTCAAGTAAATGTGCAAACAGACATTTCAGGAATCGCTCTGCTTAATTCTTCTGTCCAAAAATGAAATCTCCTTCCTTGACTTTGAGGAATATCCTGATGGCTTCCCTGGTCAGCATTTCCATTTTAGGTGCTTGTCAATCTGAAAAAACTGAAGAGCAAACCAATCAGTCCAAAACGGGACAGCGAGCCTTGGCACCCGAGGAAGCTACAGGTCAATATCCCTATCGCAGATTATCAACTTATGGGTTTTTCGAGGGCGAAATGGCCATGCTCACCCCTTCGGAAAAATTGATCCCTTATCAACCGGCCTCCTCTTTGTTTACAGATTACGCGTTGAAATCTCGATTTGTCATGATTCCTGATGGCGCAAAAGCGCAATTGGTTGACAATGACATCTCACTTCCTGTAGGCTCTATTTTGGTGAAAAATTTTTACTATCCGGAAGATTTCAAAAAGCCTGAAGGCAAAAGAAGAGTTATCGAAACCCGACTGATGATCCATGAGGAAAAAGGCTGGCAGTCCTACCCTTACATCTGGAACGAGGAGCAAACGGATGCCGTTTTGAAAATTGTGGGCGGAGAAACTGAAGTCCGATTCATTGACAAAAACGGCAAAGACCAAGTCATCAATTACTTGGTGCCCAACAAAAATCAATGCAAAAGCTGCCACAACAAAAACGAAGTGATGGCTCCGATCGGCATCCAGCCAAAGCACCTCAACAATGACCTGAATTACAATTCTGGTAAAGAAAATCAGTTGGCTCACTGGACTAGCTTAGGCAAGCTGGAGGGTTTCTCAGGAAAGGATAATCATCCATCCGTGATCAATTATGAGGACCAAACCCAAGCCTTGGACGACCGCGCAATGGCTTATCTTGACATCAACTGCTCGCATTGCCACCGAGCCGAAGGGCCTGCCAGTACATCTGGACTATTTCTGACATTTGATCAGAAAGATCCAATGAAGCTTGGCATCAATAAAACGCCGGTGGCAGCTGGAAAGGGTTCGGGAAAATTCAAATTTGATATCGTTCCGGGACATGGAGATCAATCGATTCTAACCTATCGCATGAATTCAACCGAAGTGGGAGTTGCCATGCCGGAAATCGGCAGAACTACCGTTCATACCGAGGGGGTGGAATTGATTAAAGAATGGATTAATCAGATGAAGTAAATTTAATCCCGAGACAATCTCATCTCTAGATACTTATTGGAAAACCCAAACTCCTCATAAAACTTTTTGGCTGGATTCTGAGGTTCAACATGGAGTGCGATAGCGCCTTGGGTCTGGGACAAGAGGTGTTGCAGCATTTTCTTCCCGAGTCCTTTGCCTCGTTTGTCTTTCTTCACGGCAAAGTATACCAGAATGTGCTCTGGAATATAACCCGACATGCCTGTATGATTCAGCACCAATCCTCCAATCAACTCACCCGATTCGCATGCTAAGATCACCAATCCACCCGGACCATTCGAATTCATGGCATAATCCAGGCACTTCAGCACATCCCTTTTAGGGTCTCCAAATTCTTCGAGTTGCTCCACCAAAAAATCAGCGATTTGCTCCTTTTGAAGATTGGACAAAGGAAGTTGAGGAGTGAAAGTTTGAAATTCCATCCACGAATAAACGAAAAAAGACAGGCTTTAACCTGTCTTTTTCACGAGGAAGGAATTGCAAATTATACGTTTTCGCTGCTGACTACGGCAGAGAAATATTCTCTGTTCATGCGGGCGATGTTGGTAATGGAAATGCCTTTTGGACATTCAGCTTCGCAAGCACCGGTGTTGGTACAAGCACCAAAACCTTCCGCATCCATTTGAGCTACCATTTTTTCGGCTCTGGTTTTTCGTTCTACTTGGCCCTGTGGAAGGAGCGCAAGCTGGGAAATTTTGGCAGAGGTGAAAAGCATTGCAGAAGCATTTTTACAAGCTGCCACGCAGGCACCGCAGCCGATACACTGAGCTGCATCCATTGCCAAGTCAGCGACTGTCTTTGGAATCGGAATCTCGTTGGCATCTGGTACACCACCGGTATTTACAGAGACATAGCCACCTGCTTGGATGATTCGGTCAAAAGCGGAGCGGTTTACTACCAAGTCTTTTACCACAGGGAAAGCTTTGGCTCTCCATGGTTCGATGGTGATGGTCTCTCCGTCATTAAATGACCGCATGTGCAACTGGCAAGTTGTTGTCTGAAGCGGTCCGTGAGGCTTACCATTGATATAGAGTGAACACATACCACAAATACCTTCTCGGCAATCGTGGTCAAAGTGTACAGGATCTTCTCCCTTTTCAGTCAATTGTTCATTCAGCACGTCCAGCATTTCGAGGAAGGACATGTCTTTGGAGACATGGTCGACCGGATAGGTCACAAAGCCACCCTTATCGGATGCGTTTTTTTGTCTCCAGATTTTTAAAGTCAATTTCATATTTATAAGTATGAATTATTGTCTACAAATTATTTATAAGAACGCTGGGTCAGCTTCACGTTTTCGAAGACCAAAGGCTCTTTATGGAGTTCTTCTTCCTGATCTTCTCCCACATATTTCCATGCGGCCACATAAGCGAAGTTTTCATCGTCACGAAGTGCTTCCCCATCCGGTGTCTGATACTCCTCGCGGAAGTGACCTCCACAAGACTCGTTTCTATTTAAAGCATCATCCACCATCAATTCGCCCAACTCCAGGAAGTCCGCTACTCTGTGCGCTTTTTCCAAAGACTGATTGAGTTCCTCGTTTGCCCCGAGCACTTTTACATCTTTCCAGAATTCTGCTTTAAGCGCTTTGATCTCAGCTTTGGCTTTCTTCAAGCCCTCTGCTGTACGAGCCATTCCGCATTCATTCCACATGATCTTACCCAATTTCTTATGGAAATAATCCACAGTCTTGGATCCTTTGATGGAAAGAAGTGTTTTGATTCTGTTTTGAACTTCCTCTTTTGCTTTGGCAAATTCAGGGTGATTTTCGTCCACTTTTTTAGGTGGAATTTGAGCCAAATAGTCACCAATGGTGTAAGGAATGACAAAATAACCATCCGCCAACCCTTGCATCAGCGCAGAAGCTCCGAGTCTGTTTGCTCCATGGTCAGAGAAGTTAGCTTCACCCAACGCATACAAACCAGGAACTGTTGTCATCAAGTTGTAATCTACCCAAAGTCCACCCATGGTGTAGTGAACCGCAGGATAGATCATCATAGGAACTTCATAAGGATCCTCTCCAGTGATCTGCTTATACATGTCGAAGAGGTTACCGTATTTCTGCTCGATGATCTTTCGGCTGTCACGCTTGATGGCATCTCGGAAATCCAAGAATACCGCTTCACCGGTTTCGTTTACACCTCTACCTTCGTCACAAACATACTTGGCATTACGTGAAGCCACGTCTCTCGGTACGAGGTTACCGAAGGAAGGATACTTTCTTTCGAGGAAGTAGTCTCTGTCCTCTTCTTTGATATCGTTGGCTTTGATTTGACCTTTTCTGAGTTTCTCAGCAATTTCCTTCGTAGCAGGAACCCAAACACGTCCGTCATTTCTCAACGATTCAGACATCAAGGTCAACTTGGACTGATGATCTCCTGAAACTGGAATACAAGTCGGGTGAATTTGAGTAAAGCAAGGGTTCGCAAAGTAAGCACCACGCTTGTGAGCTCTCCAAGCTGCTGTTACATTGGAACCCATTGCATTGGTTGATAGGAAGAATACGTTGCCGTAACCACCAGTACACAATAATACGGCATGTGCAGCATGCGTTTCTACCGCACCAGTGATTAGGTTTCTTGTCACGATACCTCTCGCATGGCCATCTACGACCACCACATCCATCATCTCAGTACGCGGATACAGCTTTACTTTTCCGTTGGCTACCTGACGGCTGAGTGCAGAGTAGGCTCCCAAAAGCAACTGCTGTCCGGTTTGGCCACGGGCATAAAATGTACGGGATACTTGAGCGCCACCGAAGGAACGGTTGGCCAACAATCCTCCGTACTCACGGGCAAAAGGAACACCCTGTGCCACGCATTGGTCAATGATTTTTACTGATACCTCCGCTAGACGGTACACGTTTGCCTCACGGGCACGGTAGTCACCGCCTTTGATGGTATCGTAGAATAGTCTGAAGATCGAGTCACCGTCGTTTTGGTAGTTTTTGGCAGCGTTTATCCCTCCCTGAGCTGCGATAGAGTGCGCTCTTCGAGGGCTGTCCTGGAAACAAAAGGCCTTGACATTGTAACCCAACTCCGCTAAAGAGGCTGCAGCGGAAGCACCCGCCAAGCCTGTACCCACTACGATGACATCGTATTTTCTTTTGTTTGCCGGATTGACCAGCTTGCTGTTAAACTTGTGCTTAGTCCATTTTTCTGCCAAAGGACCAGCGGGTATTTTGGAATCTAGTATCATACGGGACTATTAATTAGCTGGTGAAATAGATATAAAGTGGCATAGAGGCAAAAAGCACAGGTACCACAATGCAATAAGCCTGGCCGATAGCCTTGATGGCAGGAGAATATTTTTTATGGTTCAAACCCAAAGTTTGGAACGCAGAAGCAAAACCATGAGACAGGTGAAAGCCCAAGAATCCCATCGAGACTACATAAAGTGCTACCAACCATTCTTGCTTGAATGCTTCGCTCACGATCAGGAAAAGATTTTTGTATTCTTCTTCTCCATAAGTGACCATAGGTACTTCTCCCCAGTGCATCTTAGCCCAGAAGCCCTGAAGGTGAACAACCAGGAAGATTAGGATGATGGTACCCAGCACGCCCATATTTCTGGAAGACCAAGTACTATTGGTAGAAGCCTTGGATTCTGCATAGCCTACCGGTCTTGCAGATTTGTTTTGCTGAGTCAAAAGGATTGAATAAATGATGTGACCTATTACCGAAATGTAGGTCAAGTAAGATAGGATTTTTACTGCGGGATTGGTAGTCATAAACTTGGCGTAGATATTAAACGCCTCTCCTCCATCTCCTTTAAACAAGAGTAAATTTCCTGACACGTGGCCTGTCAAAAACAGGATGAGAAAAAGACCGGTCAATGCCATGATCAGTTTTCTGCCTAGGGTGCTTTTCAAGGTTTTTGTAACCCAACTCATACAAATGTTTCGATTAGTTTAGAACGAAATTCTTTTGCTGTTAATGTGGCCAAATTTACATTCAGAAGGACTAGTATCCAATGCAATCGAATTCATCAGGCTTATTTTAAAAGGTTCTAAATAATTTCAATCTTAGCTTTTTAATATTTGTTTTAATCAGTAAGTCCAACAGTCTGTTTATTTTTATTGTTTGAATTTTGAGAGTTTTTCTGCCTAGTTCTGTTTAATTCGTATAGAAAGAAAATTCTACCTTAACAAAAATGGTATAAACCCTTGAAGACTTGGAACGTTCTGAGGGTATGGATCTCCAAAGTTGACCGATATGAAGCTTAAAATTTATCTAGGACTTTTTTTAATTTCCTTGTTTTGGGATATTTCTTCAGCTTGGGCTACCCACATCCGGGCCGGTGAAATCATCGCAGAACGGATTTCAGTCCAAACTCTCACCTACCGCATCACTGTGGTCGGCTATACAGACACCCGTTCAAGCGTTGTCTTTGGGCCAGGAAGAATCAATTTTGGTGATGGACGCGAGGAACAACTTAATACCCAAAGTGATTTTTCGGTAGTTGAAGACTTAGGGGATCAGATTGAAAAAAACACCTTTGTCATTACTCATACCTTTCAGGGGCCTGGCAGGTACAAAATCCGCTTTCAGGAATTCAACCGAAATGATCTTACCCTGAACATGGATAATTCGGTTGACACACCCTTTTATGTAGAAACTGAAATAAATATTGATCCGTTTTTTGGAGTGAATAACTCGCCCATTTTGACCATTCCCCCGGTAGACAATGGCGCTGTAAATGTGCGATATATCCACAACCCCGGAGCATACGACCCCGACGGGGACAGTCTTTCCTATGCGATGGATATCCCTAAGCAAGCCTTCGAAAGACCTGTAAACAATTACAGAAGTCCGGCTTCTGCGGAATTTAGCCGAAACCAACAAGACGGTTCTACTCCTGCTTTTTTAAATATTGACCCCATTTTTGGTGACTTGATTTGGGATGCACCAGGGACAGCAGGACAATTCAACGTAGCCTTCCGGATCATCGAATGGAGAAAAATCAATGGAAAATTCGAACAGATCGGATATGTAGTCCGGGACATGCAGATCATCATTGAAAACTCCAACAACCGTAGGCCTGAACTCATTCTGCCTCCAGACCTTTGTGTGGAAGCCGGAACCTTAATCGAGGAAATTATCCAAGGTCAAGATCCAGACGGAGACCCCATCAAGATTGAGGTCTTTGGAGAACCTATTGAAATCAACGCATCACCTGCTTCCTATTCTCCAAAAAATGTCTTCCAGCCTCAACCTGGCATTGTCAATTTCTCCTGGCAGACCGTCTGCAATCATGTAAGAGAAAGAGAATATGAAGTAAGGATCCGAATTACAGATCAACCTCGATCAGGACCTAAGCTCGTTGATATCAAAACCTGGAGAATCAAGGTGGTAGGACCTCCACCGGTTTGGGATGAGTTGGAGCAAAAACCGGGAAGAACCGTTGACCTTAATTGGAACCCTTACGTCTGTGCCAATTCTGCTTCAGAAATGCAGGTTTGGAGAAGAATAAATTCAGATCCTTACGTACCTGATTCCTGCGAAACAGGAATCAGAGCCGGATATGAATTGGTAGGAATCACTGATATGAATACTTTCTCCTTTACCGACTTGAACGGAGGAGAAGGACTTGCCCCCGGCAACACCTATTGTTACAGATTGGTTGCTGGATACCCTGAGCCTCGATCCGGATTAAGTATCGTTTCTGAAGAAATCTGTATCACCATTGATGTCGATGTGCCTATCATCACCAATGTAAGTATTGAGGCTACTGACACACAAAATGGAGAGGTATTTATCAAATGGACCCCTCCTTATGATATCGACAAGACCCAGTTTCCGGGCCCTTACACTTATGAACTACTGAGAAGCCAAGGATTCACTGGCAACCAAAATAGGGTTTCATTGGGTGTTACTTCGGATACCTTGTTTACAGATTCTGGACTCAACACGGAAAATCTGGTTTATAATTACAAAGTGGTTCTCTTGGACAATAATGTCAAAATCGACACCTCTTCCTCAGCCTCCACAGTGAGACTGGAGCCTACCATCATCAATGAAGCCATCGAGTTGAACTGGACTTTCAATGTTCCCTGGAACAATCAGATATCCCAATACAAGCATGAAGTCTATCGCAACAGGACTGATGCTGCTGCTCAGGACGAGACGACATTTGTGAAAATCGCCGAGGTTGATGTCACTCAGAATGGGTTCAAATACCTTGACGATGGCAGCTTCAACGGGGTCAAGCTTAATAAAGACTTGGAATACTGCTATTATGTCATCACCAAAGGAGCCTACAATGTGGCCGGATTGGTTTATCCTCTTGAAAACAAATCGCAAATTGTCTGCGCCAAACCGGATGATAATCGTCTGCCCTGTCCTCCTGTCTTGACTTTTGAGGGGCCAGAATGTTCCGCTTATGTTTCTCAGCAACCATGCAATACCAACAATTACCAGCACGAATTAAGTTGGGAACCAAATTTCACTGGCAACTGTGACGATGAATTAAGCTCCTATCGCCTTTATTTCACACCGGATGGAGAAGAGGGCCAGTTTAATTTAGTAGGCCAATACTCTTCCATCCAGCTTAATGTCACGCTTCGAAATCTGCCCAACTACAGGGGATGCTATTACATTACGGCGGTAGATCGATCTGGAAATGAGAGTCAGCCAAGTAATGTGGTGTGCGTGGACAATTGCCCTGTTTTCAATCTTCCGAATGCATTCACTCCAAACAATGACGGGATTAATGACACTTTTATGTCCTTTGACAATCCATTCAATCAGTGTCCGAGATTCGTCTCCGGAGTAGAAATCTTTATTGTCAACCGATGGGGAGCTGAAGTGTATCGCTACAACAGCCTTACCTCCAATGAAAATGACATTTACATTCGTTGGGACGGAAGAGATAAGAATGGAAATGAACTTCCTGCTGGTACTTATTTCTACTCAGGTACGGTTTATTTCGATGTCCTTGATCCTGCACAGAAACAGCGTGAACTGAAAGGAACGATCCAACTCCTTCGATGAGTGAAAAAAAATCCATCATCCTCTTTGATGGGGTCTGTAATCTTTGCAACGCTTCTATTGATTTTATCTTAAAGCGGGATTCAAAAAACCGCTTTCTCGTAGGAGCGTTGCAAGATGGACCTGGTCAAAAGCTTTTGGCCAACTTTCAGATTGACCCAAGCTATCTGGATTCTTTGGTGTTGGTGGAAAACGGACAAGTCTTCTTCCGGAGCACGGCCGCTTTACTGATTTCCAAAAAACTAAGTGGATTTTGGTCGTTTTTTTATCCCCTGATTTTTCTGCCGGCGTTTTTGAGAGATCCTGTTTACGATTGGATCGGGAAAAACCGCTATCGCTGGTTTGGTAAAAAAAACACCTGCCGCCTACCAACCCCTGAAGAAAAGGCTAAGTTTTTGTCCTTTGAAAATTTACCCGATTAAAAATATTGGATGATCATCCAGTAGATCGGCATGCCTAGGGTGATATTGAAGGGAAACGTCACTGCCAACGCCATTGGCACATACAAACCCTCATCCGCTTCCGGATTTGCCAACTTCATAGCAGCCGGAACGGCGATGTAAGAAGCAGAAGCCGCAAGGATAGAAAAAATCAACCGATCACCTGCCTCAGGCGCAATCCAATGACTCAATACAGCTACTGTACACCCGTTGACTAAAGGAACCAAAATCGCAAACAGGGAGGAGAAATACCCAGTCTTGAAAAAAGCTTTCAACTTTTTCCCACTGTTTATCCCCATATCAAGCAAGAATACAGCTAAGAACCCCTTGAAAATATCAGTTATAAAAGGTTTAATACCTTCCGCCTGTTTTTCGTCAGCAATCAATCCAATAAACAAACTCCCCAAAATCAAAAGCACAGAACCATTGGTAAAAGCGTGGTAAATGATTCCTTTTATCCCTCCTTCGGATTTACTACTGGAATATTTCCTAAGCAAAATCACTCCGGAAATAATTGCCGGTGCTTCCATCAATGCCATCACGGCGACCATATGACCTCCAAAATGAGCGCCTTGAATGTCCAAGAAAGACACCGCCGCCACAAAAGTGACTGCCGAAATGGATCCATATGCTGCTGAAATAGCAGCTGCATTGGGAACTCCAAGCCTTTTCTTCAAAATGAAAAAAGTATAAAAAGGAATTGCTGCTGAAAGCACCAATCCAAAGATCAATGCCCAAATGATTCCAGAATTAAACTCACTGTGGGAAAGCTCCTGACCACCTTTGAATCCAATGGAAAGCATAAGGTAAAGCGCAATAAACTTTGCACTGGTGGCGGGTATCTCCAAGTCACTTTTCAACTTCACCGCCAAGATTCCCAAAACGAAAAAGAGAAGGCTCGGATTCGTCAGGTTATTAATCAGAATTTGAAAATCCATGTCGCAAATATCTTTTCCCTAACCTTCAGAAAAAAATAAAACATAACATTTTTTTATCCGTTGATAGCTTTAAATTAATTTTGCTTATGAATCTGACCATACATCAACTCAAGGCTTTTCAAGCCGTCGCCAAATATCAAAGCATCACCAAAGCAGCGGAGGCCATGAATATGACCCAGCCTGCCGTATCCATCCAGCTGAAAAACCTTCAGGAGCAATTTGAGGTGCCGCTCACTGAAATCATCGGGAAGAAGATTCATATTACTGAATTCGGGCAGGAATTGGTAGACACGGCAGATCGGATTTTTGCAGAGCTCGGACAGATCGAAGAAAAAATGCTCGAACTCAAAGGGCTATTGGGAGGCAAAATCAGGATTTCTGCGGTATCCACCGGAAAATATATCATTCCTTACCTGATGGCTGATTTCATGAAAATCAACCCACACGTGGAGATCAGCCTGGAAGTATCCAACCGCTACAATGTGTTGGCCCACCTCCAGGAAAACAGCACAGATTTGGCCTTGGTTTCTCTTTGGCCTGATGAGCTTGATCTGGAAAGCATACAATTGGCCGAAAACAAATGGTATCTAACCTGCGCACCGGAAAAAAAGGCTCTTTACGAAAAATACATCAGCAATGAAGAGTGGAGAAAAATCCCTTTTGTACTCCGCGAAAAGGGATCCGGAACACGAACCATGATGGAAAAATTCTTCACCGAACGGGATATCCACGTAGAGAGTAAACTTGAACTTGCAACGAACGAGGCGGTGAAACAGGCGGTTATGGCAGGACTTGGGGCTTCGATTTTATCCAATTTTTCGATGGCTCAGGAAATTAAGGATGGAAGAATTGCGGTTCTTGAACACCCAGAACTACCCTTGAAGGCCGATTGGAAATTGATCTGGCTCAAGCAGAAAAAGCACTCCCCTGCTGTAAAGGCATTCATCAGATGGCTTTCCGAAAACAGGGAGAAAATCCTGGAAGATCACTTTCCGACCTTGCAGTCCTTCTAAGCTGGAAAGGTTGGAGAATCAAAAAGGTCTATATTTGCGGCTTTCCGGTCAATCCATCACTGGGAGAATTCAAGCGAAAACAACATAACAGCGCCAAACTGAAGGCGGGTTTTACTTGAGGTTAGCCTTTCTCCACAGAGACAAATTGATGTTGGAAAAGTCAATCTGACCATCAAAAACTATAAAACACGTGAAAGCATTTGTTTTTCCGGGCCAAGGAGCCCAATTCCCCGGAATGGGAAAATCTCTTTACGAAGGAAATACTGAGGCCAAAGCCCTCTTCGAAAAAGCCAATGAAATCCTAGGCTTCCGTATTACCGACATCATGTTTGAAGGAACTGAAGAGGAATTGAAGCAGACCAGAGTGACTCAGCCAGCCATTTTCCTTCACTCTGTGATTTTAGCCAAAACCACCCCTGATTTTGCTCCGGACATGGTGGCAGGACATTCCTTGGGTGAATTTTCCGCCTTGGTAGCTAATGGCACACTCGCATTTGAAGACGGCTTGAAATTGGTCTACCAAAGAGCCATGGCCATGCAGGAAGCTTGCGAAATCAATCCCTCTACTATGGCCGCCATCCTTGGATTGGCAGACGAAAAGGTTGAAGAAATCTGTGCCGAAATCACCGACGAAATAGTCGTGGCTGCCAATTACAACTGTCCGGGACAGCTGGTTATTTCTGGTTCAAATAAAGGAATAGAAATCGCCTGCGAAAAAATGAAAGCTGCCGGTGCCAAAAGAGCACTTCCGCTTCCTGTAGGTGGGGCTTTCCACTCTCCTCTGATGGAGCCTGCACGGGAAAAACTCCAAAAAGCTATTGAATCCACCCAATTCAATACCCCAATCTGCCCAGTCTATCAAAATGTCAGCACCACAGCCGTATCCGATGTCAACGAGATCAAAAAAAACCTGATTGCCCAGTTGACCGCTCCGGTAAAGTGGACACAGTCTGTCCAAAACATGGTGAAAGACGGAGCAACCCAATTTGTGGAATGTGGTCCTGGAAAAGTTCTTCAAGGATTGGTCAAAAAAATCCATCCTGAAGCAGAAGTTGCCGGTCTATAAAATTTCAAATCCCGTCTACAAAAGGCGGGATTTTTCATTCTACCCCTTTGAAAAAAAGGGCTTAACTTCACTTCGATCCTTACATTCTTCCAGCATCTCCTTTGGAGTCTTACCTGAAATTGGGTGCTTTTTATTAGGTACCAGCTCTACCAAGGGGACCAAAACAAATTTCCTTTCGCCAATAAATGGATGGGGAATGGATAGTCTTTCCGACTCAATTACCTCATCTCCAAAAAAAAGAATATCAATATCCATGGTACGGTCACCCCAAGGTTCATCACGGATCCGTCCTAAATCTTTTTCTATTTCCTGAATGATCTCCAGAACTTCCTGAGGTCCAAAAGAAGTCGATATCAGAGCCAATTGATTGAGAAAATTTCCTTTTGCTACCCCTCCCCAAGCTTCTGTTTCGTAGATATTCGACACCTTTATCAATTGAAAACGGTCATTAATTGCCTCTATCGCATGAAAAAGCAACTTTTCCCGTTCTCCTTTGTTACCTCCTAAACATAGTACAACCTCTGTTTGCATCGCTTATCACTAGAGCCATTGTAAAGCTCTTTCAAAATAGATTAATTTCGTCCGTATAAATTATAACACTTATGAAGTTTCTTGGAAATGTGTTGGCCGTCATCGTCGGCCTGTTCATTTTTAGCATCATCAGTTTCCTGATCTTTTTTGGAATCATCGGCATGATTGCCGCTTCTTCTGAAAAAGAGGTGAAACTGGAAGAAAACTCGGTCCTGCATCTCAATCTCAACGGTCGAATCCTGGTGGAAAGGACTTCTGAGGACGATTTAAAGTTTGGATCATTTTTAAATCCATTCGGTGAGCAGATGAATGCCGGTTTGGTCAATTTAAAAAAAGCACTGGCTGAAGCCAAAACCAATGATAACATCAAAGGCATCTACCTCAACACGGGGCTGATCATGGCCGGTCAAGCCAATCTCCTAGAGCTAAGAGAGGCTTTGCTTGATTTCAAAGAATCAGGAAAATTCATCGTGGCCTATGACGAGGCTTATTCAGAAGGTGGGTACTTCCTAGCTTCCGTAGCAGATGAAATTTATCTCAATCCACTTGGGGGGATTGATTTTAACGGATTTTCTTCAGAGTCCATTTTCCTAAAAGGCTTTTTTGAAAAAGTAGGAATTAAGCCAGAAGTATTTCGAGTGGGTGAGTTTAAAAGTGCGGTTGAGCCTTTCATCTTGGACAAAATGAGTCCTGAAAACAGGCTTCAAACCCAATATTTTCTTGACGACATCAACAATCACGCTGTCAAGCTCATCGCAGAGTCAAGATCCATGGCAACTGACAGCCTGATGAAAATCAACCGTCAAATGCTGGTGAGAAAGCCGAAAGATGCTGTGAACTATGGGTTGGCTACAGCTCTGAAATATGAAGATGAGGTTCATTCCATCCTCAAAGAAAAACTTGGTCTTACTGAAGATGATCAGATCGCCACGATCAATGCAACAGAACTTGGTTCACTGGCCAAAAGCAAAAACATCACCTCCAAAAATCGTATTGCTGTAATCCTTGCCGAGGGTGACATCGTGGACGGAGAAATGGAAGGAGCGATCAGTTCAGAAAAATTTGCCAAAGAAATCCGAAAAGCAAGAAAAGACGAAGACATCAAAGCTATTGTACTGAGAGTAAATTCACCGGGAGGTTCTATTTTGGCTTCAGAGGTGATTTGGAGAGAAATGTCGGAAGCGAAAAAAGCCAAGCCACTGATTGTTTCCATGGGAGAGGTAGCCGCCTCAGGCGGATATTATATCTCTGCCCCAGCCGATACGATAGTCGCACAACCCAACACCATCACCGGATCTATTGGGATTTTTGGATTATGGTTTAATGTTCAGGAACTTATTAATGACAAGTTAGGAGTTACCACTGATGTAGTTTCTACCGGAGATCTTTCAGATTTTATGAATATGGCTCGTCCGCTTACCGATGTAGAGCGAACTATCATCCAGTCCAGCATCGAAGACGGTTATGAGACCTTTATCTCCAGAGTAGCTGAAGGCCGTGGAATGCATCCTGACTCAGTTAAAAAAGTAGCTTCAGGGCGTGTATGGACCGGAACTCAGGCTAAAGAAAGAGGCTTAGTCGATGTCTTGGGAGGGATGGATACCGCGATCGAAATTGCAGCCGCTAAAATCGGGGCTGGCGAAGATTACCGAGTAGTCTATTTTCCTGAGATAAAACCTTGGTTTGAAGAATTCATGACCTCCTTCACCGACCAAGTGCAAGCACGAGTCCTTCAGACACAGCTTGGCGACCAGTTTCCTTTATATCAAAAGGTTCAAAAATTGAAAAACTACCACGGTGTTCAAGTAAGAATGCCTCAGGATATTACCATTAAGTAAGTATACCTATTTAAATCAAGAGCCCCTCAAAAGACAACTTCTGAGGGGCTCTTGATTTTTATAGCTTCTGCAGCAAAATCTTCCAGGCCAATTCCACATTCCCTGCTTCCAATTCCTCTTTGGCCCATCGATGCAGGTGATCAAGCCACGACTCCGGATCTAGGTGAAATCGTTTTTTCATTTCCTTAATTTCTTCAGTTTGGGCAAAAAGCATCACTTCCGCCTCAGTTGGTAGATGCTCCACATTTCCCAATCTACCTAAATTATTTCCTGTCAACACAGGACTGTTTCGTATTTCATCTGGAATCTGATCTACTCCTATTCCAAGCGTAATCAAGGGTTTGGGAATCTGAAAAAGGGAATCAGGAGTGATTTTGGAGTACCAATTGCCGCCAAGTCGAGCAACCGGATCGAGTTTGTAAGGATCAATCACCCCCTTTTGATCCAAAATCCGCTCAGCTAAATGAATCCTGATCACCTCACAAATCACCAGATTTCCGGCACCTCCTCCTTCGCCTAAAGACTTGATTTCATTCACTTTACACTCAAACGCCACCGGGGCTTCTTTTACTCTTGGAGGAGAAACCAAGTCTGAAGCCACTGCAGTCAAACCTGCCTTTTCAAACTCATTGACTCCTTTGGGATATTCTGTGCTGGCCAAAGACATCTGTTCCACAAGGTCAAATCCCACGATGTGAATGACTACTTCGGGCACCTCGAGTACATTTTCAAGGGTATGCTTGGTGGTATTGTCCCTCACTCTTCGGGAAGGGGAAAAGATCAGTATCGGAGGATTAGCACTGAACAGATTGAAAAAGCTGAAGGGACTCAAGTTGACCGTTCCTTCCTTATTGATGGTACTTGCGAAAGCAATAGGCCGTGGCGCTACTGCCCCCTGTAATATTGCCTGAAGCTCTGGAACAGAAAGTTCTTTAGGATAAATGGTTTTCATGTAATGAAATTAACGTGCAATTTTAAGTGATAAGCCTTTTTTCACGAATTAGTTCACCGACATGAAGTTAAAAATCATCCCTTTCTTTCTCCTGATCATTGTAGCTGGATTATCAGCCTTCTCACATTTAGCTGCCCAAACGCACCGCTTTGCCACGTTCAATATCCGCTGGGACAATCCCGGCGATGCGGGGAATCTCTGGAAAGACCGTGCCCCGCATGTAATCCACTTGATCCAATTTCACCAAATCGGTCTATTTGGTACGCAGGAAACCCTTGCACACCAATTGAAACAGATCAATGAAGGGCTAGGCTACTTATCCATAGGAGTAGGAAGAGATGATGGAAAGGAAAAAGGCGAATTTTCCCCTATCCACTACGATCCCAACCTGTATCAGCTGGAAGATTCGGGCACTTTTTGGCTTTCTCCCACTCCTGACACATCGAGCAAAGGTTGGGATGCCGCCCTCAACCGGATCTGTACTTGGGGAAGGTTCAAGGCAAAAGATGGGAAGCGGTTTTACGTCTTCAATATCCACTACGATCACATTGGGCAGCAAGCCCGGGAAGAAAGCAGCAAGCTAGTGGCCTCTAAAATCCAGGAAATCAACCGCGAAAAACTCCCCGTGATCTGGATGGGTGATTTCAATGTCACTCCCGACAATCCGGCTTATCAAACCATAGTATCAAATCCCGCTTGGAAAGATACCCGATTGATTTCAAAAGTACCTTCCTATGGACCTGCCGGCACCTTTACGGGATTTGACTGGGAGCGAATGCCCGACGGCATCATTGATCACGTTTTCGTGAATGGAAAAATCGAAGTGCTAAGGCATGGGATTTTGACTGACAACTATGGTAAAAAATATCCTTCCGATCACTTTCCGGTATTAGTGGAGTTGAGCTTTTGAAAAATGTGAGGTTTCCAAAGTTTAAACCTTTGGAAAAGATCCCATAAAAAAACAAAGGCCAACTGGATAGGCAGGCCTTTTCTAAACTCAGACCTGCCACGTTTTTAAAACCTGGCAGGTCTTCTCTCTTCATATTACTCCGCCAAAGCAGCGACTCCGGGAAGTACTTTGCCTTCCATGTGCTCGAGCAAGGCTCCACCACCGGTAGAAACGTAAGATACTTGATCGGTGTAGCCAAACTTATTTACCGCAGCTGCAGAATCACCACCGCCGATCAGTGAGAAGGCGCCGTTTCGGGTAGCTTCTGCCACATATTCTGCAATGGCTTTGGTTCCTTTGTCGAAGGATTCCATTTCGAACACACCCATTGGGCCGTTCCAAAGAATCGTTTTGGATTCCAAAATCACTTTACCAAACAATTCTCTGGTCTTTGGTCCGATGTCCAAGCCCATCCAGTTGTCAGGAATTTCACCTTTGTTGGCTACGCCTTGGTTGGCGGTATTGGAAAATGCGTCTGCAATGATGGTGTCTACAGGCAAAATCAGATTTACC
The DNA here is from genome assembly GCF_014324365.1 of Algoriphagus sp. AK58. Classification (GTDB taxonomy): domain Bacteria; phylum Bacteroidota; class Bacteroidia; order Cytophagales; family Cyclobacteriaceae; genus Algoriphagus. The sequence goes on from NZ_QEIG01000018.1 coordinate 153,196, forward strand.
CCTTTTGCCTTGGCTTTTTCCATCAGTTCCAATACAAAATCCATCTTATCCGCCTCCAATAGAGACGTTCCGATGCTACCACCCTGCGCTTTTGCAAAGGTGTAAGACATCCCGCCACCGATGATGAGGTTGTCCACTTTTTCAAGCAAACGCTCGATGATCAAAATCTTGTCTGCGATTTTGGCACCACCCATAATAGCGGTGTAAGGACGCTCAGGATTACCCAATACCTTATCGGCATTGGTCAACTCAGATTCCATCAGGTAGCCGGCTACTTTTTCGGAGAAAAATTCTGCGATTACTGCCGTAGAAGCGTGTGCTCTGTGAGCGGTACCGAAGGCATCGTTCACATACACATCACCCAACTTGGCCAATTTGCCAGCGAAGTCTTTGTCCCCCTTTTCCTCTTCCTTGTAAAATCGGAGGTTTTCCAACAGCAACACTTCCCCTGCACCAAGACCTGCTGCCAATTCAGCAGCATCAGCTCCGATGCAATCTGTGGCAAATTGGATGGTTTGACCCAAGGCAGCCTCAACGGCTGAGATGATATGCTTCAGGGAATATTTATCCTCAGGACCTCCTTTTGGACGGCCGAGGTGAGACATCAGGATGGCAGAACCGCCATCTTTCAAAATTTTCTTGATCGTAGGGACCGCTGCCTGGATACGGGTATCATCAGAAACATTAAAGTCTTCATTCAATGGCACGTTGAAGTCCACTCGAACCAGGGCCTTTTTGCCTGCAAAATTGAGGCTGTCCACATTTTTTACATTCAAACTCATAGGATTGGTTTAATAGATGTTGAATTGGTTTTCGTAAAAACTGGCCTGAATTTAAGCCAATTTCATCCAAAAGGGAATCAAAATCGGGGAAAGTTGAAGAAGAGTAGATAGGGAGATTTGAAATTTCGGATTTCAGATTTCGGATTTCGGATTTTGAAATGGCTTCCACATTACCCTCCAGCTTCCATGCCTCCAAACTTCCTTAATTTTCAGCTTTCAAAATTCATCCTTCAGCTTTTTACCGCTGCTCTTCGGAGTCGGTCATTGATTGCCCGGCCTAAGCCGGTTTCCGGCAACAGTTCAGCTAGGATTACCTCAACAGAGGTTTCGTCCAGCCTTCGCATGGCTGCAAAAAGGTTTTTCGCAGCTTCATGAAGATCACGGGATGGACTCAAGGCAATCTGCTTTACTTGGGGCAATTGCTCAAAAGCATCCGAAAAACTCAACACTGCAAAATCAACTCCCTCAGCTTGTTTTTCAGCAATCAAGGTCTTCAAATCCCCCAAAATAAAAGGCTTTCTCGGAGCATAGTGACTGTCCAATTGTCCAGGAGCGGAAGGATTGCTGCTGCTGTGATCTTTGACTTTGACTGGCCCGACTACATTTTCTATTTCAGCAATCTCCAATCCACCCAGGCGATAGATCACGATTTCCTCTCCTTCCATTCCTACGATCGTACTCTCTAAACCAACCGCACAAGGCCCACCGTTCAGGATATAGGGGATTTTTTCACCCAACTGAGCTTCTACATGCTGCGCTTGGGTTGGACTGATGTAGCCAAACGGATTGGCGCTTGGAGCTGCCAAAGGGAAATCCAATTGCTCCAATAAAGTCTGCGTCAGAGGATGATTAGGCACTCGCACGGCTACCCGATCCAGCCCTGAAGTCACCAAATCCGGAACAATCGATTTTCTTAGTAAAAGTAAGGTCAATGGTCCCGGCCAAAATTTCTCAGCCAGCTGTTTTAGCTTTTCCGGAAAATCAGACACAAACTCTCCTACTCGCTCCAAAGAGGAGGTGTGAAGAATCAAGGGATCGAACGTAGGACGATTTTTGGTTTCAAAAATCAGGGCAACTGACTCAGGATTCAGCGCATTCCCGGCAAGTCCATAGACTGTCTCAGTGGGAATCCCCACGAGCTGTCCATTTTCCAAAAAGGATTGGGCTAAATCGATATCGGTACCAATCTGCGCCATAATTTACTTTTCGCAGAAATCTTTGATCCAGGTTTCGGCCTCCGCATATCCAAGCGAAAGTGCCATTTTAAGATCGGCACAACCCTCATTTTTTTGGCCCAAAGCGCTCATTCGAGTCACTCCAAGCAGGTAATAAGCTTCGGCATTTTTAGGATCGAGATTGACGGTATTGGTCAAAGACTCCAATCCGTGAATCGGATCACTCATTCCTAATTCAGCTTTCCCTTTTCTGAAGTGAGCCTCGGCATTGTTGGGATCAGATTGCAGGAGAGTTTGAAAGTCCAAAAGGGCATCTTCATATTGCTCCATATTCAGCAGTGCGGTGCCTCTGTTGAACAAAATATCCAATTGAGTAGGATCCAAAGCAGAAGCTAAATTGAAATCAGCAAGTGCTTCTTTGTAGTTTTTCAACTCCATTTTGGCATTTCCCCGATTGAACCAAGGCTTGTAATTGGTCGAATCGGCGGTAATGGCTTGGTCAAAAACAGGCATGGCTTCCTCAATTTTTCCCTGCTGGAAAAGGGCCACTCCTTTGGCATTAAGCGCAGTGGCATTGCTTGGGTTTTTCTCGAGCAACTGATCAAAATAAGTGACCGCCTCAGGCCATGCTTGGGCATCCATTTTCTCAATTCCTGCTTTTAGCAGTTCTTCCTCACTGGGGCTACAGGCAAAAAGGCTCACACACAGCAAGCCTAGCATCCAAAGTTTGTTCACGGGGTAATTTTTCGGCAAAGATAGGGAAAATGGCATCAAGAGGCCTCTAACTTTTCCCGGTATTCCGGCGGCACAGGCACCGGCTTCATGGTATTCATGTCCACCGCCACCATGACACATTTGCATTTTGCAAAAACATGCTCACTTCCTTTGGCATCCTTCCCAATCAAAAACTGCTCCAGGTCAAAGGAAGAATTCCCCAATCGGGAGCATTTGACCAAAGCCTCCACTTGATCTTCCAAGTGGATCGGACGCAGGTAATCGATTTCTATTCTTCCTACGACTGTGCCGATAGTCATGACATTCCAGCCAGCTACTTGGTATAAAAAAACTGCCCTGGCATGCTCAAAATAGCTGAAGTACACGCCATTATTCACATGCAGGTAGCCATCAATATCCGAAAAACGGATTTGAATCGGAGTGATAAAAGGAAACTCGGATTTAACTTGGGTGTAATCGTAGCTGGGCATCAAAGCAAAATTTCCGATTTGCTGGTTTTCTCGAGCATTCGAAGAATGGAAGGATTGTATCCTATCATATCTACCACCGAGTCGAAAGTGATCCAAGCAAGCGAAATGCTTTCATCACTCATGACCAATGGTTCATTGATATCCGCCTCAAAAAGGTAGCGTACATCATAGTGAAAATGCTCGGGTACATGAGGTCGCTGAGGAATAATATGCTTATCCAAATCAAAAATATTCTCATCCACCAATTTCAAAGACTTCAGGCCGCTTTCTTCTTCGGCCTCCTTCTTGGCTACTTCGATCAGGTTCTCAAGGCCATCGGCGTGTCCCCCCAACTGTAGCCACCTTCCCAGTTTCTTGTGCAAAGTCAAGAGGGTATGGGTTCTTTTCTCATTGACTATCCAGGCAGAAGCCGTAAAGTGTCCTTCCAATCGCTCACGTTTGTAGGCAAGCGGATCTGTGGTCAATTCGATAAAGTCTTTGACAAAATCAGCTTCTTCCTCGTAAGGAGTCCGGTAGTTTTCCAGTTGGTTTGTGAGTGTTAATCTATCCATTTTCAGGTCTTTCGAAGATTCGATCCATTAGTTGATCGAAGGGTTTTGCGTCTTGGTAAAGTCGGTCGGAATATACCGCCGCGAGAAGTTTGATATAACTGGGCTGATTGTCAATACTGATTTTCTCCAAAGCCACATTGCCGTACAACTGGGAAATCAACTCACCTTCGGCAGGAAGCTGAAGAGGAGGTTTGAAATAGAATTTTTCAGTCACCTTCACCCGATCATTCACTTCTTCAAACTTCCTGTCCAAACTGACTTGGTCATATCCCAAAGCTAGAATCCGTCTGCTTAATCCCAAGAAAACCCGGGAAAAAGATTTGAGATCCAGGGGAGGTTCAAAACTCACCGCAAAGCCATTGGCATAAGGAGAAGTGAAAATATGAACTTGGGGCGATTCATTGATTTGGGCACGCTTGAAATGGTAATTTTTGTAAATCAATGAAAACAAATCTTTGGATTCTTGAGAATCAAGCCATTGCTCAAGGTCTTCCCGATCCGAATCTTTCAGGGAAAAATTTTCCTTAACATTCACAGGCAATTTCTCCGATGGCTTAAATACTTTTTTGAAAAGGTCGTCCAGAAAATTACCCATGCGAATTGATTTTATACCTGCCATCCTTTACCATTGAGATTTTGGCCTCATCGGCAAGTTTACGGAGCCATTTGAGATGAGTAGCAGAAGCAGGCTTATTTATTTTTTCGAAAACTTCGTATTCTCCTAACTCACCAAATTGGGCTAAAGTTTCAAGTATTTTTTTCTTGAGAGATTGTTCCGTTACCTCGGCTTGATCTGTTTTTTTCTTTTCCAGACATACATCACAGATTCCGCATTCTTGATCGGTCTTTTCCCCAAAATACTCCTGAATGAATTGGGAACGACAGATTCGGGTCTGATGAGCGTATTCTACCATGCTCTTTGCCTTATTCAAAGTCAGTTCCTTGCGCAGCTTGATCCTTTGGAAATTAAATGGAAGTTTAGCAGCATCATAGCGCTGGGTCAGAAAGGTAAGCTGTGGGGTATCTTTTCGCTGATCATAATCCAGGACTTCCATCTTGGCGAGCTGCTGCAGGGACTTGATCAGATCCGATTCTTTCATCTCCAAAGATTTAGCCAGTTTGGATTCCTGAATTTTGATGTATTCAGAGAAAAGATTGCCCCCATAGGTTCTAAGCATCATTTTGATTACCGGATCGAGCTTCGAGTATTGGACTTGGATCTCATAGAGCCGCTTGGGATCGACCAGAAAGTGAGCCCTAGAAGGAGCAAAAAAACTTTCATTAAATTCCACAAAACCATCCTCTTCCAAGACTTTTAACGCATAGAACGTATCCAATACAGGCATCTGATATGTGTGGCAAAATTCTGACAGATCAAAATCAAAACTGCTCAGTAGATTGGTACCTACTGCCAACTGAAAGTAATTGGCTAAACATTGATAGACTCTTCGAAGAAATTCAATGGGTGGGTAAACTAAGGCGGCCCGGTCGAGTACCTGCTCAAAATCCTGCTCATTGGCCAGCAAAACAGCATACGCTTTTTTGCCATCCCGGCCTGCACGACCTGCTTCCTGATAATAATTCTCGAGATTTTCGGGAAGATCGCTGTGAATGACCACACGCACATCCGGTTTGTCAATCCCCATCCCAAAGGCATTGGTACTGACCATCACCCTGACTTGGTTATGCTTCCAGGCTTCTTGTTTGGCGGAGCGATCCGAGCTGGACATTCCTGCATGATAGGGAGCAGCGGAGATCCCCATCTGATTGAGCGCCTTGGCCAATTGATGAGTGCCTTGCCGGTTTCTCACATACCAAATAGCGGTGCCCGGGATTCGGTTGAGAATCTCGGTTCCTTTTTCAAGTTTATTTTCGACTATCCTCACGCTGTAGCTGAGATTTTTTCTGGAAAAACTCTGATGAAACTCCTGATGGCGGTTCATTTCGAGCTTTTCCACAATGTCCGCACAGACTTCAGGAGTTGCTGAGGCGGTAAGGGCTAGGACGTTTACTTTGGGGTGAAAGACTCGTATTTGGGCAATTTCAAGATAAGAAGGACGAAAATCATAGCCCCATTGAGAAATACAATGTGCCTCATCCACGGCAATCAGATTGATCTTCATCTGTTTGAATCGCTCAATGAAAATCTCGGTCTTCAGGCGCTCGGGAGAGACGTAGAGAAACTTGTAATCCCCATAAATACAATTATCCAAGGTGGTATCAATCTCCCTAAAACTCATTCCTGAGTAGATCGCCACGGCTTTCACACCTCTGGCCTTCAAGTTGTCCACCTGATCTTTCATCAAAGCGATCAGAGGAGATATTACCAGGCAGATCCCGTCTTTCGCCAGTCCAGGAACCTGATAGCAGAGGCTTTTTCCTCCCCCGGTAGGCAAAATCGACAAAGTATCCGTCCCGGACATGACCGAATCAATGACCTCCTTTTGGACAGGACGAAAGTCGTCAAATCCAAAAACCTTCTTGAGGATATGTTGGAGGTCATGGGTCACTTACCAGTTCGGTTTTGATTTATTCAGAAATGCTGAAATTCCTTTTTTACAATCTTCATGGGCACGGGCACGGGCATTGGCCTCTGCTGCGGCATCCAAGGCTTTGTCTCGGGCCTCCTTTCCTAGAGATCTCAGGAGTCTTTTGGATTCACTCATAGAAAAAACAGAATTCTCCCTCATCAACTTGCCTGCAAATTCATGCTGCACCCAATGATCCAATGACTCTCCCTGCATATGGCCTGTAATCAATCCAAACTCATCCGCTTTTTTAGCAGAGATCATCTCCCCAGAGATCAGCAACTCTCCTGCACGGTAATGGCCGATTTGCTCTGCCAGAAAAACTGAAACCAGGGCAGGAACAAAGCCAATTTTCGCCTCTGTATAGCCAAATAAGGCGTCAGAATCGGCGAAGGCAAAATCGCAAACAGTGACCAAGCCACATCCTCCTGCAAGGGCATGTCCTTGGACCTTAGCAATCACCACCTTTGGAAATTCATAAATCTGAGTAAAAAGCCGCTTGAGCCTATGACTGTCCTCTAGATTTTCCTCATAGGTAAATTGCTGCATTTCATGAAGGTACTCCAAGTCTGCCCCCGCACAAAAGACCCTGCCCCTTGCCTGCAAAATCACAAGCTTGACATCAGCATGGGTTTCCATTTGGGAAAAAGCCTCAGACAATTCTCTGATCAATAGTGGACTTAGGGCATTCCGTTTTTCTGGACGATTAAGGGTGATGATTCCTATGTGATTTTCGACATGAGTCAAAACTGTTTTTTCCATGATATTTTGGGCTTGGTTAGGATAAATTAGGATGAGAAAAAAGCTTAGACAAACCGAACTTCAGAAAATTGCTCGGAAACCTAAACTTTGTCGCAAAATAGAGTCTTCACGGCAATTGGCACCTGAAATTTCTCTTCGAAATTCCTGAATTTTTTCAGGCTTTTGGCCCTCCCACCGGATATATTTTTCTTTGGGAAAATACCTAAAGTCAAGTCCGGGAAAAAAGAAAGTGCTGTCCTGAGGGATTGCCTTGAGGGACAATGGGCTTGCCAAACGATGCTCTTGAAGTCGATTGGGGTCAATGGAAAAAGAAATCTGGTCGGGCAAGAAATCTTGATTCCAGGAAAAATGACGGTTTCCCAGTTGAAGATCGATCAAGGTCCCCTTTTCACTTGAAAAAAACAAAAGCTGATTTGAAGGCCTCATCAGTTCCCTGATTATTCCCTCTCCTAGCCATATTCCCCAAAAAAACAGTCCGAGTGCTACCAATTTTTTCCGGTTGCCCATTTCCCAATTTCCCCAAATCAAAAGGGAAATCCACACCAAAACCATCCCTGAAAAAGTAATCGTCAACCGATCGATTTTACCCATAGGAAGCAGCTGAATAAGCAAAGTAATCCGATGTTGCACAAAAATCATTGCATCCACCAACCACGCCAATCCGTCTCCCAAACCAGGTACCCAGCCCAGAAGCAAAAAGGGTACTCCCACGGACATAATTAAGAAAGCAAGTGGCACCACAATCAGATTAGCAAATAAAAAGTAGGTAGGAAACTGATGAAAATAAAAAACGGATAAAGGAAAGGTCGCCAATTGTGCTGCGATACTGACAGCCGCTAGTTGCCAAAAATACTCGAGAATCCGATTAGGAGGCAGCCACCAGCGAACAATCAAGGGCTGTAAACCAACTATCCCTGCCACTGCCAAATAGGAAAGTTGAAAACCAACCTCAAAAAGTACGTCTGGATCCAAGACCAACATAATCATGGCAGAAAAAGCCAGAATGTTCCAGATGGAAGGTTTCCTTTTTCTCATTTGCCCTGCAGTAAACAAGGAAAACATCACCGACGCTCTTACCACAGAAGGAGAAAAACCAGTCATCAACGCATAAATCCAGATAATCAGGATGACCAAAACGAGATAAAAAGAACGGATTTTTGCTGAGGCTCTGAAACCTCTGAGAGGGAGCAAAAGGATCGCATAGATTATCCCTACATGCAATCCCGAAACTGCCAAAATATGCATGGTGCCTGTTTCGGAATACGCATTTCGGATTTCCCTGTCAAGGGACTCTTTTTGGCCTAATAATAGTGCCAAGGCAATCTGTTTGGACTCGCTATGTTGGATTTTTGATTGGATCAACTGTGCAAAACCCTCCCTCAGTCGAGGAATGGCAAACGCAATATTTTGTCCAGCAGATGAATCCAGTTTTACAAAGTCATTCCCGATAAACTGTCGATAATAGATTCCTTTTTTTGCAAGAAATCCTTTGTAATCAAATTCATTGGGGAATACAGGAGCTGGGATCTCTTCAGGCTTCTTGTTGACCCTAATCAAATCCCCTGGCTGAAGGCCAAGGTCACTTTTATGATAAATCAAAATTTTTCCGGCAGCATGCCTCCAACCCATGCTGTCCCTCACAGCGACCAACTCGAGTAAATTTTCTCGGGAATTGGGTTTTTCAAGATCATACCTCTGAACTTCAGCCATGTATGCTTGGAATGAATCCTCCTTAAATCTTGGGGAGATTTGGTTTACTGCTTCTCTAATGGTCAAGGAATACCCCAAAAAAAATAAAAGAGAATAGCCTAAAGCTGCCGAAAAACCAGTTTGAACTGGCTGAGATTTCCCTACCCCCCAAGCATAAATTATCCATCCTACCAGAATTTCCGCAAAAGGGACAGGCCAAATTTGAATCGGGAAATAAGTGGCCAATACTATCCCCGCAATCAAAAAAGGAAGGTATCTCAAAAAAGGAAAATCAGCGAATCTCATCTTTTAAAAAATTAAACCTTAAGGTAGAAAAAATAGGGCAAAAAAAAGAGCCCCAAAAGGCTCATTTGTACTGATCTTAGGAATTAAAACCTATACCCCAAGCTAAATCCGGCATTGGGTTCGATGGCGGTGAATTTGTCGGAAACTGCCTCACTGAAATTGCGGGCAATACTCGCATAAGGCCCAAACGCAAAATGCTCGGAAACCTCCCATTTGTAACCGAAGCCGGCACCTAAGATAAATGCAGTCATGTCGGTGGTGAAATTGGCGCCCATTCCCATCTCCTCAAAATCCCCGAATCTAAATTTCACAAAGGGATAGAGATAAAATCTACCATTGGGTTTGTTCCCAAAATAAAAATTCATACCAGACTGAATGGAATTGGTCTTATAAGTCTTTCCATTGTTTTCTGAATTGTATCCAAATCGGTCATTGATCAGAATCTGAAAATCCAGCGAGTGGCTTTCGCTCAAAAAACGCTCGTACCCAATTTCAAAAGAACCCAAAACAATCAAATTGAGAAAGTTTAGTTTGATCTCATTCTCAAAGGTTCCAATGTTTGGATTCTTGGAGACTGAGGAGGAGATAACTTGTTGGGAAAATGCAGAAAATGAAAGACCTGCCGTCAAAAGGAAAACGAAAATGTATTTTTTCATAAATAAATGATGTTGGATTTTAGTTAATCTGGGCAAGGATTAGGCCAATTCCATTTTGAAGTGATGGATATGACATTCCTCAAACATCTCCCCAACTTTTTCAAAGCCGAATTTGGAATAAAGAGGGACAGCCGCAAGTTGGGAATGAAGGTATTTGGTTTTTCCAAAAGCCTCGGGAGCTGAGTTGATATTTTCCAAAACAGCAGCAACCAAAGCACCACCAACCCCCATTCCTCTGGCTTCTTTGAGTACAGCAAAACGCTCTAATTTTGCCCCATAATCCGTCACTCTCCATCTGGCTGTTCCCACAGGAATCTCATCAAGGAAGGCTAAAAAATGAGTGGAAGATGCTTCCCACTCGTCCCGCTCTTGCTCGGGATTCACATTTTGTTCTAATACAAAAACCTGGGATCGGATTTTAAATGCTTCTTCGAGAAGTTCTTTATCCGTTATTTTTTCTACCCTGAGATTCATTTCTGAGCTGTTCCCTTTCTTCCTGATTTTTCTCGTAGGCTTCGATGATCGCTTTGACGAGCTTGTGACGGATAACATCCTTGCCACTCAGATTTACAATCCCTATACCCTTCACATCTTTCAAAATTCGAAGAGCCTCAGAAAGTCCCGACTTCTGCCTTACAGGTAAGTCTACCTGAGTCTGGTCACCAGTAATGATCACCTTGGAATTAGGCCCCATTCGGGTAAGAAACATTTTGATCTGCTCGCTGGTAGTATTTTGAGCTTCATCCAAGAGAACAAAGGCGTCATGGAGTGTCCGACCACGCATATAGGCGAGCGGTGCAATTTCTATCACACGGGTCTCTTGGTAATACTTGAGTTTTTCCGGGGGGACCATGTCCTGAAGGGCGTCATAAATGGGCCTCAGGTAAGGATCCAATTTTTCCTGAAGGTCTCCAGGGAGAAAACCTAGATTTTCCCCTGCCTCCACAGCCGGGCGGGTGATGATGATTCGCTTCACTTCCCGGTTTTTCAAGGCTCTCACAGCCAAGGCTACTGCGATATAGGTTTTCCCTGTACCGGCAGGTCCCAAAGCAAACACCAGATCGTTTTTCATCGCCGCATCGACCAGCTTCCGCTGATTGGCTGATTTCGGCTTGATGACCAGCCCTTTATTTCCAAAAACGATGACCTGATCCCGATTTGCTTCCTCAAAGGGAATTCCTTCGATATCGAGGTAGTCTTTTACATTTTCGGGAGTAAGATGACCAAATCGATCAAAGTGCTCCAAAAGCATATTGATCAGATCATTGATGCGTAAAATTTCCGGGGCACCACCTTGAATGCGGATTTCATTGCCTCTAGAGACAATTTTACTTTGAGGAAAAGCCTGTGCTATCTGACGGATATTCTCATTGGCTGTGCCCAAAAACTCAGCCAAGGGAACATTTTCTAAAGTGATTACTTTTTCGACCAAACTTGTGTATTGATTAGATTAACCTTAAAGGCAAAAGAATAAAATTTCTATTTTTGTTCGCTCCCCTCTCAAACAAAATTACACAATTTTAATAGACTTGCTTGTATGGCATTGGTGACATTCCTCTCTGATTTTGGGGACAAAGATTATTACGTTCCGGCAGTGAAGGCCAAGATGCTTTCCATCAATCCACAATTAAATATTATTGACCTGTCCCACTCCATTTCACCTTTTGACTTGGAGCATGCGGCATTTGTCTTACGATCCACTTATCGGGAATTCCCGAAGGGAACAGTGCACTTGGTAGGCATCAACACCACCGGCACCATGACTGCCGGCTATATCGGGATTAAGCTGGAGGATCATATTTTCATCGGGCCAAATAATGGGGTCCTTAGCCTTATAGCCGACTATGACCCTGGGATTATCGTTCAGTTTGCTGATATACATCTTAAAGACTCCACCTTCCCTACCCGGGATATTCTGGCTCCGATCGCCGCCAAAGTCGCCTCAGGTGCAGCTATTCACGATTTCGGAGGTCCCTCTTCTCAATTCAAAAAATTGATGTCCCGACAGGCAAAAGCTACAAGGGAACAAATTATCGGACATGTGATCCGAATCGATCGCTATGGCAATCTGATCACCAATATCCGAAGGGATGTTTTTGAAAAACTGAACCCGGGCAAATTCAACATTCAATTTGGACGAGAAACCCTTGATGGACTTCAAACCGGCTACGATCAGGTAGAAGCCGGAGATCCTTATGCCTTTTTCAACAGCATGGATCTACTGGAAATCGGGATCAACCATGGGCATGGAGGAAACCTACTTGGACTCAAGCAAGACAGTGTAATCTATATCACTTTTGCAGGCTGATGCTGATCCGAATCGTAAGAATGACATTCCGACCTGAGGAGGTCAATGTCTTTTTGGAAAACTTTGAGGCCAATAAAAATTTGATCAGGAATTTTCCTGGGTGCCACCATTTGGAGCTCTGGCAGGACTTTTCTGAAAAAAATATTTTCGTGACTTATAGCCATTGGGAAAGCGAAGAAACCCTGAATAAGTATCGTGATTCTGAGCTCTTTAAATCTGTCTGGAGCTTTACCAAGGCCCTTTTTGCAGAAAAGCCGCAAGCTTTTAGCATAAAAAAATTACAGGAAGTATCGAAATGAGTTTGTAGGAAATCATTTTTGTATTCATATTTGCAGCCCGTTCAGCAAGGAACGGAAACAAAAAAGTCTGACACGATCAGGCGCGTACCATGCCCAGGTGGCGGAATCGGTAGACGCGTTGGTCTCAAACACCAATGAGGTTACACTCGTGCCGGTTCGACTCCGGCCCTGGGTACGTCCCTAAAGCTCGCAGTGATGCGGGCTTTTTTTGTTTTTAGCCTCTTGCTGGCAGGAGCTTTTCAATATTTTCGAATAAAGAAATTTTCTTTTCTGTAAAAAAACAGACATTTCATTTACTAAAGGAATATTACACTTTCAGGCAGGATCAAAAAAATCCGCGAAAATCTGTGACTTTTTCTGTGAAAATCTGCGGAAAACATTTTCCCATCAACCAAAAAAGCCCCCTTTCGGAGGCTTTTGTGATTTTATCCATTTCCGCGGAGGATCTCCATCGGAGGTTGATTGATGATTCGCTTTCCATTGAGCCAGCCGAGCACAATCGTCAGCCCTGTGATCGCTAGGTAAATCACCAGACCTTCTTTCCAAGCCAAGCTGAAATTCATCTCAAAGACAAACTTGCCCAGCAGGAAGGTAGCCATAAACGAAAGCAAAATCCCCGATAGCGAGGCCAAGCTTCCCAAAAAGAAATATTCCAGCGTATTGATCACCCGAACAATTCCCGAACTGGCACCCAGAGTACGCAACAAAATACTTTCTCTCATTCGCTGGTACTTGCTGATGATCAATGAGCTGATCAGCACCAAAATCCCGGTTGCAATGGAAAAAAATGCCATAAACTGAATCACAAAGCTGATTTTACCCAGGATATCCTCCAATGTCTCCACGATCGTTCCCAAGTTGATGATGGAAATATTCGGAAACTCCCGTACAATCTCCGACTGTACATCGGCTGCCTGACGGTCATTTTGAGTTTTGGTGATGATCACGTGGAATTTCGGTGCCTGTTCCAGGACCCCATTTGGAAATAGGACCAGGAAATTGGTCGACACCTGATTAAACTTCACATCCCGGAAACTTCCCACATACGTTTTGATGGGTCTACCTTGAACATTGAAGATCAATTCATCACCGATCTTGAGCTTATTCCCTTCTCCGAAGCCTTTTTCAAGTGAAACAAAAATACTGTCACCTCGAGCCCCAAGAGGAATCAGCTCACCTGAAGTCAAGGTTTCTGATTTGATCAAGGTATCGCGATAAGTCACTCGAAACTCCCGATTGTAAAGCCATCGGCTGTAGTTTTCCTCATCTGGCAACTCTTCATTCTCCTTCTTGTCGATGCCATTGATCTCATTAAGTTGCATCGTGACGATAGGCACCTCTTGAAGAATCCGCATCTTTCTATCGGTCACTCTCCCTCGGACATTTTCCAATTGAGGCGTTTGAATATCAAACATCAGCATGTTGGGCTGATCTTCCTTGTCGGCAAATTTGGCTTCTTCAAGAAGCTGGTTTTGCAGAAAAAAGAGGGTACTGATCATGGACGTCCCCAGCCCAATAGTCGCAATCAGTGAAATCGTCTGATTATTTGGTCGATACAAATTAGCCAAAGCTTGCCTCCATGGATAGCTTAGGGAAATCGGCAAAAACCTCCGTACTGCCCACATGATCAATTTTCCAACACCCCAAAGAGCTCCAAAAGCCACCAACACAAATCCGGTAAAGCCTATTGCCCAAGTGATCTGCTTGAGCAACAGGAAGCTAAAACCAAAAATGAAGAGTAAAATACCTGCGATCACCGCCCATCTTGCAGGATCTTTGAGCAAGGTAGAATCTGCAGTCTCAGGTCGTAAAGTAGCCATTGGAGAAACATTTCTCACTTTCAACAAAGGCAACAAAGCGAATAAAACTGACACAAAAAGTCCAGTAATCATTCCGAATCCAACCGACTTCCACGAAATACCCACGGTCACCTCCACTGGCAGGAAATCTGCGAAAATTGTGGGAAGGACAAATTGAAGCAGCGTACCTAAAACCGATCCTATCAAAGCTCCAAAAAGGCCCATGATGACGATTTCGACCAGGTAGATCAGCAATACATCCAATGAAGCGACCCCCAGACATCTTAAAACAGCCACAGAGGCAAGTTTCTCCTTTACAAAAACATTGACTGCAGAAGCTACACCCACACAACCCAAAAGCAAAGCAATGAAGGCTACAAGGCTTAAGAAATTGGAAAGATTTCCGAAAGAACGACCCGTGCTTCGCTTGCGGTCTTCCACCGTATCCGCATCGACTCGATCCAGTTCCCATTGATCTTCATAGGGTTTGATCAGTTCTTCTACATCAGTTCCCGGAGCAAACTGGAAATAACGATTGTATTCCACGCGGCTTCCATATTGGACAAGGCCGGTTTCGGCCAAATACTCCATCGGGATATAGACTGCTGGAGCCACTGAGGCGGTAATTCCTGTTTGTCCGGGCACTTTCTGGAGTTCTCCCACGATTTGGAACATTACTGCCCCAACCTTGATGGAATCTCCTACTTGGGCATCAAACTGTGCCATTAGCGTCTTTTCGACCAAAGCTTTTTTCCCTCCACTTCGGAAGTCAGCATCTCCTTCGGCCGGGACTGTTTCGAGCTTTCCGTAAAAAGGGAAGTTTCCTTCCAAAGCCCGTACCTGTGTCAGTCGGCTGGCATCGCTTTTGGGAAAAGCGACCATGGAGGCAAAATTGACTTCTGCAGCTTGTTCTACCGCCATGGAATCCAATGCCTGATCGCCAAGAGGCTTGTTATTTTCAAGCACTAAATCAGCTCCAAGAAGCTCCTTGGCCTGATTATCTATGTCTTTGACTAAATTTTCTCCAAAGCTGCTGATGGCCACCAAAGCGGCAATGCCTACCACAATCGAGGAAACGAAGAGCAAAAGACGGGATAGATTCTTGCGAAAATCCCGCATTGCCATTTTAAAGATCCAATTCACATCAGGCATGAGTCTCCTCCTGTATTTTTCCTCCTTTGATATGAATGATTCGCTGGGTTTTAGCGGCTAAATCCAAGTCATGGGTAACCAGCACCAAAGTAGTCCCCTTCTCCTTGTTTAAGTCAAAGATCAACTTTTCGATCATTTCGCCTGTCTCTGTATCAAGGTTTCCAGTTGGTTCATCAGCAAATAGAATTTTGGGCTCATTGGCAAAAGCACGCGCTATGGATACCCTTTGCTGCTCTCCTCCCGAAAGCTGAGTAGGATAATGCGTTGCCCGATCTTTTAACCCTACTTTTTCCAATAGTTCAAGTGCTTTCTCCTTCGCATCTTTTCTCTTCTTTAGCTCCAAGGGTACCATTACATTCTCCAATGCCGTGAGAGTCGGCAATAGCTGAAAATTTTGAAATATAAATCCGACGTCTTTGTTGCGAACTGCAGCTCTTTGGTCTTCGTTCAGTCTTTCGAGTGCCTGACCATTGAGGACTACAGAACCTGATGAACCAGAATCCAACCCGGCACAAAGACCAAGGAGTGTGGTTTTCCCACTTCCTGATGGTCCAACGATAGAGATGGTTTCTCCTGCCTGAATATCGAAAGACACATGTTCGAGTACGGTGAGCTTACGGCTTCCGCTTTGATAGGTCTTACTTAAATTTTGAATGGACAATATGCTCATGAAAAGCCAAGTGTTAAAGAATAGAAATGTCAAACGCTTCCGGATCAAGTTTGTTGAAGTTGGAAGCGGATCAAGTTAGATTTGAAGTAAAGAAAAGAAATTTACCCCATCCTAGCCAAGCCCTCTCGACAGACGGGTGTATTTGCTCGACCAACGCTGAAAAAGCTATTTTAAGCTCTAAATTTGAAAACCTAATCAAAGTTTTGAACCATTTCCCCTTTAATCCTTTAAGAAGAAAAAGTCTTTCTATGAAACTGTATAAAAGTTTTAATTATCTCATCTTCTCAGTCATTGCTTTATTTCTGGTCACCTCTTGCGGAGGAAGTCAGGAGCAGAAAAAAGAAGAGGCAACTGAAAATACCTCTACCGTACAAAAGACGGAACAAAAAACCATCCTCTTCTTTGGTAACAGCCTTACCGCAGGTTATGGAATTGACCCGGAGGATGCTTTTGCAGGGCTCGTACAAGAAAGGTTGGACAGCCTAGGGAAAGATTTTAAAGTAATCAACGGAGGACTTAGCGGAGAGACCACAGCTGGAGGTTTGAGCCGTTTGGATTGGTTTTTGGAGGAGGAGCCATACATCTTTGTGCTCGAATTGGGAGGAAATGATGGTTTGCGCGGGATACTACCCAGTGAATCAAAAAGTAATCTTCTTGCCATAATTGATAAAGTCAGAGGAAAGTATCCCAATACCAAAATCATACTGGCTGGAATGCAGATTCCCCCAAATATGGGGCAAGAATACACAGAAGAGTTTAAAGCTATCTATCCATCGGTAGCCAAAGAAAAAAATGTCACATTGATCCCTTTCCTTTTGGAAGGGGTAGCCGGAAATCCAGAACTTAATCTGCCGGATGGTATTCATCCAACCGAAGAAGGCCATAAAATAGTATTTGAGACAATTTGGCCATTTATAGAGGGCGCATTATAACAGCGAAAGGGCTTTCTGATTTCAGCCTTGCAAGAAAGTCCTTTTGATTTCTTCACCAAGACAGCTTCATTTTCGTCAGTTACTTTTTTTCATTGACTCAAGCTTCCATACGCTAATTTTTTACCCTATATTTTCAACTTCATTAAAATTTTTAAAAATGAGCTTTCAAATCAAAGAAACCCCAGATAGCTATGATGTCATCATCGTAGGATCTGGCGCAGGAGGAGGAATGGCTTCCAAGATCCTCTCCGAAGCAGGTCTTTCTGTGGCCGTCGTTGAGGCCGGTGGGGATTTTGACCCGGCAAAAGACGAGGACAGAACCCAACTCAGACCACCTTGGGAATCCCCAAGAAGAGGTGCAGGTACACGTATCCGCCCATTTGGAGATTTTGATCAGGCCATCGGTGGATGGGATATTGATGGAGAACCCTACACCCGAAAAGACGGTACCCAGTTTGACTGGTTCCGTTCGCGAATGGTAGGTGGTAGAACCAACCACTGGGGAAGGATTTCTCTTCGATTCGGCCCCAACGACTTCAAGCGCGCCAGCATTGATGGCATGGGACACGACTGGCCAATCGGATATGATGATCTGAAGCCCTACTACGACAAGGTGGACAAGCTGATCGGGGTTTTTGGATCCAAGGAAGGAATCTACAACGAGCCGGATGGCTTTTTCTTACCTCCTCCCAAGCCAAGACTACACGAACTCATCATCAAAAAAGGCGCTGACAAAGCCAACATCCCGATGATTCCGGGACGTCTGTCCATGCTTACCCGACCGATCAATAATGAGCGTGGTGTCTGCTTCTTTTGCGCACAGTGTAACCGGGCTTGCCAAGCTTATGCAGACTTCTCAGCAGGAACGTGTCTTGTACACCCGGCCATGAAAAAAGGCAAGGTGGACCTTTACACCTACTCGATGGTAAGAAAGGTGACCACCGACGATACAGGAAAAGCAACCGGTGTGTCTTTCGTCTCCAAAGTGGATATGAAGGAGTACAAACTTAAATCTCGGGTAGTCGTCTTAGGCGCTTCTGCCTGCGAGTCTTCTAGAATCCTGATGAATTCCAAATCCAAAGTTTATCCCAATGGAATCGGCGCAGACTCTGGAGTACTGGGTAGATATCTCCACGACTCCACAGGAGCGGACCGGATGGGCATCATGCCTGACCTGATCGATCGAGAGCGATACAATGAAGACGGTGTGGGAGGAATGCACATGTATACCCCATGGTGGCTTGACAATAAAAAGTTGGACTTTGCCCGAGGTTACCATATCGAATATTGGGGGGGGATGGGCCAACCATCTTACGGTGCCGGCAACGGCATGGATTCATTGAGAAAATATCTCAAAGATGAATTTGGGAACCCAAGTCCGAATGGGGGATACGGAGAAGGATTGAAAAAGGACATTCGAAGAATTTACGGTTCTACTTTGGGCATGTCCGGCCGTGGGGAAAGCATCCCTCAATACAGCAATTACTGTGAAATCGATCCGAACGTAGTCGACAAATACGGCATTCCGGTACTCCGATTCCATTACAAATGGACAGATCAAGAGATCAAGCAAGCCAAGCACATGCAGGATACGTTTGAAGAAATCCTGACCAATGCCGGTGCTATTCTTCTTGGAAATAAACCCGGACCAGAGACCATGTACGGACTCGCCGCTCCTGGTAGAATCATCCACGAGGTGGGTACCACCCGAATGGGCAATGACCGCAAATCCTCTGTGGTAAACTCCAACTGCCAAGTGCACGATTGCAAAAACGTGTTTGTGGTGGATGCTGGGCCTTTTGTCTCTCAAGCAGACAAAAACCCAACCTGGACCATATTGGCCCTTTCTTGGAGAACCTCAGATTACATCGTTGACCAGCTAAAACAGAAAAACATCTAAGCCATGAACAGAAGAGAAAACCTTAAACTGCTCTTTACCGGCTCCGTGGGAGCTGGGTTGCTGTTGACCGGATGTGAACCAGAGCAGGTCGCGATACAAGGTCAGGTGATGACTGGTGGCACACCCGGAGGACGAACCGAGGAAGAAAAAGCACGGGATGCGAAGTTGCTTTCTGAGACTTTTTTCACGGAAGAGGAAAAGAAAAAACTGAGCACCTTGGTGGACATCATCATGCCGGCGGATTCCGAGTCTCCCTCGGCTACCGAGCTGAAGGTTCCGGATTTCATCGAGTTTATGATGAAAGACCAGCCTGGCATGCAGACCCCGATGAGAGGTGGATTGATGTGGTTGGATTTTGAAGCCGATGAACTTTTTGGCAAAAAATTCAATGACCTCAGCAAGGAAGAAGTCATCCAAATCGTGGACTTGGTCGCTTGGCCGGAAAAGGCAACAGAGGCCTATTCTGGTGGGGTTCGCTGGTTTAATATGCTTCGAAATTTGACTTGTTCGGGCTATTTCTCAACCGAAGCAGGCTGGAAATATATGGGCTATATGGGCAACCAAGCCAATGTATGGGATGGAGTCCCCCAAAATGTACTTGACAAACACGGCCTCTCCAATCCTGAAAAATACCTAAGCATCTACCTCAAGCCCGAAGAACGGGGCAAGGTAGCGGAATGGGATGAAGAAGGAAATCTAATTGGATAATCAACAGATACTTTTGATTCAAAATCCACGGTCTCGAAACCGTGGATTTTTTTATTCGTACTAACTTCGTCCCAGTTAAAACCCCATCTATGAATTTTGCCTTTTCTTTGAAAAATACTTGGAAAGTACTCTTTGCCGCTTTACTTCTTATAGGAAGCGGTTGCTCCAAAAATGTCACCATGACCCGATTGGTTCCCGCCCCAGTCACCGTGCCTAGTCATATTCAAAAAATTGTTTTGGTAGATCGAACCAAGCCTCAAAGCGAAGGCCTGGCCATTATCGAAGGAATCATCACCGGGGAGCTTCCATTTGAGGTTCGCAATGCCGTACAGGCTACCCTCTCCTCCCTGCAAATGAGTCTTAATTCTTCCCCAAGATTTCAAATCGTGAGAGCCACCGAGCGCCTTCCGGGAGGGATATTCGGACAGATGTTTCCCAATCCGTTGGATTGGTACACCGTGGAGCAACTCGCCCAGCGCTATCAAGCTGATGCCGTGCTAGCATTGGAAAACTTCAGTTCGGACTTCGTGGTGACCGACCAGCAACGCTTGATCAAAAAAACGGTGACCGAAGGCAAAACCACCCGTCAAATCGAGGTGCAGGGCTGGTATGTAGAGGGAGTGGCCAATGTCAGTGCGGGATTCCGCCTGTATGATCCCAAAGTGCGAAATATCGTGGATCAACAACGCTTCGAAAAGCGAAATCTTTGGTCAGCAGAGGGAGAAACCAAAACACAGGCCTTAGCCTTACTGATTACTAAAGCCGACGCGGCAAGAGCCGTAGGAGAAATGGCCGGAGCGGGCTATGCCACCAAGATTGCTCCTATGTATGCGGAGATTAACCGTGGCTTTTTCCCCAAATCCAAAACCAATCCAGCCGTGGCTCAAGGTGCCCGACTCGCAGAAGTAGATCAATGGGATCAGGCGATCCAAACTTGGCAAGCGGCCTTGCCAGGAGCTGATGAGGAAAGCGGGGGAATGCTGACTTACAATATTGCGGTGGGCTATGAGGTACTGGGGTCTCTGGACCTTGCCAAAGAATGGGCAGGTCGTGCCTATACGGACTTTGGACTCAAAAAAGGAAGAAACTATACCCGGACTTTGAACGGCTTGCTACAGCAGCAGGCACTTCTGGATCAGCAGATGGAAAAACAAGATTATTGAATTGATTATATGGATATACGGAACTTTGCAAGTAGCTTTCTTCTAGGTTTAAATGAACCTGAAAAAACCAATTCCTTGATTTCTTCGGTCTTCCGTCATCGGTCTTCCAACCCAAAATCAGGGGAATATTCGTCTACTGGCAGAATAGCACACAATCAGAATTGATTATTAGTGAATCATTTGAATATTCACTCTTGGTTTATTTTCTTAAGAAAAAATCATGAGCTGAAAAACTCTTTACAACTAGTGCGTATTTCTATTTCTTTCATCATTTGGGGACGTGATCCTGCTAATCAAAGTTTGGGGTTGCCAAGATTGCAATAGGAGCTTTTTGAAAATTAAAACTCATCAGAAAATGAAAAATCAACGTTGGCTTTTCCTGCTTTCCCTTTTGCTTGTCATTTCCTGTGGTCCCAAAAGTGAAGATATCCTTGAAAAACCGCTTGCTGAACAGCAGCTTGAGTTTGAGATCTACGACTCACTGGTGGTGGACTACTTGGGAAATCTGTATTTGGCAGACATCAGCCCGGATGGGAAAACTTTTATGCTTTTCAATGACCGAAACGACTCAATTTTTCTGACCAACACTGAAGGCAAAATTTTCTCAAAATTTATGAGGAAAGGAGAAGGTCCTGAAGACTACAGAGTCTCAAGGTATAATCCACCGCAGTTTTTAAACAATTCTGAAATTATTATTCCTGCCTGGAAAGGATTTTATTGCTATTCTTTTTCGGGAAATTTAACCCGTAGGTTTGAGATGGGCTATAATCCTTCCTCTTCCCTTTTGGACCTTTATAACAACAAACTGGCCGTCACAAAAAGCCAGGTTATTTACCCCTGGGAAGGGAGAAATGGGGATAGCCTTGGCGTCCAGGGAAAAAGCTTCCAGCTTCAAACCAAAAGACTGGAAGTATTGGATTTGGAAAGTGGAAATTTCACACCTGTAGCCCCTTTTCCTGACCAGTCAAAATTCAAAACCGATCGAAAAGCCTTCTTCAATTTCAATTACACCACACGGTTGGCAGGTCTGGGAGACTCTATTTATGTAACCTTTAGAAACGAACCTAAAATATTTATCTATCACTTGAAAAACCTTAATGAGCCTTCCAAGATCCTTGAAATTCCCTTTGAAGAGTTTATAGAAAAAGCACCTAAGGACGAAAATAACCTTACGAGCTATGACATGAAAGACGTCTACTCAGGCTCGATAAACCTACTCATCCCAACTGGGGAAAACAGGTTTTTAATTAATTATACAAGAGGACTTACCGATGAAGAATACGATCAAGCTTTCTCAAAAACAGGTCAAATCAACCAAGAGTTTTATGAGGAAATAAGTAAGATCAGCACTTTTGGATGGATTCTTTTTGATGGAAAGACCAACTCGCCTTTTATTGAGAAACGTACAGAAATCGGAAGTTTGGGCAAATTCATTTCCGAAGACGAAATCTGGTTTACTCCAAACTACTCCGAGGTAGAAAAAGACTACGTCGTCCTATACAAAACCCGTCTCGTCTCAAAATAAGCCCCTCCCAAAACCTGCTTTTTCCACTAGCGGGGAAGGTCGCCTGACTTTCCCCGCGATTGTTTATATTCCCTCCTGATCAAAGAAAACCACATGCAAAAATCAACTTACCTCATTCTCCTTGCTGCAGGACTGATTTCCTTCAGTTCCTTGGCACAGGACATCAAACCCACCTCTGAAAAAGCCCTGCAAGAATCTGTAGACAAGCACAAAGCCATGCTGTCCTCCACGCCACTTAAGGATTTCAAAGCCCGAAACGTCGGCCCCACCAACATGTCAGGACGTATCGTGGATCTCGAGGTGGCCAACAATACCAACACCTTTTACATTGCCGCTGCTTCCGGGGGCGTATGGAAAACCGAAGACAACGGTCAGTCCTTCTCCCCGATTTTTGACCATCAGGGCGCTTTGGGAATCGGCGCCATGGCGCTTTCAAAGTCCGATAATCAAGTCCTTTGGGTAGGTACAGGCGAAAACAACTCCAGCCGATCTACTTATGCTGGAGCAGGTCTATACAAATCCACCGACGGAGGCAAAACCTTCCAAAAGATGGGCTTGCTCCACTCCCACCATATCGGTCAAATCCAGATTCACCCGACCAATCCGGACATCGTGTGGGTTGGGTCGATGGGATCTCTTTACTCCAGAAACAAAGAAAGAGGCCTCTACAAAACCACAGACGGTGGCAAGACCTGGAAAAAAGTACTCTACATCGACGACAACACCGGCATCATCGACATCAAAGTCCACCCAACCAACCCGGATGTGCTTTTGGCGGCAAGTTGGGAGCGATTCCGTCAGGCGCATGACTTCATCGGCAACGGAAAAGGATCAGCGATCTGGAGATCCGAAGACGGTGGAAACACCTGGAAGAAAGCAGTGGAAGGATTTCCTCAGGATGAGTTCGTGGGCCGAATCGGCTTCGACTTTGCTTTATCCCAACCCAATATAGTCTATGCCTTGCTGGACAATCAGGGCAAATCAGACAAACCAGCTCCTGCCCCAAGACAGCGTGGCAATCAGCAGCAGGAGGAAAATCCGATCAAACTAGAGGACTTCAAAGACATGACTTTGGATCAAGCCTTGGCATTGGATGAAAAAAAACTGGAATCCTTTCTGAGAAGAAATCAATTTGCCACCAAATACACGCCTGCCGAGCTCAAGCGCCAACTGAAAATCGGTAAAATCACCACTACCCAGATCGCCAACTACCTCGGTGGTGCTGTCGATGCCAATGCGGCTATGTTTGGTCAGCCGATCAAAGGTGCAGAAGTGTACCGATCTGAAGATGCCGGCAAGAGCTGGAAAAAAGTATCCGAATCAGACATCAGTCAGTTGTACAATACCTATGGCTATTATTTCGGAGAAGTGCGGGTAAGCACCTCTGACGAAAATGAAGTATTTGTATTAGGCGTACCACTCTTGGTCTCCAGAGACGGAGGGAAAAACTTCTCCCGTACTGACTCGATCGGAAGACCCCACTCTGATCATCAAGCCATGTGGATCAATCCTAAGGACAGCAAGCACATCTTACTCGGCAATGACGGTGGATTATACCGTAGCTATGGAGGCGGTGCGCGTTGGGATCACCTGAACACACAGATGCCGATCTCCCAGTTTTACTCCATCATGGTAGATGATGCCAAGCCTTACAACATTTACGGAGGCATGCAAGACAACGGCGTTTGGTTTGGCAAATCCACCAATAAGCCCGAAGATCCATGGGAGCCACTTCTGGGTGGTGACGGCATGGTGGTCGCGGTAGATACTCGAAACAACAACATCGTCTACACCGGATCGCAGTTTGGAAACTACATGCGAATCAACAAAGAGACCGGAGAAAGACGACGCATCACTCCTGGACACGACATCGGAAATGCTCCCAATCGCTGGAACTGGAGAACACCAGCAGAACTCAGCTACCACAATCAGGATATCGTCTACATGGGTTCGCAGTATGTTTACCAATCTCTCGACCAAGGAAATACCTGGAAAACCATCTCTCCTGACCTAACCAAAAACCAGAAAAGCGGAAACGTGCCTTTTGCCACGCTTTCGGTAGTCGAAGAATCCCCACTTGAGTTTGGAACGATTTACGCAGGTTCTGACGACGGAAATGTATGGATCACCAGGAACAACGGAGGAAACTGGACCAGTCTTAATGCCGGGCTTCCACAGGATCGCTGGGTAAGCAGTATTTCACCTTCCAGATTTAAGGAAGGCAGGGTCTACATCACCTTGAATGGCTACCGATACGATGAGTTTAACACGTATGTATATATGAGTGAGGACTACGGAAAGACTTGGACCTCCATCAAATCCAACCTTCCCGACGAATCCACCAACATCATCATCGAAGATCCCAAACTGCCAAATCTGCTGTATCTAGGTACAGACCATGGCTTGTATGTGAGTATGGATGAAGGAAAAAACTGGAACCTATACCAAGGTGAAATCCCAAACGTAGCCATCTACGACATGGTTATTCAGCAGCGTGAAAACCATCTGGTGGTCGGGACCCACGGTCGAAGTGTTTATGTGATCGATCTCAAGCCGATTCACGAATGGGCAAAACCAGGACCGCTGGTTATGGAAAAGTAAAGTTTAACAATCCTCAAGTTTGAAACTAAACAGGCCCTTCCGCTTTTTCGAAAGGGCCTGTTTTTTTGATCTGGATGATTAAAATCTTATCAGAAAATTCTAAATCCAACTGAAAGAACCCACTGATTAAGTCGATTGTCTGTCGAGAAGGTTCCAATATTTTCCGTGAAACTACTTAACCCTCCTTCGTATTTCCCTTCAACTGAGAGATTACCAAGATCAACTCCCAATCCCGCTTGATACCCCAAAGTAGCATTTTTAAACTCCACATCCTTCAATGTATCACCTGCTCCCTCCAGGCTAGAATTGATGTTGAAACTGGCAATCGGACCCGCCATCAACCTGAATACCTTCAACATTCTGAAGCCTACCATCACAGGAACATCAAGTCGATTGAATTTCGCTTCATAATCTTCCGGCACTTGGTTGCTAAAAGGAGGCAAGTTTACACCAAATTTTCCACTGGTCTGGGTAAACAACACCTCAGGCTGAACGAAAAAACCGGCTGCCCCAAACCTTCCGAAAAGTCCCACATGATAGCCTGTTTGGGCATCATAAGGAATAAAATTCTCATTTTTGAAATCAATCTTTGTGCTGCTAAGACCAGCCTTTATGCCGATACCGGCCTGTTGAGAAATTGCAGGGATTGCCGCTAAGGCAAAAACCACAGCTAGAAGTAGTTTTTTCATGGGATTAGAATTTTGGTTTAGTTTTTTAAAAATCTTGGAATGTTTAATCGCAATTCCTTTGCCAAAAACCGGGTGTATGGATTCTATGCAATAGCAGACTGGGCCAATTGGTATAGATCGGAGAAATCGAAAGGCTTTGGCACCAAATAATCAAAAAGTTTTCCCGCCTGATTTCGGTAATACTCCACATCGCCAGAGGTAAATCCTATCACAGGAATTTCTTTTGTCAAATTGCTCTCCTTTACCTGCCCGAGAAACTCAACCCCATTCATTACTGGCATCTGAATATCAGTGAGGATGACATGAAACGAAGGGTCAAATTCTAAAAATTGAAGAGCTTCCCTGCCGTTTCTGGCGACTACGACCTCATTCTTCCCTCTCTCAAAAATCTTTCTGAGAATCAAAAGATGGAGTACATTATCATCTACCAAAAGGATTCGCATAAAATGAAATACTTTTTCAATTATACGAAATTATTTGAGCATATCATGAAACAACACCAAGTATCAATTCAAAAATAAAGGCTGGCCTTTTTTAAAAGACCAGCCTCCTGATTTAAAGCGAATTACTAATTAAGCTGCCTGTGGAGCTCCAAACAAGCCCATCATATTTAGAATCAACAAAATGATCACGATAGGGCAAACCCACTTGATGAAGAAAATCCAACCTGTTCGGAAAACACCGGTAAATCCTGGAGCTCCGAGGGTTAGTTCATCTGCATAATCACTGATTTTTTGAGCCCAGCCGGTGTATAAGGCAAGCATCAAGCAGATCACAATGACTGCAAAAGTACCAAAGATAAAGTCCATGGCTCCGAAGAAGCCAACCAGTTCATTACTCAAGAAGGTAAATCGGATTTCTGCGAAAACGTTTCCTTCGATTGATGAAAGCGCAGATGGAATGGACATGATCATCGCAGCAATCCCCACTGTCCATGTTGCCTTTTTACGATCCCATTTTCTGTCATCGATCAAATAGGCCACTGGCACTTCCAACATGGAAATTGTGGAAGTCAATGCTGCCACCATCAACAAAATGAAAAATAAACCACCGATGATGTTACCTCCTGGCATGGCATCAAAGACTTTCGGTAATACGTCAAATACCAAGGCTGGGCCAGCCGCTGGATCCTTGCCCGGAAGCAAAGCAAACAAGGCAGGGAACACCATTAAACCACCCAATAAAGCAACGGCTGTATCCATCCCCGCAATCCATCCTGAGGACTGGATAATATTTGATTTTTTATCCAGGTAAGAACCAAAAGTGATCATCAAGCCCCAACCTACAGACATAGAGAAAAACGCCTGACCTAGCGCTTGAAGAATTACCGTGCCATTGATTTTGGAGAAATCAGGATTTAAATAATACTCAATCCCGGCTTCAGCACCTTCCAAAGTCACTGATCGTCCAGCAATGAAAAGAATGATGATAAATAGGATAGGCATCAAAAATTTGGCAGCCTTTTCAATACCCCCAGAAACTCCACCTAACACGATCAGGATGGTGAGAAGAATAAAGAAGAAGGTAAGTGGAATCACGTACATAGGAGTCTGGACAAACTCCTCAAAATCGACAGGAATATTGATGATTTCGGTGAAAATATAACCAACAGTCCATCCAGCAATCACGGAATAGTAACTAAAGACAAAAAAGCAGACCGCTACGCAAAGTACACCTGCCAACTGCCAAAACTTATTTCCACCTGTATCACGGATTGCCCCAATTGGGTTTTTGCCGGACTTTCTTCCTAAAGCAATTTCATTGAAAAGAAGGGGTAGTCCAATAAAGACGACACAAAGAATGTATACGAACACGAACGCTCCTCCTCCGTTTTCACCGGTGAGGTAAGGGAATCTCCAAATATTACCAAGTCCTACAGCTGAACCAGCTGCAGCCATAATAAATCCAAGACTCGATCCAAATTGGCCTCTTTCCTCGGTATTAGAATTTACTGCCATAGATAATGCTAAAGTTAGATAAAGGGTATAAACTGCTTTTTAAGAGCGGGCTAAGATAATTTGTTTTGCTAAAATACCTATCCCCGTTCGGAAAGTTTTGGGCTCATATCCGAGTAGTTTCCTTGCTTTTTCAATCACAAAACCTGTTTTCATCGGACGTTTGGCAGGCTGTTTGAATTTTGTGGAGTCGGTTTTCTTAATCAACGTTTTGTCCAAGCCAAAATAATCGGCAGTTTCTATGGCCATTTGATAAGGGGTCAAAAGTTCCGAACCGGAAATGTTAAAGACTCCTGTAGCCTCTTTTTCAGCGATCAAAATACATCCCGCGGCAAGGTCCTCGGCCAGTGTTGGGGTTCTCAATTGATCATCCACCACTTGAATTTCTTTACCTGCTTCCAGCGAAGACTTCACCCAAAGAATGATGTTGGAACGGCTAAGCCCTTCCGCGATTCCATAAACCAAGACAGTCCTGGCAATAGCCCATTTCAACTTGGAATTCATCACCAACTGCTCACCTTCCAACTTAGTCCGCCCATAATAGTTGACAGGATCAGGACTGGCATCTTCGAGATAGGGATTATTTCCATCCTCGCCCGAAAAAATAAAATCGGTGGATACAAAAATGAAATGCGAACCAATACCCTCAGCAGCCTCCACCAGGTATTTCGTTGCCAAGACATTTGCCCGATAGCAAGCCTCCTGATTGAGTTCGCACTCATCCACATGCGTCATAGCTGCTCCGTGAATGATCACCTCAGGCTTCAGTCTTGACAACACCTCTTGGACATCACTTGGATTTTCAATATCCATAGTCTGGTATTGAAAACCTCCTCTCAAGAGTCGGCTTGGACCACGTCCGGTGGCGATAACTTCAAAATCTCCTTTGCTGACAAGCTGTGCTACAAGCTTATGCCCAAGTAGTCCATTGGCACCTGTGATAAGGATTTTAGGTTTAATTGGAAACCGGGTAGACATAGCCAAATTCTTTTTCGATTTTCTTTCGCGATACTTTTTCAACCGTGACCTTCATAAATACAGGCTGATTGGGCACTTCTCTGGAGGTAGGCTCAGCAGCGATTTTGTCCACTACATCCAAGCCACTCAAGACCTGTCCAAAAACAGTGTATTCAAAATCCAGGTGAGGAGTCCCTCCAAGTTCCGCATAGGCTTTGATTTGTTCGGGAGTATAATCCTTGGTCAATTTGATGTTGAGTGTTTTTGCGATCTCATCCCTTTTAGTTAGCAGAAGGTTGGTCAGACTGTCAAATTTTTGCTCCTCAAATAAGCGGGAATACTCCTTCTTCAACGCTTGGCCGGAACCTAGCTGCATGTACTGAAATACAGCCTTTTGCAAGGCAGGAAAATCCGTGGTCAGCTCCAACTCCTCGTAGGTTCTACCTTGCACAATATAAAACTGAGAACCATTGCTTCTTTTTTGCGGGTTAATATTGTCACCTTGACGAGCTGCGGCGATCATTCCTCTGATGTGAACATGCTTGGGCAAAATCTCTGCGGGGAGGGTCGGCCACTGCTGGGCAGGCAATCCTTCTTTTCCAAACACATCTCCACCTTGGACCATAAATCCCTGAATCACACGATGAAACTGAGTCGAATCAAATCTTCCGGCCTCTGCAAGGGTAATAAAATTGTTTTTATGCTCGGGAGTATCGTCAAAAAGGACAGCTTTGATTTCTCCGTGGCGTGTAGAAATGGTGATAAGGTAATCTTTGTCTTTTCCGCAAGCCCAAGAACTGATCAGAATAAGGCCGAAGATCAGAAATTTACTAAGCGTTCTCATTTCAGGATTGTGCTTTTTTGATTTGTTCCAATATTTCTTTTCCACCGGCAGCCAACACTTTCGATGCTAGCTCTTGGCCAAGGCTCTCCGGATCTGAGCTGGACCCTTGAAGGTTAAAAGAGATTCTATTCTTCCCATCCAGACTCACAATTCCTCCGTTCAGCTCCAAGTGATTTCCATTCATCTTGGCCAAGGCAAAAACAGGAATACTGCAACCTCCCTCCAAGACACGTAGATAAGCACGCTCAGCCCGAAGCCTTGCTTCAGTCTCGGGATGATTACAGGCCTGAATTATCTGATGGCGAAGGCCGGGATCAAGATTTTTTGCAGACTCAATCGCTACAGATCCCTGACCTACTGCAGGAGTGAATTCATCCAATTCCAGGTACTCGGCAATCATCTCATCATATCCCATGCGATGGACACCGGCAAAAGCCAAGAGCAAGGCATCGCATAGTCCCTCCTCCATTTTTCGGATTCGGGTCTGAAGATTGCCTCTGACATCCACTGTTTTGACATGGGGATAAAAATGCTTCAATGTGGCAATCCTTCGGGTTGAAGAAGTACCCAAAACCAAGGGTTGTGAGGCATCTGAAATAGAAATTCCTTTTTTGGTAGAAAGGAGAATGTCATTTTCCCTTTCTCTTTCGGTAAAAGCAATGATTTCAAAGTCCTCAGATAGATTGGACTGCATATCCTTAGCAGAATGGACAGCGATGTCAATTCTGCCATCCAGCAGCTGATCTTCGAGCTCTTGGGTAAAAACGCCCTTTGAACCGATCTTAGAAATAGATACATCTAAGATCTGATCTCCTTTGGTATCAATGATGACGATTTCGGATTCCAGCCCGGCACTTTTTAGCAAGTCCTCTACATGGTATGCCTGCCAAAGCGCCAATTTACTCCCTCTGGTACCGATTTTTATGACTCTACTCATTAATGTTTTTCTCGTTTAGAAGATTTTTTGCGAACACCTTCCTCCACAAATTTGATGATTTCGGCTGCGATATTTATACCGGTTGCACTTTCTATTCCCTCAAGCCCAGGTGAGCTGTTCACTTCCAAAATCAGTGGCCCTCTGGCAGATTGAAGCATATCCACTCCTGCCACGTCCAATCCCAAAGCTTTCGCTGCATTAAGTGCCGCTTGCTTCTCTACCCTGCTCAATTTGATCACAGTGGCCACGCCTCCCCGATGAAGGTTGGATCGAAACTCACCTTCAGCGCCTTGTCGCTTCATGGCTCCGACCACTTTCCCATTGACTACAAACGCCCGGATATCCGCGCCTTTGGCTTCTTTGATAAATTCCTGAACGATAATCCTGGCCTTCAATCCGTGAAATGCCTCCACGACCGACTGCGCTGCTTTTTTAGTCTCCGCCAACACTACTCCCAATCCCTGCGTACCTTCCAGCAACTTGATGATGACAGGAGCTCCGCCGACCTGCTCGATCAGTTGCTTTTCACCTCCTTTGGAAAAATTGGTAAATGCCGTCTTTGGCATACCAAGTCCGTTTTTAGAAAGAATCTGCAGGCTCCTTAGTTTGTCTCGGCTACGCACAATCGCCTGCGAAGTCACGACTGAAAAGGCCCCCATCAACTCAAACTGACGGACCACCGCAGTTCCGTAAAATGTCACAGACGCTCCTATTCGGGGAATAATTGCATCCACTCCTTCCAGCTTTTGACCTTTGTAAATAATGGAAGGTCCTTCTTGCTCGATGATCAGATCACAGAGACTGTGATCGACTACCATGGCTTCATGACCGGCTTTTTGAATTTCTTCAACTAGCCTTCGGGTAGAGAATAACTTTGGATTCCTCGAAAGGATGGCAATTTTCATTTCTTTTTGCGGTAGGTTTTTCCCAAGTTGGTTTTGGATACATCCACAAGGAATCTTCCTCGAAGAATCTTTCTGCCCAGCAAGATGGAATTTTTCATACTGGACCTGTCTGTGAGCGTAAACTCCGCCCGATAAGTTTCTCCGGCGAGTTGTAATTTGGTCTCGATCAGGTAGCGGACCTCTGCCTGCCCGAAGGAGTTTTTGACTTTCTTTTCTCGGTAGTTTTCAAAAACGAGGGTTTTCCCTGTGAATTTTTGATGCTTGGGCATCAGGATTTGAAATTTCAGCACTTTTTTTCCATCCATTTCTTCCTCCCTGATTTCCTCTGCATGCAGGCTGCTGGTATAAGCCCCGGTATCGATTTTGGCCCACACCAGATTAAGGCCCAATTCCGGAAGAGTAATTTTTTCCTTTCGACCGATTAGTTTTTGCTCCATGACTTAGTTTTTTGACATCATTAGCAGCAATTCCATGGACAGGTCGGTAAAAATCATTTTGGCATTTCCGTTTCTTTCGAGATGATAATGTGCCTTATTGAAAGCATCATACATCTTTAGGGCATGATCCTCTGTGAGTACATTTTTACTGATCTTATTGATAAATTCCCGATCCTCATCGGTGGTGCGAAGCAGGTTTTCCAGTTCAAGATTCTTGAGCATGATTTCTCGGGTCACATTAAGTCCCGCCAAAATCAAAGACTTCTGTGCCTCTTTGTCGTACTTGTGGAATTCCTCTGAAAGATTGAAAAGGTCTTTGAGATTTTTGGTCACACAAAGCCTAAACCAATCCCTTACCTGCCGAACCGTCTGATCTTCCACGTTTTCTAAAAGACGGTAAGCTTCTCTCAGGTTTCCATCGGCAAGCATGGCGATCTGCTCAGCGGCCTTGGTTTCGCAAAGTCCGGTATCAACTAGGTGATTTTTAATTTCCTCATCGGAAAAAGCCCGAACCATGATTTTTTGCGTTCGCGAAAGTATGGTGGTCAAGAGTTGATCCGCTTGTGAGGTCACCAACATGAATATTGTCTTTGCAGGTGGCTCTTCGATGATTTTCAAAAGGGAGTTGGCCGCCGAGGGGTGGAGAAATTCCGGTGCCCAGATCAGCATGATCTTATATCCGCCTTCGAAAGACATTAATGAAAGCGCCTGAATGATTTTTCTAGCCGCTGCTTTGGAAATATTCAATTGCTTTTTCTCAAAGCCATTGAAGTAAATAAAGTCGTGGACATTACCGTAGGGATTTCCCAACGCGAATTTTCTCCAGTTGGCGAGCACATCTACCTTTTCTTCTTTTTCTGTTTCCTCTCCTCCTTCGTCATCTTTGCTTGAGGCCACGACGGGGAAAGCAAAATTCAAATCAGGCATGATGAGCTTTTTCATCCGCTGACAAGCACCACAGGTACCGCAAGAATCTGAATCGGTCGGATTTTCGCAATAGAGGTATGTCGCCAAGGCCAAGGCCAAGGTCAAATTAGCTGAGCCTTCTGGCCCATGAAAAAGCAAGGCATGCGCCAAATGATTGAATTTGACCGCATTGAGTAGCTTTTCTTTGGTCTCGGGGAGCCCTGGTATTTCTGCAAACTGCATATCCGGATCGATCAGGAAGTTTTATCCCAAATTCTGTAGCTTTTGGTCAATTCAAAAACCTTGTCCACGATTTCTTTTTCCTCGGGAGTCCATTCTACTCCCCTTCTGGCATACACCGCCTTGGCTGTCTCCTCAAACTTAGCGATGGTAAAGGTCGAAAAGCCCGCTGCACCTCCCCAAGAGAAGGAAGGAATGAAATTGCGGGGATAGCCATCTCCGAAAATATTGGCTCCTACTCCCACCACGGTACCGGTATTGAACATGGTATTGATCCCGCACTTGCTATGATCGCCCATCATCAAGCCGCAAAACTGTAACCCTGTATTGGAAAAACCGCCTTTGGTATAATCCCAGAGTTTGACCGGAGCGTAGTTGTTTTTAAGGTTGGAAGTATTGGTGTCCGCACCGAGATTACACCATTCTCCCAAGACAGAATTGCCAAGGAATCCTTCGTGACCTTTGTTGGAGTAGCCAAAAATCACCGAATTGGAAATTTCGCCTCCTACTTTGGAAAACGGCCCTACGGTGGTATCACCACGGAGCTTTGCTCCCATATTTACGGTAGACCCTTCGCACAGCGCAAATGGGCCTCTTATTAAGGATCCTTCTTGAATTTCTGTATTCTTTCCGATATAGATAG
Source organism: Algoriphagus sp. AK58 (assembly GCF_014324365.1). GTDB lineage: Bacteria > Bacteroidota > Bacteroidia > Cytophagales > Cyclobacteriaceae > Algoriphagus. The sequence continues at coordinate 186,420 of NZ_QEIG01000018.1, forward strand.
GGCCACCTTCTGCATTGAGAACTGCCGCTTTGATTTTGGCACCTTCTTCAATAAAAATCTGATCCGCACCATACACAATCGTATGAGGATCTTTCAATGGCTGCGAAATCCTTCCTGCGGTAAGAAGAGAAAAATCCTTCCGGATTTCAGATCCATTGAATTGGAAAATATGCCAGGTTTTTTGAAGTAAAACTGGCTCAAACGTCAGCTGAACGACGTTTCTTTCGGCTGCAAAGCTGAGATTCTTCTCGGTCTCTCCGATATAGCCGGCTAGGAAAACCTTCCCAAAATAGAGGGCTTGATCCTCTTTCAGGGCATTTATCGCCTGAATAGCATCAGAATCCGGCATCCAAGAACCATTGATAGCGAGAGCCTTTTCTGAAATTCTAGGAAATTTTTTCTGAAGGTAATCCTGCGTCAAATATGAAATCTTGGCTCCGGTAAGCTTATTCCATTTTTCAGAGATCTTGAGAATACCCACTCGGATATCTGCCACAGGTCTGGTAAAAGTAAACGGAAGTAAGGATCCTCTTATCGCAGGATCGTCAAATAATAGAATATGGGTCATAGGGCAAAAATAAAAAAGTCTCCCGGAATCCTTGCTCCGGGAGACTTTTTCGGCTGATTCCACCAAGAATTACTTCTTCGCGTATCTTTTGTTGAATTTCTCCACTCGACCAGCCGTGTCAAGAAGCATCTTCTTACCGGTGTAGAATGGGTGAGATTCAGAACTCACTTCAATTTTATAAACTGGATAAGTCTTGCCGTCGGTCCATTCGATGGTTTCATTGGTCTCGATGGTCGACTTGGTCAAAAACTTAAACTCGCTAGAGGTATCGTAGAACACTACGTCTCTGTATTTAGGATGAATATCTTTTTTCATATGTTCAGCTAGTTTTCTTGGCCTTTTTGAAATGAGGCACAAAGATATTCTTTTAAATAAAACTCACCAAATCTTTCTCGATGATTTATTTAGCTAAATGACATTGAAGTCAAGCGGATTGGATTATTTACTCTTAAGATCGCCCCGCTTGATAGATCGGATAAATTGCGACCAAGCAAAAGGATCCAAAATTCGAAGAGGACGGGGTCCATACAAATCCTGATTTTGCATCATTTGTCCTTCTTGGAAGTAGCGGAAATTCTCATTACCCGACGCAGGCATAGACTCCGCCCATCTTAGAAGCATTTCAGGGCTCATATTCGCTCTACTGATAGACATTGGGTCTACCACATTCATAGCGATTACAGCTTTTTTAAATTCTTCTTCTGTCGGATAGGGCATTACCTCTATTTCTGCCAAGGCAATCTCATCTACCTCCATGGTCAATATCAGGGAAATCCGATCGTTCTCTACTTTTTCGGGAACCTTAAAGGTTTGTTTTTTCAATCCAATAAAACTGAATACAATACTGTCTCCTTCCAAAACCGGCATGGAAAAGTATCCAAAACGTCCTGACACTGTCCCTCTTCCTTTCTTAGGCACATAAATATTCACACCTGGTACCGCATCCGTACTGTCAGCATTCAATATGATCCCGGAAAGCTGAATGACTTTTTTTTCCTGCTGATCTTGGGCAAAGGTCTGTTCAGTCAGGAAAAAAAATCCCAACACCAGCACAAAAGGAAGTAAATAGGTAATTTTCACAAATATTTGATTCAGATAATGGCCTTGAACTCTTTAACGATTTTAAGCCAATTTCGGCTTAAAATTTATTTTTGCGCTGAGATCCAAGTTAAAACTTACTAATGAGACTCAAAAATATCAGTTTAAACTATGGTTTGCGAATATTCAAGGCACTTTCTGAAGAGCCTCGCGTCAGAATTATCCATTTACTGATGTTGAACAAGGAATTGAGCATCTCAGACCTAGAACATATTTTGGATTTCACCCAAACCAAAACCAGCCGGCACCTGATCTATCTCAAAAATGCCGGACTACTTGGAAGCCGACGGGTAGATCAATGGATGTTTTATTACATCCTGGAAGAATATATTGAAATCATTCAGCAGATTTTCAAGTTTATTCAAAAGGATCCCAGCCTCATCAAGGATCAGGAAACCTACGAAATCCTAAAATCCAATAGAGAACTGGCCATCAACAAGATCCAAAACAACCAATATCGACGCTGATTTTATTTTGAAAACGTACCAACACCTCTTCTTCGATCTAGACCACACCCTTTGGGACTATGATCGAAATGTCACCGAATCCCTTTCAGAATTGTACCTGATTTACGGTCTTCAAGACTTGGGAATTCCAACCTTTGAAAAATTCTTCGAATCCTTTCATGAAGTCAATTTCCAGCTTTGGGATTGGTACAATGTGGGCAAAATCGATAAGCACAACCTTAGAAAAGAGCGATTTCCGAGGATATTCGCACATGCTGGAGGAAATTTTGAAGCAATTCCGGCGGCATTTGAGGAAGATTTTATGCATCGAACTTCTTCCAAACCTCACGTTTTTCCCTATTCCAAAGAAATCCTGACTTACCTCAAGGAAAAGTATCGGATTCACGTCATCACCAATGGATTCAATGAATCCCAGGCAAAAAAGATGGCTTCCTCTGGTTTGGATGGTTTTTTCGAATTGGTGGTGACCTCTGAAACAACCGGATATAAAAAACCAGACCCTAGAATTTTCCACTATACCATGGACCAGCTTAAGACCACACCCGAGGTCTGCCTGATGATCGGCGACAATCCCTCCTCTGATATACTTGGTGCCCAACGCGCAAGGATAGACACGGTCTATTTTGATCCGAACTTCAAGGCAATTGAAAACACACCGACATACACCATTCGGCACTTGAAAGAATTAGAAAATTTCCTCTGAACAACTTAGGAGACTAAAATTAAAAGACCTACTTTCATAGCTGAATTAGTTTTAATGAGAAAGCTTGTCTTTTTTCCTATCCTCTTTTTGTCCTTTTTTTTTGGCATCAAAAAATCTCATGCGCAGGAATACGAAATATCCGTTTCGCCTGGCATCATCTCGCCACTTGATTTTTGGTACTACAAAGAAGGAAAAGCCGGTCCTCAGGTCGGCATGTCGTTCACTTACTTGAATCCGAAAAAGTTTTTTATATCATCCAACATCTCGAAGGGCAGATTTAGCTACAATTCCTCGTTGAGCGAGTTAGCTGTAAACGGACAGGAGTTTGGGCCCAATAGCTCTCAGGTCGATGTCTATTTCTTTTATTTTGGGGTCGGCAAAACCTTCGAAATAACCGAAAGTCTCGAATGGTCGGTCAATTCCGGCTTTGGCTTCTATCTCGAAAATCGTCTTGCTTTTAATACCACCGATCCAAATGGAAGGGAAAGGAAAGGTTTCATGAGGGACGCTACTTTTCCCATCCAGACCGAAATCAAAAAGGAAATCTATCCCAAATTCTGGGTTGGCCTCAAAACAGGCGTATTCCTGACACCATTCTACACTTTCGGAGGATTTCATATTGGTCCGACTATATCCTTTAGACTCTGATCATGAGCAAACTTAAAATCGCTTTTTTGACTATTTCATTGCTTGTTTACTCGGGGATAGTTTTTGGGCAAAAAGCAGAATTGGGATTTTCGCTTGGTTTCTACGGCCCTCCCAGTGAACGATTGTTCGAAAATCCGCAAACTGGTTCTGGCTTAAATCTTAGCCTATTCTATCGTTTTCACGAAGACTGGACCATCGGCTCCAGTGTCAATGTCTCCAACTTTGACTATTACAGATTCTCTGCGATAGGCACGCCGATAATCGGAACAGAATTGCCACTCGACGGATCTGTGCAGTCAGATCATATTTCCTTTATTGTAAACAGGCGTTTTGAGCTGAATTGGGGAGGAATAGTAGCAGAAGGCGGTTTTGGAATGGGTGCTTTCGTCGAGAAAAACTTCTTTTACGTTCCGATTGCATTTGATGAGGAAACTCAGTTTTATCGGGGATTCAGCGGCGAAAGATCCACAACGGTCAACCTCCACCTACCCCTGAGGATGTCGATTTTTAAACCTTTTGGTGAAAAAGGATCCATCGGTATAGAAGGTTACATGTTTGTAGATCCGAAAGGATTTGTAAGGGGCATGTATTTTGGGCCGCGCATCGCAATTGGTATTTAGCAAAAGCATTTAATCTCGAAAGGATGACTTCACTGTCTACCTTCACCCTAAAAAGTGATCGTACCACTGGAAGCCTTCGTGTTGAAAGTCCAGCATTTTAAAAAAACGATCGCTTATCTTTGGCCACTCGAAATCACATAAACTCCAAATATCATGTTAAAGGGATTTTTCAACGTACCCGCTCCCGTCAATGAGCCGGTAAAAGCATATGCTCCGGGCAGCCCCGAGCGCAGGGAACTTCAGGCGATGCTAGCAGAGCTAAGATCAAAGCAGATCGACGTACCGATGTACATCGGAAGCGAAGAGGTCAGAACAGGCAATACTCGTCCGATGTCTCCTCCCCACGATCACAAGCATATTTTGGGCTATTTCCACGAAGGCGATGCCTCTCATGTAGAGCAGGCGATTAATGCGGCTTTGGGAGCCAAAGAAGCTTGGGAAAATCTGGAATGGGAACAGCGCGCAGCTATTTTCCTGAAAGCAGCCGAACTTATCGCAGGGCCTTACCGAGCCAAAATCAATGCAGCCACCATGCTTGGCCAGTCTAAAAATGCGATGCAAGCCGAAATCGACTCCGCCTGTGAGTTTATCGACTTCCTTCGATTCAATGTGAAGTACATGACGGAAATCTACGCGCAGCAGCCACCTGTATCCGGAGGTGGAGTTTGGAATCGCGTGGAGCAACGGCCTTTGGAGGGTTTTGTGTTTGCTTTGACTCCGTTCAACTTCACTGCCATTGCCGGTAATCTTCCAACTTCCGCTGCCATGATGGGCAATACCATCGTTTGGAAGCCTGCCTATACCCAGATCTATTCTACTCAGGTGCTGATGGAAGTATTCAAAGAAGCCGGTGTACCTGACGGAGTGATCAACCTGATCTATGTGGACGGACCGGTCGCCGGAGAAGTAATCTTCAAACATCCGGATTTTGCCGGAATTCACTTTACAGGTTCCACGGGCGTATTCCAGCACATTTGGAAAACCATCGGAGAAAATATCCATCGCTATAAATCTTACCCAAGAATCGTCGGAGAGACCGGAGGAAAAGACTTCGTGCTTGCTCACAAGTCCGCTGACGCAAAGGCAGTAGCCGTAGGATTGGTGCGTGGCGCCTTCGAATATCAAGGACAAAAATGCTCAGCCGCTTCCCGTGCATACATCCCAACTAATCTTTGGGAAGATGTGAAAAAATACATGCTTGCAGATCTGGCAGACATCAAAATGGGCGGCACCGAGGACTTCACCAACTTTGTCAATGCGGTGATCGACGAGAAGTCTTTTGACAAAATCGCTAAGTACATTGATAACGCCAAGACAACTCCTGGAGTGGAAATCATCGCCGGTGGCAATTACGACAAGTCCAAAGGATACTTCATCGAGCCGACGATCATCCTGACACAAGACCCGATGTACACCACCATGTGCGAAGAGATCTTCGGTCCGGTCTTGACCATCTATGTGTACCACGAAGAGCACTTTGAGACAGTACTAGAGCTCGTGGATCAAACTTCTCCCTACGCACTCACAGGTGCTGTATTTTCTCAAGACCGCTACGCCATCGAATTGGCCACACAAAAACTGAGAAACGCAGCAGGTAACTTCTATATCAACGACAAGCCAACAGGTGCCGTGGTCGGTCAGCAGCCATTTGGAGGAGCTAGAGCTTCCGGCACGAATGACAAAGCCGGGTCAATGATCAACCTGCTCCGCTGGGTTTCTCCACGGACGATCAAGGAAACCTTTGTTTCGCCTAAGGATTATAGATATCCGTTTTTGGCTAGCGACCTTTGAGGTTTCAAAAACCTCGAAGGTTTAACTGAGACAAATCAATCTAATTTCTAAAACCTTCGAGGTCGAAAAGACCTCAAAGGTTAAAAAGAGCCTCGGAGATTTCCGGGGCTTTTTCAATACTTGCATTCCAACTCTTAAATAGACAAATTCACTCCCCTCCGAAAACAAAATCTGAATAAAGAAACATAGTCAATTCCTTTGATTCACTTTGAAATGCATTACTCTTTTAATTTTTTACTTTAAATATCCTGACATATGAAAAAATTATTATTTCTGATTTTAGCCCTAAGCATTTCCTGTACTGAAAAAAAGGAAGTAAAACATGGTGACTTTTTGGACTTTGTAACAGCCGAAATGAGTTTTGAAAGGGATCAAACTACCGGATTTATTGGCTTTTCGGGAACTGTCTTGCATCAGGGAAAAGAGTCTATAGTAAGCGAATGGAACGGGATTTTTCAGTTTTTTGATCCTGAGACTGGAAGGAAAATTGACCAGTTTGAAATTCCTTCAGGAGGTCCGATGGCATTAAAAGGTGGCTATCATATTGGGAAAGCCTTTGACGGGCCCCAATTTATCGCGACCAATAATACAGGGAATACTAATTTTTACGAAAATGACACTTTGGTAAAAGGTATCCAGTTAGACATGGCAGGTTACGAACCCAAAGGCTTCTTAAATTTCCCTGATTCAAGAAATGCACTTCAAAAACTTTCGGAGAATGAATTTGAAATCACATTTGATCCGTTCAATATTATGTCTTTCCAAACTGAGACCGACGGATTGGATTTGGAATTTGGCTCATGGATAGGAAAGTTTGATTCAGAAGGAAAATGGATTTGTAGAACTGACTTTAAAGCTCCCTATGATGCAACCTTCGCTAATTCCACAATGGCTGGAAGACTGGTGAGAATGGTTGAAAACGAAAATTCATGGGCGATGTTCCCTTATTCGGATTCACTGTATCAAATCAAAGACTGTAAAATCATCAAGCGGATAAAGCTTGAATCTCATACTCCAATCCAATATTTCCCTGAAAAATTTATCATAAACGGAAGGTCAAGATATTGGGAAAGACCTGAAAACGGAGCGCTAAATACCCATCTAATACACGATCCAAAAAACAGGCTTTATGTTCGATTTACCATTTTGGAGCAAATCAAAACTCAACCTGAAATCAAGGATCCGAGGCAACGGATGTATCTGAATAAAAACAAATACCTACTGTTGATTTATGATCAAAATTGGAATCTCTTAGCAGAGTTGACCACCACCTTTGATTTGGGAACTCGTTTTGAGAATCTTATCGTCTCAAATGGCTACCTTCTCATCAACAAACCCGAGCAAAAGTCGGAAGATGAGTATGAGTTTTACAAAATCGATATGAGTCAGTTTCGTAATTGACCTTTGAGGTTTTCTAAAACCTCGAAGGTCTTTATTCCAAAAATAAAGACTCTGCAACTCCAAAACCTTCGAGGTCTTGAAGACCTCAAAGGTTTTGGACCGCCTCGGAGATTTCCAGGGCTTTTTTTGTACTTTTATCAACATGAAAGCAATTGAAATTAAGACCATTACCAAAACTGACGGAAGCATTTCTTTGGAGTCAACAGGACTTAAAGGAGGAATCCCAGTGAGAGTTTTAATCCTTTCGGAAGAAGAGGAAATGGGGGAAAAGAATTACTTAAAATTTCTCTCCAATAATCCAGCCCTTGATTTTTTAAACGAACCTGAAGAAAATGTCTACACCACCAAAGACGGAAAGCCTTTCAAAAATTAGAGGAAAGATTGTCCTAGTACCTTTTCCATTTGAAGATTTTTCAACTCGAAAAGTCCGTCCAGCACTTTGCCTATCTGAACCCATAGGAAAATTTGAACACGTTATCGTGGCATTTATTTCGAGTAAAATCAGCGATCAGCTCGAAGAATCCGAATTTGAAATAAAACCAGAAGAGGAAGAATGGCGGCAAACCGGATTAATCGTTCCATCGGTTCTAAAACTTCACAAAATGGTTTCTCTACCTCAGAACCTTATTTTGAGAGAATTGGGATATTTTCCAAGAAGTAAGATGGAAACCCTTGAAAAAGGCATTAAAATGATTTTCAAAATCCGATAAGTAGCTTTTTTATTTCCCACAGATAAGCACAGATTAAAACACAGATTTTCACAGAAATTCTATCGAGGCTTTTCATCTGTGTGAATCTGTGTCCTTTTTTACGAAAATCTGCGGGAAATAAAAAAACGGCTAAGTCTCCCCAGCCGCTCGTAAATCGTAAATCTAAAATCGTACTTAGGTATACATCGCCCCATTCACATGGATTACCTGTCCGGAGATGTAAGTGCTCATGTCGGAGCCTAAGAACACGCAGACATCGGCGATTTCTTCCGGCTTGCCTCCACGCTTCATCGGGATGGCATCTCTCCAGCCTTGCACGGTTTTTTCATCCAATACTTCCGTCATCTCAGTTTCGATAAATCCAGGAGCTACCGCGTTGCAGCGGATATTTCTGGAGCCCAATTCCAAGGCGACTGACTTGGTGAAGCCGATGATTCCGGCTTTGGAGGCTGCGTAATTGGCCTGACCGGCGTTTCCTTTGGCACCGACCACGGAGGTCATGTTGATGATCGAGCCGGACTTGGCTTTCATCATGGTGCGGGTAGCCGCTTTGACGGTATTGAAGCAGGATTTCAGGTTGACGTTCATGATTTCGTCCCAAGATTCCTCGGTCATTCTCATCAGTAGGTTGTCGCGGGTGATGCCGGCATTATTGACCAAGATGTCCAAGGCACCGAAATCCGCCACCACGGAGTTGACCAATTCATCAGCGGCTTTGAAGTCTGAAGCGTCTGATCGATAGCCTTTGGCTTTTACACCAAAAGCAGCAAGCTCGGCCTCAAGGGCTTGGCCTTTTTCCACGCTGGAGAGGTAGGTAAAAGCGATGTTAGCTCCTTCCTGTGCAAATCTGATGGCGATTGCCCGACCGATCCCTTTAGAGGCGCCGGTGACCAAGGCAGTTTTTCCTGAAAGTAATCCCATGAAGATCAAAATTAAGTTTGGCCAAAATTAGAAAAAAAGCCCGGACTTTGGCCTTTTGAAACTCCGCCCGATGCTTTTTCGCTGAAAAACAGGAGGATAAACCAGAAAAACCCCAAATCTCAAAAACCCCTTTGGTCTTTATCTGATTTACAAAATTTTCAATTATTAACTGCAAATAATTCATCAACAGGGCGTTTTGGATTCCATTTACTCATCCGATTCTGATTTTTTTCTGAACCCAAAAGGCCTATTTTTGCACAGTTTCATTTGTAATCAAACCCATTTTAAATATGTCTTCGACAAAATTTGACTTGATCGTGCTGGGAAGCGGACCGGGAGGATACGTGGCGGCTATTCGCGCTTCTCAACTCGGATTGAAAACTGCGATCGTAGAAGCCGCAGAGCTAGGCGGAATATGCCTCAACTGGGGTTGTATCCCGACCAAAGCCCTACTCAAAAGCGCTCAGGTTTTTGAATACATCAGCCATGCCAAGGATTATGGAATCTCTGTTCAGGGTGCTGAGGCGGACTTTGCCGGAATGGTAAAGAGAAGCCGTGGAGTAGCCGACGGGATGAGCAAGGGCGTTCAGTTTTTGATGAAGAAAAACAAGATCGAGATCATCACCGGATGGGGTAAAATCCAACCTGGCAAAAAAGTCGAAGTCACCGATGCTGAAGGCAAAAAATCTGTTTACTCTGCAGATAATGTCATCATCGCGACAGGTGCTAGATCCCGAGAACTGCCTTCGATGAAAATCGATGACAAGAAAATCATCGGCTACCGCAAGGCGATGACCTTGGAAAAGCAGCCTAAGAAAATGGTGGTTGTAGGTTCCGGAGCGATCGGAGTGGAGTTTGCCTATTTCTACAATTCCATCGGCACAGAAGTGACCATCGTAGAATTCATGGATCGCATTGTCCCTGTAGAAGACGAAGAAGTGTCTAAGGCTTTGGAAAAAATCTACAAGAAGTCAGGCATGAAGATCATGACTTCCTCCGAAGTAACAGGTGTAGACACCAAAGGCGAAGGCTGCAAAGTGACCGTAAAAACCGCCAAAGGTGAAGAAATCCTCGAGTGCGACATTGTCCTTTCTGCTGCAGGTGTGGTGTCTAACCTAGAAAATATCGGTTTGGAAGATGTCGGCATCCTCGTGGACAAAGGCAAAATCCAAGTCAATGAATACTATCAAACCAACATGCCGGGCTACTATGCCATCGGCGATGTGGTACCTGGACCGGCTTTGGCGCACGTAGCTTCTGCGGAAGGCATTATCTGTGTGGAGAAAATCGCAGGTCATCATCCAGAACCATTGGATTATGGAAATATCCCAGGCTGTACCTATTGCTCTCCGGAAATTGCCTCAGTCGGCATGACCGAAGCCAAAGCTAAAGCAGCCGGATATGAAGTACGAGTAGGAAAATTCCCATTCTCCGCTTCCGGAAAAGCTTCTGCAGCAGGCGCAAAAGACGGATTCGTGAAATTGGTTTTTGACAAAAAATACGGTGAGTTGCTTGGCGCACACATGATTGGTGCCAATGTCACTGAAATGATCGCTGAGATCGTGGCTATCCGTAAGCTAGAAACAACGGGTCACGAACTGATCAAAACAGTACATCCTCACCCAACTATGTCCGAAGCGATTATGGAAGCAGCCGCTGCCGCTTACGACGAGGTGATTCACTTGTAAAAATTTCATTTTGGAAATAAATCAGACGCCGGGTTCAAACATTTGGCCCGGTGTTTTATTTTTAGACTATTGACACCACAACCGACCAACTTTTGCAAGAAGAAGAAATCATAGCCGGGCTGCGTGCCCGAGATCGAAAAACCACTGAATACCTATACGAGAAGTATTCCAGGGCCCTTTTCGCAGTCATTAGCCGAATCATTACCGATCAGGATATTGCCGAGGAGGTTTTTCACGATGCCTTTATCAAAATCACCCGGAAAATCGACTCCTACGAAGAATCGAAAGGCCGCTTGTACACTTGGATGGCCAACATTTGTCGGAATTCGGCAATTGATAAGTTACGTTCCAAAGAAATTTCTCAAACCACTAAGACCAATACCATTGATGACTTCGTATTTGGTTTGGAGAGTCAATCAGGAACTATGGAACAAGTAGAAGGGATAGGCGTGAGAGAGTTGATGAATCAGCTCAACGAGGATCAGCGATTCATTATTGAGTATATTTATTTCCAGGGATACACCCATTCGGAGCTGTCGGAGGAGTTTGACATTCCTCTCGGCACAGTCAAGTCCAGAGTCAGGGCAGCATTGCAAGTATTAAAAAAGAACTTAGAACGAATCTAGCGTGAACATCCAAGAATATATCGAATCAGGCAAACTGGAACTCTTCCTACTCGGAGAGTTGACCGAGCGTGAGCGAGAGGAAGTGATCGCTATGGCCAAAGCCCATCCACAAATCCAGGAAGAACTGGATGCGCTGGAACAGTCTATGTTTGCCTTTGATGAGTTGACAGGAAAAAAACCTTCCCCTCAACTCAAGGAAAAAATCTTTGCTTCCCTAGAGGAAGACTTCAAAAAAGAAGAGGCTCCCAAAAAAGCTCCCGCGCCCAACCCTGCGCCCGTGGAAACCAAGGTAGTAAAACTCACTCCTTGGAAATCCTTCGCGGCGGCGGCATCCTTAGTGGCTGTATTGGCGAGTGCAGCGGCGATTTATTTCGCTGGGAAATTCTACGAAACCGATCAGAAATTCACCGCATTGCTGCAAGATCAGCAGGTGATGGCTGATAATCTGAATCAGGTCAAGCTCCAATACGAAGAAACAGACAATCGACTGGACCGCTTGGTTGCAGGGGATTTCCGAAGAGTGGAAATGAAAGGAGAAGCACTTCCGATGCAAAAAGATGCCAAAGTGGATGTCTTTTGGGATCAAAAAGTACAGGAAGTCTTCGTAGCTGTGAATAATCTGAATTCCTTGTCAGAAGAATTCGACTATCAGCTTTGGGCGATTGGAAAAGATGGTCCTGTGGGAATTGGCCTTGTGAATCCTGGAGAAAAATTCACCTTGCAACAAATGCAAGCTGTAGCAGAAGCTGGTGCTTTTGCCATCACCATCGAGCCAAAAGGTGGGTCTCAGTCTCCAACATTGGAAAAATTGGTGGTATTGGGAGAGGTAGCTTAATATCATCTTATTGAAAAATCTAGAGCCTGCTTTTCAAAGAGCAGGCTTTTTTAATGCCTTTTACTGAACTTACCTATTCCGAAAGCACTTTCTAACTCTATGGAACTCCAACTCTCCACTCCCGCCCTGCTTTTTTCTGCCATCACCTTGTTGATGCTGGCTTTTACCAACCGGTTTTTGGCGATTGCCACATTGATCCGTGGGCTTCATAAAAACTACCTGAAGGAGCCCGATCAGGAAATCATCGTGGAGCAGATTCACAACCTCCGCCGTCGCCTGACGCTGATCAAAAACATGCAGCTTTTCGGGGTTTTCAGCTTCCTGATGTGCGTAATCTGTATGTTTTTGCTCTTTCAGGGATACACTTCTGCTGCAAATTGGGTCTTTGTAGCAAGTATGATCTCCCTGCTTATTTCACTGGGAATTTCTCTGGTCGAAATCCAGATTTCTACCAAAGCGCTCAATCTGGAGCTCTCGGATATGGAAGATATCTTCGAAAAGCGAAAAAGCAATTTGGATTCCTTTTTCCGAAAGGAATCCAAAAAAGGATAAGAAAAGTAAGCTCAAAAAATTCAGCTCAATCACCCGCTGTGCTGATTTGTGATTACCAGAAAAAAGCTCGGAAAAAATGGTTTACGGAAAAGACAATAGTCATGAAAACACCAAACCAAATCACCTGCTTAAGGAAAGCTTTTAGCACCATATTCTCACATCTGATCTTTAACGATGCCCAAAAGTAGGTCTAAGAAAGTACCCCAAAATAAAGGATGAGCATTCGCGGGGAATACTTGAGGAACTGTAGAGAAATACCGAGAATCCGAAAATTAAGCTTCTTTCAAAGCCTGAATTAGGAGGTCTTTTTTGCGTGTGGCCAAAGGAACAGTGGAGCCATCTTTCAAAAAAATCGTGCCCCCATCTCTTTTATCCAAATGGTCAAAAAAGACCAAATTGATCAAATGAGACTGATGGCAACGGAAAAATCCAGCCTTTTCCAAGAGCTCTGCAAATTCCTTCATCGTCTTGGAAATCAACAATTTTCTCCCATCCGAAAGAAAAAAACGCGTGTAATTATCCTCGGATTGGCAACGGATTATTTCCGACAACTGCACGAGGTACACATTGTCTGAATCTGAAAGAACCAACTGCTTCAGCCTTTCGGTGGATTGGGAAGAGATGGCCTCGCTTACCTGTATCTCCTGAATGGGCCGCTGATGCTTCGCCTTTTTCACAGCCTCGGTCAAATCATCCGGATCTACAGGCTTGAGCAGGTAGTCAATCGCTGCGACCCGAAATGCCCGGATTGCGTAGCCATCATGTCCCGTCACAAAAATCACTCGGAAAGTTCGTTCTTTCACCAGATTAAGCAGATCAAACCCCGTCCCATCGTTCATTTCAATATCCAAAAAGACCAGATCAGGCTTGTACTTTTTCACGCACTCTAAACCTGACTTCACTCCATCAGCTTCCGCTATGACCTCCACATCGGGGACAAACTCCTCCAGAAGCATTTTCAGATTTTCTCTGACATGAGATTGATCATCGATGAGGATAGCCTTCATAGTTCAGTCTAGTTTGCCAAAAATGGAACTAAAAGTTGGACTTCGGTTCCTTTTTCGTTTTGCTCTGATCGATCCAGCATTTTCAGTTGGATACGGTTTTTGAGCTTTTTATTGTAATTATCGATTCGCTCGCGGATGATGGATGTTGCCAAAGATCGGTGATTTTCCTTTGCTTGGGAAGTTGAAAGAATACCAACCCCATTGTCACGAACCGAAATCTCAATATAATCTCCGGCAAGTTTAAACTCCACATCGATTCTACCTCCGGAGTCCATCAGGCCATGCTGAATGGCATTTTCCAGAAAGGGCTGCACAAACATTGGAGGAATCGATACTTGACCTTGATCCAGAGATTCATGGCATTCAATCTGAAAATCAAATTCCTTCTGCACTAAAATCTTTTGAATCTCCAGGTAATTTTCCAGCATGCGAATTTCCTCCTCAAGCTGGATAAATTCTAACCTAGAATTTTCCAGTACCTGCCGCATCAGTTTGGAAAACTTCCCCAAATAGCGGGAGGCCGTTTTCCCCTCTGACTTGAGCATGAAGTTTTGGATCGAAGAAAGGGCATTGAAGATAAAGTGCGGATTGAGCTGAGAGCGAAGAAAACGCTGCTCGATCTCGGCCATTTGGGCTTCTGATTTGAGTTTTTTGCGCTGAAAATAGCTATACCCCAAACTCACGAGAAGAACCATGCCAATTCCTCCAAAAATCAAGAACTGGTTTTTTTGAGCGAGTTCCAGCGTTTGAATTTCATTTTCCTGAGAAAGCGCCAGGATTTCGGCTTCCTTCTTTTCGGACTCGTAGCGGGCCTTGAGTTCCTCTAGAGTCTGGATTTTTTCCTGAGAAAAAATGCTATCCCTTGCCTGCTGCCATTTGCGGAAAGACTGAAGAGCGCCTGTTAGGTTTCCTCTTTTTTCCTGAACCAAAGCCAAGCCCTCATAGCCATCCTGAATCAAGGGCCAAGACTGGATTTCCTCTGCGATTTTCAAGCCTCTCTGGTAGTACTCTTCTGAATCGCCTAATTTGGCCTGTGCCGAATAAACATCCGCCAGACCGAGTAAGATCGTGGCAATGTTTCGGGTGAATTGCCCTTCCTCAGCGATTTTCAGGCCTTGGAGGTATTCCTCTTCAGATTTTGAAAGCTCTCCAATTGAAAAATATACTGACCCAAGATTGCTTTTGGCCATCATGACACCTACTTGGATGCCGGCAGTCAGACTGACTTCCTCTACTTTTTCAAAAGCCCAAAGCGCACTGTCGTACTGTTTGAGATTGTCATAAGCCGAACCTAGGTTATTGTAAAGAATGGCTTGGCTTTGGGCATTTTTTTCACTTTCTGCCAATTGAATCGCACTTTTATACACTTCAATTGCCTTTTGAGTTTCGCCAGTTCGATTATAAATAATACCGAGATTATTGTAAACGGCCAAAAGATTGGCAGAAAAATCACCTGCTTTTTTATAGACCCTTTCGGCCTCGAGGACAAAAGAAAGTGCTTTTTCCAGATCCCCGACTTGCAGGTAATAGGCACCGATGGAATTGTTGGCTTGGCCTTCGCCTTTTGCAAATCGGACTTTCTTGGAAATCTCCAAAGCCTCCTCGGCATATGCTTTTCCTCCCTGCTCTTCGGTAAAAGTACTTGCTTCGCAAAGTTCAATCAGCAAATTCACCCGAGTGGTATCAGGCAAATCGGACCGTTCTAGCACTTTTTTCAGGCTATCCATCTTGGAAAGCTGGGCAACAGACGTCGAAGCTCCCAAGCAACAAAGGCAAAGGAGCAGGACATATCTCCTGAATGGGGGAATTTTCAAGGCGTTGAAAGTGGATTGACGAAAGGTGATTTGCAGGCTCAATCAGAGAAATCTAACCCAAATCTAACAGGGAAGGCGCTATTTAAAAAAGGAATTCGGGTTCTCTTCAATTTCAGTTTTTATAATCCGAACCTTTATTTCTATTTAGAGCAAAAAAACGGTCAAATGATTCCAACTACTTTTAGGCTTTTGGCACTCTCTGGTCTACTACTCCTCTGGAGCTGCGAAAGTCCGGATTCCGAAACGGAAAAAGAAGCTTCCCAGGGAGGATTACATTTTACACGAGTATTCGATCTGGAGGAGAACCGGGATTTTTACAGCTGGACTTCAGATCGCATCCCCATGGTATCGGCTCATCGCGGCGGACCTTATCCGGGATTTCCCGAGAATGCCATCGAAACCTTTGAACATGTGCTGAAATACACCCCATCCATCATCGAGCTCGATGTGGCCATGACTCGGGACTCTGTTTTGATACTCATGCATGATGATGAACTCGACCGAACCACCAACGGAACCGGAAAAGTCAACGAGGTGGATTTCGACTATATCCAAAGTCTTTATTTGGAGGATAACGAGGGAAATCTGACTGAATTCAAAGTGCCCACCCTAGACGAAGCATTGATTTGGTCCAAAGGGAAAGTACTTCTGACCGTGGATATCAAGCGATCAGTTCCTTTTGAAAAAGTGGTAGAAGCAGTCCGCAAAAACAAGGCGGAAACCTATGCTGCACTGATCACTTACTCCTTTGATGCAGCCAAAAAACTACATGGAATGGCGCCGGAATTGATGCTTTCGGTAACAATCCGTAATGAAGAAGAAATAGGAAGGTTGGAAGAAACCGGGATTCCTTGGAATCGGGTGATTGCTTTCACCGGTGTGACTGAACGAACTCCTGAATTTAACAAAGCCCTTCACGAAAAAGGGGTATTTACCATTTTAGGCACTTTGGGCAACTTGGATAAAAGTGCTGAAGCCCGAGGAGACGAGCTTTATGCTACTTTTGTCCAAAACGGTGCAGATATCCTGGCCACCGACCGACCCATCGAAGCCGCTAAAGCTATCGAAGCACTTAAACCTAAAACCAGTTCAAAATCCAAGTATTTCACCCATGCTGATTGATTTAAGAAGTGATACCGTGACCCGGCCTACTCCGGGGATGAAAGAAGCCATGTTTACTGCCCCCGTGGGCGATGACGTGTTTGGAGAAGATCCGACCGTCAATGCCCTAGAGGACAAAATCGCGAAGCTATTTGGGATGGAAGCGGCGCTTTTCTGCCCCTCCGGCACCATGACCAATCAGATTGCGATTCGGCTGCATACCGGACCTCAGCGGGAGGTGATCTGCCATCAGCATTCGCACATCTACCTCTATGAAGGCGGTGGCATCATGGCCAATTCACTTGCTTCTGTGAAGCTGTTGTCGGGAGATTTGGGGAAAATCACCGCTGCCCAAGTCGCCGAATCCATCAATCCCGACGATGTGCATGCGCCTGAGACGACCTTGGTTTCTCTGGAAAACACGATGAACAAAGGCGGGGGAAGCATCTATACCTTGGATGAAATCAAGCCCATCCATGTGCTTTGCAAAGAAAAAGGCATCAAGCTTCATTTGGATGGAGCCAGATTGTTCAACGCTTTGGTAGAAACCGGCGAAAGCCCTGCCGATTGGGGAGCGCATTTTGATACCATCTCGATCTGTCTCAGCAAAGGCTTGGGTTGTCCGATTGGGTCAGTTCTTCTCGGATCAAAAGCTGACATCAAGCGAGCCAGAAAAGTCCGAAAAGTATTTGGAGGAGGAATGCGACAGGCGGGATTTCTGGCCGCTGCTGGGATTTATGCCTTGGATCACCAAGTCGAGAGACTGAAAGAAGATCATGAAAGAGCCCGAGCTTTAGGCGAAATGCTAAGCAAGCTGCCAGTAGTATCAGAGATTTTTCCTGTGGCCACCAACATCGTCATCGCCCGATTGGAAGGAACTACTCCGGAGGAATTCATGAAAAAGCTGGCCGAGCAACATATCAAGTCGGTCAAATTCGGAAAGGACTTGGTTCGCTTTGTGACCCACTTGGATTTTGGTGACGAGCACTTGGAGGAATTTGGGAAGAGGATTGGGAAAATTTGAGGTTTGAAATTTGGAATTACCTCCTTAACTTGATCAAAAGCTAAACCTATGATTACCAAAGAGAAAGCGATAGAAGCTATTAAATCCCTTCCTGATGAATTCTCGATTGAAGAATTGATGGATCGATTAATTCTTCTCAATAAAATTGAGACCGGAATCAGACAAACTCAGCAAGGGGAGACTTACACCTCTGAAGAGGCAAAAAGAATGGTCAAGGAATGGTCAAAGTAAGATGGTCAAAGCAAGCCATTGAGGATATTCACAGAATTCAAGAATACTATTCTGATTTTGCCGTGAACTTCTCAATTCAGCTTGTGGATCAAATTTTTGAGAAAGAAAATTTGATAGCTAACCATCCCGAAATCGGCAGAGTAGTGCCAGAATTAAACAATAGGAGCGTAAGGGAAATCATTTTTAGAAACTTCAGAATCATTTATGCCATTTTTGATTCTGAAAGAATCTCGATTTTAACTGTGCACGAAAGCTCTAGGCCACTTTCAAATATTTCAATTTTTGATTGATATGGACAAACTCAAAAACATACATCCGGGTGAAATTCTGAGCGAAGAGTTTTTGAAACCGATGGGAATCACAGCCTATAAATTGGCTAAGGAAACTCATATTCCTCAAACAAGGATCTCTGAGATCATCCTTGGAAAAAGAAGAATTACAGCGGATTCAGCCATCCGCTTTTCGAAATTCTTTGGAACCACTCCAAAATTCTGGCTAGGTCTTCAGGACGATTATGACTTGGAGGAAGAATAAAATTCAAAACAGACAGAATTTGACTCGATAATTCAATATGAATTCAATAAGGCCTGAAAAGGCCTTTTTTTATGGTATTTTGCGAAGCCGATTGAAAATTAAATCTGAAAGGACAGAGCTCTTGATACTAGCATCTTGATACTCGACACCTTCTAATTTCTTGCCTCTAATCTCTTGCTTCTCACCAAATGAACCCCACTCCCCTAGCCGAACGCATGCGCCCCATCCGACTGGAAGATCTGATCGGTCAGGAACATTTGTCTGCGCCATCTTCCTTTCTATACAAAGCCATCAAATCGGGAAATGTGCCTTCGCTGATCCTGTGGGGACCTCCGGGTGTGGGCAAAACCACGATTGCCAACATCATTGCCAATGAGATCAAAGTGCCTTTTTACACCCTGAGTGCGATTAGTTCAGGAGTGAAAGACATCCGGGAAGTCATCGACAAAGCCAAGTTTCAGCGAGGAACGGTCCTTTTCATTGATGAGATTCACCGCTTCAACAAATCCCAACAGGATGCGCTTTTGGGAGCGGTGGAAAAAGGAATCATCCGACTCATCGGCGCCACCACAGAAAATCCTTCCTTCGAAGTCAACTCGGCTTTGCTTTCCCGCTGTCAGGTATTCACGCTGAATCCTTTGGGCAATGCCGAAATGGAGGCGATGATGAAGCAGGCCTTGGAGAAAGATTCGGATCTGAAAAAAATTCAAGTTGAACTTCAGGAAACCGATGCGCTACTTCGGATTTCTGGAGGAGATGGACGAAAACTCCTAAACCTCCTCGAAATCGTCATCGACGGAATCAATGAAAATCCCTGTGTGATCACCGACGAAAAAGTGATGCAAATCGCCCAGCAAAAGGTGGCACTTTATGACAAATCCGGCGAGCAGCACTACGACATCATTTCAGCCTTTATCAAATCGATTCGTGGTTCGGATCCCAATGCAGCCGTGTATTGGTTGGCACGGATGATCGAGGGCGGCGAGGATGTGAAGTTTATCGCCCGAAGGCTGGTGATTTTGGCTTCGGAAGACATCGGGAATGCCAACCCCAATGCCTTACTCCTAGCCACCAATTGTTTTGAAGCGGTGAAAATCATCGGCTACCCCGAAGCCCGGATTATCCTTTCCCAGTGCGTGACCTATCTGGCAAGCTCGCCGAAAAGTAATGCTTCCTACCTAGCCATCAATCAGGCCCAAGCTTTGGTCAAAGAAACGGGAAATCTTTCCGTCCCGCTGCATCTCAGAAATGCTCCAACCAAATTGATGAAAGACCTCAACTATGGCAAAGCCTACAAGTATTCCCATGATTTTCCGGGCAACTTTGTCGAGCAGGAGTTTCTACCCGATGAAATCAAAGGCACCAAACTCTACGAACCCGGAGAAAATGCCCGAGAGAATGAGCTGAGAAAGTATTTGTCTGGGACGTGGAAGGGGAAGTATGGATACTGAAAAGCTGGAAGTCCCAAGACGGCAGACCGAAGATTGAAAACATAGATTGTAGTAGTATAAAAATCTGCGGAAATCTGTGTCCTTTTCTGTGTCAATCTGTGGGAAATAAAAAAGCCCCAGAAAAAGTCTGAGGCTTCGATGTGGAAGTTGATCCCGAAAGCTTTCGGGAGAACCCCCTACCCTCCCGATTGCATCGGGATGCATTGAATCAGCTGAGCTAAACTTTATTTTGAAATCAAATCCTCTATCTTTTTCCGGGATTTCCATGATTTCACTTCTCTTTCTCGTTGATAAGCGTCTGTTTTTTTCGCATACTCTTCGAAATAAAGAACTTCCCAATCTGATAACCCTCCTGTAAAGCCTTTGTGGTTGGAATTGTGTTTTCGAAGTCGATCAGCCAATCCTTCACAAGTATGGCCGATGTAAAATCTATCTTTTGACGGAGAAAAAATTATGTAGAAATAACACGGCATAAGTAAAAATAAAAAAGCCCCAGATTTTTCTGAGGCTTCGATGTGGAAGTTGAGGGATTCGAACCCCCGACCCTCCCGATTGCATCGGGATGCGCTAAACCAGCTGAGCACACTTCAATTCGATATTAATTCTTCAATCTTTTTTCGGGATTTCCATGATTTCACAACTCTTTCCCGTTGATAGGCAGAAGTTTTATTGATGTGCTCTTCATAATAAACCACTTCCCAATCCGCTAATCCACCTGTAAAGCCTTTATGATTAGAATTATGTTTTCGGAGGCGTTCGGCCAATCCTTCGCAAGTATGGCCGATGTAAAATCTATGTTTTGACGGAGAAAAAATTATGTAGAAATAACACGGCATGATTAAAAATAAAAAAAGCCCCAGAAAAATCTGAGGCTAGCTGTGGAAGTTGAGGGATTCGAACCCCCGACCCTCTGCTTGTAAGGCAGATGCTCTGAACCAGCTGAGCTAAACTTCCATTACTTTTTGGTTCTACTCGGATTCTTTCACCCTACTCTCCCGATGTATTCGGGATGCTCTGAACCAGCTGAGCTAAACTTCCATTACTTTTTGGTTCCATTCGGATTCTTTCACCCGACTCTCCCGATGTAGTCGGGATGCTCTGAACCAGCTGAGCTAAACTTCCGAAGTATTTTCGGGAAATTTTTAAACGTGGAAGTTGAGGGATTCGAACCCCCGACCCTCTGCTTGTAAGGCAGATGCTCTGAACCAGCTGAGCTAAACTTCCGATTACCTTTCCTTTCGAAAGGGAATGCAAAGGTAATCTGAATCAATTTGGATGCAAGAGCCCCTACCACTTTTTTTCATTTGAAATTTTCAAACCATTGAAAATGAACTGAAAAAAGTAATTACTACTCTAAATTCACCATAAATCCTGCTCTAAACCATCTTCCAGGCATCTGAACGGTACCTGCTTCGATATAATCGGTATTGGTGATATTGGATGCCTCAGCGAAAAAGCCCAACTTCTTAGTACGGTTGTAATCGGCTCGCATATCCAGCACAAAATACGGATCCAATGCCATTCGCTCCACATAGCGAGCTTTGGTATTCAACTCCAATTTTTGACCCAAACCAAGCAAAATCCCTCCAATAAATTGGTTTCTCAAGGCAGTCAACGCATATCTGGATTCCAATCCCGGTCTTGCATTGAAATTTGCATCGATAAAGTTATAGGACACCATCAGTTCCTTAACCTGAACTGCTTTTCCGTTAGGATTGATCCGGTAATACATACTGGACTCGATCCCGTTGAAAATTACCTCATTGAAATTCTGTGGCTGCCAAGGTTGCTGAGCATTGGTTCGAGTCCATTCGATCAGATTTTCCGAAAAACGATTAAAATACACCAATTCGGCTCTCCATGGACCTTTAGTCCACTTTCCTCCAAACTCAAACGATCTTGCCTGTTCGGGCTGCAAATCAGGATTTCCAATGTTGGTTGGCCCTACATAATACAAGTCGGTGTAGGTTGGAATCCGGAAACTTGACCCAATTCCGGAATAAAACCGTAAAGCTTTGGTGGCCTGATAGCCTACTTCCAATCCGGGAAAATGCTTCCATCCGTATTCAGAATAATAATTGGAATAGACTCCAGCCCGGATATCCGTTTTTTGACCCAGATTGACCAATTGCTCCAAAAAGACCCCAACCAAGGAACGATCATGATCTCCCAGATTAGTGGACTCGATAGCTTCTTTCCGTGTTTCGACCCCGAATCCAGTCGTCCCCCATTTACTTTTGTAACTTCCGTTTGCCTCGATGGCAAAGACATCTGAGGTGTGAAGGTTGCGGTAAAAATCGGGTTCATTTCTTCGCAACAAGTACTCATCTGCATTTCTTCTCCAATAGGCTCTGGTATTGAGATACCATTGATTTTTGGAAAAAGTATGAGAAAGAGAAGTTAAAGTCGTTTGAATGCTTTCCCACTGATCTGGGAAAGCTGAGGTATAAAACCCATTGGCACCAAAAGTCCGATCGGTGTAGGCCACCATTCCACGGAGTTCATGTGCATCGTTCAGTTGAACCCCACCTTCGTAAAAAATATTGCTGACTTTGTAATCCGAATTATACCAATGACCATTAGAGTCATCATAGGAAATCGCAAGATTCTGACGGTATTTTCCGGCAGGAAGTGATCCGGCAAAATTGATCCCTTTCATTCCAAAATCTCCGGCATAGCCCTGAAGTCGAAGGCTTCTCACATCAGAAAGCTGAGTGATGACATTGACCGCACCCGTATAGGCATTTTGACCAAATATCCGTGAACCCGGACCTTTCAAAACCTCCACTCGCTCGATATTGACCAAAGGAACGGGTATATTCATCATGTGATGACCTGTCTGCGGATCGGTAAGCTTGATTCCATTAAGGAGCATGAGTGTCTGCTCAAAACTACCTCCACGGATACCGATATCCGCCTGAACACCCGTGACGCCACGCTGACGCACATCCACTCCTGGTACAAAGCTCAACACTTCCTGTAAGCTTCGGGCAGGTGTAGTCTCCAACTGCTGTCGGTCAACCACGGAGATATTTCTACTTTGCTTGGAAAAAGGAATTTGAATTCGGTTTTCCTGGATGAGCACTTCATCCAGTTTTTGGGTGGTGGTATCTGTTTGGGCTTGAAGTTGCAGCGAACCCACAAACAGACCTACCATTGACAGTGCTTTTTTCATTGAGGTAGTTGGTAATTTGAGATCAAAGGTAAATGTGTTTTTCCCCAGGAAACAAAAATCCTTCAAAATCGAAAAAGGTTAAAGTCTGTGAGTTGTGTAAAAAAAATTCGCCAAAAGCACATTTGTCCCTATTTTGAGCCGAAATCAAAACGAATCATGAAGAAACTAACCCTGCTAGGTGGACTTTTGTCCATTTTTATTCTGACCGCAACTTTTCCTGCTTTTTCTCAGCAAGGGAAAGACAATAATCAGAAGGACTTCTCGGAGTTTATGGACCGAAAAGGAAACAGCTATCGCACCGCCTCCGGAAAACCCGGAGAAGCCTACTGGCAAAATGCCGCTGACTATCAAATCGAAGTGGCCTTGGATGAAGCCAGTCACACGCTCTCCGGCAAAGTCACCATCACCTATACCAACAATAGTCCGGAAAGTCTCGATTTCATTTGGCTTCAGCTAGAGCAAAATCGGTTTACGCCCACTTCAAGAGGAACATTGACTACTCCCGTCCAAGGGAACCGATACAATGGAGACACGGACGGAGGCTATGACATCAGCAATGTATCCGCCAAAGTGGGCCCGAAAGGAACTCTTTCCTCCAAGCACTTGATCGAAGACACTCGCATGCAAGTCTGGTTCAATGAGCCGATTCCTGGCCGAGGCGGCAAAGCGACCGTTTCCATGGATTTTTCTTTTAAAGTCCCCCAAAAAGGTATGGACCGCATGGGTAGACTGAAAGTGAAAGACGGCTGGATCTATGCCTTTGCGCAGTGGTATCCCAAAGTGGCGGTTTTTGACGAAACTGAAGGATGGAACGTAGAACCTTACCTTGGCGCAGGAGAGTTTTACCTGGAATATGGAAACTTTGACTACAAAGTGACTGTGCCATACAATCACATCGTGGTGGGGTCAGGGAAGTTGATGAACCCTACCGAAGTGCTTTCCAAAGAACTCCAAACACGATACGCAAAAGCAGCTCAAAGTGAGGAAACGGTTTATTTGGTTTCTCCTGAAGAAATCAAAAACACCGCACTCACCCGACCTAAACAAAGCGGTACCGTGACCTGGCACTTCCGTATCCAAAATGCACGCGACATCGCTTTTGCCACCTCTGACTCCTTCATTTGGGATGCTTCCCGCATCAACCTTCCCAGCGGGAAGACTGCCTTGGCCCAGTCCGTTTACCCGATGGAAAGCAATGGTCAAGATGCCTGGACTAGATCTACCGAATACAGTAAGGCTTCCATCGAATATTACAGCAAGCAATGGTTTGAGTTCCCTTACGAGACTGCTACCAACGTCGCTGCCGACATCAATGGCATGGAGTATCCAGGGTTAAACTTCTGTCACTACAACTCCAAAGGAGCTTCCCTATGGGGAGTAACTGACCATGAATTTGGTCATAACTGGTTCCCTATGATCGTGGGGTCCAATGAGCGTCGCTATGCTTGGATGGACGAAGGCTTCAACACCTTCATTAACCACTACAGCTCTAATGCTTTCAACAACGGCGAATATCCGTCCACACTAAATCAAACCCGCCGATTTAACGGATACTTCACAAGCGAAAGCCGAGAGGGAATCGACAACTATCCGGATGTCACTGATACTAGAAATCTGGGAATGGTGGCTTACATGAAACCTGCCATCGGCCTAGTCATGCTGAGAGAATACATCCTAGGACATGAGCGATTCGACAATGCTTTTCGCTCCTACATCAAAACCTGGGCATATAAGCATCCTCAACCTGCCGATTTCTTCAATCACATGGAAAATGTAGCCGGAGAAAACCTATCCTGGTTTTGGAAGGGATGGTTTTATGGAAACGGGAACATCGATTTGGGCATCAATTCTGTACAGCCATACGGGGGAAATTACCTCGTGAACTTGGTGAATAAAGGAGACTTCCCTATGCCCGTGATCTTGGAATTTACCTATGAAGACAATTCTACAGAACGCGTCAAACTACCGGTGGAAATCTGGCAACGCGGCGATACTTGGGGATACTTACACAAGACCTCCAAGCAAGTGAAAAAAGTCGAAATCGATCCAGACAAGGTCATTACAGACATCAACCTTGGCAATGACAGCTGGCCTGTTGAGATCTACAAGTAAGCAAAAAGGTCCTGAGTTTTCGATCAGGACCTTTTCTTTTTCAAAGTTTGATATTCGTCGTTCGCTGTTCAGTATTCTATTACCCTGATGAAGAATGAAATCATTGAGTTTTTTAAGTCACAAGCCTACTTTAAATGTCGAAATTCATCATTCTAAAATCGTAATTCCAGATTTTCACCCTAGAGCCTGATCCATATCCTCCAGCAAATCATCCGTATGCTCCAAGCCAACAGAAACCCGAAGTAAGTTTGGGGGAGTCAAGGTGTCAGGACCTTCCACTGCTGCTCTTCGCTCGATCAGACTTTCCACTCCTCCCAAACTGGTGGCATTGACAAAATAGTTCAGCTTAGACACTACAAGATCGGCATCTTCTGCTCCGCCTTTTACGGTAAATGAAACTACGCCACCAAAGCCACTCATCTGGCTGGCCGCAATAGCATGTCCCGGATGAGACTTCAAACCCGGATAAAAAACTTTCTCTACATGGGGATGATTAAGGAGAAACTCCGCTAAGATCATCGCATGCTCCGCATGACCTTTCATCCGATAGGCCAACGTACGGATGCTTCGGGTCAACCAATAACAATCCGCAGGAGAAGGCACTGCCCCGCCTACACGTTGAACGATTCGGATTTTGTCCCAAAAGGAATCTTTTTCCTTGGTGATTAATGCTCCTCCTAGAATGTCCGAATGTCCTCCAAAATACTTGGTACTGCTGTGCATCACGATATCCGCACCCAAATCCAGGGGATTTTGGAATACCGGAGTAGCAAATGTATTGTCACAGGCTAAAATCGCCCCCTGAGCTTTCGCCAATTGGGCAATGGCTCGAATATCTGTAATCTTCAAAAGAGGATTGGAAGGGGTTTCTATCCAAAAGAGCTTGGTGTTGGGACGAACGGCATTTTTGACTGCTTCCAGATTACTCATATCCACAAAAGTCACCTCCAAAACTCCCGCAAAAAGTTGCACCATGGAATTATGCAAGCCGTGGTACATGTCGTTTGGCGCGATGATATGAGATCCGGGCTCAAGGGCCTGGTAAACGGCCGTACCTGCTGCATTTCCTGAGGAAAACGCTGCGGCATCCGCGCCTTTCTCCATCGCTGCAAGCACTTCTTCCAAGGCAGTCCGGTTGGGATTTCCTGCACGGGTGTAGAGCATATTCCCCTCATTCCCGTGTTCAAAGGTGGTACTCAAGGTAATGGGCTGCACCACAGGGGCATTTTTGTCCGTGATGTGATTGCCTTTATGGATGGTCAGGGTTTCGAATTTCATAGGTCAAGTTTCTTACAGGTCAATTTAGGAAAGACAAACTCAGGAAGGAAAGCATTTAGTCACAAAAGGAAAACAAAAAAGCCCGGCGGTAAGGCCGGGCTTGATTTGCTATCTGATCCGATCTACTGAACGGACCAGTGCTTCATCTTTCTTGATAAATCGGTTAGCCAGCATATTCATCACCATAGCTACCAAAATCGACCAAAAACCGATCTCGTAGCTTCCTCCATCTTGGGCTTGGATACTGGAATTGATACCGTTGGTAGTCAGAAAAGTGGCCGCTACCAAAGAAACCATGACCAGGGAATTGATCATGTTGAGCAGCATCTGACGCGAACGGGTTCGGTATTGGAAAATCGAAATCATGGCCAAAAGCCCTGCAAAGGCCGCCAAGGCTCCGAGGTACCACTTGGAGGAGGTTTGAATCACCTCCCCGTTTGCATCTAAATTGGATAGAGTGAATGCCGTGAGATTCCAAGTATCGCCTTGTGTGCCTCCTGTTTGGTTCCAAAGCTCAGTACCGATGGTCACACCCATGGCTACGGCAACAAGGAAAAGAAATATCGTTTGAACGCGCTGAATCATGATGGTTTAAATTTTGGGCAAAGAAAAAGCCTTCCCCCCGGAATATCAAGAAAACAAATCTCGGCGGGCGAATTGATTGGGAATAGTATCTTTGCGCCTGCATGAACGAGATGACAATTCGGTATTTTCTGGAACTGAGTTACCATGGAGGTCCATTTCACGGATGGCAGATCCAGCAAAATGCCTTTACCGTACAGGAATGTATAGAAAAAGCGCTCAGCACGTATTTCAGAGAACCGATTTTCATCATGGGAAGCGGCAGAACCGACACAGGTGTCCATGCAAGCATGCAGGTTTGCCATTTTGACTTAAAAAATCAGATCCCAAGCGAAAATTTCCTGAAAGCAATCAATGCCATCCTTCCAAAAGAAATTGCCATCCGCTCAGTCCGAAGAGTAAAACCGGATGCTCATGCCCGATTTGATGCAATAAAGCGATCTTATTTCTACAGAATTACATTCTCCAAAAATCCTTTCTTGGAAGGCTTGGCTTGGCAACTTTTTCATCATCCTGATGTGGACAAAATGAATGAAGCGGCTCAAATCCTCCTTCAACACGAGGATTTTGAGTGCTTTAGCAAAGTCCATACGGAAGTCAATCATTTCCGTTGCAAGATTTATGAAGCACATTGGGAACAAAAAGATAACCAATTGTTATTCCATATTACCGCAAATCGCTTTTTGCGTGGGATGGTACGGGCAATTGTAGGAACTTTGCTTGAAATTGGATTTGGCCATAAGCAAGTCGAAGACCTTGAGCGCATCATTTTATCCAAAGACCGAACTCAGGCAGGAAAAGCAGCTCCAGCCAAAGGACTGTATTTGAGCCTAATCGAATATCCATCAGACATTTACCTAGACTAATCAGGCTTTGAGCTTAGAAAAAGAAAAAGAGTCCTCCGGGGAAATTATAGACATGAAAGTCTTGAGACAGCTTTATACCTATGTAAAGCCCTATCAAGCTCAGTTCTATTTTTTGGTTTTTCTCACGATCGCCTTGGCGATATTGGCTCCTACCCGACCCTACTACATCCAAGTCGCCATTGATGAATATGTCGCGGTGGGTGATACGGCTGGTTTAATTCAGATCATCTACATCTTGGTAGGCCTGATGGTTGTACAGGCAGTCGCTCAATGGGCCCACACCTACTATTCAGGCTGGATCGGTCAGGTCATCATCAAAGATATCCGAGCACGGCTCTACAAGCACCTACTTAAACTCCGACTGAAATTTTTTGACAATACTCCGATAGGAAGACTGGTTACTCGAAATGTATCAGATATTGAAACACTCGCCGATGTCTTCAGTGAAGGCTTGGCGGCCATACTTGGAGATTTGCTGCAGATCATTACGATTTTGGGCGTAATGTTCTATATCGACTGGAAGTTGACCTTGGTCAGCTTGAGTACGCTGCCCCTCCTGATCATTTCCACCTATGTCTTCAAAGAAAAAATCAAGGTCACTTTCAACGATGTACGAAATGCGGTTTCTAACCTGAATTCCTTTTTGCAAGAGCACATTACAGGGATGAACATCGTGCAGATTTTCAATCGGGAGAAGCGAGAATACGAGAAATTCAAAGAAATCAACCGGGAGCACCGTGCAGCGCACATTCGTTCCGTATTGTATTATTCCGTGTATTTTCCTGTGGCTGAGATCATCCAAGCCATCGGGATCGGCCTGGTGGTATGGTATGGAGCAGTAGGTGTGCTAGGACTGGAATTGCAGATAGGTGTACTGATTTCCTTTATCATGTACCTGCAGCTGTTCTTCAGACCGATAAGGATGATAGCTGACCGGTTCAACACACTGCAAATGGGTGTAGTAAGCTCCTCAAGGATTTTCAAATTACTTGCCTCCACAGAGCATATTGCCAATGAAGGCAATTTCAAACCTGAGAAAATTCAGGGGAACATCAAGCTAGAAAATGTTTGGTTTGCCTACAATGACGAGGAGTATGTCCTCAAAGACATCAGCTTTGAAGTCAAAAAAGGGCAGACCATCGCTTTGGTTGGAGCTACCGGGGCTGGCAAATCCTCCATCATCAACCTGATTTCAAGATTCTACGAAATCAACAAAGGCCACATTTACATAGACGGGACAGATATTCGAGACTTTGAATTGGGAGCTCTAAGAAAGCACATCGGCGTGGTGCTGCAGGACGTGTTTCTTTTCTCCAACAGTATCTATCACAACATCACCCTCGGCAATCCTTCCATTTCCAAAGAACAGGTAATGGAAGCTGCTGAGCTTGTTGGAGCCCGAAAATTCATTGAAAAACTCCCCGGAGGATTGGACTACAATGTAATGGAGCGAGGCTCTACCCTATCTGTAGGTCAGCGACAACTGATTTCTTTCGTTCGGGCCATGGTATACAACCCTGAGATCCTGATTCTGGATGAAGCGACTTCCTCCGTGGATACTGAAACTGAAGAGTTGATCCAAGAGTCAATCGAGAAGATGATGAAAGGAAGGACTTCCATCGTCATTGCACACAGGCTGTCCACTATTCAAAAAGCAGATCAAATTTTAGTCCTTCATAAAGGAGAAATCGTAGAAACAGGCACCCATGAATCACTCTTGGAAAAAGGCGGTTACTACACCCAGTTGCACCAAATGCAACTCAAAATGATGGCTATTTAATTTGTGATACTAAACCAACTTCTATGAAAATTAAGTTTCTGTTTGTCTTTCTCCTGATCCCTTTAGCTGGGTTTTCACAGGAAAGAGGAGCCGGAATTCGGTTGGGAGAACCTTTTTCCCTCACTTACAAGGACTTTCTAGATGATTACCTTTCCTTTGAAGTAATGCTTGGTGCAGGAAGTCCAAACGGAAAGGATTACTACCAACGATCTTTCGAAAACAACCCTCCTTCTTCCAACGCATTTTACCTGAACCATTCTGCTTCAAGAGGAATCTCCCTGAATGGAAGAATGGCGCTACACGAAGACATAACCGACATGTTTGAAATCACCCAGGGATATTTGTTGGGCTATGTAGGCGCTGGTGCTCAATTGCGGACGACATACATCGATTACAGCTATTTTCTCAGCCCTAACTTGCCCGGCAACCCTGTATTGAGTGAAAAAAGAACCAATATTGATTTTGGTCCGGAGGCTTTTGCTGGGGCTGAGTATTATTTTGATGAGACGCCCATCAGCGTGTTTGCGGAGATTGGTTTTTTTCTTGAACTCATCGACCGAGTCAACTTCAAAGGACAGGGAGGAATCGGGGTCAGATATTTGTTTTGATTGATGAAAAAGATTGGAATATTCGGCATAGCATCAGCCATCACCTTAGCAGTGGCATGCTATTTTTTCATCCAGCTGGGAGGAAATAACCCTATTGAAATTACCCTCATTGAAGGGAATCCTGAGACATTAGCCGGAAAGACCTTCAAGGGTATCCCCCAGGACAAAAAACTGGAGGAAACTTTCAAAGCTATTGAAACGCAGCAATCGCTAAATCCCGGATCAAAAATTCACACCATTTACTACATCGAACCCGCTGGAAAATTAGATACAATGGAGGTTTTTGTGGGCCTTAATCTTCCTTTTGCCTCAGGAGAATTGGAACCTAAATCCTTCCAAGAAAGTCGTTATTTAGTGGCAAAAGTGAGTGCCAATAAGTGGGTTATGCCCGGTCCAAATAAAGTCAAAGCCAAGCTGGAAGAATTTGCCCAGGAAAACAAAGTGAAGTTGAGTGGGATTTTTATCGATAAGATTATCAGCGAGACAGAAGTCCATGTGATCGCACCCATAAAATAGCTTTATTTTTTCTCAAACCTTGGCACGATCCATGCCGTGGAAAGCTCATAAACTAACTCAACTATGAAAAAAATAGCCGCGATTTTGGGGTTGATTACCTTGGTAGCTTTTCAATCCTGCGAAGGGCCAATGGGGCCGATCGGACCAGAAGGACCCCAGGGTCCCCAAGGACAACCGGGAGTAAATATTGTCAGTGAAGTATTCCAAGTGGATGTTGACTTTACCGAGGCAAACAATTTTGAGCGAATCTTTGATTTCAACCCCAGGATTGTTGAAAGCGATGTGGTATTGGCTTTTATCAGGTGGGAAACCAATGGACAAACTCCCATTTGGAGAGCTCTTCCTCAAACAGTATTTTTCAATGAGGGCGTGCTAATGTACAATTACGATTTCACCAGAGACGACTTTAGACTGTTTTTGGATGGCCCAATTGATTACAGAACTCTGAGCGCAGACTGGACAAGGGGTCAACGATTTAGAATTGTAGTGGTACCAGGAGATTTTGCCGGAGCCCGTATCGATTGGACTGACTACGAGGCGGTAACCAAAATGCTTGGTATTGAAGAAAAGGACTTTCTAGAGTCTCAACTCCAACCTAGAGATTGAGGTCTTAACAAAATAAACTCAAACAGAGCCATCGGAAAGACGGCTCTGTTTTTTTATGTGTGATTTTATCCTTCCCAAATAAAATTCCGAGCCTATCTTTGCGCCATGCAACTCCAAAACGATCTGCTGCTCCGGGCAGCGAGAGGTGAAAAAACCGAACGAACTCCAGTATGGCTGATGCGACAGGCGGGCCGAATCCTTCCGGAATACCGAGCTGTACGCGAATCTGTCAGTGGATTTATTGAATTGGCGCAGACTCCCGAGCTAGCCGCCGAGGTGACTATCCAGCCTGTAGACATTCTGGGTGTGGATGCTGCCATCATTTTTTCGGATATCCTGGTGATCCCAGAAGCCATGGGCTTGCCTTATGAGATGGTGGAAAAGAGAGGACCTTGGTTTCCTGCCAATGTCCGATCCGAAACTGACCTAAAAAAACTCCGAGTGGCAGACGGAGACAATGACCTGAAGTATGTGATTGATGCCATTCATATCACCAAGAAAAACCTCAACGGCCGAGTTCCTTTGATAGGTTTTGCAGGAGCTCCTTGGACGATTTTTGCCTACATGGTAGAAGGAAGCGGGAGCAAGACCTTCTCCAAATCCAGAGAAATGCTCTATCGTGAGCCTGTTTTCTCCCACAAGTTACTTCAGCTGATCACTGACTCTACCATCAATTATCTGAAAGCTCAGATCCGTGCAGGAGCAGATTTGGTTCAGATTTTTGACAGCTGGGCCGGAATCTTGGGACCAAAGCAATACCAAGAGTTTTCCTTGAATTACATCTCTCAAATTTGTGATGCTATTACCGAAGTTCCGGTGACGGTTTTTGCCAAAGGAGCATTTTTTGCCAGAGAAGAAATGGCTAAACTGAACTGCGAAACAATTGGACTGGACTGGAACATGGGCATCGAAGAGTCCAGAAAGCTAATTGGCCCAAATAAAACCTTACAGGGCAATCTTGATCCAGCTGCCCTTTATGGCAATCCAGAACAGGTAAGAGCCGCAACCATAGAAATGATGGAGGAATTCCGGGGAGCCAGACACATTGCCAATCTGGGTCATGGGGTGTATCCTGACATTGATCCGGAGATGGTCAAAATATTCATTCAAACCGTCAAAGAGTTCCAATAAGGGACTCAGAAACACCAAAAGGGGCCTCGAGGCCCCTTTTTTATTATAAGGCAATTTTAATAAATATTTTTTATGATTTACAAAAACAATAATTATTAAGTCATTTTTTTACATTTTTTTCAATGAAAATGTTTTTTCTTTAGAAACTTGATTTTATTTTCAACCAGATTTTGATTTTAAAACAAGTATTAAATCAGAACTGCATCAATTTTAAACCTATTTCAAACCTTTAAACACTAATTCATGAAAAACATGTTCAAAATCAAACCAAATGGATTTAAATCCATTCTTTTTCTAGCATTTGGCTTGATCATGGCAGCAAATCAGGCCATAGCTCAAGAGGAAAAGCAGTTCAACTTCTCGGTTGCCCTGAATTCCGATCAATTTTTCGGATTCTACCCTACCTTCCAGGGTTCCTATGGGTTTTCAGACAAGACTGCTTTGACTTTCTATGGTATCCACTGGGGAGGTGGCACAGGTGCTGCTTGGGGTAACTGGACCGAGTTCGGTTTGGGGGCCAACTTCCAAGCAGGCGAAGGACTATCCATCAATCCACAGATCGGGATTCTAAATGGAAATTTGCTGAGTTCGGGCACCGGTGGACCAGCTATTTTTGGTGACGGTATCGTTCCCAACCTGACAGTAAACTTGTTGAAAGAAAAAGTGGAAGGTCAGTTCTACTTTGGATACTACGCGCCTTTACGCGATGAAGCTCCTGCCAATGGCACCACTTTGTCATACATTCACTATTGGCTCAACTTGGGTTATCGTGCAAGTGATTTCTTCTCTTTTGGGGCGCACTACGAGCATTTGATCAACTCAGGAGGATCCGATGGCAGAGCATCAACAGATGTATATCAGTGGCTTGGACCTTACGTGCAGTTCAGCAAGCCTACAGGCGGACTATTTGCCAGATTCTCCTTTGGCACCGACTTGGTAGAAGGCAACGATTCCTTCTTCAAGCTGGCCACCGGATTCAGCTTCTAATCAGACAACCAACGTTACAAGAACCAAAAAGCCGGGACGACATATTCCCGGCTTTTGTATTTTCAGTTAGTTAAGGCTTCTACATGGGGATCAATTCATCCCCAATCTTTACGCATCCTCCACTTAAAGCCACCACATTTTGGCCAAACATGACCTTATTATTCACCGTTCGGTAAGTCGCTAAGGTTTTGAGCGGTTCTTTACCTTTTTCTCCCGTTTCCTGATCCACAGTAGTCAGCACACAGCGCGCGCAGGGTTTCACGATCTGAAACTCAACCGATCCGATCCGAATCTTGCGCAGCTTATCCTCCAGATAAGGTTCGCCTCCGGAAAAAACCAAATTGGGACGAAAGCGATTCATCGGCACATGCGACTCCAATCTGGAGTTTAACTCATTCAAAGAAGATTGCCCTATAATCAAATAAGGCATTCCATCTGCAAAACTCACCGACTCTCCATTGACCGCATAGCGCGGATCCACTTTGCGTTGAGAAGATTCCGGCATTACCACCAGATCCACATCAAAACCCAGAAAATCAGAAAACCAACGCCCAACTGACTCGGAAACCACCTTTCCAATTACCTGATCATCCCAAATCACTACAGGAACATCTGGTCCCTTGGCCAAATCAAAAGGAATGAATAGTGATTTTTGAGCCTGCTTTTTATGAAAAACCAAGAGTCCATTTTCTTGGATTTCCACTTGAAGTAAGGCTAGCGATGAAAACTCTCTTTGGGAAACAAACCTCCCCGCCTTATCTATCAGCATCCATCTTCGGTCATATTGAAACCCCTTCTCCTCCACTCGGGCTTCTTCCAGCCTGATTCCTCCCAAAGACTTGATGGGATAGATAAAAATATCCTGTAGTAGTAATTTATCGTTCATGCTTTAAAATTAGAGGAATTCAGCAGGAAATGATTTTTGGTCGATCATGTGTTGAAAATTGAAATCAGAACATCCAAATCCACTCCCTGAAGAACGCCTGTCCGATTGAACCTATCCAAAGCCACAAAAGACCAAGGATAATTACCGCTACCCATCTGCGCCTTTCCTGATTCTCGGTTTTTAAAAATAGTTTCATTGTTTCCTAGATGCTTCCAAGTATGGCTAGGTTGCATCCAATCCTGTTTTTCTGACAAGAAAGTCAGTATTTCCAACTTACACTGTGACATTTCGTAGACATTATCCCAAATCGCCAGACCTAAATCCTGACAAACTGACACCAAAAAGCAGAAAAATACCAATGGCACAAGCATTGAGCAAAGGGGATAGGATTCAATCTGAAAACACATAAAACTTATATAATCATGGGAAAAATTATAGGCATTGACTTGGGTACCACCAACTCCTGCGTAGCCGCAATGGAGGGTAACGAGCCTGTAGTCATCCAAAACAGCGAAGGAAGAAGAACCACTCCATCGATTGTGGCTTTCCTAGACAATGGAAACGGTGAGCGAAAAGTAGGTGACCCTGCCAAGCGCCAGGCCATCACCAACCCAGCTAATACCATCTCTTCCGTCAAGCGATTCATGGGAAAAAAATTCTCTGAGGTATCCGAAGAGAAAAAACACGCTTCCTATAAAGTCGAGCAAGGATCAAATGACACCGTAGCTATTCGAATCGGAGACAGATCTTACACTCCACAGGAAATCTCTGCGATGATCCTTCAAAAAATGAAGAGTACTGCTGAAGACTTCTTGGGACAAACTGTCACTGAAGCGGTCATCACGGTACCTGCTTACTTCAACGATGCAGAGCGTCAGGCTACCAAAGAAGCAGGACAGATTGCCGGCTTGGAAGTAAAGCGTATCATCAACGAACCAACCGCAGCTGCCTTGGCCTACGGGATGGACAAGAAAAATCAGGACATGAAGATCGCGGTGTATGACCTTGGTGGTGGTACTTTCGATATTTCTATCCTTGAGCTGGGCGACGGTGTGTTCGAGGTAAAATCCACCAATGGTGATGTACACTTGGGTGGTGACGACTTTGACCAAGTAATCATCGACTGGCTTGCAGCGGAGTTCCAAGCCGAAGAGCAGATCGACCTGAGAAAGGATCCAATGGCACTTCAGAGATTGAAAGAAGCTGCTGAAAAAGCAAAAATCGAACTTTCCAGCTCTGCCTCTACTGAAATCAACCTGCCCTACATCACTGCCACACAGACTGGTCCAAAGCACTTGGTCAGAAACTTGAGCCGTGCGAAGTTTGAGCAACTTTCTGAATCTTTGATCAAGAGATCCATGGAGCCTTGCGCCAAAGCATTGAGAGATGCTGGAATGACTGCCTCAGACATCGACGAAGTGATCTTGGTGGGCGGATCTACTCGAATCCCTAGAATCCAGGAAGAGGTAGAAAAATTCTTCGGAAAGAAACCTTCCAAAGGTGTAAATCCTGACGAAGTAGTAGCCATCGGTGCTGCTATCCAAGGCGGTGTATTGACCGGTGAAGTGAAAGACGTTCTTCTCTTGGACGTGACCCCACTTTCTTTGGGGATCGAAACCATGGGTGGCGTATTCACCAAACTGATCGAAGCAAACACTACAATCCCTACCAAGAAGTCCGAAGTGTTCTCCACCGCAGCCGACAATCAGCCCGCTGTAGATATTCATGTACTTCAGGGAGAGCGACCTTTGGCAAAAGACAACAGATCCATCGGTAGATTCCAATTGTCTGACATCCCACCAGCACCAAGAGGAGTTCCTCAGATCGAAGTGACTTTCGACATCGATGCCAACGGTATCCTCAATGTGTCCGCAAAAGACAAAGGAACCGGCAAAGAGCAAAAGATTAAGATTGAAGCTTCTTCAGGTCTTTCTCAGGATGACATCGAGAGAATGAAGCGTGAAGCAGAAGCAAACGCTGCCGCTGACAAAGCTGAAAAGGAAAAGATTGAAAA
Organism: Algoriphagus sp. AK58; assembly: GCF_014324365.1. Classification (GTDB taxonomy): domain Bacteria; phylum Bacteroidota; class Bacteroidia; order Cytophagales; family Cyclobacteriaceae; genus Algoriphagus. The sequence continues at coordinate 222,751 of NZ_QEIG01000018.1, forward strand.
ACTTAACCAAGCTGATAGCTTGATCTTCCAAACTGAAAAGCAGCTGAAAGAATACGGCGACAAGCTCTCTGATGGCAACAAGGCGAATATCAATTCAGCATTGGAAGCCTTGAAATCAGCGCACGGTGCGAAAAACATTGAGGGAATCGATGCTGCCATGGCAAATCTAAATAAAGCTTGGGAAGCCGCTTCCACTGAAATGTACAATGCCACACAGGGCGCTGGAGCTCAGCCAGGTCCTGATGCAGGAGCAAGCTCAAGCGCAGGTGACGGAGTGTCTGATGTAGACTACGAAGAAGTAAGCGAAGACAAAAAATAATCGCTCCTCAAACCAATTCAAACAGCATCTGTTGAAAGACAGGTGCTGTTTATATTTTAGCCAAAATCAAGTTTTGGACAAGACCAATTGGTATTGAGAATAAACTCCACAAAAAAGACATGCAATTAACCGCCGATAACAAACTGAAAAAACTCATTGTGGTGGGAGACCGGGTGCTAATCCGTCTGAAAAAGCCACATGAAAAAACAGACTCTGGGCTTTATCTACCTCCGGGTGTTCAGGAAAAAGAAAAAGTCCAACAAGGATACATCATCAAGACCGGGCCCGGATATCCAATTCCCATGCCTGTGGAGGACCACGAGCCTTGGATGGATTCGGATGAAAAAGTGAAATATGTCCCGTTACAAGCCAAAGAAGGTGATTTGGCCATTTTTCTTCTGTCAGGCGCCCACGAAGTGATCTACGAAGGAGAAAAATACTATATCGTTTCTCAGGGGGCTATACTGATGCTCGAAAGAGAAACGGATCTATGAAAAAAAGCCCGAAATCGGGCTTTTAATATTTAATGAAACCAAGTCTTTTTGGGCTTCATTGATTTCGGTTCTTCATAAACAGCCTTACTATTTGTTTGTATGGAAGACTTATCATCCCAAGGCTTGTGATTTTTTGCCTCAAGGCCTTTAGGATTAGTAATTTCCTCACGGAATCTCACTTTAGATTTGGAGGTTTTGGAGGACCAAACGGAAGTATTCTTCGCTTCCGGCCCCTTCAGACTCAAGGGGGAAGATTCGTGAACCAAAGACATTTTAGGCGTTTTCGCCTTGGCGGGATGTGAATTCTTAATCTTTGGGCCTAATCCAATTTCCTGAGAAAATCCAACCGAGGAAATCAACAGTGCCACCACTATAAACATAGCCTTTTTCATGTCCTGTACATTTGGGTTTGCACAAATATAAACAGAGAAAGGACTGAAAGTGTTACAATAAAAGATGGTTTTTAGAATAAAATTTCCCGAAACACAAATTTTTATTGAAATTTAAAAGATATAAACAAAACAAACCATATATAATTTTACACTCACTTTTTCAAAAAACAGGTAATTCGCACAAAGTTTGATTAAAAATGAAATCGTTTTTCCCGTAAATGAATGAATAAAGAAAAAACCGAGGCGAAAATCACCCCGGCTTTATTAACAATAGACCCTGTTTAAATTTTTATCCTTAAAAGGCAAAAACAGCTGCAAAAAGGAATGATGCTAGGCCTTTACTGGGGTTCAAGTTCTTATTGAGAAAATACTCATCCTTCATAGTGTCCAATCTTAGCTCAGGAATAAGTGTGAGATTCTTACCCACTTTTGCATTGGCAGAAAAAGTAAAAGCAAAGACACTGCCTTTCCCCGAATCATCCACCGAGACCACTCCTTCCAATCCATCATTGAAAACGGAAAAATATTCCCCCCTGACACCAAGTCCAAAATTTTCAGACGGCCTAGCTTGTAAGTATCCGGCAAAACCATAAAAACCAGCACCTTCCCCATCTGTATCCTGAATATCTGATCCAGTATAGATTTGTCCAGAGGCCGAGGTATTGTAAGTAGTATTGACTCCTAAATACCAAAAATCAGAAAGATCAAAACCTGTGGTCAAATCAATTTGAAAAGTCTTACCCAATGACGTCTGTCCAGGCTCCAATCCTTCGCTATCAGAAAATTTCCCATCCTGATCACCGTAGACAACATTTAAATAGGTTGAACCTAGCTCAGTGGAATATCCCAGCTGCCCTCCAAGCGTATAGGTTCCATTAAGGTTAAATTCTGTCATATCAGTCGGATTCATGACGGTTGCCAAAAAAGACCATTTATCGGAAATCTGATAATTTGCCTTAAGCCCTGTATGCGAGAAAGGACCATAAGAAAACATGTACGAAGTAGAATAATTAAAATTACCAGTTGGAGAAATGACCTCATACCCCAAAAAGGTATTGAAATTTCCCATGGTCAGAGTCAATTTGTCTGAGACATTCCAGTAGACATACAGTTGATTGATGATTTGAGAGCTTCCGGCCATCCCTCCTGAATAAAGCGGCGATCCAAACACCGCATCTTCACCCCTAGGACCAAATACCAAATCGGCAACAGCACCCACTTTTTTTCCCTGATAGGTTGCAATAATATTGGCCATACCTAAAGAAAATCCGGGCAGATTTCCAAAAGAAGAAGCTGGAGCTTGAGCATTGTCGCCTTTATTCGGCGCATTAAGGTTGGTTCTAAAATAGGCGTCTACCGAGCCAGAAAGAGTCAAAGACCCTTCCTCTTCAGAGGTCTCTTCTTGAGCAAAAACGATTTGGGTACTGGCAATCGTTAAACATAGGATTAGTAGGAAAATATTTTTCATTTTACTTTTGAGTGTTGGTGAATGTATGAGTTGACCAATAAGAGCCCCGATCCGGTCGAAAGAGAGTCGCGTTTTTTTCTCCGGATGGGGTTCTTTTTTTTCTTATAAGGTGAAGATGATTATTCGTCGTAAACGATGGTGTAGCCTCTGATTCCATGTTCATGAGAATCCAATCCTGTCTTCTCATGTTCAGCGGAAACCCTGATTCCCACTGTCTTTTTGAGCGTGAAGAAAATCAGAAAGGCAGCCGAAAAAGCAGTGGCCCCACAAATTGCCACTCCGATTAATTGGGTGATAAAGCTGTGTTCAGGATTGGTAGAAAATATACCTACCGCCAAAGTACCCCAGATACCACAAGTAAGATGAACAGATACAGCGCCTACCACATCGTCCAATTTCAATTTATCCAGAAGAATAGCTGAAAGCACTACCAATACCCCGGCAACAAACCCAATGAAAATAGCACCCCCCGGAGTAATGACATCTGCTCCGGCAGTGATTCCAACCAGCCCGGCCAAAATTCCATTGAGTAGCATGCCCAAGTCGAGTCTTTTGAATGCAAAGTATGCGGCAAAAAATCCACCCAGTCCTCCGGCACAAGCTCCCAGAGAAGTGGTCACCAGAACTAAAGAGACTAAAGCAGGATCAGCTGAAAGAACAGACCCGCCATTGAATCCAAACCAGCCTAACCACAATAAAAACACCCCGATTACTGCCAAGGGAACACTAGCCCCAGGTTTGTCCACTGTTTTTCCATTGACATATTTCCCTATTCTAGGACCAACAAGAATCACCCCTGCCAAAGCACCCCAACCGCCTACAGAGTGTACCAGAGTACTTCCAGCGAAATCATAGAAACCCATCGCATCCAAAGCCCCTCCTCCCCATTTCCAACTTCCGATCAATGGATAAACCAAACCCACAAAGAATACTGTGAAAACCAAATAGGCTGAAAGCTTCACGCGCTCTGCAATTGCCCCAGAGACTATAGTAGCAGCAGTTGCTGCGAACATGGCTTGGAATAGAAAATCTGTCCAATACGTATAACCTCCATCGGCGTAGTTTACGGAAACATCCGCACTGGCCGGTGAAAACCAAAACATGTTCCAGCCTGCAAAGTCAAAAGACAACCATCCTGGAGCTTCAAATCCGGGGTACATGAGATAAAATCCTACACAGGCATAGGACACAATCCCAATAATTGGAGTGATTGTGTTTTTGAACAGAATGTTAACAGTGTTTTTGGCTTGGCCAAAACCCGTCTCTACGCCGGCAAAACCAAGGTGCATGATAAACACCAGAGCTGTTGCAAGCATCATCCAGACATTGTTTGTCGTGAGCATATTCTTAGAGAGCTCGACTGACAAATCCATAGTCGCGGCCATATCATTGGCCAACAGGGTTGCGAAATACATCATAGGTTTGAGAGTTGATTATTGATAGAACTTCAAATTCACTTATGATCTTCATAAAAAGATCTAATCGAATGTAATTAGAAATTCGATTAAAAAACAAACCTATTTTTAAACTATTCGCAATTTTTACAGTTTATGACGATATTTTTTAAACCATTTTTTGGATTTTTTTCAATTTTTTACCTTTTATGGGTTGTTTTTAAACCCTTATTATTCATTTCATGCAATATTTCTTAGATTCAGAATATTCTTTGAAATCGATTACGAAAACCAGACAACCACCCAATCCAAAGATATTTGGTCAGAAAAAAAAATATAATTCTGCGTTCTTTATTTAAACAAAATTTTAGTAAAATAATGTATGATTATGAAAACGATAATTTTTTAGGATTTTTGATTTTTTTTAAACCTCAATTTCTTTTTGAGACAAAAATTGAAAGATAAACACCCTGAATAAAACCCTCAAAATGAAAAAAGCCCTAATTTCTCAGGGCTTATCCATTATTTTTAGGGTGACTAGCATGGATTCTTCGCAAAATCCTTCGCAAAGTAGGTAAGTATGATCTTTGCACCCGCCCGCTTGATAGAAAGTAAGATTTCATTCATCGAACGGTCATAGTCCAACCACCCTTTTTCGGCTGCGGCTTTTACCATACTGTATTCCCCAGACACATTATAAGCAGCGATAGGAAGTGGATAATTATCGCTCAGCTGCTTGATGATATCCAAATAACTTAATGCAGGCTTTACCATAAGAAAATCCGCACCTTCTTCCACATCCAAATCCGCTTCAATCAAGGCCTCTTTTGCATTGGCTGGATTCATTTGATAGGTCTTCTTATCACCAAACTTAGGCGCAGAATCCAAGGCATCCCTGAATGGCCCATAAAATGCACTGGCATACTTAGCAGTATAAGACATAATGGAGGTGTCAATAAACCCATTTTCATCCAAAAGATCCCGTATATAGCCCACTCTTCCATCCATCATGTCGGATGGCCCAAGGATATCTACTCCTGCATCCGCTTGCGCCAAAGACATTTTTCCTAAAATCTCCAACGTTTCGTCATTGAGTATTTTCCCGTTCTTTACCAAGCCATCATGACCATCACTGCTGTAGGGATCCATAGCCACATCTGACATCAGGCATACTTCAGGGAATTGTTTCTTGATTTCCCGAAGAGCCTTTAGATAAAACGTCTCAGGATTGTAGCTTTCAGAAGCTACGGCATCTTTCAGGGACTCTGGATAAGCAGGGAATACATCAAAGGAATAAATCCCCAGCTTCATGCACTCTTCAATTTCTTTCAGCATCAAGTCAGTGGAAAAACGAAAGATCCCGGGCATAGAAGCCACTTCGATTTGCTTCTTTTGCCCATCCACCAGAAACAAGGGGAAAATTAAATCCTTAACAGAAACTTGGGTCTCTTCCACCAAATTACGTACAGACTCAGATTTACGGTTTCTTCTAGGTCTTCTTTGCATAGCTTTCTTGAATGTCCACAAAGGTAACCCATCACGTTTACATAGCCCGAATTGAAATGAATAAAATAAGGCGCACCGACTTGGGATGCGCCTTAAAATAAATTTTCAAATCAGCTAAATCAGAAATTAACCTGAGCCTGCAATCTGAGTAAGCTTCCTTTTTGCCTGTTGTCAGGATTGGTTGAATTTTCGAAGGTTCTGTCTGAAATCGTATACATCGTAACCAATTCGAAGTTTTTGCTGAATTGCCACTCCACACCCAATTCCAGCTCTTTCACGCGATGACGGGTCGCATCCAATTCGAATTTCTTACCTCCTTTATAATAATGGTATCTTCCGAAAGGAATAAAAACTTTAGAATCCAACTTCAGCATATAACTGGCCAAGACATATCCTCCTTCCAAAGGGGCGTCCAGCACCTGATTAGTTGACGGATCATACTCGGGACCTCTACCCCAATTGTATTCGGCCTGAAGACCAAAGGGCTGAGGGTAAATCACGAAGGTGGGCCCATACCTGAATTCCTTGAATTCATTTTGACCAACTTCCGTCTTAGGCCCTTTATTCACAACATATTTACCCGTATATCCTTGCAATGAAGCTTCAATAATCTGCCCCGATGGAAGCTCCAAGGGATAGGTCATTCGGGCTACGACGTTTAGATTCTTGTTTCTATCTAAGGCATTTGGCCCTTGACCATTGTAGACCCCCAAACCAAACATCCCATAATCTCCTGACCCCTTGAGACCTGATGAAACCAAGTAGCTGAAGAGCTTCCTGATTTCCTTTGGTGCGTAATAGAAAAAGACTCCGGTCTCGCGTTCATTAGGAGCAGCAGAGTTAATTCCATCATTCCGATCAAGTGGAAGTCGGTTTTGACTCGACTGCATATTTTCGAAGCCGAAAGGAATCTTGGATTGCCCTATTCGAACACGAAACTCATTATCAGCGTCCAACCCCAAATCAAAGTAAGCATCCCGAATTTGAGCAAGATTTGATCCACCGGAAGCGAAATCAGGCTGAATATAAAAGTAAATCTTTGGGTGAATTTGTCCTGAAAAAATGATCCGGATCCGACGGAAAAAGAATCCACCACCATCCCCACCCCAACTTCGATCACATTGATCACACTTTAAGTCAGGATTTGTTTCAAACAATCCATTATACCTCAATTGGGCATACCCTCTGATCTGAATTTTTTCATACCAGGCATTCTGAACTTTCTGTTCAGGTTTTTCAGTGAGTAGCGAGTCTTTTTCAGCACCCCTTGCAAAAGTGCCAAATAAGACCAAGGCAAAGGAAGCCAAGGCTACTGCGAAACGGATTCGCATATAGGAAGATGTTTAGTAAGAGTTTGTACAGCGATGCAAAGTTGAACCCCGTAGTTTGCTAAAAAATGAATCCAGAGTTATGAATTTGTTACAAAAACGAAATCATTAGAGTTATTTTTAAATCTTATAAAAGAAAAAAATGCTCAAAAACTATTTTTTAGAGCTTTCTAATATTATGCAAATGTTAAGCTACTCAAGTGATGTTAAAAAATCTTGAAACTAATGTTAAGCCAAATTGGACTATTCCAAGAGAGAAATGATCCTGTTCACGTCCAGGTCAAGGTAATTTTCGACATACAAATCACACACAGGTAATTGTTCCACGGTATGAGAAGAAAGTACACCGACTACCTTCATTCCCGCATTTTTGGCAGCAGAAACACCCGAAAACGAATCTTCAAAGACAATGCATCGATCAGGGGATAGGGAAAGGTTTGCCGCGGTCTTGAGATAAACTTCAGGGTCAGGCTTATGCTTGTTCACATGTTCACTAGCCAAGGCAGACTCCAGGTGTGGAAACAAATCCAATCTTCCCCCGATGAGTTCAAGGTTTGCAAAAGGCGCGGAAGTGGCAACACCGGTTTTGAATCCTTCTTTTCTTAGGCTGTGAAAAAAATCCAAAAATCCCGGAATCGGATCCACATGGTGCTGATAGATTTCCCGGAATAAGCTTTCTTTTTCAAACTCCAAATCCAACAACTCTTCTCCTTCAATTTTTCTTCCCAGAAAATGACTGAGGATGTAGCCATTGTTTTTCCCATACATGTGAAGTTGGAATTCCTCCTCCGTGGGAAATAGATTTCTTTTTTCGAAGAAAATTTTGAAAGCTTGAGAATGAAAGGGATTGGTGTGGCAGATCACTCCATCCATATCGAAAATGACTGCTTTGGACATAAGGAAGGCTTGGAAACAGAGAATTCGCTTAAAGGCAAACCTCAAAGCGAATTCAAAAGTGCGAAATCGGATCAATTAATTGAAAGAGGAAATTACCTTCTCGATGATGTCGCAGCACTCATGAAGTTGCTCTTCTGTCATCACCAAAGGAGGCGCAAACCGGATGATATTGCCATGGGTTGGTTTCGCTAAAAGACCATTTTCGGCAAGCTTCATACAGATATCCCAGGCCGTGGAGCTCTCTGGAGTATCGTTGATCACGACGGCATTGAGCAAACCCTTTCCCCTTACCAACTTGGCGATAGGGTATTTATCCACGACATGTTGCATCCGTTCTCTGAAGATCCTCCCAAGCCGGCGTGCATTTTGTGCCAGTTTTTCATCTCGGACTACTTCTAATGCCGTCATGGCAACTTTTACCCCCAAGGGATTCCCACCAAAAGTTGATCCATGCTGGCCTGGCTTGATCACTTCCATGATGTGTCTGTCTGCCAAAACAGCCGATACAGGATAAAATCCACCCGAAAGTGCCTTACCCAAGATTAAAATATCAGGCTTGGTGTAGGTTTCCTGGCGTTCGCAGTGCCCTTCACACGTACAGTTTCCGCATACAGCCAACAAAGAGCCTGTGCGGGCGACTCCGGTTTGAATTTCATCAGCGATGAATAAGACATTTTTCGCGGAACAGGCTTCTTTAGTTTTTCTTATAAAATCCTCTGCTGGGGTATAAACTCCCGCCTCACCTTGGATAGGCTCCACCAAGAAGCCTACGACACCTTCGATTTCCAATGCCCTTTCCAAAGCAGGAATGTCGTTGTAAGGAATCCGGATAAAACCTTCCGTAAAAGGTCCGAAACTTTTTCTTGCATTGGCATCATTGGAGAAAGAGATAATTGTCGTGGTCCGACCGTGAAAATTATTTTCAGCTACAATGATCTTGGCTGTATTTTCAGCCACCCCTTTTTTCTCATATCCCCACTTTCGGGCAAGCTTCAAAGCTGTCTCTACTCCTTCCGCACCGGTATTCATTGGCAGGACCATGTCAAAGCCAAAATATTCGGTGATATACTTTTCAAAAGGTCCAAGCATATCATTGTAAAAAGCACGGGAAGTAAGCGTAAGCTTTCCAACTTGCTCGATCATGGCCTCTTTGATCCGTGGATGGCAGTGTCCCTGATTGACTGCTGAGTAAGCTGAGAGAAAATCAAAATACCTTTTCCCTTCTACATCCCAAAGGAAAACGCCCTCTCCTCTGGACAATACTACAGGAAGTGGATGATAATTGTGTGCTCCATATTGATCTTCCAATGCGATGGCTTGCTGGCTAGAGGTAATCGTTTCCATGATTTAGTTACTTTTGTTATTAGATTCAAAAATCGAATTATGCCCAAATATAGGGAATGCCTTTCGGTCAAGCCATGAAAACAGAAAAGAAGCCTTTACCCTCGCTGACTCCGGAAGACTTTTATTTCAATGAACAGGGATTGATGGTGTTTACTGCCAAATATCACCTCAAACGTGGTTATTGCTGTGGAAGCGGGTGCAAACATTGCCCCTATCCCAAGCCATAAAACACTGGGAATATTTTTAAAATGCTTTGTTGTTAATTCCCAAAAAGTTCCGATATTTGCAGACTCATTACAGAAACGCATACCAATTACGATACATAATCATGGCAAAAGTTTGTGACATTACCGGAAAAAGACCTCGAGTAGGTAACAACGTGTCCCATGCAAACAACAAGACCAAGCGTAGATTTTACCCAAATCTTCACAAGAAGAATTTCTACGTTCCTGAGGAAGACGCATGGATCACTTTGAAAGTGTGCTCTAAGGCATTGAAGACAATCAATAAGAAAGGTATCTCTGCCGTTTTGAAAGAAGCGCAGGATAAAGGCATGATTGTAATCAGATAATCAAAGTCACAGTCCCTAAATCAACACAGAGATGGCTAAGAAAGGAAACAGAGTACAAGTGATTATGGAATGCACCGAGCACAAAAACTCCGGCATGCCAGGTACTTCAAGATACATCACCACCAAAAACAGAAAAAACACTACCGAAAGATTGGAATTGAAGAAATTCAACCCAATCCTGAAAAGAGTGACTGTTCATAAAGAAATTAAATAATTTTAGCTTGGGAGTACTTCCCTTAAACTTAAAAAGCAATGGCTAAGAAAGTTGTAGCAACCCTGAAAAAAGAAGGTGGCGTGTCTTACGCCAAAGTAATCCGTGCCGTAAAGTCTGACAAGACTGGTGCTTACACCTTCAAAGAAGAAATGGTTCCTTCCACTGCTGTGCAGGACACCTTGAAAAAATAATTTGCCTAGTGCATCGTAATGCATACCAGGTCCCTCTGAATCAATTCAGTAGGGACTTTTTCATTATATTCCGTTTTTAATTCAATTCAATCCCATGGGAATCTTTGGTTTCTTTTCGAAAGAGAAAAAAGAAAGTCTGGATCAAGGTCTACAAAAGACCAATGAATCCATCTTCTCCAAACTCAGCAAAGCAGTCGTCGGCAAATCAAAGGTCGATGAGGAGGTTTTGGATGAACTGGAGGAAATACTCATCACCTCTGATGTTGGAGTAGACACCACCATCAAAGTAATCAAACGAATCGAGGAACGGGTGGCCAGAGACAAATACCTAAACACTGCTGAATTGGATCAGATTCTAAGGGAGGAAATCGCTTCTCTTTTAGAAGAAAACAATTCTCAAGATCTCTTGGATTTTGACATTCCCGCCGAAAAAAAGCCCTACGTGATCATGGTCGTAGGCGTCAATGGTGTCGGCAAAACCACCACCATCGGAAAGCTTGCCAATCTTTTCAAAAACGCAGGAAAAAATGTAGTCCTTGGGGCAGCAGATACTTTTAGAGCAGCTGCGGTAGATCAATTGATCTTATGGGGAAATCGGGTGGGAGTGCCTGTGGTGTCACACGGCATGAATACAGATCCTGCCTCGGTGGCTTTTGATGCTGTAAAACAGGGGGTAGATACAGGTGCTGATGTAGTCATCGTGGATACCGCCGGCCGACTGCACACCAAAGTCAACCTGATGAATGAGCTGAGCAAAATCAAACGGGTGATGCAAAAATTCATCCCTGATGCTCCTCATGAAATCATGCTCGTGCTTGATGGCTCCACCGGACAAAATGCCTTCATTCAAGCAAAAGAATTTACCAAAGCTACCGAAGTAACTTCCCTAGCCATTACCAAACTGGATGGAACCGCCAAAGGCGGGGTTGTCATCGGCATCTCGGATCAATTCAAAATCCCGGTGAAATACATCGGGGTAGGTGAAAAAATGACTGATCTCCAGATTTTCAACCGAAAGGAGTTTGTCGATTCGCTTTTCAAAAAGAAATAAAATCTAAATCCATCAAAATATCCTCCGAAAAGTCGGGGGATTTTTTTTTGCCAAAACTTGAACCTTGACTTTCTTTTTCCGTAATTCAAATTGATATCATTTTAACATCATATTGACATGGAAAAAGTCATCAAACCCTCCTCCGGTTATTTCATGCTATTCTTGGCATTGGCTGCGATAGCTGCATCCGTTTACAGTTTCACTCTGGGCCTTCCTTATGCTATTATAGGAGGTATAGTATTGTTCATTGCCTTGATCTGCTTAGCGGGTTTCTTCATTGTTGACCCCAATAAGGCAATGGTCCTGTTGTTATTCGGAGAATATAAAGGAACAGTCAAGGCCAATGGCTTTTTCTGGGTCAATCCATTTATGACTAAGAAAAAGATTTCCCTGCGTGTCCGAAACTTTGAAAACAAACCACTCAAGGTCAATGATAAGATCGGCAATCCAGTCATGATCGGAACCATTGTCGTCTGGCAAGTGGAAGACACTTTTAAAACCACATTTGATGTGGAAGACTATGAAAACTTCGTCCATTTACAGACTGACGCAGCAGTGAGAAAGATGGCTGGACTCTATTCCTATGACAACTTTGACGACGATCACAGCGAAGTCACGCTTCGATCCGGTGTAGAAGAAGTGAATCATTCCTTGGAAAAGGAAATTTCAGAACGCTTACTTCAGGCAGGCATCAAAGTCATCGAGGCCCGTATCTCCAATCTAGCTTATGCATCTGAAATTGCCTCTGCCATGCTTCAGCGTCAGCAAGCAACCGCCATTGTGGCAGCAAGACAAAAGATCGTCGAAGGCGCGGTTGGAATGGTAGAAATGGCTTTGGCAGATCTGAAAATGAAAGACATCATCGAATTTGACGAAGAGAAAAAAGCTGCGATGGTATCCAATCTCATGGTGGTCCTTTGTTCTGACCGAAGTGCCAGCCCTGTCTTAAATGTGGGAACTTTAAACCAATAGGCAAATGGTGGTCAATGAACAGCAGAGTTTCCGGGGAACCTTCCTCATGTACGGCATTATCCTACTGGAGCTCCCGACGCTTGTATTGATCAGCACACTTTATTTCACAGGTAAGCTGGGCGAAGACGGATGGATCGCCCTACTTATTGTGGGTACACTTATGCCTCTCGCTTTTTTCTTATTCATGAATATCACCTTGGAAACCCGAATGGATGATAGTTCATTTAGGTACAAAAGCGGTCCCTTTCAGAGTTCCTGGAAAACTTTTAAGAAAGAAGATATCAAAACCATTACTGTACACAAAAAAGATGGCTTTCTGGACTATGGGGGAATAGGAATTCGCTTTTCCGGTAATACAAAGGTCTATATCTTTTTGGCAGACCATGTCATTGAGATAGAAACAGGAAAAAGGAAATTAGTTTTCAGCACCCACAAGCCAAGGGAATTTGAAGAAATGATTGAATCTTGGAAATCCTCAAAAAGTTAAACCTATGGCAAACTACCTATTTCAAGAGGCTCAACGCATCGGAAGAATCTGGATTTGGGGAATTACGATTCTGGTAATCGGCATTGTCTTAATTAGTATCTTCTTATCCTCAGGGACATTCTTGGATTGGGGGATCGTCTTTCCCATTGGCATTCTAGCCTTGGTCAATATTCTTCTTTTCAAAATGGAACTCAAAACCCGAATTGATCAGGACAGCTTGAGCTTTAGTTATTTTCCTTTTATCAAAGAAAGAAAATATCGCTTTGAAGAGATTGACTCCATGGAATTGATAGAATACAATGGACTTTTGGAATATGGAGGCTGGGGAATAAAATGGAATTTCGATTCGTGGTCCTACACTACCGGTGGAAAACACGGAATCCTAGTTAAAACAAAAAAGAAAAAATTTCTTCTTGGCACCCAAAAGCCCGCAGAGGCTCAAAAAGCGATCGATCAATTTAACGAATTCAAATCTCAATCTTATGGCAGCTAAAAAACCTTTCGCCCTAAGATTGGACGAGAAAATGATGAAAGCCGTGGAAAAATGGGCGGAAGACGAGTTCCGAAGCACCAATGGCCAACTGGAATGGATCATCAGAGAAGCACTGAAAAAGGCAGGGAGACTGCCTAAATCCTCAGCCGAAGAAGACAGAATAGATTAAGGATAAAATCAGCGTCAACTATCAGAAAAATCACCCCCATACTAGTTGCATTTGGTAAATTGCAGCTGCTTTGCAGATTCCATGAAATCCATCATCAGTTTTGTTATCCGCTACGTTCCAAGGCCCCTGCTACAGACGATCAGTCCTTTGGCCATGACTATTCTTTCACGTCTGAACAAAGGATCAAATGTCGAATGCCCTGTTTGTGGCAGCCACTACAAGAAATTCTTACCCTATGGAAGAATTGCTAGAGAAAATGCGCTGTGCCCTTCTTGCCTTGCATTAGAAAGACATCGTCTGATGTGGCTTTTTTTAAAAAAAGAAACAAATTTCTTCTCGGCCCCACTTAAAGTGCTCCATGTAGCGCCCGAACATTGCTTTATTAATAGGTTTGAAGCTTTACCCAACTTAGACTATATCACGGCCGATATTGAATCTCCTTTGGCAAAAGTAAAAATGGATGTGCATTCCATTCCATTTCCAGAAAACACCTTTGATGTCATTTTTTGTAATCATGTACTCGAACATGTGGATGATGACATTCTGGCCTGTTCTGAGTTCAATCGAGTGTTAAAACCTGGGGGTTGGGGAATCTTGCAATCTCCCGTTTATGCGCTGGACAATACTTTGGAGGACAATACTATCACTGATCCTGCAGACAGAGAACGGATCTTTGGACAACGAGATCATGTCAGAAAATTTGGAAAAGATTATGCCGAAAGACTGCGCAAGTCAGGACTTCAGATCGAGGAGAATCAATTTGTGAAAACCTTATCCTCAGAGTTGATCAAAAGATATGCACTGCCACAGGATGAGGTACTATTTATTTGCCGAAAAGGAATCTAACTTCCGAGACCTTTCCTAAACAACTCTACAACCAATCCAGCCCCATACCCTGATAATTGGACAAGGGACGTAATCAATGCCAACATTCCAACCCGTGCGGATTGATATTTCCAGCTGGCATTTAAGATCACCAAAATTGCCCAAACACCAAAAACAAGTAATTGGGGGGTGAGCAGAAACTTGATAAATAATGCATTGATCCCCAAGGAAATCAAAAAAAGAAGAAAGAAAGTCGGCAACCAATGGACTAGCTTGATAGCTTCCGGATGAAATCGGGAAACGTTAACCCGGTTTTGGCCAAAAGAAAACGCCTGTTTGGCAAATGACAAAAGCGTATTTTTTCGTTTATGGTACACGTAAGCCTCCTCAACCAATTCCAGCTTGAAACCTGCCTTTTTGATCCGGATACTCCACTCGATATCCTCCCCTCGGTTGGGATCCACAAAGCCTCCAATCTTCACAAAGACACTTTTGGAAACGCCCATATTAAATCCTCTAGCCTGATATTTGGAAGGATCTTTGAGTTTTCCACGAATACCACCAGTTGTCCAAAAGGATGTCATTGCAAAATCCATAGACTTTTGTAGGTTGGAAAAGTCAGCTGCGGCCGCATCGGGACCACCAAATGCGTCCAATTTTCTGCTGATAATCGCCTCCTGAAGAACTTCCAAGTAGCGTTCCGGCAAAATGACATCTGAATCCAAAATGATAAAAAAATCACCTCTTGCCTTCTCCATTCCATGATTTCTGGCAAATCCCTGTCCTGTGTTTTGCTGGAAAAAATAGTGAAGATCCAGTTTGCCTCGGAAGGATTGGACTACTTCATCGGACCTTGTCACAGAACCATCTTCAACCACAATTACCTCAAAATCACCGTAAGACTGCTGGGCAAGACTTTGAAGTAATTCCGAAAGTTCACCTGGTCGGTTAAATACTGGAATGATAACGGAGAAAAACATCAGAAATCAAAGTTGATCTCTTCATCTATTTTGTATTCAGTTTCTTTGGCTTGATTGGAGGTCATCAGTTCGGCAATAAAACCCGTCACAAATAATTGAACCCCTATGATGATCGCAACAAGAGCCAAGAAAAAAAGAGGCTGATCCACTACTTCACGGACCTTTAGCCCCTTACTTAAGCCATAAATCTTTTCAAAAATAAGCCAGCAAGTAATGATAAAACCGGTAAGGAAGGATAGGGTGCCCAAAAGACCGAAAAAGTGCATGGGCTTCTTTTTATATCTGTGCACAAAGGATACAGAAATCAAATCAAGAAACCCATTTAGAAAGCGCTCAAGACCAAATTTGGAATACCCATATTTTCTGGCTTGATGCTTTACTACCTTTTCTCCGATTTTCGGGAATCCATTCCATTTTGCAAGCAAGGGAATGTACCGGTGCATTTCGCCGTAGACATTAATGTTTTTGACTACCTTATTTCGGTAGGCTTTTAATCCACAATTAAAATCATGCAATTGAATTCCTGAAATCCATCTCGTAACCCCATTGAAAAATTTTGAAGGGATTGTTTTTGAAATCGGATCATGACGCTCCTTTTTCCAGCCAGAGACAACATCCAATCCACCTGTGATCAGTTCATAGAGGCCGGGGATTTCATCAGGACTGTCCTGAAGATCTGCGTCCATAGTAATCACCACTTCACCCACTGCCCTCTTGAATCCTGCATCCAAGGCAGCTGATTTTCCATAATTCCTTGTAAAATTGAGCCCTTTCAAGGAGGAATTGGAAGCAGAAAGTTGTTGGATCACTTCCCAAGATCGATCGGTACTCCCGTCGTTGATCAGAATCACTTCGTAAGAAAAGCCGTGCTCAATCATCACACGGCTAATCCAATGGGTCAATTCAGGTAAGGATTCTTCCTCGTTGAATACAGGAACAACAACGGAAATTTGAGTCATAATTAGTAGTCGAGCGATTTATCGCGCTTCTTTAGAATAGCAGCCAAAATTAAGGCAATGATTGCATAGCCAATTAATCCAAAACCAAAGTTTTTGATTTGACCTGCCAGAGTAAAAGAACCTTCAGATTGAGCCCTGATATTGTCTAATGCCTCCGTAGGCAAAGAATCAGGATTCTGACCAAAGCTTTCCATCATCTTGAGAGAATTTTCAAAAGTGATATCCGCCAAAACTTCGGGCAGGGAGGGGTCAATTACATGAAAAAGAAGCAACATACCGACCAAGGAAATGATACCGGAGATCACAATCGATATAAAACTAAAATTGAAAGCAGTTCCAAAAGACATGAATCCTCCAAGTTCTTTTCGGTACTGAGTTCCGAAATAAATCACTAAGCCAAAGAAAATAACCAAGGATACCAGTGCAAAATAACCTGAAGCCAATAAGCTCGAGTCAATAAAATAAGCTATATAAGTAATAGCCAAAGCGGCTAATCCCATTGTAATCCCGGGGGTTACAGCTGCTTGAAAAGGAGTTTGTGCTTGTTCTTCCATAAAAGATCAATTGGGGTTTTTTCTTAAAATTATTGAAATAATAATGCTAAAAAACATTCCAGGGATGATTTTCCATATACCGTCATTAAATGCCACGTCCCATTTGGTCATACCTTTTAGGTTAGACCTCGTTAATTCAAAAGATTCTTGGCCGACTTGCGAAATAATTATGTCCTTGTTTTCCTCCAACACCGCCCATTTGGTTTGCTGAATGGATGAAAATAATTCAGGAGAAAAGAATAGAACTACCCAAATCCCTAATGAGGCCAAGATCCCCATTAACACATAGGTCACAAAACCTACTGTCATCCCTTCAGCAAAAGACAAATAACCTGAATTGGTATAGTCCTTAAAAAACTTGATACCTAGAAATAGGGCAATGGGGGTAATTATATAACCAAAAATCAAGTTTAAATTGGTCGGATCTGGATATAAAAAAGAAAGCACGATAAAGGATGCCAAACTCAGAATCCCCCCCAATATCCCAAATTGAAATGCTGTTTTAAGGTATTTAGTCATCCAACTTCACCAATTGGCCTTTTTGTAAGACATATTTTACCTTTCCTTTTAGCTTTTGACCAAACCAAGGATGATTTGAAGAGAGAGATTTATTCGTTTTCTCATTATATATCCAAGATTCAGATGGATCAAAAATCGTCCATGAATTGATAGGCAAACCAATAATAGCTGAAGGCCCTGAAGTGATTTTTTCAATCAAAAAAGGCCACCCCAACTCATCGGATAAAGCAACCATCGCCGGAAGAAAGGTCTGCAATCCTGACATTCCAAAAGCGGCTAGATCAAACTCAGCAAATTTAGAATCAAAATCCTGTGGCTGATGGTTGGAAACTATGGCATCAATAGTACCGTCTTTTAGACCTTCAATCAAAGCAGTTCTATCCACAATTCCCCTGAAAGGAGGTTTAACTTTCAAGTTAGAATCAAAAGAGGTCAAGTCCTGATCACTAAATATCAATTGGTAAATAGAAACATCCGCAGTAACAGCAAGCCCTTCTTTTTTTGCTTGCCTGATCATTTCTACCCCTTTTGCTGTACTCAATGTTTGAAAATGAACTCTCCCTCCGGTGTACCGTATGATTTCTAAATTT
Source organism: Algoriphagus sp. AK58 (assembly GCF_014324365.1). Taxonomy (GTDB): domain Bacteria; phylum Bacteroidota; class Bacteroidia; order Cytophagales; family Cyclobacteriaceae; genus Algoriphagus. The sequence goes on from NZ_QEIG01000018.1 coordinate 240,468, forward strand.
TTTTGAATAGCCACATCTTCTGCAAGATTAGGAATACCTTTCATTCCCAGCTTAGTGGATACCTCTCCTTCGTGCATTTGACCAAAGATCCCTAAAAGCGGATCATAGGCATGATCAAACAAAATCCCGTTAAACCTTTGTAAATACTGAAGAATTTTCATGTAACGATCAGAATTAAACAAGGGCTTAACCCCATCGCCGAAAATCCTAAGACCTGACTGATAATGCATATCAAGCATCTCTGTCAAATCTTCACCTTCAGTTTTCTTCGTCACTGCCCCCATGACAATAAATTCTGGCAAAAATTCGCTGGATTTACTTTTAACAAACTCAACTTCATTTTTGGATTGTATGACGGGTTCCGTATTAGGCATTATTACCGCCTTAGAAAACCCACTTACCAAGAGTGAATCAGCAAGCGATTCTATAGATTCCCGATACTCTTGCCCAGGTTCCCCTAATCCACACCTTAAGTCAATCCAGCCCTCACTTCCCAACATGTGCGAACAGTCAACCACTTTTTCATAATGATTAAAATCCTCATTTTCTACAAGTTTTAATTGATTCCCTACAATACAATAATCCGTTGGAGGGAGAATGTTTCTGTCTTGGATCAATTGAAGATTTTGAAGTAGGATGGCCATTCCGATTTTATTTGGTGCAAAACTGCAATAATATTCTTTAAAAAGAAAAATGAGAATTGAAATGAAGGCAAACCTAGGAGCTTTTAAAAATCGATGGTTAGAAAGATACTTATGAAATCAAAATCCCATTAGAAACCCCTCCTTAAATTTTGGTTTGCAAAGATTAACAGTGCGATTACAAGATAACCTATCAAAAGTTGGCAGAAGAAAGAGATTCTACTCCAAGGGTCGCCATAATTAAAATAAACCTTAAATACACCTCTTTAGGTAAACGAAAAAAGCCTTCAGAGATTAGCTGAAGGCTTTGAATAATGTGGCGGCGACCTACTCTCCCGGGAGTAACCCCAGTACCATCGGCGCTGCAGGGCTTAACTTCTCTGTTCGGGATGGGAAGAGGTGGGACCCCTGCGCTAGGCCGCCTAAATCTTGCAAGACTTTTAGAGTCAAGAATCAAGAGATCAGACTTTTATGCTGTCTTGTTTCTCGCTTCTAGCGTCTTGTATCTAATATCTTATGTCTTTAACATATCTGGTAGAAACTGTAACAATCCGTAGGTAAGCTTTCGGGCAATTAGTACTGCTCAGCTATGCCATTGCTGACTTTACACCTGCAGCCTATCAACGTCATCGTCTCTGACGGCCCTATATGGAAGTCTCATCTTGAGGGGAGTTTCGCA
>NZ_QEIG01000019.1 GCF_014324365.1 Algoriphagus sp. AK58
TCCGAAATCAGCACCATTCATTCTTGACGGGATATCGTGTCCCTCTTGCTGGCATCGAATTCTGGAATCCCATTGAGATCCTACGCCAGCGCTTTTTATGGTTGTCACTTTTTGACCTAGGCTTGCACCCTGGGCTATTCAAGGTTGGACTCCTTCAGAGTCCGGTTTATTGGATTTCAACTCATCAAACATGGGTCTTCCGTCTCCGGTCATCGGTCATAGGTCTTCTTTTTAAATCCGAAATCCCAAATCCGAAATCAGCACCATTCATTCTTGACGAGATATCGTGTCCCTCTTGCTGGCATCGAATTCTGGAATCCCATTGAGATCCTACGCCAGCGCTTTTTATGGTTGTCACTTTTTGTCCCAAGATTGCACATTGGGCTATTCAAGGTTGGACTCCTTCTGAGTCCAGTTTATTGGATATCAAGTCATCATACATGGGGCTTCCGTCTCCGGTCATTGGTCTTCTTTTTAAATCCGAAATCCCAAATCCGAAATCAGCACCATTCATTCTTGACGGGATATCGTGTCCCTCTTGCTGGCATCGAATTCTGGAATCCCATTGAGATCCTACGCCAGCGCTTTTTATGGTTGTCACTTTTTGTCCCAAGATTGCACATTGGGCTATTCAAGGTTGGACTCCTTCTGAGTCGGTTTTGATCTTGAACCAAAAAAAGCCTTGGCTTTTTTCCTCTGTTGCCTTGAAAAGGGTTGAAATGGCATCCAGTTTTGAAGTTGAGTAAGATGTCAATTTTATCTTTTCTCAAATCCTTTGTGAAACTTTGCGGTTAAAAGAATTCCGTCTTTCCTCATCTGTTATCCCACTTCCGTCTTCGGTCTCCGGTCTTCCGTCTTTCATCATTGGTCATCCCACACCTGTGGTGAGCGGAGTCGAACCATCGGACTTTAAATATTATTTTCCTCCTTCCCCTCAAACCACATCCTGTTTTTGACGGGTTCGACGAGGGTGAGGATCTTGTCCAAGAGCTCATCAGGAATTTCTAGTTTGACTGCCTCGAGGTTTTGCTGCACTACGTTTACTTCGCACATGCCCACAATGGTGGTAGCGATCATGGGATGATCCATGGCAAATCGCAGCGCCACCTGACTCAGCGACAATCCATAGCTTTTGCAAAGCTCCAACAGAATCGGTTGCATGGCCTTGACCTCGGCCGGTGAGCGATGCCAAGGAGGAAGGGAAGCGTCCGACAGGATGCGCTGCATCAGCGGGGCAGCATTCATCAGGCCGAAACCCATTTCCTGGGAAAGAGGCACAAGTTCCTCGTTGATCTCGTCCTCAAGCAGGTTGTAATGCGCCCAGGAAAGCACGGTGTCAGGATTGGTCTCACGGGCGATTTGGGCTAAATAGCGGACAGGAAGTCCCGTAATGCCCCAAAACCGCGCCTTTCCGGATTGAACCACTTCCTGAATCGCCGGTACGGCCTCCTCGAGGATGATTCGTTTGTCCACAAACTCGATGTCGTGAAGTTGAAATAGGTCTAGGTAGTCGGTTTTCAGCCGAGTTAGGGATTCGTCGATGCTTTGGAGGATTCTTTTTCGGGAAAAGTCAAAGTCCTGCAAATCGTACCGACCGCATTTGCTGGCCAAAACAATGTCTTTCCGCTTTCCTTCCAGGGCTTTTCCGAGCCGGCTTTCTGCCAAAGTCAGTCCATAAAAAGGAGACACATCGAAGAAATTGACCCCGTGATCGAGTGCGAGGTGAACGGCCGAGATGGCTTCCTTTTCATCCACAGGGTCAAAGACATTGCCCATAGGAGAGGCACCAAAACCAAGAATGGATACGTCGAGACCGGTTTTGCCTAAAGTGCGGTACTGCATAGGATTGAAAGAATAAGATTCCTTTTCCAAGATAGGGGAATTTTTAAATGAAGGAATCCTGTGGAAGGGATGGATTCCGAAAAAGGAAAATAACATCGATTGGGAGGCGCTGCTCTTGAGTGTTCTGGGGTACCTGAATCCCGATGGATCAGGCGGAATACTTTTTGAAAATTTGGATCAAGGGACCATTGTTTTTTTTGAGGCTGTGCTGTTTTTTCTTTCTATTTTGGGGATTGGAATACCGCTTGAAACTACCTCTACTGTGGGATATACGTCTAAAATCGCGTTTTTAACCTTTTTTGCTTGGATAGTTGTCACTCAACAAAGGGATTGTGTCCTTCGAAAATCCGCTGATGGAATCGAGGTCTACACCTGTAAGATGGAAGACTCCAAGATCAATTCCATTCAATCCAGCTTTACGGTTTCTGCCTCCTTGTCAGCGCTTTCGGAGGCATTGTTCGATTTGAATAACTTTCACAAGTGGCAGTATAAAATTGTCAACACCGAGATGCTGAAGAGGATTTCGAAAAACGAGTTTATCTACCGGGCCGAATTGGAAACCCCTTGGCCTGTTTCCAACCGGGATTTGATTCTTCATGTGAAGATGTCACCGACTTCAACTCCTCAGGAGTATCACTTCTCGGCTATTGGGAAGCCTGATTTTATCCCTCCCCGAGAGGGCTTTGTGCGCGTTCCGTTGAGTGAAGCCCATTGGTACATCAAGGTGGTGGACGCAAACAAGATCCAAATCAAGCACAGCATTTTGATTGACCCGGGAGGTTCTATCCCGGCTTGGTTGATGAATCTTTCGCTCGCGGAAGGGCCTTATGAGACCTTTAAAAATCTGCGAGCGTATTTGGGTTCAGCGAACTAAGGATTTTCACCGCAAAGGGCACTAAGGTAATTAGAAGGGTCCAAAGTGGGATAATGGAAAAGTATTGTTACATGTCTATGCAACCTTATGACTGCCTACAAGGAAGCAGAAGCAAACCCAGGGGATGTCAGATAGGAAGACTTTGATCTAAATGGAAATAGGGAAGAGTTGTAATCTTGAATGTCGAACATCGAACTTTGAACATCGAATGTCGAATCTCAAATGATGTCTAAAAACCTGAAGTGCTAACATGAAAACACTGTGGATTACTCCCGAAGGGTTGGAAAAGTTGAAGGCCGAATTGGACCACCTGTGGCGAGTCGAGCGTCCGGAGACCACGCAAAAAGTAGCTTGGGCGGCGAGCTTGGGGGATCGCTCAGAAAATGCAGATTACACCTACAATAAAAAACGCCTTCGCGAAATCGACCGACGGGTCCATTACCTGCGAAAAATGCTGGATAATTTGAAGGTCATTCCCTATACCCCTTACCAGGAAGGGAAAGTGATGTTTGGCGCTTGGGTGGAGATCGAAAATGCCAAAAAGCAAAAGATCCGCTTCCGGATTGTAGGCGGAGAGGAGATTTTTGAGCGAAGGGATTACATCTCCATTGATTCACCCATGGCCCAAGCTCTGCTCAAAAAGGAAGTGGGTGATGAGGCAATAGTCCAAACGCCTACCATGCAGATGACGTGGCGAATCACCAAAATTGAGTATGAGAAATAAGGCGCGACCTTGGTGAACAGGAAGTAAAAAGGCGATTGTAAATTCCCAAGAAAGAAAATCGGAGTTTCAAAATCCTCTAAATCTGAGAGGAAAGACCCCCTGTGCTAAAGTAGGAGATTTTTTAGAGAAGGGGGCTGCCAGTAAAAAAAAAGTATCTGAAGGTCAGCTAGGTAGCTGATTACCGTCATCTCTTTTTTCAGGAATTCATTCGTAATTGGGATCTGTGCAAAACTTCAACTTAACGCATTATGACACAGACCACTGCACCCTTTGACCTGCATACCGATGAGTATGAGGCTTGGTTTGAAAATTATCCCGATGTCTTTCAATCGGAAGTGGAAGCCATACGCTCCCAAATGCAAGAACTGCCCGAAAATCTTCAGGGCATAGAGGTGGGGTTGGGGACAGGGCGGTTTGCTCTGGAGCTCGGCATCAAAGAGGGGATCGAGCCTTCGGAAAACATGCGAAACCTAGCCTTGGAGAGGGGGATTGAAGTAATGGATGCCTGGGCAGAAAATCTCCCCTACAAAGATCTTCATTTCGACTTTGTTCTATTTGTGACCATCTGCTACCTTGAGGATGTTCCCCGGGCGATGAAGGAAGCATATCGGGTTCTCAAATCCGGTGGTTCTGTAATCGTAGCCTTTATTGATAAAAATGGTATCGTGGGTAAGCAGTATGAAGCCAAGCGAAGCCGAAGTACGTTTTACCGACAGGCTCATTTTTATGGAGTGGAAGAGGTGCTGGCAATCCTGAAAAATGCTGGATTTAAGCTGCCCGTCATCACCCAAACCATCTTCGGAGATTTGGATCAGATCAAGGAAGTTCAAATTGCCCGCCCCGGATACGGAGAAGGCTCTTTTGTGGTCATCCGTGCCAAGAAGGAATAGGGGCTGAGCAAAAATTTATCCTCGTTCAGGGGTAATCTAAAGGTTGTGACCGTTTAGAATCATTCCTTCTTTGACGGTCTTGAGGTAGGTGATGGCTTTCCCGTCTTCTCCTACCTCACATACCCGGTAGGATGGAAATGGATTACCCCAGCTTCCCCCAAAATGCCCTGACCAAAGGAAGGGTTTTTTCTTATAAATCATTTGCCCGTCCACATCGTGGTCATGTCCGTGGAAAGTAGCCTTGACATTCGGATAGGAAGTCACCAGATCCAGAAATGGCTTGCAGTCCACTCCGTGCCGGGTCCAGTCGTTTTGGGAAATATGTACGAAGACAAAGACCTGGGGTAGCTTCGCGTATTCGTCTAGGATCGTTTTGGTGAATTCCAGATCGGCGCAGAGGTATTCTCCTTTTTCATTGGAGCAGTCCAACAGAAGGATACCTGAGTCTTTGGCGATGAAGGAGAAGTTGGTGGGTTGGTGCATGACCTCCTGAAAAACCGCTTCACTAACCCGGTCGTGGTTGCCCCGAGTGGCATACCAAGGCATTTGCAACTGTTCGTAAACATTCATCACCTGAGGTAGAAACTTGGGTTCGTCGTGGATAAGGTCTCCGTTGAACACGACAAAGTCCACGTCTTTTTCTCGGTGTATGGCTTCTATTAGGTTTCGATGCGAGGTTTCAAAGTCCGTGTTGGGTTGACCCCAATGTCCGTCGGAAGCAGTGATGAATTTCAGTCGGGTGGCTTTTGGGAACTCCATTTTCCCATAGGAAATAAAAGGCATGGTCATGAGGGAAGTGCCAAGAAGGCCAAGTTTATGTAGAAATGGACGTCGGTTCATCCTGTTAAATTAGGATTTTAGGATAAAAAATCGAGGATTTCCCTGATGAATAAAATTGCCTGATGCCATACAGGCCTTTGTTCAACTTCATTTCAGACATTCAGGAATAGAAAATCCCTTTCTGCTGTCGCAAAAAGGGAATGGAATTCCATTAAAACCTCAAATCAATTTCTTTCAATGTACATCACCGCGGAGTCCTCAATGTATCGGGCGGGATTAAAGGAGGAATTAAACTTGTTTTTCAAAGAGTTGAGGGGATTGTTTAGGCTGTTGATTTTGGAGGTAAATTCTGCCGGGAATTTGGTGGCATCCGAATACATCGTGATGAGCTGTTGGTATTGCTCGATATTGGCCATCATTCTCATGGTCAGTTGGCCAAAGCGAAGCCTCAGAGATTGCACCTTGTACATGTAGGTTTCGACCTGTCCCAACCATTTCCCTTTGCTGGAAGGATTTTTGTCCAACCCGGAAAGCTTGTCTGAGATGATTTTGCGGCATTCATTTTTGAATGCTTCCCTATCGCTGTCAAGTGTTGCTCTTAGGTATCGGCTTTGGTAGCGATCCATGCTGATACCGTAGTAGCTCATTTGCTCCTGAAGCAACTCGGTATTTTCCTTTTGTAGTTGCTCCAGTTCCTTATTGATCAGAGTCCATTCGTGGTCGATAATGGATTTTTGTTGTTCAAACTGGCTGGTCACATTGAGCAAAAGCAGCATTTGGGGAGTTTTATCGTAAAGATCTTTTTCTCTTTTACCCATGGTCATCATGATGTTGTTGATGCCGGAAATTGCCGTATTGACCATAGTTCCATAGAGGGGCACGGCTGCGGAAGCCGAGCTGATCAGGTTGATCGAGGTGTTGAGTACATTGACCAAAGGATCTTCCTGGCCTTGCTTTTTGTACCACTTGTCATATTCAGACTTCCAAGAGGTAAACCCATTGTATTGTTGGATCTTTCCGATGTTTCCCAGTTGAGTGAAGAACGTCTGAGACGTCAAAAACAGATCTACAGGCTGTATGTCCCGCTGGATGCTTAACAGTTCGGTAAATGCCAGCTGTCCATTCAGATTGATTTTGGTTTTTGGGGTTTCTTCCAAGATTCTCAGCCGATCATCCAAGGCGAGTTGGAGGGTTTCCAAGTCCTTGATTTTCTCCTTATCGGTGGCAGTTTTGGAGTCGGTAGCAGCCAACTTTTCGGTCAGTTTACTGATCAGTTCCTCATTCGTTTTCAGTTTGTCGTTAAGTTCCTTGAGTTGGGCATCCCGCTCGTTTTTAATCTGCTCATTGATGGTGTTTTCCTGGGTTTGGGCTAAAGTGTGGACGGAAAGACCAAGGCTCAACAGAAGAAATACAGGAATCCTGAAGTTCATAGGGAAGGAGGATTTTGTTTTTAATGTAAGATGAAAATTACAGTCCGATTCCTCCTCTAATTCTGTACCAGTTCAAAAAGTTTAAATCCTGAGATAGAATTAAATGAAAAATCCCTTCCGGCTTTCAACCAGAAGGGATCCATAAATCTCAAATATGATTGTCCGCAATTATGCCAGTTGCCTTATTTTCTTTGTAAAGCTGGTTGGAAGACCGAAGACCGAAAACCGAAGCTTCCGGATTCTGATCCTTTTAGCGGTCAATTAGCCGTATTTTTGTTGATACTGGTAAGAAAGCGGATATACATAATCTCAAATTTCAAATAAGAAATCTCAAATCTTGTTTTCAACCCACTTTCTCGCATTCACAAACGCCTCCAGCCAAGGAGTGAAGTCGTCGTTTCGTTCACTAGGGTAATGGGCCCAGTTCCACGGCTTTAGGCTTCGCTCGATGTGTGGCATGATAGCCAGGTGACGCCCGTCCACGGAAGCAATACCCGCTGTCGCAAAGTCAGAGCCGTTGGGATTTCCTGGGTAGGCGGCGTAGCTGTACTTCATGGCGAAGTGGTAGGCGTTTTCACCTTTTGGAAGGTAGAATTTGCCTTCTCCGTGCGCTACCCATACGCCCAATCGCTGTCCGCTGAGGCTGCCGAGCATCACGGAATTGTTTTCCGGCACAGTCACATTCACAAAGCAGGACTCAAACTTATGACTTGCATTATGCAGCATTTTTGGTTTTTGATCGTGGTCAGGAGTCACGAGACCGAGCTCGATCATCAGCTGGCAACCGTTGCACACTCCGAGTGATAGGGTATCCGGTCTTGCATAGAAGTTGTCGAGCGCCTGCTTAGCTTTCGGGTTGTATAGGAAGGCACCCGCCCATCCTTTGGCCGAACCCAAGACGTCGGAGTTGGAGAAGCCACCCACAAAGACGATCATCTGCACATCGCTGAGGTCTTCTCTACCGGAGATCAGGTCGGTCATGTGCACGTCCTTCACCTCAAATCCCGCCAGCCACAGCGCATAGGCCATTTCACGGTCACCATTCACCCCTTTTTCACGGATGATGGCTGCCTTGGCTTTACCTTTGGTCGTTCTGAAAGGATCTACGCCAAGGGTTTCAAATTTACCTTTCCATCCGGGAGCAAAGTCATAGCTCAGGGCCTGTTTTTTATAATTGTCAAATCGGTCTTTGGCGAGCTTTTCTCCACTTTGCTTTCGGTCCAGGAGGTAAGAGGACTTAAACCATAAGTCTCTCAACTCGGCAACGTCCAAGCTCTGAGATTCCAGATTTACTTTTCCATCCAGGGTCACTTCCGCTAATTCTACAAAGTCGATTTCTGCCTTGGAAAGCAGATCTTCCACTACGTGATCATTGGTAACCTGAATGAGGATCCCCGGATTCTCTGCAAAAAGTGCCTTCACCAGGTCAGATTCGCCCAAACGGGATTCTTTCACAGCAAGCCCAACATTCTGGCTTGGGAAGCACATTTCCAGCAAAGCCGTGATGATGCCACCGGAAGAAATATCGTGACCTGACAAGATCATACCGCTTCCAATCAGAAGTTGAACAGTCTCAAAAGCTCTTTTGAAATAATCAGAATCGGCTACGGTTGGGGTTTCTTTTCCGACCTTATTAAGGATCTGATATAATGATGAACCCGCCAGTTTTGCGGAATCCTGGGAGAAATCAAGGTATAATACTTTGGTTCCTGCCTTTGGGAGAAGTGCGGCTTTGACCGTTTTGGTAATGTCAGCGCATTCGCCCACCGTGGAGATAATCACTGTACCAGGAGAGTACACCACTTTTCCGTCAGGGTATTTCTGAGTCATGGATAGGGAATCCTTTCCGGTAGGAATATTTACTCCCAGCTCAATGGCAAAGTCCGAAACAGCTTTCACTGCGCGGTAAAGTCGGTCGTTTTCTCCTTTGTTTTTGGCAGGCCACATCCAGTTGGCAGAGAGGGAAACGCCTTTCAGTCCATCCTGAACCGGTGCAAACACCAAATTGGTCAATGCCTCTGCTATCGCTAATCGGCTGCCTGCCTCCGGATTGGCCAAGGCCGCTACCGGAGCATGTCCGATGGAGGTAGCGATGCCTTTGTTTCCGGTAAAGTCCAGGGCCATCACGGCCACGTCATTCAATGGAAGTTGGATTTCGCCCACGGTCTGCTGAGTAGCTACTCTTCCGGTTACGGAGCGGTCCACTTTGTTAGTCAACCAATCTTTACAGGCAACCGCCTCGAGCTGAAGGACTTCTTTGATGTATTCTGCCAGTTTTCCGGCTTGATAGTCAGCCTCGGCAAAAGTGGAACCCTGTCCGCTTTGATCTTCCAACACGGTCTTGGGTGAGGAACCAAACATATAGGCCAGGTCCCAATCTACCGGTTTTTCCCCAGTCTTTTGATTTTCAAAGGTGAAGTGCATGTCTCCCGTCGTCTCGCCCACCACGTAGAAGGGCGCACGCTCACGCTCGGAGAGTTGCTTGAGGGTATCGATATTTTCTTTTCCAACCACCAATCCCATACGCTCCTGAGATTCATTTCCGATGATTTCTTTGGCAGAAAGGGTTGGGTCACCTACCGGAAGTTGGTCGATGTGGATGGTGCCACCGGTACTTTCCACGAGTTCCGAAAGACAGTTCAAATGTCCTCCTGCTCCGTGGTCATGGATGGAGATGATCGGGTTGTTTTCGCTTTCGGCCATGGCGCGGATCACGTTGGACACGCGCTTTTGCATTTCCGGATTGGAGCGCTGGATGGCGTTGAGCTCGATGGCGTTGGAGAGTTCTCCGGTATTCAATGAAGAAACTGCTGAACCGCCCATCCCGATGCGGTAGTTGTCACCACCCATGATCACGATCTGGTCGCCGGCCTTGGGTTCGCCTTTTTTGGTGTAGTTGGCATTGGTAAAGCCTATACCCCCTGCGAGCATGATTACCTTGTCGAAACCGTATTGCTTGTCGCCTTCTTCGTGCTCAAAGGTCAAAACGGAACCTGCGATCAGCGGCTGTCCAAACTTGTTTCCGAAGTCAGAAGCACCATTCGAAGCCTTGATCAGGATGTCCATCGGGGTTTGATACAGCCAAGGACGCTCGGCTAGATTTTTTTCCCAGCTTCTTCCTTTTTCAGATCGGGAGTAGGAGGTCATGTATACCGCTGTACCTGCTAATGGTATGGATGCGGTACCTCCCGCCAAGCGGTCTCGTATTTCTCCTCCCGAACCTGTCGCCGCACCGTTGAAGGGCTCGACTGTAGTCGGGAAGTTATGGGTTTCCGCCTTCAGGGAAATGACGGTGTCGATTTCTCTTGGCTCAAAAAAATCAGCCTGATGCTGTGTTTTTGGCGCGAACTGCTGCACTCTTGGGCCTTGGATAAAGGCCACGTTGTCTTTGTATGCGGAAGCAATCCGGTTGGGATTGCGTTTGGATGTTTCTTTGATCAGTTGAAAAAGTGTCAGGGGCTTTTCTTCTCCATCGATGACAAAAGAGCCGTTGAAGATTTTGTGACGGCAATGTTCGGAGTTGACTTGGGAGAAGCCGAAAACTTCAGAATCGGTGAGGGGACGGCCCAATTGTTTGGAGACATTTTCCAAGTAATCCACTTCCTCTTGGCTCAAAGCTAGTCCTTCGGACTTGTTGTAAGAAGCAATGTCGGTGATGGCTTTGATCGGTTCGGGCTGGAGGTGGATGTCGTAGATTTCCTGATCGAGTCCGTCGTATGCTTTCTGGAGCATGGGGTCGATTTGGTCTCCTTCGCTCATCGGGAAAAACTCCTCGATGCGCTGAATGCCTTGGATCCCCATGTTGACCGTGATTTCTACGGCGTTGGTGGACCAGGGGGTGATCATTTCTTTTCTCGGTCCGGAATATTTTCCGGGTACTTTTTCACCTGAGATCAGTTGGGCTTCGCCAAAAAGCCAGGTGAGTTTTGAGATGTCTTCAGTGCTGAGCGGGTGGGGAACTTGAACTCCGTAGATGAGTTTCTGAGGGGATTCAAAGAAGAAAATCATGTCCTTGGGCTGGTAAGTTGCAAAGGTAAGGATTTGAGTGGGAGATTGGAAAATTGGTGGATTGAAAGATTTCAAAATTGAATTGACCTTTCCCCCGTTTGGATATAAAAAATGGTTCCTTCAGGACCGATAGCCGTAGGATTGATCAGAGAAGTATGGCTGGATCAGGGAAAGCAGAAGGGGTTGCACTATCCATTGGTTCGAAGGTGCTCGGCGGCGGCTTCGATCAAGCCTCCATGGCCTATGGGTAGGATGATTTTGCGTAGATGAGGGATTTTGGAGCTGAAGCGTTCGAGATTTTCTGCGCTGACCATTTTGTCAAATTCACCTATGAACAAGGTCATTGGAATGGATTTGCTTCTAGATTGCCGAATGATTTTTCCCAGTTGAAGCTGGATGTTTCCGAAAACCTTCCAGATAAAATAGGCTTGGGCCCTTTTGGATCGGGTTTCCATCTGGGTTTTGACAAATTTCACCAGACTTTTTTCTACCAATCCTGCGGAATTGAGCCCTTCTACCAGGCCGAAAAATCGCTGGGGTTTAAATACCACCCGCTTAAACAGAACATGGAGATAGTTTGGATAGCTGCTCATGCTATACCAAAGTCCTGTTTTTATTCCGTCAGGAGCCAATAGGGTCAGGCTTTTAACCGAGGCGGGTAATAATTCATAAGTCAGTAAGGCGAATTTCCCACCCATGCTGTAGCCGATGAGGTGAAAATCCTGAAATCCTTCCTGTTGTTGAAGTTTGTGGATGAGTTCTTTCCAAATCTGCCGGTCCAAAGGTTTTTCTGAATGGGTCCATTGGCTATGTCCGTGATAAAACATGTCGAAGAAAAGAAAAGTCTGTCCGGGTTTTCTGATCTGATCGAACGGCAGCATGTCATGGTACGTCTGACCAAATCCATGGAAGACCAGAAAATACTCCTGCCCCTTTCCTGATTTTTGGTAGGCCCATTTACCATGGGCGTGTTGGACGTAATTCATTCAAGAAAATTTTGTATTGAATTTAAGGATTTGGAGATAAATGTTGAATCCAGGTTTTGCTATTTCGGAATAAAATTCCTAGAAAGGCACGTGGTGATTAATTTTGTTCGAAAATGAACATTTTATTAATCATTTTTTAGAATAATATTTTTCAAAAAAACTGAGGAAACTTTGAACCAAATGAAAGTTTCCATAGTTTTGCTTCCAAATTCGGAAAGAAGAATTGGAGACACGAGAGAGAATTTTACAGATAGCCACTGAGCAGTTTGCGCGATTTGGCGTCCGTGCGATCACGATGGAAGACATTGCCAGGCAAGCTGGGATTTCGAAAAAGACGATTTATCAAGAGTATGCTGATAAGCGGGATCTCGTCAAAGCGGTGTTTTCCCAGATTTTGGAGGAAGACAGAAAGCGGCTTGCCTTTATTTTGGAAAGAGAAGACGGGGTGATTGAGCATTTGGTACAGACTTCCAAAATGATGCGGGAAAGACTTTCTTCGATCAACCCTATGGTGATCATGGAAGTGCAGAAGTATTTCCCTGAAGCTTGGAAGATGTTTGAAGATTTTAAGGAATGTACCATTCAGACTGACTTGGTAAACGTTCTTGAAAAAGGAAAGGAGTTGGGGTATTTCAGGCCTGAGATCGATTCCCAGATTCTGGCCAAGGTCAGGTTGAACCAAATTACCTCTGCATTCGATCCGGCAAACTTCACAAAGTCTGACTACAACTTTGTGGAAGAGCAGTTGGTTTTGATGGATCATTTTCTTCACGGGATTTTCACAGAAAAAGGAAGACAGGCCTACCAATCCCAAAAAGAATTACTGAGTTAAGAAAAATTTCATTTAATCCAATCCGGTATGAAGCCATCAATTGGTCATGCAAGATTCCATGTAGCCTTTAAAAAAAAATTTAAACACATGAAAAAATACCTTTTAGGTGCTTTTATTCTAGGGTTCAGTTTTTCGATGACAGAAGCCCAGCAGGTGGCTCAACTCACGCTCAATGAGGCGATTTTGTATGCGATCGAAAACAATGTTAACACCAAAAATGCCCGTCTTGAAACGCTGATTTCAAAAGCTACCGTAAAAGAAACAACTGCTTTGGGTCTGCCCCAGATCAACGGTTCGTTCAATTTGGACTACAACCCTCAGATTCCGGTTGTTTTTCTTCCCAATCAGCCTCCATTTGGAGATCCCAGCAATCCGAGTGATGTGATTCCTGCTCGGTTTGGAGTGAGTTACTCCTCAGGAGTGGGGATTACCATGACCCAGATGATTTTCGACGGATCTTTCTTTGTGGGTTTGAGAGCAGCGAAGACCCTGACCCAACTTACTGATCTGGACCTGGTAAAAGCTGAAAATGATGTCATCGAGAACGTTAAAAAAGCCTATTTCGGGGTTTTGGTCAACCAGGAAAGAATCCGTCTTGCCCAAGCCAACTTGGCTCGTATTGATTCGTTGCTTAAGGAAACCAAAGCCTTGAATGAAGCCGGATTTGCGGAGAAAATCGACGTGTCCCGAATTCTGGTGCAGCGAAACAATACCTACACACAAACACAGCGCAGCCAAACAGCCTGGGAAATCAGCAAGGAAATCCTCAAGCTGCAAATGGGGATGCCAATGGATGTGGAGATTGTGATCACAGAGACACTCAAGGAACTTAATCCGAGAAAAGATCTTGCCAGGTTGTTAGTGGAAGAAGGACAAAGCCGGATTGAATTAGACCAGCTGAATACCCAAATCGAGTTGCAGCAGCTAGACCTCAAGTACAACACCAGCCAGTATATGCCCACCATTGATTTTAATGGAAATACGCTGAGAAGAGGTGCGGGAAATGAATTGAACACGGTCTATGACAGCCGAAATTGGTTTGGTAGCTCACTGATCGGGGTAAGTATGAACATCCCGATTTTTGACGGCTTATCCAAAAGCGCTAGAATTCAGAAAAACAGAATTACCATCAATCAGCTGGAAAATCAGCGGTTATTCTTAAACCAAAGCTTCAAAAACGAACTGTTTACCGCCAAAGCCAATCTGACCAATGACCTCAATATCCTAGATGTCCAGATGGAAAATCTCAAGCTGGCACAGGAAGTCTTCGACATCGCCCGTATCAAATACCAGGAAGGTGTCGGGTCAAATCTTGAAGTGGTGGATGCAGATGCCGCATTGATCGAAGCCGAAATCAACTACCTGGCAGCCCTCTATGACGGTCTGATTTCCAAAGTAAATCTTGAAAAAGCCCTTGGCCTGTTGAAGGCCGATTTGACTAACTAAACCAACATTTTCAAAAAATCTCATCTCAACCGATATGAAACTAGTATTCAAATTTTTACCCATTCTTGCGCTCTCGATTGTAGCAAGCTCTTGTGCAAAAGAAGGTGTAGAAGCCAAAAAAGCAGAGCTGGAGGCCATGAAAAAGCAGCTTTCAGAATTGTCCTCCCAGATCAAAAATTTGGAGGCAGAAATTGCCAAGGAGGATCCTGAATTTGCTGCAGCCAACAAGAAATCCCTGCTTATCACTACCGCCTCGGCCAAAAAGGGTGAATTTACCCACTACGTGGAAGTGACCGGCTCGGTACTTTCCAAGAAAAACGTAAGCATCAGTGCAGAGACAGCAGGTAGAATCCTGGATGTGCCTGCCATTGAAGGAATGCGTGTGAGCAAAGGTCAGGTTTTGGCCACGATTGATGCGGAAGTCATTCAGCGCAACATCGAGGAGATGGAAAATAATCTTTCCCTTGCGATTACTGTATTTGAAAAGCAAGAGAGACTTTGGAAACAAAAAATCGGTACCGAAATCCAATACCTGGAAGCCAAGAATCGAAAAGAAGGACTGGAAAAAAGTTTGGCATCCATGAAAACCCAACTTTCCAAGGCTGTAGTCCGGGCGCCTTTCAATGGAACCGTAGAGACTGTGCGGGTTCGATTGGGTGAATTGGTGCAGCCCGGTACTCCCATGTTTCAGTTTGTAGGTGAAAGCGACTTATTCATTGAGGCAGATATTTCCGAGAGCTACATCGGTGTACTTTCCAAAGGGGACTCTGTGGAAGTTTCTTTCCCTTCCATCAATAAGACCATGAAAACGAAGGTTTCGGCAATCGGATCGATTATCAATCCCAACAACAGGACCTTCAAAGTAGAAGTATTCCTTCCGAATCTTCCTGAAGTGAAGCCAAACATGATTTCCGTTCTGAAGATTCAGGATTATAAAAACAAGGAAAGTGTGACTGTGCCTGCTCACCTGATTTTGGCCGATAACAGAGGGGATTACCTCTTTACGGTTGAAAATGGAGTGGCCAAAAAGAAATATGTGAAGCGCGGATACACGTTTGGAGACGAGACCGAAATCCTGGAGGGACTTAATGGTACAGAAACTCTGGTTGACAAAGGATTCCGCGAAGTAGGGGATAATTTCAGTGTGAACATTTCACAGCTTTAAACCATGACAGATTTTCAAAAATCTAAAACCATCCGTGAATTTGGGTTGTCCAGCTTTAGCGTGGACAATTCCACCTCGGTGGTGATTTTGACACTTATTATTACGGTGTTGGGTCTGGGTGCTTATCGAACCATGCCCAAAGAAAGCTTTCCGGAAATCGTCATTCCGACGGTTTACGTGGGTACTCCCTATCCCGGTAACTCACCGGTAGATATGGAAAATCTGATCACCCGTCCTATTGAGAAGGAACTCAAAGGCCTCAATAATGTGAAAGACATCAAGTCTACGTCGGTGCAGGACTTTTCTTCCATCGTGATCGAGTTTACACCCGGCGTGGAGATTTCCAAAGCGATACAGGATGTAAAGGATGCCGTAGATAAAGCCAAAAGTGAATTGCCATCTGATCTGGATCAGGAGCCTAATGTTTTGGAAGTCAATACTTCAGACTTCCCGATCATGAACGTCAATATTTCGGGGCCCTATTCCGAGCAGGAACTGAAGAAGTTTGGGGAATACCTTGAGGATGCGATTGAGAAGCTTCCTGAGATTTCAAAGGCAGATTTGGCCGGCACTGTAGAAAGAGAGATTCAGATCAATGTGGATCCTTACAAAATGGAGGCTGTCGGAGTGAGTTTCGGAGATATTTCCGGAGCTATCCAGGCTGAAAACCTGACCATTTCCGGGGGTAGCATCAAAGGAGGTGATTTTGAGAGAACCTTGCGAGTGGATGGGGAATTTTCAAATCCCATGGACCTCTTGGACGTCATCATCAAGACCGATCAACAAAAGATCGTTTACCTCAGAGACGTAGCCCAAATCAAGGATACCTTTAAGGACAGAACTTCCTATGCCAGAAGCAAGAATCTTCCTGTGGTAACCATCAACGTGACCAAGAGAAGCGGTGAAAACTTGCTTGACGCAGCGGATAAGATCAAAACCATCATTGATAATAGCAAGGCTAACCGTTTCCCAAGCAATTTGGAGATCACCATTACCAATGACCAAAGTAAGCAGACCCGAACTCAGGTAGCAGACTTGGAAAACTCCATCATCTTTGGGATTATCCTGGTTGTATTGGTATTGATGTTTTTCATGGGTTTCCGAAACGCCCTATTCGTGGGCTCGGCGATCCCCTTGTCTATGTTTATTTCCTTCCTGATTCTCAATGCTTTCGGGATCACCCTCAATCTGATGGTGTTGTTCTCTTTGATCTTGGCTTTGGGGATGTTGGTTGACAATGGAATTGTGGTCGTGGAAAATATCTACCGACTCATGCAGGAAGGCAAGCCAGCCATTCAAGCTGCAAAAGAGGGCGTGGGTGAAGTAGCTTGGCCGATCATCACGTCTACAGCTACCACTTTGGCGGCATTCCTTCCCCTGGCTTTCTGGCAGGATGTGGTGGGAGAATTTATGAAATACCTCCCTATCACGTTAATCATCGTGCTTTCCTCTTCCTTATTTGTGGCTTTGGTGATCAACCCAGTGATGACGGCCATGTATATGAAAATCGATGACATGACTCAGGAAAAGCCAAAGCAACGATTTATGATCATTGCAGGAATTTTCCTGGTCATAGCAACCATCTTTTACCTGGTGGGCTGGACCGCTCTAGGATCCCTTTCTTTAGTGGCATCCGTGTTGACACTATTTAATGTGTTCTTGCTTAGAAAAGCCATCAAGTGGTTTCAATTGGTCTTTTTGGTGAAATTGGAGAATGCCTATGAATCCACCTTGACCTATGCCTTGAAAGGAAAAAAACCGTATCTGATTTTCGGAGGCACCTTTCTTCTACTCATCTTCTCCATCGTATTATTGGGCATCAGGGCTCCCAAAGTACTCTTCTTCCCCGACAATCAGCCACAATTGGTGAATGTTTATGTGGAGTTTCCTATCGGTACCAGTATCGAAGCGACCAATACTTTTGTAGACGGTATGGAAGATGAAATGATGCAGGCATTGGAACCTTACGGTGGTATCATCGAATCTGTAATTACCCAAGTGGGTCAAGGTACCAGTGATCCTACCGAGGGACCTAGTACACAGGCTACACCACACAAGGCCAAAATCACCATCGGCTTTGTGGATTACATGTTCCGTCAGGGTATCAATACCAACGATGCCATGGAGGCTATCCGTGATTTGGTAGTCAAGTATCCCGGTGTGTTGATCACGGTCAATAAGCAAAGAAATGGACCTCCTGTAGGTAATCCGGTGAATATTGAGTTTGTGGGTGAAAACTATGAGCAACTCATCAGTTTTGTGGAGGATGCCAAGCTTTACTTGGAGTCTAACAATATCCAAGGCTTAGAAGAGTTGAAGACGGACCTTTCTCTGGGAAGTCCTGAAGTAGTGGTGAATATTGATCGGGAGAAGGCGAGGAGATTTGGACTTTCTACCTCTTCGATTGCTACTGAACTGAGAACTTCTCTCTTTGGACTGGAAGTATCCAAATACAAAGAAGGTGAGGACGATTATCCTATTCAGCTAAGATTGGATGAGGCTTCTCGATACGATATCAATACCCTGGTCAATAAGAAGATAGGCTTCAGAGATAAGTTTGGAGATAAGCGTGAAGTGCCCATCTCAGCTGTTGCCGATATCAAATACGGATCTACTTATGGATCGGTGAAGAGAAAGGATTTGGAAAAAGCCGTAACCCTGTTTTCCAATGTTTTGGATGGGTATAACGCCACTGAAATCAACACTCAGATCAAGGATTTGATGGCTAACTACGAAGTGCCTGAGGGGATTACCGTAAAATATACCGGTGAACAGGAAGAGCAGGCTAAATCACAGGCCTTCCTCTTGAGAGCCTTGGGAATCGCAGTGTCTCTGATCTTCCTGATCATTGTGGCCCAGTTCAACTCCGTGATCAGTCCGTTTATTATTATGACCTCAGTATTGTTCAGTACCATAGGGGTATTCTTGGGCTTGGTCATTTTCAACATGGACTTTGTGGTGATCATGACAGGTATCGGGATCATTTCCTTGGCAGGGGTAGTAGTAAACAATGCCATTGTATTGATTGACTATACCGATTTGGTGAGAGCCAGAAAGCGGGAGGAAAAAGGAATTAAAGCGGGAGAGTTTCTGGAATACAATGACCTGCTTGGAAGTATTATCGAATCAGGCAAAACCCGTCTTCGTCCTGTTTTGCTTACGGCGATCACCACTGTGTTGGGATTGATACCACTAGCCATTGGGATGAACATTAATTTCAGCACACTCCTTAGCGATTTTGATCCTCAGTTTTATGTAGGTGGGGATAATGCAGCATTCTGGGGTCCTATGGCATGGACTGTAATATTTGGGCTAACCTTTGCCACGCTCATTACGTTAGTGATCGTACCAGTCATGTATTTGCTGGCGGATAAGCTCGCCATGAGAATTCGAAAGATCAAAGCATGATTGATTAAGGTTGGTGGTTTTTTTTGAAAAAACCTCCGGAGCGTTGCTTCGGGGGTTTTTGCTTTTTTGGGTGGATTACAAACTTCCATTTAGTATTTTCGCCTTCCCAAATACTTTGAGAGATGCATGAATTAAAATGGTATGTGATGTATACCGCGTCACGTTCGGAGAAGAAAGTCGCAGATCGATTAAAAGAACGTGGTTGGGAAGTTTACCTACCTATTGTTGAGGAATTGAGGCAATGGTCCGACCGAAAGAAAAAGGTTCAGAGGCCACTTTTTAATGGATATGTATTTGTCAAAACCCACCGTAATCAACTGTGGGAATGCCTACAAGTACCCGGTGCGGTTAAGTTTGTTCATTTCTCCGGTCAACATGCGACCATCCGTGATGAAGAATTGGAGATGATTCAGAGGGTAGTCACTACGGGCGTGGCGGTGGAAACGGATGGCTCTGATATCGAGCCCGGGGAAAAAGTCAAAGTGATGGGTGGACCTCTTCAGGATATGGTAGGAGAGTGCATTGAAAAAGGGAATAAGGATTATTTCCTCATCCGTATTCCCGGGATTTACCAAAATATGCTCATCACTATTGAGAGAAAATATTTACAGGTGATGGGAAATCCTGATTCGGTAAAATTGTAACTACGGAAGTTGAACTTTTATCTCTATTCCCTTGGCTTGGGGACAAAATACCTTCTAAACACAATTTGAGCCTGGAAAAGGTGATCTCCGTAACGGTTATTCCCTACGTTTCCATCCAAATTGTCAGAAAATGTCCAAAGCATTGTCCCCTCTCCGGCAATGTCTGAGTATGGACCAAGTTTGTAACTCAATCCTGCCCTAACGGGCACATATCCTGTTGTTATGGACTGTTTGGTGGGTTCTTCTTCAGGATTGAAGGATTTAGTTTGTTGGGTGGTAATCTGCATCACTCCGAGTCCGGCTCCTCCATACAGGTTGAATTTACTTCTGTACATGTGATTGGAGAAGGGAATCAGATAAAAGCTGGGCATCATATCGAAATAAAAGGCCTGCCCCTTTGCCGTAAAGGAAGCATTGTCAAAATACCATCTATCTCTTATCACAAAGGAAGGGTTTCCGCCGCTGCTGATCCATTGTGCTCCTGCCGTCGTTCGAAGTTCGGCCAATGGGCTAAGTTTTTTGGTCAATCCAAATGAAACTGAAGGCTTGATTGCAAAATTAAAATCCCTGTATTGCCCTCCGTTGTCCAAATAGGCAAAAGAAGGCCCAACTCCAATGCTAAAAACATTGTCTCTTGAAATCCGCTCTTTATAAAAATTCTGAGCTTGGATAGGATTTTCCTTCCAGAGAAAGCAAAAGAAAGTAAGAAAGACCAATAATGACTTCATGGGATAAGTTTTCCAACAAAGGGTTTGCATTCTTTTACCGTCAGATTAGACAACAAATATGCCATAGCCGAAATTGGAATTGAGTAAATAGTAATGAAAGCCCTGCTTTAGGCTCCTTCGAACGCTTTTTGGATGTCACTTTCGGTACTTCTAAGCTTCAATCTGCAGAGTTTTACCAATTCAGCCGCTTCTTTGACCAAGTCGGAGAGTTCGTCTACCGTTTTGTTGCCTTCTTCCAATTGGCTAAGAATCGACTCAAGGCGTTGCATGGCTTGGGTGTAGGTCATTTCACTCATTTTTCTTCAATTTGGGTAATGGTGCTGCTGATTTTTTGGGCAAAAGTATGGGTAAGCAAGGTATCACCTGGAGAGAGGTTTACCAGATGAACTGGTTTTCCTTGAGATTCTGTTCGGGTGTAGCCTTTTTTCAACAGGACTTCAGGGTCCATTTGTTTGATGACCTGTTCCAAATGATCCAGCTTGCCTGCCTGAACTTCCACAAATCGACCCAAAGTTTTCTTTAGGTTTTTCTCCAGACTATCCAAAGCTATTGATTCCATTCGAATCAAGTTTCGGCAGGCTTGTTCGGTTTGTCTTCCCAAGGTTTTGACTCTTTCACTTTCCAAAGAAAGCCTGTGTACTGCCAAAGCCTTGGTGCGGAGGGAAAAGTGCTGGATTTTACTGTCCTCTTCCTTGATTCGGAATTGGGTAGTCCGATCCAGGCGCTGAAGAATTAGTCCAAGATTCTCTTCAAACTCCCGGAATCCGGAAAGTAGAAACTCCGCTACGGCTGTGGGGGTTTTTAGCCGGGTATGCGCCACCAAATCCGCTACGGTTTCGTCTCTTTCGTGCCCTATTCCGGTAAAAACTGGCAATGGGAAATTGGCGATTTTTGCCCCCAATCGGTAATCATCAAAGCAGTCAAGGTCCAATTGGGCGCCTCCTCCCCGGATAATAACCACTGCCTCTAGGCCTTGCTGGGTAATCTGACTCTCTACCTGCTCAAGGGCAAAAATCAAGCTTGAAACCGCTTCATTTCCCTGCATTAGTGAGTTGAATAGCTGATGGTAAACCTGATAGCCGTAGGGATTATTTTCCAGTTGATTGACAAAGTCCCCGTATCCCGCAGCGGTAGCGCTGGAGATCACTGCGATTCGTTGCACCACAGGAGGGAGTTCAAATCTGCCATTTAGCCGAATCAATCCCTCTCGGGTCAGCCGATCGATGGTTTCCTGCCGGAGCCTTGCCCGCTCGCCCAGGGAGAAGGAGGGATCGATGTCCTTCACATTGATGCTCATCCCATACACAGAGTGAAAGCCCACCGAGATCTGGGCCAGGACTTTCATCCCATTTTTGAGAGAGGTTCCGGTGATATTTTCAAATTTGGCAGCAACCGAGCGGTAGTTAAATTGCCAGAGGTTGGCCTTGATTTTGGCCAAAACCTGATTTCCCTGCTTTTCCACCAGCTCAAAGTAAGCGTGTCCCTGAGGAGCTACTCTGAAGTCAGCCATTTCTCCCACTACCCAATACACCGGCTCAAGTTCACTTTCAAGAACGAGCTTGATTTTTTCAGTGAGTTGGGAGATGGATAGCGGATTCATCCGATTTACTTTTGGTAAGCCGCTTTGATCTGATTGCTGAGTTCCAAGCTTGCACGAAGCATAGGCAGTCTGACTTGGTCACTGCTGATGATTCCCATGTGCAGAAGCAAGTTTTTGATGCCCACCGGATTGCCTTCCAAATACATGAGTGAGTTCAATTCCAGCAATGAAAAAGTCGCTTCCAATGCGGAGGAGTGATCTCCGTGAGTGAGGGTCTTGAACGTCAAAGGAAATGCATTGGCAAGTACGGAGATGACACCGCTCCCGCCTACACTCATCAGGGCCTTGGTCATCAGATCATCGCCTGAGAGCAAAAGAAAATCCTTAGGCATTCCAGCGGCGATTTGCATGCATTGCTCAAGATTTCCGCTGGCCTCCTTCATCCCGATGATATTGGGGTGATGGGAAAGTTTCAGGGTGGTGGCAGCACTCATATTGGACATGGTACGGCCAGGAATATTATAAAGTACCACCGGCACAGGAGATGCGTCCGCGATCGCGGTGTAGTGGGCGATGATCCCGGCTTGACTGGGCTTATTGTAATAGGGACTGACTGAAAGGATAGCCGCCACTCCGTAAAAATCCGTGGATTCGATCTCATCCAATACCGCTTGGGTGTTGTTGCCACCGATTCCCAGCATCACCGGAACCCGGCCGTCATTGTATTCCAGGCAGGCTTTCAACACCTGTTTTTTCTCGGCGGAAGTCAAGGTGGCAGCTTCACCGGTGGTGCCAAGGACCACCAAGTAATCCACCCCGCCCGAAACTACATGGTCGATCAAGCGCTTGAGACTGTCGAAGTCAATGCTGTGATCGTCATGAAAAGGAGTAATCAGTGCGACTCCGGTGCCTTTGAATGCGTTCATGGTTTTAGATTTGATAGGGCTGCAAAGATACGGGCTTCCCTGGTTTTTCAGGGCCGTTCAAAGAAAAATATGGGTTTAGTGCGTTTAAAGTGGGTTTTGATCGATTATTGGTTTCCTTCCCTTCCCGGAAAAGCTTCAAACTCGGTGGAGGAGCGATGTTGAGGTCACTTTGAATTATTGATAAAGAAACGGATAATAAGAAATGATAATTTCTTGGGTCTAAAAGTCGGAAGCTTTTGGGTTGAACATGATATTTTAAAAGGTTTTTGATTTCATGAAAAACAGATTGCTTTTTTAGTCTAAATTCAGGGTTCGCTTCCAATAGACCAACCCGTGGAAATCCTGATTATCCTTCTTCTTGTTTTGCTAAACGGCATCTTTGCCATGTCCGAACTCTCTCTGGTTTCTTCCAGGAAGTTTAAGTTGGAAAGTTTTAAAAAACAGGGCAAATCCGGGGCTAAGGCGGCATTGGAGCTGTCTGAAAACCCCACCAAACTCTTGTCCACCGTCCAAATCGGTATCACCCTCATTGGTGTCATGCTGGGGGTGTATGGTGGGGAAAATCTTACCGATGACCTCAATCTGATGATACAAAAGGTGCCTTTTTTGGCACCCTATTCCAATACTTTGGCGGTGGGCTTGGTGGTATTGGTGATTACCTACCTATCCATTGTCTTAGGGGAATTGTTTCCAAAGCGATTGGGAATGACTTTTCCCGAGTCGATTGCCTTAATCGTGTCCAAGCCGATGATGCTGCTATCCAAAATCACCAGTCCATTTGTTTGGCTTCTGTCGGTTTCCAACGATTTTTTGCTTTGGGTTTTTGGAATCAAGAGGACCTCTGAAAGTAAGATTTCTGAGGAAGAGCTAAAAGCACTGATCAAAGAAAGTGCAGAAGGAGGGGAGATCATGGATATCGAGCAGGACATTGTGGAGCGGGTGTTTGAACTGGGAGACCGGAGAATCAACACCTTGCTGACTCATCGAGGGGAGTTGGTATTCTTCGATGTAGAAGACACGGAGGAAATTGTCAGACAGAAGATCAGCAAAGAGAAGCATTCCGCCTACCCCTTGTGCAAAGACGGGGACCTGGATGATATCGTCGGGATTGTGTTAGTCAAAGATCTGTTTGATGCCCGGCTTCAGGAAGGGTTTGACCTGCGAAAAATCGCGAAAACCCCACTTTTTTTGAATGAAAGCATGTTTGCCTATCAAGCTCTGGAACTATTCAAAGCCAAGAAATTACACTACGGATTGGTCATTGATGAGTATGGAGTCACGGTGGGGATTGTGACCATGGACGACGTGGTGGATGCCTTGGTTGGTGACTCCACCGAACTTGATCAAAATGAATATCAGATCGTTCAGCGGGATGAAGATTCTTGGCTGGTGGACGGGCAGTATTCGATCATCGATTTTGAAAAGTATTTTGACCTGGAGATCTCTCCCAAAAGCAAAAGCTTTACCACACTGGCTGGATTGATCCTGTACAAAAGCGCCTACATTCCCAATGTGGGAGATTCGGTGATTGTCCAAAATCTCAAGCTTGAGGTCGTAGATAAGGATGGTCAGCGCATAGATAAGGTGCTGGTGACCAAGGTTTAATCTGCATGATTTAATTCCACATTCGAAGTTCGAAGTTCGATATTCGCTATTCAAAATTTTTAATGTTGAATAGCGAACCTCGAATAATGAATGTTGAATTCCATTCTACTGCTAGAGCGAGTATCCCCACTCACGATCTCCTAAATCATAGATTGGTTCAGTAATTTGACAACTTTTCCAAAGTTTGGAACTTTGGAAAAGTTTTGGTCTTCCTTAGTTCTTGATACTTGTGTCTGGTATCTTGATACTTACGTCTTGCCTCTTGCTTCTATTTTCTTACCCGTTCACCAGCCTCAAAAACTCCTCCTCCGAAATCAGCGGAATTCCCAGCTTTTGGGCTTTTTCCTTTTTGCTTGGCCCCATTTCTTCCCCTTCGATGATGAAGTCTAGGTTTTTGGAAACGGAAGAAATGTATTGTCCCCCGTGGGCCTGTACAAAGTCCACAATCTCGTCCCGCTTGAAATTCTGAAGTTTGCCCGACGCCAGGATTCGCTTACCTGCCAGCGCATTTCCCAGTTGGGTGGATTCGCGCTGCTCGATCTCAAATTTGAGTCCTTGCGCCTTCAGTCTGTTGATGTTTTCCAGGTTTTCCGGCTGCGCAAAAAACTCCCGAATGCTGTGCACCAGAGTTTCGCCCACCCCGTTGATTTCGAGGAGTTGTTCGGTGCTTGCCGCCTGCAATTTTTCAATGCTGCCGAAATGCTTGGCCAGAATTACAGCGGTATTTTCTCCGATGTTTCGGATGCCAAGGGCAAAGAGCACCTTTTCAAAAGGTTGTTCTTTCGAGGCAAAAATACCCTCCATCATATTGGAAATGACGCCTTCTTGGAAGGTGTTGGCTTTGAGTTTTTTGATCCGCTCGTTGATTTCGTCTGGAAGGGTAAGTTGAAGCTCCAGCAAAATGGTATGTACCGTCCCGTGTTTTTTGCTGGCTTCCAATATTCGTTCAAAATCTACCCGTCTGCCCAAAAAGATTTCCAAAACCACCGCCACAGGCACATAATCTTCCACTTTCATCAATTCCTGATGGGAATCCAGGTTCTGAAGAAGAAAATCTACCATGCCCACATTGGCAGGCACTTTTTTCTTCCAAACCCTGATCTGTGCCTGAAAAGCCCGAAGCCGATCCCTCAATGAAAGATGATTGTTTTCCAAAAGGAAATCCTGAATCTGCTTGAAAGAAATGCCTTCCGTCAGGGCAAAAAGCGCTTTTTCGAGGGAAATATAGAGTAGGCCTGACACTTCACGTTCGTATTGGTCTTGGCTCATCTCCAATCCCAACAATTGCGGCTGCTTGGTGTCCAAGTCATAGATGTCGGCATAGCTTCGGATAAATCCCTGATCAATCAAGGCCCGGATTCGCTCCGTTCCGAGAGAATCGATATCCATCGCCCGCTTGCTGACAAAGTGCTCGATCCTACCCAAGACCTGAGGTGGGCAACCCGCGGCATTGGGGCAGTAGTGTTTGGCTTCCCCTTCTTTTCGCATCAGTTTGCTGCCACATTCAGGACAGGTGGTGATGTAGTGAATGCGCGGAGCGCCATGTTTTCTTCTGTCAGGGTTGACGGCCGTGATTTTTGGGATGATTTCCCCTCCTTTTTCCACAAAGACAAAATCTCGCTCATGAATGTCCAGGCGCTCGATTTCATTGGCATTGTGAAGGGAGGCCCGCTTCACGGTAGTACCGGCTAATTGAACCGGTGCCAAGTTGGCTACAGGAGTGATCGCTCCAGTCCGACCTACTTGGTAGGTAATGGACAGCAATTCGGTCTCTGCACTTTCTGCTTTGTATTTGTAGGCGATGGCCCAGCGGGGAGTTTTGGCCGTAAATCCCAGCTCTTCCCGTTGATCGTAATCATTAATTTTCAATACGACTCCGTCGGTATCCAGTGGTAAGAGATATCGCTTTTCTCTCCAATCTTCGATGTAGGCAAGAACTCCCTCGATACTTCTGGCTTTTTTGTAGGTGGGAGACACATTGAATCCCCAGCTTTCGATCAGGTGGATGGCTTCATCGTGCTTGGAAACACCGATGTTTTCACCCAAGAGTTGGTAGAAATAGCAGTTCAGTCTTCGCTTGGCCACTACGCTGCTGTCCTGCATTTTGAGGGTGCCAGAGGCTGCATTTCGCGGGTTGGCCATCAGCGCCTCTCCGTTGGATTCCCGTTCCGCGTTGATTTTTTCAAATTCTTTGAGGGGTAAAAAGATCTCGCCCCGAACCTCAAACTTGGCCGGAACATTGGCCGCTTTGATGCTCAAAGGGATATTTCGAATGGTTTTCACGTTGGCCGTGACGTCGTCTCCTTTGGTACCGTCACCTCGGGTGACAGCACGCACGAGTTGGCCGTTTTCATAGACCAAAGAGATAGCCACTCCGTCAAATTTCAGTTCGCAGAAATACTCGTAATTCTGATGTCCGAGACCTTTGATCACCCGCTCGTCAAATGCTTTCAATTCTTCGATGGTATAGGTGTTCCCCAAAGAAAGCATGCGGTATTCATGCTCTACGGTCTGAAATTCCTTGGTGATCGTGCCACCCACCCGTTGACTTGGGCTGTCGCTTTTTAGCAGATCGGGATACTCGTGCTCCAGACGCACCAGTTCTTCCAGCAATTGGTCAAACTCATAATCCGATATCTCAATCCTGCTTTCCTGATAATACAGATGATTGTGGTGATTGATCTCTTTGGTCAGTTGGGCAATCCGTGCGGCAGCTTCAGCGTGAGTCATGGGTGGTAAAAATTAGGTGGGGTAAAGTTAACCGAATGAGGCTTGGATTTGAAAATTGGGGAATAGCTTTTTGAGGGATGTCTTTTTCGCGTTGTTGGAGGTTGTCGGGTTGTCTGCTTCGCGTTGTCGGGTTGTCCAAGTTTTGTGGTTGTCAAGGTTGTCCAGTTGTCTAGGTTGTAGGATTATCAAGTTGTGTGCTTCGCGTTTTACAGTTGTAATGTTCTCAAGTGATTAAGTGGTAAAGGTTCGTTGATAACGAGACAACTCCGACAACAGCTTTAGCGGAAAACACTGACGACAAGATTTTCAACCAATAGCAACAGCGTAAACTGTGACAACGAGACAACTCCGACAACAGCTTTAGCGGACAACCAGACAACACTGACGGTAAGATTTTCAACCAAAAGCATCAGCGTAAACTGTGACAACGAGACAACTCCGACAACAGCTTCAGCGGAAAACATGACAACCCGATGCCTTGATTATCTTTGCCCCACTATGAGTAAAAAACTGGGATTAGAAGGAAAAATACTGGATGTCGCCTATCGGCATTTCCTCCAAAAGGGCTATCGGCAGACCACCATGGACGATATTGCCCTGGATTTGGGAATGAGTAAAAAGACGCTGTATAAGTATTTTCCGGGAAAGCTGGATTTGCTCGCCGCTTCCTTTGAAGTGCTCAAAACCAAGATGACCGCAAAAGTGGAGGCAATTCTGGATAACCGTCACCTTTCTTTTCCACTCAAGCTCAAATCTTCCCTCACCGTGATTGCCACACATTTGGCACCGATTAATCCTGAACTTTTCGAAGATCTGAGAGAGCATGCCCCAGAGATCTGGACAGCCATGACCGAGTACATCAATGAGTCAGCTTACTCACGCTTCGCTAAGCTCATCGAGCAAGGGATCGCTCAGGGATTGGTCAATCCCAGAATCAATGTCAGTCTCATCGTGATGCTCTACGCAGCGGCCGTGCAGTCACTCTTGGACCCGAAGTTTTATGGTCAGTTTCCCGAAGCCATTCAAAAAGGAATGAAGATTCCTCCATCGGATATCTATGATCAAGCCATCAGCATCATTTACAATGGCATTCTGACCGAGGAAGCCCGCAATGAATTTATCAACGCCTAGCCTCTCCTTCGGTCGATTTCTCTATCTTTGGAGCCAATTTTAGTGGTCAGAGTAAGGTCCTCTTCGGTCTTCTGTCTCCGATCTTCCATCTAATTAAACATGAGAAATAAAAATTTCAAACGATACACCATTACCTCGGCGCTTCCCTATGCCAATGGGCCGCTGCATATCGGTCACCTTGCAGGGTGCTACGTACCTGCCGACATCTACGTACGCTACCTTCGTTCTCAGGGACGCGACGTTGCTTTTATCTGCGGTTCGGATGAGCATGGCGTAGCCATTACCATCAAGGCAGCCAAAGAGGGCAAAACTCCCCAGCAGGTAGTTGACCACTACCATCAGATGATGAAGCATAGCTTCCAGGAATTTGGAATCAGCTTTGATCACTATTCCAGGACCTCTGCCAAGATTCATCATGAGACTGCTCAGGGCTTCTTCACGGATTTGTACCAGAAGGGTGAATTTCTCGAGCAGACTACCGAGCAATATTATGACGAAGAGGCAGGACAATTTTTGGCAGATCGATACATCGAAGGAACCTGTCCCAAGTGTGGAAACGAACACGCCTACGGAGATCAGTGTGAAAAGTGCGGTACTGCGCTCAGTCCGACCGAATTGATCAATCCAAAATCCAAGCTAAGCGGAAGAACACCCGTGCTAAAGGAAACCAAGCACTGGTTCCTGGATTTGGCGCGCTATCAGGATTTCCTGAAAAAGTGGATCCTCGAAGACCATGCGGATGACTGGAAAAACAACGTGCTCGGTCAGTGTCGTTCTTGGTTGGAAGCAGGAGACGGTCTTCAGGCCCGTTCCATGACCCGAGATTTGGACTGGGGAATTCCGGTGCCTTTGAATGATGCCCAGGGCAAAGTGCTCTATGTATGGTTTGATGCGCCTATTGGATACATTTCTTCTACCAAAGAGTGGGCAGCAGAAAAAGGAATTGACTGGCAACCCTATTGGAAAGATCAGGATACCAAGTTGGTGCACTTTATCGGTAAGGACAACATCGTCTTTCACTGCATCATTTTCCCGGCCATCCTGAAAACACACGGAGGCTACGTGCTTCCGGAAAATGTGCCTGCCAACGAGTTTCTGAATTTGGAAGGAGATAAAATCTCCACTTCCCGCAATTGGGCAGTGTGGCTTCATGAGTATTTGCATGAATTTCCGGGCAAGCAGGATGTACTCCGCTACGTGCTGACTGCCAATGCCCCTGAGACCAAGGACAATGATTTCACCTGGAAGGATTTTCAGGGCCGAAACAACTCTGAATTGGTTGCTATTTATGGAAACTTTGTCAATCGTGCCGTGGTACTGACGCAAAAGTTCTTCAGCGGAATTGTCCCCGAAAGAGGTGAGTTGAGAGGAATTGATCAGGAAGTATTGAAAGAGCTGGAAGCTTTTCCTGAGAAAATTGCTACCTCATTGGAGCGCTACCGATTCCGGGAGGCCCTCTCCCTCGTGATGGATTTGGCACGAATGGGTAATAAATACCTGGCAGATACAGAGCCTTGGAAAGAAATCAAAACCGACGAGCCTCGCACCAAAACGATTTTGAATATTGCTTTAAATATCGCCGCCAATCTCGCGATTGTTTCTGAACCTTTCCTCCCACATACTGCCAAAAAGCTTTTCGACCTCTTCGGAATGGAAGGAGGAAAATGGTCTCAGGCAGGAAACAGAAATCTGATCCAAGCCAATCGGGCATTGGGCACGATGGGTCTTCTTTTCGAAAAGATCGAAGACGAAACGGTAGAAAAACAAGTACAAAAACTCCTTGATGCCAAGAAAATGAACGAAGCAGCCAATGCACCTGTGACTCCCATGAAGGAGCTGATCACCTACGATGACTTTGCCAAGCTGGATATGCGTGTGGTTACCGTCCTCGAAGCGGAGCGAATGCCGAAATCCAAAAAGCTCCTCAAGCTGAAAGTGGATATTGGTCTTGGCTATCGTACCGTATTGAGCGGGGTGGCGGAACACTTCGAGCCGGAATTTTTGATCGGAAAGCAAATCGTCATGCTGATCAACTTGGCACCAAGAAAAATGATGGGAATCGACTCAGAAGGAATGATCCTCATGGCAGAAGACAAGGATGGAAAGCTGAAATTGCTTCACCCACATGAGGGCACAGCCAACGGATCTACCATTTCTTAATGCAAGACTTGCTGTAGACCAAAACTAATTTGATTCAGAGTTCAGAGTTTAAGGTTTTCAGCACCCAAACTTTGAACTCTTTTTTTATTCTTTTATCCCGTTGGCAGATTGCAGTCCGGTAAACCGAGGCTTTGGATGTCTTGATTCGTAGCCTGATAAGCTGTGGGAAAAATAGCTGTCCAGTCAATAAGGATCACTAAATCAATTGCTTAACATTCATAGCGCGCATTTCACTTTTTTGGGAATTCTATCCTGAAGGGAGATGAATACATTTCATTTACAGATTTCTCCGAATTGTTCAATTTTTATTCCAATCATCTATTGATTTCAGCTCAAAATTCAATTCAATTGAGTTACCTTTCATTTGCTTTACCCCTACACTTATAAGCTTAACACCCATTATGCCATCGTCAAAATCTTTGCGGTTTCTGGTGGTTGCCTCTGTCCTGATCATTTTGATCAGTGCAGGCTTCTTCTTTGTCAATTTGAGAAATCAGATTGCCTTGGCTACCAGAAGTTTTGAGGTTGAAAACAAAATCAATCAGCTAAATCAATTCTACAAGACTTACTTAGATTTAGTCGTTGAGAAGCGACGGTACCAGTCATCAGTTGATCCTGCGAGTAAGTCGACGTTTGAAAATTTGGAGTTGGAAATTTCAAGCCAACTAGACAGCTTGGTCAAAAGCCGATCTGGATTTGAACAATTTGAGAGCGGATTTCAGAGTTTTTTTTCCGGCTTTCAGAAAAGAATGGATCAGCTGAAACGTCATGTTGGATATTTTGACCACATGTCTGAGGATTCTGCCAAGGCTCAGATTGTATTGGAGAATTTGGATATTCAACTGCTTTCAGGCCAAGTCGAATTAGACTATCAAGAACTTTTATCCTCTTTGTTTCAGGAGAGCGACCGTCTGAAAAGAGAGTACTTTGCAAAAGCCAGGTTTAATTCCTTTGGGTTTTTGGTTTTGTTTTTACTTTCCATCGTCTTGATTTTGGTGAATTATTTTCAGGGAAGAAAGCAGCAGAAACTGGAAGTCGAAAAGAAAATACAACAGGCTCAGTTGGAAATGGCCCATAATGACATGCTGGAATTTCAGGCCACCTTTGACCATGCAGCGATTGGAATGGGGCTTTTAGATGAGTCTGGCAAGTGGATTAAAGTGAATGCAAGTCTTTGTAGAATGCTAGGCTATACTCCTGATGAACTTTTGAAAAAAACATTCCAGGATATCACCCACCCGGATGATTTGTTTAAGGATATGGAATTTGCCCAGCAGTTGTTCGAAAGGAAAATCAATTCCTATTCCATGGAGAAGCGGTATTTTACCTCAGAGGGAGAAATCATTTGGATCAATCTGAATGGGACAGCGGTGAGGAATGAGGATGGATCGTTTAGGTATTTTATCGCCCAAATAGAAAACATCAATCCGAGGAAATTAGCCTATCAAGCTCTGCAAGAGCAAAAAGAGCGGTTTGAGAATGTCATTAGAGGAACAAAGGCCGGAATTTGGGAATGGAATATACAGACAGGGGAGACGGTATTCAATGAAATTTGGGCGGAGATAATAGGGTATAGCCTGGACGAACTCGGGCCTATCTCTATCAAGACCTGGGAGAAATTTGCCCATCCGGAGGATTTGGAAAAATCGGGCAAGTTGTTGGAAAAGTGTTTTACCGGCGAGTCTGAATATTACGAATGTGAGTGCCGCATGAGGCATAGAGATGGACATTGGGTTTGGGTATTGGATCGGGGGAAAGTATTGTCTTGGACCTATGATGGCAAGCCTGAAAAAATGTTCGGAACCCACATGGATATCAGCAGGTTTAAAAGTCTGGAAGATGAACTTCTCAAAAAGGAGGCATTTATCCAGGCAATGCTGGATACTATTGATATAGGTATAGTGGCTTGTGATGCAAACGGGAATCTCAATCTCTTCAATAAGGCAACCATGGGATTTCATGGGATAGATACTAAGGAGATAGACCCAACAGAGTGGGCCAAATACTATCATCTTTACCGGGAAGACGGGGTCACCCTTTTGGAAAAAGAGGAGGTGCCACTTTACCGGGCTTGGAAGGGAGAGGTCGTGGAAAATCAGGTCATCTGTATCAAGCACATTTCGGGCAGGTTGTATTTCATCAATACCTCAGGTTACCAGATCAAGGATGAATTGGGTCGGACTCAAGGAGCCGTGGTGGCCATGAAAGACATCACAGAAAGTCGGCAAATAGCCTTGGAAATCGAGAACAGTGAACGCAAATTCAAAGGGATTTTCAATTCCACTTTTCAGTTTATCGGATTTTTAGAGCCAGACGGCAAGCTGATAGAGGCAAATCAAACCGCCCTGGATTTTGGCGGACTTCTTCCGGAAGATGTCGTTGGGAAGAAATTTTGGGATTGCTTTTGGTGGCAGATCTCTCCGGAAACCCAGCAGCAATTGGAGCAGGCTATTTACAGGGCTTCTCAGGGAGAATTTGTCCAATACGAGGTGGCTGTGTGGGATAAGGATAAAAATCCGGTAACGATTTTATTCAATCTTAAGCCGCTTAGGGATAAGGAAGGTGAAGTGATCGCCATTATTCCGGAGGGAAGACTGATCCAGGATATCGTGGATGCCCGGAAATCTTTGGAGGAAAAAAACCACGAACTCGAGCGGTTTGCTTCGGTGGCTTCGCACGATTTGAAGGAACCACTTCGGATGGTTGTCAATTTTCTTCAGTTGTTGGAAAGAAAATACAAGGGTAAACTGGATGAAAAAGCCGATCAATATATTCATTTCGCAGTGGATGCCTCCCAGCGGATGAATGTGTTGATCTCCGATTTACTGGAGTTTAGCAAGATCGGAAATGATGATACTGACTTGGAATCCATCGACATGGACCGATTGGTGCAGGACCAGAAGCAGTATTTTGCCACTCTTTTGGAAGAAAGCAACGGCAAAATCACCTCTGGTTCCCTTTCTCCGATCCATGGAAAAAAGGTCCCTGTCAACATGCTGTTTAGAAATCTGATCGGGAATGCCATCAAATACAGAAAAAGAGAGGTACCCCTGGAAATCAATATTGAAGAAAAGGAATATGCTGACAGCTGGGAATTTATCATTTCTGACAACGGAATAGGGTTTGATCCCAGCCAGGCGGAGCGGATTTTCGAGATGTTCAAAAGGTTGCATACCAATCAGGAGTTTGCCGGAACAGGTCTCGGACTAGCCATATGCAAAAAAATTGTTGAACAGCATCACGGTAGAATTTGGGCCGAGTCCAGCCCAGGACAGGGCAGCGCCTTCCATTTCACCCTAAGCAAAAACTAACCATGGCATGCTGGGACTTGGACAAAGAGTTAGAGGATACTCATTTGATTTACTTATCGAAGCCAAATCAAATATACCTAAGAATGACCAAGTGGTTCCTTCATCGAGAATCGGTAAATCGTATACGAAAAAGTTTATTCAACTAAATAAGAATGCATTGCTCACAATAGAAGTGTTTTTGCTCCTATTGATCCGGGCAATAAAGAACATGGGGCAAAAGCATACATGGTTTTCTGAAAAGGAAATCAAGGCGGTATAGAATCTGGGATGCCAGAACTTGGGTATGGAAAAAAAAGAGAATAAGCCATTTGTTTTTGTTTTGGTCTCAAGGGACTGGACCTTGGACTACGTCTCTCCGGAAGATCTTTATGCCATGCAAGAAGGTCTTGGGTGGGATGTGCAATTGGGAGTTTACCTTCCCCAACTGATTCAGGATAATCAGCGGGAATACTTTATAGAACAACTCAAGGCAGGATTCTCTGGAAAGTGTTTTTCTTTTGAAATTCTTTTTCCCTGCAAGAAGACCCATCAAAAATCCTGTGAGGTGGTAGTCACTCCAGCCCACTATGCCGATGGTCAAGTCTCCAAAGTGGGATTAGCCATTCGATGTAGGGATGAATTCCATGAAGAACTGGCTAAGATCAATGAGGATGGACTCCTGAGTATCGTGTTCAATTCAGTTTCATTGGGGATATGCATTACCGACCATCATGGGAATTTTGTTGAAGCGAACCGTGAATACTGCAGAATTTATGGCTATGAAAGGGAAGAATTGATAGGCAAAAGCTTCTTGATGGTAGTGGATCCTTCATACCATGCTTTCGTGCAAAAGGTTCATGATGATTTTTTTACCAAAGGAGAAGAGCCGCCGGGTGAGTTTGAGGTGCTGACCATAAATGGAAGCAGGATAACAATCAGTGTTTTTTCTGACAAGTTGGTCACTCCTGATGGAGAAAAATATAAAGTGACCACCGTTCAGGACATCACAGAGTTGAAGGCACTTGAGGATCAGGTGGCAAGTGTCTCTCAGAATATTCCCGGGATCGTCTTCCGTTATCTGTTGAAGCCGGACGGTACCGATCAGATACTATTTGTGTCAGAAGGAGCCAAGATATTTTGCGGAGTAAATCCTCAGGAAATCCTGAAAGACATGAGGTTTATTTGGGATAAGATCCATCCGGATTTTGTAGAGAATCTGCGTGAATCCATTCTCAGATCAGCCCAAACCCTCAAGCATTGGGAGTCCGAATGGAAATATCTTCATCCTGATGGTACGGTTCGCTGGCATAGAGCAAGAGGAAATCCTAGAAAACAATCCGATGGCTCGGTGGTATGGGATTCGATTATCTTGGATGTCACGCACGAGAAAGAGGCAGAACTTGCAGTTCAGGAAACTGAAGTCCGGTTTGAAAAACTGATCAGTGATGGGGTGGAAATGATCGCTATACTTGATAGCGAAGGTCATTACACCTACAACAGCAAGTCCTACCAGACCATACTTGGATATTCACCCGAAGAATTGAAAGGATTTCAGGCGTTTTCCCTTATCCATCCGGATGACGTCCCCACCCTTTATTCAGACTTCCAACAAGTATTTGCCCAAAAGAAAGTCTATTCCCAACCTTACAGAATTCGCAGTAAAGACGGAAAGTACATTTGGCTCAAATCCATCGGTACCAATCTCCTGGATGACCCGCAGATCCAGGGAATCGTAGTCAACAGTACCGATGTGACAGAGCTCATCCAGGTGAAAATGGATCTTGAATCCTCCGAGAAACAATACAAATATCTTTTCGAGAATAATCCCGGCTCGATGATGATCTGGGATTTGGCTACCGGACAGATCCTGGATGTCAATGACCGCACTTGCAGGCTTTATGGCTACACGCGCGAGGAATTATTGGGGATGACCGTGTATGATGTCCGGCCAAAAGAGGAGGTTCCTAAATTCAAGGAAATGTCGGAAAAGCAAAGCTGGGTCAATTACGAGGGGCCAAGGCTTTATTCGGGGATTTCCCGTCATATACACAAATCCGGAGAACTTCTGGATGTGCAGATTAACGCCCAAATGATTGATTACAAAGGGAAGCGGGTTTCCTTGGTGTTGCTTCAGGATGTCACGCAAAAGCTTAAAGAAGAAGTAAGGCTTAAGCTGCTTGAAAGCGTAGTGACCCATGCCAATGATGCGGTTATAATTACAGAAGCTGAGCCTTTTTCAATGCCCGGTCCGAGGATCGTCTATGTCAATGAGGCGTTTACCCGAATGACCGGCTATTCTGCGGAGGAAGTTATTGGAAAGACCCCCAGGATTTTACAGGGACCAAAGACCAACAAAGAAGATCTGGAAGTACTCAGGGAAGCCATGAGAAACTGGGAGTCCTCTGAGGTAACGACCATCAATTACAGAAAAAACGGAGAAGAATTCTGGACTAACTTCTCCATTAGCCCTGTGTCAGATGCCAAAGGTTGGTTTACCCATTGGATTTCCATTCAAAGGGATGTGACCAAGCAGAAGGTCGAAGAACAGAAGCGCGAATTGGCCTCGAGAATCATGCAGATTTTTGGGGAAGAGGAAAGATTCAACTTCGCCTTAGACAGAGGCCTCGAGCAACTTGTCCGATTCAAAGATCTGGATGTGGGAGAAGTTTGGCTGCTGAATTCGGAGAAGTCAAAACTCAAGTTGAATTCAAGGTTTGCCCATAGTGAGGCTGGACTAAAATTTATTTCTCTCGTAGACCGGAGTATTATCTTTAAAAAAGGGGAAGGATTGGCAGGAAAAATTTGGAAAAATAACCAACCCATGGTCATCGATGAATCGGTTGAGCTCCAGGAATTCCCCAGAAAAGATGCCTTGATCGAGTCTGGATTAACTTGTGCGTTTGGGTTTCCCATTCACAACAATCAAGAAGTCATTGGGGTGGCCTTGTTTGCTACAAAAAGAAAAAATGGATTTGTTCAGTCTGCCTTGGATAGTTTTGGTACCATTAATGAAGTCCTTGGATCAGAGATTCATAGAAAAAAAGTAGAGGAGGAATTGTCTCAGATTTTTAATACTGCCCAGGATATCATTTGCATCTCGGGATTTGATGGATTTTTCAAAAAGGTCAACAAAGGAGCGGTCTATAACCTTGGATATTCGGAGGAGGAACTTCTTTCTAAACGGTATGATCATTTTCTCCATCCGGATGACAAAGCCGGATCTGAGGTCGAAATGAAGAATTTGATCAATGGCCAAAACGTCTTTCATTTTGTCAATCGGTTTATCAGCAAAGAAGGAGATGTGGTTTGGCTGGATTGGAATTGTACCGCTGTGCCAGAGGAGGAGTTGATTTACTGTGTGGCCAAAAATATCACTGAAGAAAAAGGTCTTCAAAACTTGTTGGAAAGCGCCAACAAGATGGCCAAAATCGGATTTTGGGATGTGGATGTCATTCGCGGTACCCAATATTGGAGTCCGATAACCAAGGAAATTCATGAGGTTCCATCTGATTTTGATCCCAGCGTTGAGCAGGGGATCCTTTTTTATGATCCCGATTCAATTCCAGTAATTTCTGAGAATTTCTATCGTTGCCAAGAAACAGGTGAGCCTTATGATCTGGAACTTCCGATCATCACCGCTAAGGGAAAACCCATCTGGATACGTACCCAAGGTCAGGCGGAATTTAGAGATGGGGTGTGTGTGAGGGTATATGGTACGATACAGGACATCACCGATCGAAGAGCGGCGGAAGAATTAATCCGCCAGTCCAATGAGCGGTTTGAAAATGTGGCTAAAGCTACCCGAGATGCAATTTGGGATCATGACATTCGTTCCCACAAATTGTATTGGGGAGATGGATTTAGAACACTTTTTGGATATGAACCAAACACCTACAGCCAGCATTTCGAAGCTTGGGTATCCAAAATTCATCCGGAAGACAAGGAAAGGGTTACCGGGAATCTGGTTTCAGCCCTAGAGAATTCCTCTGTTTTGACCATTGAAAATGAATACCGCTTTTTGAAAGCCGACGGGACTTATGCCTATGTATCAGACCGTGGGATCATCATCAGGGATGGGCAAGGAAAAGCAGTACGATTGGTCGGTGCCATGTCTGATGTGACTGAGCGCAAAAAATTTGAGTCATCGCTCA
Source organism: Algoriphagus sp. AK58 (assembly GCF_014324365.1). Taxonomy (GTDB): domain Bacteria; phylum Bacteroidota; class Bacteroidia; order Cytophagales; family Cyclobacteriaceae; genus Algoriphagus. The sequence continues at coordinate 37,291 of NZ_QEIG01000019.1, forward strand.
AATCCCTGAATGAACGATTGGAGACAAGAGCTCTGGAACTGGCTAGGTCCAACGCCGAATTGGAGCAGTTTGCCTACGTTGCTTCCCATGACCTGCAAGAGCCTCTTCGTATGGTTACCAGTTTCTTGTCGCAGCTTGAAATCAAATATCAGGATAAACTGGATGAGCGGGCAAATAAGTACATCCATTTTGCAGTGGATGGTGCTAAACGAATGAGGCAGATCATTTTGGATTTGCTCGAATTTTCCAGAGTGGGCAGGATGAATGAGGAGGTTACCCAAATCTCGATTCATTCCATTCTGAAGGAAGTATGCACGCTTCAATCGAGCCTGATTGAAAGCAAAAAAGCCAAGATCAAATGGAATGAAATGCCGGTAATAACTGGTTCGAAAACTCCCTTGATCCAGATTTTCCAAAATCTGATCAGCAATGCAGTTAAATACAGCAAAGAGGGAGTTGCTCCAGAGGTAAAAATTTCCTTTAAGGAATTGCCGGAATTTTGGCAATTTGAGATCCAAGACAACGGAATTGGAATCGATGCAGAGAGTATTGACAAAATCTTTGTTATTTTTCAAAGATTGCACACCAAAGATCAATATGCTGGGACTGGAATCGGTCTCGCAATTGTAAAAAAGACAATTGAGAATTTAGGGGGAAAGATTTGGGTGGAATCCTCGCCAGGGGTAGGATCCACATTCCGATTTACCTTAAAGAAATGAGCTGAAAGATGAAAAAGATTCAGATTCTATTGGTGGAGGACAATGAAGGGGATATTTTATTGACCACCGAAGCCTTGGAAGGATTGACGATCGAAAATGAAATAAAAGTGGTCAAAACCGGCAAAGATGCCATCGATTACGTGACCCGCTCGGGGAATTTCTCCAATGTAATTCTCCCGGATTTGGTATTGTTGGATATCAATTTGCCCGTGAAAAACGGGATTGAGGTTTTGTCTGTCATCAAGTCCGATGAAAAGACCAAGCACATTCCGGTCATCATGCTGACCACCTCTTCCTCAAAAACCGACCGCGAAGCAGCAGAGAGATTAAGCGCTGATTTGTTCATTTCCAAGCCTATCGATATGTACGCTTATGAAGAAGTGGTGCTATTGATCGAGAACTTTCTGAAAAATTTGGATCAACGATTGAATTAGTATCTTTTGTCGTTCTTACATTTTTTCGAAAACAGGGAACCATTTAGGTCCTCTGGTTTTTATCTTTTCCATACCCAGACAACCCTGATTATTTTTAAAAGGCCTTTTTTCCTATGCTTATAACTCCCGAGAATATCATTCTGGTCAGTTCGATTTTGCTCATTTTGAGTATTATAGCCAGTAAGACTGCTGGTAGAGCAGGGATTCCTGTGTTGCTGCTTTTTTTGGGCGTGGGGATGTTGGCTGGGACAGATGGAATAGGCAAGATCAATTTTGAGGATCCGTTTGCCGCGCAGTTTTTGGGAGTAATTGCACTTACCTACATTCTTTTCTCCGGAGGGCTTGATACCAAGTGGGAATCTATCAGGCCTGTACTAGGGCCAGGTATGGTGTTGTCTACCCTCGGTGTATTGTTGACAGCGGTGTCAGTTGGGGTATTTGCCTCCTGGGTAGGAGGCATTTCCCTCAAGGAAGGGATTTTACTTGGTGCGATTGTGTCTTCCACGGATGCGGCCGCGGTCTTTTCCATTTTGAGAAATAAGAGTATTGGTTTAAAGGGAAATCTTCGTCCTTTGCTCGAATTGGAGTCTGGTAGCAATGATCCCATGGCCTTCTTTTTGACTATCGGGATGACCTCATGGCTGAGTTTGGAGGGGTTTTCTCCCGTGGATTTGGTTCCTATGTTTTTCAAGCAGATGATCCTAGGTGCCTTGGGAGGTTATGGATTGGGCAAGGCTTGTGTATTGCTGGTAAATCGCATCAATCTGGAATATGAGGGCTTGTACTCCGTGCTTATGTTGGCTTTGGTCGCCATGATTTATGCCTTGACAGACAGGATAGGTGGTAATGGGTTCTTGGCAGTTTACCTGGCAGGCATCACCATGAACCAGTCTCGAATCGTGCACTACAAAAGTTATATCCGGTTTTTTGACGGGGTGGCTTGGCTGATGCAGATCGTCATGTTTATCACCTTGGGTCTGCTGGTTTTCCCAAGTCAGGTTTTGCATGTGGTAGGAATAGGATTTCTGATAGCCGTGTTTTTGATTTTTGTCGCAAGACCTTTAGGTGTGTGGGCTTCCTTGGTCTTTTTCAGGTTTAAAACCCGAGAAAAACTGTTTATCAGTTGGGTAGGTTTGAGAGGTGCCGTGCCCATTGTTTTTGCCACATTTCCCTTATTGGCAGGATTGGAAAAGAGTAACCTGATTTTCAATATCGTATTTTTCATTGTCATAGCTTCGGTATCCCTCCAAGCTACAACCTTGGCCAAAGTGGCAAAATGGCTTCATTTGGCAGTTCCAGAGGGTTTGAAAAGGAAAAGTTTGTTGGATATTGAACTCTCGGATGGATTCAAAAATGCCTTGGTTGAGGTGGTTCTGCCCCAGAGTTCGACGTTGGATGGGAAGAAAATCCTCGATTTGAATTTTCCCAAGACCGCTCTGATTGTTTTGATTAACAGAGACCATAAGTACATCACGCCTAATGGCTCTACCGAGCTGAAATCAGGAGACCAGCTGATGGTGATGGTCAATTCGGAATCAGAGGAACAGAAAATCAAAGAGGTGCTCGGGGTTTTATAAAAGAAGAATGGTTAATAAAAATGGATTTTTTTTGAATATCGATTAATAGAATGGCTTTTTCAGTTTAAAAATAATCTGATTAAATCAGGATTTTTGAAAATATTTTATTTTCAGGTTTCTTTTTTAACTTACTTGAGATTAAGAGAGAAGCCTATGAAGACAGAGGGATATTCCAGTCAGGAGCATTACGATGAAATGTTTACCAAAGAGGGACTGATCAGGCCTCATTACCGTGAGTTTTACCAATTTTTGAGTAAAGTCTCCTCAAAAAAGATGCATCAGCTCCAATTTTCGGCCAATAAAACCCAGAAGGCCATGGGGATGACATTTAATGTATACCATGACAATCAGGGAATGGAAAAAATCCTTCACCTGGACATCATTCCCAGAATCCTGCCCAATTCAGAGTGGAGAAAATTAGAGGCCGGCCTCAAACAGCGAGTCCATGCGCTCAATCTGTTTTTGCAGGACGTGTACAACGAGCAAAGAATTCTTAAGGATAAAATTGTTCCTCCTGAGTTGATTCTCCACTCAAAGGATTACCTCAAGCCCTGCATGGGTTTGACCCCTCCAAAAGGGATCTGGTGTCATATCACAGGCACGGATCTGGTACGGGACAAAGACGGGGAATACTATATCTTGGAAGACAACCTTCGCTGTCCTTCGGGGGTAAGTTATATGCTGGAGAGCAGAGAAATTATCAAGCGCGCCTATCCACAACTGTTCAATGATGAAGGAGTAATGCCAGTATCTGATTACCCGGTCAAGCTCCTAAAGATGCTCCAATACCTTTCAGACAAACCCAAACCTGTGGTAGGAGTATTGACTCCGGGAATCTACAATTCGGCCTATTTTGAGCATTCCTATTTGGCCTTGCAAATGGGCGTTGAGTTGGTCAATGGGGTCGATTTGGTGGTCAAGGACAAAAAAGTATACATGCAGACCACCAAAGGGCTGCAGCAGATCGATGTGATCTACCGAAGGATTGATGATTCCTTCCTGGATCCGCTCACTTTCAATCCCCAATCCATGCTTGGCGTGCCAGGCATATTTGAAGCTTATAAAGCGGGAAATGTAGCGTTTGCCAATGCTCCGGGCACGGGGGTTGCAGATGATAAGGCCGTCTATGCCTATGTCCCGAGGATCATTAAGTATTACCTCGGTGAGGACCCCATCCTTCAGAATGTGCCCACCTATCTTTGTCGGGAAGAGGAAGACAGAAACTACGTATTGGCGCACATCGACAAGTTGGTAGTGAAAGAAACAAATGCAGCCGGGGGATATGGGATGCTCATCGGGCCTAAGTCCACCAAGGAAGAGCATGCCCGTTTCCGGGAGTTGATCAAAGCCAATCCGGATAATTACATCGCCCAGCCTACGCTTTCTCTTTCCACTGTCCCATGCCTGACCGACCAGGGAATTGCAGGCCGGCATGTGGACCTTAGGCCTTATATTCTGTATGGAGAAGAGATTGAAGTGATCCCGGGAGCATTGACCCGCGTGGCTCTTAAGGAAGGTTCGCTGGTGGTCAACAGTTCTCAAGGCGGAGGAAGTAAAGATACTTGGGTGTTATATAAATAGGTAGAAAAGTCATGTTGAGCAGAGTAGCAAATCATATTTATTGGCTAGGCCGGTATTTGGAAAGGGCAGAAAACTACGCCCGATTTATCGATGTGAATTTCAACTTGATGCAGGATTTGCCCCAAGACCTCAAAGAACAATGGGAACCATTGGTGGCAGCCACAGGAGATTTGGATTTTTACCTGAAAAAGTACCAAGGATTTGAGCGGCATCAGGTCATGTATTTCCTGACCTTCGATCCTGAGAATCCCAACTCCATGCTTTCTGCGGTAAATAAAGCCCGGGAAAATGCCCGGATCATCAGGGAAAATCTGAGCAAGGAGACCTGGGAAAAAGTGAATGAACTGTACTACATGCTCCAAACTGGGATGGAGAAGAAAGTCTGGAAAAAGGAGGATCCCCGTCAATTTTACGAAATGGTGAAAAATCAGATCCTTCTTATTTACGGATTGGCAGATGCTACCGTAGCACGAACGGAGGGCTGGTATTTCCGGCAGTTGGGACAGCTTTTGGAAAGGGCAGATAAGACCTCACGGATTTTGGATGTGAAGTATCATATTCTGCTTCCTTCCCCGATTGAGGTTGGCTCGCCTTTGGACTTTCTTCATTGGATGGCCTTGCTCAAGTCTGTCACCGGATTCAATACCTATAGAAGGTTATATGGGAATATTGATCCCTCCGGAGTGGTCGAGTTTTTGGTGCTGAATAAATATTTTCCCCGATCCATTTACTATTGTCTCAAGGAAGCCGAGCGATGTCTTCATTGCATCTCAGGAAATTCTACGGATGGGATTAAAAACTCATCAGAGAAGGCTATCGGTGAATTGCGGTCCCGCTTGGAGTACTCAGAAGTCGATGATATAATTTCTGTCGGTCTTCATGAATATTTGGATACACTTCAACTGAAAATCAACCATATTTCCGATCTGATAGACATCAATTACTTCCGTCTGAAGGAAAATTTTATTTCTTAACTCTGAACACAATCCCATGACCTTTTGCCTGGGCATAAAAACTAAGCAAGGATTGGTAGGCCTCTCCGACACCCGGATTACTTCCGGAAATGAGACTACTTCCTCCAAAAAAGTATACACTGTCAATCGGAAAAAGCACTCTTTTTTCATCATGACTTCAGGTCTTAGGTCTGTCAGAGATAAGGCGATCACTTATTTTTCAGAAATGATCGCTAGACAGGATGATTCGTTCACCAAGCTGTACCAGGCTGTCAATGAATTTGGGAATCAGGTGAAAATCGTGGCCAAGGAGGATAAGCAATACTTGGAAGAAGCAGGCTTTCAGTTTAATCTTTTCTCCATAATCGGAGGACAGTTGGAGGATGATCCTGAGCCCAAAATGTATCTTCTTTATCCTCAGGGTAATTGGATTGAGATTAGAAGAGGAACTCCCTTTGTCATCATTGGAAATACTGGCTTTGGACATCCCGTTTTGAAGCGTTCGCTTCATTACGAGGATTCCTTGGAATACGCCTTGAAATGTGCTTTTTTGGCTTTTGATGCTACCCGGATTTCTGCCAATGACGTGGATTATCCGATTGATACGGTGATCTTGAAAGATGGGGAATATTTTACTCAGGAGAAGCGATTTGAACAAAAGGAATTGGACCATGTCTCGGCTTTTTGGAATAACAGGCTCAAAAATGCCATCGCTGAGTTGCCATCCGAGGTTTTGAACAGCGCTTTCGAAAAGTTGGAAATTCTTTCCAAAGAATCCTGATTATGCTGATTCAGGTCTGGCATCATACCCATTATTTCTACTCCAATCCGGTGCTTCTGGGAGTTCATAAGGTCTATTTGATTCCCCAATACAGGCCTTATTTTCGGATTGAGCACCAGAAGTTTCAGGTCCATCCCAAGCCAGAAGGAAGCAATTTCAGACAGGACTTGGCCGGGAATTGGTACAAGCAGTGCTGGTTTACAGGAGAAGTGGAGCAGTTGGAAATTACGGGAGAGTGGATTTTCAAACTCCAGCAGTTCAATCCTTTTGGATTTATCCTGGATAAATCCTTCGAGGATAATGGCTGGAACAATCCCCTGTTTCAATTTAGCTATGAAGAAAAAACCGCTTTTTTGATTCCGTTTTTACAGAATCATGAAGGGACTAGTTTCCTTGAGTTTTTGAAGGAGGTCAAAAACTCCTCTACGGGGCTCGTGGATTTTTTGGTGAAGCTGACCCGAATTATCTATCAAAACTGGACCCATGAAATCCGGCATGAGGAAAATATCTGGTCATCTGACTACACGTTTGAACAAAGAAAAGGGTCTTGTCGAGATCTTGCCTTGATGGAAATGGATATGCTACGCGAAGTAGGTTTAGCCACCCGATTTGTATCCGGATACGCGTTTAATCCTGATCTGGAAGATGGACACGAGCTGCATGCTTGGCTTGAAGTCTTCCTTCCAGGTGCAGGCTGGGTAGGGATGGATCCGAGTTTGGGGCTCTTTACAGACCACAACTACATACCCTTGGCCTCCCATCCGGATCCCAAAAGAACCCTTCCTGTGCAAGGTGGCTTTTCAGGAAACGCCGATTCCAAGCTTGTCACCCGTGTGGACTTAAAGCTACTGCATAAGTAATCAGTTTGCTGCCACGGCGCTTTTGGGCATTTCGTAGAGATCTTTTTTCAGGGATTCCTCCAACAGGAACACATCCGAAAAGCTAACCTGATATCTGATTCTTCTGCTGGAATCATTTTCAACCTCATATCCGGTGATCACTCTTGGGAAAATCAACCCACCGGCGTCGCGGTAGTCATCGTAGAACAAGGCTTCCTCTACTTGGTTGTTTGGATTGAAATATTTGACAGAGAAAAGTACCCATGCCAGTTTGCCGGTTTCCGGATCAATGAGCAGGGTATAGCGGTTGGAAGGACCTAAAAGTTTACCTTCTTTCAGGGTGGCATCAAGCGTCTCAAAGGTTTTGCCGTTGAATTCCCGGTTCCCGCCTTTTTTGACTGTCACCAGGGTGTCTGTCAACACATAGGGAATACTGAGAAAAGTAGAATATAGATTATGGTAGAACCGAACCGATTGCCCGGGAAAAGCTTTTCGGTTTGGGCTGATCCAAACTTTCTCTCCGTCGTTACCTGCCTGAAACAGATCGGCGTCTATTCTTGCCTTTCCATTTTGCAGATCCAGGTAATGATTTTCCCATTCCAGGGTAGTTTCATGAACCATGGCAAATGAAAAGGATTTTGCATCGATCCATTTATTCCAGTCGCCATGCGCGTCCAAAAGCTTTTTGAATTCCTCAGGTTGATTCAATCTCGGGTCAGGACCAGTATTCTCTTCTTTACAGGCTGAGATGGATAGAAAAACCAGAACTAGGTAAATCAGGTGACGGGATTTCATCTGTTGATAAATTGTATTTTATGGCTAGACCTGCATTTGTCGGCAACAGGTAGAATGCCTCAAGCAATCGTTCCCTGGTGCGAGAAGTTTTTCTTGGACATTTCCTAAGCCGAATTTTGATGGAAAGTTACCAAAACAGCTCAATTATTATGAGCCATACTGAAGAGCAGGTGAAAATTGATCAAATTCTTTTTGGGTCTCCGGAATTTCTGAAAGAATTAAAGATTTTTTTTAGATCATTTCTAAATAATAAAAATCTCTTGTTTAGATTTGTTCCAGATAAAAATAAGAGTCTATGTGGAAGCCCGTCCGTAAGTTTCTCAATGATATTCACCTCTATGCAGGACTGACCTGTGGACTGATTGTGATTGCAGTTTGTCTGAGTGGGACGATTTATGTGTACAATACCGAAATCAGGGAATTTTTTGATTCCGAGCGTTATTTTGTGGAAGAGAAAGGGACTCCCAAATCTTTGGATGAGCTGAAATCAACTTTGGAACAACAGCTTGCAGGTCAGGTGGTAGGCGTCAATGTGTTTCAACAGGAAGGAAGAACAGTTCAGTTTTTGGTAAAGGAAGAAGGGCAGGAGAGACCAGCTACCTATTTTGTGGATCCCTACACGGGAAGTGTTCTGGCGAATAATGTCGAAAAAACGGGTACCGAGGAATTTATGGGTTACATGTTTTCTCTTCACCGATGGTTGCTGTTGGACAAAATCGAAGAGCCGATTATGGAAAGCATGACCAATCAGGAGCTCGGTCGATTTATCAATGGGGTTGCCACCTTGCTGTTTCTCCTTGGCGTGATCACCGGAATGGTGATCTGGGTTCCTCAAAAAGTCAAAAACTGGAAGCAAGGCCTGAAAGTAAAGTGGTCCGGAAACTGGAAGCGGATCAACCACGATCTCCACAATACCTTGGCTTTTTATTCTCTTGGAGCACTGTTTATCATGGCGGTGACAGGTCCATTCTGGTCCTATCAGTGGTACAAAACAGGCTGGCAAAAGACTTGGGATACCTATCAGCCACCTAAAGAGGAAAAGAAAGGCCCGGCACCAGAGCAAGCGAAAAACGAAGAGACTGCTGATGAGGAGGAAATTCAACCCGCGTACATGTTGTCTTTGGACGAAATCATGCTTGCAGCAAATACAAATCTCGATTATGCAGGAAATGTGCGGATCACCTTGCCTCAAAAGTCGGGAGGAGAGGTGTCCATCAGTAAATCCAGAACAGGCTTTTTTGCCCGTGCTGGCGCAGATCAGCTGAAATTAAACCCAGAAAATCTGGAAGTGAAAGAAACCAATCTTTTTGGGGACTTGCCTGTGCGTCAACAGATTGGAAGGTCCGTGAAGGCGCTTCATACAGGCGAGATTTTCGGTCAGTTTACCAAGTTTTTGTGGTTTTTGGGTTGCCTGATTGCGACTTCTCTGCCGATCACCGGTACGCTGATTTGGTTGAATAAGAAGAAAAAGAAAAAGCCAAGCAAAGCGAGAAAAGCTGCTTCTGTCGTAGAAGCTGAGATGGCTTAATAATAAGGTTCGATTTTTCGAAAAGGGCTTTCAGTTATGCTGGGAGCCTTTTTTTTGCCGCTAAGTTCGCTAAGGGGAAAATGAGAGGGCTCAAAGATTTTTTTTCCTTTTGCCACGAAGGCGCCAAGGCATTAAAGAATACTCTGACAACTGCGACTGAAAACAGATCACTGACCACTTTTTCAGCTTTCTAACTTTATCCTTCAAACTTTTCATGCTGCCAACTGCGACTGAAAACTGAATACTTAAAAGGTTGTCCTGCTTCTCCCGAAGCTGGCTTTTTGATTTTGCCACGAAGGCGCAAAGGCATTAAAGAATACTCTGCCAACTGCGACTGAAAACAGATCACTGACCACTTTTTCAGCTTTCTGACTTTATCCTTCAGACTTTTCATGCTGCCTACTGAGACTGAAAACTGACCACTTTTTCAGCTTTCTGACTTTATCTTTCAGACTTTTCATCCTGTCAACTGCGACTGAAACTGAACACCTCTAGCGCCTTTCTGTCTTTGTGGCAATACTTTTTTGCGCCCTTCCTCTGAAAAAATTTAACTTGCACCATGCGAATCTTAGTAGTCGAAGACGAACCCGGAATATCCAATTTTCTCAAGCAGGGATTGGAAGAGGAAGCTTTTGCGGTGGATGTGGCGGACAACGGTAAAGTCGGTTTGGATCTCGCGCTTTCCGGGAATTACGATTTGTTGCTCTTGGACTGGATGGTACCCGGTATAAGTGGAATTGAGTTGACTCGTCAGTTTCGAAAAGATTTTCCTCAGACGCCCATCATTTTTCTTACGGCCAAAGACACGCTGGATGAGACCATTTTCGGCCTCCAAAGCGGAGCAAATGATTATATCAAAAAGCCTTTCCACTTCGAGGAGTTGCTGATGCGGATTCGCGTACAGCTTCGTGGAAAAGCAAACGTGGAGGAAATACTGACCTTAGGTCCGATCGAGATTTTTCCGGATAAACACCTGGTCCTGAGGAATGGGGAGGAGGTACAGCTTACGCAAAAGGAGTTTGCACTACTGGAATATCTGGTTCGAAACAAAAACAAAGTGTGCCGTCGAACACGGATCATAGAAAGCGTTTGGGATATTCACTTTGACTACAATACAGGGGTGATAGATGTATTTATCAATTCCCTCCGCAAAAAACTCCAGCTCAGCAGAGAGGAGGATTACATCCAGACCATTCGCGGAGTGGGCTATATGGCAAAGGAGCTATGAGGACGGCCTATAAGGAACGAATTGCCAGAAGGCTGACTTGGGTCACGGCGATGATCATCCTGATCGTGTTTGTACTCATCTATCTGGTGGCGAGCTTCACCGTGGTGCGGAATATCGACTACGAGCTCCAACTCGAGACGGACAAGCACAAGGATCAGATTTTTTTGGTTGATGGGGGAATCCGATTTCTCCATATGGACGAGTGGGAGGAGATGGAACATAGTCAAATCCAGCTTGACCCCATTTTTATCGAAATCGTGGATTTGCAAGGAAGATCCATGGATCGATCTCCTAATCTGAGGGAGAATCATCTTAGCTTTTCGCCTGAGAAATCCCTGAAAAACGAGGCTTGGACACAGAAAATCGGTGCAAGCGAGGTAAGACAAAGGCAAATCCCTCTTTACAATGCAGGAAAGCACGAAGGCTATTTACTCCTGGCCAAATCGTTTGAAGATTCAAGAGAGCTCCTGGACAACCTCAGGAATGTATTGGTGGTCTTGTATCCCATTATTTTATTTTCACTTTTTCTCACCATGCGTTACCTCGCAGGAAAAAGTATAGAGCCGATCCAGGAAATTATCGACAAAACCAATCAGATCACCCAAAAAAACCTCAATGAGCGAGTGCCCGAACCGGAACTCCAAGATGAAATAGGCCAGCTCACCCGATCGATCAACAATCTGCTGGGTCGTTTGGAACAGGCCATGAAGAGGGAAAAACAGTTTACCTCCGATGCTTCTCATGAGTTGAGGACACCGCTCTCGGTGCTTCGTGGCACGCTGGAAGTATTGATTCGAAAGCCAAGAACCTCAGAAGAGTACGAGCAAAAAATAAAAACAGCGCTGGGAACCATCGACCGAATGAGTGCCATGATCGATCAGCTTTTAGCCCTTGCCAGAGTCGAAAATTCAAAAAACTTGGTGAGAGAAGAGTTGGAATTAATCACCTTTTTGGAAGAGAAAGCAGATCAAATCTCCGCGGAGCAACAGCGGAATATCACGTTTCAATCCCAAGTCAGTGTGCCGATATACATCACCACCAATGAGAAATCCTTGGAGATGATCTTGGATAATCTGCTGCAGAATGCCATCAAGTATTCGCCCAAAGGATCGGCTATTTATCTCAGAGTAGGCAAGTCAGGGCATCATCCTTACATTGAGGTTACCGATTCGGGTTCGGGGATCGATGAGTCTCATTTGGAGCAGATTTTTGATCCTTTTTTTAGGGAAAAAGAAGCCTTGGATTTGGGGATTCCCGGTACAGGATTGGGTTTGGCCATTGTGAAAAAACTGGCTCAGGAATCTCAGATCAAACTTTCAGTGGTCAGCAAAAAAGATGTAGGCAGTACTTTTAGACTGGATTTTCCTCACCAATCTTAAGCAAATCTTAAGAATCGCCTAAGCCAGTCCTAAGTTGGGTTTTGGACTTTTGTCTATCACTTAGACTTGGGTTCATGCTTGATCGGATCATACAGTGGAGTATTTCCAACAAACTCATCATTTTCATTTTTATCGCGGCTTGGATAGGATTTGGAGTATATGCTCTGTCCAAATTGCCCATAGGCGCAGTACCTGATGTGACCAACAATCAAGTGCAGGTCATTACCACTTCCCGAAATCTGGCCACGGAAGACGTAGAGAAATTTCTTACTTATCCGGTGGAGTTGGAAATGGCCAACTTGCCTGGAGTTAAGGAAATTCGTTCTGTCTCCAAGTTTGGGCTATCCGTGGTGACGATCGTGTTTGAGGAAGATATGGGGACTTATTTGCCCAGACAGCTGATTGCTGAGCGACTGAAAATCGCACAGGAAAAGATCCCTGCTGGTTTTGGGACACCGTTCATGGGGCCTATTTCTACGGGCTTGGGGGAAATTTATCAATATGTGATTGATGTCAAGCCGGGCTACGAAGACCGTTACAGCATCACCGATCTGAGAACCATTCAGGATTGGATTGTCAGGAGAAATCTTTCCGGAATCGAAGGGGTGATCGAGGTTAATACTTGGGGTGGATTTTTGAAACAATATGAAGTAGCTATTAATCCCGAGCGACTCAAGGCCATGAATGTCAATTTGGCTCAAGTCTATGAGGTCTTGGCCAAAAATAATTCCATCGGAGGAGGAAGCTATATCGAAAAGACCAACGAGAGCTTTTTTATCCGTGGTGAAGGTCAGGTCAGAAGCCTGGAAGACATTGGTAGTATTGTCTTGGAGGTACGCAATGGTAGTCCCATTTACATCCGCGACATTGCTACCGTGCAGTTTGGCCACGCCAACCGTTTTGGAGCGATCACTGCCAACGGGGAGGGAGAAAAAGTGCTAGGACAAGTGATGATGCTCAAAGGGGCTGATGGCAAAGGGACCATTGATCGTGTCAAGGAGCGTATATCCGAAATGGAGAATTCCTTGCCTGAGGGCATTGTGATCAATGGTTTTCTGGATCGCTCAGAATTAATTGCCCGAACCACCTTTACCATCACCGAAAACCTGGTGTTGGGCTGTTTGATCGTGGTATTTGTGGTCGTACTGCTCTTGGGGAATTTCCGATCCGGCCTGGTAGTCGCCTCAGTGATTCCATTGAGTTTGCTCTTTGCGCTCTCGATGATGTACATCTTTGGAGTTGATGCCAACCTGATGAGTTTGGGTGCGATTGACTTCGGGATTATCATCGATGGGGCGGTGATCATCGTAGAGTACATAGCCTATCAATTCACTAAATCCTCAGCGGTATTCACTGGACTTTCTTCCAAAGACAAACAGGCCGAAAAGGATAAAATCTCTTTCACGGGAGCTTCCAAAATGATGCACTCTGCCATTTTTGGGCAGATCATCATCATCATTGTATTCATTCCCATTTTGTCTCTTTCGGGCGTGGAGGGCAAAATGTTCCGTCCCATGGCCGAGGTGTTCAGCTTCGCCTTGATTGGAGCCATGATTTTGGGCCTGACCTATGTGCCGGTGGTGTCTTCCCTTTTCCTCAAGTCTGAAGCTCCCGGACCTAAGAATGTCTCCGTTCTGCTGATCAATTTTCTCAATAAGCTCTATGAACCTACCATCCATTGGGCATTGACTCACACCAAGGCAGTGCTTACTGCGGCAGGCTTGATTTTGGTTGGGGCTTTTTTGCTGTTTTCTACCATGGGGGCGGAGTTTGTTCCCACTCTGGACGAAGGTGATTTTGTGATTCAGCCGGTATTGAAGACAGGGACTACCCTGACCAACACCGTCGAAACGATAACAGAAATCGAGAAGATTCTGATGAAGTTTCCTGAAGTAAATCAGGTGGTAACCCGAATCGGAGCAGCCGAAATTCCCACCGACCCCATGTCCATGGAGGAGAGCGATGTGATCGTGACCTTGCATCCACCGAGTGAGTGGACTACTGTGGAGACCAAAGACGAGTTGGCCGAAGAGTTCAAAAAAGCGCTGGAGGCAATTCCCGGATTGGACTACGAATTCACTCAGCCGATCGAGATGCGATTCAATGAGCTGATTACCGGTGTGAGGGCAGACTTGGCGATCAAGGTTTTTGGGGAAGATCTCGAGGTATTGCTCCAAACCGCTCAAGAAATCGAGGCGGCCATCCAAGGTGTGGAAGGTGCGGCGGACATCATTTTGGAGAAAGTGGATGGACTGCCTCAGATGAAAATCGAATATGACCGAGCCAAAATCGCCAAATACGGACTCAATGTGGAGGACCTCAATCAGGTGGTGACTATGGGATTTGCCGGTTTGAGTGCAGGGACGGTTTTTGAGGGGGAAAAGCAGTTTGACTTGGTGGTACGATTCGATGAGCCTTTCCGAAAGGATATTGAAAATCTGGAAAATGCAGCCATCCAACTTCCCAATGGAGGAAGTATTCCTCTTTATGAATTGGCTAAAATCAGCTACACCAAGGGGCCTGCTAAAATATCCAGGGACAATACCCGACGCCGGATCGTCATCGGGGTCAATGTAAGAAATCGTGATCTTCAGTCTGTGGTGGATGATATCCAGGCGATCATCAAAACCAAAATCAAAATTCCGGAAGGTTACCGTGTGGACTATGGTGGGCAGTTTGAGAACCTACAGCAAGCCAGAAACCGCCTGTTGATCGCTGTTCCGGTAGCGTTGGTGCTGATTTTTTTCCTTTTGTATTTCGCGTTTTCCTCCACCAGGGATGCCTTAATGATTTACACGGCGATTCCGTTTTCGGCAATTGGAGGAATCCTTCTCCTTTGGTTTAGAGATATGCCTTTCAGTATTTCTGCTGGGGTTGGGTTTATCGCCCTTTTTGGGATTGCGGTGCTCAATGGAATCGTCATGATCGAACATTTCAAATCCATGAAACATAGATTTACCACCATTCGGGAGTTGGTGATCGTCGGGGCTAAAGAGCGACTTCGCCCCGTATTACTGACCGCTTCGGCGGCAGCCTTGGGCTTTTTGCCTATGGCCGTGTCGGGTTCGGCAGGTGCTGAGGTACAGCGTCCTTTGGCTACGGTAGTGGTAGGCGGATTGATTTCGGCTACGCTGTTGACCTTGGTCGTTTTACCGGTGCTGTATGTGCTTTTCAACTCCGGACAAAAAGGAATCAAATTGCCCAAAGCCGCAAGCATTTTAGTGTTGTTTTTGCTCAGTCCTTTTGCTTCTTCATTTGCACAGCAAAGTACTGAACTGACTCTGGAAGAAGCCCTGCAGTTGGCAGAAAAGCAAAATCCTGGCATTCTCGCCTCCCAAAAACGCTTGGAATCAGCTTCCGCGTTGACCCGTTCGGCCTGGGAGGTTTCCAAAACCACGGTTTTCCATCGACAGGATCAAAATGACATTGCAGAAAATGGCGTGTTCAATAGGGTGTGGGGAGTGCGTCAGAGTATGGATTTTCCTACTGTTTATGGGGCCCAAAAGAATTTTCTCCGCTCTGGTGAGCAACAGGAAGAGGCACGCTTAGCTCTTGACCTCCGGGCCTTGAAAAAAGAGGTGAGCACGGCTTATGTAACCGCTGCCTATTGGAGGGAATTGGAGAAAAATTACAATTTTCTCGATAGCCTTTATGGTTCATTTTCAAGAGCAGCCAACCGACGGCTGGAAACCGGGGAAGCCAATTTGCTGGAAAAACTTACCGCAGAAAGTAAGCAGCGGGAGATCGCCATTCGAAAATCAGAAGCTCAGCGCGGAAAATCCATAGCGCTGGAACAGCTTGCAAGATTGATTCAGCTTAATGGAGAGGTAACGATTTCCGAAGAACCCTTGGAATTGGTGTTGAATACAGATCTGGAGTCCCATCCCGGTTTTTCCCTTTTTGAGGCCGCCAAAATGCAGGCCTTTTACCAGACCAAAGTCAATCAAAATTCCCTTTTGCCCAATTTCCATTTGGATCTGTTTAGAGGCACTAACCAAGAGCCTGGATCTAAAATCTATCCCGGATTTGAAGTGGGCGTAGGGATTCCGCTCTTTTTCGGTGCACAATCTGCAAAAATCAAAGCCGGAAAAATCGCTCAGGAACAGATCGACTTTGAATCGGAAAACTTTCGTTCCCGATTAGAGACCAACTTTTCAAACATCCAAAAGAAATTGGATCAAAATCGGCAAATCATCAACTACTACGAGACAGAAGGAAAAGTGCTTGCCGATCAGTTGCGAAACCAAGCCAGTCGATCCTTCCAAGAAGGAGAAATCGATTTTCTCCAATACGTCCAACTCGTGGAAAACTCCCGGACGATCACCTTGCAATACCTGCAGGCCCGTCTCGATTATCAACTCAATCAACTTGAACTTCTTTATTTAGTGAACTGATGAAAACCGCTAAGCTCACAATACTTGCTCACTTGGGCGCCACTTTACTTATTTTGTCTACTTCCTGTTCCAAGAATGAATCTTCAGAAAACGGTATTGAAGTGGCTGAAGCTCCAGAAGATTCAAGAGAAATTGTCCTTACCGAGGATCAGTTTCGCACCATGAAAATGGAGTGGGGCCCGCTACACACGGGAGAGTTTTCGGAGGAAATTACCGTGCAGGGTACCGTCCAGATTCCAGTCGAAGGGATGCGTGAGATTTCCGCTTACTATGGAGGGTATGTCCAGGATTTGAAATTGCTGGAAGGGGAGGCCGTAAAAAAGGGAGAGGTACTTTTCACTTTGGAAAATCCTGATTTCATCCGTTTACAGCAGGATTACCTGGAGACCAGAAGCCAGCTCACCTACCTGAAGGCAGAGTTTGAGCGTCAGCGTATCTTAGCTTCCGAACAGATTTCGGCCCAGAAAAACTTGATCAAGGCCGAAGCGGATTATCAGTCAGCCTTGGCAAAGACAGAGAGTTTGAAAAAGCAGCTCTCTCTGATCCAAATCAATGCGGAGCAACTCACTCCCGAGTCCATCAAAACCAAAGTAGCGGTGACTTCGCCAATCAGTGGATTTGTTGAGGGTGTGTGGGTAGTTCCAGGTCAATTTTTGCCTGCTGCTGGAAAAGCAGTCTCTCTATTGAGCAAAGATCACATTCATGTCGAGTTGGTGTTGTTTGAAAAAGATGCCAATCGGGTACATCCAGGACAGAAAGTGGAATTTTCCAGTCCTGATAAGCCAGGAGAAGTAATGGAAGCCAAGATTTATGTGGTAGGTCAGTCCATCAATGAGCAGCGCCAAATCAACGTACATGCACATTTGTTGGATGATGGCCAGGAATCTAAGTTGACGCCGGGAATGTTTTTGCAGGCAAGAATCCAGTTAGATCCTAAGATCTCCTTGGCAGTGCCAGAGGAATCGGTACTCGAGGTGGATCAGGAACGCTATATTTTGATCCAAAAGGCTAAGACTGAAAGCGGATTTGTGTTGGAAAAAGTAAAAGTCATTCCCGGTGCCAAGGGCAAGCATTACCTGGCAATCGAGCCGGAGAAGGCCTTGGACTCTACGACGGTGGTCTTGGTCAAGGGAGGCTTTAATTTGCTGTAAAAGCGGATTTGCCACGAAGGCGGAAAGACGCTAAAGATTACTGTTGTCCTGCTTCTCCAGAAGCTGGACTTGACAGAAGAATTCCCAGAGTTTTGCTCGGTTTTCTTAGTTAAAGGAATGAGGGTTGTTTTTGAAGACGTGAGAGGATACACTCACTTCAGCACTAAAGATTGAACTACAATAGACACGTAGGAAACACATAGAAAAAGGGTTGGTAATTAAAAAGCTATGTGCCGCTATGTGGCTAGTGTGGTCAAAAAAAAATCGACTTACCTCAAACCAACCATGAATTTTTTCAACAAGATTCAGCTTTCTGGTTTTAGCTTTTTACTTTCGCAGTCAGCAGTCTTAAGATTCAGTCTTCTGAATTTTGCCCTCTGATTTTCTCCAAAAATATGCCCCACCCGCTCGACAATCCCATTTGGAACGCCCTAAATACGGGCAGTCAATCCCTTTCTTGTGGGACGGATCGGGTACGGCTTATTGATCGTCAAATGGGCTTTTTTGCAGGGATGCCTGCTTATGAGTCCGAGAATCTTGATGAATTATACCATTTCCTCGAGCCAGGACAGCGCGTAATCCTTTTTCCCCCAAGTCATCTTCCTCTGGATGAAAAGTGGACCGTGCACAATGACCGAGAGCTGCTTCAGATGGTCTGCGAACGGGAATTTATTGGGATAGAAACAAATCCTCAAATCCTTCCCCTCAATGAAAGCTACGTCCCTGAGATGTTGGCTTTGACTCAACTCACCAAACCTGGTCCGTTTTTGTCCAAGACCATTGATTTTGGAAATTATTTTGGTTTATTCTCCAATGGAAAATTGGTTTCCATGGCAGGTGCTAGACTTAGCCCTAGTCCTTATACCGAAGTAAGTGCGGTATGCACCCATCCAGATTTTGTCGGTCAAGGCATTTCCAAGAAAGTTATGCCTTTTGTTCTTGAGGGAATTCAAAGCAGGGGGAATATTCCATTTCTCCACCTGTATCCCGACAATACTCCGGCGTTTCGATTATACGCCAGTTTAGGGTTTGTGTCGCGGGCAATGCTGCGGGTGTATTTGTTGGAGAAAAGGGCTTGATTTGTTTTTAAAAGATAAAGTTTGCACGGTCGAGTTGGTCTAGGGGATTGAGGGAAGCAGTCTTTTTGAAGTTCGAAGAGGCATTGAGGGATAGTAGTCCATAAACTTCTAAATTGAGTATAACTACAGTCGGCTTGAAAGGCGGACAGCATCTTAGATATCCAACACAATGAAAAAACTATTCTTTTTGCTTCTTCTGGTAGGCGCACTGGGTATGGGCGCCATGGCTCAAACAAAAAACACCAAAACAGAGAACATCGTCCTGATCACCTTTGATGGATTGAGGTGGCAGGAGCTTTTCAAAGGTGCTGACTCCCTGATGATCGATGATACAGGCATGATAGATCGGGCCGGCTCGCTTTTGTCTGATTTTTGGCATCCTGACCCGATCAAGCGGCGGGAAATGCTGTTTCCGTTTTTTTGGAATACCATCGCCAAGCAGGGGCAGATCTATGGCAACCGGGCTTTTGGCAACTTGGTAGACAACAGCAATACCATGTGGTTTTCCTATCCGGGATACAATGAGGTACTGAGTGGATTTGCCGATGATGCCCGCATCAATTCCAACTCCAAGATCAATAATCCCAATGTGACCTTTCTCGAACACCTAAATCAAATGCCTTCATACAAAGGAAAGGTCATGGCCTTTGGCAGCTGGGACGTGTTTCCTTACATCATTAATGAGGAGAGAAGCGGCATACCCGTCAATGCAGGTTTTGACCTGGCAGTGGGGAATGACCTGACAGATGTGGAGAAAACCGTCAACCGTATGCAGCAGGAAATCCGAGGTCCTTGGGACGGTGTGAGATTAGATCCATTTACTCACCACTATGCACTCGAAGCGATCAAAAAGCACAAGCCTAAAGTGCTCTACATTGCTTATGGAGAGACGGATGACTGGGCTCACGGAGGCAAATACGATCAATACCTATGGTCAGCCAGGCAGACAGACAAGTACATCAAAGAAGTCTGGGAAACCCTGCAAGCCGACCCTCAATACAAAGATAAAACTACCCTGATCATCAGCGTAGATCATGGGCGTGGCATTACCAAAAGCAGCTGGAAAGGGCATGGATCAAATATCCCGGAGGCTGGACAAATCTGGCTAATGGCCATGGGGCCTGATACTCCAGCTACCGGTGAGATGAAAATGGAAGGACAGTGGTCTTCTTCGATGGTAGCACGTACGGTGTTTCAGTTACTAGGACTGGACTATCCTGATGCCAAAGCTGCACCTGCAGTGAAAGAAATGATCAAATGAAGAAACTGATCATGTAATTACTTGCCACTCGGGTCGTAAAAACCTTGAAAAAGGTACTTCTTCAACCTTTTGCGAAACATTCAATGGATGAATTTATCCGATAAAATTTGATGGGACTTTAAAAAACTAACTACTGAAAATTGTGATTGGTCAGCCTTCAAATCTCCCCTATATTCTAGCAATACTCTTCGGAATCCTAATTTTCTTTATCCCAAACTCGGAGGTATTTCCGTTTTTTCTTCTACTAGCAGGCCTTTTCGGAGGAGGATTATTTGGTTTTTTTTGGTCAAAAGAATCCTGGCGTTGGGGTATTTGGATTTCTGGACCTTTGTAGGTCTCCCTGACCTTGAGTGTATTGTTTGCCGGACAATTGGACGTGTTTTTGGAAAAAGATTTACCTATCCTACTTGTAACGCTCTCTTCAACTTGTTTGGGAAGTTTAATTTTCTCCAAACTAAAAAAGAGATAAAAGCCAAAAACGCTGCTTTTCGGCTTCGTTCCCAAATTGGTTAATCAAAAAATAGTATTCCATTAGTATATCCTTGACTTGTCCAAAATATTCAAAGGAGGTTAGTCATTGAAATATACCATTTCAGAGCCACGGTACGTTTTCTTTTTTTATAATTCAAAAGGCAGAAAAAGGAAAAAAGATATCTTACTGAAAAATCCAAACTTAATTCCCATGACCCATCCAAAAATCACCGTCCAAGCCCTAGTCTCCGCACCCCTCGCTACTGTGTGGGAACGATATACCCAGCCCGAGCACATTACCCAATGGAATTTTGCACATCCGAGCTGGCACTGTCCGTCTGCATCCAATGATTTGCAGGTGGGAGGAAGGTACTTTGCGAGAATGGAAGCCAAGGATGGAAGTTTTGGGTTTGACTTTGAAGCTGTATACCTGGAGATCGTTCCAATGAAATCCTACAGCTATGAGTTTGGAGGCAGAGTATGTCAGGTAGAATTTAAGGAAATGGATGGGAAAACAGAAGTAAAGGTGACCTTCGACCCTGAGACCGAAAACTCCCTCGAACTACAGCAAAACGGTTGGCAAGCCATTTTGGACAACTTCAAAAACTACGCTGAGCAGGGTTGATTAGTATTGTATTTAGCTGGAGTTATTCTATGTTTTCCAGCTTAAGACAGGATTTGGTCTGTTCTTCTTCTATCGGTTTGCGATCAATGCGAATAAGACAAGTCTGTTGGTTTTTGATGCTTAATGCAAGGACTTCAGGGAAATAAAACACCAAACGAATGAAAAATCTAGGTTTTCAGATCAGACTCAATGGAGAACTCATTTGCAGGGCAGAGATAGATTCCGAGTTCTTTACTACCCATTGTATACTGACGTCCCTTCACCGAGAGGCTGATCAAAATCGGTTGACCGACTTGTTTGTGGGTGGACTGGATTCTAATTTGGATCAATCTGTCATTTGGACAAAGGAAGCTTTAAAGAAAGGCGATCAAATCTTGATTGAAGTGGTGGAAGGTGATTTTGAACCGCCAAAGACTGTTTCTAAAAGGAATTCTGAAGAGTTGATCCTTCAAGAAAAGATCAAATACTTTCTACGATTGAAGGAAGAACTGAAAGAGCACTTGGAGGAATAGTCAATGCTTTTTACTGTTTTTTTGCCGAAGTCTCAGATTTATTTTAAGAGGATGGTAATGAAATTTTGCCAAGAGAATGAATTAAATATTCTTTTCTGATTATGCGCTATTCTGCCATTAGTCGAATATTCTCCTGATTTTGGGCTGGAGGACCGATACTTCGACAAGCTCAGCACAAGTACTTCGACCCGCTCAGTACCAGTGACGGAAGACCGAAAAAATCAAAGAATTGGCTTTTACTAATTCATTGAACTTTGGAAGAAAGCGATTGGCAAAGTTCTGTATATCCATATATTCTTTTTCAATCTTTCTGATCCCCAACCGATCTTCTGTTTGTGTAACTCTCCCGTGAGGATTAACTTTTTTTGGGGTGATTATCTCCAAAAAATCCGAACTTAAAGTGAATTTATCTTTTCACCCCAAACCCCAAGCACCATGGACTTAGATAAAGCTACCCAAACCATGATCGATAATCTCTACAAAAACACAGGGAAATCCCTGTCTGAATGGATCGAACTGGTTACCAAAGAGAATTTTTCCAAACACGGGGAGATCCTCAAATTTCTCAAAGAGCAACATGGCCTCACGCATGGCTTTGCCAACCTGATCGCTCACAAGGCAAAAGGTTCGGATGCAGGATCAGCCGAAAACCAGGATGACCTTATCGTCAAACAATATCAGGGAAAAGAACATCTGCGACCGATTTACGACAAACTCCTCTCCGAAATCGAGAAGCATGGGCAGGATTTTGAAATTGCACCCAAAAATACTTACGTGAGTCTGAGACGGAAGAAGCAGTTTGCCATCCTCAATCCCGCTACCAAAACCCGGTTTGAAATCGGGATCAACCTCAAAGGACAAGAAGCTCAAGGGAAACTGCTCGCTGAAAAACCCAACTCCATGTGTTCTCACAAAATCAATATTGCTGCTCTGGAAGAGATAGATGAGGAGGTAGTGGGCTGGATCAAACTGGCCTACGACCATGCGGGATAAATCTCTGTGCTATTCCAAAGAGCGGGCCTAAAGTCCCCAACTGACAAAGTCCATTCATCCAAACTTGAGCGCCTGGTGAGTGGATTGAAACCGGAAATCCGGACTTCCCGGCCAAGCTCTTTGGTCTCTCTTTAGTTTAAAAATCAAGGGTTTTTCACCTGATTCTACCTTTACCTCCCAATCGAATGAGACAAGAATTTTTTAAAAACCGACAGCACGATCCGAAAATCAACTATCGTGGCATCAGCGCTTCCCGGCTGGACAATCTCACGGATGCGGTGTTTGGGATTGCGATCACGCTGCTGATTTTCAACCTTTCCAATCCCAATTCATTTTCGGACCTCCTGACTTTTACCAAAACACTCCCCGCTTTTTTGATCAGTATTTCCTTTCTGGTTTTGATTTGGAGCGAGCATCTCGATTTTTCGGAGATGTATACACTGAATGATTCCATACTCACCATCCTGAATACCATTTTTATCGCATTGGTGATTTTTTATGTCTATCCCCTGCGTTTTTTGACTCTTTTTCTCACCAATCTTTTGTTTCAGACAGACATCCAGGTCAGCATCGCAGGAGATCAGGTCCCGTACTTGATGATCTATTATGGTTTTGTGGCGTTTGCCCTTTACCTCGTGTTGTATCTTTTCTATCGAAGGGCTTTTTCGCTGAGAGAGGCGCTACTGCTAAGCGATTTTGAGCGTTTTTACACCCAATCACAGATTCAGCGCCTGCAGATCATGTTTTTTGTGCCTCTGATTTCCATTTTGGTTACAGTATTGATTCAGCCGTTTTCCTTTATTTGGGCTTCTTTTTTCGGGGGATTGACCTATTTGCTCTACACACCTCTGATCATTTGGTGGCATGCTCGGTTCAAAAGAAAGTCAAAGAGTTTCGAACCCCTTTGATTTTTCGTTCGAGATATGGTCATTTATCTCATAGTTCGATTGAATCCATTTTCATCCTTAATCTTTACACATGGAAAATCACCGGATCTTTAAAATGGCTTTTGCGAGTGTTTACCCTCACTATGTGACCAAGGCCGAGCGAAAAGGGCGGACCAAAGCCGAGGTAGATGAAATTATCTGTTGGCTGACTGGCTATGATTTGCCCGCTTTGCAAAAGCAAATCGATCTGAAAAAAGACTTTGAAACCTTCTTTGCCGAATCTCCCGCTTATCATCCCAATGCCCAACTGATTACCGGCTTGATCTGTGGATATCGCGTGGAGGAAATCTCCGATCCTCTCATGCAAAAGATCCGTCAACTGGATAAGCTGATCGATGAGTTGGCCAAAGGGAAAAAGATGGAGAAGATTTTAAGGGGGTGAATTGAGGAAGGTTTTTCACTCCCGAATTAGGAAGTGTTGGTTTCAGTTTCAAGGGGTGGTTGAATTCCTTTTTTTAGGATGGATTTAAAAAATACGCGAAACCTTACTTTTTGAATTTTGTTATTTTGGAGTCAATTCTATTCGTACATGGATTTTAATCTTGACTGGCTGCTATCCACAGATTACACCCAACCCCAAAATTTTCTGCTGATCTTTTTTATTCTTTTGGCAGGTATTTTTTTGAGGTACTTGGCCTTGGCTTGGTTATACCATGAGTGGGTTTACAAGAGAATGGGAGAGGCCATGCCTTATCGCAGACTACACGAGCAGATTCGATTGCCTCAGGTGAAGACAGAGATTTGGTATTCGTTTTTGGGTGCGATCATATTTGGAGTAGCAGGAGTTGTGATGTTGATTTTTTGGCAAAAGGGCGTCTCACAGCTGTATATTGCTCTTACCTGGTGGGATGTGCTTTGGATTCCGATCAGTTATTTTGTGGCTCTGTTTATCCATGAGACCTATTACTACTGGCTGCACCGCTGGATGCATCAGCCCAAGGTAATCAGGCATTTTCACCACATCCATCACAATAGTCTGTATACGAGCTCCTTTACCTCTTTTTCCTTTCACCCGATCGAGGCAGGATTACAGGCGATCTTTCTACCAGTATTGGTTTTGGTTCTTCCTATGCATTTTTTTGTCCTTATTGCTCTTTTGGTTACCATGTCCATTACGGCTGTGATCAACCATGCAGGAGTAGAAGTCTATCCCAAATGGGCGCTTAAATCTCCGTTTTTCCGATGGATGGTCGGTGCCACACACCATGACCTGCACCACCTGAAGTATCGGTGCAACTATGGCCTTTATTTCACCTTTTGGGATGTTTGGATGAAGACAGAAGATGCAGGATTTGAAAAAAGATTTGAGGCTCATACTCAAAGCAAAGGCTGATCGGTTTACTTCTCTTCCATCACTTTGATTTACAGATGTTTTTAAAAGAGCTCGTCCGAAATTTTTTCTTCCTATTACAGTAGAATGAAATAATCAGAAAATATTTTTTTCACTAAATACAGGCGTTTTTTCAATGATTAAGCAGTCTATCCTGCCATTCATCAGAGTTTATCGGGATTTTCTAAAAAAATGATAATTATCAGCCGGAAACTATTTTACTTTGCAGTCAGTTACAGGACTGATTCGTAAAATCTATGTCCTACAGTAAACCCAACAACCGAATACACCTTATTCTTGTGACCGAAAATATGAGATGGTTCCTAGGGATTATCCTCTTTATTGTCAGTTTTGGTGCCTTTCCTGTTGGGCCTGAATCTACCATTCCCCAGGAAAAAGCTCCTCTTTCTGCTGACTTTCCGACTGAAGTGCTGGACGTATTTCAGTTCGATTTTTCTGAATTGGTTCCAGCTGAAGCTAGGGTAAGATCTTCATCTTCCTCATCACAGAGACTTAAAAATGAAAGGGTTCTTGATACCCTCGAAGCACCTGGATTAATTTTCCTCTCCTGTAGGATAGCGAAGTCCTATTCGGAGATACACATTGATACATACCTCAAACTTCTCTTTCAGTACACTATCCAGGTCAATGCGCCCTGATTTTACTTTTTTGCCTCGCTTTTAGTCCCTTTTGACAATAACCCTGTTGTCGATCTTTCTCAATTATTCTAGCAACATGAAAACTGAAAAACTTAATGTGTTTTCCGGAGTGAAAACATTTGTATCCACATTCTTTATTCCCCTTGCCACAATGTTGGTTTTGGGTGCCTCCTTGGCTTCCTGTACTGAAGGAAATTCTAAAAACAACAAAGAAAACGAAGCAGTCAATATCCCAGTGTTGGAACTGCAGCCTCAGTCGGTAGAGGTACCTCAGACCTACATCGCCGATATTCAGGCGGTACAGTTTGTGGAGGTTCGTTCCAAAGTCGCTGGTTTTGTAGACCGCATTTTTGTAGATGAAGGCCAGTATGTGAAAAAGGGACAGACCCTTTTCCAGCTTTCTTCTGCAGAATACAACGAAATGGTGAATTCTGCCCGTGCTAATTTGGCCAAGGCAAAAGCTGAACAGTCGGCCGCAAAAGTGGAAATGGAGCGTCTCCAAATCCTGGTCAACAAAAAGATTATTTCACCTTCCGAACTTGAACTGGCGAAATCCAAAAAAGCGGTAGCGGATTCTCAGATTGCAGAGGCTGAATCCATGCTCAAATCTGCTCAAACCGGTCTCTCTTACACTACAGTGAAAGCTCCATTCGATGGCTTGGTAGACAGAATCCCTCACAAGATTGGGAGCTTGGTCACGGAAAATGATCTGTTAACTTCTATCACAGACATTTCCTCTATTTTCGCATACTACAAAGTCAACGAAAACGAGTACCTCAGCTTTATGAGAGACAAGATCGAAAGCGGTGCGGAGACGTTTTCGGACCAATTGACTTTGATTCTTTCGGATGGTGAAAAATATCCTCAGAAAGGAAAGTTGGAAACTACCGAAGGTGACATCGAATCAGGAACCGGATCGATTGGTTTCCGTGTGCGTTTTCCTAATCCTGATAACTTGATCAAGCACGGTGCTTCCGGGAAAATCCAGATGATGACCAAAATGGATCAGGTGTTTTTGATCCCTCAGAAATCGACTTTTGAAATCCAGGACTTTACCTACGTGTATGTAGTGGACAAAGACAATACGGTGAAAGTAAGGAGCTTTAAGCCTCTTCAGCGATATGATATTTATTACATCGCCGACGGGTTTGAACCGGGAGATAAAATCGTGTTTGAAGGCATTCAACAGGTGAAAGACGGGTCCAAAGTGATTCCTCAATCCGTGGCTGCAGCAGACGTTTACCACGAACTTCTCAGTGTACGTTAATCCGAACTGCTAACTACCCGATTTCATGCTGGAATTATTTATCAGGAGGCCGATCCTCTCGACGGTTATTTCTGTGTTCATTACCTTGCTGGGGATCTTGGCGTTGACCTCGCTTCCGATCACTCAGTTTCCGGATATCGTGCCACCTGCCGTGACAGTAACAGCCAGATATACCGGTGCCAATGCGGAAGTTTTGGCAAAAGCTGTAGCGACTCCCCTCGAACGTGCCATCAATGGTGTACCAGGAATGGAGTACATGACTTCCGTAAATACCAACGACGGTATTTCTCTTATCAACATTGTTTTCAAAGTGGGTACCGACCCGGATCAGGCAGCGGTAAACGTGCAAAACAGGGTGGCAACGGTACTTGACGAACTTCCCGAAGAAGTAATCCGTGCCGGTGTGCAGACCGAAAAAGAAGTGAACTCCATGCTTCTTTACCTCAACCTGACCACCTCGGATACTACTCAGGATGAAAAGTTTGTGTACAACTTTGCCGATATCAATATTCTACCCGAACTGAAGCGGATCGATGGTGTAGGTCGTGCGGAAATCATGGGGATGAAAGACTATGCGATGCGGGTTTGGCTTAAACCCGATCGATTGGCGGCCTATGACCTTTCTCCTCAAGATGTGACCGAAGCCATCCGAGCTCAAAACGTAGAAGCAGCTCCGGGTAAATCAGGTATTTCCTCGGATCGCGATCCACAGGCCCTTCAATATGTATTGAAGTACACCGGTAAATTCAATCAGGAAGAAGAATACCGAAATATTACCCTGAAAGCCCTAGCGGATGGTTCCTTGCTGAAGCTGAAGGACGTGGCGGATATTGAATTTGATGCCTTGGAATATTCCATGGTATCTATGACGGATGGCAAGCCTTCCGCCTCCATCATGATCAAACAGCGTCCAGGTTCCAATGCCCGTGAAGTAATCTCCAACATCAAGGCCAAGATGGAGGAAATTCAGGAATCCTCTTTTCCTCCTGGGATGACCTTTAACGTGTCCTATGACGTAAGCCGATTCTTGGATGCGTCCATCTATGAGGTGGTGAAGACCCTGATCGAAGCCTTCTTGCTGGTATTTATCGTGGTATTCTTGTTTCTACAGGATTTCCGATCCACCTTGATTCCGGCCATTGCGGTACCGGTTTCGCTGGTAGGGACGCTGTTTTTTATGCAGCTTTTCGGCTTCTCGATCAACCTCCTTACCCTGTTTGCGCTAGTACTCGCCATTGGAATTGTGGTGGATAATGCCATCGTAGTCGTAGAGGCCGTCCATGTGAAGATGCACGAACTCAAGATGAATGCCTTGGATGCGACCATTGCGGCCATGAAGGAAATTGGTGGTGCGATTGTGGCCATTACCTTGGTGATGTCGGCGGTATTTATTCCGGTGAGTTTCCTTTCCGGTCCGGTGGGGATTTTTTACCGTCAGTTCTCACTGACTTTGGCGATAGCGATTGTCATCTCGGGTATCAACGCCCTGACGCTTTCACCTGCACTTTGTGCGATGATGCTTAAACCCATGCATCATGCAGGGGAAGGCCATGAAAGTGCCTTGCAGAAGTTTTTCAATGGATTCAATGCCAAATACGACGCCCTAGCTGGTAAATATTTGGGGGTGGTGAAATCTATTGCAAACCGTAAAGCGATCACTTATGGTGCGTTGGTGTTGTTCTTTGTGCTCACCTATGGGATGATTTCCATAGTTCCTTCCGGATTTATCCCGAACGAAGATCAGGGGATGATCTATGTGAACGTGACCACGCCTCCTGGAGCAACTGTAGACCGTACTTCCGAAATCATGGATGAGGTGCAAGCTGCCTTGCTTCCTTTAGAAGAAGTAGAGACGGTGTCAACGCTTGCAGGATATTCTCTTTTGACTGAAACCGCCGGGGCTTCCTATGGGATGGGTATGATCAACTTGGCTCCTTGGGATGCCAGGGAGAAAAATGTCAATCAGTTGATCGCTGATTACACTGAGCGTACTTCTCATATCAAAGGAGCAGATATTCAGTTTTTGGCACCTCCTCCTGTTCCGGGATTTGGTAATGCGTCCGGGTTTGAACTTCGTCTTCAGGATCGTTCTGGTACCGATCTCGGTAATATGGCCCGTGTGAATGAAGAATTCATTCAAGCTCTAAATGACCGACCTGAAATCGAGGGGGCCTTTACCAACTTCGACCCGAGTTTCCCGCAATTCTTATTGAGCGTAGATCACGACAAGGCCGCCAAGTTGGGTGTATCTGTCAATGATGCCATGGAAACCTTGCAGAGCTACATTGGCTCTTACTATGCTTCCAACTTTATCCGTTACGGGCAGATGTACAAGGTGATGATTCAGGCTTCACCAGAGTACAGAACCTCGCCAGAGTCGCTTTTGGAAATGTATGCCAAAAACAAAGAAGGTGAAATGGTGCCTTATTCCAACTTCGTAAGCCTGGAGCGGGTATATGGTCCTGAGCAGTTGACACGATACAACATGTTTACTTCTGCCTTGATCTCCGGGGATGCTGCACCTGGTTATTCTTCCGGTGATGCCATCAAGGCGGTAGAGGAAGTAGCCGCTTCTACTCTTCCCCGAGGCTATGACATTGACTGGTCGGGAATTACCCGAGAGCAGATTGCCTCCGGTAACCAGGCCGTGTATATTTTCTTGATCTGTTTGGTGTTTGTGTACTTATTGTTAGCTGCACAGTACGAAAGCTACATGCTGCCACTTCCGGTAATCCTTTCACTTCCTGCGGGTATCTTCGGATCCTATTTCTTCCTTCAACTGGTGGGTTTGCAAAACGACATTTATGCTCAGGTTTCCTTGGTTATGTTGATCGGTTTGTTGGGTAAGAATGCCATCCTGATCATCGAAATTGCAATTCAAAATCGAAACAGAGGGATCTCTATTCTTCAAAGTGCGATCAACGGTGGAATTGAGCGACTTCGTCCCATCCTGATGACTTCGTTCGCCTTTATCTGTGGTCTGATTCCGTTGACCATAGCTTCCGGTGCAGGAGCGATCGGTAACCGTACCATCGGTACTGCCGCCGCCGGAGGAATGCTCATCGGAACTGTGATCGGGGTATTTCTGATTCCAGGCTTATATGTGGTTTTTGAAACCATAGATACAAGGATGAAAGAGAAGAAGGCCAAAAGATTGCAGATCAACACCCAAACTCAGGAGGTTCACGCATGAAAAAGATAGCTATGATATGCGTCTTGGGGCTGATGTTGGCTTCTGGATGTAAAGTCGGTGAGGTGACCTCACCTCAATCTTCGATTCAATTGCCCGGTGAGTTTGCAGCGACACAACTTGCTTCCTCCGACTCAGTGGTTCAGGTTTCTTGGGAGGATTTTTTCAGGGATGAAAATCTGAAAGGATTGATTTCCTCTGCTCTTTCCAACAATCAGGATAATCTCATGACGCTGGAGCGGATCAAGTCCGCCAAAGCATCCATGATGGCTGCCAAAGCAGGCCTTTTCCCTTCCATCTCGGGAATGGCAAGCGCTTCTCAGCGAAAGTTTGGAGAGTACACCATGGATGGGGTAGGAAATTTTGATACCAATCTATCCGAAGACCTTCCAGAGGACAAGCGAATTCCGGATCCTTACAAAGATTTTGTGGTAGGTGCCAATTTTTCTTGGGAAGTGGACGTCTGGGGAAAACTTAGAAACCAAAGAAAAGCAGCTGTATCTCGCTATATGGCTTCGGAGGAGTTTTCCAAAAGCGTCCGAACATGGCTGGTTTCCGAGATCGCTACTACGTACTATGAGTTGTTGGCCATCGATGCAGAGATTCAGGTGTTGAATGAAAACATCCGTCTTCAGGATTTGGCCTTGCAGCTGATCATCGAACTGAAAGAAGGAGGACGAGCGAATCAACTCGCCATCGATCAGTTTGAAGCCTTGGTGCTTAACTCCAAATCTCAACTGGAGGCAAAGCTTCGAGAGCAAAAAACGCTGGAATATGGCCTCACCCGATTAGTTGGTAAAGTAGAAGTTCCTCTGGATCGCACCAATCTGGATAATGCCGTGGATACTCCAAAAGTAATGGAAATTGGAATTCCTGCCCAGTTGATCCAGTCTAGGCCTGATGTACGGGAAGCAGAGTTGAACTTGCAGGCTACCAAGTTTGATGTGGCTTCGGCCAAAGCTGCATTTTATCCTTCCATCAACCTATTCGGAATGGCAGGTTTCAATGCCTTTGAATTCTCCAAGCTCTTTTTTAATCCGGCTTCGACCATGTACCAAATGGGTGCGGGATTGACGGCTCCGATTTTCAACAGAAGAGAAATTCAAACCCGGTTTGAAATAGCTAAAGCGGATCAAAGAATTGCCTTGCTAGACTATGAGAAACGTACCCTAAATGCCTATCTCGAGGTACTTGACCTAGTCAATCAGATCGCAACATTTGAAAATCAGTTGAAGCTTAAGGAAAATGAAGTTCAGGTTTTGCAGCGTTCGATTGAAAACTCAAATACGCTCTTTTCGGTAGGATACGCCAATTACCTCGAAGTAATCACCGCACAGACGAGAGCGTTGGAGTCTGCGATCGAACTGGCAGACCTCAAAGCATCCCGTCTGCAGTCCCACGTGCAGCTCTATAGGGCATTGGGAGGAGGTTGGAATTAACCTATCTATCAAAGAAAAAGACCGGATTTCGTTCCGGTCTTTTTTTTGCTCAGTCCAGTAATCTTTGGCAAGATTTAGGGCTGAGGCATTCGGAAAGCCTGACGGGCAAGTAACTTCCACCCTCCGTCTTCCTTGCTCCAAATCATCAATAGGCCGATATCCAACTTGTTTACCTGGCCATTCGAACCTGCAATTTCGGCCAGGACTTTATGACGAACGATTGCCAGATCTTTTCTTGGAAAGCTGATTTCCTGATTGGAGATATCCCATTTTTGGTAATCGGATTTTTTGGAAGCAAATACCTCAATAAATGCTTCCTGATTTTCTATAACCCCACTGGAATGGCCATAAGAAAGATTTTTCGAGGTAAGTTTTCTAAGAGCATCTGCATCTTCGGCCAGCATGGCGGTCCGTAAATCCTGAATGGCCTTTTCCACTTCCTTTTCGGATTGGGCAAAAGCCACATGGAGACTCATGGCAAAGAGGAGCGTAAGGATTAGTTTCATAGTAATGAGATTTGGTTAAGGTTCTTTTCCAGATTAAAACGGTTTAGGCTTTTGGGCATATCCTTGGACTATGGTTTTTACTGGCAGATCGACTCCTGTCATTTGCCAAGTACCAAGGGAAATGGGAATACCACCGATGGAATTGAGCTGATCAAAGAAGTCCTTGGCTTGAAACTCCATTCCCTTGGCTTCCTTAATTCTCGCATATTCTGCCATGGCGTTTTCCAAGAGGTATTTTCCGGTGATGTAGCTGGTTCCATAGCCCGGTTGTCTTAAATAAAGATGCTGCTCAAAGATCAAGAGTTCTTTTTCAGTCTTCATCCAGCCACGGGGCGTGTATTCCGAATGAATGCCCCCAGCCTCTTCCATGCTCATTTCATTGGCATGGGCGTAGAGCGAACCTAAACCTCTTGCTGCCCGCTGGGCGATCATGATATAAACTATTTCCCGGCTTCGGGGACTGTCGTCGTAGAGCCCTGCATTCATCCACATCTCTTCTACAGCTGTGGCGGTTCCCTCATTTCTGGAATCGAAAATATTGTAGAGCAATGGGCCCCGTCGGATTTCCGAAGGGTGAGGATCATTGTCCATGATTGCCAATTCAAACCAATGGTAGAAATGGGAATAAAGAGGTCTGGGATCCAAATGAGCGGTGATCCAAAAGAAATTTCTTCGCTCTTCAGGTACAAAACCTCCCAAATGCGCCCTTAAAGCAAGATCAAAATAGTCCTTTACCGTGACGATGTTTTGTTCCTCGAGGAAGTTCATCAGGCTTTTAGCAGCAGCTTCAGCTTGGGCTTGGTAAGCCTCCGGCGAATTTGCAGCTTGGAGTGGAGGGAGAGTTCTGTTTCGATGCTCTTCCAGTTTGAGATTGGACCAAGCGCGGGCTAGTTCCCGCTTTAACAGCATCACTTCATCTTCCCAGGTCAAAGGAACCAAGTGCACATTTTGTAGGTACCAAGTATAGTTTTCCTTACCAATGCCGGATGGGCCGGTTTTGGAGGGAGCTTGCTCTTTGAGCCAGACAGCGAGCTCCGAGGTAGAGGATTTTGCGGATTCAATGGCTTGGACTATCTCCGCATCCTCTTTTACTCCGGGAAATTCCAAAATGGTATCCAAATCCTTAATCTGAAATTCAATATCCCTGATTCCGGCTATCCAGAGGTCTTTGGCATTGCCTGTCAGGTTTTTCTTGGCTTGCTCATTGAGAGGTGGAATGACTTTCAGGTCCGCAAGAAATTTCTCTTTATTTGCTGGAGAAAGCGGAAAAGAATAAGTCCACACTTCGGTGGTGCGATGATGCGTAGGCCCTTCATGAGCGGGTACATCACTGCGGTCCATCCAAATGGATTTGTAATAGGCCGGGTCTCTTTCCCAAGGTTTTAATACGTGGAAATTAAATTCATACCCATTCATCTCTGCCCAGACAATATGCCAATCCACTTGTTGCTCAGCGGGCCAGTTAGCAAATTCTATAGCGTTCAGTTTTTTCCTTAAGCGTTCGAATTCCGCCTGCCTGTTTTGGAACGTTTCGGAGGTATAGTCAGGGGCACCCTCACGTAAAGGAGGAGTTTCAAAAGCTCTCCATTCGTGGAATAGTGCCACTAAGTCGGCATAGTTTTCACTTTTGGGTAAGTCTGCGGATGGAGTTTCACTTTTGCAGGAAAGCAAAAGAACGAGTCCAAGGAAAATCAGGTATTGCCGCATGGAATTCTTGGGAAGGGGTGGGTATTTTAACTGTAAGGAATACTTTTGGGGGTTTTATTTTCCTATGACTTTGATGGTGGTTCCGGCACTGATTTGATCCGTAAGCAGCATGCCATTGAGAATGGCCAATTCATCAAATCTTTCCTTGGGCATATTGAAACTTTGTAAAGCGGCCTGAAGGGTCATGGATTTGGTGAGCGTTTTGAGTCTCAACAAGTCAGGTTTTCGGTTCAGTTTTTCTAAGTCTTTCAGTTCTTTGAAATTTCTTATGGTGGCAAGAAACTCATTTTGATAGTTCTGGAATTTGGATAACTCCGAAATGCCCATGAAGCTGTACATATTGCCCCCAAATTGGATCATGGTGATGACAACCCGAATGCTTCCGTTTTCCTGCTTTTGATCCGCAATGGCAATAAAGGCGGGAAGTCCGTTGATGGTTTCTTTTTTCGACTCCACCACTTCCAATTTATGCTGCTGAATAAAAGCCTGGGTGGCTTCTTCGGGAGAGTTGCCCTTTGCCAAGGTGAGGGCCATAAGTGCATCCCCTGATTTCGGAGCCATTTGTACTTGCTGAGGGGAATTTTGAAAACTCCATCCTTGAGGAGTGGGGAATTGGAATTTTAACACAGGATGGTAAAACACATTGTTTTCCAAAAAGCCTTGTCTGGGATCTTCTCCCAAGACAATCCCATCAATTTTTTTCAGGTAGCTATCCCGGTTTACCGCTGGATTTTGAAGGTCGAGCTTTTTTTTCCAATCTTCGGCCAGCCTCGCCACCGTCACATTCCTTTCAGAAGGAGAGGGGTGTGTGGAGAGAAATTCAGGAATTTCACTGGCCCCTGATTTTGCCCCTTGCCTTTCCAAGGTTTTGAAAAAATCGGCCATTTCAGCGGCATTATAGCCGATTTTTGAGGAATACTCTACCCCCAATTCGTCGGATTGGCGCTCTGCATCCCGTCCGAAACTAAGCAAGGCCAACTGCATGCCTTGGGATAAAGGCTCTACAAATTGGGAAATTTCAGGCACCAAAATCACTCCCGCAATCAATCCTACCTGACCTAAAATCTGGTTTCGTTGCTGAATTACGGAATGCCTTGCGGTAATGTGGCCTATCTCATGTCCCAAGACTCCTGCGAATTCAGCTTCATTGTTGAAATGAGCCATGATCCCACGGGTAAAATAAACATAGCCTCCCGGCACAGCGAAGGCGTTGATCACCGGAGAATCCACGATTTTGAACTGGTACTCGAGTTGGGGGCGATGGGAAATAGCGGCCATTTGTTTGCCCTTCTCGGTAATAAATTGCTGTAAATCCGGGTCTTCATACAATCCGAAATACGCCACAATCTCAGGGTCTGACTGCTTTCCCATTTCGATTTCTTGGGCTTCAGACATTAATACTACCTGCTTTTTTCCGGTTACCGGATTGACCGCACATTCTACGGTAAACAAAAGTACTCCTGAGAAAATGAGGGTATTAAATAAAAATTGGGTTTTCATGCAATCAAGAGTTTAGGTGGTCTTCCCATGAATAGGGTCTTTTCAAGATGGGTGTTTGCTGTTGGTTTAAACTCAATCCAATCAAAAGGATTCGTCTCCCGGTTCATTTTTTACCTGAAATTTTCCAGCCTAACCAAGCCATAGGGAAATAGGCGAGGAGAAGATCAGTGACATTGAACCACAAAGGGGCAGGCAAGGACATCACCATGAAAGTGCCTCCCATGAAGAACATCATACCGATAAACAAGGCAAGCTGTTTGGGAAAGGAGGCCGCTAATTTGGCTGTTACAAAAGCACCCACCAAGGTGCCCAAGGCATGGGCTAAAAATGGAATCAAAAAGTGCTTGGGTTCCATCAATGCCATGGCTGCAGCCAGGCCTTCTGACGTGGTCAGATCTGCTCCCTCAGGAGGAGGAATCAGAGCAGCGCTGTTCATAATCAAAAGAGAGTTGACAGTGCCTCCGATGAGCATACCCAGGATGACTGCGATGGTGTTTTTTAGGATAGGATGCATTTCAATGAGGTTTAAAATTTTTGATTTGTTTCAGAAGATCTTCCATATAGTCTACTTGTACCTCCTGTATTTCGAGTAGTTTTCTGTTTTGGTGTACCAAAAGGTGGTCAATTTTTTCGCTAAGAATTTTAATCTCCAGCTCTGCTTTTAGGTCGATTTTGTAGTCATGCTCAGATCGGATTCGGTCTTTTGCTTCCTGCCTGTTTTGGCTCATCATAATGATTGGTGCCTGAATGGCTGCCAGGCAGGAAAGGATCAGATTGAGCAAGATAAAAGGGTAGGGGTCAAAGGGTTGATTGACCAGAAGATAGGCATTGGTAATCATCCAAATGATCAGGAAAGTGAAAAAGATGAGAATAAACGTCCAACTGCCGCCAAAGGAGGCAATATGATCCGCCATTTTTTCACCTAAGGTAAGTTCGGGCTCTATCTCGTCTTGAATTTTTTCCGAAAGGATAGAATTATCCCGTATGGCCATCATCACCTGTTGATCGATACGGGCCAGCTCTCCTTTTTCCTCTTCCATCATCCGGGTCAGGTACAATCGACGGTAAAAATTCATTTCCGATAAACTGATGCTGTCTTCCGGTCCAAATCCAGGATGTTCCTGGCAGATCAGATCAAAAATTCCGGCACGGATTTCTGCTCCGATTACAGCTTCTCCGGTAGGAATTGGTTTTTGACTGATGTAGCTCTTTTTCACTGATGTTAGCCTTTTCTTTTACCACTGAAGGTCCCTTTGGCCATTTCTGCCAAGTTGACCTTGCCACTTATGGCCGTAGGACTGGCCGTTCCGTCATAAGTAATCAGGTTGCCTTCTATGCTAAATTCCAGGTGCAGCACTGTGCCTTTCAAGGTACCGGTTACCTTAGATTCTCCTAAGGTGCCAGAATAAGTTCCCGTGATTTTTTCACCTTCTTGCTTCAGGACAAAAGTGGGTGTTCCGCTTCCCATATCCGTTTGGACATCTACCATCCAAGTGCCTGTAAGGTCAATTTTTTGCTGTGCTTGGGTGTTGAATCCCAACACCCATACGAGGAAAAGAGAAAAGACAAATGATTTCATAGGAAATAAGGGTTTTGATTAGGATAAGTTATCACTTATTCTCCTCCAATGCTCTCTTTTCTCAGGCATTTTTTGGTTCGATGACCGCCTCTGCTTCCATTTCTACCAAGTATTCTTCTCCAATCAAATCCGCTCTGACCATGGTGTTTGCCGGCTGAATACCTCCAAACCGCTGTCCATGCGCTCTGGAAATGGGTTCCCATTGATCGGCGTTGCGGATGAAAATCCTCGTTCGGACGACATCTTCCAAGTTTCCTCCCAGGGATTGGATAGCCCCTTCGATTTTGTCCAAAATAAAATGAGCCTGAGCTCCGGGGTCATTTCCCCCCATGGCTTTGGCGCCGTGTGTGGCCGTGGTACCGGATACCAAAATGCGGTTCCCCTTTCTCACGGCACGGCTGAAGCCCGCAATATCCTCCCAAATCGTTCCGCTGAGGGCTTTCGTTCTTCCGTCTGACCCCTTCTGAGTGGGGTATGGAGAAGGGAATGATTCCACATGGTGACTCAAATCTCCTGAAGCCGTCAAAAAAGGAGGCTTTCGGTATTCATCCCCACAGTCGCCCGGAATCGCAGAAAGGGTATGTAGAACCTGTTTGATCTGCGATTCGTCTGCCTCATCCAAGCGGAAGGAAAAAAGCTGTTCATTGTCGGCGATATGTTCACTTTTTCCCAGACGGGCACCGATGATGACGCCTCCCACTGCCGGACGGGTTATGATGTAGTGACTGGCAATATTGGCAATGCCGACTCCGTGTTTTTTTGCAATCCCATCCAGGGTCTGGAGTAAGTCTTGGAATTGTGCCCAACCTCCGGCGGTATCAATGAAGCGCTTGTATTTCATCTGCGACCAGGTCAGGGATTCATTCAGCACAGGTTCGGGTTTTCCCAGCCATTTTTCGGAGAGAAAGCCGCCTGCCACTGTGCCAAAGGCCAACAGTTTCACACCGTGCTTCAGGCAAAGGGAAGTCATTTCACCTGCCGCCCGCTGGTCCAAAAGAGAATAGCAAACCTGATTACTTACTACTTGGATTCCCGAATTGACGACGATGTTGAGGTGGGCCGTGTCAAAATTGGTGAGTCCGAGATACTTGATCAGTCCTTCCTCCTTGAGTTCCTGTAGCCAAAAGAGGCAATCTACCCAGCTTGGATGGGCATATTGCCAGGCGTGAAACTGCATCAGGTCAATCTGCTCACTTTGCATGCGGGTGAGGGCCGTCTCTACCGCTTTTCTGACTTGATCTTTGGTGATTCTGTCTGGAGAGGGAACCCATTTGGTGAAGAACTGTGCAGATTCGCTTCCGTAGGTTTGTCGGAAAACTCCCGTGATCTCCTCTGCCGAACCGTAGTGATCGGCCATGTCGAAGGTGGTAAATCCCGCATCCACATAGGCTTTCATGGATTGGGCGGCAAGGAAGGGGTCTACTTTGGTACCGTCTCGCTCCAGGTCAGCAATCTGCCAGAGTCCGGTCAGGGCTCTGCAGATGGTTAATCCGGGGGCTAATTCGTGGTATTTGCTAAGGGTCATATCAGTCTTGTGGTAAGGTCGAAAATCGTTTTTGAAGGTCAGGGTCGTTTTTTTGAAGTTTTTTCCAGCGAAAATAGAAGAGCAGTGAAGCCAGTCCCATCACCATCAGCCATACCCAAGTGGAGTGAAAATACCAGGCAGAAACTTTTGCTGTAAGGTCTTTGCTGACATGGATCAGGAGAAAAGCGGTGAGAAAGACCGTGCCAAGCACTGCGATCATCCGCTGTCCGATAGGATGTTTGAAGAGTTTGATCTCTTTTGCCAAAGCCGGATTTCGTTTGGGAAGAAAAGCCACGGCAAGGCACATCAGTAGGAAATTGACCAGCATAGAGGTAACCATGATATCAATTCCCAAAAAGAAATCACCGGCAAAGTGACTGCCCAAAATTCCCACGGTAGACACCATTCCGCTCAATAGAATTGCCAGGTAAGGAGAGTGGAATTTGGGATGGATGACAGATAGTTTTTTCGGGAAAATCCCGTCTTCCGCCCAGGAAAACACCAGACGGGATACGGACAGGATCATCGCAGGAAGGTCATTGAGCAAGGCTATGGCGGCTCCCAACAAAATCACCACACCCAAACCGGCAGGAAGCAAGTAGGAGAGGAGTCCTGCTGCGGTGATGTCTTTCACCTGGGATTCTGCAGCTACAAACTGCCAAGGAACGGCATGATAGACCGCATAAGTAAAGGCAAAATAAAAGAAGCCTACACCCAAAATCGCTATTCCGATGGCTCTAGGAAGGTTTTTGGTTGGGTTTTTAGCCTCACCCCCCGCCTGGGCGATAGCGTCAAAACCGATAAAACTGGAAAACAAAATAGCAGCTGCCGAAAGAAATGTCGTCCAGTTGAAAGTCGAATCGTAGAGCTCAATTGTCCTTCCATCTTTTTCCCCTAAAGCATGGATAAAATCATCCGTAGAAAAACTCAATCCGGAGAAAATTACCACTGCTCCCAAGACAAACATCAGGATCATCAGCGGGATCAGGGTGCGTTCGTAGGATTTGACCCCCAGCATGTTGATGCCTGCAAAAAGCCAAAGTAGAATTAGCGAGAGACTCACCCTTACGGTGTCCTGACTGATCCAATCTGCCAGGCCGTTCCATTCCAACGCAACCGCCATATCCCGGAAAAAAGGGACCACCACATAGGCAATCACCCCGATCACGATCGACAATCCAAACCACTGGGAAAAACTGGCCACAAACCCCCAATAAGGATGAATCGCCCGACTGGCATAGAGGTAAGAGCCCCCGGCTCTAGGCATGGCCGAGGCCAATATCGAATACGCCAAGGCTGCGAAAATGGCCGGAATAGCTGCAAAAAGAAAGGCTGGAAGAACGTAAGGGCCAATTCCCGGTACGTTTCGCTGAATCATGAATGGAACCACATAGATCGATGCCCCGATCATGGAGCAAATCCCTGTAGCAGCCAGGCCTAGAAGTCCAAGTTGACGGTGGAGGTGAGGTGAATGTTGGGTCATAGAAGGCTAAAAATAGAGAAAAGCCTCCGACTCAGACAATGACTCACCTGGAAACCTCAATTACTTTTTGATCATTTGGATAGCGATTCAATGATGACTCAGATGATTGAGCTATTTAAAAGAGCATTTCCTTATAGAGTTTCGTCTAAAGGCCTCTTTTTGTGGGTTTTTAGAGAAATTTAAGATAAGTTCTTTCAAAGAAATCCACTTTCCAGCTGACCAATTTGAGGGAATTAGCTGAGTTTTGTCAGGTTTTTTGCATTTTATTATTCCCTATTTTGGGCATGGAAAGGTTACTTTAAGGACTTTCCCTATCCGATTATGACAAACGCTATTTACCTCACTACCACTGAGCCCTTTTCCGGAAAATCCATTTACGCCTTAGGACTAATGAACCTTTTAGCCAGCCGTACCGATAAGCTGGCCTATTTCAAGCCCATTATTTCAGGCGGAAAAAAGGAAAAGGATAGGAGACTCGAGTTGCTCAAGGAGCATTTTCACTTGGAGCAGAACTATGAAGAGATGTATGCTTTTACCCGAAAAAAAGCGCTAAAGGAAATCAATAAACGGAATGAGGCCTTCCTGATTGATACTATTATCGAAAAATTCAAAGCTCTTCAAGAATCTTCGGATTTTGTAGTGGTAGAAGGTACCGATTTCACCGATGTCAGTACCAATGTGGAATTTGACGGGAATGTGGCAATCGCAAAAAACCTGGGGATTCCTGCAGCCATTATTCTGAATTGTGAAAAAAGGACCGTTTCTGAAATCTTGGATTTGGCATTAGCCAGTACCAACAGTTTTTTGAACAAGGGAGTACAGGTGCTCACGCTGGTCGCCAACAAGGTGGAAAAAGGAAAGACCGATGACGTTTTGCGTCGCCTTAAGAATGTGCTTTCTCCGGAAATATTGATTTCGGCGATTCCAACGCACGAAGAACTGAGCAATCCCACCTTGGATGAAATCAAAGAATCACTGGGAGCAAATCTGCTTTTTGGGGAGAATCTTTTGACCAATCGTGTGGATCACTCCATCGTAGGGGCCATGCAACTCCATAACTTCTTGGATAGACTGAAAAACAATACCCTGGTGGTCACTCCGGGAGACCGAGGTGATATCATCATCGGCTCCCTGCAGGCTAATGTCTCCAGAAATTTTGGGAAAGTGGCGGGAATCATCGTTTCGGGAGGGATGCATCCTGAGCCTTCTATTGTGAAATTGATCGAGGGTTTGGAGACGATTGTCCCCATACTCCAAGTGGAGGACGGGACCTTTATGGTCGTGACCAAAGTCAACCAAATCCGTGCGAGAATTTCTGCGGATGATAAGGAAAAAATTTCCACGGCTATCAGATTATTCGACAATCATGTGGATGAAAAGGCTCTGGAGGAAAAAATCGTTTCCTTCAGTTCTTCCATTTTGACCCCCAGAATGTTCCAATACCAGATTGTCAAGAGAGCCAAGAGCCAAAAAAAGCATATTGTGCTTCCTGAAGGAAACGACGATCGGATTTTGATAGCAGCAGAAATGCTGATTCGTCAGGAAGTGGTGGATTTGACGATTTTGGGAAGTAGGGAGGAGATAGAGGTTGCTGTGAAAAAGCTCAACCTGTCCTTGGATTTGGAAAAAGTTCAGATCGTAGACCCTGCGACTTCACCCAAGTTAAACGACTATGCCAACACCCTGTATGAACTGAGGAAAAACAAGGGACTCACTCCGGCCACAGCAAGAGACCTGATGCAGGACGTGTCCTATTATGGCACCATGATGGTTTTCAAAGGAGAAGCTGATGGTATGGTGTCCGGAGCGGTGCATACTACCCAGCACACGATCCGTCCTGCTTTGCAGTTTGTGAAGACCAAGCCTGGAAATTCTACCGTTTCCTCTGTTTTCTTCATGTGTTTGCCCAATCGAGTGGCCGTTTTTGGGGATTGTGCCGTAGTGCCAAATCCAACTTCGGAACAGTTGGCAGACATTGCCATTTCCTCTGCCGAATCGGCTTTGATGTTTGGGATTGAACCCAAAATTGCCATGCTTTCTTATTCCTCCGGATCTTCAGGTGAGGGAGAGGAGGTAGAGAAGGTCCGCTTGGCCACTGAGCTTGTAAAATCCAGACGACCCGATCTAAAAGTAGAAGGTCCGATCCAATACGATGCAGCGGTCGATCCCGAAGTGGGTAAAAAGAAAATGCCAAATTCAGATGTGGCTGGACAGGCGAGCGTATTGATTTTCCCTGATCTCAATACCGGAAACAATACCTACAAAGCCGTGCAGCGGGAAACAGGCGCCATCGCCATCGGCCCGATGCTTCAAGGCCTCAACAAGCCTGTCAATGACCTCAGCCGTGGCTGTACCGTAGTGGATATTTTCAATACGGTGGTAATTACCGCGATTCAGGCACAAGAAGGATAATTTACGAAGTACGAAGTGCGATTTACGACATCTTCTTAATAGTAAAGGTTGAAATCTAATTCCTAGCTTTTCCCAATTACATGAAAATCTTATCATCAAAATATAGGTTGTCTTTTTCAGTACATCGGTCACTTGTGCTGAGCTTGTCAAAGCACCTGACATCGGGCTTTTCTCCGGTCTCCCTTCTTCGGTCTTCCAACTTAGCAACCATCCGTCATCGGACATCGGACATCGGTCATCCGACGATCAATCTTCCTTCTTCTGTCTCCTGTCTTCCGTCTTTTCAACCATGAACGTCTTCGTCATCAACTCCGGCAGCAGCTCGATCAAGTACCAACTCATTTCCATGCCCGAAGCGAAAGTGCTCTGCTCGGGCCTCGTGGATCGAATTGGACTGGAAGGCTCCAAGGTGGAGCACAAGTCCTTTTTGCCTCAAGGTGAAGTGAAAAAAGTCCTGGAAGTCTCGGTTCCGCACCATTCGGTTGGGCTTCAGGAAGTAGCCAAATTGCTGACCGATGAGGAAGTAGGCGTGATCTCCGATCCTTCGGAAGTGGAGGTAGTGGGGCATCGGGTGGTGCATGGAGGAGAAAAATTCGCTTCCACCCAAGTCATTACGCCCGAAATCAAAGCCAAAATCAAGGAGCTTTTTCCCTTGGCACCGCTGCATAATCCTGCCAATTACCTCGGCATAGAAGTCGCAGAACGCATTTTTCCCCAGGCTCGACAGATTGCGGTCTTCGATACGGCTTTTCACCAAACTATGCCTGCAGAAGCCTTCCGCATGGCGATTCCGAATGACTTGTATGTCAACCACGGCATTCGGGCCTATGGATTCCACGGCACCAGTCACAAGTATGTGAGCGAGCGGGCTGGAGAATTTTTGCAGAAATCCGGCGCCAAAGTCATCACCATTCACCTCGGAAACGGCTGCAGCATGGCGGCGGTACATGGCGGAAACTGTGTCGATACCAGCATGGGATTGGGTCCGATGAATGGCCTGATCATGGGAACCCGGGCCGGGGATATCGATCAATCGGTGATTTTTTATCTGGTACGCGAACTCGGCTACTCCCTCGACGAGGTGAATAACCTGCTCAATAAAAAAAGTGGGATGCTCGGTTTGACGGGATTTAGTGATATGCGCGACATCGGCAAGCTGTATCATCAGGGGCAGCCCGAAGCCATCTTGGCCTATCAGCTGTATGCTTATCGGATCAAAAAGTACATCGGTTCCTTCGCGGCGGTGATGAATGGCCTGGATGCCATCGTTTTTACCGGAGGAGTGGGAGAAAATGACCAACTCACCCGGAGCTTGGTGTGTGCAAAGATGGATTTTCTCGGCATTCAGCTCGATTCGGAAAAAAATAAACTGCCCAATACCGGCCTTCGCGCCATCCAAGCCGAGACCTCTTCAGTCCAGGTTCTGGTAATTCCTACTAATGAGGAGTTGGAAATAGCGAGGCAGTGTTTTGGGGTGGGGAATGAAGACCGATAACCGAAG
The DNA here is from genome assembly GCF_014324365.1 of Algoriphagus sp. AK58. Taxonomy (GTDB): domain Bacteria; phylum Bacteroidota; class Bacteroidia; order Cytophagales; family Cyclobacteriaceae; genus Algoriphagus. The sequence continues at coordinate 80,636 of NZ_QEIG01000019.1, forward strand.
GAACCCAAAAACAAGCCTTTTCTTTTACCTTCAATTACCTTCTTGAATCACTGATTAGCTTTGAGAAAATTCAAATTTTAAACCTATCATGGTTCTCAAATAACCAAATCCAAATGAGCGTTTTGTTGTAGCCAGAGGTTTCAACCCCTGGAATAGGATCACGGCCAATGCCCCCATCGCTGGCGCAGGGTTTTGGATTGGAACAGAAAATTGGTTTCCGGCGAAACGGAGATGGGTTGATGTGAATTTTTAAACCGACGAAACCAAAAAAAGCAAAACCTATTCGGACACTGCTTTTGAAGGAAAAGTCCCTAACTCCTCGATTTGATACCCTTCTGGATAGCTGGGTCTTTTCCTGACAGTTCCCAAAATCGGATGCTTTGGTTCTCCTCTTAATTGATGCAGAAACGCATGTAATCCAAGCCCTTTTTTGACAATCCATTTCCTGAGGCCGGATACTTTCCGGATGCCCAAGGCCTCGCGCAAGGGATCATCAAGCAAAGCGTAAACAAATGGACGACCCAGCCCAAACAGCCATTTGGGAAGGTAGAATCCTAAAAGTAAATCAATGGTCTTGTCTGCAATGATTTGGTTGCTCTTCTCAAACCGAAAATGCTCTGCTTCATACTGCCTGTTGTAAGCTTCAAATTCGGGTAAGGTTTGAGGAACATTTTTGAGGTTCATTCTTTTGCCCAGTTCGAGGTAGTTTTTGAAAACACCCTCCTTCTCTACCTCAGTCATGGGCCGATAGGCGTACTTTTCGATCCATCGGATCGGCTCAAAAATGAAAGTCGAAAGCACATACAAAAATTCCTCATTAGAAATAGCAAAGCGTCCATGCATGGCATTCATTCGACGAATGGCTCGCTTTCCCCTCAGGCTGTTCATTCCGTGTTCGAGGATTTCAAAGAGGATCAGCTCGGTATCATCATAGCGCTTTCTGGGCCTCCGGACAAATTCTCCAGTCTCCACCAATAGTCCCGAAATGGAAGGAACAGCAAAAGTTCTGAACAGGGCAAACTCTAGGGATCGCTCCAAATCCCAAGGAAATACATGGCAACTCAGCAGAAAAGAGATTTTTTCATGATCTGTTTGAGGGTTTAAATGTTGGATTTGAGCTGAAAAAGGTTTCATGGAAGCAAATGAATTCTATTTGTGAAAAATACGAGGAAGATGAGATATTTTACCACAAGGGTCTGATTTTTACTCATGTTCAATAAAAATCAAGATCCAAAGGAGCGTTTGGTTATTGCCAGGGGTTTCAACCCCTGGATTAAAAGATAAGCCAAGAACTCCATCGCTGGCGCAGGGTTTTGGTTTGGAACGAGATCTCGGATCGCCAGCGAAACGGAGAAGGGACTTGCGGTTTATAAAAAATTTTCAAGAACCTTGGCTCTGATTAGTGCCTGTCTGCGATTGTCAGGTAATCCATTGGCTGGAGTAACAGGTTGTCGATCTCGATTGGTTTAGTGCCAGCTCCCAAGGAGCGTTTGGTTATTGCCAGGGGTTTCAACCCCTGGATTAAAAGATAAGCCAAGACCCCCATCGCTGGCGTACGAATTTTGGTTTGGAACGAGAACTCGGATCGCCAGCGAAACGGAGAAGGGAC
>NZ_QEIG01000002.1 GCF_014324365.1 Algoriphagus sp. AK58
AAAATACACCAAAAACAAGCTTTCTTACCCTACCGATGAAGCTGTGCTCAAATCGGTCTTCTTGGCCGTGATGGAGGCTACAAAAAAATGGACCATGCCCATCCGAGACTGGGGCATGATCCTAAACCAATTTATGATTATGTTTGAAAACCGTCTAAAACTCTAACTAACCCCAAAATCTATTTACACACTTTTCGGGATAGTGTCGGTTTTCTAAAAAGCTAACAAAGGCCTCCTATGTAATGGGTTTTTTTTATTCTATCATTTTCTTTACTTCAAGATTTTTTTCAAATGATTATTCATTGATCGCTTCCTTATTTGGTTCAATCGCTGGAGGATTTGTTGGCTCCTACGTCTACTATCTAATTACAAAAAAAATTACTTTTTCACTTTTGGAGGAAATTGAGAGAGGTTTCCAAGCTACTATCATTCCCGAGTCAAGATTTGAGAGTTTTGTTGAAATTGGCGAGCATTTCAGCAAGAAAAGCGGTAAAATTTTTGTCACAGATGACTACCTGATTTTCAAACCAAATAGGTTTAATAGCTCTGAAAATCAACCTTTTGATAAAATACCTTTGAAGGATATCTCCTTAGTATCGGTTGAAAAGCCTCTTTTCTTAGGAAATGAAAAAATCAAAATTTCAGTTAATGAAAATCAATTTGTCATCACCCCTTTCGAAGAATGCTCCGAGGTGATGAAGTATTTGAAATCAGCGTGAAAAGGCTCTAAATTTTAACTCTTTTCCTCCTCCAATCCATATTTTTTCGCTAAGTACTCATGGCGCATTTCCTTGTCAGATTTTTCTTGGGGAGGAAAAGGGGGCTGATTTTTCAAATGCTCCAAAAGTCGTTTTGCAGCAAGTTGACTAGGTGACAAATCTTCATCCAAAGATTCCAATTTTCTTGAAATCAACTCAGAAAGAGAAATTCCCTGACTTTTAGCTAAGGCTTTGGCCTGATCAGCGATTTCTGTTTTTAAAGTGATTGTGATTTTTTTCTTCATAATAAGTTGGCTTCAGCTTTAGAAATTTACCTTTTTTCAAAGGGAAAAGCCAGAATCGAGCTATTTTCGAGTCCCTATGACCCCCGCCGAAAAACATGCTCAAATTCTCAAATCCACTGCCAAGCGATTGGGGTTTGACTATTGCGGGATTGCCAAGGCGGAGTTTTTGGAGTCGGAAGCACCCCGATTGGAAGAGTGGCTCAATCGGAACTATCAAGGAAAAATGGCCTACCTAGCCAATCATTTTGACAAACGACTGGACCCCACCAAACTCGTCGAAGGTGCCAAAACGGTGGTTTCCCTGATCTACAATTACTACCCGGAAAAGCAGCTTCCCCATCAACCCAGTGACATCAAACTGGCCAAATACGCCTACGGAGCTGATTACCATGATGTGATTCGGGCCAAATTGACTGAATTTTTGGAAGTCCTTCGGGAAGAAATCGGGGAAATCAACGGCCGCTCGTTTGTGGATTCGGCACCCGTCATGGAGCGGCAATGGGCGCAGCGGGCAGGACTGGGTTGGATAGGAAAAAACAGCTTGCTACTCAATCGGCAAATGGGCAGTTTTTTCTTTTTGGCGGAGTTGATCATCGATCTGGAAGCGACTCCGGACATGCCCTTGGCGAAAGACTACTGCGGCACTTGTACCGCCTGCATGGATGCCTGCCCCACCGATGCGATTGTGCAGCCAGAGGTGATCGACGCCTCAAAGTGCATCTCCTATTTGACAATCGAACTCAAAGAAGCCATTCCGAACGAGTTTGCAGCTAAGATGGAAAACTGGGTCTTTGGCTGCGATATTTGCCAGGATGTGTGTCCTTGGAATCGCTTTTCACGAACGCATCAGGAACCAGCTTTTCAACCTAATCCTGAACTTTCCCAATTCACCAATCGGGAATGGATCGAAATGACTGAGGAAACCTTTAAGCGGGTTTTTGCCAAATCTGCGGTGAAGCGGACCAAGTTTTCCGGAATCAAACGGAATGTGGATTTTTTGAAAAATGGGCTGACCTTAAAGGACGCGCGTGAGGACACTCGCTTGGGCGATCGAAGATCATGAAACAAAAAAAAGCTGAGATCTAGCTCAGCTTTTCTTCAATTACCTAAGTTTCAAAATCACTCGCTTTTTACTGTCTTTCAGCCAAAGTTCCCCACCGGAAATTTGGTAGCTCTCCACGGAACGAAGGGTTTCAAGGTATTTGTTTTCAAAGGCCTGATTTTGGCAAGCCATCATGGTAGAAGCCAAGTTTCCAAATTTCAGTGAGTTTCTTTTTCCAATCTCATAGGGACCGAAAATCCGATTACAGCTACCGTTTCCGTTGACCATTTTTTCACCGGAATTGAAAATCAAATGAGCGTCTTGGGGTGTATTTGAAGTTTGAACCGGCACGCCTAGCATTTCCACCACAGTCCATTGCTTGTTGGTCCATTTAGTGTCCGGAAAAGTTGATTTACATGCTGAAAAAGCCATCATCATCACAAGCGCCAAAATCACATTTCTAGTTTGCATATCTCTCAATAATTTGTTTTCAAGGATGTTCTTACGCATAAAAGAGGCCAAAAAATGAAAAATTGACCTTAAAATTAGTTTTTAAAATGCTTTCAGACTGATATCCAAGCTGTTTACTGAGTGAGTCAAAGCTCCCATAGAAATGTAATCTACCCCACATTCTGCCACTTTGGGGAGCGTTTGTTCGGTAATTCCCCCAGAAGCCTCGGTGCTGTACCGACCATCGATCAACTTTACAGCTTCCCTCATGGTGGCATAATCCATATTATCGAGCATAATATAATCCACTCCACCGACGTCGAGTACTTGCTGTACTTCGTCGAGGTTTCGGGTTTCGATTTCGATTTTGAGATTCAGACTATTCTCCGCGAGGTACTTTTTTGTTCGCGTGATCGCCTCCCGTATTCCTCCTGCAAAATCCACATGATTGTCTTTAAGCATGACCATATCATAGAGTGCAAAGCGATGATTTACCCCGCCTCCGATGTGTACGGCCCATTTTTCCATCAATCGAAAATTGGGCGTTGTCTTGCGGGTATCCATCAATTTTGCTTTGGTATGGGAAATGAGTTGGCTCAATCGATGAGTCTTGGTGGCAATGGCACTCATGCGTTGCATGCAGTTCAGAACCAGGCGCTCAGCAGACAAAATTGATGATGCTGAACCTTCGACCGTCAGTCCTATGTCTCCAGCACTGACCGCGTCACCGTCCTTTTTTAGCAAGTTTACCTTGATTTGGGGATCTACAGCCGCAAAAATCCGTTGGGCCATTTCTACTCCTGCCAGGATTCCGTCTTCTTTGATGAGCAGTCTTGCTCTACCTGTTTTTCCCTCAGGGATGGATGAAAGTGAAGAGTAATCACCCGGACCAATGTCCTCCTCCAATGCGGATTGAATAAAGTGCTGTAAGGCTTCGGGGGTCAAGTAGCTTGGTCTCATCCTGCAAAAATAGCCATTTCGACGGGCTAGAGACCGAAATCTTTTTTTGAAATCAGCTTTTCACAAAATCAAGGCTATAAATCCTGAACTGGTTGTCGGCCTGGGAGACTTTTATAAATACCTTATAGAGGGACTGGGCCGAAGCATATTCTCCAATGTAAGTGCTCACGCTTGTGTTATTTTCATTCTTAAACACTAAAGCAAAACCTTGGGGTGGATTTTTTTTGAAAAAGTCTCTTAAAACAATCTCTGCTTGATTTTTGGAGTAGTCACCCTGTTGCCCATTGATATTCAAAGAGATACTTGGATTGAAATATCGGGCTAATTCACTGCTAGACCCTCCTTGAATAGCAGAGATGACAGGGTCAATCTGTGCCATAGGTCTTTCACCACCTGTAGGCGAAATCCAAAGGAAGAGGAAAAGAAGAAGATTTTGGATTAGCATCAACCCCACGTTGGCAAAATCCAAGCCAAAAAGTGTATCAATAGGTTGTTTTCTAAATCAGGAGGAATTCTAAGACAAGATTTGTCCCAAATCTTTTTGGAAAGAAGTTTGGATCGAAAAGTAATATATTTGCCCCATGGACAAGAAAGTTTTACTGATGATTTTGGACGGTTGGGGAATTGCTACCAACCCAGCAGTTTCTGCGATTGACAAAGCCAAAACACCTTTTGTAGATAGCTTATACACCAAATATCCCAATGCCAAATTGGAAGCTTCGGGCCTTGCCGTAGGCCTTCCTGAAGGTCAAATGGGAAACTCGGAAGTGGGCCACATGAATATTGGGGCCGGTAGGGTAGTTTATCAGGATTTGGTGAAAATCAATCAAGCCGTAAAACATGGGGAGCTCAATACCAATCCGGTATTAGCCGCCGCTTTTGAAAAAACCAAAGCTGCCAAGAAAAAAGCCCACTTCATAGGATTGGTGTCTGATGGAGGTGTCCATGCACATATTGATCATCTCAAAGGGCTTTGCGATGCTGCCAAGCACCATGGAATGGAGCAAGTCTTTATTCATGCTTTTACTGATGGTCGGGATACCGACCCTAAAGGTGGAATCAAATACCTGGCAGATCTTCAAGAGTATTTGAAAACATCAGCCGGGAAAATTGCTACAGTAATCGGCAGATACTATGCAATGGACCGTGACAACCGCTGGGAGCGCGTCAAGCTTGCTTATGACGCAATGGTTCATGGGGAAGGAGAAAAGTCCAAAGACATCCTCGCTTCCATCAAAAAGTCATACGATAATAACGTTACTGACGAATTTATCCGTCCGATAATTCAGGCAGGAGCTAACAATAAGCCAATAGCAACCATAGAAGAAGGAGACCTGGTAGTCTGCTTCAATTTCCGAACGGATCGCGGACGTGAAATCACACAAGTCTTGACTCAGCGTGATTTTGAGGATTACAACATGAAGAAGTTGAATCTCGATTACATCACTTTCACCAACTATGACGATACTTTTAAAGGAGTTCAGGTCCTTTTTGACAAAGACAACCTGAACAATACCCTTGGGGAGGTTTTGGAAAAAGCCGGAAAAAAGCAAATCCGCATCGCCGAGACGGAAAAGTATCCTCATGTGACTTTCTTTTTCTCCGGTGGAAGGGAAAAAGAATTTGAAGGGGAAAGCAGAATCCTCTGTCCTTCCCCCAAGGTGGCGACCTACGATCTCAAGCCTGAAATGAGTGCTTTTGAAATTGCCGCCAAAATCAATCCTGAGTTGAAGAAAAAAAGTGCAGACTTTATCTGTCTCAACTTTGCCAATGCGGACATGGTGGGACATACCGGTGATTTCGATGCAGCTGTGAAAGCCTGCGAAGCAGTGGATACCTGTGCCCAAAGCGTAACTACCACTGCCTTGGCAAACGGGTATACAGTGATCGTCATTGCTGATCATGGCAACTCTGACATGATGATCAATGAAGACGGCACCCCTAATACTGCTCATACCACCAATTTGGTACCTTTTATTTTGGTTGATGACAAAGAACAAATTCCGGTCAAAGACGGAAAATTGGGAGATTTGGCACCTACCATCCTGAACCTTATGGGTGTGGATATCCCTGCTGAAATGACCGGAGAAATCCTGTTAAATTCATGAAGATTACAAAACTTGCATTCCTGGGGCTGTTCTTTTGGACAGCCTTTTCCTGTGTTCCTTCGAATGAAGAGGTAAAAATGGAAAAGTTGCCCTATTACGATATCAAGGGCCTTTTGAACCTGGAACTAGGCAAACTAGACAGTGCGACGGTAATCAAAACTTCCCGTATCAATGGAAAGGAGCACACCGAGGAAGTAGTATATTCTTTGCAGGACTGGAAAGAGGAGTTTGAATATTTCTATCAGGCAGACATCAATATTCCCTCTCTTGCTTCTTCCTATTCCACCGAGACCAAGTCAGATTACCTTATTCATAGGCTTTTACCTGATTCCAAGGGAAAAGTGAAGGAAATCACTATACGGTATGTTCAGAATTACCCGGCTTCTGTATTTTTCAAAATGAAAGAAGAAAACATCTTTTTTACATCCACCACCACTGGTGAATTTTACATCAGTCAAAGCAGCGGTAAACTGGATCATTACTACGTGGAGACTACTCAAAAGGTGATGTTTCTAAAACCGACAAATATTAAGATTTCAGGTCTTTTGAAATAATTATTCACTTGCTCCCCTTGTTTATCCCTCAATAATCCGGTTTTTAACCGCCTTCTGCACCGCTTCCATCTTGTTATGCACCTGGAGCTTTGCATAGATATTTTCGATGTGTTTACGGACAGTTTTTGGAGAAATGAAAAGATTTTCACCGATCTGATGGTAGTTGAGTCCTTTGGCTGTTTGTTCGAGAATCTCAATTTCCCTTGCGGTTAGGTTAATTTCTTCCTTGGTTTCTTCAAATTTCGGAGGATTACGAAGCAGCTTGAGTGCTTTCATTGCAATGGAAGGAGTCATCGCGGCACCACCTTCCAACGTGTCCAAAATACCTTGGTGTAGAGTAGGAGGATCCACCTCTTTCAAAAAATAGCCGTGCGCCCCGGCTTGAATCGCTTTGAAAATATGCTCGTCGTGGTCAAAGACGGTCAGCATGATCATTTTGATCTGCGGATATTTTTGAGCGACCTTTTCTACCGCCTCTATCCCATTCATCTTGGGCATCTCGATGTCCATAAGGATAAGGTGCACATTGGAGTCCTGTTCCAACCTATCCAAAAGCTCCTGTCCATTAGTTGCACAAAACTTCACTTCCAAATCTGAGAAAAGAGAAATTTTTTCCATAATAGCTTTAAGCAAAAAGCTATTGTCTTCGGCAATGGCAAGCTTGATGGGCATAGGCGTAACGTTTGAATGAAAATAAAAAAACGGCTCTCGTCATCCTAAGAGACAAAAGCCGTTTTTCAAAAGATTTGACTTTTATGGATAAATCTCTTCCAAAATCTGGGCTAGCCGAACACTTGCAGCAATCAGACGCTCTTCAGCAATATGATAGTTTTCGTACATGTACTGATAACTGATTTTCTTGTTTTCAGGCAGATTATACACCATAGGACGATAGCTGACAGCTTCTTTGAGCCAATCCAGCATAGAAGCCGAGCGATATTTTGCTTGCATTTCGGGAGTCAATCTCCGGTATAATTCATCACCGATTTCGGTGTAACTCATTCCCTGTCGGTCAATCATTCCACTGTCCCAGAGTGCATGCAGATTAGTAGGTTGATTGAAAAACTCAATTTTCACATCATTTCCGCCGCGGTCATCACCTGTGCCCACATGAAGTGGCTGGTGGATATCCTCTACCATGTGAATCAACATTTTTAGCTTTTCGGCCTCCGTTTTGGGATCCAATCCTCCAGCTTTGAGTTCTGCTTTGATTCGCTGGATGGCCTCATAGGCATCTCCGGTTTTCTCTTGAGTACTTGGATCGTATTCTCCGTTTTTGCTGTTTAAGTAGTGCCAAGTCGTGGCATAATCATAGTTTCTGTCGGATCTGATATCATCCATCCAAGTTCCGCTTTTGCTCAAAGACACTGGGTAGAGGATTCTTTCCACTTTCTTCTTGGTGGATTTTTTCATTTGGCGCTCAGCCATATACCCGATTAGGTAGTGACCCAATTGACCCCAAGCAAATACCTGAGAGGCCATTAGACTGAGGAGAAGCGTGAGAGTGAGAGTTTGTATCCTTTTCATTTTTTGCATAAAAAAGCGAAGATAGATCTTCGCTGATTTTTAGAGTTAAGGGAATTTATCCTTTGGAAAGTTCGGATACAGCCAGCCAAGCCATCAAGCCTGCTCCGATTTCCAATGCATCTTCTTCAATATCAAATGTGGGGGTATGGACTCCCGATACAATTCCTCGGGCTTCATTTCGGGTACCCAATCGGTAAAAGCATCCATCAATCTCCTGTGAGTAGAAGGCAAAATCCTCAGCCGCCATCCAAATATCCAGATCAAGTACATTTTCCTCGCCAAGATATGCTCTTGCTGCCTCCATGGACCTGGCGGTCAATTCAGGCTCATTTTTCAGGAAGGGATACCCTTTTCGGATCTCAAATTCCAGTTGACCCCCCATTCCTTCCACAATCCCATGAGCGATTTGAAGCATTTTTTCATGCGCTTTGGATCTCCAAGCTTCGTCAAGCGTACGGAATGTTCCTTGAATTTTCACCTCGTTTGGAATCACATTCGTGGCGCCAAGTGCCTCCACACGCCCAAAGGAAAGAACAGAGGGGATTTTGGGATTGGCTACTCGACTGACGATCTGCTGAAGAGCGACAATCATGTGGGAAGAGATCAATACGGGATCAATGAAAGTCTCTGGCATTGCACCATGACCGCCTTTTCCTTTCACGGTTATGTAGATTTCATCAGTGCTTGCCATGTAAAGACCAGGACGAAAACCCACTTTTCCGGAAGGAATCATGGGCATTACATGCTGACCGATGATTGAGGCAGGACGTGGATTTTCCAAAACTTTATCCTTGATCATCAAAGATGCTCCTCCTGGAACCAACTCCTCTCCCGGCTGAAAAATCAGTTTAATGGAACCTTCAAACTGATCCTTGATTTCATTCAGGATTTTGGCAGCACCCAAAAGCGATGCCGTATGAGCATCGTGTCCGCAGGCATGCATGACACCGGGATTTTGTGATTTGTAGGGGACATCATTGGCCTCCACAATGGGTAGTGCATCCATATCTGCACGAAGGGCAATGACTTTTTTCTCCGGATTCTTTCCCTTAATCAATGCAGACCAGCCCGTAGTAGCTTTGGATTCAATTTCGTTGATTCCCATTTGTCGAAGCTTCCCTTCCACAAATGCAGCTGTTTTGAACTCCTTGAATGAAAGCTCGGGATTGGAGTGAAGATGTCTGCGGTTGGCAATGACTTCTTCTTTGTACTCCTTAGCCAGGGATTTAATTTTGTCCTTGAGCATTTTGATCAGTTGTAACTGGAGGCACGTATTCTTTTCTTTGGAATCGATCCTGGACAATTCGTGCGGTTGGAAATTGGGTTTTGATTCTTGAAAAGGCCCGCTGAGCCTCTATTTTATAGGTGTATTGACCCACTTTGACCAAGTACCTGGGCTGTTGGTACTGCATTTCAGGAGTAATTTCCGGAAAGTATAGAACTAAATCATCACGGGTTTTGAATGCTTCATTTCGGTCTATTCCAGAATAGACCAACACGGTAAACCCACTAAAAAAAGGCTCCGATTTATTTTTATCGTAAATTCTTTTTTGCAATTCATTTAATTGACCATCCACCGCCTGAGAGGATGAAATTGCGTCATCTTCAGAATCCTGGTTGGCATTTCGAAAATCAGGATATTCAGGAAGTGAGCCTGACAAATCTTCTTGGTAATTAGAAAATGAGGAAGCATCACCTCCGGAAACTCCACCGGAAGTCTTACACCCCCAAATCACTAATGAAATTCCAATTACCAAGAATCTTTTCATACGGTTATAATTCGATTTTTTACAGTCAGAAGGAATTCAGCAGGAATCATTCTCGTCCAATGCGCATTCAGTAAATCCTGCATGATATCTTATAAACTAGTTCTCAATAACCACACAGACTCCGTCTGCGATATCTTGCTCAACACTTTTATACTTGACATCAAGCTTGGTGCTTCCATCCTTGTATTGTACAGAAACTTTGTCATTTCTTCCATAGACTTTTTCTGTCTTACGCGGTGCAACAGGCTGAGGGGCTGGTCTGCCTGCAGTAGCAGCCGCGGCGGCAGCCCTATTTGCGCCAGGATTCAATGTGCTTCCTACCTCTGCTTTTGAGGCTTGAACTTTGGGCTCGGGTGCTCGCTGGGCCTGTGCCTGTTGTACTTGGGAAGGATCCTGTTTAGGCAAATCGGCACGGGTGAGGAAAGAGATCATGTCTTCATTGAGCTTACCGATAAATCGCTTAAACATTTCAAACGCCTCAAACTTGTAGATCAAAAGCGGGTCTTTCTGCTCATAAACAGCATTTTGTACGGATTGCTTTAGATCGTCCATGTCACGAAGATGCTCTTTCCAATTTTGGTCAATGATGGCAAGGGAAACATTCTTCTCAATTGCACGGATCAACTCATGGCCTTCAGTCTGAATGGTTTTCTCCAAGTTGCAGACAATGCCAATTTGCTTGATTCCGTCAGTGATAGGCACCATAATGTCTTTCACGGTTCCGCCTCTTTCTTCATATACTCTTTTGAAAACTGGAAGAGCCGTCTGGGCAATCAATGCATTTTTCTTTTGGTAGGTCTCAAATGCCACAGAATAAAGCTCTTGAACGAGCTTTGCAGCATCCTTTGATTTTAGATCGTTTTCAGAAACAGGATAATCGACACCTAGGGTGGTGAAGATATTCATTCTGAGATTTTCTTCATCCCCTGTAGATTTACCCATTTCGATGAGACTTTCACAAACATCAAACAGAATGTTGAGAATGTCCAACTCCAAACGGTCTCCCTTGAGGGCATTTCTTCTTCGCTTATAAACTACCTCCCGTTGAGAGTTCATCACGTCATCATATTCCAAAAGACGCTTTCTGGTGCCGAAGTTATTTTCCTCCACTTTGCGCTGAGCTCTCTCGATGGATTTGGTGATCATGCTATGTTGGATCACTTCACCTTCTTCTAGACCCATTCTGTCCATGAGTTTGGCAATTCGGTCAGAGCCGAACAAGCGCATCAAGCTATCCTCCAGGGAAACGAAAAACTGGGAAGACCCTACATCTCCTTGGCGGCCGGAACGACCACGAAGCTGACGGTCCACACGGCGGGATTCGTGACGCTCAGTACCAATGATCGCCAAACCGCCGGCTTTTCGAGACTCAGGGGTAAGCTTGATATCTGTACCACGGCCAGCCATGTTGGTCGCAATGGTTACTGTTCCTGGCTTACCGGCTTCAGCCACAATTTCGGCTTCCCGCGCATGCTGCTTAGCATTCAATACCTGATGAGGTATCTTCTTCAAAGTCAACATTCGGCTAAGAACTTCGGAGATTTCGACCGAAGTGGTACCCACCAGTACAGGTCTTCCTTGGGCTACAAGCTCATTTATTTCGTCTGTTACAGCATTAAATTTCTCTCGGACTGTTTTATAGACTTTGTCTTCTCTATCCTGACGGATGATCGGTTTGTTGGTAGGAATGACGACTACGTCCAGTTTGTAAATTTCCCAGAATTCGCCTGCTTCAGTCTCAGCTGTACCGGTCATCCCGGCAAGCTTGTGATACATTCGAAAATAATTCTGAAGCGTAATTGTAGCGTAGGTCTGGGTTGCGTCTTCGACTTTTACATTTTCCTTGGCTTCGATCGCCTGGTGCAAACCATCAGAATAACGGCGACCCTCCATGACACGACCCGTCTGCTCGTCAACGATTTTCACTTTTCCGTCCACGATAATGTATTCGGTATCGCGCTCAAACATGCAATACGCCTTGAGCAATTGATTGACGGTATGGATACGCTGGGCTTTTACGCTGTAGTCCTTGATGACTTCTTCTTTTCGGATAAGCTTTTCTTTGTCATCAATGGTGGTGTCTTTTTCCAATTCGGCGATCACAACTCCGATATCCGGGAGAATAAAAAAGGTTGGATCTTCGTTTTTGGCAGTCATTGCCTCAATCCCACGGTCTGTAAGATCTACGACATTGCTCTTTTCATCAATGGTAAACAACAGCGGCTCGTCGGCCTCTGGCATATTTCGCTTGTTGTCCTGCAGGTAATAATTCTCTGTTTTTTGAAGAATCACGCGGATTCCAGGTTCAGAAAGGTATTTGATCAGAGGCTTATATTTAGGAATTCCTCGGTAAGCTCTGAAAAGTGCCAAACCACCCTCTTTTTCATTTCCGTCAGCAATATGTTTTTTGGCGGTAGCCAAAAATCCCTGCACCAACTTCCGCTGCTCCTCCACCAAAGTGGATACACGGGGCTTCATTTGTTCAAATTCATGGACATCCCCTCTCGGAACAGGACCGGAAATAATCAACGGAGTACGGGCATCGTCAATCAATACGGAGTCAACCTCATCGACCATGGCAAAATGATGCTTGCCCTGTACCAAATCTCCCGCTTCGCGGGCCATATTGTCACGGAGGTAATCAAAGCCAAATTCATTGTTGGTCCCATACACAATGTCACAGGCATAAGCCCTCTTTCTTCCAAATGAATTAGGCTGGTATTTGTCAATACAATCGACGGTCAATCCATGAAATTCAAAGAGAGGAGCATTCCACTCGGAGTCACGCTTGGCCAGGTAATCGTTGACAGTGACCAGATGAACTCCTCTTCCAGAAAGCGCATTGAGGAAAGCCGGCAGGGTTGAAACTAGCGTTTTACCTTCACCCGTCGCCATTTCAGCGATTTTTCCTTTGTGAAGAACCATACCACCAATGAGCTGCACGTCATAATGGACCATATCCCATACAACCTCATTTCCTGCTGCAATCCACTTATTATGCCAAATAGCTTTTTCGCCCTGTATTTCCACGTTAGGCTTGGATGCTGCCAACTCGCGGTCACGCATGGTAGCGGTCACTTCCAATTTTCCATTTTCCTTGAATCTGCGGGCCGTCTCTTTTACAATCGCAAAAGCATTGGTCATCACCTCATCCAGCACTTTTTCCAATTCCGTATCCCGCTCTTTTTCGAGCTTGTCTATTTCATTGAAAAGCTGGTCTTTCTGATGAATTGCCTCGGAAGGAAGCGTATCGATCTGATTTTTCAAGTCCACGATCTTTCCATCGATGGTTTTGAGTCGATCGTTGATTTTAAAACGCAGTTCCTGGGTTTTTTCCCTTAGCTGATCATCACTGAGCGACTTTAATCCTGAAAAAATCTGATTGATCTCCGTGACTTTAGGGAGGAGTTCTTTGATATCTCGATCGGATTTGGTGCCGAAGATTTTGGCCAATCCTTTTGCAATAAAATCTAGCATGGTATTGTGTTGATTCCCTTTTTGGGGCCTTAAAAATAAGCCCTTTTTATTAGAATTGATAATTAGGCTTCTACAGCGAATGCCTGTTTGTTTAATGGTTTAAATATTGATTTTTCCGCTGAAAACCTGTTCAGCCGGTCCTATCAGCCATATGTCATGAAATCCGCCTGAGGTATCATTTTGAAATTTAACGGACAATTTTCCTCCTAGCGTATTGATTTTTACCAAGTTTTGGTTTTTCTGTGCTCCATAGACAATCGCCGCCGCGGTCACTCCGGTACCGCATGAAAGCGTTTCATTTTCTACTCCTCGTTCATACGTGCGCACAAACACTTCATTTTCATTGATTCCCTCTACGAAGTTGACATTCGTTCCGGAAGGGGCGTAGCAGGCATCATACCGGATGGATTTACCCTGATCAAAAACAGGATAATCCCTCACGTGGTCAACAAACCGTATGTGATGAGGCGAACCGGTATTCACAAAGTAATCGCCCATACTTTGGGTTATTCCTGCCACATTTCCCATCAGCAACTCCACCTGATCACCTACTATCAGTGCTTCATGAGGGCCGTCAATTGCCAAGAAATGGGTTTTTTCTTTGATAATCCCTAAAAATGCAGAAAAAGCGACTGCGCAGCGTGCGCCGTTTCCGCACATACTTTGGGATCCGTCCGCATTGAAATAGATCATTTCGAAATCATAATTCGAATGGTTTCTGATCAGAATCAGACCATCTGCTCCAATTCCGAATTTGCGGTCGCAAAGGTTTTGTACCAAGGACAAATTCTTTTCGTCAAATCGCTGATCACGATCATCGACCATCACAAAGTCATTTCCGGTTCCTTGGTATTTATAAAATGAAAGTTCCATTTGATTTTAGATATCGGAGCAAAGACAAAAACTTATCCATAACCCCAAAGGCACACAAACTTAACCAACTTGTCAGAAAATCAGACTTATTGTCCGTCTGTCCATTCCAAATTCGTCAGAATATCTCTAGTTTTCGCAACCATCTCTTCCATGAGTTGGTTTTAAACTAGCATCTAACTCCACAGACTATGAAAAATAAAAACACAGACCTAAGCCGGAGAGCATTTGTAGCAAACACAGCGAAAGCTGGACTGGCTGTTGGATTGATTGGCTCATCAATTTCTGATTTGCTGGCAAAAGGGGTGGAGATTCCAGAAAATTTTCCGTTTTCCACCGGATTTTCCCAAAATCCACTTTCCTATGCCTACACGGCACTCGAGCCACATATCGATGCTCGCACGATGGAAATTCACTACACCAAACATGCAGCCGCCTATGCCAGCAATTTGAAAGATGCCGCCAAAGAAGAGGGAGTAGACACCTCCAAGCCTTTGGAAAATGTGCTGGGATCGATATCTAAGTATTCGATGAAAATGCGAAACAACGGTGGAGGGCATTACAACCACGAGCTATTCTGGAGCATCATGGCCCCTAATGCGGGAGGCAAGCCAGAAGGAAAATTGATGGAAGCGATCACCACTTCTTTTGGATCTTATGAAGCATTTGTGACCCAGTTTGAAAATGCGGCCAAATCCCGATTTGGGTCGGGTTGGGCGTGGTTGAGTGTGACTGCGGAAAAAAAACTCATCGTGTCATCCACGCCCAATCAGGATAATCCTTTAATGGACGTTGCGGAAGTAAAGGGGACTCCAGTATTAGGCCTGGATGTGTGGGAGCATGCCTATTATTTACATTACCAAAACCGCAGACCGGATTACGTGAGTGCTTTCTGGAATGTCATCAACTGGAAAGCTGTCGCTGAGCGATATCAAGCAGCTATCTAAACAATTGAAATTTAAGGCCGGAAAATCCGGTCTTTTTCTTTTATTTCAAGCCTGAATCAAGATTCAATACCATGCAAGATCCAAAGTCCCTCACTTCAGTAGCCCTTTTTCACCAAACCTTCAAACACCCTGTACTTCCGGAACCTACCATCCCTTCTGAGACTCGCTGTAACCTTAGGGTATCGCTTTTATCTGAGGAATTGAAAGAACTTGAAGAAGCAATCGAGAACAAAGACATCGTAGAAATCGCCGATGCGCTATGTGATCTGCAATATGTATTATCAGGAGCAATTCTGGAATTTGGCTTAGGAGAGAAGTTTAAAGCCTTATTTGATGAAGTGCAGCGCTCCAATATGAGCAAGGCCTGCAAAACCGAAGAGGAGGCCAAAGCCACTGTAAAACACTACGAAGACAAAGGAACTCCCTGCTTTTATGAAAAAGAGGGCGACTTATACCTAGTATTCCGAGAAGGAGATCACAAGACGCTGAAATCCGTCAATTATTCTCCGGCGGATTTGAAAAGCATTATTGAAAAGTAGATTTTCAAACCTGATTGAAACAACCGGTTTAGGCGACTAGACCGGTTTTTTTGTGGAAAAAGCCGATCAAACTGCAAGATTAAAATTCACCATGAGTTGATACATCTTTTCCCAAAGAGGACCTAAAATACAAAAAGCCCCTCATTTCTGAAGGGTTTTGGATTTACCTGCCAAAGGCAGGCCAGGAGCGGGAATCGAACCTGCCTACAGCAGGCAGGCCCGCACAGACGATATGGCCACAAGATTTTATATCAGTAAATTCCTTAAAAACCTATTGCCAGAAGTTGTTTTTAGTCTCTTTTCCTCAGCCCTTGCCTCTTCCCTAGTTAGCTTTTCAACACAATAAATTAATTCGAATGGAGAATAGGGCTTAGTCGTTTTTTCATAGCCTGAATTATGCCTATGTAGCCTTTCTTCTACATCTTGAGTAATCCCCACCTAGATGTAGTTTTTAATTTTACTCTTGATGGCATAAACAAACATGGTTAAAAATACAAAAAGCCCCTCATTTCTGAAGGGCTTCTGTACCAGGAGCGGGAATCGAACCCGCACGGCCGATATGGCCACAAGATTTTAAGTCTTGCGTGTCTACCTATTCCACCATCCCGGCTTGCTCTACCGTTCCGTAGAGATTTCAAGACTTTAATTTACGATGTCCTGAAATGAAAAAGCCCTTTTTCAAGGGCTTTTTTGAGCGAGAGACGAGATTCGAACTCGCGACCCCGACCTTGGCAAGGTCGTGCTCTACCAACTGAGCTACTCTCGCATTAAAACTTGCTTTGACCGTTGTCGAAGCGAATTGTGGATGCAAAGGTAAGGCCGTAAAATATTTTTGCAAGACGAATGGCAAGAATTTTTTCGAGCTTCAACTTATTTTTTTCTTTCTTCCTGATTTTCAGAAGTCATAGGAAGCCAAAATTTTCACCATTTCACCGACATTCTTGGCTCCAAGCTTCCTTAGAATATTCTTTCGGTGAGTTCCGACCGTATTCAATGAGATATTCAAAATCTCAGATATTTCTTTGGATTCTTTTCCCTGAAGAATTAAATCAACAATTTCCCTTTCCTTTCCTGTAAGCTTTACCTCTTTATCTGTTGGGGAGTTTTTACTTACAAAAATTTTCGTTCCATCATCTTTCGTAAATGAATAATTCCAATCATAGCCTTTAAGCTTTGGTGGAGTAAAAAGTTTAATGATAATGTGCAGGTCCATGATAAAATTTCCAGCCTCATCGATTACATAGGGTCTTACTTTTGCAGTAACCCAAGTTATCTCCTGGGTTTTCCTATGTACCCACCGTGTCGTATAGGAAAACTGAAACGTATGACGCTCACTGATAGAAAGTGAATGAAATACCTCAAATACTATTTTTTGGAAATTGAATAGCTCCGGTCGATCATCGGGATGAATCATGGCAAAGGATGTTTCCATTCCTTTGTTTCGGAACATAGATTCTGGATAGCCCGTCAGTTCTTCGACATTTCCTGTAAAAAAAGCCAAGTTCAGATTTCTATAATCAAAACAGGCAATTAAGAGCCCCTCTTGCATTCCTATTGTATTACTCAATAGAAGGAGCTCTTCCTTCAGTTTCTGCTCATCGATTTCTCCCTGAAACTGTTGCTCTTTCCAATCTCTAAAAAACTTGGTAAACTTATCCTGCTTCTTAAGGTCCTTCAGTAATACCTTATCCATATAAAAATGTGGCTTGTATTAGTTTTTAGTTATTTGAAGTTAATAAGAAAATAGATTTCATTATTCCATTTTCTTTTTAATCTCATGCAATTTTAGGAGCGCTTCAATCGGGGAAATAGTATTGATATCAATCTCATCGATAAGCTTCTTAGCTTCAGTGAGTTTGGGATCCATTTCAAAAAGACTCAACTGGAAATTATTTTTAGGAACGGTTTTGAAGGTTTCCTTTTTTTCTTTCAAAGCCTTGTCTTTTTCCAAATGACTCATGATTTCAGCTGCCCTGAGTACCACAGGGTTGGGCATTCCGGCCATTTGAGCCACATGAATTCCGAAACTGTGCTCGCTACCTCCTTCTTTGAGTTTCCTCATAAAAATGACTTTGTTTCCAACCTCTTTGACCGCCACATTGAAGTTTTTGATCCTCGGAAAGTCACTGGCCAACTGATTCAATTCATGGTAATGGGTGGCAAAAAGCGTCTTTGCTTTGAACGTGGGATGGTTGTGCAAAAACTCCACAATGGACCACGCAATGGAAATCCCGTCGTAGGTTGAAGTGCCACGACCGATCTCATCCATCAGTACCAAGCTTCGATCCGAGAGATTATTAAGGATACTTGCTGTCTCGGTCATTTCGACCATGAAAGTAGACTCTCCTTTGGATAAGTTATCTGAAGCCCCCACCCGGGTGAAGACCTTGTCAATAATTCCGACTCGGGCAAAAGAAGCCGGTACAAAGCTCCCCATCTGTGCCATGAGCACAATCAAGGCCGTCTGTCTCAGCAAGGCAGACTTACCAGCCATGTTGGGACCGGTGATGATCATGATCTGCTGACTGTCATGATCGAGGTAAATGTCATTAGGCACGTAATGTTCTCCTACCGGAAGTTGCTTTTCGATCACCGGATGCCGACCATCCTTGATCTCTAGCGTCTCAGTGTCTGAGATTTTCGGTCTGTTGTACCCGTTGCTTAGAGCTACTTTTGCAAAAGAGAGCAAGGCATCCAAGGTGCCTAAGACCCTTGCATTTTGCTGGATTTGGGTAACGTACTGGGCTGCTTCTAGCACCAGTTCCTGAAAATATCTTTGCTCCAAAGCAATCATGCGCTCTTCGGCATTGAGAATTTTTTCCTCGTAATCCTTCAGTTCAGGCGTAATGTAACGTTCTGCATTGACCAAGGTCTGCTTTCGGATCCACTCGGCAGGGACTTTGTCTTTGTGTGCATGGGTCACCTCAAGGTAGTAGCCGAAGACTTTATTGTAGGAAATCTTGAGGGAAGAAATACCCGTGTTCTGAACTTCCCGCTGCTGAATTTGGACCAGAAAATCCTTGCCCTTATTCGCCAGACCCCTGTATTCGTCCAATTCCGCATCGACGCCGTCTTTGATCACTCCGCCCTGATGAACCAGCATAGGTGGATCTTCCTGAAGCTCCCGTTCAATTTTTTCCAGCAAAAACTCACAGGGATGAATCTGATCTGAAAGTCGCTTCAGGGTAGGATTTGATTGATTTTTCAACAGTTCCTTAATGGGAAGTGTAGCCTTAAGCGCCCGCTTGATCTGATTCATTTCGCGGGGATTGGCCCTCCCGACCACTACTTTGGAAATCAGACGCTCCAAATCTCCAATGTGACGGAGCTGACCTAGGATATCTTCGATCAAGGTGGAGTTTTGATAGAAAAAGTCCACCACATTGAGCCTTTCCTCGATAGGTTGCTTTTCCTTAAGCGGAAGTACCATCCACTTCTTCATCATCCTCGAACCCATCGGAGTGACGGTTTGGTCAAGGATTTGAATCAAGGGCACTCCACCCTCATGCTGAGGGTAGACCAGCTCGAGATTTCGGATGGTAAACTTGTCCAGCCAAACGTACTTCTCCTCGGCAATTCGTGAAATAGAAGAAATATGCTGCACCTCCCGATGCTCAGTTTCCTCCAAGTAATACAAAATCGCTCCTGCAGCTACAATTCCTGACTCAAGCTCCTCGATACCAAAACCTTTCAGATTGGCTGTGCCAAAGTGATTTTTGAGTTTTTCGTAAGTAAAGTCAAACTGATATACCCAATCTTCGCAGTGGAAGGTGATAAAGTCATTTTTGATCAGTTCGGCAGCAGTTTTTTTGGCTGCTTTGGAGAAAATGAGTTCGGATGGAGCAAAACTCTGCAAGAGCTTTTCAACATAGGCAGCATTTCCCTCAGCACACATAAATTCACCGGTGGAAACATCCAAAAAGGCGATTCCATGCTTTTCCTTTCCAAAATGAATTGAAGCGAGGTAGTTGTTTTTCCGGGTATCGAGTACCTGATCATTGTAAGATAGACCCGGTGTAACCAGTTCGGTAACTCCTCTTTTGACGATCCCTTTGACCATTTTGGGATCTTCGAGCTGATCGCATATAGCCACACGATTTCCGGCACGGACAAGCTTGGGGAGGTAATTGTCCAAGGAATGATGGGGAAAACCGGCCAATTCTATATGTGAGGCTGCCCCATTCGCTCTTTTGGTCAAAACAATATCCAATACTCTGCTCGCCACTATGGCATCTTCACCAAATGTCTCATAAAAATCACCTACCCTAAAAAGTAACAAGGCCCCCGGATGTTTGGCCTTGATGGCGTTGTACTGCTTCATCAGGGGAGTTTCTTGTCCGTCTTTGGATTTGCTCATGGGTAAAATGGAATTGTCGTACTTTTGGAATCGGGAATAAGGCCTGAAAATAGCCGATTAGGGCAGGAGATCAAAAAAGATGAAGAAATTAAGCATGGAGGAACTCGACAGATTGTCTGTGGAAGAGTTTAAAAAAACAGAAAAATCACCTCTTGTTCTTGTATTGGACAATGTGCGAAGTTTGAATAACGTCGGATCGGCTTTTCGTACAGCCGATGCTTTTCGAATCGAGAAAATCTATCTCTGCGGCATCACCGGCACTCCCCCTCACCGAGATATCCAAAAGACAGCACTCGGTGCCACCGAATCCGTGGAATGGGAATATTGTCTTCATACGCTTGAGGCAATCGGAAAGCTAAAAGCTCTAGGATTTCAGATATGCGCACTAGAACAGGTAGATCGATCCATATCGCTGAATGAATTCACGCCTCTAAAAGGAGAAAAATATGCCTTAGTCTTCGGAAATGAAGTTTTTGGCGTGGAAGAAGAAGTCCTCCAAAACTGTGATACCGTCCTGGAAATCCCTCAATTGGGTACCAAGCATTCACTTAATATCTCTGTGAGTCTAGGGATCGCCGTGTGGGATCTGATGGTGAAACTGGAACAGTTTTAATCTTTCAAAAAGCGGTACCGAATCCCAAAAGATCCTCTAAATATGGATTCGTTGCCTACTAGACCCGCGGCTTCAATATGAAAACCGAAATCTTTTTTGTCAAAAGGGTAAATATTTATACCGGCCGGAATTACAAAGCCCTCAAAACTTTGGACTCGTCCTCCAAATCCTCCATAAACGTCCAGTCGGTCATTTTTGTAGAACACCCTATTGATCACCAATTCCAGAGATACATCTGAAAAAAAATTATCAGTGCCTACCCTGAACTCAGGAAGCCATTTCTCTCCAAGTTGCTTATTTACTCCTACAAAGGGAAGATTGCTTTGATGATAAGATACGGTCCACTGAGCAAAAGAAACAGTCGAAACTAAACCAAAGATTACTAAAAGAATAAGTTTTTTCATGAGCGAAAATTAGCAAAACTAAACTAATATCCAAGCTCACTAAGTTTCACATGCGTTTTGATCAGATTGGAACTGGCTTTGGCTACGATTTTTCCTGTTTCTTTTCGGATAATTGCTTCCCAGTGATTCAGATTGGATCCCGAGCGAATTAACTTTGCCGTGACTTCGAGCTTTTCGCCAATCTGAGCAGCTGCCAGGAAATCCACATTCAAATTGATACTGGTCATCAGGTATTCTGATCCCGCCACAAAATTTCCCATCCCAATCACATCATCCAGCATCAAGGAAGCTATTCCTCCGTGGAGAATTTTCCCCGGATTGCACATTTCAGGACGGACGCAATATTGTACTTTGATATGGTGATGGTCTACTTCCAAAAGAGTACCACCAAGCCAATTGCCAGCAGCAGAGGGTGTTCGGTCAAGCCTTTTTCCAATAAATGACTTGAAAAACTCGAGTTGAGGGGTAGTTGAGTTATCCACTAATTGTCAGCTTGATTAATCAGCCGAAAATAGTCTTCGGCTATGGTTTTGAAAACTTCTTTTTCCTTTTCGGTGGACCAAATTGGGAAACTTTGATTTTCTGCTCTTAACTCGATTTGATAATTGGCTTCTATCCAGGGTTTTAACTGATTCATCAGCCGGAAATGATCCTGATTATTCCCAATGGAAAATTGTATCGATTGAGAATCTGAACCCGAATAGGCATGAATAGAAATGGGATATTCTGCATTCAAAAGTTCGAAAAAGATATACGCTCCATCTTTTACCGGATTGAGAACAATCACTGGATCAAAGGTCGGAAAAGAATCAGACTGCATCCTTTTCCCATGTCTGAAAAGCGTCATTCCCGCATCACGTCTTACTTCCCGATCGTAATGGATGGAACGGACATTCAGAAAGTAAAGCTTCTCAGCATCGGAAGCTTTGAAAGTACGATCCAATCCTGTGTTGTCTGCCCGATAGGAATTGAAAAAGGAAAAAATGAAAACCAGCCCCAAAGAGGAGAAAATGAAGATTTTAAGAATCTTGATGAGCTCGGGAGTGAGCACCGGATCTCTCGCAGGCATGGAAATGGCTTTTCTATATAACCAAGAGGATAGAGAGAGGTTTTAAAAGCCTACCTCACATAGGATCCTGCATTCATATCGATAGACGTGCCTGTGGCATGATCCGCAAGTCCCGAACAGAGTAACGTGACCATGGGAGCGATGTCTTCCGGCAGAGTCAGTTCTTTCAGCGCAATGTCTCTGAGTGCAAAGTCTTCTCCATATTCAGCCAAAATATCGTTGGCCATGTCTGTTCGTGTAAATCCCGGAGCTATCAGGAAAGCTTTGATCCCTAGTTTCCCATAATGCCTGGCTATCGAACGGGTTAAGCTCACTAATGCGCCTTTGGATGCTGCGTAAGCCAAATAATCCGGAGTATCTCCACGGAATGCCGCCCGAGAGGAGATCATCACAATTCGGCCATTTTCCTGGGGCTTTGCCTGATCGATAAATTCTTTGCTGAGAATCCCGACAGCGGTAGCATTGACCGCCATCACTTTTTCCCAGATTTGGAGCCATTCACCTGTAGGCAGCGTATCCGGAGCCATGGGGGAAATGCCGGCATTATTGACCAAAGCAGTCAATGGTCCGTATTTTTCCACCAATCGTGGAATAAAACCCACCACTTCAGCAGATTGGGAAAGATCACAAGCCTCAATATATGCTGGATTCTTGAGTTGGCTCAGTAGGCTTTCTGCCTCGGCTTGATTGGAATTGTAATGGATAATCACCTCAGCACCTGACTCAGAAAGTTGTCTTGCGATAGCTCTGCCGATTCCACGTGAAGCTCCGGTAACAAGTATTCGCTGGTTTTTAAGAGAAATGTTCATCGATATTCAGGATTTACCGGTCAAAATTTCTCAATACTAAATGCTGCACATGGGCCAGATGATGCGTGGCATGCCAGGCATACATCAGCGTGACTTCATCCAAGGATTGGGAACGCTGCTTTTCAGGATGGAAAAAAGTTTTTTTGAAGTCTTCCGGCTTCATCACTTCCAAAATGGTCACCCATTTGAGATGGATTGCCTTGATTACGGCCAAAGAAGGTTCAATTGGCAAATTGGAATCCGAAAGCTTTGCCCATTCGGCTTCTTCATAAGGTTTAATAGTTGGGTTATCTTCCGTCAAGGCAAGTTTGAAACGGATAAAAGCATTCATATGACTGTCTGCACAATGGTGGATCAACTGCCGAACAGTCCAGCCTCCCGGGCGATAGGGGGTATCGAGCTGCTCCGGAGAAAACGAACTAACCGCGGTAAAAATCAAGCTTGGAAAACTCCTCAGCGTCTGGATGGCATTTCCAATCGATACTGAACCGATGCTTTCAGGGAGTGTAAATTTTCCGATGGGATATTTGAGAAATTCGATGTCTATGCTCATGGTCTTGGATTATTGCCCACCTGCAGCGATGGTAGCCAAATCTACATGTTTTGCCCCACAGGCCAAAAGGACATTTGCACAGGCACAAAGTGTGGCTCCAGTGGTGATCACATCATCGACCAATAGAATACGAAGTCCGCTGACATTCTCCGTTTCTTTTAAATCAAATACCTCATCCACATTTTCCAATCGCTGAAGTCTCGATTTTTTGGTCTGTGTCTCAGTGAATTTTTTCCGATCCAGCAGTTCTTTGGCAGGGATTTTCAAAGATTGAGAAAGGCCATAGGCAAACTTTTCACTTTGATTATATCCTCTTCTCTTTTGCTTCAGAGGATGTAACGGTACGGGAATGATGATATCCCATTCTCCTGAATACCCATTCTGGGACAGGGTAATTCCATATAGCCTTCCCATTTCTTCTCCTATTTCAGGCTTGTTTCGATACTTCAGCAGATGCAGGAGTTTTTGACTTTTTCCTTTTTTAGTAAACCGGATAAAAGCCATGGCCCGATTTACCGGCATCAATCCTTGAAGTTTGGCGGTCAACTCATTGTCAAAAGCACGAAGGTGAAAATTTGCCCTTGGAAGCGTACCCTGACAAATTGTACAGAGGCAAGGTTCAAAATCAAAGAGGCTTTTGCCGCAAAGAGGACAATTGCGGGGGAAAATGAGATCCAAAAAATCTTTCCAGAAAAATAAACGCATAGCTAAAAAGTGTTGTTGTTCCTCCTTAGGGTAGAATAAGCTTTATATTTACCCTTTGGACTATATTAATCCTTAAGTTAATGAATCTGATAGAGGAATTCAACGAGTACCGCGCTAAAATGAACGAGCGCATCCTGTCTGAAGACAATAAGGTGATCAAACGTTTTTTCAATTTGGACACCAATACCTATGCAGAAGGTGAATTGGATGTGAAAACCAAAGAAATGATCGGTTTGGCCTGTTCAATGGTGCTGAGATGTGATGATTGTATCAAATACCATTTGGGCAAATCATTTGAAGCTGGCGTTGGGAGAAAAGAAGTTTTCGAGGTGTTTTCCATTGCCATGATCATTGGAGGGTCAATTGTCATCCCTCATTTGCGAAGAGCCGTAGAATACTGGGAAGAACTTGAAAATCAAGTATAAATAACATGTTTAAGCGGGATTTGGATCTTGAAAAGCGCTGGTCAAAACTATTAGACGGGCTCAAGGACACCATTGGTAAAAAACCCAATGATCTAAATGGCGTACTCTTCTTGATAGGAGTACAGGAATTAGGTCAAGGGACAAGAACCTTTTCCAAAGAGCAAAAACAGGATTTGATGCACATTGCCGTTTGTAAAGTACTGAGCTATGCAGGGTTCTACGAGTTGGACCACGTGGATCAGGAAGGCTGGCCTCATTGGAAACTAGTGAAAGAATTGCCGCATTTTGACTTGTTGGAACAAGAAAAATTGCTCAAACTTCAAGTCTTGGAATACTTCGAAAAAGAGTACCAAATAGAAATTTGAATGAAGTTAATCTCATATAATGTAAATGGAATCCGCTCAGCCATGAACAAAGGTTTTGTGGATTGGCTAAAGGAAGAAAATCCAGATATCATTGGATTACAGGAAATTAAGGCTCAGGAAAAGGATGTCGATCCAACAATTTTCCAGGACTTAGGCTACGAACTGTACTGGTTTCCTGCAGTGAAAAAGGGTTACAGCGGTGTAGCCATTTTCACCAAGATCAAACCCAAAACTGTGAAATATGGAATGGGACTCAACAAATACGATGATGAAGGACGAATGATACAGGCCGATTTTGAAGGTTTCTCATTTATATCCTCCTATTTTCCTTCTGGAACTACGGGCGATGTGCGCCAAGATTTCAAATATGAGTTTTTGGACGACATCTTTGGATACATGCAAGACTTGAGAAAGGAAAACCCAAGTCTGATTTTGAGCGGTGACTATAACATCTGCCACAAGCCAATCGATATTCACAATCCTATATCCAATAAAAACTCTTCCGGCTTCCTTCCCGAAGAAAGAGCATGGATGGACAAGTTTACAGAATCAGGATTCATTGACACATTCAGACATTTCAACCCGGCACCGCATCAGTATACTTGGTGGAGCTTTAGGGCAAATTCACGGGCAAAGAACCTCGGTTGGCGCATAGATTACCACATGGCAACCAAGGCATTGCAAAACAAACTGAAAAGTGCCGTAATTTTGTCGGATGTCAAGCATTCGGATCACTGTCCGATTGTTTTGGAAATTGATTAAAAAAAAGACAATAAATTATATCTCATAGATTATTTCTCTGATGAAGTCTATAAAAATTTCAATTCCTTCTCTAATAGAGAACATTAAGATCATCGAAAGTTTCATTGACAATGCCAAAGAAAACTTCGAGATCAACGATGACATCTATGGGAACATTATGATTTCAGTGACTGAATGCATCAGTAATGCCATCATACACGGAAATCAAAATGATAAGAATAAGCTGGTTCACATGGAACTTCGTATGGAAGATGGTCAGCTTAAGTTTATCATTGAGGACGAAGGGGAAGGGTTTGATCTTGCCATTTTACCTGATCCAACCGAACCTGAAAATATAGAAAAGCCAGGAGGGAGGGGTATATTCTTGATCCGGCACTTAAGTGACGACGTCAAGTTTGAGGAAGGAGGAAAGAAAACGATTCTTTCTTTTTACATAGATTAGGATATGGCGATCAATTTCTTTACGGAAGACATCAAGTTTGATCTGTCGCAAAAACAAAAAAGAAAAAATTGGCTGAAGCAAATCGCTCAATCCGAGGATTTCAAACTAGGCGAACTGAATTACATCTTTTGCTCAGACGAGTACCTCTATCAGATCAACGTGGATTACCTCAATCATCATACTTATACCGATATTATCACTTTTGACAATTCGGAAGAAGAAAAGGTGATAGAAGGAGATATTTTCATCAGTATTGATCGGGTGAAAGAGAATGCTCAAAAACATAAACAAGAAGAATCATCAGAACTAAGCAGGGTGATCTCCCATGGTCTTTTCCACTTGATGGGGTATAAAGACAAAACCAAGTCTGATGCTGAAGTCATGAGAAGTAAAGAGGCTCTTGCCATAGAATTATTCAAAACACTATAAACGTTCCACGTGAAACATGGGAAATCCTTTAATTGGATTCTCTATGTTCCACGTGGAACATCAACAAAGAAAAGTCATGTTTCCAAAATATGATGTGATAGTAGTAGGCGCAGGACATGCCGGCTGTGAAGCTGCACATGCAGCAGCAAAGATGGGCTCAAAGGTATTATTGTGTACAATGAACATGAATACCATAGCCCAAATGTCCTGTAACCCTGCCATGGGTGGCGTAGCAAAAGGGCAGATCGTCCGAGAAATAGATGCTTTGGGAGGAATGTCAGGCATCATATCCGACAAATCCATGATTCAGTTCCGTATGCTCAACCGATCAAAAGGACCTGCCATGTGGTCTCCAAGAACACAAAATGACCGAATGCGATTTGCAGAAGAGTGGAGACTTGCTTTAGAACAAACTCCTAATGTAGATTTTTGGCAAGAAATGATCAGTGGACTGCTGGTAAAAGACGGTAGGGTAAGGGGAGTCCGCACTGGAATCGGGATAGAGATAGAATCAGAAACTGTAGTCTTAACGAATGGGACATTCCTGAACGGCATAATTCACATTGGAGAGAAACAATTTGGCGGAGGTCGAACAGGAGAGTCAGCAGCAAAGGGAATCACAGAACAACTGGTTCAACTTGGCTTCGAAGCAGGACGAATGAAAACAGGAACTCCACCAAGGGTAGACGGAAGAAGCCTCGATTACTCCAAAATGGAAGAACAACTTGGAGATGAACAGCCAGAAAAATTCTCATACTTGGAGCTTACCAGACCACTGGAAACTCAAAAAAGCTGCTGGATTACCTATACCAATAAAGAGGTCCATCAAACATTGGAAACTGGGTTTGATCGGTCTCCTATGTTTAATGGTCGAATTCAAGGACTAGGTCCAAGATACTGCCCAAGCATTGAAGATAAAATCAACCGATTTGCTGAAAGAGAGAGGCATCAAATCTTCGTGGAACCAGAAGGATGGAACACTGTTGAAATCTACGTCAATGGATTTTCAACATCACTTCCGGAAGATGTACAATATAAAGCCTTAAGACTTATCCCAGGATTTGAGAATGCAAAAATGTTTAGACCCGGATATGCAATTGAGTATGATTTCTTCCCTCCAACACAACTCAAACTTACTCTTGAGACTCATTTGATCGAAAACTTGTACTTTGCGGGTCAGATCAATGGTACAACAGGATATGAAGAAGCTGCTTGCCAAGGACTAATGGCGGGCATAAACGCAAGCTTGAAAGTTCAGGAAAAAGATCCATTAGTATTGCAAAGATCTGAAGCCTATATCGGAGTGCTAATCGATGACCTGATCAATAAAGGAACAGAGGAGCCTTACCGTATGTTCACTTCAAGAGCTGAGTTTAGACTTTTATTAAGACAGGACAATGCGGATTTGAGATTAACAGATATAGGTCACAAAATCGGTTTGGCAGACGAAGAAAGACATCAAAGTATGCTCGATAAAAAGTCTCAAACCGCTAAACTGATTAATGATCTTAAACAGAAGAGATTCGCGCCGGAAGAAATTAATGCAGGCTTGACAGAAATTGAAACGGCGGCAATTACTGAAAAAATCAGTGCCGAAAAACTTCTCAAACGTCCACAGATAGGCATCGAAGAATTGAAAAAAATCCATCCGGATCTTAAAGCCTATCTTGGCAAATATTCCAAGGAAGTACTCGAACAAGCTGAAGTACAAATCAAGTATGACAGTTATCTCGAGAAAGAAAAACAAATGGTAGAGAAACTTTCCAATATGGAAAACTTTAGAATACCACCCAAGTTCGATTATTTGTCCATTGCAGCACTTTCGAACGAGGCAAGGCAGAAACTGAATAAAATCCGTCCCGAAACTATGGGACAAGCCTCTAGAATCAGCGGAGTTTCTCCTGCAGATCTATCTATTTTGACTGTGTACTTAGGAAGATAAAATGCCCGAAAGACTCACAAAATGCCCACTCTGTAAAAGTGGGCATTTTCTTAACCATATTGAGATCACAGATTATGCAGTAAGCAAAAGTTCCTTTGTGCTCTGCAGATGCTCTGAATGTCAGCTAGTATTTACCAATCCTAGACCAACTTCCGAAGAAATTGGTCCTTATTATGATTTTCCGGAATATTACTCACATCAGGACCAATCCAAGAATCTGACTCAATGGATTTACCAAAGAGTAAGAAATTACAGCATTTCCAAAAAAGTGGAATTAATCGAGCAGTTTGTTGAGGAAGGTAAACTCCTGGATTATGGCTGTGGAACTGGCGAATTTCTATATGAAGCTAGTATCAACCTTTGGAAAGTAGTAGGTATAGAACCCAATGAGAAAGCCAGAATTCAGGCAAACAAGAAATTGGGAGGCAAAGTTATAGCCTCAATTGATGATCTTAAAAAAGACAGCCTGTTTGATGTCATCACGCTATTCCATGTCCTAGAACACATTCACGACCTAAGGAAAACAGTTAAAAAGATTTTAACTCATTTAAAATCAGGAGGTTATTTGATCATTGCTATTCCAAATCACGAATCATGGGATGGTAAACACTATGGAAAATTCTGGGCAGGATGGGATGTTCCAAGGCATCTATACCATTTCAACTCCAAGACAATGGACCGCTTTAAAGATGAATTTGACCTAAATCTAACCGAAATCAAACCCATGGTCTTTGATTCCTTCTATGTAAGCTTATTATCAGAAAAATATAAAAATCCCAATTCTTCCATATTTTCAAACTATGTACAAGCGGTGAAAAATGGATTAAAATCCAATCAAGAGGCAAATTCACCAGGAAACTATTCCAGCAACATCTATATATTCCAAAAAAAGTGAAGTGGATTAAAAGTATATATGCTCTTTTTCTAACCCTATTACTTTTTGCGTCCTGCGCAAAACAAAGTTCACCCACGGGCGGACCTAGGGATGAAAAACCTCCCTCATTAATAGAATCTAATCCTAAAGACCAATCACTCAATACCAAACCTAGCGAAATCAAATTGATATTCGATGAATTTGTGACTTTAGAGAACGCTACCAAAGGCGTAGTAATTACACCAAGAATCAAGAAAGATGAAGTTGAGTTTACAGCCCTAAAAAACACGGTTACTGTAAAATTAAATCAAGACCTAGAAGACAGTACAACTTATGTATTTGATTTTCAGAAAGCTGTGGTGGATTTATCCGAAAAAAATCCAGCTGAAAATCTTAAAATCGTTTTTTCGACAGGAAACTCTATTGACAGTCTAAGCTTATCAGGAAATATTGACTTTTACTATCCAGAAAATAAGGAGGACTTCAAAAACGTCTTGGTAGGTCTGTATCCTATCGATGATACGACCGACGTTTTCACATCACAGCCATATTACTTAGGCCAAGTGGATACTCTGGGAAACTTCAAAATCACCAATATCAAAAATGGTGAATACAGGGCTTATGCCTGGAGAGATACAAACGGCAGCCTAAAAGCAGAATCAAAGTCTGAAGATTACGACTTCTTGCTCGACACACTAACTCTCAATGAAAGTACCCAAAACTTACAATTCAATCTTTCTAAAGCAGACCTAACACCGATAAAAGTTCTTAGATCATCCACATTTGGGAAAAATTATGACGTCATTCTCAACAGGAACCCAGTATCAACAAAAATCCAAAATGAGCTAATAGGCAAGGAATATTTCTACATCAATTCAGACAAACGGATAAGGATTTATCCCAACTCATTGAAAACCGACAGCATTCCTTTTCAATTAAGTCTAATAGATTCAGTAGGTTTTTCGAAAGACTCACTCATTTATGCAAAATTTCAAGACTCAGACCGTAAACCTGAAAAACTTGAGATTACAGCAAACTCCGGAAAAAGTTTTTACCAAAATCTCGAAATCGAGCTCAAATTCAATAAGCCAGTACTAAACATAAACACCGATTCTCTCTTTATCCAATACGATACAGCATCTTTCATCCCAATCAACAAGGAAATGCTCTCCTTTGCCGATTCAGCAAAAATGGATCTACTGAAAGTAAAACTTTTTATACCCGACTCCCTTAGTAAAGAAATTTTCACCATAAAGGCAGCCGATTCAACATTCACCGATATTGAAGGACAGGTAAATGAAAAAAATCTTTCAGCCAACTACCGGAAATTGAAGCGGGATGGATTAGCGGATGAGATTTCAGGAAAGATTGAAGGTGCAAATCCACCCTTTATTATTCACCTGTTAAATAGTAAGGACGAGCTTATCAAGGAGATTTTCATCGATCGAGGAAACACATATTCGTTTAAACTTCTCGAACCAGGTACTTATAAACTAAGGGTAATCGAAGATTTAAACGGAAACCGGCGTTGGGATCCATCAAACTATACACAAAAAAAACCAGCCGAAAGGGTATTTTATTACACTGGAGAAGAAAACAAAAATGAAATTATTGTAAGAGGTGGATGGACACTGGAAGATCAAAACCTAGAGGCAAAACCACACACTGGTTTACCAACCAAGAAAAAAAATGATGTGGACAACCCATAAAATTTCTGTGTAAAACTGTAGAATAAACGATGACAACTCAGACTTTTTCCACTGATGAAAGATCAAGAAGCCAAACATGAACCATTACTGAGGATAAACCCAAGTTTATCCACGTCTATCAAGTAAGTTTTCAACAGAACAATTACACACAAAACATCGCAAGAACTAATCCACAAAAAAAAGAAGTAAATAAATAGATATCATAAAATCAATTACTTATAAGTGGAAAACACGTGAATAACCTGTTAAAAAACCAAGAAAAAAAAGAGCTTATTTGTGGTTAACACTCAATGGGACCTTTTTCCACAAATCCACAGACTTAATAACCTTAATAAGTTTTTTTAATTAAATAAAATAATGAAGATATAGGGATGTGAAAAGTGTGGATAGCATAACATTGTGATTCATTTTTTGATTTGGTAATATTAGATCACATAAACCCAAAATCCTTTCAACATGCAACTCACACGCCTATTTGACCTGCTTCCGTATCAAATCACCAAATACGACAAGGAGGTAGCTTTTGCCAGAAAAGAAAATGGAACTTGGAAGACCTATTCCTCCAAAGACGTTAAAAAGATAGTTGATAATCTAAGTTTAGCATTTTTAAATCAGGGAATCGTCGAAGGCGATCGTATTGCCATTATTTCTGAAAACAGGCCTGAATGGAATTTCATCGACTTGGCTTTACAACAGATTGGAGCCATTTCGGTACCCATGTATCCTACCATTACATCGGAAGACTACTCGTACATTTTCAATCACGCAGAAGTGAAAATGATTTTTGTAGGAGATCAGGTGATATATGATAAAGCTGCACAGGTCGCAGAGGATCGTAAAATTTATTCTTTTGACTATCTCGATGGAGTTGAGCATTGGTCATCCTTGAAAGAAAAAGGTGAATCAGGAGACTTAGCCACTTTGGAGGAATCCAAATCAAAGGTTGGACCGGATGATCTTTTTACAATCATTTACACCTCAGGTACAACGGGAAGACCTAAGGGGGTCATGCTGACCCACAAGAATGTCCTATCCAATTTGATATCTGTTTCCCATATCATGTCTCCTCCACCCGGAACTTCCAAAGTGTTGAGTTTTTTGCCCCTTTGTCATATTTATGAGCGAACGGCTTCTTTCTGTTTTATCTATTTGGGATTCTCGGTTTATTATGCCGAAAACATGGAAAAAATCGGCGAAAACCTCAAAGAAGTTCAGCCTCATGTTTTCAATACTGTACCAAGACTGTTGGAGAAGGTATATGATAAAATTGTGGCTAAAGGCTATGAACTTACAGGCGTTAAGAAAAAACTATTCTTTTGGGCTCTCAACCTGGGATTAAGATACGACCCGGCTGCGAATATGGGAGCTTGGTATGATTTTCAACTTAAATTGGCCAATAAGCTTATTTTCTCTAAATGGAGAGAAGCCTTGGGCGGAAATGTGATGCAGATCAATTCAGGAGCCTCTGCACTTCAGCCAAGATTAGCAAGGGTATTTTGGGCAGCAGGCATCAGAGTCTGCGAAGGGTACGGTTTGACTGAAACTTCACCGGTTGTAACTGCTTCTATTGGAACCAAGGAAGAAATTCGGATAGGTTACGTCGGAAAAATCGTAAAAGATGTTCAGGTGAAAATCGCAGAAGATGGCGAAATTCTGGTCAAAGGACCCAACGTGATGCAAGGATACTACCGAGAGCCTGAAATGACCGCAGAGGTACTTAAAAACGGCTGGTTTCACACAGGAGATATCGGGGAGCTGGATGGAGATTATCTCAAAATCACTGATCGCAAAAAAGAGATGTTTAAAACCTCCGGAGGCAAGTACATTGCCCCTCAGGTAATGGAAAATAAATTCAAGGAATCACCGCTTATCGAACAACTCATGGTAGTCGGTGACGGCCGTAATTATCCTGCTGCATTGATTGTCCCAAGTTTTGACGGTTTGAAAGAATACTGTAAGCGAAAGGATATTCCTTACACATCTGATGAAGAGATGGTTAGTAAGCCTGAAATCAAAGAGAAGTATCAAGCAGAGATAGACTCTTACAATAAGTATTTTGGAAAATGGGAGCAGATCAAGCGTTTTACTTTGTTGGACAAACCATGGGGAATTGATACCGGGGAGCTAACTCCAACGATGAAATTGAAACGAAAAGTCATCTCTCAAAAGTATCAGAAGCAAATCGACGAAATCTACCAGGCTTAACCGTCTGGTTTTTTTATGATTAAATAGAAATCAAGGAAAAAATATTCCCAAAATTTATTATCGGATTTGTATCAGTTAGTCAATTTTTATTCCGATATGAATTAAGATTAATCTAAAATTTAGATTTTAATTTTATTTTTTCGGCT
This sequence comes from Algoriphagus sp. AK58, assembly GCF_014324365.1. Classification (GTDB taxonomy): domain Bacteria; phylum Bacteroidota; class Bacteroidia; order Cytophagales; family Cyclobacteriaceae; genus Algoriphagus. The sequence continues at coordinate 33,056 of NZ_QEIG01000002.1, forward strand.
TATTGCCATTTTTAATTTGTGATGCATGCATAACTTTTTTTGAAAATAGTATGCATGCATACAAAACTTTTTTAACTTAGAAGTCTCCATTTTTCGAGCAGAGGTCCATGAAAAGAGAAGAAACAGTCGATTACCACATCAAAAGTGCCTGGCATGCCATTTCCCGCATGTACAATCAGCAAGCCGCGGAAGAAGGATTCACCACGGCAATAGGTTTTGTCTTGATCAACATTAATTCAAAAGAAGGAACTCCGGCGACCAAAATTGCTCCTTTAATTGGTTTGGAGACCCGCAGCCTTACCCGAATGCTCAAAACCATGGAGGAAAAAGGCCTGATCTACAAGAAAGCTGACCCAGTGGATAAACGATCTGTCAGAATATTTCTCACAGCAGAAGGCAAACGGAAAAAAGAAATCTCCATCCAAACCATCATGAAATTCAATCTGATGGTCAGGGAGGTTGTAAGTGAAGCCGAATTGGAGGTCTTTTTTGGAGTCTTTTCCAAAATCCAATCCGTCATCGACCAAGTTCAGATCAGTGAAATCAACAAGCCCATATTTGAAATATAAACCCAATCCTAGTCAAGGATTTTAACTACCAAAAACCCAAAAAAATGAACAGAACCATTAAAAAAGTAGCCGTTTTAGGTTCCGGAGTGATGGGCTCGCGTATTGCCTGTCATTTCGCAAACATCGGCGTTCAGGTACTTTTGTTGGATATTGTTCCATTCGAACTTACGGAAGAGGAACAAAAGAAGGGGCTCAGCAAAGAGCATCCTGCGGTCAGAAACCGGATTGTAACTACTGCCTTGCAAAACACACTCAAGGCCAATCCTTCTGCTATTTATGACAAGTCGTATGCGTCTCGCATTACCACGGGCAATTTTGAAGATGATCTTCCAAAAATCAAAGATTACGATTGGGTCATCGAAGTTGTTGTGGAGCGTTTGGATATCAAGCAGCAACTTTTCGAGAAGGTTGAAAAATTTCGCAAACCTGGAACATTGATCACCTCCAATACATCAGGCATTCCTATGCATTTGATGTGCGAAGGCAGATCTGAAGACTTCCAGGCACACTTTGCCGGAACTCACTTTTTCAATCCTCCCCGTTATTTAAGATTGTTGGAAATTATTCCGGGTCCAAAGACGAAACCGGAGATCATCGACTTTTTGATGGATTATGGTGATCGGTACTTAGGCAAGGAAACGGTACTTTGTAAAGACACTCCTGCCTTTATCGCCAACCGAATCGGAGTGTATGCCATCATTTCAGGCATGCACGCGATCGAAAAGGCAGGTTTTGGCGTTTCTGAAGTCGATAAATTGACCGGTCCGGTGATCGGTCGTGCCAAATCTGCCACTTTCCGTACTATGGACGTGGTCGGACTCGATACCACGGTCAATGTAGCTAACAACCTCTACAAGGCACTTCCTCATGACGAATCGCGCGACAAATTCAAGCTTCCCAAAATCGTCGAGGTTCTCTACAACAACAAATGGTTTGGAGACAAAACAGGTCAGGGTTATTTCAAAATGATCCGTCACAAAGACGGAAGCAAAGAACTGAAAGAACTCGACCTGAAAACCTTTGAATACAAAGACGTCGAAAAACCCAAGTTTAAAGCCTTGGAAGCTTCCAAGGAAATCGATGATCTCAAAAAGCGCCTTAAGTTCTTGGTGAATTTTGAAGACCGAGCCGGAGAATTTTATCGAGCTTCTTTTTACGATTTGTTTAAATATTGCTCACACCGCATCCCCGAGATCTCCGACGAGCTCTACAGAATCGATCAGGCAGTTTGTGCGGGATTCGGTTGGGAACTAGGACCTTTTGAAACTTGGGATGTCCTTGGTGTAAAAGAAACAGTAGAGAAAATGGAAGCTGCCGGCGAAAAAGCAGCGTCTTGGGTTCACGAAATGCTGTCTGCAGGCCATGAATCTTTCTACAAGGTCGAAAGCGGAAAGAGAAAGTACTACGACATTCCTTCCAAATCTTATGTGGAAATCCCGGGCATCGAAGATTTCATCATCCTTGATACGCTTAAATCAGCAGGCAAGAAGGTTTGGGGAAATGCCGGATCGACCATTTACGACATGGGCGATGAGGTGATTGGATTGGAGTTCCACACCAAAATGAACTCCATGGGTGCCGAAGTGATCGAGGGCATCAATACAGCGATCGGAATGGCCGAAAAATCATACAAAGGCTTGGTCATTGGAAACGAAGGCGGAAACTTCTCCGCAGGGGCCAACTTAGCCATGCTCTTCATGTTTGCAGGAGATCAGGAGTTTGACGAAATCAATCTGATGATCGCCCAATTCCAGAACACCATGATGCGGGCCCGATACTCATCCGTGCCGGTGGTGGTAGCTCCTCACAATATGGCTTTGGGTGGGGGATGTGAACTTTCCCTTCATGCAGACCACATTCAGGCGCATGCCGAATTGTACATGGGCTTGGTCGAAGTCGGTGTGGGGTTGATTCCTGCTGGTGGCGGAACGAAGGAAATGACCCGAAGATTTGCCAATGGGGTCATCGCCGGAGACGTGGAGCTCAATCAGCTTCAGGAGTACTTTATGAATATCGCCACAGCGAAAGTTTCTACTTCAGCTGAAGAAGCAAGAGGACTGGGTTACCTGAGAGCTCAAGACGGTATTTCACTGAACAGAAAACGTCAGTTGGCAGATGCAAAGGCTAAGGTGATTTCTCTTTATGATTTGGGCTATACGCAGCCTGTACAGCAGACCAATATCAAGGTTTTGGGAAAGACTTCCTTGGCACTTTTCGAGGCGGGAATTACAGGTATGATTTACGGAAATTATATCTCTGAGCACGATGCCAAGATCGCCAGAAAACTGGCTTGGGTAATGTCAGGAGGCGATTTGTCCTCACCGACTGAGGTGTCAGAGCAATACTTGCTTGACTTGGAGCGTGAAGCTTTTTTGAGTTTAACTGGCGAGCAAAAGACGCTGGAGAGAATCCATAGTATTCTTTTCAAAGGAAAGCCACTTAGAAACTAGAGTCAAGAAGCGAGAGACAAGAGTCAAGAAGTGAGAAATCAAATCCAAAAAACAGACTTAAAACAAATCTGAAAATGAGACTGAAACATAATTTCAAGAACCTAAAAGTTTGGCAAAAAGCGGTGGATTTAGCTGTCAATGTGTATGAATTGACTAAATCTTTTCCTTCTGAAGAAAGGTTTGGAATTACTTCTCAAATGAGAAGATCCAGTGTATCCATTTCATCAAACATCGCCGAGGGAACAGCTAGAAATTCTTCAAAGTCATTTTCCAATTGTTTGGATATCAGTTTGGGAGAAAGTTTTGAATTAGAGACTCAGGGAATTATTGCCAATAGAGTTGGAATATTGAGTGAAGAAAAGTTCACCACTTTCAGTGAGGAGCTAGCTGAGGTCCAGAAAATGATAATTGGATTAAAAAACACCATTGAGGATAATCCTTACTAGGCGGATTCAGTCTTGTTTCTTGTCTCTTGAATCTTGTTTCTCAAGCTCTAAAAGACATTTAAAAACTAAAAAAAAACTAATGGAAGCATATATAATAAACGGATATAGATCAGCGGTTGGAAAATCGAAAAAGGGAGGATTTAGATTTTATCGCCCAGACGACTTGGCTGCTGATGTGATCAAGCACTTGGTGGCGAATACTCCGGGTCTCGAACCCAAAATGGTCGATGACCTCATCGTGGGAAATGCCGTTCCTGAAGCGGAGCAAGGCATGCAAATGGGCCGGATGATTTCTCTCTTGGCCTTGGGAATTGATACTCCCGGATTTGTAATGAACCGCTACTGCGGATCTGGATTAGAAGCCATCGCTCTGGCAGTTGGAAAGATCAAAGCCGGAATGGCGGATTGCATCATCGCAGGGGGTACGGAATCCATGTCTTTGGTACCGATGATGGGCTACAAAACTGCCCTCAACTGGAAAATCGCCTCGCAAACGCCTTCTTACTACCTCAGCATGGGGTTGACTGCGGAAGAGCTTGCCAAAGAATATGAAATCACTCGTGAGCAAGCTGATGCCTTTTCGGTAAGATCTCATGAAAAAGCTTTGTCGGCGATTGCTGCAGGAAAATTCAAAGACGAAATCGTACCTGTAGAAGTCGAGGAGACTTACCTTGATGAAAAAGGAAGGAAAAAAACCAGAAAGTTCACCGTGGATACCGACGAGGGACCTCGTGCAGGTACGACCATGGAAGCTTTGGCAGCATTGAAGCCGGCATTTAAAAACGGAGGTCAAGTCACAGCCGGTAATTCTTCGCAGACATCCGACGGAGCTGCATTTGTCGTGGTCATGTCCGAAAGATTGATGAAATCTTTGGGATTGGAGCCTGTCGCAAGAATGATGTCCTATTCTGTGGCCGGAGTTGACCCAAGAATCATGGGTATCGGTCCAAAAGAAGCTGTGCCAAAGGCTCTGAAACAAGCTGGACTTACCTTAAATGACATTGACTTAGTCGAGCTCAATGAAGCATTTGCCGCTCAGGGCCTTGCTGTCATGAAATCCCTTGACATGAATCCTGATATTGTCAACGTCAACGGAGGTGCAGTCGCCTTGGGTCACCCACTCGGATGCACCGGAGCCAAACTCTCTGTTCAGATTTTCAATGAACTGAGAAGGCAAAATAAAAAATACGGTCTTGTCACTGCCTGTGTAGGTGGTGGTCAGGGTGTAGCGGGCATTTACGAGTTACTCAAGTAGTACTAAAAGACATTAGACGCTAGACACAAGACGTTAGACTCAACGACAATAGCTATGCATAACTACAAGGAATTGAATGTATGGAAAAGATCTATAAAGCTTTGGGCTACTATTTATAAGCTCACGGCAAACTTTCCTAATGAGGAGCGCTTTGGTCTTATCTCTAAATTGAGAAGAGCATCTGTATCAGTTCCATCAAATATTGCAGAAGGAGGTGGTAGCAGGACAGACCGGGAATTTCTTCATTTTCTTGGTGTGGCCCATGGGTCTATTTGTGAATTGGAGTCTCAGCTTTATGTAAGTGTGGAATTAGAATTTTTCAATTTTGATCAAATCGATTCCATCACTGCCGAATTAACTGAAATCCAAAAAATGCTTTACGCACTAATCCAAAAATTTGAAAATCAAGCGTGACTATCTTAAGTCTTAAGTCTCACGTCTTTAATCTTAATATCATATGGCAACATTATCAAAATCCATCCAAGGCGGAGAGTTTCTTATCCGCGATACAGAGGCTCAGGCGATTTTTATTCCTGAAGAGTTTACCGAAGAGCAACGAATGATGGCTCAGGCCTGTCAGGATTTCATCGATACGGAAATACATCCCAATATCGAGGAAATTGACAGCATGAAAAACCCTGAATTAGTCCCATCCCTATTCAAAAAAGCAGGTGAATTGGGTCTATTGGGCATTTCTGTTCCTGAGCAATACGGAGGATTGGGCATGAGTTTCAATACCTCCATGCTGATTGCAGATATCATTGGGGGAGCAGGTTCTTTTTCTACCACTTATGGCGCACACACGGGCATCGGTACATTGCCTATTTTGTATTACGGTACAGAAGAGCAGAAGCAAAAATACCTTCCCAAACTCGCCACAGGCGAATGGGCAGCTTGCTACTGCCTGACCGAACCGGATGCGGGTTCTGATGCCAATAGCGGTAAGACCAAAGCCACCCTCACACCGGACGGGAAGCACTATCTGATCAATGGGCAAAAAATGTGGATTTCCAATGCCGGATTTGCCGATCTATTCATCGTATTTGCCAAAATCGGAGACGACAAAAACCTGACAGCCTTCATTGTGGAAAAGACCTTTGGTGGAATCACCATGAATGAAGAAGAGAAAAAGATGGGTATCAAAGGATCTTCCACCCGTCAGGTATTCTTCAATGACTGCCCGGTACCGGTAGAAAACATGCTTTCTGAGCGTGGCAACGGATTCAAGATTGCAGTAAATATTCTCAACATTGGTCGGGTAAAACTTGGTGCAGGCGTCCTAGGTGGTGTCCGAGGCGTGACCAGTCTCAGCATCAAGTACTCCACTGAACGAAAACAGTTTGGAGTCAGCATCAATACATTTGGAGCCATTAAATCCAAACTGGCCGAAATGGCCACCCGAATTTTTGCTACCGAATCGCTTTGTTACCGTGCCGGACAGGATATTGAGGATCGAATGGGCGCTTTGGCTGCAGAGGGTCTGCCGGATGCAGAAGCCAAATTGAAAGCCTTGGAGCAATTTGCCATAGAGGCAGCCATTGCCAAAGTTCACGCTTCGGAGGTATTGGATTATGTCGTAGACCAAGGGGTTCAGATTTACGGAGGAATGGGCTATTCGGCCGACGCTCCAATGGAAAGGGCTTACCGAGATGCTCGTATTTCCAGAATCTACGAAGGAACCAACGAGATCAACCGCATGCTGATGGTGGGCATGGTGCTAAAGCGCGCCATGAAAGGGGAAATTAATCTCTTCGAACCAGCGATGGCTGTGGCTTCAGAACTTACCTCTGTACCGTCTTTTGAAAGTATCGATGCTTCAGAGCTTTTCGCAGTGGAAAAAGACATTCTCAAAAAACTCAAAAAAGTCTTTTTGATGGTAGGAGGCAAAGCCGCCATGTCGCTGCAAGATCGAATCGAAGACGAGCAGGAGATCATGATGAACCTGGCCGATGTGATGATTGAAATCTATGCAGCAGAATCCGCAATTCTCCGAGCTGAAAAAATCGCCATGCAAAACGGCGAAGAGTCAGCCAAAAATCAAATCGCCATGGCTAAAATTTACCTCTACGAAGCAGTAGACAAGATTGAGGCAGCAGCCAAAGAAGCGATTGTATCTTTCGCCAAAGGGGATGAGCAAAAAGTTCTTTTGATGGGACTGAAGAGGTTTACCAAGCCTGACTTTATCAATGTCAAGGAGCTTAGAAGGCAAATAGCCGATTACATGATTGCACAGGGAAAATACCCATTTTAAACAATAGAGATAGATAGGTTGAGTCAAAAGCCTCCGGTTATGAAAGCGACCGGAGGCTTTTTTTGACACTCAAAATCCAAATAGATTGATTTTCAAGCTGAAAATCACCGTACGTCGCTGGATTCGAAAAGTTTGTTCTATTCCATGGGGACAAATCCATAGCCTAGTTGTCGGAGAGCATCCGCTTCATTGTAGAAGGTAATGCTTTGGACAATTTTTCCATTCTCCACCTTGTAATTACTATTTGCCAAGAGTTTCACAGAATTTCCATCCTTATAGGTGATGGTGAGTTCTGCCCAATTGGCTACCCATTCCCCTTTTGCATCTCCGTCGGGAATCGTTACTGCGGCAAATTTAGACTTGGTGTACTCAATTTTTTCGTAAAGGTTCTCAATGTTGTACTTCCAGCTTTCCACAGCCTGGGCCTTGGTGATAGAGTCTCCGTAGGAGGGACCCATTCCCAGATAATTTTCATCCAGGTAATTGCTCATTGCCTCAAAATCCATGGCTTCCACTGCGTTTACGTAGCCTTCTACCAGTTTTACATTTTCTGAGTTTTTCTGATCTGGGGAAGGGGAGCAGGCAAAAACGAAGCATCCTAAACCTGCCAATAGAACCAGTTTTTGTATCGATTTCATTTCGTATTGTTATTTAGCGTTATTTGATGGTGTAGCCTTTGCCTTCCATACAGACAGTAAATGCCTTTGTAAAGCTTTCTTTTATTTGTTGCTCTTGTGCGGAGACATTGGCCTGTGCCTGTTGGTTTGCCTGTGCTTGAGCCATTTTTCCTGCCCGTCTTCCTGAAAGGCCTCCTACTATTGCGCCTACAGCTGCACCTTCACCTGCATCACCGGTGATTGCTCCTATAGCAGCACCGGCGGCAGCGCCTTTGGCGGCACCTATTAAACCTCCACCGGTTGGACCTGACTGAACTGGAGCAGCCTCAATTTTTGGCAAATCAAGTGGATCAATTCCCGATTGTTCAACCGCCCAATTGTAGCATTCAAACTCGTCCTTTTTTTGTTGGGTCTTGCTTTGCCCTTTGGATGGATAGACAAAGAGTCCCATTTTTTGGGAGATCTGGTTGTAGGACATTTTTGCTGTATCCAACTTAATTGGCGCTTGTTGAGCCTTTCCTACTATCGTTGTTCCAAAAAAGACTATCAGGAGAAATAGTTTTGTTGTGTTCATTGGATTTTGAAGGTTGGTTTTGTGGATTGCCTATTCCAGAATTCAAAGTTTGATTTTTTTTATTGGTTCTAAGGGTTAAATGGCATTTTTGGACTATGCCGTTTATTCACCCTCTTGTTTAAACAAGGCTCTTAGTTCAATGAATTTGGAGTTTTCTTCCTCCAAAGTGACTAAACCAAAACGTGGCCTATCTAAGTCCATGATTGAAAATACGGTTAGGGAAAGCATTAAAGAAAACCCTACTACAATGATCCAATCGAGTTTATTTTTTCTTTCATAGCCTAAAAGGAATGTGGAGAAAACACATAAAATGATGAGAAACCATTGGATGGAGTTGGGAATATTAGCCTCACCTGCAGCTCTCCTGGAAGTAGTTAAATCTATCATTTCGTTTAGAGCAGGAATAATTTCAGAGGTCTTGACCAAGACAAGGTCCTTTCTTGAATATTCAGAAATTTGTTTCCAAATAGTTTTTCCCAGTTCATCAGATTTATTGAAATGGAAAAGAATTTTTTCGACATCAGTACCAGATTCATTAAAAGCAATCCTCTCCTCCAGATAATTTTTTAGGCTTAATTTCAGTTCTTTCCTCATGGAGTCCGGGAAAACTTCCGCTCTCAGGATTACTGTTCCTATTGCGTTGGCTTCCTCTATTGCCAAGGATCTCCGGGTATCAAACCTGGAATTGGCCATACCGAAAGAAAAAGCCAGGATTAAAGCCAGCAATCCCAATAATGTGGAGCTGATTAACCCCATTTCTTCATTGATATAATTGACCGATTTTTGGATTTTGTATTGTCTTGTTTTGTATCCGGCGAAAAATGCAAGGATGAGCAACACGAAAAGAATGGTTGCGATTTCGAGAGGAGACCAGTAATCAATGGAGGATAGCTGAAGCATATTCTAGCTGATGTAGCATAAAATGTCTTCTAAAAGATAGATTCTGGGAAATTAAAAAATAATGATAAATGTCAGTAATGAAGGAAATGTAGCTTATGAAATGGATTCCGAAGAAATTCCCGCAAAGAAAAAGGCAAGGAGTTTTTCCATGAAAAGGAAAGCCCCAAATTAGTATCGATGAAAAATCTGTCTACCGTCCTCTTGTTGTCAGCGTTTTTGCTATTTTCCTGTGATCCCGGGAAAAAAGAATTTGGCTTGGAGATTTCCACCGATGCCAGTCAAATTTTAAAAGGAAAAACGTTATTCGAGCAACAATGCTCCACCTGTCATAATTTCAATGAAGACGCCATCGGTCCTAATCTCAGTGGGCTTACCCGACAGATCGAGACCCAATGGATTCGTGATTTTATCAAAAACCCAGCTGCTGTCCTTGAGGCAAAAGATCCGCGTGCTGTGGAGCTCCTGGCAAAGTATAAAACCCAAATGCCTGGTTTTCCGGCATTGACAGACCAGGATATCGAGTCCTTGCTGAGTTACATGCATACCTTTGAGACCCTGCCGATTCCAATCAGTGGCGATACCACTTCCAATCTTATTCCTGAGAAAGTCCAGGACTCTGGAATTCGGCTAGAACTTGAGCTTTTCACCCAACTCCCCGCATCAGACACCGTTCCGCCTTTGGCAAAAATGACCAAAATGGAGCCCATTCCCGGCACCCAACGACTTTTTATCAACGACCAAAGAATTGGCCTTTACGAAATAGAAAACCAAAAGCCAGTACTTTACCTCAACCTGAAAGAAAAGCGACCCGCGATGGTCAGCAAGCCCGGTTGGGCAACAGGTGTCGGCAGTTTTGCATTTCACCCTGAGTTTGAAAAAAACGGGCTTTTCTATACTTCCCACACCGAACCGGGAGGCACTGCACCTTCGGACTTTGGCTACACCGATAGCTTAGAGGTATTTATGCAATGGGTCTTGACCGAGTGGAAGGCCGAAGATCCCAAAGCCAAAGTCTTCAAAGGAAGCGACCGTGAAATCCTGAGAATCGACAACGCTTCTCAGGCCCATGGAATGCAGGAATTGACGTTTAATCCTTATTCCAAAAATGGCGATGCAGATTATGGTCTGCTCTACATCGGTTATGGAGATGGTGGAACAGCCGAAAAACGCTTTGCTGGGATCTCCAATCATCAGGGAAAGGGTATTTACAGTAGCATACTGAGGATAGATCCAGCTGGCAAAGACGGCAAAAACGGAAAATATGGCATTCCAAAAATCAATCCTTTTGCGGGCAAGCCTGGGATGGCCGGAGAAATCATTGCTTATGGATTCCGCAATCCCAATCGTGTCTTTTGGGATGACAAGGGAAATCTTCATGCTACCGATATTGGTCAACACAGCATTGAGGAAATCAACCGGATCGAGCCGGGTAAGTTTTATGGCTGGCCCATTCGAGAAGGCGCTTTTGTTATCAATCCTTTCGGAAGTTTTCGCACTCTTTACCCATTGCCTGCGGATGATGCGAAATTTGGAGTTTCCTATCCACTGATTCAATTGGAGCATGATGAGACTGTGGCAGTCATCGGTGGATATATGGTGTCAGAAGGGCCTTTGAAAGGTAAATTTGTTTTTGGAGACGTGCCTTCCGGAAGGTTGTTTTTTGCTGATCTCCATGAATCCTCCAATCCGGAAGTAAAGTCTTGGGGGGTTACTTTTGAAGGAAAAGAAGTGTCAATGAAAACACTCGTCAATCACGACCGGGTGGACTTGAAATTTGGAATCGATTCGGATAAAAAAGTGTATATCATGAGTAAAACTGAAGGCAAGGTGTATAAACTCAAATAGTCCATGCAGATAGGTTTTATTGAGTCTTATCAAAAAAAAGATACAAAAGAGTCACTTTGATCCTACCTTTTGGCTAGCTCCCAAACCATGGAATCACCCAACTTCGACTACGAGCTTTTCTTCGAGCTATCGCCAGACCTTTTGTGTATAGCCAGTTATGATGGTTATTTCAAAAAGGTAAATTCATCGGTTTCCAAGGCACTTGGCTATTCGATGGAGGAACTTTACAGTCGACCAATCAATGACTTTGTACACCCCGAAGATAAGTTTACTACCGCCAGAGTCCGGGAGCAGCTACATCAATCCAAACCCTTACTGAATTTCGAAAACCGGTATTTGACTAAAACCGGAGAAACGGTATGGCTTTCTTGGACTTCTATGCCCGTGGATAGCCAAAAGGTTGTGTTTGCCATCGCTAAAAACATTACCCATAAAAAAGAAATTGAAGCTCAGAGAAATTCTCTTCTTTCGCAATTGAGTCAGTTAAATCAAGAGTTGAAGCAGCTGACCTTTTCTACGTCCCATGATCTTCGGGCACCGGTAAACAACCTTCTTTTGGTCTTTGACCTATTGGATGTCAATAAAATAGAAGATCAAGAAACACTTGAGTTGATTCAACTGCTTAGAAACTCCGGAAAAAGACTTTCTGATACTCTCAATAAATATGTGGATATCCTAAAGGAGCGTCATGAAAAAGAAGTTCTGAAAGAAAGAGTAAATTTTGACCAGATCCTGAATTCGGTATTGGACTCAATCAAAACATTAATAGAGTCTTCAAAAGCCAAATTGACTATAGATTTTTCTGTGATTAATCTGGTGGAATTCAACTCGGCATATATGGAAAGTATCTTTCTAAACTTGATAACCAATTCGATTAAGTATGCTCGACCAGGAATTCCCCCAGAAATTTTCATTTATTCAGGAGTTCATCAAGGCCAAGTTCAATTAATCATAGAGGATAAGGGACTTGGGATGGATTTGAAAAAAATCGGGAATAAGATTTTTAAAATCAACCAGTCTTTTCATGGCCACCCCAATAGTAAAGGAGTCGGATTGTATCTAGTCTATCATCATGTTACTTCTTTGGGAGGAAAAATTGAAGTAGAAAGTGAAGTGAACCAAGGCACCCGATTCACTATCACTTTTCCTTAGTTTGTATCCTTTAAAATTAATTCGGAAGCCTTTTCTCCGATCATGATCACAGCTGCATTCGTGTTACCTGCCACAATGGTGGGCATAATGGATGCATCTGCGACTCGTAGGCCTTCAATTCCAATGACCTGTAGTTTGGAATTGACCACAGCATCAGGATCATGTCCCATTTTGCAGGTACCTACCGGATGATAGATCGTTTCGACTCGTTGGCGTATCAGCTCGATGATTCCTTGGTCGGTCTGATCCAATGGGCAGACTAGTTCTTTTATATGTGGTTTGAACGCTTCCTGTGCGAAAATTTCAAGGGCTTTCTTCGCTCCGTTGACCAAGGTAATCAGATCTTCTTCCTCAGAAAGAAACTTAGGCTGAATGATTGGAGCTTCCAAGGCATGGCTTGATCGGATTCCGACATATCCGATGCTTTTGGGCTTAAGCAAACTTGGTAAAATGGTAAATCCATCTTCTTTGGGATAGGTGTCCAGATTGTACAGGTCTGTTTTGCCGTCATTTCCAACCTGGATTGGAGTAAAATGGAGCTGAAAATCCACCGGTTTGTCTATTTGAGTCGAGTAAAAAGCCACTGCCTCCAAAGGGCTGCAGGTTAGGACCCCTTTGCTGGTGATCAAGTATTGGATAAAATCTTTGGCTTGATTCCAAGGGGTGAGGTGATGATTGAAGCCCTCTTGAGTCTTGGAAAAAGCGGATACCGGGAAGAACAAATGATCTTGAAGGTTCTTTCCAACTCCGGGAAGCGATTTCACCAGATCTATTCTCTTATTTTTTAACTCTTCCGGCTCTCCGATTCCTGAAAGCATCAATAGTTGGGGAGATTGAAATGCCCCGGCACAAAGGATTACTTCTTTTTTAGCAAGGATTCTTTCGCTTGAGTTTTTTCCGGTGAAGTACTCCACTCCTACTGCCCGATCCTTTTGGATCAGAATTTTCTTCACTTGGGACTGCGTAAGGACTTTTAGGTTTTTGCGAGAAAGGATGGGTTTTAAAAAGGCCTCTGCAGTACTATGCCTTTTTCCGTTTTTGATAGTAAACTGAAAGTACCCTGCTCCTTCTTGTTTTTCTCCGTTATAGTCCGGACTGGCAGGAATCCCGGCTTGTATGCATGCTTCTACAAAAGCCCGGGCATAGGGAGTTTGGTGACTTTTGGCAAATTCGACATGCAGGGCCCCATTTTTCCCATGAAAAGAATCATTCAAATCAGCATTATGCTCAGATTTTTTGAAATAGGGCAATACGGAATCATAACCCCAGCCAGGGTTTCCAAGATTTTCCCACTCATCGAAGTCTGCTTTGTTTCCCCGTACGTATGCCATGGCATTGGTTGAACTTGAGCCTCCGAGCACTTTTCCTCTTGGAAGGTAAATGCGGCGGTTATTCACAAACTCCTGAGCCTCGGTCCAAAACCCCCAATCCACTGCTGTTCGGTGGAGCTTCCCATATCCCCCGGGAATTCCGATCTCCTTCTTTTTTGCCGGCCCTCCTGCTTCAATCAGGAGGACTGAAAATTCTCCATTTTCACTTAGCCGATTAGCCAAGACACATCCGGCGGATCCTGCTCCTACTATAATGTAGTCAAATGATTGCATATGGTGTGGGATTCAAAAAGAATGAGCGAATTACTTTCACAAAAGATAAAAAATTAATTGACCAGTTCGTCAACCCTAGATATAAACAAAAACTGCCCTGATTTTCAGGGCAGTTGTTCGATTGGAGAGCGAAGGAAGATCAATGGTACATCAATTCATAGTATTCCCTTGCCATACGGTTACTTTCAAATTCATGCCTTACATCGTGCATACCGGCCTGGACGATATCTCTCCACTTCCTCTTATTGCTATAGTAAAGCGGTAAAATCTCCCCTTTTAGAATTTCATAAAGGTGATCCAGGTCATGCTCATCCTGATCCTGGATACTTAGGTTGTGATAATCGGCTTGAGGGACGATAAAGCAGTTTTCACCATGACGGGCAAATTCACAGATCCAGCCGTCAAATGTACTGAAGTTGACAGCTCCGTTCATGGAGGCAGTCATACCGCTGGTACCTGATGCCTCTCTGGGAACTCTAGGATTGTTGAGCCAAATGTCTGATGCTTGTTTCAACCTCTTGCTTAGCGCAAGTTCATATCCTACGCATACCGCTACATTTTTGTACTTTTTGCTAAGGTGTACCAGGGAATTAAACACCGATATAGCTCCATAATCCATAGGATAGGGTTTTCCAGCCCATATGATTTGGACAGGATGCTGGGTATTACTTACCAATTCTTCAAATTTTTCCATGTTTTGGGTGATCAGATCCGGGCGCTTATATGCCGCAAATCGTCTTGCCCATACAATGGTCAGGACATCAGGATCTAAGATTTTTCCGGTTTGATCAGCCACAATTTCGAACGCCCTTTTCTTTAAATACCGTTTTCTGTCATCAAATCCTTCATTGTCAGCTTCCTCCATAAATCGATAAAGCTGTTTATCTGCCCAATATTTCCAGTTTTGAGCATTGGTAATGGATTGAATCTTTGGAATGTCGTCATAGTGACCCCACATTTTGCGACTCACCTCTCCGTGCAGTTTACTGACTCCATTGGCCTCCCTTGCAAAACGCAGCGCCGCCAAGCTGTGGTTGAACATATTTCCTTCGATCCCAGTCATCTGATGAACCTCAGCAATGCTAAACCCATAGAAATAGCTCATTTTGTCACAGAGGTAAAACTCGTGCTTCTCATTTCCTGCCTCTTCCGGTGTGTGAGTGGTAAAGACCAGGCGTTTTCTGACTTCTTCCTTGCTACCAAATTTCTTCATGAGGTAGAATACACTGCTGACTCCATGTGCTTCATTCAGGTGATATACATCCGGATTGAAGTTGAGCTCGTCAATCAATTTGGCACCTCCCAATCCCAAAATCATCATTTGGGCTATTTTGGCAGCTGTGTCAGAATCGTACAGCTTGTGAGTGATGGTTTGACTGAGGTAGTCATTCTCAGGCAAGTCCGTACTTAACAAAAATAGCGGAGCTGACTTGAAGGTTTCAGGTGGTAAATACCAAGCCTTGACCCATACGGGTTGATTGTGGACTGGTACGGTAAATTTGATCCCGGTGTCTACCAGGAAGCTGTACGTTTTTTCATACCATTCGGGCTTCAGCGTTTGATCCTGGTTTCGGCTTTGGTCATAATAGCCATACTTCCAGAGTATTCCGATTCCGATGAGGTTTTGTTTTAACTCATAAGCGCTTCGCAAATGTGAACCGGAAAGGAATCCCAATCCCCCGCTGTAGATCTTGAGAGGTTGGTGAATGGCAAATTCCATGGAGAAATAGGCCACGGATTTAGAGTATTCCGGAGTGGTTGGGTAAGGAACTTTATAATTTCTAAAATCTGTCATAGGTCAATAGTTTAGGGCCAAAAGTTAAGGGAATCCTTCGATTGTAAAGGTTTCAGGTTATTTTTTCTAAGGGGATTTGTGGTAATTAATTTTTTCCTGCGAGGAAAAAGATACCATAGATCAGGTATGAACCGACGAACGTCACAGGCATGACAATGACCAAGCCGATCATAAGCTCAAAAGGGAAAAGGTTGTGAGAACTTGGATCTAAGGTGAGATCGAACACTATGCGAGATAACATCCCAAGCATTACACCGAAGGTTACTCTCAATGCATTTTGGGCGGGTTCATTTTTTCGGATCAATCCCGCAATAATCACTGCTAGTAAAGCTCCTGGAGCTTTGATGAAATAAAGAGATTCATAGAGTGCTCGTTCCTCTGAAAAGTCTGCCGTCCAATATCCCAAAGCTCCCACCATAAAGCCAAGTGTGAGAATCAACCAATTGATTTTCTTCATAGTAATTCAATAAAAAAGACTTGAATAATCAAAAAGCCGAAACTTTCTGAAATATCCAAGTCTTTGATTGTATTCGATTTAGAAATTATGCCGCTGGAAGTGCTTTTCTCGCTTCTCGATCCGGATCATTTTTCACTTCACAAGTGTCATTCAGGATCATGGTCTCTCCATTTTCAGCAGTGAATTTTGGCCAGTTAGGAAGAGTTCCTGTATTTGGATTTCCTGTTTTCATAAAGGCTAAAAGGGAAGCAGACATTTTCTCAGAAAGCAATCTGGGACGCTTACCTCCTCCAGTATGCGTGTACATCCGATCGGTATTGTCGTACCAAAAGCAAATATCGATGCAATGGAACGCCCGCATCCGCCCATTGTACAGATTAGGCTCCCAGCCAAACCATGCCATGTAAACAGGAGCTTTCTGTTTGGCTTTCGCGTTTCCGCAGGCCACGGCATTTGCCCGATTGGATGCGGCTAGCGTCATGATCTCAGCTGGTTTTTTTCCGGGGAAATTGGCCGCATAAGCCCGATAGACTTCCGCTGACTTGTCACCAAACCGTTGCTTCATCGCCTCGATGATTTCTGCTTCTCCAGCATTATCAAGTTGTGCATTGGTGCGGGTAGCGCCCCATTCGTGAAAAGTCGTGCAGATCATCAGTGGCATATCAGCCGTGTGGTCATTGGGATTGGAGAAAAATTCCCCTTTGGGCACATGCACCCCATCCGCCACAGGACCAAATCCGCCTCGGAATCCCGGTTGTGGATTTTCCTTTCGCATTCGGTCCAGCGCTTTGTTGGCTATATCGAGGTATTCTCTCCAAGGAATTTCCTGAAGTTTATCCACCTCTGAGGTAGAAAGTCCAGCAGCTTCCAATACAAACTGACCCAGTTTGCGGCTGTATTCCTGATCATTCGCCCGCAGCATACTGCCGCTGAGTGCGACACCTTTGTGTACAATTCCTTTGGCTGCCGGCATGGACATGGTGCAGGTTACTTTGGCCCCGCCCCCGGATTGACCCATGATGGTGACATTACTTGGATCTCCGCCAAAGTTGGCGATGTTGTCACGTACCCATTCCAGGGAGGCGATGATATCGAGCTGGCTGACATTGCCTGAAGCAGCATATTTCTCCCCTCCTACTCCCGACAGGTCTGTGAATCCAATCGGACCCAGTCGGTGATTGATGGACACAAAAACCACATCCTTCCCCTTGGCAAAATTTTCTCCGTGGTAGCCATCCTGCTCGATTCCGTTGCCATTGGTGAATCCTCCCCCATGCAGCCAGACCAGTACCGGACGTTTTTTACCATCGGCAAGTCCGTTGGTCCAGACATTGAGTTTTAGGCAGTCTTCGCTGACATCGTCATAGTTCCAATGATCAGCAAAGGAATAATGGACATTGGCGTATCGTCGATCCATGATTTGCGGAGCTGTATTTCCCCACCAGATGGTATCCTTGATTCCCTCCCATTTTTCAGGTTTTTGTGGAGGCATAAATCGGTTTTTGCCGGAAGTATCGGCACCATAAGGAACTCCGAGGAAAGTGTATACCCCATTAAGCTGATATCCGCGGATTTTTCCATAGGAAGTATTGGCTACCGCAATGTCGTCTCCGATAAAGAGGTATTGCTCATCTGAATCGGCTAAATTCTGATTTTGCTGAACAGAAGAAGCCTGGGAAGAAAATGGAACAGCAGCAACACCTGCCGCACCAAGCCCGATTTTCTGTAAAAAGTCGCGTCGGTTATTTTTCATGGATGGTAATGGTTTAGTGTCAATTCTATTGTCTCAAATTGAGAAAATGGAATTGAATTTCCTATCCTTTGAAATTGATTTTAAAGGCATTAATACCTGAAATAGGCCGAATTTCACTTCATGCGGGAAGATGAATACTGAATTGGGTTCCTTTTCCCTCCTCAGATTCCACCTTCAGCTCTCCTCCATGCGCCTTGATGATGTCGTAGCTTAAGGATAAACCCAGACCTGTACCCTCACCGGCAGGTTTGGTGGTAAAGAATGGCTGGAAAATCTTTTCTTTGATGGAATCAGGGATTCCTGAACCGTTGTCCGAAATTGAAATTTTCACCCCCTTGCCTTCCTCATAAAGGCAGGTGGAGACGGTAATGCTCGGTTTATAATCAGGCTCTCCCTTTTTGGCCCGGTCATTTACTGCATAGAATGCATTGTTGATCAGGTTGAGGATTACCCGCCCTAGATCCTGGGATACCACGGGGATTTTGGGGATGTTGGGATCCAAATCAGTTTTGAAGTCAGCCGAGAAACTTTTGTCCTTAGCTCTCAATCCGTGGAAGCTGAGTCGAAGACATTCGTCTGCCAAGGCATTGATATCGGTCAGCTCTTTTTCGCTTGAACTTTTTCTGCTGTGGGCCAGCATGCCTCTTACGATGGATCCGGCACGCTTGCCGTGATGATGGATTTTTTTGAGGTTTTCCTTCAGGTCAGTGGCTATTTCTTTTACTTCCTCCAAATCTCCTTTCTCTATTTCCTCCGTCATTTCATCGATGAGCTCTACTCCAAGTTCAGAGAAATTATTCACAAAATTCAGTGGGTTCTGAATCTCATGGGCGATGCCTGCGGTGAGCTCGCCAAGGGAGGCCATCTTTTCGGATTGGATCAGTTGGGCTTGGGTGGATTTGAGGTCTGCGAGGGATTTTTCCAAAGCAGCGGTTCGCTCATTAACCCTTTCTTCCAAAAGGAGGTTTTCAGCTTTGAGCTTTCGAGAGCGCCATTTTACGATGCCTGTAATTGCAGCACCAATAAGCAAGGCATAGAGTATATAAGCCCACCAAGTGGCATACCAAGGAGCGAGAACTACAAATGAATAGACCGATTCCTCGCTGATTCTTCCCGTATGGGCCATTGCCCGTACATGGAAAGTATAGGTGCCGGGAGAAAGGTTGGTGTACTCCTTGAAGCGGTTGTCATTCCAGTCCACCCAATCAGAATCAAAACCCTCCAAATAGGTCTGATACTTGGTTTTCTTCTCCTCTTCGAAATACGGCGCCGCAAATTCAAAGCGGTAGGAATTCTCTTTTCGTTCTACAGCAGGCACATCCTTTTTTCTACCGTAAAAAGGCAAGGGAATGGTATCGGTCTTGGTTTCTATACGCCGGATCAGCGTGAAAAATTCCTTATCGGTCTGATTGTCTTTTTTGGGGTCGTAGCGGATTAAACCTTTGGGAGATCCAAACCACATGATGCTATCCTCGTCGATAAAATCTACTTGAGATAAATAAGGGGTTATGGAATTGGGTCTCTCGTCCTTAACAAATTTCCCTTCAGTATTCCGCTTGAGGATATACTTCTTTTTATCTAATGATTCATACCAGAGAATGCCTGATTTGTATTGGGTGAAATCATATAGATCTTTCTCCACAGCACTAAAGTCTTCTGTAGCCACAAATTTTCCATCCTCCGATGAATACTTCTGCATGCCCTGAGGGGAAGTCATATAAAACTCTCCATTAATCATGGAAAAAGAACCCGAAGGATCTACATCAAAAACAGTCGGTTTGATGACCTGATTTCCTATGGATTCCACCCCATTATCCTCTATTTCCAGTACATATAGCTTTCCTTGACCACTTGTAAAAATTTTTCCATCTTTTCCTTCATTAAAATAGTTTGAGATTGGGCCTATTCCCGGAACTTTTCCCCTTAATTCCCATGGGAATTGTTTGGAAAGGCCTTTTTCATAGAGAAGAAGCCCCGTGGTAGTTCCAACTAAAAGTAGATTTGGGTAATCTTTTGGAATAATTGAAGTTTGTGGTCGGCTCCCAACTTCTGGAAAATCCAAACGAATGGCTTTACCATCCCGAATTACCTGCAAACTTATTCCAGGAACAATCAAATCTTCCCCATCACCCAACAATTCAACAATTTCTCTATTCTCATTTTGCAAGCCTGATTTGAATTCCCTTTCAATCGCATCAAATTTGATCAAACCAGTATTGGTCCCTAAATAAAGTTCATCCCCTTTTTTTTCGATGGAACGAACTGCTGAGTTGATTCCCAAGTCTTTTCCAAAACTAAGAATCGGAGAATCTATTGCTATCCTGGCCATACCGTCCTCCGTTGTTACCCAAAGCCCATTGTTTTTTTCAAGGTAAATACCTGTTACCACATCCGAATTCAGGCCTTGCTCAGATCCTATCCTTTTGAGTATTTCTCCTTTGGGATTCATGATCACTACTCCCCCACCTAAGAAGCTGAGGATATAGTTTCCCTGATGGGATATTGCACCGTAAAGTTGATTTCCTTCTTGGATCACTGGGTCTACTTCGGTCGGAAACTTTGTTAAAGTACCTTTCTCCAAAAAATAGAACCCTGTGTTCACTCCACCAAGAAGTATGGTATTACTATTCTTTTCAGGATAGGGGAGCATCACACTTACAGCCTCTTTTCCAAAAATAATTTCGGTACCTGGAATCAAGGTTAATTCCTCACCTTCGAGTAGGAATAAACCTCCTTCTACTTTTCGGACATAAAATTGATTTCCAACCAAAAAACCTTTTCCAAACCGTGTTTCTGACAGCCATGATTTTAGGGATTTTAAGCTGAAGTCTTCCCCCAATTCCAATCTGATGATGTAATTCTGACTTCGAAGTAGGATAAATTCATTCAAAAATAAGATATCAAAGATGATTAATCCGGATTTCAGTTCCTCAGGAATTAGGTGCAATAGCGAAACTGCCCTCGCTTTACCTTTTTCGTCAATTTCCAGATAGCCAAAATCAAGGCCCCCGTAAAAAATTCTTCCCTTGCTGTCCTTTGTCAGACTTCTTACGGTTACATAATCCCTGATATTAAAAATAGAACGCCAGGAAACCCCGTCATATTCAAACATTCCACCTGTCGTTCCAAAATACATCAGTCCAGCCTCGCTCTGTATGGCAGCCCAGACCGATGGACTTCCTCCATACTCCTCGGAAGTATAAACCGAAACCGGGAGTCTTCCGATCTGTTCGAGGATGGATTGTCCAATAGAACTCTTGGGAAATAGGGTCAAAAAACTGAGCGTAAAAAAAAGAACTAGGCGAATTGAAAATGATCTCTTAAGAAGGGCCATAGAGTAAAGCAATGGATATTTGGTGGATTAAAAGACTTGAGTTCTTTTTAGAGAACTGAGCCTGAATTACTAGACATAAAGCTCAAATTTTTGGAAATCAGCAAAGTTTGTCCTCGATTTTGGCTTTTGGAAATACTTAATTATTAGTAAAATATTGCAAATAAGTTATTTGACCAAATAAATTTTGGCTAGTCCCAGTGGTATAAAAGAAAAGTCATCGCCTTCCATTTTTTCCTAACTTCCCACTCTCTCAGAATGACCCAAAGATTTCACTTATGAAAAAATTCTTTGTCCTCGCCCTAAGTCTGATTTCCCCATTGATCGGAATCAGCCAACCCACTCCAGGTTACTTTATGCACCCGGATGTCCACGGAAATACCGTCATCTTTGTGGCGGAAGGGGACCTGTGGAAAACTTCCCTCACAGGAGGCGAAGCCATCCGACTGACTACGCATGCAGGAGAAGAAAGCTCACCCAAAATCTCCCCGGATGGAAAATGGGTAGCCTATGCCGCCACTTACGAAGGACCGACAGAAGTGTATCTGATTCCAATCTCCGGAGGATTGCCTCGTCGATTGACTTACGAACCTGCTGCCTCGATCCCGACGGATTGGAAATCGGCTACCGAAGTCGCCTATGTGACCAATCAGTATTCCACTCTGCCACGCCTTAATACAGTACTGATTAATATCGAAAACGGAAACAAAAGTATCCTTCCGCTGGAAATGGCAGCCGAGGGGAGCTTCAATACCAGTGGTGACACGTATTACTTTGTCCGGCCGACTTTTCACAACAATGTGACCAAGCGCTATGAAGGAGGCACTGCCAGACAACTTTGGAAGTTTACCTCAGGGCAGGCTGAAGCCATCAAACTTACCAGCGACTACAAAGGAGAAGACCATCATCCTGTGTACCATAATGGGCGGGTGTATTTTCTTTCTTCCCGTGACGGTATTCAAAACGTCTGGTCCATGAACGAAAACGGCTCCGACCTGAAGCAGCATACCAAGCAGTCTAGCTTTGATGTACGGGAGCTTTCGCTTCATGGTACCAACCTGGTGTATCGATCCGGGGCAGATTTGTTTGTGCACGATTTGTCCAGCGCTCAGGAGAAGAAATTGGCGGTCAGCTTGACTTCTGATTTTGATCAGTTGAGAGAGTATTGGATCGATAATCCGGCCAGTTATATCAGTGCTATTTCTCTCAGCAATGACGGTGAAAAAGTGGCTTTGACTGCTCGTGGACGTGTTTTTGTCTTTCCGGCAAAGCAGGGAAGATCACTTCGTTTGAGCCAAAAAGACGGCGTTCGCTATCGGGATGCGGTTTTTTCTTCGGATGGAAAAGATATCCTGACCTTCTCTGACGAAAGCGGGGAGTTTGAAATCCACCAATATTCCGGCTTGGGACTAGATCAGGGAAAAAAGTTAAGCAGTGACGGTAAAACACTCAGATTTGGACTTTTGCCTTCTCCCGATGGGAAAAAGCTCGCTTACTATGACCTCAATAACGATCTCTGGATTCAGGATATAGCCACGGGCAAAAAAGTAAAAACCAATGCATCCGATGAGGATATCAGCGGTGCGATGTCCTGGTCTCCTGACAGCAAATGGCTGGCTTACGGACAGGCGGCTTCCAATACCTTTATGCAGCTTTTTATTTTCAATCCGGAAACAGGTAAGCGAATCCCTCTGACTTCCGACCGGACGAACAGTATGAACCCGCAATGGAGTCCGGATGGTAAGTGGATCTATTTCATGTCTGACCGGAATTTTGAATCCCGTATCGGATCCCCTTGGGGCACACGTCAACCCGAACCGTTCTGGGAAAAGCAAATCAAAATCTATCAGCTGGGCCTGAGAAAAGGCTTGGTTTCCCCTTTCCAACCCAAAAACGAACTTAAACCAGCCGAAGATAAAAAAGCAGAGGGACCTGTCACGGTTCAAATCGAGGAAGACGGACTTATGGATCGGGTCCGTGAAGTACCTGTTCCGGCTGGAAACTATAAGAATCTGATCGTTACCGATAAGGCTCTGTACTATCACCGAGTGGGACCGGGAATGGGCATTTATTTTGGAGGAGGTGCGTCCAATGAGGATAATCCCGCCCTGATGATGACGCCGATTGATGAGAAAGCCGAGCAAAAAGTCTTTGCTGATAAGATCAATAGCTTTGTCACTTCAGGAAATAATAAGTACGCAGTCCTCAGACAGGGCTCCAATCACTACGTGGTTGAGTTGGGAACCTCTCCGATTTCTGACCTCTCTAAAAACCGGTTGGACCTGAACGGCTGGAGGTTTTCTGTTGACCCACGGGAAGACTGGAAGCAAATCTACACCGATGCCTGGAGAATGGAGCGGGACTACTTCTACGACCGCAATATGCACGGCGTGGATTGGGACGCGATGTATCAAAAGTACCTGCCTTTGGTGGATCGAGTCACGACCCGTAGGGAGCTTTCGGATGTGATGGGAGAGTTGATCGGAGAGCTAAGCGTCTTGCATACTTCTGTAGGTGGAGGGGATCTGAGAAATGGCGATGATCAAATTCAGTTTGGGATGCTGGGAGCGAGATTTTCCAAAAATGACAAGCTGAGAGGTTACACTATTGATCATATTTTCCAGAGTGATCCGGACTATCCTGATGAAATGTCACCTTTGGCTCATCCGGATATGAATATTTCTGAAGGAGACGTAATCACCCATATCGATGGGGTTTCGGTCATGGATGCACCTGATTTGCTGTACCTCCTTCGTGACAAAGCCGGAAAACAAACCCGAATCAAAATGCTGAGCAGTGCCGGTGCAGACAAAGGTGACCGAATCATCGTTCCAATGTCTTCCTCTGCTGAGTCCAATCTCCGATACAATGAATGGGAGTATACCCGCCGTTTGATGGCTGAGGAAAAGTCAGGAGGAGATATCGGCTATGTACACCTGCGCGCGATGACCGCTCCGGATATCGGGCAATGGTACCGGGATTTTTATCCACAGTTTAAAAAGAAAGGTCTGGTCATCGACGTGCGCCACAATCGTGGAGGAAATATCGATTCCTTCATTTTGGAAAAGCTGATGCGGGAGGTTTTCTTCTATTGGAAGAGCCGAACCGGAGAACCGTATTGGAACATGCCGTATGCCTATCGCGGACATTTGGTTTTGCTCGTGGATGAGTTTACGGCTTCGGATGGGGAGGCTTTTGCAGAAGGCTTCCGCAGACTGGGCATGGGCAAAGCAATTGGTGCCCGTACTTGGGGAGGAGAAGTGTGGCTTTCCGGAGTGAATACGCTGACCGACAATGGTGTGGCAAGAGCGCCGATGAATGGGGTGTATGGAGTCGTTGGTGGGGACAACAACGACGGCGAAAAGACAGAATGGCTGATCGAAGGAGTTGGGTTTATCCCGGATATCGAAGTGATCAATCTACCCAAGGCGACTTTTGAAGGGAAAGATGCGCAGTTGGATGCTGCGATTGAGCATTTGAAAGAATTGATCAAAGCTGATCCTAGACCTATTCCAGCGCCGCCGGCTTATCCGGATAAGAGTTTTAAAAATGGGAAGAATTGATAATGCCTAGTGGTCGGTGGTGACACAGAACACGGCGAAATACAGGAAACAAAAAGAGGAAAGCCAATCTGGCTTTCCTCTTTTATTAGCCAATTTTCCCGTCTCCATTGATGTCTTTTCCGCTTTGCTCTTCGAGGACTTTCAGCGTTTTGATCAGGACTTCTTGGGTTTTGCGAAGCTCACTTTCCAAATAGGCAACTCGGGCTTCTAGCGTGGAGGATCTTGAGTTTTGTTCAGAGATTTGACTTTGTTGGAGGAGATTCCAGAATAGTCCCATGGTAGATTTTAGGTTAAGTTGATGGCCTTTTTAATTTGAAGAGGTTTAGCTCAAGTGGTTTGACGAATGGACACCCGTAGGTCGGTGTTGGATATCGGCAATTGACGTATTCGAATCCCGGTAGCCGCAAAGATGGCATTGGTCACTGCCGGTGCAATAAACGGGGTACTGGGTTCACCTGCCCCTCCCGGAGCATTGTCGGAATTGATGATGTAGGTTTCGATTTTTGGCGCTTCACTCATTCGGGTCACCGGATAATTATGGAAATTGCCCTGAGCAACAGCTCCATTTTCGATGGTGATTTCCCCGCTCATTGCTGCGGCTAAGCCGTAGATAATCCCGCTTTCCATCTGTGCCTTAAACCCGTCCGGATGAATCGCAAATCCCGGATCTGCCACACAGACTACCCGTTGCACGTTGACTTTTCCTTCCAGATTGACTTCCACTTCGGCTACTTCAGCGACTACCGAGCCAAAGGACTGACCGATGGCAATTCCTCTTCCCCAATTGGCTGGAAGTGGACTTCCCCAATTGGACTTTTCATAGGCCAAGTCCAAGACGGCAAGTAGTCTAGGATGATCTTTGATTAGTTTTTTTCGGTAAGCAAGCGGGTCTTGTTTGGCAGCATGGGCCAACTCATCTATAAAAGATTCGCTCAAAAACCCATGGGTTGAGTGATCCACACTTCTCCAGTTGCCCCATGGAACATGGGAAGGTGGACTTGAAAACTGGATCAACTGATTGGGAACCGAGTAGGGAATGTCGGCTGCCTCAGGTGGATGATGCTTAAAGATAAACTGATGGGAATACGCTACGGGAAGACCGGATTCGTCCAATCCCGCCTTTAGTCGGCTGAGGGTAGCTTCGCGATAGAAGTCATGTTGGGTGTCTTCTTCTCTGGACCAGATCAATTTAACCGGAACATCCACTTCTTTGGCAATCAAAAGGGCTTGTTTGATCACATCCGTCTCTGATCGCCTTCCAAATCCTCCTCCCAATAGTTGATTGTGGACGATCACCTGATCCAATTCAAGCTCTAGGAGTTCGGCAGCTGCGGCTTTGACTCCAAGGGGGTTTTGGCTGCCACACCAAATCTCACATTTTCCTTGCTGCACCCATGCAGTGCAGTTCATGGGTTCCATGGTGGCATGGGCCAGAAAAGGGAGCTGATACTCGGCCTCGATGAGGACTTTTGCTTCTTTTAGAGCCTTGGCCGCATCTCCGCTTTTGAAGTGGGTTTCCAGATTTCCTTCGGCCAGGTCGGTATCCATGGCCTTTCGGTATCGAGAGAAGATTTCGGCTTGACTCAGACTATCATTTTCCGTGGATTCAAAAGTGATCGGTAGCGCATCCAGGGCGGTTTTAGCCTGCCAATACCCCTCGGCAACGACAGCCACCGCATCCCCAAGGTTTACTATCTTGAGTACTCCTGCCTGACTGGTGGTGACATGGGTATCTACAGATTTCACTTTACTTCCAAATACCGGGGCCGCTTTGATGGTGGCATATTTCATTCCGGGTACCTGCACATCCATTCCAAAGATGGCTTGTCCGGTGACTTTTGCAGGAATGTCAAGCCTAGGTTGAGAAGTGCCCATAAGGGTAAATTGATCCCGTGATTTCAGTTTGGGATTTGCGGGAGTTTTGACTTTTGCGGCTGCAGGAGCCAATTCTCCAAAGGTGGCGCTTTGACCACTGCCCGTATGGGTGACGATACTTTTTTCGGCCACAAGTTCTTCTACCGGTACCTTCCAAGTATCTGCTGCAGCCTGCAAGAGCATGGATTTGGCGGCGGCACCTGCGATTCGCATGGCATCTTGACCGGTAAATCGTACCGAAGCGCTTCCTCCTGTAATTTGGAAGTTGAGAGACTTTACTGCAGTGAGGAATATGCCATCGATGGTTTCCACTAGGAATTTTGGAAAATTCGCATTTCCGGCAATAAAGCCTTTGGCCACCGAATAGTTGGCGTATTCTTTTGCAGCAGGGGCTTCTTCAAATCGTACCTTTGACCAATCTGCGTCCATTTCGTCAGCAAGCATCATGGCTAAGGCGGTATGCACTCCCTGCCCCATTTCGGCGTGAGGAATGATAGCTGTGACGGTATTGTCCCGGGCGATTTTCAACCAAATATTCATGACTGTCTCTCCGCCAGTAGCGATCAGTCCGGCAACTTTGGAGGCTCGGTTTCCGGGTCGAATGGCTATTCCCAATACCAGGGTGCCACCAGCCAAAACTCCAGCCCCGATAAACGCGCGTCTAGTCCATTTTTTCATTTTCTTCTGGATTAAAGGGTGGAAGATTGGAGTGAAGCAGAAGCGCGCTTGATGGCGGATCTTATCCGACCATACATCCCGCATCGGCAGATATTTCCGGACATGGCTGCATCGATCTGCTCGTCGGTTGGATTTGGATATTCATTCAAAAGAGCTACAGCCGACATGATTTGACCGGACTGACAATATCCGCACTGCGGAGTTTGCTCAGCGATCCAGGCTTGTTGTACCACGTGAAGGATGGTGGGATCAGGGGCAATCCCTTCGATAGTGGTGATGTTTTTCCCCTCGGCACTGATGGCAGGAGTGATACAGGAGCGAATGGGCTGACCATCGAGGTGAACAGTGCAGGCACCGCATTGGGCGATTCCGCAACCAAACTTTGTACCCGTCAATCCGCACTGTTCGCGGATGACCCACAGTAAGGGCACGCCGTTCTCGGCATTTACCTCATGCTCTTTTCCATTTATCAGCAGTTTGGTCATTTTTAGTAAGTTTTTGTTTGATTGGTCGGCGGACTTTGAATAAAGATCATGATGCTCGTTCAATTTTTCAAACGAATTAATCTATAGGTTAAGCCTTAGGTAAGGTTGAATTCCTACTCATACTCTGTCTGAATTGTCCATTTTATTTCAAACCTGGAAGGATGCGAAGTGTTCATTTGGTCTATTATTAATAGGTTTAAGGACTTAGTGATGTGTTTTGCCAAGGAAAGTAAATGAAGCTTTTCTTTCTTGTTCCAAAGCCTAACACATCCATTTTAACTCAAGAGATCAAGTTTGAAATTTTACAAAATGGCGGTTTGAGCTAAAAATCATACTTTGGGCCTCCTATTCAGATGTAACCCATAGTTATCATGAAAAAACTCAGTTTCCTGTTAGTGGCGCTGCTTTCTTTTCAGGCTTTCGCCCAAAAAGTCCCAGTCCCAGCTTCGATCCGACAGGCCATGAATCAGATCGACACCCTAACTATCCGAGATCATATTGCCTACCTGGCAGATGATAAACTCAAAGGCCGACTACCCGGCACGGAAGGCTATCAGATGGCGGTGGATTATGTCATCGATCAATACCAAAAAATCGGTGTGCAGCCCGGAGGTGATCCAGGACAATACACCCAAAAGCTTTTCCTCCGGAAAACGGTAGTGGAAAATGCTTCTGCCAAAGCTATGCTGAAAGATCCCTTCGGAAATGTAGATTCTCTGGTGTTTGGAAAGGATTTTATGCCTGTTCCCCATCCTTTATCAGCCAAAGCTTCCGGTGAAGGTAAACTCGTCTTTGTGGGCTATGGGGTGGATATTCCCGGACTTTACTCGGATTATGAGGGAGTAGATGTAAAAGGAAAAGTAGTGGTCTTTGTATCTGGAGTTCCGGATGGCATTCCTGCTTCGACTTTGGTTTCTCACTTTTCCAGTCCCGGAAATAAAATGAATACGGCAATTGCTAAGGGAGCTGTGGGAACTATCCTGGTGACGATGGGAGCGAATTTCTCCAACTCCAATCCAGTGCTTCAGTCCAATGTGGCCTTGAATCCAGAAAAAACGACGGCTTATGGTCGGGGATTTGTAGGGAATCTGGGTTTTGCCCTTAATGGCAGCAAGTCATTCCTGACCGGTTTGTTTTTGAATTCCGGGAAAAACCTGAATCAGGTGTTGGCGGACATCAAAGCCCGAAAGAATTCCTCATTTGAGTTTCCCTACCTGTTTTCTGCCAGCTACTCCAATACCCACAGCGAATTTGAAAGCTACAATGTCATCGGACTTATTCCGGGCACTGATCCCAAACTTAAAAATGAATATGTGGTGCATTCGGCCCACTTGGACCATGTGGGAATAGGTAGACCTGAAAACGGTGACTCTATCTTCAATGGTGCCCATGACAATGCCTCAGGGGTGGCGTCTCTTTTGGAAATTGCCCGAGTCTATGTCAATGGAAAAGCAAAGCCGAAGCGCTCGGTCCTCATCGTGATGGTGACCGCTGAGGAAATGGGCTTAGTGGGTTCGGCCTACTTCGCCGCCAATCCATCTGTGCCCAAATCATCCATCGTGGCCAATGTGAATACAGACATGCCAACGGTGATTGCTCCCTTGCTTTCCGTGGTTCCTTTGGGTGCGGAGCATTCCAGTCTGATGGAAAATGTGAGGTTTGCAGCAGATTATTTGGGATTAGACGTAGAAAAAGATCCTGAACCCGAGCAAAACCGATTCGTGCGAAGTGATCAGTACAGCTTTGTGGTCAGCGGAATTCCTGCTTTGCACATTAAATATGGAAACAAGTCAGCTATTCCGGGATTTGACCTCGATAAGTTTGTGAAAGAATGGAGAGCCAAGTACTACCATCGCGCTGCTGACGGAATGGATGGGATGTTCAATTTCACTGCGGCTAAAACCTACGTCCAGTTAAATTTCCTGATTAGCTATTCGATTGCCAATACTCCCGCTAAGCCTGTGTGGAATCCAGGAGATTTGTTTGGGATTGGAACCAATTAGAAAATTGGTTCGTAGCGGTTTTACCTGTATAATTTAGGTGTAGCTTGAAATACCAAAAAATTTCCAGTTTTGGCTTAATTCGGTCCTCGGTATTCCAGTCCTGTTCCCTGATTAGGAGGGCTTTCCGACAGAACTTCGGATAGGCCGGTTAATTAAAGAATCTCATTGACCACAGAATCGATATCCCAAAAAAGGGCACGGTTTTGTGGTCAATTACTCTTATAGAAATCTTCAAATTCATGCTGCTCTGTATTGCACTTTTTTTTCGTTTATTTTTAGACTTCTTCGTCAATTTTTTGCCGTGCTTTTGTTGAATTTTAGAGTTAATTTCCTGATAGTTAAAAGGCTACAATTACTCAGAGTCTGATTTATTATTTCTTTAAATCAGATTGTGGAAAAGGTTGAATAACCAGGAAAAGAGAAAATGGAAATAGTGGATTCCAAGAGCCCTCTTCAGGAGGAGACGATGGAAATAAAACCCGGTAAAAAAGAGAAAAAAGAAATCAAATCAGCCATTCAATTGGAGCGGACAAGAACGGCTTTCGAAAGGCTTCAACTCGCCTGGATTAGAGCCAGCCTAACCTTGATTACTATCGGCGTGGGTGCTTATGAGTATTTCCATAATCGAATTGAATCGGGAAAAGCGCCCTTGTTAAAACTCGTTTCTGGTCGTGAATTAGGGATATTTTTAGTGCTTATGGCATTAGTAGCCCTCACTTTAGCCACTATCCAGCACAGGAAAAATACAGTTTACTTGAAAAATCACTATGAGAAGTTTCAATATTCGGTGACTTCCCTGCTATCCTATTTGATCATTTTTTTAGCTGTTTTTCTAATTGGAATGATGGTTAAGCTTTAAGCTACTTGAACGATTAAAACTTGTTACAGCAATGGGTAAATACCATCGTTCAGACAAGAGTGGACTTTCTTCAGATTTGTAGCAAAGGAAATTGGATATTTAAGATGCTTCCTTTCCCTTTTTTTGAATCAATAGTCATTTCTCCTCCATGTGATTTGACGATGGCATAACATTGCGATAATCCAAAATCCTCCTCTTTTTTCTTCTTACCCTTGAAAAATATCGGATAAAATTGCTCTTTAATTGATTCCGGAAAACCTGGACCATTGTCAGCAACTGAAATTTTCACCATCGTTTCACCAGATGGCAGATTGGTGGTTTCGCTCTTGATCTGTACTCTGGGGATGTACCTTTCGGACTTAGTTAAATTCTGGCGCTTTCGCTGTTGTTGTGAATTTATTTTTGCCTTTTCGCGGACTGCTGAAAAGGCATTCATCATCATATGGATAAGGACAAGTCCAAGTTCTTGGGGTGAAACATTAATTTTTGGAAGTGCGGGATCCAAATCGGTATGTACCTCTACAGGGAGAGTGTCAGCAAGTACATTTTTTTCTTTTGATTTTTGGCTATCCAATATGACCCTGAGGTATTCTGCTATTAGCTGGTTTAAGTCAGTAAGTTCTTTTTTCACCTCTGACTTTCTGCTCTGATGGAGCATGTCTTCTACGATACACCCCGCACGTTTGCCGTGATGTTTAATTTTGGAAAGGTTTTCTTTGAGTTGATTAGCAAGGTTTTTTACTTCCTCCAGATTCCCGTTTGCTATCTCTTTGTTTATTTCATCTGTAAGTTCCATGCTCAGTTCTGAGAAGTTGTTGACAAAGTTCAAAGGGTTCTGAATCTCATGGGCTATCCCTGCAGTCAGTTTTCCAAGGGAGGCTAGTTTTTCTGATTGGATGAGTTGAGATTGAGTAGCTTTCAGTTCGGATAAGGTATTTTCTGCCTTTTGTTTTGCTTCTTTAAGTCGCTCGAAATCCAAATATCTGGCATATGCAATAGAGAAGGAATCGGCCAAGGATTTGACCAAACCAAGCTCTTTTTCTGAGAGAGGGGCTGAACTTCCCACATACAACATACCCTGAGAGAATGGTACAAAGTGAAGATTAAGCGATTCCGGTGGTTCAGCGGAACCTTGGTAGGTTTCCGGATTTTGGATTTGGCCTAAGTCCATCATGGACCTCATCCACTCCACAAAATCATCTTTGGTCCAATACTCTTTGTAGATTTTTCCCTTTTTCCAGAATTCCAAAGTGTTTTGGGTCAGGTAGTTTGAATTGAACGCCAAATTCAAAACGCCTAGGGATTGTCCGTCTGGAGAAGACAAATAGACCTGGATTTTTTTTGATTTTTCATTAATGATGAAGACTCCGCAGCGAAAAAACGGAACGCCGAGTGCTATGAGCTCACGCCAAACTAAGGGAATGATGCGGTTAAGGTCCTTTGAGTTCCTCATGGAAGCGATTTCTGCCCTCACTCTATCCAATGAAAACTGTTTGATGGCTTCCTTTTCGCGGTTTTCTGCCTGCAAGATGTCCACATATCGGGTGTAGATTTGCTCGAAAACCCTTCCAAAACGCTCCAGCAGGATGATTTTTTCTTCTGAAAGAGGAATTGGAAAGACAAGAATTACCAGTCCAAATTCAATTGCAGTACTATAGTAATGAAGCTGATCACCACCTGGCAGTTCATCTTTGGAAGTAAGGGGAAAACCAGATCTCTCTTTAGCAGAGACTAGGATCGCGTCCCAACTTTTCTTGAGTTCGCCGGAAACGACGTAATGAAAACGGGATTTTCTTTCCATCCATGCCTTGAATAAAGCCTCAAATGCAGAATGATCAACAAAAGGAATGCAAATCCTTTCTACTCCAACTTCTGATTCCGGATTAGCTAGCCAACAAGTAACAGCATGTTCCTCAGGATTAAATATCCACACCATACTCTGGAAGCGCTCAATATTCAAGCTGTTGATTTCCTCAAAAAACGTTACTAGCACTTGATGAAAGTCCTTTGACTGTCTCAGTGACATAGCCCTTCTCTGTATCCGGACTATAGCAGCCTCATTTTCCAAATCCTTGTTTTTTTGCTCCAGTGTCGCCGCCTGTTGTTTGACAGCTTCCCGTAAAAGATGATTTTCCAGTTTAACCTTTTTGGCTGGAGTAGTATGACTGATAGGATTTCCCAATTCCGTTAAAGAGGAATGACGATGGATGATTTTCCATCCCTCTTGATGATGTTCAAGTAGCGTGGAAGCTCTCAATTTGGAATAGAAATTCCAATCCGCATCCTCTAAAACGAATAGATCGCATCTTTCGTGGACGAGGATGAGGTGATCAAGGGTTTGAAACCTGAGGTGGCGGTTTCGCATTTCCACTTTTCCCGCCATTTGGTCAATGGTATCCTGAAGAAACCGAATGGCATCTTTTTTATTGAAAAAATCATCGGTTTCCAAGCTTCCTACTTGGGTATAGGATGATCCTAAAAGGGACGAAATTTCTTCTATCTCTCCTCTGAGGTAATGATCCCAAAAGGAGTGATAAACCTCCAGAGACTCCAGATCAACAAGCTGTTGGACTTTCATTTTTTTGACAGGGTACAGGTTTCAAATCACAGAATCGAAAAATCTAAATGACCTACCTGACCAGAAAAGGTGTCGGGTCTCCATGCTCCCATCTTCTTGGGGAGCTTTATTTTTCAGTTAAGGTAAATTTTGGGTCACTGGGAAAGATCCCTGCTTGATCCCATAACAAACGTGTTCCACCATTTAGGCCGATATACGAACTTGTTTTTCCGCAAAGGTCAGCTTACTGTTTGGTTGGCCAGATCACTTCAATTTGCCTACAAAACTTACTCGAAAAATAGAAGTTCGCTCTATTACCTTTTGCTACTCTGGAATCCAGAATCATTCTTTTGGACTTGAAAGAAAAGTAAAAACCGAGTCTTAATGCCTTGATCAATTTACCTATCTCAGCCCATCAAGCCAAAGTGATTGTTGGGTTTACCAAAATTCATTTTAGGGAAAAATACTACAATCGGAAAGGGCCATATATTAGCCAAATAATCGAATGGACATAGCAAAAGATTTTCTATTCATGTTTATGCTCCATTCGGTGTTTTTTCAAAATATCCTCCCCGAAATCATTTCCTTTTTCTCTCCAGATCGAGTGAATGTGGTTGGCATTGTCGAGGAAGCCGACGTTGTCGTATTCGATCAGAAAGTCCGGGCTGTGGACAATATAGTAGTGAGGTTTCATGGGTTCATAGCTTCCGATCCAGGCAAAATACACTTCACTCATTCCTCGGGCATGTAATTTGGCGAGGTATTCTCCCGCCTTCTGATGGTCAAGATTTCCGATGTATTCTTCGATCAGGTAGTGAAGTATTTTCTGCTGGCCCTCGTTGAGTTCAGAGCCTTTGATTCCTTGGAATTCCTCCAACCATTGGGGGCGATCCGGACTGGTGATGATGTCACCCGGTACTTTTTCACTTAGGGTAGCTTTGGCTTTTTGGCTTTCATCCAAAGCATTGATTAGCCAAAAACCGTAATCTTCCTCTTTGCTCAAAGGTCTCAAACCTGCATACTGCGTAGCCTCCACGACTGCCGGGTCGGAACCGAAGAAGAGCGGCGTCATCGTGAATTGATCTCCAGCCACAGTGAGATTGATGGAGATATGATGGCCTTCAAATTTCAATCCCCAGATAGCCTCATTTTCGGGGTTGCCTGCTATGGCTAGGTAGTAGTTTCCGTAATCCCAATTCAGCTTTCGGATAAATTCCATGCTCCGTTCATTGACTTTTCCCTGCTGAAACTGAATCTCAAAAAGCTCATGAAGGATGTCGTCTACCTGCATGATGGCAAAAGTTTTCAGATACCCTTGTGAACTGAAAATCGAGCTCAAAACCTTATGAAAGGCGATTTTGCTCGACTCAGAAAGATCACCATAGCGAAGCCCTGCCCGAGGTGCAAGACCGAGGGGAAGGTTGGTCCATTGGGTCCTTGCACTGTCTGGAAATGATATAAACACCGAGTCACGTTGTGGTTCCTCAAGGGACTGAATAAAATCCAGGGTGGAGGATTTCAATTTTTCGGTTGTTTGACCCCAGACAGGCATAGCCAAAATGGCTAAAATCAGCACCTGAATTATTTTTTTGATCATGGAAGGTTTGAGAAAAGGCGACATGAGATTTTACCGATAAAGCGAAAGATAGCTTTTATCAAAGGAAAATTGAGACTTAAAAGGTAGCGGAAAAATCCAGTTTATCTGAATAAAATCCTTTATATCAAGTCGGTGAAAAAATAAAAGGCGGCCTAGGTTGTTATTTCCCTGACCGCCAGTTAAAGGCATTATTTCCTAGAGGATGT
Source organism: Algoriphagus sp. AK58 (assembly GCF_014324365.1). GTDB lineage: Bacteria > Bacteroidota > Bacteroidia > Cytophagales > Cyclobacteriaceae > Algoriphagus. The sequence goes on from NZ_QEIG01000002.1 coordinate 67,878, forward strand.
GCCTGGAGAAACTTAAAGGCCGAACCGATATTGAAGTCCTGTCATCAATTGTTGTCTTGATCCCAAAAAGCCATACTCCAATCGGTACATAAAGTGCTTGCTGAATTGATACTGACCACCGACAATGAAGTTCCACATGTCCTTAGGCCGTTTGTCCATGGAATATTGCACAGTGGAACTTTCTATGGTCGAAATAGCACCCTCAGCGGCCACCAGGATATTGCTCGCTCTGTCCAGAATATCATTGGCCTTTTCGTATTTGGCCTTGTTGATCGGATTGTTTTGTTCGGCTTGGCTGAGGCCATTCCACCAGGAATCGACCTGAGTATAGGCATTATCCACTTTTTCAAATCCTTCTTCCACTTTCCCCCCCAAAGTTCCTGGTGGGAAAACCTCATTCAAAGCGATGGATCCCTCAGTCCCGGAATTAATATGAACCCGAAAACCTCCTACCCATACAGCAACAGCTCTTCCTGGTTTTTTGAGATTAAAGTTTTTACCGAATCTGGGACCAAAAACAAATGAAAAGGCAGGGTCTTTTAACTGGGGAACATCAGTCCATGCCACGTTCATATCCAAAGCCATAAAACCTCCTCCTACACCGATGGTAGGTGTCATCCCCAGTCCAAAAGTCGTTGCCTTGAAATCAACTTGAGTGTCAAATGAAAGCACCTGACTGTAGTTATTTTCTCTGTCAGGAAGCCAAAGTCCGGCACCAATTTGAGTTGAAGCTTGTGACTTGCCCAGGATCCCGTAAACATTCAAAAATGGAAAAAGCCAAACATCAGGCCTGACGGTCACTGCACTTGCAGTTGCTACTGCCTTGTTGAATCTGACGAGATTATCCACATTATACATTTCACTGTTGTTGAATCCGATCATTAGATTTTCTATGATCAAGTCAGATTCCTGAATAAAATATTGGACACTTAATCCAGCAGAATACGGAAGATTGAATCCCATTCCGGTCGCTTTATCGCCCCAGATGGGAAGCGCATAGGGATATTCAGCGGCTTTTAGACTATCGATGACCCGCTCGTTTTTCTTGCCGACTTCTTTGTTGGAAAAAACCTGAGATTGAGCAACACCGGCGGATATCGCTATAATCCACCCAAGCAATAGTAATCGTTTCATACAAGCTTTGTTTTAAAAATTTGAATCCCAATCCAACAACTTTGTTGATCTAAGGTAGAAGGATACCTATCCTAAAAAAATGACTAATGTCAGCTAGCTAAAGAACTATTATCAAAGGAGTTTGGAAAATTAAACTACTCCGTTTATTCCCGGAAAAGTGAGGGTCTTTTCAGAATGCAATTCCGTGAAAGTCTGAGTAACTTTATTTCAAAACACAGTATGATGAAAAAGTTTGTCAGCCTTATCCTTTTGGTTCTCACCCTGGGTTCACTGTCCAAAGCTCAACAGACTGATCCAGAAAAGCTCCAGGCTTCAGTAGATTCGGAGACGTTTGTTTTCGAAGCAAGACAAGCCAACGCAATGCGGGGGAGAATGATCCAGCTCGACCCAGGATATACCTTATCGGTCAGTCCATCAAAAATCCTTGGAGATTTGCCATTTTTTGGCAGGTCATATCAAGCGACTCCAGGGTCTAGTGATGGAGGGCTCAAATTTGAGTGGGTAGAGTTTGATTTTCTGATAAAGCCACGAAAAAAAGGAGGATGGGATATTACTATCGAGTCCACCGGCCACAGTGATGTGCGTTCCCTGTTTCTGACGATTCAAAAAAACGGATCAGCCTCTCTTAGGGTAATAAGCAACAGTAAGGAAACCATCTCCTATAACGGATTTATCAAGGAATAAAATCGGTTCAATGATGGGTACAATGTTCCTCCTTGAGTAACAGACATTCTTCGCCTTCCATTTCTGTTTCGATCGTGTAGTGTTCAAATGGATACTTCATCATGATCTGTTTCAACGCATTTTTTACATGCAAGATTTCCTCCAATGATCCTACGGGCTTGAGCTTCACATGGGTAGTAAATACATGGTGTTCTCCATCCAGGGACCAAATATGTGTATGATGAACAGATTGGACATGGGTGATATCCATAATTTCCCTTTCAATTGCTGTTTGGTCTACATCGGAGGGATGACCCTGAAGAAACAGGAATGTCGTGTCCCGTAATCTCTGGATGACATTCCAGAGAATATATAAGGCAATCAACATAGACAGAACCGGGTCCAAATAAGGGTTGGGGTAAAAATGTAGGATTACCGCGGCGATCAACACAGCCGTCCACCCCAGTACGTCTTCCACCAAATGCCAGGAGATCACCTTTTCATTTTGGGTTTTGCCTTTGCTGAGTTTCCATGCTGCATAGCCATTGACTGCGACTCCCAAAAGGGCAAAATAGAACATCCCTTTTTCATCAGACATTTCCGGATACTGTATTCTGAGGACCGCCTCCCGAATCACAAAGACGGATCCAATAATTAAAACGATCGCATTGATCAGCGCGCCAAGCAGGGAAAATCTCCGGTAACCAAAAGAATAGGAAGAGGTAGCTTTTTTCTTTGAAAGCCTATCCAGATACCAAGAGGTGCCCAACGAAAGGGAATCCCCCAAATCATGAACCGCATCCGAAATAATAGCCACACTGTTGACATACCATCCACCGACAAGCTCCAAGACGGTGAAAGCCAGATTAAGAAAAAAGGCTGTCCGGAGGTTTTTTCCTGAATTGTGAGTGTGATGATGGTGGCCCACGGCGCTAGGATTTATTTTACCAGTAATGGAGGCTTTCGATGTTGGGTTCCTTGCTCGAAAGCATAGGTCAATTTAATCAAAATAGGCTCAGACCACATTCTTCCAAGAAACTGAATTCCAGCCGGGAGATTTCCCGAGGTATATCCCATGGGAACAGTGAATGCAGGTTGGCCGGTATGAGGAGCGATGATTTGACTGTTGTCTCCTTTGTAGTCTTCTTGAAAACGATCAATCTTCGCCGGCTTATTGTTCCAGCTCGGATAAACCAATGCATCCAACTTCAGCGAATCCATTACTTTTTCGATGGCCTCCCGAAAGGCAATTCGCTTTAAGTCTGTAAATGGATCCCCGCAATCCTGAGCCATATTATCGGGGAGCTGACTTTCCCGGAAGTTTTCCAGCCCATTTCTTGCGTAGTCAGATTTGGTGCTCACCCGGATGATATCCTCTATGGTTTTCATCGTATCTCTCTTGACATAGGCAGACAAGAAGGCTTCCACATCTTGCCTGAAAACCGGGCACCATTGATTTCTCCTTAAGGAATCGAAATTTTCCACCTCCACCGAGTCTACTATCACGGCTCCAAGTGAAGCCAAGTCTTTCAGAGATTGGTTGAAAAGAGCGGAAATTTCCGGATCGGGGTCTTTTTCACTTAGCGTTCTAAAGACTCCGATTCGAGCACCTTTTAGGCCATCTTTTTGGAGATACTGCTGATAGTTGCCTTCAGACTTCCCTTTGGAATATTCAGTGATCGGGTCTTTGGGATCATAACCTACCATGGCCTCCAGCACTTTGGTCGCATCTTCTACAGTCCGGCACATAGGTCCGACTACGTCATTTCTCAGATAAAGTGGTACGATTCCCTCCCGGCTGACCAGGCCCAACGTGGTTCGAAAGCCAACCAAGGCATTGTGAGAAGAGGGTCCCCGGATGGAATTTCCTGTGTCAGTACCCAATCCGATTCCCGCAAAGTTTGCCGCGACAGCTGCTCCTGTCCCTCCGCTCGATCCGGCGGGTACATGATCCAAATTGTAAGGATTTCGGGTAGTGCCTACCGTGGAGCTTTCTGAATGCATGGGGCTAAAAGCCCACTCGGCCATGTTGGATTTGGCGAGGATAATCGCCCCGGCTTCCACCAGTTTTTGGATGATAAAAGCATCCTCCTCCGGATAAAAATCCGCCAAGGCCAAAGCGCCGGCTGTAGTCGGCATGCCTTTGGTGTTGATGTTGTCTTTGACGATCAGCGGAATCCCGTGAAGGGGGCGCAGTTTTCCGGTTTTTTGGTATTCTTCATCCAGCTTTTTGGCGATCGCTAATGCCTCCGGATTACTGACAGAAATAGAGTTTATCGCACTGTCCAAAGAATCAATTCTTGTCAGGTAGGCCTGAACCAGCTCCTCTGCCGTGTATTTTCCTTCAGAAAAAGCTTGGTGGATTTCAGCGATCGTGAGTTCTTCGAGATCTATTTTGTCGGGAGTATTTTTGCTTTCGCAGGAAATTAAAATCCAAAAAAAGGATAGGAGGAAAGGAAGTCGGTTCATTCCTGAAAATAGCGAGTTCCTCACTGCAATTCAAAAATTAGCTGAAAGAGTAAAAAGAAGAAAATTATCCGCGGTACCCATATTGTACCAATAGCCTGTAAATTCCAGGTTTTGGAAGCCGCCTCCGAGTATAAGCCCGCGCTGAATATCCAAATCCGTCTCGTAAAGCCGGGTGCGCTGCACGCTGATTCCGGTCCACAGCCAATCCAAGGGTGAATAGGTCAGATCGGTCCAAGTGTAGATAAATTGGTTTTCCGATTCCTGAAAATCAATGAAGTATTCGGATTCACTGTACAACTCAAAACTTCCATAGGTAAGTGAGGTTTCCATTCCAGGCGCGATTCCGGTTGAATTTCCAACCACGGCTCCCAACATAGGAGTGATGAAGTACTCCAGTTTGTTTCCTCCATAAAAATTATATCCCACCCAAGTGGAAAGGGTGTTGATATCTTCGTAATTGTATCTCATCTCTAAGTGAAGGTGATCTTTGTCGGCAGCTACCACCGGGAGAAATATGACGTCATCTGCGAAGAAATAGAAATTCCCATCCGTTCGGACCGACCATTTTTTTTCTTTTTCGGAGGATTCTTGTGCACTTGCTGAGTACCAAACCAATCCGAAAATCAAACTGAAAATGAGTTTTTTCATCCTCCCAGGGCTATAGTGATTGCTACCAATATGATTCCTATACCTGCATATATCAGTCCGGAAAAGAATTTTCTGAACCCGGCAAATTGAGCGAGAAGGTAGCCTCCCCAGAAAAGCATAACCAATGCAATTGCATTGGAGATTCGCATTGCCAGCTCAAGCTCTTTGACAAATGCAAAAGGCAAGGCTATAGGCAGGGTGCAAAGAAAAACCAAAAAGAATATCTGAATGCCGGCCTTCATATCGGTAAGGGTAAGGAGTAAGCGTTTACTGGGGTCAGGGAATTCTTTGATTTTGCCCAGGAGGTAGTCCAACTCCTCTTGACGAATCAGTCGGCTTAACAATGGATTTATTTCATTTTTCAAGGATTCCCTGTTTTCGGATAGGTTTGGGTTGGATTGGATGCTCCTGATGACTCGGATGGCATGTCCTCGCTCCACCACCAGATTCATCCAATACATGATGGCATCCACCAAGCCCCATGCTACATTGCATCCCAGTGCTGCCCACAGCAATTCGCGGATATCTTCCCGTGAATCCGTGCCTACACTGATGGCACCCGTAAAGCTCAGAACCATGATCAGGCCAAACAAAACCTCCGATATCCGATCAATAGGAGCCAGTATTGCACTTTCTTTGACGATTTGACTCCAGTCATGTTTTTCCTTCATGGAAATAAGTTCAGAAAAAAACCTTGTTTCCAAAAGAGAGCTGACAAATGTCAGTTTAGGTATCTAGCCAAGCTTTAAAATCACTTACTTTTTCACGGCTGATCAGAATATCGTTGTCCTGAGAGTTTTTCAGTTTTACTTTTAGCCTGCTGTTGGAAAAAGTAAAAACTTCCTCCACGGCTCCTATTCGGGCGAGGTATTTTCTGTTGAGCCGAAAGAAAATGGCTGGATCCACCTGAGCTTCGACCTGTTCAAGTGTAGAGTCTAGGACATACTTTTTGCCAGAATCGGTTTGCAAAAAAGTCACCCGCTCCTCGCTGAAAAAAAATGCGACTTCTTCTATCGAAACACTTTGAATTTTTTCTCCAAATCGAACTAAAAATCGGCTTTTGAAGGACTTCGGTTTAGGTTGGATCAGGGTTTTGAGCAAGTGGAAATCCAAGTTGGGTTGAATTGCTCTGGAGTTGAATTTTTCCACCGCTCGATCCAGTTCTTTGGGGTCTATAGGTTTGAGCAAATAGTCTATGGTATTGACTTGAAAGGCACGGATAGCATACTGATCATAGGCTGTGGTGAAAACAATTGGTGAGTTGACGTTTACTTGCTCAAAAATCTCAAAGCTGATCCCGTCAGCAAGTTGGATATCGCAGAAAATCAAGTCTGGCGCTGAGTTTTCAGCAAACCAGCGGACCGCCCTGCTTACTGTATCCAAGTTGCCTATCAACTCAGCATAGGGAAAATGCACCTGAAGCAATTTGCTCAATCGAGAAGCGGCGGGCTTTTCGTCTTCAATGATGAGAATCTTCATGCGTTGACTTTCAAAAGGGGAAGTTTGACTAAAAACTCATGTTCTGACTGATAGATTTCAGGCGTTCGATCGCTTAAAATCCGATAGCGGGAGCGGATATTCTCAAGCCCAACACCTGTCGAAGGCTCATTTTGACTGGTTTTAGGCTGAAAGGTGTTGCTTACCCATAGCTCGTCTCCTTTTTGTATTATGGAAATGAACAGCGGATTTTCCTGCGAGGCAATGTTGTGCTTGATGGCATTTTCCAGTAAAAGCTGGAGCGAAAGCGGAGGCAGGAAGCAACCTTTACAATTGGGAACATCGACCCTGAAGTTCAGATTTTCTTCAAAACGGATTTTCTGAAGGTCAAGAAAGTTTCGGGCAAATTCCAATTCCAGATCCAGCTCGACCAGTTCCTCCTGCTGCACGTCGAGGACATACCGGTAGATTTTGCTGAGCTTTTGGATAAATGCCGCGGAGCGGTCCGCATCCTCATAGACCAGATTGGAAAGGGCATTGAGCGAATTGAAAAGAAAATGTGGATTCAGCTGGTCTTTGAGGCTTTGGTATTGGCTGGCGAGTTTTTCGGATCGGAGTTGCTCGGCTTCGATAGCAGATTTTCTCCATTCCAAGAGCCAGGATCTTGAGGTAAAAATGGCCATAAATACCAAGGCAATCTGCATGGGGATAAGGGTAAAATCGAGGATTGCTTTCCAGGGAATCTGATCCAGTGTGAACTGTCCGTCTATCCAGGCATAAAGGAAAACAATCACAAAACTTGCGACACAGGAATAGGCCAAATAAGTAACGATTGTAGCGATCAGTCGCTTCACTGGATGATGGATCCAGGATAGCCGAGGATCCCAAAACTCTTCGACTCGACTGCCTCCATAGCTCAATGCCATGGACACGCAAAATGAAAAAATAAATTCAGGAAAAAGACCGATCAAATCATCCCAACTCAAAAAGCAGGCAGGGCAGAAAATCACCTGCAAGATCAAGGCGATGGCCAAGTTGATGAGCAGAAATTTTCGGAAGTCTCTCCATAGTCCTTTTTGGTCTTTGCAATCGGTGGTCGTTTGGGTCATATCGGAAGTTAAGAAAATCGGCAGGTATTTCGAACTGGAGTTTTTGGATGCTTCGATGAGCTAAGTGCGAGTTTCGTGTTTTTAAGCACGTTGCCTACACCAAATCCTCGATTGGTGTAGGCTGGTTGGTTTAGGTTTTCAAATCGGGCATTACTTGCATGCGCTGGCAACCTGCTCGGCTTCTCTTTTTCCCCAGGTAGGCATGAGGTAATTTTCGGTTACTTTTGATTCTTCTTTAGCAAAAAGCGTCAATCCCATACGAGCCATTCCACAGGCCTTTTCCGGACCTTGACCAAAGAACTGGGCCATCCCTTGTTCCATTTGTGCCATGAGTGTCACCGCCCGTGGGTTTTCCTTGTCCAAGGCAATGGCTTTTCCAAAAAGCTGCATGGCTTGACCGCTGAGTTCCTGTCCCCGGGTCATGGGATCAACGGAGAGTTTGCCCATGAGGATAAAGCCCTGCAGTGCGGTAATTTCAGAATGGTTGGGAGCGATTTTTTCAGCCTTTTTTGCCAGCTCCATGGCTTGGTCGAAGTATTGGTCTTTATTCACCTCAAAGCGAAACGCGGCGATCGTCTGCAAATAGGCTGCATAATAGAGTGGAAGCCATTCAGTGTTTTTCACTTCAGCGATTCTGAGGAATCCGTTGGTGACAGCCTGTGATTCATCGGCAGATTGTATGGATTTCATTGCTTGAAGCTGCTTTTTCATGGCGGATTCATAGGCAGGATCATTGGCGGATGCATTCCAAACGAAAGCAAACACAAGTGTGAGGGTAGCTAGGATAGTTTTCATGATGCTAATTTTTAGAGGTTATTTAGATTGTTCGCGTTTTTGTCTTTGGATAGGGTGAGGAATATTCCCAGAAAAAGGAATCGGGGTGCTCCTTGGCTTAAAGGAATGGATTCAAATCGTCCCTGTTCGTTAGGCACTTGAGCAAACTGGTAACCGAAAATGTTTTGATGGGCCGTTACGTTGGTGATGGCTCCGTGGATGATCAGATTGGGTCTGGGCAAATAGCTCCAACTGAGGCTGAGATTTTGGAAGGATCCCGTTTTGGAATTCATTTCTCCCGGTTCGTTTGGGTCGGTGTAGGTCAGGCCATCATTGAAGGACCAGGACATTCCCAGTTGGGATTTTAGACCGGCAACAAAGTGCTTGACCACTATGCTTAGGTTGTGCTTAGGTGCAAAGTCCGGTTGTACCAGTCCGACATATTGGAAATAGCTGCGTTTGCTGTCCACAAAGCTGTAGGTGATCCAATAGTCGGTATTTTTCAGGCTTTCCCGATCACGGAAAAACACATCAAAACCGCGTGCAAAGCCTTCCCCTTCGTTTCGGATATGTTTGGGATTTTGAAGAATGCCTTCAAATCTGATCAATTCATCGTAGGATTTGTGAAAAGCTTCAGCGCGGAAAGTTTTCCCATCTTTTTGATAGAGGTAATTCAAAATCAGGTGCTCTGACTCGGTATTTTTCAAGCCTTGAGCCAAGACTCTGAATCGTTCTTCAGGCAATTGATGGAATCTTCCGCCTGCCAAAGAAACTGTTTCATTATTGGAAATTTTGTAGGCTAGAGAAACTCGTGGATCAAGCCATTTTTCATTGGCAAGAGAGGAAAAACCTGCACGAAGACCTGACCGAAGCACCAGCTTTCTGCTGAGATACCAATCCCATTCGCTAAAAATGTAGCTTTGGTGATCTTCAAAATCCCTGGAAATGGCCGACTCAATCAGCGTTTCCGAGTAGGTATTCCGGAAGTATTCCAGCCCATTTTTGGCCGAAACTCGTTCACTGAAATCATAGGTTGCGGTGAATTTGCCATGGCTGAGATTGGTTTTTCTCTCCAGGTTCAGTCCATCGAGTATATAAAAATCCTTGTTGTGAGAGGATGAAAAGCCCCCAAAAAGGGACCAGCCGTTTTCATAGGCTCTTCTCCAGTTGGTCTGTGCGTAAGCATACTTGTTGGTCAGATCGACTAGGATTCCTCGGCCATCCCGCCCGGGCTGAGGTTGCCAAAGTTGCATTCCTCCGGTTTCTGTTCGGGCAAGAACTTTCCAGAGTCCTCCTTTGGAAGTTTTTTGTTGAGCGGCCAGTTCCAAGTCTATTCCATAGGGGGCTCTTTCCCAGTCAAAATCCTGTTTAATTATATTTTGATAAGGATTGAGGTCGAATAGATTCCCGCTTACTGTTAGGCTCCTTTTGTCATTGGCCAAGGTGTGGGAATAGCCTCCGCCCACCGACATGATGGATAGGTCTCCCTGGTTTCTTTTTGCCAAGTCTTTGGTATTCAGCGCTAAAGCAGAAGAAAGGGCTTGGCCAAATTCGGCGGAATAGCCTCCTGTGGAAAAGAAGGTTCCTTTGAAGAGGTTAGGGTTAAACCGGGTACGGGTGGGGACATTTCCGGCGGTGGTGCCATAGGCATTGCCCACTCGCATGCCATCGATAAAAATCCCGACTTCGCTGGCATCACCTCCTCTGACAAAGAGCCGGCCGTCATTTCCGATCGTGGAGGTGCCCGGTAAAGTCTGGAACGCCCCTACAATATCACCGACTGCTGAGGGAGTGGTTACAATATCAAGCGGGCGAAGAATCACGGATTTTTTCTCATCCGAGGCTTCCATAGCTCCTGCAGATATGGTGACGGTGTTCAGGTCGTTGAATTCTTCTTTGAGAGTAAGGGTTGGGATTTCTTGCGTTTTTGCAGCGAGTTCTACGGTCACTTCTTGGGATTTGAATCCCATCATGCTAAATACTAGAATTTGGGTACCCGATTCGGTAGTTTCGAATTGAAAAGCCCCTGTTTGGTCTGTGCTAGCCCCGTCAAAGGTTCCTTTCAGAAAGACATTAACGCCAGGAAGAGGCTGGTTTTTTTCGTCGAGGACTTTTCCGGAAAGAACGGTCTGGGATACTCCAAGACCTTGGATCAATACGAAAAGGATTAAAAAAGAGAAGATCGCCTTCATAGTTGGTTTGTATTTGAACCAAAATTGAAGCGGTAACACCTCTTAAAAAATTGAACCTGACTGAAGTGTCAAAATCCGTGACTGAAAATTAGAATCAAGTGTATGAATTGATACAAAAAATGCCTTTGGGATCATCCCAAAGGCATTATTAAGCTTTTTCACAAGTAGGAATTTTTAAAACTTCACCACCGCTTCCACTTTCTGTCCGGATCGTTCGATTACCACTTTGGTAGAGTCCCCTTTCTGGAAAGCACTCAAAGCCCGCATGTAGCTCATCATATCGTAGATGGTTGAATCGCCCAACTGAACGACCACATCACCTTTGAGTAAACCGGCTGCTTGGGCGGGTTTGCCTTCAGATACGCCATCTACACGCATTCCTTTTCCATCAAACATATAATCCGGCACTACGCCCATGGACACCGTAAATCGCGGTGAATCACTCGAGTCTTTGGTCTTGCTAAAGGCTAATTTGGGTTCTGTATCCAGTGAAGTGACCACTCTGGAAATGTAGCGTACGACCTTCACCAAGCCTTCGTAGTTGATCTTTTCCGAATCGTCACCTGGCTTATGGTAATCCTCATGCTGACCGGTGAAAAAATGCAATACCGGCAAATCCTGAAGGTAAAATGAAGTGTGATCAGAGGGGCCTACTCCGGATTCGGAAGTGACCAATTTCAGGCTATCGACATTGATTTGATCAAAAACGGGGACAAAGCTCGGGCTGGTGCCCACACCGTTGATGGCCAAGGATTTTTCTTCGTTCAGTCTGCCCACCATGTCCATATTGATCATGTAGTTCACTGTTTTCAGATCGATGGTTGGGTTTTTGACAAAATAATTGGAGCCCCATAGGCCATTTTCTTCACCGGAGAAAGCGATGAAGAGAATGTTGTTTTTTAATTCTTCATGTTTGAAAATCTCTGCCAAAGCCAAAAGAGCCGCAGTGCCTGAAGCATTGTCATCAGCACCATTATGAACCGCCGAGTCGCCCCGATGAAGCGAGCCCTGTCCGCCCATCCCCAAGTGGTCAAAATGCGCGCCTATCACAATGGTTTTGTCCGCTTTTTTGTCCAGAAATCCGATCACATTTCGACCAGTAATCCCTTCACCATCCGTTCCGATAATGGCCTCTTCGTGAGGATTGCTGGGTTTGGATACAATAAAGTGCTGGAAATAGCCTTCCGTGCCTTTTGGTTGGAGCCCAAGTTTTTCAAATTCTTGAGCTAAATATTCTGCTGCTTTTTGTTCCCCCTCTGTTCCAATCGCTCTTCCTGCTAATTCGTCCGCTGCGAGAAACATCACATTTTCCCGGAGTGAGACTAAGAGTTTTTCGTCAGTTGGAGGACCATCACAGGCAACAATGAATAGTATAGAGGCAAGTAAGTAGCTGGATTTCAAAAGAAAATTCTTCATATTTTGAATGGATTTAGTCCAAAGATAATAATTGGTATCTTCGGCCTGCAATTCTTTTATTATCAAGGTCAAAAATGAAGAAACTCCTTTACTCCCTTGCTCTGCTTGCAGCAGCTTGTGCTCCCAAAACAGAAACTGTAGTCGAATCTGAGGCTCGATCTGCAACAGATTCTCTTTTGCTTCATCCAGAGGAAATGAAATACCTCAAAAATATCAAGCAGCTCACTTTTGGAGGGAACAATGCGGAAGCCTATTGGTCATTCAACGACTCGTTGCTTGTCTTTCAATCGGATTTTGCGGGTTGGGGAAATGAGTGTGATCAGATGTTTTTCCTTAATTGGAGAGAAGATGACTTGAAAAACAATCAACCTAAACGACTCAGTACTGGCCTGGGAAGGACGACCTGCTCGTATTTTCTGCCAGGAGATCAAACCATCGTCTATGCTTCTACCCATTTGGTAGATCCGGCTTGTCCTCCTGTGCCTGAGCGAAGAGCGGACGGCAAGTACGTATGGCCCATCTACGACAGCTTTGATATTTTCACCGCCGACCTAAATGGAAACATACTTTCCCAGTTGACCAAGGAACCTGGCTACGATGCTGAAGCTACAGTTTCTCCGAAAGGTGATCGTATCGTTTTCACTTCCATGAGAACAGGTGATTTGGAGCTCTTCACCATGAATATTGATGGTACGGATGTGAAGCAGATTACCTCAGATTTGGGTTATGATGGAGGAGCGTTTTTCTCTCCTGATGGATCCAAGTTGGTATGGAGGGCTTCCAGGCCTCAAACTCAGGAGGAAATCAAGGAATACCAAGACTTGCTAAAAGAAGGATTGGTAAAACCTACCGAAATGGAACTCTACGTAGCCAATGCCGACGGTACAGACATTCGAAAAATTACCAGCCTAGGCAAGGCAAATTGGGCACCTTTTTTCCATCCTTCAGGTAATAAGCTAATCTTCGCCTCCAATCACCAAACTGAGCGAGGTTTTCCTTTCAACCTGTTTATGATCAATCTTGATGGCACCGGCCTGACCCGAATCACTCATGACGGGACTTTTGATGCCTTCCCTGTATTCTCCAATGACGGTAAATATTTGGTTTTTGCTTCCAATCGAAACAACGGCGGCACCAGGGATACCAACCTCTTTGTAGCCGAGTGGATTGGGGATTGAGGAAAAAGCTTGAAAAATGAGAAAAAACAGCTCCAATTGGAAAAGATTCTTCTTGACAATTGGGGCTGTTTTATTTTTTTTCGAGACAACCATCGCCCAAGGGGAAAAGAAATCTCCAATTACGTGGTCGGCCCTTATAGACTTGTATTATGGATATGATTTCAACCAACCCAAGGCTGAAAGTCGCTTACCTTTCCTCTATAACCATACCCGTCATCATTCTCCTTCCGTAAACCTGGCCTTAATATCCGGATCTTTTGAGAAAGAAAGGTTCCGTGCCAATCTTGCTTTGCAGCAAGGCACCTATGTACAAGACAATTATGCAAACGAGCCTAAGGCACTTCGTTGGATTCATCAGGCCAACCTAGGATTTGCACTGGATGCAGAGCAAAAATTATGGTTGGATGCAGGAGTGATGCCTTCTCACATCGGTTTTGAAACAGCTGTCTCTAAAGACAACCTCACACTTTCCCGGTCCATCATTGCTGAAAACAGCCCATATTTTGAAACCGGGGTGAAACTGGGTTGGCAGAAAAGCGAGTCCTGGTATTTCGCTCTTCTTTATCTCAATGGTTGGCAACGAATTCAATCCATTCCTGGGAAAAACAACCCTTCTTTTGGTACCCAAGCCACTTATAAACCGAGTTCATCTGTCACCTTGAATTGGAGTACTTTTTTGGGAACGGATCAACCTTTTGAAGCTGGAACTACCTTGTATTTCAGTAATATGTATGGAGATTTTTCCTTTGGAAAAAAATGGAAAATCATCGCAGGTATTGATGTGGGAAAACGAACGACTCTGGATTTTTTCGATCAAAATTGGTGGGGAGCAGCTGTGATTGCGGAATATCGCTTTGGGGAAAACCTGTCTGGTGCTTTCCGATGGGAATACTATGATGATCCTTTTCAGGCTATTTCCAATTCCAACACAAATTTGGGGGTGGAAGTAGGAGGAATTTCCCTCAATTTGGATCAGAAAATAGGAAAATGGAGCTTATTGAGAATAGAGGGGAGATGGTTGGATTCTCCGGTTCCTTTTGAACAGGGCATTTCTCCTGCCAAGTCAGAAAACTTCTTCTTTTTGGCTTCTTGGGCTATTTTTTGGAATGAATAGCCATTTTTTTAATGGAGAGTGTCTGGCAGGATTGGATATCAATTCAACAGGAAATAGCAAGTTGCTAGGTCTGATTTTTCGAATAAAAGCAACAGTAGGGATGGATTTAATCCATTTTTATTTATCTTGAACTAAACCCTAAATTTATTCTAATGATCATAACCATTTTTCTGTGGTTTCTGCTCTCCCAGATTCCTTCCAACCAGGAACAAGAACTTGCACAACAGGTGATCATCCATTATTTAGAATCCCTGCCTCCTCACAATCAGGATGGGAAGTTCTTCGTCTCCGAGCTTTTGGACTCTGTTTTTGTCAAAAGGTATGAACGAGTATTAAATCCACAGAATGATTTTGTGTATAAGGGGCTGAATGAAAAACAGAGAAGTATGGTCCAAGACCTATTGCAGATCAAAGAACCGTTACCCTTCGAATTAACTGAATTGATAGCTCAAAAGAAATTCAAGATCCGACCATTGAATGAAATAGACCGGAATGATTGGGAATCTTCCTCTATCAAAGTATCCAGAGCAAGAGTATCTCCTGATGGTAACGAAGCTTGTCTTATTTTGGAGTATGTATGTGGCCCCAAATGTGGTCAAGGGGTATTGATTTTTGCTCAAAAGGAGAATCATTCTTGGACCATCAGTGCTCGAAGAAGGTTGTGGATTGCTTAGCATGAGCGTTTTGAGCGGTCTATAAGTTTTCTAAGGAATTCAAATAGTATTCTGCTTGGTCTAAGACCTCCTGCTGATTGCTCATCTTATCCCAAGTGCGGTACATCATCCCTATGCGGGGATTTTTCTCCAGCTTTTCCCGGTTTCGCGCATAGAAATGCCAATACAGACTGTTGAAAGGGCAAGACCCATGTCCGGTTTTTTTGGCCGAATCGTAGGCGCAGTGATCGCAATAATTGCCTTGTTTTTTGATGTAATTGGCTGAGGAAACGTAGGGTTTGGTTCCGACAATACCTCCATCTGCAAACTGACTCATGCCGCGTGTATTAGTGATCTCCACCCACTCGATCGCATCGATATAGATCCCTAGGTACCACAGATCCACCTCATCCGGATGGATGCCAGCCAGGAGGGCAAAATTTCCTGTGACCATCAAGCGCTGAATGTGATGGGCATAGGCCAAATCCAAAGACTGTCCAATCGACTCTTTCAGGCAGTTCATTTTGGTCTTTCCTGTCCAAAACCAATCGGGCAGCTTTCTGTCGTGCCCGAAGAAATTCATATCTGCAAACTCAGGCATTTTGGCCCAATAAATACCGCGCATGTATTCTCTCCAGCCGATGATCTGCCTGATAAACCCTTCTACTTGTGCGATTGAAATCTGATTTTGGTGAGCGTACCAGTATTTTTCAACTTTCTGCACTACTTCCAGCGGAGAGATCATTTTCGTATTGAGAGAAAAACTCAATCGGGAATGGAAAAGGTAAGGATCCCAAGTCGTGAGGGCATCTTGATATGCACCGAAGTTAGCAAGCAGGTGTTCGCAGAAATGGTCCAAAATCTCCAAACTCTCTTCTCTTGAGACAGGCCAGGAGAATAGCTCTGGATCGATTTTCCCTATTGTCTTTACTCCCGCCTTTTCGATCATCTCGGTCATCTCGTTGACTTGTCTGAGATGGAGCAAAGGCTTTTTCAGCAGCTTCTTATCCTTGAGTGCTTGCCTGTTGTCGTGGTCATAGTTCCACTGACCGGTGAGCGGTTCTTTGCCATCCATCAGGATATCGTACGTTCTGCGCATCTCGCGGTAGAAGGTCTCCATCAGGTAGGTTTTCTTTCTCTTGAAAAAGTCCTTCAGAAATTCACGGGAAGTCAGGAAGTGCTCAGAGTCCACTTTGGATGAGGAAATCGGCAGGCTTGCGCAGATCTCTTTGAGTAGTTGATCCAATCGGTATTCATCCGGAAGCTGGTATTCAAAGTGATCGAATCCTTGATTTTGAATAAGGTATTCGATTTGTTCTTTGAGGGTTTGTCGGTTTTGGGGGGTGTCAAGAGTGAAGTAAAGGATTTGATGGCCTTTTGCCTGAAGGGATTTGGCAAAATCCCGCATAGCTAAAAAGAAGCCGACTACTTTTTGGATGTGATGAGAGACGTAGTCAGTTTCCTGACGCATCTCCATCATCAGGTAGGTGACGGAATTGTCTATTTTTGAAAACCAGGAATGTTGTTGATTCAGCTGGTCTCCGAGGACCAAACGAAGAGTTTTGGGCATAAAAAAAGGACTTTATTCTCCTAAAGCCCTTTTTTGAATGGTTTGTTTTCAATCTTAATATTTGAAGCAAGGCATGGAGGTTTTTCTACCTGCCCCGTTTGCAGAGCCACCAAGGAAGCTATATCTCAAGCTGATCTCGTTAGCTCCGCCGGTGTTGGCATTTCCTAAGGAAGAAATGGTGAAGTCGTGACTGTAACCTACACTCAACCCTGATCCGAGAGAGATACCTACTAAGGCAATCACTGATTCGTGATTGGATTGGGTGATTTCAGAAACCGGAATTCCTCGGTACCACACACCCAATACCAAGGGCTGCAGATTGACCTGAGCACCAAGATCCAATTGTTGGAAAGGTTCTTGATTTTTATAGTTGAATGCCAAAGTCAATTCTCGGTTTCCGGTGGTTTTGTTCATAAAGTTTCTCACAGATCCTCCTGAAAGATCTATTTTGTAACCACCATGAGCAGAAAATTTCATTGGAAGCTCACTGTACTGTCCATCCAAGAAGGAAATGTTTGGCTGGGTAATGTGGTGAGCGGATAGACCGAACCAAACCTGGTCATTATTGAAAAGCATGCCTAAGCTATAGTCTACAAATTGATGTCTGAAATCAGCTCCCAGATTTTCTCCTGAAAAGTCTCCTATTGCGCCAGTTTGATCATCGATTTGGCTACCAAAGACCAAGTTTCCAAAATAGGCGTCCCGATCCATATAGCTTACTTGACCGCCCACTCTTAGAAAAGATCGGAATCCCAATCTTGCACGATAAGAATAAGTGGCACCAATCTCAGAAACACTAAGATTGGCCATGCTTTGCTCGGATCGGTTGAAGATGATTCCAATTCCACTATTTACACTGAATATATAATGGTCTAGGTGCGCGGAATAAGAAACGAAGGATTGATCGAGGCCAGGCCATTGATTACGGAAGTTGACCCCCATACTTGTCCCTTCAGAAGCTCCAGTCAAGGCGGGGTTCAGGTAAAGTGGGTTGGCGTAAAACTGAGAGTATTGCACGTCTTGGGCCATTGCCCCTAGGCTGAATACCATTGCGAATAACAAGATTAGCGCTTTCATTATTCTGGTGGTTTTATGTGTAAAGTCCAGGCTTGAATTGAAGGCCTGATGAAAAGAGAAATATTTGAAATCCTTGATCATCAAGGAAGAGGCTTTGTGATGAAGACAGGTAACTGAAACCAGCCCTTCGTTTTCTTGAAGAGTTTGAAGCTTGTCGATATTGAAAGTCCTGGTTTTCATTTTAGTGTTTGCTTTGTTTGTTTTTTATCTCTAGTTTTTTGCCTCTTGTTATTATTATTATGTTATATAAATTTTAGAGTATTTTTTTTTGTAAGTCACATACAATTAACTGATTTTTCTAATGTTTAATTGTATATTGATAATATATGCTGATAAATTTAAATAAGCACATTTATTTTAAATTGTTTGAGGACATTTTATATACATAGCGAGGCTGTTTATATTATTTTGTTACTATCTACAAAAAATAAAATAAGTGATTCTTTTTTTTTGATATGAAATTCATCCCTGTTAATTAAACTTTTTTAATTTTTCATTCAAAAGTTCTAATTTCCAGTTATTTCCTCATTTAATTCGAGGACTTTGTCCTGTTCTGTTTTGAAGAAGATAGGGTTCAGTTAGTTTTTTTGAGTGAAACAACCTCAAGGGGATAGGGCAAACTAAGTGTTTTTAAGTTTTGAGAGATTGGCTTAATTTGAAAAATAGATAAGGGTCTAAAAAAGAACTTGATAATTCGCCCTCATATAAATCCTAAATCAACCTTCCAGCAAGTTCTTTCTGGGCGTGGCAGGGGGTTAAAAATTTTGGTTTTTACAAAGGAAGATCATTATCTAAGCCAATAACCTAACCAAATCAAAAAGCTTCTTAAAATTCTTTGTTTGATATAATATAAAAAAACACAAGTCTTAATTCTAGAATAAACAATGACTTGTTGTTTACAATTTAATACAATTTTTTGCTTACGTGATTAGTAAATAGTATCAAAGGATTGATGTGGTCTAATTCTAGTGTAAATAAGTTTTGGAAAAAATAGGTAGATACAATTTAAGAAATTTTCTAATCGAAGGCACTAACTACTTTTGACCACCTTACCTTAAATTGAAAAAACTCTCAAATTTAATGACTCTTTTTAATGGAAGATTACCGAATTAAGGTGACTCCTCCAGTCTGGGTTTTTTGGACATTTTCCCAAGTGACATAAGTGACTTTGTAAATGAAATTTCCAGCTGGCAGAATTTGTCCTTTGTAGGTTCCATCCCATCCAGTGGATTCGATTCCTGAGGAAATATGAATTTTTTCACCCCAAGAGTTAAAAATTTCAAGATTGATTTCATTAATACCTTTCATTTTTGGTTTGAATACATCATTCAACCCATCTCCATTTGGTGAAAATGCATTAGGGATTACCATCATTTCTTCAGGGGTGTTTACCAATACTGAATTTATCTCGAAGGTACTACAGCCATACATGTCGTATCCTGTTAGTTTTACTTCAAACTTTCCAGGTTTGTCAAAAATATGGACAGGATCTTTTTCAGTTGATTTGTTTCCGTCTCCAAAATCCCATTCCCAAGCAATTATTTCTGGTGAAATTTCGCTTTCAAAAATGATTTCCTCGTTCACCAATACTTCTGGATCGTTGCTGATGGTCAATTTTCTGTATTGGAAATCTAATCTTGAGTTTAGGGTATTTTGGTTAGGATAGTCAACTTTTTCTTCGGCAATGATGGAACAGCCTAATGCATCCGTTACTGTTGCTCTCAAAACACCTGCTGATTCAAAGCTAATCTCTCTGGCATTAGTTGAATTAGTATTCCAGTTAACATTATAAGGTGCCTTCCCTCCTTGAATGGAAACCCATGCTTTTCCGATCAATTTTCCATTTTTACAATCCATTTCAAAAGCTGTTTCTATTCGGGCTTGTAGCTTAGAAAATTCCTGTATTTGAATTGGTGTTGTTATTTTGCAACCGGATTCATCTGTAACTTCAATTGTGTAAGTGCCCGCTTTTAAGTCATTTCTTAACAGGTTAGGTGCGCTTCCATCAGACCATTTGACGACAGGTTTTCCTTTCGCTCCTTTTATTTCTACAGACACGAAACCATCGGCTCCTCCTGAACAGGAGACTGGTCGGACTTCAAGAACTTTAACATTCAGTGTAGATTGGTTTACAAGGCTAAATTGCTTTTCTAAGGAGCAGCCGTTTGCATCAATGACTTTTACACTGTAGGTGCCCGCAGCCAAGTTGCTTAGCGATTTGCCCGTATTTCCAGTGTTCCATAGATAAGAATACGGAGGCTTTCCTCCAGTTGGGTTTACTTCAAGGAAACCATTTGAGCTACCTTGGCAAGATGGCTCTACGATTTTTTCTTCAAGCTCAAGAGATGATGGAGCAAGGATAGAAAAGGTTTTTTGCAGAAAACATCCTTTATTATCCTGAATTTGGACTTGATAAATTCCGGGGGAAAGGCCGATTAGGTCTTTTGTGGTTGCTCCGGAGCTCCATTTGAATGTGTATGGGGCCTCTCCTCCAGCCACATTTAGAGTTATTTTTCCACCGGTTGGGTTTTGGCATGAAGGATTTTCAATATTTTCAGTGACAGTAAATCCTTGTTGATTTCCGGATTTAATATCAAATGAAATACTTACGGAGCAATTGTATTTGTCTTCTACAAGTACAGTGTAGGTTCCGGGTGCAAGATTGTTGGCTTCCCAAACATCCTTTAATCCATTACTCCAGGTGACTTTGTAGGGAGGACTGTCTTTTTCGTAGTCATTTCTTCCCATTTTCACGCTGATTTTTGCATAGCCATTATTTCCAGAACCACAGCTAGCATCTCTCTTCTCAACGGGGTTTAAAATCAGAGGAAATGGAGGTTGGATGACGATTCTCTCTATGTGTCTAATTCCATTTGAATCGGTAATCTCAACGGTATAGGTCCCGGCGTTAAGATTATTTCGGTTTTGTGTGGTTTCGTTAGTATTCCATTTAAAGGTATAAGGAGCCTTGCCACCACTTACTGTCAAAATAATATTTCCTTTTTCACTGTGAGAACAAAGTGCCAACTTTCCAGAAACCTGAACATTAAATGGAGGAACTGTAGTCGATCTTTCAATTTGGGCCGTAGTAAGGTTATTTCCATGAAAAACCTGCGCAGAAGTATTTGTTCCTGAATGTAATACCAGGAGTAAAATTAAAAAGCTTACTATTTGGATCGCCGCTTTCATGGCCGGGGATTTCTAAATCTTCTTGAATTTTGGATCTATTTTTTTGCTGTATATCAGCCTTTTTCAGCACTTCATTTTCAGAATATTATTTCTTATTTTTGAAATTATCAGAAATAAATTTCTAAAACCCTTTATTTTTATGAAAATTGATCCTAAAAATTCTTTTTTCCAAGCGGTTGAATCCCTATGTAAATGAATTGCAATTCTAGTAAAAGTCTAATTTTTCCCGAAAATGTATCATAATTAAAAAAACTGTTTTGGTCCTGCTTTTTTCAGGATATGAAATGAAAAAAGCCTGATTTTCAGGCTTTGAAAAAAAAATTAAAATTTTTTCTTTTTGTTAACGTTAATGGGCTTCTTCTTGAAAATCAGTACCTAAAACAAGGGATTAGCCGCGATCTTTGATTTCTGGATTTGGGGTCTCCCCATAGGAAATTGTACCTGATAGAAATCTCATGGGCTCCCCCACTGTTTCGTTGGCTTAGTTTGGACACAGTGAAATCATAGGAATAGCCAATATCGAGACCGGATTCCAAGGAAACGCCAAGGAGCGCAATAATTGCCTCATTGTTAGGCAGACTATTCTTCGTAGGCATTCCTCTATACCAAAGTCCCAATACCAAAGGATGTAGATAAACTTGTGCCCCCAAGTCTAACTGGTTAAATGGATCCTGTTCTTTGTAATTGAACGCAAAAGAAAGGGAGCGCTCTTGGTAAGAGTGAGTGAAATAATCCCTTCCTCCAGGGGCTAGATTTATTTTATATCCGCCCTGCAAAGATACCTTCATGGGTAGCACGCTGGTCTGATCTTCGACAAAGGAAACATTGGGCTCGGTCAAATGATGGGCTGAACCACCCAGCCAAAACTTGTCATTATAAAACATACCTCCCACAGCGTAATCCACAAAGGAATGCCTACTGTCAAGAGGAATACCGTTTAATTCATCCGTGATGCTCCCTATGGTTCCATTGACGATATCAATCATAGAACCAAAGACCAAATCTGAAAAGAAAGCGTCACGTTGCATATAGCTTGCCTGTGCTCCAATTCGGAAGAAAAATTTATCGGAGAGCTTAAGGCGGTAGGAATAGCTGAGACCGATTTCGTTGGTCGAAAGGTTGGCCATGGATTCCTGGTTTCCATTGAATATCAACCCTATTCCACTGTTGTAATCAAAAATATAATGATCAATGTAAGCGGAATAAGAGTTGAAACTATGGTCAAGACCCGGCCATTGGTTTCGGTAATTCATTCCGATTCTGGTGAGTTCACTGGCACCGGTAAGCGCCGGGTTCAGATAGAGTGGTGCTGCATAAAACTGGGAATACTGCACGTCTTGGGCATGCAAGGAAGAAAGTCCCCAAAGCCACAAAGTAAGCACTAGTATAGTCCCGTAAAATTTCCTCAGCATAATCTAACCAACCGACGGTACAAAGGTACTAATCAGACCTTTATACCTGTCTTGACTTTTACTAAATAATGGATGAATACTACCAGGGCTTGTGATTGGGGCGAGCAATCCACAGTTTTATGCTGTTGATTGGATAGTCCTTTGAAACCCAAAAACAACATAACGTTGACCAGAACTCAATAATTATACCAAAGGCACCCTTTTGAGGTGCCTTCTATCAAAATTCACAGATTTCCTGGTGTCGAATCAGGTCTTCAAACTCTTCTCTTCTTCGTATTAGGATCGGTTTCCCTTCCCAAATCAGAACCTCTGCCGGACGAAGTCTGGAGTTGTAATTGGAAGCCATGCTGAATCCATAGGCCCCTGCATTCTTAATGACCAAAAGATCGCCCTGCTTCACCTCTGTCAGTTCACGATGCGCAGCAATAGTATCTGTTTCACAGATATAGCCCACTACATTGTATTTGGCCTTTTTCCCCTCAGGATTGCTCAGATTATAGACGCTGTGATAGGCATCATACATCATAGGCCGAATGAGATGATTGAGGCCTGAATCTACTCCAACAAAAGTCACGGTCGGGGTTTCTTTTACCACATTGGCTTTTACAAGCAAATAGCCCGCTTCGCTTACCAGAAATTTCCCCGGCTCAAGCCAAAGTTCCAGCTGTCGTCCATACGTTTTACAGAATTCCTGAAAAGCCGAACTTACTGCTCTACCTACTTCCATGACGTCTGTAGCTACGTCATGTGGCTTGTAAGCCACTTTAAATCCTCCGCCAAAATCTAAAAATTTAAGGTTAGGAAACTTCATTGCAGCTTCAAATAGCACATTTCCGCCTTTAAGGAAAACTTCTGCATCCAGAATATCCGAACCTGTGTGGATGTGTAGGCCTACAATATTCAACTGGTATTTTTCTACCACATCCAAAATCTGAGGGAGCTGCTCAATAGATATCCCAAATTTACTTTCCTTGTGGCCGACGGAAATTTTGATGTTTCCACCAGCCATGATATGTGGGTTAATCCGGATGCAAGCACCCAAGGAACCGCCATAGGCTCTTCCAAACTGCTCCATCAGCGGAAGGCTATCCAAATTGATCATGATGCCCAATTCCACGGCTTCCTGTATCTCTTCAAATCCCACTCCGCTAGGAGTATACATGATTTCCTCGGAAGAAAATCCGGCAAGCATTCCCAATTTTGCTTCCTCGATCGATACAGCGTCAATGCCCGCTCCTGCCTTTCGAATCAGCTTTAAAATATTGATGTTGGAAAGTGCCTTGGTAGCGTATTTGATTTTGAGGGGAACAGTAGAAAAAGCCTCCTGCAGTGTTTTCACCTGTGAGACAATTTTTTCACCATCATAGATGTAAAGGGGTGTTCCAAATTGATCAGCTAACCTGGAAATTTCGACGCCTTGAATGTGCGAAGGATTGGGCACGGGATGGAAGGTTTAAGATTTGAGCGGCAAAATTACCCAAACAATAAAAAAGGAAGACTATTGCCTTCCCTTTTTTTGAAATAATGTAATTAAGAAACATACAAATTCAGATTGCGAGAATACGACCCATATTCTAATTATGAAAGGAATGATTTTCCTTTCCCGTTAAAACTTGTTAAGTCTACTCACAGCCCCTACTAAGAAAGCTAACTTTGTGATATGTCTAAAGGCAAAATCACCCTGATTGTTGTGTTAATGTCCCTTGCCAGTTTTGGGTTGATGGGCTTCCAATATTATTGGGTAAGAAATGCCATCCGGATTAATCAGGAGCGATTTGACCAAAATGTCTTGCAAGCCCTTTCCAGGACTGTCAATGAACTGGAAAAAGGAGAGACTTCGGATGTCCTACTTAGCCAGCTGATTAAGGACCCAGTGCTCAAAGAGACTATTTTCAAAAAAATCGATCCGATTGAACTTCAGATTAATACCAGCCCCACTTACAGTCGGCCTTCTATGGTCGATACGATGCTGATGGCACCCGTGCCGCAAGTCAGCAGTACGTTTCGAAGAATGCTCTTATCCAGAGGGTTGGATATCTCTATTTTCGAAGAATTGGAGAACTTTTTCGCTTACATGACTCCGGAGATCGCTTCGACCATGTTTACTCCGGATGAAATGCAGATCCTTCTTCAGGAAAAAGAAAGGCAACTGGAATACCTAAGTAAAATACCCGCATTCTCAACAGACAGGCCACAAAGGTACAACGGCCTAGTCCCCCAAATGAGAGCTGAAATCAATCTTTCTGAAGATGCCTTGGACAAAATCAAAAAGACCAACATCAAAATAGAATTGATGAACCAAGCATGGGCAGAACTTGCAGAAGGTCAAAAGGAAATATTGAATAGGCTGGACACTTCGCAGGTAAGACGATTGTTGAAAAATCAATTGATGGAGAAGGGAATTACAGAGGATTTTGAGTTAGGCATTCAAAACGATCAAGGTCAAATTGTAGGATTAGGTCCGATCTCTGATCCTTCCGTTCTAAAGAATCAAGGAGTTCAAGCTAAACTCTTCCCTAATGACATTCTAGGAAAGGATAATTTTCTCTTTGTCTACTTTCCTGAAAAAAGCAATCATGTGTTCCGTCAGGTATGGTTGCCGATTTCGAGTTCCATTATTTTCATTTTGGTTATCATCTTTTGTTTTGTGTATGCCATTCGGGTGATTATCCGTCAAAAGGCATTGTCAGACATCAAGAATGATTTTATCAACAACATGACCCATGAATTTAAGACGCCTCTTGCCACAGTTAGCCTTGCCGTGGAGGCGCTTCAGGATCCGGAACTTAGCAATCATGATAAGTTCCGAACCAGGTATTTGGGAATCATTAAGGACGAAAACAAGCGATTGGTCTCTCAGGTGGAAAAGGTGCTTCAGGCAGCCGCATTGGATAAAAATGACTTTAAGCTTAAAATAGAATCCATCAACTTGACCGACTTGCTGGAGTCGACTGTAGAACATATCGGATTACAGGTTGAGAATAGGGGCGGAACTATTGAGTTTCAAAATCACCTGAAAAACCCTGAGATAGAGGGGGATGCTTTCCATTTGACCCATATTTTCAATAATCTCTTAGACAATGCCAATAAATACTCCAAAGAGAGTCCAAAAATAAAGGTAATTGCCAAGGATGATCAGGATCAGGTGATTGTCACTATTCAGGATCAGGGAATCGGCATGAGCAAGGATGCAGTCAAAAAGATTTTTGATAAATTTTATAGAGTACCCACCGGGAATGTACATGATGTAAAAGGATTTGGACTTGGACTTTCCTATGTCAAGACCATGCTCGAAGCCCATAAAGGTGGGATTTACGTACAATCAGAACCCGGAAAAGGAAGTACATTCACCATTAACCTACCGAAAAAACAATGAGCAAAGCAAAACTTTTGGTCGTAGAAGATGATCCCAACCTTGGTGATATCCTGCAGGAATACCTGCAAATGAAAGGCTATGATACTACCCTCTGCAGGGATGGAGAAGAAGGATGGAACAAATTCAAAAAAGACAAATATGATCTATGCCTTTTGGATATCATGATGCCCAAAAAGGACGGATTTACCTTGGCTAAGGAGATAAAAAAAGTGCAGGAAGGCCTT
This sequence comes from Algoriphagus sp. AK58, assembly GCF_014324365.1. Classification (GTDB taxonomy): domain Bacteria; phylum Bacteroidota; class Bacteroidia; order Cytophagales; family Cyclobacteriaceae; genus Algoriphagus. Next base: position 93,513 of record NZ_QEIG01000002.1, read on the forward strand.
CCAATCCTCTTCCTCACTGCAAAAAACCAAAAAGACGACATTATCGAAGGTCTTAAAATCGGAGCGGATGACTACCTCACCAAGCCTTTTAGTATGGAGGAATTGCTGCTGAGAATCACAGCTATCCTCCGCCGTACTCAAAAATCAACCGAAATCACTCCGCTCAAAACCTATACGTTCGGAGATTTTGTCCTGCATTACGATGAGCAATACATTGAGGGGCCCGGGGGTAAACATAAGCTTACTTCTAAGGAAAACGAGTTGATTAGACTTCTGGCTTCTGAAATCAACAAACTGGTCAACCGAAGTCATGCACTCAAGCAAATTTGGGGCGATGATAGCTACTTCAATGCCCGCTCGATGGACGTGTACCTAAGCAAAATCCGCAAAATCCTTAAGGACGATCCTAAAGTCCAGATAATTACTGTCCATGGGGAGGGCTTTAAGCTGATTGTGGGGGAAGTCTAAACAAGTTTTTACTTGAAACCAATACATCCTGAAGAGCTTGATCTTCAGGATTTTTTTTGAAATCCTCGGATTAATTCCGGCAGACTTCGCGGATCTGTGGGAAAAGAAGCTATCTACTGCTCAGTAGCGCAAACAACTTCTCATTTACATAATAATTGCCTGTCCCTAGCTTCTCCTTTCGCAGGACACCGTCGGCAGCCAATTGATTCAGGTAGTTGGCAGCGGTGATGCGTGAGACGCCGAGATCGCGAACGAGAAACTCGATTTTGGTGTAGGGATGCGCAAATAGATTGTTGAGCAGTTCTTGTGAGTAAAACTTGTAATTATCGCGAAGCTGATTTTTCATTTCAGCCATCAATACTTTAAGGTCCTCGATGAGCACTATGGTCTCTTTTGCGGTATTTTCCACACCACGGATCATATAGCTGATCCAGCTTTCCCAGGCTCCATTTTCTCTTACTCCCTGCAGCAGTCGGTAATAATCCGGCTTGTTTCGGATGATATGGCTGCTGAGGTAGAGAATGGGAAGTTTTTGCAGGCCAGTCAACACCAGATAAAGAATGTTCAGAATCCTTCCTGTTCGTCCGTTTCCATCGTAGAATGGGTGGATGCTCTCAAACTGAAAGTGAATGATCGCCATTTTCACCAGAGGATCGTAGTCGCTTAGCTCGGGATCGTTGATAAACTGCTCCAGATTGGCCATCAGGCTGAGGATTTCATTTGGATCCTGTGGAGGCATGTAGACGGTTTCTCCGGTTTGGGCATTCTTTAATGCTGTGCCGGGAAGCTTTCTAAAACCCGCATTGTTTCCTTCCAAAGTCTCCTGAATTTTCAAAATTGTCTGATTGGTGAGCAGTCCCTGAGTTTTCACCAGCTCAAATCCTCGCTTCATCGCGGCCACGTAGTTTTGTACTTCTTTGACATCTGGAGAGATGCTAACTTCAAAGTCCAGATTGGCCTTGTACAAATCGTCGTGGGTGGTGATGATGTTTTCGACTGATGAGCTATCCTTTGCTTCCTGGATTCCCAGCGTGTTGAGCAGGATGATCTGATTGGGGATCGATTGGACGATTCCCTTCAATTCTGCCAAAGCTGCATGCGCGGCAGGCAGCTGCTTGAGGATGGATTTGGTTTCCAAGTCCTCGGCATAAGGTAAAGGAATCAGCTTCCAAGTCATACTTTGTAAAGAAAAGTCAATTTTCTTTACAAAGGTAAGTCCTTATGTAAAGAAAACAAGCATTTACTTTACATATATCAAAGCATATGTAAAGATTTTTCGATTTTCTTTACAGAGTAAATCGCCCATGTAAAGCAACTTATCATTTAAAAGAAGAGCCACGGATGCACAGATCATTATTTATCTGCACATCTGTGGCTTTTCAATTGAAAGCAAAAGTCCGTCATTACTCCGGAAACAAAGTCTTATCCAATCCCGGCACAATACGAAGTGCGTTTTTGTAATAGACTTTTTTCAGTACCTCGTCTGGTAGTCCCAAGCCATACATGCTCCAGAAGGCATGGTATTTTTTGTAGTAAGGAAAATACTCGTCCTCCGTTTCCAGTACGCGGAAGTAAGTATAAAACTCCTCTTTGTTATAAGCGTCTTTTCCAAATAGGATTCGGTCCTGATACTTGATAAAAAACTCCTTGGCTCGACGCGGTTGACGGCCAAGCTCGGCGATGATGGCGCCGATTTCATAGTTCACATTCGGGTATTTGTCCAGATGGGCACCTGCGGCATCGAGGTCATTGGCCATCCAACCCATGTGGGCATTGATGAAAGTGGTCTTGGGGTGCTTGGCAAACACACGATGCTGCTCCGCTATGATCTGATCAAATGGCGCGGGGTCGGTATCGGATCGGCGACGATTGGGATGTAGCTTGAGTTCCAGCCAACGCTCATTGTTGGCATCCATGGGCTGCCAAAACTGGGCAGGGTCTGCGGAATGAATCAATACAGGGATGCCGAGCTCACCGGCTTTTGCCCACACCGGATCCAAATCCGGATGATCCACTGGGATCCGGTTTCCATTATTGTCTTTGGAGTTTAGACCTAGACTTTTGTAAATCTTGAGTCCAACAGCACCGGCTTTTACATCTTCCTCCAGTTCTTTAACTGCCAAAGCAGTCCAGTTTGGATCTCCAAAACCGTTGAAGTTCAAATTGGTGAAGACCATAAACCTTCCCGGTGCATGGGTTTTAAATTCACCCATCATATTGCGGATGTATTCCTGCTGGGCATTGCTGTTGCCCTGACCAAATCCACGTCCACTCAGATTGATCATGATGCCCATGTTGAGCTCGTCCATTTCGGAGCGCAGCTGATCGATTTTGGATTTGTTGATTCCTCCCTGATGGCTGTGAATGTCAATAAAAGGGAATTTAGCGCGTGTCACCGGGTTTTGTGGGACCTTCAGAGTGGAGGGCGGATTGTATTCCTCGAAGCCCATTTCTTGTGCGGTGAGTATTCCTGCCGAGAGAAAAAGAGCGGTAATAATGGGTAGTGCTTTCTTCATGGGAGATTAAACTTAAATCAGGTCAGAATGGATTTGAAAATTCCTTGAATGGATAAAAAGAAATCCCGGTGGAAAAGCCGGGATTTCTATGTTTTATCGAGTAGTGCCAGCTTCGATCACCTGACCGAAGAAGATAGAATTCATAAAAAGCTTATTGGTACCAAACCAAAAGGCGCGGAAGTTGGGATTATCCGCAAAGCCGATGATTCGGCCTCTGCCTTGACCGGATACCCGGATCACTGCACTTTCCTTTACCCCAGGTAGATTACTTGGGTGAAGGTAGCCTGAGGCAAGAGGATTGGCAGTATAAACCAAAGGATTGGCATAAGGATTAGTCGAAGGTTCAAGGAAGAAATTGTCGTTACGGAAGGTGTAGATTTCCTTTTCTGTATACCCATAACCAATCGGGTGTGTGGTATCCAAGTTTGCCTTGAAGATCGCTCCAAATGTCTGCTTGGATCCGGTGGCATTTTCAAAGTCTGCATAGCTTTTTTGAAGTCCTTTTTCTTCATTGTCCACCGAGCGGAAGGTGAAGTTTCCGATTTCATTTTGTGCCAACCAGCGTAAAGCCCCGCCTTTGGCCACGAGTGTATTTCCTTGACTTACCCAATTTTTGATGGCAGCAGCACCAGCCTGACCGAGTCTGCTGTAGCTTCCATCCGCCATTAGGATGACATTGTATCTCGCCAGATTGGTGCTTGCGACTGCATCTAGAGGAAGGAGCGTCACCGGCATTTTCATCCGCTGATCGAGCAAATGCCAAATCTCACCCGCTTCCCCGCTGTCCACACCACCATCCACCAATAGCGCGATGTTCGGTGTCTTCAAAGGAGCCATGAATGTTGATCCCAAATTTGCTCCATCGGTATATCCGGTCGAAAGCGCATGAATGTCCACATGCGCTCCTTGGGCGATTTCCTGGAGCTTTGCAAAGAAGGCTTGATTATCCATTCCGCTTTCTCCTTTGTCAATCAAAAGTGTCCCTCTGCCAAAGGTTTTTCCTTCAGCCGTAGAGAATTCAGCATTGGATACTCTCACCAAAAATCCCGCTTTCAGTAATTGATAAGCTGCTTTTGGCGCGTAATAATCTGTCCATTCCATCGCATACTGATAGGCGCCGGGCTGACCGATCACTTTTCCAGGTGCTTGCGCAAAGTTGTTTTTGTCTACCTGACTGACACTGGCGAGGTTCAGAATCTTGGAGTTCAGAGCCATGAAGTCCAAGTGAAAGGCCATGGGATAGGTCCAAGCCGAAATGTCGTAAAACAAGCTGTCTTGGAACGTGGTCCGGGTCTCAAACATCGCCTTGATCAATCGGTACTGTGGTTGGTCTGCCGGGACGATGTAGGAAGTTTCTTTTTTAAACTGTTTGCCGTTGACAGTGATATCTTCTTTCAGGGCAAACACTTTGATGTCGTGCTGTAAAATCAGATCTGCCAAATGGAAACTTCTAGCATCATCGTCTTTTGCTCCAAAAATGTAAGCTTTGTTTACGTCTGCAGTGGTTTCGTTCTTGATCTCTGTGTAAAAATCCTTCATCCACTGATTGAGCTCTACACGCATTTCCTTGGCTGCCTGATAGGAAGATAGGTTGGCGGTAAACTGATTTCTGATCGTGAATGGGAAGCTTAGCATGCCATTGGCGCTTTCCTGTAGGTGGCCTCTCGAGCTGGCCTGCTCAAACAAAATACCGATCGAACCCTGCACATCCGGATAGGTAGAGCCTTTTCCGTAATAGAAATCATCGTAGTTCTCCTGATTGTAGTAGAGTGAACCGATTTGGTCGAGTGCCTTGGCGTGATAAGTACCGATTTTCTCGGTCAGTTCGAAGTTTTTCTTCGGAGTCAAGGGATGAACCCGTGAGGGGACTCCCGGCTGGAAAAAGAACGTGCTGTTGGTTCCCATTTCGTGGAAGTCCAAGTGGATATTGGGAAGCCAGCTTTGGAAGACTTTGACACGGTTTCTGGATTCGGGATGCTGCACAGGAAGCCAGTCACGGTTGAGGTCAAACCAATAATGGTTGGTACGTCCTCTAGGCCAGGCCTCGTTGAGTTCTCGCTGGGCAGGGTCACCGTTCATGACGAAGGCTTTGTGGGAATTCACCCAAGACGCAAATCGGTTGAGTCCGTCAGGATTGATGGCGGGATCGAGGAGTAGGACGATGTTTTCCAAATCAGCAGCGATTTCATTGGCTGCCGCAAAGTGATAGGCAGCGACCAAAGCAGCATTGGCACCACTGGGTTCATTGCCATGGACCGAATAGCCCATAAACATCACCACAGGCATATTCTGGATATTCACTGAGGAGCCTGGTTCACGCAGTTTTGCCCGCTCAGCTTTGATCTGGTCGAGTTTACCCAAGTTAGCCGGAGAAGTGATGGTCAGGAGGGTCTGTGGTCGCTTTTCGTAAGATCTTCCTGTTTCTTCAAATTTTACCCGATCTGATGCCGCAGCGACAGCTTTCATATACATGACCAGCTGATCATGCGTCACGTGCCACTCTCCTACTTCATATCCCAACACCTGCTTGGGTGTGGGAACTGCTGGATTGTAAGTATAGCCTTTGGGCAGGTAATAGCTCAAATCTTGAGCCCAGCCGAATTGGGCAAGTAAACCCAAAAGAAAGACAAAGGAGAATCGTATCATAAGGTGATTGGTAAACTTCCGACTAAATTCTTGTTTAAAACTTTAGAAAAAAGCTATTTTAGATCGGTGGTAAAATTACGAGAAGAAGCGACATGGATATAGTCATAGAAAGCAAGGGATTGATTTATTGGCAACTTTCGGGCCTGATTTATTTGGGCTTTTGGGCATATGCGCTCATTGATTGTGTCAGAAATGAGTTTCGGGGACCTAATCAAAAACTTATCTGGTTGATTCTTATCCTGTTTGCGCCATTCATCGGCACTTTTTTATACCTCAGCATGAGTAGAAGAACTAAAGAAAAGCGAAGATTCCAACCTGATTTCAACTCAAAAATACCGTAATCATGATGTTAAGTTTTATTCAAAATATGGGAGGAGGATTCTTGCTGATCATCCTTTTATTTTCTTTGGCCTATTTTATCCTTTGGGTTTATTGTCTGATAGACGTCATTAAGTCAAATTTTAAAGACCAGAATATGAAGCTGATCTGGGTAGTGATTCTTCTCTTCGCTCACGTATTTGGTCCATTGGCTTATTTGATACTGGGTAAAAACTCTAAGGCGGGTTTGTGATGTGGAAGGCGCTTGGATTTCTGGTTTATGCATTTACCATCTACGATGTGGTCACAAGTCGGTTTTCCAATCAAACTGACAAGCTGATCTGGATTTTGATTGTGTTGCTTTTGCCCTTTTTAGGGACGATACTATGGTTTGTGATTGGCCGGAATAAAAGGCTTTAGGATTTTCTGGAAAAAATATCCCTCAACGCACTTTTCAATTCCGGAAACTCAAACTCAAACCCGGACTTTTGGATTTTTTGGCTGGAAACCCGATTTCCACCCAAGACCATCGCGGCCATTTCACCCAATACCAGTTTCAAGGCCAAACCAGGTACACCGATTCCCAGATAAGGCTTTCCTTTGGCAGAGGCAGCTTCTTTGGTCAGCTGCTGATTGGTGGCTGGATTCGGCCCGACGGCATTGAAAACTCCCTGCAGGGTGGTTTTTTCCAAAGCAAATACGAACATCCTCGCCAAGTCCTCAATGTGAATCCAACTCATCCATTGATCTCCTGAACCCAAGGGTGCCGCGACAGGTGGTTTCAGCATTTCTCCCAAAGCTCCACCCTCGGCGTCCAGCACGATTCCTATCCGAAGCAGCACTGTACGTAGCTGAAGCGATTCCATCTTTTTCACTTCATTTTCCCAAGCCATCACCACTTCTGCCAAAAAATCACTTCCGGGTTTGCTGCTTTCATCCACCAAGGCAGTGCCTGTATTGAATCCATAATACCCCACCGCGGAAGCAGAGATAAAGGTGCTTGGCTTTCTTTCTGATTTTTCGATGGCGGAGAAAAGCAGTTGAGTGCTTTGAGTCCTGGATTCCAAAATGAGTTTTTTCCGCTCAGGTGTCCAGCGCTTTTCCGCAACACCCGCACCGGCCAAATGGATAATGGCATCTGCCCATTCGATGGCTTTGGGATCGATTTCTCCTTTTTCAACATTCCATAGGAACGACTTTTTTCCTTGAGGACTCCGGCTCAGCCAGGCCACTTCATAGCCTTTCTTTTCCAGCAGTTGGGTGATTTGCTGACCTACTAGACCTGAGCCTCCTGTGATAAGAATGTGTTTCATGATTGTTTTTTTATCTAACCCAAATTCTCGCTTTTGGTTGAAGTGTACGTTTTCACGACATCCGACCGATCAATCAGGTTATGTTAATATTCAGATTTTTATTTCAATTTATTGGACACCCTCCGTTCTTTGTGCCATCTTAAGACTCTTCAATCAGCATCCCTTGGTAAGATACCTTTTGAATTGGCTAGGATTAGGCACTTTAGTGGGCATTTTGTCCGGTTCGGCCTCCGCATTGTTTTTAGCTTTGCTTTCTATAGTTACCGATTTTCGGGATGCACACCTATGGCTATTGGCACTTTTGCCGGTAGCCGGTTTTGGTATCGGCTATGTATATCACCATTATGGGGCCAATTCAGTCAAAGGGAACAATCTTCTTCTTGAGGAATTGTACCAAAGCCAGAATCCCATTCCGCTGCGAATGACTCCCTTGGTACTTTTAGGTACCATTTTTACCCACCTTTTTGGAGGATCTGCAGGACGAGAAGGTACTGCTGTGCAAATGGGGGGATCGCTTGCCGACCAATTGACCAAATGGTTTTCACTGGATGCTGAAAGTAGGAGGATTATCTTGATCTGCGGGGTAGCGGGAGGTTTCGCTTCTGTTTTTGGAACTCCATTGGCGGGGGCTGTTTTTTCTTTGGAGTGGATGCTCAATCGAAGGTTTCAGGCTCAATCGCTCTTTCCTGCATTTTGGACAGCTTTTGTGGCCCATTGGGTATGTGAATGGGGATGGGGTATCGGGCATACATCCTATGCCATACCTGAAGTTGCTTCGCATACCCTGACCAACCTGCTTTGGATCATTCCAGCCGGTATGGCCTTTGGTTTGGCAGCGAGGCTATTTGCTGAAACAGGTCATTTGTTGGGAAATGCATTTAAAAAAAATATTGCCTATCCTCCGCTCCGTCCAGTGGTGGGTGGAGTTATGGTAGCCATTTTTGTGTATTTCACTGGTGCATATACGTACATTGGGCTGGGAGTCCCGAGAATCATGGAGGCATTTGAGACCCCTTTGCCTTGGTATGATTTTCTGGCTAAAACAGGATTGACAGGATTGACGTTGGGTTCGGGGTTTAAAGGAGGAGAAGTGACCCCACTTTTCTTTACTGGAGCTACACTGGGCAATGCACTTTCCTCATGGATTCCTCTGCCTTTGGCCTTGCTGGCAGGATGTGGTTTTGTGGGAGTTTTTTCGGGAGCTACCAATACCCCCTTGGCCTGCACGGTGATGGGCATGGAGCTTTTTGGTTATGAGCCCGGAATTTTTCTGGGATTGTCATGTTTGGTTGCCTATATTTTCAGCGGAAGAGGAAGTATTTATACTGCCCAACTGGTGGGATGGAAAAGATTTTTACCCTAAGAGCCCGATATGGATCATCAAGAATTTGACATTAAGCCTTACCGGTATGCTCATCGAAACCAACTTATCAAAGTGTGGGAGGATTCTGTTTTGGCCACCCATTATTTTTTAAAAAGGGAAGATTTTGAGAAAATCAAATCAGTGGTAGAGCATATCGATTTCAATCTCTTGCAGGTGTATTGCCTCCAAAAGAACAATCAGGTTTTTGGGTTTTTGGGTGTTTCTGACCAAAAGCTGGAGATGTTGTTTTTGGATCCATTGCTTATCGGCAAAGGTCTTGGCCGTTTGATGGCAGATTTTGCAATTCAAAATTTAGATTGCCGACAAGTGGATGTCAATGAACAAAATGAATCGGCAAGAAAGTTTTATGAGAAAATCGGTTTTAAAGTATTTGGTCGATCTGAAAAAGACGGTTTGGGCATGCCTTATCCCCTAGTCCATATGGAACTTTAAAAAGGCCTTACCCTATCTCATTACCACATTTTCTGCAAAATTTATCTCCTTCTTCCACCCGCTCAAATCCACAGAAGGTACATGATTTCAGCTGCTCAAAGTGTTCAGGTTTTCTCCTGCGTGCCATTTCCGAACTCACAATCCCTGTGGGTACAGCGATGATCGCATAACCAAGAAGCATGATGAGAGAGGCCATCAGCTGGCCCCAAGGTGTGATGGGCGTGATGTCTCCAAACCCGACGGTCGTCAGGGTCACTATTGCCCAATACATGCTTACCGGAATACTTGTAAATCCACTTTCCGGTCCTTCAATCACAAACATCAGGGTGCCCATCACCAGCACTATAGTGAGCACAGTAAATAAGAAAATCTGAATTTTAGCCGCACTTGCTTTGATGGATTCTCTGAGAAAGTCTGCCTCGGCCAAATATCTCCCAAGCTTAAGGATTCGAACCACTCGCAACAATCTCAGCGCTCGGATCACGGATAATAGTTGGGTATTTGCAACGAAAAAACTCAGGTAAACAGGTAATATGGCCAATAAATCAATGATTCCGTAGAAGCTGGTTACGTATTTCAGGGTTCGGCTGGTAAGCCATACCCGTAGGATGTACTCCACAGTAAAAAGGAAAGTGAACCCAAGCTCCATCAAGTAAAAAATTCTACCATATTCAAGATGCAGGTCCTGTACCGAATCCAGGATAGCTACCATGACGGAGCTGAAAATCAATAGTAGAAGTACTATGTCAAAAGTTTTGGAAGCTGGGTCGTTTGACTCAAATACGACATGGGCTAGGTATTTTTTGCTCAACTTCATGACGGAAGTTAAGAAAAAGGGACTAGTCTAAATAATATATCCGCTTGACTCTGGTGCTGATATTGGTGAGAAGTTCGTATGGAATGGTGCCGATTCGGTCTGCCAGTTCTTTGAGTGAAATCTGCTCACCGTAGATAATGGCTTCATCTCCCGCATTGACTTCATCAATTTCGCTTACATCCACCATCACCATGTCCATGCACACATTCCCGATCACAGGTGCTTTTTTTCCTTGTATCAGCACATATCCCTTACCTTGGGAAAATCTGCGATCGTAGCCATCTGCATATCCAATTGCCAGAGTGGCAATTTTGCCTCCATTCGGTAAGATCCCCTTTCTGGAATATCCTATGGTAGCGCCGGCGGGCAATTCCTTGACTTGGGAAATGGTAGTTTTCAAGGTGCTCACTGGCTTGAGCTCCGCGTCGTATTTTCCTGTCACCTCCACCCCATAGAGTCCGATACCCAAGCGGACCATGTCCATTTGATAATCGGGAAACCGCACGATTCCTGCGGAGTTTAGGGCATGGATCAAAGGATTGTAATCCAGGATAGATTCAATCTCTGATTTCATGGACATGAATTGATCCAGCTGTTGGATAGAAAAATCATGATGAATCTCCTCATCAGCTCCCACCAAATGCGTGTAAAGGCTTGCGATGTTCAATTCCGGAAATTCATGGATAAGCTTTTTAAGCTCTGACAAATGTTTTTCCTCAAAGCCCAAACGGTGCATTCCCGTGTCTAAATCGAGGTGGACCGAGAGGTGGATGCCTTGATGTCGAGCATAGAGTCCAAGTTTTTTGAAAAATTCCGGACTAAAGACTACTGGCTCGAGATCGTATTCCCTAAGTAGATCAAAGGACTCCTCAACGGGGTTTAGTACCATGATGGGAAGGCGGATTCCCTGCTTCCTCAGAGCCACGCCCTCATCTGAAAACGCCACCGCCAGGTAATCCGCCCCCATAGTTTGAAGGTGATTCGCGATTTCGGCCGCACCTCCTCCATAGGCAAAAGCCTTGACCATGACCATGACTTTGGTGCCGGCTTTGATTTGCCTTTTGTAAAAGTTGAAGTTATGGGTGAGCGCATTCAGATTGATTTCCAAGGTGGTGCCGTGGATTCGTTGCTGAAGGCGATTCACAATTCTCTCAAAGGCAAATGAGCGTGCTCCAGTGATCAGGATCAAGTCGTTTTGAAAGCGTTCAGGGTCAAGGTTTTGGAGCAATACATCTGTGGAGGGATAGGTTTTGGCCTTCCCTGGAAAAAAGGTTTCCAACCGTTTAATCTCGGTACCCACGCCGATGATTTGGTCAATACCATAGGAATGGATCAATTCACCCACTTCAGAGTATACTTTTTCCGGAAGTCCCTGCTGCAGTAAGTCTGAAATAATCAGGATTTTGGACTGCTTGGGCCGCTGTTGACTGAGAAATTCAAGAGCGACTTTTAGTCCTGCGAGGTCATTGTTATAGGTGTCGTCAATGATCAGCGAATCGTTAATGCCTGGTTTCAAAGTCAGGCGCATGTCCACAGGCTTCAGGTGGTTGAGGCCTTCTTGGATGGCAGGAATGTCTTCTCCAAGAGTCAGGGCTGCCACGACCACGTGAGTGACATTTTCCAAAGAAGCCTGATCAGTAAAGGGCACCAGAAAAGTCATTGTCTTCAGATCGTTTTTCATCAGGATAATCCGGGTTTTTCCTTCCAGATTTTTCCAGGAAACACTGAAATCTGCACCCGATTTTTTGGACCAGGAGATGAGTTTCTCCGCAGGTGTTGTGTTTTCTATTTCTTGGCAAAGAAGTTCTTGATCTTTACAGTAGATGAGCAGTTTGACGTTCTCGAAAAGCTTGAGTTTTTCATGAATTTTTTCCCGGATTCCAGAAAAACCCTCTTCATGAGCTGATCCTATGTTGCTGAAAATTCCCAAATCGGGTTGTATGATCTTGACGAGAGTATCCATATCACCTGCCTTGGAAACACCAGCTTCCAAAATGGCAACTTGGTGGTAGGCTTGAATACCAAAAACAGACAAAGGAACTCCGACTTGGGAATTGTAGCTTTTAGGACTTTTGGCTACCGCAAATCGCTGACTCAGCACTTGACCGAGCCATTCTTTGATGATGGTTTTGCCATTGCTTCCGGTGATTGCAACTACAGGTTTTGTAAATAGATTTCGCTGATAGGCCGCGATTTGCTGAAGTGCCCTTCGTGAGTCTTCCACTTCAATGAATGATCCCTGACTCAGCCATTGTTCAGGAAGAGTAGAGTTTTTTTGAATTAAAAAAGTCCGGACACCCTCCTCCAGGAGTTGGGGAATAAAGTCTGCTCCGTCGGCTTTGGAACCTTTGAGGGCTACAAAAAGGGTTTGCTCTGCATGGAGAATTTGCCGTGAATCGATGCTGATTTGGGTAATCCAGTGGTCATGGCGTGTGCCAAGGATAATTCCTCCCGTGATTTCTGCAAGTTGGCTTATGGAAAGTGGCGCAAGCATTTATTCTTCCTCTGTTTTCTTTTTGAAAAATACCTGACGAATCCATCTTGGCAGGAAAATAGCACCTAATATTAAGTACGGATAGTACGATAGCAGTCTCCAGACGATGCTGGTGACAAACGTGTATTTTCCCAAAAACTCAGCAAAAAACTGTCCATAGAAAAACTCTGCCGTACCGCTGCTGCCCGGAGTAGGAGAGATCATCATCACGATCCACATGATCACTTGTCTCGCAAAAACGATCACATGATCAAGTAAATCCAGGGGTACAAATGCGGAGATGAGCGCATTAAGCATCAGGTAGCGGGAAGACCAAACAAAAATCGTAGCTCCTATAATGGGAAGCCAATAGTTGAATGTTTTCCCGGAAAGCTGTTTGGACGCCTCGATGATCTGATTGCCATATTCCTGCGCATCATGCTTCCACTTGCGCAGGAATTTGATTGAAAAGATTTTGATCAATAGCCATTTAAAAACTCGCGGTCTATAAAACAAGGCTGCTGCCATTACCAAGCTATACGACGCATAAAGAGCATAGCTCAGCCAAAAAATAGCTTGTAGGCTGTCGCCAAGCTGGGATTCCAACAACTTGCTTTCCGGGAAAATATTTCCTTGCGCAAAGTAGAGAATAATCGGAGCCCCTATGACAAAAAACAAGTTGTCCAAGATCGCTGTCACCATTACATAGGCAATGGCTTTTCCCATTTTAATTCCCTCCTTGTTGAGGATAAACATCGCCACCGCTGTTCCTCCTACCACCGAAGGAGTAACCGCTGAGGCAAATTCCCAAAGGATGATGACATAGATTGATCGGGTCCAGGTAAGTTGGCGGTCAGTGATTTCCCGAATACGGTATACATAGCCAAAGTCCCTAAAGAAAATCACCAGAATGGCTAAAAAAATGAACAAGGGAGAGGCGTCAATCACCACCTTGAGGTTTTCGGAGGTCAGGTTGGGATCCATGTAAAACATGGCAAACACGATTGCCAATCCGATGATGACCGGTACCCAGACCTTGTTAGGGTTAAGGGTTTGGAAAATCTTCTTGTTGTCCAACTTCATACTCAGGCAGCGACTGGCTCTGTTTTTTCCACCCAGAAATTATTGTATCCCTCTCCGATGACGATAGTCACTTGAGAAAGCTGGAGAAGTTCGAGAATGGCCAAGAAGGTATAGATCACAAAGATTTTGTCAGGTTTGTAGGCAATGAATTCCGTGAAAGGCACTTGTTTTTTGAAACTGATTTTTTCAAGGACAAAATCCTTTTGTTGCTCGATGGTGTAAGGATACTGAATTACCGTGTGTTTGGTTTCCTCAGATCTTGCTGCCATCCGGGACATGCATTTTTGAAATACTTTCAAGAGCTTGTACAGATCCACGTGCTGCATTTCGGCTTCTACATCCTCAAGTTTGCTTAGTTCGTATAGCTCCTTAGCTAGATTACCCCGTTTTTCTTTTGACATCCGTTCCTGCTCCATCTGAGCAAGTTCTTCCACCACAGACTTATACTTTTTGTATTCCAGGAGGTTTCGTACCAGCTCTTCTCTTGGGTCGACTTCTTCCCCATGCTCGTTTAGTTCGGGCCGGGGAAGTAGCATCCGGGATTTGATCTTCATCAGCGTTGCCGCAAACAGGATAAACTCGCTGGCAACCTCGATTTCCATCTTTTCCAGATGATGGATGTAGTCTAGGAAGTCATTGGTAATCTTGGAGATGGGAATATCATAGATATCCAGTTCGTCCCGCTCTATGAAAAAGAGCATCAGGTCGAAAGGTCCTTCGAACAAGGGTAATTTGATCTCGAAACTCACCGGATATTTAAATTATTGGGTTAATTTTGCCTCCTCGTAGCCAAAGATATTCAATTAAGATAAATTAATTGGAGATGAGGTAAATAATGGAAAGCATGTTTTGTCCTTGGCATTTTACTTGAACAACAAACAAACTTTCCAACTTAAGGTTATCCATCTTTGACACCAACCCAACATAAAATGCAGATCACACCTGGTCCACTACTCGCCCAAATACAGACTCCGGAGGATTTAAAAAAGTTTCCTAAAGACAAATTGGTTCAAATCTGTGAAGAGCTGCGCCATTTTATCGTGGACAATGTATCGGTGTATGGAGGCCATTTCGGCGCTAGTCTTGGAGTGGTAGAACTTACTGTTGCACTTCACTATGTGCTCAACACTCCCGAAGACCAACTGGTTTGGGATGTGGGGCATCAGGCCTATGGACATAAGATCCTGACTGGCAGAAGAGATCAGTTTCATACCAACCGTGTTTACGGGGGCTTGTCAGGTTTTCCAAAGAGAAAAGAAAGTGAATACGATACCTTTGGTGTAGGTCACTCGAGCACTTCTATTTCAGCAGCTTTGGGTATGGCCATGGCTTCCAAATACAAAGGGTCAACTATTCAGCACGTCGCTGTGATAGGTGACGGATCGATGACCGGTGGGATGGCTTTTGAAGCGATGAACCATGCCGGTGTCAGTGGCACCAATCTGCTGATTATCCTCAACGACAATTGCATGTCCATCGACCCCAATGTAGGGGCATTGAAAGACTACTTAACCGACATCACCACCTCGCATACCTACAATAAGGTCAAGGACGAGGTTTGGAATATTTTGGGTAAGCTGAGCAAGTTTGGCAGCAGCGCTCAGGAAATTATTTCCAAAGTCGAAGGTGCCATCAAGTCAGCAGTACTCAAGCAAAGTAACCTTTTTGAATCCCTCAATCTTAGGTATTTCGGTCCGGTAGATGGTCATGATGTAGATCATTTGGTGGAGATCCTTAAGGACTTAAGAGATATTCCCGGTCCCAAAATTCTTCACTGTGTCACCGTGAAAGGCAAAGGTTATGGCCCTGCCGAAAGTGGCAACAAAACTACTTGGCATGCACCGGGTACTTTTGACAAAGTGACCGGAGAGATCTTTAAAAAAGTACCTGCCACGCCTCAGGCTCCGAAATATCAGGATGTATTCGGACATACCTTAGTGGAATTGGCAGAGAAGGATTCCCGAATCATGGGGGTTACTCCAGCGATGCCTTCTGGCTCATCTATGAATATTATGATGAAGGCCATGCCTGACCGGGCATTTGATGTCGGGATTGCAGAGCAGCATGCAGTCACTTTCTCTGCAGGTATGGCAACTCAGGGTTTGGTTCCTTTCTGTAATATTTACTCTTCTTTTATGCAGCGGGCTTATGATCAGGTGATTCATGATGTCTGTTTGCAAAATTTGCCTGTGGTATTTTGCCTAGACCGTGCCGGGTTTGCAGGCGCAGATGGGCCTACTCACCATGGAGCCTATGATATTGCTTACTTCCGATGCGTACCAAACTTGGTTGTGGCCGCACCGATGAATGAGGAAGAACTCCGAAATATGATGTATACCGGCTCTATTTATGGAGGACCTTTTTCCATCCGTTATCCTAGAGGAAATGGAGTTATGCCAGAGTGGAGAACTCCACTTAGGGAAATTCCGGTGGGTCAGGGTCGGATCATCCGTGAAGGTGAAGACTTGGCGATTCTGACCATAGGACACATGGGCAACTATGCCGTGGAAGCCTGTGAAACTCTTGTGAAAGAAGGGTTGAATCCTGCGCATTATGACATGCGATTTGTTAAACCTCTGGATGAGGAATTGCTTCATGAGGTGTTCTCCAAGTTTAAGAAGGTGGTTACTGTTGAGGACGGGTGCTTGATGGGTGGTTTTGGCTCAGCAGTACTCGAATGGATGGTCGATCATGGCTATCAGGCACAAGTAAAGCGCCTTGGTATTCCTGATGCCATCATCGAGCATGGAGAGCAGATTGAGCTTCATAGAGAGTGTGGATTTGATCCGGAAGGAATCGCCGCCACAGTGAGAAGCATGGCCGAACACATCTTCGTATCTTAACATCACTCCAGCCAATGATTCATTTTTTTGAAAAAGGCTCTGGACAGCCTTTGGTGTTGATTCATGGGTTCTGTGAAAGCGGACAAATGTGGAATTACTTCGCTGAGGAGCTTTCTGCTAATTTCCGTGTGATTTGCCCGGACTTACCCGGTCTTGGAGATTCTCCGATTGATGGAGATCAGATTTCCTTAGAAGAAGTAGCCGTGCAATTGGAAGAATGGATGGACGAAATACAACTCTCTAATCCGATTGTCATTGGTCACTCCTTAGGCGGTTATGTGACTTTGGCCTTGTTGGAACTGATGGGAAATCGAATCAAAGCGGTGGGTTTGTTTCACTCCACAGCTTTTCCCGATGATGAAGAAAAGAAGGAAATGCGAAATCGCACGATTCAATTTTTGAAGAAAAATGGGGTTGAAAAGTTTGTGACCTCCTTTGTCCCTCCACTTTTTCCGGAAAACCGAAAAGAAGAATTAGCCGCTGAAATCCAGGCTGCCATCGAAGATGCCAAACGTTCCAGTTTGGACGGCCTGATCGCTTATGCAGGTGGCATGCGGGATCGAAAAGATCGGGTAGAAATCCTGAGAAATTTCAAGGGACCAAAACTTCTGATCGCTGGGACAGAAGACGGTGCGGTGAAAATTGAAGCTAGCCGGACACAACAAGAAGTCTTTTCTCATTACATCGAACTCCAAGGCGTAGGCCACATGGGTATGGTCGAGGAAAGGGAAAAGACTTTAGAGGTGGTCAGGAAATTTTGTTTTTCAGCTAATTTTTCCTGAATACAAATCAGCCAAAGGGAAAATTAAATCATGATCGTTCCAAATCACATTCCCATCTTTTACCTCAAAGGTTAAAAAAAGGCTTTGATCGAGGTATTTCCTAATCTCTGGATGTGAGGAACCTGATAGAAAATCTCTAAAATCTATTCGATTTGATATTCCATCGTTAAATGTTATCTCCAATACGTAATCAGCAATATGTTTCGCTTGAATTACTTCTAGGATTGGGTAGTCTGCTACAGGTGATTCGATGTTGAATTTCATTTCAATTTGGAGTTTATTTTTTCGAACTCAACTTTCTTGTGATACACAAAATAGTCTACCCATTTTTCAACGATTTTCATTCCAAACTTATCCAAAAATTCCTGAAAATGTTTTAAATCATTGTCTCTCAAGGGTTTTTTACCAAATACCGAACTGATAGTTATTTGCTCTATTTTTCCTTCAATGATAAAAAACTCAGCTTTTGATTCAAATTCACCTTTTTTCGCATGGACATGAATTGGCTCGTGTTCGTTGGAATAGAAGAAAAAAATAATCCCTAAGTATTCAAAAATTTTCGGCATAGATAAGTGTTAAACACCTGAAATTAAGTGTTTTACCAGATCAAGCCAAGGTTTCCCCC
Source organism: Algoriphagus sp. AK58 (assembly GCF_014324365.1). Lineage (GTDB taxonomy): Bacteria > Bacteroidota > Bacteroidia > Cytophagales > Cyclobacteriaceae > Algoriphagus. Next base: position 111,213 of record NZ_QEIG01000002.1, read on the forward strand.
AATATCCCCATCAGCTCCTCCAGGTACCTTTGATCCGTCTTGTCAAAGTCAGCTAGTTTATCGCTGTCTACATCGAGCACCATGGCGACTTCCTCTCCTTTGAACACAGGCACCACAATCTCTGATTTGGAAGCTGAGTTGCAAGCGATATGCCCCGGAAAAGCATCGACATCAGGCACCAGTTGAGTTTTTGCTTCTTTCCAGGCTGTACCGCAAACGCCTTTTCCGAAATTGATCCGGGTACAGGCGATCGGTCCCTGAAAGGGTCCGAGGACCAATTGCTCATTTTTAACCAAATAAAAGCCTACCCAAAAAAAACCAAATGCTTCCCTGAGTGCTGCAGCCACATTGGCTAGGTTGGCGTAAAGATCAACCTCTCCAGAGATCAGGGCTTCGATTTGTGGAAGGAGAGCCTCGTAAGTTTCTTCTTTTGAGGCATTCTGCGGGAGAAATAAAGTTTCAGCCATGGTAATAGATATCAAGTCGATCTGTGCCGATAGTAAGTGTTTCTGATGGGTTTTGGTTCAGTATGGGAGCAGAAATTCCCCGATCAAATCGGGTGGAAGCGGTGAATACCCTTGCCTCATCCCAGAGTCCCGATTCGATAAATTGACTGAGAACCTGACTTCCGCCTTCCACGATCAGACTTTGGGATTTTCTGGAATAAAGTTCCTTTAAGACAGTTTCAGGGGTGATTTTAGGCAAGCAAATCCACTCCAGATTTTCTTTTGTTTTTGCCGTGACAGTATTGAAAATAAGCGTTGGGACCGACTGATCAAAAAGATTCAGGTCACCGGAAAGCTCCAGTTTGGAATCAAGTACAACACGAATTGGATTTTTCCCTACCCAATCCCGTACATCCAGCCGTGGATTGTCGTAGGCAGCGGTATTTTTTCCGACCAAAATGGCATCTTCCTCAGCACGCCACTTGTGGACAAGTTGCCGGCTTTGGGAATTACTGATCCATTTGGAGTCGAAATTTTCCCGTGCCACATATCCATCTTGAGTTTGGGCCCATTTTAGAATCACATAGGGTCTTTGCTTTTCGATTTGAGTGAAAAAGCGACGGTTTTGCCAGCGTGCTTCTCGTTCCAAAATACCGATTTCTACGTCGATCCCTGCGTTTTTCAGGATTTCGATTCCTCTTCCTCCGACCAAGGGATTAGAATCTGAAGCTGCGATGACTACTTTTTTGACCTTTTTTTCCACCAGAAGATTGGCACAGGGAGGAGTTTTTCCCCAATGTGCACAAGGTTCCAGGGTGACATATACTGTGGACTCCGAAAGCAAATCTTGATTTTCTACGGAATTCACCGCGTTTACCTCAGCATGAGGACCTCCATATTCCCGATGCCAGCCTTCACCGATGATTTTGTGATCATGTACGATCACACAGCCAACCATGGGATTGGGGCTGACATGGCCTCGGCCCCATTCGGCAAGTTCAAGTGCACGCCGGATGTAAGGTATATGACTCATCGTCTGGGAAGGGTAATCCTATCTAGGGTAGTTCGCTGTCCGCTTTTAACTTCCACATTAAAAATGGTGTCAGCTTTGTATCTATTGTCTTTAGGGTCAATATACAAGGTGTAAATGCCCTGCTCCAGTCTGAACAAAAAACTCCCGCTGGTATTGGTATGCGTACTGATAGAATCTTTACCAGAAATTGCATACAGGGCAGGCTTGAGATCAGTAGGAGCTATAGTTCCGGAGATATCACCTCTGCCTATTCCTGCATAGGTCTGGATGGTTGGATTATATGAAAAGGACAGCGGGTTTTGAGAAACCATTTTGATTGACTTTTCTAAATCGAAGTCCAAGATGATGTCATAAGAAATGCCGGGTTCCAGGTCAACATTTAAGTTATTGTAAAAGTCCGTATTTCCTGAAGGCAAAGAAAGATCGTATCGTTTATCTCCTTGGTACAAGGCGTGTGAGCTCCCCAATTTAAAAGTGACTCCTGTGATTTGTCCAATTAGGAATTCACGTCTGGAAACTGGGAGCGCATTCCCGTTGACCAGTTTGGAAAGGTCAATGGACTTGTCGGCAGGCTCGTAGGGCATCCAAATTTTTTGGATTTCTCCCTGCCTTCCACTCTGTACAAAATCTATTTCTACCCCTTGGATATCCACTACCACTGAGTCCCAATTAGCTGGTGCGTCTACCAAAAAGACATTGACCAATGCTTTTGGGCTAGTATCGGGACCTTCACATGCTGTAGCGAAGAGGATAGAAAGAAGGATAAAAAAAAGAGGTGTCGAGTGCTTCACGGGGTAAATTTAGGCCAATTCCTCTCATTCTTCACACCTGATAATCGGATAAGACCAATAAAAATGCCCCCAAAAAGTCCAATAACTCTTTGAGGGCAATTCATTAATCTTTTTCTAATCAGAGTTGTACCAAGGTTATGGTTGGCAAAGTAGTGATTTTATCTTCCTCTACGACCACATTCGTGATCGTTTGAGAGTCGTAGTTTTCATTGGGAATGATCGAAACAGTATAGGTTCCGGGATTCAATCCTAGAATTGAGAATTTGCCTTCCGCGTTGGTAAAGGTGTTTGCTTCTACTCCGTTACCAGTAATGGATATTTGGATAGGTTGGGCTTCTACCGGATTGACTTGACCTTGTATTCCCTGGCTTTGTTCCAAATAGGCTCTAAGGACCGGTTTTAAAATTACATTTCCCGAATTCCCTGCGACAACGATAGACTTGGCCACATCAAAATCAATGACTAGGTCATAAGTATTACCTCCCTCAATCTCCTGATTAACTTTTATTTTCAATCCACTTTGTTGGGCACTTGGGGTTTTGAGTTCGGTCCTAACCTGTCCCTTCATCAAGTAATTGTTTTCACCAAGAACCAAACGTATTTGATCAATTTTTCCTTCAGGTAATTCCTCAGAACCAAGCAAAATGGAATTTCCTCCTGTCAGGTTAAGCAAGTTGACCATTTTGGGGCCATCGTATTTGATTTCTTTCCATGTAGACTCTTCTTCATTCATGTCGCTTCCGTCATAGTCTGCCTTGATCCGTAGGGAGATGACTTCTACCCAAACCTCATCAAAATCTGCAGGAGCATCGACTAATCGAAAATTTACACGAGCTTCATTCGAATTGGGTCCATCATTCATTTCACATCCAAATGCCAAAAAGAGCATCAGGAAAAAGCTGGAAAGCATTGCAAGTTGTTTCATATTGATTGTGGATTGTTGGTTGGGTGTAAGGAAGCCCAAGCTTTATGCCAAAGCTGAATCTTTTTTTCAATTTCCGTATTTGTCTCCGTAGGTTATTAATTTTGGGCATGATGAAATGGGAACGATTGCTATCCTCGGGAAGATTTGGCGAGGGGATCAGATCTTTGCAAGCCGATGCTGTCCGAAGTGAGTTTGAGATCGACTACGATCGTATTATCTTTTCGGCCCCATTTCGTAATCTTCAGGATAAGACGCAGGTTTTTCCCCTCCCCGAACAGGCTTTTGTTCATACCCGGCTGACGCATAGCCTGGAGGTTTCCAGCGTGGGCAGGTCACTGGGCAAATCCGCCGGAGAGTTTCTCTTGGAAAAATACCCGAACCTACATGCTCTTGGGATCACTTCTTCGGCGATTGGATCCATTGTAGCCGCCGCTGCACTTACACATGATATCGGAAATCCCCCTTTTGGGCACGCAGGAGAGGAAGCCATCTCAGATTTTTTCAGGCTCCATCCTATGGGAAAGGTCTGGGAAAAGCATGTCCGGGTAGATCAATGGTCTGATTTGATTAATTTTGAAGGTAATGCGCAGGGCTTCCGCATGTTAGTTTCCAAGCAGTCGGGTCTGAAACTTACCTATGCAACTCTGGCGGCTTTCACCAAGTATCCAAGACCCAGCTTGATCGTTCAGCGTGACATTGCCAGAAAGAGCCAAAAGAAATATGGGTTCTTCATCAATCAGCTCATTGACTTTGAGCAAATGGCTGATGCATTGGGAATGGAAAAGATTAGTTCTGACTCTTGGGCTCGACATCCTTTGGCTTTCCTGGTGGAGGCGGCGGATGACATCTGTTACAGCATTATCGATCTGGAAGATGGTTGTACCCTTGGCTTGGTCACGTTTGAAGAAACGCTCAAACTTCTCAAGCCCATCCTGGGAGATAAGTTTGATAAAGAAAAGCTGAAAGACCGGACTCAAGCTCAAAACTTAGGAGCATTGAGAGCCTTGACGATCGGGCAATTGATCCGGGAAACTGTGGAGGTCTTCGCCCATTATGAGGAAAATATGCGCAAGGGAAATTTCGACAAAGCCCTCACTGATATCATCCCTTCGGCCAAAGCCTTGGCAGAAATTTCCAAAGTGTCGGTTCAAAAGATTTATCGGTCAAAAGTTGTCTTGGAAAAAGAAGCGGCGGGATTTCAAGTTTTGGAAGGTCTGCTCTCTGTGTTTTCTCAGGCTTTGTACCATCAGTTTTATGCACCTGAATATTTCTCCGGACAGGACAAAAGTATTTTGAGACTTCTTCCCGAAGATTTCCCACTCAAAGGCTGGGGGGCCGCTGTCAATCCCTATCCGCTACTTAGGGCTTTGGTGGATTTTATCTCCGGCATGACCGATAAATACGCCCTGAATCTGTATCGTAGGGTAAAGGGGATATCGTTTCCGGGGGTTTAGGAAAAAACGATTTCATTAATTCTAAATCATTCTTAAATCCCCCAACTTTTGGGGGCTAGTCCAAAAAGACCACCTTACTCACTCTCCTCCCATTTCCCGCTCCAGTCCACCACTTCATCTTCTAGGTAGTGGGGATAGATTTTTCGGTGTTGCTTTTTGACCTCAGCTACCAGGGCCTCGCGGAATCCTTCCACATTTTCTCCCAATCCTGCAGCCATAAACACTGGCTTGATCCCGTTTTTCTTTTCATAAGCTTCAGAAAGTGCCTTGAAGTCAACATAGCGTGTTTCCTGTAGCTCATGCTCGCTGATATGTTGGGACTCTTCCTCAGAAGGCATCTGTTGTACTTGATCGATTTTGTTAAAAACCAATAGGATGGGCTTGTCTCCTGCCTTAATCTCTCTTAAGGTCTGGGTTACTACTGCAATATGGTCCTCGAAAGCATGGTGAGAAATGTCCACCACATGCACGAGCAAATCTGCCTCCCTTATCTCATCCAAGGTGGATTTGAAGGACTCGATCAGGTGAGTGGGGAGCTTTCGGATAAACCCGACCGTGTCTGAAAGCAGGAAAGGAATATTTTCCAAGACTACCTTTCTCACAGTAGAATCTACTGTTGCAAATAGTTTATTTTCCGCAAGGATATCTGTCTTGGTGATGAGGTTCATCAGGGTGGACTTACCCACGTTGGTGTAGCCGACAAGGGCCACACGCACGATGCCTTTTCTGCCTTTTCGTTGCGTAATCCCCTGCTTTTCGATCTCGCGGAGTTTTTCTTTGAGTAGGGTGATTTTGTTTCTAATATCTCGCTTATCGGTTTCGATTTCCTTCTCACCAGCGCCTCCTCGGGTACCTGTACCGCCTCGCTGACGCTCCAAGTGGGTCCACATATTGGTCAGTCTGGGAAGCAGGTATTGGAATCTTGCCAGTTCGACTTGGGTTTTTGCCTGGGCGGTCTGAGCTCTTTGGAGGAAAATATCCAAAATCAGAAGGGAACGGTCGTAGATTTTGACCTTAAGCTCATTTTCGAGATTTCTCATTTGGGAAGGAGTCAGGTCATCATCGAAAATGACCATGTCCACTTTGAAGTGCTCTACATAGGCTTGGATTTCTTCCAGTTTTCCTTTTCCCACAAAAGTCCGGATATCCGGTTTTTCCATCCTTTGTGTAAATCGGTAAACCGTCTTTACTCCCAAGGTCTCAGCCAAAAATGCCAATTCCTCGAGGTGTTCCTCCACTTCCTGATCACTTTGTTGTTGTCTGATGAGTGTGACAAGCACCGCTGTTTCTATTTTGGGAGCGGTCTCGTGCAGTTTTTGGAGTTTTCTTGAAATTTTACTCATAAATATGTGATGTCTCTTTGAAAGGAGAATACCGCGAGAATGGTTCATTCGGACAATTCCGAATCTACAAACTCGAGTTGGGAGTATTTGATTTTCAGTTCGCTTGCTCCAAATTTGGGCATAATTCCTCAGAATAGATTAGGATACTCGAGAGTCTAGTGGTTATTTTGCCGATTAAAGCAAAATAAGGTCGCCAAAATGGCAGAATTGCAAATCACCCCCATTCCAGGAGTTTTCGAGATTTTCCCTAAAGTTTTCCCGGATAACCGCGGATATTTTTTTGAATCCTTTCGTCAGGACTGGCTTGAGAAAGTGGGAATTTCTGAAAATTGGGTTCAGGACAATCAGTCCTTTTCTCAAAAAGGAACTGTCAGAGGATTACATTTTCAGCGGGCTCCCTATGCTCAAGCCAAATTGGTCAGAGTGATTTCTGGAAAAGTGTTGGATGTGGCATTAGACCTAAGAAAAGACTCTCCAACCTTTGGGAAAGTCTATTCCACCATTTTGGATGCTGAAAAAAATAACCTGCTTTATATGCCGGCAGGTTTTGGACATGGGTTTTCCGTTTTGGAAGATGCCATTTTTGTCTACAGGTGCTCTAATTATTACCATAAGTCATCCGAGGGAGGAATCCTATGGTCTGACCCTGCTTTGGGCATCGATTGGATGGTCGAGAGCCCCATTATTTCTGAAAAAGACAAGGTTTGGCCTACTTTGGAAGAATTCAGAATTCAAACAGGAGGTGGATTATAATGGGTTGGCTGGATTTTCTTAAGAAAAAACCATCAGAGATTGAAGCCCTTGATCTTTCATGGCTTCAGGTGGATATGCATTCACATCTGATTCCCGGGATAGACGATGGATCAAAGTCCATGGAAGAGTCCCTTTCGTTGATAAAACGCCTAGCCGATTTCGGACTCCGGAAAATCATCACAACTCCCCATATCATGTCGGAGTATTATCGCAATACTCCGGAGATCATCGGACTTGGTCTCGAAGACCTGAAAAAAGCGATGAGGTCTGAAGGCATCAAGATTGAGATCGAGGCAGCTGCAGAATACTACATGGATGAGATTTTCTTGGAGAAAGTTAAATCCGGAGAAAAAATGCTCACGTTTGGGGATGATTATATCTTGGTAGAAACCGGTTTTATCAATAAGCCTCAGATGCTGTTGGATATTATTTTCCATCTGGAAATGGCAGGCTACAAGCCTATCCTTGCACATCCTGAGCGATACCAATACCTAATAGCAGACAAAAAGCTCCAGGAAGAACTGATGGAAAGAAATCTGCTCTTTCAGGTCAACCTTCTTTCTTTAACTGGGTTTTATTCCAAACCCGTAAAGGATTTTGGGGAAATGCTAATTGAAAAAAATGCAGTAGCCTTGTTGGGGACAGACTGTCACAATGCGCGGTATTTGGATATGCTCGAAACACTGCCCAAACTCCAAAAAATCTACGAAAAGATAAAAAAGCTGGAGCTGATCAATCATCAGCTCTAAATCAGCTTATGAATATATTAATCACAGGAATCACCGGCTATTTCGGAAGCCACCTTGCTCGGGAATTCAGTCAGTTGGGCAAAATTTACGGACTAAAAAGAGCCAGTTCCAACTTGGGTCTTTTGGAAGACGTGGACTTCCCCATCGTATGGCAAGAAGGTGATATCTCAGATATGGATTCACTCTTGGATGCCATGAAGGGAATGGATCTTGTGATTCATTCGGCGGGTATGGTGTCCTTTTCTTCCAAGGATGAAGAAGAACTGTATCGGATCAATGCCCAAGGTACAGCCAATGTGGTCAATGCGATGCTTTGTTCAGGTGTGAAGCGTTTGGTACATGTCAGTTCGGTTTCTGCCATTGGCCGATCACCAGAGTTCAAGGAGTACGATGAAAACTTCAAATGGGTGGATTCCCCTCTTAATTCGGGTTATGCCGTTTCCAAGTACTGGGGGGAGTTGGAAGTGTGGAGAGGGGAGCAGGAAGGATTGGAGACCTTGGTGGTGAATCCGTCAATTCTTCTGGGAAAGGCCAGTTATGAAAAAAGCAGCGGTTTTATTTATCAGTATGTTATAAAAGAGAACATGTTTTTCCCCAAAGGAAATCTAAACTTCATCGACATACGTGATGCTGCTTCCATCACCCGCTTGCTGGTTGAGAAAAATGCCTGGGGTGAGCGATTTATTTTGAATAAGGAAAGTTATCCCTATCAACATTTCTTCGCTCTTGTAGCAAAAACTTTCGGAGTAAAAGCACCAAAATTTCCCATATCCAATAGGATGCTAAGAATAAGCTTGCCAATTCTGGGGTTTTTCAAAATGCTTGGACTTTCTAAAAGCCCCCTCAATAGGCAATTGGCAAACAATGCTCAAGTAAAAATTTACTATTCTAATTCTAAGGTTCAGTCCCTTTTAGATTTCAAGTACAGGAGTTTGGAAGAGACACTTGATTGGGCGAAACAGCCCTGATCAAACTTATTTTTGCCCCTTGGCGTTCTGACCTTATAGAAATCAACCAGATTTCCCGAATCTCTACCCAACAATCCCTATCAGGAATTGAAAAAAATTAACAAAACCAACTGCTAGGATACCCGAATATTTGGTATCTTAAAAAAACCATAATACTATCGAATGACCGGAGATCACGATCACGACTGGGAAGAGGACAAAAAGCTTGTGGAGCGATTTGAAAATTCCCTGAAGTCCAACATGGACCTGTATTTCGAAGAAGAAGAGCTGGAAGACATCATCCGGTTTTACTTTGATCAGCAAAAATTCCTCAAAGCACTTAGAGCTGCAGAATATGCCTTGGAAAAGTTTCCTTTCTCAGTGGAGATTCGTCTGCAAAAAGCGCAATGTTTGATTTTTAACGATGAGCTTGACGAGGGACTTGATATCCTTGAACAACTTAATAATCTATCGCCAAACAACGAAGACATCGTGCTTGCCCTAGCCAATGCTCAGATCTTGGCGGGAAATTTTCAGGATGGAATTGACCTTCTGGAAAATTACCTTCCTATGGCAGAAGATAAAGCCGAAGTCTTTTATTCCCTCGGTAACCTTTACCGGGCTAAGGGTGACAATACCAAAGCAAGCCACTACTTCAAAGAAGCGGTCAAAAACAGGATTAACCATGAGGATGCGCTGTTCCAACTGGCTATGATTACTGAAGAAGAAGGGTCATTTGATGAGATTCTGGAGTTCTACCAGGAGTTTATCGATCAGGATCCTTATTCGGCAGGAGCTTGGTATAATCTGGGAGTAGTCTTTAACCGTCTGGGGAGATTCGAAGAGGCCATTCAAGCTTACGAATATGCCTTGTTGATTGATGATGCATTTGCATCAGCCTATTTCAATATGGGTAATTCTCTGATGAATACTCATCAATATGAGGCAGCCTTGGAGGCCTACCAAAACACCATCAATTGCGAAGGGGCCAATGCCGAGAATTGCTGCTATATGGGAGCAGCGTATGAAAAGCTCGGAAAGATTGAGGAGGCATTCAAATATTTTAAAAAATCCGCAAAGCTGGATGAGGAATACGATGATGCGTGGTTTGGATTGGGTATGTGCATGCTGAAGAAAGAGAAATACTTTGAAGCCATCCACTATTTCAAAAAAGCGATCCATCTCAACAAGGATAACCCTAACTATTGGGTAGGACTGGCTGACGCCGAATTTAACTTGGGTAACCTACAGGCAAGTTCGGAAGCCTATGAAGAAGCCATCAATCTAGAGCCCGGAATCATGGAAACCTACGTGAATCTTTCTGTGATCTATTTTGAGCAAAACCGCTTCGAAGAGGCCATAGATGTGATTCGTGAGGGAATAGAAGAATCGCCTGAAGAAGCAGAGCTCTATTACAGAATAGTGGTCTATCTGATCAAAATGGGTAAATACAAAGAGGCCTTCACTTATTTGGAAAATGCGTTAACTTTGGACTTTGATCGGCATACGATCTTGTATGAGTTGATGCCTGAGTTGAAAAAGCAGAAGGCGATCTACAAGATCATAGACCAATATCGGGATAATACTTCCCAGCTCTAAACATTAAAACCTAGCAAATGAATTATGTGCTGAAGAATCTCCCTGTACGTACTGAAAAGCCACGTACCACGGGATTTACTATGGCGATGGACAAAGGTCTCAGCCTGAGAGAAACTGAAGATTTTGTAGAAAGCTGTTCTGATTATGTGGACATTGTAAAGTTGGGTTGGGCCACTTCTTTCGTCACCAAAAAGCTCAAAGAAAAAATTGCCGTTTATCGTGAAGCCGGAATCCCTGTGTATTTTGGAGGGACGCTTTTTGAGGCATTTATCGTGAGAGGACAGTTTGACGATTATCGTAAAGTGTTGGACACCTATGGGTTGGAATACGCCGAAGTATCCGATGGTTCCATCTCTCTCAACCATGAAAAAAAGTGTGAATTCATCAGCACACTTGCGAAGCAGGTGACCGTACTTTCAGAAGTGGGTTCCAAAGATGCTGCAAAAATTATCCCTCCATACAAATGGATCGAGCAGATGCAGACCGAGCTAAATGCGGGTGCCTGGAAGGTAATCGGTGAGGCAAGAGAAGGTGGAAATGTGGGTCTTTTCCGGGATTCAGGAGAAGTGCGTCAAGGCTTGGTGGAGGAAATCCTTACCCAGGTGCCAGAAGAGCGCATTATCTGGGAAGCTCCTCAAAAGTCGCAGCAGGTATGGTTTATAAAACTGCTCGGAGCCAATGTAAACCTTGGAAACATCAGCCCCTCTGAAGTGATTCCTTTGGAGACAATTCGTCTGGGCCTGCGGGGAGATACCTTCGATCACTTTCTGGGAGAAATCAAACTTTAATCAAACCCGTAATCATGAGGCTGATCGATTCATTGGTCAGCCTTTATTTTTGTGCTATGAATTCAATTAAAAAATATGGCCTTACTTATCTCAAGGGAATGGCTATGGGAGCAGCGGATATTGTTCCAGGTGTTTCTGGAGGCTCAATTGCCTTGATCGCAGGAATTTACCAGCAGCTTTTGGATAGCATCAATTCGTTCAATCTTGAAAATTTGCTTTTGCTGAAATCCCTTGAAATCAAAAAATTCTATCATAACGTAAACGGATCGTTTTTACTAAGTCTTCTTCTCGGCATTTTGACCAGCATTTTTGCGCTGTCAAAAGTGATTACTTATCTCATGAAGGAGCATCCTATCCCTCTTTGGTCTTTTTTCTGCGGCTTGATTTTGGTGAGTGCATTTTTGATTCTTAAAGATATCAAAAGGTGGCATTTTGGGGTTGTGATCGCTGTCCTGCTGGGTACTGTCATCGCATGGTGGGTGACCAACTTGCCGCCAACTACCTCTCCTGATGCACTTTGGTTCACCTTTGTGGCTGGCGCAATTGCAATCTGTGCGATGATTCTACCCGGAATCAGCGGTAGTTTTATCCTGTTGATTTTGGGGAAATATGAACCGATTCTCAAGGCGGTTTCGGATAAGGACATCATTACGTTGGCTCTTTTTGCCTCCGGCTGCCTAGTCGGAATTCTTTCTTTTAGCAGGGTGGTTGCTTATTTGCTTCGAAAATTTCATTCAGCAACCATCGGACTGCTTTCCGGATTTATGCTGGGTTCGGTGAATGAACTTTGGCCGTGGAAGATTGTCACTGCATGGAGAACTTCTTCCAGTGGAGAGCAAAAACCTTTTCTGACAGAAAATATTCTGCCTACAGAATACCTAACCCAAGTGGGAGAGGCGCCTCAGTTGGGGTTTGCTATTTTGGCTTTTTTGTTTGGAATAGGCCTTGTATTATTCATTGAATGGTTGGCCAATAAACTTCAGAAAGCATGAGAAAATTCGGACTGATCGGGTTTCCATTAGGCCACTCCTTTTCAAAAAAGTATTTCACGGCCAAGTTTGAGCGAGAGGGGATTGAGGGCTGTCAGTTTGACCTGTATGAAATCCCTCAAATCGAAGATTTTCTCGCTGTAGTAGAAAAAAACCCAGAGCTTCAGGGAATGGCGGTGACCATTCCCTACAAAGAGCAGGTGATTCCTTTTTTGGACGAGCTCGATCCTGCCTGCAAGACGATAGGGGCAGTAAATTGCATCCGGATTAAAGAAGGGAAAAAGACAGGGTTTAATACCGACTATATCGGATTCAAACATTCCCTTCAGGCATGGTTAGGGAATTCGATTCCCAGCGCATTGGTGCTGGGAACAGGGGGAGCTTCCAAAGCTGTAAAGCAGGCACTAAAGGATCTCAATGTATCATTTTTGTCTGTTTCCCGTAAGAAAGCCGAAAATCAGATTACCTACCAAGATTTAACCAATGACAGGGAAATTTTGAAAAACTATCCCTTACTGATCAACACCACTCCCCTTGGGACTTTTCCAAAAGTGGAGGGTATCCCGGATATTCCCTTAGACCAACTCAACAGTAATCATTTGATTTATGATTTGGTTTACAATCCGCCGGTCACACGATTGATGCAAGAATGTCTATCCCGGGGAGGTAAAGCCAAAAATGGCCAAGACATGCTGGAACTTCAGGCTGAGGCAGCCTGGCAAATATGGAATCGCCCTTAAACCTAGCCAATCGATGAAGCAAGCCATCCTTATTGTTCAGTGTCCCGATCAAAAGGGAATTGTAGCCGAAGTTTCCCGGTTTTTGTATGCTTACCAAGGGAATATTCTTGAAGTGGATCAGCACGTGGATGAGGAAATGGGGAGGTTTTTTATGCGTGCAGCTTGGGAGTTGGAATCTTTTGCCTTGAAGGAAGATGAGATTGCTGAAAAGTTTCAGCAGGAGGTTGCCTCAAGATTCGGGATGGAGTTTACGCTTCACTTTAATTTTCCCAAACCCCGCATGGCCATTTTTGTCAGTAAACTTTCCCATTGTCTTTTTGATGTTTTGGGGAGGTATCATGGTGGTCAGCTCGAGGTGGAAATCCCATTAGTCATTTCCAACCATCCTGACCTTAAGACGATTGTGGAGGCGTTTGGCATTCCCTTTTTCCATATTCCTGTTACTTCTTCTACCAAGGAAACTGCCGAAGCCCATCAGCTTCAATTACTAAAAGATCACCAGGTTGATTTTGTGGTTCTGGCGAGATACATGCAGATTCTGTCCGGGGAGTTTATCAAAAGCTTTCCCAACCGGATTATCAATATTCATCATTCCTTTTTGCCCGCATTCGTTGGTGCCAGGCCTTATCATGCTGCCTATGAGCGTGGCGTGAAGATCATTGGGGCCACTGCCCACTATGTGACCGAGGAACTGGACGCAGGGCCTATCATCGAACAGGAGGTCGCACGGGTCAGGCATCACAACACCGTGGCAGAATTGGTACAGATCGGTCAGGATGTAGAAAAAGTGACGCTCTCCAAAGCGATCAAATACCATGTGGACCGGAAAGTGTTGGCTTTCAGAAATAAAACTGTCATTTTTTATTGAGTTTGCCTTTCTTGTTTTAGGCAGAAATAATTGTGATTTTCAATCATGGAATCATTACCAATCTCCCGTTGCCCCTGGTGTCTGGGCTTCCCGGAATACGTGGCTTACCACGACACTGAATGGGGTGTTCCGGTCTTTGATGATCGGGTTCACTTTGAATTTTTGGTATTGGAAAGTGCCCAAGCTGGGTTAAGTTGGGCCACTGTATTGAAGAAAAGGGATGGCTATCGCAGGGCTTTTGCAGATTTTGATTACACGATAGTGGCAGATTTTCCTGAAAGCTATGTACAGGAATTGCTGAAAGATTCCGGAATCATCAGGAATGCCCAAAAAATTCGTGCTGCGATCAACAATGCCCAACGGTTTATGGAGGTACAGCAAGAGTTTGGCTCTTTTTCCAACTACATCTGGAGATTTGTTGGAGGAAAACCGCTTATCAATTCGTTAAAGCCAGGCGAACCTTATCCGGCTACTTCAGCTGAATCGGATGCCTTAGCCAAAGACTTGAAGAAAAGAGGATTTAAATTCCTCGGCAGCACCATTGTCTATGCCCACATGCAGGCCACTGGATTGATCAATGATCATTTGGTGGATTGCTTTAGGTATAAAGAGCTCACAATAATGTAAATGGCTCATCGGTAACTGAAAAGTAATCTTCAAGCGAGTATCAAATAATCTTATTTCACTGTCAGGTTGATTTCATCAAAGTAGACCTTTCCCAAAGTCAGCGTAGGCATATTTAGGGTTACTTGGATGTTTTCTGCCTCCTCCGGAAAATTTTCCAAAGTGGCCTTCAACAAAACCCAGTCAACATCTCCCTGAAAATCAAACACAGCAGTGGCGACGGATTCCGTTTTAATCATGGGGAATACTTTCAATGCAATAAAAACTCTTCCACCTGCTGTCAGATCCTGGATATTTTCACCTTTTACAAATGCAACTAGCTCAAGTGTACTCCCAGGCGCAGGCATCGGGCCGGTGTAAGTTTGAGTCCAGTGGGATGCGTTTGCGACAGTTCTGTTAGGATTTTCTATATATAAAGACCGATTTCCGCTCACGAATTCTTCTCTGCTGACCCCGTTCTGAATCCTATCGGGATTTGAGGGTGTCCAGGGGAATACCGAGTCAGGATAAAGGGATAGATTGGGATTTAACAGAAGCTGACTGCCACGAGGAAGAGTTTCCTCTTCATCGCAAGACATCAGAAGCGAGATAAGCAGTAAATAAAAAAGCGATTTCCTTAACATTTTCCTGAGCTACTGTATTCTTTTTCAACTAAATATAAGCTAATCGTTTTTCAGTAACTAAAACGCTTCTTGGATTGAAAAAGTCTTGCTACCTGAAAATTGATTTTCAAGATTGGTAAAATAGCCGATTGAAGAGAGTGTTTTTTTTCAGAAAATCCTCTGTCTTGCTCAATAAAAAAATGGGCAAAGGCAGCCTAGGATTAGGCCGACGCATGATGCGGAGTTGAAAAATAGCGGAATCAAGTTCTTTTTTGAATCCGCTATTATTTTGTCCATTGCTTTATGAAAAACCCGGTGGAGACTTAGACAAATGCAATAAACACGAGCCAAACCAAGAAAAGAATTGGCAGCAAAATAGGAATCGTAAATCTGATGATGTATCCGAAGAAGGAAGGCATCTTGATCCCGTTTTGTTCTGCAATGGACTTTACCATGAAGTTGGGACCATTGCCAATGTAAGTCATTGCACCAAAGAACACTGATGCAATGGAAATCGCCAATAGCTGAAAGGGAGTATCTGAAGTATTCAGTGAACTGTCTGCGAAAGCACGTACCTCTGCAATACTTCCGATATCGGATCCCTCAGAAGCCATGGCTGCCGCCAGGAAGTTGAGGTAAGTGGGCGCATTGTCCAGGACGGCGGATAGTGTGCCTGTGCCCCAGTAGAGCGTGTTTACGGTGATCAATTCAGCGCCTTCAGGAGATTTGGCAAAGTTTCCAACCAATTCCAAGGCCGGCATCATGGTTCCGAAAATTCCGATGAAAATAAAGGCCACTTCGCGGATTGGTTCGAAATTAAACTCATTTCCTTTGATAGCTCTTTGATCAGCAAATTTGTAAGAAAAGAAGGCGACCGAAAGCATGATAATTTCTCTTAGGAAAGAGAATTTTTGTCCGTCGTAATGGATGGCTGGTACCCCTTCGATAACATTTGGATCCAAGAATACTGCACAGATGATCACAAAGAGCCAAGCAAAGTTCTTGGAACCAATCATGGTAAACTTGTTGGAGTAGGTGATTTCTTCTGCGTATTCGTCCTCCTCGGATGCTCTTCCGAATTTTTTGTCAATGAAATAAAATACCGTTGCCAATAGTGCCAAGGCCATGGCCCATGCTGGCATGTTGTGCTCGATGGTCCAGAAGAACGGTACCCCTTTCAAGAATCCCAGGAACAGTGGTGGATCTCCGATAGGAGTCAAAGAACCTCCCACATTGCTTACCATTAGGATGAAAAATACCACATGGTAAGGCTGGATGTTGGCTTTATTCAATCGGATGAATGGGCGGATCAATAACATGGATGCCCCGGTGGTACCGATCAAGTTGGAAACCACAGCACCAATCAAGAGCAAAGAAACATTGGCTATTGGGGTGGCTTTTTTATCGATTTCGATCAGAATGCCTCCTGATGCCACATAAAGCGAAGCCAATAAGGCAATAAACTGAATGTACTCGGCCAATGCATGGACAGGGGCATGGACGTTGTTTAGGACAAATAGGTAATAGATGACTACCAAAATGGCAAAGCCAACAGCCACTTTGGGATAGTTATGATGCCAAAAATGCTCATAAAACAAGGGGCCTGTCGCAATCATCAACAAAAGGGTGACAAAAGGAATCACCAACCAAGCCGGTGCAGAATGATGGGCTTCTCCATGACCTTCTTCTGCATGTGCCTCATCCACCTGATCAGCATTAGTCTGATCCGAATCAGACTGCGCAATCAATTCGGTGTTTTGATCAAAGGAAAGGGCGTAGCTTTCATTCGCTTCAATCATTCCAAAAAATAATATTCCGAAAAGTATGGATAGACTTATAAGATATTTCTTCATTGGGTTGATTTGATGGGCTGGGTTTTACTTTCCGGCAATTTATCGAATTATTGTTAGGCTTTTTAGACTGTTGAGCACGTGCTAAACTACTGATTTTGCTTCATACTCTCCAAGAAATACTAAAAACCCCTGCCGAATTTCATGATAAATTAATTCAGGCAGGGGCATTCTTAGAGTTGCTTTTACACGAGTTGTGTCAAAGCTATTTTAAAGGAAGTTTGGGCAATATTTGTGCTTGACAAACTTTCTTCATAGGTGTTTTTTAAAGCTTTCTCGATGGTTTTGGAAACATCTGAGAAGATAGCCTCATCTGTAACCTCGGCATCATCACTCATTAGGTAGGCAAATACTCTTGCCATTCCACAGTTGGCAATGAAATCCGGAATGACCGAAACCCGCTCATCCGCCCAAACTCCGGTTGGTCCGAAGAAAATTTCCGGATCAGCAAAGGGGACATTGGCACCACAGGAAATCACTTCTAGTCCGGCTGCTACCATTCGTTCCACTTGGTTTCGGGTGATCAATCGGGAAGCCGCTGCAGGGATAAAGATTTCACTTTTCACATCCCATATCTTGGAATTGATCTCTTCAAAAGGAATCAGATTTTCTGATACCAACTGGTTGCCTTCTCTTTTGAGAAACAATTCCCGGATTTCATCCAATGTAAAGCCTTCTTCGTTAATCAGGCCACCTACCCGGTCGATGATGCCGACGATTTTTACTCCTTCCACCGCCAAAAAACAGGCTGCAGCCGCCCCTACATTTCCCCAGCCTTGAATTACCGCACGTTTTCCTTTAATTTCTCCGCCCCAGATTGAATAGTAATGTCTGACGGCCTCAGATACACCATACCCGGTGATCATGTCTGCCACGGTATATTTTTTTGGACCATTCGGGGTGAATTTTGGATCCTCTAATACCTTGGACACACCTTGTCGGAGTTGGCCGATTTTTCGGATCTTTTGGGGCTCATTGGCGTGAAAGTGGCCATTGACAATTCCTTCCTGAGGATGCCAAAGGCCATAAGATTCGGTGATCGGAATTACTTCGTGAATTTCATCCACATTGAGGTCACCACCTGTGCCATAGTAGTTTTTGAGTAAAGGCATGACAGCTTTGTACCATCTTTCGAGTACCCCAGCTTTTCTTGGGTCGCTTGGGTCAAAGTTGATTCCAGATTTGGCACCACCGATGGAAGGACCTGATACAGTAAATTTCACTTCCATAGTCTTGGCGAGCGATTCAACTTCCCTTTTGTCGAGCCCTTTTCTCATCCGAGTTCCCCCGCCGGCAGCTCCTCCTCTCAGGGAATTGATGACTACCCATCCTTCTGCCTCAGTTTCGCTGTCGCTCCACTCAAATACGATCTCAGGGGTTTTATTCTCAAACTTTTTCAGCAGTTCCTGCATTTTTTCTTTGGGTTTATATTCTGGCCCAAAAATAGAAAAATAAAATTTGCAGAATTCAAACTCCTCAATGGGACAGTTTATCCGTAGATTGTACCTCCGCAACAGTCCCTCGAGGCACCGGTCACGGAAGCTAGACAGTTGATGTCTCCTCTCCATCTCAAGACACCCAAAAAGGCAAAAATCAAGGCTTCTTTGAATTCAATCAATTCTTTGCTCGCTTCAAATTGCACCCATTGGTGATCCAGGTAATGAGCCAGGCGTTCGATAAAATAAGAATTATAGGCTCCTCCTCCGGTGATCATCACACTTGGCTTTGCTGAGGAGGAATGGAACCTAATGGATTTTGAGATTTGGAAGGCGAAATGCTCCACCAAGGTGCTGAGCTTGTCTTTTGGGTCTAGACCACTGTTTTCCAGCAAAGGGATAAAATCCTTTTCCATTTCCTCTCTTCCCAAGGATTTGGCAGACTGCTTGGAATAATAGGGAAGCGCATTCAGCGCTTCGAAAAGCGGCAGATTAATTTCTCCTTCTCTTGCCCAATTCCCATTCTCATCATAAGGCTTTCCAAGCTTTTTAGCTTCATGGTTGAGTAGAAGATTAAATGGGCTGGTGTCAAAAGCTATTCGCTGACCGTTTTTTTCCATCGAAATATTGGAAATGCCTCCGAGGTTGATGCAAAAATCGACCTGAGGGAAAAGCAATCGGTCTCCAATTGGAACTAAAGGAGCGCCCTGACCTCCCAGTTGGACATCCAGCATCCTAAAGTCAGTTATTACTTTTTCACCGGAAGCCTGGTGTAGGGCCCATCCATTACCGATTTGAAGGCTGAGTTTTTTATGAGGTTGATGAAATACCGTATGGCCATGGGACGCTACTGCCATGGGTTTGACTTGCTTATCTTGACAGAATTCTTTGACTTTTTCTCCCATCCACTGTCCAAATTCTACATCCAGCAAGGAAAGCTCCAGTCCGGAAAGTAGATGACTGTTTTCCAATTTTTTTCCCAACAGCTGAGGAAATGGGATGGTTTCTGCGAGGATAATTTCAAAATTCCACCCCTTTTGATAGTCAAAATGACAATAAGCCAAGTCCAGTCCGTCACCGGAAGTACCGGACATAAGTCCTATAAAGGTGTATCTTTCAGGGTGCATGGGTTAAAGTATGTTAAGTAAGCCAAGGTACCAAAGATAATTTCAAGGCAAGAAAAAGTCTCTTTTTTATTAATGGCTAATTTGCAAGCTCATGAAAAATCTAGTCATAGATATTGGAAACTCACGGGTCAAATCAGCTCTTTTTGAAAAGCACAGCTTGGTGGGAGATCATTACTTTTCCACTTTGGAGGAAGCAGTAGATTTCTGGCAGGTTATGGATTTTCAGCATTGCCTGGTCAGTTCGGTGAGATTTTCTGAAGTTGAGCTGAAGGAAAAGCTTCCTTTTGGTTTCACATTTCTTACCCACGATACCCCTACACCGTTAATTAATGGCTATTCCACTCCGAGAACCTTGGGGCTGGATAGATTGGCAGCGGCGGTAGGAGCTTGGAAATTGGCGGGGGAAAAACCCGTGTTGGCCATTGATATGGGTAGTTGTATTACCTATGAGCTGGTCGATGACCTCGGGGTCTACAGAGGAGGGGCAATTAGTCCGGGTATGCAGATGAGGGCAAAAGCCATGAGCCATTTTACAGCCAAGCTACCCGAAATTTCACTATTGCCTCCACCGGAATCGGATTTGGGAGACTCCACACTTTCTTGTATGAAGGTGGGCATTTGGTCAGGAGTTCGATTTGAAATGGAAGGGTTTATTGCGTCTTACCGTCTTAAAATTCCTGAAATATCTATTTATATCTGCGGAGGTGATTCTCAATCTTTTGAATCATTGGCAAAAGACCACATATTTGTAGTCCCAAATTTAGTCCTGCACGGATTAAATTGTATTCTAAACCACAATGTTGAATAAAATAGGGTTGAAAACGTTGGGTGTACTCTGCACCCTTTTATTATTTAATCAGGTCAATGGCCAAACCAGCTCCTCCACCTTCAGTGCGTTGGGAATTGGAGAGTTTAACTATGGAGGTCAGACCCATAACCAGGGGATGGGTGGTCTGGGGATCAGTTTTGGCACGGGATGGCATGCCAATGTCGTCAATCCAGCCCTAACCACAAGAAACACCATTTTTAATTTTCAGGTGGCACTCAATTACAAGAGAATCAATGTGGACAATGGAACCGAAAACTCTTTGGTGGACGGAGGAGGCCTTTCCTACATTGCCATCTCACTTCCACTGAAGTCAGGAAAATTTACCTCCGGTATGGGATTGGGACAAATCACCAGTGTCAATTACCGACTCAAGGTAGAAAGTGATGTCAATAATTCAGATCTAAAAGCAACCAATTTCCTCGAAGGTGACGGGGGTATTTCAGAGGCCTATCTTAATTTCGGATACCTTCTGGCTAAGAATCTAAGTATTGGCGTTCATGGATCTTATCTTTTCGGATCATCCATTCGATCAAACCAACTCCTGATTTTTGATCCAAATAACGTGGAGGTGGGCCGTCCTTCAGAATATTATGAAAGATTAACAGTTTCTGATGTGGGCTTCAAAGCTGGCCTTCATTATTTCTTTAAGGCATCTGCCAAGAGCAATATTCACTTAGGAGCCATTTATCAGAAATTAGGCAATGTTAATGGAACTGGGTTTGCAAAATTGGCCGGAGTTGGCCAAGCTAGCAGGCCAAATACAGACGGTGATCTTATTGCCGATAACGAAAGAGGAAGTATTTATATTCCAAATCGTTATGGTTTTGGGATAACCTACGAGAAAAACAATAAATTCGCGGTTGCTTTGGAGGGACAATACCAAGATTTTGCTGATTTCAGGAACTTCTTTGGAGACCCTTTAAGCTTGCAAGCAGCCCAAAAAGTGGGACTGGGATTCCAGATCGTTCCCGATTATCTGGACTTTGACAACCTCTTGAATAGGGCAACTTACAGGGTGGGATTGGAATGGATGCAGACACCTTACTTCATCAATCAAACCAGCATCAATGATATTGGCATCAACTTTGGAACTTCAATTCCTGTGAATCAATTGTCATTGGTGAATTTCGCCTTCAAGGCCGGCAGAAGAGGAACATTGGACAATGGATTGATCCGAGAGACGTATGTCAACTTTACCATTGGCCTATCTCTCAACGACAACAGTTGGTTCTACAAGCGAGTGTTTGAATAAACAAATTCAAGAGAAACAAATTAACCAAATTATGGGGCGTCTCCCGAGAGTCTAAAACCGAATAAAACCTAGACGAACATGAAAATTAAATCAACCCTTCTTGCCCTTGGAGCATTGCTCATGGTCAGTTTTGCTCAGGCTCAGGATGGCTGGAACTGGCCTTCCGATCCTGCACAGGAAGCAAAAGCAAGAGAACTCAATGCGGCTTACACCGATTACATGAAGTCCGAGCAGTTTGTGGAGGCCACCAAACCATTAAACTGGCTTCTTGTAAATGTTCCAAATCTGAATGAATCTCTCTATATCAATGGAGTAAACGTGTATAAAGGTGCTGCAGATAAAACTGCTGACGCAGCACAAAAACTGGTTTATCAGGATAGCGTAATGGCTATTTACACCAAGAGAGGTGAGTTGTTTAACAATACCCAAAGATGGATTGAAAACAAAGCTTACTTCGGCTATCAATTCTTCAAGAGTGACAAGACCAGAATTCCAGGTGTAATTGCAGATTTCGAAAAAGCAATCGAATTGAATGGCAATATCAACCATCAGTTGGTGGCTGCTTACTTTGATTTGATTTACCGAAATTATGCCTACAATAAGGCCTACACTGGAGAGCAGATCTTGGCTATCTATGACAATGCCAACAAGCTATTGGATAAGTCAGCGTCTGAAGGTAAGGATGTAAGCGGTCCAAGATCCACTCTTGAAACCCTTTTGGTCAACATGGAGCTGATTGATTGTAATTTCATAGAAAACACCATGGGACCTAAACTGGCAGCTGATCCTTCCAATGAGGAAATTGCCAATCAAATCTTCAAGTATTCCGTTCAGTACAAGTGCTATTCTTCCAATTCATTCTTGGCGGCTTTGGAATTGATCGACTCTAAAAAGCCAACCTTCGCAACTTCTCAGGTCAGAGCCATGAGATATATGGCGTCAGGTGACTTTGAAAAGGCACAGCCTGTATTGGAGAAAGCCTTCACTTTGGCAGAAAATAATAAGCAAAAAGGCGAAATCCAGATGGAATTGGCAAAAGTTCATACCCAGGCCGGTAGAAAGTCTGCGGCAAGAACTGCCGCCAGAGAAGCGGCAACCTTGGATCCAGAATTGACTGCCACTGCCTTCTCATTGATTGGTGATCTGTATATGTCTGCTTTCAATGACTGTAGAGGTGGAGAAAGCCGTGCAAAAGATTATTCCATCTTTATCGCCGCTTATGGTGCTTACCAAAAAGCAGGAGATTCCAAAGGTATGGCTAATGCCAGAGCCCGATTCCCATCCAAAGAAGAGCTTTTCACTGAGGGACTTCAGCCTGGTTCTTCTATCAGCACGGGTTGCTGGGTAGGTGAAACAGTAAGTTTGGCTACCAGAGATTAATCTTGGTTAGGAAATATAACTAAGGCAGCCCTTGGGGCTGCCTTTTTTCGTTTCAAAGGGTTGGTACTTTCCTATTATCTTTGCACCAAATGATTAGAGGTACACAGTTGCTTTTCACTTTCTTAGGAATTATTTCTTTGATTTCTTGCCGGGAATCCATTGATCCCGAATCCGTGCTGATTTACGATGGTCCTGTCAATTCAGCTGTAGATATCCAAATTGTTCATAGTGATTCTGCGGTGCATCGTTCTGAAATCTTTGCCCCTAGGCAGTTAGAGTTTTCAAATGGCAACCTTGAATTTCCGGAAGGGATTGACATCAAATTTTTTACTGTTGACGGAGTATTGGAAACAACCATGAGAGCTGACAGGGGGTATTACCTGAGAGACCAAAATCTCTACCGTGGAGAGGGGAATGTTCAGATCAAAAATCTTATTAAGGATCAACGACTTCAGACTGAGGAGATTTTTTGGAATCAGGCGGAAAAGAAAATTTACACCGAAAAATTTGTCACCATTCAGGAAAGACAAACGATATTTAACGGAACAGGAATGGAGGCCGACGACAGTTTTTCTACTTATCAACTAAAACAGGTGAGGGATAGTCGTACCCTCCTTCCAGGAGAAGGATTATGAAGCTGATCGATGTATTGATACTTTCCTTTTCCCTTGCGCTGATTGTGGTAGGGATTCATCAGACCTTGGTGAATGGAATTGGGTCTGCCTATGCTATATTTATGTTTGCCGTGGGTTTGTTGTTTTGGTTTCAGCTCAGAAGAAATCAAAATCAGAAACCACCTGAAGAAATCTCTCAAAAATCAACCAAACCCAAGAAGAAAAGCTGATAATGGACACCAATTACCTCATTTATGTCTTGATCACTTTGGTCTTTTCTGCTTTTTTCTCGGGCATCGAAATAGCCTATATCTCGGCCAATAAGCTTCAGATTGAGCTTCAAAAAAAGCAGGGGAGTTTCAGCGGGAAGGTTCTCAGTGGTTTTATCCAACGCCCCGGGCAATTTATAGGGACTACGTTGATAGGGAATACCATCATGCTTGTCCTCTATGGTACCTTCATGGCCTTTTTATTGGATGAACCACTACGAGGCATTTTGCCGGAGTCTCTGAATAATGAGGCGGTCATACTTGTTTCCCAGACAGTACTTTCCACCATCATTGTGTTGATCACTGGGGAGTTTTTGCCTAAAAGCTTATTCATGCTCAATCCTAACAGCATGTTGAATTTTTTTGCGCTGCCATTTCTTGGAATTTACTACCTGATGTATCCCATTGTGTGGCTGATCGTGGGATTGTCCCGACTTTTTATTACCAAAGTATTGAGACTGGATTATAGCGAGGAAAAACCGGTCTTTACGATCACAGACCTTAATTCATTTATAAAGGAGCAGATGCGGCAGGATCGGACTCCGGGAAAAGTGGAGATCGACTCTAAGATTTTCGACAATGCCGTGGAGTTTAAGACCGTACGTGTCAGGGAATGTATGATTCCCCGTACCGACATTGTGGCTGTAGAGGTAGAAGATTCGGTAGAGGAGTTGAAAAAAGTGTTTGAGGAAAGTGGGCATTCCAAGGTTATTATTTATCGGGAGACTATTGATGAAGTGATCGGGTATTGTCACCAATTAGAGCTCTTCAAAAAACCAAAATCGATCGAAGACATCCTAAATCCGATCATCATAGCTCCGGAGTCTGCTTTGGCTAATGAATTGTTGATCCAGTTTATTCAAGAACGTAAAAGCCTGGCTTTGGTGGTTGATGAGTTTGGGGGCACAAGTGGTATTGTCTCCATGGAAGATATCATTGAAGAGATTTTTGGAGAGATCGACGATGAATATGACAACGAAGCTTTGACCGAACAGGTGCTAGGTGAGCAGGAATATCTTCTCAGTGCCCGATTGGAGATCGATTATCTCAATGATAAATATGGGTGGAATTTTCCCTATGGAGACTTTGAAACCCTGTCTGGATTTATTCTATCTCTCACGGAAAATTTGCCAAATAAAGGCGAAACCATTACCTATGGGCGGTTTACCTTTACTATTGTATCCAAGCAAGCTCACCGAATAGAGACTGTCCGGCTGAAAATCAGCGGATCAGAAAATTTTTAGGCAAAGACAATGTTCGGGGGGAAATTTTGAATTTCGACCCCAATGCTATTATTTTGCGACACTTCAAAAAAAGCGTAGTATCAACAATGGCGTTAATTAAGCAAATAAGACAGCGGACAGGTCTCGCAATCGGTGTAATAGCTGGCGGGTTGATTTTATTCCTCTTGGGTGGGGATCTATTAAGTCCTAATTCCACCCTGTTGAATACCAATAAAAATATTGTCGGCGAGATTGCAGGTGAAGAAATCACCTTGGAAGAGTTTGCCCAAAAGGTGGAAGAATTTAAGATTTCTTTCCAGCAGCGGACAGGAAGAGTTCCTTCAGAGCCGGAGATGGTTTCTGTGCGTGAGCAAGCTTGGCAAGCCATGATCGTTGAAAGAGTCTTTGACGAAGAGTATGAGAAATTGGGACTTAAGGTTTCAAATGAGGAGCTCATTGATATGGTGCAGGGGAAAAATATCGTTCCAGAGCTCCGTGCCCAATTGACAAATCCTCAAACAGGTCAGTTTGACAAGACTCAGTTGATTTCTTTCTTACAGTCTCTTGAGACGGCAGACCCTGCTCAGCAAGCTGCTTGGGCTCAGCAAGAAAAACTTTTTGTTCAGGCAAGAAATCGCGTCAAATATGACAATTTGCTCGCCACCTCTGAATACGCCACTACAGCGGAAGCCAAATTGGAGCACAAATCCGCAAATACTGTTGCAGAAGCTTCGGTGTTGTTTGTTCCTTATTACGTTATTCCTGATGGAGAAGTGACTATTCAGGACAGCGAACTTTCCGCCTACCTTTCAAAAAACCAGGAAAAATTCAAAGTAGGTAATTCTGCCAACCTTGAATACGTTTCCTTCAGCATTTTGCCGAGTGGAGAAGATTCAGCTGCAGTGATTTCCAGAATTACAGAACTCACAGAAGGTTTGAAAACTTCCGACAATGATTCTGCCTTTGTAAGTCAAAATTCTGAGCTACAGTTTCCTTACGCCACTTATGGCCCGGGAGATCAATTGCCTGCTTCATTGACGACCAATGTGACTAGCTTCACCAAAGGAGAGACTTACGGCCCGTTTGTCACTGCAAATTCTTCCTACGTTACCTACAAGATTTCTGACCAATACGAAGGTGCTCCAAAAATGAGAGCTTCTCACATCCTGTTTAGTACAGAAGGAATGGATGATGCGGGCAAGGCTTCAGTCAAAGAGCAAGCCGAATCCGTTTTGGCAGACATCAAGGCCAACGGCAATTTTGCCGCTGCAGCCCGTCAATATGGCCAAGATGGTACGGCTCAGAATGGGGGCGACTTGGGTTGGTTTGCCAAGGCTGATTTCGTAGAGCCTTTTGCGAATGCTGTTTACGCTGCCAAATCCACTGGATTGCTACCAAACTTGGTAGAAACGGAGTATGGCTATCATATCATTGAAGTAACCGAAATGCCGAATTCCACTTATACCAAAGTGGCAGCTTTAGAGCTTGAATTGGTTGCTTCCGATGTGACCAGAAATGATGCTTTTAGAAACGCAGATTCTTTTGCTGCAGAAAGCGGAAACAGAAATGAGTTTACGGAGAACGCTACTGATAAGGGATACAGGATCCTTCAGGCAAATAATGTAGACGCGGCTTCCAGAAATATCAACAACATTACCAATGCCAGAGAAGTAGTGATCTGGGCCTTTGGTGATGCCTCAGTGGGAGAAGTTTCTCCAGTGTTTGAGTTGGACAACTCGTATGTAATAGCCACTTTGGTGAGTAGAAAAGAAGAAGGACAAGCAAAGCTCGAAGATGTGAAAGACCAAGTAAAGCAACTGGTCATGAACGATAAGAAAGCCGCCATGATCCAAGAGAAACTAGCCGGTAAAACCACCTTGGAAGAAATGAAGGCAGTTTTCCCTGATGCTTCCCTCAATGATGTTCCGGGCTTGAGACTCAGCACTTCTGTGATTCCGGGTATCGGATTTGCACCAAAAGCGATCGGATCAATCTTTGGTCTGAAATCAAATGGTCAAATTACCAAGCCTGTTCAAGAAGACATCGGAGTGGTAGTCGGTAGGCTGAACACTCTTACTCCTGCCACAGAAATCGGAGATTACACTTCCTATCAGGCACAACTTAGCCAAGCAGCTTCTCAGCGAATGGCTTACCAGATCATGATGGCACTTCAGGAGTTAGCCAATGTGAAAGATTACCGATACAAATACTTCTAAATCGAAGACCTAATGGAACCCATGTCGAAAGGCATGGGTTTTTTCTTTGCAGTGAATCTTAGAAGAAACGAGTAATTTTGACAATGCAAAAGAAGTTTGATAAAGCAGCATTTAAGGAAAAGCT
This sequence comes from Algoriphagus sp. AK58, assembly GCF_014324365.1. Lineage (GTDB taxonomy): Bacteria > Bacteroidota > Bacteroidia > Cytophagales > Cyclobacteriaceae > Algoriphagus. Next base: position 138,184 of record NZ_QEIG01000002.1, read on the forward strand.
GGAATCAGTGGGTCAATTTCCCATGCTGTATATGTTTAAATTCATCGTGCCCGCAGGAAGAGAGCATGAAGTGGGGGCACTTTTTCCGACTCATGAAGTCACTCTTAAGCCAAGCAGTGGAGGAAAATACATCAGTACGACAGTGCAGTTAATGGCTGAAAGTGCAGACTTTGTCATCGAAGTATATGAGAAGGCTTCTCAAATCGAAGGGGTGATTTCACTTTAATGGAATGGATATGTGGATCGAAGAAAATAATCGACTTAAGAAGAAATTTACTTTTGGTGATTTCCAGGAAGCCTTTGCTTTTATGACTCGGGTGGCTTTCCTTGCCGAGCAACATAATCACCATCCCAATTGGAGTAATGTCTACAATACGGTAGAGATTGAATTGACTACTCATGATGCAGGGAATGTGGTGACGGAAAAAGACCACAAACTAGCCCGAGCTATTGACGCCATTCTGATATGAGCGAATCATCCATCCGCCTTTTCTTGGTGCCAACACCGATCGGGAATTTGAAGGATATTACCCTTAGAGCCATTGAAACCTTGAGATCAGTGGACGTCATCCTTGCTGAAGATACCCGTACCAGTGGAATGCTCCTCAAACACCTTGAGATCTCCAAACCCTTGCAGAGCTACCATATTTTCAATGAGCACAAAGCAGTGGAAAAGTTGGTAGAGCGAATGAAAAAAGGGGAAGTTTTTGCACTAGTCAGTGATGCAGGTACTCCGGCGATTTCAGACCCGGGATTTCTTTTGGTTCGGGAAGTAATTTCAGCAGGCTTGGAGGTACAGTGTCTTCCTGGGCCGACGGCCTTTGTTCCTGCCTTGGTCAACAGCGGATTACCAAATGATCGTTTCGTTTTTGAAGGCTTTTTGCCTCATAAAAAGGGTCGGAAAACAAGGATAGACTCGCTTTTGGAGGAAATTCGAACGATGATCTTTTATGAATCACCCCATCGATTGATGAAAACACTTGAGCAGTTAGCGGAGGCTTTTGGACCTGAACGACAAGCTTGCGTATCTAGAGAGCTTTCCAAATTGCATGAAGAAAACGTCCGGGGGTCATTGGCAGAACTGATGGATTATTATGAAACCAATCCTCTGAAGGGGGAAATTGTCCTGGTGGTAGAAGGAAAGCCTGAAATAAAGGAAACCCGGGAAGAAAAGCAGGAAAAGAAACAAGCCGCCTGGAAAAAGAATAAGTAAGACATAAGACACAATTTTTTTTAAGAACCTATCTTACCCATCACCTATAACCATTTGCTCCCATGATTACCCAAGAACAGCTAAACCAACTGTTAGAACAAACCCAAGAAATTGCAAAAGAAGTCGGAGCCTTTATCAGAAAGGAAAGACAACATTTTGACGTGGAAAAAGTAGAGCATAAAGGGTTCAACGACTTGGTCTCCTATGTCGACAAGGAGGCGGAACGTCAGATTGTGGAAAAGCTGGGGGCTATTTTTCCCGAAGCCGGGTTTATTACAGAGGAAGGAACCAGTACAGCACAAGGAGAGATCTACAATTGGGTTATCGATCCCTTGGATGGGACTACTAATTTTATCCACGGTATTCCTGTATTTGCGGTTAGTATTGGGTTGATGGAAAAGGATGAAGTGATCATGGGCGTAGTCTATGAAGTGAATCGGCACGAATGCTTTTATGCTATGAAAGGTGGAGGGGCATTTTGCAACGATACTCCGATCCGAGTGAGCAAAGCTCCAGGACTTTCTGCTTCTTTGATTTCCACCGGATTTCCTTACTATAACTTCGAACTGATCGATAGGTATTTGAATTCCATGAAATCGCTGATGCAAAAGACCCATGGACTTCGAAGACTGGGTTCAGCGGCCGTGGATCTTTGTTATGTTGCTGCCGGAAGAACGGAGGGATTTTTTGAATACAATCTGAATTCTTACGATGTGGCTGCCGGAGTGATTATCGTGCAAGAAGCCGGGGGAAAAGTGACGGATTTCTCCGGAGGGGGTGATTATATTTTCGGTAGAAACATCGTGGCGAGTAATGGTTGTATCCATGACCATTTTTTGGTGGTCTTGGATGAGTTTTGGAGCGATGTCAGCCTAAAAGGAAATACCAAATAGCCAAAGAAATGGCTGAAATGGGCATACCAAGACCGGAAAGCAAAGTGGCCAGTCGTGGCTGAAGGCCAAATTGAATGGCTATGATTGAGCCGGTAATCATCGGGGCCATGCCGCTTTCCAACACGGTTACCTTGAACTCAAGGGAACTACTGTCCATTACCTGAGAATAAACCAACCAAACAATGCCAGGAGCCAAAATCAACCTATACCCTATCCCATACCAAAAAAATCTGGAAGAAATAGATTGTAAATCCAGAGAAAACCGGAATCCAATCACCAAAAGAGCCATGGGAGGCATGGTTTTTCCAATGACCTGAAGTAGAGGAATTAGAAATTCAGGAGTATTTATTTGAAACAAACTCATCATCAGTGTGCCTACCAGGAACCCAAAAGGAGGGAATTTTAAAATTTTTAAGGGTACTTTTTTCAGGCTTTCACTGTGATTTCCATAAAGAGACCCTACTAGTATAGACAGGGAGGATACCAGCAAAAATGAGCCACCTTGGTCTATTAATAATGCAATCGGCAAACCCTCTTTTCCATAGAGTCCTTCGATCACAGGGAATCCCAAAAACGAAGTATTTGCCAAGCCTGCCACAATAATCAGGCAGCCAGTTACATTTTTACCCCAGCCTAGTTTTTTACCAAGAAACCCAAAAATCGCCCAAGAAAGCAAAAAGGTAAACCAAGCTGCAGAAATGGGGATCAAAAGTCCCCAAGAGGGCTTGATTTCTGGAATGTAAAGCAAGGCCAAGGCAGGCAAAACGATATTGATCAGGTAGGATTGTACCCAATGGGCCGCTTTTTGGGAAGGGAACCTGGATACTTTCTGTAAGATCAATCCAACGAACAAATAGGCGATCGCAATCCATGCTCCAATCATTTCCGAATATTTTCAGCCAGAGATTTGTTTAACATAAAAATAATTTGGCTTAATTGTAGCCTATTGATAATCAGCATACTTTTACTTTATCATACATTCTTCTCATGACTAAACTTATACCGATTTTTATTGACGGCAAAAAATGGATTCAACTTTCTCAGCTATCCTTGGATCAGGCAAAGGCACTCCGGGATTGGCTGCCAGTGGGCTGTCTGAAGAAAATCAAATTCCAAGGAATTACACTCAGCGAATGTCTGGACTTTGAGACCTACGAGTATTGGTTTCGCGCCCAAAGGGTAGGAGATCGAAAACAGGCTGTTTTGGATTTTTAATCCAAGCCAAAAGATTTCCTTTTTTCTTCAAAATATTTTTTGAGTTGCGGATAGAAATGACTTTCTACCTCAGGGATTCCATCCAGCACTAAGTCCATCGCTCCTTCGTGGGTGTCTTGGTTGAGCTGCATTCCTTCAATAAGGTAAATCATGTCCTCCATTTGGAGCGGCTCCCAGCTGCTACTTGGGTAAAGAATGTAGTCGTTTCCATAGAAATCAACAGCCTCAAATTGGATTTTTCCATCAATCAAATGAGCATAAAGGCTGATTTGTTCCCCCCAAGTGCTTTCGGGATAGTGTAGACGTGCCAATAACACGGAGGTAATGTCTCCGGTAAAGAACGGATTTGGCCGAAATTTATAATCAATCATGATAGGATTTTGATTAGACAAGTTCTGGATTTTTAGCGTTGCTTCCTTCTTTAGCCCAGCATTTTTGACTTTTTCAAAGGAAAGCAAGGAGTGGTTTTTTAGGCTCAATTCCTTTAAAATGGTTTTTTTTAGCTTATGGGAAAACCGAAGTGACGACTTTTGATTTTTAGGTTCTTTCAACTTCTTTTCTACATTGGATAATAAGGACTTTCGGGCTATTTTTGGGTTCGTTTATTTAGGGTTGGATAAAATTCCACCAGATTTTCATTGCTTTCAAACCCCCGATTATGAAAAGAGATTCGCTTGTTTTTGATCTGATCGCCAGAGAAGAAGACAGACAGAAGAGAGGCATCGAACTGATCGCTTCCGAAAACTTCACTTCCAAGCAGGTCATGGAAGCTGCTGGTAGCGTCCTTACCAACAAATACGCCGAAGGTCTTCCTGGTAAGCGTTATTATGGTGGCTGTGAGGTAGTTGATGAAATCGAGCAAATCGCCATCGATCGGGCTAAGAAACTTTTTGGTGCCACTTGGGCAAACGTGCAGCCTCACTCCGGTGCACAGGCTAACGCAGCGGTAATGTTGGCTTGTTTGAAGCCGGGAGATGCGATTTTGGGTTTTGACCTATCGCATGGAGGACATTTGACTCATGGATCTCCTGTCAACTTCTCCGGAAAGCTTTATCAGCCTCATTTCTACGGTGTAGAGGAAGAGACTGGCGTGATTGATTATGACAAGGTTGAAGAAAAGGCATTGGAGGTCAAGCCAAAGATGATCATTTGCGGTGCCTCGGCTTATTCCAGAGACTGGGATTATGAAAGACTCAGAGAGATTGCGGATGAAGTTGGTGCCCTTCTTCTGGCGGATATTTCTCATCCATCAGGCTTGATCGCAAGAGGATTGCTCAATGATCCCTTAGATCATTGCCATATCGTCACCACCACCACCCATAAGACCCTCAGAGGTCCAAGAGGCGGATTGATTCTCATGAGAGAAGACTTCGACAATCCTTGGGGATTGACCACACCAAAAGGTGAAGTCCGCAAGATGTCATCCCTGCTGGACATGGGAGTATTCCCGGGTACCCAAGGTGGACCTTTGGAGCATATCATTGCCGCTAAAGCAGTAGCATTTGAGGAAGCTCTTTCGGACGAATACATGCATTATGTCATTCAGGTGAAAAAGAATGCATCCATCATGGCCGAAGAGTTCGTATCTCGTGGATACCAGATTATTTCCGGTGGCACAGACAATCACCTCATGTTGATCGACCTTAGAAACAAAGATTTGACAGGCAAGCTTGCAGAAGAGACACTAGGCAAAGTGGACATTACCATCAATAAAAATATGGTGCCTTTTGATACCAAGTCACCTTTTGTGACCTCAGGTATGCGAGTAGGTACTGCAGCGGTCACTACACGTGGCTTGAAAGAAGACGATATGAGAAAGATCGTGGGTCTGATCGACCGCGCACTTAAAAACCATTCCAATGAAGCAGAGCTTGCCATGATCAAGTCGGAAGTCAATGCTTGGATGGTTCAATTTCCCCTATACTAATTACTAGATTCCCAAAGTGGCTTTAGATCAATATCAAGAGGAAGAGGAAGGAATGTCCTTTTTGGACCACCTGGAAGCACTTCGCTTTCACATCCTCCGGTCAGTAGCAGCAATTCTCATTTTTACCGTGATCGCCTTCTTGGCGAAGGACATCGTATTTGGCATGATCATTCTAGGTCCTTCCAAGGTAGATTTCCTGACCTACAGGGTGTTGTGTGATATCGGTAATTATTTTGGAATATCCGCACTTTGCATTGATGAACTTCCATTCACGATTCAAAGTAGGCAGATGACCGGCCAATTCACCATGCATATGACCTCCAGCGTGGTGGTGGGTTTTGTGGTTGCTTTCCCTTATGTGTTTTGGGAGATTTGGAGATTTGTAAGTCCAGGACTATATGACAAGGAGAAAAATGCAGCCCGGGGAGCGGTTTTCTTTGTGAGTTTTCTCTTTTTGTCTGGAGCGGCTTTTGGCTACTTTGTCCTTTCTCCTTTGTCCATCAACTTCCTGGCTAACTATCAGCTTGATCCTTCGATCCTGAATGAGTTTGACATCACTTCCTATGTGACCACACTCACGATGTTGGTGATGGCTTCTGCGATTATGTTTCAGCTGCCTGTGGTCGTATATTTCCTCTCCATGTCTGGATTAGTAACCTCCAGAATGCTGAAAGAATACAGAAGACATTCCATTGTGATTATTTTGATCGTGTCTGCGATCATCACTCCTCCGGATGTCATCAGTCAGCTCTTAATTGCGATGCCGATCTTGGTATTGTATGAAGTGGGAATCATGATCGCGAAACGATTGGAAAAGAAAAGGGCAATAAAAGCTGCGAAAGAGGAAGAAGAAAGAAGATCCCAAACCAACGACTAAGCAGAGAAAATATGTCAAAGAAAATAGCCATCGGCGGAGATCATGCCGGATTTGAATACAAGGGAAAACTGATTCAGAGATTGAAGGACCTTGGATACGAAGTCAAAGATTTTGGACCATTTTCGGCAGATTCTGTAGACTATCCGGATTATGTGCATCCCCTTTCTTCGGCTATTGAGAATGGCGAATTTGAATTGGGGATTGTAATTTGCGGAAGTGGAAATGGTGTAGCCATCACCGCCAATAAGCATCAGGGTATCCGAGCGGCACTTTGCTGGAATGAAGACTTGGCAGCTTTGGCGCGGCAGCACAATGATGCCAATGTCTTGGCGATTCCGGCTAGGTTTATTACTTATGAACTTGCTGAAAAGCTGGCGGAAATATTCCTTTCAACTCCTTTCGAAGGGGGTAGGCATAGCCATAGAGTCAACAAGATTGCCTGTTATTGATTCAACTTTGTGGAGCTTTCCTGAATAAGGAAGGCTCCGTTTTTTTGGAAAAATCCTGTTTTTATTTGGTTGGCCTGACTTTTATCAGAAATTTATTAGGCTAGGTGTGAGTAATATTGTTTTACTTTCTAAAGCTTACACCCATGAATCCAGCTAATAAGTCTTTGTCCCAGCAAGTAAATTCCTCCTCTATCATCAACCATGCAGTCAGATTGGGGGCACTTGGAATTTTGTTGTTTTGGTGTTTCAATATTCTTGAGCCATTTGTTATTCCCATCATTTGGGGATTTGTTTTTGCCTCCACTTTTTCTCCTCTCCACAACTACTTAACCGGAAAATTTCAGCTTAAGGAAGGGCTCTCAGCCACCCTGATTACCCTGTTGGCCTTGGCTGTTTTAGTAGTTCCTCCTGTGATTTTTATCCTTGTTGGGGCAGAAGAGATTCGAGGACTCGCAAGCCGTCTTGAATCAAACGACCTCTTCATTCCTCCAGCTAATGAACAGGTTAAATCATGGCCTTTGATAGGAGAAAAGGTCTTTGCTTTTTGGAACGATGCTTCTACCAATCTTACTGCTACTATGCAGAAACATCAGGAAAGCTTAAAACCCATTCTTGCCAATTTGATACAAAGCTTGAAAAAGACAGCCGGAGGAATCCTTTTAATTTTCATATCCATCATAATCAGTGGAGTTCTATTGGCATTTGAAAAGGAAGAAACTGGATTTTTCAAAAGAATGCTGATTAAGTTAGCCGGCCAAAAAACCGGGGAAAAAATGGCTGGAGTGGCCAAGCAGACCATTCAAAATGTAGTGAAAGGGATTTTGGGTGTGGCTGCCATCCAATCCCTGGTCATTGGCATTGGACTTTTTGTCTTTAAAGTTCCTTTTGCACCGGTCTTGGTTGTGGTCTCTTTGATTTTGGCTATAATCCAGATAGGGCCTCTCCCTGTGGTTATTGGAGTGATTGCCTACGCCTGGAGTACGATGGATTCAGGACCTGCTGTGATTCTTACCATTTGGATGATTCTTGCAGGATTGTTGGATAATGTCCTGAAGCCAATCCTTCTTGGAAAAGGCGCCACCGTTCCGATGTTAGTCGTGTTTCTTGGGGCCATTGGAGGATTTATTTATTCCGGATTTTTGGGACTTTTTACTGGCTCAATCATTCTTACATTGGGATATCAGCTATTAATTACTTGGTTGGACTCTGAGGGATGAAAAAAATCTGATGGTCCGGAATCCTCCCCTCATCCTACAAGCTTCAAACGCAATGGCCGAGGGAGTTTGCGACCATTTGGAATCACTGGAAAAGTAGTCGATAATCATAAAAAAAATTCCCCGGACTATTCATTTTCTTTTCCGGGGAATTTTATGTTGCGATTTTTTTAGAGAAGCTTAAAGACTTTACTTCATCTTTGCTACTTGATCTGCCAAAATCAAAGCATTGTATAGATTGGCTATTCTACCGGATTTTGAAATTTCAGAAAGTGATTTTTCTTCTGAATCACCCAGTGTGATTTTGATTTGTGGGCTTATTCCGGAATCCATGATGATTTTCTTTACTTGACTTGCCGAGAGTTGAGGATAAAAGGATCTGATCAGCGCGGCTATGCCGGCCACTGCAGGCGCAGCCATCGAAGTGCCCCCTTCAAAGTCATACGTGCTGCCTGGCATGCTCGAATAGATCTTATCCCCAGGGGCGAAGATGTCCACGTTTTCCCTTCCATAATTGGAAAATGAAGCGACCATTTCCGAGCCAAATACGGGAGACAATGCTCCAACTGTAATGTAATTATCGACAATTTCTGGGTTGTTTTTTCCCAAGTGGTCATTTGGAAAATTGGAGTTTTCAGGATCGTCTAGGTTTATTCCGTCATTTCCGGCGGCATGCACAAAAAGGACATCTTTTGAGGCCGCGTACTTTAGGGCTTCATACACCCATTCCGAATTAGGGGAGAATTTTTTGCCAAAACTTGCATTAATGACTTTGGCTCCATTATCTGCAGCATATCGGATGGCATAGGCAATGTCTTTGTCATATTCATCTCCATCAGGCACCGCCCTGATGCTCATGATTTTCACAGATTGAGCAACTCCATTTACCCCTTTTTTATTGTTTCGGCCAGCAGCGATAATTCCGGCCACATGCGTGCCATGACTTTCTTCAGGGTCACGGATGTCCGGATTTCCATTGCCGTACTTGTTATCTGAGAAATCATAGGGATTATCTCCTACAGGCTTTCTTCCATCAAAATCAATATTCAGATTGTAGGCTACTTGAGATTGGTAGTATTTGATTCCATCTTGGAGATCAGATAAGGCGGAGGGAATATCCAGTCCCATGCCCATTACCTGAATTAAAACGCCAACCAGTTGCTCTTCTTGGGGTGATTGGACTCTGTAATTTTCTAAGTCTTGGATTGAATAATATTCTTTTCCCAGTTTCTTTTGAATATCTCTATGGGCCAAGCTGACAAATTGCTGGATTTGCTCAAGTTCTGGAAGAGCTTCTTTGGCTTCTGGAAGTCTTGAGTCCAGTTCCTGTTGTGCTTTCTGCTGAAGGGCTTCATCTCCCAATTTGAGACGAAGAATTCGGGTAAACTCTAATTGCTCATGGTAGGACTCGCCCAAGAAATTGTAGCCATGAATATCATCTACATAGCCATTACCGTCGTTGTCAATTCCGTCACCTGGTTTCTCTCCCGGATTCACCCAAAGTACCTCTTTAAGATCCTCGTGATCCAACTCGATACCCGAATCGATCACCGCAACTACCACTGGTTGGCCTTTTTTCTTTTTGATCAGCTCTGCATAAGCTCGATCTACACTCATTCCGGGGACGGTGTCCTGGAGCAAATCCAAATGTCCCCAACGCTGGGCTTGGGAATCGGTTAATTCGGAGACTCTGCTGGAGGAGCCTTGATAAGAAATCGGATTACCGGTAATTATTCCAGTACTGCTGCATCCCATAGCCAGTATCCCGATACTCAGGCCGGCCAGAGGCTTAAAGAAAGATGTATTCATAGGCTAAAGGTAATGCAGGTCAAGGATTTTTGACTTGGATAGGGTGTTAAAAAAGGTAAAGTGGAAACCATGGTTTTCTCAGACCTGTACGCACTCTCGGATTACTTTACCGTAAAAACTCCGGGGCTGCTCTCTTGATAGTATTCCTTTAGGGCTGGGAGATCGTCCAGTAATTTTTTGAAATAGCCTTCTTTGTCTAAGACAAAGTCGGGTTGTTGTTGAGTAAGTTTTTGGAAAATCTGTGCTTTTTGTTCGAGGGTTTTTTCTTTGGAAAAGTAGCTTTTTGATAAGTGATAGTTCAAAAAAGGCCCTCCAAGAGGTGCCTGTTGGTACGATGAACAGTCATTTCCCAAAACCATGATGCTGCTTCCTTCTGGAAAAACTTCCTTGGAGTTGGTACCCACGAAGTAAAGTTGATCTGTCTCGACTCTTGCCTTCCAGTAGGCTATGCCACCTGCAGGTAATCCAAGGACCAATAAAAAGAAGGATAATTTAGCTAAAACTCCGGTCTTGAAATGAAGAAAGAATTGGGTAATCATATAGGTCATCCCTGGTATGAATATCAATAATTGATAAGAGGCTTGCCTTTTTACCAATAAAAAAACGAGGGCTGAGAAAATAAGCCAAATGATGATCAGCTGCCGCTGCTTCTGTTGGTTGATGGTGGCCCCTCGGAAAAAGGAACCAACGAAAAATCCAAAAAAGGCCAATAGAACAGGCAGGATCCCCGGGATTAGCCAACTGAGATAAGGCTGATAATCGTATCCTTCGTAAGTAAATACCATCGGCCAAACCTGTAAGGCCTCTTCCAAACCATCATTCCAGAAGTAGAATACCAAAATCAGCAAAATGGGAAGGAAAAAACCCACCAAAGCCAAAAAGAGCTGGCGGAAAGAAAATCCTGATATTGCTAAGCCCGTGAAGATGATATAGGGCAAAAACAAAATAAAATTCAGATGGAAACCTGTGGCAAGCCCTCCATAAATTCCGATAAGAAGTGTGGATTCACTCGTTTCTTTTTGAAGTACAGTTTGGGAAAAAAGCTGCCCCAGTGCCAACATCAGGAAAGTGCTTCCCATCAACGTAGGAGAAAGACTCAGCAAATCAAAAGAAAAATGGTACAAGGCAGCCATGATAATAGCCGGCAAATAGGTGTTCTCGTCAAATACACGGTATCGGATCAAAACGGTGTTCCAATATAAAATTTGTAAAAAGACTAAGATTCGGCCCAGAAAATCATAGATCAGTTCATTTCGACCAAAGAAATAGTGAATAGCGGTAAAGACTCCGGCAGATAAAGGGCCGGTATCATCCATCACATCCTGATACATAAAATACCCCTGATTGAGCCGTTCTCCCAATACCATCCAAAGGAGCTTGGGTTCCGTGATCGGAAATGGAAATAGCGCTAACAAAACAAACCCGAACAAAAGCAAGTAGATTACTACTCCGATCAGGCGAAAAGGGTCGTTGACTTTAAAAAAACTGAGCAAGGCGTTTGAGGGAGATTGGGTTGGTTTGGGTCGAAATTAAAGCTTGCCCAAGTATTTCGCTAAATTTGTACCACAAATACTTCACATGGAAAGCAAAAGACAACAAAAATACGCTAAACTGATCCAAAAAGAACTTGGGGACATTTTCCAGAAAGAAGCCAAGCATCTGATTGGAAGAGCTATGGTGACGATAACCCGGGTAATGGTCAGCCCTGATTTGGGGTTTGCCAAGGCCTATCTCAGTTTTTTATTGGCCGACCCAAAGTCCCTTTTTGAGTTGATCAACGATCATAAAAAGGAAATCCGCCATGCTTTGGCTAAGCGGATAGGTAAAACTGTCCGGGTAATACCTGAATTGGCCTTTTTTCCTGATGATTCGGCCAGTTATGCCCAACATATGGACAAGGTAATCTCGGATTTGAATATTCCTCCGGCTCCAGAGGAGGAGGAAGAAGAGGAGGAAGATTAATCCCTAACACACTTGAACACCAGTTCTTTCATTGCAGGTCGGTACTTTCGCAGTAAGAAAAAACGGAATTTTATTACTGTACTTTCCATCATTTCCATGGTGGGAGTGGCTATCAGCACCATGGCATTGGTTGCCGTGATGTCAGTATTCAACGGGCTGGAAGACCTGATTAGAAGCCTTTTTGCCAGCTTTGATGCAGAACTGAAAGTGGAGCCTGCCCAAGGCAAAAGCTTTGTAGTCACAGAGGACTGGCTGGAAGCCATCAAATCCCTGGAAGGGGTGGATATCGTCACGGAAGTCATCGAAGACAATGCACTGTTGGAATATCGTGGCAATCAACAGGTAGCCCGCATCAAAGGCGTTTCGGATAATTTTCTGGAGCAGGGACGGTTTTCCAAAGGATATTTTTGGGGAGATACCACCCTCGGCACCCCAATTCGTCCGGGGGCTATTTTGGGTAGGGGTGTTGGATTTTTCCTTTCAGTCAATTTGGGTGAAATCAATTCCTCACTCAAAGTGTATTATCCAAAAGCTCCCCGTACTGCGGGAAGTATTGATCCCAATCAACTTTATTCCAGCGCACAGATTGAACCTAGAGCATTTTTTAGCATTGAGCAGAAGTTTGACAACGAATATGTCATCGTCCCGCTTGAGTTTTCCAAAAACTTGCTGAATTATGGGCAAAAGCGCACCTCTTTGGAAATCAAGGTAAAGGAGGAAGCTTCCATTTTAGAAGTTCAAAAGACTCTGAAAAGGCATTTAGGTCCGGAGTTTTTGGTGAAAAATGCGGACGAACAGCATGCCGGACTTATCCGCACCGTCAAGCTCGAAAAACTCTTTGTTTTTCTTACACTCACCTTCATTCTTGCGATTGCCTCTTTCAACATATTTTTCTCCTTAAGCATGTTGGCCATAGAGAAAAAGAAGGACATCGCTATCCTCAAATCCATGGGCGCCAAGGACCACCTGATTAGGAGTATTTTCCTCAAACAAGGAGCGATGATTGCCTTTTCCGGGGCGATATTAGGCTTGATTTTAGGTTTTCTCTTGGTATGGGCGCAGGACTATTTCGGATTGATTTCTTTGGGAATCGCATCAGGTGTAGTGGATGCGTATCCGGTAAGGATCAACTGGATGGATTTTGCCTGGATCAGTTTGGCCGTAGTGACCATCACCTTGGCGGCATCCTGGAGACCGGCATGGATTGCCTCACAGGTGGATACCATAAAGGAACTTTGATTTAGTTTCCACCACAGATTTTGGTCCAGGCTGTTTTTGCTTCAGCCATTCCCAACTCCATCGCCCTTTTTAAGTCAGGGCAGGCTGAAGTACCTCCTGAAAGCCGATGTAGGGTGATCCCTTTGTGATAATATCCACTGGCAAGATCCGGATCATAAAAAGTGACCAAAGTAAAATCTGCCAGGGCATTTTTAAATTCGTTCATTCGATACCGGGATTGGCCTCTGGTGAGCAGGACTTCTGTGTTTTGAGGAGCTAATTCCAAAGATTCGAAAAAGGCATTTTCCGATTCTCTGAAATTTTTTAATTCAACCCAGCATTTACCTAAGTAATACCAAAGCTGGTAATCTTTTGGATCCAGGGATATGGCCTTCAGAAAATCTTCTTTGGCCCCCTGTGGATCCTTGTGGCTTAGCCGATAATAACCTCGCTGTTTGAAAGTTTCGGGGTTTTCAGGAGCGCTGACGATGGCTAGGGTTAATTCCTCCAGTGCTTCTTCATCGGTATTTTGGGTTAAGAAGACTAATCGCTGACGAGACAGAAAATGGTCTGGGTTGAGTTCAAGAGCTTTTTGATAATACCATTTAGCCTCAGATTTTTCTCCCATCAGCGCCAAGGCTTTTCCTTTTTCGGAATAATAGTCCGGTTCATCCGGTTGGAAATTGATAGCCGAATCCAGATAGACTAGCGCATCCGAAAACTCCTCAAGCTGAATACTGCAAAGCCCCAAATGGTAATAGGCCTGAGCGGGATTTGGAGTCTGGGGAGTAAAAATCTGGGAGAACCCACTTCCGGTAGCCGATCTGCGATAGATCACCTGGGTGGTTTCTCCTTTAGGCAATTTCAGATAGGTCTCAAAATCTTCCTTCGCCAGTTCATAAAGATCCTGTTGGTATCTGGATCTTCCCCTCTCTAAATAGACCTCTCCATTCTCAGGATAAAACCTCAAGTAGGCGGTGAAGTCTGCATCAGCATAGGACCACTCCTTTGCCTGCATCCAAATCCTTGCCCGGTACAGGTAGATTTCTCCATCATTAGGATGATCCTTAAGCCAAGAATCCAAAAGTGCAAAAGCCAAGGCAAGGTCATTTTTTTCGTACGCCTCCAATCCGGCCTGTCTTCTTTGGCTGGCAGGAACTATCTCTTGGGCCAAGCACCAAGAAAAGGTCATCAGGAAGGTCAGAATCAATACATAGCGCATTGCCTAATAGTCGAATTAATTTTTTTCTCTTTAGAGAAAATCTGATCTCACTTTCAACAGATTTTCAGGGGTTTTTGATTTCAATTCACCTTTTGAAGCGAGTTTTTTGAATTAATCGTTCAGGTTGAGACCAAAAAATCCACAAATCTCTCGGATTCACCAAAAAAAACTGATCAGATGATCAATAGAGGCACGTTTATTGAATTTCTGAAAGTAAAAACCGAATCCAATCGCCCTATGATCAAAAAATTACCCCTGATATTCCTGATGGTTTTGTGTTTTTACCAAAACGTTTCTTTTGCCCAGGACAGCACTTCTACGCAAAACTCCCTCAATTCCGGTACGATCTCGAGCCAGTTTGAATACATCTACAGAGTTTCCAATAATTTTCAGGAGTATGAAGTAGTGAAGAAGTCCAACTTGGAAAAACTGAAAGCCAATATTTTGGATTCTTTAAGAGTGCTCCGCAAAGAGGTGTTGGATCTGAAAACCCAACAAGCTGCTTGGCCGGATTCCATATTAGCCATCTCCCAACAATTGGAGAAAGCCATACAGGAAAAAGAAGAAGCGATAGTAGAGAAGGACAGCTTTTCATTTTTGGGGATGCCCATTCAAAAAGCGGTTTACTCTTCCATGATGTGGATGCTGGTGGCGGGTTTAGGTGCGGCCATGGCCTTTTTCTCCGTCCAATACTTTAGAAGTTTTGGAAGAATCAAAAAAGCTCAGAAAGACCTGGAAGATGTGCAGGAGGAGTTTGACCTACACCGAAGAAACACCTTGGAGAGGGAAAGAAAACTAAAGCGCGAACTGATTGATGCCCAGATGAGAAAAAATTGAAGTTAGGCCGGAATAAATCTCCGGCTTTATTTTTTTAATATTCCGACATGGAAAACCAGACTTTTGATGTGGCTGTAATCGGCTTGGGAGCTGTAGGAACTGCCACCCTTTATCAGCTCAGTAAAACCGGTGCAAAGGTTCTTGGTATTGATCGCTTTGCACCTCCCCATATCTTAGGTTCCAGTCATGGGGAGACTCGAATCACTCGCTTGGCAGTAGGTGAAGGAGAGGAATATGTTGCTTTAGCCAAACGATCCCATGAAATCTGGGAAGAAATAGAATCCATTTCGGGTCAGCAAATCAAAACCCGAACAGGGGGTCTTCTGATCGATTCTGGAGTGGTACCCTGGTCCAAGCATGGCTCGGAGGGGTTCTGGGACCGTACTGTCCGATTTGCTCATAATCAAGGAATTGAGTACCGCATTCCAACCTTGGAAGAGGTAGAAGAGTGTTTTCCTGCTTTTGAGATTCCAGCTACGGGGAAGGTCTATCAGGAAAAGGAGGCAGGATTTTTAAGACCCGAATTAGCCATCCAGACCCAATTGGCTTTAGCGCAACAAAATGGGGCCGAAATTTGGACTCATTCACCCGTGCTTTCGATCAAAGAGGAGGGGGATTCTTTTCTGCTTGAATTGGAAAACAGGTCTGTTAAGGCCAAAAAGATAGTTTTGGCAACAGGAGGATGGATCAAAGATTTTCTTTCTCCTGAAGAAAAAAGCAAATTTAAAATCTGCCGTCAGGTTTTGCATTGGCTTGAAATCGAACCCGGAGTGACTGACTGGACCAGATATCCGGTCTGGATGTGGGGGTTTGGTCCACATCCTGAGGATTTCATCTATGGTTTTCCATCCTTGGATGGCTTGACGGTCAAAATGGCTTCCGAATCATTTGTGGAGGTAGAGCATCCGGATCGGTTGGTACGTGAGGTAAGTGCGGAAGAGCAAGAAATGTTTTGGGAGGCTAAAGTAGAAGGCAAGGTCAAAGGCTTAAAAAAAAGCTTTGTGAAGTCTTCGGTTTGCTTTTACACCGTGACGGAGGATGCCCGATTTGTACTAGAGCCTATGCGGGGGAATCCTAATTTTCTTTGGGTTTCTGCCTGTTCCGGGCATGGATTTAAGCATTCTGCAGCTCTTGGAGAGGTTTTGTCCAGAAAAATATTGGGTTTATAAGCCTTCCTTGCAGCATCGATCCTGGGCTTTTTTATCATTTACGCCTTGAAAATCCTACTTTTGCCAACCTAATACCTCACTATCAAATGGCCAAAAAACGCGGAACTGCTCTGGAGCCTGAAGAAAAGCGGAAGTTGAACAAGCAGAATCTGAGCAAATTGGGAGGGATCTTTCGGTTTCTGATGCCTTATCGTTGGGCATTTTTTTCCGGATTGGTATTCCTGCTTTTTTCCTCTCTTACCTTATTGACTTTCCCCTTTGTGGCGGGCAAGCTGATCGATACCGCACAGGGTTCTGAATGGATTGTCAGTGATGTCAATTCCATTGCGTTGATTTTGATCGGTATTTTGGCTATCCAAAGTGTGTTTTCCTTTTTTAGGGTATGGCTTTTTGCCTTGGTTTCGGAGCGCTCGATGCGGGATATCCGGATGTCGCTGTATGCACGTTTGGTAAGGCTCCCTATGACTTTTTTCGACAAAAGAAGAACGGGGGAATTGATCAGCCGGATCACGGCAGACGTGAATCAGCTTCAAGACACCTTTTCTACCACCTTGGCAGAGCTATTCAGACAGGTCGTCACGTTGGTTGCCGGTGTTGCCTTTCTCCTTTTCAATACGCCCAAGCTTACGCTCTTCATGTTGGGTACTTTTCCGGTGCTTGTACTCTTTGCGATGGTGTTTGGGAAATTTATCCGAAGGCTTTCCAAGAAGACTCAAGACGAACTTGCAGCGGCTAATGTGATTGTGGAGGAAACTCTTCAATCCATCAGTACAGTGAAGTCATTCGTGGGAGAAGCCTACGAGTCTTCGAGGTATGGAAAAGGCCTCAATAAAGTAGTGGGTGTGGCACTGACGACCGCCAAGTTCCGAGGAGCCTTTATTTCATTTATCATCTTTGCGCTTTTTGGAGGAATTGTTGGGGTGATGTGGTACGGGGCTAGCCTGGTATCTTCCGGAGAAATGAGTGTGGGAGAGTTGGTGTCTTTCGTCCTTTATACCACATTTATTGGAGGATCCATTGCGGGATTGGGGGATATTTACAGCCAGTTGCAAAAGGCCATAGGAAGCTCTGAGCGTGTTTTGGAGATTTTGGAAGAAGATGCCGAATCCGAGACTGGCATGACTTCCTCTTCTTTCAAGGGAGAAATTCAGTTTGATCAGGTCAGATTCCGGTATCCAACCCGTCCCGAGGTGGAGGTGTTGAAAGAGGTTTCTTTTCATATTAGTCCAGGAGAAAAAGTTGCCCTGGCAGGTCATTCTGGAGCTGGTAAGTCCACCATTATCCAGCTTCTTTCCCGATTTTACGAGGTGGAAAGAGGAGCAATTCTGGTCGATGGACGCGATGTGAAAGATTGGGATTTGAAAGCCCTGAGAAGTAAAATCGGAATTGTTCCTCAGGAGGTGTTGCTCTTTGGAGGTTCGATCCGTGAGAATATTGCTTATGCCAAGCCGGATGCGAGTGAGGAGGAAATCATTCTTGCCGCCAGAAAAGCCAATGCCTGGCAGTTTATTTCTAAGTTTCCTGAAGGATTGGACACCTTGGTGGGTGAGCGAGGTGTAAAGCTTTCCGGTGGTCAGCGTCAGCGTGTCGCGATTGCCCGGGCCATATTGAAAGATCCGGCAATTTTGATTTTGGATGAAGCTACTTCTTCACTCGATGCAGAGTCCGAGTCTTTGGTACAGGAGGCATTGGATGAATTGATGAAAGGCAGAACCACGTTGATCATCGCTCACCGCCTGGCTACGATCCGGAAGGTAGATCGGATCTATGTGCTCAGCGAGGGTAAGATCGTCGAGCAGGGCAATCACTTGGAGCTTTTAAAAGACCCAACTGGCTTTTATTCCAATCTGGTACGCTTGCAGTTTGCGGATTAACGCAGGTTGTGGGCAGTGAGGGATTTGGTAAGGCCCAGTGCTTTTTCTTTCAGGATTTTTGCCCCAGGGAAAAGCAGCCTCATTTCTTTCTCATTGAGCAGTCGGATTTCCTCCAAATATTGCCGCGCAGCTTTTTCTTCCCATCGCTTCAATCGGCTTAGCCGGGTTTTGGTCAGAAGAAGAAAAACCAGGCTTTTTGGAAGAAATTGGGCAAAGGGAAGCGCATAATGTGCTTCTATCGGGAAAAATTTATTGGGAGTTTGAATAAAATATTTTCTTCCTACGCGCTGGATTTCTGCTGCCATTTTTTGCTGGTTTTCCAGCGTATACAGATGCTCTATGACCGAATTGGAAAAGATCAGATCAAAGCTCTTATCTGAAAATTCCCTCATATCGGTGGCATTTCCCAGTAGTGAATGGATATGAGGATGCGTAGTTTTTTCCAGGTGAAGGTTTAGTAGTGTAATTCTTACTCCAGGGATAGAGGGAATTTGACTGTTTTTCCAGAAGTAATCTGTTCCACCCACATCCAGAATCCGAATTTCTTTTTCAGGGTTAAAATTTCGGAAAAACAGCTTCTCAAATTTTTTGAGTCTTTTTGCTCTAAATTTTGCTCCGAGTGAATTTGGGTTATCCGAAGAAGAAAAAAGTTCGTAAATAAATTTCATGAAAGATGGTGTCCGATCGAGGTGTTATAAATAAATCCAAAAGTACTAATGGTTGAGAATTTCTTTCTTAATTTTATCGCGCAATTCTGTTTGGGAATTTCTGATTTGTCGGGTTTTTGCTTTGACCAGAAAGGTTCTAGTACTTGCAAATTTTTATGAAGAGAAGATTTGATACTTATTTCCCTTGGCTGTTTACATCCAGCGATTTTTTAGCGTCCCTGTTGTCTTTGGGTGTGGCCGATTTGGCCATGCAGAGACTGGGTGTGTTTGATGGAGTGGAGTTTTCAGCTTTTTTGCCGCTAGGTATACTTTGGTTATTGATCTCTTCGCTCAGAAAAGACTATAAAATAGGTCGTACCGATGAATACGATCAAACTTTAAAAAGTCTGGCGCTGACACTGTTATGGTTTTTGGGTGCGACAGCGATTCTGTGGACACCCCTCCAAACAGGAACCTACCGCTGGATTCAGATTGTTTGCCTTGGCCTCACGTTGGGGATTTTGATGGGTATTTTCCGTGTGGGGGTCCACATGATGCTCCGTCGGTATCGGGCAAAAGGAAATAACTACCGCAATGCGGTAATCCTTGGTAAAGGTGGCACCAGTCCCAAGCTGGCCGATGTATTCAGGATCAGAAAGGATTTTGGAATCAATTTTCTTGGCTACTTTGATGATCAGGCAGACTGCCATCAGACAAGAGGAGGAATAGGGGCTTTTTTTGAGGAAGCGCCCAAATTAGACTTGGACCTCATTTATATTCATGAGCAGCTGGACTCCAACTTGGTCAAGCGGATCATCAACTATGCCGATGAGCATTACATCAAAGTGAAAATGATTCCCGGAAGGAGTCTTCAACTGGAGAAGAACCTCTCATTTTCCCGTTATGGTGATTTTTTTGTCATCAATGTCAATGAAATACCACTGGATAATCCGGTTAACAGTATTGCAAAACGTCTTTTTGATGTGGTATTTGCGGGTTTGGTTACCGTATTTGTTTTATCATGGCTGATTCCTTTGGTGGGCATTCTGATCAAGTTAGAATCCAAAGGACCTGTATTTTTCATCCAAAAAAGGAATGGGATCAATAATCGGGTTTTCAATTGTCTCAAGTTCAGATCCATGACTCCCAATGATTATGCAGACACGCTTCAGGCTACTAAAAATGATCCGAGAGTGACCCGAATTGGGGCATTTTTGAGAAACTCTTCACTAGATGAAATGCCACAGTTTCTCAATGTGCTTATGGGTGATATGTCTATCGTGGGGCCCCGGCCTCATACTATCCCGATGAATGAGACCTTCAAAACCCAAATCGAACGGTATAATTCCAGACATAAAATCAAACCTGGAATCACTGGACTGGCACAGGTAAGAGGATATCGAGGAGAAATTGAGAATCCATATCAAATCCGGTCACGAGTTAGGCTGGACTATTTTTACATCAACAACTGGTCTTTCCTGCTGGATATGGAGATCATGATCAAGACGGTTTACGAATTGGTCTTTAATCGGGAGAATGCCTATTAAATGCTTGTTAATTAATTTGATTTACGCTTTTCTGCCAGTGGACGAAGATTAATCTGAATTTGGGCTGGGAGACCGATGACGGAAGACCGAAGAATTCAAAAATTTAGGACTTACTTTTTAATCTCAGACAATTAAGTACACCATCCTTTGTTCTTTTGTTCCAAAAAAAACCCTCCTGAAACTTCAAGAGGGCTTTAAGGTTGGGGGGATATGCAATTTGGTCGACTTAGATTTTAAACAGGGCATCAAAGAAGCCCATGGTCTCTCCTTTTTTCTTGAAAATCAGCATGGGTAACAGTTTATTCGTGCTGATAAGTTTTTCAGCAGTACTACCGAGCAGGATGGCCGCCGACTTGGTTCGTCCTCTTGAACCCAATAGGATTACATCTGCTTCTATTTTTTTGGCAAACTCTGTGATCTGAACTCCGATATTTCTCCCATCATTTAAGAGCATTTCGCATTCCATGTCCGTTTTTTCATGCTTACTGACGAATTTCTGGAAATCTTTCCGTGCATTCTCTTTCATGATTTCTGAGAATTCCTCAAAGCTTTTACCTGTTTTAGAATAGCCTGTGGGAACCTCGTACACGTGAAGTGGGATCAATTCCGCTCCTATGCTTCCCGCAATTCTTTCGGCGAATTCATAAAACATGTGGTTATGGGTGGAAAAATCTGTCAGCATCAGGATTTTCTTGGGTAGCTTGACGGGACGTTTTTCTTGGAGCAAAAGGATCGAGCAAGGTGCTTTTTTGGCTACTCCATCAGCCAGAACACCATTCCCTGGCAGTTCCTCTTTTCTTCCCATGATAATCAGATCCACATCCTTCAGTTTAGCCCATCTCAGGAACGTATCCAAGGGGTGACTTCCCTCCTCCACGAAGGCCTCGACTTCCACATCGGTAGGGAAAGAATACTCCTTCAACTTATTGTGGATTAAGGCTTCAATAGATTCATCGGTTGGGGCAACCAAGTCTGGGTATTGGCTGACGATTTCCTGAGGAATTTCAAGGTTTTTGGCCACGTGTACGAAATAGCATTTTTCGATACCGAGAAATTTGGAAAGTGCAGCGACTTTCTTGATCAGGATATCATCCATCTCGGTGAGGTCCAGGCCCACCATGACCTTAGAAAAGTACTTCATAGTTTGGGATTTAAATCTGCCATAAGTTAAAGGATAGATCGGGTAAATCGAATAGTTTTTTGCGATTTAGACCTATCAATTTGATTTCGGGTAAATTTGAAGGGCTGAAATTGAGCCTACCTAAAAAAGACAGGCAATTGCCAAGCTTAAGTGAGTAAAAGGATTACTACTCACCGGCCTGTCCTCGGAAGGACTAAATTCCATTTGACCTTTGGAAAACTATGATAAGCACATGAAAGTCATGCAAAAATATTTTTTGGCTTTGGTTCCGCCTGATCCGATTTTGTCCAAGTCCAACCATATCAAGGAGATGATCAAACAGCATCACCATGTCAAGTATGCGCTGAAATCTCCTCCCCATATCACGCTTAAAATGCCATTTAATTACAATGAGGCCAAAGAAGACTATTTAGCTCATCAACTTTCTCTTTTTTTATTGGAGCAAAAACCCTTTCCGGTACATATTTCCGGAATAGGAACTTTTGGAAGAAGGGTGATTTTTCAGGATATACTTCCCAATGAATCCCTCAGAAATCTTCAGGAAAACCTAAAAATCTTTTGCAAGAAAACACTTCATCTCGTAGATGAATTGAGTGATCGCAACTTCTATCCTCACATGACTTTGGCCTTTAAGGATCTTAAGCCGGGCAAGTTTGACGAGGTGCTGAGTTTGTGTCAAGAGCTTCAATTTTCTGCAGAATTTTCTGCTGAAAAACTGACACTTCTCAAACGGGAAGAAGGAAGGTGGAAAATTCTTAGGCAACTTCCATTTCAGGGGAAAGTTTGAAAAAGAACATAAAATTTTCACCACTCGGGTGAAAAAAACAGGTTTTTATCAAAAAAAATCGCTTTGAAGGAAATTTGGAGTAATTCCATTTTTGTGTCTAAAGATTTTGAAACCTATGGTTCTAATTTTCCTTCCTTCCAAACATTTATTGGTTTTTTAAGAAATCATTAAAAAATTATGAATAAAAAATTCAAAATAGCTTGATTCCTCAGGGTAGGTCAACCTGTTTTAATTTTATCATTTAGAATAAAAAATATGCAAATAGAAAGAATAAAGAATTTTCTCCTGATTTTTGTTATAGATACTTACTTTAAGTCCTGATAAATTGATTTTTGAGCGGTTATAAAGTATAAAATTCTATAAATTATATTTTTTACCATATAATATTTTAAACTGGGTTGTTTCCATACACTTTTTAGGGTTTGTTTCCTTTCTTCATTTAGACACATATTCGCTACTTGAAATGTTAAAAAGTCTAAATCATCGACCTATGAAGAAAGTTTTATTAGGTTTTGCATTGAGTTTCCTGACCATTGTGTCAGTGCTTGCGCAAACTAAAACGATCACCGGTAGGGTCACTTCTTCCGAAGAACCGGAAGGCGTTCCCGGAGCCAGTGTAGTGGTAAAAGGTACTACGCAAGGGACGGTTACCAACTTGGATGGATCTTATTCCATCACGGTATCCTCTGATGCCAATGTCCTTGTATTCAGTTTTGTGGGTTATCTCACTAAGGAAGTAACTGTCGGTTCGTCGACTGTCATTAACGTGCAGCTTGATCCGGATGTGAAACTGCTGAACGAAGTGGTAGTGACCGGTTACGGTACTCAAGAAAGAAGGGAAATCACCGGTTCGGTGGCATCTATCAACAATGGTGCTATTGAAAACCTGGTAGCCCCATCTTTTGATTCTCAATTGGCTGGTAGAGCAGCAGGTGTGTCTGTGACGGTTCCAGGTGGTATCTTGGGTACTAGACCAATCATCCGTATCCGTGGGGTAAACTCCCTTTCAGGTGGTGCTGATCCTTTGATCGTAATCGACGGTGTACCTGTGGTAGACTCTGATCGTTCAGGTGCAGTAGCTTCTAACCCATTGGCGAATATCAACCCAGCGGACATTCAGTCTTACGAGGTGTTGAAGGATGGTTCTGCGACAGCGATCTACGGTTCCAGAGCTGCAAATGGGGTGATCTTGATTACTACCAAAAGAGGACAAACCGGAAAAGCTCAAGTGAATTACAACACCAGTTTTGGTGTGAATGAAGCGGTAGCCCAGTTTGATTTGCTTACAGGTGATGAGTGGGTTACGATTGCCAATGAAAAAAGAGCAAACGTGAATGCTTCTCCTTTGGCAAATCCGGGTGTAAATACGGATTGGCAAGATGCTGTGTTGAGATCTGGTAACACTCAGCAGCACAACCTCTCTATTTCAGGTGGTTCTGAAGCAACCAAGTATTTCTTCTCCCTAGGTTTTACTGACCAGGAGTCTGTAGTAAAAACCAACGACCTGAAGAGATATGCTTTCAGAGCCAACATCGATCATTCCATCTCCAAAAAAGTAAGAATCGGAAATAGCCTTTCTTATGCTTACACAGAGATCACTGGTTTGAACAACGGTGCAAACTCACTTTCAGGTGCTATTTACAACGCGACCAGAGCATTGCCAAACGTGCCTATCTATGATCCAGCTAACACTGCATTTAATGGATTCAACATCACTCCCAATGGTGCAACCACCGGTTTCGGTGCTAACCTTGCCGGTCCTGATAACAACATCCCGAACATTGCTTATGTATTAGCTAATAACTTCTACAGAAACAGAAACCACAGAATCTTGGGTAATGCTTACGCAGAAGTTGACCTAGCAAGAGGTTTGACAGCAAGAACTCAGATCGGTATCGACTTGACGTTGGCTGACGACTTCTCTACACTTAGCCCTAAGCACGGTGATGGAAGAAGCTCCAACGGTTCAGTGACTCAGGCGTTCAACCCTGCTTTCAGATGGAACTGGCAAAATACTTTGAACTATCAGACGATCCTTGCTGAAAACCACAGCATCAACGTGACTGCCGGTGTGGAATATCAGTATACTAATTTCTACAACTTCAGTGCTTCAGGTACAGACTTTTCTGATGAGTTCTTCAGATTGAGAAACTTGATCTCTAACTCCTACAACAACCAGTTCTCTGGTGGTGGATTTCAAGAGCAAGGATTTGATTCTTACTTTGCAAGATTCAACTATGGTTACAAAGGCAAATACTTGTTGTCTTTCGCGGTAAGAAATGACGGTATTTCTCAGCTTGCTTCAGAAAACAGAAGAGGTACTTTCCCAGGTGGATCTATCGGTTGGAGAGTTTCTGACGAGTCTTTCTTCACTTCTTCCCTGATCAGCGACTTAAAAGTAAGAGCTTCTTATGCAGAAGTAGGTAACGTAAGCTTACCAGGTGGTTCTTTCCCTTATGCAGGTGGTTTTGGTCCGGTACAGGCTGCAGCCGGTGCGGGTATCGGTTACACCAACGTGGCTAACGTGGCTTTGCAGTGGGAAACTTCCAAGAAGTTTAACGTAGGTTTGGATATGACGCTAGGTAAGGTGACCCTTTCTGCGGACTACTTTAAAAACAACGTAGACGGTATCGTATTGAATGCGCCTACCGCTCCTTCTTTGGGTATTCCAAACAACACCATCAGCCAAAACGTAGGTGCGATGTTTAACCAAGGGGTTGAATTGCGTGTGGCATCCAATGTGATCAACAATGGTAAATTCTCTTGGAACACTGATTTCAACTTCACTTGGATCCAAAATGAAGTAACCAACCTGGTACAGCCATTGACCGGTACTTACAACAGAACGGAAGTAGGTGGTCCAATCGCGCAGTTGTACGGCTTCAAGTGGGCTGGTGTGAACCCTGCTAACGGTAATGCCATGTACTACAGCGGTGAAAATATCGTTCAGTTGGTTGGTGCAGCTACTTGGAGAGCATTTGATCCTGCTAATCCTGCTAACACTGCAACAGCTGGTGCCGCTCCAACTCAGTTCTTCCTTGGAAACACACTTCCTAAATATCAGGGTGGTTGGTCCAACAACTTTACCTACGGCAATTTTGATGCTGAAATCTTCGTGAGATATTCAGGTGGTAATTACATCATGAACGAGACTTTAAGAGGTTTGCTTGGTCTTGGATTCTCCAACAACCACAGAGAAATTCTTAACAGATGGACTGAAAGCGGTCAGGTAACAGACGTACCTAGACTTTACGCAGGCCGTGATGCCAACACTTGGCAGACTTCAGCTTCCAACAGCAGATTTGTGGAAAAAGGTGATTTCGTAAGAATTCAGAATATCGTGGTAGGTTATAGAGTACCTTCCGCTACCCTGAACAATGCGTTCAACGGTGCAATCAGATCAGCGAGATTCTTCGCTCAGGTTCAGAACCCATTGATCTTCACCAAATATTCCGGAATTGATCCTGAATCTAATCAGTTTGGCGGTCAGTTGAACTTCGGTATCGACTGGAACGTGGCTCCTATCATCAGAACCTGGTCTGTGGGCTTAAATGTTGGATTCTAATTTTCAATCCTAAAATCGATCAACAATGAAATCAATATTTTCAAATAAAGTAAAGTCAGTATTAGTGGCTTTGGCAATGGTAGGAGTGACTACCTCTTGCGAAGTGACTGATCTGCAGCCGGCCAATATCATTCCTGATGCAGAGGCATTTGCTGATGCCAATCGAGTGAACGCGGCAGTCTTGGGTATCTATGAAGCCGCTCAGCGCGGATTCTACCTGGGTGCCGTGCAAAGAGGCTATCCTTTCGGGGCGGCTTCTGTTCAGCAAGGTGATATGAGAGGTGAAGATATGTACAACGACCAGTTGTTTTATGAAGTCACCTATATCAATGGTTTTAATCCCCAGACTGCCAACAACAACGGTCAGTGGATAGCACTTTACAGAATGATCAACCGTGCTAACATCGTCATCGAAAACTTGGACGGTGCAGTAGCCAGCGGGGCCATCACGGCTGCGACCAGAGATCAGTACATGGGTGAGGCGCTTTTCTTGAGAGCTTTGGCGCACCATGAATTGGTGGTTTACTTCTCTAGACCCTATTCTGATAATCCATCCGCACCAGGTATCCCTTACAGAACCTTCGCGATCAACGATGTGTCTAAAGTAGGTCCAGGTGAAGCTGTTGGAAGAGGTACGGTACAGAGCGTATATGATCAGCTTTTGGCTGATTTGAACCAAGCTGAAGGCCTTATGGGCAATGGTTCTAGTCCTTTCCGTGCAAACAAAGGTGCTGCTATCGCATTGAAAGCCAGAGTACTTCTACACATGGAAAGATGGGCTGACGTGATCACTGAATTCAACAAAATCTCCAGCCGGTATGCGGTGACTGCCAATCCTTTGGCACCATTCAGAAGCGGTGGTACTAGTACAGACAACGTTTTCTCTTTCCAGAATACACAGGCTTCCAACCCTGGTGTAAACGGTGCACTTGCCAATATGTATGGCAATCCTAACTTGGGTGCTCGTGGTCTGGTGAAAATCAGCCCCTTGATCTGGAGAGCTACTTGGTGGCATCCGGAAGATCTCAGAAGAAGCGTAAGAGGTGCAACAGATGGTTTTGTAAGCCAAGGCCCTCTGGGAATCTTCACCAACAAATACACAGATGCGGTGACCTTCTCTGATCCTTCTATCGTGCTCCGTTTTGCTGAAATCGTTCTTGCAGCTGCTGAAGCTAACGCAAGATTGGGCAACACCCAAGCTGCAGTGACCTTGCTTAACTCTGTAAGAAGCCGTGCGCTTCCTGCTTCAGTGCCTGCGTATACTGCTGCTGATTTTGCCAATACCGATGCCCTGATTGACGCCATCATCAGAGAGACCAGAATCGAATTCCTTGCAGAAGGAAGAAGATTCCCTAACATCCACCGTTTGGCAGGTGAAGGCAGAATGGCAGGTATTCCTCCTAAGGCTACTTCCAGATCCATCACGGGGTTGAACTTCTACACCACCAATGTGAACATCCCTACGGATCATTCCTTGCCATACTCAAGCCATTTGTTTATCTGGCCTATTCCATTGGAAGAAATCTTGACCAATTCTTCTGCCCCAATCGAGCAGAATCCTGGATATTAATTCTCATATAAGGTTATAAGTATAAAAGTCCGGCTCCTATGGGTCGGACTTTTTTATTGCCTTATTGGAGTGATGAAGACCTGACAGGTTTTTAAAACCTGTCAGGTCTTTGGTCTATCGTTTCCTTTGTAATTTTACCGAAGCCGATTCAACCCCACCTTACATTCCGATTCCATGTCCAAGCTCGAAAAATCCATTAACCGTGATCTTATTCTAAGAGAAAATCTTGCGCTACAGCGAACGATTCTCGCCAATCAGACGACTTTTTTATCGTTTCTCAGAACCTCCATGTACTTTTTGGTGGCAGGACTGAGTATCAAAAATCTCCTGCAGGTAGAGGGAAGCATCTATTATCAGGTGCTTTTTTATTCCATTTCTGTAGCAATATTAATTTTCGGTACGGTCAATTACCTCCGCCATAAGCGCAAAATCGAGGAGAGCAAAATCCACGTGGGAAATTACAAGCTGGAATATGAAAAGGAAGGGTGACTCGCTTTGAAGAGTGTGTTGTGCCTCATTTGGATTCTTTTTAATTTTTGAAAGGATTGCAATTCCCGAAAAGCGGGCAAAAAAATCCCCCGAAGAGGGTCTCGGGGGACTAATTACCGGAAAGTGGTTGTTTATCTTTTACAAGGAACCACAATATTGGGAAGTGAACCTTTGACACTATAGTCTAGATTAATTCCTTCATCCCAGCTTGGCTTAACTTTGAAGTCGGTCCAGAGATTTGCGTTTTTCATCCCTTTTCCACAAGCGGGGTCCAATTCTACGGTCCACTGATAGGTCTCACAGTTTGTAAGGTCCATCACCATCTGTCGGGTAGCCCCGTTTACAGTCCAATTTTCAAGACCGACTCCAACGATTGCCTGAGGAAATGTAAATGTCAGGTGAGCATCTTCCATAATTTGGTAGGGCGTGTAGTAGAACGTATAAGTGCCGTCACCATTACTCTCGTAAGTGAATTCCTCCTCACAGCAATAAACGTAAGCACCGTAGCCAATACCGCTGTAAGTTAGAGGAGGGCCGCCACCCCAGATTTTGATACTTTCCAGCGTATACTCACAGGCTTCATAACCTTTCGGTAAATCGAAATACAGATAGACGGGTTGTCCGGCATGAATTCCGTCTCCAGGATCATATTGGTATTTTGTACCATTAACAAAATATTCAAATCGCCTCATAGTCCTGTTGCTGGTTAATTTGGCAATTATTCTTTCCGGAGTATTCCATATTTCGAAATTGACGGTTTTTAAGATTGGACCATCACCCTCTTCATGGCCTTCTCCTTCGTCATGTCCTCCCTCTTCACCTTCCTCATGTCCTTCGTCTTCTCCAGGCATAAATTCCCTAGTGATGGAATTGATTAGGAGTTGCCGTTCTGAAATACATCCGTCCCCACAATCCGCTAATTCTAACATAGCGTTGGGGTTGGCCACATCCCCCAAAGGAGTCAAGATAAACCCTTCCCGATTTGCCTGAGCCTGATCGAGTCCCATATCTGCCTGCTCATAGGTAGCCGTTTGGCTGCAGGCTCCTAAAATCAGCCCTGAGATCACTAATCCCAATAAGCCAGAATTGAACACCTTTTTCATAATCTTTCAGTTGTAAGGTTTTATGTATCAAGGTATTTAATTCATTTTCTTTGCCTGGTTCCATTGATCAATCATCGATGTGATTTTCATCAGGGAAAATGCACCAGGGTAGAAAAAAATGGAATAGATGTAGGGGCTCCGAGTCTGGCAAATGAAATCCGGTATGGAGGATTATCTGAACCCTTAATTGTTTAACTCTTCAGGATTAATCATCCTTTTTCCGGATTACAAATCCCGATGAGCTGGTTGGAACCGGGTCTAGAATAAAAAAGCCTCCGGTTTTGCTCCGGAGGCTCCTATGAAATTAAAGATCAAAAGTCGGTTTCCCTTACGATTCGAGTTTAGGAATTAATTCAATCCTACGGCCTTGGCAGCATTGACAAAGCCATGTCCGTAGATTTCATCCTGACCTGGCTTGCCCAAATCGGTAGCGGATTGGATCATTCGGGTCTTCACCTGTGCAGGGGTCATAGATCCTCCATTGGCTTGGATCATCAAGGCCGCTACTCCGGCAGCAGCAGGTGCCGCCATGGAAGTGCCTTGTGCCCATGAGTAGGATGAATTGCTTGTTCCTGTTCCTCTTGAGCAACTTAAGACTTGATCAAATACTGCACAGGTGTTAATAATAGATCTCCTTGTACCAACTAGGCTACAAGGAGAAAAATTGCCTTCAATTACTGCCAATCCTGCATTTCCTCCCGGTGCTGCAAAATCTAGCAGGGATTTCCCATGGTCAGAATAATAAGCAAGCTGAGAGAAATTGGTATTTCCTAATACCCATCCCATAGGTCCGGTAGAGCTGATAGAAAGCACGTGTCTGTTTTCTGCCGGAAGCTTATACAACTCTTTGGCATTATCGTAGTTGGTACCACCATTTCCAGCTGAAGCAATCACGGTCACTCCATTTTGGAATGCAAATAACGTGGCACGGTCATATATTTTTTGGAGATCTCGGAAGGCTTCTCTGAATCCTTCTTCCTGCCAGTTGTTTCGGTAGTCGATGGTAGCGCCTAAGCTCATGTTGATGATCTGAGCACCGGCGCCTCCTTGGGACTGTGGAGTGGCCGCATAAAGGATGCCATCCAAAATCCACTCAAAAGCACCAGAACCTGAATGAAGTGACTTTACTCCGATAATAGTGGCCTTGGGAGCAATACCCACAATGCCTACCCCTGAAGCTGCCACAATTCCTGCCACATGGGTACCGTGCCAGAAGGTGCCTGTATCAAAATTGAAAGGAAAGCCAGGAACAGTAGAAACAGAACTAGCTACGTCAAAATTGGCTACTAAGTCTTGGTGCGTGTTTCGGAAACCACCGTCAATCACAGCCACTCGTACTCCTTCACCGGTAAAGCCATTATCCCAAGCTTTTGGTGCATCGATGGAGGCAGGAGCCCACTGAAATCCGTCGAAAATTGCACTTCTATAATTAAACGGAGTGCCGGACGCCGGAGCCATTCTTGCCGAAACAGCATCTGCAGCCGCTTCGATCATGTTTTCTTCACCAAGGGAAGTTGGCTCCTGAGTGTATTGAAGGACAATATCCGGGGTGATGGATTCGATCCCATTGATGGATTGGGCATTGGTGAAAAAGTCACCTGATCTCGAAACGGCCACTGCCACCCCGATTTCAGGATAGGTTTTTACGATTTCGCCTCCTGCTTGCGCAATACTGCGCGCCAGGTTGGCAGGAAGGTTGGGGCCTTTGCTCAGGATAAAGAATCTCCCGGTGAAATCTCCCTGTCTGAGGTTGGAGAAATCGGTCACTTCGGGAAGTTCGCTGAGATTGAAGCCTCCGAATTTGTTTTTGTTTTCGAGAGCTACTTCGTTTACGGGTTGTTCTACCTGCATCAGGCTGCTCTCACATCCTGCAAACAGTAAACTGGCGGCTACGGCCACCAATGAAAATTTGGGTTTTTTAAACTGCGTCATGTTGGTTTGTTAAAAGTGTGAAAAGGGTTGTGGGGTTAATTTTTGTTGGTGTTTTCTGGTAGGGTTAAGATTTAATTTGGTTTTAAGGGTAACTTTTGATCTGCCAGAAATATAGTTTATAGTTTTCAATTAGTTAATTAAAAGATTTTATAAAGGTATCAACTGCAAATTATGTTTTATAGATGGGCTATTTTCAGCAATTAACTTCGTAAAAGAGGACATTCATTTTGTTTGGCTAGAAGAAGTAGGCTTTTTATCTGAGGGGAAAGAGAGTCGGATCTGGGGCTAAAGCCCCTGTCTGGGATGGATGATCTTTTCGGAACGGGCTAAAGCCACGTTCCTATTCAAAGTCATTAGATCCCTATCGGGTGTAGTAGGGATATGGTCAGGATCCCGTGTAGGGTGAAGTTACAAACTTCACCCAGCGCCCACCTGAACCTAAAAGCTTGAGACGCAATCTAAACTTAGAGGGGGGAATAGGTTTTTCTGATAAATCGGATTTATTAGAAAAACGACGGTGAAGCCGTCGAACCTCTGAATAGCCCTAGGTGTGGTCGGTGAGCGAAGTCGAATTGTAACCTAGGGAAAAATGGATGTTTGTTTGTTCAATTTTGACAACCCCGAGGCGGGTTGAACTTTTCCTAACCTAGTAAAAAGTGAACACCTAAAGATATCCCATAGCCAGAAAAGGAAAAGCATTACCAAAAAGAAAGGCAAAAAAAATCCCCCGAGGTGGTCGGGGGATTCCTAAAAGGTGAGTCAAATGATTAATTATTACATTTAATGGAGATAGGTCCGCCGAGTTGATTACCTTTTCCTTTCACATTGAATACCGTGACTAACATAGCATTTGGATTCTTCTTGTTTTCTTGATCGATATCATCACAGTTTGGAAGGAATCCGATTTTGAAAGTAATAGGAATACATTTGGTAATTACACCATCCCATCTAAGGACATTCTCTTTTTCCTCTCCAAATCCAGTGTATATTTTGCCGTCGAAAGACTTATATCCTAAGATTTGAGGAGTCGTTAACTGGATTTCCCAATTTTCTCCGTTTGGAATGTCCGTATCACTAACTAATGTGAATTCATAAACATGATATCCTTCTCCATCTACTTCTTTAAATACTTTTGTTAGAGAAATTTCACATTCTTCTTCTTCTACTACACACACGGGAACAAGATCATAGGAGGTTTCTATTTTCATATATTGACCTGTTCCTGTACCTGAACTATTTACTCTTCTAATTTCGATCGTTGCATTAACCTCTTGGCATGCTGTCCAATCTTCACCAAAAACTCCTAATGGGATTGAGTAAACTAAAGGTTCTGCAGAAGGAGTGTTGTTGGAGTAAATGTTTGTACCATTAAATGTTACTCTTCTTAAATCTGAACCAGTAGAACTAGTTATGGAATAAACAATGTGGGTTGGGGTATTATAAATCTCAACATTTGCTGATCCTTGGTTGGAAGTGTAATCACCGGATGCAGATTTTTTATACCAAGTTAAAGGGTCTTCCGTGATACAATCAGCAGCGGTTCTATCCTCACATTCTACATATGCCTTAGTATTCTCACCACCCATTCCAAAAGGATCCAACTTGAATCCACCCTTTTCAGCTGCTGCCTGCTCGTTCATCAAGTCAGCTGTCTCATAGGTAGCCGTCTGGCTACAAGCACCTAGAATCAACCCCGCCAGGGCCAATCCCAAAAGATTTGTTTTAAAAGTTCGCATAAACTGTTTGGTTTTTATTTTGTGTCAATATAAATGCATTTCGTTTTAATATAAAAGCATTTCATATAAAAAAGTGAAAAAAAATTTAACAAAACGTACAAAAACCGAAATAAACGGAAGTTTAGGTCTTTTCGCTGTATTTTTTTCATCTAAGTTTATTATCAGGGGATTGCATCGGGCATTGGGAGGAAAACTGGATAGTAACCGGGGAGATATTCCAATTTTTTGAACTCCTTATTTGAACATTTCTGCCCAAAATCCTGATCTTACTTTATCATATTGCCCCCATGAAAACCGCCCTCATCGTAGGTTCCGGAATCGCCGGAATCGCTGCTTCCATCCGAATGGCCCTGAAGGGTTACCAAGTCCAAGTCTTCGAAGCCAATGCCTACCCCGGAGGCAAGCTTTCGGAAATCGAGATCCAAGGCTTCCGTTTCGACGCCGGCCCTTCACTCTTTACCCTTCCCGATCAGGTAGAGGAGTTGTTTCGCTTGGCAGGAAAAGACCCGAAGGAGTATTTTGAGTACCTGAAGCTGGATGTGGCCTGTCATTACTTCTGGGAAGACGGAAAGCAGATCAAGGCTTGGTCAGATCAGGACCGCTTTGCCGATGAAGTGGAGACCAAGCTGGGTGAACCGGGAAAACATGTCCGTGAAGCCTTGAAGCGATCGGCCTTTATCTACGATCATTTGGCCCCGCTCTTTATGCATCGCTCACTGCATCAGTTGGGTACATGGATCGGTCCCCAAGCTCTGAAGTCTTATCTCAAAATGGGGAAGCTGGGCATCTTCTCCACCATGAACAAGGCCAATGAGGAGCTCTTTTCTAATCCAAAAATGGTACAGCTGTTCAACCGATACGCCACGTACAACGGTTCGGACCCGTATCAGACTCCCGCCACACTGAATATCATCCCTCACCTGGAGTTTAACATCGGTGCCTTTTTCCCCAAAAAAGGCATGCATGACATCACGCTCAGCCTCTATCGTCTGGCGCTTTCCCTGGGAGTAACGTATCATTTCAATTCTCCTGTGGAAGAGATTTTGGTGGAAAGAGGCAAAGCCATTGGTGTCCAAGTGAAGGGAAAAGCGGTCCGCGGAGAAGTGGTGATCAACAACATGGACATGGTCAATGCCTACAAGACCATTCTAAAAAAGCAAAAGCAGCCCAAAAAGCTTCTCGAGCAGCCCAAATCCAGTTCGGCGCTAATCTTTTACTGGGGGATCAAAAAAGTATTTCCAGAGCTGGACCTGCACAACATTCTCTTCTCGGACGATTACCGAACCGAGTTTGAGCATATTTTCAAAAAGGGAAGCATCTATCACGATCCCACGGTTTACATCAATATTACCTCAGTGTATAAGAATGACGATGCGCCTCCGGGAAGCATGAACTGGTTTACCATGATCAATGTACCCAACAATCAGGGACAGGATTGGGATCAGCTTATCGAGGAAGCAAGAAAAAACATCATCGCCAAGGTCAACCGAATCCTGAAAACGGACCTGGAATCCCTAATTGAGGTAGAGGAGATTCTCGAGCCACGCACCATTGAATCCAGGACTTCCTCAGCTCAGGGAGCTCTCTACGGCAACAGCTCCAACAATAAATTTGCAGCCTTCCTGCGTCACGCCAATTTTTCTTCTGACATCAAAAATCTGTACTTCTGCGGAGGCAGTGTGCACCCCGGAGGAGGGATTCCGCTGTCCTTGCTATCGGCAAAGATCATGACGGAGATGGTGGGAGGTTAGGAAACAAGCGTTCAGTAGGTAGTCTCAGTGATCAGTGTTCAATTACTGCTTACTGAGACTGTTTATTGACCACTAAGTTCTACACTGAAAAAGCCATCCAAAATCGCTTCTGGATGGCTTTTTCTTGAGTTTTTTAGGGCGTTCAGATCACGCGCTCGTACTGATTGAAGAAGAAGCTGCCTTCGATCGCGGCATTTTCGTCAGAATCAGATCCATGTACGGCGTTGGCCTCGATGGATTTTGCGAAGATTTTTCGGATAGTTCCTTCAGCAGCGTTTGCCGGATTGGTCGCACCGATCAGAGTACGGAAGTCTTCTACGGCATTGTCTTTTTCCAAAATAGCCGCTACGATAGGACCTGAAGACATGTATTTGCAAAGGTCCGCGTAGAAAGGTCTCTCGCTGTGCACTGCATAAAACTTGCCAGCCAGCTCTGGAGTCAATCGGGTAGCTTTCATAGCCACGATTTTGAAGCCTGCTTCTTCGATCATTTTCAGGATTGCGCCTGAGTTGCCAGCTTCAAAAGCATCCGGCTTGATCATGGTGAATGTTCTGTTTCCTGCCATGGGATTGGGATTTGCATTGGTTTATTTCGGCCGCAAAAATAGCAGATTTCGGCTTAGTATCGCCTATGCTTTCGAGAATTCTCGGCTAGGCGCTTCATTATCAGTCTCCTTCATACTTTGGGATTTCTGGAAAATTTACTGACATTTGCAGCCTACTGGAGCCAGATGTGCCGCTGAATCGATCTAATGGAAGCTTTAGCTACGTTTAAAAAAGAACTTTCCTCACCCAAGAAAATATTCATTACCACTCACGTGAAGCCCGATGCCGATGCTTTGGGTTCCTCCTTAGGTCTGGCTAATTATCTGATCAAAAAAGGACATGACGTGACCGTGGTGACTCCTACGGATTATCCTTATTTCCTCACTTGGATGAAAGGAAACGATTCGGTGTTGGATTTTTCGTTGGAAAAAGATAAGACCCTTGCCGTCTCAAAGCTGGAGGAAGCGGAAATGATTTTCTGTCTTGACTTTTCGGTTTTGAACCGTGTGAATGAGCTGGGGGAAATGATCCGAAAGTCCAAAGCCTATGTAGTCAATATCGACCACCATCAGGACCCGGAAGATTTTGCGGACTTCCGTTTTTGGAGCACCAAGGCCGCAGCCACCTGCGAGCTCGTCTATGAGTTGATCGTAGAACTGGGAGACAAAGCCCTAATTGACAAGGATATTGCGGAGTGTCTCTATGCAGGCATTATGACAGATACAGGGGGTTTTCGTCATCCTAATACAACCAAAAATGTGCATTTGGTTGTCGCTGAACTCCTGGACTTTGGGGCAGATACCGCCCAAATTTCCAACTTGATTTACGATTCCAATTCCGTCAATCGTCTGAAATTTATCGGATTTGCCATCACGAGACGACTGGTGGTAAGGGAGGACTTGCACACCGCATACTTTGTCATAAGCAAAAAAGATCTTAAAAAATATCAAAGCCAAACCGGAGATACCGAAGGTTTGGTCAATTATGCCCTATCTTTGGACGGGATCAAGCTTGCCGCTTTGTTTTCCGAGCGCGAAGACGGGATTAAAATTTCTTTCCGGTCCAGCAGCGATGTAGCGGTTAATAAGTTTGCCGCGTCTTACTTCAACGGAGGTGGACATAAAAATGCTGCCGGAGGAAAATCTGCCCAAAGTCTGAAAGATACCGTCGAGCGTTTTGAATCGCTGGTCGAAAAATGCCAAGAGGAGCTGTTTCATCCTGAAACTGTCACGGCAGGTTAACCCCAAATGCAAACAAATTTGAATTTCACTTATCTTATGAAAAACACCAAAAGCCTTGTGGCGCTTCTTGCTCTTCTTACTGGGGCAAGTACTATGTCTTCCTGTCAAAAATCCAAAGTGACCGAGAAAGACGGAATCGAATACACTTACATCAAAGAAGGTTCTGAAAAAGCTCCAAACGGAGATTTCCTTCTTTACAACTTGGAGATTTCCACAGCCAGCGATTCCGTAATCTATAGCACCCTGACTCAACCTTTCCCAGGCTATCTAATGGCCAATGATTCCATCACTCCTCAAAACGGGATGGATGAAATTTTCCTCAATCTTAAAAAAGGAGATTCTATCAACTTCGAGGCTCCTGCTAAAATCGTATTCAACGGTAACCAGCCCGCTCCTCTGAAGGAGGATGATGTCATTAAGGTGAAACTTGGAGCTTACGACGTCAAGACTGAAGCGGAAATGCAGGCCTTCTACGAAGAAGTCATGAAGAAGGAGCAGGAAAAGAGTGCTGAAAGAGCCAAAGCCCTCTTAGTAGAAGAAGCTAAAACCATCGAAGCTTATGTGGCTGAGAAAGGGCTGAATGCTCAAAAGACCGAGAACGGACTATACTATGTCATCGAAAAGGAGGGAACAGGGGATGCAACTACTCCGGGTACCACCATGTATGTAAACTATGCAGGGTACCTTCTTAACGGAACGTTGTTCGATACCTCTCTACCTGAAATCGCCAAGGCAAACAATATCTTTAGTGAAGGACGTCCTTATGAACCACTTCCGGTAAATGTAGGAATGGGTCAGGTGATCCCAGGATGGGATGAAGGTCTTATGCTCCTGAAAAAAGGATCCAAGGCCAAATTCATTATTCCTTCTCCTTTGGCTTATGGAGAAAACGGTGCCGGAGCCTTGATTCCTGCAAACTCCATTTTGGTGTTTGACGTAGAAGTCACCGACGTTCAGAAGTAATTCTGAATACCACGAAACCTATAACTAAACCAAAACATATGAAGTCCAGACTAATAGCTTTTGCTGCCTTACTGATTGGCGCGATTTCAGTAATCTCCTGCATAGATCCTGATCAGACTCAGGAAGTCATCTTGCAAAGAGACAGAGAAGCCATTGAAAAATACCTTCAGGATAACCCTATCACCAGCGTGAAGGAATATTCAGAGCCTATTGAAGGATTTTATATGTTTTGGCAAGTTTCGGTAAAGCCCGAAAGAAATGCTCTACTTAGGGGGGATACAGTAAAGGTAGATTACACCGGAAAGACCCTGAACAATAAAATTTTCGATACTTCCAAAGAGCAGGTAGCTAAGGATAATGGGATTTTCAACTCCAATCGTGTTTATCAGCCATTGAGATATCCGATCGGCCGTGGATTCACGATAACGGGTTTTGAATTTGCCCTGTCTATGATGCACCCAGGCGAGAAAGCCACGGTGGTTTTCCCTTCCAGACTGGGTTATGGGACACAGGCAAGTGGCGACATTCCTGCAAATTCCCCATTAGTATTTGAGTTAGATTTGTTGGAGGTTAAAAAAGGTCCAAACCTTAATCCATAATGAGAAAACTGATTCCCTTATTTTTTCTTTTAGTCATAGGTCTAGTTTCCTGTGAGCCAAATAATCCTTTTGCTCAAGGGCCTCCCTATGACTTGGAGGGAAACTTGGCTATTGATCGAAAGAAGATCGATGCTTACCTCGATACAGCCAAGATTGACAGTATCTACCGAATCCATGATCCGTCAGGGATTGTGATCATCGTTCAGGAAGAAGGAGTAGGCTCCAGGCCGGTCACCAACACGGTGGTCTACACAGATTACATCGGTAAATTGATGGAGCTGGGAACAGTCTTTGACACTTCCTATGAGGATGTGGCAAAGGCAAATAACATCTTTGTAGAAGACAGAAAATATTTTCCACTTTCCTTTGTATTAGGTTCTGCTACCGTGATTCCGGGTTGGGACCTAGCTTTTCGAAGGATACGACCTTCTTCCAAGGCAGTGCTCGTGATTCCCTCCCCTTATGGCTATCGGAGCCAGTCCAACAATGACCGAATCCCTCCCAACTCCGTCCTGGTTTTTGAGGTGGATTTCTTAGGAATAGATTAAAAAGAAGGGCTTAAGCCCTTTTCTTTTTGAAAAAAGCCGGAAAAAGAGCGGGGACTTCCTCCCGATAGCGTTGATAGTTGTTTCGGTATCTCTCAATTAGATTTTTCTCTTCAAAATATATCCCAAAAGGCAGATAGACTACCAGGCAGGAAAGATGGACCAATGCCCCAACAGTGCCTGCCACAAGAAAATATCCAAAGAAGATGAGTAACAGACCCAAGTAAAGGGGGTGTCGGACGCGGGCATAAATGCCCGAGACCTGTAGAGATTCGGTTATCGTTGTCCTTTCCGAAAGTAGTCCCAAAAATGCGGGTAGTGAGATTTTTTTGATTGATCGTGTGATCAGGACGACGCCCAAAGTAGCGATCATGTATCCGGCATAGGAGATTATAGGATTCTTAGTGAAAAGTACTTGAACGGGTAAGAAAAGAGCTTGGATCAAAATCCCCATGAAAAGCAGCGTGGAAAATAGGCTGTACAATAATCTGTACCATTTCATTCGGTCAGGCCATTTTGCCTCCAAAAATCTTTTTAACTTGGAAGCAGCAAGCGCAGTGTGCAGCGAATAGAAAATCGCCCAACTAAGGATCATCAGGAGAATAGCCATAACCCAAAACTAAACCCAGAACTTTAGATTTTTATGAAAATTGGAATAATCCGAGAAGGAAAAATCCCTCCCGACAAGCGGGTTCCTTTTACCCCTACTCAGCTGAAAGAGCTTTCTGAGGTTTATGGTTCACAGCTTACCTTTCTGGTGGAGTCCAGTTTGATTCGTTGTTATTCCGACGAGGAATATCTGGAGGCCGGCATCCAAGTGGTGGAGGATATTTCTGAAGCAGATCTGTTATTTGGGGTAAAGGAAGTTCCCACCCATCAATTGATTCCCGGGAAGACCTATTTTTTCTTTTCGCATACCATCAAGAAACAGGTCAAAAATCGAGCGTTGCTTAAAAGCGTGCTGGATAAAAACATCCGACTGATCGATTACGAAGTGTTGAAGGATGAAGCGGGGGATCGGGTGGTGGCATTTGGACGTTGGGCCGGAATCGTGGGCGCCTACAATGCCTTTTGGACTTATGGAAAGAAAACGGGATTGTATGACCTGAGAAGTGCCTCCGAATGCAGAGATCTGGAAGATCTGAAAGTCGAGCTTAAAAAAGTCACCCTTCCTCCTGTCAAGATCGTGGTCACCGGTAAGGGAAGAGTAGGAAAAGGGGTGCTTGAGATTTTAAACCACCTCAAAATTACCCAAGTGGACAACCATGAATTCCTGCATTTGTATTTTGAGGAGCCGGTTTTTGTGGTACTGAGCTCCTCAGACTACAACAGACGTAAATCAGATGGAGGATATGATCGGGATGAGTTTTATTCCTTTCCTGAGCGATACGAAAGCCATTTCTTGAAATTTGCCGAAGCCGGGGAAATTCTCATTGCAGCGGCATATTGGGACCCCGGAGCTCCAAGGCTTTTTGAGTTGAAGGACATTAATTCACCCGACTTTTCCATTTCAGTCATTGCCGATGTGACCTGTGATGTGGAGGGCTCTATTCCTACTACGTTTCGGGCATCTACAATTCAGGATCCCGTCTATGATGTGGACCGGGAGACAGGTGAGGAGTTACCGGCGTTTGGTAAGCAAACCAGTATTTCGGTGATGGCTATCGACAATTTGCCTTGCGAGTTGCCTCGGGAATCCAGCGCTGAATTTGGGCGTCAGCTTGGACAGTGGGTGATTCCTGCGCTTTTTGAAGTAAATGCCCCCATTTTGGAGAGAGCCACCATTGCCAGAGATGGAGACTTGACCTTAGAGTACATGTATTTGAGCGATTTTGTAAACCAAGACGAGCATTCTTAACAGCATGAACAATTTCAACCGATTTTTGGAATCCACTATTTTGAGGCCTACCATGACAGACCAAGACGTGGAGGTGTTGATCCGTGAAGCCATAGAAGAGCAGTTTGTAGGAGTTTGCGTACCTCCTTTTTGGGTCAAGAAAGTGAAAAGAGACTTGAAAGAAGAAGATATTCAAGTGGTGACGGTGATCGGATTTCCTTTTGGATTTGAAGATACCGCGACCAAAGTAGCAGAGACTCGCGAGGCGATCAAAAATGGCGCGAATGAATTGGACTTGGTCTGGTCACAGACAGCTTTTCACTCCGGGATGAACTGGCCCAAAATCGAAATCGCCCAGATCGCCAAAATCTGCCATGAGGAAGAACGTATTCTCAAAGTAATCATCGAAACAGCCTATTTAAGTCCAGAGCAAATTCGGGAGGCCTGCTTGATTTGTCAAGATGCAGGCGCAGACTATGTGAAGACGTCCACCGGATATGCTCCAAGCGGGGCCAAAGTGGAAGACATTGCCTTGATGAGAGAAGTCTTACCCTCTGCGATAGGAATCAAGGCGAGTGGAGGCATCAAGACCTATGACTTTGCACTTCAGTTGATCCAAGCCGGAGCCGACCGTATTGGTACAAGCTCTGCAAAAGCTTTGATGGAAGCTTGGAGAAAGGCAAATCCCTAATCTCTACTGAAGTAGATGAGAATGAAGGGGATAATAAAGAAGGTTAAAAGGATGTAGGCAAATCCCAAGACCCGATTTTGCACCGAAGTTTTTCCCATGTAGTTAGCTATCCAGACGGGAACTCGTCTCATTTCAGGAAATGGCAGGAATATCAAAGCCCCAAAGCTGTTGAATAAAATATGGACTATGGCCAGGGCAATTGCAGCCTCCGATTTGTAAATGGAGGCAATGACGGCAGTGATGGTGGTTCCGATATTAGCGCCGACAATAAAAGGAAATGCCTTGGTCAGGGTCACTTTTTTGTTTGCTACCAGCGGCACCACCAATGAGGTAGTTACGGTACTGGATTGAACAGCTGCGGTGAAAAAGATTCCATAGAAAAATGCCAGCCCGGTCTTTTGAAAAATCAGCTTGTTTATTTCTTCAAAAGAATTTTTTACGAAGGTTTTGTACATGGCTGTCGAAAGTACCTTGATAGCAAAAAATACCAGGAATACCGACAACAACATGGTCAGAAATGGGATGTTGATCTGGTCCACGATCCATTCAGTGGCCGTACGGGTAAACATCCGGTTGTACACGAGTGGGCCTTCAAATGCATTATCCGAGGAGAAAAAAGAGGCGATTTTTTCGGCTAAACCTGACAGGAAACCAAAATAGAGTTCCATTGGAAAAAGAATAATCACCGAAAGAATATTGAAAACATCGTGAGAAATACCGGCAGATAGCGCTCTACGGAATTCCTTTTTGTTCATGATATAGGAAAAAGAAACCAAAGTCGACGTGAGCGTTGTGCCGATATTGGCTCCCAATACGATGGGTACAGCCTGCTGGAGAGTGAGGTTGCCTGATGCCACAATGGCCACTACGCTGGCAGTGACCGTGGAACTACTCTGGATCAAAGCTGTCACTAACAAACCTATAAACAGGCTTATGAAGGGATTTTTGGTTGCCTGGAGGATTTCAAGCGCAACTCCACTGTTGATGCTTCCCATGGCTACCGTAAGAAGGTCAATGGCAAAAATGAAAAGCAACAATGCCAGAAATACCTGAAGGTATTTGAAATAGTTGCGGGTAGAAGCCGGTTTTTGCTCTTCCAAACTCTCCATTCCTGGGCTTTTGAGGGGTTGCTGTTGACTGAGGTAGAAAAGGAATTGAAGTTAATCCCAATTCAAAATTTTAATAAGCCTAATGGGCAAAAGTTGAAATTTTTTTGCGAATTGCAAGTTTAATTTGTCCTAGAAAAGAAGGTTTTGTTCTTAGTTAACAATTTGTTAACATAGGTTGCGGAATATCTTAATTAATTTTGTCCACGATTTCCCACCCACTCCAAAATTATGGCCAAGCAAAAGCCAATTGACCAAAACATCAATCAGGAGAAACTTTCCAAAAAGACGTATTCGATCTTTGATTTTACCAAAAGCGAGCGTCCATTCCTGATTACTATCTGTATCCTGATATCCATAGCAGGATTGATCACGCCTTATACCTACGCGGCAATGTGGTTTGGGTTTGCTTTGGCTGCCTATTCTGCCATTGCAAACGACAGTATCCAAACTATAGGCACCTTCATCGCCTCCAATAATAACCGGCCTTGGTGGATTTTATGGTTGTTTATGGGCTTGATTTGGGTGGGAACAGTGTCCTACAGCTGGTATGTCTTCGATGGAGATGTCAGCTATGAGCGCCTAAGTGTGCCTGGTCTGGAGAAAGCTCCTGAAAGCTTTGTTTTCCTTCAGTTGGCCGCTCCGATTGTCCTGTTGGTGATGACCCGAATGCGAATGCCGGTATCGACCACCTTCTTATTGTTGAACGTGTTTACCTATAAAGCCGGAACAATTCTGGATGTGATGTTCAAAAGCTTTGTGGGATACCTGCTCGCTTTTACTATGGCTATCGTAGTATGGTTTATTCTGGAGCGTTTTGTAAAAAATTACCTGAAAGGACAAGCCAAACCTTATTGGATGGTTTTGCAGTGGATTACCTCAGGGGTCCTTTGGGCAGTGTGGATCATGCAGGATGCGGCCAATATCGCGGTATTTTTGCCGAGACAATTGGATGTTACCGAATTTTCGGTCTATGCCGGATTCGTATTTTTAGGACTGGGATTTCTTTTCTATTTGAAAGGGGATAAGATTCAGGACATTGTGAATGAAAAGTCCAATGTCACCGATGTAAGGGCAGCTACCATAGTGGACTTGGTTTACGCAGTTATCCTTTTCTATTTCAAAATGTACAGCAAAGTACCAATGAGTACCACTTGGGTATTTATTGGGCTCTTGGCTGGCCGTGAGTTGGCTATAGCTATCGGCAAGCATGGCAAAGCCAAAAAGAGAAATGCATGGCTGGTGAGGGCCTTCCGTTTGGCTAGGAAAGACATTTTCAAGGCATTGGTCGGATTGATTGTATCTTTGATTTTGGCAATCATTATCAACAAAGGAGTACGCGAGGAGATCTTCGCAATGTTTCAATAACAGTCTGATTGCTTGGAAATTTTCACCCACGAGTATTTCATGAATGAGGCCCTAAAACAGGCCAAAATCGCCTTTGAAGAAGGAGAAATACCCGTGGGTGCTGTTATTGTTTCCAAAAATAAAATCATCGCCCGGGCCTACAATCAGACCGAAAAGCTCAATGATGTCACGGCCCACGCCGAAATGTTGGCGATCACCGCGGCAGAAAATTACCTAGGCGCCAAATACTTAGTGGATTGCCGATTGTATGTGACTCTGGAGCCCTGTCCCATGTGTGCAGGTGCCTTGTATTGGTCCCAAATCAGTGAGATTTATTTTGGCGCTTCAGATCCCAAACGTGGATTTCACCAGTGCAATCCGGAAATGCTCCATCCAAAAACCAAGGTTTTTTCGGGTCTGATGGCAAAGGAGTCGGAACAGTTGGTGCTCGACTTTTTCAAAAAGCTCAGGGAGTAAGTCTTTTTTTGCCGATCAGAACCTTTTTTGAATAAGTCTGGTTGAGTAGGCGTAATTTGTCAGATAGATTTTAATTTAATGTTTAACTAAAACCTTATACATATGGCTTTTGAACTCCCTTCCCTTCCGTATGCTTTTGATGCATTGGAGCCGCACATCGATGCAAGAACTATGGAAATCCACCACGGCAAGCACCACAATGCTTACGTGACCAATCTCAATAATGCCATTGCCGGAACAGACTTGGAAGGCAAATCATTGGAAGAACTCATGAAAGTGGCTGGTTCTAATACTGCTGTCAGAAATAATGGAGGAGGTCACTGGAATCACAGCCTGTTTTGGCAAATCCTTTCCCCCAATGGCGGAGGTCAACCTACTGGAGAGCTTGCCGCTGCGATAGATGCCAAATTCGGGTCTTTTGATGCTTTCAAGGAAACATTCAACAAGGCCGCTGCTACCCGCTTTGGTTC
Source organism: Algoriphagus sp. AK58 (assembly GCF_014324365.1). Taxonomy (GTDB): domain Bacteria; phylum Bacteroidota; class Bacteroidia; order Cytophagales; family Cyclobacteriaceae; genus Algoriphagus. The sequence goes on from NZ_QEIG01000002.1 coordinate 182,152, forward strand.
GGGTTGGGCTTGGCTTTGTGTAGATACCAAAAAGGAACTTTGCGTATGCTCTTCTCCAAACCAAGACAACCCTTTGATGGACGTGGCGGAGTGTCCGGGTACGCCGATTTTGGGTCTGGATGTGTGGGAGCATGCCTACTACCTTCATTATCAAAACAGAAGACCGGATTACATCTCCGCTTTCTGGAATGTGATCAATTGGGAAGAGGTAAGCAAGCGTTATGCTGCTGCAAAGTAATCCTGTCTACTCGTTTTAACTCATGATCCCGGGCCGTACAGTCCGGGATTTTTTGTCCTATACCGAATAAAATACTGTACGGTAATGAGACAAGTTTTTTTGCCTTTACTTTCAAAATCTGCGTTCAGTGCGATTTTGAGCAGATTTCTTTCCTTGGCACTTCATTTTCCTATAGTGTGGCACGGACAATAAGACTAAGCCAAACTATAAAAAATGAAAACGACCAACTTATTTTTCCTCGCATTTCTTTTCTACCTGCTGGGAATTAGCACCCTTGCTGCCTCTCCAAAAGAGGTAGCCAAGATCTCAGGGAAAGTGGCTGACCAAAAAGGACAGCCCGTAGCCTATGCCAATGTGGCTCTGATTTCTACCGATGGAGGGTTGGTGGATGGGGCTGTTTCCGATGAAGAGGGCAACTTCATCATCGAATCCACCAAAACCGCCAAGGTTAAGCTTGTGGTATCTTCCATTGGATACAGATCCTACTCTTCGACCGAATTTGATCTTTTACCCGGCTTGGAGAAAAACTTCGGCAACCTGGCTATCGAAGATGAAATGACGGGGCTCGATGAGGTAACTGTAAAAGCTTCCCGACCTGAAATCATCATAGAGCCTGACAAAACCATTGTCAATGTGGAAGGAACTGTGATGGCGGAAGGGGCCAATGCTTTGGATGTGATCGGAAGATCACCGGGAATCTATGTAGACCAAGACGGGAATATCAACCTCAACGGACGAAGTGGGGCTACTGTGATGATCAATGACCGTCCTACTTACATGAGTGCCACTGACCTGGCCAATTTTCTCAGATCTATGCCTGCTGATAACATCAGAAGCATCGAGGTAATCAACAATCCATCTTCAAGATTTGATGCGGAGGGTTCTGCCGGAGTGATCAATATCCAATTGAAAAGAAATACTGTGGATGGAGTCTTCGGCAATGTCCAAATCGGTGGGCAATATAACGGACAGTTTGCTCCTAATGTAGGAGCTACACTAAACGTGAAAAAAGGTAAGCTTTCCACCAATGGAACTTTAAACTACAGTGAATACGCCGTATATAACGACATCAGCATCAACAGAAATTTTTCACTCGAGGAGGGAATTTCCAATTTTAATCAGGATTCCCGAATCACTTCCCGGTACAAGACCCCATCTTTCAATGGATCCGCCAATTATGAGATTGGTAAAGACCAGAATTTAGGGTTGAATGTGCAGGCCTCGGCTTCAACTGACATAAATAATAATGTTTCAGGAACGGTAATCACCAATCCAGGTCAGGTGGAAAACAACTACATCGAGTCATTCAATGAATCGGACGGAAAGCGAAACCGGCTGTTTACCAATCTTCACTATGATGCAAAGCTGGATACCTTGGGAAGCAAGATTTCTGCGGATGTGGATTTTACCATCATGGACAATGAAAGCACCTCGCTTTTGGACAATTCATATTGGTCAGGAAGTGATCCCTCTTTCGCCACATCAGACAGAATACTTACTCTCAACGATATGTATTACACCATTTTGACAGCAAAAGCAGACTTTACGAAGGCATTAAAAGGTGGAAAAGTGTTAGAAACAGGTCTTAAAGGCAGCTGGGTGAAATCAGACAATGACTTGAATTTGAGTAGAGCGGAGGAGGAAGGTCCGTTTGTGCCTGATCCAAATTCTAACAGATTTATCTATTCTGAAAATGTACTCGCCGCGTATGCTTCTTTGAAAGGGTCTTTTAATCCTAAATTGAGCTACCAGGCCGGTTTGAGAGGGGAATACTCTGATATCGTAGGTAATTCGGTAACCTTGGAACAGGTTAACAAGCAAAATTATTTCAATCTCTTCCCAAGCCTTTTTGTACAGCATAAAGTGAGCGACAAATACCAGATCGTGTACAATGCCAATAGAAGGATTACCCGACCCAACTACCGATTGCTGAATCCGTTCATCTATTACATAGATCCATTGACCTCTGAGCAGGGTAATCCTAACCTGACCCCTCAATACTCTACCAATTTTGAGATGAACCATGTGGTTAACGGCTCCTATCAATTTACCTTGGGGTATAGTGTGACGGAAGATGCCTTTATGCAGGTCTTTGTTCAGAACCAAGAAGAGCGAACTACCACGACCTTTACCGACAATTTTGACAAAACAAGGGCTGCCAACTTCCGTGCGATCGTGCCGGTGGAGCTCAAAAAGTGGTGGACTACATCCAACATGCTTCAGGTAAATTACAACCAGTTTCAAACCCAGATTGGAAATGAGTTTCTGGATGTAGATCAAGTATCCTATATGGTGAGAACCCAGCAAAATTTCACCTTGCCAAAAGGCTATAAGTTGGAGTTGATGGGTATGTACCTTAGTCCTCAGATTTGGGGACAGGGCGAAATTGCCGGATTTGGATGGGTAGATGCAGGTATCACCAAGTCAGTGATGAAGGATAAACTTTCGATTGCGGTCAACGGCACCGACTTGTTCCGTACGCAAGTCATTAAGGCAAAAGTTCAGTTTGCGGATATTGACACCAACTTCCGGCAATACAGAAGCAATCAGGGAGTCAGAGTTACCCTCAGATACAACTTTGCCAAAGGAGAAAGCTTCCGAGTACGGTCCAACTCAGGCAGTACCGAAGAAAGAAACCGATTGGATTAAAACAAAATCATCCCGATTTTCAGGGTAAGACTTATTGAATAAGCACAGCTAATTCCTGTCAGGTGTAGAATGCCTGACAGGACTTTGCTTTAATGCACGCACCATTTTAACTCCCATATATGAACTTGAAATCCTACTTCTTTTTCTTTGTTTTTATCATAGGCTCAGGAATATCCCAAGCTCAAAGTTCTAAATACGCGCAGTTAAGCCAGTTTTTAGACTCTTTGGAGGCTAAAGACAAATTCATGGGTACAGTCATGATTTCCGAAAATGGAGTTCCCGTATTCCAAAAAGCAGTCGGTTATGCTGATCTCAGTACATCAAAGCCTTTGGAGCTCAACTCTAAGCAACGAATTGGTTCTGTGACCAAAATGTTTACCGCCGTATTGGTATTTCAAGCCAGTGAAGAAGGTAAACTCAGCTTGGATCAGAAGTTGTCGGACTTTTATCCACAAATACAGAATTCCGAAAAGATCAGTATCAGTCAGTTGCTTCAGCACCGCAGCGGGATTTTCAATATTACCAATCGCTTCGATTACAATATCTACCGCACCAAGCCTCATACCGAGGAGCAGCTTTTGGCCATGATGATGGAAGGAGGCAGTGTATTTGAGCCGGATTCCAAGGCTGAGTACAGCAACAGTAATTTTATCCTGCTCACTTTTATTCTGGAGAAGCTCTACGGGAAGTCCTACGAAAACTTACTTCAGGAGCGAATTCTGAGCCCCTTGGAGATGAGAGAAACCTACCTTTTTGGCCCGATTTCGGTTGAAAATGGAGAAGCCAAATCTTATCTCTACAATGGCAAGTGGCAGGAGGATTTGGAAGCTCACTCCTCCATACCACTTGGTGCAGGAGCTTTAACTTCAACCGTAAATGACTTGAATACCTTTGCCCTGGGCTTATTTGGGGGCAAGTTGATTGGACAGGAAAGTCTTGGCAAAATGATAGAGCTGAAAGATGGATTTGGAAGTGGGGCGTTTATGATTCCTTTTTATGAAAAAAAGAGCTATGGACACACCGGCGGTATTGACGGATTCCGGGCTTTTTTGTGTTTTTTCCCGCAAGAAAAGATCTCATTTGCTATCCTGAGCAATGGCATGAATTACAACAATAATGATATTGTGATCGCTGCCATGAGTGCGCAGTTTGGCAAAGAATGGGAGCTCCCTGAGTTTACTGAAATTGTCATATCGGATGAATTGATGGCCAAATATACCGGAACTTACAGCTCAACTCAGATTCCGCTTCAGCTGACGGTAGAAAACAAAGGTGGCAAAGTGGCCATTCAGTTGACTGGTCAGCCTCAGGCGGTACTGGAGACGGTAGCCGAGAATAAGTTTGAGCTTAAAGCAGTGAAAGCCGTGTTCACATTTGATCCGGACCAGGATCAAGTGACGCTCTCACAGGGTCCTGCGAATATTGTGTTTAAGAAGAAGGAATAGTAAAAGCAAAAATCAAGGCAACCGCATCAAAAATCCGATGCGGTTTTTTCTTTTCTGTCAAAAATCCGAAGTTTAATTTATGGAGCTCTGGGATTTTCATACACACCGATCCGATCAGCCTTTGGCTATTTTTAATGAGATGGAGCCAAGGAGGAATGTCCAGGCAACATGCTCCATGGGGATTCACCCCTGGGATCTCGATATCCACTGGGAAGATAGACTCAGGGTTATCCAGGACATATCCAGTTTGAACTCCCATGTTTTGGCGATAGGTGAAACAGGGTTTGATCGGCTGAAGGGACCTGCTATAGCACTTCAAAAAGGGGCTTTCTATGCCCAGGCCCGATGGGCGAAAACCCTGGGAATCCCGCTTATTTTCCATTGTGTTAAGGGACATGATCTGCTCTTAGAGTACCTGAAATCTGAGAGAAATCCGCCGGCTATTATTTGGCATGGGTGGAACCTGAAGCCCGAACTGGCCCGGCAACTTTTGCCTTTCCCCGTGTATTTTTCCTTTGGGAAGCACCTGCTTCAGGAGGAAAGCAATGCAAGGATTTGGCTGATGGAATGTCCCTCGGAAAGAATCTTTTTTGAAACAGACGACTCAGGTCTGGAAATCGGTTCGATTTATCAGGCAGCTTCCCTAATTTTGCGCCTTCCTTTGGAAAGTCTGGCTATGCAGGTCATTTCCAACTGGAATGCAATCTCGAAACGAAAAATCTCATGAGTGAATTTGCCTGGCTCAGCCGCACCGAGCTGATCGTAGGAAGGGAAGGACTGGAAAAGTTGGCCTCCAAGCATGTGCTGGTGGTAGGACTTGGTGGAGTGGGTTCTTTTGCAGCCGAATTTATCGCCCGATCAGGAGTCGGTGCAATGACTATTATTGATGGGGATACGGTGGACATTTCCAATGTCAACCGCCAACTTCCCGCCACACAGCTCAATGTCGGTCAGTCCAAAGCAGAGTGGATGGAGCATCGACTATTGGCAATCAACCCCAACCTTAAGATCACTGCCATCCGGAAGTTTCTCAATCCCCATGAAATGACTTCCCTTCTGGAAACCAATGAGTTTGATTATGTGGTGGACTGTATTGACAGCTTTACCCCCAAAATGCACCTGATCGAGGGGGCAAAGAAGCGGGGATTCAAGCTTGTCAGTTCTATGGGGGCCGGTGGCAAGGTTGATCCTACTCAGATCAAAGTGGTCGATTTTGGGGATACTTATCAGTGCAAACTGGCCAAAATGCTAAGAAAACGACTCAAAAGGAGGTCGATTTATGGAGGATTTAAGGCGGTATTTAGTACGGAAGAGGTGATCAAAGAAAGTCTGATGCTCACGGATGGCAGCAATTTTAAGAAGTCCGCCTATGGTACCATGTCATTTTTGCCTGCGGCTTTTGGCTGTGCCTGTGCCGCCACAGTAATCAATGATTTGCTGGCTTCCTGATCAATGGAAATGATATAAGAATATCAGCACGCCGGTAAAAGCCGGCTTTTTTTGATCCCTGATCTCCAGCTTGACTTCTACCTCTGCCTTCACGGTGCCTCGGAGATTGGCTACATTTTTCAGCTTGGCGACCAAACGAACTTCACTGTCCACAGTTACAGCTTGGGCAAATCGAAGATTTTCGATCCCATAGTTGATCATCATTTTTAGGTTTTGTACCTGCACAATCTGCTCCCAAAGATGAGGGACTATGCTCAAAGTGAGGTAACCATGGGCAATGGTATTTCCGAATGCGCCTTCAACCTTGGCTCGCTCGGGGTCACAGTGAATCCACTGATGGTCATAAGTGGCGTCGGCAAAAAGGTTAATCTGATTTTGTGTGATTTTGAAATATTCTGAGGTGCCGAGTTCTTGACCGTTGTGTTTTTCGAAATCCTCGAAGCTGCCGATAAGGATGGGGTTCATAGTAAGCGTGGGGTATGAATCCCGAAAATAGAAAGGATTATGCGGGATTTACAAATTTCTCCCAAATCTCTCCGACAAAATGGAAAGCTTTTTATTCCTGGATTTCTTAAAAAAATAAATTTGTTCTCATTCCAAAAATCTTTCAACTAATCTAATATTTTAGAGCTCTAGTTTTAATTTATTTTCATGATAAAAATTCTTTTTGCTTGGAGCTGGTTGAGTGGGCTTCTTGTTTTCATGGCGGTAACCGCAACTGCAGAGGTTCCTGTCCATTCAAGTTTGGTAGTAAAAGAAGTTATTTCCATTTATCCCGATTATTCATATCAGCGAGTGATTGAAAAGCGCCTACGGGTAAACTCCCAAGAAGGACTAAAGCACGGGGCCTCGTTAATATTTTATGATAAGCTCAACGAAATTCAAGACTTTGAGATGGAAATGACCGATGCTATCACGGGTAAATCACTCAAAAAAGCAAGGCTCAAAGATCTGGGAGATGCGGCTCTGAATTCCTCATCTACTTTTTTTGATGACAATAGGTACAAGTACATGGAGTTGACTTCATCTAAGTTTCCAGTTGATGTTACTGTAAGGATACAGACACAGTCTAAGAGCAATTTTTTTCTCCCTTCTTGGACTCCTGTGCCCAATTACCATCAGCGAGTGGAAAAGTCTGTATTTCAGGTAAGGTTTCCGCAAGAAATTGGTGTCAAATACAAAGAAATTAACCTTCCTGGCGAGCCAACAGTGATTTACCAAGAGGGGGTTAAAATCCTTGAATGGACTTTGGAAGATTTGCCGGTACAGGCTCCTGATTTTGAAGAGGATAAAGACTACAAGCTTATCCTTGCACCTGTGAAGTTCGCATTGGAAACCTATCATGGAGAGATGAGTGATTGGGCTGGCCTGGCACGATGGCAATACGAGCTGAACAAAGGCAGAGCAGAGTTACCTGAAGAATTTAAATCCAAGCTCAGAGAGATGGTCAGCGGAGCGGATGAGGACTATGAGAAAATCAAAATTCTTTATGAGTTCCTTCAGAAAAATTTTCGCTATGTCAGTATCCAGTTGGGTATTGGAGGATGGCAGACGATGAAAGCAGAGGAAGTCCTGAAATACTCTTATGGAGACTGCAAAGGTCTTACCAATCTCATGAAGGCTATGTTGGAAGCAGTAGGCATTACCTCTCACTATTCCTTGGTATTTGCGGGAGTCAATGCCAAAGACATTCAGGTTGATTTTCCCTCCAACCAGTTTAATCACGTGATCCTTTATGTCCCGACGGATTCAAATCCTATTTGGCTGGAGTGTACTTCCAATTCCTTGCCTGCTGGATATCTAGGTGATTTCACCAAAGATAGGCATGTTTTGGTCACTACTTCTGATGGGGGATTTTTGACTAAAACTCCCTCCTATTCCACGGATCAATGGAATAAAATCACCACCATATCCAAGTTAGAAATCGATCTGAAAGGTGACGCGAAAGTAGAGTCTCGCGTTACTCAGTCAGGGAATTTTGCAGAGGGATTGCTTTATGTCAAAAACTTGAAGGACGAGCGGGAGCAAAAAGAATTTTTCAGCACGGGTTTTTCGGTTCCAGGATTGGTCATAAACCAGTTGAAATTGGGTGTGGAACCTAAGGATTCCCTTCTTTTGGCAGATGTCGTCTTGGAAGGATACCTTCAGAGGTTTGTGCAGCAGACCTCCAAGCGATTTATTATAAAATCATTCATGGGGAAAATCACTCCTTCCAAGTTGGATCATAACTTCCTACATCAGCAGGACCAGCTGGAGATCAGGCTTCCCGAAGCACTATTGTCCGATGGTTCATTGCCCAAGGTAGAGGTGGACGAAGAGCATCTCAAAGGCACTCTAACAGTCACTTTGGACGAAGATCTGCTGTTGTTGAAAAGAGAGTTGCTGATCGACATCCCTTCTGATTGGACCAGGTCCCAAAAACTTGATTTTGTCAAAAAAGTAAACAGCGCTTTTGACCGCAGTATTTTCTTATCCAAACCCAGCACCACAATAAGTTCAAATTAATTTTCTATGAAATCAAGATTGATCACTTTCCTCTTGGTATTTGTCTCTCTCTTAGGCTATACACAAAGTCTAAAAATGGGAGAGTTTTCTCAAGAGGAGATAGACCTAAGCTCCGTCACATTTGAACCTGATGCCCCGGCTGTAGTATTGGCAGCTTCTGGAGAGTCACGCTTTTTCTCCAGTCTGCTCGAAACGCAGACATTTTTTAGGGTAAAGATCCTGACTGAGGCAGGCAAAAGCAAAGCGGATATCCGGATTAGGTATTTTGCCGGAGATACTAATGTGGAGGAAATAGCTGGAACCAAAGCTCAAGTTACGACTTTCGAAAATGGAAGACCAGTAGTGATCAAACTGGGGAAAGAGGACTTTAAGGAGGTCGTAATCGGGGATGGAATAAAGGAATTGAGAATCACCTTCCCCAATGTCCAGGTAGGTTCCATCTTAGAGTACAGCTACAAAAAGGTGGATAGAAACATTGAATTTCTGGATGGGTGGACGTTTCCCAAGGATGTGCCAGTGCTCTATTCTAAGTACCAGATCACGATGATTCCTCCTTTGGAGTATAAAATGATCGGTCAAGGAGCTAATTTTTTCAACAAATCGGAAAAAAGTGGGGCAAACGGGATTTATTCTTGGGTGTTGAGAAATCTCCATTCGGTCAAAGAGGAACCCTATATGAGAAATTATCGGGACTATGTGGACCGGGTAGAATTTCAGCTTTCCAGGTATCAGCGAGCGGCGACTACCTCTGGCGCAGAATGGGAAGACTTCCTTAATACTTGGGAAAAATTGGGTGATGGGATGATCGATTACTACACTTCAAAAGGCTTCTATCGGACCAGCCCTTTAGAGAAAGAGGTTTTTTCTTTGGATTTGAGCTTAGGAACAGAAAATGAAAAAGCAAAAAAGGCCTATTATTACATAAGGGATAACTTTGTGAACGAGGGAGAGGATTGGATTTACACAGACCAGACCCTAGGGCAATTGCTAAAGTCCAAAAAGGGAGCCCCTGGAGAGTTAATTCTTGCTTACATGGGAATTTTGAGGTCTTTAGGAATAACCTGTGATCCTGTATTGGTAGGTAGCAAAGGTTATGGGAGAAGCGAGCCTGTGGCTTTTCCGTTTTTAAATCAGTTTGACGAGATCCTGCTTTTAGCCAATCTCGACGGGCAATTGCAGTTTTTGGATCTAAGTGATCCACTTGCACCATTTGGCTATGTAGACTTGGACAAGCATGTGAAAGCAGGCTTATTGCTTCAAAAGAATCAGAGCAAACTGATCCCCATCCAGATTCGGCACAATTCCAATACCGTAGTTTTTTCCTCGATCAGTTTCAATGAGCAAAAAGGCGAATTGATTATGGATAACACACTTAGATCTTTTCAGTATGCAGGGTTGAAAACGGCTAGATTTTCAGAAAGCTTGAAGAAAAGTGGTGAGCCGCTGACCAAACTTTTTAAGGAGTCTTATGAAGAAGGTGAGGTCCGAAATGTTTCAGTGGATAATCAACTGGCTGAAAATAATTTTCTAACCACTACTTTTCAGCTTGTAGTGGATGACCTGGTCAATGCCGATCAGATTTCTTTTTCCCCAATTCCCTATTCCAATTTTGCAAAGAATCCGTTTACACTGGATTTTAGAGTATTTCCAGTCGACTTTGAATATGCTTTCAGTGAGACCTATACCAGCAATATTCAGATTCCCCCAGGTTTTGAAGTGGACGATTATCCACAATCAGAGTCTTTTTCTATCCGAGGAAATCCCGTGGTTTTTTCCTATCAGGTAGAGCGCTTAGGTGAGATTTTGAAAGTAACCGGCAAGCTCGAAGTTAAAGAGCCATTGGTGGAGACCAGGCACTATGCTGAGTTAAGACTTTTCATGGAAAGTGTGGCTTCCAAACTTTCCTCACCGGTCATTTTGAAGAAAATCTCAGCTGAGGAAAATCCTTGAAATCTTTTATTGTTGGGGTTTTTGCTCTGTTTCTAGCAGTTAATCCTGCTAAGAATGAAGCCCAAGAAGTCAAGTGGGGCCAGTATTCTCCCTTGGAATTGGAGTTGGAGACAGTACCCTTTCAGCCGGAAGCCAAGGTGGTTTCACTGTATGAGGAGGGCAATTCCGGCTTGATTTGGGAAAAAGAGACGTATCGAGTATTTGGGATATACACCACTTACTATTTTCGATATAAAGTTCTGGATGATAACGTAGGTAACTTTGGTGATTTTGTTATCCCATTTTTCCAGGCTGGGGATTTCAATATTGAATCGATCAGGGAATTGGAGGCACAGGTCAGTTACCTAGAGGACGGAGAGCGAAAAGTCTACCAATTATCCGATGACAACATTAAGCTGGTTGAAATGGGAGATGGGTATTGGCAATACCGAATTGTTTTCCCCCATGTAGTCAAAGGATCTATTTTGGAATACCGCTACCTCAAAACTGATAGGGTGTATTACTCCCTGGAAGGATGGATTTTTCAAGGTGAGCAACCCAAGCTTAGAACTAAATACACCTTTGAGGTGCCGGACTTTTTGCAGTACCAATTAATTGTTGCGGCAGGTAGGGTCAAAGATGCTATGTCCATGACTCCCCAAAAAGATAAGTTTTTTTGGGAGTTAAGGAATGTGCCCTCCTTCAAAGTAGAGCCCTATATTTCTTCCCCGATGGATTATCTGGAGAGAGTAGAGGGGTTTTTATCGGTTGACCGAACCCAAAATCCGACTGTTTTATATTCTACCTGGGAAAAACTCGGCGAACAAATTATGGCGAGGAAGGAATATGGCACTTACCAAAAGCCGATCTCCTACAAAAATTTAGGGTTTAAAGAAGATGTCTTTATTGATTCAAGTAAGGAGGCTATTGCCAGAAATATCTATGAATATATTTCTGAAAACTTTGAGGAAGAACCCACCTTGTATCCACTTCCTTCCAAGGGTGTTTCTGAATTAATCAGGACTAAAAAGGGGAATCATATGGACTTAAATCTCCTGTTGATTGCCGCATTGAGGGTCCGTGAAATTGAGGCAGAACTGATCTTGATCAACCAGCTTTCGCCGTTATCCCGAAGCTATCTGATCCCAAGTCCTAACCTGGATCAGTTTACCTCTTCTCTGGTCCGGGTGAAGATCGGAGAGGGAGAATGGTATTTGGATCCTACAGATTCCAAGCTTCCGTTTGGATTGCTTCCTTTGGACAAGTATGTAGAAAAGGGATTCCTTATCTCATCGGGTCAATCAAATATTATCGCCCTTTCTCATCAGTTTCAATCCGGAACTGAGCTTGATGTGACACTTGGATTGGATTCGATTGGACAATTGCAGTTTCATGAGCATTTAAAAATGACGGATTTAACGGTGTTGGCTGTGATGGAAAGTTTGAAGGCCCAAGTGAATGAAGAGTTGAAGGCTGATGGAAAGCCTGAACCTTACAACATCACTTTTGAAGATCATTTTAGAAAGGATCGGTACTTTGTTTCCAATTTTAACCTGTCCATAAGAGAGGAAGAAAACGGAATGGTAGTGTTGGATCCGTTTACTTTCTCAGGCTTTTCTGAGAATCCGTTTACCGATGATTCGAGGCTTTTTGATATTGAGTTTGGATTTCCCATGAAGGAAAAGATGAAATTTTCCTTTCAAATTCCGGAAGGATATCAATTGGACGAACTCCCACAGCCTACCACTATGGAACTGGAGAAAGACGGAATCTATTTCAGCTATTTGGTGTCTCAAGAAAATCAAATAATAATAATAGAAACTGTACTTGATATCCGTCGGTCTTCTCATCCTGCAAAAAGATATAATGAATTGAAGCGATTTTTTGAGATAGTTTCCCAGGCACTTTCTTATCCCATCATTTTGATGAAAAACGTTTCCCCTTAATACTGAGAGTTACGATTTTCTCTGGCTAATAAAGTCAGTGAGAATTGTCAGTGATGAAAATCCCGTTTTTTTCTGCCAATTTGTGCCGGTAAAAACCACCCTCTTAATTTCTCATTATGAACGTCATCCGCTGGATTGGAAAATTGATCTGGAAGGTCGCCTTATGGTTTTTTGGACTCTCAATCGGACTGGTGATACTTTACCGTTTTGTTCCGGTTCCCATTACTCCTTTAATGGTCATTCGATTGGTTGAGCAGGCCTTTGATCCCAAGAAAGAGCTTCGTTTATATAAAGATTGGGTTTCGATCGATGATATGTCCCGGCATGCCCCCCAGGCAGTCTATGCAGCCGAAGATCAAAAATTTTTGGATCATCGGGGATTTGATTTTGAAGCGATGGAAAAGGCTTGGGAAAACAACAAAAAAGGAAAACGAATCAAAGGAGCCAGTACTATCACTCAGCAGACTGTGAAAAACGTGTTTCTTTGGCCATCCCGTAGCTACGTAAGAAAGGGATTAGAAGCTTATTTTACAGTTTTAGTGGAGTTGCTTTGGTCCAAGGAGCGCATCATGGAAGTATACCTTAACGTGATCGAAATGGGGGATGGGATTTATGGGATTGAAGCTGCTTCACAGACTTTCTTTAAGAAAAGTGCCTCCAAGCTTTCTCAAAGTCAGGCTGCCCTGATCGCCGCTGTATTGCCTAATCCGAGAAGATGGAGTCCAGCTAGGCCAACCGGGTATATCAGGGGGCGACAAAGCTGGATTGTCAGGCAAATGAATAATCTGGCCCCCTTAGGATTCGGGGCTTAAATTTGAATTTGCGCTGTTAATTTTGGATTTTTCTCAGACTTCATAATGCCTGACCTGCCTATCTTAAATTTCCTTTATGCTGGGGGCGTAATACCATAAAAAATCCAAATAATATTCTGAATTTACCTTGTGGTTTGGTTAAAATCTAAAAGAAATCAAGACCTGAATTTTTCACCGGAAAAAGTCCAAAAAGTGGCTAAAATGCATGGATTCAAGGGTGTAAAAAACGCAAGAAAAATTTATCCACATTTTCAATTATTTATCCACAGTTTTCCACAATAATCATTTAAATCAAAGAAAATCAGATAGTTAACATGCTATTTTTATACCTGGATTTGTGGATAAATGAAGCTAAGTGAAAAAAAACCTGAGTCTTTTGCAGCCATTTAAGTGGATAAATCCGAATTCAGAATTTTATTTTCTTTTGGTGCTCAGTCTTGCTTTTGACGGATTAATCTCTTGCGATAAGCATTGAAGATTCTTGCCTTTGAGACAAATCCCAAATACTTATTATTGTCCAGTACCGGCAGATTCCAAGCACCGCTTCTTTCAAATTTCTCCATGGCAGATTGCATATTTTCAGTTGAAAATAGGATTTCCGGAGGACTGTGCATCAGCTGTCTGATCAGTACGGTTTTTTGTTTTTCAGGATCAAACATGATGTCACGAATGTCATCCAAAGTGACAATTCCATTCAAAATATGGTTCTCGTCAACTACCGGAAAAATATTCCTCTTGGAGATTTTTACCAACTCGATCAAATCTCCCAATTGGGCATCAGGATGGATTGGCAATAAGTCACGTTCGATTACTTGGGTGATGCTGATCGTCTCTAGAAGCTCCTGGTCTTTGGTCTCCGGAAGATGTTTCCCCTGAGATTTTAATTGAAGGGTATAAAGGCTGTCTTTTTGAAAGGAGGTTTTGGTAATGAACGAGATGGCTGAAACAAACATCAGAGGTACAAATAGCTCGTATCCTCCCGTGATCTCAGCAATAAGAAATATAGCTGAAAGCGGGGCATGTTGTACGCCGGCCATCACTCCGCACATAGCTACCAAAGTGAAGTGTGCCAAAGGGAGGGGAATATGAAATCCCAGCAAATTTTTGGAAAAGGCAAAAACGAATCCCGTGATTCCTCCAGCATAAAGAGAAGGTGCAAAGATCCCTCCGCTTCCTCCCGCACCGATCGTGATGGCGGATGCCATAGGTTTGAGCAGGATAATCAAGACCAAAAACCCCAAGACCATGATGGGGTTTTCTATGGCTGAAAAGAAGGGGCTTTTGTCCAAGACCTCAGAAGAGTTGCCATCGATCAGGATATTCAAGGTTTCATATCCTTCACCATAAATGGGAGGGAAGAAGAAAACCATAAATCCCAGAAATGCACCTCCATAGGTAATTCTCATCCATTGGTCTCCTATATCTTCCATGATCCCCTCGGTGTATCTGACCATCCTGCTGAAGTATAGCGAGACTAATCCACAAATGATACCCAGAAGTAAATAGTAAGGCATATGGGCTGCCTCGAAACTCTCCTTGAGGTTGAAATTAAATAAGGACTCTTCACCGATCAAAATCATAGAAGTAAGAGAGCCTGTCACCGAAGCAATCAACAGAGGGATAAAACTTGCGGTGCTAATCTCCATCAGAATTACTTCAATGGCAAAAATCACAGCTCCTATCGGTGCCCCAAAGATGGCCGAAATTGCGCCCGCAGCCCCACAGCCTATCAACAGGGTTCTTTTCTTGGCATTAAGGTGCATCAGCAGTCCCACATTGGATCCAATGGCAGAGCCTGTCATAACCATAGGGGCTTCCAATCCTACAGATCCTCCAAATCCCACAGTCAAAGCCGAAGTAATAACTCTGCTGTATATTTTGACACGAGGGATAAGGCTGGAATTTTTGGAGATATTAAAGAGAACATCCGGTATGCCGTGCCCTCCTAAGTCTTTTAAGAAAAATTTCCCGATCAGAAATGCAGCCGAAATCCCGATCAAGGGATATATGATGTACATGAAATTGGCATATTCGGTGTAGAAGTCTTCTGTCAGAAAGTTTTGTATTCCATGTACCGCCGTTTTTAGTATCACTGCAGCGATACCGGAAAACACTCCAATCAATCCGCTGAGTATCAAAATAAAATTCTGATTGCTCATGTGTCTGAGCCTCCAGATGAGTAGACGGGTGATTAGATCATTTTTTCCCAAATCGCAAAAAGTTTAGGTTTTTTTCAAGCATAGAATATACAAAACCTCGACACTATTCCAACAAACCTTGGTCCAGTGCAATCAGTGATTTCAATATCAGATTTACGGCATTGATGTAGAACTGAGGCTGTATGTTTTCAAACTCATCACTGGGCTTGTGATAATCCTCGTGGTCTTCTACTCCGAAATAGAGATGAGGTACTTTCTTTTCAAAAAATGCCCCATGATCGGAAGACTTGGTCCAATCGTTACTTCCTGTTCCGGGTTCGTCATGACCAAAGGCCAACTTAGGATCAGAGCCGTTGGCTACTTTTTCGAGGATGCTCTTAAATTGAGGGTAGTAATAGGTGCCGGAGACATACAATTCGTTTTTATCGCTTCTCGAAAGCATATCCATGTTTACATTGAGTAAGATTTGCTCCAGAGGATAGGGAAAGTCATTGACCAAAAATCTGGCACCACGAAGGCCCATTTCTTCCGCATCCAAGGCCACAAACATCATCCCATGCTGAGGTCGGTTTTTGGAAAAATATTCAGCCAAAACCATCAGGGCGGCAGTTCCTGAAGCATTGTCATCAGCCCCATTGTAGATAGAATCCCCCTCCATATCTACTCTTCCTATCCCCACATGATCGTAATGGGCTGTGACTACAATTAATTTACGGGATTGGCTTCCGGGAATAAAAGCCACCACATTTGCGGCATCGGTATAGGTTTTTTGTTCTCTCTGATTCGTAAAAGAAAATTTTTGAAGAAAATCCGGATAAAGTGGCTCCACAAGATCCATGGAGATAAGTTCTTCCAAAATGTATTTTCTGGCTTTTAGGTTACCTTCACTTAGCGGTTTTCTGCCAGCCAATTCGTCAGAAGAGAGGTACTCGATATGCCTGATTAGTTTTTGTGAATTGATTTCCTGGGCAAAAGTGAAGCAGGAAATACCTAGAAAGAGAATTACTGTAAATAATTTATTCAAAGTAGAATTCATCTGTTTATAATTGCTTACCTATGTCCCACATTAACCTGCATGATGATATGTTTCACTGGGTGTGTTTTTCATCCTGTTTAATATCGTGGATACCTATGGATCGTTATGTATATTCGTAAAAATACAGACCTTACCTTCATCACCTCAGGGATTGCATGAAATATATCTTATTCTTTCTTTTTTTTATTGGATTAGCTGGGATTTCACTTGGTCAGGGAGGATTGCCTCCATCTTTTTTTGAAGGAAAATCTGTGGTAGTAATTTCCACAGACCCTGGTGCCAGACCTGTGCTTTCTTGGCAAGAGCTTGCCGACAGTGTTCACACCTATTTGGTGCAGGCAGGTGCAGACCCAATAGCCTATTTTGAATTGGAGCAGGTGGCACTTTCTGAGGCTCGTCAGGCAGACTATGCGAAGGCCTTTCTACAAAGGCAGGTTAAAAACGTGATCTTGGTAACCAGACAAAAGGAAAAACTGAGCATTCATGTAGGGCCTTTTTCCGGGGACGGAAAAATAATCGCTTCTCCTGCTCTCTTTGGCGTATCAGGGAAAGATTGGATTGAGGCGGGAGGATTATTGCAGGAGCTTGGGAAAACAACTAAATCAAAAAATCTTCTTGTTCTGGATGTGGCTGAATTTCCTCAGATCAGTTCCCAGGAAACGGCTCAGTCCGTTCAAAAATTTATACCCCGAAATCCCCTCAATTTAGAAGTATTCAAATTGGGAATTCCCCTTGAAGGTTCTTCTGCAGAAACAGGTGCGATGAGCTACTTCAGATATGACCTTTTTGGAAAATCTGAGGCGACTATTTTAGCTGAGCAAGCCACACAGAAAACACAGATTCAGGGAATATTAGAAAGCCTTTATCCTTATCAAATTGAATGGCTCACAGAAGCAAAAACCACACAACAATTAATCGCTGACCGGGTCCAGTTTATCTTGGTAAAAGTGGAGGGACGTCAGGCAGATTTGATGAAAAGTATGGGATTGGAGCCCCTCACCGGTGAGGATGGATCCAAGACAGTGGTCAAATATTACATCCGGTTTTTGGTCAGAGACGAATTGTACATCGGTCCGGATTGGGATGCTAATCCAGATTGGAGAGAGGCTTTGACTCGGTTTTTGGAAAACTTAAAAAAATAAAACCTCCCATGGGAGGTTTTTTAACTTTAGGGTGGGGTGATTGAGACAACTTTTACAAATCTCGTGGCTCACGAACAGCGATTTTGGTTGTTTCAACAGCGTATATTTGTAAATGAAGGGATTTAATTTAATAAAACAAATTCTTCTCAGCGTTTTTTAAACGAGTTCGGTTTTTCTATTTTTTTGATGAAGGCTAACCAATTAAAACAAGGTTTTGTTGAGGAATGGGATTAAGGCCAAAATTATCGCCTGACGGTAATATTCCTCTCTGTTGATGACCCCATGGGTCAGGATTCCTACTGAACCCCCTTGATGCTTGGAATTTTCCTGATTGAATACCAAATCATCCGCTTTCCCCAGTTCCATTCCTTCTTTTACCAATTCAGCTACTTGAGTTGGGAGGTAAAATGTGCCGGTTTTGGCCTGGCTGGTTTTTCCTGAATCAGAAAGGATAAAAATCCAAGCAAAGGCAAACATCCCTTTTTCATCCTCATCTACCCCTCCCTCTATTCCGACCCAATAATTGGCTTCAGGAAATACCTCTCTGGAGTTATACGCCCTGTTTTTCGCTCCCAAGAGTGTTTCCCGATCGCCGATTGGTTGTTCAGGAACACCAGAGGAAGCATTTATTCCTTCCACTAAGAAGGAGCTATTAAAAGCTCGGGTAAAAGCATCCTCTGTGCAGGAAATCTTAACTGGGTTTTTACTCCCTACTAGTACCAGTTGCTTTTCTGTAGGGCGGAAATTTTCTCTTCTTTTAAAACTCATAGCAAAGCCAGGCTTAAGCCTTAGGCCATATTGGTAAATACTTGGTTTACATCATCGTCTTCTTCGAGACGGTCGATCAGCTTATTGATGATTTCTTCCTGTTCCTCGGTCAATTCAGTAAGGGTGGTCGGGAAACGTTGAAAATCGGCGGAAATCACCTCAATGCCTCGGTCTTCTAGGGCTTTTTGCATGGTGCCGAAGTCTTCAAATTCAGTATATGCAAATATTTCCCCCTCATTTTCTGCGATTTCGGTAAGTCCGAAGTCGATTAATTCCAGTTCAAGCTCTTCCAGATCATAGTTTGCTTTTGCAAAACGGAAAACGGCTTTTCGCTCAAACATAAAGCTTACAGAGCCAGAAGTCCCCAATGAGCCACCGGCCTTGGTGAAGTAAGACCTGACGTTTGCCACAGTCCGATTGGTATTATCCGTAGAAGTTTCTACGATGATGGCTACACCAAATGGACCATAACCTTCATATACCACCTCTTCGTAATCTTTCTCATCCTTATTGGAGGCTCGTTTGATGGCCGCTTCGATACGGTCTTTGGGCATTTGAGCACCCTTTGCGTTTTGGATGACCGTTCGCAGCTTGGCATTGGTGGTTGGATCCGGTCCCCCGGATTTTACTGCCATCACGATTTCTTTACCCAGGCGGGTAAATACTTTGGACATTTTGTCCCAACGCTTGAATTTTCTCTCTTTTCGGAATTCAAATGCTCTTCCCATGGATTTGCTCGTTTGTGGAGGGCAAAAATAGTAATTTCTTTTACTTGACCGAAGATCAATTCGAACACTCGACCAAAGTAAAATTTCTTCAAAAAACAGGGCGGCAATCAGTAAAAAGCCGTGTAAGGATTAAACCTTTTACATCCATGCCAGACCATTCTTACAAGGCTATTCCAAACCTTCCCCAATTAGGGCTTCCCAAAGTAGTGATTGTGGGAGCAGGATTTGCAGGTCTCAAGCTCGCCCGAAGTCTGAGAAACAAATCGTTTCAGGTGATTCTTCTAGACAAGAACAATTTCCATCAATTCCAGCCTCTTTTTTACCAGGTTGCTACCGCGGGCTTAGAGCCAAGTGCCATCTCGTTTCCCCTGAGGAAAATTTTTCACAACACCAAAAATGTCAGTTTTCGCATGGCGGAAGTCATCCGAGTCGATAAGGATAATAAGAGACTTTTTACTGACATAGGGTACATCGATTACGACTTCTTAGTCCTTTCGATGGGGGCAGATACCAACTATTTTGGATCAAAGAATATCGAATATTTTTCTTCTCCCATGAAAAGTGTGTCAGAGGCATTGTATATCCGAAATAAGATCATCTCGAATTACGAAAAGGCGATTACCATCGAAAAGATGGAAAATAGAAAATCCCTTATGAATGTAGTGATCGTGGGAGGTGGACCCACCGGAGTGGAACTTGCCGGGGCAATGGCTGAATTGAGAAATAATGTTTTTCCGAAAGATTACCCTGAGCTGAGTTTCAAAAATATGAAAGTGGTCTTGATAGAGGCAGGTTCCAGCTTGCTGGCAGCTATGTCCTCGGAGGCTCAGCAAAAAGCAATGGATTACCTGGTCAAATTGGGAGTGGAGGTGTATACACACACTCGAGTTTTGGATTATGATGGGAAAGTGGTCTTGTTGGAGGGAAAGGAAAGTATTGAAACCCAGACGTTGCTTTGGGCAGCGGGAATCAAGCCCAATAAAATTGATGGGCTAAGGCCTGAAAATTATTCCGGCAACGGCCGTATCATGGTCGATGAGTTCAATCGGATTCCAGATGCTCACAACCTTTTCGTTTTGGGAGATCAATGCCTGATGCCAACAGGTAATTTTCTAAAAGGTCACCCACAAGTCGCTCAAGTGGCTATCCAGCAAGCTAGAAATCTAGCAGATAATTTATTGGCCATTTCCAAGGGGAAAGAAATGAGGCCGTTTTCTTATAAGGACCTGGGGTCTATGGCTACAGTGGGAAGAAAACTGGCAGTAGTGGATCTCCCCTTTTTGCGTTTTCAGGGTACTCTAGCTTGGCTGACTTGGTTATTTGTACACCTAATGGCCATTTTGGGGGTAAAAAACAGGCTTTTCATATTTCTGGATTGGTCTTGGAATTACCTCAGTTTTGACCCAAGCCTAAGGTTATTGATCAAACCAAAGTATGTAAGGGCTTCAGAAAGGAAGGAATTAATTGAGGGAAAAAGTATGAGTTAAGATTCATTAACAGAATGGTTTTGGTGGAGAGTTAAACCACCATCCCGGATCTTGGTCTAACTCCCGAACAAACCAAAACAACTATGAAACAATGGATGATAGGGGCAGTTGTACTGACCTTCATGAGTTTGGGGGTTACCGCCCAAGAACAAAGAATGAGGCCAAGCTCGGAAGAGCGAGCTCAAAGAATGACTGATAGGATGGCATCCGAATTGAAGCTTTCCGACGAACAAAAGCAAAAGATTTTTGCGATCAATCTTGAAAACGCAAAAAAGCGCGAGGCCGAAATGGAGAAGCGTAGAGCAGAGATGGAGGTCAGGAGAACTGAAATGAAAGCTCAGGAGGAAAAAATTAAGGAGGTTCTCACCGATGATCAAAGAAAGCAATGGGAGGAGATCAAATTGGATCGACATCCTGGACGAAGGCCAGGAGGCATGGTAGAAGACCCCAAAGAATTCCATCACAGACATCGCCGAAATATGGGTGGAGAAAAGTAAATGAAGAAAGCCCCGTAATTTCGGGGCTTTCTATATCGCAGGTGGGTCAACTAAACAGGGTACTATTGAATAGTCAGGGTAAGCCCAATGGGTTTATCCTGACCTTAACCAGCGATTTGCTCTTCTACCTCGAAGAATGAGGCATCCTTCATCGGTAGCGTTGATGAACCCATCAGGAATTCATCTACTTTAACAGCAGCTTCCCTTCCTTCGGAAATAGCCCATACGACCAGGGATTGGCCTCTGCGCATATCTCCCGCGAGGAAAACTTTCGGGTTGGTACTCTGAAAATTCTTTGATTTTGGCAGACTGTTTTCCATTTGGTCCACACCAAAAGCGTGTAAAAGACCATTTTGAGCAGGACCCATATAGCCAATGGCTATGAAAGCAAGGTCACACGGCACAGTTCTTTCCGTGCCCGGAATTTCCTCAAAGGTCATTCTACCGCCTTTTTCCTTCCACTCAATGTCAACCAAGGTTAACCCTGTGACTTCACCCGCTTCATTTCCGACAAATTCTTTGGTGAGGATGGAAAACATACGATCAGCACCCTCCTCATGAGAGCTTGATGTTCTCAGAGTCATGGGCCATTCCGGCCAAGGATTTAAGGTATTTCGTTGTTTTGGGGGTTTTGGAAGCAATTCCAGCTGGGTAATGGAAGCTGCTCCATGACGATTGGATGTGCCTATACAGTCACTTCCTGTATCGCCACCCCCTATGACTATGACGTGTTTTCCTTTGGCAGAAATCGGGTTTTGAGAGATCTCCCCGCCAATCACCTGATTTTGTTTGCCAAGGAATTCCATCGCAAAATGTACACCTTTGAGTTTGTCCCCCTTGATGTTGAGCGCTCTGGGTTGTTGAGCGCCCGTAGAAAGAACCACGGCATCATAATTTTGGAGAATGGAATCGGCTTTGATGCTTGTTCCAATTTCAGTTTTGGTAGAAAAGATCACTCCTTCTTGCCTCATCAAGTCGATTCTTCGATCAATGACCCATTTTTCCAGTTTGAAATCCGGAATTCCATAGCGTAGCAAGCCCCCAATCTTAGCTTCTTTCTCAAATAAGGTCACTTCATGCCCGGCCTGATTCAGCTGATCTGCCGCAGCAAGCCCGGCAGGACCTGATCCGATGACAGCCACTTTTTTTCCTGTTCTTTTTGCAGGAGGATTGGCCTTGATCAGTCCAAGTTCGTAGGCTTTCTCAGCGATGCTTTTTTCAATCAACTCAATGGCAACAGGATCTTTGTTGATTCCTAATACACAGCTCGCCTCGCAGGGTGCAGGGCAGATTCTGCCGGTGAATTCCGGGAAATTGTTGGTGCTGCGTAAAATGTTGATGGCTTGCTCCCATTCCTTATTGTACACGGCATCGTTAAACTCCGGAATCACATTGCCTAACGGACAACCATTGTGGCAAAAAGGCACCCCGCAATCCATGCATCTTGCCGCCTGATGATTGAGTTTTTCATCGGAAAACGGCTCGTATATTTCTCTGTAATCTCCGATTCTCTCTTTTGGGTCTCGGCTTACAGGTGTTTCTCTCTTAAATTGAATAAATCCGTCTTTCGCTCCCATCTTACACCAATGATTTAGCTTGTTCTTTTGCTCTTTTTTCCAATACAGCCTTATAGTCTCTAGGAATGACCTTGATGAATTTTTCCTTGGCGGAACTCCATTCATCCAAGAATTTTTGTCCAAGACCACTGTTGGTCAATTTGACATGACGCTTGAGGTAAGCCTTGATTGTGGCGAAGTCTTCCTCTTCCAAAAGATCAATGTCCACCATTTCGGTATTGATTTCCGTGATGTAGTCTTTGAGAATATAGGCGATACCTCCGCTCATACCGGCGGCAAAGTTTCTTCCGATCTCGCCCAGGTTGATCACGAGACCACCCGTCATGTATTCACAGCCATGGTCTCCAATTCCTTCGATCACCGCCTTTACTCCGGAATTTCGAACACAGAATCTTTCACCGCCTTTGCCGTTGATATAGGCTTCTCCAGAAGTAGCGCCATAGAAGGCCACGTTTCCGATGATGATATTTTCCTCGGGTACAAATCGGGCATTTCGGCTTGGGTAGATGATCAGACGGCCTCCGGAAAGTCCTTTTCCGAAGTAATCATTTGCTTCTCCCTCCAACTCAAAGTTGACTCCTTTGGCTAAAAAGCCCCCGAAAGTCTGACCGGCAGAGCCGTTAAACTTAAAGTGGATGGTGTCTTCAGGCAATCCCACGCCTCCGTAGATTTTGGAAATCTCATTGGAAAGCATGGCACCGACAGATCGGTCAGTGTTTTTGATCTGGAAATTACCCTGTACTTGGATGGCTTGCTCCAGAGCTGGTGTGGCTGCCTTGATCAACTGTCGGTCCAGTACATTTTGTAATTCAAATTCCTGGTCGATTTGCTTATGGATACCCACATGATCCGGGACTTCCACTTTGTGGAAGATTGGAGAAAGATCGATTTTATCCCACTTCCAGTGGTTGAGATGCCCGGTGGACTGAAGTACCTGGCTTTGGCCTACCATCTGATCGATAGTTCGGAATCCAAGGGAAGCCATAATTTCACGGAGATCCTGCACGAGGAATTTGAAATAATTGACCACATGGTCTGGATCTCCTGTGAAGAGTTTTCTTAGCTCAGGATCTTGAGTAGCGATACCAACAGGACAAGTATTCAGGTGACACTTACGCATCATGATGCAACCTTCCACTACCAGGGCACCAGTTGCAATTCCCCATTCCTCAGCTCCCAAAAGTGTGGCAATAGCCAAATCACGCCCAGTTCTTAGCTGTCCGTCAGTCTGAAGGACCACACGGCTTCGTAGGTTGTTTTTCACCAAAGTCTGGTGTGCTTCAGAAAGCCCAAGCTCCCAAGGCAAACCTGCATGGCGAATTGAACTCAATGGAGAAGCCCCAGTGCCACCATCTGCTCCCGAAATCAGGATTACATCGGCGGCTGCCTTTGCCACTCCGGCTGCTACGGTTCCTACGCCTGCTTGAGAAACCAATTTTACATTGATTCTGGCCTTACGGTTCGCATTTTTGAGGTCGAAAATCAGCTGAGCCAAATCTTCGATCGAATAAATATCATGATGGGGAGGAGGAGAAATCAACCCCACTCCCGGAGTGGAATGCCTTACACGACCAATCCAATCATCTACTTTATGGCCTGGAAGCTGACCGCCTTCACCCGGCTTAGCGCCCTGAGCCATTTTGATTTGGAGTTCGTCAGCATTGGTGAGGTAATGGGAGGTCACGCCAAATCGACCCGAGGCTACCTGCTTGATGGCAGATCGTTCCCAGTCACCATTTGGTTTTTTCTCATATCTAACCTCGTCTTCTCCACCTTCGCCGGAGTTGCTTTTTGCGCCGATTCGGTTCATAGCAATAGCCAGAGTGGTATGTGCCTCATGGGATATGGATCCAAAAGACATTGCTCCAGTAGCAAATCGCTTCATGATTTTCTCCGCAGGCTCTACCTCATCGATTGGGACGCTGATTTGCTTTTTGAATTCAAATAACCCGCGTAGCGTCAAGGCATCTTTAGTCTGCTCATTGATTTTGGCAGCAAACTTTTTGTAAAGTTCATAATCTCCCAATCGGGTAGATTTCTGAAGCAAGTGGATGGTTTCGGGGTTAAACATGTGCTTTTCCCCTCTTCGTTTCCATTGATAGACCCCTCCGGTCTCGAGAACAGGAGAATGGGTCTCATACGCTGCTCTGTGTCGTATCAATACTTCTTCTGCCAATTCATCAAAGGATATCCCACTGATTCGTGATACTGTACCTTTGAAGCATCGGTCAATCACTTCAGGCCCTAATCCGATTGCTTCGAAAATCTGAGCGCCCTGATAGGACTGCAGAGTAGAGATTCCCATTTTGGAAAGTACTTTCAACAGACCTTTTCCGATGGCATCCTGATAGTTGGCAAACAAGGTTTTTTCGTCCTTCACTTTGCTCAGTTGGCCTTTTCTAAACAGGTCCAACAAAGATTCCAAAGCCAAATAGGGGTTGATGGCAGAGACACCATAGCCAATGGCTGTGGCGAAATGGTGAACCTCTCTGATATCGGCTGATTCTAAAACCAAGCCTGCTCGGGTTCTGATTTTTTTCTTCACCAAGTGTTGGTGAACAGCCCCAATTGCCAAAAGTGAAGGGATCGGCGCCTGGTTTTCAGAGCTGTTTCGGTCTGATATGATCAGGACGTTTTTACCATCTAAAAGAATGGCCTCCTCTGCTTCTTTGCAAAGTTTATCCAGGGCTTCGAGGAGTCTTCCTGGTTTATGATCTGCCACAAAGTGTCCGAACAGTCGTTTTGCCCGGTAGCCCAAATGTTCCATTCGGGTGATTTTCTCCAAGTCTTCGTTGAGGAGTACGGGCTGAGAAATGTGGATCTGCTTGGTATGCTGAGGGCTTTCCTCCAAAATATTATGACCTTCCCCGATTCTGGTAAATAGGGACATTACCAATCGCTCCCTGATGGGATCGATGGGAGGGTTACTTACCTGGGCAAATAGCTGCTTGAAGTAATTGGAAATGTGCTGGCTTTGTTTGGACAGCACAGCCAACGGTGTATCGGCACCCATAGAACCCACAGCTTCATAGCCAGTGTCGCCCATAGGAGCAAGGATAACTTTAAGCTCTTCTGAAGTGTATCCAAAAACAGTCTGGCACTTTTGGATATTTTCAGTGGAGTATGGGTGGCTCAGCTCCTCAGGATCTGGCACAAAGCGCAGTTTGGTGCGCTGTTCGTTAACCCATTTTTCGTAAGGCTGACGTCTGCAGATTTCACCTTTGACCTCTTCGTCAAATAATACACGGCCTTTTTCCAAATCGGCCCAAAGCATACGGCCTGGACTGATGCGGCCTTTTTCGGTGATGGTAGCCTCACGGATTGGAAGTGCGCCAGCTTCAGAGGAAAGGATCAGTCTGTTATCCCTGGTAATGAAATAGCGAAGTGGGCGAAGACCATTTCGGTCCAGGGTAGCCCCTACGGATTTACCATCGGTAAACAAAAGTGCTGCCGGACCATCCCATGGTTCAACCAAAGAAGCGTGGAATTTGTAAAAAGCCTTCCGATCCCGATCCATCACTTGATTATCCTGCCAGGCTTCAGGGACTAGCATCATCATGGCATGGGGAAGCGAACGGCCACTCAGGGTCAACAGCTCCACCATGGCATCCAGATTCGCAGAGTCCGAATTCATCTTGTTGGTGATCGGCATCAGTTTGGAAAGCTCATCATCCGTGAAATACTTGGACTTCATCAGAGCCTCCTTAGACTTCATCTTATTGAGATTGCCTCGGATGGTGTTGATTTCCCCGTTGTGAGAAAGGAATCGGAAGGGCTGAGCCAATCTCCAGTTTGGAAAGGTATTGGTAGAAAATCGTGAGTGAACGATAGCAAATGCCGATTCAATCCTTGGGTTTTGAAGGTCCTTATAAAACGCCAAAACTTGGTCGGTTCTCAACTGACCTTTATATATAAGTGTCAGGGAACTCAGACTGGCAAAATAGAAGGAGTGATTTACCCCAGGTATTTCAGAATTGATCTTGGAGGTGGCGTAGTTTCTGAGCACATACAGTTTTCTTTCCAAGTCGATCCCGGTGAGTCCTTTTTTATGGCTGACAAACAGCTGCTCGATATTGGGCATCACATCCAAAGCACCGGATCCAGGTACGGTTTCATCTACTGGTACCTCTCGGTATCCGATCAGATTAAAATCCATTTCCTCGATCAACTGATTGAGGAGCGCCTTAGATCTTTTGTATAACTGTTTGTTTTTAGGGAAAAAGGTCATTCCCACGCCATAGTATCCTGGCTCGGGTAAATTGATTTCTGTACGGGCGGTTACATCTTTGAGAAACTGGTGTGGTACCTGAATGGAAATTCCCGCTCCATCACCCGTTTTGGGATCGGATCCGCGGCCTCCACGGTGTTCCATGTTGCTCAGCATGTATAAGGCATCGCTGATAGTCTCATGAGTGGGTGTATTACTCAGGTCAACCACCGCGCCAATACCGCAGGAGTCATGCTCAAACTCCGGTCGATATAAACCTTGTTGCATTCTAATTAGTATTTAATAGGTTTAAAATTTCCAAAAATTACAGAAAATTTTTCCTTTGTTAAAATTAATGCAATGAATAGGCCTTTTTAATGCGGTATTATTGATAAAAATGGGCTATCCTGATTTTTTTTCAAAATCAAAATCTGATTTAAATAAGCCGAATTTTTGAATGAAATTTTGCAAAAAATTAAAATCAAGGTTTATTTTTTAGCCATTTTGATAAAAATAAATGTAAAAATGAGGAGTAATGGTTTTTTTGATTTTTTTGAAAAAAAAATTTAAACTTTTTATTTTTCCTTATTTACAATAGGATGCGAAAGGAGTTTGTTTTGTCATCAAAAACAAAATAATATTCTGATAAAAATTATTTTTGCAGAATTAAAATAATAAGCGTTTAATCGGTAAAAGGTGTCGAACTGTCCTTTTCGCCTGATTTAAGATGGACTTTTACCTTCTTGATTTTTCGAGAATCCACTGCCAAAACAGTAAATTCGAAATCCTCAAAAGTGATTTTTGTGCCGTTTTTGGGCATTTTGGAGTTGAGCTCCAGTAAAAGGCCTCCTAACGATTCGCTTTCTCCTTTTACTTCATCAAACACTTGTGAATCCAGTTCAAGCTTCTTGCAAAAGTCATTGAGTGACACCTTGCCTTCGAAAATAAAGGTGTCTGTATCGATCTCCTGAAAAAAGATCGTATCGGTATCATCAAATTCATCATTGATCTCTCCGATAATTTCTTCAATCAAGTCTTCTAAAGTAACCAAGCCTGAGGTGCCGCCATATTCATCGACGACAATCGCCATATGAACGCGCATCTTTTGAAAGTCTTTGAGGAGACTGTCTACTTTTTTGTTTTCAGGAACAAAGAAACTTTTCCGGATTAATGATTTCCAATCAAAGTTCTCATCCTTATCGATATGGGGAAGAAGATCCTTGATATAAAGAATCCCGATGATATTGTCTATGGTTTCTTCAAAAACTGGGATTCTGGAGTATCCACTTTTATTGATTTTGTCCATCAGCTCGTGGAAATCTATCTCGGAATCCACTGCTGTGATTTCCATTCGGCTTTTCATCACTTGCCTTACGCTCAGGGTGCCGAAGTTTACAATCCCTTTTAAAATTTCTTTTTCCTCTTCCGGGGTATCTTCCGTGGTCAACTCCAAGGCCTGATGGATTTCATCCACAGAAAGTGAATATCCTTTTTGTTGAATTCTTTTTTCTATCACGTCACTAAAGGCCATTAAAAAGGCAGAGAAAGGTTTTAGAACGGAATTGAAAAAACTGATGTATGGGGCGAGATTAAGAGCAAAAGTGGTTTTGGCTTGGTTTGCATATACTTTGGGTACAATTTCTCCAAAAAATACAATGGCAAAGGTAACCCCCACAGTCTGAACCAAAATCACGATTATTCCTGTGGCATTCATTCCAAAAATGGTCCAGGTAACAAAGGTGGTCAGGGTGACAATAGCAATGTTGATAAGGTTATTCAATATCAAAACAGTACTGAGAAGCCTTTTTGGAGAAGAAAGAAGGTTGGTGATAATTCTTCCCTTTTCGGGATGATGATCATTCAAGTCGGTAATGTCATCTTTGGTCAGTGAAAAAAAAGCAACCTCTGACCCGGATACCAAAGCGGATCCGATTAATAAAAGTACCAGTGCGAGCCCGTTGAATAGAAAATAGGAGAAAGTTAGCTCAGGAACTTGGGCTATCAGTAGGTAACTCGGGTAGGGATCGTCCATAAGGCGTTGGAATTGATGAAACAAATTTAGAAAATCCCCTGAACCAAAAGAACAGGGGATTTGTGCTTGGTATTAAAACGGAAGATCATCCTCTTCAGCGTCCATAGAAATATCAGGGGCTGAACTTGGACTCATTGCCGATGCTTGTTTTGGTGCTACAGCCGGACTTTGGGAAGTTTGAGTGGATGGGTTAGCTCCAGCCATACCTTCCGGCCTGCCTCCCACCATAGTGAAACTGATCACTCTGATTTTAGTGCGTTTCCTATTTTGGCCTTGTTCATCCTGCCAAGTGTCAGACTTGATTTTGCCTTCTACATAGATTTGTGAACCTTTTCTCAGGTATTGCTCAGCGATTTTGGCTTGTGGGCCCCAAAGCTCCAAATCATGCCATTCGGTTTGATCTACACGATTTCCATTTCGATCCTTGTACGATTCTGTCGTAGCCAATCTGAGGTTGGCCACTACATTGTCGCCCTCCAAATACTTTACTTCTGGGTCTGCACCCAAATTGCCCAGTAAAATTACCTTGTTTACACCTGCCATAGCTTTAAGTTTTTTTGTTAAAAAATGAATGAAGACTGAAATTACTCAAATACCCTGATCGTTCAAAAAGTTCACAATCAATTTAGGTTTAGCCAAGTATTCAATCTCTTTTTCTGCTACCAGCATAAATCCCTCCTTTTCACACCATTGTGAGAGTTCCGGAAATTTTTCGGCAGGAATTTCCAACTCCGAAAAACTTGCAGTCAGTCGTTGATGTGACAAGATGTGACGGTATTTTTTAGGTAGTGGTTGTGGTTTTTCTTTTTCTCCCAAGGGCAATGGCGCAGTCTCTATAAGAGGGAAGTCGTGCAATCCGGTCCAGATATCTCCTGTTCCTCTTTTTTTCCATACCCAATGTTCCCTGCATTTGATGACCACGTAGTCTAGCGTTCTGTCCTTGACTTTGGTTTTTTTGATTTTTACCGGCAATTGACCCACTAACCCATTTTTGTATGCAAAGCAACTGGTTTGAAGAGGGCAGGTGGAGCAGTCCGGATTTTTGGGCACGCATAGTCTGGCTCCAAAATCCATCATTGCCTGATTAAACTCTCCGGGATTTTCCTTTGGAATAAGCTCATTGGCCAAGGTTTCAAATTCCTTTTTGGCTTTTCCGCTTGCTATGTCTGTCTCGATCCCAAAGTACCTGGCCAGTACCCGAAATACATTGCCGTCAACCACGGCCTTCACTTCACCAAAAGCAAAGCTGGAAATTGCTGCTGCTGTGTAGCTGCCAATTCCCTTTAGCTGTAATAATGCGTCATAAGTGGAGGGAAATCTTCCCCCATGCTCATGCCAAATCAACTTGGCGCAGAAATGGAGGTTTCTGGCCCGGCTATAGTATCCCAATCCCTGCCAAAGACGAAGGACATCTGATTCTGGAGCCAATGCAAGATCCTTTACCGTGGGGTAGGCATTTACAAATGCATAATAATAAGGTAATCCCTGGGCTACTCTGGTTTGCTGTAGAATGATTTCGGATAGCCAGATTTTATAGGGATCAGAGGTCTCTCTCCAGGGTAATTCTCGGGGATTTTCCCGATACCAAGAAATAATAAGATTCGAAAAGGCTTGATTTTCAGTGTTTTTAAGATTCATTTGGCTGAAATATTTCCATTACAAACCAAGGGAATTTTTTTGAATATGTTTTTTAATTGCATTGGTTCTCGTACATTTGCAGTCCCAAAAACACTTGGTTAATAGGTTGTTAAGCTTATTTCGTAATTTCTAAATTAAAATCACTGTGACAAAAGCAGAAGTAATCACCAAGATTTCCGACAAAACCGGAATCCAGAAGGATGATGTGACACAAGCCATCGAAGCGTTCTTCAAAGTCGTAAAAGACTCCATGGCAGAGGGAGAAAACATCTACGTAAGAGGGTTTGGCAGCTTTATCAATAAGAAAAGAGCTAAGAAAATCGCCCGTAACATCTCCAAGAATACAGCTATCGTGATCGATGAGCACTACATCCCGGCTTTCAAGCCTTCCAAGGTATTTGTAGAAAAGATCAAAAACAGTAAAAAAATCAAACAATTGGCTCCTCAGGATTAATCTTGAGTTGACTTTAGCATGAAAAAATCACAGCTCGTTCTTGTTGCAGTAGGAATAGTCGCCGTCGTGGTGTTGTTTTCTCTCCCCAAAGTGGTGGTAGACAATGATGCGACAGCAGCAAAAGTGGAGGAGTCCGGTGAGCAATCTGAATCACCTGCGGATGTAATTTCCGAATCGCACGAGAATGAGCTTTCTTCTGAAAATAGGACCCAAGCCGATCAGCTGATCCAAAGTTTTCTCAATGCTCCGACCAAGGAAGAGAAAGTGGCCTCAGCTCAGGTTTTGGCAGGAATATATAAAGAAGAAGGTTTGTTTGACAGTGCAGCTTATTATTGGGATCAGGCGGCTATAATCCTTCCCGATAACATGTTCTTGGCTGAAGAAGCAGGAAAAGCAAGTTATGAAGCTTTCTCCTTTGCTTTGGACAAGAAAAAGGTAGAAGCACTTGCCGAAAAAACCAGAAATTACCTTAACAGGGTTTTGGAAAATGATCCAACCCGATTGGATTTGAAAACAAAGATTGCGATGACCTATGTGTCTTCAGCCAATCCTATGCAGGGAATCACCATGCTTCGGGAAGTCCTCGAGCAGGATCCCCAAAATGAGGACGGGTTGTTTAATATGGGCGTGCTATCCATGCAGTCAGGTCAATACAAAAGAGCTGCGGAGCGTTTCGAGGAATTGGTGAAATACCATCCTCAGAATATCCAAGGGCAATTTTATTTGGCAGTAAGCTATTTTGAATCCAACGAAAAAAACAAAGCGAAAGCACAGTTTGAGGCAGTAAAGAAACTTACTCAGGATCCGATGATTCTAAGCAGTGTTCAAAGCTACCTTGACAGGCTATAAATTATTTTCAACACTTTAAATTCAATAGACTATGCCTTGCGGTAAGAAAAGAAAAAGACATAAGATCGCGACTCACAAGCGTAAGAAAAGACTGAGAAAAAACAGACATAAGAAGAAGTAATTCACTTCTTCTTTTCCCGTTTTTATACACCACGTTCATTTACATATTATAAGACGAAAATTTGAGTACGGAATTGTTAATCGATTCTGCTCAAAATGGGAGTCGAATTGCCCTACTGCAGGAAAAGCAGCTGGTTGAGCTTCATTCCGAAGGAATGGACAATCAGTTTAAAGTAGGAGACATTTACCTGGGCACGGTCCGCAAGATCGTCAATGGACTCAATGCTGCGTTCATTGACGTCGGGTATGAGAAAGACGCCTTTCTTCATTACCAGGACCTTGGCCCGAATGTCAATAGTCTGTTGAAGTTTACCAAAATGGTGCGCAACAACAACTATGCAAACTACATGCTCAAGGGGTTTGAAAATGAGCCTGAAATAGACAAAGTCGGCAAAATCGACAAAATTCTAGCCAAGACGAATCAGGTCTTGGTACAGGTCGTCAAAGAACCCATTTCCACCAAAGGCCCTCGATTATCCTGTGAGCTCTCTCTACCCGGACGCTACCTGGTGCTGGTTCCCTTTTCGGATACGGTCAATGTATCCAAAAAGATCCGCAGCAGCGAAGAGCGAAAAAGGCTACTCAGACTCATCAATTCGATCAAACCTGCCAACTTCGGAGTAATCATCCGAACTGTGGCTGAAGGACAGTCCGTGACGGAACTTGATAAAGACCTTCGAAATCTTCTCACCAATTGGGAAGAAGGGATGAAAAAATTGCTGAAAGCCAAAAGCCGGGACAAAATCATCGGAGAGATGAGCATGGCTTCCTCATTGGTGAGAGACCTGCTCAATGAATCATTCGACGCAATCACCGTAGAAGAAGAGTCAACCTACGATCAGATCCGTTCCTACATCAGGTCTATTGCACCTGAAAAAGAAAAAATTGTTAAGCTTTACAACGGTAAAGTCAAGCTATTTGAAAGTTTTGGAATTGAAAAGCAAATCAAAAGCTTGTTTGGACAGACCGTCAGCCTGCCTCAGGGCGGCTACGTCATCATCGAACACACCGAAGCACTGCACGTCATCGACGTCAACAGTGGCAACAAGTCCAACCAAGAAAGTGACCAGGAGTCTACAGCATTAAAAACCAATCTGGTCGCTGCTAAAGAAATTGCCAGACAGCTCCGCCTCCGAGACATGGGAGGTATCATTGTGGTCGATTTTATCGACATGAAAAAGGCCGAAAACAAAAAGGTCATCTATGACGCAATGATGCAGGAAATGAAGTCTGACAGATCCAAGCATACCGTCTTGCCTCTGAGCAAATTTGGGCTCATGCAAATCACCCGGCAGCGTGTTCGCCCTGAGGTCAATATTGTGACCAAAGAAACCTGCCCCGCTTGTAACGGTACCGGCAAAATCCAAGCTTCCATTTTGGTGGCGGATAAGCTGGAGCACGATCTGGAGCATATCGCTACCATCCAAAACGTGGACAAAATCCACATCGGGCTGCATCCCTATCTGCACGCATACTTCACCACAGGCCTGATTAGCCGAAGAGTGAAGTGGTTTTTCAAGTACTTTAAATGGATACGACTGATCAAAGATTCTTCCCTACCCGTGACGGAATACAGATTCCTGGATGAATCTGGAGAAGAAATCGAACTACAAGTAAAAAGCGAGACTGAGTAAGTCTCGCTTTTTTTTATGGATTGATTTTGGAAAAATCGATTCGGGCAAAGGCTACTTCGTCCTCTGTTCTTGTGTATCCGATATTCATATAATAGCCCTTTGGAGTACTAAATCCTCCCAATTGATCAGGCAAAATGACTTCCGCTTCTTTTTGATAATTTTCATCCAAAACCAGTAGCTTGATCAGTGGAGACTTGCCCTCTTCTTTGGTCAACTTGTTGTTTGGAATCACGATACTATGTCTCAGTGTTTTTTTGCTTATAGGATCATAGTGAACCAATGCATGCATACTACTGGTATGATTTGGAAGAAAAACGATATACTCTCCTCTCTCCTCAGTGGTACCTCTTAGAAAATTCATTTTCTCCTTCGGTGCAGCTGAAATCCATTTTTGTGAATTTTCAGAAATAACCAAAATGGAATCAGTCGCTGGGAATGAAATGAGAATCTCATTTTTGTCCGTATTGTAGGATTGACTGTATTGTCCAAAAACCGAGTCATCCATGAAACCCGAATAATAATCAGGGTATTTGAATTTTACATATTCCTGAGTTGACGTTTTGGGATCAAATTTTATCAGCCAGTTTTCATAACCAAGCATACTTTCTTTGAGTACGTATGGAAGATCACTGACCAGATACTTATTCCCAATTTTTGAGATCGGATTGCTGGGGAAGGTGGAATAATTGGATACCTGCCGGTCTGAACTGGCTTCGGGAAGTTCGACTCTTGAAAGTACCTTACCTTCTATTGTGGCCGTGATCCATTTTCCATTGGATAAAAAGTGAATGAGGCTATCCTCCAAAAAAGATCCAGAGATGTAAGATCCAATACCGTCAGGTCCTTCGATCTCAAAAGGCACTTTACTGATCAATTTGCCTTCAGGAAAGGAATAAGTCAGCAACTTGTGGCCTTGGAATGTGGTAAGATATTCTTTCCCCTCTTTTTCAAAAAAAGTGAAGTTGGAACCGAGATTTCTGGTCAGCGAATCTTTTTCCAGGTATAACGTATCGATGATCAGATCTGAAAGATCCAGAATTTGCACTTCTCTGGATTTTTCCGAAGGACTGCAAGAGATCGCTAAAATGAGCAAAAAGAAATAACCTAGTTTTCTCATGTAAAATGATTTTTATTTGAACCTGGGAAAAAGCCTATTTAGTCAATCTTTATTTTCTAAATAAAAAGGCCCCATCCGTCGTCGTATCTCTCCGCCGAATCGAAGCTTTTTACCCAATCCACAAAGAGAATTCGAAATTCATTAATTGCTTCCCGTAAAAGTTGGAGGTGTTCTTCGGCATGGGTTTCCTCCATCGCCAGCTGATACGTCATGGAGAGGAGATGCCTAGCGTGCACCTTCATGATGGTCGCATTTTCCATTTTTAGGATAAAGCTATCTACGCCTTCGGCTCCGGCAAACTTAGCACTCATCACCGTGGCATCTTGCATCATCATTCCTCCATAAAGTTCTTTTCGGGCTTCGTCAAGGCTGCCCACCAATGCATGGGTTAGGGATACGATCTCCATCGCTTTTTTCATCAAAGGATGAGAATAAATTTGATCCCGCATGGATTTGGGGTCAAATTCATTCTCATCATCCCAGTCCGGTTCTTGGTCAAAATCGTCCCACATACAAAAACTCAGTCAAAAAAGAGGATAATTAATTTGAATTAGAAAGGAAGCTTGTCCTCTTCGCTTTCAGAGTAGAAGGTGTCGACTTCAGGCATCACCGGTGCACCGGCACCGCCTTGAGATCGGTCCACTTTATAGGCTTTCACTTCAGTATACCATCGTCCATTGTATTCCCGGCTTTCGACATCGATTCCCAATGTCACCTGTTCCCCTACCTTCAATGCAAATTGATCGATTTTATCTCCCCAAATAGATACGCATACTTTTTTGGGATATTGGCCTCCCGTTTCAATGATATATTCCTGTTTTCTCCAAGAGTTGCCGCTTTTCGAGCTTCCACTTACCTCGGGAAGCTGATTGATTACTTTTCCGCTTAAATCCATTATGCTGATTATTTCAATGTATGGTTACGAAGGTAATCATTGGGATTTATTTTTGGGGGATTTTAGCCTTGTCAAAAAACAGGTTTTTGGCGCTTTTTTTGGGAGGCATCAAAGGGGAAATCGCCTTGAATGGTTGGAACGGTTGGATTTGCGAAAGCAATTGAAAGCTTACTTAAGTTTTTCAAAATTTCGTTTCGAATTTTCATTAGCTCTTGACATTACCAAAAAAATCAACTTAGATTTAAAGCCTTCAACACTACATACCGACAAAATTTAAAATTTCTTTTCACCTAAACAGATACTATGGCTTAGACTTCTACGTTTTTCATAAACCAACTTAAGATGAGTAAGCGATTGGGTCCTGAGGACGGAGAGTTAATAGCTCAATATCGAAATGGCAGTGAAGCTGCCTTCGATCTTTTAGTAGATCGGTATCAAAGTAAAGTTTACACCACAATTTTCCTGATTGTGAAGGATCAGGAAATAGCTGAGGATTTACTTCAGGATGTATTTGTCAAGGTAATTCAGACCTTGAATTCGGACAAATACAATGAAGAGGGCAAATTCCAGCCTTGGCTGATGAGGATTGCACATAACCTGGCGATTGACCACTTCAGAAAAGCAAAAAGGTATCCTACCATTATCTTGGAAGATGGCACCAACTTGCTCAACTCCATGAAGTTTGCTGAAGATTCGATTGAAGATATTCGGGTGAAGGAGGAGACTCTTGAAATGGTTAAAAAGCTGATTGAGGAGCTTCCCGAAGCCCAAAAAGAAGTGTTGGTCATGAGGCATTATCTCGATATGAGCTTTCAGGAGATTGCAGACCAAACGGGTGTGAGTATCAATACTGCCTTGGGTAGAATGCGCTATGCGCTTATCCATCTCAGAAAGAAAATGAAACAATTAAATGTTGCCTATGATAAAATCTTTTACCCCAAATGACCTGGTCAGATATATCTATCAGGAAATGCCGGAGGTAGAACAAGAACTCTTGATGCAAGCCTTGCACAGCGATGACGTACTGATGCAAGAATATGTGGAAATGCTGAGCACGGTGGAGTTTTTGGAGCAGGTCAAACTGCGGCCTTCCGAAAAAGTAGTAAATGCCATCAAGAAGATGGCTCATTCTACGGGACTTCAAAAAGTCTAAAGAAACCAGGTAATCCCGCTCATACGAGCGGGATTTTCGTTTTTCAGAATTCTCCAAAGAAAGTTTTGGCCTGTCTCAGAAGAGACGCATTGGTCTCAGCCGTAAAGCCATGACCTTGATTAGGCACACGGATAAATTGATGTCGGATTTGGGCGTTTTTCAGCGCCGTTTCCAGTCGTTCACTTTGTGAGATGGGTACTACTTGGTCTGTCTCTCCATGGAAAAAAATCGTAGGCGGATCATCTGAACTCGCAAAATTGACCGGGCTGGCGTTTTGGTAAACCGTCGGAACCGTCTGCGGAGTGCCTCCCATGATCTCTGTCAATCCCAGAGTAGTCAGATTATTGAATCCAAAAAGGCTGGTAAGGTCCGTGGGTGGAAAAAATGCGATAAGTCCCCTGATATCAGACTCTCTGTTTTTGAGACCATGTAGCAGGGCTAGATGCGCCCCGGCGCTCGCACCGCTCAAAAGTATGTCATCAGACACATTCCATTCGGCCAGTTTACTCCTTACAAAAGAGAGCGCAGATTTGACATCTTCTTCCTGGGCAGGAAATCTATTCTGTCTGCTGACAAAGTCATACAATCTGTAGTTCAACGAAATCATAGCAAAACCGGGGAAAGCCTGTTCAACTAAGGGCTTGACCTGCACGAACTCGCTCTTGTCCCCATCAATCCATGCTCCGCCGTGGATGTAAATCAAAACAGGTGTTTTATCTGAAGACCTGCCCGCGGGTAGGAAAATGTCCATCTTTTGCCTGGGATCTGCACCGTAGGAAGTATTGGAGATCTCCAATGCAGGCAGGATCTCTGAACTATTTTCCTGATCAATGGAACAGGCGAAAAGGAAAAATGCAGAAAAGAAAAGAAGTAAAAATGAGCGGGTAAAAAGTGACTTTTGTTTCATAATCAGAACCATTTAATGAGAGATGAGATGATTTGTTTGGCTTTGATGCCGTAAGGTGGCCTTAGAAGGGAGACGTTATTGTAACCCACTCGTTGCTTGAGTACACCTTTTTCATTACTGAAAGCTAAAAACCCGTGATATCCGTGGGCTTTTCCGATTCCGCTGTTGTTTACGCCGCCAAATGGGAGTTCGTTGTGAAGGAAATGAAGTACACAGTCATTGATGACCATATTTCCTGAACTTGTCTCCTGCATTACTTTCCTGGAATGATGGGAGTTGGATCCGAAGAAGTAAAGGGCTAAAGGTTTGGGTTGGGAATTGATCAGTTTAATCGCTTCATGCAGATTTTTATAGGAAATGATCGGAAGGATCGGCCCGAAAATTTCCTCCCGGAAAACATCCATATCTTCGGAGATATCGGTGAGTAGGGTAGGTTCAATGTATCGGGTCTTCTCATCTGATTTTCCTCCGAAGGCAACTTTTGCCCCTTTTCCCATAGCATCTTCCAGATAAGCAGTAAGCCTTTCAAAATGCCTGAGGTTGATAATGCGCGCATAGTCGGGGCTTTTTTCTATTCCGTTAAAGCCGGGATCATAATAGGTTTGGATCTGGACTTTTGCCTGTAGTATAAATTCTTCTTGTCTTTCTTCCGGAATCAGGATGTAGTCAGGCGCGATACAGGTTTGCCCGCAATTCACAAATTTTCCCCAGATAATTTTCTGTGCAGCATCTTTCAGGTCGGCCGAACTGTCGATGATCACAGGTGACTTTCCTCCCAATTCTAAGGTTACGGAACTCAGATGCTGAGCGGCTGCTTTCATTACTATTTTTCCAACCGCTGGGCTGCCTGTAAAAAAAATGTGATCAAAGGGCAAGGTAAGCAGTTCACTTGCCACTTCTGTTTCTCCAAGACAAACGGCAACTTCTTGAGGTTCAAAAATTTCACTCACCATCTGATGGATCAGAGAGGAAGTAAACCGGGAATATTCGGAGGGTTTGATGATCGCAGTACAGCCTGCTGAAAGGGCTGAAACAAGCGGGCCAATGGTGAGATTGAAGGGGAAGTTCCAGGGAGAAATGATCAAAGACCTTCCTTTGGGTTCTAAGTGGATGCGTCCTGATGTGCCGATCATGGGAAGAGGGGTAGGCAAGCTTTTGGGCTTCATCCAGGATTTCAGGTTCTTAATGGCATGGTTAATTTCAGAAGTAACCGGGAAGATCTCGCTTAGATCTACCTCAGGGTCTGGCTTGGCAAAATCCTTCCATAGGGCCTCCCTTATGTCATGCCGATGCGAAAGGATCCAATTTCTGAGTTTTTTGAGTCTGGCGATTCGTTCTTCAGTGGTGGATTTTCTCCAGGAAACGGAGGTGCCTAATTGGGAATCAAAAAGGTCAATCAGAGATTGATCCTTGGGTTGAGAGAGAATCATCAGTGGTTATGGAGTCAGGATTAGGTGTTGGCGTGTATTATCAAAAACGGATCTCGGTTCCGAATCTTCAACTGTAAGTTAAGTAAACCGATCCAATTGAAGGATTTTGTGTTCTCTGTTTTTTGATCAATCTGGATTTTGCTGAGCAAAGTCAGTTTTTTGTTTGGTTTGTTTAATCAAAAACAATTAAACATCAACAAAAATGATTTTTAATTTATTTATAAAGCTTTTCGTACTAAAAAAAATGCATTACAAATAATTTTTTTCTTCAAAATACTTGGATATGAAAAACAAATAAATGTATTTTTATGACAGAATTGTAACTATAAGATGTTTTTCGATTGCTTACAGGTCAAAATGGACTTCAATCGGAGGGGTTATTGAATCAACTGACAGATAATCAATGGTTCAATAGAGAGTCATAGAAAAAATTAGTGATTATCAATTCAGAAATTAAAATCCAATTAATATGGACTACTTATCCAAAAGCGAGAAGTTCCCTCAGCCTCCACAGAGGGGTGTCTCAGACGGGAACAATTGGTGGTCAACGTCAGGGCTATTTCGATGGCTATTGCTGATGTTGATTTTCTTTTTTGTGCAGGGGGCGGTGAGGGCGCAAGATGGTATTAGGCCTCCTTATCCTGGCTGCCCTCAGAATAACGTGAATGTGACTAGGGTGGACTTTTTTGATGAAAATGGTAATCCCTTTGATCCGTTAGTGGAGTATGAACTGGGAACACCTGTTTCGGGTCAGTTATTCTTCACTTTTGGAGGAAGTACCAACAATGCGTATTCGATGTATACGCAATATGATATTTTCATCAATGATCAGTTTGTAGAGACTGTGATTTTGTGTTTGTTCCAAGGGCAAACAGTAATCAAGAACACGCCGATTTATGCGGATGATTTTACATGGGAGTGGGGAGACAAGTTTGAAATCAAAAATATTTTCATGAGATGGGAAACTGGAAATGCCCAGAATGTACCTTGTGGAGATGGTTCAGGAGGAAATGCCCAGTGTTATGGTAACGTGACAGGCTTTTTGGTAAATACTCCTTTGGTGCCAAATTTCAACTTTGAAACCAATTGTATCAATTATGAGGTGAAGTTTACTGACGCAACTGTGGGTGGTAATCTTCCCTATAAGTCTTGGAACTGGAATTTCGCTGGATTGGGAACGTCTTCCCTTCAAAATCCTACGTTCACTTTTCCCTCAGCAGGTTCTTACGATGTAACGCTGACTGTTGTTGACCAATTAAACATCACTAAAGACATTGTCAAAACCGTCGATCTTTTCGGGGCTCTTTCTTTGAGTACTACCAAAGTGGATGATGATTGTTCGGAAGCCAATACTGGGTCAATAGATCTGACTGTTTCTGGTGGTGTAGGGCCTTATTCGTATTCATGGACAAAAACCGGGGATGCTGCTTACTCATTTAGCGGAGAAGATCCAACGGGATTATCAGCTGGTATCTATAATGTATTGGTAACAGACAATAGGGGGTGTACAGCTACGACTTCGGTCACTATCATTACACCTGCTCAATCACCCGCACCAAGCCCACAGACTTTCGAATTTTGTCAGGGTTCAGGTAATCAGGATTTAGTTGTTACACCAACTCCAAACTTCACGATTAAATGGTATGATTCAGCGATGAATCCTCTTTCTGGTGCACCTACGGTTTCCACTGCAACTTCCGGCACTCAGACATATTACATTTCCCAATTCAAGTCCGGGGAGTGTGAAAGTGAGAAGGTTGCGGTGACTGTTAGTATTGGTACATGTGCGATCAGATTGGTCAAGGAGTTTACCAATACGCTCAGCGAAGACGAGTGTCTGGATCCTACCCTTAATCCTGTAATCAACTACACGTTTACGGCAACGTTAGGGTCTCAGAGTTTTCCTTTAAGTAACGTTTCAATTACTGATCCAAAGGTTCCAACGATCACTTTTCAATCTGGTGACACCAATACTAATGGTATCCTTGAATCAGGTGAATCATGGGTTTATACGGGTTCTTATACCATTTTGGCTTCAGATATCGAAGCAGGTCAGGTGACCAATCAGGCTACGGCCAAAGGGACATTTAACGGTTTCGAGGTAAGTGATTTGTCAGGTACTGCGGTGGATAATGATAATCCGACGGTTGTTCCGGTGTGTCAGGACTTTGATTATAGCATTACCAAGGTGGCGACACCGCAGACCTATTCGGCGGTAGGCGAGGAGATCAGCTACGACATCACGGTGACCAACGATGGCAACGTGACGCTGAAAGGCATCGTGGTGACCGATCCGTTGACCGGCTTGAACCAGGTGATAGCGAGCTTGGCACCGCAGGCCGACACGGTGATTGTGACCAAGTATGTGATCACGCAGGCGGATCTGGATGCGGGCAAGG
>NZ_QEIG01000020.1 GCF_014324365.1 Algoriphagus sp. AK58
GCTCAGTTGAGGGGCGAGTGTCTAGAAGACTTCCCTTTGGAAGTCTTTAGCGAGCAGCCGGATTGCAGGGTGGCACCAACTGAGTAGCGTTAAGCTTTAATTCATTTCGCCTCTTTAGCTCAGTTGGTAGAGCAACGCTTTCGTAAAGCGTGGGTCGCAGGTTCGAGTCCTGTAGGAGGCTCATTAAATTGATGCCGGAGGAATATTTCTTCGATTTATCCCGGTAACCAAAATCTAGCTTAATTTTTCTTTGAATTAAGCTTTCGTTGAATAACCTTCCAGAAATTTTCAGATGCTTCGGTCACCGGTACATCATCTCCGAGCAAGTATCCAAAGGAACTCAGACTTGGATTCCTTTCCAATGTAATCTTCAAAACGCCGACCAGAGGAATAAACAAAACCATACCTGATATTCCCCAGAGCCATCCACCTGCCAAAATCGCCAAAATTACTGCTAAAGCATTCACTCGTACCTTGGATCCCACTACAATTGGGGTAATGATATTATTTTCAAAAAGCTGAATTCCCCACAGTGTAATGAAAGTAATAAAGGGATAAAACAAAGAATCGGTCGTCAAAAAAACATAAAGAATAACAAAAACCGATGAAACAAAAACCCCTACGTAGGGAATCAAATTCATGATGGCAATAAAAGCCGCAAAAAGTATGAAGTACTTGATTCCCATCAAATAAAAGAAAATCCCGGCAAGTACAGCCACAATCCCCGTGACCCTTATCATACCCACCAGATATGACTGAATCACATTGCCTGAATCAGTGACCCAATGAAGAACTGTCTCTTGATTTCTTGAGGAAAACCTAACCAAAAACTCATTGAAGAAGTCCTTGTAGTACAACAATAAAAAAGTGTAAAGTGGAATAATCCCGATTAAGGTGACTGATTTCCCAGTGGAAAAGAGGGTTTGATTTATTCCTTCAGAAATAAAAATTGAAGAAAGATCGGTTTTATAATCAGGATCAAGTATCCCGTCTCCCAACAAAAACCGAAGCTCATCATAATAACGGCTCATTTTTTCTTCGACATTCTGCCCTATTTCCGGGATATCTCTAATCAAGCCGATCATCTGATTTAATAAGGTATAAAAAATAGCACCGGCTATCAATGTCACAATAAGAATAGCCGTGAAGATAGCAAGTCCTCTTGGAAACCGCCTTTTCTCAAACCAATTTGATAATGGATTTAGTGCGAAAGCAAAAAACACTCCCCAAATCAAAGGCACAAAAATAAATGAACCCTCTTTCAACACTATTGCGCCCAAAACCAAAATAATCAGGAAATATGCTATGCTATGCAAACTTTTCATCGAAATAGGAAGAGAATTTTACGGAATATACAAAATA
Organism: Algoriphagus sp. AK58; assembly: GCF_014324365.1. Lineage (GTDB taxonomy): Bacteria > Bacteroidota > Bacteroidia > Cytophagales > Cyclobacteriaceae > Algoriphagus. The sequence continues at coordinate 1,363 of NZ_QEIG01000020.1, forward strand.
GCCTTTTCTAAAAATGAGATTCGAGCTGAGATTCGTAGATTCGAATCCTCGACCAATTAATCGACCCAATCGAAGACCATGGAGTAGTGCTCCGTCTTAGTGTACTGCCGAAAATTCACCCTTGAACTTACAATTCCAACCATTTATGAAAAAAGCACTGATGCTCTTGCTATTCCTTTGGCCTTTGTTTGTTTTGGCCCAAACTAAGGTAGATACCATAGTGGTGTATAGCCCATCTATGAAGAAGACGCTGAAAGCAGCGGTCACTTTACCATCGGATTACACAAACTCCAATAAAAAGTTTCCAGTAGTCTATCTACTCCACGGAGGTTCTGGAGCCTTCAATGATTGGCATCAAAAGGTCACAGAAAAAGAACTAGTAAACCGAATGGCAGATGATTACAATCTTATCATTGTAACTCCGGGAGTAGGGCCGGCTAGTTATTACTATGACAGCCCTATTATGGACACTGTCAGATATGAAACTTACATCATTTCGGAACTCATCCCATTCATAGATAAAAACTACCGCACCTTGGCCAAAAAAGAATCACGGGCAATTACTGGACTGTCCATGGGTGGACATGGGGCTATTACCCTTTCAGCCAAGCATCCTGACTTATTTGTGGCTGCGGGCAGTATGAGTGGAGTGATGAATATTGATACCCGTCTTTGGAAAGTTCAAGAAGACTTCAGAAACCTTCGGGTTCAGGGACAGAAGGCCATGCTTGGCGATATCAATTACGATGGACCTATTTTCAATCCCTACACAGCTGTAGGCATGGTAGATAGGATGAAAACCAATGGTCTTGCACTTATCATTGACTGTGGTGTGGAGGATTTTCTGATAGAGACCAACCGGCAAATCCATCAGCTATTGGTGGCTAATGGCACACCTCATGAATACATTGAAAGGCCCGGGGCACACACTTGGCAATATTGGACTGAAGCTTTACCTGTGCATCTATTCTTTTTTAATAAGTATTTAAAGCGCGATTAATTAGCCTCGAACTGTCAATCTAATAAATATTTTAACTTCAATAATTCCGTTAATTTTTGCTTTTTGCAAGCAAATCACCTGCTCACTATGTCAAAATTTGATCCAATAAGACCTTTCTACGATGCGGAAGTTAATGCAGCCATCCGGCAGATCATCAACGACCCCATGTTGGAGGCTATGATGAATTTTGCCTTTCCAAATGATTCTTCTTCTCAATGGAAGAATCTGATGCTTTATACTCATTCCCTAAGGGATTTTCAGATCAATTTCATTTATCCTGCGCTGATGAAAGTCCTGGAAAAAAGTTCGGATGGCTTGAGCACGGGAGGATTTGAGATTCTTGAACCAAATACCGCCTACCTTTTCATCTCCAACCACAGAGATATTATACTAGACACGTCTTTACTCAATGCCTGCCTGTATGAAAATGGGCTGGTCATGACTACCTCTGCAATCGGAGACAACCTGATAAAAAAGCCTTTTCTGCATATCCTTTCCAGACTCAACAGAAATTTTGCCATTCGAAGAGGGCTGACAGGAAGAGCGCTTTTGGAAAGTTCAATACTGGTATCAGAATACATTCATAAGTCCTTACTGAGAGAAAACCGTTCTGTATGGACTGCTCAACGGGAAGGCAGAACCAAAGACGGAAATGATGTGACTCACAAAGGGGTGCTCAAGATGCTGACCTTGGGGGAAGAAGGCCCCAATCCATTTGGCTTTTTTGAAAAAATCAAACTGGTGCCTGTATCAATTTCCTATGAATACGACCCTACTGACATTTTGAAAATTCCCGAACTATTGGCCAAGTCTAGGGATGAAAAATATGTCAAAAGTGAAAATGAAGACTTTGTCAACCTCCTTCGGGGAATCATGGGTACGAAAAAGCGGATTCATATCCAGGTCAATGGCATATTGGATAAGGAAGTCAGAGCCATCTCCGAAATGGATATCTCCCAAAGCGAAAAACTCACCGAATTGGCCTCTTTGATTGACCTAAAAATCTGGAAAGGCTATAAACTATGGCCAAGCAATTACATTTCCCATGACCTGCTCCATGGAAAAAATGACTTTACGGAATTTTACACACAGGAAGAAAAATGGTCCTTCGAAAAGCGTCTTCAGGGAAAAGTAGATACCAGTAACGAGGTGTTACTCAAAAACTTCCTATCGATGTACGCTTACCCCGTTGACAACAGTTTGAAAGCAGGGTAAATTGATAGTACAACACTAACTTAAGTCACTTAGGCAAGGGTAAGAATTACTTGGAATTCTGCCCCCATGCCAGGTTGAGATTTAATGTTAAGCTGACCTTTTAAGCTAGTAATCAGCCTCTGGACTAAGGTTAACCCAAAGCCAAATCCTTTTTCACCTATCGTACCATTGGAGGAAGAAGTGCCCCCTTCCTTAATTTCTTGAATTTTCTCGGGTGAAATACCCACTCCAGAATCTTTAACTGAAAAGTTCAGAGTTTTTCGATCCGAATCCACCTCCATATCCAAATAAACCTCCACCTTTCCTCCAGCAGGAGTGAACTTGATAGAATTGGAGATCAAATTCCCCACAATCTGTAAAATTTTATTCTTTGGAAAAGGAATACCTGCTTGAGGAGTATTTGCCTTTACATCTAAGGCAATACCTTTGGTAATAGCCTGAGGATCAAACATATCCTTCAATTTACTCTGAAGGGTTAGAAGAGTAAATTCATTTTCCTTTGGTGGTCTCTTTCCTGGCTCCCTTTTATCAAAATTCTGGGACAATATCTCATCAGCAAGTTCTAAAACAGAATTTCCGCTTTTATGAATGAGACCGATGAAATCCAACACCTCATCCAGTTTATTCTGGTCACCTTGCATTTGGATGATCTCTGCCAAACCTATGATTCCCCGAATAGGTCCCCGGATATCATGTGCTACTTTGTTTTTGATCGAATTGGTCTCTTTTACCTTTTCCTTCAAAGAAATAATGGTTTGATGCATTTTGATCCTGTTAACCACTTCTCCTGCTATAATCTCCAACATTTCTTTTTTATCTGAACTGAGTGTTTTGTATTGATCATGTAAAACACACAAAGCGCCTAAAGCCACTTCCCCATTTACCTTTAAGGGGATCCCGTAATAGTATTTCAGATAAGGCGAATCTGTGACATAAAACCTGTCTTTGAAACGCTCATCTTGTGTTAAATCTTCCACCTCAAATCCTTGAGAGCTTTCTGGCATTATGGTATACTGGCAAACTGATTCCTCCCTGGGCATTTGCTTCAACTCAATACCATAGGAGGAGACACTCCATTGAGTGAATGAGTCTATCAAATTGATCAAAGAAATGGAAGTGCCGGCCACTTTGGCTGCCAGTTTGGTCAGATCCGCAAAAACATGATTGAGATCGGTATAATCCAAATCCAGATCACTTAATGCCAGAAGTCGATCCACCTCATTTTCTGGAATGGGTTGATCCTGATTTGAGGTATAGGTTGAAGGTAAGCCATCCATAGACAGAGCCATTTGTTCAATCAAATGAACGTAGAATTCAGAAAAGGATTCTATCGCAGACGCAAAAGCCTCAAAAATCTAAATAAGTCCCTGAATTATGTAAATTAAGGACCTACTAGTAACTCTTTCTTTTCTTTAAAATCACGCCGATGATCCTTCTTCTGATCCTTCAGCTGATATTTTCTAATCAGACAGAAAATATCCCGGTAGGCAAAATCAAAACTCCCTATGGAGAAATACTCATTCAACTCGATGAACGAACTCCCAATCACCGACAAAGCTTCATTGAGTTGGCCGAAGCGGGATACTGGGATTCCCTGACATTTAATCGGGTTATTCCCAATTTTGTGGCGCAGGGAGGATGCCCGGATACTCCTGAAGGGTTTACTGACCCTGAATACCTTCTGGAACCTGAATTCCATCCCGAATTAACCCATGTTTACGGTGCTGTGGGTGCTGGAAGAGACGATAATCCAGGAAAACTCTCCGCCCGTTGTCAGTTTTATATCGTACAAAATCCAAATGGACTTCATCGGCTGGACGGAAATTACACAGTCTTTGGACAAGTTATTCAAGGTATGGAAATCATTGACCAGATAGTCCAAGTAAGCCGGGACGACAAGGATGAGCCCCTAGTTCCAGTGACGCTCGACGTAGAAATTATTTATCTTAGCCCGTTGCAATTTGCTCAACTCACCAATAAAGAAATCAAATGAACCCAATCCGAATCCTTGTAGTCGGCTGTGGTAACATGGGGGCTTCCCATGCAACAGCCTATCATCATATGCCTGAATTTGAAATCTGTGGTCTGGTGGCCAGAGGAGAAAGTAAAGTCAGGTTAAATAAAAATCTGGGAGCAAACTATCCTTTATTTGATGATTATGAGGAAGCACTTGCCAAGACCAACCCCGAGGCGGTTTGTATTTCCACTTATCCGGATACTCATGAAGAATTCGCACTCCGGGCATTGGAAGCAGGCTGTCATATCTTCATCGAAAAACCTTTGGCAGACACCGTTTTGGGATGTGAAAGAATCATTGCCAAGGCAAAAGAGGCAGGAAAAAAAGTGGTGGTAGGATACATTCTTAGACACCATCCTTCCTGGATGAGATTTATCGAAGAGGCCCACAAAATGGGTAAACCCCTGGTGATGCGCATGAATCTCAATCAGCAAAGCCATGGATTCATGTGGGATGTCCACCGAAACCTGATGAAATCTCTCAGCCCTATCGTAGATTGTGGTGTTCACTACATCGACGTGATGTGCCAGATGACTCGCTCCAAGCCTGTTTGGGTATCGGCAATAGGCGCCAGATTAACCGATGATATTGCCAAAGACAACTACAATTACGGACAACTTCAAATCCGATTTGAAGACGGATCCGTGGGATGGTATGAAGCTGGCTGGGGACCTATGATATCCGAAACTGCATTTTTTGTAAAGGATGTCTTTGGACCAAAAGGTTCCGTTTCTATAGTGGCAAAGGACGCAGGGGCCTCCGGGAAATCAGACAACGTGGACAGCCATACCAAAACAGAATCAATCCGGGTCCACCATGCTGACATTGACGAAAAAAACCATTTTACCAAAAAAGACGAATGGATTGATATGACGGATGAACCTGATCACCAAGAACTTTGCAATCGGGAACAAAAGTATTTTCTAGCAGCAATCCAAAATAATCTGGACCTTACAAATCATCTGGACGATGCTTTGAACAGTCTGAAGATAGCCTTTGCCTGTGATGAATCTGTGAAAACTGGGGAAGTGGTGCGGCTTTAGGTTTACACAATTCTACACTTGGTAGGTATTCCCTTTTTCGTAATTTATATTTTCAAGCACATTTGAGGTTATTGGATTAAATGTCAAACCTGCCACAAGAACATCAGTCTGTATCAGATGCCTCCAAGAACATCTTGGAGGATTCTCTTGCTTTACTTAAAAGACTAGAGTCTTCTGGTAATTTAGGCCATTGGATCGAGGATTTGCAAAGCAAAAAACTGGTCTGGTCTGAAAATATGTATGCCTTGTTAGGTCAAAAAAACGAACAAGCCCCAAGCGCTGAGTTGTTGTTTTCTCTGATTCATCCTGAAGACCTTTCACTTTTAAGAACCGCCTATCAAAAATTAACCTCGAAAGGAAATTCTTTCAAATTAGAATTTAGATCACTTTTAAATGACGGAACGGTCAAATACTTTATTTCAGAGGGATGGGCGGAATTTGGCCAAGGAACTGATCCTATCCGAGTTTATGGTTTACTAAAAGAAATTACCCAAGAAAAAATCGGGAGCTTTAGTGATAAAAAGAAGCTCGAATTTGTCCTTAATACTTCCCCGGAAACTATCTGGTGCCTTGATACCAAGTATAGACTGGTATTTGGCAATAATAAGTTTTTTGATACCATCCAGAAGATAAGCGGTCATCCCATTCAACTGGGAGATTCCATTTTAGAAGACAACTATGGTTTCCAAGAGGATTATGATTTTTGGAAAAGCCATTACGATCTGGCGCTAAGTGGAGAGAAAAGCACATTTATCCGAGAAAGGGTAGTAAAAGAAAAATTAATTTATCACCAAGTCCAGATTGTGCCTATTCGGGAATTCGGTCAGGTAATCGCCATTGCCTGTTATTCCGAAAATGTAACCCAGAGAATAGAGGAGGAAATCAAAAGCAGAGAGCTGGTTGAAAAACTGAATCTTTCCCAAAAGATCGGCAAACTGGGCTATTGGGAATTTGACATGGAGACAGAAGAAATTTTTTGGTCTGATGAAGTGTATCAAATCTGGGGTCTCGACAAGGAATCCGTAAGACCAAATTTTGAAGTTTTCACCAAATCATTCGTTAGAGATGATTTAGATGATTTTTTACCCAAGCATTTTGCTGCCATTAGGGGTGATTCCCCATTGGACGCTGTTCATCGGATCATCTGTCCTGGAGGTAAGGTAAAATATGTCCATGAAAAAGGTCAAGTGGAAACAGATCAAAATTCCGGAAAAAAGAAGCTCCGGGGAACTGTGCAGGATATCACTTACCAAAAAGAAATTGAAAATGCACTCAGGGATAGAAATACCTTCATTGAATCCACGCTGATGAATCTTCCCATGGGTATTGCCGTCAATAAAATTGACAGCGGAGAAGCTACCTTCATTAATCCGGCATTTTCAAAAGTCTATGGCTGGCCTGAAGAGATCCTGAAAGACGTCAGCACGTTTTTTGAGAAAGTCTACCCGGATCCTGAATACAGAGCGCAGATTACAGCACGGATTGTCGAAGATATGCGATCAGGGGATCCAAAAAAGATGGTTTGGGAAGAAATCCCGATCACCACCCAGTCGGGCGATAAGCGAAGAGTTTCTGCCAAAAACATCCCATTACCAGATCAAAACCTGATGATTTCAACTGTTCTGGATGTAACCGACCGATATCGTGCCGAACAATCGCTCCGCAAGAGCAATGAACGATTTCATTTGGCTACCCAAGCCGTTTCGGATGCAATATGGGACTGGGATTTAACTTCCGATAAAATCTTCTGGGGAAAAGGTTACCACAGGCTTTTCGGCTATCCTGCAGAGTTGGAATTTGTCTCAGAAGAATTTTGGAATTCAAAAGTCCATCCTGAAGACCTGGGCCAAATTCTTGAATCCATCTATCTGGCAAGAAAGAATACCAGCCAAGTACGGTGGACCGGTGAATACAGATTCCAAAAATTTGATGGAACCTATTCCTATGTGAAGGAAAATACCGTGATCATCAGGGATTCAAATGGAACTCCGATTCGATTGGTCGGGGCACTCCAAGATGTGACTGAAGAGAAAAAAACTCAACTTCTTCTCTCCAAGAAAACCAAGTTCATCGAAGCTACGGCAAGAGTCATTGAATTGTTCCTCGAAACAGAGGATTGGGAAAGTCAAATCATGACCATGCTACAGGAGATGGGAGAAGCCGCAGGCGTTGATCGATCTTATTTCATACAGATATACCAAGAAAAAGAAGCTTATTACGGCGACATAACTCATGAATGGACCAACGGAACGGTAATGTCCTATATTGACGCCCCTGAGTACCGGGCTATTCCAATGGATGCCCATCCTGAATTTTGGAAAAAAGTAAATCAAAGAAAACCTTTTTCAATTTTCACCAAAGAAGCGACCGGGGCGACCAGACAAATATTGGAGGAACAACAGATCAAGTGTATCCTGAACATTCCCATATTTCTGGGAAATGAAATAGTTGGCTATTTAGGCTTTGATGATTGCCATGAAGAGCATAAGTGGACCGAGGATGAGAAAAACTTTTTGCAATCCATGGCTACCAATCTTTCTTTTGCTATCGGAAGAAAACGGCATTTGGATCAAATAAAAGAAGCATTGGAAAACCACAATGCCCTCTTGGAAAGTATCGGAGATTCCTTTTACGCTCTTGAAAAAAACTATCGCGTCATTTACTGGAACAATACAGTAGAAAAACTCACTGGGGTCAAGCGGGAAGATATTCTCGGAAAAAGCATCTGGGATTTTGTGAAAACCGAAAATGAGGACTTCAGAGAAGGATATAGAAAAGCCCTTGAAGACCAACAACTGGTTAATTTCGAAACTTTTGATGAGTGGGTCAATGCCTGGCTGGACGTGACCATCTATCCCACTTACGAAGGAGTATCAGTGATAATCCGCGACATCAATAAGAGAAAGGAATCAGAACAACAGATACAGGAATTTAATGAACGATTTTCCTTAATCTCCAAAGCCTCCCATGATGCCATTTGGGATTGGAATATTGCCACAGGGGAACATTATTGGGGAGAAGGATTTAACCTCTTATTTGACGAGGAAGTGGCCGGTGTTCAAGATACCAACGACCGGTGGGAAAAAAATATCCATCCCGAAGACAGGGAAAGGGTAATTTCATTATTGACAGAGGTGCTAAAGGACCCCCAAAAGTCATCTTTTGAATCTGAATATCGGTTTATAAAGAAAAATAACGGAACACTGTTTTTGCTGGATAAGGGAACCATTATTCGGGATAAGCATGGAAAGCCTATCCGAATGGTTGGAGCCATTCAGGACATTACCCGACGCAAGGCATATGAAGAATCCCTGAAAATTCTGAACTCAGAGCTGGCGAAATCCAATCGGGAACTTGAAATTTCCAACAAAGAACTGGAGCAATTTGCTTATGTAGCCTCTCATGATCTGCAGGAACCTCTTCGGATGATCACCAGCTTCCTGACCCTGATAGAGAAAAAATACCACGATATTATCGACGAAAAAGGCAAGCAATACATCCATTTCGCGGTGGATGGGGCAAAGCGAATGCGAGAAATAATTCTGGATCTTCTTGAATTCTCCAGAGTAGGAAATATCAATGAATCCAAAAAACAAGTCGATGTGACAGACTTAGTCAAAGAAGTTTTGACGCTCAACAAAAAGTCCATCCAAGAGAAAAAGGCAATGATCCATCTGGCACCTTTGCCAGAGATTTTATGCCATCCCAATTCGGTAATTCAAGTGTTTCATAACTTAATTTCTAATGCACTGAAATACCAAAGCCCAGATAAAACCCCGGAAATTTTCATTGATTATCAGGATAAAGGTGATCGCTGGATGTTTTCGGTCAAGGATAATGGGATTGGAATATCCAGGGAATATCAGGACAAAATTTTCATTATTTTCCAGCGGCTTCATCAGAAAGAGCAATACTCAGGTTCGGGAATTGGTCTATCCATCTGTAAAAAAATCGTGGAATTCCACGGAGGAAAAATCTGGGTAGAATCAGAGGTGGGTAAGGGTAGTACATTCTTTTTTACGCTTAAGAAGCAATGATGGAGATTTTAGAGAAAATCAAATCTTATATTCTCAACTTTTTGTCCAGCTATCCTAGGGTCACTGGGTGGGGAGTTTTCATCGGTGTTTTTTCTCTGACCATGTATTTATCTTGGACAGAGTATCAAATACGGCTTTCAAACGAAAGAGAAGCTGTAAAATCCAAGCTCGATGAATTGGAAAACTCTATTCTTTATTCGATCAGAAACGGTATCTCAGCAGCGAAAACACTTGCTTTTTTTGCTCAAAATTTTGAGGTGACCGAAAACTTTGATTCTCTGGCAAAACAAATTTTAGAAAATAATCCAAACGTGGACGTGATCCAATACCTGGACTCCGGAACCATCGTCGCGGTGTATCCCCTTCAAGGCAACGAAGCAGTGATTGGTTATAATGTGGCTCAAGATCCCACAAGAAGAGATGAAGTATTGGAAGCTTTTAACCGGAGAGACATCTATTTTTCTGGTCCCTTCACCCTTCGCCAAGGTGGTATTGGCATAGTAGGACGATATCCCATCTTTGAAAAATCAGGAGAATTAAAGGGGTTTTCAGCGGTCATTATATTTTTGGAAACTCTAATAAAAAGTTCAGAGCTGGTCAATCCCGAATCCAGTATTTTCTCTGTCAAATTTTCGAAATTGGATACCTCTACCGAAACCTGGAAAAACTTTCTTCCAGAAGTAAAGAATGACTCGGAATATACAGGAAGCCTTCAACGTGTGCTAATTCCCGAAGGCAATTGGGAATTAGCAGTTCAGCTTAAAAAAAGTACAGCCTTCTCTGGACTTATCCCTTCCATCTTGCTTCGGTTCATCACCTCTATGATTTTCGGATTGATTAGCTGGAATTTTTCAAGGATACCCAGTGTACTGAAGAAAAAAGTGGAAGAGCAATCCCGTGATCTAAAAATCGCTAATGAGCGGTTTGAATTAGCCACAAAAGCTACTTCCGATTTCATTTGGGATTGGGATATGATAGAAAATAAAACCTTCCGATCTCCTTCTTTTTACCAGACCTTCGGCTACGGACCAAATGATTCACAAGACTCCAATGAGTTTTGGGAAAGTATCATTCATCCTGGTGATTTGGGTGAAGTAAGGCATAATTTGAACTTGGCGTTGGCCGGTACGGACAATTTTTGGGCAATGGAGTTCAGGGTGAGAAAGAAAAACGGGGAGTATAATTTTATCCTTGACAAAGGATTCATAATCCGTGATCAAAGCGGGAAAGCCATCCGGATGATTGGTGCCACGAAGGATATTACGGCAAGAAAAATGGCCGAACTCGAGATCCTCCAAGCCAATGAAAAACTCTCCTCTGCCAATCAGGAATTGAAAGCATTTGCTGCCTTAGCCTCCCACGATATGCGGGAGCCCCTGAGAATGATCAGTTCATTTATGGATCTCCTTCAAAAAAAATACGGGAATTCCCTGGACGAAAAAGCACAGCAATACATCCATTTTGCTACAGATGGAGCCAAAAGACTGACCCAGATGATCAATGATCTCCTGGAATATTCCAAGGCAGGATTTGATTTGAATCAATTGGAAGAGATTGATGTAGAAGAAATTATAAAAGAGGTGATCAATCTTAAATCAGACATCATCCGCACTACCGAGGCTCAAATCCACTATTCCGATTTACCTGTTATCAAAGGACTCAAAGTACCGATGAGAATTCTATTCCAAAATCTAATCGGGAATTCCCTGAAATACATAGAGCCTGGACAAAAACCCAAAATCTGGATTGATGCGGTGGAATTGGAAGAATTTTGGCAATTCTCTGTGAAGGATAATGGCATAGGAATAGATCCAAACTATCTTGAGGAAATCTTTGGGATTTTGAAAAGACTCCATCCAAAAGAGAAATACCCCGGAACAGGTATGGGGCTGGCTACATGCAGAAAAATTGTTACCCAATTTGGCGGCAAAATCTGGGCAAATTCCGTACCCGGTGAAGGCAGTACTCTGATTTTTACTATCAAAAAGCAATGAACAAAACTAAGATTAAGATCCTCCTTGTGGAGGACAATGAGGGAGATATCGTACTTACCAAGGAAGCCTTAGAGGAATTCAAGTTTCCTACTGAGCTTATTGTAAAAAGAGATGGAAGTGAAGCCCTTATTTACCTGTTAGGTCAGTCCAAGGCAGGGTTGTCAGGACTTCCTGATCTTATTTTGTTGGATATCAATCTCCCCAAAAAAAATGGGCATGAAGTCCTGCAGAGTGTCAAAAACCACCCTGACCTTAAGCACATTCCTATCATCATTTTGACCACCTCCTCCTCGGAGTGGGATATCCTAAATGCCTATCAGGAGCATTGCAACTGCTACATCATCAAGCCCGTGGATATCAATGAGTTTTTCAAAGTAACCTCTGTCTTAGAGGAATTTTGGATCAACACCACCAAGCTTCCTTCAAAAAGTTAAAAACACATGAGAAAAGACCCCATTGAATATAGGTTTCTTGTCATTGAAGATAATTTTGGAGATTACTTTCTGATTGAAGAGTACCTTTCTGAGCATATCCAATCGCCACAATTGACCCATGCCTCTACATTTTTTGAGGCAAAGGAGTTTCTTTCTGACTTAGAAAAACAATTTGATGTCATCCTATTGGACCTTTCCCTACCTGACTCTTCAGGGGAAAAATTGATTGTTGAAATCATTGAATTAGCCAAGGGCTTTCCTGTAATCGCACTCACCGGCTTCACAGACCTTGATTTCAGTATAAAATCCTTGGCTTTGGGTGTTTCGGACTACCTCTTGAAGGACGACCTCACTCCTGCCATGCTGTACAAAACGCTCATCTATTCGATAGAGAGAAAAAAATATATCGACGATCTTCAAAAATCCGAACGAAACTACAGCAACCTTTTCCATCTAAGCCCTCTACCCAAATGTGTTTGCAACAAGGAAACCTTAGAAATCTTGGATGTCAATCAGGCTGCAGTAAATCACTACGGATATTCAAGAGAAGAATTCCTTAATCTCCACTTTGGAGACCTTTTTTTGGAGAAGGGCCTTTTTCTGGATCAAAACGGAAACAGGATGGAATGTGAAAAACCAATGAAAGCAGTTCATAAAAAAAGGAACGGAGAGATAATTCAGGTTGAAATCGTGTCTTCTCTAATCCAGTTTAATGACTCCGAATCCTGTCTTATATTGGTCAATGATGTGACAGAAAAAAACCTGCATCTACAGACAATTGAGAAGCAAAACGCAGCCTTCCGGGAAATTGCCTGGATCCAATCACATATTGTACGGGCTCCACTGGCCCGACTGATGGGATTGGTCAATCTCCTCGAAACCGAAATGAATCCGGCTGAGGAAGAAACCAAAACGATTCTCAAGTATATTCAAACTTCTGCCAACGAACTGGATCAAATCGTCAGAGATATCAGTGAAAAATCTGAAGAAGTCACCCGTTCCGAAGAAAAAAGTTAACTCTTTACCAAGATTAGATTCTTTCTTTCTGTTTTACTCCATGGTCTTTAAGGGAATGTTTTTTCCTAATTAGAAGTATTTTTAATTCAAACGAAAAAAAATTGCATGGAGAAAATTTGATTTCGTATTTTGAAATTCAACTTCTCAAACCCGAAAAAACCAAACTATGAACAAAAAGACTGTCCTGATCACAGGAGGTGCCAGCGGCATTGGACTAGCCATGGTGAAAAAGTTTGCCACAGAAGGATACACTGTTTTTTTCATCGACACTAATCACCAAGAAGGAACAAAGCTTCAATTAGAGGAACATGAAAAAGGCTTTCATGTCAAATTTCTAGAAGGCAGCATCACCGATTATGCTCAGGTTGAAAAACTGATCCATACCATTCCCGGCAAAATTGATGTATTGATCAATAACGCTGGAATTTCCCATATCGGAAAAGTGGAAAATACCTCCGGAGAAGATTTTGATCGCGTATTTGAAGTAAACGTAAAAGGCATGTTTCACTGCATCAAAGCTGCTCTTCCCAAGTTAAAAGAAAATGGAGGAGGCTCCATTCTCAACATGTGCTCCGTAGCCGCCACCATAGGTATTCCCGATCGCTTTGCATACAGCATGACCAAAGGGGCCGCCCTTTCCATGACACTCAGTGTAGCCAGAGATTATGTCCAAGACGGAATACGGTGCAATTGTATCTCTCCGGGTCGTGTACACACTCCATTTGTGGATGGTTTTTTGGCGAAAAACTATCCTGGAAAAGAAAAGGAAATGTACGACAAGCTTGCCGCCACTCAACCCATAGGAAGGATGGGAACCCCAGAAGAAATTGCCGAATTGGCTTACTTCATCAGTTCCGACGCAGGAAGCTTCATCACCGGTGCCAACTTCAATATCGACGGAGGATTTATGGGGTTGAAGATGTGATATGAATTTTAAGATTGTAAGATTGGAAAATTGAAAGATTCAATGCGAGCTACAATCAGAAACTAAATCTCTTATCTCTTATCTCTTATCTCTTATCTCTTATCTCTTATCTCTTTTTCTTTTTATCTCAAAAACATTTTAAACCTAAAGACCTAACCCTATGAAACTTATACGATTCGGTGAATCTGGAAAAGAGAAACCGGGAATCCAAGATGCCTCAGGACGAAATCTGGACTGTTCAGGATTTGGAGAAGATTGGAATGAAGACTTTTTTACCCAAAATGGTCTGGCAAGACTGGAAGAATGGCTTCATGCCAACCAAGCTAATCTTCGTGAAATTCCCTCTACTGCCCGGATTGGATCACCCATCGCAAGACCTTCCAAAATCATCTGCATAGGACTAAATTACCGAAAACACGCAGAAGAAGCAGGAATGGCTGTACCTGAGGTTCCCATCATTTTCATGAAGGCAACTTCCTCTCTTTGTGGACCCTATGACCCAATCTATATTCCTCGAAATTCCAAGCAAACCGACTGGGAAGTAGAACTCGCTGTGGTCATCGGAAAGCGAGCCAAGTATGTCAAAAAAGAAAATGCCTACGAATACATCGCCGGCTATTGCTTACATAATGACGTGAGTGAGCGTGATTTCCAGCTTCGTCACGGAGGCCAATGGGTCAAGGGCAAAAGTGCTGATCACTTCGCTCCCTTGGGTCCAACCCTAGTCACCAAAGATGAAATCCCCGATCCGCACAACCTTCGACTTTGGCTGAAGTTGAATGGAAAAATGCTTCAAGACAGCAGCACCTCTGATCTGATTTTTGACATCCCGACCATCATCGAGCACCTCAGCCAATACATGACCTTGCTTCCGGGAGATGTGATCTCTACAGGGACTCCCGCGGGGGTTGGCATGGGATTGAAGCCCGAACCCAGATTTTTGGAACAGGGAGATATTGTCGAACTCGGCATCGAAGGATTGGGAGTTTCCCGTCAGGTAGCTATGAACGATCCTGAGGCATGAGAATCGACTCCCATCAGCACTTCTGGGAATATGATCCCAAGCGGCAGGATTGGATCACTCCCGATATGAGCCGGATTAGGAGAAATTTTCTGCCCGGTGACCTTTACCCTCTCCTCCAAGATGCTAAAATTGACGGTTGCATTGCGGTGCAGGCAGATGAAAGTCTGAGAGAAACTGATTTTCTTCTGGATTTGGCAGCCCAGCATGAGTGGATTTTGGGAGTTGTGGGTTGGGCAGACTTGGGAAAAGATGATTTGGACCAGATTCTGGATCAATATTCCAGTCAGGAAAAGTTGGTAGGATTCCGAGAAGTCCTGCAGTCCAAAGATCCCCGATACATGCTTCGGGAAGAGTTTGTCCGGGGAATTCACAAACTCAAAGACCGGGGCTATGCCTATGATTTACTCCTTTTTCCGCAGCACCTGGATACCGCTTTGGAACTGGTCAATAAATGTCCTGAGCAGCGCATGGTCATCGACCACTTGGCGAAACCTCTGATTAAGGATGGAGAATGGAAAGTCTGGAAAAAGAAAATGGCCCTTTTGGCTGAACGGGAACTGATTTATTGCAAAGTCTCTGGAATGGTGACCGAGGCAGACTGGAAAAAATGGACACCGGAAGATCTATTTCCCTTCCTGGAAATCGCCCTGGAGCTATTCGGTCCTGATCGGCTTATGTACGGAAGCGACTGGCCGGTTTGCCTAGTCGCTGCCGAATACGAGCAGGTGTACCGAGTGGCTGATGATTTCACCAGCCAACTTTCTTCCTCCGAAAAAGACCAAATCATGGGCGAAACCGCAGCTGAATTCTACAAGATTTGATAAACATTGGGCTATTTATTCATCACCAAAACACTAAGGTTTCGACAACGCTCAACCTGACACCCTGCCTACTAAGACTAAAAACTGACCACTGAAATGAACCTCCACCTACAAGACAAAGTCATTCTGATCTCCGGCGGTGCCAAAGGCATCGGAGGAGCTATTTCCAGAGGTTTGATCGAGGAAGGAGCGATTCCGGTGATCATTGATCCTTCGGAAAAGGAAGGAAAAGATTTGGTCGAACTTGCCGTGGGAAAGGCACTTCATCTGCCTTGGAGGCTTTTTTCAGCCGAAGATTGTGAAAAAGCGGTTCAGGAAGCAGTTAGGGCTTTTGGTCGAATCGATGGAGTCGTCAACAATGCCGGTGCGAATGACGGAGTGGGGTTGGAAAAAGGCAGCCCGGAGGCTTTTGCCCAATCCATTGCCAATAATCTCAACCACTATTATTCACTGGTTCATTTTGCACTTCCAGAATTAAAGAAAAGCCAAGGGGCGATTGTCAATATTTCCTCCAAAACTGCTGTCACCGGCCAAGGAGGCACTTCGGGCTATGTCGCCGCCAAAGGTGCCCAACTCGCCCTCACCCGGGAATGGGCAGTGGAGCTTCTCCCCTATCACATTCGCGTCAACGCCATTCTCCCGGCCGAGGTGTACACCCCCATGTACGAAAGTTGGATCCAAACCTTTCCCAATCCCGAAGAAAAACTGGCAGAAATCAACCATCGAATCCCATTGGGAAAACGAATGACCACGCCCGAAGAAATCGCAGCGATGGCTATTTTTTTACTCTCAAACCGAGCCTCACATATCACCGGACAGCATCTTTATGTAGACGGTGGCTACACCCATCTTGACCGAGCCTTATGACCCAAAAACCTGCACTCGTTCCCAAAAACCTATTAGTCCCTTTTATCCTGATCACTTCCCTGTTTGCACTTTGGGGATTTGCCAATGACATCACCAATCCCATGGTGGCGGCTTTCAAGCGGGTGCTGGAACTGAACAATACGCAGGCTTCTTGGGTCCAATTGGCCTTTTATGGAGGCTATTTCACCATGGCCCTGCCCGCTGCGTTTTTCATCAAAAAGTACTCCTACAAAACCGGAGTCTTACTCGGCTTGGGGCTCTATGCCTTTGGTGCGGTCTTATTTTATCCTGCCGCAGCCTGGGAAAGCTATGGGTTCTTCCTCTCGGCCTTGTATATCCTGACTTTCGGTTTGGCCTTTTTGGAAACCACCGCCAATCCTTATATCCTCTCTATGGGTCCTGAGGCTACGGCAACTCAGCGCCTGAATCTAGCTCAGGCCTTCAATCCCATGGGGGCTTTGGCGGGGCTTTTCGTGGCAAAAACCTTTATTCTGAATTCCCTCCAAAGCAACAATACAGACGAAAACGGCAACCTGATCTACGACACCCTTGATGCCGCTGCAAAAGCTGCAGTCAAGAGCAATGACCTGATGGTCATCCGAAATCCCTATGTGATTTTGGGTTTGGTAGTCTTGGCTATTTTGGTTCTCATCGCTTTGGTCAAAATGCCGGAAAACAAGGATTCCAATGGGAAAATCGATTTTGGAGGCACGATGAAGCGACTTTTGGCCAATCGGAATTTTGTGGAAGGCACCTTGGCACAGATGTTTTATGTAGGAGCTCAGATCATGGTTTGGACCTATATCTACCAATATGCCGAGTCAATCGGGATCTCTAACTATGACGCTGTCAACTATGCTTATGCCTCGCTAGGAGTCTTTCTGGTAGGCAGATGGGTTTGTACCGCTTTGCTGCGGATTATGCCCGCTGCCAATCTATTGGCAGGATTTGCTGTACTGGCGATGGGCTTTACCTTGGGTGCTATTTTTCTGGAAGGAATGATCGGACTGTATAGCCTAGTGGGAATAAGTTTTGCCATGTCACTGATGTTTCCGACGATTTACGGGATTGCCTTGGAAGGATTGGGAGAAGACAGCAAGTTTGCCGCAGCCTATCTGGTCATGGCGATCGTCGGAGGGGCGATTATGCCTACGCTTCAAGGGATGATTTTGGATATCGGAGGTACAGGCTACACGGATGTGAAAATCCTCGGCGTACCAGAGGTCAATTTCTCCTTTGTGCTACCACTGATTTGCTTCTTTCTGGTGTGGTTATTTGCGGCGAGGGTTAAGAAAGTCGATAATTAACCCTAAATCCACTGTCACACTTCATCATTCGGTGGTCCACATTCAATATTCGATATTGATTTAAAAGCCGAACAAAGTCTGAATCATTGAATAAATAAAATTTCGAATATCGAACACTGAATATCGAATATTGAAGTAACTAAACACCCATGCAAACCTTCCTTCTCATCTGCGATCTGAAAGACGAACCGGAGGCCATTCGAGCCTATGTGGATTGTCACAAAGCTGTTGCCCCGGAAATCTTGGAAAGTATTGGAGCGGCAGGAATATTACAGATGAGTATTTATCGCTGGAAAAACCGACTGAGCATGATACTGGTGGCTGATGATGCCTTTAGCTTTGAGAAAAAAGCCGCTCTGGACAATGCAAACCCAAAAGTGCAGGAATGGGAAGCCTTTCTCGGACAATATCAAACCAACCTTCCGGGTACCCCTCCCAATTGGAGATGGGCGATCTGTGAGAAGATTTTTGAGTTTAAGGCGGAGTAGGAATTGATAAAGAGTTATAGAGCTATTTCTCCCTATCGATTAGGTTTGACTACCTGAAACAGTCACGCTGAATATCCTTCATTCAGGCGATAAAATACATTATCGTATAATTGATCGATATTTTGAAATGATTTTCCAAATCATCTATAGCAATTACCCTTAAATTATCTTGCTGTAGATCCTGAATTTGAATTAGAAAAAAGCATGAAAAAACCGATTCTAACCCTTCTAATTGGCCTTTTTACCACTATGGTTTTTGCACAAAATCACGTCATTCCGCTTTGGGAAGGCACTCCTCCCCTACAGAATCCTTCTGATCTAAAAGAAGAGGCGACTCAGCAAGGCATCCTGAGAATTGCCAATGTCCAAAACCCCACAATCGAAGTGTATTTGCCTACCAAGCAGATTGCAACCGGGGAAGCAGTGGTGATTTTCCCCGGAGGTGGCTATGGAATATTAGCATACGACTGGGAGGGAACCGACTTTGCCAAGTGGCTAAATGCACAAGGCATTGCAGGCATCGTGGTCAAATACCGTTTGCCCATTTCCAAATCCCTGACCGACCCGAAGGAAGTTCCCCTAATGGATGCACAGCGAGCCATCCGATTGGTCAGACAAAATGCAGAAGCCTGGAACATCAACCCCTCAAGAGTAGGCGTAATGGGATTCTCAGCAGGCGGACACTTGGCCTCCACGCTCAGCACGCAATACCATCATGAAGTGAACCGTCCCAAAGACGCAATCGATGCGCTCTCCGCACGCCCGGATTTTTCAATTCTGGTTTATCCGGTGATTTCCTTTCGGGATGCGGCAGTTCATTCAGGTTCGAGAAAAAACCTGATCGGAGAAAATGCAGCTCAGGAACTGATGGATCGCTTTTCGGGAGAATTGAATGTGAATGCTGAAACTCCTCCAACCTTTCTGGTTCATGCCCAAGATGACAAAGGAGTTCCGATCGAAAACTCCCTTTTGTATTACCAAGCCCTACACAAACATGGCGTGAAAGCTTCCTTGCATATCTATCCGACTGGAGGGCATGGATTCGCATTTGGATTGGGCAAAGGAGCGGTGGAAGGCTGGAGAGAGGTGCTGTTGGCTTGGATGAAGGAGACTATTCAGTAGGCAGTAACCAGTCTCAGTAAGCAGTTTTGAAGTTTTAGGTCTGAATTCACCAACCTAATCACTTTTAACCATTAACAATAAACTACACTACATGCCTATCAAAGTAATCGCCTTCGACGCAGATGATACCCTTTGGGTGAATGAGCCTTTTTTTCGCGAAGCAGAAGAAAAATTTGCCAGCCTGCTGGAGGACTTTATGCCTCAGCATGCCATCATGAAGGAGCTTTACCGAACGGAGATCGACAATCTCCGACTCTATGGCTATGGTATCAAAGGGTTCATGCTCTCCATGATTGAGACTGCGCTGCGCATTTCAGATCACAAAATGCCCATTACGATCATTGACAAGATCATCCGAATTGGCCAGGAAATGCTGGAAAAACCCGTCGAACTGCTTCCTGGAGTTGAAGAGGTATTAAAAGATTTGAACGGAGACTACCGGATCGTAATGGCCACCAAGGGAGACCTTGTCGATCAGGAGCGAAAACTGAAGAAGTCCGGACTGGAAAAGCACTTCCACCACATCGAGATCATGAGCGAAAAGCGGGTCAGGGACTACGAAAAACTCATCCGCCATCTGGACATTCACCCTTCGGAGTTTCTGATGCTGGGCAACAGCCTGAAATCGGATATTCTACCCGTCCTCGAACTCGGCGGCTATGGTATCCATATTCCCTTCCATATCACCTGGGCGCACGAACAGATCGACCACGAAGTGGAACATGAGCGATTCTTTAAAGTGGAGCATATTGGGGAGGCGGGGGATTTGATCAGGAGGATAGGAAGTAATTCATAGTACTTTCATCTTCCAACCAAAGTCACCAACTATTTTTGATCACATTACCATATTGATTATAGGTCATTGACCATTTGTCATTTTCCAAAACTTCGGGCTTCTTCATTCAGATTCGCTTCACTTGGATTTTCTCCAGAAAACACCAAAATCTTATACCGAAACGTCACCGACTCCCCAGCTTTCAGCCCAAAATTCAACTCATCCTTTCCCCCACTCAAGGCTTTTTGGCCTAAAGGATTTGCTGCAAACAAACCATAGCCTCTCGCATGCCAATAGGTAGGATAGCCCGGATTCGAAGGATGGTCGAGAATGGCGATCGCAACTTTTTCCCCTTTGATTTCCCCGGAGAGATTCACCCAAGTACCCCGAGTTCCCCATACCTCATCCCCTACTTTTCCGGCACTGCTGAGGTACTTCCCGGTTACACCTTCATTATTCAGCGTTGGAACCGAAGTAGCTATCCCATTGGCATCGGTGAAGAGTTCGGGTTTGTCGGAGGGATGCTCGAGTTCTCTTGCTACCCGGATGGCAAACATTCCCTCCTTGTTGTCTTTCAGAGAAACGGCTTGTTTTTGCGCTGCAAGTGTAGAAACACGTTCGATACTTCGCTTTTTACCTTCGGAGATAAATACAAACCGGGTGGTTTCTTTTAGCAAAATTTCACCATTAGGAGCCAACCAATCCGTTTCCACCTCAAGTTCGGCCCGATTGCCTTTTTCGATCATCGACTTCACCCCCCTATGCCGAATGGCACCATAACCACTTTTTTTCTCGGCAGGTATCGCGTCCGAATTGTTCCAAAAGTCGAGCCCATTCACATCGCCATAGTTGAACCAATGACCCACATGGTGAGGATGATCGATACGCTCACCCGGACGCGGATCGAGGGGGAAGCCTCGGGTAAGGTCATGTCCTGCCACAGATTTGATGGGATAAAGCACTGGTTTAGCTAAACCGTTGGGATAGTAATAGGCGGTAAACAGTTCCCCATTTACTAGGACCTCCACTTTTTGCTCGGCATCTTTTCGAATAAGCTGGACTTGATCAGTGGAAGAGGTCTGCGCATTCATCTCTGAAAAAAGGGACAGCAGCACCGCCGCCATCCCCCATTTGATTTTTTGGAAAGAAACCATGACTTAGTATTGAAACACTTTTCCTCCGGCTAATACTTCCTGCTTTTCCTCATCAAAGGTCACAAACTGCCCGGTACGAAGTGCAGCTGTGGTCATGATATTGGCAATGGAGTGGTTGTAACCTGCCATCACATCGGCATTGGGCTTTTTTCGAGATCGAACGCATTCCATCCAATTGCGCATGTGGGCGGAGGTCATGTCGTCGGCACCGGTGTTGGCTCCAGTCTCCACTTTGACGGCTTCTCCCAAAGCCATATCGGGAAGCAGATTTTCTTTCAATCCCATTGACCTTGCCTGATTGGCGGAGAGACCTCCGTTTGGAGAAATTCGATTGGTATCCAGGTTAAGCTCCCCTCCATTGGAATAATAAATCTCCTTGGTACCTCCTGCGGAATTGGTAAATCGGGAGGAGTAAATCACCTGAAATCCTTTGCTCGGATCGTTGAGTGGCCCATAGTCAAAGACAGCCGTCATAGTATCGAAATTTTGCCTTCCATCTTTCCAAAGGTAAATGCCTCCATTGGCGGCGACACTTCTTGGGTGAGGCAAATCTGTAAACCAATGCACGGTATCGATCTGATGTGCCATCCATTGTCCCGGAATCCCGGAAGAATACGGCCAAAACAGTCGGAATTCCAGATATTTCCTTGGATCCCATTCCGTCTTGGGACGGTTCATCTGGTAGCGATCCCAGTCGGTGTCTTCTTTTCGGATTTGATTGACCAGATCCTGCCTTCTCCATCTTCCTGGCTGATTCACGTTCCATGTCATTTCCACCGCTACTATATCTCCGAATTTCCCGGCTTTGATAAAGTCATGGGCCTGGTGATAGTTGAGGCCGCTTCGGCGCTGGGAACCCACCTGCACGATTTTGCCTGTGCGGAGCACCGCTTCCTTGGCGGCTCGGTTGTCTGCCATGGTTTCTGCAAAGGGTTTCTCTACATAAGCATCTCGCCCAGCTTCTACGGCTTCCTTGCAGTGAAGGGCATGCTGGAAGTCCGCCGTGCTGATGATGACTACATCTACATCCTTTCGGTCGTAGAGTTCCTCATTATTTCGACAGGCCGCGATGTCCACCCCTGCTTTTTCCTTAACAAAAGCCTGCGCTTCGTCTCGTCTTCGACTCCAGATGTCTGACACGGCCGTAAACTGAAAGTTCATCTCCTTGGCATGGATCTGCATGGCAGGAACCAAGGCCCCGCGGCATCGGTCGGAGAAACCGACGATTCCCACATTCACACGGTCGTTGGCACCGAGGATACGAGCGTAACTTTTTGGAGAAAAGGCCATTGCCCCGAGACTGAGGCCAGCAGTGGTAAGTGCGGACTTTTTGAGAAAGTCTCTTCTGGATTGATCGTTGTTCATGGTATGATGGGTTTATTGATTTCGGAATTTTGATTTCGGATTTGTCAGGCTGATCGGAGTCGAAGCCTGGCCGAAGAGTTCGATATTCGAAATTGGACGTTCGATATTCGATGTTTATTTATGTTAATGGTTCAGAGTCAATGGTAAAGCGATTATTCCCTACTTGCTGTTTACTAATTACTGTTTACTACTTACTGATCACTGAAGACTACTTACTGACCACTCTGCTTCACCAACTCCTTAAACAAGCCCAACTGCTCCCGCAATGCAACCACCCTATCCGCAGGCTGACTTCGCGCTTCCATCAAGATCCAGCCTTGGTAGTTCATTTTGGCAAAAAGGCGAAACAACTCAGAGTAAGGATAATCTCCGATGTTGAATTCCCGCACGTGAACCGTATCCCCAAACCATTTTTTCACCAAGTCGAAATTGTGTTCCAATCCAGGTGGATTGAGGTCTTCTGGATTGCTGTTCCAGCAGATTTTAACATTGGGTTCGGAGACTTGATCAAAGATCTGCTTCATCACGGGTAGTTCCTGTGTGGTGGTGCCATGCACTTCCACGCGGATCAGCTGTCCAAAATCCTGGGCAAATTTCCCAACCTCATTAAAAGATCGGGCAATTTGTGCAATGGTCTTTTCGGGAGCAACTTCCTTGGGCATGGCATTGGGCTTGACCTTGATGCCGGTAGCCCCGATGTCATGGCAGAGCTGGATGTAGGCTTTGGTCCCTTCGATATTTTCCTTCAGCTTGGCAGGGTCTGGACTGTGGTATTCATAGTTGCTGCCATAACCGAGGCAAGTAACGGGGCTGTCGGCAAATCGCTTTTTTACTTCCAGTCTTTGTGCCTTGCTGAGCCCAACTTCCACGGCGTGAGTATGCTGGGTTCGGAGCTCCACGCCAAGTACCCCAGTCTTCTCACAGTTGGCGATCAGGGTAGGCAGGTCCCAATCCTTGGCCCACTCGTAGGTGACTAGGCCAAACCGGAGGCCCATAGCAGGAGTTTCATCCCAAGCGAGATCAGGTAGCAGGGCTGCACCAAATCCTATTAAAGTGGACTGCTGCAAAAATTTCCTTCGGGAAAGGTCTTTTGGGTTCATTCTTTAAAGTAAGAAAACTTGCCCACCTGACCTTCCTGAACGGGTTAGAAATTGCGGAAACGATTGAGGAAGACTGAAGAAAATAGAAAAACAAAAGTTCCCTTAATTCTATACCCTTAGAATAAAAAGCCGTTTTTTCTAAAATTAGAACCATTATCCGATCACAACCGACTACAATCGGATACAAGCGTTTCTTTACCGAGTCTTTTTTTTACCTCTTCCCAACTTTGGACCATCAGTTCTCCTCTAGCGGAAATTGTTAAACCAAATCTTTCACAATCAAACTTTTAAAACCATGAACGCGCTAAGAAACAAAGTTCAGCTCATCGGTCGCCTAGGCGACAAAATCGAAATGAAAACCCTTGAATCCGGCAAAGTAGTTGGCAGGGTTAACATTGCTACCAACGAGGTCTATCGCAATGCCAAAGGCGAAAAGATCACTGAGACCACCTGGACCAATCTGGTCATCTGGGGAAAAAATGCGGAAATCCTTGATAAGTACACTGACAAGGGTTCGGAAATCGCGGTCGAAGGAAAGCTCTCCAATCGCTCTTATACGGATAAAAACGGAGATAAAAAGTACATCACAGAGGTAGTAGTCAATGAAGTATTGCTCCTTGGAGGTGGCACCAAAGCCGAAAAAGCACAAATGGAAGCAGAGGCCTCAGATCTACCATTCTAAACCATCTCTCTTGGCTTTTTGACAAAGCATCTAAAGTGATCCTAATCCTGAGGACCTAAATCCTCAAAGCATGCCAATACTCTATGATATTTGGATACCTTGGCATAAACACACCAAAACCAAAATCCCCGCCGATTGGTGGGGATTTTGTTCTTTATTAAACCAAAATTTAACCAAGAACCTTAAAATTCTTAATTGGCTTAACAAACGGGTAATTCCCTATAAAGGATTCATAGATACACTAAAAAATATTTAATTAGTCTATACCGACCTTAAATCCAACATTCCAAATTTTCAATTTCCTACTCTTTGCCTGGCCTGTAGCGCTTTTCTTGTCTTCGCTCCACGTCTTCCCTATAATATGCCACATCTTTGAAATCGACATCTGCATAGCGTTGAGCCTGATCAAAGAAATGGGGAGAATTAGGGTCGGCACTTTGTCCTCCGGCCAGGATAGTTTTGGCTTTTACTTTTTCCCCAAACTCTACCACAGCCACAAAACTGTTTCCACGATACCCATACAGCCTTTTGGCGTTCTCCGTTGATCTTGCCCCATAAGCTGCCAAAGCTCCCCAATTCCCGGAAGCCAATCCCACGGGAATGTAAGGTTTGCTGTCATCAAAACCGGCATTGATATCTCCACTCAATCTTTGAAATCGGTTGATCTCTCCCCATGGGGTGTTCCAGGTGCCAAAGTCGGCCTTCATCTGCTCCAAAGTCTGAGCAAAAACTTCCTTGATTTCTCCTGCAGTTGGAATTTTAGCGTTAGGATTAGGTTGGGCGAAACGGTTGAGACTGCGGAAAGAACGTTGGTAATTCTCGCCATAAAAATGCGCAACCGACATCGCCACGGATTCTTTGGAAGTGCGATAATCCCAGGCTTTCAATAGATCGATGGCTAGCTTCTCCTCTGCATTTGTCCCATTTCCAACCGCTTTGATCAGCTCCGGAATCAAAAATTCAAACGCCGGCAGGTAAGGATCATAGGCCAAATTCAAGAAACTGTCCAGATTGAGTTTGCCCTGAAGTCCTTGTAAGACTTTCACTGCATGTAGTCCTCGGAAATTTTCCGCATCGGGAGCCATATACGTAGGATAATTCTCTTTTTTTGGACTAAACTCTCCCGCTGCCGTGAAAGGCGTGGAGTTACAGTTTTGAATCCAGCCTGTGCCTGGATTGAGCATCACGATACTTTCATCCACGGTGTGAAGCCCTTGCCAATCGGTAGCTGGATCAGTTCCATCTACCGGTTTGGAAAAGTCAAACTCCGGATTTCGTTTTGGGATAAAGTTCCCATGGAAGTATCCAATATTCCCTTCGGCATCGGCAAAGACGGTATTATTGGAGCTGTTGGTACGGATATTCATCATCTCTTTAAACTCCGCAAAGTTTTTGAGCTTGGTTCGGGTATAGCTTTGAACCAGTGCATTGACCGGATCCCAATTGATTCGGGTTGCCACCCATTTGCCATTTTCCTTGTGAGTAATCGGTCCGTGATGAGTTCTATAGATAGTAAAGGCTTTCTCTTTCACCTGATCGCCTTCTTTGTATTTCAGGGTGACTTCGCGAGTTTCAATCGGACGTTTTTCATCTCCGAAACGATAGACATAATTTCCATCCTCCTCTGTCACTTCCTCCACAAATTCATCAATAAAATCCACAAAAGTGGACGTATGAATCCAACCCGTTTTCTCATTAAATCCCTGGTAAACAAAAAATTGTCCCCAGGTCACCGCCCCGTAGGCATTTAGTCCTTCCTCGCTTACCACATGGACTTCCGGCCTGAAGTAGAAAGAAGTATGTGGATTGATCAAAAGCATGGCATTGCCAGACTCAGATAAACTTGGGGCTATGGCAATCCCATTGGAGCCTTGAGGTTCCTCTAGGAGTTGCTGCTCGATGGCTTTGGAATCAAGGACAGCCAAGGCAGAATCCTTCTCATAAAATGCCTTCAAAGCTGTAGTGGAAATTCGCTCGATATCGCCTCCAATCGAACCTTCGAAGAAAAACATCGGCATCCAGGGTTCATACCTTGTGATCACCTGAGGTCTGACTTCAGGATGCGTATGTAAATAGTAATTGACTCCATCCGCGAATGCCACACAGAGTTCTTTCAACCAATCTGGGGCTTTTTCATAGGCAGCTTTTGCTTCCTCCTCAGTCATATAGAGATTAGCCCGAAGGTCAGAATACAATTCTTTTTCCCCTTCCATCTCAGCCAATCTTCCGATTGCCCAAACGTAATTGCGTTCTACTCTTCTGAAATCATCTTCACACTGGGCATACAGCAAACCAAAAACCGCATCGGCATCGCTTTTTCCATAGATATGAGGAACGCCAAAATCATCCCTTATAATCTCGATCCGTTCAGCCTGAGCTTGCCAACGGCTGAGTTCATCTTGTGGGACCGGACTTTGGCAGGAGAAAAAAAGGACTAGTGAAAGTACAGGTAGAATTCTCTTAAGCATACGATTGGGTCTTGGGTGTAAAGTCCGAAAGTACCATTTTTTTAAAAGTTCATCCAATAAGAATCCTTAGCGATGATCTTGATATCGATTAGCGGGAAAATCCGCTTTCAATCGGTCGACAAATTCTTCCGGAACCACTTCACTTTGATTGTACCCTTCCAGCAATTTTCTCACCTGTTGGATAGAACTCGCTCCTATGATCAGGCTACCCACTGCTTTTTGAAGCAATCCAAACCGAATTAAAACCGCTTCAGGCATATACCCTGACTTGATAATGACATCCCGGATTACACGAACTTGCTCTTTGGATTTATCCAAAAAACCTGCTTCAGGCTTATCAATCAATATTCCTTTGGCAAATGCACCACGTACCAATACTTTGGTCTCTGTCTTTTCCAGAAAAGGAAAAACTTCCTCTTCTGGTCTACGATCCAAAGGACTGTATTGCATCATAACAGTCTTCGGAGGACTCATTGACATCACTTTTCTGATGACATTTGGACGAATGGAAGAAATGCCAAAGGCTCGGATTTTCCCCTGAATCCCAAGCATATGAAAAGCTTCCAAAGTCTCTTCCCAAGGGTCATCAAGGGTGCCTCCATGGAGTTGATAGAGATCGAGATAGTCGGTTTGAAGGCGCTTTAAAGATTCCTCCACCGCTTTGAGAATGTACTTCTTGGTTGGATTCCAAGACCAAGAGGTTCCTTCCTTATTCCATTGATTGCCTACTTTGGAGGCAATCAAAACCTCCTGACGTTTTCCTCTAAGAGCCTTTCCCAAATTCACCTCATTTTGACCTCGCTGGTAGAGATCTGCTGTATCAAATAAAGTAATTCCCTTATCTAACGCTTCATTAAGGATGGACTTGGCTTCGCCGAAATCCTCCGGAAGAGACATACATCCCAAACCAATTTCAGGTAAATTCAAACCTTCTTTTGTGATCCATTTCATCGATTAATTTCGTTTTGAAAACTTTCCAAGTTAGAAAATCCCGACTCTTTTTTAAGGCTAAAATTCCTCAAGCATTTTTCCATGGATTCCCATTTATTCCTGCTTTAATGTCTATTTTTGGGCGCTAAAACCTATTAGGATGGAATCGACCTTGAGAAAGCTTATTTCTCAGGAGAGGATGATAACCTCAGATAAATTCCTTGCAGAATCCCGATAGTTTTCGGGACATGACTATTGTAAATCAATTGTAAAAAAATGAAAAAAATTGCCGTTTTCACCTCAGGGGGAGATTCGCCGGGAATGAATGCCTGTATCCGATCCGTAGTCCGCACGGGCATCTTTCATGGCTTGGAGGTTTATGGTATATACCACGGATATGAGGGGATGATCGAAGGAGATATCAAAAGAATGTATTCTCATTCAGTTTCCAATATTGTACAGCGAGGGGGGACTATTCTAAAATCCGCCAGATCAACAGAATTCAGAACCCCAGAAGGAAGGAAAAAAGCCTACGACAACCTCAAAGCCTTGGGAATTGAAGGTTTGGTGGCAATTGGCGGTGACGGAACTTTCACCGGTGCCAAGGTTTTCTATGAGGAGTACGGCATTCCAACTGTCGGCTGCCCGGGCACCATTGACAATGATATCTACGGTACGGACTACACGATTGGGTTTGATACTGCCGTGAATACTGCATTGGAAGCAATCGATAAAATCAGAGATACTGCTGCTGCACATGACCGCATATTCTTTGTGGAAGTGATGGGAAGAGATGCAGGTTTTATAGCAGTCGAATCAGGAATCGGTGGGGGTGCTGAATTCGTAATGGTGCCTGAGACAGAGACCAAGATAGATCAAGTAGTGAAATCTTTAAAGAACCTTCGAAAGACCAAGTCCTCCAGCATCATTGTGGTGGCAGAAGGTCATTCGCTTGGCAGTGCCGAGGAGATCATGAAATTGGTCAAAGAACAAATCAAAGATCCAAGTAAAGAGTTTAAAGTGACCACCCTTGGCCATATTCAGCGTGGAGGAAAACCCACCGCAAGAGACCGAGTATTGGCCAGCCGATGTGGAATGGCCGCAGTGGAAGGACTCCTACAAGGAAAAACCAACTGTATGGCAGGCGTGATGAAAATGGAAGTGGTCTATACGCCTTTTGCGGACTGCATCGGCAAACCGAAGCCTTTGATTGCCGACCACATCAAACTTATAGATATACTGAGCATCTGATATGGGATATATACCCTTGTTTTTAACCATGGGAGGCGCTTGCCTCCTGTTTTTCCTGACGGTAAGAAATACCCTGATGAAAAAGCTTACCCTACAGCGGGAACTCTTCACCAAACTTAGCCAAGTTCATCCGGAACTGGGGCTGACAAACGGTGAAATCTCTGATCCGGATAAAATTATGGCAAATTGGAAGGCTGGAAATCATAAAGAAACCATTTCCCAGGAAAGTCTTGATCTAATCCGTGAGCTCAAAATCAACAGGCTTCAATACAACAATCTGATCAAAAAAGCCCCTTACAATTGGGTAGCTACTATCAGTGGATTTCAGTCTATTTGATCTTCAATCCATCGGATGATTTCTTCCTCCTGATTAGGATGAAACCATCGGATCTCCGAATCTCTTCTAAACCAAGTCAGCTGCCTTTTTGCGTACCTTCTTGAGTTACGTTTGAGTAGTCTGATTGCTTCTTTACGGTCGTATTTACCCTCCAGAAACCCGAAAATCTCAGAATAACCGACAGTCTGTAAAGCATTGAGGTGCCTCTTGCCGAAAAGTGCATCTGCTTCATCAAACAATCCCCTACCGATCATTTCGTCCATCCTGAGGTCAATTCTCTGATACAATTCTTCCCGATCGCGATTCAATCCGATTTTAACAGTTTGAAAGGAGCGTTCGATTTTTTTCTTAATCCTGAAGCTACTGAATTTCAAACCCGTGCCCCGAAACACCTCCAAAGCACGCATCAATCTCTGTGGATTGAATCGGTCGGCTTGGGCATAGAATTCCGGATCTGACTTTTCTACTTCTCCCTGAAGCCACTCCAAACCTCGGGACTCGTATTCCTCTATGATTTCCCCCCGAATATCAGGATCTACAGCCGGAATCTCATCCAAGCCTTTGACCACCGCATCGGCAAAAAGTCCGCTCCCACCGGTCATAATGACCACTTTTTTGGTTTTGAAAAGTTCCTCCAAAATTCTGAGAGAATCTTGTTCAAACTTTCTGACATCATAATCCTCTTCAATCGATAGGGAGTCGATCAGATGGTGTTTGATTTGTTTCAGTTCTTCAGGACTTGGCTTCGCCGTGCCAAGACTCAATTCACGATAAAATTGACGGCTGTCGCAGGAGATGATTTCCGTGTTGAATTTTTTGGCTAGCTTTAGGCAAAGATCGGTCTTACCTACAGCTGTCGGCCCAACTACAAGAATCAAAAATTTTGGATCGGTCAAATCTGAAGCAGTTATACTGAAGCCAAAAATCAAAAGGATTGCGATGAAAAGCAAAAATGTCTTGATAGTGGACGACAACGACCTGAACAGAAAGCTATTTGAAAATCTGATCGGGCAATTGTATGATTTCCAATCAGCACATAATGGATTGGAGGCAGTAGAAATGGCCTCTCACACTCCCTTTGATCTGATTTTGATGGACATCCAAATGCCAAAAATGGACGGAATCACGGCCATGAAAAAAATTCGGGAAAGCGAATTTGGTTCCTGTCCGATTCTTGCTGTTACGGCTTTCGCCGATGAAGGCGACAGACAAAATTTCATCGACCAAGGTTTCGATGATTTTATTACCAAACCCATCCGTCCAAGAGATTTCATCCTTACCGTTCAGAGTTTCTTTAAGAAAAATCTTTCGCAGGTAATCGAGGCAGAGAGTCCAGCCCGAGAGCCTTTGGTATTAAACAAGAATACACTGAACCAGCTTCTCAAATACAATTCCAAGGATGCAATCAAAAAGGTCTACCATGACCTAATGTTGGAATTCGAGGAAGTACTGAATGAAATCGAAAAGAATGAGTCCAAGGACCGAAAAGGAACCCTTTTGGAAAAAATTCATACACTCAAAGGAAATTCGGGTACTTTGGGTGCAGAAAATGTCTATAATTCCGCCCAAACCGCTGAATCGCTGGGAAGACAAAACAAAGGGATCGAGTTTGAGGACAGTTTGATAAAACTAAAAAATGATATAATTGAATTCAGAGAATTTTTCAATCAAGAAACTATTTTTGAACTATGAGTAAAGAGAAAAAAATCTTGGTGGGCGAAGATAGTTCCATCATCATCAACTTGACCAAGAATGTGCTTGCTTTCGAAAATTACCAGATGAAAGCTGCCAAAAACGGTAAGCAGGTCCTTGAAATGTTGGGCAATGAAGACTTTGACCTGATTTTGATGGACATCACCATGCCCATTATGGATGGGGTGCAATGTACCAAAGAAATCAGAAACCTGCCTGACCCCAAAAAAAGCAAGCTTCCGATCATAGCGATTACCGGCAATGCCGCTAATTACACTCCGGAGGACTTTCGTAGATTTGGATTTGATGATTTTATCCAAAAACCCCTCGACTACGATGTGGTCTTAGCCACCGTCAAAAAATTCCTCAGCTAAGCGATGACAGTCAAGTACACCAAACACTTTCTGGATAAACTGGAAAACCTTTTTTCGGCATCTAGCTATATACTTCGCTATGAAAAAGGGAATTTTAAATCAGGATACTGTGTACTCAAGGACACTAAAATCGTCATTGTCAACAAATACTTTCCTTTAGAGGGAAAAATCAATGCCCTGATTGACATCCTAGGAGAGCTAAACTTTGATCCGAAAGATTTTAAAGACAAATCCAATCAGGATTTTCTCACCGAACTACGACAAACTACCCTCAAGTTTTGAAAGTAACTTTTCTAGGAACAGGCACTTCACAAGGCGTACCCGTCATAGGTTGCTCATGCATGGTTTGTCAATCCTTGGATTTTAGGGATAAAAGGTTTCGCACTTCTGCTCATATCGAGGTAGAGCAAACCTCCTTGGTAGTAGATACCGGCCCTGATTTTAGAATGCAAATGCTAAGAGCGGGAATCAAAAAACTGGATGCGGTACTCTTTACCCATGAGCACAAAGACCATACCGCAGGACTGGACGATATCCGCCCATACAACTTTTCCCAGCAAAGGGATATGCCTGTTTTTGGAAGAAAAAGAGTGCTTGATCAACTCCAAAGGGAATACTCCTACATTTTCAGCGATAAAAAATACCCCGGAGTACCTCAGGTAAATTGCATTGAAATCGATGAACACCCTTTTCATGTCAACGGTATAGGCATCACTCCTATTCCTGTACTTCATTACAAACTCCCCGTTTTGGGATTCAGAATCGGAGACTTCAGCTACATCACCGATGCTAACTTCATACCCGAGGAATCTTATGCATTGCTGGAAGGAACCGAAATATTGGTCATCAATGCCCTTCAAAAAGAATCTCATATTTCCCATTTCACCTTGGACCAGGCTATCGATCAGGCAATTAAAATCGGTGCAAAAAGAACTTATTTTACACACATTTCCCATCGCCTAGGAAAACACCAAGACGTAGAAAAGGAACTCCCCGAGGGAATTTTCCTCGCGTATGACGGATTGGAGCTAACTTTGGCTTAATGCACCTCAATTATCATTTCCTTAAATATCTCGCACCTGCACTTTCCGAAGAGTTCAAGGACAACTCCATTGTGACCTGTTTTTCTCAGAGCAAAGACGAGTTGATTATTGAGACTAATGGAAAAAAAGGAACACGATTTATCCGGGCACATTTGCTCCCTCCTCAAGTGTATTTGAGCTTTCCGGTTCAATTTCATCGTGCGAAAAAGAACAGCATAAACCTATTCGAAGAAATCCATGGAGATCGGATTCAATCCTGTCATGTTTTCTCTTTTGAGCGGGCGTTAAGATTTGATCTTGCCTCCGGTAAAAAGCTGATTTTCAAACTACATGGCAATAGAAGTAATATTTTACTGGTTTGCCCAGAGGAACCTTACCCAAAAAATCTCTTCAGAAACGAAATCAAAGAAGATAAAACGCTGGATTGGAAAACTCTCGAAAAGCCGCTCGAGCTTACCAGGGAACGGTTTGAGTCTTTGGAAGGCAATGCTTCACAGTTTTTGCCCACCTTGGGAGCAATCCCAAGAAACTGGCTGAAAGAGCGCGGATATCCAGAAGAGGATCTGAGCACCAAATGGAACTTGATGCAGGATTTACTCGATCTGCTGGATGCCCCGCTTTTTTCACTAGTCGAAAAGGAGGGAGAAGTCACGCTGAGCCTTTTGCCTGAAGCTCATGCCTTTGCCAGCTATTCAGACCCTATAGAAGCCTGCAACGAGCTATTTTACAGAGCTTTGGTGATCGGAAATTTTGAGAAAGAAAAAAATCAACTGCTCAAATCCTACCAAGAGCAACTCAAAAAAACGATTTCCTACCTTAAAAAATCCTCCGAAAAACTCGAGGAACTGAGATCTTCCCCTCCTCCATCCCAATTGGCTGATGTAATCATGGCCCATCTGCATGTTTTTTCAATGGGAACCCAAGAGGCCAAACTCCAAAATTTTTATTCAGGAGAAACGGTTTTGGTCAAGTTGAAACCCGACCAAAAGCCTCAGGATCTTGCAGCCTCCCTCTACAGGAAATCAAAAAACCGACAGATCGAACTGGACCAGATCGAAAAGACTATTTCTGCTAAAAAAAGGATTGCTCAAGAACTGGAGGAAAAAATCGCCTCAGTGGAATCCATCCATGACTTCCGAGGACTCAAAGCCTTCCTGAAACTTCACAAGGAGGACCGACCTTCCCAAAAAGAAGAAACCAGTTTGCCATTTAAGGTTTTTGAATTTGAAGGCTTTACCATTTGGGTGGGCAAATCCGCCAAGGACAACGATGAGATGCTTAGGGGATTTATTCACAAAGACGATATCTGGCTTCATGCTCGACAAGTACCAGGTTCTCATGTAGTGATCCGTACCAAGGGGATGCCTGTGGTGCCACAACAGGTTTTGGAGCGGGCAGCAAGTTTGGCCGCATTTTACTCCAAACTCAAAACTGATTCCCTTGCACCAGTCATCTTCACTGAAGCCAAATACGTGAGAAAGGTGAAAGGAAGTGCTCCCGGTTCGGTTATGGTAGACAGAGAAAAAGTGGTGATGGTTCGTCCCACCGGGCCAGACCAAGACACGTATTCCAAAAAGGAAAATTAATACCTCTTGGGAGGTGGTGGACCAAGGCTTATTTTTTTGAAACCTTTAAATAAAATTACAGTACCGGCTATTCCTGTTGCCCCTCCTACATAAAGTAGTGTTTCTCCCAATTCGGGATTGGTGCCCAACAGCTGGCCTCCGATAATAGTTACCGTATAACCCAAGGTGGCTACTAAAATCCCGTTTTGAAGTTGCTTTTGAGAATTGTGGAGATTAAGCTTTACCTGATATAGATCTTTTTCCAAAGAGGTCACTGCCCGCTTGAGCGAGTCATACGAAGGATATTCCTGGGCGGAAAGAGAAATACTAAAAAAAGTTGAAAATACTAATGCTAGTAAACAGACTTTCATTTACTTATTGATTGATCCACGACTTGAATTCACTCACTTTTTCTCTGGCTACGATCAGTGCCTCATCAGATTTCACATTGAGCGAAACCAGTAATCGTCCGTTCACATAGGGCCTCATTTCTACCAGATTTTCCAAATTGATGATTACAGAGCGATTGATCCGGTAAAATTTATTAGGGTCCAACAGGTCCTTTTCCAGTTCATTGAGCGAGTGGTCCACGATATGTCTTTGGGAAGATCCTGCTTCGATCAAAAAAGTAATCCCATCCTCTGCATAGAAATAAGCTACAGAATCGGTTGGGATAAAGCAAAGGCGATTCCCCGAACGGGTGAGAAATCGCTTTTTGAAATTTCTATGATTATATCTGATCAGAAATTCCTCCACATAATCTTTGGAAAGAGGAAGTAATGATTTATTAGACAGGGAGATAGAACGGTATTTTTCAAATGCTTTTACCAGGCGCTCCTCCTGAATGGGCTTTAGGATATAATCAATACAATTATGCTCAAAAGACTGTAGGGCATATTGATCATAGGCTGTGATGAAAATAACCGGGACTTTGATATCCCTTCCTCTGAAAGCAGTAAAGCTCAGTCCATCTGCCAAATGAATATCACAGAGGATAAGGTCAAAATTCTCTTGGTGTTCTAAGGCCGAACTCAATTCCTTGACAGTTTGAATTGGCTCTTCCAAATTCCACTCAGGAAAGTGCTTTAAAATAATGGACTTGATTCTGGCCTGTGCCAAAGGTTCATCTTCAACTAAAAGTAAGTTCTTTGTCATCGATCAAAGGAAGGTCTACCTGAAAATAATCCGAAGCGTTTTCGATTCGAATTTCCTGATTTAGAAACCGATATCTGTCCGAAATGTTTTGAAGCCCAATTCCTGTGGAATAATCGACTACCTCTTTATGCTGTTTTTTATTCCAAATGGTAAGGTGGTTTCTTTCAGAAAAAATCTTTACCTCAAGTGGTTCTCTCTGTGTGAAATAGTTATGCTTTACTACATTTTCCACCAAAAGCTGCAATACAGCCGGAGGAATAAGAAAATGTTTGGATTGGGGATCAATCCTGAGACTAAATTTAAGAGACTGCTCAAATCTTATGGAAAGCAAGTCAATATAGTTTTTCAAAAAATCAAGCTCCTGACTCAGTCTCACCAAT
Source organism: Algoriphagus sp. AK58 (assembly GCF_014324365.1). Taxonomy (GTDB): domain Bacteria; phylum Bacteroidota; class Bacteroidia; order Cytophagales; family Cyclobacteriaceae; genus Algoriphagus. The sequence goes on from NZ_QEIG01000020.1 coordinate 36,945, forward strand.
TCATTTCCCCGGTTGTTGAGAATATAGCGATAGATCTCGCTGAGCTTTTGGAGGTACTTATCAGCAAGATTGACATCTTCATGAATCAATACAGAAAGTGCGCTGAGGTTATTGAAAAAGAAATGGGGATTAAGGTGAGAATTTAGAGACACCAATTTGGCCTCGGAAGTGAGTGCTTTGAGTTTTTCGGCTTCTACCGCCTTCTGTTTGAGTTTGACACTGAAATAATAAATCGCATTGACAGAATTGAGAAACAGATTGATTCTCGAAGTGAATGCGGCAGTCAGTAAGAAGTTTTGAAATGAAAAACTAAAGGGTCCTCCTAGAAGGCTGCCTGAAATCTCCGAAGACAGGAAAGAAAGCACAAGGACACCAAAAGCGCTCGTCAAAAACTGGACTAACAGCGGGTGTAATTTTTCAAAGGCTGTAAGAATAAATCTTTGAACAAAGAGATTGATGGCCCAGACCGTCAAACACAAAATAAGAATCAACAAGAAAAGCGGGCCTGGAGTAAGATTGACTGCAAATAGCCGATCACCATCCAAAAAATAGATGTTCAGGAAGGAATAGACCCCAAGTCCGGAAGCAAACAAATAATTATACTTGTGATCAAACATCTCGCTCCTCCTCTTCTTTGTTGACTTTCAAGAACCTATTAGAATAACAAGGGACAGAAAATCTGTCCCTTGTATTACTTGTGGTAGTTGGAATTTAAATTATTACAAGGTTGGCAACAGCACCCCGTCGATCACATGCACGACCCCATTTTCGATAGCCACATCAGCAGCTACTACATTGAAAGTATTGCCTGCTTTGTCTTTAACAGTCACATTATTGCCAGTTCGGGTTACTGTCAACATTTCACCAGCCAGCGTTGGAACCTCCTGTGAACCAGATGCCAAATTGAACGAGAATGCAGTAGCCGGAACCACATGGAAACCAAGCACTTTAGTCACAGCCTCAGCCCCCAGCGTGTTGATTAATTCTTGGAGAGAATTCAAATTCAACGCCTGAAGAAGGTTGGTGAATGCCTGGTTGGTCGGAGCAAATACAGTCATGGATTGCTGACTCAAAAGGGCGTTGCCCAAACCTGCCGCGTTAACTGCCTGCAACAGAACTGTTAGGTTGGCAGCCTGTGCCGCTTCCACTACATTTGGAAGGTCAATAGTAGGTAAAAGTACCCTATCGATTACATGGACTACCCCGTTGGAAATAGCCACGTCAGCGGTCACCACATTGGCGGTATTTCCTAAGGCATCTCTTACAGTTACTCCATTAGCCGTGCGTGTCACGGTCAACTGCTGTCCAGCTAGCGTGGTAAAGGTATTGGTCGGCTGAAGTTCAAATGAGAAAGCGGCAGCTGGCACCACATGGAAGCCTAAAACTCGCTGAAGATTGGCAACTCCTCCGATTTTAGCTACTAACTGATTAAGGTTGGCAGCACCGTAAGCCTGCAATGCAGCAGTAAAGGCGGCATTAGTAGGAGCAAAAACAGTCATTTGAGGAGTATTAAGAAGAGCATTTCCAAGACCAGCTGCTGTCACCGCATCCAGCAGAGTGGTCAATCCCGCTGACTGAGCAGCCTGAACCACAGTTGGAAGTCCCAAATTTGGAAGCATCATGCCATTGATCACATGTACCACTCCATTGGCGATTTCAATATCAGCAGCTACCACTTGAGCCGTTCTACCCAACTGATCTTTTACAGTGACAGTTGTACCTGATTTTTCTACAGTAATGCTCTGCCCTGACAAGGTCTGGAAAGTATTGGAAGCGGAAAGAGAAGATGAAAGTGCTCTAGCAGGGACAACATGGAATCCTAGCACCTTTTCCAAATTAGCCGGTCCTCCGATTTTAGTAACCAATTCATTGAGATCACGAGCTCTAAACACCTGCAAGGCTGCAGCAAAGGCCTCGTTTGTAGGAGCGAATACAGTGATGTTTGGTGCGGAAAGAAGCGCATTAGGCAAACCTGGCACCGCTGTCACAGCTGTAAGTAAGGTAGTAAGGCCAGCCTGAGTTGCTGCTTCCACCAAATTAGGCTTAGGCAACTCAATTGAAGGAAGAAGAACCCTATCAATTACATGCACCACGCCATTCTCAATTTGTACGTCAGCCTGGATCACACGGGCCACATTTCCAGCCGCATCGGTCACAGTCACTACGCCCGGAGAAGAATTAACTCTCAACTGCTGACCTGCGAGTGTGGTAAAAATATTCGTCTCATTGAGGTTTCTTGAAAAAGCCACCGCAGGAACCACATGAAACCCAAGTACCGTCTGCAAATTTTGAGCACCTCCGATTTTGGCAACCAAATCGTTGAGGTCGGTTGCTCTGAAAGCAGTAAGGGCATTGGCAAAAGCGTCGTTGGTCGGAGCAAAAACAGTGATGGCACCTTGATCCTGCAAGGTAGCCTCAAGACCTGGAATAGCTCTTACCGCAGAAACCAACGTCGTCAGACCAGCCTCATTGGCTGCCTCAATCAGCGTAGGATAAGGGATTGGACCCTGGTAGTCCTCGCTACAGGAAAGGACCGTAAAAAACAACGACCCCATCAATAAGAATTTGAACAATTTTGTCATAGTTAAATTGGATTAGTATATCGCATTAACTATGGGATTATTGACTGGATTTGAAGTGAACCATCAACTGTCAAAAAAAAAGGATGAATCGTGAGATTCATCCTTTAAACCGTCAAGAAAATAGACGACTAGCTTACCACATGTACCTTTAGCATGTTGGTTTTGCCTTTTTCTTTCAATGGCATACTGGCGGTATTGATGATGACATCTCCTGTAATCACATGGCCATCATTTTTAAGTGTATTTTCTATATCCTCAAAGGTCTTATCGGTGGATACTTGGCTCTCGTAGTAGTAGGCCCTCACTCCCCAAACCAGAGACATTTGAGTGAGTAATTTTTGATTTCTGGTGAAGACAAAAATATTGGCCAAAGGACGGTGAGAAGCCAACCTGAATCCAGTAAATCCGGAAGAAGTGATTCCCACTATAGCTTTTGCTCTGACATTTCTTGAAAGACGGGAAGCCATCAAAATGAGATTATTGCTCAAAAAGGTCACATCATCTTCAGGAATCTTGTAGAGGTTGTGATAGATCTCCGCATTCTGCTCCAAATAGGTAATGATGCTGGTCATGGCTTTGACTGCATTGATCGGATATTTTCCAGATGCCGTTTCTGCAGAAAGCATTACGGCATCAGCGCCGTCCAATACCGCATTTGCCACATCATTGGTCTCTGCGCGGGTAGGTCTTGGATTCTGGATCATGCTTTCCATCATCTGGGTGGCAATGATGACAGGCTTGCACGCCATCTTGCATTTTTCCACCATTTTCTTCTGCCACAGGGGAACGATTTCCATAGGAACTTCTACTCCCAAATCACCTCGAGCTACCATGATGGCGTCTGTAGCTTCAATGATAGAATCGATGTTTTCAAGGGCCTCGGGCTTTTCGATCTTTGCGACAATTTTGCAATGCTTGCCAGAAGCTTTGATTCGATTTCTCAGGTCATGAATATCCTCTGCAGATCTTACGAAAGACAAAGCAATCCAATCCACGTCCTGTTCCAAACCGAAATGGAGATCCTCGATATCTTTTTCTGTCAACGAAGGGGCAGATACCTTGGTATTAGGCAAGTTGATTCCTTTTCTTGATTTCAAAATGCCACCGTGAATGACAGTACAGTTCACATTTTTGCCATCTGTATCATTGACTACTACCTCGAGGTTGCCATCGTCGATCAGAATATGCTCACCAGGCTGAACATCCTGAGGGAGGTTTTTATAAACCGTACTCACTAATGAAGGGGTGCCTACTACAGGATCATTGGTAATGGTGATTTTTTCTCCGGGCTTTATCTCTACCCCGTTATTTTCCACTTCACCGACACGGATTTTTGGACCTTGAAGATCCTGCAGAATACCCAAATGGCAATTCAGTTCTTTATTGACCTGGCGGATGATGGAAATGACTTCTTGGTGAACTTCATGACTTCCATGAGAAAAATTCAAACGAAACACATTTGCACCAGCCAAAGCCAGGCTCTTGATCATTTCGTAGTTATTTGAGGCAGGGCCTATGGTAGCCAGGATTTTGGTTTTCTTAAAGGGTAAATGGCTCATCGGGTTTTTAATAAGATAATAGGTTTTCTTTTGATTTTAATTTTGAAACGTCAATACGCACCACACTTTGAATATGGGCATTATTGGAGAGGTGATTCACAAATGTAGGAATACTGAGTTGTTCTGTAAGATCTTTCACTAAAAGGAAATAATCCATATTTCGCAATTCAGGAATCAAATATGCCAATTGCTGAGAAGAATTTAGCGCTTTATTTTTAAGAAGCTGAATGTATCCGTACGGTAAAGAAAGGAAATATTGGGAAATTTCCAGTCGCGAACTGGATATAAACTCAATTTCCAAATCCTCCACTCTAACCAACTCCAGATCCAGGTCACGGTTAATCAACCAGGCCATTTTATAGTCCTTAACAGGGGAAACAAGCCCCAAAAGCTCAAAATCGAAGGTGGGTTCTACAAATAATTTGGCCTTCTTCATCGGGGAAGAAACATGATCAAAACAAAGTTAGAAATTAAAACGGAGGCTTACGAACAGACCAATTAAACAAAAATTTACTTCTGCCTTTTCTTTGCCAATTAGGCATTAAATATATTTCTTTGCGGAGTGTTATTAACTAAACTGATCACAAAATGTCTGAAATTGCACAAAAAGTAAAGGCCATCATTGTAGACAAACTTGGCGTAGAAGAGTCTGAAGTGACTATGGAAGCAAGCTTCACCAATGATCTTGGTGCCGACTCTCTGGACACTGTGGAATTGATCATGGAATTCGAAAAAGAATTCAACATTTCTATTCCAGATGACCAAGCAGAACAAATCGGTACTGTAGGCCAAGCCATCACTTACCTGGAGGCTAACGTAAAATAAAACCACCTAAATTCATTATATGAATTTAAAAAGAGTTGTTGTAACGGGTATAGGTGCCCTCACACCAATAGGAAACACCAAAGATGAATTCTGGAAGGGATTAGCTGCTGGTGTGAGTGGCGCTGCGCCTATCACTCGTTTCGACGCTTCACTTTTCAAAACCCAATTTGCTTGCGAAGTAAAAAACTTTGATGTCGAGCAATTTATCGACAAAAAAGAAGCAAGGAAAATGGATGCATTCACCCAGTATGCCATGGTCACAGCTGATGAGGCCATTGCAGATTCTGGGTTAGATTTGGAAGCCATAGACAAATCCCGTGCAGGGGTGATCTGGGGTTCGGGGATTGGAGGACTTCGCACCTTCCAAGAAGAAGTCACCGAATTTGCAAAAGGCGACGGAACCCCAAGATTCAATCCATTCTTCATTCCAAAAATGATCGCAGATATCTCTGCCGGATTCATCTCTATTAAGTACGGATTTCGAGGACCCAATTTCGTCACTGTTTCTGCTTGCGCATCTGCAACAAACGCACTAATAGACGCCTTCAACTACATTCGTCTGGGTAAGGCAGATCTGTTTATCAGCGGTGGTTCAGAGGCAGCTGTAACTGAGGCGGGAATTGGAGGATTCAATGCAATGAAAGCATTGTCACAAAGAAATGATTCACCCGAAACTGCATCAAGACCATTTGATAAAGATCGGGATGGGTTTGTTTTGGGAGAAGGAGCCGGAGCTTTGATTCTGGAAGAATTGGAACATGCTAAGGCTAGAGGAGCCAAAATCTATGCTGAATTAGTAGGTGGAGGTATGACTGCAGACGCCAATCATATCACAGCACCTCACCCAGAAGGTCTTGGAGCCAGCAGTGTCATGCAAATTGCTCTCGAAGATGCCGGACTCAAACCGGAAGATATTGATTACATCAATGTACATGGTACTTCAACTCCACTTGGTGATGTAAGCGAAACCAAAGCAATTCAAAAGATTTTTGGGGATCATGCTTACAAGCTGAATATCAGCAGTACCAAGTCTATGACCGGTCATTTGCTCGGAGCCGCAGGGGCAATTGAAGCCATTGCATGTATTCTGGCGATGAACAATAGTCTGGTTCCCCCTACCATCAATCACTTCACGGATGATGAGGCGTTTGACCCGGGGCTTAATTTGACGTTTAACAAAGCGCAAGCGAGAGAAATTAACTATGCGCTGAGCAATACCTTTGGATTTGGTGGACATAACTGTTCTGTCATTTTCAAAAAATACAACTGATCCGAGTGAAACTCCTTCAAAGATTAGGACTCCACACTCTTTTCTTTAGCTCAAAAGACAAAAGGCTTGCTACCTCGATCAAAATGATCACAGGTCGCAAGCCTTTAAATTTATCCCTTTATAGACTTGCCCTTACTCCTGCAGGACTCGGGGAAGAAACCCAAAAGGGATTCCGAATCTCCAATGAGCGACTGGAGTTTTTAGGAGATGCAGTCTTGGGCGCCGTAATCGCAGAGCATCTTTTCAAAAAATACCCGTACAGAGATGAGGGATTCCTTACCGAGACCCGCTCCAAATTAGTCAACCGAGAAACCTTAAACGACATTGGGATAAAAATCGGGCTTAAGAAAACCCTAGAGCTTGTCATCGACAGCCGACAGTTTACAGGAAATAAATCCCTTTATGGCGATATTCTCGAGGCTTTCTTGGGAGCAGTTTATTTGGACAGAGGATATCATTTTTCCAAAAAGCTAATCCTTCAGCGGATTCTTATCCATATGGATCTGGAGGGAATGATCTCTACTGTCTCCAATTACAAAAGCAAAATTATTGAGTGGTCTCAAAAAGAAAGTAAACAGGTAGAATACAAGGTCATTCAAATCCACGGCAACCAAAGGTATAAAGAGTTTGTTGTCGAATTGGTGATCAATGGAGATTCGATTGCCCAAGGCAAAGGGGCTACTAAAAAGAAGGCCGAACAAGAAGCATCCAAAAATGCCTGCGAAATACTCCATATAGCCATCTAGAAAATTTCTTTTGCTACAATATCATCAATATGGCTGCCATCAAAATAGCAGGAGCTACTCTTAACCAAACCCCATTAGATTGGACAGGTAACCTGGATCGAATCATTCAAGCGATCCAACAGGCAAAAGCTGAGGAAGTTGAAATTTTATGCTTTCCCGAGCTGGCCATTACAGGATATGGTGCGGAGGATCTTTTTCTTAGCTACTGGTTTCCTCAAAAGGCTTTAAGTCAGTTGGAAAAGTTGCTACCCCATTGCAATGGAATCACAGTGGCCGTTGGACTACCGGTAAGAATTGAAGGAAAGGTTTACAATACCATGGCTCTAATCGAAAATGAAGAGCTTAAAGGATTTGTAGCCAAGCAATTCATGGCCATTGATGGGGTTCATTATGAATTTCGTTGGTTCACCCCATGGACTGCAAACGAGATCATTTCGTTCCATTTCCTGGACAAGGAATACCCATTCGGAGATTTGACTTTTTACCATAAGGGCATTCACTTTGGATTTGAAATCTGTGAAGATGCCTGGAGAGGTAAAGACAGACCAGGGTATAGACTTTGTGAACGAAAAGTCGATCTTATCTTCAACCCCAGTGCTTCACATTTTGCGATGAAGAAAACACTGGAAAGAAAAGAACTCATCGAACAGAGCTCCCTTCTTTTTGACTGCTACTATTGCTATGTCAATCTTTTGGGAAATGAAGCCGGAAGAATGATTTTTGACGGTGAAATTTTAATTGCCAAAGACGGTCAGCTGCTTTCCAGAAATCAATTATTGTCTTTTCAGGATTTTCAGGTTTTTTCATTTTTCCTGGAAAACAAACCACAATCCATCGCGCCAATTAAGTCCAAGGAATGGGAATTTGTCCAAGCATCTGCCTTGGGCCTATATGATTATTTAAGAAAAAGCAAAAGCAAAGGATTTGTGCTATCGCTCTCAGGCGGAGCAGATTCTTGCACCATTGCAGTCTTAGTAGCTGAAATGGTACGCAGGGGTATAGAAGAATTGGGATTGCAAAAATTCGTGGAAAAATCGGGAATTGAGCTGACGTATTATTCTGAAAATCCCGAAAAAGAATTGGTAGGACAGTTATTGACTACCGCTTATCAAGGTACACGAAACTCTTCTTCCGATACCTTTCATTCGGCACAAACCCTTGCGCAGAGCCTTGGAGCCAAGTTTTACTCTTGGACTATTGACGAAGAAGTAGACTCCTATACCCAAAAGATCGAGAAGGCCATTGGCCGCAAATTATCTTGGGAAAATGATGATCTAACTCTTCAAAATATTCAAGCCAGGTCAAGATCTCCTATCATCTGGATGTTGGCTAATCTAAACAATGCCTTGTTGCTCTGTACCTCCAATCGAAGCGAAGGAGATGTAGGCTATGCTACCATGGATGGGGATACTAGCGGCAGCATCTCCCCTATTGCAGCTGTAGACAAGCATTTCATTCTGAATTGGCTCCTTTGGGCAGAAAAAAACCTGGATAGACCCGGACTTGCTGTGGTCAATTCACTCACTCCAACCGCTGAGTTGAGACCAATTGAGCGAACCCAGACCGATGAAAAAGACCTGATGCCCTATTCGGTTATCGTAGAAATCGAACGGCTTGCAGTCAGAGATCGAAGGTCTCCTATGGATGTTTTTCATCTTCTTCGGGAAGAACTTGAATTGGAAGAGGAAACTTTGAAGGAGTATATTAAAAAATTCTTCCGACTTTGGTCAAGGAATCAATGGAAAAGAGAGCGGTTTGCTCCATCTTTTCATTTGGATGAATTCAATATTGACCCTAAAACTTGGTATCGATTCCCAATTCTATCGGGAGGATTCCAAGATGAACTAGAACAATTAGATCAAATCTAATCCAAATTTTATGCTTTCATTCTTTCTTAGCTACATCGTTTGGGATCCAAGTCCTGCAGTATTTGGGGGATTTGAACGACTGAGGTGGTACAGTCTTCTTTTTGCGTTGGGATTTATCATATCCCAGCAATTCATGGTTTACTTTTTCAGGAAAGAGGGTCAGGACGAAAGACTCGTGGACAAGCTCACCATCTACATGGTTTTGGCAACGATTCTAGGTGCGAGATTAGGCCATGTTCTTTTTTATGAACCGGAAAAGTATCTAAGCAATCCGATTGATATTCTGAAAGTTTGGGAAGGAGGACTAGCCTCGCATGGTGCAGCCATTGCGATTTTATTTGCTCTTTGGCTGTACTCCAAAAGAACCCCTGGACAAAGTTACCTTTGGGTAGTTGACCGAATTGTGATCGTAACAGCCATGACGGGTGCGATGATTCGAGTGGGGAATCTGATGAATTCGGAGATTGGGGGCAAGGACACCGGTACTGATTCAGGAATAGTTTATGCCCGAGATGCAGAAGAAATCCTTCAATCCCTTAAAGTCCCGATTGAATCCATTGAAGCGTATAAACCGGTAGACCGAGATAGTGAACTTCAGGGAAATGGAATCGTTCCTGTCAATTTTGATCTGGTGATTTCAAAAGGAAATTTCTCCAAAGAAGATCTCAGCGGTATCCTTGCCCAGGATATCAAATACGCCTTGACTAGGTTTAGTTCTTCCAAAGAATACCTTGCCGAACCAGTAGAAACTCCCGTGAATTTTGAAATTCAAGAAAAACCTGGAAATTATTTGGTGACTGTCAAGACCTTTGGTAGAGCAAAATACCCTACTCAAATCTATGAAGCAGCCTCTTATTTTGTGATTTTCTTGGTCCTACTTGGCCTGTGGTCCAAGTTCAAATCCAGACTTCCAGAGGGTCTTCTATTGGGATTATTCTTAATCTCAGTCTTTGGTATGCGCTTCGTTTGGGAGTTCTTTAAAGAGGTTCAGGTAGACTTTGAACAGTCTATGCAATTCAACATGGGACAACTGTTGAGTATTCCTTTGGTAGTAATTGGAGTAGTGCTGGTAGCAAGGGCTTTGAAAAACGGAATTAAGCCCGAAAAAAGTTAAGGAACTGGATCATGGCCATGTCCTCCCCATGGATGGCAGCGACCGATTCTCTTAAACCCAAGTAAACCTCCCTTTAAAACCCCGTGCTTGATGATAGCCTCCTTCATGTACTGACTGCAGGTAGGAGTGTATCGGCAACTTGCAGGAAATAAAGGAGAAATGACGTATTGATAGACCAAGACCGGAAATATGGCTATCTTTCTCAGGTAGGTTTTAAACATTTATAGTACCCTTTTAGTCAGGTATGCATGGATTGAACCAAAAATACTCAAATAGAATTCCATTGGATTCAATTTTGCCACACCTCCGCCTAATTCTAGTAGGATTTTTAATCTTGAACACCTTCCTATTACAGGCTCAGGATACCAGCTATCAACCTGTAAATCCTCCCACTCCTGAAAGGGTAAAGGTCAACAATATCTATATTATCGGTAATGAAAAAACCCAAAAGAACATCATTTTGAGGGAATTGGATTTCATTACAGATTACTATTACGACTGGGAAACCTTCATGGGTATCATCAAAGCGGATGAACAAAAGATATATAACCTCAGGCTGTTTAATGAAGTAAGCATTACTCCCTTGGTTACCGGTCCGGAAGAGGTTGAGATTCTGATTTCTGTAAAAGAACGCTGGTATGTCTTACCGGCTGTCATTTTTCAATTGGCTGACCGAAACTTTGCAGAATGGTGGACCAATCAGGGGAGAGACTGGTCACGTGTCAATTATGGTTTGAGAATCAATCATTCCAATGTGGGAGGCAGGAATGAAAAATTTAGGTTCTCCGGCCAATTAGGATTTACCAAAGGCTTGGACATCTTGTATTCGAAGCCTTATATAGACAAAAACCAAAAACACGGATTGTCATTCCAGTTGACTTATGCCGACCAAAAAACCATTCCCATCAAGTCAGAATTCAATCGTCAGGTCTTTTATACCAATGAAAGGGAAGAAGTATTGAGAAAAAACTTCGCCACAGCTATTCGATATACCTACCGAAGAACCTTTTACAATTTTCATCAAATAAGCTTTGGATACAATAGGACCTGGATTAACCCTGAGGTATTGGAAGTAAATCCCAATTACTTTCAACATGAAGGAAATAACCTTCGGTATTTGTTTTTCCAATATTCCTTCCGGCATGATAAAAGAGATAATGTAGCCTATGCGACCGATGGGGAACTTCTCCAAATCACCGGCACCAGATATGGTTTATTTTTTAATGATGAAATAAATGAAGTGGAACTAAATCTAATTGCAAATAAATACTTCCCAATTAGTGACCGATTCCATTTTGCCGCGGGATTGACCGGTGTCTGGTTTTTGAGCCCTCAGCAACCCTATGCACTGGTAAGAGGCATTGGGTACCAGCCCAATTTCATCAGAGGTTATGAACTGAACGTAATCGAAGGCCAACAGCTTTATGTTCAGAAAAACAGCCTTAGAATGAAACTACTAGATGTCACATTGGATATCTCTAGATATTTGGAATCCGATCAGTTTAATCAGTTGCCTTTCAAAATTTACTTAAGCGGGAATTTTGACCACGGAAGTGTCACAGACCGAAACAAGATTCCCGAAAACGCCAGGCTTTCTAACAAATACCTCTTTGGATATGGGCCAGGAATAGACATCATCGGATTTTATGACGTGGTCCTGAGATTTGAATATTCCATGAATAATCAGGGGGAAGGCAACTTCTTCTTCAACTTCCGAGCACCTTTTTAAAAAAACTTTTTCAATCATTTGATTTTTAGTTAAATTGATTCAAGAATTTTTCTGAATCAAATGAAGCTGACTCTTTTTTTATGCTTCTGGGTTTCGGTTCTTTTTTCTGCATTTTCTCAGACCGATCCTCAATCTCAAGCCCATGGCGCCAGGAGCCAAGGAATGGGTAATTTGAAACTTTTTGTAGATGATTCATGGACTGTTTTCAACAATGTGGGTGCATTGGATCGATTGGAACAGTCAGAAATCAGTGTGAGCGTTGACCAGAGGTTTGGCCTGAAAGAATTAAGCACGCTTTCATTCAGCGGTGCTTTGAAAAATGAGTTTGCAACGATTGGTTTGGGAATTTCCAGGTTCGGAGGAGATCTTTTCAACCAACAGATTTTCGGGATCGGAGTCTCCAATACCTTGGGAATTGTGAGCTTGGGAGCAAAAATTGATTGGTTTCAAACACAGATTGAGGGATTTGGATCGGGTCACTCCCTGGTTTTCTCCCTTGGTGGAATAGCAGAATTAAGTCCCGTATTTTTTCTTGGAGCCCATATTTCCAACCTCACCCAATCCAAAGTCAGTAAACATTCAGAGCAACGTCTTCCAACCCTGGTTCAGTTGGGTTTGAGCTATTTTCCTTCTGAGCCGCTTAGAATTCATTCCGAACTGGAAAAAGACGTGGACCTGCCACCAGTTTTCAAATTGGGTCTTGAATACAGATTAGCAGAGTGGATTCTATTGAGAACAGGAATCAATAGTAATCCATCCAGAGTAAGTTTTGGCCTGGGAATAAGAAAAGATCTATTTGGATTGGACTACGCCTACGGACAAAATTCAGCTCTGGGAAGAACTCATCATTTTTCTTTATCACTAAAGTTATAATTAAATGAGGCTGTGTTTTTTTTCAACTTTCTTTATTCTAAGCTTGGGACTTTTTGCTCAAAACCCTCCAAAGCCGAATATCGATATGGAATCTTTTATCGAAAGGCTATTTCCTGTTCAGGAAGAGGATATCGATTATGAAGCAATTTATGAAGTACTTTTTCAGCTTTACCAAAACCCCATAGATGTCAACAAGGCAGATTCGGAAATCTTACAAGCCTCTTATCTTCTATCTCCCTTGCAGATTTCCAATCTGCTGGAATACCGGAAAATTAACGGGGATTTCATCTCACTCTACGAGCTTCAGGCTATACCCGAATTTGACCTGCTGACAATAGAAAATTTACTTCCGTTTGTGACAATTGGAGGAAATGGAAGCCGTACCAAGCCTTTTTTCCAGCGTCTGAAAGAAGAAGAAAATGCCTATTTGCTCTTCCGGCACCGAAGAACCTGGGAAACAAGGCGAGGATTTACTCCTGCAGATACCAGCAGAAATGGCACTTTAAGTACCCGATACCTAGGAGATCCAAATGATTTTTATCTGAGATTTAGAATTCAAAGACCAAGAGATTTCAGTATTGGAATGACATTGGAAAAAGATCCAGGAGAACAATTTTCCTGGGATGGAAAAACGGCCCGATATGGTTTTAATTTTCTTTCCTTTCATATCACCAGGTACTTTGTCGGAAAATGGAGAACGATCGCCTTGGGAGATTTTCAGGCAAGTTTTGGACAGGGACTCGTTTTCGGAGCAGGTTACACCTTGGGAAAAGGAGCGGAAACCGTGCCCACTGTCAGAAGAAGCAGTTTTGGGATACTTCCGTATACTGCAGCATTGGAATTTGGATATTTTAGAGGAGTAGGACTTACCCGCCAAATCAAAAATTGGCAGACGACTTTCATTCTTTCCAACGCTCCCAGAGATGGAAGGATTTCCCTTACCCTGGATTCCCTTGAAAACACTGTAGAAACGATCAGTAGTCTCACCCAAACTGGCCTACACAGGACACCAAGCGAGCTTTCCACAAAAAATCAAATCAGAGAAGTAAACTTAGGCGGTAATCTTCAATTCAATCATCCTTCCGGAAGATGGATGGGAGGTGCCAATGTATTACATACCCAATTCAACAGGCCTTGGATAAGAGATCCACGGATTTATAACCAGTTTGAATTCTCAGGTCAAACCAATCAAGTTGGAAGTCTTTATTTTAATTACTATTGGAAGAATTTTTCGCTATTTGGGGAATCCGCCATTTCCAAGAGCAAGGGAACAGGAACAGTCATTGGTTTAGTAAGCAGCCTCGGCAAAACCATAGATTTTTCTCTTTTATGGAGAAACTATGATCGTGATTTTCATAGTTTTTACTCATCCGGTTTTGCAGAAAATACCAGACCAATCAACGAACGTGGTCTCTATATGGGAATCCAGGTGATGCCAACCAAAGTATGGAGAATCAATGCCTACTACGATTCGTTTCGTTTTCCTTGGATTAAATATCGGGTTTACTCTCCATCCCGAGGGTATGAATGGTTAGGAAGAATAAGCTATCAACCCCGCAGAAACCTTTTGGCTTTTTTACAAATAAGAAATGAAAAAAAGGACCGAAATCTACCCAATACCGGTGAGCCTAGCCTCCCCTATCTCGTTTCCCCAATTTATAAAATCAATTCAACCCTAAGTCTTGAAACCCAATTGACCAGGAACCTCTTTCTCAGGTCCAGAGTCCTTTGGAGTCAGGTGGAAATTGAACAGAATAAAACCTACGGATTGATGGTTTTGCAAGATGTCCAGTTTGGAAAAAACAAATGGAGAATTACCGGAAGAGCGGCTTTGTTTGATGCAGAAACCTATGATAATCGGCTTTATTCCTTTGAAAACAATGTGCTATGGACGTTCTCGGTACCCGCGTATTCCGGAAGAGGTATTCGACACTATCTCCTCGGACAATACCAGTTCAATCAAAAATTGACCGCCTATTTTCGTTTTGCAAGAACTACATACACAGATAGAGAAGTGATCAGTTCGGGTCTTCAGACCATCGAAGGCCCCCGTCAGACAGACACCGCATTTATGCTTCGTTACTTTCTTCAGTGAATTTTCCATTAATGGTGAACTAGTACCTGCGCTTTTTGATAATTTGTAGAAAAAAGAAAACCACCTTATGCAACGCAAAACATTGATGTGGGGACTCACAATCTGCTTGTTATTAATCGGCAGGGTTCAAGCCCAAGACTTTTCCAAAATGAACCGACAGGAAGGCTTTGTCCCTTTCTTCTTGGACGAGGAAAAAGGAAAAATTTATCTTGAAATCCCATTCTTGGACCAAGAACTACTTTATGTCAACTCTTTGACAGCAGGTGTAGGTTCAAATGACATCGGGCTTGATCGAGGGCAGCTTGGAGACACTCGTGTGGTGGAGTTTAGAAAAACTGGCAACAAAATCCTGATGGTCCATAAAAACTATGACTATCGGGCCTATACCGACAATCCCTATGAAGCCAAATCCATCCGGGACGCTTTTGCTGAATCAGCCCTATGGGGGTTTGAAATTGCAAAAACGGAAGGAGGAAAAATATACGTGGATGGGACCAACTTCTTCCTCCAGGACGCACATGGAGTGGGCGAAACCCTTAGCAGATCGCGTCAAGGAACCTATCGAGTGGATGCAAGCCGCTCAGGTCTCTACTACCCTACCACCAAAAACTTTCCGAAGAACACAGAAATTGAGGCTACTATTACTCTGACAGGTACAGGCGCAGGAGCTTATCTCCGCTCGGTCACTCCTACACCTGAGGCAGTCACAGTACGGATGAGGCACTCGTTCATTGAGTTGCCAGACTTATATGCCAAAAGAGAATTTGACCCAAGAGCAGGCTACTTCTTTATCAGCTACCAAGATTACACCACTCCGATCGATGAACCTTTGGTCAAAAGATTTATTTCAAGACATCGATTGGAGAAAATAGATCCAAATGCTCCAGTTTCTGAGGTCAAAGAACCTATCATTTACTACCTCGATAGAGGAACACCAGAGCCGGTAGCGTCTGCCTTGATCGAAGGAGGCAACTGGTGGGCTCAGGCATTTGAAGCGGCAGGATTCAAAAACGCCTTCCGGGTAGAACTTGCCCCTGAAGGAATGGATTTGATGGATGTTCGCTACAATGTCATCCAATGGGTACACCGCTCCACCCGTGGCTGGTCCTATGGATCCAGCGTCAGAGACCCAAGAACTGGAGAAATTCTCAAAGGACACGTGTCTCTTGGCTCACTTCGGGTCCGGCAGGATTATTTGATCGCTCAAGGATTGTTACAGCCCTTTGAGGAGGGTAAACCGGCAGATCCTCGAATGATGGAAATGGCATTAACCCGATTGAAGCAACTTTCTGCTCATGAAATAGGACACACAATCGGTCTAGCTCACAGCTATGCTACCTCTGCAAGCGGCCGTTCTTCTGTAATGGATTACCCACATCCGGTCATTACCCAAGATGAAAAGGGCAACTTAGACTTCAGCAATGCCTATGATCTTAAAATCGGTGAATGGGACAAATGGGCTATTACTTATGGATATGGGACTCCCAAACCAGGCCAATCTGAAGAAGAATTTTTGGAAAAAACATTGAAGGATACGTACTCCGCTGGATTTGAATTCATCACCGATTCAGATTCCCGAAATCCCAGTGGCGTCCATCCCAGATCCCATCTTTGGGATAATGGAGAATCTGCATCTGAAGAGCTGATGAGATTACTTAAGCTTAGGGAAAACCGAATGAAAACCTTTGGACTAAATGCCATCAAAACAGGCGAACCACAGGCAATTTTGGAGGAAGTTTTCGTCCCGCTTTATCTCATGCACCGCTACCAACTGGAGGCAACCAGCAAATTGATCGGTGGGGTGGACTATACTTATAAAATCAAGGGAGATAATCAGTCAGAGCAGAAATGGATACCGGCAAAAGATCAAAATGATGCGCTGAATGCATTATTGACGACCATTTCGCCTGCCAACTTAGAAGTTCCTGCACATATTCTGGCTCTGATTCCACCTCGTCCCTACGGATTTAACAGAAACAGAGAAACCTTCCCAGCCCGTACAGGACCGGTCTTTGATCCGATTGCCCCTGCTGAAAATGTGGTGGATGCTACTTTTACATTTCTGTTTGAGTCAGGAAGGGTCAATAGGATTTATCTCCAAAACTTACAAGACAATTCCCTGCCCAGCTTGGAAAATATCCTATCCAAAGTCAGTGCTCAAGTGTTTTCCAATACAGTTCCCGGCGGATTGCAAAGTGAAATCAAGCTAATGACAGAGGCAAAATATGTGGACTATTTGATCAGCCTTTCCAAAAATGCAAACGCATCCCAAACCGTGAGGGCAATCATCAGAAAACAACTGGGTCAACTAGGCAAATCACCCTTGGGCAACTCCTCCGTGCTTCAGGCACACAGAGAATTCCTGAATCAAAAAATAACCGCCTACCTTCAGCTGCCAGAGGAACTTACACCTCAGCAAACCCTGAATATTCCGGATGGTGCACCTATTGGAATGGAAGAGATGAGTTGTGACTTTGATTTTTAAAATTTAACCGGGTGATAAGCCCGGTTTTTTCATTTACTCTTTGCCTTTTGAGTTCCCCAATAGGCCTGGCTTTTTAATTCAGGAACAAGCGCTAGGTATTTTTCTTTTGATCCATCTAGTTGTTCTTCGACAGCTGCCGAATTACCCAATATTCCACCAACTAAGGCCCCAATGCCAGTAAAAACAAGTGTTTTTAAAATTACTATTCCGGCATCTTTAGGTTCATCTTCGACCATAGTATAGGTAGAAGGGCCGGTGCAAATAAAGAGCAAACAAATCCCTTGACTGCTTTGCTGGTAGGTAACCGGTTCAGGATCTTTTGTAGTCGTCAATCCTACCGCCAAACCTGAAGCCAAACCCAATGCCGCACCTGTCCACATTCCTTTTTTAATGGCAGCTCGGGGAGTTGTTTTCAACTCCTTTATTTCAGAATAATGAAGCTTTAAGGTTTCAATATTCTCCAGATAATGATGTCGGTTTTTATATTCCAAATTGGCAAACTCAAGGGTATCTTCTGAAACCTTCCAAAGCAACCCTTTTCCTAAAACCGCTCCGTTGGTGAGGGATATCCAAATCAAGGATCCGTTTTTATTGTAGCGAACAGGCTCACTCTTTTCCTGACCATAGGAATGAACTGTGAAAAGGATTAACATCAAAAATGGGATAAGATAAACTTTCATCTTTTTATAGTTTGATTTTTAGCAAACGGGCTTAATGCATTTATTAATTCATTTTCAGGGATTTGACTTTTTAAAAACCCTTTCTTCCCCTGAACCGACCAAAATCCACCTCTTTTGATTCAGTGGATTCCGATTTGACTTGACCACCGAATCCAAACTTGTGATTCTTCATATATCTTCTTTTTAGAAAGCTACATACTACAAGTAGTAAGCCTTTGACGATAAATCCTTATCCGTAAATTGATTATGGCAAGAATTGCCAATCTGGGGAATCAAGTGGTTAAAAATTGCAATTCCTACAACTCAAGGGTCAAGCTCATCGGAACAAAGTGGTAAATTCGTGCACTTACAAAATTGAATTCCCAAAAAAGAATGACCAATCCTTTACTTTCCGATTTTACTACGCCGTTTGAAACTGCCCCTTTTCACTTGATCAAAAACGAACATTTTCTACCTGCTGTAAAGGAAGCTATTGCTCTGGCTAAAGGTGAAATTGAAACTATAAAGACTCATCCGCTTCCCTCTTTTGAAAATACGATCGAAGCCTTGGATCGTAGCGGAAAGCGTTTGGGTGTCATTACAGCCATATTCTTCAACCTCAATTCGGCAGAGACGAATGAGGAAATCCAAAAGTTGGCACGAGAGATTTCACCTCTTCTTACAGAACATTCCAATGACATCCTCTTGGATCAGGAGTTGTTCCAAAGGGTTTCTCAGGTTTTTTCCCAAAAAGAAAGTTTGAATCTACGTGCGGAGCAAGTTACCCTGCTGGAAAAAACCTATAAGTCATTTGTTCGAAATGGAGCAAAACTTGACTCCTCTGAGGCAGAAACTCTTCGCAAAATAGATCAGGAATTGGCTCAGCTGAGCCTTAGATTCGGTGAGCACGTCCTTGCTGAGACCAACCGGTTTGTCCACTTTATCTCCGATGAAAAGGAACTGGAAGGTTTACCGGAGGGAATTAAAGAAGCTGCGGCTCAGCTTGCCGAAGAGAAAGGGCAATCCGGAAAGTGGGCGTTTTCCCTGGATTATCCCTCCTATATTCCTGCAATGACTTATGCCAAAAACCGGGAATTGAGAAAAACCCTGTTTATGGCCTTCAATACCAAATCTGCTAAAGGAGATGAATTGGACAATCAGGAGATTATCCGACAAATCCTCACCCTCAGAAATCAGCGTGCAAAACTTTTAGGATTTTCCAGCCATGCAGATTTTGTCCTGGAAGAGCGAATGGCCAAAAATCCCAAAACCGTGCTGGATTTTTTGGAGTCTCTTCTAGAAAAAGCCAAACCCAAAGCCATCCAAGAAGTACAGGAAGTGGCAGATTATGCACAAAAGCTGGACAGATTGGCCTCACTTGAAAAATGGGATTTCGCCTATTATTCAGAACTCCTCAAAAAAGAAAGGTACGCTCTGGATGATGAGCTCCTTCGGCCCTACTTCCAGCTTGAACATGTGATCCAAGGTGTATTTGACACCTCATCTAAACTTTATGGATTGAACTTCCAGCCCAATCCTGAAATCCCTGTTTATCATCCTGAGGTAACCGCTTATGAAGTAAGGGATAGGGATGGAAAATTTGTTTCGGTCTTTTATGCAGACTTTTTCCCAAGACCGGGCAAAAGAAATGGGGCATGGATGACCTCATTCCGAGGACAATACCACGAAAATGGTCAGGATCACCGTCCCCATATTTCTATCGTTTGCAATTTCACTAAACCCACCAAATCCAAGCCTAGCTTATTGACTTTCAACGAAGTCACTACACTTTTTCATGAATTTGGGCATGCATTGCATGGGATGCTTGCCAAAGGGACTTATGAAAGCCTCTCTGGCACCAGCGTATATTGGGATTTTGTAGAGCTACCATCTCAGATTTTCGAAAATTGGTGTTATGAAAAGGATTGCCTCGACCTTTTTGCAAAGCACTATCAAACCGGCGAGCCCATTCCTGCAGAGTTGATTGAAAGAATCAAAAATGCGGCAAATTTCCAGCAAGGGTATATGACGGTGAGGCAGATTAGCTTTGGGCTGTTGGACATGGCCTACCACAGTAATGATCCGAGTAATATCACCGATATCAAAGAATTTGAATCCGAGGTGATGAAGAAGACTGATTTGCTTCCAAAGGTACCCGGAACCATGGTCAGTACCAGTTTCTCCCACATATTTCAGGGTGGTTATTCTTCCGGCTATTATAGCTATAAATGGGCCGAAGTACTGGATGCGGATGCATTCGAATTATTTCAAGAAAAAGGGGTTTTTGATCCTGAGACAGCGTCTTCTTTCGAAAAAAACATCCTGTCCGCAGGGGGAAGTGAACACCCTTCCGTCCTTTACAAAAGATTCAGAGGCAGAGATCCTAAACCGGATGCGCTCCTAAAACGAAGCGGTCTCTTGGCTTAATCATTTGATTATCATTTTGGAAAGGTTATCTTTTAATACACATAGTGATTCGTATGAAAACCAAACAATTTTCTATCCCATCCTACCTGAAGGCGCTTTCAGTCATGGTATTCATCATTGTGCTGGTTTTCTTTTTGATTGTTGGTAAAGGGCTGCTTGTTCCTTTATTTATGGGGGGGTTCTTTGCCATACTTTTTACCCCTTTCAGTGACTTTTTAGAAAAGAAAAGAGTTCCCAGAACGCTCACCTGTGTGATCTCCCTTTTATTGATGACGTTTACCGTGGCTGGATTGATCAGTTTTATAATTGGCAATATGGTCAGTTTTACAAAAGACTTCACTAACGTCTCAGACCGAATCAATACTGTAGCATTGGAAATTGATCACTGGACACATTCCACTTTTGGAATCAATGAAAATTTTGCATCCAAAATGGATTCAGAGGCCATTTTAAAATTTGTAAATGAAAATAGCAGCAGCATTTCTGCTTTTGCCCTCAATGCGATAGGATCCCTGTCCGGATTGGTATTGATTCCGATTTTCATGTTTTTCTTTCTGCTTTACAGGGATCATTTGACCAAAATGATGGTCAAAATCTATCGGGATAAAGATCCTGCCTTGGTAAAAATCCGGATCACCAGTCTACGTAAGATTATCCTAAACTATATCTCAGGAGTAGGAAAAGTGATGATTATCCTTGCCATATTAAACATTACTGCCTACTCGATCATAGGTGTAAAGCATGCCGTTTTTTTTGGAATTCTTGGCGCCATCTTAAACATAATTCCATACATAGGTCCCCTAATTGGAGTCAGCCTTCCGGTCATTTACTCCTTCCTGACCATGGATAGTCTTATTTATCCCATACTTATTTTAGGGGCTTATCAGGTAATCCAGCTGGTGGAAGGAAATTTTCTAACTCCAAAAATTGTGGGCAGCAATGTCAACCTCAACGCTTTTATTACTTTTTTGGGTTTATTGATTGGAGGATCCATCTGGGGAGTGGCAGGTATGATCTTAGTCATCCCTACGCTGGCGATTTTAAGAGAAATTTTTGATCTCTCGGAATCAACCAAACCTTTTGCCTTACTTTTGGGGGAAGAAAAAGAAGAAGAAAAAGAGAATAAACAAACGGATGAAACTATCAATTAGCATTTTTTTATTCCTTGCTTTTGTTTGGTCAGGATGCGACAGCCTGGAAGATAAAAAAGGGAGATTTTTACTCAAGGGCAATGAAAAAATGGAGGAAAATGATCCAAAAACGGCTATTGGCTTCTATCAGGAAGCCATTGCGTTGGATTCTACCTATTCGGATGCCTATTATAACAAAGCTATGGCCCACCTCCGACTCAATCAGCTGGAAGAAGCCATCGGAGATTTAAGTAAGTCAATTCAGTTTCGACCAGATTATTTTGAGGCCATATTTCAGCGGGGAATATGCTATTTGGATAACGGAGAATTTTATAAAGCCCGTGAAGATGCCGAGCGCCTGCTAAAGTTGAATTCGGAAAACTGGAAATCACACTTTTTAAATGGCCTTGCTCAAGAAAAGCTCAAAAACTATCCGGCTGCATTGGAGGCTTTTGAAAGTGCCGCAGTGCTGGAGCCCAGTAATTCCGATTTACTTGTCAATCAAGCCACTATCCTGTTTTACCAAAAACAATTCGAGAAGGCTAAATCTATCCTGGATCAGGCAGAAAAAATTAACCCAGGAGAGCCAAATTTACACAATCTGCGCTCCATGATCTTCTTCGAAGAAGGTGATTATCAGCTTGCCTTGGATGCTGTAGAAAAAGCAATCACGCTGGACAATCGACAAGCTTATTTCTACAATAATAAGGGACTCTATTTATTGTTTTTAGACCAAAAAGAAGAAGGTCTGAACCTGATTAACCAAAGCATTCAGATGGATCCCAAAAATCCTTTTGCCTTGCGAAACAAAGGCATTTATTATGTGATGATGGGAGATAAAGTTTCTGCGTTGTCTTACTTGTCGGATCTGGCAAAAAATTATCCCGACATGGAATTGGTTAAGGAATATCTGGAAAAAGCTCAGGCTTTGTAATTCTTCTCAGTGATCACTTCTTTGATCTTCTTCAAAAGTTCGGCAGCATCAATAGGTTTGGCCACAAAACCTTCAAATCCGCATTCATCGATTTTTTCCATGATTTCCAATTTTGCAGCAGCCGTAAGTGCAATAACCGGCGTTTCGGAAAACTCCTTGATCGCTACTGTAGCTTCAAACCCATCCATGACAGGCATTTGAATATCCATCAGGATACAGTCGTAGTTTCCTTTCTTTACAGCTTCCACTGCTTCCTGACCGTTTTCGACTCGGTCATAGGTAAAACCCCATTTCTTAATAATCTTACCCAAAACCAAGGAGTTGACCTCATTGTCTTCTGCCATCAACAAATGAAGCTTGTCCAATGATACCGGCTTTCTTTTGCTCTCCTGAATATATACCAGATCCTCTTCGGATCTTTCTAACTCTAAGTCAAAAAAGAATCTACTACCCTTACCAACAGCTGATTCAAGAGCAATCTTTCCACCCATCAGATTCAGCAGTTTACGGGTAATGGAAAGTCCCAGACCGGTACCTCCATATTTGGTGCTGAAGGTGGGCCTGACTTGGTCGAAATCATTAAAGATTTTTTCTTGATTTTCTGGAGCTATCCCTATACCGGTGTCCTTCACCTCAAAATAAACTTTAACCTTGTTTCGGATCTGACCAACCAATTCCACTTTGACATCTACATTTCCTTCATTTGTAAACTTCAATGCGTTGGTAATCAAATTATTAAGAACCTGAGAAAGTCGAGTCTTATCTCCTTTCACCGTAATATCCAATCCTTCGGAAAGCTGAAGGGTAAGTTTATTTTTGCTATCGGCGGCATGAAAAGACAAGCCCTTAATGATTTGCTCTAAAAGCTCCTTCAACCGGAACGGATTATTCTCGATGGTCAGTTTTCCTGCCTCAATTTTCTGGAAGTCCAACAAATCATTGATCATGATGATCAAATTGTCTACCGCAAAATTGATGGTATTCAGTGCTGATTTTTGAGAATCCGTAGGATTTTCGTGGAAAAGGGAATAAACCGAGCCTGAGATTGCATTGAGAGGTGTTCTCAGTTCGTGACTGATCATGGAGAGGAAATCCGACTTGATCTGGTTGGCCTTTTCAGCTGCCACTCTTGCTTCATCCAATTTTACCTCAAATTCCTTTTGCTTAGTGATATCTGTCAGATACCCATACCAAACCATATCCCCATTTTCTAAAGACTGAGGCCTTGCAGCACCCAAAACCCAACGATAAGGTTGATCCGATTCCCCGGATTTGACACGAAACTGACACTGCCACGGCTCCATTTTCTTTGCAGAAGCCACTGAGGACATAATGACTGTAGGAAGATCTTGGGGATGAACTTTGGCAATGGCTGCTGAAATATCGTTGAATTGGTAAATCTCCTCTTGGGAAATTCCAAGCACTGAATTTATGCCTTTGGAAAGGAAGGAAAAATTCATCTGACCTTCAGAATTTAAGACCAACTGATATAATCCTCCAGGAACCTGTTCGGTCAAATTCATCAAGAAATCACTGCTCTCTTCGATGGTTTTCTCCAAGGTAATTTGCTCGGTAATATTTCGGAAAGAGAGCAAAACACATTCTTTCTGATCCAGATTTAACCTCTTTGCAGCTACCTCTAAAGTCAAAGAATTTCCATTTTCACTTATCAAAAGAGTGGAAAACCTTGAAATAATCGTTGTTCCTTTGGAGCTATTGATCCAATCTGACCAAACGTTTTCCTCTTCAAAAAAAATATTGAGGTCACTTAGATGCTTAACCTTTGATTCATCTTTGATGCCAAAAAGATTTATCGACTCGCGATTGATTGACAAGATGGTCCCTTGATCATCCACTAACATCATGGACTCTGGGCTTTCGGCCCATATCGATTTCTGAATTTGAATTTCCTTTTGGAGAAGTTCCTTGGCCGAATTATCCCAAAAAACACCCCACAATGAAGAAGGATTGGATTTGGGCTTGTATACAATTGACCCTAGTTTTTTTCCGGAACTTAACTGGATTTCTCCCTGGTAATTTTCTTTAAAATGAACCTCTGAATCTAATCCACCCAAAAAATTCAAGAGTTGGTCTTTGACTTCTTCCCTATGAGGTTCTTTGATTTGAAACTTTTGAAAAAAATGTTCTTCTCCCTGATTCCAGGAAAATTCACGGGTGGTAATGGAGAATTTCCAAGAAGCTGAGTTGGCAAGGGATGGGATTTGATCAGCCAAAGTTGAAAAATATCTTTCATCCTCTTGAGTAGATATTCTATTGGAGATGTCTCTCGCAATTACAAAGAATGAATCCTGAGTAAACTGAATAGAACACTCCAAATACCGATATGTGCCATCTTTTGCCTTAAATCGAAAGGTCTGAAAAGCATGCTCTTGAGATTTGCTTTGGACTTTCCAAAAAGCTTGGAGATCACTTAAGTCCTCTTCATGAATAAAAGAACAGAGATTGGTATTCAGCAATTCGGCCGGTTCATACCCCAAAACAGGTAAAACCATCGAATTTAAGTAAGTCAAATAGTCATACTTACCAATTGCTATTAAATCCAGCTTTGAGGTGAAAAATTGGTAGGCTTCCTTCTTGTTGGGAAGTCCATGGGTTTTGATTTCCTTTCCTTTATAAAACAGAAAATAATTTGATCCGCTATCTTGAGGCAATTCAAGTCGGAAAGAATAATCCTTGTGGTTGTGGGCAAGAACCAATTCTTCTTTGAAGATATAAGCATTGATATCCAGGCCTAGTCCTACGAGACTTCTGTCTTTAAGGGTTTCTCCAATTTGCTCGTCAAAAGACTCATTGGCATAAAAAATAGAATAGGGATACGTATCATCAGCCAAAAAAACCATTTCCGATGACTCGTAAATGATCTTCTTAAACGTACTGTTTATCCCTTTGTCCTGCATCAAATTGCTGATTGTAGTGCTTCCTTACGAAAAGAAATAAAACTTTCCGTAACAGCAGTAAACATACAGCAAATTGTATTTCGTAGCAAGTTTTTAAATTTATAAATACAATTTTTTGTAAAAAAAATTTAGATCCCAAATTCAACTTGAAATACTCCAAACCAAAAATTGGACGTATTGATCAACTGTAATGTATTATTTGACCATCCATAACCCACATTTCCCTGGATCTTGATTCGATGACCATTGAGATATCTTGAAAAACCCAAGGCGAGCTCCTCTCCTTGATTTTCAAATGATTTAATTTCCTCATCCGGAATTACCTGCGCGTATCGGAATGCCATTTCAGATTTTTTTGAGATCATTTTACTAGCTTGAAAATTATGCCCTCTACCTACCCAAACCACCCGAGTGGCTCCTATGGAATTACGGGTAATGGGATCGTTGGAGGATCTTTGAAAGTATTCCGCCATGACACCCCAACCCTGGTACTTAAACATCGCATCGGCAATAAAAACCCGTTGATCCCGCTGTTGATATAAATCAGGACCAAGCTGTCCTCTGGATCGGACAGCTTTTTTATTTGAGTTGAAAGTTATTCCAAAGCCCAACTTAGGAGTGGGCTCAAACTCCAAGTCACCTTCTGAATAGTCTCCTGAATTTTTAAATTTTCCAAATGGAAGGAGTTCCAACCTTCCCGTATAA
Organism: Algoriphagus sp. AK58; assembly: GCF_014324365.1. Classification (GTDB taxonomy): domain Bacteria; phylum Bacteroidota; class Bacteroidia; order Cytophagales; family Cyclobacteriaceae; genus Algoriphagus. The sequence goes on from NZ_QEIG01000020.1 coordinate 62,864, forward strand.
CTTAATCCTTCATCACCAGGAGAGGGATTACGGCCTTCCCCCGTACTGATAGCACCTTTCAACTGATACAAGGCTCTTCCTTTTGTAGGCAAGGTGTAATAGGCAAAAAAGCCAAAATCCCGATCAAGCGTAAAAATACCATTTGCAATAGACCGATCTATAAATTGAAGATTCCCAGAACTGATTACTCTTTCCCTGTTTCCAGGTAGTTTGGCCTGCCCAAATCCCACATAAAGGTTAGGAGTGAAATAATAGTGAATAATAGCATCTCGAATGGGCTGAGCAAATCCTCCCCCATCCAAATCCATGTCAGCTTTAGAAAATCCCAATTGGATATAATATTGAATCCTTGGATTTAAGACATAGCCGTCCAGTCTCAACCGCATTCTTCTGACCCTAAAGTCAGTTTGTTCAATGGAAAGATCCTCGCCGCTTTCCGTCCTCACTCCAAATCTATTCTGCATCCTGAATCTAAGATTCAGTTTAAACAGAGAATCTTTCGAAATACTGATGCCATTTTCGACGTTGAGCAAAGCTCTTTCATCGGACTCATTCTGAGCAAAGGAAGGGAAAGCGAAGAGCCCTGAAAGAAGGGAAACTGCAATTATTAGGACTACTTTTTTCATTGGGTTTGGATGCAAAAAAAGCCGTAGCGAAAAATTCACCACGGCCTTTTAATTTAGTCAAAAGAAATTAAGCGTTAGCTTTGATCAAATTCAATGCACTGCCGGCTTTAAACCATTCGATCTGACCCTCATTATAGGTATGATTAGCATGAATAGTATGGCTGCTTCCATCTTTGTGGTTGAGGACTATTTGCAAAGGCTTACCTGGAGCAAATGATGTCAAACCAATAATGTCGATGGCATCATCTTCCTGAATCAAATCATAGTCAGACGGATTGGCAAAAGTCAATGCCAACATGCCCTGCTTCTTTAAGTTTGTCTCATGGATTCGAGCAAATGATTTTACCAGTATTGCTCTTACGCCCAAGAATCTAGGCTCCATTGCTGCATGCTCTCTGGATGATCCTTCACCATAGTTTTCATCTCCAACTACGATAGAACCAATACCCGCAGCTTTATATTGACGCTGGGTGGCTGGTACTTCACCATATTCTCCTGTCAATTGGTTTTTCACTTTGTTGGTCGCGTCATTGAATGCATTTACCGCACCTATCAACATGTTGTTGGAAATGTTGTCCAAATGTCCTCTGTATTTCAACCATGGACCTGCCATTGAAATATGGTCTGTGGTACACTTACCTTTTGCCTTGATCAAAAGTTTCAACCCCTTGAGATCGGTACCTTCCCAAGCAGGGAAAGAATCCAATAACTGAAGTCTATCAGATGTTGGGCTCACCAAAACTTGCACAGAAGAACCGTCCTCTGCCGGAGCTTGATAACCTGCATCCTCCACGGCAAATCCTTTGGTAGGCAATTCCAAACCTTTAGGCTCATCAAGCTTCACTTGATGTCCCTCAGCATTAGTAAGAGTATCCGTCAAAGGATTGAATGTAAGATCTCCGGCAATGGCCAAAGCGGTCACAATTTCAGGTGAAGCCACGAAAGCGTGGGTATTTGGGTTACCATCCGCACGCTTGGCAAAGTTTCTGTTGAATGAAGTAATGATGGAGTTTTTTTCTTGCTTTTCAGCACCATGACGAGCCCACTGACCGATGCAAGGACCGCAGGCATTAGCCAAAACAACCCCTCCCATCTTGCCGAAGGTATCCAGGAACCCGTCTCTTTCCACGGTGTAGCGAACCTGCTCAGAACCTGGAGTAATGGTATATTCAGATTTTGCATTTAGCCTTTTGTCTACAGCCTGCTGAGCAAGGGAAGCAGCTCTGGAGATATCTTCATACGATGAGTTGGTACAAGAACCAATCAAACCAACATCCAATTTAGCTGGCCATCCATTTTCTCTAACGGCAGCTGCAAACTTAGAAATAGGCCAAGCCAAGTCCGGAGTGAAAGGTCCGTTGACGTGTGGTTCTAATTCAGAAAGGTTAATTTCGATCAGTTGGTCGAAGTACTTTTCTGGATTAGCATACACTTCTTCATCACCTGTCAGGTGCTCTGCGATGGCATCTGCCATATCGGCGATATCAGCACGGCCTGTTCCTTTAAGATACGCGGCTGATTTCTCATCATATCCAAAGATGGAAGTGGTAGCCCCGATTTCGGCTCCCATATTACAGATGGTACCTTTTCCTGTGGCAGAGAGCGAACGAGCACCTTCTCCGAAATATTCCACAATGGCACCGGTTCCACCCTTTACAGTCAGAATACCGGCTACTTTTAAAATCACGTCTTTAGCAGAGGTCCAGCCAGACATCTTGCCTGTCAATTTTACGCCGATGAGCTTAGGAAACTTAAGCTCCCATGGCAATCCTGCCATCACGTCGCAGGCATCCGCACCACCAACACCGATGGCGATCATTCCAAGACCACCCGCATTTGGAGTATGAGAGTCTGTGCCGATCATCATTCCACCCGGGAAGGCATAGTTTTCCAATACTACTTGGTGAATAATACCCGCACCTGGTTTCCAGAAGCCGATACCATACTTATTGGACACAGAGGCCAAGAAATCATACACCTCTTTGTTTTTATCCTTTGCTTTGTTCAAATCCTTTTCAGCCCCTACCTCAGCCTGGATCAAGTGATCACAGTGCACAGTGGAAGGCACAGCAACTTTGTCACGGCCAGCCTGCATAAACTGCAACAAAGCCATCTGAGCTGTTGCATCCTGCATTGCTACTCGATCCGGCTGGAAATCCACATAGGATTTCCCTCTTTCAAAAGCTTGACTAGCAGCTCCTTCTGTCAGGTGGGAATAAAGAATTTTTTCTGTCAAAGTAAGTGGTCTTCCAACAGCCTTTCGGGCAGCAGAAATACGCTCCGGAAACCGGGCATACACTTCTTTGATCATCTCGATATCAAAAGCCATCGTTTTGGATATTTAGGTGGATAAAAGGTTCAATTTTTCGCTTGCGAATATAGGAAAAAGCGACTAAAAAGGTAACTCTCATTCACTTCTTAAGGTTCCTAATCGATTTTTTAGCCCCCTAAAACAGTTAAAAAGAAATCAGTACAAAATCCAAATAGCCAACGTCAAAAAAACAAAACCAGATAAGAACAAAATCAGACAGTAGGGAAACAGTCTTCTCACTGAAACTCCGGTAATGGACAACAAGGGTAAGGCCCAAAATGGCTGAAGTAAATTGGTAATCTGATCCCCGTATGAAAAAATCATGGTCATCTTGCCAAGATCCATTCCCCAAGCTTTGGCGGCCTCCAAAATCACAGGACCTTGAATAGCCCACTGCCCTCCCCCGGACGGTATGAGAAGATTGACAAAGGCAGCAGAATAAAATGTTATCAAAGGAAAAAACTCGGGGTTGGTCAGAGATTGGATGTAGTCTGCTAGCTGTAAAAGAACTCCAGAAGAACTGAGCAAACCTAAAATACCCGCATAAAAAGGAAACTGAACCAGAATATCTACAGAAGCCTTCAATCCTTCTCCCACTGCTAAAATAAACTTGTCCCAGCTCCTGAATGCGATCAATACGAGGGAAAAAAGAAGAAAATTGACCCAGTTGAGTGAAATCATTCCCAATCCTTGATCCCGACCCCAGACTACCCCTAACATGAGAACTGCTAGCATGACCACCCCAACGACTCTAGCCAGATTTTGATCTTTCCCTTGACTGATGGGCTTCATCGGAATAGCCGAAACGGACTCTGAAGAAGTATTTGCCGTTTTTGACAAGCCCCAGACTGTAAAAAGGAATACCAAAAACAATCCACTAGTGGTAATAAGATTGAATGATGAAAATAACGTCTTGGAAACGGAAATCAATCCGATCTTTTCCTGAAGGAAATGCCCCTCCCCTGCCACGGTTAAGGGTGCAGATCCTGACAATCCTCCATGCCAAATTCCCATTCCAAGGTAACCTGCAGCAGCAAGGAGCGCTGAGTTGGAAGAAATCCCTTTTGCAACCAGTGATTCTTGAACCGACCGCGCTAACAATGCTCCAATAATCAACCCAAAACCCCAATTCAACAGGCCCGCTATCATGGTAATTGAGGCCACCAAAATTGAGCCCGAAACTAGGCTATCTGGTATGCCTGCAAGGCTTCTTAACAGTTTATTGACAGGTTCATAGACGGCAAGAGCATACCCAAAAACCAATATCATAATCATCTGTAAGGTGAAGCCCAACAAACTGAAAAATCCATCCTGCCAAAATGATACTAACTTCACAGCCTTTTCAATCTGACTCGCACTTTTCAGTTCAATAGTGAAAAATGTAACCCAAAAAGTGACTAGGGTCAAAAGCAAAACCAAACCGAATGGAGTTAGCAATGATTGAAAGAAGTTTCTTGACTGAGTCTTACCCAAAGCTTTTATAGTTGAGAATTTTCACTTAGTATAGAGTAAAATTATAACTCCGATTCCAGAATTTTCTGGAATAGTTTTAGGTAAATGGATATTGTTTTAAACGGTTACGCTATAACCCTACTGATTTCCAGCACTATAGTATTAGGATTTTCCTTGTACATTGGACTGAAGCTGGAGGAATCGGTCAAGTGGATTGCCTTTACCATGCTTTCACTCTCTATTTGGGGATTTTTCTATGGCATAGAACTTACCCAGACTGAAATACAAAGCATGTTATTTTTCACCAAGCTAGAATACATCGGATTGGTGATGGCACCTACTTGCTGGGTAATTTTTGCACTCAAATACACCGGATTTGAGGATAAAACTAAACCCTGGCTATACCCAGTTCTTTTTATACTTCCAGTCTTCATTTATCTGATTGTTCTCACCAACCCACTGCACCAGCTTCACTACAAATCTAATTGGTTAATCACCAAGGGGCCTTTCCCGCTTTTAGGGATAGAAAAAGGACCACTTTACATTGTCCAGGTTATCTATTCTTACGCCTTTTATTTTCTTGGTACCATAGTGATTTGGAAAAGGTTTGAATTTGCCAATTCCCATTTCAAACTTCAAACTCGTCTTTTGATACTCGGAGGTTTCTTTCCTCTTTTCATCAACATTCTTTACCAAACCTCCTGGTTTAGACCTTATGAGGGATTGGATATGACCCCCTACGCTTTTTTGTTTACCTATATCTTTTTAGCTATAGCAATTCTTAAGTTTAATCTACTGAATCTTAAACCCGTAGCTCGAGACAAAATTCTTGAGGTCATGAATCGGGGCGTCTTGGTTTTTGACCATCGCAAAAAAATTGCAGACTTCAATTTGGCCGCAAAAAAATTCTGCCTTCATCCCGAAAAGATACTCATCGGACAACATGCAGAGATCATTTTCAAAGAAAGACCCGAAATACTCGGGCTTCTGGATCAAATGGAACCATCAACTAGAGAAAGCCGGATCAATGGCCCAAATGGTGAGACCATCATAAAAATAGAATCTGTACCGATAAAAGATGGAGGTCCCTTGATTTCAGGAGTTTTATTACTCTTTGATGATATTACGAAGGAGATTCAAATCAACGAGAAATTAAAAAAACAAGCTACAGAATTACAGCAACTTAATGACCTCAAGGATAAATTTTTCAGTATTATTTCCCACGATTTAAAAGGCCCTGTATTCGGTGTTAAAGAATTAATTCATCTCACTCAAACCGGATTGGTTTCAGAAGAAGAATTTATTGCCATGCTGCCTGAAGTATCCAAAAACATGGAGCATGTAGCAATCCTATTAGAAAATCTATTGGCTTGGACTAGTTCCCAGTTACGGGGAGAATATCTTCAGCTTCAAAAAATTGATCTTCAAAAATTAATCACTAGCCAGAAAAACCTGCTGGATCGAATCGCAAAAGAAAAACTGATTGAAATAGAACTATTTGGTTTTGAAAACACCTGGGTAAAGGCAGATAAAAATATGCTTGAACTGATATTTCGAAACCTGATTTCAAATGCAATCAAATTTTCAAAACCCCAGGGCCTGGTAAAAGTCACTTGCCAAAGTGAAGGTGCCAAACATAAAATTTGCGTTCAGGACTTTGGATTGGGTATTTCCGAAGAGAATCTCCAAAAATTGCGGGGTGGAATTTCCTTTACTACCCGAGGTCAAAGTAATGAAAGCGGAACAGGTCTAGGCATGTTGTTGGTGAAGGAATACCTTGAAAAAAATGGAGGAACATTAAAAGTTGACTCCAAGGAAGGGGAAGGTTCTGTTTTTTGTATTGAACTTCCGATTTGGGTAGACTGAAAACGTTTAGCTTAAATCAAGTAAAAATTTAACAGTATCAATTCTATCCGCATAATCCCATGGACCGGGAAGCTGTGCTTGTCCAAAAGGTACAATGCCGCTTATACCAAGGGATGAATCTCCAACCACACATTGAATTTTTGACTCGACAGACTTCAATTTCACCTCCAAGTCCATTTTAGATTCATACTTCTCATAAAAAAGTACCCCAATCGGAGACACCAATTCCTGACTTTCCTTGAGTATCAAAAATCCATTGTCCAAATGTTTCTCCCCATTTACCAAGTAAATGGATTTATTGTATTCGTAATTATTCAGGTATTTATGATGGGTAGCAACCCAGGAAATCGGAGCCAAAGCATCCAATAGCCGAGTTAAGCTCTCTTCATCTTTTACATAGATTTTTGACACATTTCTGCACCCGAGTCCAAAGTATTGGAAGATGTCATTACCAAGATTCCTTAATTCTTCCTCACTTTCTTCTCCTGAAAGGATAGCTACAGAAGTCCGGTTTGCCCGTATAATATGAGGGTACTTCCCAAAATAATACTCAAAATACCTTGCTGAATTGTCACTTCCTGTAGCAATGTAGGCATCCTTGCCTTTGAGCATTTCTTCTACCCTGATAAAATGAGAAAATTTCGGCTCTAGTAATATCAGTTGATCGATTATCCATTTAGAAAAGACTGAATCCGAAGAGCTAAGCTTCACACAGGCAATATGTCCCGTAATCAAAACACAAAGCAAATCGTGAAAACCAACTCCGGGAATGTTTCCAGCCATTAGGATTCCCACCTCTTTTGGTTCTACACTTTCCTTAATTGAATATTTAGAAAGCCATTTTTCGAGATTTTCCCATTTCAAAAGAAAGGAAATCCCCTCTAAAGCAGACTGTAAGGATCTGGGTATAAACCAGGTATTTTGATTTTCTGATCTCCTGAACAGGCTGGATTTCTCCTCTTCCCCCAAATTGGAAATAAGATCTCCCAGCTTACTGAAAGCGTTAATTCTCTCCTGAAGTGACAGCATAAAACTCATGCACAAAGGTATCCAAAAAGACCTGTAGCATGGAATAAATTTAAATTAATTAGTATGACAACTTTTTTATTGCCTCAATGTTGAGGAGATTGTACTTTTGAAACATCAAAACTGAAGACCTATGGCTATAATGATCACAGACGAATGCATCAATTGTGGTGCATGCGAACCTGAATGCCCAAATACAGCGATTTATGAAGGTGGTGTAGAATGGACTTGGGGCGGTGGTACCAATCTTAAAGAAGTGACTCTAGAGGATGGTACGGTAGTGAGCGCAACTGAAAAGCAAGCTCCTGTTTCCGACGAATTCTATTACATCGTAACTGCAAAGTGCACGGAATGTAACGGATTCCACGAGGAGCCACAATGTGCTGCAGTATGCCCGGTAGACTGCTGCGTAGATGACCCTGATCACCGTGAAACCGAAGAAGAATTGTTGGCAAAAAAAGCATTCTTACATGGTGAATAATAATTTTGAGTGGCAGTAATGCCACTCATTTTTTGCCTCTTTGGCACCTACTTTTTCATAAAAATTTCATCAAGGGTATTTTTTTACTGCTCTTGAAGATTTTTAATTTGTCTAACGAGCATTTATTTATTTCTGATTTTTAACTTTTTATACCTGTTTTTATACATGTCTTCAAAAAAAAGTCGAATTAGCTTTTGAATTCTACCTAGGTTTTGTTTTATCTTAGGTCCAATATTTAAAAAAATCAACCCCAAATCAGAGAGCACTGTGGAAGATCACCGAGGATATGATAGAGATGAGATTTTCTCTAAAAAAGTGAAGGCAGGAAAAAGAACTTACTTTTTTGATATAAAGGCAACACGAGGAAATGATTACTACTTGACCATTACGGAAAGTAAACGCCGGGTAAACGGGGACAACTTCAGTTATGAAAAGCACAAGATTTTCCTGTACAAGGAGGATTTTTTTAAGTTCGTGAACGCACTCAACGAGGCCGTAGATCACATTAAAAATGACCTTATGCCGGATTTCGATTTTGAGAAGTTTGAGAACGAAGATTCTGAAAATGAAATGAATGATGAACTTCGCTGGGAATAAGCAAAGTACCTGGAATTCTATCGGAAGACCACATTAACAACTTATATTTGAGGAGGCATTAGCCTCCTTTTCTTTTATCCCTATCGATGCAAAGGTTTTTCATCTATCTAATCCTATTTCTTGCCGCCTTCCTTATTTTCGGTTGGTATTTTTCTAATATTACCCTATACCTGGTCATATCTCTAATATTGGCAGCCCTTCTTCGACCTTTAACAAATAGAATAAACGATTTTCATTTGGTGGGCCAACATATTCCCAGGTGGTTGGCTATTTTGGTTTCATACACTGCAATCGTTTTTTTACTCTTTCTGCTAAGCCTGGTTTTCTTTCCTCTAATTAACCAGCAGGTCATCATATTAAGTGAACTGGATTTAGAAGGCATTTATTTTCAAATCCAAGAACCTGTAGGAAAGCTTGAACGATTTATGATCAGGTATCAATTACTAGAAAACAAGCCGGGCTTTCTCTTTGAGGAAATCAAACAATCTGTACTGGAAACCATCAAAAAATTTGATTTTGGTGGATTTATCAGCAATCTAATTTCACTTACCAGTAGCCTACTGATTGGCACGCTAGCGGTGGCTTTTATTACTTTTTTCCTTCTTTTAGAAAATGGCTTGCTTCGAAGAAATTTGTTAAATCTTATTCCAAATGCCTATTTCGAACTTTCAGTAGCAACTTTTACAAAGGTGGAAAAATTGCTATCCAATTACCTCTTTGGACTTCTAATCCAAGTTCTGGCCATTTTTTCTCTTGCTGGATTTGGGCTTACCCTTGCTGGTGTAGAGTATGCTCTTACCATCGCTCTATTTGCTGCCATTGCAAATTTGATCCCTTATGCCGGTCCCATTTTAGGGACTGTTTTTGGAATCATCGTAGGTATTTCTACCGGCACCTTTTCCACAGATGCAGAGTACACTTATTTCTTGATCAAAATCATTTCGGTTTTTGCGGCAGTCCAAATTACTGACAACGTACTTCTTCAGCCTATGATTTTTTCCAAATCCGTAAAAGCTCATCCCCTTGAAATATTTGTTATTATCTTTGCCGGGGCAAAAATCGCCGGCATTGTCGGGATGATATTTGCGATCCCTGTATATACCATTTTCAGAGTATCGGTGATGGAATTTTACAAGGGATATAAATCCTACCGAATCTTTAAAATTAAAGCAACGAATTAATGGCATTACAATGTGGCATTGTGGGTCTTCCAAACGTGGGAAAATCCACTTTGTTTAATGCGCTTTCCAGCGCAAAAGCAGAAGCAGCAAACTTTCCATTTTGCACCATCGAACCCAATGTGGGAGTGGTCTCAGTTCCTGACAAGAGACTCCAAATTCTCGAAAGTCTAGTTAATCCACAACGGGTCGTCCCTACTATCATAGAGTTTGTAGACATTGCAGGATTGGTAAAAGGAGCCTCAAAAGGTGAAGGTCTGGGAAATAAATTCCTGGCAAATATCCGTGAGGTAGATGCGATTATCCACGTGATTCGATGCTTTGAAGACAGCAATATTGTCCATGTGGCTGGAGGAGTAGATCCAATTTTTGATAAAGAAGTGATCGATACAGAGCTTCAATTGAAAGATCTGGAATCGGTAGAAAAGAAAATCTCGCGAATCGAGAAAATTGCCAAATCCGGTGATGCTAAGGCTAAACGAGAGTTGGAAATTCTAAATCAGTTTAAAGAAGGATTAACCTCGGGACTCAATGCCCGAGCTATTGAAGTAGATAAAGAAGACCTGGAGGCCGTTCGAGATTTACACCTGTTGACCATCAAGCCTGTACTTTATGTTGCCAATGTGGACGAAGGGAGTATCCTGACCGGAAACAAATTTGTGGATCAGCTTCGGGAGAAAGTAAAGGAAGAAAATGCAGATGTCATCGTTCTTTGTGCTGCCATAGAATCTCAAATTGCAGAATTCGAGGATGCCGATGAAAAAGCTATGTTCCTTTCCGAATATGGATTAGAGGAAAGTGGCTTAAACAAATTGATTTCAGGCGCGTATTCGTTACTAAATCTGATAACCTATTTCACTGCAGGTGTACAGGAAGTGAGAGCCTGGACTATCCGAAAAGGCTGGAAGGCACCTCAAGCAGCTGGAGTAATTCATACCGATTTTGAGAGAGGTTTTATAAAGGCGGAAGTAATAAAATTGAACGACTACCAACAATTTAAGACTGAAGCAGGTTGTAGAGAAAACGGTAAAATTTCAATAGAAGGCAAAGAATATGTCGTTCAGGACGGTGATATCATGCATTTTAGATTTAATGTTTGACATTTCCTGAAAAATATTTGTAGTTTTACGGTGCTTATCCACCCAATAAATTAAAGAGTATTTTAATTCAAAAATTGTCTCATTTTATTTTTAATCACCGTGAGAGTTAGACTAATATTTTCACTAAAAAACAAAGGCTCTTATCTGCCTTTTCACCATCAGTACATCCTTGCACAATTCCTTAAGGGGTTAATTGTAAAAGGTGGCCGTGAAGAATTCTTCAACTACAACTATTTCAATTTCTCTGGCCTGAAAGGTCAGACTAAAGTGAGTAGAAGTGGCTTGCATTATTATTCAAGCCTTGTAACCTTGGTGCTTTCTTCACAGAGTGAAGAATTTATGGATTATCTCCTTGAACAGGTTTTTGCCACCCCGAAAATCGAACTGGGCAATTTGATCCTATCACCCGAATACACTGAATTGGAAGTAGAACCAACTTTGGAAACTTCTAACAAGTTTGTGTGTATCTCACCTCTTGTGCTTATCACCCCAGCATTCAATGAGGAAGCGGGAAAAAGATTCATCAATCCTGACAGTGACGAGTTTTCGGATTTGCTATATGAATCTACCCTGACAAGAATGGAAAAGTCAGGCTGGTACACTCCTGAGCAAATGGAATCTTTCTACAAATTCCAAGTAGTGCCGGACATGGTCTATGTCAACAAGCTGAAAGAACAGCAAAAGAAATTTGCCAGAATCTACGCAGTGTATGACATGGATGTAAAGTATGAAGTAAGAGGATATACCTTACCTTTTACATTATATGCTGCTCCGGAAGTTCAGGATTTCGTATTCAAATGTGGCCTCGGGGCATTTACCCACAAAGGATTTGGTATGCTTGACCTCGCCAACCACCCAGCAGGCAACAGAACAACGACTTACAAATTCAAAAGAGAAGGATTTGTGCCCTACAAACCTACAGAGCGAGTCAGACAAAATGTGGCTCCGACTTCTGAGGAGGACATGGATGCTTCAGAAGAATTTTAATTCATTAGAGAAAATCCCCTGTACATACAGGGGATTTTTTTTATATCCTTCTTCGATTGGGGTGGAGATACACATATCCAACCAATTGATCATACCGGGAACCTAAAGCACGGTAGTACACCAAAACTTCATACTCATTCTCGGTCTGAAAATGACTGCCTTCAAAAGACTGAGTATCAATCTCTCCACCTTCCCCAACAAAACCATACTGATAGTCATACCAGCCCTGCTTCAGTAAGAGAGAGGTAGAGTAAAGATTTGTTTTTGGATCATAGATCATTTTAGCCTCGGGCATTTTTCCCCATCCACTAAGAGAACCAAGCATTCTAACTTCCCTTCCCGGGTCGGCCTTTAAATAAAAAGTAGTGTAAATGTACTCACTTTCAACTTCAGGATTTCCTCCGGGCCTATCATTTGTCACCACCAAATATTGCCCATTTAGATCGAGGTATTGAGAATAAGGACCTCCAGGCCTTGGGGTATCAATCATACTCTCCGCTAAGATTACAGATTCCTCCACAATCACAGAAGCGATATTTACACCTGTAGCTCGAATGAATCGTAAATCCACAAATCGAAATTCATTCCCGGCCCTAAAAGTACTTTCTCCCTGAAAGGGCTCATACCGAAGGGTTTTGGTATTTTGGTTGATAAATGTCGGCTTACCAAGAAATTTAGCGTTATCCCATCGCTGGTTTTGTCTGATTACTAATTTGATTTGAGTAGTGGGGTCCACCACTTCAACTTTGGAATAGTTAACCAAGGCATTAATTTGCTGCAAAGCACTTCTGTCTTCAGTCTGGGTAGGAGGAACTACACTTGCTCCCACATTAAACAGCTCCTCATAAACCATAAATCTCCTGGTTAAAATCACCTCATTTTCATTTCGGTTTTTATAAACCTTAATAACATAATTCCCTGATTTGGTCACCCTAGGAAGCGTAAAATAATAATGGATATAAGGAATCCGGGTATTCACAGAATAATTGTAATCCTGGATGTTGAATTCGTTGAATGCAACCGAAAAATCATTATCCCTTAATCCTGACTTTTTCCAGTCTGCATCACAATGAATCAACTTGGTAGTATAGAGCTCTGGATCAAAAGCCAAATCATCAAATAGTAAAACCAATGGCCTTGGATCAGAAATGGAAACTACCGGAGCATCCAAAGGGCTATCTTGGGATGCCCCCATTGGAAACAATCGAACAGATTGAATATGCTCAGAATACACTTTGTCTTCCAATACCTGAGCTAGAGATAGGCCAGACATCAAAAAGAACAGTACTGCCAATAGGTTGCTTTTCATTTTCTTTTTCTTGAGCCAATACTTGATTTTTATTTTGTCAACTCTTGTAATTCTGAAATCTGATCTACCAGATTTTCCCACTTGGCATTAGCCTCATATAAGTTACTTTGTAGGCTTTGATAGCTCTCCTGAACTTTTTGTGCTTTTTCTTCATCGGAATAAATTTCCGGATCCGCCATTTTTTCCTCAATTTCTGATTTTAGCAAATCCAAGGTCTCAATCTCTTTTTCCACTTTAGCCAATTGCTCCTCTAGTTTTTTGAGATCACGTTTAGCTTGCTGGATCTCAGGTGAGCTCCTAGGGGTAAGCTGAGGCTTTTTCTCCACTTTTTGAACCACTGGGGCTACCGCCTTAGTTTCCGCCTGTTGGCTTCTCCAGAATTCATATTCATCGTAAGTACCCGGATACTCTTTGATCTCCTGATTTTCTATATACCAAATCTTATTCGCCACACCTTTGATAAAATGTCGGTCGTGAGAAACGGTGATAAAAGTACCCTCATACTGTTGCAAAGCCTGAATCAAAATATTCACCGACTGGAAATCCAGGTGGTTGGTAGGTTCGTCCAGCAGAAGGAAATTGGCTTCCGAAATCAAGGTTTTTGCCAAGGCAACGCGGGACTTTTCTCCACCAGATAATACTTTGATCTTTTTGTAAACTTCCTCATTGGAAAACAGAAAGCAGCCCAATACGCCACGAAGCTCCATTTCGGTTTTTCCGCTCCCCGCTTGGGACATTTCCTGAATGATCTCATTGTCCAAAGTCAAAGCCTCCAACTGATGCTGCGCAAAAAAGGACTTGATGACATTATGACCTTCAGTTCTGCTGCCTTGAATTTGCTCGGTCCCGGCAATGATTCGCAGTAAAGTCGATTTCCCTTTCCCGTTAGCTCCAATTAGTGCGATTTTGTCTCCACGTTCGATCCGGGCAGTGGTATTTTTCAGGATCACCAGATCTCCATAAGACTTGGAGACGTGATCCAAAACCACCACATCCCTCCCAGATTTCTGGGAAAACTTAAATTTGAAATTGACAAAGGCTTCATCATTGACGACCTCATGCACACGCTCCATTCGGTCCAAAGCTTTGATTCGGGACTGAACCTGATTGGATTTGGTGGCTTTGGCGCGGAATCGCTCGATAAACCGCTCGGTCTGCTTGATCATCTGCTGTTGATTCTCATAGGCATTCTGCTGAAGTTCCATGCGAAGCTTCTTTTCCTCCTTATAAAAAGAGTAATTGCCCGGATAGGAAGTCAGTGTCTGATTGGCCACTTCGACCGTGGTGCTGATACAATTATCTAAAAATGTCTGATCGTGAGAAACGACAATGACCGCTCCTTCATAGTTTTTCAGGTAATTTTCCACCCACTGAATCGAGGGCAAATCCAGGTGGTTGGTCGGTTCATCCAACATCAGTAAGGAAGGTTTTTCCAACAGCAACTTGGCGAGCATCACCCGCATTCTCCAGCCTCCTGAAAATTGACGAAGTGGCTTTTGGAGATCAGCCGTCTGAAAACCGATTCCTTCCAGCACCTCTTCAGCTTTGGCTTTGATCGTATAGCCTTCATTGGATTCAAATCGCTCCTGTAAATAGGCCAATCGATTGATCACCTCCTCCGAATAATCAGTTTCCATCTGCTTGAGCACCTTATCAATCTCTTCCTGAAGCGCCAAAGTTTCTTTGAAAGCAGCCAATGCCACATTCAAGATGCTTTCATCCGACTGATAGGAAAGTAAATCCTGATTTAAAAATCCGATCGTGCAATCTTTTGCTTTTTGTACGTCTCCAGTGGTAGGTTGGTAGTCTCCGTTGATGATCTTAAGCAAAGTGGACTTGCCTGTACCATTTTGGCCTACCAGACCAATTTTGTCTTTGGGCTTAATATGAAGGTTGGCATTTTCGTACAGGGCTCGTCCGCCGATGAAATAGGAAAGGTTGCTAATCGATAACATGGCGCAAAAATAACCATTGCCCCGCTTATCCACTTGCTCTGGCAAAACAATCTCTGAAGTATTAGCTTATTTTTACAAAAACCCCAAACCCATGAATTACCTCAGACCTCTTGCTTTCTCCCTTGCACTGGGATTTCTCTCTTTAAATGCCAGCTGCCAGGGAAAGCTCTCACCCGTGTCAACTTCCAACGGGAATAACAAAAAGGACATCCGAAGTGCCAAAGCCGATGTCAAACTCGATCAGATCAAACTTCCAGCAGGCTTCAAAATCGATGTTTGGGCAGCAGATGTACCCAATGCCCGCTCGATGGCCATCTCGGACAATGGAATTGTCTTTGTCGGCAACCGGCAGGAGAAAAATGTCTATGCACTGGTTGATGAAAACGCGGATGGCAAGGCGGATTACAAATTCATCCTAGCCGAGGGTCTCCGAATGCCAAATGGAGTGGCTTACAAAAATGGAGATCTCTATGTGGCCGAAGTCAACCGAATCCTTCGCTTCAAAGACATCAAAAACAACCTGACTACTCCGAAATTTGAGGTCGTTTACGATGGCTACCCGACTGACGGGCATCACGGCTGGAAATTCATCGCCTTTGGGCCTGATGGAATGCTTTATGTGCCAGTGGGTGCTCCTTGCAATATCTGCGAAAAAGAAAATCCGATTTACGCGAGCATCACCCGATTGGATGTAAGCAAGCCCGGTGCGAAGCCTGAAGTATATGCGAGTGGTGTAAGAAATACAGTTGGGTTTGCATGGCATCCTCAAAGCAAAGAACTGTGGTTTACAGACAATGGTCGCGACATGATGGGTGATGATGTGCCTGACTGCGAACTCAATCGAGCTACTGCCAAAGGCCAACACTTCGGCTATCCGTATTGGCATGCCGGCACGGTAAAAGATCCGGAATTTGGAAGCAAAGGAAAAGAGGCTTCTGCTTATGTGGCTCCTGCGGCAAAAATGGGAGCACACACGGCCCCGCTTGGCATGCGCTTTTACCAAGGCGGCATGTTCCCAACAACCTATAAAAACAACGCAATCATCGCAAAGCACGGAAGCTGGAACCGCAGCAAAAAGTCCGGCTACGAAGTCGTTTTGGCAAAAATCGATGCCAGTGGAAAAGTTACCGGACAGGAAGTGTTTGCTTCAGGCTGGCTCAATCCGGCAACTCAAGATGTATGGGGACGACCTGTGGACGTTCAGGAATTGCCTGATGGCAGCTTGCTCATCTCTGACGATATGGCCAACTGCATCTATCGAGTGACTTATGCTAAATAAACTAAAGGGGCCTAACGGCCTCTTTTTTTTTAAACCATTAAGAAATTGAGAACATTAAGAGGAGGAAAATTTTGAACTATAAGCTAATCCAATTTTCTCCATTTGAGAAAAGAAATTCTTAATTCTCTTCATTTCCTTAATGGTTAAAATCTATCTGTGACATCAGTGGCAATCCATTTTAAAAACTCACCTTTCACTTAATGAGAAGCTGAACTGGAATTCCAAACTGCCGATTCAAATTCTTAATCTGTTTCAGACTTAATGGCCGCTTTTTGTTCATGATTTCAGACACTCTACTGGATGGACCCAAGGCCGGAATTAAGTCTTTTTGCTGAAGACCATTTTCGTCAAGAAAATATTTCAACCAATCAATTGGATCTGACTTATCAAAGTCCAGTTTAAATCCTTTTTCCTCCTCATATTTTTCAACCAAAACTGACATGACCTCAAGATAATTTTCCTCTTCAGTTCCTGGCTGAACTAGTCCCTCATCAATCAAACTCTTGAGGTAATCTAATGCTTGATAATATTCAGCATCATTTTCCAGAATTTTCAATTTTGGTTTATCTAAAGTTTCCATGTCTATTCAAACGTTAATTGCGTCGATTTTGTCATATTCTGCATGAGTACCTATCCAAATAGTAAACACCACATCCTGTTTGCCAGGTTTTGCTATATGAATACCAGTAATCAGCCTATAATTATTTCCTCCAATGTTGAATACAACTCGATTCTTTGGAAGTATATCAGCAGATCTAAATATCCCTTTCAACTGATTAAGATTTTCCAACTTTAAAATCTTTATCGTCTCCACCCACTTTTCAAGGGAAGCCCTAGAATCTGGATGTTTTTTTAATAAAATCAAAGAGGACTTTTTCGGATATGATTCTCACTAGAGAAAGTTACACTTTTTGGAAACAAATATCAATCTTCTTTGAGAAACTGATTAAATCAAAAAAAATCCCCGATAAAATCGAGGACTTTCCTAATTCTCTAAACTGATCATTTCAACCAATCGGGCTTGGTCGTATCCACTTCGGCCTGTAGCTGATTGAGCAGATTATACAGCCCAAAGTAGGTTCGATTGATATACAAACCATGTCTCGATCCCCTGGCCTGTCGGGATTTTTTAAACATCTTGTCATTCGAGATGCGATCTCCCAAAAGGAAAATCTGCTCAAAATAACTGTCATCCGCAAAGTCGAATCGATCCACATGGAAAGGCTTGCCCAACAGGGAGATCATTTCCTTGAATACTCCTTTGAAGTAAACTTTCTCCTCTTCGGTATCTTTATCCGAAATGAAGTCCAAAGAATAAAACACCTGATTGAGTTCCTCTTCTTTCATCACCAGTTCCTTTTTGATCAGGGCAAAGTAACCTTGATAAAAGTCCTCAGGAATCACCTTGACACAACCAAAGTCGATGATCCCCAAAGTTCCGTCTGGCTCAATAATAAAATTTCCCGGATGCGGATCCGCATGCACTTGCTTCAGGTTATGCACTTGGTGATGGTAAAAGTCCCAAAGTGCCTGACCTACCTGGTTTTTCAGCTTTTGGCTGGGATTGGTTTCCATCCACTCTTTGATGTGCTTACCGGAAATCCAATCCATCGTGATAATTCGCTCCGAACTCCACTCGTCGTAGTACTTAGGAAACCGAAGATTTGGAATATGCGAACAAGCCGCAGAGATTTCACGGGAACGCTCCACTTCCAAATGATAATCCGTCTCCTCGATCAAGCGTTCTTCTACCTCTTCCATGTAATGGTCGAGTTCCTTTTCGTTCATATTCAGAATTCTAAGCGCAAAAGGCCTCACCAATTTGAGGTCAGAGCTTACCGAATCAGCCACACCGGGGTATTGGATTTTGACTGCCAAAGTCTGTCCATTTTTAGTAGCCTGATGAACCTGACCAATAGATGCCGCATTGACTGCGGATCGGGTGAAGGTATCAAACAGCTGCTCTGGGGTTTTCCCGAAGTACTTTTGAAAGGTCTTTACTACAAGAGGATAAGACAAAGGCGGAGCAGAATACTGCGCCATCGTAAACTTATCCTGATAAGCTCTTGGAAGCAGATTTTTGTCCATGGACATCATCTGAGCGACTTTCAAGGCAGATCCTTTGAGTTCGCTCAGCGAATTGTAGATATCGGAGGCATTATTTTGATGCAGTTCCTCTTTGTTCAGAGATGGATTGACAATTTTTTTCGCGTAATGCTTGACGTAGTTCCCTCCTACTTTTGCTCCTGTGGAAATGAATTTGGCAGCCCGCTGCACTTTGGAAACCGGAATGGCTTCCTGTTCTTTTACTTTGCCAGACATGGATTATTTGTTTTGGTAGAGGAACTTGGCGAAATCCAAGAAGGTATCGAGTGCACTTTTACCCATTAAGTCAAAAGCCAAATTGACGGATTTTTCGATGGCAGCGTCTGTCTTTTCAAATCTTGGGCTCCGATCGTCCAGCCAATACCTGAACACAAAAGCTACCTGAAGCCAAAGTGCCTCGTCATATTTTTCGGTGATGAAAGGTCTGCTAGCGATCTCCTGTGTCTCCTTTCCTTCCAAAATAATTTCACCGGCAAATTCCTTGAATTTATCTTTAAACTCTTTGGTATCTACAGGTAGGGACTTGATAGACTGAGTTTTATCTGCATACAAACTCAGAAGATAAGATCGGTTTTTCTTTAATTCTTCAATCCAAGTAAAGAGAAAGCTTAGAAATTTTTCCCTTGCGCTGTATTCCTTGAATACCTCTTGGGCTTCAATCGCTTCTAAGGTAGCATCGTAAATCGAAACCCAGATAGCGGACTTGATTGCTTCAAATGAAGTAAAGTAGGTATAAAACTCCTCTTCCTTCATTTTTAACTCTTTTGCAAACTTGAATACAGAGGCAGGCTGAGTGCCATGTTCTAGGACATGGTTTACAAAACCTTCCAAAATCAGCTTGCGGTAATCTTTTTTGCTTGTCTTTTTGACAGTAGGTGTTTCCATTGGAATCTGATAAATCACCTAAATAACACCCAAGGTCCGCTTCAGGTTTTGCGAAACACAAAAAAAGCCGGAATTCTTTTCCGGCTTTGATTAGGATTTTGATTATAAGCTTAAGCTTTTACTTTTTCGATCACCAGATTATGGTTGGTGTAGATGCAAACATCTGCGGCGATATGGAGGCTTTCTCTAACCATTTCCTCGGCAGTCAAGTTAGGGGCAAATTTTTTCATCGCCCTAGCTGCAGACTGGGCAAACATGCTTCCGGAACCGATCGTGGCAATTTCCATATCGGGTTCTATCACATCTCCTGTGCCTGAGATGATCAGGATATCGTCTTTGTCAGCTACGATCATCATCGCTTCCAATCGACTGAGCATCCGATCCATTCGCCATTCTTTGGCAAGTTCGACTGCCGCACGCTTCATATTATTTCCGAAGGAATTGAGTTTTTCTTCAAACTTTTCCAGCAGGGTAAACGCATCCGCTGTAGACCCTGCAAATCCGGTTACAATCTTTCCTCCTTGTAAAACACGGATTTTTTTGACGGTACTTTTGGCAACGGTATTTCCCAAAGTCGCCTGACCATCTGCTCCAATGACTACTTCTCCATTATGTCGGATCGCGACGACGGTAGTTGATTTGATTTTTTCCATTTTTGGATAGCTATTAGTTTTTTGTTCAAAAAGTTCCTGGTTCAGAGTTCAAGGTTCAACCAAGACAACCTAGAACTCCGAACATTTAATGATTTTTTGGTTTGAACAACTTTAATGACAAACCTTACAATTACCATACAAAAGCAAAAAGTCCTGTCCCGAAGCTATCGGAACAGGACTTTTTGACAGGTATTTTTTAGACCAGAATTCTAACCGGA
Organism: Algoriphagus sp. AK58; assembly: GCF_014324365.1. Lineage (GTDB taxonomy): Bacteria > Bacteroidota > Bacteroidia > Cytophagales > Cyclobacteriaceae > Algoriphagus. Next base: position 82,893 of record NZ_QEIG01000020.1, read on the forward strand.
TCTTCTAGCAAGCCTTTCAGCGTCTGAAGGAAAGCAGAACCCACTGCTCCATCCACTACTCTGTGGTCACAGCTGAGGGTAACTTTCATTATATTTCCGATTTTCATCTGACCGTCTTTTACGATCACCGTTTCTTTGATGCCACCTACGGCCAAGATACAGGCATCAGGCGGATTGATAATCGCAGTAAACTCCTCGATGCCAAACATGCCCAAGTTGGAGATGGTAAAGGTGTTTCCTTCCCAATCTTTTGGCTGAAGCTCTTTGTTCTTTGCTTTTGCACCCAAAGTCTTTGCCTGATTGGAAATCTGAGAAAGCGACAGGCTGTCTGCAAATCGGATCACAGGAACCAGCAAGCCTTCTTCCACAGCTACTGCCATTCCGATATGAATGTGGTCGTTGTAACGAATTTTGTCACCCAACCAGCTGGAATTAACTTTTGGATGCTGGCGCAAAGCGGCTGCGGCAGCCTTGATCACCATATCGTTGAAAGAAATCTTCACAGGAGAAAACTCATTCATGCTCTTTCTTGCTTCGATGGCCTTATCCATGTTGATTTCCATTGTAAGATAGAAGTGCGGAGCAGAATACTTGCTCTCTGCCAGTCTTTTGGCAATAGTCTTACGCATCTGAGATACTTTCTCCTCACGGAAGCTTTCCTGTCCAAGAACTGGAGCTGAAGAAGCAGCCACTTGCGCTGGGGCTGCCTGAGGAGCAGGTGCTGGCACAAAGGTCTCTACGTCCTTCTTCACGATTCTTCCTCCTTCACCGGAGCCAGCTACCTGACGGATATCCAGACCTTTCTCAGCTGCGATTTTCTTCGCTAAAGGTGAAGCCTTCACTCGCTCTCCTGCAGTCACAGGAGCGGGTACAGACGTTGGAGCGGCGGGTTGTGGTGAAGGAGCTGAAGGAGTTTCTTTCTTCTCAGCTACTGGGGCAGTTGGTGATTCTACAGGGACAGAAGATTTGCCCCCACCCTGATGAGCTTTCAATAAAGTCTGATAATCAGCCCCTTTCTCTCCAATTACGGCAATTACGCCATCTACAGCCACGCTGTTTCCGGCTTCTACTCCAATATATAGAAGCACACCATCTTCGTAGGATTCAAGCTCCATGGTCGCCTTATCGGTTTCCACTTCTGCAATGATTTCACCGGATTTCACTGCATCTCCTACTTTTTTCAGCCATGCTGCGATGGTGCCTTCCTGCATGGTATCACTCATTTTAGGCATAGTGATGACCGTAGCATGAATATTGGAAGTATCGATCTTTTCAACTGGTGCAGGAGCACTTTTTGGAGCCTCTGCCTGTGGTGCAGCAGGAGCTTCTTCTTTTTTGGCCGGAGTGGCCGAGGTACCATTCAACAGATGCTGAAAATCCTCACCTTTTTCTCCGATTATGGCGATGATACCATTTACCGGTACCGAATCTTTCTCTTTTACTCCAATGTATAATAGAACACCTTCTTCGTAGGATTCCAGCTCCATGGTCGCTTTGTCGGTCTCCACTTCAGCAAGGATATCCCCTGGCTTAACCGTGTCACCTACTTTTTTCAACCAGGACGCAATCACACCCTCTTCCATGGTGTCACTCATTTTTGGCATTCTAATAATTTCGGCCATAGGTATTTTTGAGCTTGTTCGTTTATAAAGTGCCCAAAAATAGTTTTTAAAAACGCTTTATTCAAATTTATATCCTGTAATTTCCGAGCAGTTTTCGGCCAATTCCCATCATGCCTCTGATTTCTCAAAGCTCTTTCAAAAGGCCTAAATGGCTATTTAACGGGCACTTAGAAACGATTTACCCTGCCCTTTTCAGACAAGTTTTTGTTCCAAATTCAGTCCGTGAACGGATCGAAACTTTGGATGGGGATTTTCTAGATCTCGACTGGTACAGGACTGATAGTTCTAGATTGGTGATTGTCAGCCATGGACTTGAGGGCAACAGCAGCAGGCCATACATGCTAGGGATGGTCAATTCATTTCGCCAAGTTGGCTTTGACGTGTTGGCTTGGAATTACAGAGGTTGCGGAGAGGAATTGAATCGACAACCTATTTTTTATCACAGTGGAGCCACCTATGATTTGGAAAAAGTAGTCCGTCATGCCGAAAAAGATTATGAAGAAATCTTCCTTGTGGGCTTCAGCCTCGGAGGAAATCTGACCTTAAAATTCTTGGGAGAAATAAGGTCCTCTTTACCCAAAATCAAGAAAGGTGTGGCCATTTCTGTCCCCTTGGATTTGGGAAAATCCTGCGAAAAAATTTCTTCAGGAGAGAATATCATTTATTCCAAGCGCTTTTTGAAAACCCTGATAGAAAAAGTGGAAAAGAAAGCCACTTATTTTCCGAAAGAATTTGATCTGCAAAAGTTAAAAAAATTGAAAACCCTCCGGGATTTTGACGATGTGTTTACAGGACCTTTGCATGGATTTGCAGATGCGGATGAATATTATCAGGTCAATTCATCCTTGCAGTTTTTGGACAAAATAGAAGTGCCCGCTTTGGTGTTAAATGCACAAAATGATCCCTTTTTGAGCAATACCTGTTTCCCTGAAAAACTCGCCAAAAAGCTGGATTTGGTTCATTTTGAATTTCCAAAACACGGTGGTCACGTAGGCTTTACTTCTGCCTCCAAAGAAAAAAGCTATTACTCTGAAGCTCGGGCAGTTGAATTTATTACCCATGATCTCTAACTTCCGCCCAAATCCCCCAACAAATAGACCATGTGCGGCAGATACTCCCTGAGCAAAAGTAAAATCGAACTAGAAGAGCGGTTCCAGGCTGAAATGCTTGCTGACTTTAAGCCTCGCTACAATATTGCTCCCACACAGCTTGTCCCGGTCATTACTTCGGACAGCCCAAAGGGGTTCTCCTTCTTCTATTGGGGCATCACTCCAGACTTTGGTCAAAACAAACCTGTTTCCCAAAAATTGATTAATGCAAAAGCGGAGACAGTAAATGAAAAAATTTCCTTCAAAAATTCTTTTCAAAGAAGGCGATGTTTAATACCCGCTGACGGATTTTTTGAATGGAAAAAACTGGGAAAAAAAACCAAAATACCCTATCGATTCACCTTAAGAGATGAAGACATTTTTGCTTTTGCCGGAATCTGGGAAGAATATGAAACAGTGACTGGAGAATCACAGCATACTTTTTTGATCCTGACGACGACTCCCAATGAAGTCGTGGAAGAAGTTCATGACAGAATGCCAGTAATCTTAAAAAGAGATCAGGAAAAAAAATGGTTGGACAAGTATACTTCAGAGTCCGAACTCATCAACATGCTGGGACCTTATCCACCAGAATTAATGCTCAGTTATACGGTTTCCCCTTTAGTCAACTCGGTGCAAAATGATTCTCCTGGAATCATCAGAAGGACATCTCCTATGGATCAATTCGGAAACTACACCTTGTTTGGCTGATAGAGTCCTTAAAAGTTTGTTTTTGTAGTACTGGTCTTCAGTCCCGATATTTGACGACTTATTAAAGTTCGAAGTAGATAAACCCAAATCCCAATGTTCAAATCTCGAATTCTCGGAGCAGGTCACTATGTGCCTGAACGTATAGTGACCAATGAGGAACTCTCCCAAATGATGAACACTTCCAATGAATGGATTGTGGAACGTACGGGGATTCAAGAAAGAAGATGGTTTACGCCAGGAGTAGATACAGTCACTAACATGTCGGCTAAAGCCAGCAGGATGGCTATGGAAAGAGCCAAAGTTTCTCCTAAGGAAATAGACTTCATCATCTTTGCCACCATTACCTCCGATTATTTCTTGCCGGGCAATGGTGTTCTCCTCCAAAGAGAATTGGGACTTACTTCCATCGGTGCCCTAGATATACGCAATGCCTGTTCGGGATTTATATATGCCCTTTCTGTCGCTGATCAATTCATTAAAACCGGCATGTACAAGAAAATATTGGTTGTGGGCGCAGAAATTCAGTCTTCTGCATTGGACAAAAGTGATGAAGGCAGATCCAGCGCAGTGATTTTTGCCGATGGGGCCGGAGCGGTTGTTGTTGGTAGAGTAGAATCTGATCAACCCGGAATCCTGAGTACTCACCTACATGCAGAAGGGGCCCATGCCGAAGAATTGTATTGCATTGCCCCAAGCTCAAGCGGTGAAGTTAGAATTTCTAAGGAGTTAATCGATCGAGGCGACTTTTTTCTGAAAATGAACGGCAATGCGGTGTTCAAGCATGCGGTAGTCAGATTTATGGAAGTTATTCAGGAAGCCTTGGATTTCAATGGAATCAATAAAGAGGAAATCGATCTTTTGGTACCTCATCAGGCAAATTTGAGAATCAGCCAATACATCCAACAAAAACTTCAGCTTCCGGATGAAAAAGTATTTAACAATATCATGTATCTGGGAAATACTACAGCAGGAACAATCCCGATTGCCCTCTCCCAAGCATGGGAACAGGGACGCTTGAAAGAAGGTGACTTGGTATGTCTGGCAGCTTTTGGTTCCGGATTTGCATGGGCATCTGCCTTGCTTCGTTGGTAAACCATGAATTCTTCTAGAACTCCTCTTGATCTGGATCTTTGGCTTGATAAATCTTTGATTCAAAGACAAAATCAACTCAAATATCAGTTTATCGAAGTGTTCGAGGAAGTTGGAAATTCTTTTTCCAATGAGGAGTTGAAACAATTTTTCCCTTCATCCAAAGGAAAGAAGATCACAAAGGGGAATGACTTGGAAGGTTTCCCCTACTTGGTCCTGGATTTGGTAAGAGATTTTGATCTTGATTCAGGTCTGAACATTCGATTTCTCAACTGGTTTGGCCATGGAATGTACCTGGCTTTATTTTTCGGAAAAAACATTTCCTTTCCTAGTCCTTTACTTTTGGAAAATGGCTTTCATTTTGGACTGGTTGATAAGCCTTGGGATTTTCCGGAACTGATCCTAAATAAAAAATACACCGAACGAATAGCAGAAATCGAACCTATAAATTCAACCACCTTCAAACTTTGGATAAAAGAAATCCAGGTGGAGAAAGAAAAAAATGAGCTGGAGAACTGTTTGAAGTCAGAAATCAAAAAAATCCTAGAACTAAATCAAAAGTCATAAGGAGTAAAAGACGATTTCGATTAATTTTAAACTGGGAATAGAATTATTGCGTTGTTAATTCATAGTTCCCGAAATACCCGTTTTTACGGGTCCATTGCATACCCACCAGAAATTTCCTCCTTATGAAATATTGGCTGCTCGCAGTTTTTTCTCTCCTTCAATTTACCATTTTCGCCCAGGAAACTAAACTTACTGTACAGTACTCTCCTGATTCCTCTGTTATGGCGACCGGAGTGGTAGATAATTTTATCAGAACCGGTCTTTGGAAATATTATAACCCCAAAACCAACACCCTTCTAATGGAAGGCACTTTTAAAAATGGAAAAAGAGATGGTACCTGGATCCAATTTTATCCTAATGGGAAAAGAAAAGAAATGGCTGATTATCGGGATGGGAAGCTTTTCGGACCAGCCAAATATTATGATGAAGATGGTGCGCTAAAACGTGAAATGATTTTTCAGGACAGTGTTTTGGTGGGAAAATACATCGAATACTTTGGGAAAACAGGAAATCCTTCCTACATCGATCCTAAAACCGTTAGGATCGAAGGCCAATTCGAGAATGGCCTCAAGACAGGTCAATGGATTACCTTTTATGAATTTGGAGAAATGGCCATTCGGGAATTCTATCAAGAAGGGCTAAGGGAAGGTCCTTACATTGAATATGATCCTGAAGGAAATGTGATTACGGAAGCAATGGCAACAAAAGGCCAATTTGAAGGGAATTTCAAAAGGTATTCTTTACCCAATCTCATTCTTGAAACCGGCAATTATAAAAACGGAAAAAAGATTGGGGAATGGAAACGATATTTCCCTGGGACAAAGACTTTGGAGGCTGAGGAATATTTTGATGACTCCGGTAATCGGGTGGGAGAATGGAAATATTACTATCAGACCAATCGTCTAGCTCGGGTCGAAAGGTACGAAAGCGACATTGCCGTGGGTATTTGGGAGGAATATTTCCCAAATAAGGCTATTTCCAAAAGGAAACAATTTGAATTGGGTGTGCCGGTGGGTGAATATGTGGAATACCACAGTTCCGGTCAACTTTCTGTTCAGGGCCAATATGAAGGTGGTGCGAGAAGCGGAGTTTGGAAGAATTTTTACCCTGATGGTCAATTGTATTCCATAGGAGAATACAGAAATGATTTAAAAACAGGACTGTGGAAATACTTCAATAAAATAGGAGTGCTTATAGCGGAGGGGGAATATGTCTTGGGGATGGAAAATGGACAGTGGTTTTATTACTACGATGGGGGTCAGCTTAAATCAGTAGGATCTTATAACTTGGGTTTTGAAAATGGAATTTGGGGTCTTTTCTATGATAATAAACAATTGACCCAAGAGGAATTTTGGGATAATGGCCGCCTGATGAATGTCAGTGATTACTACAGTTTTGATGGTAAAACCACCATGAACAAGGGAACTCTGGAAAATGGAGATGGGACGAGGATCACGTATTACGTCAACGGCCAAAAGGAATCCGAGGGTAACTATAAGTTAGGTAAAGCTGATGGACTTTGGATCTATTACCATGAAACAGGTAAGAAGGCATCCGAAGGAGCTATGAAGGATGGAAAAAAACAAGGCCCATGGAGATTCTATAATTCTGCAGGAAGACTGGAAGATTTAGTCAACTATAAAGACGACGAAATTATACAGGAGCCCCAAAAAACCGTGCAGTTTTTACCTTAAACAATCTAAGGCAAGCTTGGGTTTTGTCCTAAAAAAAAACGGACATGTTTGGATTATTCAAAAAGAAATCAGAAAAAGAAAAGCTTCAGGAGACCTACGCGAAAATGATGGCTGAGGCGCATAAATTATCTCACTCAAACAGGACAGCTGCAGATAAGCTAATGGCTGAGGCTGAGGAAATCGCAAAACAAATCGAAAAGCTCTAAATAATTAAAAATGCATTTGATCTAGTACATGAAACTTTTCACATGTAATTATTTGGATTTTAGCAAATTATAATTAAATTCAATTCCATTTTCGACTTGTCCGCAGACTTTTTTAAACTGCAATAAGTTTATTTTAAGGGTGATTGAGCTACGGACCAAAAAAACAAATTTTTTAAAGCCTGGGAGTGATGACCCAGGCTTTATTTATTTTCTGGCGTAATCGTCCGCAAGTCTCACAATATCTGATTCGTCAGACGGATGTTCAGGGTCTGAATGCATCCAAATCTCGGCTACAACCCCCCAAGAATCAGAACCAATCAACCGGTGTCTTTCTCCTTTTTGAAGGGAAATCAAATCTCCAATCTCCAGCTTCTCGACAGGTCCTTGGGTATCGTTCATACTTCTGGAAATAGCAGCTTTTCCTGCCACCAGATTCCAAAGCTCCGCACGCCTGTGATGGTATTGCCAAGACAACCTGGCACCGGGCGCTACCAACAAAAACTTAGGACTTAACTTCCTTGAGAATTGGACTTCAGAAAGCGTTACCTGTGGGAAAAACATTTTTTGAAACTCCCGGATTTGATTTTCATTGATTACAAAAAAACCTCCCCAAGGACGTTCAAAATCTTTGGAGCTAATTTCAAATCCTGACTCAGTCAGGTATTTCTCAACAAGGTCAAAAACTTGCTCTTTTTCCAGATTTGGATTTACTTTTAAAACAGTCATAGTGAAAATTTAAAGTTGCAAACTTAACAATTCCACCAAAACCCAAAATCTGATTTCAAATTTAAATCTTTTGAGAAAAATGAACAGTTAAGGAAAATTAATTGGGTTTCTTTATAGAAAACCATCAACATTATTTGAATTTTTTCAAGAAGTGTTTTTTGAATTCTAAAATTTACCTTATTTCAGGGATTACTTTAATCTTATGAACTTAATCAATCCTCAGGAAATCATCTCTAAGATGGAAGGTGTGGTAGAAATTAAAAGCTACCTAAATAAAATCAAGATTATCAAAAACCTCTATCTCAAGGGAGCAAATACCGCCAGTGAAATTTGTAATGAAATAGGAATCTCTCTTCCTACCGTGAATTCACTGCTTGGTGATCTGATGAGTTCGGGAGAAGTGATCAAACAGGGACGTGCTGAATCCCAAGGTGGACGAAAACCCGACCTTTATCGCTTGGCTCCAGATGCATTTTATGTATTGTCAGTGGATTTGTCCAAGTTCAACATGAATCTGGCACTCTACAATTGCAATCATGAACTGGCTTTTGAAAAAGAATCCTTCAAAATCACCCTAAACAACGAAAAGGAAACTTTTGATCATCTCTGCGATCAGATAGACCATTACGGAGAAAGAACCGGAATTACATCTGAAAAAATAATCGCAATCGGATTTTCAATGCCTGGATTGGTTGATTCCATTGGAGGGGTCAACTACACCTACCTGCGGTTTGGAAAGAAAACCCTTCTAGAAAACCTTGAAGCCAGGTTTCAGAAAAAAATATTCCTTGAAAATGATGCCCGTGCCATGACTTTGGCCGAGTTTAAATTTGGCTCCGAACATTCCAATAAAAATGTCTTGGGAATATTCATCGGCTGGGGTATTGGGTTAGGAATCATCATCGACGGAAAAATCTATCAAGGTGCCTCCGGGTTTGCAGGGGAATTTTCACATTCTCCGATTTTCGAATCCAGGGAAGTCACCTGTACCTGTGGCAAAAAAGGGTGTTTGGAAGCCGTTGCATCCGGCACAGCCATCGTCCGCATGGCAGAAGAAGCTATAAAACTGGATAAGGACAGCATTCTGGCACGAATGGTACGAGACCATCAGGGTGAACTGGAGCCCGGCTTGGTGGTAGAAGCGGCATTGGCAGGAGATCAGCGCGCCATTACCATACTTTCCGAAGCCGGATTGGATCTTGGCCGGGGTATTTCTATACTAATTCAACTCCTCAATCCTGAATTGATCATCATTGGAGGATCAGTTGCTGAAGCAAATCAATATTTGATCACCCCGATCCAGCAAGCACTCAATATCTACAGCATGGCCAAATCCCGTGAAAAAACTCAATTGGCTTTGTACCAGCTTGGTAAAGACGTCGGCTTAATGGGAGGCGTAGCCGTAGTCAATGAGAAGCTGTTTGAAGATGTCATTAATAGACTGGGTTAGGCCTTTTTCTACTCTCATATGCGATTGTTTTTTCGGACGCTGATTCTTTTTTGGGTTTCCTTTATCTCTTTTGGAAAGGAAGGGATTGGCCAGAAATACCAATCCGTTTTCGAGGGAGTACCAGCCAAAAAATCTGGAATTACCTTTAAAAACCAGCTGAAAGAAGATCAACAAAACAATATTCTTCGCTATGAATATTTCTATAATGGTGGAGGTGTGGCTGTGGGTGATCTGAACAACGATGGGTTGGATGATATTTTTTTTACCGGGAACATGACCGGAAACAAACTATACAAGAACCTAGGGGAACTGAAGTTTGAAGACATGACCAAGTCGGCAGGTATAGCTGGAAAGGATTCCTGGACCACAGGAGTAAGTATGGCTGATGTAAATGGAGACGGGCTTTTGGACATTTATGTCTGCTATTCGGGCAAAAAATTACCTGAATCCAGACGAAACGAACTCTGGATCAATGAAGGAAACTTCAAATTCTCCGAAAAAGCAAAAGAATACGGGATCGATGACCCTTCCAATTCGACTCAAGGATTATTTTTTGACTTTGACAACGACGGGGATCTGGATCTTTTTTTACTCAATCACCACATCGAGGTGATCAATGAACTGGAGTTTGACCGGGAGAGAAATGCCCGACATCCCTATGCCGGTGATAAACTCTACAGAAATGAAGGAGGCAAATTTACCGACATCAGCGAGCAGGCCGGAATCAAGGGTTCAGCGTTGGGATTTGGATTGGCTGTGATTGCGTCTGATATCAACCAAGATGGGTGGATGGATCTTTTGGTTACCAACGACTACATCGAGCCTGATTACCTCTATATCAATAAGGGAGACGGCACCTTTGAGGACCAATTGCCCGATCATCTGCAACATATCTCCCACTTCTCCATGGGAGCGGATATCGCGGATATAAACAATGATGGCCTCCCTGACATTTTTACGCTTGATATGCTACCGGAGGACAACGAACGGCAAAAATTACTTTATGGACCCGAAAACTACGAGCAGTACAACCTGATGATCCGACAGGGTTTTCACCATCAACTGATGCGAAATATGCTCCATCTCAATCGGGGAAACGGATACTTTTCTGAGGTAGGTCAGGCGTTAGGCATATCCAATACCGACTGGAGTTGGTCTGCCCTGTTTTTTGATGCAAATAACGATGGAAACAAGGACCTATTCATCACTAATGGTTACTACCGGGACTATACCAATCGCGACTTTCTGAAATACAAAGGAGACTACTATTTCAAGCAAGCTATCGCAAAAGAAAAAGCAGACACACTCCATCTGGTCACTTCCATGACCTCTACTCCTATTCATAATTATTTTTTTGAAAATCAAGGAAATATCCAATTCAAAAACCTATCCTTAGCCAGTGGATTTTCCGCCAAAAATTTCTCCAGTGGGGCCGGATTTGCCGATTTGGACAACGATGGCGATTTAGATCTTGTAGTCAATCATCTTAATCAAGTTTCAGAAATTTTTGAAAACAAGAGCTCCAAGGGAAATTGGATTCAGCTGGCGTTGAAGTTTAAAGGAAAAAATCTCTCAGCAATTGGAGCCACAGTTGAAGTCTACACAGGGAGTCAACGCTTTTTCCAGGAACTACAACCGGTAAGGGGATTTCAGTCGTCCAGCTCCTACCGTTTACATTTTGGTTTGGGTGATCAGGTTAAAATCGACAGCATACTCATTACCTGGCCAGATCAAAAAATCCAAAAGCTAAATTCCTCTCCGGTAAATCAACTAGTAACAATTGAATACCAGCCCACTGAATCAGATAATCAGATAAAATGGACTCCAATCCCTTTATTCGAAAAACAAGTAACGAATTTAGACTTCAACCCCAGCCTTTCTTCAGTCAATGACTTTAAGCGTCAACCTCTATTGCTTACCATGCCAAGTCATTTGGGGCCCATCATGGGTACAGCCGACCTGAATTCGGATGGAAATCCAGAGGTTTTCATAGGAGGATCCAAAGGGATTCCTGCAAGAATGTATACGTGGAAAAAGGGAGATTGGGAAGTTTACAGAGGATTCAGGTCTTCCGCGGACTTTACGGATGCTGTGGTCGTTTTTGAGGATTTCAATCGGGATGGGGCCTTGGATCTTTTCTTGGGAAGCGGAGGTTATCAGGACTATCTAACTTCCGATGAGGCCTTGCAGGATCGGTTTTATCTTAATGATGGAACCGGAGTGCTGGTCCCCCAGTCCTCATTCCCTAAGTATTCCATCAGTACTGGGACCGCTGCCGTTTTGGATGTCAACCAAGATGGATTTCCTGATTTATTTGTGGGTGGAAAAATCATCCCCGGTCGGTATCCCGAATTCCCGGAATCCAAAATTTTGGTCAATGACGGAAGAGGAAATTTTTCAGATCAAACTTCGACCTATTTGAAAAATCCAAGAATCGGAATGCTTACCGGTTCGGCGGTGCAAGACCTCAACGGTGACGGAAATGACGACCTTATTCTGGCTGGAGAATTCATGGCGCCAAAGGCATTGATTCAAACAGAAAATGGCTTTGAGGAAAGCTTGAATTATTTTGATTCCAACCTTTCAGGGTGGTGGAATACCATGAAACAAGCCGATATGGACGGAGATGGTGATCTGGATTTGCTGTTAGGTAACTTTGGAATCAATTCCCAACTGAAGGCTTCTCAAGAATTCCCTCTGAGTCTTTATGCGGCAGATTTTGATCAAAACGGCAGCCTCGATCCGATTTTTGAATGTCTGATTGGAGACGGCTACTTTCCTTTTGCCAGCCGGGATGAACTGCTCGACCAAATGGTCAGCATGAGAAGTAAGTTCACCGATTACGCAAGCTATTCCAAAGCCAAAATCCCGGATTTGTTTTCAGCCCAAGAGTTACAAAATGCTCAAAAACTGGAAATCAAAACGCTTGAATCCTTTTACTTTGAAAATATCGGAGGGGAATTCAAAGCTCACCGACTTCCATCTGAGGCCCAATACTTCCCTGTGTATGCTATTCACATCTCTGATGTGAATGAAGATGGGAGGATGGATGTGATTTTTGGAGGAAATCAAAGTCAGGCACGAATCCGGATCGGAAAGATCGATGCAGGATTGGGGCTTGTCATGGTAGGATTAGGGGAAGGTCAGTTTAGACCTTTGACACCAGAAGAGTCAGGACTGCGTATTAAAGGAGATATCAAATCGATATTGGAAATCAAGGATGGTGAAAACAAGTCCTTCATTTTTGGAATCAATCAAAAACAACCTGAAATCTATAGGTTAAAATGAAAGAAAAATTAATTCTTAGTTGGCTATATCTATTTTTCATTCTCACCTCTCCAGTTTGGGCTCAGAAATCAGGTCATAATTGGGCAAAAATTTACTCGCAAGAACTTTTCCGTATCACCGAGGTAATGGTCACCGATGTGGCCAGTCCACCGGTAGCCGCCAGAATTTATTCGTATTCCACTCTGGGCGCTTATGTCACAGTTTTAGATTCAAATCCTGATTTAAGATTTAAGGACTTTTTAGCATTCGGCAATTTCCCAAAACCCGATTTTCCTTTTCTGGAGACAGAAATCCAATCCCATGAATTTGCTGCAGTTTATGCCATGTTTTTGGTGGGAGAAAAGATCATGCCTTCGGGATACCTTCTCAAGGAGGCAAAGGAGAATTGGATTAAGAAAGGGCTAAAAGAAAAAATTATTTCAAAGAAAAACCTGGACACACACCTTCAGCTGGCTCAAAAAGCTGCTGATTTCGTTCTGGACTTGGCACGAAAAGACGGATACATTCAGCTAACCGCGCTGACTCGATACACACCCAAGGAAGGTGAAGGGTTTTGGTTCCCTACTCCTCCTGCCTACATGGCAGCTGTAGAACCTGAATGGAGAACGATGAAGACTTTCTATCTGCAAAACCTGGAAGATTTCAAGCCCTCAGCAATGGCCCCATTCGACCTGAACGAGGGAAGTTCTTTCCAAATCCAGCTTCAGGAAGTCTATCAGGTGGGCAAATCCCTCACCGAAGAGCAAAAGCTGATTGCCAACTTTTGGGATTGTAACCCCTTCAAGGTAGAATTTTCAGGGCACATGGCGATTGGGGTAAAGAAAATTTCTCCCGGTGGTCATTGGATCGGAATCACAGGGATCGCTTCAGAAAAAGCGAACCTCAGCTTTGCGGAAACTGCCTACATCCATGCCTTGATTGGCACCACGCTTCACGATGCTTTTGTCTCCTGTTGGAAGGCTAAATACGATACCAACCGAATCCGTCCGGAGACCGTTATCCACCAAAAATTGGATTCTGACTGGAAACCCCTACTTCAAACCCCTCCTTTCCCGGAATACACCTCAGGGCATTCTGTCATCAGCAGCGCTTCGGCCGAAATTCTTACCGGATATTTTGGTGACAGTTTTGACTTCGTAGATAGCTCAGAGGTTTATTTTGGATTGCCGGAGCGTGCTTTTTCTTCTTTCTACCAAGCAGCTGAGGAAGCCTCTATCTCCCGCTTATATGGGGGAATTCACTTTAGAGATGCCATCGAAAATGGAGTGGCACAAGGAAAAAAAATAGGAAAAACCATCTGGGATAGATTAGATTAAAAGATCAGCACCTATCCAGAAATTTTTCCTATTCCCTACTTCATTTGGTCTGACCTGATTGAATAGATTTTTCCGGTTCCAACCGAAAAGCATATTCCAAAATTGCCATTCTGCTTGAATAGGGATCACTGGCAATCTTAATCCATCCGTAATGATTTTTGTTATCGATTGAAAATCGTATTCCTACCAAGCCATCAGGAATAGTACTCCAATTGCCTGACCAAGAAGGTTCTCCTATTTGCTTTTGAAGTTTGGTCTGGAATTTACCCAATCCAATATCCCAAACTCTGCCATTCTGCTGCGCACTGGCCCCAATTTCAAAACCCTCTTCCAGTGGAATCACTTCCGATTCGTTTACCAGGGCAGTGTTTGACCTAACTGGTGAGATAACAAATTGGTAATGATCCCCGAGCTCATTCCCCATGAGCGTAACCCCAAACTGAAAATCCACAGTTCCATCCCGATCCAAGTCGATCACCTTGGGTGTCCCGTAGGTAAAATACTCGGGATGAACTAATTTCTCATGTTTGATTTCGCTAATCTCGGGTAAGGGCGCATCGATTTCATCTTGACATGCCCCTAAAAGTAAACCCAATGAAATTACCCCTAACAAGGTAAATGAATGGGTGGATTTGGTATTCATAATAAGTATTGTTGGTTTAGTGTCCATTTCACATCAAGACGAATACCAAAATAAAAACGCTTCAAAAACCTCTTAAACTTATTTTTTCAAAAAAACGACTGTACATTTTGGAATCCAATAGTCCGATTTCGTTCAATCCATTCTTAATTTTTGAATATCAAGAATGAAAATAATCAGTCAAAGGATTTACCAGAACCACCCATTGATTTCAGCATGAGCATTCTTTTCTTGTTTATTAAGCTCCTCTACCACCTGCTTTTTTCCTTCTCAGAAAAAAGCCTAACAGACCAGAATCCTAATATCATTCTGATTTTTGCAGATGACTTGGCCTATGGAGATTTGGGAGTTTATGGAGCCAAAGGCTGGACAACGCCACATCTGGATCAATTGGCTGCGGACGGGATGAGATTTGAGCAGTTTTATGTGGCTCAAGCAGTGTGCAGCGCCTCCAGGGCAGCTTTGTTGACTGGGGCCTATTCCAATAGAATTGGCATACACGGTGCACTGGATCATATGTCCAAACATGGACTGAATCCCAAAGAAACGACCATCGCAGAAATGCTTAAGACGAAAGGCTATGCTACAGCAATGGTCGGCAAATGGCATTTGGGCCATCAGAAAGATTTTTTGCCCACAAAACAGGGATTTGACCGGTTTTTTGGACTGCCCTACTCCAATGACATGTGGCCCAATCATCCTGAAACCAAAAATTACTACCCTCCTCTTCCGCTGATCGAAGGCGAAAAAACCATTGCGCTTCTCGAAGACCAAAGCGAACTCACCACCTGGTACACCCATAAATCCCTGGAATTCATAGAACAAAACAGGGAAAAGCCCTTTTTCCTATACCTCGCACATAGTATGCCTCATGTTCCTCTTTTTGTCTCTGACAAATTCAGAGGAAAATCCGAGCAAGGATTGTACGGTGACGTCATGATGGAAATTGACTGGTCTGTGGGTCAAATTCGAAAAAAGCTTAAAGAATTGAACCTTGAAGAAAACACTCTCATCATTTTCACCTCTGACAATGGCCCATGGCTCTCTTATGGAGGTCATGCGGGTTTGAAAGGAAGTCTAAAAGAAGGCAAAGGAACTTCCTGGGAAGGAGGAATCAGGGTTCCTGCCATCTTTTTTTGGCCCGGGCAAATCCCCTCCGGGTCTGTTCAAAAACAAGCCGCAATGACCATAGACATCTTGCCTACCCTTGCAAGGATTACGAATTCCAATCTCCCAAAACTTCCAATAGACGGACGTAATATCTGGGAAATGCTACAGGGAAAGTCTATGCCTGAAAAACCTTATTTCATCTATTACAACCAAAATGAACTTCAGGCGGTAATTTTTGGGAAATGGAAGTTGGTTTTTCCACACATGTATCGAACGATCCCTGCTGGCTCCCAACCACGAAATGATGGACTTCCGGTAAAATACAGTCACCTACCCTTGGAGAAGGAAATGCTATTTGACCTTTCCACTGATCCAGGTGAAACCAAGGACCTTCATAGCAATTTTCCTGAAGTGGTTTGCCAGTTACAGGAATTTGCAGAGCAGGCACGGGAAGACATGGGCGATAAACTCACCAATCGAAAAGGCACGGGTGCAAGAGAACCGGGGAAAATCGAGGAATAAAAGTTACATTACTCCTTCCCTCTCACAATCAAAAACCAATCCCCCTCTAGAGGCAAATAGCCAAAATCGTAGCAATAGTGATACAAGTTTCCTTTTTGGTTTTGATAGACATGGGTGAAGTAGCGGAAATTAAATCCTTCCCGGGTTAATTTTTCGCGGGTGGTTTTGACCAATTTTTCTCCTTCCGGCAAAATACCTGCAAGAATATTTCGGTTGCGTTTGAGCGCATGGTTAATGTTGCGGATCAGATTGGTCGTAATTGCATTCTGCTGATTATTAAAGGTATTTCGGCAGGCATCATCGCAAAATTTCTTGTCTGGCCGACCCTGAATTGGTTTTCCGCAATTTTGACAAACTCGCTTTTCGGTTTCCATAGGCAAAAAAGTTTCTTTCAAGTTAGTAAAGTTAGTTTGAAAATCCAGCCTTACCCTTCTAATTCTTAACCGCTACCATTCGAATCACCGAAGATTTACCCACGTGGTATAATCCTTCTTCTAATTCGACCACCGACTCTTCCAAAATTCGGATAGAGAAGCCTTCAAAGTCCTTCAGCAATTCCTCTTTTGAAAACAGCATTGCCGGATCTTTAGGTCCCCCTGATTTATCATTGACCGAGTTGAACTCACTATGCTTTTTGGAAAAAGCCTCCAAGATCAAAACACCACCGGGCTTCAGAAAGGAGGCAAGCTTTTGATGATAAATTTTTCGGACCGATGGAGGGAAATGGGCAAAAATCAAAACAAGCAAGTCAAAGGAATCAGCTTCAGTATTAAATTCTTCCAGGGAAGCCACTTGGTAATCCAAGTGTACCTGATTCTTTTCTGCCCATTGAATGGCTTTGTTTCTGCCAGCCTCCGAAATATCAAATGCAGTGACTTCCCAGCCTGATTTGGCCGCAAATACTGCGTTTCTACCTTCTCCTTCTGCTGGAAAAAGCGCCTTTCCCGGAATTAATTTTATCAATTCGCTTTTGAAAAAAAGGTTAGGCTCCAAACCATAAGCATACTCTTTTTCCTGATACCTACTGTTCCAGAATTCTTTCATTGGTTAACTTTTTTGTATAAGGGGATATCCTTCCCAATAATTCCAGAATTGGTTAACTTTTAGAACAAACTTTTAAAACTATGAAACTCCACACTATCCTTGGCGCAAATGGAAATATTGGAGATGCCATTTCCCACGAACTGAATTTAAAGAGTATTCAAGTCAGACAGGTAAGCCGAAATCCCACTAAAATCCATGAAACAGACCAACTTTTTGCTGCCGACCTCCTACATCCTGCTCAAGTCGCCGAAGCAGTTAAAGGTTCCGATATCGTATATCTATGTGCTGGAATTACCTATTCTGCCAAAATCTGGGAAAGAGACTGGCCGATCATCATGAGAAACACCCTAGATGCCTGCATAGCGGAAAAGTGCAAACTGGTTTTCTTTGACAATATGTATGCTTTGGATCCTGAAGCTATCGGCCATCTCACTGAAAAGACCCCCATGAATCCCAAAAGCAGGAAAGGAAAAGTTAGAAAACAGATTTTGGAGATGCTATTGAAAGAAGTGATTTCAGGAAAACTTACTGCTTTGGTAGCCAGAGCGGCAGATTTTTATGGCCCAAAAGCCAAAAACAGCTTCCTTCATGAGCTAGTGATTGACCGAATCAAAGCCGGAAAAAATCCTCAGTGGCTATACTCAGGAACCAAAAAACACTCTTTCACCTACATTCCCGATGCAGGGAGAGCTACTGTGCTACTGGCACTACATGAAAACTCTTGGAATGAAACCTGGAACCTGCCCACAGATCCAAGCTATCCAAGTGGACAGGAAATCACCCAACTAGTAAATGAATTACTCGGAAAAAACACCACGCTTTCAGTATTGCCAGGATTCCTGATTTGGATTTTGGGATGGTTTATAGGACCCTTAAAAGAAATTCCTGAACTCAAATACCAGACATCTGAGGATTATTGTTTGGATTCTTCCAAGATCGAAAATGCACTCGGACTAAAACCCACACCCATTCGGGAAGGATTAAAAGCTTGCTTAAACCTTTAATCACTCAATAGTCAATTTCAGCTTGTAAAGAATAATTCCTGAATCTTCTGTTTCAGAAAGATTGGGATTTTTCGAAACCACAATAGCTCCGTCTTTAGTGACTACAAATTCTCCATTGCTGGCAGGAGGAAGACGAAGACCATTGGAGAGAACTTTCAAATTTTTGTCTAAAACTGCAATCAATGGAGGATTCAACTTGGCAAGCTGTTCAGGGTTGGGCCTTCCTTCAGCATCCAATATCGTGGAGAAAACATCCTCCGGAATGCCCGATTGGTACTGAAGCAAAAAATAATCTCCTACGGGATGAATATTCCTCACAGTTCCCGGCATTTTTTTACGATAGGTCTCATAGAAATTTTGTGCATTGCTCATCGGAGTCTCGTCGTAAGAAACCCAATTTCCCAAATCAAGGCTGACTGATTCTACAAATTTGAGATCGCCATTTTTAGCTTCAAATTTCAAAATGTCCGGACGCACCCAACTGAGCAAATACAAATTTTCGGAATCCAAATGATATACTGTAACCAGACTTCCATGATAATTTCCATTTAGAAATGGAGAATCTTTTGGGAGCTCGCCGAGATTTCTAAGACCTTCTCCCTCCTTCTGAAATTCAAAAATCGGATCAGAATAAGTTTTTGCATAAAACTCCTCCGTAAATCCTGCCTGCATGATCGAATCCGCCAAAAACCGGGGATAAAGAATTCCCCCATTCCATTCGGAGAGCCCGAGTTGCGGTAAAAAATTGAAGGAATTGTACTGATATGGAATGCTAATTTGGCCTACCAAGGCTCCTTTATCGAACATCTTAAAACCCTGATTGGCGGTGGCAACTGTCACATTGCCCCGAAAATACCCCATACCCAAGGCCATTTCTATGGCATCTGGCCCGTCCACAGGAAGCTTACCTTCATAAGTTTTGTTACCCTCAGCATCTACCTCAACATAGGAATAGAAGGACTCATCAGAAAGAAGATATTTATCTGATTGATAATCATAATCAATAAGATAAAGAGAACCTAAATGGTCGATCATCACCGAATCCTCAACTTGAAGAGAGTACGATTCTTTGGGTTGATCTTTAGTGGTATTGCAGGAAAAACAACCCAAAACAATCCCTGAGAGTAATAAAATCAGCTTTTTCATAAAATGAATTGAAAAGATTATAGTCAAAATACAAGCTTAATATAAATAAACTAAATTATTTTAAAAATCTCTTTCCTCAGCCGAGGCAAAATCTCTCCCTCAAACCAAGGATTATTCCGCATCCATAGTCTGTTTCTGGGCGAAGGATGAACCAGTGGAAAAAAGTCTGGCAAATAGGACTCAAAATTTCTGACTGTTTCGGTGAGCGTTTTCTTTCCTAGATCTGCCAAATAATAGGTCTGAGAAAAGGATCCGATCAACAGTGTAAGCCGAACCTCCGGCATTGTTGATCTCAGACTGCTGTGCCAATGAACTGCGCATTCCGGTCTGGGAGGTAAATCTCCCCCCTTACCTCTCCCTGGGTAACAAAAACCCATGGGCATGATTCCAAAAATTTCAGGATTATAAAAGGTTTCCCGGTCGACTCCCAACCATCTTCTCAGCTCATCCCCACTGGGATCATTCCATGGAATCCCGGTGGCATGGACTTTTGTCCCCGGCGCCTGACCAATGATCAGAATCCTACTCCTAGGATGTACCGAGAAAACAGGCCTGGGACCTAGAGGCAAGTGAGCCTCGCAGATCCTACACGCTTTCACTGTTGAAATCAATGTCTCCAATTCAACTTTCGACATCTACTGTTCTGATGAAATCTTTGAAAGGACGTAAATTAACTGAATTAGGATTTGCTCCAAATCTTTTATCCTGAGATATAAGAAAAATTAAAGGGTCTGATTGGCTTTTTTTCTAAATAGAAATCCATTTCAAAAACACAAAAAAGCTGCTCAATTTGAAGATTATTATTCTTCAATTCCCTAAATTAAGGTTGCATTTCCTTGAAATTTAATGGGTTGAAAAAACAATCTTCTTAAACGACGGGTTGGGAGATTCTAAGCAATCCATAAAAACAAATTAGAACTTCATGTTTTAACCCAAAAGTCTATGAAAGTCTCTACCCTACTTCTAAGCCTACTGCTAATTCTCAGCGTATCCTGTTTCTCCTCCAAGGATTACGTGACTGATTATGACTACAACTACACCGGCTCTTTTAAAAAATATAAAACCTTTGCTTTTGTAGAATCCTCCGAACTGGATAACACGGTAATCACTCCTGTTTTAAATGCTACTATTGGTGCAAGATTGGGTTCACAGGGCTTCAGAGAGCAGGTCGAAAAACCGGATCTATTGGTGAGTTATAAGATCTTCACAGATTCGGTTAAATATCGTGGGTACGTACAGCCGGAATTTGACTATTGGCTCAACCGCACCGGGTATACTTATCGAAATGACGAAGGAGAAATCGAACGGGAACAGGAAAAAGATGAAACCTACAATCAAATCAGATATGCCCAAAATAGCGGAATGCTGGTCATTTATGTCATTGACAGTAAGAAAGGCAACACCATTTGGCAGGGATATACCGCTGCAAACTTTGACTTCGAATCCCCTAATTTTCCTTCAGACATTACACGCGCAGCCTATCGGGTGATGAATGAATTCCGAATAATAAACCGACTCCCAAATTAAAACACCCTAAGCAACTTGTGGAATTACTCCACACATTTTCCAAAAAAGCACATTTCTCTATAGGGGACTGTGCTTTTTTCTTTTTCATCCCAATCTTTAAAAATACGGCTTAATTGATCATTTAAACCGCTTTTTCAAGTACCTCCACTCGAGTTATACCTTACTTTTCAGATTTGGCGATTCATTTGGATGGCAAGAGGAAACAAGACTCTAAAAAAATGAAAAAATCTATCATTCTCGCCACAGCCCTTGGTCTAAGTATGACCATCTCCTGTGTTTCCAAAAAGAAATACACCGAACTGGAAGGAAATCTTTTCCAAACCCAAACTCAACTCGCTGAAGTAAATAAGGAAAAAGCGGATTTGGAAGAGAAAATGACCGCAATTGAAAAGCGGGTAGCCGAATATAACGCCAGAATCAACAGCCTGAAAGATACCAATGCCAGCCTAGAAGAATCCAACAATTCGCTATTGAGCTTAAACGGGCCTACTCCGATATCTAAAAACCACAGAGCCAAACTAGAGCAAACCCTTCAAAACGTGGATCCTTCCCTGCTTGCCGAGGCAAAAACCATGGAAGATTCTGTCAATCTGGCTATTGAGTATAATATCAAGAAAAACATTGCAGCAGAAAGTGAAAGTGAGGACGATATCAAAATCGACATCGAAAATACAGTGGTGATGATTTCGGTATCTGATAAATTACTCTTCAACACGGCAAGCTACCGGATCAACCCTAAAGCAAATCCCCTTCTACAAAAACTTGCCGAAGTCATTAATGCGGAGCCCAGCCTTCAAGTCATGATAGAGGGACATACCGATCCCAGGTCCATCTCCAATGCTGTCATCCAAGACAACTGGGATCTTTCTGTAAAAAGAGCAACCTCTATCGTAAGAGAACTTCAACTGAAATACAAAGTCGCCCCGGAGAAAATGATAGCGGCAGGAAGAGCCAGCTACATGCCGGTCGTGAGTAATGATACGCCGGAAAACATGGCTATGAACAGACGAACCAGAATCGTCCTGATTCCAGATTTAGACATGTTCTTTGCCATGCTGTAAAGTAAACCAACTACCACAACCAACCTTAAAACAAAAAGGAAGACTCTTTGGGTCTTCCTTTTTTCTGGCTTAACTCCCAAGTTCAAGAGTGCCTATTGCATATTTCATCAGGATCTCCTGAAAAAAAAGTGTGTACACTGCCTGAGCCTGATCTGCCTGAGCTCTGACCATCGTTTGATTGGCTGTAGCCAAATCCACAAAACTGGATAAACCCAATCGAAAGCGTTCCCCAACTGCATTGAACGCTTCCTTGGCTGCCAATACTTGAACCTGTGAGTTTTTCTCTTTTCGAATCGCCGCTTGGTAATTTTGATGGGCAAGCCTCACGTCCTGAAAGATTTTTCTGTCCACGGATTCATTTTGAAGCAGTTGGTTTTGATAGGTTACTCTGCTTCTTGTCACATCCAGTCTGTTTTGAAAACTTGTGAAAATGGGAATAATCAAAGAAAGCCCCAGCGTATTTTGAGGATAAATCTTCAACAGTTGCTCTCTCAGGGTTCGTTCATCCAGAGAGGTAAAAAAAGTGTTGTAATTATAGAAAGCATTTACTCTCGGAAAATACATGGCCTTTATGGCCTGCATATCCTTTTTGTAAGATTCCGATAAAAGCTTCTGTTGAGTTAAATCTGAACGGTTGGCCTTGGCGAGTTCATAGAGTTGTCCAAGGTCCAAGTCTGCAAAAGATTCCCTGTCCCTCTCGGCATTTACTTTTTCCAATACAGGTAGTTGACCTGCAGGGAGCTGCAGGTATTCAGAGAGACTCCATCGATCATTTTCCAGTTGAACTTCCGCATCCACTTTGACCGATTCAAGCCGGGCTACTTCCGATTGCTGATTATACAGATCAGAAACTGTTCGTAATCCTGCATTTACAAATCCCTCGATTTGGATGAGTTGTTGTTTTTGATTTTCCAGATTTTCAGTAGCTATCCGCAACAGTTCCTCATCCAGCAAAACTTGTAAATACCTGCGGGAAACGTCAAAAATCACCATTTGTCTTGCTCTTTCCAATCCTTTTTCTCCAGCTTGCAATGCAAGATTTGCGGATTGTGTATCCAAAATTCTTCTCCCCGAATTGAACACTGGCATATTCAAATTGAGATTGGAGGATACAATTTCATTGGTTACGTTGGTCACAACGATTTCCCCCTCAATCTGCTGAAACTGCTGCCCGGTTTGTCTGAGCAAATTGGTGGTAATCCCTGCTGTTGGAAGATGGGACAAAGTGGCCACCTGTTTTTCCTTTTGCAAAATCTCAAGATTGTTTTCCCTGGTCTTAAACTCCAGATTTTGGTCTAAGGCAATATCGACGGCCTGTCTGAAGGTCAACAGCAACGTATCTTGCCCAAAGGACTGTATAGGGTGGTAAATCCAAAGCAGGGTAGCAAGTAGTAGGGTTTGCTTAAGCATATTTCTCATCGCTATCTATTCTTCCGTCTATTAATTGGATTAATCGGGTACCATATTCCGCATTTTCCCGAGCATGCGTGGCCTGAATGATGGTGGTGCCATCAGCATGCAATTCTTTGAATACCTCCATGATTTCTTTGGCCTGCGCCGAATGGAGATTTCCGGTCGGTTCATCAGCCAGCAAGACTCTGGGTTTACCGGCTACAGCTCTTGCGATCCCGACCAATTGCTGCTGTCCACCGCTGAGTTGGGCGGGAAAGAGATCCTTTTTCGCTACCATATTGAATCGGTCCAAAAGCTCAGCAATGATGCTCTTTCGATCAGAGGAAGAGACATTCCGATAGAGAAGCGGAGTTTCGATATTTTCATAGACGGTCAATTCATCGATAAGATGGTAAGCCTGGAAAATGTACCCAAATTCGCTTTTATGGAGATTTGATCGCCCCTTGGCCTTCATTGCCCGGATATCTTTTCCCAGAAATGAATAAGTTCCCTGATAATCCTCATCAAGCAGCCCAAGAATATTAAGTAAGGTGGATTTTCCAGCGCCCGAAGGCCCCATCAGAGTCACAAACTCCCCTTCTTTTATGGTTAGGTTAATTCCTTTGAGGAGAAACACCCGTTGAAAACGGGATTCGATGTATTTGTCTAGTTCAGTTAGCTGAATCATGGCATTAAAGTTAGAAAGTACTTGTCGAGATTCATGCCAATAAAAAAGCCCCCAGAATCACTCCAGGGGCTATTTTTCAGAAAAGAGTAATCAAAATTCTCGAACATTTTTGTTCGCCAGCGGACGAATCAGTAGACAGTAATCAGTGGTCGGTTGGCAGTACTGTCAGGCTGAGCCTAGTCGAAGCCTTTCTCAGTACTTAGTCGAAGCGGTCAGTAAGCAAGTTAGGAAGTCAGGAGGCAAGGGTGCTAGGAAGTCAACCTCCCCTCATGCCCGCCTCTTCTATCTAGCGTATTGTGTCAATTGTCTTGCATCTAGCCTCTTTATTCCAGCTACTTGCTACTCCAATCAAAACTTTCGATACTTTCCTCCCAGGTACTTATTCGCTTTTTTCTCAGCAAATCTGGCTTTTTTACTATTCCAATGAAGCGTTTCATTCGGGAAGCGTCCCGCGATCACACCCAGCAAAATGGTTTCAGTCAATCGGGCTGAGTATTCAAAAGGAGCAGAGCATTCACCTTTTCCCAAGCAGGCATCCACAAACTGATGGTAATGCTTTTTGCTTTCTCCTGCATAATCTTTCACAGGTTGACCAAGATTAAAAGGAGCTACATCAAACTCCTTGTATTTTCCATCCACGATTAATCTGGGAAGCTGCTGGAAGTGAGGCAAAAGCAATCTCCCTTTTTCACCCAAAAACATCGCGCCTTGATCTGGAAGCGCATCTCCGTTGGGAAGCTTCAGATCTTCATGGTCTGCAGGAGCTCCTGGCCCGTCGTACCAAACCCACTTGAGGGTTTCGGTGGTGTAAGGAGTCTGTGGGAATTCGTACGTAACGATATTGTTTTCGGGGAAACCAAATCCTGTAGGCTTTCGGCAATTATTTACAATCGTCCGTGGAACATCGAGCTGAAGTGCATTATAAGGAGTGTCAAAAATATGTACCCCCATATCCCCTAGCGTTCCACAGCCATAATCCAAAAGCTTTCTCCAATTTCCGGGATGATAAACCCCTTCTTTGTATGGTCTTTCCTCTGCAGTTCCAAGCCAGAGATTCCAGTTCAGATTTGCCGGAATGGGATCACTTCCTTTTGGTTCAGGCCCGTCATAGCCCCAATTTTTCGGAGACCAAGCCCGTACCGTATGGACTTTGCCGATGATGCCAGATTGAATCAGTAGAGTGGCTAGTTTATAATCGTAAAAAGAATGGACCTGAATCCCCATTTGTGTGACCAGCTTCTTGTCTTCTGCCATTTTTTTCATGGCACGGGCCTCAGAAACATGGTGGGTCAGTGGTTTTTGACAATATACTGCTTTGTTCATCTCCATAGCCATGAGAGATGCCGGAGCGTGGGTATGATCTGGAGTAGAAACTACCACCGCATCGATCTGGTCTCCCATTTCTTTGAGGAGGATGCGGTAATCGACGTAGGTTTTGGCATTGGGAAAAAGAGCTGTAGCATTACTGAGCGCATTGCTGTCCACATCACAGAGCGCTACCACGTCGACTAGCTCGTGAGAAGAAATGGCACGAAGATCTTCCATGCCCATTCCGCCGAGACCAATATGAGCGGTACGAAGCCTTCCTGCTGCGTTGGCTTTTGCCAAAAGTGAAGGTGCCAAAGCCAATCCGGCGGCACCCAAAATGGACTTTTTCAAAAAGTCCCGGCGATCGATGATCTGAAAATTCTTTGCCATCAAGTTGAGGTGTTATTGTTGAGAGTTAGGTAATTCTTTGATTCGGATATTTCGGAAATGGACCACATCACCATGTCCCAAAAAACCGATATGTCCACTGCTTCGCTGCAAGCCGGGATGGTCTTTTTTGTCTAAAGTCCCGTTTTTGCTGGCCTCTAGGTAATCACCCTCCAAAATAGTGGTACCGTTGAGAATGATCTTGATTTTGGGATGTTCCACGATGACTTCCTGTTGATTCCATTCGCCAGTAGGCTTAAGAAATCCCCGTTTTGCAGGCATGACTCCGTAAACCGAACCGTGATATTGGTAGATTTCCAGCTTGGAATATTTCTCATGCTCATTGTCCAAAATCTGGAGTTCCTTGCCGACATAGGCAGCGTCACCTTGCAACGGGGCATGGATTCCAAGACCGTTATTGGCACCGGGTGTCAGTTGGAACTCGAATCGAAGAATAAAATTCCCGTATTCTTTTTCGGTAAATAGATTTCCTCCACCACCGCCTTTGGGCTCTATGACAATCATGCCGTCTTTGGCCTGATAGGATTCTTTGTTCCCCACCCAACCGTCAAGATTTTTTCCGTTGAAAAGGGGAACAAAACCGCTTTCTTGGGCTAAAGCAAGGCCGGAAATAAGGGTGAAAACAAATGCAAAAATCGAAAAGGATACAGGTTTCTTCATGGATTTGTAGATCTAATGGGCAGATATACAAATCTAGAAGAGTAATTGGTTTTTCCAGTGCCGTTTGTCAATTCGAGGGAGTGCAGGAAGTATGGGAGGTGAGAAGTTTGGATGTTAGGAGGAGTAAAAATTAAGAAAACCCCCATACTCCCTTTCTCCCAAACTTCCCAACCCTCTACTCATCCTTCAGCACCTTGGCAGGATTGGTCTGAGCGGCCTGATAGGAATGAAGGCCCACGATCAGCAAGCAAAGTGATAGTACGCCAATCCCTGCCATGCCAAACAACCAATAAGGCATGTCCATGCGATAGGCAAATCCCTCTAACCAATCTTTGATAAAGTAATAGGCCGGATAGATGGCGAGGGCAAAAGAGACAAGGACCAAAATGACATATTCCTTGGAAATCAGGGCCAAAACCTGAAGTACTGAAGCCCCAAGTACCTTGCGAATACTGATCTCTTTGGTACGCTGCGCAATGGTATAGGATGAAAGTCCAAACAGACCCATGGCCGAAATCAAAATAGCCAAGAAAGTAGCCGCCGTGAGCACGTTTTTGATCCTTAGGTCCTCTTCGTAAAACTCCCCAATCGCCTCATCCAGAAAATGAAACTCTTCGCTTTCATAAGGATACACTTCCTTGTACCTACTCTCCAATGCCAACTTGGCTTGGGCAAGATTTTGGCCTGGTTGTAGCTTTACAGAAATGGTCTGGAAATACTTGGGATTGTAAGTCAACAAAAGAGGACGGATTTCTTCTCGGAGACTACGGGAATGAAAGTTGCCGATGACACCTACGATTTTTCGCTCCTCTCTTCCAAATCGGATCGTTTGGTTGAGCGCCGAGGCCGCATCAGCATAACCGGCTTCCTTGAGAAAATTTTCATTGACCAAGATCTCATCCTCACGATTACCCGCATTTTTTCCTGCCAAAAGTGGAATCCCATTGACTCCGACAAATGCCGAATCCACATTCATTACTTGGGTGAAAATCTGCTTTTCAGTGGTATCTACCGGAATCCATGCATCCGAAGTCCAGAGACTGTTGGACGACACCAAGCTTCCACTGAGACTCGCTCCGCTTACTCCGGACTCCTGATTCATCAACTGCTGCACTCTGATCATTTGATCCGGATCAGACATAAATGGCAGTTGGGCATAGAGGACAGCATCCTTTTCAAACCCCAAAGGCTGACTGGACACGTAGCGTAGCTGTGCCTGAAGGACGAGTACCAAAATGATAAAGGCAATGGAAGAAGAAAACTGCAATACAGTGAGATTTTTTCTCAAAAAGACTCCCAAAGAAAAGCCAGTAGACAGCACCTTTTCCCCTTTGATCGCCCTGATCGGCTGATAGGAAGAAAGTATCAAGGCAGGATAAATCCCCGATAAAACCGTCAGAATCAATGGAAAGAGTGCATAAAACACCAAATTTGATCCATGGAGATACTCCACCGCAAACCCACTCGGCAAATAGCTGCTAAATAGATTTCTGATCACCTCTGCCAAGGCCAGTCCGATCAAACCTGCCGAAAGCACCAACAAATAGGTCTCCACCAAAAACTGATAAACCAGCTCCCATCTTCTTCCTCCCAGGGTCTTGCGGATCCCTACCTCTTTGCTGCGGCCTATAGCCATAGCCGTTTCCAGATTGACAAAATTCAGCGTAGCCAAAACCAAAATAATCAGACCGATATAGACCAGTCCATTCAGAAAAACTTTAGAGACAGAAGTCCCTGAGTAGGTTTCTCCGAAATGCATTTCTGCCAAAGGTTCAGCCAAAAAAGTGGTGGACGCTTGCTCTTCCTCCTCAAAATTTTTGGCCACAACGGAGGCCAGGGAAGCTTCGAGTTCATTTTTACCTGAACCCTTTTCCAGTCTGACAAAAAGCTGAGAACTGGAATTGACATTTCCCCAATGGTGTAGACCATACCATTCTTTTTGCTCCTCGGTCTGAATAGTAGCAAATGAAATAAAGTCTTTGAAAATGAAGTCGGAATTTTCGGTGTAATCCTCCACCACCCCGGTGACTTGTGCACGGATCGTATCGGCATCTATCCAGACCAATTCCTTTCCCAATGCATCCAAAGGCTGAACTCTCGGAAAATATTTTTCCAAGTTGCTTCGGGTGATGACTGCGGAAAGAGGTTTATCCAGAGCTGTCACAGGATTTCCTGCAAGCCATTTTCTGGGAAAAATCTGAAAGAATCCCGGATCTGCAAAAGTGACTTCATTGGACCTGCCCAAGACCCGATTGCCCTCAGGCACCAAAGTTAAGACCTCCCACAACGTATAAATTCTGCCCTTGGTCTCGATAAATGAAATCTCCGAATCGATCACCTCTCCTAGGGGCCCATTGGTACCGGATGAGGGGTAGCTTTCCCCCATATCCCACTGGGTCACCGTATTAATTCGAAAAATCCGATCCCTGTCCGGATGAAATGTATCAAAACTATAGGCATGCCAGATGACATTGAAAATCAAAAAAACGATCGAAATGCCCAAGGATAAGCCTAAGATATGGATCGTAGTCCGGAGCTTATTTCGGAGCAAGTTTCGAAGGGCGATCTTGAAGTGGTTTTTTAGCATGAGAGTCGGGAAGTTTGGGAGTCTGGAGGTTTGGGAGATTTACAGCAGGCAGCCACAGTTAGTAGATCTTTTCGTCTAGTATCAAGCTTCTTGCATCATTAATCTAATATCTCAGGTCTTGTGTCTTGTGTCTAATGTCTTGTGTCTAATGTCTTTTACCCTATCTCACTCACTTCTCAAAAGCTTCGTGGGGTTGATCCAAGTAGCTTTGATTGTCTCTAGACTCACAATGGCCACAGAGAAAAATACCCCGACCAACAAAGCAAGCAGAAATACCCCAGCACTCAAGGGAACCTTGATAGCAAAATCCTCCAGCCAAATCTGCATCAAATAATAGCTTACCGGGATGGAAGCCAGTACGCCAATGAGAGTGATTTTCAAAAATTGTCGGTTAAACAAGAGAGAAATTTCACTGGTAGTTGCTCCCATTACTCTCCGAATTCCAATTTCTTTCAACCTACTGGAGATAGCTAAGGAAGCCATGGCAAACAATCCCATACCTGCAATGATCAGGGCCACAATTGCAGCCATAGTCACCAAAGAGCTCAAGCTGTTAGCCTGCACATATTCCCTTGCGATTTCATCCTCAATAAAGCTATAATCAAAAGGATCAGAGCCATACAAATCTTTCCATATCCCCTCCAAACGTTGAATCATGGCTTGTTTATCCTCAGTTTTAACTTTGATGTATACTTTTGCAATCATCTGATCCTCCATGGTGAGATTTCGGAATCCACGGAAAAAGTTTTCCGGCTTCATGACCAAAATGGCTGGTTCGATTTGTTGGAAAAGGCTCTCATAGTGAAAGTCTTTCACTACCCCAACCGCTCTGTTTTCTCCAAAAGGCCGATCACTTTCCAGACTTTTTCCAAAAGCCTCCTCCCAACCCAATTGCTTTTTCATAGCTTCATTCATGATAAAAGCATTAGAAAGGTCTGAAGGATTGGTGGCAGAAAAATTTCTTCCCTCAACCAGATTGAGTCCAAAAAAGTCCACAAAATCCTCATCTACGATATTGAGGTGAAAATCTATTCCCTCCGCCTGGTCGGGGCTTCTGAATCCTACCGAAAACCAAGAATTGTCTCCGTACATAGCTGTAGCCACCGAAGTTTGGGTGACCTCAGGAAGTTTTCTAAGCTCATTTTTGAATGGCTGGACATAATCAAAGCTTTTCTGAATCTGTTCCTCCAGACCCTGAGCTGCGGGAGGAGGCACAAGGACCTGAATGATATCTGTTTTGGATGCTCCCAGATCAAAGTCTTCCACCGTTTTCATTTGTCTGACCATGACAAGGGTACAGGTCACCAGCAAAGTGGAAATAAAAAACTGCAATGCCAGCATACTCATCCTGAGGTTTTGCTTCCCAAACCGAAGCGAAAGATTGGATTTTAGCACTTGAACAGGCCGAAAAGAGGCCAAAAAAATCGAAGGATAAGCCCCCGCTACCAATGCGATAAACAAACTCATGCCCAGAAAAATCAAGAACTGAGAAAAGTCAAAACTAATCAGCATGTTCGTTTGCATCAGGGAATTGAAAATGGGCAAAAGCAGATAAGCCAAAATCAGCCCAAAACCCATGGAAATGGCCGTGAGTATCACCGATTCAGCCATAAACTGGCCAAAAAGC
The DNA here is from genome assembly GCF_014324365.1 of Algoriphagus sp. AK58. Classification (GTDB taxonomy): domain Bacteria; phylum Bacteroidota; class Bacteroidia; order Cytophagales; family Cyclobacteriaceae; genus Algoriphagus. Next base: position 113,374 of record NZ_QEIG01000020.1, read on the forward strand.
TGTCCAAAACCTGCGCCCATAGATTTTCGCACCCCGACTTCTTTAGAACGGCTGGCAGAGTTGCCGATTGCCATTGTGGTAAAGTTGATGCACGCAATCAAAATGATAAGAATAGCCACACCGGACAAAATCCAAAGAATCCTGGGATTAATAACAGAGGCAAGGCCGGCTGGTATATCCACATTCAAATGCATGTCAGCCAATGACTGCAGCGCAAATCCATAATTTTCCGCCTCCTTTGGATCCTGAAAATTTCTTCTGACAAAATCCTTGGTCTCCTGCTCAAATTGTACGGGAGTCATCCCATTTTTCAGGCGGGCATAGCCGTCACCGAATGACATGTACCAATGGGCACGCTCACGATCTCCATAGATCAATTCCAGATTTGAGTCATGCATCAAAATTTCATAGCTTAAACTGGAATTGGCCGGTGCATCTTGGATGACTCCGATCACTTCATAGGGCAATAACTCATCGGTCAAACGAATTTGAAGTTCTTGGCCAATAGGGTTTTCAGAACCAAAAAATCGATTCGCTGCCAATTCAGATAGTACAATTCCACCCCGTTGATCTTCGCTTTTTGGATAGGTTCCCTGAATAAGTTCGAATCCAAAAATTTCAAAAAAGTCTTCCCCAACCATGGTAACAGATTGGTTGAACCCATCCCCATCCGTTCGCTTTACCAAATAATTGTTGGGGACAAAATTGGTATAATCCACCCGATCAGAGAGGTTCTGCTCTATAACTGATTCCAAGACAAGGGGTAAAGATGGAAAACGAAATTCTCCCTGATTTCCATTCTGAACCCTCAGTACCCGATAGAGATTTGTTTGATCGGGATGAAAGGTGTCAAAACTTACCTGAAATTGAACATAAAAAAACAGCAGCGTGGTTACGGCAACTCCTACTGTCAAACCGATCAGGTTGATGAGGGTGTAAGACCGGTTTTTGAGGAGATTCCGAAATCCAACTTTGAGGTAATTGATCCACATAATGGCTGAAAGAGAAATTGGTTTAGTAATCAAATAAGGACAAGCCTCTTTCTCTAATCCAGCTTTATGCCAAGTTATAAGCTGTCCAAATTGAAGAATTTAGCCATTTTTGATTTTTTACAGCTCCACCTTGCGAACGTTTTTGTCCGTCTGCGGTCGAATTGAATTTATTTCAAAAGAATAAACCTAAGGCTAACCGATTTTTGATTTGCTGTACCTAAAAATGAAAATCAAGGATTTGCGGTTTTTTGGCAAAATCCTCTAAATTAACATCTGACCCAGCCCTAAAACCCATGATGATTTCACCATTCCTATCGCTTTTTCTTGCTTTTCAGACAGCCTCGGAACCCAAATTTGAAGCTCAGGTAATCGACCCGAATATTTCCATAGGCTATGGGATGGCCATAGGAGATGTCGATGGAGATGGGAAGCAGGATATTCTTTTGGCTGACAAAACCGAGATCGTCTGGTACCGAAATGGAGATTGGAAACGGCACATCATGGTGGCTAATCTTACTGTCTCCGACAATGTCTGCATCGCAGCGAGGGATTTGGATGGAGATGGCAAAGTAGAAGTTGCAGTTGGTGCCCAATGGAACCCCGGAGAAACCTCCGATCCAGAAAAATCCGGAGCTGTTTTTTATCTGCATCGACCGGCCGATCCCACTCAAAAATGGACTCCAAAACCACTGCATCACGAACCCACCACACACCGGATGCGATGGATTAAGACTGACGGAAAAGCTTACTTGATCGTGGTGCCGCTTCATGGCAGAGGAAATAAAAACGGCGAGGGAGAAGGAGTCAAAGTGATGGCATACGAGTTCCCGGAAAACCCTGCCGCAGACTGGAAATACGAAGTGATCGACGAAAGCATGCACCTCACGCATAACCTTGACGTAATCGACTTAGGCACTGAAGAAGGAATTCTATTAGGTGGAAAAGAAGGTGTGCGGATGATTTCCGTAGCGCGCGGCAAATGGAAAAATGAGCCCATGACGATTTCAGGACATGGAGGAATCGGGGAATTACGGCTGGGGAATTTATCCGGAGAGAATCGATTCATAACAACAGTTGAACCCATGCATGGAAACAGTTTAGTGGTTTATGAGGGAGCCAATCCAACTTCCCCTTCTACCCTATCCAATCGAATCCTATTAACTGACAAGCTGAAAGAGGGACACGCCTTGGTCACAGGTGATTTTTTGAATCTGGGTTCAGAGCAGATCGCTATCGGCTGGAGGAATCCCAATAACCAGCAAGAGATCGGAATCAAGCTTTTTATTCCCAAAAACGGTTCATTCTCCCAATTTGAGGAAGTTTGGATCGATCAAAACGGCATGGCCTGCGAGGATATTCAGGCGGCAGATCTCGATGGAGACGGAAGGCTGGACTTGATTGCCTCAGGAAGGTCGACCAAAAACCTGAAAATCTACTGGAATAGAAGCCAATAAGGTCTTCTGATTACCTACTCACTCTTGATACTCTTCACCGGATTGGCCCAAGCAGCTTTGATGGTCTGGGAAGTGACTGTAAGTGCCGCGATCAGGCCTGCCAAAATTCCTGCAACCAGAAATACAGTCCAATTGATGCCAATATGATAGGCAAAGTCATCCAGCCACGAATTCAGTCCAAACCAGGAAATCGGCACTGCCAAGATAAACCCGATTCCCACCAGCTTCATAAAGTCTTTGCCGAGCAATACCAAAATATTTCCTGTCTCTGCCCCCATGACTTTGCGTATTCCGATTTCCCGGGTGCGCTGCTCGGTAGCAAACGTCACCAATCCCAACAATCCCAAAATCGAAATCAAAACTGCAAGACCTGAGAAAAAAGTAAAAATGGTCTTCAACCTGTTTTCAGCCTCATATTGTCGGTTAAATCCTTCATCCACAAACAGGGGTTCAAATGGAAAATCGGGTCGGAGTTGAGCCCATTCGTCTTTCAAATAAGCCATTACCTCCTCCCGTTGAGCCGCATCGATTTTGATACTGAGCAGGTTGTTTCGGTTTTGAGAAATCATAAATACAATCGGCACAATAGGCTGGTGCAAGCTCTCAAAGTGGAAATCCTTCATTACTCCGGTGACAAAGCCTCTCCTTACTCCGTATTGAAACTGCTTCCCGATTGCTTCTTCGGCACTGCTCCAGCCCACTGCACGGATAGCAGTTTCGTTGAGGACAAAAGCCTGGGTGGAATCGCTGGCCTGAAGGAAATCAAAGGTTCGCCCCGCCACCACAGGTATTCCGTAGGTCTCCAAAAAGTTGTGTCCCACATGAATATCCGCAATCCGTACATCGATCTGAGTCAGTTCTCCATTGACTTCAGCGGTTGTTCCCTGAGAGTCTAGTAATCTTCCTGAAGGAACTCTGCTGGACATGGATACCGCACGTATGCCGGGATGGTTTTCCAGACGATCTTTGATGATCAGGTAATTTTCATTGATTTGGGGACTGTTGGGCAAGACCACAATATCTTCCTGTTGAAAGCCCAAATCCTTGTTTTGCATAAAATTGAGCTGATTGATCACCACCAAAACCGCCACGATAAGTACCACCGAAATGGCGAATTGTCCGACCACCAATACAGACCGGAACCGCTCATGGCCTTTACCGGCTTTGAAGGTTCCCTTCAAGACCCTGGCAGGCATAAATCCGGATAAAAACAGCGCGGGGTAGCTTCCTGAAATAAGGCCCACAAACACCATAATCCCTCCAATTCCCAGCAAATACTCGGGATGAGTAATCAGGTTGAAACGGAGTGGTTTTTCGACAAAATCCGAAAACTGAGGCAAAAACAACCAAACCAGCATCACAGCCAAAACCATGGAAAGGAAAGTCATCACCAAAGACTCTCCCATAAACTGGCGGATCAAAATGGAGCGGTCGGCTCCCATTACTTTGCGAAGCCCCACTTCCATAGATCGTAAAGAGGATCGGGCGGTGGAGAGATTCATGAAGTTGATACAGGCAATCAGCAGGATAAAAAATGCCACCGCGAGGTAAATGTACACGTAGTCAATATTACCGTTGGGTTCGATTTCGGAAGCAAGATTGGAATGTAGGTGAATATCCGCGATGGGCCAAAGGAAAAGTTTGGTACCCTGAGAGGCTGGGATTCCTGCCTGATTGGCCTCCATGTGCCGGTCAATCAAACCGGGGAGTTGATTCTCAAAATCCTGATACTTGACTCCCTCTTTCAGCTTGATAAACGTCGAAAAATTATTAGATCCGTAGTTGGACATAAAGCCTTCCAATCCCCCATAAAACTGAACCACCGGAATCATCGAGGCCACAAAATCCACATGAAAGTGCGAGTTTTCAGGCAGATCCTTCATCACCCCTCTTACCTGAAGGGGATAATCTCCTCCCGGGAGAACCGCAACCAGCTCTTTTCCGATGGGAGACTCATTCCCAAAATAACGCTTGGCTGTGGATTCGGTCAGTATAATTCCTTCCGCTTCGTTGAGAGCTTCCTTGCCCTGACCTTCCACAATTTCCCAGGAAAACAGATCAAACGCCTCCGGGTCGGCAAAGAAAAACCGGTCCTCTTCGAAAGCCTCCGTGCCGGATTTGATTAAGGGATTAAAGTTGAATATCCGAGCAGAAACCTCCACGTCCTCGGGAAAATCCGATTGGATCAAAGGACCAAAGGGTGGTGCAGTATGGCCCAAGTGGAGACTGATTTCCCCGTCGGGATTAAACCATGCTCTGCTGACTCTGAAAATCCGGTCCCCATCTGGATAATGTCGATCATAGCTCAGTTCAAACTGCACATACAGTAAAATTACCATACTCACTGCCATTCCAAGGGCCAGTCCTATCAGGTTGATCAAGACATACATCGGATGTTTTTTGGCATTCCGAAAGACGATTTTGAAATAGTTTTTGAACATGGTCAGGAGATTAGGTCAAACTGGAATAGTGCCGATCAAAAACCCAGACCGGCACCGAACATAGATAGGGATGGGTAGTATGCCTTTATTGCTTGATCACCCGAGAGGATCCGCTGCTGGCAATACTTTGATTTTCTGGATTGCCTTTATAGTAAACATTTCCAGAGCCTGAAGAACCTACCGTCAGGCTTTTTTCCGCAGTTACCGAAGTTTGGCCAGAGCCTGATTTTCCGATTTTTACTGTTTGAGCGATCAGATTGATCCCTTCAAAATTTCCTGAACCTGATTGCCCGATATGGAGATCTTCTACCTCACCACCGGCGATCCGTATTTCACCCGAGCCACTCATTCCTACATCGAGTCGGTAGGCATTGATTTTCCGGGTTTCAATTACCCCCGAACCAGATGATCCTAAAGCAAACTGCTCTGAACCAAAATCGGATAAAAGCTTAACATTGCCGGAACCAGAAACACCCACTGACTCCAATTCCCTCACGGTGATATGAACGCTCAAATCCACATTTCGATAGGTACCTTTTTCAAGTTTGATTTTGAGCGTTCTGCCATCTACTTCAGTAATGACTTTGCTTAAGTCAAAGGAATTGGATTCCAATCGGACTTCATCTTTTGAACCTTTGGTGATGGTCACATCCCAACTGCCCCCGGTTTCCACTTTGGTAAATGAACCGGGGGTTCGGGTTTCGGATTTTTGGGCATTGGCGGTGAAAACCACGGCCATAAAGAGGATCAGAGAGAATACTACTGAGGAAAGTTTCATAGTCAGTTTAGTTTAGGATAGAATTAGATTTTCATTTTTTATGCCAAGGAAAAACCTTCTAAAAAGCTTTTTTTCAAAGGTTTATAAGTTAAGATTGTCCGTTGGAGAGAATAATTGACCGCCAACGGACGAAAGTGGATCGGATTGATTTCACTCATTCTTTAGATAGTCCACCGGGTTGGACGCGGCTGTTTTAAAGCTTTGATAGCTCACGGTCAACCAGGCAATCACGATAGAAATCAGTCCTGAAATCCCCACCAAAACCGGATCGATTGTGGTGCGAAAAGCAAAGTTTTGCAGCCAGTATTTTTCCATCAGGAAGTAGCTCAAAGGGCCGGCAATCAAAAAAGCAATAACCACCAATACAATGAAATCCTTACTCAGAATGGTCACCAAATGACTCATTGATGCCCCAAGCGCCTTTCGGATGCTGATTTCTTTGGATCGTTGTTCGGTCGTATAGGCCGCCAGTCCAAAAAGACCCAGGCAGGCGATACTGATGGCCAAAATGGTGAAGACAAGAATGATTTTACCCATTTTCTCCTCAGACTGGAACAACCGTGCAAAATTGGAGTCCACAAAAGTGTATTCAAAGGCCGCTCCATCGGCATGTTTTTTCCAAAGTTGTTCCAGTTGGGCTATTTTTTCTTGGGGATTTCCAGGACTGATTCGGATCGCCATCTCATTGTTTGGCGTGGGGCCCAAAGTCATGATTAAGGGCTTCACGGTAGCTCTAAGGCTTTCGAAATTGAAATCTCGGATAACTCCGATCACGGTGCGTTCCACCGGCTCTGAGTTCACATTCCAAAAACCACTTACTTTTTGACTTCCATCCAATGTAGTCCAGCCCATTTGTCTGAAAGCCGTCTCATTCAATATTACAGTTCCTGTATCGCTGGGAAACTCCCTAGAGAAAAACCTTCCCTGAACCAGCTCATAACCCAAAGCCTGCTGCTGATCATGATCCACAAAGTTGAGATTACAGAGGAAATCCTGTTGGGTGTCGGTGGTTCGAAACACGGAGGACCAGTCAATATTGGGAGGTAGGGTATTGGCGAAACTTGCGGCCACAAAGCCAGATTGGCTCAACAACTCCTGCTTAAAGGCCTCGGCATTATTACCCAAAGCCCTAGTGTGAAGCAGATCGATCACATTTTCTTTTTGGAATCCGAGATTTTTCTCCTGCATAAATTGCAGCTGTTTATACACCACCATACTGCTGATGATAAGGCAAATGGATATCAAAAATTGAAACACGACCAAGCCATTTCGGAAATTGGAACGTTTGACCCCACTTCTGATTTTTCCTTTCAAAACCGTCACCGGTGAAAAAGAAGTCAGGTAGAAAGCCGGATAAGAACCCGCCATTAAACCCACCAACACCAGAAAACCTAAGATGCCTGCCAAAATCACAGGATCTGTAAATATCCCCAAGCCGAGAGTTTTTCCTGAAAGTTGATTAAAGGGATACAAAGACAATAGAATAAAAACCAGAGCCACTACCCCGGAAATCAAGCAATACAAAAATGATTCAGACAGAAACTGAAAAACAAGACGGCTTTTTTCAGCTCCAACTGCTTTTCTTACCCCTACTTCCTTGGCCCGGTTGGAGGCACGAGCTGTTGCCAAATTCATGAAATTGATACAGGCAATCAGAATAATGAAAAGTGCTACCGCTCCAAAAATATAGAGGTATTGGATGCTCCCTCCCGGCTTGATCTCCTCAGAGGTGTCAGATTTTAAGTGAATATCCAAAAGCGGAAAGACAACATAACCGAATCGGTTGCCCTGCTCCTGAAAAGCCTCTAAGGAAATGCCCAAAAATTGCTGAATCTCCGGTCCAAAATACTTGACAATAAACGCATCCAATCCTGATTTTACCTTACCTGGGTCAGCTCCGGGATGAATTCTGTAATAAGTAAACAAGTTGTTCGAAGACCATTGCGGGTCTTTCATATAATTCCAGCTTTCCCCTGACAAAATCATATCGAAATCCATGTGAGAGTTGTGTGGAGGGTCTGTTACCACTCCGGTAACTTCCGTGGCTGTTTTTTCCGAGCCTCTGAAAAGTACTTTTCCAATGGCTTCCTCCTCTCCAAAATATCTTTTCGCAGTAGATTCTGTCAAAATCACCCGATTTGGACCAACTAAGGCGCTTTTCGGATCACCTTGTACTAATTCAAATCCGAAAAAATCGAAAAAATTAGGGTCAGTCACCAACGTAATCGGCTCGGTGAACGACTTCTCTTCATAACGCACCGGCATGGTACGGAACAATCCCAATCGGATGGCATCCGCCACCTCCGGAATTTCATCTTTGATCGCCTGTGCCATTGGGGCAGGAGAATAGGGCATGTTAAACTCATTTCCGTTCATGCTTCCTTGCATTCCCACGCGATAGATGAGTTCGGCATTGGGGTGAAATTTATCGTAGCTAAGCTCATCTACGATGTAAATCAAAATCAGAATGGAAGCTGCCATCCCCAAGCTTAAGCCCAGGATATTGATCCCCGAATACACTTTGCTTTTCAGGAGGTTACGATAGGCGATTTTCAGATAGTTTTTCCACATGGCAGGCGGCATTTAAGTTGGTTTAGTAATTGGAAAAATGGAGTTGGTTTAGTTTTCAATGAAGTAGATGCGGCTTTCATTCAATTAGTTGCAAATAGTGTAACAAAAAATAAAAATGCCCTTTGGAGCTCCAAAGGGCATTATTTCTAGAAAAATATGTTCGCCACTTGTACGTTTTGGTCGTTGACGGACAATTTTTTGAAAAATAAACTTCTATTCCGTCTTGATCGCTTGTACCGGATTGCTTCGTACCGCTTTGATGGATTGGAGGGTGACAGTGATCAAGGCAATCCCAAGGATTAATACGGCCGCCAATGGAATAAACCACCATTCAAAATCAATCCGATAAGCGTATCCTTCCAGCCAATCACTCATAAACCAATAGGCCAAGCCCGACCCGATCAAAATGGACACCATCACTACGAGGATAAACTCGCGATTGATTACCTGAAGAATATTGAATGTTGATGCTCCCAGTACCTTTCGGATGCCGATTTCCTTGGTTTTTTGCTCTGCCACATGTGCAGAAAGTCCTAATAAACCCAGACAGGAAATCAAAATCGTCAAGATGCTGAAATACTGAGCCAAATCCCTCAACCTCACATCATCCTGATACAAACGGGCGTAATTGTCATCCATAAATTGGTAAGTGAATGGAAAAACAGGATTAAGTTCCTCTGCCACTCGTTGAATGGAGGCCAGTGTTTCCTGCATTTCTCCCGCCTTCACACGGATAAACGCATTACCCGCAAAAGTCGGATCCAGAATGATAAAGGCTGGCTCCATGATTTGGTGAAAACTTTGGAAATGGAAATCTTCCACTACCCCAGTCACCTGCCGGGTCGCTCCATTGATGGTGACAGTCCGGACATCGGGATTGGTTTGAGTGATGATCTCAAATGCCCGGCGGTTCAAAATTACCGACTGAGTAGAATCTGCTCCTTTATTCCTTGAAAAATCCTCTCCATCGATCAGCTTCATCCCCATCGTAGGGAGAAAGTCATAATCCACTAAAATCCGTTCAAAAAGTGCATTAAACTCCGGATCTTTTCCTTCCCAATTCACATCGCCGGTATTGGAATTCCTTCCCAGCAAGGTATGGGTGGTTCGGGTGACCGATTCGATGTTGGGATTATTTTCCAATTGGGTTTTGAAAATCTCATATTTTCCAAAAAGCTCTCCTTCCAGAGGCACCATGACCAATTGATCTTTTTCGTACCCGATATTTTGTTTCAGCGCATAGTTGATCTGCTGAAATACCACCACGGTGGAAACGATCAATGCAGTGGCCAAAACAAACTGGAATAGCACCAAGCCTTTTCGGGCCAAGACGACCCTTTTGCTGCCTTGAATGTGATTTTTGAAAACCGACACCACCTTGGTAGCCGAAAGGTAAAACGCCGGATAACTGCCCGAAACCAAACCGGTAAACAAAATCACAGCCCCCAACTGTAACCAAAACCAACCATCACCCAAAGGCAAGCTCATTTCTTTTCCGGTTAGCGTATTGAATACCGGCAAAGTTAACTGAACTAATAGCAAGGCTAAAAAGCCAGAGAAAACCGTAATTAATACCGATTCGCTAAGAAATTGGTAAACTAGCGAGGACTTATCTGCCCCAGAAACTTTACGAACCCCCACTTCTTTTGCCCGTTTTTGGGATTTGGCGGTGGAGAGGTTCATAAAGTTGATGCAGGCAATTAGCAAAATGAAAAAGCCGATCATGGCAAAAAGCTTGACGGTTTTGATTTTTCCTTCCTGCAACTTGCCGTCTTTCCAGGAACCATGGAGATACAATTCACTTTGCGGGTAGGCAAAGAGCTTAACATTGCTGTTTTCATTTCGCTCGAGAATAAAATCCTTGATCGATTCGGAAAACTTTTCCCCATCAGTTCCTGCCCTCAATTTCACAATGGTACTCGGTCCGTTGTTCCCCCAGTATTTCAACCATTGATTGTAAGGCTTGTCAAACATCACCTGGTAAGGCAATATGAACTCAAAAGCTGAGTTTACCTTTGTCCCCAAGCTTTTTAAGACTCCTTGAACCACGTAGAGTTCTTCTCCTTCATTGCTTACAAGCTGAACTGACTCCCCAACGGCATCGGTGGTTCCGAAGAGCTTCACGGCCGCCTCCTCCGTCAGTACAATGTGGGACTTGTCTGAAAGGGCTAGCTCCTTATTTCCATGGAGGAAAGGATATTGCATGATGTGTAGATAATCCGCACCGGCAAAGAACCCATTCAACTTCACCCTCTTTTCCCCATTGACAAAGAGGTGCTCCTCATTCCAGGAGAAGGTGGCCGCTTTTTCAACTTCAGAAAGGCTTTCTTTCATCGTTTCAGCCAAAATTCCAGGAGTTGAGGTTGTAGTAAATATTTGGGCACCGTAGGATTGATGCTCCATGACCCGATAGACCTGATCTGACTCGGCGAGGCCCCTTCCGACTTCAAATTCACTTTTGATCCAAAGACCAATCAAAATAGCTGCCCAGAGTCCAAGAGAAAGTCCCAGGGTATTGATCAAAAAAGTGAGTTTGTGTTTGGCAAAGCCGCGAAGGGCGATTTTTAGATAGTTGGTTAGCATGAGAAGTTGGGAAGTTTGGGGGTATGGGAGTTGGAAAGTTTGGGGGTATGGGAGTTGGAAAGTTTGGAGGTTGGGAAGTATGTTGAATAGAATTTGGGAGAGATGTTTTAAAATACTTCTATTTTCAATAATTTGATTTTCATCCAGTTAGCATCATTTAATCTAGCCAATCATGGAAACTTTCAAATTTGAAAAACTAAGAATCTGGCACACAGCGATGGATTTTGGGGAGTTGATTTTTGATGCCTCAGGCCAATTTCCGATCGACGAGAAATACAATTTGATCTCACAAATTCGTAGAGCAGCTGATTCCATAGCTCTAAATATCGCCGAAGGTTCCACTGGCCAATCGAACAAGGAATTCCGAAAATTCATCGGTTATTCGTTACGATCATTGGCTGAGGTGGTCACCTGTTTGCACAAGGCAAGAAGAAGGAAGTATCTATCTGAAGCTGATTTTTCCAACTTTTATACTCAAGCCTATGCTTTGATGAACAGTATGGGAGCTTTTCGAGCTACTTTGAAAACCAAAAAGCCAACTGATCGCGGAAGTGCAAACTCAGGAGGAAAATGACCTCCTGACTTCCTTACTCCCATTCTTCCCTGCATCATACATGAAATTGCTCCCGGATATTCTCCGTCACCACTTTTCCGTCAAAGAGATTGATCACGCGATGGGCGTAGTTGGCGTCGTGAGGAGAGTGGGTCACCATCACGATAGTGGTGCCTTCATTGTTTAACTCCTCTAGAAGACGCATTACTTCTTCCCCATTTTTAGAATCCAAGTTACCGGTAGGTTCGTCAGCCAGAATTACCGCCGGCTTGGCCACAATCGCCCGTGCAATAGCCACACGCTGCTGCTGACCACCGGAAAGCTGCTGAGGAAAGTGATTGCGCCGGTGCATGATATTCATACGCGTAAGTACTTCCTCCACTCGCTTTTTACGCTCATCCGTACTGATTTTCAGGTACAAGAGTGGTAGTTCCACATTTTCAAATACTGTCAGTTCATCGATCAGGTTAAAGCTTTGAAATACAAATCCAATGTTGCCTTTTCTCAAAGCCGAACGCTGTCTTTCAGAATAGGCAGCTACTTCCTTATCCAGGAAATAATATTCCCCGCTATCAGGATTATCCAGCAAGCCAATGATGTTGAGCAAGGTAGACTTGCCACAACCCGAAGGCCCCATAATGGCGACAAATTCTCCTTTTTTGATTTCGATTTGAATGCCGTCGAGCGCGGTAGTTTCGACTTCTTCGGTGGTGTAAAGCTTTTTGAGGTTTACGGTTTTGATGACGTTTTCCATAGTGATGAGATTGAAGACGGGAGACCGAAGAATCCGGATCCCATCGATTAATTGAAGTTTTAAGTTTGAAGATTGGAGACCGAAGACCGAAGAAAACGGACCCCAACGATTAATTATAGTTTGGGGGTTAAATTCATTTAATGTTATTCTTAAATCCAATGGTCATATTCATCAGATCAAAACTATCCTTATAATTTTTTTCAAATTCTTCAATAGTTATATAGCTCCTTCGCTTTGCTTTATACAGGCAGGTAACTACCTCAGCAATAGATCTGATTGAAAAACCAAGAAACCTATGTTGCTCTGGATTAGTCTGGGAAATAGAGCCTTCGGCAATATTTAAAGCAATTGAATCAGCAGCCCGATTGATTTGGCCTGTCAAGTTGTACAATTCCTCTTTGGGAAATTTCTTAGAAAGCTCATGGATTTCCTCAGCCAAATCCATGGCTTTTTGCCAGATTAAAAGTTTTTCAAATTTAAAGTTCATCTATTTATTGATTTGATTATCAGAACTTAATATTAAAATTATTCACCAAACTCAAGGATAGAAAACAATCAATCTTCCACCTATTCCAGAAATCCTGAACCAATCTCCGGTCTTCCGTCTTCGGTCATCTGTCTTCAGTCTCCGGTCTCCCGTCTTCCGTCTCCCCACTTATTTCAAATTCAACACTTCATTCGTCCCGAAATTCTCGTATCCGCTGATGATCACTTTTTCGCCTTCAACCAGGCCTTCGAGAACTTCATAGAACTCGGGATTCTTTCTGCCCAAGCGGATAGTTCTTTTTTCAGCATTGCCGGAAGCATTCAGCACATAGACCCAGTTGCCTCCGGTATCTTTGAAGAAGCCTCCGGTCGGAAGGAGCAGGCTTTGCTCGCTTTGGCCGAGTTCGAGACGAATGCGGACACTCTGCCCTCTTCGAATTCCTTCCGGTGCTGTACCGGTGAAAATCATATCCACCTCAAATCGACCATTGGTAATGGTTGGGTAGATTTTGGAGATTTCCAACTCATATTCCTGCCCGCTGAGGGTAAATTTTCCTCTTAAACCCTGGCTGACTCGAGGCAAATAGAGTTCGTCGATCGGAACTCTTACTTTGAATTCATCCAGGATATCAATCTGTCCATAGCGCTGTCCGGGATTGATGGCCTGTCCGACCTCCAGTTGCTGAGGAGTAGCCAGCTGCCCTGCGATCGGAGCGGTGATGATCAGATTATCCAGAATATTTCCCACGCCCGTGAGGGAAGCATTCATCCGGTTTTCCGACATTCTCAGCTGATTGAGCTGAATGGACCGGGCCACAGAGTCATTACGATAAGAAGCATAGGTCAATTTGCGGCGCTTGACATTGTATTCGTATTGCTCTTTGACCTCTTCAAATTCCCGATCGGAAACCAACTTCTTGTCATGTAATTCCTTGAATCGCTTGTATTGAGGTTCCAACAGGCTGATTTGGTAATCGATCTCGGCCAATTGTCCTTGCTGATTGAGATCGTTTTGATCCAAGAGCAATCGGGTTTGTCGAAGGTTGTTGATCTGCTCGTAAAGCATGGTCTCCCGCTGCATCACATCAAGCTGAAGGTTGGAGTTGTTGAGCACAAGGATGGTGTCTCCCCGCTTTAGTAATGCACCGGATTCCCTGACTACCTTGTGAATGACACCTCCTTCGATGGCATCGAGGTAAACTGTACGGGCAGGTTCAATCTGTCCGGAGACCAAAATGTAATCGGTAAATTCCCCAGTTTTGACTGTTCCAATACTGATTCGGTCCTTTTCCACATTCATGGTGGAGCGATGATCTGCAAATCCCAACTGGTAAATAATCCCCCCAAGTACCACAGCTCCTCCGAGGATGGCGGCTATCTTTTTGGGAGTCCAGGTTTTCTTTTCAATTTTTCTGTCCATTGTGTGTTGCTGCCTAGTGGCGGTACTCCCTTAATGCCAAAGGCTGTGCCATGCCCAAAAAGCCCTGAAATGCTCAAATAGCGGGGTTTGGGCGGTCAAGGAAAAATCCTTCTCGAACATTTTCGTCCGCCAGCGAACAAAAGTGATCCAAAGACGAAAAATAAATCCTAACTTATCATTAGGCTTATCGATTTCAAAAACGGCCATTTTCGCCCGAAAACGGACCTTTTGGAAAAATTTTCACCAAAAATCCAAATCGGCAGACTTTTGGAATTCCATACAAAGTCCGCAAATGCGGATGAAAAACTTTCTGCTATTATGAATGAGCAACGAACCGGAAAAATCCTCATCGTCGATGACAATGAAGACTTGCTAAAAGCCGCCAAAATTTTTCTCAAAAGACACTTTGCCCAGGTGGACACGGAAACCAACCCGGACCTGCTGCCGATCCTCACGCATAATGAAAACTATGACGTGATCCTCCTAGACATGAACTTCACCAAGGATGTGAGTTCGGGACAGGAAGGCTTTTATTGGTTGGATCGGATTTTGGAGCTCGATCCATCGGCCGTAGTCGTCCTGATCACCGCTTATGGAGATGTGAATCTGGCCGTAAAAGCCATTAAGGAAGGGGCAACGGATTTTGTGCTCAAGCCTTGGGAAAACGAGCGTCTCCTAGCCACCTTAAATTCTGCCCTTCAGCTCCGACAGAAAAAACTCGAGGTCAACCTGCTCAAGGACCAGAAGCAGACGCTTCAGCAGGACATGGACAACAAGTTCAAAGACATCATTGGCCAAAGTCCCTCGATGCAAAAAGTTTTTGAAACCATCGAGCGTGTAGCTTCTACCGATGCCAATGTTTTGATCTTAGGAGAAAACGGAACCGGAAAAGAACTGATTGCCCGGGCGATCCACCGTCATTCCCGACGAAGCCGGGAGGCTTTTGTAGGGGTAGATTTGGGTTCGATCACCTCCACCCTATTTGAATCAGAGCTTTTTGGACACAAAAAAGGTGCTTTCACCGATGCCAAGGAAGACCGCGCAGGCCGATTCGAACAAGCGCACAAGGGAACCCTCTTCCTGGATGAAATCGGAAACCTTCCCTTACCCCTTCAAGCGAAGCTATTGGCAGCACTTCAAAACCGCCAAGTCACCCGAGTAGGTGCCAATAGACCGGTGGATGTAAATATCCGATTGATTTCGGCTACAAACATGCCCGTGTACAACATGGTCTATGACAACAGCTTCCGTCAAGATTTACTTTACCGAATCAATACCATAGAGATCACCTTGCCTCCACTTCGGGAGCGAGTGGAAGATATCCCGCTATTGGCCGATCATTTTATCAGCTACTATTCCAAGAAGTATAACAAAGACATCCGAAAAGCCTCTGAACCTCTGCTGAAACGAATGACAAAATACCATTGGCCAGGTAATATTCGAGAGCTTCAGCATAGCATCGAGCGGGCGGTGATCATGTCCAACCACAACGTGCTGCAGCCTGAGGATCTGTTTTTGCAAAAAATGGGACAACCCGAAAAATCGGAGGAAAACGTGAGTCTGGAGCACTTGAATATCGAGGACGTGGAACGCATCCTTATCCGGAAAGCCCTCCAAAAACACAACGGACATATCACCCGGGCTGCAGATGAACTCGGCTTGACCCGATCCTCTTTGTACCGAAGACTGGAAAAATATGGTCTATAGGAAATTTTCGATCGGTATCAGTATTCGGATTTTGGCGATTACTGGACTTATTTTTCTGGCAGTTTGGCTGTTTTACACCAAAGACCTCTGGCTTGCGCCGGGGATTTTAGTGGTGATGGTGGCGTTTTTGGCAGGAGAGATGATCTACTATGTCAACTCGATCAATCAAAAACTTGCCCGCTTTTTGGACTCCATCCGCTTTGCCGATTTCTCCTCATCCTTTACCACCGATAGCAAGATGGGCCAATCTTTCCGAGAGGTCAATCAGGCCTTCAATGAGGTAATGGAGGTTTTCAAGCAGACCCGGGCCGAAAAGGAGGAACAGATGCTTTTTCTCCAAGTGATCATTCAACATATCAATACCGGAATCATCTCCTTCAACGCGGAAGGAAAAATCGGAGTGATCAACAATGCCGCCAAGCATCTCCTGCAAATCCCACAGTTTCGGGATATCAGCGATCTGGGAAAACTTTCCAAAAAACTCCTACAGGAAATTCTGGAAATGAAGCCCGGGCAGCGGGTCTCCTTCAAGGTCAATCCCACCATGCACCTGATCATCCAATCCACTGCGCTGAAAATGGGCGGAAAAAGCTGGACCCTCCTCTCCTTTCAAAACATCAATGCCGAACTTCAATCCAACGAACTGGAGGCTTGGCAAAATCTGACTAAAGTGCTCCGACACGAAATCATGAATTCCATCACGCCGATTTCCAGTTTGGTGGATTCGCTCCGTACCATCCTGGATGAGGACAGCTACGTGCAGCAAGAAGGTATATTGATCAAAAAAGATGGCTTTTTGGATATTCAGGAAGGACTGGACACCATTGCTAACCGAAGCAAAGGATTGGTAAATTTTGTCAATGCCTATCGGGATTATACCAATATACCGCAGCCCAAAAAGGAGTTGGTTTCTGTGGAAAATTTGATCGAGAATGTTTGCCAATTGATGAAAGAAGACCTCAAATCCAAGGAAATCGAGGTTCATAAAGAACTGAACCCGGAAAACCTGGAAATCCTCTGCGACCCGGATCAAATCACCATGATCCTGATTAATCTGGTCAAAAACGCTTCCGAATCCTTGCACAATCAAGCTGATCGGCAGATCTGGATCCGGGCTTTTGGCCAAGGAGATCTGGGCAGTACCATCCAAATCGAAGACAACGGACCGGGGATCGTTCCTGAAGCTTTGGAACGGATTTTTGTACCCTTCTACACCACCAAAAAGACCGGCTCAGGTATAGGCCTGGCGATTTCCAGACAGATCATGAACCTTCATCGGGGAAGCTTGACTGTCCTTTCTGATCCTGAGAAAAAGACGGTTTTTAGTTTGAATTTTAGGTAGTCGGTACACTCTTTGAAATGATCCTCTCGAAATTTCCATTCTTAAAACCCAAACCCCATAACTTATAACCAACATATAATCATTACTTTACAGAAAAATCATTATTTCGATTCCACTTTTTTGAAATCATTTTTAGCACAATCCAATAGGAACCCAATTGAATAGACCGAAACCCAAAAATCAGCTTTTCTATTAGCCGGACTGATTTATGGAATTTCTCTCGACGGGGTTATAGATCGCAATGAATTCCAAACTTTGAAAAATTGGTGCAACGATTTTGAACCACTTGTGAGCGTATTGAATTTCAGAGACTTCACGGCCAAATCATACCAATCATTGATTATGAAAAGTGAATGCAGAAGAAATAGAGAAAATCCGCACCATTTTGAATCAATTCCTGAAAGACCTCGGAGCCCAATCAGAAGATTTATCCAACCTCTTCTTCCTAAACGGGATCTTTGGAGGGCTTCTTGCCAGTGGAGACTTCAATACCTATGAGAGGTATAAACTGGGAAAGTGGCTGGACAAGAATGACCATTTAAGGGAAAGGCCTCCTTTTGATGAGCTTTTCGATATTATCTACTCGGTACTTGAAGCTAAAAAAGTGGACAAAAAAGAGGCAAAAAAACTAAAAAGCTTCTTCTTAAAAATGGATGGAAGCATGACCTTCCCCCCTTAACTATTAAGCCCAGATTCATTGAAGTGGATTGGCACTTAATTCTTCTGAAAAGTCAGATAATCAGTTCCTCCATTTCCTCCACTGACATCTATTAATTCGATTTTGGAGGCAGAATGGGAGGTGATATCCCAATCATCATTCAAATCTTCAAATTTTGTAGATACCGGAAAGAAAATAGTAAAATCCAAATCATCAGGACTATCATCGCTACTGTCTTTTACTATGGACCAAGTCCCGGTGAACGTATTTACCCCATTGGTGGCTACAAGACTTCCATTGGGATTGAAGGTAAAAAGGAACCCATTGAAACTTGAAGTCTCATCTTTACCCGAATCGATAAACTTGGTGATCTTCCAAGTCCCAAGGCCCAAATCTTGGCTGATTTGGTCAATTTCAGATTCAGATGATTTGGAATCATCTTCACAAGACAGCACACCTAAGCTAAGCACTACTAGGCCAATGGTCTGGATAATTTTCAGGAAAGTTTTCATAGTAGGATTGATTTAAGCCAATATAAATTCCTCATTTTCAACAAATAAACACGATCCAAAACTCACTTAAACGGCTGATTTTCATCATGAAATCCTCCAATACCCATCCAGCACGAAACATTTTTAAATGGAATTGCGAATCTAACCTAAGTCCTACCCCCTTTTCCCAAATCTTTCCCATTCCAGCCATACCGTCATGAGAATTTTAGTTGCATGTATTCTTATTTGCCTGGTATCTCACACATCCTGGGCACAATTTGAGGACAAAGTCCAATTGGGGCTTTATGGAAATATCGGGTTTCCCGTCGGGGAGTTCAGCCAAACAGTCAGCAACTCAATGGGAGGCACCGGCTGGGGAACAGGAATTAATTTTCTGTTCAATCCCAAAAAAGGCAGGGAATTCTCGCCAGTATTGATTGGAATAGAAGGGAATTATCTACATCTCGGAACCGAGAAAACGCCAGAGTCCCAATTTTTACCCCGGCTCAAAACTACCTTTAACTACTTCAATGTGGGACCTATCATCCGTGCCATGCTGAGCAATAAAGAAGAAGGGATCATCCCTTTTGTAGACGGATTTGTAGGACTGAAAGTGCTCAACACCAAAACCAAAATCGACAACAGCTTACTCGACACACTTTTGGATCAGGAGTACCTTGAAAGTCTTCTTTCCACCAACTACGAGGGTTTGGGATATGGGCTTGGTATTGGTTTTTTCTCCAGGAAAATTAAAAATGAACCTTTTGATACGAGTGCTAGCTTTTACCTCAAACTCCAATACCAATATGGTGATCGGATAAACTATGTCAAGCGGGGAAGTGTCGAGGTGGACAGGGAAGGCTTTATCACTTATGAGACTGGCAAAACTCCTACTTCCCTTCTTTCTCTCCAACTTGGAATCCTATTCAGATAATATCCTTGGATCCAGAAATACTTCAGGAAGGTAATCATTAAAAAGCCCGAATCTGTAATGACTCGGGCTTTTGGTTTTTCATCGGTTGAATTTGATCGTACTCACATTGAAGGTGTTCCAAATGGAGACCTCCTTGTCGGGAATAAAGACCAGGAAGATATCCTGAATTTCCTCTACTGGGCTTAAGCTAACTCTTACCGGGAAGAATTGTCCTTCCAAATTGGCAGGACGATCTGCTTTAGAAAGGGTTTTTGTCTCGCCAATAACCGTCCCTGTCGGGCTTCCGATCCTGATTTCCAGTTTACCGGAGGTATTGCCAGGGGAAAGAGCCAGATCAAGATTTTTGATTCCTTTCAGATCCAATTGATCGAAGCGAATCCAGGATTGTGGAGCGGTAAACTTCACCCACTGTGAATTTACCCCATTGGCTTTGGCTACTTGCTCAAATTCATTGGCTGAAACGGCCTTAACCAGACTATTACGCAAGATCATACTCACTTGGGACCTTAGCGGGGCTATACCCTGTGCCCCTTTGTCCTCATAGCCAGCCTGAATCAAGTAATAGCCCTCAGGCAAGGTGACTTTATCTATCAAATATTCTCCAGAAAGTGGGAGGGTCCTTGTATTGCTTGTTGGATTGGCCAGTCCGAGGATGAAATCCACCATGCTTTCTACCTGGACAGGTTCAAGATGAGGATGACCCGGCATGACACGCTCACCCCATACTCCCCCTCCTCCTTGGGTGATCTTGTTGATCAGATAAGATTTGGCATCGGGTTGGTTGAGGTATTTTTTGGAAACGGCAGTATAGGTAGGACCGATGGACTCTTTTTCCACAGCGTGACAGGCCTTACATCCAGCCTGGGTAATGTAGTTTTCCCCCGGAGAAATGGGTTCCTCCTGCTTATGGCCAGTTTGCACCAGGTCATATCCTCCCTCCAAGTAGTCGATGGAAAACCGAATCTTGGAATCGTCTGGGGTTTGATCTTCCCGATCAGTCACTTGGACTGCATAGCGGATAGCTTGCTTGTCGAAGTAAAACGTCCTGTTTCCACTCCAGTCAATCGTGACCACTGGGGCTTCGTTTCCTGCTTTTATCTCCACAGTCGCCTCTGAGTAAGCCCCATGCTGATCCGTGACCGTAAGTTTCACTTGATAAATCCCAGGAGCATCAAAGATTATTTCCGGATGAGGTTCTTGGGATGTTTGACCATTTCCAAAATCCCATTTGTACTTCAGCACGTCGCCTTCGTCAAAATCCTGTGTACCCTCAGAAGAAAACTTCACCTTGAGCGGAATTGCACCTGTGAGTCGATCAGCGCCAGCTTCCACTCTTGGCTTTCGATTGCCCGAAGCAAATTCGATCCGATAAATTCCGGAATCGTCATTTTGGGCACTCCAGAAAGTCCCGTACTCCAAAATATAAAGCGAACCATCCTTGGCAAACTGCATATCCACCGGCTTGTCAAACACCGTAGAAGGCATAAACCGCTCCATGGTGTCATATTGGTAATCTTCAGTCAGCTTCACTGTGAAAATCCAATTTCTCATCCAATCATAGAAAAACACTTTTCCATCGAAATAACCGGGAAATCGAACATCCGATTTTTCGTAATCGCTGCGGTAATACACCGGTCCGGCCATGGCGTTTCGCCCTCCTGTTCCCAACATGGGAAACTCGGCCGATTCATCATACGGATACCAAATCAGTGCAGGAGTGGCAGGAGGTAGAATCTCGATTCCTGTAGAGTTGGGAGAAGTATTCTTTGGCGCTGTAGGATCAAACTCGAAAAGACTCTCTTTCTTTTCGAAGTCGTATTTCCAATAAGGCTTGTTGTTTCCTACAAAATAGGGCCAACCAAAAAATCCCGGTTTGGTCGCCAGATTAAACTCATCATGACCTTTGGGTCCTCTTTTCAGGCTATCGACTGAAGCGTCAGGACCGACTTCTCCCCAAAACAGATTGCCATTTCTTTGATCCACCGCAATGCGGAACGGGTTTCGGTTGCCTTTCACATAGATCTCCGGGCGGGTATTGGGAGTACCCGGAGGAAAAAGATTTCCCTCGGGAATCGTATAGGTTCCATCAGGCTGAGGTGTAATTCTCAGGATCGAACCGCGTAAATCATTTGAGTTTCCGGAGGTTTTTTGAGCATCTACATTTCCCGGACGCCCTGCTCGCTCGTCTATGGGGTTATAATTGTCCGACTCAAAAGGAGTAGTATCATCTCCTAAGCTGATGAAAAGATTCCCCTTAGAATCAAACTCCAGTGAACCCCCTGAGTGACAACATCCCCGAAAGACGGGAACTTCCAGCATGATTTTCTCCGAAGTTTTATCCAAAAGACCGTCCACCAAGGTAAACCTCGAAAGCCTATTGATGGAATCTGGGCCAGTTGGAGCATAGTACAGGTAAATCCACTGATTCTCGTTGAACTTTGGGTCTTTGGCGAGGCCAAGTAGTCCGTCTTCATTTTGAGCATAGACATCCAAAGAGCCGATTTCTTCCACTTCCCCGCTCTCGGCAATGTATTTTCGGATTTTACCCCCACGCTCAATAAAAAGTACATCCAGATTATCCAACACTTCGAGCTCCATAGGCTCGTTGAGCTTTTCGACGAGAGTAACTTTGGTAAAGCGGCTTTCTTCGGGTTTTACTGTGGCAAAGGGATCTACATCTTCCTCTTTACAACACCAAAAAGCAAGTAGTGGCAATACAGCTGCCCACAATCTGATTTTCATACAAAGGCTTTAGGTTAATTTGCGCCCTAAGATATGGAAATCAATGAAGCAAAAAATCCTGTTCTAGGCACCTTATTTACTTGATGGGATTTTGAAGGAGAGACCCAAAATCAGCTGTTGCCTTTTGTAATCTTCCTTCCCCAATACGTTTTCGAACGTGTATTTATTTTCATTCAATTCCCGCTCAAATCTTAGGTCCAGACCAACCGGGCCGAAGTTTACTCCCAG
Organism: Algoriphagus sp. AK58; assembly: GCF_014324365.1. Lineage (GTDB taxonomy): Bacteria > Bacteroidota > Bacteroidia > Cytophagales > Cyclobacteriaceae > Algoriphagus. The sequence continues at coordinate 135,508 of NZ_QEIG01000020.1, forward strand.
TCCCATCTGAAATCCCAGTCCTAAGGGATTCGGCTTTTCGAAAAGATCAGGCTGAGAAAACTTTTCTTGGAGAGTGTAATGGAACGAAGGACCAATGGAGAATCCAATCACCTGAAATAATCGCATTTTTACCAAAATGGGAAGGTCTATTTTTTGGTATTCCACTTTTCCGAGGTCAGTTTCAAATTGGGATTGGGTAAAAATCAGTTCCGGACGAAGGGCGATATCATAGGACGTCAGTTGGTAAAAAACACCCACATGATATCCCATATTTTCACCAGGTTGGGAAAAAATATCACCAGCCTCCTGAAAATATTTTCCGCTGGTGTTGTAATTCAACCCGCCTTTGAAACCAAAGCCGCTACCCTGCTGGGCCAATGCCCCTTGGGCAACCAAAAACACCAAAACGGCCACTGCTATGGATTGAATCAAATTCTTCATGATAATTTTTTGGTTTGGTTGCAGTCAAACTCAACATTGTAATCAAACCGTCAATCCAAAATTTCTGGGATCTCGTAACTTGGAAGGCAAGATTTAAAAGAAATTAAGAACTGCTGGCAAACACAAGTCTGATCCAACTTGTTTTTACTATGTCAAAAAGTTGACCAATTAATCACCTAAAAAGCAAGAACATACTTTACATGCGAAAACATATAAATCCTTCAATACCTATGCTGAGTTTGTTTTTAGGCCTCTTAATGGCCTGTAATCCAAGTACTACTGAAAAATCTGCGGAAACCGAATCGATCATCCAAGAACCCAAACAAGTTTTTTCCGGAAAGACAGAATTGGCAACCTTCGCAGGTGGATGTTTTTGGTGTGTGGAAGCACCGTTTGAAGGACTGGACGGAGTACTGGATGTAGTCTCCGGTTATTCTGGAGGGAAAGAGAAAAATCCGACCTATTCGGATGTTTCTTCAGGAAAAACAGGACATCGTGAAGCTGTACAGATTACCTATGATCCTGAAGTGATCAGCTATTCTGAGCTAGTCGATATTTTCTGGCAAACCTTTGATCCTACCGATGTAGGAGGATCCTTCTTTGACCGAGGTACACAGTATGAATCGGCGATTTTCTATCACAATGACATCCAAAGAAACGTGGCTGAAGAGAGCAAGTCCAGACTGGACAAGTCGGGCAAATTCAAGAAACCTATCGCTACTCCTGTCATCAAGTATTCCAACTTCTATCCTGCAGAAGACTATCATCAGGACTATTACAAAAAGAATCCCTCCGAGTATATGTCTTATAAAATCGGCAGCGGACGTCAGGAATGCATCAAAACCAACTGGCCGGATATCAACGAAGGCACCTACCCTGCCAAATCCAAGGCTGAACTCAAAAAGACCCTGACTCCTCTTCAATACGAGGTGACCATGGAGGATGCCACGGAATATGCCTTTCAGAATGAATACAACGGAAATAAAAAATCGGGCATTTACGTCTGCATCGTCTCAGGTGCTCCGCTTTTCAGCTCAAAAGACAAATATGAATCAGGATCAGGCTGGCCAAGCTTTACCAAGCCCATCGATGCGAGAGCATTGGAAAAGCCAATTGATAAAACGTTGGGTATGACCCGAGTGGAGGTACGTAGTAAATATGGCAAAAGCCATGTAGGCCATGTGTTCTACGATGGTCCTACTCCTACTGGACTGAGGTATTGCATGAACTCCGCGGCCATGAAGTTTATCCCTAAGGAAGAAATGGAGACCAAAGGGTACGGGGAATACTTGTGGTTGGTGGATTAATTCCAAAACGTGAATTTGACAGTTTTCAAAAGGATTCCAAGGTAGGCTCAACACCTTAATTTTCCTGAATTAATGGAAGTCAAACATCCTGATTCGAGGGAGGTGCCTGGCCATTTTAGAGGAATCTAAACACAATTTGGCTACCTGTCTGTCCATCAGGCAGGTAGTCGAATTGTGACTAACTGGAATCAAGAGAGCTTTTTTAACTTTTATCACGCGAAGAAAAAAATTAAATTTTTGTAAGATAAAATTGAATTATTCTATCATAATATAATAATTCAAAGCAATACACTTAATTATACCAATTACACAATTCATATACATATTATTGCACTTATTTTATTGATGCACGAACAGTATTTTATAAGTCTGTTTCTTACTTTTTGAAGCCTTAAATTTGAGAAATCCACAACAGGAAAATGAACATTTAAAGGAGTCTCTTGTAAAAAATCAAGATCCTCGTTGGTATTCCAATATTTGAGTAGTCTACTATCATGTCTGAAAGAAAAATTAAAGAAGAGGAAGTTGAGGTAATACTTTCATCCCTTGACCAACTTCAGGAATCACTTATTTTTTTGAATTCAAATTTTGAAATCATCCGAAAGAACAGATACGCGGATTTATTCCTGAAGGAGAAGAAATTGAATGAAGGGGCAAACTACTTGGATGAATTCAACCAGGTGAAAACTAAGGAAATTGAAGAATTTTTAAAGGATCCGTCCAAATTGGATCTTGAATTATCATCCCAAGATCTCCAAGCTGGCCTTACTATCATTCATCAAATCAAAAAAGCAAGGAATGGTTTTGTAGTGAAGTTGAAGAAAACATCATTTCCAACAGAACCTCCCAAGATAAAATTAGATTTTATTCATCAACTAGACAGCCTAAAACAAGGAGTTCTTATTTTTTCAAAATCAGATGGAAAATTACTTTATTTCAATCAATCATTTTCTAAACTCATCGGCATAAGTTATGCTGATTTTGCAGATTTAACAGTTAAAAACCAACATGATCTTTTGACTTCCATTTCTGCGGAATTCAAGACTTTATGTAATGGAGACCCACTTGATTTAGAAGAACTTTTTCTACATCTTCCTTCGAAAAGTGTAGCAGTAGTAAATGTTAAAACACTTGAATTTGAATTCAATGAAGTTCGGAGCCTTTTCTTGATTATGGAGGAAATCAGTGATTTTATGCAAGCCTCCAAGGCATTGAGAGAAAGTGCCGAAAAATATACGTCTCTTTTTGAAAAGATGCCTGAGGGAGTGGTATACCAAGATTCCGAAGGGAAAATTATCGATGCCAATCCTGCAGCTCAACAATTACTGGGACTTACTTTAGAACAACTCCAAGGACGCACTTCTGTTGACCCAAGATGGCATGCGATCCATCAGGACGGTTTGCCATTTCCGGGAGACATTCACCCGGCCATGGTAGCTTTGAAAACCGGAAAAGTAGTGGAGAATGTTGTGATGGGAATTTTCAATCCTCTATCCAATGACTACCGCTGGATCCTTATTAATTCCACACCTGAATTTAAGCAAGGAGCATCCTCTCCCCATTTGGTATTTTCTTCTTTCACCGACATCACCCGTCAAATCGAGGCCGAAAGAAAAATAAAAGCTCAGTCAGAACTCATGGAGCTTTTGGTTTTTACCTCCACCTCTTTCATCAACATCCCTGAAGAGAAATTCAACGAAACCATTCAGCTTTCATTACAGAAACTCGGGGAATTTGTGGAAGCAGACCGAATGTATGTGTTTGAATACGACTGGGAAAAACACACCTGCTCCAACACATTTGAGTGGTGCTCAGAGGGTATCGAACCTCAGATTGAAATTCTGCAACAGACACCATTAGAAGGCCTTGAAGATTGGACAGAAAACCACCTGAAGGGAGAAATGATGTATGTCAAAGATGTTTTCAGCTTAGATGAAAATGCCACCTTAAGGCAGATCTTGGAACCTCAAGGAGTCAAAAGTCTCCTGGCAATGCCCATCATGGACTCCAAAGACTGCATAGGGTTTATTGGCCTGGATTCGGTGAAAAAGCACCACACCTACTCCGAAAATGAAATCAACCTTTTAAGAATATTTACTGGAATTCTGGCCAACGTCAACAACCGTTTTAAAAGAGAAAGGGAATTAAAAGAAAGGATTAAAGAACTCAATTCCATCTACCAAATCTCCAATCTTACCATTCAAAAGAATTTGCCTGAGAAAGTTTTATTTCAGGAGATTGTCAACATAATGCCAAGTGGGTTTTATAACCCCAAAGTGACATCGGCACGAATTATTTACCTGGGCCAAAACATTGAATCCCCCCATTTCATACTGACTCAAAACTTTATCAGCGAGAAATTCCTGGTGAACGATCAGGAAATAGGTTGGATCGAGGTTTTCATTCCTGAGAGAGAAAAATTCCTTCCGGAAGAAAAAACTGTTCTCAAAACCATCGCCAATACCCTAAATCAACATCTAGAGGTTAAACAAAACCTTGATGCCATCAGAAAAAGTGAAGAAAGACTCAGGAACCTGGTAAATTCTCAGACCAATTTTGTCATCAGAACAGATCTGAAAGGAAGACATACTTTTTGGAATAAAAAATTCGAAGAGGACTTTGGATACCTCTACCCTACCAAGGGACTGGAATCCTCTGACTCCCTCACTTCGATCTGCGAATATGATAAAGACAAGGCCACCGAAACTGTGGTCAAATGCATTGAATCTCCCGGGAAGGTTTTCCAAGTGGAACTGGACAAACCTACAAAATCCGGAAAGATCATGACTACACTTTGGGATTTCGTTTGTATAACAGACAGTGCTGGGAATCCCTTCGAAATGCAATGCGTCGGAATTGACATCAGTGATCGAAAAAACACAGAAAGAGAACTGAGTAAGTTCAGGTTGATCTCTGATAAAGCAACCTACGGTTCGGTGATCACTGATCACAAAACCCGAATAATTTCCTATTGCAATGAAGCGTTTGCAAAAATGCACGGATACGAAGTCGAAGAACTGATTGGAAAAGAAATCCTTACTCTACATACCGAAGAGCAACTGGAGTCCTATTTTGGAAAAATCTATCCTGAATTTTTAAAGAATGGAGAATACAGTGCAAAGGAGTTTGGAAGAAAACGAAAAGACGGGTCTACTTTTCCGGGATTAGTCAGCACAAAACTCTATTTGGATGAAAATGGAAATCCCCTGTTCAATGCTTCCACAGTCATTGACATGTCCGAACAGAAAATAATTGAGGAAAAAATCAAAGAACAAAACCTAAGACTTAAAGCAATCATTGACGCAATCCCGGACATTCTTTACATCCTTGACTCGGAAGGAAATTATTTGGAGTATTTCAGTTCAAACCTTGAAAACTATATAGGAGACTTTTCCTATTTGATTGGAAAAAACCTAAAAGAAGTCTTTGAGGAGGATCAGGCATTTTTGCACCTCAATAAAATTCAGCTTGCTCTTAAAGAGAAAAAGATTCAGACCTACGAATACGCAGGAATGAGAGGCTTTGAGGGAAGGTTTTTTGAATCCAGGATCGTCCCGATGACAGAAAATAAAATTTTGAGATTTGTCCGGGAAATTACCGATCGAAAAAAGAATGAAAGTGAGATTAGAAAGCTTACTCTAGCCATAGAGCAAAGCCCTGTAGCGATCATTATCACTGACCTAAAAGGAAATCTCGAATACATGAGTCCCTCATTCCTCAAAATGACAGGGTATTCAACGGAAGAACTCAAAGGGAAACCCGTGGGAATCATCAAATCAGGAATGACAGAACGAAAAGTCTATAATGACCTTTGGAAAACCATTTGTTCAGGAAATAACTGGCAAAATGAATGGCAAAATCGACGAAAAAATGGAGAATTGTATTGGGAACATATTTCGATAACCCCAATTTTTGATGAAAAAAACAGGATTAAAAATTTCTTGGGAGTAAAGCAGGATATCACGGAAAGAAAGAGAATAGAAGAAGAAATTCTGGAGCTCAATTTCAATCTGGAAAGAAGAATTGCGGAAAGGACTCAGGAATTGGAAAATTCCAACAAAGAGCTGGAAATGGCTAGAATCGAAGCAGACTCCGCCAATCAAGCAAAAAGTGAATTTCTATCAAGAATGAGCCATGAACTCCGTACCCCCATGAACTCCATTCTGGGATTTGCCCAGCTACTTGAGCTTACCGAGCTAAAGGCCTCTCAGAAAAAAAACCTGGAATACATCATCAAAAGCGGGAATCACCTTCTTCAGCTCATTAATGAAGTTTTGGATATTGCTCGAATTGAATCAGGAAAAGTTTCTATTTCCCTGGAATCGATTGATCTCTTACATCTGATCAACGAAGTCGTGGAGTCGGTAACACCCTTTGCATTAAAAAAATCCATTACTATTACCTCCACTTCACTGACGGATTCCAAGACTTTTGTTTGGGCAGATGTACAAAGACTCAAACAAATTCTCATTAACCTGCTCAACAATGCCATCAAGTACAACAAAGAAGATGGATCTGTCAGTATCTATCTGGAACACTTATCAGATCAAAATGGAAAAGAATGCATTAGAATTAATGTAGAAGACAATGGGATTGGAATTTCTGAAGACGATCTACCCAAATTGTTCAAACCATTTGAACGAGTGGGTGATGCAAATCATTTCGTAGAAGGTACTGGCTTGGGGCTGTCTGTGGTAGAAAAGCTCACTAAACTCATAAAGGGGAAAGTAGGAGTCGAAAGTCAGATCGGTAAAGGAAGTAGGTTTTGGATAGAGCTCCCGGCCGCACCTCAAGATTCTGGGAAATTAGAGTCCCATACCCATGAGCAGTCCTCCATTATCCAGCTGGATGCTCAAACTCAAGGCGCATTACTTTTGATTGAAGACAATATTTCCAACATTGAATTGATCAAAGAATTACTGGCCAGTCTCAAACCTGAAATTCAACTGATCTACACCATGTATGGATCGGAAGCCTTGGAATTGGCTAAGAAACATAAACCTTCTTTAATCCTTTTGGACCTAAACCTACCGGATATTTCTGGAGGAAAGGTGCTGGAGATTTTAAAATCTGATGAGGAGACCAGATTTCTTCCGGTCTCTGTAGTCAGTGCGGATGCTACTGCCAAACAAATTGAAGGCATGACTGAAAAAGGGGCTGAACATTACATCACAAAGCCAATCAATATCAGTCAGATAATCAAACTGTTCGACCTTTACTTCAAGAAAAACTCCAATGACTGAAAAAATTCAACTTAAAGAAGCAATATTGAAGTCTACCATTTTTATAGTAGATGATCAAATTCAGAATATTGTCCTTTTGGAAAATATTCTGAGCCTTTCGGGTTTCAAGAATATTTGGTCTACGGCAAATCCCAAAGACTTCTTTAGTCAGTTGGAAATATCCAAACCGGACATCCTTCTCTTGGATTTGATGATGCCGGAAGTATCAGGATTTCAAATTCTGGAAGAATTGAATAAAAATTCAGAAATCAAGGAATTCTTACCGATCCTAGTTTTGACAGCTGACACTAACCCCAAAAGTAAAGAAAGAGCTTTGAAACTGGGAGCTAGGGATTTTTTGACTAAGCCTTTTGATATCAGTGAGGTCACCTTAAGAATACAAAATCTATTGACAACCAAATACCTGATGGATCAGCTTCAGGGACAGAACGAACGCTTAGAACAGAAAGTAAACATTCGAACAGAAGAATTGCGAAAAGCGAAGGAAGAAGCGGAGAAAAACGAGAAAAAATACCGGTTACTATTTGATGCGAATTTGGATGACATCAACCTGTTTTTCCTGGATGAATCCGGACCTTCCAACTTCATAGAAACCAATCCTGCAAGTGAGACCATCCTCGGGTATACCAAGGAGGAACTCCTCAGACTTAGTGTAAGAGATATTGATATCCGAATCAATGAGCCGGGATACTATGAAGAAAATGTAAAAAAGCTACTGAACCAAGGTTCTCATGAGTTTGAAACCATCATCCGCAAAAAAAACGGTGAACTCCGGAACATGGAGGTCAAAGCAAATATTCTGGAGCTTGACGGCAAAACTGCAGTCATGAATATTTATCGGGACATCACTGACCGCCTCAGTTTTATCAATGCAATTATCAATCAAAACAAAGCATTGAAAGAAATCGCCTGGATACAGTCCCACATCGTCAGAGCTCCTTTGGCCAGAATGATGGGCGTTATCCAGCTTATCGTGGATCCAGAAATAGAAGTGGAAGATCAGGAGTTTCAAAAATTCCTTCAGATAATCTTAGATTCAGCATTTGAATTAGACAAGATTATTAGAGACATTTCGGATAAATCTGCGGAAGCACAAAGATTTCAAAACCTATAATACCTAATTGCCAACATGAATTTTGATTTGATTATCGTAGACGACGACCCTGAGTATATTTTTTTTCATAAGCTTCTAGCAAAAAAATCCGGAATAAGCGAAGACCCCATGACCTTTGCGGGCGGAAGTGAAATAATCGAATACCTCTCCGGAATCAAAGATCAGGACTTTGACAACTTGCTGATTTTCCTGGATATCTACATGGAAAACATAGATGGTTGGGGAGTTTTGGATTACATCCAAACACTCCAATGCCCTGATAAAATCAAGGTAGTATTGATTACATCCTCCGTGAGTATGGATGACAAAAAGAAAGCGATCAAATACCCTTCAGTGATCGAGTATATCGAAAAACCGCTCATGTTGAATTACCTGATCAATCTGAAAAACCAGCTCCTTTTTAAATAAAAACAGCTGATTCAGAGCAGTTTTCTAAACGTAAGATTAATCCTAGGAGAAAGGACTTTTTTTGTTTTGGGAATCTGATGCTCCCAAGAGTGCTGGCTCTCCCCGGACATGATCAACAAACTCCCGTGACTGAGAGGAATTCCGATTTTATTGCCCTTTGTTTCATAGTGCCTGATCTGAAAATCACGGGTGGCCCCAAAAGTAACGGAAGCAATGGTTGGATTCTTTCCTAAAACTGCCTCATTGTCACGATGCCAGCCCATACTATCATTGCCATCCCGGTAGAAATTGCAGAGGACATGGGTAAATTCACTCCCAACAAAGTCTTCAACCTTAGTTTTGATTTCAAGCAATTCAGGTGTCCAAGGGTGTGGAATCATAGAAATTCCGGAATATCCGTAAGGCCGATCAGGATTCCCATAGAGTGAAGTAAGCCGAGGTTGCATCACCTGTTTCCCAAACATCCAGATGGGTTCCTGTTTCCATTGCAAATTATTCTGAAGACTTTGGAAAAGTCGATCTGAATCCCTTCTGGTGAAAAAATCGGGATAGAAGATCACCTCTCCCTCAAAAGGAAGAAGATTGAGATTGTGCGATTCAAACAAAGAATGCTGCATACTGCCTAAACACAGTAGAATTGTAGGAGTTTCAAAAAAAACGAGGATATATCTTTTTCAGGATTCCGATTCCTATATTTAATGAAAATCTATTGTTTGTCTTTATGAAAAAATTTGCTTGGATTTCGGGACTTGTACTTCTTTTGGTAGTGGGAATATTCTTTTGGTGGAAGTTCTACTTTGTTTTTGGCGAAGGTGTAAAAGCAGGAAACCTTAATTATTTTGTCAAAAAAGGAGTCATTTTCAAAACCTGGGAAGGCAGAATGGTTCAGGAAGGATTCCAAAGTCCAACTTCCGGTGCCCTGCAAAGCAATGAGTTCCGGTTTAGTGTAACAGATCCCGAAGTAGCAGCAATCCTGGAGCGCAATTCAGGAAAACACCTTGAATTGCGCTATCAGGAATACAACGGAATGCTTCCTTGGCGAGGAACCAGCGTTTTTGTGGTGACCGAAGTGCTTAATGCAACCCCAACCAGCCAAGAAGGCGGGAATTTACCTTATGACAAATAATTAAGGCTTTGTCCAATAGTCCAGTACTGTGACTTTATCAAGGTGAGGGCCGAGGATATCCACAAATTCCTTATGGGCCGGATGTGGCAAATAGGTGTCTCGATCCGCATCAGAATGAAAGGTAACCATAAAAGCATGAGTTAAGCCCTGATTTAATCCTTCAGGACTGGAATTGGTACCCCATTCAAAATCTTTTATTTCAGAGATTTTAGAAGGCAATTCCTTGAACGCATCCACAATTTTCTGGATATCCTCCGGTTTGGAGCTTTCTTTAAATCCAAATAATACAACGTGTCGGAGTACAGAATCAGGCATGGGAATTTCAATAATTTGTGTTTCTGGAGGCATAGAATCTTCTACAATGGGTTGTTTTTCAGTAGGGCTACAAGCGAATGCCAACCAAAGTGGCAGACTGTAAAGGAATATTTTCTTCATGGTAAGTGGATTATATCAGACCAATATCCCCTTAATCGCTAGTTTTTCAAAATTTTAATGGGTTAACTCTCGAAAATCTTGAAAAAGAAAGTCGGCTAATTATATTTACTAAATTTTCGTAGACAAAACTCAAAATGCAATGAAGTCTAATTTTATCTGCTTTTCTATCCTTATGATATGGGGCTTGAATATAGCTTGTTCCCCAAAAACAGAAACTTCCCAAAGTGGAACCGAAAATTATACTCTGGTTAAAGTCGATTCTTTTGGGATCAAAAATTTGACGCAGATCGTAATCACGGACTATTCTCCAGTCAAACAAGTCTACTTGGGGTACTCTACCATTTCGGACGAACTTCTCATCATTGGTGAAAAGGGTGAACTAATCAATCGCGTATCCAAAAAAGGCGAAGGACCAGGTCTCTACGGTAATTGGAATCCTACAGGAATGAGTTTTACCCCTGAAGGGAATATCTTGTTGGAATTCCCATTTTCCCTTGTTACTCTTTCTCCCGAGTTTGAAATCCTATCCCAACACCGAGTCTCCTCTCCCCTGCCTATACGAACCTTTGGTCCTATGGGAAAAACACCCATTTACCAAATTAATGCTACTAGTTATGCCCTGGTTGGTCCGAGTAGTTTTCTGCCCGCACATTACCTGATCATGAATAAAGAGGGAAAAGATACACTACAACATTTCTCTCAAATCAATCTTGAAAATGGAAATCAAATTTCCGTCATTCCTTATGATCCGGAATCCGTCTATGCCAAAACTGACCAAATGTATTATGAGCTAATGACCAAAACTTTTGTGGTGGATCAGGAGCGGAATGAAATGGCTTTAGTGACCGGTTTGGACCAAAAGATATTGCTTTACGATCTCGCCTCCCTGAGTAAAAAAGCTGAAATCCCTTTTGAGCATGAGTCATTTATTACCTTCCCTCCTCTTCCAATTGGCACTCCGGCAAATGATCCAAATTATAATCAACATCGGGTTTATTCCGGTCGAAATCAGAGATTGATCCATCTTGGAGGTCAAACCTACCTTCTACACTATTTTAAAGGTATCTCAGAAGCCACTTTTCTTACCAAATCTGCTCAAAATGAATCATACTCTCCTCAAGAAGATCCGGAATTCCGGTCCGTAAAACTTTTTCTTGATGGCAAAGCATTACCTTACGAGCTTGCTAGTCCCTCGGGTTCCATGATTCTTGGGCTTCCGGACAATAAAATCCTGGTCCAAGAACCCAATCATCCTGATGTGGAAGAGGAAGAGTTCCGATTTAGTATCTATCAATTGAAGAAAAAATAAACAGCAAAGAAAAAGACCTTTTTAAACACCCAAGGTTTAACAAAAAGTAATTCCAACCACTTATGAAAATCGCCTTTTTCAGCACCAAATCTTACGACAGGGAAAGTTTTCTTCGACAGGGTCAATCCTATGGCTATGAATTTAGCTTTTTTGAGGCCCAATTAAATCACCAGACAGTAGCCCTGGCAGAGGGACATCAAGCCATTTGCACCTTTGTCAACGATCCTGTGGATGAGTTTACTCTAAAAAAATTAAACCATCTGGGCATTAGGCTAATCGCACTTCGCTGCGCAGGATATAATCAAGTCAATCTTCAAGCCGCAGAAAAATACGGCATCCACATCGCCCGTGTCCCTGCATACAGTCCTGAAGCAGTAGCCGAACATGCCTTTGCACTCATATTGACCTTATCCAGAAAAACGCACAAAGCCTACAACCGAGTACGGGAAAACAACTTCTCGATCGAAGGCCTTACCGGTGTCAACATCCATGGCAAAACCGTTGGAGTCATCGGTACGGGAGCAATCGGCAGAGCATTTTGTCGGATTGCAAAAGGATTCGGCTGTAAGATACTTGCGTTTGACCTTCAGGAAAATGAAGAAATGAAAGCGCTTGGAGTGACCTACCTTCCTTTAAAAGAGGTCTTGGCAACCAGTCATATTATTTCCTTGCATTGCCCTCTTACTCCTCAAACAAGGCACTTGATCAATGCTGAAACCCTCAGCTATATGCAAAATGGTGTGGCCTTAATCAATACCAGCCGGGGTGCATTGATTGATACCAAAGCAGTCATCAAAGCACTTAAATCCAAAAAACTGGGATTTTTGGGGATTGACGTCTACGAACAGGAAGAGCACATTTTCTTCAAGAATCTTTCCGATGAAATTCTCGAAGACGAGCAAATCTCCCGATTGATGACCTTTCCAAATGTCCTGATCACAGGACATCAAGCCTTTTTGACAAATGAAGCCCTGGCTCAGATAGCTCTAACCACACTTGAAAACATTAAAGCTTTTGAGCAGGGAAGCGTGTTGGTCAATGAGATCAAAGCTTCTTAAAAAAGTAACTCTTCTAAAAAGTTGCAGGTAGCCGTAATCCGGTCGGCAAAAGGATCAGAAATCAATGACCGAAGGAGGCTTAATTTGACAAAAGATCGGGGTCTTCTCCCATTAAATCCTTCCAAAGTAAAATCAGTGGATTAGAGCAAAACTAAAAAGCCCAGAGGCAAATTACCTCTGGGCTTTTAGGCTTTTTAAGGCGGTTAATTACCTAACTACCTTCACGTTTACGGCGTTTACGCCTTTTTTACCTTGAACTTTGTCAAAAGTTACACGGTCGTTTTCACGGATTTCGTGTACCAAGCCACTGTGATGTACAAATACGTCTTCGCTTTGGTCAGCTGGTGTGATAAATCCGAAGCCCTTGGTAGTGTTAAAGAATTTTACTGTTCCTTCATTCATGATTTCTGAAATTTTGATTTGTTTTTACTCTGTTTTGATTGGATTGATTTGAATTTGTTTTTTTCTCGATTGGCGGAGCTGGAGGAGTGTTAGAGATGTTTCCGAATTCGTCTACGTAAGCGATCATATTGTCCAGACTTCCGTCTTTAGGCAGTGCCTTTCGCTCCAGTTTCTTTTCGAGTTTCTCTTTTTGTTTTCGCTTCTTCAGTTCAGCCTTTTGCTTTTTGATGAATGTGTTTTGATTTTTTGACATGCAATGGGGTTAGTTTACAAAGGTGATGGCATGGCCGATCTTTCCGGCTCTGCCCGTCCTGCCAATACGATGGATGTAGGCATCCATGGTCATCGGACGCTGATAGTTGATCACATGACTCACATCAGCGACGTCGATTCCTCTGGCAGCCACATCGGTTGCCACCAGCACACGAATGGTCCCGGATTTGAATTCCTCAATCATTCGATTTCGGAAGTTTTGGGACTTATCTCCATGAATCTGCCCGGCTTTAATTCCGGATTGATTCAGTTTTTTAGCCAGTCTGTCGGCCAATCTTTTGGTTTCTGTAAAGAGGATTACTTTATCCAATTCCGGATTATTGAATAGCTCTGCCAAAAGTTCAAACTTATCCTGACCTTCAGGTACATGGATGGTTTGCTGCTCGATATTTTCGTTTGTGCCAGATCCATTGTCAACTTTGACTTCGACAGGGTTATGAAGTAATCCATCGATAAGTCTTTTTTGAGCTGGATCTAAGGTTGCGGAAAAGAGCAAGGTTTGATCTCTATGACCGATACGGTTGACCAATTTGTTGACATCATGGACAAAGCCCATGTCCAGCATTCGGTCAAATTCATCCAGTACCAAGGTATTGACCTTTCTCAGGTCCAATACCTTTCGGTCGCTTAGATCCAATAATCTTCCGGGAGTACCGACAATAACTTGGAGTTTTCTGCTCAGTTTGTCAGGATCCGAATTGATGTTTGTACCTCCGATAAAGGTCGCTGAATACAGCTGAAGGCCCGTGGTCAAACTTTTGAATTCCTCTTCGATCTGAAGTGCCAATTCCCTGGTGGGAGTCACTACCAATGCGGTAAAATTTCGTGGATCTTTGAGCGCATGCTCAATGATAGGAATAAGGAAAGCGGCTGTTTTGCCTGAACCTGTCTTGGAAATGGCCATCATGTCCCTTCCATCCAAAAGAGGAAGAATGGATTGTTCCTGAATGGTAGTTAAGGTTTGATATCCTTTGTCCAAAATATTCCTAAGAAGCTTCGGAGTCAGATGAAGGTCTTCGAAAGATTTCTCTGTTCTGAAACCCTGCTGACCGCTTGGCTTGGCTCTTTTTTCAAAAAGCCTTGGATCCAAAGTGGATTCTTTCTTTTTCACTTGCCTTCTGTCCACATTTCCACTTCGAGGAGCAGTAGTTGGAGTGGCAATATTTTTTCTGGTATTGTTCATAGTGGTTAGTTAAGCCCTTACAGGCTTAAGTTCGGCATTACCCAAGAGGTAAAGCATCTGAAAATGAGCCTTCAAGGCATCTAAAAATGTCTTTTGGGAATAATAAGGAATATTGTACTCCGCCGCGGTGGCTTTTACAATCGGTGCAATTTTCCGGTAATGTACGTGACAGATATCGGGAAATAGATGGTGTTCTACTTGGTAATTTAAACCTCCGATCATCCAGGAAAATATCCTGCTTTTCTCGGAATAGTTGGATGTAGTAGCTAGTTGATGGAGCAGTCGCTCGCCCTCTACCATTCCATGTTCGTCGGTCTCCGGAAATGCCATATCGGGCATGACATGGGCTGTCTGGAAAACCAGGGATATGCTCAATCCTGTCACAAAATGAAGGGCCAAAAAGGCAAGTAGAATCTCTCCAACTCCAAAAGGAGAAAAGGCTATTGGAAGTCCCAGAGTGAAGGCATAATAAACCAGCTTCCACGCCAGAATCTTGAAAACGGTATTTCTGTAAGCATTTTCACCTTTCAGCAATCCCATCTTGTAATAGCGATTGAGTCGGATAAAATCCTTGGTTGTCACCCATGAAAGGGTAGACAAACCATAGAAAAACCAGGTATACCAATGCTGATAGGGATGAAGTGCATTTTTCTCTGCATTGGGAGAAAACCGCAGGAAAAACGGCGCATTGATATCGTCATCACCTTCATGAATATTGGTATATGAATGATGAAGTACATTGTGTTGAATCCTCCATACGGTCGCATTAGCGCCAACCATATTCAGCGTATAGCCTAGAAGTTTGTTGATGGTCGAATTTTGAGAATAGGTGCCATGGATCGCATCATGCATGATCCCCATTCCTATGCCTGCCATCCCAAATCCGCTAAGGATAAAACAAGCAAATAGCTGCCAAGTCTGGTCGGCAACTCCAGTGATCACCAAAATGACGGGAGCGAAATAAACAAACATCATGACTATTGTCTTGATGATCATTTCAGTATTACCAAATTTGGATTGCTGGGTCGCTTTGAAATAGTCGTTTACTCGACTTTTAAGTGTGAGGGAGAAATCAGATAGAGCTGATTCCGAGAATCTAATGGTCTTAATAACAGGGAAATTTTAATGAATAATAGGAAATCTGGGTTCTCTTTGAAGATTGTAAACTGCAGGTTTTAATTCAGAAAGGCAGATGCCTATGGATGAATCAAAAAAGTAGAGAAGAAGAAGTAAAACCTGGTATTGGAGAACTCTTGATTTGCTACTTGTGGCAGGTGAATCGCCGATGCTAAACTTGTTGACAAGTATCGGAAACATTTCTCCGACGACTCAAAGGTGAGCAAAGGATTCGGTAAATCCTAATTTTATAGGAAAATAACCTTAAAACTCTGTTCGGAATGGGCTGTTGTAAGTCCTCTTGATGAAGATTATTTCACGTTAAAAATCCAGGAAATCGTCTAAACCTCCCTGAATCTTCTGACTTTTTGATTAATTCAACCGCCAATTCAGAATTGCATTGAAGTGAAGCATTTCCACTTTATTGTAAATCTGATTAGGGGTCAAATTTTCGGATAGCAGTGGTTCTTTACTTACCAAAAGCAGATGAATATCCAGATTCTTGACAGTTTTTGGCTGGTATTTCAATCCCAAATTCACCTGTCTGTAACTGGGGAAATTATACTTGTTGGCAGCGGCATTACTCATCTCCGAAAGCCAATGAAGTCCGGCATGGGCATAAATCTGAACAGGGATGTTTTCCAATCGGTACTCACCATAGCCAACCAAGGCATTGACTGATTCAAAGCCTTCGTTTCTTTCTCTGGGAATAAACGTATACCAAGCATCTTTACCCCATTCCCTTGGGCTTAGCCATCGGCCTTTTCCACCCACATGGGTAAAATTCAAGTGGGTGATCCAATGGTCATTTTTCCATCCCAATCTTCCGGAAATGGCATAATTCAAATCCTCAGGCTCTTTATATCTTAGCGACGGTTCTGGATTCCCCCCCTCCCCGATTCCTTGCTGAAATCCTGACTGGATTCCCCAAGTCCATATCCCGCTAGCACGTTTTCTGCTTTTTTCAAAAGAAAGCCAATACGTAGAAAAGAGATTTTGAGCGTAGGTTTGAGAAAAATGAACTTTTCCCCCTCCCGCTAACTGGTGATCGATTTCCCAAATTCCCAACCAGTCACTTTCTGTATTTCCAAAGTAATTCCCTGGCTTTCCTTGGACAGTCCTACCTTGGGGATAAATACCAACGGTCTTTCCAATACCGAGCCACTCACTGCTTCCTCGGATACTCATCCTGCCGATCCCCCAAAAGGAAAATTTCCACTTAGCATGTGGGGCAAACCAAGCCTGTACACCTTCTACCGCGGTGGGAGAAAGTCTTCCGTCTTGGGCATTTACCCAATCCGTATTCAATCCCATTCTGCCTACTTTCACCCCAAAGGATTCTTTAGAATAGCCAAAGGAAAAAGTCTCCAATCTTCCGAAAAACCGATCGGTGGGATTTAGAATATCAAACAGGCCTGTTTCGTAACGGTTCGCCTGTCCTGTGGCAGGATCGGGATTCCAAAAATCAGAACTGACCACATTGCCAAAGGCCCTGTAAACCAGCTGCATATCCCAATGCTTCGCAAAAGTGAGTTTCCCCCCTACTCCCAAGCTCATGCCCAACGCATAATCCGATTTGAACTCTTCTCCCGGATAGGAAGTATTCATCCAAAACGTCCGAAATTGGGCTGAGGGTTGGGCAATGAGTTTTTTTTCCTCCTCCTGTGCTTTCAATGAAATTGAAAATCCTATGAGAAGGAAAAAGAGAACTGATAATCGATTCATTATTTGCTGCTCGCTTTGGCTGCCTGTATCGGCTTGAAAGGTCCAAACTTATGTTGCTCCTCCGTAAACTCGTCTGAGAATGGTCCAAAAGGATGGTCCATAGGTTTTTTGGAAATATCCGGCCAGTCTTTGGAAAGGTCCTTTGCGGGTCTTTCCAAGCTATTGACGTAAGCAGCTACATCCCAAGCTTCTTCATCCGTCAGCATAGGATTTTCAAATGTGGCACCCAAGGGCATATTGGCCTTGACATAACCAGCAAATCTGGAAAGTCTATAGAGCCCGGCGCCGTGATTGTAGCTGTTATTGCCCCACAGGGGAGGATAGATATAGCCTGTACCATCCGGCTTGGGCATACCTTGACCATCGGCCTGATGGCATGAGGCACATTGATTATCGTAAACCAGTTTTCCTTTGATCGGATCGGCGGCACGGTCAAGAAGGGGCACCTCGTAAATTCCGGAGCCTTTGGGTACTTCTCCCTTTGGCACATCTTTACCTACCCATTGGATATAAGCGACCATGGCTTTCATTTCCTTGGAGTTATTCTCCAAAGGCTTTCCATTTAGGCTTCTCTCAAAGCAGTCATTGATTCGCTTTTCGATGGTCTCTTCAGTACCTGATCTTGCCCTAAACTTGGGATAAGTAGAAGCCACTGCCCCATAATTGTTACCCAAAGGGGCAGTTCCGGCCTGAAGGTGGCAGTTTTGACAGTTCATCCCGTTGGAGATTGCTTTTACTTTCCCCTTAGGACCTAAAAATTCTGAGGTATTGGCTACCAGATCTCTTCCGTATTTGATTTCATCCGCATTGGGTTCAGCCTCTACGCTTGCCCAATCAGGAGCTTTCCAAAGGCTGGATGCATCTGCCAAAGCCTTAACTACGGGAATTTCTGCAACGACCTGAGGCAGAGTTTTCTCCTCTTCAGCCAGGGAGGGTAATTGCACTCCCGAGTAAGATAGAAAAACAACAAAACCCACTACCCCCACAAGGGCCACGGCCAAGCCTAATAAGGCGACCAATAAGGTAATGAGCTTAAGAAAGGGTTGCATCATCTGGTTCATAGTCTTAAGGTAATATACAAAGTTGACTTTTTGCACCCTTTCCAAGCTGTGACTATGGTCACTTTGGGTCAAAAAAAGAAGAACCGATCCAGAAAAAAATGTTGAGCCTTGTCCTAGCAAGTCCTAATCCTGGCGCTGGTACCTGGCTAGCCTATTTTCACCAGGAAGACTGCTTTGGAGCCGACTTTTCCTTCAAGGAACCGTCTTCCATCCTCTTCATAACCACTTAATTCAATCTTGTCTCCGGCAAGGCATTCCGAGAGGTAATTGATAGAAATAGCGGAGGGGAAAATATTCAAATCAGCAAAAAAATCTTCTGACCACCGGATATAGCTTGTGTTGTTGACATGGTTGTAAAGATCCAAATCAGAATGCCGGACTTTTAGTTCTTCCCGATGGCCTAGCAGGCCATGGATTGACAATTTCTCCGGTTGCCAAGAGGGAGCTTTGGAGGGATCAAACAGCACATGAGGCAATACCGATTCCGGTTTTTGAATCCGCTTAGTCTCTGAGTGGAGCAATAGCCAAGACGACATAGCACGAGCCAAAACACGCTTATTTTCGTCCCAAACCATAAACTCTCTGAAGGCAAAAAGCTTTTCTGCTCCCCTTCCCCCTGTAAAAATCTGGATAGTATCCCCCCATTTGGGGAATTCAAACACCCGGATTTCCAGCCTTGAAAGAACCCACATTTGCTTGTTTTCAAGAAGATTTCGTCCAAAATCCCCCGAATCTGCATGCCGCCAGGCTATTTCCTGCAGTAAATCAGCCAAGGAACTTAACTTGATTTTCCCATCCGGATGAACCTGAAATGAGCCAACCTCAAATTGCTTTGTAAACTGAAAATCTTCTGGTAGCCTCATGGGGTTGAAATAGGTTCCTGAGAGTAAAATACTTGCTTCCGAATACTACTGAGCAGGGCGATTCCAAGCCCGTTGACCGCAATCAGAGCAAAAGACACCTTGAGATCAAATAAGTCCGCCACAAAGCCTATCACCGGGGGCCCCAATAAGAAACCAAAGAAGGAAATGGTAGAAACCAAGGCTAAAGCCACACTTGGAGAGTAAAGTTTAGACCGGCCAGCTATGCCGTAGGAAACCGGAACGATCGAAGCAACACCTAAACCAACCAGCAAAAATCCAAATGCCGCCGTGTAAAGGTTGGGAACCATCACGGATAGAACTAATCCAAAAAATATCAAAGCCCCACTAACTTGTAAGACAGAAATCCTTCCAAAGCGATTACTTGCTTTGTCTGTGATAAATCTTCCAGATGCCATAGCTCCCATAAAACACACATAACCTAGAGCAACGAATTCAGGCTGAGCCAAAACGATCTTTTTGAAATAAACTCCACTCCAATCAAACATGCAGCCCTCGGTCATCATCCCCAGGAAAGAAATCAGGCCCACCCTGAGGAGTAAGTCATCGGGTCTTTTGAGAACAAGACCTCCACTTTCACCGGAGTCACGCTTGTCATTGAGTACGAATTTTTGAGAAAAAAGAATGATCAAAACGGAAATCCCAGTAACTACCGCATAATGAGCTGCAGGAGAAAATTTCAAAAAAATCATTCCTGCACCTATGCCTGCCCCGGTAAATCCCGCAAGACTCCAAAGTCCATGAAAAGATGCCAGAATGCTTTTCCCCATTTGATCTTCCAGTCCAAGAGCCTGAGTGTTTAGAGAAATATTCATGATATTGCCCAACATTCCAAAGACTACCAATACGGGCACAATCAGCCAAGTGGTGGGGGCCAATCCAATCAAGGGCAAGGTAAGCGCATAGGCAAAACTCCCGATCAAAATCACGATTCTACTCCCGTATTGATGCACCGACCAACCTGCAATAGGCAATCCCAACATCGATCCGATAGGCAAACAAAGCAAGATGGTTCCCAGCTGCCCCTCTGATAACTGGAATTTGGTCTGAATATCAGGGATGCGGGCTGCCCAACTGGCAAAACAAAGGCCCATGAAAAAAAACATGGCCCCAATGGCAACCCTTCTTTTGGAGAGGTAATTCATGATGGTAGGTAGGTTTGCAGAGGCTGCAAAGTTAAAAATAAAGCCTGGGCTTTGAGAAAAGATTGCCTATTAACGAAAACTATTCTTTAGGAAGGCTAGTTTTACCGAAAACTGAATTCATGGAGTTTGTTATCGTCGGAGGTATTTTGATTTCAATCATTCTTCTTATCCGATTTATCATCAAAAAGGTATTTAACTAAAAAAGCCACCTTAGAAGATTCTAAAGTGGCTCTGGTTTTTTTATACTTCAACTACTTATCAATTGGGAAGCTTGTCTGCAAACTTGCCATAGACCCAGGTTCCAGCCAAAGCTGAAATCAGAGTAACCAATACCACCGTGTAGCCGCTTCCGATCTGGGCAAACAAGGGACCCGGACAAGCTCCTGTGATGGCCCATCCCAGACCGAAGATAAATCCTCCGATCACCTGACCTTTTTTGAAAACCTTGTCAGGGATGACAATATCTTCTCCATGTATGGTTTTGACATTCAGTCTTTTGATTAGCTGCACTGAAATAATTCCGGTAATCACTGCCGAACCAATCACTCCATACATATGAAAGGATTGCAATCGGAACATTTCTTGAATTCGGAACCAAGAAATGATCTCAGCTTTCACGAATACGATACCAAAAACCACCCCGATAATCAGGTACTTCAAGAGTTCTAGACCTTTGTCGTGATCTTCTCTGAGGTTAGGCGCTACGCAATGTGGATCCTGCACCGTTTCTTTCTTTTTCGTTAGTGTTGACATATTTATAATTTTTTAGAATCCTACCAGTTTCATCAAAGGCTCAAGCAATACGTGAGTCATCAGAAAACCACCCACCATAAAGAAAATCGTAGCGACCAAAGATGGCCACTGTAGGGAACTGATGCCCATAATAGCATGACCAGACGTACATCCACCTGCATAACGGGTTCCAAATCCGACCAAAAACCCTCCAAACACAAAGAAAAGAAGGCCTTTTGCAGAAAATACGCTTTCCCAGGAGTATAAATCAGAAGGCATCAAATCCGAGAAGTCAGTGATACCCAATGCTGCCAAATCAGCCTGTGTCGCTTCAGAAATCACAATGGTTTCTGGATTTGCAAGGAAAGTGGTAGCCAGAAAACCACCTATACCAACCCCCAACACAAACAGCAGGTTCCAGATTTCCTTTTTCCAGTTGTAAGTGAAAAATGGAATCCCCGCCGGTACGCAGGCTGCACAGATATGGCGAAGGGATGAAGAAATCCCAAACGTCTTATTACCTACAATCAAAAGGGCGGGTACGGTTAATCCAATCATCGGCCCGGCAACATACCAAGGCCAAGGTTGCGAAATCCATTCAATAAATTGATTCATATTGTTTTTCGGTGTTTAGCTTTTGTTAAAATCTGTAATCTAGTATAATGTTTATATTGGTCATATTCACCCGATTGATGACATACTCCAAAGGAATTTCCTCTTTTCTATCCTCATTTTTGTGAGCAACCAGAAACTGGATATCCAATCCTTTGAAGAATCCGTCGAACCTGTAATCAACCATCCCTGTAAAATGAAGGTAGTTTGGTAAGCCATATTTATTGAGGGCTGGATTTTCCAAATCGGGAGTTTGGACATGACTTGCTCCCAAAGACACCTTTAGCTTATCCTTGATGAAGGTCTTGTCATAATTCAACCCGATCGCATGAACTCCTCCCATTCCTTCAAACCGTTCTCTTTGCATACTCACAAAGAATTTTTCTCGTCCCCATTCTCTTGGAAACAAAAATCTTCCCTGATCAGCTATGTAAAGAAAATTAAGCGTCAATTCATCATGTCCCTTATGGACACCGCCTCTTAGGCCTATTCCATGTGTTCTTTCATCCGGCAAGGTATAAGCCATCGCAGGATCGGGATTTCCCCCATTTCCCAGGGCGGTCTGGTAAAAACCCTGAATCCCGTAGAGAAGATTTCCAGTTTGACTTATTGGTTTTGAGCCGGTGACTTCCCCAAAGGTGGTGGCAAAGATTCCTTCTGCCAGATAGGTCCAAGACTGGGCTTTCACATTATTTTGGCTGTATTCTACTCCCAACACTCCTATCCCTCTCGAATCGACGTGGTGGGTGTAAGTTTCGTCCGAACCAATTGGATTTCTTCCTGTATTGTAGAATCCGAGGGATTCTTCTACAGAAACCCACTCCAAGGATCCCCTGGAAATCAGATGAGTAAACCAAGCTCCTGTAAACTTAAGTTCCCTGTTTGAATAGGTTCCAGAAAATCCGCTAAACAGATTGGGACGCATCCGATTGTCCGAAGCATTCAACAGTGGACTTTCAAAATGATGTCTTCCAAACCATGCTGAGATGTTTTCATTTTGGAAGGAAACGAAAAACTCCTCCAAGCGGTCCATATCATGATAATTTTCCGGATGATGCACATCAAACAGAGTGATTTCATACCGGTTAGCTAGCCCAGTAGCAGGATCCGTAAGGGTCAAGTTGTTTTCAAAATGTCTGAAAACAAAGAAACCACTGAATCCAACCCCCAATCCTTTCCATCTGGGACTGAAATACCCCAAGCCCGCACCTGTTCCCCAAGTGGAATAATCC
Source organism: Algoriphagus sp. AK58 (assembly GCF_014324365.1). Lineage (GTDB taxonomy): Bacteria > Bacteroidota > Bacteroidia > Cytophagales > Cyclobacteriaceae > Algoriphagus. Next base: position 158,311 of record NZ_QEIG01000020.1, read on the forward strand.
AAAAGGCCTGGAGCATTTTCAGTGTGCATGTAGTAGGATCTAAGATGAAACTCAAATTTCCCAGTATTCAAGATTTTGCCGAACATCTTTATGTTCGAAGCAGTATCGGTAGAGGTCTCTTCGTGGTGCTGAGCTATGAGGTTTCCATTGATCCCAAACAACAGGCTAATCACTGCAATTCCCCTTAACCATTGTGGTACAAATTTCTTCATGTTACGGTTGTAAATCTTGTGACTTTGATCACATCGAATGTGTTGAAACTAAAAATGGCAGTCCCGAAGGCCTGCCATTTCCTGTTAAGCAACTTTTCTCTTGTCTAATCAGAGCAAGGTAGTGGGGCAGACATAGTCTGTTACCTTGAATTTCTCTGATTCTTTGATCGCCTTGAAGCCGCCGGCCACGTCGATCAAATTGTCGTACCCTCTGGCGCGTAGGATGGAGTTGAAGATCATAGATCTGTATCCACCGGCACAGTGTACATAGTAGGTTTGGTTTTTATCTACTTTCAGCATGCTGTCATTGATGTAGTCAAGCGGAGCATTTTCAGCCTCTACCACATGCTCTGACAGGTACTCTGAATTCTTCCTTACGTCAAGAATATGAATGGAAGGATCGCCTTCTTTGATTTTTGCCAATTCATCCACGGTGATGGAAGTAATGGAATCCACCTCATGTCCAGATTCCTTCCAGGCTTTGAAACCGCCTGCCAGGTACCCAATAGAATAATCGTATCCTACTCGGGCCAGACGGGTGATTACTTCTTCCTCTCTTCCTTCTTCAGCTACTACAAGGATTTCCTGCTTCAAATCCGGAATCATTGCACCGACCCATACCGCAAAGCTACCGTCGATTCCGATATTGATGGAGTTAGGAATGAATCCTTTAGCGAAAACCTGAGCATCTCGGGTGTCCAAAATCAAGGCTCCGGTTTCGTTGGCTGCTGCTTCAAATTCTGCGGGGCTCAATGGTTTTACACCTCTTTCCAACACCTCATCGATGCTGTCATATCCCTGGATATTCATCAGCACGTTTTGAGGGAAATAAGCCGGAGGAGGAGTCAACCCTGTCAACACTTCTTTGATGAAGGCTTCTTTGCTCATCGGCTGCAGTGCATAGTTAGTTTTCTTCTGATTGCCTAAGGTATCGGAAGTCTCCTTGCTCATGTTTTTACCGCAAGCAGAACCTGCTCCGTGAGCCGGGTAAACGATCAAATCATCAGAAAGAGGCATCAGCTTATTTCTCAAAGAATCGTACAGGTGACCTGCTAATTTTTCCTGAGTCAGATCTTTTACCACTTTTTGAGCCAAGTCTGGACGACCTACATCTCCGATAAACAAGGTATCACCGGTAAAGATTGCTTCTTCCTTTCCTTCCTCATTAATCAAAAGGTAGCAGACCGACTCCATGGTGTGGCCTGGAGTGTGGATCACTTTGATTTTGGCCTTACCCAAAGTAAACTCCTGATTGTCTTCTGCGATGACTGCATCAAAACCCATCTTCATACCGGTTGGACCATAAACTATTTTTGCTCCCGTTTTAGCAGCCAAATCTTTGTGGCCAGAAACGAAATCAGCGTGGAAGTGAGTTTCGAACACGTATTTGATTTTTGCGTTTCTTCGCTCAGCTTTCTCAATATAAGGTTGTACCTCTCTGAGAGGGTCAATTACCGCTGCTTCTCCTTCTGATTCGATGTAGTAAGCACCTTGTGCCAAACATCCGGTATAGATTTGTTCGATTTTCATATGATTGCTTTTTAGGTTGTTTTCAATTTAAAACTCTGACAAAATTATCGGAGGCATTTTCCCTCTAAAATGACTTTTGTCACACGCTTAGGAAGCGTTTGCCAGCAGATTTGATTCCAAGGTCTGAATCAATTGGTGGGCAGGCACCACGCCTGATTGCCTCCAAACGACCTTCCCTTTGTGAAAAAGAATCAAAGTCGGCACTCCCCTTACTTGAAATTTACTGGCAGCCAGAGGATTACGATCCACATCCACTTTGACAATCTTCACTTTATCACCCATCTGACGGGCTGTATCTTCGAGGATGGGTTGCATCATTTTGCAAGGTCCGCACCATACAGCAAAGAAATCTACCAATACAGGCGTATCGCCTTCGATCAGTTCCTGAAATGTTTTTGGTTGTGCACTCATGGTTGAAGTGTTTTTGAATACAGCACAAAAATAGACCTCAGATTCATCCTCACACAGTAATAATTGTCACACGGACTTGTCCGATTGGTTCTTCAAATCTTTTAAAAAGTGCTAAAATACCCTGACTTGGAGTAAAATTTCCTATTTTCGTCGCTCTAAATTACCGATTTAATGCTCAATTATAAGCAGATCAACAATCTCACCGGCTGGATCATTTTTGCCGTTTCCACGCTCGTATACATTCTGACTGTCGAACAAACTGCCAGTTTTTGGGATCCGGGAGAGTTTATCGCCGTTTCCTATAAGCTTCAGGTTCCCCACCCTCCGGGTGCTCCATTCATGCTTTTGGTCTACCGCATGTTTGGGTTTCTGGCATTTGGAGATCCTCTTCAGGTAGCTTATTGGATGAATATAGGCTCGGCACTTTTCTCTGGATTCACTATTCTGTTCCTGTTTTGGTCCATCACTCTTTTTGGAAAAAGAATTTTCTCCATAGAAGAAGGTGAAGAAAGCAAAGGTCAAACTATCGCACTGATGGGTGCGGGCTTGGTGGGTTCTTTGATTTACACTTTCTCAGACAGCTTTTGGTTTTCTGCAGTAGAAGCCGAAGTATATGCGATGTCCTCTTTTTTTACAGCCATCGTTATATGGGCATTTTTGAAGTGGGATGTGATCAAAGATCCACAAGAGGAAAACCGTTGGATGGTATTTATTGCTTATCTGGTAGGTCTTTCGATAGGTGTTCACTTGCTCAACTTGGTGACCTTACCCGCTTTAGCACTCATCTATTATTTCAAAAAATACCCTAATCCCAACTTGAAAGGGGCGATTTATGCCATGTTCTTGGGAGGAGTTGCACTTATTATCATCAACAACCTGATTATTCCTGGCTTGCCAAGCATTGCTGGCTCTATGGAGATTTTCATGGTAAATAGCCTTGGGCTTCCTTTTGGTTCGGGAATCGTAGTATTTGCACTTATTTTTATAGGTGCCTTGATCTACGGATTCAGATATTCTATCAAAAAGCAAATGGTGCTCTTGAACACTATTTTGCTATCCCTCACATTTATCCTGATCGGATATGCCAGCTATACCTTGATCATCGTACGGTCCAATCAGGATCCGATCATCAATGAAAATGCCCCTAAGGACATCATCAGCTATGTCTCCTACCTTAAGCGTGAGCAATATGGATATAGACCTCTTCTTCATGGGCAGTATTTCACCGCCCAATTGGTCGATCAGGAAGAAGGAGCCCCAATCTATATGAAAGGAAAGGAGAAGTACGAGATTGTAGATTATGAGCTAAAGAACACCTACGATCCTTCCAAGACTACGATCCTTCCAAGAATTTATTCGACACAAGAAAATCACAAGCGAATCTACAGGTCCAAGTTGGGATTGAAAGAAGGTCAGGATCCTACCTTTGGGGACAATATTTACTTCATGCTCACCCATCAGCTGGGGCATATGTATTGGAGGTATTTTATGTGGAATTTCTCCGGACGGGAAAGTGACTTTACGGATGCTCCCTGGATGGGAATTACCGATGCACTTTCAGACAAATACCCGGATTACATCAAGGAAAACAAAGGACATAACAACTATTTCATGTTGCCTTTGATCCTTGGACTGATTGGTATTTTCTTCCAAGCCAAAAAGGATCCCAAGTATTTCTACGTCAACCTCATGCTGTTCCTCATGATGGGTGTAGTCTTGGTGCTTTACCTCAATTCTCCACCCGTAGAACCGAGAGAAAGGGACTATATCTATGTAGGTAGTTTTTATGCCTTTGCGATCTGGGCAGGTCTTGGTACCCTGGCCATCGCTCATGGAATCGGAAAAGCAACCAAAAATCTAGGAACAGGCGGCCTCATCGCCACCCTACTCACCCTACCGGTGGCTGGACTGATGGCATCCCAAAACTGGGATGATCACAACCGAAAAGGCCGGTACTTCTCCGTGGACTCAGCCAGAAACTTCCTTGCTTCATGTGCTCCCAATGCAATTCTATTCACAGGTGGTGACAATGACACCTTCCCTCTTTGGTATGTGCAGGAGGTGGAAGGATTCCGAACTGACGTACGAGTGATTGTATTGAGCTACTTTGACACCGATTGGTATGTAGAGCAAATGACGAAGCAGGCCGATCAGTCTGACCCACTTCCATTCTCTCTCAGCAAAGAGCGGTATCAAAAAGGAACCAACGATGTGCTCTACGTCATGGAGCGAGAAGGTCTGAATGCCATTTCTGCCAAGGAATACCTAAAACTGATCAACAGTGGGTCTGATCTTCTGAAAATGAAAACCGGAGGAAAAAGTGTGGTCAACATGGTACCTTCCCGAAATCTCATTTTAGAAGTAGACAGTAGCTTCATCAACAACGATGAAATCGTGCCTCCACAGTTCAAAGATTTGTTTGTACCACAGATGAATCTGCAGGTCAAGGGCAACTATGTGACCAAAGGTACCCTGATGCTGATCGACCTGATTGCAAACAACAACTGGGATAGACCAATATATTTCAACAACACCTCACTATCCACCATAAGCTTGAATATCAGCGAGCATGTGGTGATGGAAGGAATGACCTATCGCTTGCTTCCAATCCGAAAACCAGACTACGTACGTGAGGAATTGGTAAATACCGATTTGGCCTTTAAAAACTACATGGAAAACTTCGCTTTCCGTGGTATGAATGATCCAAATGCCTATCTGGATGAAGAATACAGGAGATTTGCTTCCAACCATAGGAGCTCGCTCAACTCCATCGTAATGGCCCTTTTAGACGAAGACAAACTGGATCAAGCCGCACAGCTACTCAATTATGGATTGGAAACTATTCCTCATGAGGCGATGCCTTATGACCTGAGTAGCGGACAGTCGGTTCCTCTATTCTTCGAAGTCGGAGAAGATGAAAAAGCGCTCGACATCATAGATAAAATCTCCAAGAGGTCACTTGACATGATCGAGTTTTATACCAAAGAAAACCGATCTTATGACAGAGACATGATGATCTCCATCGAGATGGTTAAATATTTCATTCCGCTTCTTGAGGAAAGAGGGTACCAGGAAGAAGCCCAAAGCCTCAAATTAAGACTGGAAAGCCTCATCGGAAGCGAGAGTACTTCTCCGGGAATCCTGGAAAGAAGGTAAATCCGACCTAAATGACACAAGGCCTGAGCGACGGAAATTGCTCAGGCCTTTTGCTTCACTGACTCTAGGAAAAAGGAAAAAAACTTCCTTTTACTTTTTCCAAAGAATATAAAATAGATCTAACCCTTTCATCGGGTCATCGACCAAGGGATAATCCTCTTGCGTAATTTCTACCACAGATTTACCCTGCTGCTTATGCAGCTTGTTGCGGTTTATCCGGTTCAGAATCTCATAGGGCATTCTTAAAACTGAGGCAGGAAGCCTGTGCTGCAAATCAAAAATATCAAATCGCATAATTTTTTGAACCGACTTACGGTTGGCTTCATGGTAGGCCCATACTTTTTCGTTTCCTCCGATTCCTTTGGCATCTACCCTGTCAAAAATTCCTTTTGCCAAATCAATTAGCTCCTGGGGTTTGTATTCTCTTTCATGCCAAGGATTACGTGAAAGCGTATGGGTGATATTGGGAGTAGAGATAATTGCCTTTCCTCCGGGCCTCAGCATGCGGTATATTTCCTGGAGAAACAGTCGGTCATTTTTGATATGCTCGATCACCTGAAAACTCACAATGGTATCGAAAGATTCATCAGCAAACCCCTCAAAAGGAGGAATTACAGCCTGTCTGAAATCCACTCCGGGAAACTTGCCCTTCAGCATTGCGATCACTTCCCCGATCTTATCCAGGCCAATGTAGGTTTTGGCCAAAGGAAGTAATTCTTCTACTCCTCTTCCCTCTCCGCAGCCCACTTCCAAAAGATCTCCTGATATCCAAGGCTTTGCAGCAATGTATGCTTTGAGTAGACGCTGATGAATTGGATTATCACTGATCAACTTGTCGGAGGCGATTTCCGTTGTATAGGTAGCCATTCGAAATTTTAGTATTTTGGCAAAAGTAAGGCTAATTTTTAAAACCCGAGAAGAACACCCAATGAATCAAAAGCACTTCCTAATCCCCTTTGCAATAATCCTATCCGTTCTATTTTTTAATCAGGCAGGATATGCCCAAAAAACGCTCAGCAGTACTGATCAATCCCTGAGATATTCCATTTATTCCCGTTTGGGATTGAAAATCATTCCAATCAAGCTATCCCCTACTTCTTACAAACTGCAGTTTGTAATCGAAAAAATAGAAGACAAGCCATCTTTTGAAAATTTTAGTTTTAGCTATTCCATCCTTTCTTCCTATGAAGAAGAAATCACCTCAGACAAGGTCAATTTGCTGACTTCGCAGGATCTGAAAGCTGACACAGACAGACATTGGTTTTTTGAAAAAACAGTGGAAATAAATGAGGATCAGGCTACCGCTGTGGCACTTTTGACCGTGTTGGACACCCGACAACAAGATGAATATGTCTATCATATTGATCTAAAAAGCTCTTTTGTATACGATCAACCCGACTTTGGATATTATTATTCCAATGAGATTCCTTTTGACCAAAACTATTTAAACAAGGATGAATCTCTTCTTTTCAAGACGGTCAATAAGCCCTCTATTCACTCCTTCTTTTATCCTTCCAAATTGGAGGTCCCATATCCGCCCATGGAAACCCGACCTGCAGAAGTCCCAAAAGAAGTCAGTGTAGAAAACCGTGGGGACTTCCTGTCCAATGTGCCCAAAAAGCTGACAGACGAAGGCTACTATTTTTTTCAAACAGACACCCTTTCCCAATCCGGTGTATTGCTGAAAACCACCCATGAATCCTTTCCCAAAGTGAAGGATTGGGAAGAAATGATTCAGATGGTGACTTACATTTCCACCCGTAAAGAACACGAAACGCTCCTATTGGCAGAGGACAAGAAAAAGGCATTGGATGAATATTGGATCACGCTGACCCGAAATCCTGAAATTGCCAAGGAGCTTATCCGGAATTATTTCCGAATGGTGGAATTTGCCAATATTCTTTTCACTGATTTTAAAGAAGGCTGGAAAACAGATAGAGGAATGGTCTATATCGTGATGGGACCTCCTCAAGAAGTTAATTTTTACCAGGACCGCGAGGTGTGGGGATACTCGGGCATGGACGATAACTCCAAAATTCGGTTTACCTTTGCGCGGGTTAAAACCATACTTACCCCACATTTCTACACCCTGAACCGGTCTAGGGCCTACCAGCCAGTCTGGTTCAAAAACATTTCCCAATGGAGAAGCGGAAGGATGGCTTTCTAATCGATAAAGGAGCCAACGACAAAGATTTTATTTTTGGAACAAGAGCTGTCATGGAGTCTATCCATGCAGGCAAAGAGATTGATAAAGTGTTGGTTCAAAAAGAACTCAACAACGATCTGATTAAAGAACTGCTGCAACTATGTAAAGCTGAAAATATTCCGGTGGTACGTGTTCCAGATGCAAAGCTGAACCGAATTACCCGAAAAAATCACCAAGGGGTTATTGCACAGATGTCATCCATCGCCTATGCGTCCTTGGATAACGTGATAGACCAATGCTATGCTATCGGTAAATCTCCCCTGATATTGGTATTGGATCACATCACGGACGTTAGAAATTTTGGCGCAATCGCCCGCACTGCCGAATGTGCCGGGGTGGATGCCATCGTGATTCCTGAAAAAGGAAGTGCCCAGATCAACTCCGATGCAGTAAAGACATCGGCAGGAGCACTGAATTTTATTCCTGTGGCACGAGTGAAAAATCTGTTTTATACCTGCCGGGACCTTCAGAAAATGGGACTATCCCTGATCGCTGTTACCGAAAAAACAGATAAAACCATGTATGAAGCCGATTTTTCAGCTCCTGTAGCCATAATTTTGGGTTCGGAGGAAGACGGTATCTCTCAGGAAATCATGGGTATAGCTGACGCAAAAGTAAAAATACCAATGGCTGGGAATATCGAAAGCTTAAATGTATCCGTCTCTGCCGGAGTTGCCATTTATGAGGCAATTAGGCAACGAAAAGCCTAAAAAAAGGAGAGGATTTAAACAAAATCCTCTCCTTTTTTCTTTGCATTGGCTACAAAGTCCCTGAATTTTTTCTCGGCATCCAGCTTACAGATCAGTAGGACATTTTCAGACTCATTGATCAGGTAATGATCCAGGCCTTGTACCACGACTAGTTTGTCACTGTCCATTTTGATATAGCAGTTCTCGGTTTCATATACCATCGCATTTGCTTCAATGACGTTGTTGTGATCGTCTTTTTCTCTCAACTCATGCAAGCTATGCCAAGAACCCAAATCTGACCACCCAAAATCTCCAAGGATTACATATACTTCATCGGACTTTTCCATAATCCCATAATCGATGGAAATATTTTTCACAAGAGAATAGGCTCGATTGATAAAAGTTTGTTCATCCGGCTTTCCGTAGTGAATTTTTCCTTCTTCAAAAACATCGGCCACATCAGGCATGTATTTGTGAAAAGCTTCTATCAGGCTTGCCACCTTCCAGACAAACATTCCGGAATTCCAGACGAAATCGCCGCTTTCGATAAAAGTCTTGGCCAATTTCGCGTTGGGTTTCTCAGTAAAGGTTTTCACTTTGAGTGAAGGGTGATGGTCATCGCTTTCCAAGTATTGGATATACCCATACCCTGTTTCGGGACGATTAGGTCTGATTCCTATCGTGATCAATCGACCCGGTTCTTGAGCAGCTGTTAACGCAGTTTTTATGGTTCGGATAAAACGGCTTTCCTGCAGAATCAAATGGTCCGCTGGAGTTACCACCAAGGTAGCATTGGGGTCAAGCGCATTGATTTTAAAGGCGGCATAAGCAATACAGGTCGCCGTATTTTTGCGAAGAGGTTCGGTCAAAATTTGATGATCCTCCAGTTCAGGCAGCTGCTCTTTGACCAGGTCAAAGTAATTTTGATTAGTCACTACCACAAACTGTTCGGGATCAGCTATTTCCCTAAACCTGTCATAGGTCATTTGGAGAAGGCTTCTTCCTGTCCCGAGAATATCCAAAAACTGCTTGGGCTTATTATTTCGGCTATACGGCCAGAATCTTGATCCGATTCCTCCGGCCATGATTACAATATAGGGTTTGTCTTGCATGCTGGATTAGACGATACCTTCTTTCATTAAATCATGAATATGAACAAATCCTGCGATTTTTTCTCCATCCATGGCGACCAACTGGGTTATATTGTGATTTCGCATCAAATTCAGTGCACGAATGGCAAATTCATCGACCGAAATGGTCTTTGGACTTACTGTCATGATGTCTTTTGCTTTTAGTTGCTGAATGTCCAAGGTTTTTTGGAGCATTCTTCTTAAGTCCCCATCGGTTATTATTCCCTTCAGATTGCCGGCTTGGTCCTCCACTGCCGTGGCGCCCAGTCTTTTCCCGGAGATTTCGACAATTACCTGTGCCAAATTGGCCTCCTCAAGAACTACCGGAAGCTGATTCTTGGAAAGTACATCCCCTACTTTGAGGTACAGTTGCTTTCCCAAAGACCCACCGGGATGGTACTTGGCAAAATCATCTGAAGTAAAGCCTCTGGCCTCCAAAAGACAAACAGCCAGCGCGTCCCCCAAAGCCATGTGTGCTGTGGTACTGGTAGTTGGAGCCAAATTATGAGGACAAGCCTCTTCCCCTATGGTCGCATTCAATACAAAATCGGCCTGCTCAGCAAGGTAAGATTGTGTATTGGAAACCAGGGCAACAAGGACTGATCCTAATTTTTTGAGGAGAGGCACCAAGACCTTTATTTCAGGGGTATTGCCTGATTTTGAGATACAGATGACTATATCCTGTTCTTGGATCATTCCCAAATCACCATGAATGGCATCTGCTCCGTGCATAAAAACTGCAGGGGTACCGGTAGAATTCAAGGTGGCCACGATCTTGGTAGCGATCAAGGCACTCTTGCCTACTCCCGTGATGACCACCCTACCTTTGCAGTGGAGGATTTTGTCCACACAGGCTTCAAAATCACCATCTAAAAAATCGATCAAATTTCGAATGGCTTCGGCTTCATTTTGCAGGACCCGAACCGCGGTATTTCTAATATTTTTAGCTAATTTCAATTTTACCTGCGTTAATCACTAATTTTGTACAAAGGTATAAAAGTAATCGTTCAATCCTGTTCACAGGTAGTATTCACCCACTAAGCCCTTTCTTCGCGTGGAAGAAAAAGTTAAATCAGACCTTAAAAAAATCTTCGGATTCAGCCAGTTCCGGGGCAATCAGGAACTGATTGTGGACAACCTGCTTAAGCAGCGAAATACCTTTGTCATCATGCCCACAGGGGCAGGAAAATCACTTTGCTACCAGCTGCCCGCCGTGGTCAATGAAGGTACCGCAATCGTAATTTCTCCCTTGATTGCATTGATGAAAAACCAAGTGGACCAACTCAATGCCATTGGTGTCAATGCCCACTTCCTCAATTCTACCCTGACCAAATCAGAGGCCACGAAAGTAAAAAATGAGGTTTTGAAAAAGAAAACCAAATTGCTCTACGTAGCTCCTGAATCGCTCACCAAAGAAGAGAACATCGCATTTCTGAAAGAAGCTCACCTGAGTTTTGTGGCCATTGACGAAGCGCACTGTATTTCAGAGTGGGGCCATGACTTCCGCCCGGAATACCGAAAGATCAAATCCATTGTGGGGCAAATCGCTCCAAACCTTCCGATTATTGCCCTGACAGCCACTGCTACTCCCAAGGTGCAGCAGGATATTCAGCGAAATCTTCAGATGGAAGAGGCTGATCTGTTCAAATCCTCCTTCAATCGGACCAATCTCTTTTATGAGGTAAGGCCCAAGGTGAAAAATGAATCCAAAAAAGCCCTGATCAAGTTTATCAAACAGCACAAAGGGAAATCAGGAATCATCTATTGCCTGAGTAGAAAAAAGGTAGAAGAGATCGCTGAACTGCTCAAGGTAAATCAGATCAATGCTGCGCCTTATCATGCCGGATTGGATTCATCGGTAAGAATCAAGACTCAAGATGATTTCCTCAATGAAGAGTTGGATGTGATTGTGGCTACCATTGCCTTCGGTATGGGAATTGACAAACCGGACGTGAGGTATGTCATCCATTATGACGTGCCAAAGTCTCTGGAAGGATACTATCAGGAGACCGGCCGAGCAGGAAGAGACGGTTTGGAAGGGCACTGCCTGATGTTTTATCGATACGAGGACATTATCAAGTTGGACAAATTCAACAAGGACAAAGCTGTAACCGAAAGGGAAAATGCTAAAATCCTTCTTCAGGAAATGTCTGCTTATGCTGAAACGGGGGTATGCCGACGAAAATTTATCCTCAATTATTTCGGAGAGACTCTGGTAGAAGATTGTGGATTCTGCGACAACTGCAAGCGAGAACGAGAGACGTTTGAGGGAATGGATTATCTCTTGACTGCTTTGGAAGCTGTGAAGCAAACCAACGAGCGTTTTGGCCTAGAACACCTGGTCAAGGTGATCCGAGGGGAAATGGACGATTATGTAATCAGCTACAAGCATGACACTTTGCCTGTATTCGGCAAAGGAAAAGAGGAAAGTGATAAGCTGTGGACCTCAATCATTAGGCAGGGAATGATTGCAGCTCTATTGGAAAAGGACATTGAAAATTATGGTCTTTTGAAACTGACTCAGAAAGGACAGGAATTTATGGATGCGCCCTATTCTGTGGATTTGTATCGGGATCATGATTTTGAAAAACTCGCCGAAACCGAAACACAGGAGGTTCAAGTAAACTCAGGTCCTGCCTATGATGAGAAGTTATTCGAACTGCTTAAAGCTGAGCGCAAGCGAGTAGCTAAATCCAAAAATCTTCCTCCTTACGTCATTTTCCAAGATCCTTCTCTGGAGGAAATGGCCACCGTCTATCCTACCACCAAAGAAGAGCTTGCTCAAATCAATGGAGTGGGAATGGGCAAAGTCGCCAAGTTTGGCGCACCCTTTCTCAAGCTGATCGCAGCTTATGTGGAAGAAAACGAAATCGAGACTGCCTCTGAGGTGGTAGTCAAAACTTCCGGAACCCGATCCAAAGTAAAGATTTCGATTATCCAGCAGATTGACCGCAAAATCGACCTGGATGAGATTGCTGAAAATCTCAATATCTCAATGGATGAACTGCTTCAGGAAATCGAACAGATCATCTATAGCGGAACTAAACTAAACATCGATTACTACATTCATCACATCATGGATGAAGAGCGGGAAGAAATTCTCCATGACTACTTCATGAATGCAGAAACCGATCATATAAAATCGGCATTGGAGGAACTCGAAGGAGAAGACTTTGCGGAAGACGAACTGCGGGTGTACCGAATCAAGTTCATCTCTGAACATGCCAATTAAAAACGAAACGAGTCAATGAACATACTCTTATTGGGAAGTGGAGGCAGAGAGCATGCCTTCGCCTGGAAGATTTTACAAAGTCCGGAATGTTCCCGTCTTTTTGTAGCTCCCGGCAATGCCGGTACAGCCGAAATTGCTCAGAATGTAGCACTTTCTGTGACCGATTTTCAAGGAATTCATCAATTTATTCTTTCCGAATCCATTGATTTGGTGGTAGTAGGACCGGAGGAACCTCTGGTAAAAGGCTTGGTTGATTTTCTTCAATCCAAACCTGAAACGGCAACTCTTCCTATCGTAGGTCCTTCCAAACTTGGAGCTACCTTAGAAGGAAGTAAGGATTTTTCCAAGCGATTTATGCAGCGGAATGGAGTACCGACGGCTGCCTACGAAACCTTCACAGCCGACCAAATCGAAGCGGGTTTGGCTTATTTAGAAAAACAATCCCTCCCTATTGTACTCAAAGCTGACGGACTTGCTGCAGGTAAAGGGGTATTGATCTGCGAGACCTTGGAAGAGGCCAAATCCTCTCTTAAAGAAATGCTTCTCGAAGCAAAATTTGGAGATGCATCCTCCAAGGTGGTAGTGGAGGAATTTTTGACTGGAATAGAACTGTCTGTTTTCGTTGCAACCGACGGAAAAAGTTATAAAATCTTGCCCGAGGCAAAAGACTACAAGCGGATCGGAGAAGGTGACACAGGACTCAATACCGGGGGAATGGGGGCAGTAAGTCCTGTAATTTTTGCAGACGCTGCTTTTATGCAAAAGGTGGAAGAGCGAATAGTAAAACCTACCATTGCGGGCTTGGAAAAAGAGGAAATAGACTATAAGGGGTTTGTTTTTATTGGCCTTATGAATAAAAATGGAAATCCCTATGTCATTGAGTACAATGTCCGAATGGGTGATCCCGAAACAGAAGCTGTCCTTCCCCGAATTGAAAGTGATTTTGTGGGCTTGCTAAAAGGAATTGCAACTGGAACCCTATCGGATTACGAGCTAGAAATTTCACCCAATTACTCCACCACGGTAGTGATGGTAAGCGGAGGCTATCCGGGATCTTACGACAAGGGTTTTCCTATTTCTCTGCCTGATAAAACTCCCGGTAGTGTGATTTTTCATGCAGGCACCGCGCATAACGCTGAAAGAAAATTAGTCAACCAAGGCGGAAGGGTATTGGCAATCACAGGTTTCGGATCAGAACTTAAAGAGGCATTGGATCATGCCTTTGCCACTGTTCAAAAAATATCCTGGGAAAAGGCCTATTATAGAAGAGATATCGGACAGGATATCTTAAAATTGATGAAGTAAACCCAAAACTAAACGAGGCGAAAGCCCTGTTCATATATATATAAAAGTATGGCTGGATGTAGTACCTGCTCTACCACCAGTGGTGGTACCGGGGGATGTCAAAACAATGGCACCTGCGGCACGAGCGATTGCAATAAAATGAATTCTTTTGACTGGCTGGCCCATATGGGAATCCCCCAAGTGGACAATTTTGATATTGTGGAAGTCAAGTTTAAAGGAGGAAGAAAAGAATATTTTCGAAATGTGGATTACCTATCTCTCACTACAGGTGACCCTGTGGTGGTAGATGTACCCAGCGGGCATCACATTGGCTATGTCTCACTGCAAGGGGAATTGGTCAGACTGCAGATGCAAAAGCGCAAGGTCCGAAACGATGACAACATCACAAGGATCTACCGAATTGCCAATCAGAAAGACATGGAAAAATGGGAGGAGGCTCGAAATAGGGAAATACCTACCCTATACCGTTGTAAGCAGATCGTAGATGAGTTGGGACTTCAGATGAAAATGTCGGATGTGGAGTTTCAGGCTGATAATTCCAAGGCAACCTTTTACTATTCTGCGGAGGATCGGGTAGATTTTCGTGAGCTGATCAAAATTCTTGCAGGAGAGTTTAAAATCCGTGTGGAGATGCGCCAAATCAGTCTTCGGCAAGAAGCAGGAAGATTGGGTGGAATCGGGGTTTGTGGACGTGAGCTTTGTTGCTCCACTTGGCTGGTGGATTTCAAAAACGTAACCACTTCTGCAGCCCGCTACCAAAATCTTTCTCTCAATCCAAGTAAACTCAGTGGTCAATGCGGTCGATTGAAGTGTTGCCTTAATTATGAATTGGATACCTATATGGATGCCATTAAGGACATCCCTCAGGTAGAAAAACCTCTTCAGACCGAACAGGGTCCCGCAAAATTGCAAAAGACGGATATTTTCCGAAAGTTGATGTGGTTTAGTTACAACAATGACAACGATTGGCATAGCATCACCTGCGATCGGGTAAGGGAAATTCAGGAGTTGAATGAGCAGGGAATAAAGGTATTCAACCTACAAGTGGACAAATCCACCGACGTGGAAGATTTGGCCGCTCAATCCACCCGAGAATTGGAACTGTTGGACAAGAAATTCTCCAAAAAGAAAAAGAAGAAAAAGAAAAAGAACCGGGAGGGTCAAGTAACCGACATGGCGGCAAAGACAGCAATTCCTCAGGAAAAAACTGCTCAAAGGCCGCAGGAACAAAAAGGCAGTCCTTCAAAATCACCAAGGACAGAAGAGTCTTTTTCATCTGCCGAACCAAGAACAGGAGGAGAAAACCGCCGAAAAAAGAAGAATCGAAACCGTCCCAATCCTTCGCCGCAGCAAGGAAACTCGAATTTACCTAAGTCGGAGAGACCCGAACCTAGACCTGAAAGGGCAGAACCGAAAGCCGAACGTTCAGAGGCCAGACCTGAGGGTCAAAAAGCACAAGACCAAAAAAGGAAATTTCCTCCCAGAAGAAATCAGGGGCCAAACCATGGAGGCAATGAATAAGTACGGGCAACTAATTGGTTTCATCGCTTTATTTAGCCTAATCTCCTGTTCGGAGGGTAGGCTTTATGAAGAATTTCATCCGTTCAATTCTTCAATATGGGCAGAGACAGACTCGGTGGTTTTTGATCTGAGCAAAGTAGAATCCCTGGAAGGAAAAAGTTTGATTGGTATTAGATTCAATGAAAATTACCCTTTCTCGAATTGCTACGTCCGAATCATTCTAAAGGATTCAAGCCAGTCTATTCTGAGTAATAAGCTCTTGAACGTCCCTATTTTTGATTCAAAAGCAGGACAACCCTTAGGTGAAGGTTTCGGAAACACTTACACCAAATACGACACCTTGCCCCTCTCCTTTTCTAAAGAAACCAAGGAGGTACTTTTGGTTCAATACATGAGAAAACCAGAATTGGAAGGCATCGAAGCTGTGGGTCTAAAAATCCTTAAACCCTAACAAGGAATCAACCGGCAAAAAAATGAGTGCTTCAATCAAAAGCACTCATTTTTTTTGCATGCTGGCGGATTGCTTGATCCATTTCTTTTGTCAGTGGCTTGAGGTAATCAAATAACTTTTGATTTTCAGCGTCCAATTGTCTTTTGTCTATCAATTCCAACAATCCCATCATCGTCGAAAGAGGGCCTCTGAGAATGTGGGAAGGATAAAGAGCAAATTCTCGAAGGATTTCATTTTCCTTTGCCAGCAGGTTCACTTGATTTTTATAAAAAGTCACATCTTTGACATGCATCCATATTCCTTCAAAGGTTCCATTTTCGGTAAAAGTGGGTTTCACGAGGATATTCCAAAAAGAGAAATCTTTTGATGGCGACAACAATTTGATCTCCAATTCACTTTGTACGCCCAATTTGGCTTCCTCAATTGCTGCCACCAACCGAGTAAAGCGATTGGACTGATTTGGAAAGGTTAGAGATTGACCTTCGGAATAGGCCCGACCTTTCCAGGCTCTACCCAAAAGAATTCCCCGCTCATTTTGCTGAATAAGTTTCCCTTGCTTGTCCAAAACCAATACCGCATCCGGTATGGATTCCAAAATCTCCTGATTGAACACCTTTTTGGGTGAATTGACGATTGAATTTTGATCTTTGGGCACCATAAACAACTGAAAACCTTCTTCACAAGAAGTTAAAAGCGAAGCATAGGATGAAAACATACCGCCATTCACCTTAGTAAGAAAACACTGAGGTTTTGATTCGGGTGAACACTGATTTATCAGAAAATCCGACTTTGTCAATCCCTCAAAGACTTTGGTGGACGTGATGGGCCGATGAAGCCAATCTGCTTTTCTTGGAGAAAACCAGGATTGAATACGTTCATCCCAATCTTGAATCTCAAAAGACGAATTCAAGGTGATTTTTCCAAAACCCAATACATCCACCAAACTATTCCAAGGCATTTCCTGCTCTAAAAATTGAATTCCAACACCGATTCCTATGATGGCTGAAATATCCATTTCCGGAGTGGTTATCACCGAAAATTCCCACCAAACCTGGGAAAAGCTAGAATCCGAAAGAATAGGATGTTCAAGCAAGAGGTGCCTCGTGATTTTCGGAGCACCAAGCATTAGCTCTAAAGAGTAGCAAAATTCCTCTGCAGAATCGACCGAAAGGTATTTCCAAAACTCCTTTTGCTCAGGTTGTCGACCTATACGTTCGAAGTTTCTATTGTACTTCAAAATGCGGCCCTCCACATCTGTGATGACCATATAGAAATGGCCCGATTCCATCAGGAAGTCCGGCACAAGGTTTTCAATATCTGCGGTGCTAATCACGGTAAATGTGGGTGAAAGTGTTTCTTTCAGAAAATTGAGGAAAAAATTTTATTTAAAAAAACGACGCTTTCAAAGAATATAATGCTTGAAATTTGAACATTGCCATATATTATTCTAAAGAGAACGGAAAAAAGTAGAACCCCCAACAAAAAATGCTTTTCATCCCAAACCTGGTCCAAAAAGCATTGATCTTACTTTGTTTAGGAATTAATAAAAAACTTCAGAATGTAAATCAACGGCGGTTAAACCAGGACCATTCGTTTGGAAGAAAAGTCCCTATAATCGATTTCCTTCACGATTAAAATCAGAGAATGTGCAAAATTTTGTTTGCAGGTAACTGCACAATACTTCCAATCTGGTCTTGAGGAATAATCAATGACAGAAGAACCAAAAAAACGCTGAAGTTCCTCCCTCGAATCAGAGTAAATGAACAGTTTGCCGTCCATTTTCCCACTTTCCTCTATTAAAAAATCACATTTCAAAGTTTGAATAATCATAATCTGGAAGAAGTTTGACCAAAAATAAACCTTGAATCCATCAATAAAAATACCCACTACTGGGTATTTTTATTTTTTCATTCCCCCTCCTGAAATATTCAAATTGATTTTCAGACAATTAATATGATTTTTTCTTTAAGAGCCTTGTTTGAAGCTTGTGCCTTGTATAAATAGTATCATTTGGTTTATATTTGCATCACTTTGAACGGGGAAGCTTGACTTCGGCCAAGTTCAAACGGGAATAGAGAGTTGGGTGAGTGGCTGAAACCAACAGTTTGCTAAACTGTCGTACGGGTTAAACTGTACCGGGGGTTCGAATCCCCCACTCTCTGCGTTTTTAGTTTTCAAACTATTTTAAAGCTCAACAAAAGACACTTGTTGAGCTTTTTTCTTTTTACAAAATTGAGAACAAAATAATTTATAAAACACTGTTTTTCAATTGATTAAAAAGAGAAACCAACTTTTAAGGAGATAAAATCCATTCTATCTAATACTTACGTCGAATACTCAATTGATTTAGTTTGAATTCAATTAAAATCAAACGAAATCAAATAAAAAAAGCGTAAATCTCGGCGTACATGTATCTAAGAATTTAATTACGCTTTTTTTTTAGCCATCTCTAAAAAAGGGTCTCCCCCTCAGGAGTTCTCCCTGAATTTAATTCTACAACAGATGTGTAATTGAAAATTCTTAACAACCACTTTAAAAAAATTAGTCCAATGATCGAAAAATCCTTCCGAATGACCTTTTTCCTAAAAGCAAGGAAAAAATCTACCGAAGAGCTCCGGCATATTTTCCTCCGGCTCACAGTCAATGGGGAAACCAGGGAAATTTCCACCAAACTGGATTGGTCCAAAAAACGGTGGGCCTCAAAAACAGGTATGGCAACAGGTACCAAGGAAGATGCTCTTAGGCTAAATGCTTTCTTGGATTCCATTAAAATCAAAGTTATGCAAGCTAGACTTCAACTGATGGAGAAAGGTAAAGATGTAACTGTTGATGCCTTACGAAATCTGCTTCTTGGAGAGAGCGAAGAAAACCAACATCTTCTTCAGATCTTCAAGCGTCATAACGCACACATGGAATCCTTGGTGGGTTCTGAATTTGCTCCAGGAACTTTGGAGCGCTACAAGACCTCTTTTGACCATACAAAGGCATACATCAAGTGGAAATATGGGAAGGACGATATTGAAATCGGAAAGCTGGACTTCGAATTCATTTCAGATTATGAGTACTGGTTCAAGTCGGTAAGAAAATGTTCCCACAATACCACCGTGAAGTATCTTGCCAATATGAAAAAAATCGTTCTGGACTGTGTCAAGAGGGGCTGGATTCCAAGAGACCCTTTTATGAATTACAAGTTGGTGAAGAAGGAAGTTTACCGTGAGGCTTTGACAGAGGAGGAGCTGGAAAGAATTTCCAAAAAAGTATTTCCAACCGAAAGGCTCAATCAGATTCGGGATATATTCATCTTCAGTTGTTACACTGGTTTAGCCTACATAGATGTTAAAAATTTAGGAAAGCAACAGCTGATCACTGGGTTTGATGGGGAAAGATGGCTGGTAACACATCGGCAAAAAACCAATACTCCTACCCGTCTTCCTTTATTGCCCCAGGCTTTGAGAATTATTGAAAAATATGAAAATCATCCGGTAACAGAGGTAACCGGAAAAGTACTTCCGACTCCCAGCAATCAAAAAACAAACGCATATCTAAAGGAGATTGCTGATCTCTGCGGAATCAACAAGGAGTTGACATTCCACATTGCCCGGCACACCTTTGCCACTACCGTTACCTTAGCCAACGGGGTCCCTTTGGAAACAGTATCCAAAATGCTTGGGCACAAATCCCTTACCCAAACACAGCATTACGCTAAAATTCTCGACAATAAAGTCAGTGAGGAGATGAAAGCACTGAAAGAAATTCTTAATACCAAATCAACTGAAGGGAAGCGACCTGGAATCCGAAAGCCTCGGTTTTAAGGAAACTCAAAATGTATTTCTAGGCAGGAATCTTCTTGGTCAAAAGACTGTCATTTTTCAAAATATTTTCTCCCCAATAATCAGGGAGGAAGCTGTGAATTTCCCATCTCAAAATGGATAGATCAAATTATTGCACAGATTAGGAAAAGACATGTTCAACGGTCAGGTATCCAATTCCATGGATTTTATTTAATGACTGACCAAGGCATAAGTAAAGCGCTAACCTATGATTGGTATAGATCCAAACATTCAAAAAATTTAGCTGTCTTTTGAATTTAAAAAAAGAGGGAAAAAAATTTTCCCATTTTTTATATTCATTAAACCAAAATCTAACCAAATAAGAAATTTGGTTATCAAAGGTATCAAGGGGTAAAGAAAGATTTTTCACCCAATTTGGGGGTATTTAAACAGGCGGTGATTTCTTTTGATTTAGAAATTTTACCAAATTTTTTTGGTTTGATTTGGGTGAAAGAACTAAAAAAGCGGCTGTAAACAGACTTTTTTGAAGCAAGTAATCATTCAAAAAATCAGAAGTGATTAGGAATAAAAAGCACTTAACCTAGCATTAAAGAAACAATAGGCTGAAATGAAAAAATCAGCCTACTGTTTTTTGTCTATAGACCCAACTACTTGTAAACCAAATCAAGGATTATCATCTAGAAAATCTCAACGGGAACACTGTTATCCTCTCCTATTCTATCGATCATAAGATGGTAAGGATCTATACCGACCCTAATTGGGACTCCTTTTACCCGAAGAGTAATCGTAGTACTTCCGGGTGAAATTTTGTGCTTTTGAAGGTATAGACGATTCAATCTTGCTCGGCCCCCGTCTAAATGTAGTCAAATCCAGGTTAGGACTGGGTGAAGTTTACCCGCCCTGCATGCCGGCCCAAGGTTAAAATCTTCCAAAGGGAAGATTTCTTAACACCTTGTCCTACCCTAATATCCTTTCCAATTTACAATTGGTCTACTTTCATATCATCTTGTATCATAAGCAAATTACAAATTTGTTTGGATAGAAAGGTAGGATCGAGCGTCAGAAAAGCTTTAGTAAAGCTTTTTAGCGAGAGGCCGGTTTGCAGAGCGGACAATCTACACCTAGTCCCAATCAACTTTCTTCTACACCCAGTAGGGGGTAAGATTGGTTTTTTTTGCACCAATTGAATAAACAGTTGCTTGAAGAGGCATTGGTTACCAAAATATTTAACTCACTCCCAATCACTAATTCCTTTCCAGAGCCTCCACTCTTCGAAGAAGGTCCTCCAGGCTATTTTTTTCTTTGGTGAGATCTTCAATCCTTTTATCCTGTTGGATCAGATACAAAGTGAGTTCTTCAATTTTCTGTAAAAGTTGAGTATTAAACTCGCCAAGGTTAACTCCCGAGGCCTGCATTTCAGCAGCAGGTTGTATTCCGGGCAGATGCTTTCGCTGGGTAATAAAATGTTCCAGTTCCTTGAGAGGTATCAGGGAATAATCTGGTTCAAATACAAAATCCGCTCCGCTCATATCCACTTTTACTTCCCTTGCCCGTACAGTGCCTATCACATCCAGCTTGTATCCGGGGTTGGAAGTACCGATACCTACATTTCCAGCACTATTGGCTAGGATAAATTGTTGCCAGGAACCCCAAGAAGAAGACTGGGGATATCCATTGCGGTAGTAAACAAACTGATCTATGAATCCGAGTTGGTGGTGTGTACCACCGGAGTTATCCGACCAAGGTGCAAATGTCATGGTACCACCATAATATTCCGAACCTGAAAGTCCCATCACGGAACGCTCCTTAAACTCAAACCTCACTTCCTTTCCATAATTGGAAGGAGGAAGATACGTTGACCGTGAATCTATAACGGAAAGAGAGGTCGCGACCTGTGCAAAACCAAGGTGAGAACCAAGACCAAAGAATAGAAATAGGAAGATTACATTTTTCATAATTAAATAATTTATTAAAACTACAGTTGTTCCGAAAAGGAAAATTGAACCTTGGATTTAAGAAAGGATAAGTACTCTGATATCCAGCATTTAGGTTTTCGTGTTAGCAAGTGGGTATGCTCAAAACTGAATAGAGGCCGGAGCCTTGCTTTTCAATTCATCACCATTTTGAAGACCATTCAGTTGATTTTTAAAAACTTTTGTCTTCTCTGTTGATTCCTTCATTCTCCTAAAGGAAAATAATTCAAAACCTATCTTCAGCTGCAGGGCCGAACCCGACAGACTTCTGTTGGTCTGATAGACGGGGTCCCAAGAGAGGATCACCACCGAACGGATACTTTCACCCATGGGAATGGGCTTGACCAAGGCAACTTCTCCTGACCACTGAGTGCCGCTAAAGTTGTTTTGCTCGTATCCGGTGGGATACCTGATGTCCATCCGCATCTTGGCAAAAGAGGTTTGGATAGCCCAAGTGGATTTGGTGAAGCGAAGCCCCAATCGCAAGCCGTCTCCCTCTCGGATAGGCCCCTTACGCTCATCAAAGAAGCGCTTGGCAACCCAGGTACCATAGGCTTCCACCTGCTGGGTAAATCCATAGCTTAGCCCTGCCTCTGCAAAGATTCCCTCCCCAAAGGAAGTCAGGGGATCGTACCATAGAAGAATGCCTGTCCGCTCCAGCAGTTTGGCATCCTTGAGTTCATTGGGTTCGATGAGATGAAGTTTCCTTTTGGGATCTTTCAGCAGCTCTACCTGTACATTTCCCAGTGTATCCAGCAGGAGTTTGGCGGATTTGCCATTCAGCTTTTCCAGGTATTCATCCGGAATGTGCTTGGCCTTACCGATGGCAGTCTCCTTCGCCTGTGCCATCAGTGCCTCGGGATCGGCACCCTGCTGCATCAGCTGATCAAGTGCATCCTTCCCATAAAAATCAGGGATCTTGGCCTCAGCCGGATTCCAGCCTTCGGAGAGCGTACCGCTGAGCGTCTGCTCGATCTTGGGCATCAGCCATTCATTGATCAGGGCCTTCAGGTTTTCCTCACTCTGATCCAGTATTCCATCCAAGCCCTCCAGATCGGACACTTGGGCCAGCTTGGCTTTGGAACTTTGCACACCTTCCAGGGTACGATCCACAGCTGACTTCAATTCCTCTCCGGGGATCTCCTGCTCTTCCAGCATGCTTTGAAGTATCTCTGACTCTCGAATCAGCACCTCCTGTCCCTTTGCTTTCAACACACTTACCACCGAGTCCTGAGTGGTACTGTCCTGCGCAGCTTCCTTCAGTTTCTTCACCTCGGATCGCAGGGAATCGTAGGACTTTTTCAAAGCCTGAACCTGACGCAACTCCTCGAGATAAGGTATCTCCGGATTGGAAGCCAAAGCCACCAAACCATTCGTAGGAATCCCTTTTGGCATGCCTCCTCCGAAAATAGGCACCTTGGGTCCAGCAGGCAGGGTCTTGGAAAAAGCTAAAACCCAAATGTTGGCTAACACACAGAAAAGGAAAAAGGATTTGAAAGGCATTGGGTGGTGAAAAATCTTACCTTAAATAGTTTAGAAATTTATGTTCTATGCTTAAATGACAATCTTTACATCAGGATAATCGTAGTAATCAAAATTACTTCCGACTGCTGTACTGGATTTGTATTTATATAAAGGTATAGGTGCAATCTCATACCTAGTTTTAATCAACTTTCTTTTACTCTTAGAGGGAGAGGCCTTTCTTTTTTATTCTACTGTAGTATCAGCCGGATCCCTAAACAAAACTCTAAAGTCTTTGGACTTTTTGATGGTTTGAGACTTTAACACCCTTGCATCTTCTGGCTTTGGACTTCTATATATAACTTCGCAATTATCGGCAATATGTTTCATGAGTGTTGAAGCTGTTTCCGATTTATATTTATCCATTTCAACATACTTAAATACTGGAGCTCCTACTACAAAAAGCTTCTTTGAATATGGAGATATGATAATAGGATTCACACTTTCATAGTCAGAAAGAATCAAAGTATCTTTACTATTACCATATTTAAACAAAACATACAAGTGAGGAAAACTCTCCTCACTCTCTCTAAAATATTTATTTAAAATTACCAAGACTGAATCTGATGAAGAGTTATCGGCCCGAAAGGTAAAGTAAACCCTTGGCAAAACTAAAGGTCTAGACTTGTTCAAAGAATCAGATTTATAGTGGTTTATAAAAACAGTTTCAAGCTCTATTTCAAAACCAGAATTACCTAGATCCGAAATATTCGGGGTTGAACACGCAAATGCAGTCAGACAAATAAAAAGAGAAAAATACTTGACATTCATCACTTTTTTCTTGAGTTGTAATATTGATAGTTCTCCTTAATATATCTCTGAAACGTTGGGGTAGTCTTTTTCCAACTGGGACTGGAATCCCTCATCTGAAATTCATAGGCCTTGTAGTGCGGCCCTCCTCCTATTGTAGCATACCTCTTTAAACCATGTCCCTGAAATTCATGCTCACCTAAAGCGTTTTGAACATTCGATACTGTAGAAAGATAATTATTTTGAGAATCAAAATAATTAACTGTAATTTTTATAGTTCCATTTGCCGCATCGCCGCGAAAAGGTTTTGTCAAGCCCTTAATCCCCGTATTAGCTATACCTGAAGCCGTTTCAGGATCATTAAATCCTACTGGTGGGCCATAGCCATAATCACCTCTATAAATCGAAACTTTTCCATTGTATAAAAGTCTTATATCAACTCCTTTCGTATTACTTAGAATATGAGTAAAGATATTTGACGCAGCCCTATCTGAAAGTTTTGCTTGATTAATTCCTACACTTTTACTATTTAATTCTTTCACCAAACTATTATTGTATTGCCTTTCATCATACATAACTCCCAAATACCTTTGCTGAATATTTGCAAAATCCACTTGGTCAATTACCCTAATATTATCTGTTTCTTGATTATCCCTGTATAAAAACTGACCTTCTCTGTTATAATAATCATCTAGCATTCCATCCGGATCAGTCCTTAAAATAGGGTTGTTTTGAACATAATTATAAGGCGAGACCCATTCCCTCTCACTTGCCATGGGGTCAACAACACCCCACCTACCTATCACCGGATCGTACATCCTCGCTCCATAGTCGTAGTACTGAAGCCCAGCGTCCTCGATCAGTTCCTTGCCGTTGTACAGGTATTTATTCTTCTTCACCCCGGCGTACTCGTATCCTATGCCCGTCAGTTCCAAGCCCCAAGGATTCCCGATATCGCTGCGCTCATCGGGACAGGCTCCATGCGTCTCTTGCACTAGGATCGATCCTTGGCTGAGGATCTTGAAGTTGTCGAACCAGACATCTTGCGATGTTTCATTGACCACGAATGTTTCAATATAGCCATTTTTCTTGATCGCCAGCTTCTCTTCCAGCTCCTCGTGTTGGTTGGCGGCGTTTCGGGTCAGGACCTTCTTGCCGACTTCGTATCTATTGCTGTCCTCATCGTATAGTGCATAGATCAGGTAGGCCTCCGGGGTTTCCTTCTTCTGCAGGTCCTTGGCCACGATGTCCACCAGATTCAGCACCGCGATCGGGTTGGGTCCTCCGGCCATTTGGCTGTTCAGTGCCAGTTCGTTCAGCTGATCCAGCAGGGCCCTTCCCTGCAACCCGGCCCCTCGCTAAAACAGTCCCCCGGACTGTTTTTTAACGCTCGGTCCTCACCCACAGTCGCGAAGCTGGCTTCGTTGACTCGTGTCTTCTTCCTGTCCAGAAACTTCCCGTGTACCGACAGGGTCACGCTGTCCCCCTCGAAGATCTCCTGCGTGGTACCCGGCCCCACCATCTCTCCCTGACTGGCATTGAGCCAGGCCACTTCCTGTCCGCCCTGGGTTACGTTGTGCTTGGGTTCCCGCTTCCTGGTCGGCTTGATCTGGGTAAAGGTGCTCTCTTCTTCGGCTGCATTGGCCTGCTCCATGGTGGCGATGCGGAAGTTGGCCGAGGAGTTACGCCGCACTTGCCTCACATTGCCGAGGTGGTCTTTATATTGTTTACGAATTGGCTCTTAACCTTCCAGAATAAACAGTGATAGTTCAAAATTTTACTGAGTAAAAGTTTAATATTTGATCATTCGCTAACCTCAATAAATTCCTTTTTTTCTTCACTTAGTGAAATTTTTAAATCTCTTTAAAACTTATCTCTTGCGGAAAATCAATCTTACGTTTAATCCATTCACTTTCAAAAAATAAATCTCCCAAAAAAATAATTAAACTGAATATCAAACCGTTGCAAAAGGAGGTTTGAAATAATTCAACTGAAAATTTATTTTTGAAACATTGAATCATTTTTAGCTTTAAAACGGATTTTAACAATGAAAATTAATTTTTTATTTGTTGCCCTATCGGCAATTTTGTTATCCTGCGAAGGACTTTCCGAAGATGATCAAAATCCCAATCAATCGGATGATAAAACTGAAACAAACCGTCCCCCTGAGAATTTTACAGTTTACGTAGACAGTGTAACTTACAACAAAGCTTTTTTAAGGTGGGAAGAGTCCAAAGACCCTGAGGGTTTTAGGCCCAATTATACAATTCTTTTGGGTGAAAATATACTTGAGGATAAGTACATTGAAACCAGCCTGATCATTGATAACCTTAAGGGTTTGACAAATTATAAAGGTAAAGTTATCGCCAAGGATCCTCAGGGAAATTCCCATTCGGAGGAATTTGAGTTTACCACGAAAAAAGATTATCAGACTTTTCTGAAGTATCTGAATTTCAGCATGGATCAAGAGTGTATTTCCGGATTTATCCAAACTCTATTGAAGGCACCGGATGGAAATTACCTTGCCGTAGGAAAGTCGTCTGAAAATGGCTCCAATTATTTCAACTTTGTTGCCAAAATAGACCCATTGGGGAATCCGATTTGGATGAAATCATTTCCTTATGAGAATGGAGATTATTGGGAAATCCAGGCTGTCCTAACCAAGACTGGTCTGTTGATTATGAGTAATCACCATGTAATTAAGCTGGACGGGAACGGAGATGAGATTTGGGTAAAAGCTATTGAACTATTCAATCGTGGAATAGGAGGTGTTGAAATTCAAGATATCGCAGAAGATCAAAATGAGGAAATTTTCCTGATTGGAGATCTTAATTCAGACAACATAGATGTGCTTCATCGGGGCGTATTGATGAAATTAAGTCCAGATGGAAAAATATTATGGGAAAAATACTTTGATCAATTCCCACGAAGTTCCTTCAAAAGAATAGTGATTACCCGAGAAAATGATTTAGTAATTCTTGGAGCAAAAGTAATCAAGGGTTGTAACCAACAAGAATCTAATTCGGGTGATTGTGACCAAATGGATTTTTGGCTTTTGAGACTTTCAAAGACCGGTGAAATCTTTTGGGAAAAAACATACGGTAATTCAAATTTCGATATAGCACAAACGCTTATTCAGCTTGAAAATGGGAACATTGTTTTTGGAGGAAACAGTGTCGGTAATTCCCAATCTTATAATGCACGAATATTTGAAGTACTCCCAACTGGGGAAAAACTTTTGGATCACATTGACCCTTACCATTATTTCTATTCTGTCAAAGAAACACCTGAGCATGGTTTAATTGCTATTGGGATTGAAAATGCCTATTCATACCAAAGGAAAATGGGAATTGTCAAGTTTGGCGGTGACAGGTCAATACAATGGAGAAAATCCTATGGAGAATCTTCGACGAGTGTATATGCAAAAGACATTTTGGTAGACGGAGATAATGGTTTTAGAATTGCCGGTAGCAGAGAAAACATGAATCCATTTGACTGCGACGAAAAACTGCTCTTTATCAAAACTGATCCTTTCGGATTTTTTGAAGTTCCCAGTCAGAATTAATCATTCCCTTTCGGGATAATTCACTTTCCAACCTTATGAAAAGGACACATCTATTACCTATCCTCCTGGTTTTAATCGCAATCCTCAGTTCTTGTCAGGAAATAGAAGAAGAACCAAATGATCTCAAACTGCCACCTCCCAGCCATGGAGGTAAAGATGTCTTGGATGTAAAAGACTTTATGGTACGGCTTAACGCTGATTCTTTAAGGCCGAATGAGCAGGGTAATTGGGTCATTTTAAGCGGGCTGAAAGAAGATAAAGTTTACTTTTCTGATGAAAAAGATCCAAAAACCATATTCCATGGCATGCCCGGAGAAGAGTATTTGTTGCTTTGGGAACTTTGGAGAAACAATAAGAGAATAGTGGATACGGTTAAGGTTTCATTTAGCCCTTTGGAAACTGAAATCACCGAATCCAGATCTGATTATCACCAAACACGAATTGAACTCTATGGGAAAGAATTCGATCGGGGAAAGTGGACTATTCTGGGTGAGTACAAAAATCTGGCAGGAATGAGTACAGGAACCTATATGCCTGACAATGAATACCCCAATATCAAAGTTTACGGATTAGAAAATACCACCATCAAAATCATTTGGACTACCTGGTACGGAAGTAAATCTGCCTCTGACACAGTGGAATTTACCAGTGGAGAATATCACCAAAAAGAAGCATTGGAATCATTAGGTATTTTGGATGAACACTACTATTACAAGGAAAATGAAAATGGAGATGTGATAGAGATCGCCATGTTGGGAGATGGAAGAGCTTGGAGATTCGAGGATTTAGAGCAGTTTCCCGAATTACAGGCTTTAAAGCATCTAAAAAGGCTCATTCTTCCCGGCAATCCCTTAACCAAATTTCCTCAAGTAATCACCAAAAGTTATCACAAACTCACCTACCTGAATTTGTCACACAACAATATTCAAAACCTTCCTGATGACATTGGAAATCTAAAAGAACTGGATACGCTTATCATCAATACCGTCCCGAATCTTGGAAAATTACCAGAAAGTTTTGGAAACCTGAAAAAGCTAAAGTTTTTGGATTTGGTCGATGCAGGAATAACACATTTACCTGAAACCTTCGGTGAATTAACCAGCTTGAATTATGTTGACTTGGATGTTAACTCCATCGAAAAACTTCCTGAAAACATTGGAAACCTTAAGAATCTAAAAACCTTTAGGGGACCTAACCTGTCTAAAAGTATTCCCAATTCTTTTTCCAATTTGTCAGCCTTGGAATTTTGCTTTTTCAAGGTCAATGGTCCCAATGCAATTTTACCTGAAGATTTCGGCAAACTCACCAATCTGCACACTCTTTGGCTATCAGGGGACTATCAGAAGCTCCCGGAGAGCTTTTCAAACCTTAGTAATCTAAAAGACTTTTCTTTGGGAAATACCTCTGGATTAAGGGAGATCCCTCAAAATTTTGGAAATCTTAAGCAACTAGAAAGACTCTTTTTGACCCTAAACCTAACCACAATTCCCGAAAGTTTTGGAAATCTCAGTAGCTTAAAGTTCCTCACCTTATCCGGAGAAATTCATTTTTTACCCCAAAGCTTCGGCGGTCTTAAAAACCTGGAGGCGTTCAGTGCAAATGAATGTAAGCTAAAAGAACTTCCTGAAAGTATAGGACAACTCAGCAAACTGAAGGAAATCATGATGGTGTATAACCACCTCACAGAAATTCCTGCCTCCATTGGGAATCTAACTCAACTACAGACCTTAGTTCTGGGAAGAAACAGAATTACCAAATTTCCTGACTCCTTATCCAAACTTGCCAATACCTTAAAAATTCTGGCGATTAACGGAAATAATTTTCCCCCAAGCGAAGGAGAAAAAGTGAAAGCTATGCTTCCACATACCCAGATCATCATGTATTTGGAAGGAGATTAATCCAAATCACAAAGGTCAACACAAAATCATCCTTCATTCAGGCAAATGCCAGCAACATAATAGTCAGCGTTTTTATCGTTTATTTCTTTTCAAAAGACTTCACAAAAAAACCCAGTCCAGGCGGACCGGGTCTATCACCAAAAACAAATAGGTCAAATAGGTCTCTAATATAATCAAATTCTGGGCCCTTTTCGGGCTTTGCTTACCGATTGACTGAGGGTCGGTTCAGGAATCCCCGCCTTCTCCCCCTGCTTCAGGTCTTTTTTTTTACCGGAAAGGTCATCGGACTTTTGCTCTGGAGACTGTTTTTGATCTTTAGCAAGAATCTCTGTTG
This sequence comes from Algoriphagus sp. AK58, assembly GCF_014324365.1. Classification (GTDB taxonomy): domain Bacteria; phylum Bacteroidota; class Bacteroidia; order Cytophagales; family Cyclobacteriaceae; genus Algoriphagus. The sequence goes on from NZ_QEIG01000020.1 coordinate 187,986, forward strand.
TCTTTACCGAATTCATGCTGGCATCATAAACATTGATGGATTTGAATTTGGGATTGGCTTCCACAAACATCACTTCTTCCAGCCCCTTTCGCTCCATGACGACAGGGTAAGTGTTTCCTTTTTGAAGCGCCTTGATCATCCATTCAGTTTTGGTATCGTCCTTCAGTTCTTTGATCGGAAGCTTTCTCAAGGCTTCCTCCAGGTTGAACCCGTACTTTTCATGGTATTGGTTGACCTGAAAGTTGTTCTTATCCTCTTTAGCGGAAAGGTCCAACTGAAGCCATGCCTTATAGGGCTCCTTGTCTGAGTCAGTAAGGGATTTAAATACAGCCCTACCCTCCAACAGGTTAAAGGCCTCTTTGGCCGTTACCCCTTGGTTCTGGTAGAACGTATGCCTTTTGGGCTCCAATTCGGGGTTTTCATTCCGAAGACTTGCATCAAACTTGTTGAAGAAATACCGGTCAGAGATGGCCGATTTCTTAAAATGCAGGTCCACATCCATTTTCTTTCCCTCGATATCCAGGGTCGTACCAATTGAAAAGGACTCCTTACCGGATTTGATTTCCTCTTTGAGTTTGGTGTTTAGCTTAGCTTCAAAGCCAGTATACTTGAGTTTTTCTGTCAGAAACTCATAATTCTCCTGATCCATGTGCAATAGTTGGTTTAGTGTGAAACATAGGTAAAGGAATAGCTTGCAAAAGTTTTTGCCTTTCAGGCTGAGTTGGAGTTCGCGGTCTCCGTTTTTCTCCTTGAGGTAAAAAATCAGACGCTTTTGATTTGAAATGGTGAAAACGGGAAAAGCCATCAGCAGTGATCGGTTTTCACCTGATTTTAAAATGGGTTTGTCCTGACTGAAATCCATCCAGGGTGACAGCATCAGTTCCCGCGAGGAACCCTGCTTTTTGGATTTGGCATCCACTACCCTAGCTTCGGGACCTACCACCTCTAAAGGGATAGCTGAATCGTTTCTTGATCCCAAGTCAAAAAAGAGCAGACCATCTTGATAATAGATACCTTTCAGCCAAAACTGAACCTCATACCGGTATTGCTTTTTGATCAAGCTGGAAGAGGCAGTCCCAAGGTGTTCTGCCAATTTTCTAAAGTCCTCCCTGTCAAATCCATAACCGGATATGGCCTTTTTTCCCAGGGTATGTTTTCTAAAATCCGGAGTAGTCATGACGGGATTTTCGGAGTAAAAAACCTCAAACGCATGGATGTCTCCGTCTTCAGTCAGCACATGAAGGTTAGTTTCGGGAAGTTCTCTGGTACCTGCTTTAAGCTTCAGCATGTTCAATGCTTTCGGATCCTGTTCACTGAGCAGGAAACGGTTTCCCCGATCGACGGATTGAATGGGGCTGTCAAAAATCAGAACGGTGGTTTTATCCCAAGACACCTGTATGGATTGAGAAAAGCAGGAATAAACCAGAAGAAGCGAGAAAATCAGAGAAGCGATTAGACTTTTCATAAGGTTTGGGCTTTGGAGATAGAAGAATCAATGAGAAGTAGGGGATGGCCGGATTTGATTTCGATTTTTCGGATACGGGATTTATTTCGGAGCAGGCTCCTGGTAGCCTGGATTCCCGAGTTGGCCAGTTGGCTTTGCCAGTCCATTCCAGTCGAATTGATATGAATGGATTGGGCAGAATGCCCAGAAGCTTTGATCCATTGGGTGGCGCCTTTCATATCACTGAGTTCAATTCCCGGAATTCCATCCAGGCCAAATCCCTTCAGAGATACCGGTATCAAGATGCCCTCCCTAAGAATTCCTGAAATATGCACCTGAAGTCGGCTTCCTTCCAAATTGGTATTGGCATATAGAAGAGATCCGAGGGGAAGAAGCATGCCCCCCACTCTCTGCAAGCTAAAAAGCCCGAAATCGGTATGATTTCGGGCTTTTTTATTTTTGTGCTATTAGGCTAAACTTCCTTTGGGTTCCTATTCAGGGATTCATGTATCAGTCCCAAAAGTTGGAGGATGGCGGTCAACCGCGTCTCTTCCCTACCAGAACTCCATCACCACATGATCACCTCATCTTTGGTCTGCCGCTCATTCAAACGGAACAGGTTCAAGGTCAGGGTAAACTCATGGATGCCTCCCGGCAACAGGTAGCTTTCCACCACCGGAAATTCATACACGTAGCCCATGCGAA
>NZ_QEIG01000021.1 GCF_014324365.1 Algoriphagus sp. AK58
TTAGTATTGTATTGTGCATGATAGCTGTTTTTTTCATTCTTTTTGTTTTTTTTTTTTTTTTTTTTTTTTCTTGTCTAACTTTTTGGGGGCACCGCATCGAAAGAAGCAGCTCTTTTATTATTCATCCAGTTTTTTGGACATGTTATCTTCAAATTTTTCCAATAGAGGAATATAGTCTTTCAGAATCCTGTCCAGAAAGTCATGTTGAGTTTCCAGATCATAGATAGGGTTGTATTTGATCCGGTCGATGACGATATCCAACCAGGCCTTGCCATCATCGATCAATTCGGCATGAAAGGCTTCGACAGTCAAATCTCTGCTACCAGAAAACGGACCTTTCCCCATTTTCTCAAAGTATTTGCCCATCAGTTTGAGAGCCAGTTCATGGGTGATTTCAAAATTGATAATGAGTTCACGATTTGCTTCTGTTGTATTGAGCTTTTTGGCTCGTTGTGAATAGAGTTCCAATTCCTCCAATGCCTTAGCGTACAGTTCCAGGCATTGTTGGCAGGTTTGAGGTAGGGTTTTCATTCCGATTGATTTGAAATTAAGGTAAGGAAAATTGGCTATTGAAACTTCAAAATACTCCTTTTTTACCTCACATTATAACTCTGCATAAATGGTTGCCCGTTTGGTGCGACGCCTTCCAACTTGAGTCTTCCGCTGAATTTTTCCAGGTATTCCCCTAAGACTTTTGGATCTTTGGCGGGCATCTCATTGACATGAGTAATCACAAATCCATCTCTGAAGCCCAAATCTCTGAGGTATCCACGAGTCAGCGAACTGATCTTGACTCCGTAAGGGATTTTCAGTCGGTCTTTTTCGATGGTATTGACCGCCTCCAATCGAGCACCAATTAGTGCGGAGGAATAATATTCGCGTTTGACGATTCCTGTTCCCCCTTCTAAGTTTTGAAGGGTAAGTGTGGCGGATTTTAAGTCTCCACCTCGCTGATATTCCACGCTGAGCTTATCTCCCGGATAATAGTAAGAAAGTGCTTCCTCAAAGCTTCCTTTTCCTGTGATTTTCCAGTCTCCAATCCGAGTAATCACATCATTTTTCTGGAGTCCTGCATTTTCCGCAGCTCCATTTCTGAGCGTGTGCGTTACAATGACGCCATCCAAGGTCTTGAGCTTCATCTCCTCAGCGAGTTCTGGGGTCACTTCCACCACATCGACTCCTGGGATAGCTTTTTGCACCTCACCGTATTTGATTAAGTCATTGGCGATCTTCATCGCTACATCTACGGGAACTGCAAAACCATAGCCGGTGTAAGAGCCGGTTCGGGAAAGAATGGCGGTATTGATGCCTACCAATTCACCCCTTACATTGACCAAGGCACCGCCTGAGTTACCGGGATTGATCGGCGCGTCAGTTTGAATGAAGCTTTCGAGAGGAAAATCACCTCCAAGGATATTGATTTGCCTTTCCTTGGCAGAAACAATGCCCGCAGTGACGGTAGAGGTCAGGTTGAAGGGGTTGCCCACAGCGAGTACCCACTCTCCGATTTGGAGAGTTCGGCTGGACCCGCGCTTGATTTCTGGCAGATTTTCGGCCTCTATTTTCAATACTGCGATGTCGGTGTTTTTATCTGTGCCCACCAGTTTGGCTTTGTAGGTTCGCTTTTGATGCACCACTTCGATGGTTTCTGCCCGATCGATTACGTGATTGTTGGTAATGATGTAGCCGTCTTTGGAGATAATCACTCCCGAGCCCGTACTGACTTGCTGAGTGGGGCCTGTACCAAAGAAGTAATCAAACATGCTGTACCTGCGGTAATCCGTCCCGCTGAAATTTTTGATGAAAACTACGGATTCTGTACTGTTTTGCGAAGCTTCAATGAAGGAAAGAGGCGGATCAGTGCCTAAAGTTGAAATCGAATTTTGACTGGCTACCTGTGTTGGGATTTGGGACCATGATGGGTATTCTACCTGGCTGGGATTGTCTTCGGGTGCCTGCAAATACATCCAAAGAGCTGCTCCGGCGATACCTGATACAAAGGGAATTGCGAATGATTTCAGAATTGAGTTCATGGCTTTAATTTACTGAATGCGGGAAAATTGGTTTGGGTGAGTGTATTCCGTTCACATTTTTTAAGACCAGAAAGTAAGATGTATGGATCAAAAATTATCCCAAATGCCAAATTGTGACGAAGTGTACAAGGAAAACTCCCTGTATTTGGTAATTTTGTCAGTCTCGGATCGAACCTTCCGCTTGTCGGAAGGTTTTTGTTTGATCCCAAAGTCCTTTTGAATGACCCAACCCAAAAGAATCGCCATTCTCGGCAGTACAGGAAGTATCGGAACCCAAACGCTGGATGTCATCCGGCAGCATCCGGAAGATTTTGTAGTGGAGGTGCTCACCGCTCAAAACAATTGTGATCTTTTGATTTCCCAAGCTTTGGAATTCAACCCCAACGCGGTGGTGATCGGTAATGAGAGCAATTACCAAAAAGTGAAAGAGGCACTTCTTCCTCATGACATCAAGGTGTTTGCAGGCCAAAAAGCGATCGCTCAGGTCGTGGAAATGGAGAGCATTGATGTGGTATTGACCGCTTTGGTGGGCTATTCCGGGTTGATTCCTACGGTGCATGCGATCAAGGCAGGCAAGCAAATTGCTTTGGCCAACAAGGAAACACTGGTAGTAGCGGGAGAAATCATCACAGCTCTGGCAAGGGAAAATGGTGTGAATATTTATCCGGTTGATTCAGAGCACTCGGCTATTTTTCAGTGTTTGGTAGGAGAGTTTCACAATCCCATTGAGAAAATTATCCTAACTGCTTCCGGAGGCCCTTTCCGTGGCAAAGACCGAGCATTCTTGGAAACTGTCACCCGAGAGCAAGCACTCAAGCATCCCAATTGGGACATGGGGGCAAAGATCACCATCGATTCCGCATCTCTAATGAACAAAGGTTTGGAAGTCATCGAGGCCAAGTGGCTTTTTGGATTGAAAACTGAGCAAATCGATGTGGTGGTGCATCCGCAAAGTATTATCCATTCACTGGTGCAGTTTGAGGATGGTTCGATCAAAGCACAACTCGGACTACCGGATATGCGTATCCCCATTCAATTTGCCCTGAGTTATCCGCACCGATTGAAAAGCGACTTTGAGCGGTTCAATTTTGCGAATTATCCAAATTTGACCTTTGAGCAGCCGGATTTGAAAACTTTCCGGAACCTTCAGCTGGCTTTTGACGCGTTGGCAAAAGGTGGAAATGCTCCTTGTGTCCTCAATGCAGCGAATGAAATTGCAGTGGCAGCTTTTCTCAACCGAGAGGTCGGCTTCCTTCAAATGTCTGATCTGATTGAAGAGACTTTGGTAAAAGCTAACTTTGTAGCGCATCCGAGTTTGGAAGATTATGTGGCAAGTGATGCCGAGGCTAGAATGATTACTGAAAATTTAATTAAGTCTAAAGTATAAATGGAAACATTAATTATGGTGGGTCAGCTGCTCCTGGGATTGTCCATCCTAGTGGGCCTTCACGAGCTGGGTCACTTGCTTACCGCCAAGATGTTTGGCATGAGAGTGGAAAAATTCTCCATCGGTTTTCCTCCAAAAATTGCAGGATTCCAATGGGGTGAAACAGAATATTCGATTGGAGCGATTCCTTTGGGGGGATTTGTGAAAATCTCCGGAATGGTGGATGAATCCATGGATACTGCCCAATTGGCATCCGAGCCCCAACCTTGGGAATTTCGTGCCAAGCCGGCTTGGCAGCGGCTGATCGTGATGCTTGGTGGGATCATTGTGAATGTCATTACCGGGATTATCATCTTCGTCGCCTTGGTTTACAAGAATGGTGAAACCTATTTTTCAAGAGATCAGGTGATTGAAAATGGAATCGTTGCGTACGAATACGGTGAAGCCATAGGCCTGAAAACAGGGGACAAAGTTCTGGATATTAATGGCCAACCTTACCAAAGCATCAATGATCTAAGCAGTGGTTCAGCACTGTTGAGCGAGAATGGCTATTACACCGTAGATCGGGATGGTCAGCAGGTAAAAATCGAAATTCCGAGAGGGTTTATCAATACCTTCAATTCGGAGGAATCGTTCAGTAAATTTATTGCTGTCCGCTTTCCTTTTGAAGTTGGGGGAGTAGAACCCGGAAGTGGTGCCGCCGAAGCAGGGATTGATGCAGGGGATAAGATTTTGGCAGTAAACAGCACCCCGATCACTTATTTCGATCAAATGCAATCTGCGCTTCAGAACTTGAAGAGTCAATCGGCTCAGATTGTCCGTCAGAGAGATTCCCAAATCGACACCTTGAATATTCCGGTTTCAGAGGAGGCAAGAATAGGTATTGCAGTCAATCCACTGATCGAGCCCGTGAGAAGAGAATATGCCTTTGTGGAGGCAGTGTCAAAAGGTACAGCGAGGGCATTTGGTGTGGTCATCGTCAATGCCAAGGCACTTGGAAAAATGTTTACCGGAGAGGTTTCAGCCAAGAATGTGAGCGGTCCGATCGGAATGGCCAAAATTTATGGTGCCTCTTGGGACTGGGTCAAATTCTGGAGCATTACGGGGTTGATTTCCATGATTTTGGCCTTTATGAACTTGTTGCCCATCCCGGCATTGGATGGAGGTCATGTGATGTTTTTACTGTACGAAATGGTATCAGGGAGAGCTCCTTCGGATAAATTCCTTGAAAATGCCCAAAAAGTGGGGATGGTTATTTTGCTTGCTTTGATGGTTTTTGCGATAGGAAATGATATTCTGAAGCTGTTCACCTAAGCTACATACCTGCCAAATTGACCTTTTTTCCTTTTGGCATTTCTATTGAACCTTTAGGAAGAACCTTCGGAAATTGAAGGTTCTTCTTCTATTTTAGCTAATTCGTGACAGCGCTGCTGTCAATCTGTCTATATGAGCCAATTCGAAAATTCTTTATTCCAAAACCTTATGAACGGGGATTATGCCGGTGAAGGGGATCTGATCCAGTTGATTACCGATGAGGAGGAGGAAGATACAGGCAAGGAGGAGTTTGGAGACGAAATTCCTGTCCTTTCGGTTAGAAATACTGTTCTTTTCCCGGGCGTGGTAATTCCAATCACGGTAGGTCGGCAGCGCTCGATCAGATTGGTCAAAAAAGCCCATAAAGGAAATAAACTGATCGGTGTCTGCGCGCAGATCAATCCCAATCATGATGATCCTTCTTGGGAAGATATATACCATGTCGGCACCCTTGCCAAAATCATTAAGATGATCGTGCTTCCTGATGGAAATACTACGATCATTATTCAGGGGAAAAAGCGATTCAAGATCCGGGAACAGGTTACTGACGACCCTTACTTTATTGCCAAAGTAGATTATCTGGAGGAAAACTTCCCGAAAAACTCTAAAAAGATCAAAGCTTTGGAGGAATCCCTGAAGGATGCAGCAACCAAAATCCTTCACCTTAATCCTGAGATTCCCCGGGAAGCCCAAGTGGCTTTGGATAATATTGACAATACGCCATTCCTCACGCACTTTCTCTCCTCCAATATCAATGCTCCTGTAGAGGCTAAGCAGCGTCTTCTAGAGATTAACGATGGAGTAGAGCGGGCTACGCTGCTCTTGGAATTCATGATGAAGGACATCCAGATGCTGGAGCTGAAATCTGAAATCCAAAAGAAAGTACATACAGACATCGATCAGCAACAGCGGGATTATTTCCTTCGTCAGCAGATGAAAGTCCTTCAAACCGAGCTTGGTGAAGAAGGACCGGAGAAAGAGGTGGAAGATCTTCGTGCCCGGGGAGAAAAGAAAAACTGGCCAGCGGAAGTCAAGAAGCATTTCGAAAAGGAGTTGGATAAGATTTTACGAATCAATCCATCTGCGGCCGAATATCCTATTGCGCTCAACTATGCTGAAACCATGGTCGAATTGCCATGGAATGAGTTTACGCAGGATAATTTTGACCTCAAGCATGCTCGTGCCATTCTGGATGCGGATCACTTTGGTCTTGAAAAAGTAAAGGACAGGATCATCGAATACTTGGCTGTTTTGAAATTGAAGAACGACCTCAAAGGTCCGATTCTTTGTCTTTATGGCCCTCCCGGTGTAGGGAAGACTTCACTGGGGAAATCAATAGCTTCTGCTTTGGGAAGAAAATATATCCGCATGTCTCTTGGAGGCCTTCATGATGAAGCCGAAATCCGTGGACATAGAAAGACCTACGTGGGAGCAATGCCGGGAAAAATTATCCAGAACATGAAGAAGGTGAAGATCTCCAATCCTGTATTTGTGTTGGATGAGATTGATAAACTATCCTCTGACTTCAGGGGGGATCCTTCTTCGGCATTTTTGGAAGTCTTGGACCCTGAGCAAAACAGTGCCTTCATGGACAATTACCTGGAGGTAGAGTATGACCTAAGCAAAGTCTTGTTTATTGCCACAGCCAACTCACTCGATACCATTCAGCCTGCCCTTCGTGACCGAATGGAAATTATCGAAGTGACCGGCTATACCCAAGAAGAAAAACTGGAAATCGCCAAGCGACATTTGGTACCTAAGCAGCGAAAAGAGCATGGTCTGAAAACCAAAGACATCTCCTTCGAAAAAGCTGCTCTGGTCAAAATTATTGAAGATTATACCCGTGAATCCGGTGTCAGAAGCCTGGAGCGAGCGATCGGAAAAGTGATTCGGAATATTGCCAAGTCCATTGCCATGGAGGAGGAATATGACCACAAGATCACACCTGAGGCAGTGAGAAAGATCTTAGGTTCGGAGATATTCGACAAAGAAATTTATCAGGACAATACAGTAGCAGGTGTGGTAACGGGATTGGCCTGGACCAGTGTGGGGGGAGAAATTCTGTTTATCGAATCCAGCCTAAGCAGGGGAAGAGGAAAATTGACACTTTCCGGCCAGTTGGGAGAGGTGATGAAGGAGTCGGCAATGACCGCACTTTCTTACCTCAAATCCAAAGCTGAAAAGCTTGGAATCGACCACCGTGTATTTGACCAATATGATCTTCATATTCACGTGCCTGCGGGTGCGGTACCCAAAGATGGACCTTCCGCAGGGATCACCATGCTTACGGCGATGGCTTCTGTCTACACCCAGCGAAAGGTAAAAGCCAAGGTGGCAATGACCGGGGAGATCAGCTTGATCGGAAAGGTCATGCCTGTAGGCGGGATCAAGGAGAAAATCCTGGCCGCCAAACGTGCAGGGATCAAAGAGATCATTCTGTGCAAGAAAAACAAAAGGGATATCGAAGAAATCGATGCTCAGTACATCAAGGGTATTGAGTTCCATTTTGTAGACAAAGTGGATGAGGTATTGAATATCGCTTTGACCAAGACCAAAGTGGAAAACCCGCTAAAATTCACTTTCTCTTCCAAATCCAAGTCTGCTGAATAAACCACCTATTCGATAGGGGCTTCCTTGTGATTCAGGGAGGCCTTTTTCACTCTTTTTCGAAGCGGAGAAAGCTTCAACTTCTTAAACCACAACATCATGAATCAAATCGAATCACTTACTCCCAGACAGATTGTCGAAGAGCTTGATAAATACATCATCGGTCAAAAAGATGCCAAGCGAAATGTGGCGATCGCACTTCGAAACAGGATACGCCGAATGATGGTCAAATCGGATATCCAAAAAGACATTGTGCCCAACAATATCCTGATGATCGGAAGTACCGGTGTCGGAAAAACCGAAATTGCCCGTCGTTTGGCCAAAATTGCACAAGCTCCATTTACCAAAGTGGAAGCCTCCAAATTCACTGAAGTAGGCTATGTAGGTCGGGATGTGGAAAGCATGGTGAGAGATCTCGTAGAGCAAAGTGTCCACTTGGTAAGAGAGGTGAAAAAAGAAGAGGTGAAAGTGAAGGCTGCCGAAGCGGTGGAGGAAGTCATCTTGGATATTCTTATTCCTCCGGTAAAAAGTGCGGGCTTCACAAGACCTATGTCCATCAATCCTGAATTAGAGAGTGAGCCCAATTCAGATACCGAGTTGAATGAACGTACCCGTGAACGTTTCCGGGAAAAGCTTCGCAACGGAGAATTGGATGAGCGAAAAATCGAGATCAATGTCAAAGCGGCTGCTCCTGTAGGAATCGGGATGATCGGCAACGGCATGATCGATGATGCCAGCATGGCAGGTCTGCAGGATATGATCTCAGGCATGATGCCTAAAAAAACGAAAAAGAGGAAGCTTTCCATCGCTGAAGCACGAAAGGTGCTGCTCGAGGAGGAAATGTCCAAACTGATTGATTTTGATGAGGTCAAAGAAGAGGCGATTCGACTTGCCGAAAACAACGGGATCATCTTCATCGATGAGATCGATAAAATCGCCTCCAAGTCCGGAAAAGGAGGCGGCGGGCCTGATGTAAGTCGTGAGGGTGTGCAGCGGGATTTGCTTCCGATCGTGGAGGGTTCCAGCGTGAATACCAAATACGGAGTGATCAATACCGATCATATTCTCTTTATCGCAGCAGGAGCATTTCACGTCAGCAAGCCTTCGGATTTGATCCCAGAGCTTCAGGGTCGATTCCCGATCAGAGTGGAGTTGCAGAGCTTGACTCAGGAGGATTTCACACGAATCCTGAAAGAACCCAAGAACGCTTTGACTAAGCAGTATCAGGCCTTGTTTGAAGCAGAAGAGGTGTCTTTGGCCTTCACGGATGAAGCGATCGATGAGATTGCTCGATTGGCGTTTTTAATCAATCAGGAGGTAGAGAATATTGGCGCAAGAAGACTTCATACCGTAATGAGTCATTTGCTCAATGACTTCCTGTTTGAAGTTCCTGATCTGATCGAACCCAATTCCAAGATCATGGTGACCCGTGAAATGGTACAGGAGCGGTTAAACACTTTGGTCAAGAACAGAGATTTGTCGCAATATATTTTATAATAATCGGGGTGCTTTTGGGTGCCATGTTGACTTATGAAAACCCTATTGATTCTCACAGGTCATACCAAAGGACTTGGTCATGCCATTTTGGATCAATTCCTTTCTTTGGAAGGGATTCAGGTCGTTGCCTTGTCACGGTCTAGCTTGGAAATAGCACATTCCAATCTAACTGAGATTGCCTTGGATCTCAGTGATTTGAATGGCTTGGAGGCAAATTTGCCCAAGTTTTTCCCCAAAGTACAGGTTGACCGGTATATCCTCATCAACAATGCCGGATGGATAGGGGAGGTGAAGCCTGTGGGCAAGCTCAATCCAAAAGGGATACAGCGGGTGATGAATCTGAACCTGCTGGCACCGATGATTTTGACAGATGCCTTTGTGAAAGCATATGGTCAGCAGAAGGGGCAGAAAATCATTTGCAATATCAGCTCAGGAGCTGCTCATAAACCCTTACCTGGCTGGGGAGAATATTGTTCGAGTAAAGCAGGTTTGGCCATGTTTTCCAAGGTGGCAAATGAGGAATTAAAATCTTTGGGTTTTCGAGTGTTTTCTTTAGCCCCCGGAATAGTGGATACCGAAATGCAATCTGAAATCAGACAAGCCGATGTTCAGAATTTTCCAGCCCTAGATCGTTTTGTGGGTTACAAAAGAGATGGGAGGCTTACTTTGCCGGAAGAAGTTGCCGCAAAGATTTTCTATCTGATATCCCACCCTGAGCATTTTGAAGAGGTGGTACAGGATGTGAGAGATTTTTAAGTCTTCTTTTTTGGGAAATCCACAAACCAAACTTCTGCTGTTTTGGGGCCAAAGTCTTTCCAATGTTCGGATTTTAGCTTGAATCCAAACTGTCCGGAAGTAGGCAGGTTTTCAATTTTACCACCCAGGTATTCGATCAAGTCATTGAACCCGGGATTATGACCAACGAGGAATAAGGTGTTTTTTGAATCCTTCTGCTGGTGGATATATTTCAAAATGGCATTGGGTGAGGCGTGAAAGAGATTTTTTTCACAAATGATTTCTTCCTCAGGAAATTCAAGTTCTTTGGCGATGATGCGGGCAGTCTCTGCAGCTCTGATGGCAGTCGATGAAAGGAAGAGGTCAGGATAAATGCCTCTCTTTTTTAACCGTTTGGCCATTTTGGGCGCATCCCGAAGTCCACGCTCAGCCAAAGGCCTGTCATGGTCACTTAGCCAAGGATTGTCCCAAGCGGATTTTGCATGTCTGATCAAAATAATTTTTTTCATTTTGGCAGAAAATAAACGATTATTTTGTTTTTTTTAATCAAATATTTACATTTAGAGCACTTTCAATTACAATTTATCACAATTCATTATGTTTACCGGAACAGTAAAATTTTACAATGAAGCCAAAGGTTTCGGATTTATCGTTGATGACGAAACTCAGGGTGACGTGTTTGTACACGCTACTGGGTTAGTTGACAAAGTTGCTCAAAACGACAAAGTTACCTACGACATCAAAGATGGTAAAAAAGGACCCAACGCCATCAACGTCAAAAAGGCCTAACATATTCTCTAGAATGTATTAGCTTACTGAATCCTCTGAATGATTTATTCAGAGGATTTTTTGTTTTCGTCATTCTCGGAATCCTTCTCTTCCAGGTTGAATTTGGGCACTTCTTTGATGTAAAGGTCCCGTTGAGGGTAGGGGATCTTGATATGATTGTTATTGAATGCCTCGAAGATGTCAGACATTACTTTATTGCGGACATCCAGCATGGTATCCATGCTCTCTATCCACAGCAATATCCTGAAATCCACTGAACTTTCATTGAAATTTTGCATCAGTACCCTTGGTGCAGGATATTTCAAAATTTCTTCTTTGTCGAGTACTTTTTCGATCAGCTCCCGGACTTTATTCATATCCGAATCATAAGATACCCCAATGAGAAGTTCGATTCTTCTTTTTTTGTCCGAAAGAGTCCAGTTGATCAAACTTCTTGAAAGCAATTCACCGTTTGGAACCACAATTTCGGAGCCGTCATAAGCCTGTATTTTACTTGCCCGGATTCCTACCTCTTTGACTTTTCCCGTGAGGGTTCCCACCTCAATATCATCTCCGATTTGGATAGGTCTTTCGAAAGCAAGGATCACGCCTGAGACTAGGTTGTTGATGATGGTTTGCAAACCAAAGCCAATACCTACCGAAAGGGCACCCAGCACAATTGTAATTTTGTCCAAGGGGATTTTAGCAGCTGTAGCAGCAATGATAAAGCCTACTGTAAGTACTCCAAGTCTGATCAAAAGGACTGAGCTTCCCAGTTTTTTACTTCTGGTGTCTGTCTTTTTTTGATCCTTGAGGGAAATGAAATAGGCTAGATTATTGGCGATGATGAAAGAAGCATAAACCAAACCCAAAAACAGCAGAATGCCTCCGAAAGTGAAAGTGGCTTCTCCAAGTGATCTTTCGGTGGAAAGTATTTCGGTCAGCAATTCGCCGACATAATCACTCAAGGCAAGATTATGAAGGAAAATGATCAGCCAGAAAAAGACTGCCAAAAACAGGAATAAACTCCTGCTTCGTTTTTGGATGGCCTGAAAATCCAGAAATGAAGTCAAATCATCGGTGCCCTTCCTGTTTTCCAACAGGATGTAAATGATCTCCATGACTGCTTTGACAAAGAAATACATGCAGACCCCATAAATAAATCCCACCGTTCCTGCCACGCTCAGGATTTTCGCCAAGCTGAATCTGCCTAACACATTGGCAAGAAAACCGGAAATCAAAAAAATCATGGTTAGAAGCTTCAGTTTGTTTAAAAACAAAACTTCATTGGCGTCGTCAGATTCAAATTTTTTGGGGATTTGCCAGAGCAGGAATAGGTAAATCAAATTACTGATTTGGAAATACATCCGCTCTTGATAGGCGATTTCCCAGTAAAGATTACTGATCGAGACAAATACAAATGCGAAAACCAGAACAAGCCATTTTAAGGCGCTCGATAACTTGAATCTGCTGAAAATTAAAATAGTGGAGAAAATAACCTGTAAATAGATAAAGAAGGTTAATAGGGCTATAGATCCCGTGTCAAACAAGAAAAAAACCAAAGGCAGCACGGCCATCATAGTGGTAGCCAATACCTGATTTTTAAGGTAGTTGGTTCTTCCCAGTATGATTGCTCCGAATTCTTTGTCTTTGGAGATTTTCAAGACAATTCGTTTTAAGGCCAGATAGCCTATTAAAAGAACCAACACGGAAAAAATACTGAGGGAGGGATGAAGGAAAAGTTGCCTTTTTAGAAAAAAGAAATTGAGCGAAAGCGATTCCTTGGTGATATCCAAGATGGATTTGGGAGAAGGAATGTCATAGGTTTCCCAGAAATAGTTGATTTCTTTTTTGAGGAGATTTTTTTCGAGGAAGGTCTTATTGGTGTCCACATACCGTTCCAATTCCAGCAATCCTATGGTAATTCGACTGAGTTTTGCCTGGTAGGTGGCAGCAAGTAGCTCTTGTTGATAAATGGTGCTATCCAGATAGTGGATATTGATTCTTAAATTTTGAATTTCATCTGAGTAAGCTGTCAGCAGCGTAGTATCCCGGAGTTTGTACAAGAAAAAATCGTCCCTTTTTATGGCCCTTAAGGTGCTGTCCAGGTATTGAAGCCTATCGAGTCTGGATTGGGCTAGTTGATCCAACTCCTGGTTATTTTCTTTTATGGAGCCAAGAATTCGCTCTAAAGCTAAAATGTATCTGAAATTGAACTTGGTGTTCGGAGTTTTGACACGGTTTTCCAAAGCTCTTAGGGTTTCCTCCATTTCCGGTATTTCTTCGTGGAAGCGTATCGTATCCAGCTTGTCCTGAAGTTCGATTCGGATTTCATTGGCCAGGAGACTAAAAGTTTTTCCCTTTCTAATCAGCTCCTCCAAACTTGGGAAGTCAGCATCAAAACGGGTTGTTCGGTTGGAGAGCGTGTCTTTGACCAACAAGCTGTCCTTGGCAGAGACAAAAAGTGAATCCGAAAAAGACCGCTTTACACTGTCTTGGGAAAACACCTCTGTGGGCAAGGAAAAACAAAGACAGAATAGAAGTTGGAGAAAGATTTTTTGCATAAAAGCCGTCTTACGAATCTAAAATAAAAATTAATTCAGAAAGCTAGTAGGTTTTTGTCATTGAGGAAATTGCCGAGAATAGAATTATTCAAACAGGACATTTTGACTTAATTCTATCTTGAATAATTGGGATTTCTGGACAAAATGACCTGAAAATCCCGCTGGTACAGTATTTACATAGCTGTAATTGTAAAACAAACCAACACAACTATGAAACTTGTAAGATACAATCAGTTGGACCCACAGTTTCCGGCGAGCTTTAGCGGAATGCTGGATCGGTTCTTTTCTGACTCTATGAGCGCAGCTTTGAAGCAATTTACCCCAGCGGTAGATATTGCGGAAGATGAAAAAGCCTATGAAATCCACGTGGCTGTCCCCGGTGTCAAGAAATCCGATTTCAAAATCACGCTTTTGGACGGTAAATTGACTATCTCAGGCGAAAGAAAGCAGGAGGAGAAGAAGGATGGGAAAAATTTCCATACTGTAGAGACCCAATACGGAAGTTTTAGCAGATCCTTTTTTCTCCCTGAAGATGTGGTTGCTGATCAGATTGGGGCTTCTTATGAAAATGGAGTACTCCAACTGACATTGCCAAAAAGAGAAAAAAAGATAACCCAGACCACCATTGAGGTCAAATAAGGGGATGAGCGGGGAAACCCGCTCTGTTTATTTTTGTTATTCTTATGAGCTGCCCAAAAAGCGGTTAATTCTTGTTAATTTGAGACCTTATATACATCCAAAGACTTTCAAATAATGTCTTATGGGTAGAAAATTTGCAGTATAAATCTTTCTAAAGAAAACGATAACTATGAGTAAGAGACAGTTCTTTCTTGGGGTACTTCTGGCGGCCTTGGTGGGTGGAGTTGTGGCATTGGCCGGAGTGAGTTTTTTGCTCAAACCCCAAAATGCAGGCACTTTCGATGAAAAGCAGCAAACAAGCTTTGTAAATCTGCTTTCGGGCGAAAATTTCACTATTCCGGATGGAATCAACTTTGTGGCTTCTGCCCAACTGGTGACTCCGGCGGTGGTACACGTAAAAAGTCAAGTAGCCTATTCGCCAAGAGCTCAACGTGACCCGATTCAGGAGTTTTTCGGTATTCCCGATCCCAGAGTCAATCCTCCCGGCCAAGGTGGAACAATGCCTATGAGTTCGGGGTCAGGAGTGATCATTTCTTCAGATGGGTACATCGTCACCAACAATCACGTGATCGATGGAGCTACCAAAGTAGATATCTCCCTTGATAACAATAAGCGGTATGAGGCCACGGTCATTGGGACAGATCCTACTACTGACTTGGCTTTATTGAAAATCGAGGCGAATAACCTCCCTTTTGTCAAGTTTGGAGATTCGGATCAAACCAAAATTGGAGAGTGGGTCTTGGCTGTGGGTAATCCATTTGATCTCAATTCCACAGTGACTGCCGGAATTATTTCTGCCAAGGCAAGAAACATAGGCATTTTGAGAGGCGTAGAAAATAACCTGCAAATCGAGTCTTTTCTTCAGACTGATGCTGTGGTAAATCCCGGTAACTCCGGAGGAGCTTTGGTCAACCTAGCAGGTGAACTGATCGGTATCAACACGGCGATTGCTTCCAATACAGGTACTTTCTCCGGTTATTCATTTGCAGTGCCCAGCACCTTGGTCAAAAAGGTCATGGACGACCTGATGAAATATGGCGCGGTACAAAGAGGCTTGTTGGGTGTGTCTATTCAAAGCGTGAGTCCCGAATTGGCTGACGCGCTGGAAAAGAAATTCCCGGTAGAACAAGGCGTCTATGTAGGTGGAGTGAATGAGAACTCAGCAGGAAAAGAAGCAGGTATCAAAGAGGGCGACATCATCATCAGCATTGATGGAAAGGCAGTAAACAACGTAGCGATGCTTCAGGAAATGGTAGCAAGAAAGCGTCCTGGAGATAAAGTGGAGGTAGAGTATATCCGTGATGGAAAGACCTCAAAAACCACAGCTACGCTGAAAAACTTCTCCGGCGATACCAATATTGTCAAGCGGGAGGTGCCAAAAACTTATTCCTTTGAAGGCCTGACTTTTGAAGATGTCAAGCAGCAGACCAAAGACCAATTGAAGATTACCGGAGGAGCTGTGATCAAGTCCAATTCCAACGAAAATTGGAGAAAAGCCGGGGCAAGAAACGGCTTTATTATCACCTCGGTCATTTCGGACTCAGGCCGTAAAAAAGTAACCAATTCACAAGACATGATTGACTTTCTGGAGGAATCCCAAGGACAGGAAATTGTGGTTTTGGGTATGTTCCCGGATGGGACAGACTACTACTTCGAAGTAGAATTGAATTAATCAGAATCCATTCATATAAAAGCCGGTGCAAACCGGCTTTTTTTATGCCTGCTTTTTTCTACTTTCAAATTCAATAAACCCACCAAACCTTATGAATAAAAACCTATTTCTAGTCCTGATTTGCTTGATCGGAATGCAATCCAGCCTGACTGCTCAGGTGATTTCTCCGGCAGGAAAAACGCCCGTAGCCGGCATCTCTCAAGAGCGTGTGAACAAATTGGACGCCATGCTGGAAGAAGCAATTCAAAGAGAACAAGTGCCCGGCTTAGTAGCGATGGTAGTCAAAAACGGTCAAGTGGTCTATCATTCGGCCAAGGGCTTTGCAGATGTGGAAAGCGGGAAGAGCATGGAGAAAAATTCCATTTTCCGGATTGCCTCCCAGACCAAAGCAATTACCTCCACAGCAATCATGATCCTATGGGAAGAAGGCAAATTCCGCTTGGATGATCCGATTTCCAAATACATTCCTGAATTCAAAAACCCTCAGGTCTTGAACACCTTTCGCTATGCGGATACCACCTATACTACCAAACCAAGCAGTCGAGAAATCACCATTCGCCACCTCTTGACTCACACTTCAGGCTTAGGCTATGGCGTGATCGATGGGGATGAGCGGATGAAAATGATTTACCACAAAGCCGGAGTGGTGGATCTGTTCACCACTGAAAAAGTGACCATTGGAGAAAGTGTCAAGCGACTGGCTAAGCTTCCTCTTCACCACGAACCTGGAGCCAAATACACCTACAGCGAGGGATTGGATGTCTTGGGATATCTGGTAGAGATCATTTCAGGAAAACCCTTTGATGTCTTTTTGAAGGAACGGATTTTTGATCCAATTGGGATGAACGATACCCGATTTTATCTGAGCGAAGCACAAGCTCCAAGACTGGTGACAGTGCACACTCGCAAGGATAACAAATGGGCCTCGTATCCGGTGACATTTTATGATCCTGCCTATCCTAAAACTGGCGCAAAGACCTTTTTCTCCGGAGGAGCAGGCCTTTCCAGTACGACAGAAGATTATGCCAAGTTCCTTCAGATGTATCTGAATGGAGGGATTTACAACGGCAAGCGTATCCTCAGTCCGCATACCATCCATACCATGATGCAAAATCAAGTTGGGGATCTTTGGAATGCTGACCGCTACCATGGGATAGGATTCGGTGTCGTGACGGACAAGGGCGTGGCCATGGGCGGAATGGGCAGCAAAGGCACCTTTGATTGGGGAGGGTATTTTAACACCCAATACTTTGCCGATCCTCAGACGGGTATTATCGGGTTGATTTTCAAACAAACCTCTGGTGCCGGAAACGGGGATGAGACGGGTTGGAAGTTCCGTCAGATGGTATTTACATTGGTGGAGTAAGTGTGGTGTGTGGGGACACCCACCACGGCGAGAAAATAAGAGGTTTTTAGTGGTGTGTGAGGGCACATACCACAGCGCGGTTTTAGCCACAGATGCACAGATTAGTTTTATCTATGCATCTGTGGTTTTTTGATTTCGGTAAGGATCTCTTTGAAATTCGAGTATGCAGCTTCACAACCCATTTCTACCAGTTCTTTTTTGGTGTGTGTAGTGGCTATGCCAATTACTCTTAGACCTGCTGCTTTTGCAGAACGTATTCCCCCTCCGGAGTCCTCGAAGACCATGGCTTTGTCTGGCTTTATCCCAGCTTTTTCCAGGCTTTTTATAAAAATCTCCGGATCTGGTTTTCCTTTCAGTACCTCATGTCCTCCGGTGATGGTAAGGAAATGGGAGCGAATGCCCAAGCCATCAAGGGTGAAATCAATGTTGTTTTGATCGCCCATCGTGGACAAGTGGATGGAAATACCCAGTCCTTTTAACTGCTCCAAAAAAGAAGTCAATCCCTCAATTTCCTTTAAATGTAACTTATAGATATTACGGAAGGTGATTTCTTTTTCTTCACCCAATTCAATTCGTTTCTCTCTGGAATGCTCATGAGGGAAAAACCTTCTGATCATCTCGTGAATGGTCCCATGGTTTTGGGCATGAAACTCTTCTGGGCGAAGGTGAATACCATGATTTCCCAAGAATCTCAACCAAGCTTCCTGATGAAATGGAATACTGTCCACCAAGGTGCCATCCATATCAAAAAAGACAGCCTCAAGTTCCTTTAAAATGTTCATTTTTTCCTCGAAAAATAGGCCATCATCAGAATCGAACCTGCTGTGCCATCCATGGTAGGTTCATTGGTGCTATAATCTCCAACCGCGTCGTGGTAGACGATAAAAGGATTTTGCCTTCCAACATAATCGTCAGGCCTCTCTAAGGTCAATCCGATCAGATTGGAGTGGATCGTACGGAAAATCGGACCATCCACCAAGCCTCCCGGTATCTCCAATCCCAACTTGACATAAGGGGCGGTATGCACATAGATCGGAAAATCTCCATGCTTTGGAATTCCTGTAAACATGCTCGTGCCCCAGGGATTTTTTCCAAACAGCCAATCCCGCTGAGCGATCAGGTAAGGTTGATATTGGGTGTTTCCGCTCATTTTTTCATAAAGAATCAGCTGAGTAGCCAAGCTCGTCATCAGGTTGTTGGAGCACCAGATAAAAGGAATGCCTACTTCGAAGGGGCTGGTTTGGGCTTTTTTCAAAGTGTAGGCTATGCCTTCTTGATAGAAGTTTTCCAGTGTCTTTTTGAAATCCTGATCTACCACCTCATGAAGAGAAAAATGCCCCAGATTAATAAATGGGTACAGCTGATAATGGGCGGCAGAATCCCGGACTGTCCATGAATCAGCGTTCGAACTTTTCAAAGCATAGTCTTTTGCCTGAGTCAGATAGGAGGATTCTCCGGTAGCTTTGTAGAGTTCTGCCCCGGCCCACTCCATGTCATCGTTCCAGGTTTCTTCATTGTAACGGTAAGGAGCGCTGTAGGAATTGCCCTGCTGATAGCCTTCGTATTTTCTCCCTAATGCATAGAGGCTTTTGGCAGCACGAAGGCATTGGATTGAAAAAGCTTCATCGATTTCCTTCCAGATTCTGGCACCCAAAGCCAAGGCGGCCGCAGATCTTCCGGCAATGTTCGCCATTCCTGTGGATTCACTTTTATACTTGCCCAGACCCTGAGGCTTTCCCGTGGCAAAGTAGGCGGGGCGATAGCTGTTTTCTCCCCAACCGTAATCCGAGTTGTCTTGGTTGGGGATTTTAAACCCTCGGTGATCCCGATCATCGGCGATTTGATGGATGAGTTGGTCGGGGGCAGGATGAAGTTTGAGTAGCCAGTCCAGACCCCATTTGGCTTCGTCGAGGACATCCGGGATACCATTCGGGCCGGGTTGGCCTAGCGCATTTACCTTGTCTTCAAATCGGTCCGGAAAAAGCTGATAAGCCATCAGCATGTGTCCCGTGGCATAACTTCCTGTGATCAGGTACTTGAGTTGGTCGCCGGCATCATGCCAACCCCCGGATGCATCCACATAAGTGCTGTCCGGCATGGAGTCAAAGAAGCTGCGTCCATCCTCTTGATGACAGACCATATCCATTGTTGGATTGTAGCCGCATCGCTGCTGACGCATAAATTCCAGTAAATCCTCTTGAATTCCGGCGTAGGCCTGACTTCCGATATGGAATTTTCCGGAGGCAGTTTTGCTTGCCGAGTGCCAAAGGAAGTAAGAACCCTCACCAGTGGTGGATGAAAAATCAACCTCATAGTAGTAAAAGTCACCCCATTTTCCGGATTCCAATGGCTTGGGTTTGATTTTAGCCAAGGAGCTTGAATCCGGCAAATGGACCAAATGAACGTTATTTTGGATCTTTTCCTTGGAGAAAATCACTGCCTTTTTGGTGTCATCGGGATGAAATCCGACTTGGTTTACAGAGAAAAAAACCTCCTGAGCTTGAATCTGAATTGTCAGAATTAGCATCAGGACGGTTGATAAGAAAGGTTTCATGGCTGGACAGGTTTATCCATGAAGATAAAAAAGCTCTATGGAACTTTGGCTTGATTTTCCAGAAATGGACAACCACAAGTCAAAGGAGCTATGGATGACTACTTGATTACCGCATTGATCTTTTCCCAAAGCGACTGATCGAAACCTGAAAGCGCAAAATTGGGGTTCGCGGGATCAGAGGCCCTTCCCATCCGGATGATGACCATTTTTTTGCTTGGGATCACATAGATGCGCTGATCTTCCGCACCCATGGCAGCATACATATCTGCAGGAGCATTTGGGATAAGCATTCCCGGAAATACGTTTTGGCTCGTCGGTAGCATAAATTGGCCTTTTCCATTGAGCCACCATAAGTATCCGTAGGCTGAATTGAGGTTCTGTGAGGTGGAGGTACTTTGGTTGAAAAAAGCCTCGTTTACAATTTGCTCGGTTCCCCATTTTCCCTGATGGAGTGCCAATAGGCCAAATCGGGCCATACTGCGGGTAGTACTATGGTAAATCGTGAAAATGAGTCCTTCTCTCCAAAAGCCATCCATCCCGATTTTAGCTTTCAGTTTGGAATTGAAATAGGGTTCAAATCCCTGACCGCTTGCTTCTCCAACCACATCCATCAATCGCTGAAATACATTGTGGTAGGACCACCTCGTCCCGGCATCTGCCAGATAGGTGAGATTGGGTTTGATGATCAGTTCGCTTTCGTCATTGATGCCTGAGGTCATGGAAAGCAGGTGTTTGGGGGTGATCAGGGATTCTTTGGCCAGCGGCATACTGGTCCAGCCTGCACCCAGGTATTGAGAAACCCGGGTATTGATATCCAGCAATTTTTCCTGTTGGGCGATCCCTACGGTCGCTGTGGTCAAAGTCTTTCCGGCACTGTTCCATTGCCAAGTGTCGGTGGCTTTGTGGCCGTCAAAGTATTCCTCCATCGCGATCCTTCCGTTCACGAGAATCATAAAGGATTTGGAGTTTCTGGTTCGGAGAAAATCAATAAGAGCAGGAATTTGACTTTCATCCCAGCCAAGTTGGGAAGGAGCGACTTTCTCCCAGTCCGATCCGGTCAGGGGTGGGAAATACACCTCTTGGACTTCTGGGCCAGGTTCTTCTGTAGGATTGCAGGAAAACAAGGAGATGCAGGTACAAAGAATCAAGAAAAGTCGCATAGAATCAGATTTTATGCTAGGACAAGTGTGAACCTTAAAGGTTTAATCTGCTTTAGGGAGCAAAACCAAAGCTAGTGAATGCCTGAGTTTTTTCATTAGGTTTTGGTCTTTTCCATTCATCCGTAGGGTTTCTAGGAAAAGTTGGGATTTAGTCAAGTTCAGATGAAAAAAATGGTGGAAGGGACCCCTTGCCCATTCCACCTTCCCCAGTCAAAAAAATCTGCTCACCCTTAGTTGAGTTTGGTTTTGTAAATCGAGTTTCCGCTTCCTTTTGAAGATCCGGAAAGGAGATACAGATGGTTGGACTGATCAAATTCAATGTCTACCACCCGTTGAGTCAGCGTAGTGCCCGACTGTCGGTTGATCAAGGATACACCGAAGGGGAAATTTCCATCCCATTCATAAAGTGTCCATTTTCCACCTTTTAGTCTTTGGATTTGATTTGTGGTGGCCCCGATTAGATTTCCCTCCCGGTCGGTGGCTTGTGGAGGGTATTTCAAATCTGATTTTGTCCAGGTGTTTCCCATGTCATCTGAAAAATGCAGTCCACCGCCGGAAGACCCAATCCCGAAATCCCCCTGCCAGCTGCCGGGAGTAGCAAAAAGGCGATTACCTTGTTGGGCATGGATAAAAAGTAGACTGGATTTTTTATTTGCCCACTTGGCTCCTCCATCGGAAGAGATGGAGATTCTGTCGACTGTAGTGGAGATCAAGTCAGGCAAAATCAGGGTACCATTGGGCATCTTGAAAAGGCGGTTGAAATCTACTTTTAAAAACCCCACATAAGGAGTGAAAGGAACAAGGGTAGCCACTTCGCTTCTGGTAAAGGTATTTCCGTTGTTAGTCGAGGTGCTGAAGTAGCTTTTGTTGTTATTGAAGGTGATGGTGTAAAGCCGCCCGTCGATAAAGTGAACGTAGGAGTTGTAGGTGGCATTTAGGTCTCCGTAGAGTTTTTGGCTCTGTTTGGAAGCGATTTCAAATCGATGGATTGAGTTGTCCCGTTGCGTGTAGAAAATGTATTTTCCGTCATCGGAGATCGCAAAATTGTCTACGATGGTGGTATTGGGCAGAACAATTTCTTCCCAGGTGATTTTTTTGATTTCTTCAGCCTGGGAATTGTCATCGGAAGGTTGACCATCTTCGGAACTGCATGCCGAAAAGAGTAAAACCAAGCAAATCGGAAAAAAGAATAAATACCTATGCATGTGTAACGAGCTTAATCCAAGTGAAATGAATCATTAAACAGACGTTCCAAAAATCGCCGTGGAAGCCTCTCCAAGCCATACGACAAATGCCCTATTTGCAAAAAAAAACACCTATTCCAACGTTTGAAACTTTGGAATAGGTGAGAAAGAAATGGAAACCGAGTTTATTTCAGCCCGAAAATCCGGATTAAATCACTCTCCGCTGCCAGATATCCGAAAGAGGTAAACACTTTGCTGTCAGTCAGTTCCTGCATGAGTTGTTTTGCCTTGGCCGAGTCTCCGTGGTACAAATACCAGTTGGCCACCCCGTAGCGGATGGCATCATTGGAAGGGCTGCCGGGGCCTTCTTGGTACAGGCTATCTACGGAGATCCAGCCTTTGTATAAATGACAGAGATCAGCATAACTCTGGTTTTCGATCACCGTGGAGTCGGCATGAATCGGTGCCAGCAGAGAGTCGGCTTTCGTCGGATTGCCTAGGCGCTGCTGAATCATGTAGAGCCAATGGGTGCTGGAGACGATGTTGTCGTAGTGATTGCCACTTTCTCGGCACTTGGCATAAGCCTGATACGCTTTTTCGTATTGGTGCGTGAGGTAGTAAGCCAGGCCCAGGTGGTACCAAATGTTGCTGTGGAGGCTGCTAACCGGAATGTTGAGGGCATTGGGCATCCCGTCGGGCTCGATTTCGTCCACAGTGCCTTCGATAAGTTGGGCCGCTTTTTCAAAGTCTGCGATGGCTTTGTCGTATTCCCGGATGCTGAGGTAGCGATGCCCCCGGTGACGATAGAGTCGGGGTTCGTCGGGGAATTTCTCCAGGCCTTTGGAATAGATGTCAATAGCCTGTCGGTATTGGCCAAGGTAGGCCGTACGTCGACCATACCAAATAATGGCTTCCACATCCTCGGGATTGGCTTCGAAAGTGGCTTTTGCTTCTTCGTACTGGGTCAAGAGCTTTTCGGAAGGAGCGGGAATTTCAAAGGTTTTTCCGAGGGGAGTGGTCAAGGTGGAGTCTGCCTTTACCAAATTTTCGGTTTGTTCTTTTTGTGGATTGCAGGCAAAAAGCAGGGGGAGAAAAAGAAGTAGGTAGTGTTTCATACTAAGATTATGCATTGGCCAACGCAAAGGTTTTCAACTGTGGCTTACGAATTTTAATTTCAAAGATCATTCCCCCTTCACATATTTCCTCCAGTTGTGCTGCTCTTTGAAGCCTAGCACTTCCCGGATTTTTCGGTTGGAAAAGAGGGCTTCGTGTTCTTCCAGTTCACGGGTAAGCGGCACGCCCGGAAAAAAGCGCTCGGCCAGTTCCCTGCTGGGAATGATCGCTCCGTTGTGGTCGTTTCCGGCATTGAAAACCTGATAGCCCAAGCCGTCTTTTTGCAGACACAAATCCACGATCTGACCCAAATCCCGGGCATCGATGTAGCAGAAGGCATTGCGGCGACGCACTTCAGGATGCTTGAAATAGTAGGGGAAAAGGGTTTCGTATTCATGCGGCTCGATCACATTGCCGATCCGAAGGGCATAGATATCCACACCGGTTCGCCGCTGAAAGGAGCGGGCCGTCTGCTCATTGACTACCTTGGAGAGGCCGTAGCTGTCCATGGGATCGACGTCGTAGTGTTCGTCTAGGGGGAGGTATTTCGGATCGGTTTTACCGTCGGAAAAGCAAATCCCATAGGTGGTCTCGGAGGAGGCAATGATGATCTTTTTGATTCCCAGTTTGACGGCCGCTTCGATCACGTTGTACGTGCCGACCGTGTTGACGCGGAAAGTTTCATTGTCGGGTTTGATCAGGATGCGGGGTACGGCCGCGAAGTGCACCACGGCATCAAAAGCAGGAACGCCCGTTCCAGGCTCCATTTCATCAAATCCCGCATACATGCTCATGGCGTTAAACATCTGACCGGAATCGGTAATGTCTGCGGTCAGGTTGTCTACGCCAGGATGATGCAGGGGAGTGAGGTCCACATTCATCACGCGGTGGCCTTGCTCGAGCAGGTAAGGGATGACGTGGCGTCCGGCTTTGCCGGAACCTCCGGTGAAGAAGATGCGCATTTGAGCCATGATATGGATGGGGTTGGATAAGGTGTTGGTCGATTAGGAATTGCCCAATACCAAATCTAAAGGCAAAGTCGGGTAATTCCATCCGATTTTTTACCAACTCCCAAAAAAATGAAAGGTTGATTTAACGTTTTACAGATTTGCGATGGGCGGGATTATTACCACAAATGTTTGTGCGAAGAACCAAACTTTCGGCTACCACTAAACTGTCTGAGGAGCACGAAACCCCGCCTATTGCAAATGTGCTGTTAGCGGTTGCCCTTTTTCTGCTTATTACTTTATTCATTATTTTTGTCAAAGTCTTCTTCCCATTTTACGATGTCAGTATTATTAGTTGAAAAAATTATTGTCGCACTGTCGCCTATGCTGTAATTTTTAGGGTTTAGGTCGTTACTATATTTTTTACCGTCTAAGTAGAAGTCGAATAATGCATAAGGCGTTCCTTTTCCTTTGAAATGGATGTCGTTAATTCTCACTTTTTGTAGTCGTCCAAAAGTTTTCAATTGGTCTTTTTCATATTTATTTAAAGAAGTAACTAACTTATATGCTGTCCCTGCAAATAAAATTAGAAACAAAGAAATATAACTTGCACTTATAATTTTTACTTTAGTAGAACCAACTGTATCTTTTAGGATTTGATATTTCTTTTTGTCTGATAGCGTTGAAAAGCTAAAGTCCGTTTTGGTCGGAATGATAATTCTTGTCAAGGAAATGCTCAAGAAAAGTGAGCCAAATCCAATAAGAAAAAAAGCTATAATCCCTAAAAATCTTGCATCTCCATTTGTCCACCATACTTTAAATGCAATGAACGCCCCGAACAAAATTGTCAGAATATAAATTAATGAATATTTTATTGCTTGTTTTATTGTCATTATTATAGGTTCGTTCGTGTTGTCATAGGGTTATCGCTAACGTTTTGGCGCTTGGCGCAGTGGCGGGGATTTTTAGCACTAAACTTCATTAGATGCATAAAGCTTGAGTTTTGCACTTCACTGTCATAGAAGCACGAAAACCCCGCTTTTGCAAAACGGCTGTTATGGGCTGTATTTTTTTATCAATTCCCAGTAAACATTGTCTTGTTTGTCATAACGAATAAGCCCTTCTGATTTACTCCAATATAATTTTGTCACGTAGTCGCTACGTTGCTTGAAGTTTAGCCAGTCTTCAGCGTCTATAATGTAAACGTCATTGTATGTTTTAGATTTAGTCGCCAATGATGTAGTTTGTTGTTGGGAAAGACTATCAATTCTGATTCCGGTCAAACGATAAAAATTTGCATCCTTAGCTGAAAGATGGAATTCAAATCTAGCAATATTGTCTTTTGATTTTTTCAGTTCAACAAAATTATTGTCTAAATATCTATGCTTATCGTCTGGAGGCCATGGGTCACTGTGTCGACAGAAAATACTCACAACCTCATATGTCTTACCGTTAAAAGACTGGGCTTCTGGATAAGCAATTAACGTGTCCTTCTGAAGGAGAAAAATTGTGTCAGTGTCACCAGTGTTGGAACTGAAAACAAGAGTTTCGTTCCCCATATATGGCATCCAGTCGTATTCTTTGTCCGAAAGTCTGTAAGTTTCACGACAAGAGATCAAAATGGAAATTGTCAATAATGTTATGATGTATTTTGAAGTTGTCATTTAATATAGCCCATAACGGGATTCAGCTTGGAGACGGCGGGCATTCGAAGCCGATCTCTTCCAGCCTACTCCTAACTTCTTAAAGATACTAAACTTTCTGTTTACTCGGAACCGCCCGCTGTATCCAAGGTGATGTTATGGGCTTTTTTCTTTATAAGTAGACTTTCAAATCGATTAAAGACTTTCTGAAGTATATAATATTCTCCTTCGAAAAGACCGTTCTCAATTTCAATTATTTCACCTTTTGGGTACCTTATTGTTAAATTCATTTCACCGCTTCCTGGAATTGGAAATAATTCTTCCTCTGGATAATTCCGTATATCAACCATTTCAAATAATTGATTGAGTTGATTTAATGTTAAGGTATCCAATTGAAAATTATGTTTTCCTTTGAGGCCAGAGTATAATTCTCCTTCATAAGTCACTAATCCATTTTTGTCAATATGCATATTGAAGAACGGTAATCTTCCTTCGACAGACCCACCGTCTAAATTCAGAGATTCGAATTTATTTGGATTACTTATTGATATCCTTTCATATTTTACAGTATCATTATCACGATTAAATGGTATTAATAGAATATTATTTTTATCAATATATTGAATTATTCCAACGCTTTCTAGGTCCGAATCTTCAAGAATCAATGTGTCATTGTTAATAGAAAAATGAAAAAATCCATAATTGTCCCAAAATGGGTTTGTCATAATAGAATCTTGAACCAAAAAAGTTTGCTCACCATACCAAATTCCATTTAAATTAACTTTAAAGGATTCCTCTTCATTAGTTTCACAGGATATTAGCATTATGCTAAATAATAAAAAGAGTAGATTTTTCATGTTCGTCTAATTGCCCATAACGTTCCCACGCTTTGCGTTCGTGCGGGATTTCGGAGCACAAAACTGTCATCCTACCACTAAAGCCCAATTGGAAAACTGAACTTGAATGTATGCACGTCACCCCGCATGACGCAAAACGTGTGTTGGCAGCTGGCATTCTTTATTTCATAACTTATTTTCAGATACTAGTCTCCAGTATTGAAATCCTAAAGCTGTCAGTCTACAAGATTTGTTATTCATAGCTGCAAAATACATATGCTCTTCATCAACTGGTACTACAAGGCCTACGCTTGCAAATTTTTGCAGGTCTTTGAAAATCTTTACTTTTTCATCAACGGCAGATTTCTCCGTGAATTCATATTCCGGAGTTAATTTGTGTTCGCTTTCGGGAGTGTCAAAATATTCAGTAATTTTTCTAAGTGTCTCAAGTGGTATTTTGGGCGTTATTCGTCTGATTGAAGTAAACCTTGAAACATTAGTTTTAAATATTGGCCTTTGGTCCCATGCCCCTAGTGCTTCGTCTACATAGGCATACAAACTACCAGGTGTTATGTGTCCCCTTAAGTCAGCAGCACCACCTTGTAATGCGTCCAATAGTAAAGATGTGAATATTCCTTGTCCACCACGTTCTATAGCCACTTCTTCAGATCGGCAAGCTGTTAAAACAGAAAGTCCATCACCTAATTGAGCAACACTATTATTTAATTTTGGTGACCCAAATGCACCAGAATGACAACAATCTAAAATTACAATCTTGTCTTTGCAACTTGAATTATTTGCATATGACAATATTTCATCCATAGAAATTCCTTCATCGTATGCAGAATAATCAGGCGTCACTAAAAAACCACCCAACGAGTTTATAAATCCATGACCTGAAAAGTAAAGTAATGCTACATCTGCATCGCCCTTGAAAAGGTCATCAATAGCTTTTTTTATTGTTCCTTTTGTTAGTTTGTCATTTGGGTCTGTCAGCAATTTAACTGCAAAATTTGGTGAACCGTCTGAGTGCTTTTCAAGCACATTAGACATTTCTATTGCATCTCTAACGCATCCATATAATGGACTTTTAGGATAATTATCTATGCCAATTATTAATGCTTTTCTCATGATAAACTTCTTATAGCGTTAACTACACTTTCAGTATTCCAGCCAACAATTATGTCTGCACTGTCTTTGACCACTTTTGAAGTTTTTTCTGCACCCCAAGGTTCTATTGCAATTATTGGCTTTGGTGTTTTGAATTCCTTTTTTGCTATGTATATCTCTTTATTAATCCATTTACTATAAGAGGAATATACTCCAGCCAAAATAATTATTGAATGGCAAAGTTGAATTTTGTTATAAATAGCATCATATAACTGTTTGTCTGTTCCATTAGTATGAATTGGATCATTTTTAGGAACTGAAAAGTCCTTGTAAGTGAAATAACCCCTGTTGTCAAGAAGCTTAATTAATTTGTCATAGGCGTCACCATATGCCCAAGAATGGCTAATGAATAAATTGTACGTATTTGCCATATTTTTACTTTTTGTTTGATGTCGTGTTATGCTTGCTGCCAACGTTTGTGTTTGCGAAACCAGTTTCGTAAGGCATGCTTATTTGGATACATGGCGAAACCAGTTTCGGGTATTTTTGAATTAAAATTTAGTCATCTAGGTCCAATTGATCCAAAGGACTTTTGATCTGATCAAATCCTTTGGTGGTTACATGTGTATAGATTTCAGTCGTTTTCGAACTCTCGTGCCCAAGGAGACTTTGGATATATCTCAAGTCTGTGCCGTGCTCTAATAGATGCGTTGCAAACGAATGACGGAGAGTGTGTACACTTATCCTTTTTGTAATTCCTGCTTTTCGGGCTGACTCTTTCAGTATGGCTTGAACGCTCCTCGCAGTATATGAAACAGGATTCTCTTTCATACTTCCAGGGCCTTCAAACAAATAGTAATGAGGCTTATACACTTTAATGTATTCTCTCAGCAGGTTCAAGTTTTTTGTGGATAATAGCGTGTAGCGATCCTTTTTCCCTTTGGACTGTTCCACACGGATTTGCATGCGTTTTGAATCTATGTGAGCGATCTTCAAGTTGATCAGCTCGCTGATGCGAAGTCCTGCGGAGTAAATGGTCGTCAAAATGGCTTTGTGCTTTAGATTTGAAGTGTTTTTCAAGATACTAATAACTTCTTCCTCGCTGCACACCTCGGGTAAAATTTTCTCCCGATGGGGTCGGTCTATCGGATAGAACTTTTTGGGGCCTCCTTTGACCTTTTCGTAGTAGAATTTAATGGCATTGATGGCTTGGTTTTGATAGGAGGATGACACTTTTCTGTTTACTACCAGGTGTGTAGAAAAGTCCATGATATCCTTTTCATTGAGCTCATCCACTTCCCGATCCGGGAAAAAGTTGATGAATTCGGTAAAGAGCGCCGAGTAGGTTTTAAGGGTTTGGGGACTGTATCTTCTCTCCCGGAGTTTTTGAAGGTATTCGGGTGGACAGGTTTTGGTGAAGACTTTCGTGTTTAGCTTAGCTCGGTTTTCGGAGCTTGATTCCGTCTTTTCTCTGAAAATCAGTTCCAATCCCAAGTCGGCGATTTTTTGTCTGATCTCCTGTTCATATTTTGGAGAATAGGGCAAGCTCCAGTGTTTTTGAGCCGTATCCCATCGGTAAAAGGGAATCTGCTTGACCGCTTGGATCAGGTCCTCATGAAATTGAAAACGAAGTGTCAGTCTTCCTTTTTCTTTCAAGAGGTAAACTTGGCCTTTTTCGGGGATAAAGATTTCCTCTTTGGGAGATTCTGGCTGAGAAGTCTCCTCGATGTTGGAGATTCGTGGTCCGAAGTAGTACTTGATTTTATCGAGGTTGCCGGGATAGTTTGGGATTTCCCAATGGAAGCTTTCTCCATTCCAATGACTGTATCGGAGACTTCTTACAAAGTCGACATCCGCCTCAATTTTGGGCATTTTGAGAAATATCTTCTTCTCTGTCACCAAAAGTGAAATAGGAAATGAGTTCATAAAAGTGTCAGCTTAAAAACTTTAGGTAAGATAGTTTTTCTGGAT
Source organism: Algoriphagus sp. AK58 (assembly GCF_014324365.1). GTDB lineage: Bacteria > Bacteroidota > Bacteroidia > Cytophagales > Cyclobacteriaceae > Algoriphagus. The sequence continues at coordinate 29,101 of NZ_QEIG01000021.1, forward strand.
CAAGAGACAAAAAATCCTATTAAGACCTTCCAGGTTTTTGGAAACCTGGAAGGGCTGTAGATCTCCAACTTTCTTATTTTTCCCTCAACGCCTCTCCCTCAAACCGGATTCCATCCCAGCCGCTTTGGATAAAGTTGCGGATGTTTTGATGGTCAGTGCCGGAGGCATTGCCGAGCACATCCACGCGGTAGTAGTCTCCAAATAGGGCGAGGGTCTGGGCTTGGCTTAGGCCCTGGAGCTTGGCAAAGAAGAAAATCTTGCAGCTGCCGTTGTTCTGTCCGGCTTCGTTGATGGCGGTACCGTTGGTGAATCGGGTGGGAGTGAAGTCGTAGTGGGCATCGATATAGGCGATGACTTCAGGAAAGGTGATGGACTCGGGTGCTAGTTGGATTTTTTCGGATAAGGTCATAGGAAATGTTTTGCGTGCGAAGATCGCTATTCACCGCAGAGGCGCAAAGTACACAAAGAAAAAGTAGGCAGTGGTCAGTCTCAGTTTCCAGTATCCCTGCCTACTGAGACTAATCACTCAAAAGCACTGCGTCATTGCGAGGAGGGAGGCACGACCGACGAAGCAATCTCTTACGAAACCTAATTCCCATTAAGATTGCTTCGTTCCTACCTCACTCGCTAGGAGGATCTACTTTGTGTTCTCAGTTTACCCTCAGTGCTCTTTGTGGCAAAAATGGCTACAGACCGGATTTGAAAATACGATCCATGAGTACCCACTTCTCACCGGGTTTGGCCCAAGGGAGGGGCTGCTGAAATCCCCACATCAGGGCTTCCCACTTGGCAATGATGGGATTGGCGGCATCCATTTCGGCCTTTTTTTCAAAGGTAAACTCGTCCACCGTTTCCATGATCATAAACATGCGGTTGCCGGTACGGAAGATCTCAATGTTCAAAATCCCGCAGTCGATGTCGTGTTGGGTGACTTCGGGCCATGCGGCGCCGGGGGCGTGGTATTGTTCGTAGCGTTGGATGGATTCTGGATCGTTGATCAGGTCAAGGGCTAGGCAGAAGCGTTTCATAGAAAGTTAGGAAGTAGGGAGGTTAGGATGTTAGGAAGAATTCGGGGTTCGATGTTCGATATTCAGCGTTCAGTATTTAAAGGTTGTCTGGTTTTCTGCTTTACGTTGTCACGTTCCAAGGTGTTCGGCGTTCGATATTCAGTGTTCAGTATTCGATATTTTTTGGTTGTCGGGTTGTCCGCTACGCGTTGTCGAGTTGTCACGTCATTGCGAGGGGCATTTTTTAAATCTTAGATAAGATAACTAAGTGTTGAATGCCCAGAAGCAATCTTTCTTTGATTATATATACTTTTCCAATTAAGACTGCTTCGTCACAGCTAGTTGTCTAAATGAAAGGTCTTTTCGTTTTGTTCCTCGCAGTGACGTCAGCATCAATTCCTAAAGTATTCCCGAAACGCTTTAATCGTCTGCTCCGCAGCTGCGTCTGGATTAGGAAAAGGAAACGCTTCGGCAGACACATAGCCTGCATAGCCGATTTCCTTCAATGCCTCGGCAATCGGAGCCATCTCGGTATGCCCAAAACCCATGGGTTTTCGGTTGGAATCGGCAAAATGAACGTGCCCGATGTCCTTTCCAAATTTCCGAATGGACTCGGATAGGTTATCCTCTTCGATATTCATGTGGAAAAGGTCTGCAAGGAGCTTGACCTGACTTAATCCGTTTTTCTCCAGAAATCCGCTTCCGGACTCCAACGTATTGAACAGGTTGGTTTCATAGCGGTTGAGGGGTTCGTAGATCAAGGGCACTCCTTTCGAAGCGGCGTGATTTCCGAGGGTTTTCAGTCCCTCGGCCAAGAGGGCAAAGGTGTCCTCCCGATTGCCGGAGGGCAGCACATTTCCCTGCATGGAACCGATAATCGCGGGGGCACCGAATCGGGCGCCAAACGTGATCATCTCCGCGATAAAGGCCATGGCCTTTTGGCGAATCTCAGGGTTTGCATCAGTGAGTGTCAAGCCATGGAGGACTTTGCCCGCACCAGTACCTACTGCAGCGAGCTGCAGGCCATGCTGGTCGAGCCGGTCTTGAAGGTGATTTGCATCGAGATCGGTTCCGGATCGGGTGAAGAGCTCCACTCCGTCAAATCCCAGATCGGCGGCTTTTTTCAGGCTTTCCTCCAGGTTATGCCAAAAGATCCAAGGGCCTTGTGACATACTTTCAATCAGGTTGAGGGTGACAGCGGATCGGATCATTGGTCTTCGAGGTTGAGCATGATTTTGATGATTCCCTGCGGGTTTTTGGCCCAACTATCCATCGTCTCGGGAGCCTCCTCGATGGAGACAACTTTGGAAATGACGGCATCCACGGGGAATTTGCCGGCTTCGAGGTAGGCGATCACTTCAGGAAAGTCGGTTTTGCCCACGCAATTTCTTGAGCCGAGGATTTCTATTTCTTTCTGGACAAAGAGAGAAGTATTGAACTCCACGGGAGCCTTGGCATAGCCGATGCAGACCACGCGGCCCAAAAAGGCCACTTCTTCCACCGCGCTGCGATAGGTCTGCGGACTGCCGACTGCCTCGATGATCACGTCGGGTCCGTCTCCTCCCGTGATCTCCTGCAGTCGGGAATGAAGGTCTTCTTTTCCCGGGTTGAGGGCATGAGCAACGCCGATTTGCTTGGCGATGTCGAGTTTGGAGTCGTCGAGGTCTATGGCGATGACCTGAGCACCTTGATTGACCGCCGAGGCCACGGCTCCCAAGCCCACAATGCCACAGCCGATCACAGCTACACGGTCATCGGCGCTGACTCGGCCCCGGCTTGCCGCGTGAAAACCTACGGTCAAGGGTTCGACGAGTGCGAGTTCGCTCAGGCTGAGTTTGTCGGAGGGAAAGATGTCCTGCCAAGGAGCGGTGATGAAGCGTGTCATGGCTCCAGGACGGCGTACGCCCATGGTTTTGTTGGTTTTACAGGCATTTGGTCGGCCCTTACGACAGGCCACACAGGTGCCACAGGCGAGGTAAGGGTAAAGGGTGACGCGGGTGCCCACATGGATAGAGTCAGGGACTTCATTTCCTTTTTCCACCACGGTGGCCCCTACCTCATGTCCCAGGATATTGGGGTATTCCTGAAGTGGAAAGAGTCCTTTGAACCCATTGAGGTCACCACCGCAGAAACCGACCTTGCCGACTTCGAGGAGGACCTCTCCGGCTTTTGGGCTGGGTTTTTCGATTTCCCTAACTTCTGTTTTACCGATTTCGGTAAGGAAAAATGCTTTCATGCAAGATGTACGATTTACGATTTTTGATTTACGACATGGGGAGGGAGCTTTAGACTCTCCTGCCTGTTCAATCTTTCTGTTTTATTTATTTCTAATCTCATAAAATTTAAATCTCAAAATCTCCAAGAAATATCGAATGATGAACACCGAATGTCGAATATCGAATCAAGAAATCCGAAATCCGCACCATTCATGCCTGACGGGATATCGTGTCCCTCTTGCTGGCATCGAATTCTGGAATCTCATTGAGATCCTACGCCAGCGCTTTTTATGGTTGTCACTTTTTGGCCCAGGGTTGCACCCTAGGCTATTCAAGGTTGGACTCCTTCAGAGTCCGGTTTATTAGATTTCAACTCATCAAACATGGGTCTTTCGTCTCCGGTCATCGGTCATTGGTCTTCTTTTTAAATCCGAAATCCCAAATCCGAAATCAGCACCATTCATGCCTGACGGGATATCGTGTCCCTCTTGCTGGCATCGAATTCTGGAATCTCATTGAGATCCTACGCCAGCGCTTTTTATGGTTGTCACTTTTTGGCCCAGGGTTGCACCCTAGGCTATTCAAGGTTGGACTCCTTCAGAGTCCGGTTTATTAGATTTCAACTCATCAAACATGGGTCTTTCGTCTCCGGTCATCGGTCATTGGTCTTCTTTTTAAATCCGAAATCCCAAATCCGAAATCAGCACCATTCATTCTTGACGGGATATCGTGTCCCTCTTGCTGGCATCGAATTCTGGAATCCCATTGAGATCCTACGCCAGCGCTTTTTATGGTTGTCACTTTTTGACCTAGGCTTGCACCCTGGGCTATTCAAGGTTGGACTCCTTCAGAGTCCGGTTTATTAGATTTCAACTCATCAAACATGGGTCTTTCGTCTCCGGTCATCGGTCATTGGTCTTCTTTTTAAATCCGAAATCCCAAATCCGAAATCAGCACCATTCATGTCTGAAGGGAGATCGTGACCCTCTTACTGGCATCGAATTCTGGAATCTCATTGAGATCCTACGCCAGCGCTTTTTATGGTTGTCACTTTTTGACCTAGGCTTGCACCCTGGGCTATTCAAGGTTGTACTCCTTCAGAGTCCGGTTTATTAGATTTCAACTCATCAAACATGGGTCTTTCGTCTCCGGTC
>NZ_QEIG01000022.1 GCF_014324365.1 Algoriphagus sp. AK58
TATAACCACCAACGAATAAAATCAAGTCTAAACGGAAAAAGCCCGGTACAATACCGAGCTTCTTCATTAAATTTAAATCATTATTAATCCGTCTAACTTTTGGGGGCTAGTTCACAATTTGCGAGCCTTTATTTTTTGATGAGCTAGAGATTATTATTCTCCTACTACTACAAATTTCACTTTGGTTTTCACTTCTCTGTGAAGGTCGATATCGGCAGTGAATTCGCCAGCGCCCTCTACAGGAACATTGATAGCGATTTTCTTTCTGTCAATGTCAAATCCTTTGGTAGCCAATGCATCAGAAATCTGAAGTGTAGTCACTTTTCCGAAGATTTTTCCTGAATCACCAATTTTAGCTTTGATTTCAAGAGTAGTCTCGGCAAGTTTAGCAGCAATGTTTTCCGCTTCGGTTTTGATTTTCTCAGCTTTGTGTGCTGCCTGCTTGATGTTTTCAGCAAGGATCTTCTTGTTAGAGTCGGTAGCAAGTACAGCGAAACCTTGAGGAATCAAGTAATTTCTGCCATAACCTGGCTTTACGTCTACCAAGTCATTTTTATATCCAAGACCTTTGATGTCTGTTTTTAGAATGATTTCCATTTGTAATGATCTTTTTTGATTGAACGATACAAGACCGAATTATTTCAAACCATCGGTTACGAATGGCAACAAAGCCAAATGTCTTGCTTTCTTGATAGCCTGAGCTACTTTTCTCTGATACTTCGCAGAGTTACCTGTAAGTCTTCTAGGAAGGATTTTACCTTGCTCGTTTACGAATTTCAAAAGGAAGTTAGGATCCTTGTAGTCGATGTACTTGATTCCATGCTTCTTGAAGCGGCAATACTTCTTTCTGATTTCGCCTCTGTTGATAGGTTCGTTTACTAGTGTCATTAGGCTTGCTCCTCCTTAGCTTCAGCTTTTTTGTTAAATTCTCCTTTTCTTCTTCTTTCGGCATACACGATAGCGTGCTTGTCCAATACAGTAGTAAGGAATCTCATCACTTTCTCATCACGTCTGAACTCCAGCTCAAACTTGCGGATGATGGTTGGATCAGCCTTGAACTCTACCAATACGTAGAAACCAGTCGTCTTCTTCTCGATAGGATAAGCCATCTTCTTAAGACCCCAGTTTTCCACATTGATCACATCTGCCCCCTCTTCTTTTAACAAGTTCACAAACTTGTCGACAGTATCCTTCATCTGAACATCAGACAAAACGGGAGTTAAAATGAATACCGTCTCGTAACTTCTTTGGAACATTTTTTAATGTGTTTAGGAAATTTGAATAAACAGACCGCAAAAGTAGAGGAATCGGTCCTGTAATCCAAATAATTGTCTAAAATCACTTTGGTAAAATCAAAAAAGCCTCTCCTTATGGAAGAGGCTTTTAGAAGATGTGATCAGTTTGGGTTATTTTACGGTAAAGCTTTTTGCTCCAATCTGATAATTGTCTACAAAAATCTTGATCTGATGGTTACCGGAAGCGTATTCTGATCCTTTTTCATAATAAAAAACCAGATTTTGTCCTGTATTATCAAAAATGATGTCTTGCTTGACGGTGTAAAACTGTTCCTGACCATTGATCATAAACGTTCCAGATCCTTTGGCTACATCGAAGATGGGCTGATTGTTTGGACCAAGTACTTGGACAAAAACATTTCTTGGTCCTTTTTCGGCAACCTTATTGTCCGCGATGTTAAAGCTTACTTTCAGCCTTTCCATCTGTCTGTTACGGAAATCTTTGGTCGTCTCTATTCGTTCTTTTCCTCTTGAATTTACCGCAGAGATTACAATGTTCTCTGCTTTCAGCATGGAGGCTACGTCCACTTTTGCCTGAAGATTTTGCTTTTGAATATTGAGTTGGGCTACTTCTTCCTCGATTTGGGCCTGAGTGGTTTTGAGATCCTGATTTTCAGAGAAAAGTTGTTGATTTGCGGCCCTCAATTCCAGGATTTCCTGGTCTTTTTGGGCTATTAAGCCATTCAGGTTGTTGATTTTGGAATTCAATGCTGCAATCTCGGAATTGGTTCTTTGTCTAGCACTGTTTCTTTCAGCGATCAACTGATCCCTGACTGCTTCCAATGCTTTCACGTCGCCGCCAAGTTTTTCGATTTCCTTTATCCTCAAGTCAAGCTGATAAGTAACTGAATCCAATCTCTTATTCAATTCATTGTTTTCAGTCGAAAGCAGCAGAATTTCTTCTGTCTTTTTGGTCCGGTCCACATAGTCGGTGTATAGTTTGATACCGCTGATGATGACCAAAAGAACCAAAACAATAATTATGATATTCTTGCTTTGATCTTTTTTTTGCTTTGATTCGTTTTCAAAGTTACTATTCATGGTGGTTTAAATAAGGGCCTATGATATGATTGATTTAGACGAAAACTTCTGGTCTTCCCGGTATGAAAACGGGTATACGGGTTGGGACCTTGGCTACGCCTCACCTCCACTTTATCAATATCTTTGCCAAATTGAGAAAAAGGATTCGGTGATTCTGGTTCCCGGTGGAGGCAATGCCTACGAGGTGGTCGCTGCTTTCGCTATAGGATTGAAAAAGGTTCATTTACTGGATATTTCTAAGGTTCCAATTGCCAGATTTTTGGAGAAAAATCCATCTTTTCCAAAGTCTCAAGTACATCATGAAAATTTTTTCGAGCATTCCGGCCAGTATGATCTGATTTTAGAGCAAACCTTTTTTTGTGCCTTGGATCCAGCACTAAGAGTCGATTATGCAGCAAAAATGGCTGAGCTGTTGAAGCCCGGAGGGAAATTGGTTGGAGTATTATTTGACCGGGACTTTGAAGGCGGGCCACCCTTCGGAGGTAGCGCTGAAGAATATCGGGAGCTTTTCAAGCCATATTTTCATTTCGAAAAGTTTGAGCCCTGTCATAACTCAGTTCCTCCACGGATGGGGTCAGAATTATTCATGATTCTGAAAAAGTCAAACCTCTAAGATCAGGTTTGTTTTTGGACCCGGATAATCAAAAAAGAGTATCCCACATTCAAAGAAATCCAGGGTGAGCCTAACCTTGGGATTAGCTTTGATCTCTTCCCACGCCGTTTCCATGTCAGCAGACCAATGGATATCTCCAATGGCGATAATACTTTTTGGATGTACTTTAGTCAGACACTGAAAGAAGGAGTTAAGGGTGCCTTCATACGTATGATTTGCATCAATCAAAACAAAATCAAGTTGATTGATTCTTTCCAATACTTCTGAAAGGGTATCAGTAATGTTGCCCAAAACGAATTCAGTTTTTTCCGGAGTGGGATATCTTTTGGCGACTTGTTGAATCTCTTTGGAGCCTTCCAAAGTCCATAGTTTCCCCTTGGTTGCCTTACTTATGTACCTCGTGCTGATTCCCATGCAGGTTCCAAGCTCCAAAACCTGCTCTGCTGGAGTAAGTTGGCAGAAGTACTGATAGAGTAGGGAAAATTTGGGCGAGCTAGTCGAGTGTCGAGTTATTTTTCGGATTTCCCTCCGGGGATCTGGGACTTTTTTAGAACCAGCCCCAAAGTCTTCCACAAGTATTTCAGTGGAGTCTTCCAATAAGGAATTCCGAAATTTTTCTATGTCAGGATCGCCTTTTGGACAGGTTTGGAGGAATTTGATCAATCCCCCGTAGACTGAAAATAAAAATGGCGACTGTTGACTGTAGAGGTCTTCCTTTTTGAGCCAGTAAGAAAAATAGGATAGGGCCGGAAAAATGAGTTTCCTCAAGCGGTTTTAATTGTGAAAGATGTTTGCAATCATTTGAAATTCAGGAATCGATACCTCAATCATATGGCCGTCAAACAGCTTTTCCATGGTGAATATTCCTTTCATTTTTCCTAGGCCTGATTTTAGGTTACATCCAGAGACGTAGGTGTGCGATTCACCCGGCTCTAGGATAGGCTGCTGACCGACCACTCCAATTCCTTCAACGATCTTTGGAGTTTCGGCAGCATCAAAAATTTCCCATTTTCTTCTTAGTAACTGAAAAGTGTGCTGGCTTTTATTTTCAATAGTTACCTTGTAGGTGAAAACATAATGATGCTGGTGTGGGCTTGAAAATTCCGCCTGATAGGTAACTTCCACACTGACCTGTATGCCTTTTGTTACAGCTGTGACCATGTCATAAAGTAATTTTGTGGCTATAATTTACAAGTTATTAATTTCAAATCAATGGATGTGAAAATTGAAGATAGTTGGAAAAACTCATTAAGAGATGTTTTTCAGGCTAAGTTTTTCAATGATTTAGTGAGTTTTGTAAAACTTGAATATCAAACCCAACAAGTGTTTCCGCCCGGGAAAGAAATTTTCAATGCTTTTTGGCATTGTCCCTTATCGGCCGTAAAAGTAGTGATTTTAGGCCAAGATCCTTATCATGGATTAGGACAGGCGCATGGGCTTTCTTTTTCGGTCAAACCGGGAGTGCCTTTTCCTCCGAGTCTTTTGAATATTTTTAAGGAAATAAAAAATGATCTAGGTCTTGATATGCCTCCAAATGGAGATTTGACCAGATGGGCAGACCAAGGTGTTTTTTTATTGAATGCCACGCTTACAGTGAGAGCAAATCAGGCGGGTTCGCATCAGAATAAAGGTTGGGAGATCTTCACAGATGAGGTGATCAAAGTGATCAATACACAACGTGAGCATGTGGTCTTCATGCTTTGGGGTGCATATGCCCAGAAGAAAGCAGAGTTGATTGATCCCAAAAAGCACCTGATTCTGAAGGCGCCCCATCCCAGTCCTCTTTCAGCACATCGGGGATTTTTAGGTTGCGGGCATTTCTCCAAGGCAAATGAGTACTTGATCCAAACCAATCAAGAACCCATTAAATGGTAATGAAAAAGCCCCGAAACAACTCGGGGCTTTGGCTTTAGTCAATTCCTTTAAAGAAACGACTCCATCTGATTTTGCTAAACATGGACTCGTATTTGTCCAGTGATAGCCAGAGAAACCAAGCCTTTCCTACCACATGGTCTTCTGGCACAAATCCCCAATAGCGGGAATCCAAGGAATCGTGACGGTTGTCCCCCATCATGAAGTAATAATTCTGTTTGAAGGTATATTGGTCAATCTGCTTCCCATCGATGAACAATCGGCCGTCTTTCACTTCGACTTTTTCATGTCCCTCGTATTTTTCGATGGTAAAGGCATATTTTACGACGTTTTCAGGGTTCATTTCTATTTCCATTCCTTCTCCGGGGATCAGTAGAGGCCCATAATTGTCCCTGTTCCAGCCAAAGTTTGAACCATTTGGGAAGATGTTTGATTCGCCTTGGCCTTTGGGGTAAATTGATTTAGAGACCGATGTAATTACTGGAGAAGTCTTGAGACGTTCGATAGTCTGATCTGTAGTCCAAATCATATATCGATTTCCTTCCGGCGCGGTATAGAAGCTCTCCCGATTGATTCCATAATCCGCCAAAAACTCAACCGTAAGCGGTCGGTTGGTGGAAATTTCATAGGAGTATTGCATTTCTTCAGGTTTTAGAGCCGGCTCATTGTTCACAATCAATTCCCCATCTTTGATCTCGACCACATCTCCCGGTACCCCTACGGCTCTTTTGATATAGTTGGTTTTTAGGTCATTTGGGTATTCAAATTCTACCGGATAATTGAATACGACTACATCGTTTCTTTTCACTTCTGAAAAACCGGGAAGCCGGTAATAAGGCAGCTGAATGGCATCCGAGTAGGAAGAAATTTCAGTTCCCCAGATTTTTTGGTGAGTGAGCGGAATCTGAAGGGGAGTTTTTGGAACCCTGGTCCCATAGTGCATTTTGCTTACAAAGAGAAAGTCTCCCACTAAAAGGGATTTCTCCATGGAGGCGGTTGGGATGGTAAATGGCTCCAGGAGAAGCCAGCGGATCAGGGATGCTGCCACTACAGCGAAGACTAAGGCATCTACCCATTCACGGGTTGCAGATTTTTTATGCTTGTATTGACTCATTTGCTCGAAATTGACTTAGAAAGATAGAAAATCGTCCATTGAAAGTACTCCTTTTTTGCCCGGAATCCACTCTGCAACCATCACTGCTCCCAAGGCAAATCCCTGACGGCTATGCGCCGTATGGGTAATCTCGATCTCATCGATTGGAGAAGAATAACGTATGATGTGTGTACCGGGTGCAGGATCTATTCGCTTTGCGGTAATAGGTAAAGACTGTTCAGAGCCTTGTCCTTCTCCTACTAAGTGCCACTCTTTCAGTTGTTTGTTGTTTTTTAGGATTCCCTGAGCCAGCGTAATGGCTGTGCCGGATGGTGCATCTTTCTTCTCCGTGTGATGAATTTCTTCCATGGATGCAGTATATCCGGAGGTCTCGTTCATCAGTTTGGCTAGAAATTCATTCACTTTGAAAAAGATATTTACTCCGATGCTAAAATTGGAGGCATAAAAAAAGGCCCCCTTCTTTTCTAAAGTCAGGCGATTGATTTCAGGTTTTTTAGATAGCCATCCCGTAGTACCAGACACAATCGGAATATTGCGTTCGAGAGCCCATTTGATGTTGTCAAGAGCTGCCTCAGGCTGACTAAACTCGATTGCAACGTCTATTTTGGTAGGATCGAGGGTTGATAGCTCCTCTCTGTTGTCGATATTGATTTTTGCTGCAATGGTATGGCCTCGGGATTCAGCGATCTCGCTGATGATTTTTCCCATTTTTCCATAGCCAAGAATTAGAATATTCATTATTTAAACTGAAGTTTTAACGTTAGTCCATATGAAGTTGAATTTGCCGAGAAGGAACCTAAATTGGGTTCAAATTTTAAGGCAAGGTCGTCGGAGATATCAAAGCCTGAAAGGTGGGCGTCTACGTTGGCATCCACCAGATTCAAAGCATATATGCCTAGGAGAAGTAAGATGGTCAGGTCCCTATTCTGCCTCCAATAATCCACGTTTCTCACCAATGCATTTCTGTTCAGAGAAGGAAATTGATTGGTTTCCCCATCATCAAAAGCAAACAAAGCATCCCGAAAGGTCTGATAGCGTTTGTTGTTGTAGCCTATAAAGTAAATATCTGTCATGAATCCAGCATAAAGGATTGGTACTTTCCATGCCTTTCCGTTGTATATCTGGCCTGCCCCGGGGATAATTGCGGAGAGAATAGTTGCTTTTCTGGGGTTTTTTGGAAGGGTAGAGTAATCAGGTTTCTCTTTTTTCTCTTTTTCCCTCGGAGTGTTGGACTGTGTTTGAGCTGATAATTGTTGTATTCCGGATAATAAAAAAAGCAAAAGCCCCAAGGTTATCCATGGGGTCTTTTTTGCTTTCTGATTCACTGGAAAGAACACCTTCAATTTTAGATTATTTCTAGAATTTCAAGAATTCGGTTTAGGTCTGAGGCGGAATTGAATGGGATTTTGATTTCCCCTCTGTTTTTTTGGTCTGCCTTCAGCGCAACTTTAGTTCCAAAATGGGAAGCCAGCCTTTGTTGGATCTTGTTCATCTCATATTTTCTGACAGGATCCAATCCTACTTTTTGAGATTCCTTTTCGGTTTTTCCTTCGTTAAGAGCTTTTACCAGGGCTTCCACTTTTCTAACGCTAAGCTCTTCTTCAAGTGCTTTTTTGAAAATCGCCAGTTGCTTATCCACATCCTCGATATTGATCAAAGCTCGGGCGTGTCCCATCGAAAGCTGCTGATCCCGAATGGCAGCTTGGATGGTAGGAGGGAGCTTTAGCAATCGAAGGTAATTGTTGACAGTGGTTCTGTTTTTTCCTACCCGATCACCTAGTTCCTCTTGTTTGAGATTGCATTCAGCCAATAGTCGCTGGTAAGAATGGGCAATTTCAAGGGCATTGAGATTTTCTCTCTGAATATTTTCGATCAATGCCATTTCCAGCATTTGCTGGTCATTAGCGGTACGAACGTAGGCAGGTATTTGCTTTAATCCGGCAAGCTTTGAAGCTTGAAATCTCCTCTCTCCTGAAATTAATTGGTATTCATTTGGTCCAAGCTTTCTTACGGTAATGGGCTGAATGATCCCTTGCACCTTGATGGATTCTGAAAGTTCCTGCAAGGCCTCTTTGTCAAAATGTACTCTTGGCTGGTAAGGATTGACTTGAATTTCATCCAGAGGAATTTCAAAGATTCCGGTTTTCGCGACCTCGGGAAGGATTTCCTGAGATTTGGCTTTTGCCGGGCTATCTTCTAAAAGTGCTCCCAAGCCCCTTCCTAATGCGCTTTTTTTGATTGGTTTTTGTTCTGACATGGTTAGTTAGTCACTTTTTGAAGGCCGTTTTTCTGGGCGATCTCCCCAGCCAGATTTAAATAAGCTATGGATCCTTTTCCTTCCGCATCAAAGGCTATGGCAGGAAGTCCGAAACTAGGAGACTCAGACAGCTTGACATTGCGGGGAATAATGGTGTCAAAAACCATATTCTTGAAATGAAGCCTGACTTCTTCCACCACTTGATTGGAAAGTCGAAGTCTGACATCGTACATGGTCAATAAAATCCCTTCGATTTCCAGATCGGGATTGAGTCGGGTTTGAATAATTTTGATCGTATTAAGCAGTTTACCAAGTCCCTCGAGCGCAAAATACTCGCATTGGACAGGAATGATTACAGAGTTGGCTGCTGTCAGTGCATTGATGGTAATCAGGCCCAAAGAAGGAGAGCAGTCGATGATAATGAAGTCATACTGATCTTTGATGGAGGCAATGACTCCCTTCATCTTTTCCTCTCTGTTTTCCATATTGATCATCTCCACCTCGGCACCGACCAAGTCGATGTGAGAAGGTACCAAATAGAGATTTTCAATTTCCGTTTTCAGAATGATGCTTTCCACCTCTATCCCGTCTACCATGCATTCGTAAATGCTGGTTTCTATCGCCTTGGGATCATGGCCAAGACCTGAAGTCGTATTGGCCTGGGGATCGGCATCGATCACCAAGGTCTTGTACTCCAGTACTGCCAGGCTTGCGGCCAGGTTCATGGCGGTGGTGGTTTTTCCCACACCGCCCTTTTGGTTGGCAATGGCAATTATTTTTCCCATGGGTTAGAATAAGGGTATTTGGACTCCAATATTAAGCAAATTCAGGGCTAATCCTTTGGTAAGAAAGCCTTTTTTTGAGACAAGAACATAGTGAAAAAAGGTTAAATCTCTGTGGGTCAAGTCCGTGATCTTGGCGGGCTCTTCCTTAATTGCCACTACTTGTCATAAAAAAACTGGAGCCTTTTAAGACTCCAGTTTTTCTTATTTTTTCTTGTTTGCCTCTGCGGCTTTCATAGCGTCTTCCAATCGTTGCTGGAATTTGGACTTCTTTTTATTGACGTTTTTCGCTTTGTTTTCTTCTACTTTCTGACGGATTTTGGCGTCATCCACAAAGAGCTTGATCAAGGCTTGCTGGCCAAAGGTCACCATGTTGGAGACGAAGTAGTAGAAGCTCAAACCTGCCGGATAAGAGTTGAGGATAAACATAAACATCACAGGCATGATATAGCCCAGATTTTTCATTGGTCCCGTAGCCGTGGTAAGCTGATTGTTGAAATGGGTATAAACGATCTGAGAAACCGTCATCAACAAGGTAAATAAACTCACATGAGCTCCATAAAAAGGAATTGTAAACGGGAGCTTGATAAACTCGTCATAGGTGGAAAGATCCTCCGCCCATAAGAAAGACTCTTGTCTCAGTTCAATCGCATTTGGGAAGAAAAAGAACATGGCAAACAAAAACGGCATCTGTAGCAACAAAGGCAGACAGCCGGAAATAGGGCTCACTCCCAATTGGGAGAAAAGCTTCATCTGTTCTTGTTGCATCTTGGTAGGATCGTCACCAAACTTTTCCTTAAGCTCATCAATTTCCGGTTTGATGACCCGCATTTTGGCCATCCCGATATAGGACTTATAGGTCAAAGGTGAGAGAGCCAACTTGATGATCAAGACAATCAGAATGATGATGATGCCATAACTGTCAAAGTATTTCTCCAGGAATTCGAACAGATGCACGACTATCCACTTATTGACCCAGCTCACAAAGAAGTACCCCATGTCTACATTTTCCTCGAATCCTTCCGTTACGGATTTGAGGGTCTTGTATTGATCCGGACCGAAGTAATACGAAAGGCCGGCTTTTCCATCAGTAAGGGGAATAGACAGGGAGGCAGTCATATTCCGGACTATTGAAGAGTCTGAAGGAGTGCTTTGAGCAAGTTTTACATTTTGGAAATCTGTCTCTGCAATGATTCCGGCGGTGAAAAACCGCTGGCTAAATCCTACCCATTTGACAGGTTCTGCTACTTCTTCTTCCTCAGGGTCATCACTCAATCCTAGGTTTTCATAAGAGCCTGAAGACAGGTAGTAATTAACTTGGGTTTTCCTTCTCGACTCTGCCAGATCTTTTTCCTGAGCTTTGATTTGGTCATTCCATTGGAATTTCAACTCATTTCCGGTAAAGATTCCTTGGTATCGATCTATTTCGAAAGATTTTTGAACCACAAAGCTACCTTCAGCCAAGGTATATTTTTGGATAAGTTGACCGGATTCAGTTCCTGCACGAAGTGTCAACACTTGCGTCTTGACTCCATCAATTTCTTCAGTGCTTGTTTCTGGGACGAAGTAAAAATCGCTTAGGTTCAGTTCTCCAAACCTGCTGTCGACAGAAAAGCCCATTTGTGAAAGGCGCTCATCAAAAAGCAGTAAGGGCTCATTGGTCCAGCTGAAATATTCTTTCATCAAAACCTCTTTGATTCCCCCACCACGGGTGGATATCGTTACCTTCACTTGATCATTTTCCAGCACTGCTTCTTTCTCCTCACCTATGGTCAGGGTAGCCAGTGCTCCGAATTTGGCCGCTCTCTGCGCATCAACCAAACTGTCGGGCAGAGAGGAAGTCAATTCCTCTTCTGCCGATGAGGGCTGGATTTGATTTTCTGTTTGTGGTGCCGATTCCTCTACGGCAGGAACTTCTGGACCACTCGCAAAAAATATCGAGTATATCAAAATTACTGCTGCAAAAAGAATCAAACCAGTTGCTTGATTTCTATCCATACTATAATCTTTCAGGGCTGATTTTCTCAGCTTTTATTTAATTTTTTTATTGTCGATCGCTGCTTGAATAAACTTCACAAACAGAGGCTGGGGGTTTAACACCGTACTTTTATATTCTGGATGAAACTGAACGCCCACAAACCATGGATGGTTTTTGAGTTCGACGATTTCAACCAATCCCGTCTCGGGGTTTTTTCCTGAGGCGATTAGTCCTTTTGACTCAATTTGCTCCAGATACTCATTGTTGAATTCATACCGGTGACGATGACGCTCCTGGATTTTCGTTTTTCCATAGGCGATCGCTGCCTTACTTCCTTTTTTGAGGTCGCAAGCATACGAACCCAATCGCATAGTTCCGCCCATTTGGTCAATTTTCTTTTGTTCTTCCATCAGCGCAATAACAGGATGTGGAGTATTTGGGTCCATTTCTGTAGAATTTGCACCTTCCAATTTCAAGACGTTTCTAGAAAACTCGATCACTGCGACCTGCATTCCAAGGCATATTCCAAAAAAAGGAACCTGGTTTTCTCGGGCATACCTCACGGTTTCTATTTTCCCTTCAAATCCTCTTTCTCCAAATCCGGGGGCTACCAATATTCCATCGAGTTGGTCTAGTTTGGATTTGAAATTGTCTGAGTTGATCTCTTCTGAGGAAATGAGGTTCAAATTGACCTTGCATTCTACCGATGCTCCGGCATGAGTAAAGGACTCAATGATGGATTTGTACGAATCAGGAAGCGAAACATACTTTCCGATTAATCCAATGGTCACTTCTTGGGTCGGATTTTTGAGTTTCCCCAAAAAGTCTTTCCAGTTTTCGAGATCGATAGTGGACTTTGAACTAAGCTTGAGCTTGGATAGTACCCGTTCGTCCAGTTTCTCCTTTTTCATCAGAAGAGGGACATCGTAAATGGACTCGGCATCCATTGCCTCTATGACATCGTTCAGCTGGACATTGCAAAAAAGGGCAAGCTTTTTCTTTACTTCTGAGGGTAAGTGATGCTCGGTGCGGCACACCAGAATGTCAGGCTGTATACCTGCTTCCAACAGCTGCTTAACAGAGTGCTGGGTTGGTTTCGTCTTCAGCTCTTTGGCCGCCTTAAGATAAGGGATAAGCGTAAGGTGTATGACCAGGAAATTTCCTGGGCCAAGGTCCCACCTTGCCTGACGTACTGCTTCAATAAATGGAAGAGATTCGATATCCCCCACGCAGCCGCCAATCTCTGTGATGACTACATCAAATTTCCCGTCTTGGCCCAGTTTATAGAAATTGCTCTTGATCTCATCGGTGATATGTGGGATGACTTGCACCGTTTTGCCCAAAAATTCACCTTTTCTCTCCTTGGTGATCACATTGTTATAGATTCTACCTGTCGTGATGTTGTTGCTTTGAGAGGTAGGCACATTCAGGAAACGTTCATAATGACCCAGGTCTAGGTCTGTTTCTGCTCCGTCATCGGTGACGTAGCATTCTCCGTGTTCATAAGGATTTAGGGTTCCCGGATCGATATTGAGGTAGGGATCAAACTTCTGAATGGTCACACTAAAGCCTCTTGCCTGCAGGAGTTTGCCCAAAGAAGCTGCGATAATTCCTTTTCCTAGGGAAGAGGTCACACCTCCTGTGATGAAAATGTACTTGGTGGATTGAGCCATAAGAATGGGCGGCGGGATGATTTTGGTTGGATTCTTATGGGGCTCAAAATTAGGGAAAATTCCTGACTTGCCTGCTTTTAATCCTTTTGAATTTTGGATTGGTTTAGACTTTTTCAGCTGACTTGATGAGTAATAGATCAAAAGTATATATTGACAATTTGTGTCAAAAGATTGTTTGGATTCAAAAGCCCTCCTAGCTTAGTGTCATGATTTCGAAGGGTTTTCAGTCTTTGAAGTGTGGCTGAAAAATTTGAATTAAAAAAAGCGCTTCTATATCAAAACAATACTGTCTAAAAATATTAAACAAAGAATAGCCATGAACTTAAGAAACAAAAAAATTGTCCTCTGGGACAAAATCAATCAGGACAGACCTGTTTGGAAAGAGAGGGTAAACACCAATTCTCGGGAATTTTATGTGTTGGATCCTGTGGAGTTATTTACTAAGGTAGATTGGACCTTATATGAAGAAGATGTTCAAGTGATCAATCAGATTTATTCCAAGCTTTTTGATGAAGTGGTGATTGATAAAAAAGTATTGGTCTGTTTTTGGCCCTTGGCAGAGCAGTTTGGAAATGATTGGTTTGAATTGACAAATTTGATAAAACATAATCAGTTTGAATTGGAGATTTACAAGCAAACTGCGCTGTCTTCCGAGTATGGTCTGACTTCAGAGATACTAAGAGGCTGGAAAAAGTTAATTTATTTTTTGATTGAATCCTTGCTTGAAGATATCCGGATAAATGAACAGATGGATGAAGTAGCTACTTTGACAAGTGAAAAAGGCTACATTGTTTTATTCCGTTTTGATCAAAATGGCATCATTCGATATTCGTTTGCCTCAAGTTTTGAATACCATGAAGCAGGGCACGATTTTTCTCAGGAAGGGGAATCCACTCCTCATCTTTTCGACTCTTTTGACCAAATGCTGGAAAAACTAATGGGCGAGTTTGATTTGGGGGGATATACCATCCAGTTCAATGACAGACAACTTGAAAAGACCTATTATAATATCCTGGCAAAAGATTTCAAGACCAAGAACCTTATTCAACACTGGTTAGACACTTATTCACTCAATTAATTATTGGGTTTTGTGGAGACCGAATTTTGGTGTAGGGTTGGTGAAGGAAATGAATTGAAAAAGTCCCAAAGACATTTTTTCTGTATAATGGATGTCTTCTCGATGTTTATTTTCCTTAGTTAGAGGATGGTTTGCCATTTGTTAAATTCAATTCTCCAGCCTGTACATCTCATTAGTTAGGTGCGGGATAATTATGCGATATTCCGATCAGTTAAAGTAATATTAAGCCTGTTTAGATGAATAAATGAAAGTTTTTCCTTCATAAGCTTTTTGCTAAAAGCTAATAGAATCATCATTTTGAAGAAGCATATTTTTTTAAAAATGAATATCATCATGGAGAGTTGATGGAGAATTTAGAATATTTTCATGATATTTGTTTTATGCTGTATATTCAATTTTTATATTGCATTGATTTTTCTTGTCAAATAAATTTTAAACAAATGAGAGAACTAATTAAAGAATCCATTGCAGATCTAAAAAGAGCTGATGGTTTTATTTATGTGACCGCGGAAGGAAAGAAAATTGACCTTCATGAAGCGGCCGCAAGAGGTATTGCGGTTACTCCTGTGAATCCGAAAGATGAAGTGATTAAGAAATTGGAAGCTGCAGGTTTATATCTTACTGACAGTAAATTTGTCAGTGAATTGAACGATCTTATTTCTGCTTTAAGTGGAAGTGCTTCTGCTAAATCAGGAGGAAAAAGAAGATCTTTTTCTGATTCTGAAAAAAGTAAAATTGTAGAAGAATGGAAAAAAGTGGAGGCTGCGGGAAAGAAAACCAAAGCTGCTTTCGCAAGAGAAATTGGTGTAGGATATCAGACCTTCATCAACTGGCTGAGAGGATAATTGAATGATTATCCTTTTTAAAAGAGACAGCGAATTAGCTGTCTCTTTTTGTTTGGTAAATTTTGATATTTTGAGTAAAAACCAAATAATTTATAACCTATAGATAACCTAGAAGAGGGTGTTTTTATTTTATTCGGTTATTCCCCGAAATAAAAAAGGTTTCCTCGATTGAATTGAGTTTTTGGAATGAGTCGAGATTTACGAAGGCCTGCCGGATATTCTGATTATTTTTGTGCTAAATAATTACTGACTTGGACACAGCTGCTATTGTTAAAACTTTCCGGGAGAAAGGAGAAACCACAATCAAAGAGGGAAACGGAAAAGTGATTACTTTTCTGAAACCTGAACTCTGGAAGGATGAAATGGGGAAAGATTGGATTTATTTGATTTTTGACCTTTTTCAGATCAGATCTATTTGTGTTTCTTTCTCCGAAGTCTCCTTAGATATCGTGGAGTTTGCTTCAAAGCCCACGATTTATCATAGCCCCGTCAATAAACTCATGTCCCATGGTCCTATTGAAAATGGCCTAGTCAAGTTTTCTTTGGTCAGGGAGCCACAATGGAACAAACTTCTGTTTCAGCTATCCCAACCCGTTCTTGCCAAGGTTGGAAAAGAAACAGCATCCGAATTTCAAGCAGAGGTCTTTTTTCCTCTGCTGAGTGCTTCAGTCAAAGAAATGTTTTTGGGTCCGGAGGGAGAGGTCAAAATTATCAAAGGATGAATTTGAAAGAAAAGCTGGACGAACATGAGGTTTTTGGAAGAGTGGCCGAAACTTCAGCTCGTTTGGGATTAGAGTCCTATGTGGTAGGAGGATATGTCAGGGATCTTGTGCTAGGAAGACCGAGCAAGGATATCGACTTTACCTGTGTGGGTAGTGGCATCCAACTAGCTCAGGAGGTAGCCAAAACCTATCAAGAACACGTGCCTTTGTCGGTGTTCAAGAATTTTGGTACCGCCATGCTCAAGTTGGATGATTGGGAGTTGGAGTTTGTGGGCGCCAGAAAAGAGTCATACAGATTGGAGTCCCGTAAGCCTATTGTGGAAGATGGTACCCTTCTGGAGGATTTAGAACGAAGGGATTTTACCATCAATGCCATGGCCATTTCCTTGAATCCGGGAAATTATGGAGAGTTGGTAGATCCTTTCGACGGGTTGGGAGATTTGAAAAGAAAATTGATCCGAACACCCTTGGAAGCCGGAATTACCTTTTCTGATGATCCGTTACGAATGATGCGTGCTGTGCGATTTGCTGCACAGCTCAATTTTGATATTGATGCCGACACCTTTTTTGCGATAGCTGGAAATGCATCGAGACTTCAGATCATTTCGGCCGAAAGGATTATCGATGAATTGAATAAGATCATCCTGACTCCTAAGCCTTCTTATGGGTTTAAGCTTCTGTTCGCTTCCAAACTTCTGCATGAGTTTTTTCCAGAAATGGTCGAACTACAAGGAGTAGATTCGGTGGATGATAAATCCCATAAGGATAATTTCTATCATACTCTCCAAGTACTGGACAATGTCTGCCAAGTTTCTGACAATCTTTGGCTTCGTTGGGCTGCCATCATGCATGATATTGCCAAACCAGCCACCAAAAGATTTAACCCAAAGGCAGGGTGGACTTTTCACGGGCATGAGGACAAAGGAGCAAGGATGACGCCTGGTATTTTCAGGAGATTAAAGCTTCCAATGGATGATCGGATGAAATATGTGCAGAAATTGGTGCGACTTCATTTGAGACCGATTGCCTTGGTTAAGGACGAAGTGACAGATTCGGCTCTGAGAAGACTTCTCTTTGACGCAGGGGATGATATTGAAGATCTGATGAAATTATGCCGTGCAGATATCACTTCCAAAAACAACAAAAAGGTCCAGAGGTATTTGGAAAACTTCGATAAAGTAGAGCAGAAGCTTCAGGAAGTGGAAGAAAAGGATCAAGTCCGCAATTTCCAGCCACCGGTGAGCGGAGAGGAAATCATGGCAATTTTTGGAATCCCCCCTTCAAAAATTATCGGGGACATAAAAGAAGAAATCAAAGAAGCTATATTGGAAGGCCGAATCCAAAACAATCCTGAGGAGGCGAGAAACCTGATGTTGCAAATAGCCTTAGAAAAAGGGCTATCACCCATAGAAAAATCCTAATAAATTAATCGATTATATGAAGCGTATATTCTTCCTGTTGTTCCTTGCCTTGTGTGCCGGAAACGTAGTAGCCCAGTCAAATGACTCTATTCCCAAACTTGATCCCAAAACGAAAAATGCCCTTAATGTGGCAGATCAAATGGCCTATCAGGCTGCACTGAGATATAATGATATGGAGATGGCCAAGATCAAACTTTATGATCTGATGGTGAGAAATCCTGAGGATATGCGTTATATGGAAGCATTGGGGAGTCTTTATTTTGAATCGGGACTGAATGCTTCTGCCGCCCTCGTGGCAATGGATATTTTAAAGGTAAATGACAAGAATGTCGGTGCCTTGGAAATTGCCGCCTATTCTCTGGAGCAACTTGGAGCTTTTGATCGAGCTTTGCCATATTATGAGAGTTTAAATCTGCTCACAGGAGACAACTTTAGCCTGTATAAATCTGCCTATCTGCAATTTTCTCTGAAAAGGTATGCGGAAGCACTAAACTCTGTCAATATGCTTGTCAAAAATGCAAAGCCGGATGAGAAAATCGGGTTTGCGATTTCTGAATCAGAGACTCAGCAAGTAAGCATGAAGGCAGCAGCCTTGAATTTGAAAGGTTTGGTTTATTTGGATCAAAATTCCAAAGCTGAAGCAAAGGCGGCCTTTACCGAAGCGCTTTCTCTTGAGCCAAATTTCAATCAGGCAAAAGAAAACCTTCAAAAATCAAACTAAGGGGAAACTTACTCTTTTAATAAGCCGGCTATATTTCAGTCGGCTTTTGTTTTTTCATTTGCTTTATCAAAATACTTCCCTTTGCATCTTCCCCTGCTTGATTGGGTTTTTTAGTCCAAAGAGATAAATGACTTTTTGTATCAGGCTGATTTTGCCTACATTGATTGGATTAGTAAAGATTCTGAACAAATATTGCCCGCATGAATTTCTCCCGCTTGATTCTGTTTTCATTTCTTGTTTCTCTCCATTTTCAGGTTTTCAGTCAAACTCAAACCTACAAAGAGCCAAAGTTTCATGCCAATTGGTCTAAGCCTTCCGAATATCCTGATCGTATTGTACTCAATTTTGGTCAAAACCCATCTTCAGAAGTCAATGTGACTTGGAGAACCAATTCTGAAATAAAGATCGCTTTTGCGGAAATTGCATTGGCTACTGCAGCTCCTAAATTTTGGAAAAACGGAAAAACTATTCAAGCAAAAACAGAGGTGCTGGATGCCAGAAAAGTGGTTGATGCTGAGGTGCTGGCACATTACCATTCGGTGGAATTCAAGGACTTGCTGGCAGATACTACCTATGCTTATCGTGTAGGTGATGGAGAGCGATGGAGTGAATGGTTTCAGTTTAGAACTGCCTCGGATCAACCCAATGATAAATTTTCTTTTTTGTATGTAGGAGATGCGCAAAATTACATTTTGGAGCTATGGTCAAGATTGGTGAGGGAAGGCTTTCGCACGGCTCCGGACGCTAAATTTTTTATTCATGCCGGAGATTTGATCAATCGGGCCCACCGGGAGCAAGAATGGCATGAATGGTTTACGGCAGGAGGTTTTATCCACAGCATGATTCCATCCTTTCCCACTCCAGGCAACCATGAATACCGAGCCAAAGACCAAAAGGAATCGGAAGCAAAACTCCGTAGTCTGTCAGTGCAATGGAGACCTCAATTTACTTTGCCGCTTAATGGGCCAAAGGGATTGG
This sequence comes from Algoriphagus sp. AK58, assembly GCF_014324365.1. Lineage (GTDB taxonomy): Bacteria > Bacteroidota > Bacteroidia > Cytophagales > Cyclobacteriaceae > Algoriphagus. Next base: position 18,391 of record NZ_QEIG01000022.1, read on the forward strand.
AGGAGACGGTCTATTACATGGACTATCAGGATGTGCGTGTGATTTCATTGGACTCCAACCGCGATCATGAAATTCAGGCAACCTGGCTTGAAGAAGTTCTTGCCAATAATCCTAAAAAGTGGACGATCATGACTTACCACCATCCATTTTTCTCGGCTTCCGGTGGTAGAGACAATGAGGAGTTGAGAAATCTTTGGAAACCTATTTTTGACAAGTATAGGGTGGATCTTGCCCTTCAGGGTCATGACCATGCCTATGCCAGGGGAAGAGTGGCACCGGGTGAAAATGTCATGGATGGAGTCAATGTGAAAGATCTCACTGGTACAGTTTACGTAGTAAGTGTGAGCGGTGGAAAGATGTATGATCTCGGGGATGATTGGACTGCCAAAGGCGGACAACGGGATCGAGTTGCCGAAAATACTCAACTCTTTCAAGTAATCACTGTAGAAGGTAACCGGCTTAAATTCGAATCCTACACCGCTATTGGAGAATTATATGATGCCTTCGAATTGGTCAAAGGTGAAAATGACATGAATCAGTTCATCGAATTGAGAGTCAATGCTGTCCCAGAAAAAAACAACTCAAACACTATCCCATATAGGGATTAATCAGAGAAAAAGCCAATAATAAACGGATGTTGTTGCCAAAGCCAAAATCAAGCTCAAAACAATGATTTTGAGGTGATTGGAAATGAAAACTTTTCTCTGTGTATTTGGGTCAAGCACTAACTTTCTGATAGGTCTTACCCCTAACTGGACTAGTGCCAAAAAACCTAAAAAATAGGCGCTAAACAAAATTAAGAAACTTACAATGGCCTCCATTTGAGCAAGTTAGAAGAATGACTTTTTGCAACAAATAATAATTGTCATTTTTAATAAAAAGTTAATCTGATATCCGAAAAAATACCCCAGTTGAGATTTTGGCTCGACTGGGGTATTTTTCTATTGGTTGATGGATAATTTATCTTATCGCAATTGTGTCTGGATTTCCATCAGGGTCATTTTTTACTTGCCCGCCGTTCCTTGGGTTATTACCTAATAATAAAATACCCGCTACGTGCGGCGCAGCCATAGATGTCCCACTGATAGTGTTATATCCACCATCTTTCCAGGTGGAGTTGATCGAGGATCCGGGAGCACAAAAATCTACCGGTGGATTACCGAAATTGGAGAAAGAAGACCAATTGTCTCCTGTAGCCATCGAAGACACAGTGAAAATGTTGGATCCATTTACCCTAGCCGGGGAATAATTAGCCGCATTTGCGGAACTGTTTCCTGCTGCGATGGCAAATTTGACCTTAGAGGAAGCTGCAATTATTGCTGCGTCGAGGGCTTCTGATATTGGACCACCCAAACTCATGTTGGCCACATCACCCGCTTGGGCATTTCCCGCTACATAATTTACCCCTGCAATGACTCCGTCGTAAGAGCCAGAGCCTCTGGAATTCAGAACTTTTACAGGAACCACCTGAGCTCCAGCGGCTACACCTACGACCCCAATAGAGTTGTTAATGGCTGCTACAGTGCCGGCTACGTGAGTTCCGTGACCGTTACCATCATCCAAAGATTCCCCATCTCTGCCTGAGTTAAATGCATTAAACCCAATAGTTGCCACATTCAAATCAGGATGGTCGAGGTCAATGCCAGTGTCTATGATATATGCTTTTGCAGTGCCTGTGTAGTTTACAAATCCACCTACTCTGGTAATCCCCCAAGGTGTAGTTTGGCCAGTAGAACCACCGCCACCACCCGGCTTCCCTTTGCCTTGGGCTATGGAAATAATCCGATCTGGTTCAATGAACTTAACTGCAGGGTCTTTAGATATGATTTCTGACTGTTCAGCCGTCAGTTTCACGGAAAATCCTTCAATAGTACTTCCATACACATGTCTCAGATTTTCATCCGAAATCCGGTATTTGGCCAGAATAGAAGAACTCATTCTACGCATGGAGGCCTGTGCAGACTCGTAAGACAGATCTTTTCTCGAAGAAATGCCCGTAGGGTGTAAAACGACAATGTATTGCCCGGGAATTATATCTCCATTTTTATACTGGATGAATTCCAAAGATTCCGAATCAGCAAGATTGAGGTTTTCTTCAGGTTGGCAGGAAATCAATGCCAAACCTAGCCCTATGGCCAATCCTATTGGCTTAAAAGGGAATTTGAAGTGGGTGTTTTTCATGGTTAGAGGTTGGGGTAAATGTCTGATTATGATAAGGATTCATCTGAATTTGTGATTTTATTTGATTAATTCCAAAAAAATGAGTCAGGCAAAAAAAAATCGGGGGCATTGACAATTGTCAATGCCCCCGATTCATAGGAGAAATTAGAGAAATATTATTTTATATCGATGGTTTCTACCATCACTCCGGCCCTAACCTTGTCGTCCAAGGTGCTTCCTACATCTACTCGGTCAAGCTGTTGGAATCTCGCCCCTGATGGAATACCGGTAATCTGCTCGATGGCTTTTCTAAGCAAGAGCTCGTTCACATCACCAAGAGGTTTTAGTCTTTCTGAGGATTCTTTCGCCTCAATATTTGGTAAAAACCCATTGGTATATTCCGACTGATCCAAGCTATTGTAACTTCTGGAAACGATCGGAAGCATCCCGTATTTATTGCTGAGATTGTCGGTGTCTTCAAACGGAACCGAACCGACATTTTTCCCGGTAGTCTTATCTCCAATGATAAAGACGTCCATGTAGGGTTTGAGCCCGTTGATGATCAATTCGGATGCCGAGGCAGTTCTAGTAGAGGTCAGGATATATACACGGTTTCCTTTCAGTGTTTTTCCCAGATTTTCCGCCTTGCTTCTAAATGGAGTCTGTACGTTCTTAAGATTGTCAAACTGCATCAAAAAGCTGTTGTATTTGGTCTTGGAGAATATATCTGTTGACTTCACATCCGGAGCAATCAAGCTGGCAAGATTTACAGCCGATGATACGAAGCCTCCTCCATTGTATCGGAAATCCACGATCAAATGCTGAATGCCCTGTGCTTTCAAATCAGCAAAGATTCCGTCCATTTCCTGATCATAAGCAGTACTGTTGTTACCTGGCCCAGGTGCAAAGAAATGGTAAACTACATAACCAATCTTTTCTCCATTGATGGTGTATACTGAATCCAAAAAGTTGGGATTTTCGGCCAATTGCACAGGATTCAGCGAAATTTCCGGTAAAGGCTGGAAATTGCCTGCTCCCTCATTGAATCGGATGGTATTTAAAGTGTGTTGCTTATCAATTTGCCCCAAGACTTGACGGTAGTTTTCCAAAGTCATCTGGGTACCGTTGATCCGGACGATGTAATCACCTCTCTTCATGCCTGCATTTGCTGCGGGACTGTTCTTTTTGATGTAGGTTACCTCTGCGATTACATTGTTGTTGGAGGAGCTTTCTCGGTAAAGGGTGAATTCATAACCTGCCTCCAAGGTGACTCCGTTCAGCGAATTGATCAGTTCCTTATAATCCGGATAGATCACCGAAAATCGGTCTGTGGGTCTGTTTAAAAGTGATTCGAAATAATCTTCAGGATTTGAGGTATTGGCAATCGGTGTTTTCATTTCTCCCAGCCATAGGTACACCTCTTTCATCACATCGTTGATCCATTTATTAATGGCAATATTGGGGTTGACGGGTTCTTCTACTACAGGCTCGGTATCCTCCTCATCCTGACATCCCACTGCTCCCCACATCAAGAGACCGAAGAGCAAAATCCTGAATAAATACTTTGAACTCATATAGTTAATTGGTTGACTATTGGTAAACGGACGATTTTTGCGTCTTGTTCACAAGGAAGTAAGAAAAATTTTTTCTCAAAAGGAAGAACCAAATGAAACATCGTGCAATTGACTGTCCAGCAATTTTCCTTTTTCACATTTTAAGACCCTATATGGGAATTTTCGGAGCAATTCGTGGTTGTGGGTTGCCATAAGGATGGCAGTTCCTTGTTTGTTGATTTCCTGGAAAAGTTTGAAAATCCCATCTGCCACATCTGGGTCCAGGTTTCCTGTAGGTTCGTCTGCCAGGAGTATGGAGGGGTTATTCAATAAAGCTCGGGCAATCACGATGCGCTGCTGCTCTCCGCCTGATAGTTGATGTGGCATTTTATTCAATGCGTCTACGAGTCCCACTTGAAGCAATACATCACTGATTCGTTCTTTGATCTTCAAAGAATCCGTCCAACCGGTTGCTTTTAGGACAAAGGCAAGATTTTCACTGACCGACCGATCCGTAAATAGTTGAAAATCCTGAAAAATGATGCCGATTTTTCTTCGAAGGAAAGGGACCTCCTTGGTTTTTATTTTGGAAAGATTGTAGCCAACCACTTCCGCATGACCTGCTTTCAGCGGGAGATCTGCATAAAGGGTTTTCAGCAAGGAGCTTTTTCCGCTTCCGGTTCTTCCGATCAGGAATACAAACTCATGCTGCTCTACAGAGAAGTTAACGTCTGTCAATACTGGGTTTTCACCCTGAAAAATGGTTGCCTGCGTCATCGACAACACAGGATGGGTACTGAAATCCATTGGTTTAGAGATCTAGTTTTTGAAGTTTTCCGAAAGGAAGGTTTTTGATCAACTCCTCGAGCTGTTCTTCCTTTCCTTCCAAGCCGAATTTTTCCACGCTTTTTAAAGGCCGATCAGCTCTGAAGTAAGCCACGAGAACAAAATTCTCGTCCCGAATCTGGATGTAATCAGGGATTTTTGCTTTTCCTTTTACTTTGATGATATACATAAATCAGGAGTGAAAAAGAGGCTGAGTCTTTTCAGATTCAGCCTCCAGTGAGTTTTATTTTCCGGCTGCTTTGGCATGGTCTGCCAGAAACTGTGCCAGTCCGGAGTCGGTAAGCGGATGCTTGAGCAATCCCGTAATGACTTTAAGTGGGCAGGTAGCCACATCGGCTCCGATTTCGGCACACTTGATCAAGTGCATGGTATGGCGGATGGATGCAGCCAAAACCTCGGTTTCGTAGCCATAGTTTCCGTAGATGTGTACAATCTGTCCGATCAGCTCCAAACCGTCATAGGAGATGTCATCCAGTCTTCCTATAAATGGGGAAACATAAGAGGCACCAGCTTTAGCAGCCAATAAGGCCTGACCGGAAGAGAAGATCAAGGTACAGTTGGTACGGATACCTTCACTTTTGAAATATTTCAGTGCTTTCACACCGTCTCGGATCATTGGGATTTTGACTACGATTTTGTCATCGATTTTAGCCAATTCTTTTCCTTCTCTGATCATTCCCTCATAATCTGTGGCGATCACTTCCGCACTCACTTTGTCATCCACGATATCGCAGATTGCCTTGTAGTGGGCTTTTACATTTTCGTCACCGGTGATGCCTTCTTTGGCCATCAGGGAAGGATTGGTAGTCACGCCATCCAATACGCCCAAATCGTAGGCTTCGCGGATTTCGCTGAGGTTGGCAGTGTCAATAAAGAACTTCATGGGAATAGGTTTTTTGGTTAAGAATTTTTCAAAAGCATATTCACCCCAAGTAGAGGCTTTGGGCAAAGTTAGAAGATAATTCAGGATTAGAAATTGAATCGGGGAGGGGATTTGGCCGAGAAGGGCAAAAAAAGAGGCGGCATCGCACCGCTACAACCGCCTACCCTTGCTTCCTTCCGGACCTGGGGGATTCAGCAGGAGCTGGTCGTGCCGCCGGTTACAAAGGTAAGTCAAAATTCAGGCAATCCAATATGAAAGATGCAATTTGGATTTATCAGTCAGGAAATCAAGATCTAAAAGTTTAACTTCGAGCCGTTATTTGTCTTTAGAATAACTCATCACCTATGAAAAAATCACTACTAGTGCTTTGCCTCGCCGCTACTTTGGTAGCCTGTAGCAAGCAAAATTCCCATTATCAGTTTCAGGTCTCGGATCTTGAACCCCATCTGATTACCCTCTCTTCCGATGAGTTTATGGGCAGAATGCCCTTTACGGAAGGCGAAAAAATCACCACCGCTTTTTTGGAGCAGGAATTCAAAAAACTTGGATTGGAGCCGGGAAACGGAGATTCCTATTTTCAGGATGTTCCGATGGTTTCAGTCACCAGCAGCCCTTCTGAGAAAATGGAGTTTATAGGCTCCAAGGGAAATCTAACGGCAGAAGGCCTGAAGGATTTTGTGATCTGGACTCAGCGCACAGATAGTTTGGTTTCTGTCGAAAATGCGGAAGTGGTTTTTGCGGGCTTTGGAATCGTGGCACCGGAATATGGCTGGAATGATTATAAAAACCTGGATGTAAAAGGAAAAATCGTGGTAGTCTTGGTCAATGATCCAGGGTTTGGGACAGAGGATGCCTCTCTTTTCAAGGGAAATACCATGACCTACTATGGTCGCTGGACTTATAAATTTGAAGAAGCCGCCCGTCAGGGTGCCTTGGGCTGTCTGATCGTGCACAACACCATTCCGGCAGGATATGGCTTCAACGTGATTCAAAACAGCTGGAATGCCTCCAAACTTTACCTCGATGACCGAGGACAGGAAAAATACAAGTTGGGCTTCGAAGGATGGATTACCCTTCCCACTGCCAACAAGCTTTTCGAACTCACCGGGATGAAAGAATCAGAATTGTTGGCCAAAGCAAGAAAGGATGACTTTGAGCCCATCCCGATGGGAATTAAGGCAAGTGCTTCCATTCGGGTAAAAGCAGAATACAATGTCTCTCAAAACGTAGTGGCAAAGGTGACCGGCAAGTCCAAACCGGAAGAGGTGATCATTTACTCCGCTCATTGGGACCACTTGGGCATAGGCAAACCTGATGAGACAGGAGACTCCATCTACAATGGGGCGCTGGACAATGCTTCCGGTACAGCCGCACTTTTGGCCTTGGCCAAAGCTTTCAAAGCAGACGCTCAGCCAGAGCGAACCGTTGTTTTCCTTGCCGTAACTGCCGAGGAACAGGGACTTTGGGGTTCGGCTTACTATGCTCAAAACCCGATTTATCCTAAGGAAAAAACCGTGGCCAACATCAATATGGACGGTATCAATCCGTATGGGAAAATGAAAGATGTCTCCATTATCGGAGTGGGTCAGTCTGAAATGGAGGATTTACTCAATGTGGAATTGGAAAAGTTGGGAAGATACAGTGCTCCAGAACCCAATCCGGTAGCTGGGTATTATTTCCGTTCTGACCATTTCAACTTCGCCAAAATCGGGATTCCTGCCTTGTATTTCGGTACCGGCATTGATCATTTCGAAAAGGGCAAAGAATACGGAAAGCAGCTTCAGGATGAATATACGGCACAGTATTATCATAAAGCTTCCGACGAATACGATACTTCCCGCTGGAACCTGGACGGTGCAGTAGACGATGTGCAGCTACTCTATAATGTAGGAAAAAACCTCTCCAAGTCTGACAAGTGGCCGGGCTGGAAAGATGGCTCTGAATTTAAGGCAGTAAGGGATGCATATATGAAGAAATGAGTTCAAGGAACAATTCGCATATCTCAATCACCAATGATCAAGTGGATTGAATCTTGGGAATTGTTGCCATTTTTTTGGAATGCGATTGAAAATTAGTCATTTGAAAAAGCCGGGCTGAGAGGTCCGGTTTTTTTATGGTCAAATGGGAGATGGGTGGAATAAGGGATTCCAATTCCCAAAAAGAGCTTCACGATTTCAGACCGAGTAATTGGAATTAGGTCCTCAACTCTTTTTTTCCATCAATTTCCCCAATCCCGAACCTCCCGATAACTGGGCGAAATTTTTGATTCCCAGTTTACTGAGCAGATTTCTGCGGTGGGTATTCACAGTCAGCAAGCTGAGGTACAGTTTGTCTGCAATTTCTTGGGAAGTATAACCTTGGGTGATCAGGAGAAGGATTTCACGCTCCCTTTTGGTCAATTGATCAAACTTATAATTTCCCTGGATGGGACTGACTTGAATGGAAACCTGTTCCGGGAAAATTTTTTCCTCACTCCTGCACACTCTTTCCAGTGTGGACAAGAGTTCGTCCTTTTCAGCAGCCTTGGAAATCCAAGCTGAAAATCCTTTTTCCCTCGCACTTTGTATGATCAGATAGCTGTTTTCCATAGTCAACAGCACCAGTTTGGTCTTAGGGAGGGTTTTTAGGATTTCTGTCCCTATGTCGACCCCGTTGGTTTCAGGAATAAAATAATCGACGATGACCAGGTCCGGCTTAAACTTCAGGGCTTTTTCCACCCCTTCTTTGCCCGAGGAAGCTCCTCCAATCCACTCAAATGCCGGATTTTCGGAAAGCAGATATTGGATTCCCTGAGTGAAAAGGATGTGGTCGTCGATGTGAAGGATTCGGATTTTACTCATTTGGGTTGGGGGATAGGGGGATTAGGATAAGAATGCTCGTTCCTGCTGATTTTGAATCGATCTGAAGAGTGCCCTTTAGGTAGTTTACCCTGTTTTCGATGTTTTTTAGTCCAATTCCTTTCTTTTTCGCTTCGGGATCGAATCCTATACCATCATCCTCAACCATCAGGATAAGTTCGTCTGGGGTGGTTTCCAGCGAAATATGGAGTTCTTGGGCTTTGGAATGCTTCAGAGCATTATGGATTAATTCCATACAAATCCGATACACGGTGACTTGGATGGATTTGCTGACGTCGAAGTGTAGTTTTGCAAAAAGAGAGGTTTTAAAGGCGCCGCTTTGCTCGAGTTCCACCAGTTTGTTGCGAAGGGATTGTTCGAGTCCAAACTCTTCCAACAAGGGAGGAGTCAGGTCATGGGAAAGCACACGGGTTTCCCTGATTCCTTCGTTAAGTTGATTTTTCAGCTCCAGCAATTCAGGATATGGAAATTTGTCAACCAGCGTCTGCACCTTCAGATGGGCGCTTCCGAGAAATCCTAGTAATCCATCATGCAGGTCTCTTCCCAAACGGTTTCGCTCTTCTTCCTGAGCCAAAATGATTTGGTCGGCGATTTCCTTTTCCCGTGTTAGGATTTTGACTGCCAGCTTTTCCTTTTCCTTTTTCTCCAAAGAGGCTTGTCTCATAAAGGCAAATGAAATCAATGCTGTTTCTCCCATCAGTCCAAATGCACTTCCAAAATTGAGAAGTGTATGGGAGAGCAGTACTGCACCCGTAGCTTGATCCAAATAAATCAATAAAGAAAAAACCATCAGGAAGGCTATCCCGGAGAGATAGAAGCCTGCAAAAGGTGTTTTCGCTTTGTATTGAACGATTAAATAGCTTACAACTATCAAAACCTGGACTGCAGATAAAATCAAAACTACTTTGAGGAAAAAGGCGACCACCTCAGGGGAGGGGACTTCCTCAGGAATCACCAAAAACGCCAAAAGTAAAGCGGTATTCGTCCAAATCATTATTCTAAAGGCTAACTCAAAAGGTCTCCAGATGCCAGTAGGAGGAAAAAAATTAATAATGGTGAGTAATAAGAATATGAATGAGGCCAGGTTGAGGATCGGTCTGGATTTGCCTACCCAAGTCACTGCCTCAGGCCAAAGAAACTGGTATGCCATCCCCCAATGGGCAAAAATCCACAGAAACACCAATAGGATATACAGGGCATAATAAAACGCACTTCTGTCCCGAAGTTCGGACCAGAAGAAAAGCGTGAAAACTACTACCAATAGCATCCAACCCCCTACTAGCCCCATCATGATGTGCTCGGTTCGTCGCCTTTCGGCAAAGTCATTTTCTGGAAGTAGCTCCGGATCGATATGAAACGTTTCCCCACGCTTATCCAGCTTCATCAATACGGTTACCTGTTCATCAGGATTCAGTTCGAATGGAAAGACAAAGTCCCTGCTCGAGTAAGGTCTGGAATCAAAGGGGAAACGGTCTCCGGTGATCCATTGGGGCTCTTGACTTCCGTTGAAATAGACTTCGATCCGGTTGATGTGCGGATTGTTCAAGATCAGAAACAAGCGATCCTTGGCAGAAGACTCATTTTTCACCACGGTCTTTACCCACCAGCTATGAAGTTGGATGCCAGGATTGAACCGACCCTGGGTGATATACTCCTCAGGAATATCCTTCCATGCTTCCGAAACTGACTGACCCTCATCGGTAAAAACCCAAAAAGGAATGGAGGTCGATTTTTCTTCTGATGGATTTAGGGAAAAAAGTAAAAACAGAATCGGAAAGGCCGAAACCCAACTCACCACACGAACCGCCAAGGAGAAAAATGGACTCACAAACTACAGTTTATTACACTTTAAGTACAAATTACTTACTTCTAGGTATTTGATTCCCAGATGACATCAGCAAATTTTGACAGGTGGAGTGAAGGGGATAAACACTTGCTTCTGTTTGGTATTACTATCGATTTGCCAAATAATCTTTCCTAAACAAGTAATTAATAGTCGTTTGTGCAAGATTTTTCGGTGAATTGATCAAGAAATTTTAGGGGAAGGATTAAAGATTTTTACTCGTGATGCATCTGATGCAAATGGATAAGGTTAGATACAACATGATAGGATTAGGAAGAGCAGATTTCCAAAAAGGGGAATGCCAAGGTCAAGTCTCGGAAGACAGAGGACCTTCCTATGATTCAGATAAATCTTTCCTGATAGGAATAGGAAGATCCAAAGACCAAATGCACCCCGGATTCTTCCGATTTCTTGCTCATCGCTACCGACTTCAAACTCACCCTGTCCTGAGGTTCGACGAAGATGTAATTTCATTCCTACGGCGTGATATTTTTTAGACAAGCGGATTTGACCATCAAAAAAAATCAACAAAAACACAGACACATGAAAAAAGCACTACTCTTACTTCTCTTTTTGGCATCCTTCTCGGGATGGGTATCCGCTCAAAATCCAGGGGAATTGGATGTGAGTTTTAATGCGGGTGATATCCAATTTTTGGAAGGGGGCTTTCCTTATCCCTCATCCATTTCTTCTATGTGGGTTCAATCAGATGGGAAAATCCTCGCGGTAGGATCCTTCAATACCATAAATGGTTTTGCAGTAACTTCGGTTGCTAGATTTAATGCAGACGGCAGTAGGGATGCTTCCTTCAATCCTGCAGTTGTACCAGATTTTACCACCATAGATGCTATAAGGGAACAACCTGATGGTAAAATCCTGATGGCAGGAATTTTTAGTTCGGTGAACGGAGTTCCTGCTAATCGTATGGTTCGTCTAAATTCGGATGGGAGTGTGGATCCAACATTTAATATTGGCTCAGGTCCAAACAATACTGTTTCAAAAATTGAAGTTCGATCAGATGGTAAAATCATTGTCATCGGTGATTTTACCATTTTTAATGGTTTAAACCGGCAGAGGTATGTACTTCTGAATTCAAATGGAACTGATGATTCTACTTATACCCCCAGCAACCTTGGCGCAACCTCGATGAGCGATGTTGCCGTTCAACCGGACGGCAAAATTTTAGTTTCAGGAGAATTCTCCAATGCGGTCGGAAGAATTGCCCGGTTTAATGCTGATGGCACTCGAGATACTTCTTTTAATCCTGGCTTTGGAGCAAACAATCGTATTTCAGAGATAAAGGTGGCTGATGACGGTAAAATTTATATTAGTGGAGCATTTACAAACTTTGACGGAATTTCCCGGAACAGAATTGCAAGGCTTAATTCAAATGGAACCTTGGATACATCTTTTAATCCAGGAACTGGCTTTGATGGCTCGGTCGGCTTAATCCTCATTTACTCATCAGATAAAATTATAGCTGGAGGTACTTTTTCCTCCTACAACGGTACTACTGCAACTAATCTGGTGAGCATTAATTCTGATGGGAGTAGAAATACCCAATTCAATTTTGGAACAGGCGCAAACCGAACAGTGTCTGACCTAAAAGGATATCCTGATGGTAAAATTTTAATCAGTGGAGCATTCACCACTTATAATGGCACTACAAGAGTGAATATCGCCAGAATACATGGAATCAGTACCAATCAAGGCGACACCACTCCACCCGTACCTAACGTTGGGACGCTCGCTCCTATCCAATCCCAATGCGGAATCAATGCCGATGAACTGATAGCGCCTACAGCAACAGATGCTGTGGATGGTGCGGTAACCGCAACGACCGATTTGTCCATTTTCCCGCTTAATCAAGTAGGATCTACTTTGATTACTTGGACCTACCGGGATGCTGCGGGAAATGAGAGCACGCAAACCCAAGAAATTATCATCACCGGCAACAGTCAAGGACTGGGAGAAGTGGATTGTTCCCTGAATTTCAAGGCATTGTATTCCGAAGGGGGAGGGGCGATTTCACCTCCATTTGCATCTACGGGATTAGTGGAAGAGGATGGTAGATTTTATGTAGGTGGAGTGTTCAATCGCTTTGACGGGATTGAGATAGGAAATATTGCCCGATTCTTCCCAGATGGTACCCGTGATGAGAGTTTTGTTGCCCAAACCGACGGACAAGTTTATGTAATGACCAAACAAGCTGATGGCAAATTGCTATTGGGTGGAAATTTTTCTCAAGTTAATGGTCAAACGATCCAAAAATTGGTACGACTCAATGAAGATGGCTCAGTAGATGATTCGTTCCAAACCGGGACCGGATTCACAGGGTTACAATTCAATACCTTAGTCAGGAATATCGCGGTCCAGAAAGACGGTAAAATTGTGGTTGTAGGAGATTTTAATGGGTACAACTCTGTCCCTGTGAACGCAATTGTTCGATTAAACCCGGATGGAAGTTTGGATTCTAGTTTTGTTCCCGGTGTACCCAAATTCCGAAGCGGTTTACCCTTGGGGATTCAGGAAGATGGAAAAATTGTCTTTGGGGCAAATGTTTCCCCGGATGCTTTCGAGTTTAGGCTTTTTAGACTCAATCCTGATGGTTCGGCAGATCCCTCCATTTCAGCAACTTTAATTGGTCAAGCTTGGGATTTGACGATTCAGGATGATCAGAAAATTGTAATTGTAGGGCCTACAAGCTTCAACGGAACAACTATTAATGGAATAGCCAGAATCAATCGGGATGGTTCTTTGGATACCAGCTTTAATACGGGAGGGGGATTTCCTCCAGGCTTCATCCGCACTGTATTTTCCAGAAGGGATAGAGGACTATTCGTGGGTGGAGGTTTTACCACCTATAATGGTCAGCCTGCCAATCGAATTGTTGCCATCAATCCAGATGGATCTTTGGACACTCGATATGATTTTGGTTTGGGAGCTAATGGAAATGTTCAGAAAGTGTTGCAGCAGAGTGACGGTAAGCTTTTGGCTATTGGTTCTTTTACCAGGTTCGATGGAGAAAAGCGAAGCGGTGCGGTAAGGATTCATGGGGTGTTGGATGAGGTAGCGCCAAGAGCAGCATTTGATTTGGTGGCTACAATTTCAGACAAGGGAATTATGGATCTTGGGGATTTGGATGGAGATAGGGATCTTGATTTCTCATTTAATAGTTTTTCTCAACTGGCCGGATTTTTTGAAAACGACGGAACTGGAGCCTTCAGTGCCATTGATCAGCAGATTGGAGTCCAATCCATCAATACCCAATCCCCATGGGGAGATTACGATGGAGATGGAGATTTGGATTTCTTCACAAATGGATTGGTTGACGGCACCCTTGCTAGTAGAATTTACCAAAATAATGGCCCAGATGGATTTGTTGACATCCAGGCAAATCTTATTGGCCTTAGACAAGGAACCGGATCTTGGGGTGATTTTGATAATGATGGTGATTTGGATTTGGCAGTAATTGGAGATTTGGGAATTGACCAAGGCACAAATCTTTACATACCTATCACCAAATTATATAGAAATGAGGGAGGTAACCAGTTTGTTGAAGTTGATGCCGGGCTTGAGCAACTACATGTGGGGAATTTAAATTGGGTTGATTATGATTTGGATGGAGATTTAGACTTGTTTGTTTCGGGAAATCAGCCCAATGGGACTCCTCTTTCTAAACTTTACCGAAATGACGGAGCGGATACCTTTACAGAAGTGGTTACACCGATACCAGGATTTATTGAACCTGCAATGGATTGGGGAGATTATGACTCTGATGGGGATTTGGATCTTTTCATTTCAGGACGTAATTCTTCTTGGCAAGCCTTTAGCAGTCTATATCGAAATGATGGAGGTGATGAATTTACTCCAGTAAATCTGAACATTCAGCCACACTGGGCGGGAATGATCAAATGGGGGGATTTTGACAATGATGGAGATTTGGATCTCCTGAGTTCAGGAATAGACTTTACTCAACCAACCGAAGAGCAACGGTTTATATCCAGAGTATATAGAAATCAGGGTTCAGATGTTTTTGAAGAACTGCCACTTAACTTGGAGTTAGGTCTGATTTCCCGAGGTGGATGGGCAGATTTGGATGGAGATGGAGATTTGGACATAGCTATTTCCGGTCTTAATAGTTCCTACCAGTTGAAAACAAGGATCTATTTGAATAACCATGTAGAAAATGGAGGTTCTGCCAATGCGAAGCCAACCGCTCCAATGAATCTGGTGTCGATGCCGAATCCGGTTGAGCAAAAAATGAGATTAGAATGGGGGGCTGCTTCGGATACTGAGACTCCGGTGAATTCTCTTTCATACAACCTCTTTATCCGTGAAGTAGGGTCTTCGAACTATTCCAAAACTCCTGAAGCACTGGAAAGCGATGGCTGGAGATTGCTTCCAGGATTAGGTAATGCTTCCTTGAATACCTTCTATGAGTGGAATTATTCCGAAGCGGACAAAGGCAAGACCTTTGAATGGAGCCTGCAAGCCATTGACGGAGCTCTGGCAGGCGGGGAGTTTGCAGAGTCAGGGTTCTTTACTCTGGACAATACTCCTCCGACGCTTGTCAATCAGACTGGTACCTTTGACACCGATGCCTCGAGAGCCTTTACTCAAGCTGACCTCAGTGCAGATGATGACGAGTCACCGGCAGATCAGCTGGTATTTACCATCAAGTCTCTACCGCTTGCTGGCACCCTAAGCTTCGATGGAGCAGTGGCAGAAATTGGCCACATCTTCACTCAGGCTGATATTGCCACTGGCAAGTTGAGCTATCAGAACACGGTGAATACGGCAAGAACGGATTCCTTCACCTTCACCGTCACAGATCTATTCCTGAATGAGACCGAGGCGGAAACCTTCAGCATCACACTGAATGATATGACGCCTCCGGTAGCAATCGGTCAGGCCGTTACAGTGATTTTGGATGCCAATGGATTTGGAACCATTACTCCGGAACAGGTGAATAACGGTTCCACGGATAATTTCACAGCTCCAGAAAATCTATTACTTGCCTTGGATCGCTTGACCTTCGGTTGTGCAGATGTGGCAGTTAGTCCTATCGTTCAATTGACGGCGACGGATGAAAATGGAAATTCCAACTCTACCTCCATCCTAGTAACTGTTTTGGATCAGACATTACCGACCGTGGCTACTAAAAATATCAACTTAAGACTCGGAGCGGATGGGACAGCCACTTTGACTCCGGGGGCGATCGATCGGGGAACGCGGGATGCCTGTGGAATAGCAAGCTTGAGTATCAATGTGACACAGTTTACCTGTGTAGACTTGGGTACGAGAGAGGTCATTCTTACAGCAACCGATGTAAACGGAAACACGGCTTCTGCACCTGCTTTTGTGACTATTCAGGATGCGACATCACCTACTTTTGTTGGACTTCCAAAGGATATTAAATTCACTATGCCAGAAGGTGAAACTTATCAGATTCCTGATTTCAGTGAATTTGTTGTTGACAATTGTGGGGTAGATTCATATGTCCAGTCTATCCCGGCAGGAACTATCACTACCACCGCAGGGACGTATAATGTGACCATCAATGTGGCGGATGCCAGCGGAAACACCGCAAGAGCTACCGTGAGAATTGTCCGAACCGCTCCAAGAATCAGAAGAAATGGAGCCAGATTGGATTTCCAAAACCCTGAACTGGTGACTGTGCCTTGGAATACTGCTTTTGAGGAAGTGATTTCCGGTATTGAAGTGGAAGAAAACCTAAGTCTGAGTTGGATTGAAGATGGTTATGAACCTCTGACTCCGGGAATGTATCAGGTGAAAGCCTTATCCACTCCTCAGCTTCAGGCTCGATTCAGTTCGACTCCTGTATTGAATATCTTGGTCTTGGACAAGCCAAAGGCATTAGATATCGAGCTGAGCAGCAAGTCTGTTTCCAATCAGCTGAGAGTAGGCGATCAGATTGGTCTTCTTAGTACGGTGGATCCTGTGGATAATGTCCATACCTACCGAGTGGAAGGACATCCGGACTTGGCCGTGGAAGGTAACCGCTTGATCTGGAAAGGAACAGGAATGCCTGATGCAGAGATGAAGCTGACCGTATTCAGCACCGACCGTGCGGGACAGACCATCAGCAAGGACATCACACTCTTCCGTGAACTCAAAATTGGCGAGTTCCTGATCTATCCTAATCCAGCAGAGGACAGAGCCAACGTCTTGGTAGAACTGGATCAGCCTTCCCAAGTATCCTTGAGGGTATTTGATGCGGTAGGTAGGATGGTGATCAGCGATCAGTTTACCCGAGAGGCGACCTTTGTCCAGACTTTGGATGTGAACGGACTGGCTCCGGGCATGTACACGGTTCAGATTCAGGTTGGCAAGATGGTAATGACCGGAAGGCTGATTAAAAAATAAGGTCGATTTTCATTAATTCAGAAAGCCAGCTTCGATTGAGGCTGGCTTTTTTAATTTTCAATAGCTACAACCACTATTCTCAGATCTCCCACTTAAGGGGGGCGGGGGGTACAAGGGTCATTGGTCATTGAAAACCCTCCTTGATCATTGGATTTGAAAATTGGTTATTGATCTTTTACCCCACTTTTATTCCCCACTTAGCCAAAAGCCCCGGCAAACCTTCCAAGTCAAATCTCGCGCCTTTCACCTTATTGATCTCCGGATCGATTTGGTAATTCATCGCTTCTCTGAAGTCGGCTTTTTCAAGATTCGTTCTATCAAAAACGGCCCCGCTGAGATCCGAACCCTGAAAACTCACCTCTTGCAGTTCGGCTTGGGTGAAATCTACTTCGAGCAGGCGGCTGTGGATGAAGCGGGATTTTTTGAGTTTAAGATTAAAGAAGTTGCAGTAGTCCAGTTGACAGTGGTCAAACTGAAATTCCATCAAAAAGGCATTAGCGGTATTGAAATGCACCCCAAGCACTTTGCATCGCTCAAACCTGACATTCTGGAAACCCACTTTGAAGACCTTGGCATTGCTCAGGTCGCAGTCACGGAAGGTGCAGTTTTCAAAGCTTGAGCCATGGAAGTTGAGATTAGAAAAATTGCAGGCGATAAAGGTGCAGGAATCGTATTCACCCGGTTTGAAATCGGCGGCGAGAAGGTTTTGGTAGGTTTGGTCGGTCATACAGAGGTTGCAGCTAATTAGAATTGACTACGAAGTTCGATGTTCCTGGTTCGATGTTCAAAGTTGTAAAATTTTGAACGCGGAACGCTGAATTTCGAACACCGAACAGCAACGAAACTCGAACTCCGAACTAATGAACCTCGAACCCTAGAGACCTGCCAAATCCCACTTTCGAATTGTCTCCTTAATCAATCCTGCCACTTTTGCATTGACTTTTTGGAAGTATTCCTTGGCCTGTTTTTCGTCAAAGTTGGGGTAGCCCTGACCTTCTTGATAGAGTCCAATGGAGGAAGGGAAAGGAACGGCTGACCAGGTGTTGGGTTTGGGATAGGCAGTGGCCTGATCTGAATTATAGCGGTCCTTGTGCACCAAAGTCGGATCAATGGCTTGGATGTAAGCCGTCTCGTTTAGGCCTGCATGTCCACCATCTTCTTTGAAGACCTCCATGGTGACATCTGAAGCGTAAGACCACCAGTTGATGACTAAAGTCCGGATGCCAAGCTCATTGGCCACTTCTGCAGCCACTTTTTGAAGTACGGCCGTTTGTCCTCCTCCATGCCCGTTGAGAATGATGATATTTTTGAATTTATTTTTTGCCAGTCCTTTGAGGATGTCCCTCACGAAGGGCGCATAGGCCTCTTCCGAGATTTGGAATGCTCCAGGGTAGGCAGCCATACTTCCGGTGATGCCATAGTTCAAAGTCGGGGCGATCATCGCATTGAGCTCAGCGGCAATAGCCTTGGCCATAGCAAATGGAGCGGTATTGTCAGCACCGTTATTGATGACTCCGTGAGGCTCAAGGGTGCCGGTGGGAAGAAGGACGGTGTTGATGTTGGAGGGGACAAATTCAGCAAACTCCATCCAGTTGATCCGGTCCATTTCTCTGGTAGAAGGGGATTGAGCGAAAACTGCAAATTGGATAAAGATTGAAAGGAGTAAGGAAAATGAAAATTTCATGATTCAGGGATTAATTGCCTTGAAGATAAAAATATGAATTAGGGAAATGAAAAAGCCTTCCGATTGTAGAAGGCTTTTTTTGAATTAATTACACTTGACATTCGGATTAAACTTGGTAAATATTCCATTTGGATTTCCTTTCCAAACCCAAACGTGAAGTTGATAATTTCGGAAGGGTAAAGGTGCAGGGGGGAAAGCTTCATCAAATTCCTGCACTCCAAAATTTGGGATCATTTCATTTTCTAAATCCCAGAGATCTGCTACCACTACGAATTCAACACCGACAAGATGCATCTTGCCATGTTGGTCCATCTCGTACAATAAGGCTTCTGGTTGGTAGGGATCATATTCTCCATCCACCCAACCGAAATTCACATAATGAAACCCCATTGCTCCTGATGGAGATGACACACATTCAGAACCTTGTTCGTATCCAGCTTCCAGCGCTACGTTGATGTCGTGGTATTGAACCGTTGCTTGACGTAGTTCAGCCAGCATTTTTAGGGTGCTAGGATCTAATCTCAAGTTGTCCAATGGATTTGGCCAAAGATCTGGATTTTTTAACTCGGTATTCACTTCTGGAAGAAGAGGATCAGTGGTGGAGCTGTCTTCGGTCATACAGCCTGAAATAAGCAGAACAGATAGCAATAGTGCTATCCCAAGGATTTGGGTATTGGATAAAAACTTCATGGAATTTGGGTTTGTGTTAAGTGAATAATTATTAGTAAACAAGTAACTCCCATCGGAGTGCCGATATCAAACTTTCTGATAATCAGAAAAATGAATATCAATTTAATCATGCCGTTTTAAAAATCCTCGACAAAAACCGAGGTGTTTCAATTGGATTTTGGCAAAAAATAATAATTGCAATTTTTTTCAATTCCTAAAATCCAATTCATCCTTCCACTTCGTAAGTCCTTTCAAATCGGTCAATGATCAGATTTTTCCATGGAATTCTAAACCGGATTTTAACCTAAACACAAGACTAATGAAAAACGAATTATTTATGCCGGAAGGACTGAAGACGGCTAATCCCCGGAGACAATTTCTCAAAATGGGGTCGCTGACTGTTGCAGGGGCAGGACTGCTGCTGATGGGATGTAACGACGAGGATAGCATGCCCTCGATGCCAGGTATGGTGAATCTGGGTTCGGGTGATGTGGGAATTCTCAATTACGCTTATGCGCTGGAGCAGCTTGAAGCGGCATTTTATGCTGAGGTCATGAAGGGAGGCTATTTTGCCAATGCTACTGCCGAGGAAAAGACCATCATGGGGGACCTGGAAAAGCATGAGCGGGCCCATCGGGAGTTTTTTAAAGTGGCCTTAGGTGCTAATGCCATCGGAGATCTAGAGGTAGACTTCAGCAGTATTGATTTCAATAGCCGCAATGCTGTGTTGGCTGCTGCAAAGACCTTTGAGGACTTAGGAGTGGCTGCTTACAATGGGGCAGGGCAGTTTTTGACAAATGCGGACCTATTGTTGATTGCCGGGAAAATTGTCTCCGTGGAGGCTCGTCATGCCGCGGCTATCCGCGACCTGATTAATCCCAATTCGGTGGATTTTGCCGGAGATGATCTGATTGATGCCAATGGGCTTGAGCGTACGCTCAATTTTCAGCAGGTGCTTACAGCTGCCAGTGCGTTTGTGAAGACTGAAATCGACTTCAGTCAATTGCCGAGTTAATCTTTTATCCTAAAAATCAGAAATCATGAATTTGATGAAACTATTGGACACGATTTGTCCTGATACCAAAGATGCAGAGGCCAAAGACCGATTTTATTCCCGCAGGGATGCATTTCGCCAATTTGGTGATTTTGGAAAGAAAATCGCGCTGGCAGCTGTCCCACTTTCTGTCCTGAATTCGATTCCTCATATCGCCAAAGCTGACACGGCTTCTCTGATCAATGTGCTCAACTATGCACTCACTTTGGAGCATTTGGAATACCGATATTATCAGTTAGGGCTGGATTCAGGTGTGGTAGCGATGGCTGAAAGGCCGATTATCCAGAAAATCAGGGATCATGAATTGGCTCACGTGAGATTTCTCACAGAGGTCATAGGCAGTGTGCTCAACGGCACGCCTGTCGCGGAACCTGACTTTGATTTTACAGCAGAAGGAAATTTTAGGCCATTTCAGGACTATCCGACTTTTCTCGCTTTGGCGCAGGCATTCGAGGATACGGGAGTGAGAGCCTACAAAGGACAGGCCGCCAATGTGATGGAAAGTGATGTGGTGCTGACGGCGGCTTTGTCCATTCACTCGGTAGAAGCAAGACATGCCTCCATGATCCGAAGACTACGCACCAAAAAAGGTCAGGATACGGTAAAAGGATGGATCACGGGCAACTCGATCGGAACTCTTCCGGCAGCAGCGGCCGGGATTTATGCCGGAGAAGAAAATCTCACCCATGCGGGAGTGAATGTCTCAAATTTGACTGGTATCGATTCGGCAGGGGTGTCCGAAGCCTGGGATGAGCCACTCTCTATGCAGGAAGTATTGGGAATTGCAGGTTTATTTTTGAAGAGCTCCAACTGATAGCTGGGTAGCGGTGGAGCTAGGCCATCCTCGAAAGGGGGTGGCTTTTTTAGTATCAAGTAGTTGGTATCAATAAGCAAGACATAAGAGAATAGACTTTAGATCCAAGTAGCTTGCGTCATTTATCAAGTTGCGAGGCGCCGTTTACAGCTTTTCCAAAGTTCCAAACTTTGGAATAGTTCTTTGCCTGGAGTCAGGAAGTATTTGGGAAGATTGAAAACCAACAAGTGTCGGGTGAAATCAGAAATCGACAACGCTGAAAAATCAAACAGGAATGGCTTGAGAGAGGAGCTTGGGTGCTGCTCTGAATTTCGTAATTCCTAAATCCAAAATCGTAAATCTAAATCACAGCATCGCTTTATATAGCACACATTGCCTCAGATCCGGATAGTCCCTGAGTTCTGAATAATCAAATTCATAGCAAAAGAGCATGCCGATTTTTTTCATCACCTGGATAGAGGGAAGATTGGTGGCTGTAGCATAGGAAAACACTTCTTTGATTTCTAGTTGTCCGGCAAAGTCGAGACAAGCCTTAGCGCCTTCACTTGTAAGCCCTTGATTCCACCATTTTTTTCCTATTCTCCAGCCGATGTCCACACAGGGAGTGAAGTCTGCTTCGAAGGTTTTCCAGCCCAGTCCGATGGTTCCGATCAGATCTTTGGTTTCCAGCAGGTCGACGGCAAAGTAGCAGTGCCCTCTTTCTTCGTACAGCCGCTGCATCCGATCCATCATGGATTGGGTTTCTTCAAGAGTGTAAGGTTTTTGAAAAAAGCGCATGACTTCAGGATCGGCATTGATGGCGGTGAAATCATCCAGATCAAAGGGTTGCCAAAGTCTAAAACCCAGTCTTTTAGTCTGAAAGAGGTAGGGGGAATTCATGTTAAGCTGCTTTTTCAAATGTAAGAGTGATCGTCGTTCCCTTTCCAGGCTCGCTTTCAATCTGAATCTTTCCTTCGTTCATCTCGATGAATTGTCTGACGAGTAGCAATCCGAGTCCGGTACCCAGTTCCTTGTTTGTGCCCTCTGAGGAGTTGACAGGGCTTCGTTTTTCCTGAATTTCGGCAAGTTTGTTTTTAGGAATTCCAACACCTTCATCCCGAATGGTCAGCCGGATTAGGTTTTCCCGGTCTAGGGTAGATAGGTGTATTTTCCCGCCCACATGGGAAAACTTGACAGCATTCTGAATGCAATTTTGAATGATTATTTGGGCTTGGGTTCGGTCAGCTAGTATTTTGGGTTGGGAATCATCCGGAGAGAAATCAAACTGGATTTCCTTTTTAGAGGCCACGAAATCGTTTTGAGCAATACTTTTTTGGATGATAGTATTCAGATCGACCGCATCCCGCTGGGTAATTATTCCTTCCATTTGAGCATGCGCCCAACGAAGCAACTGATCCATCATTTGGTCGGTGTGCTGGACTTGTCTGACGAGCATTTCATCGGATTTTCTTTTTTCTTCCGGGTTTAGAAGATTCAGAGACTGAAGCTCCAAGATTTGGCGGATAGAGTTGATCGGTGTTTTGAGATCGTGGGACAAAATGGAGAAAAGCTTGTTTTTCTCCTCATTAAGGCGGTTAAGTTTTTCATTTTGCTGGATGATTTCTTTTTGTTTCTCCAACAACTGTGAATTAAGGTTTTCTTTTTCTTTCAGCCACCTGCGATACAGGAAAAGAGCAACCATTAAAACGGCCAAGATCAGGCTGAGGCCAAGGATGGTTCTGTTGCTGATTTGAGCACGTTGGTCGCTGATTTGCTTAGCTTGCTCTAGCGCGGCATTGTCAGCTTCCGCAAGCTGAAGCTGAAGGTAGCTCACCTCAGCGTTTTTGTCCTGATTGTAAAGACTGTCAGCATAGGACTTGTTGAGTCGGGCAAACTCCAGGGCTTCCCGGTATTGACCAAGCTGCTCATGGGCATCCGAAAGTAAGCTTGTGGCCCTTTCTTTGTCCCAAAATGCCTTAACCAACTTGGCGGCTTCATAGGCTTTTAGACCAAATTGAACCGCTTCTTGAGGGTTGTTTTCCCGAAGAGCAATCATGCCTAGGCCGGTATTGGCAAAGGTTTGCTCCCAATTGTTTGGGCTAGGATTTTCGAAAAGTGCTTTGGAAAACAGTCGTTTTGCTTCTTCCAATTCCCCTTGTTCCAATTTGATTTGACCTTGCCGGTTGAAGCTCATATACCTGATTTGGAGATCGGGTAGTTTTTCCGAAATCGCAATGGCTTTTTCAAGAGAAGCGAGGGCGAGGTCGTAATTTTTCAGTTCATCAAATGCGATTCCCTGGTTAAAATAGCTCGCTGCTACTCTTCCTGTATCACCTATTGATAAATTGATCTGAACACATTTTTCAAAAATATCCGCTGCTTTCTGAAACTCATCTTGGCTCAGATAAATCAGTCCCCGTCCGTTCATAGCCAAAGCTTCTTGAGGAAGGTCAGGGGAAGTTTCGAGGAGTTCGATGGCTTGGCTGTAGAAACGAAGCGACAGCGGATAGTCGCCCTTTATGTAATAAAGAGAACCCAGCTGATTGGCAATCATGATTTCCTGAAGTGGACTGAGCTCGGGAAATTTTTGAGCTTTTCCAATGAGGGTCATTGCACTGTCCCAATTGATAAATCGAAGTCCATAAGCTTTCAGGATTAAGGAGTCAAATTCAGGATTGGGGGAGGAGGTGAATTTTTGAGAAAAAACCGAATTGCATAGCCCTAGAGTTATCAAAAGGGCGAGCATAATGCCAATTCGGTGAATAAAGGAAAACAATAGCTAGAGAATTTAGGGTCTAGCGAAAGATAGAGGTCAGGTATATAAAATGAAAGGAGGGGGGAGTGATTTTTTGTCAGAAAAATTTGGAATGCAAATTCTAATGAGGTATGTTGGTGTCATAATACACTATGACACATAAATTTTAATGGAATGATTGTTTTTGAGCAGGTAAATTTTGGTTACCCAAAGAGGCCTCTGCTTTTTGAGGGGTTGGATTGGGAGTTGAAAAGTGGAAAGGTGGTCGGATTACTGGGTAAAAATGGGGCCGGGAAATCCACTTTGATCCGATTGATGGCAGGGTTACTTCGCCCAACAGCCGGAAGGGTCCTCTGTGAGGGGGAAATGACATTTGATCGTCCACTTCGGTTTTTGGATCAACTGTTGTTTATCCCGGAGAAAGTATCAATTCCAGAACACCTAAAAGTCAGCGAATACGTCGGCATTTATAGAGAGTTTTATTCTGGATTTGATTCGGAGAAGATGAATCGATTGCTGTTGGATTTTCAGATCGAGGCAAGTCATCGCATCGCCAATCTTTCCTACGGGCAGCAAAAAAAACTCCAAATCGCTATTGGGTTGAGTGCAGGAACGAGGCTATTACTTTTCGACGAACCCACGAACGGGCTGGATATTCCTTCTAAAAGTGCTTTTCGAAAAGTGGTCTCTGCCAATCTGGGAGAGGATCAACTTTTGGTCATTTCCACCCATCAGGTCAAGGATATCGAGCATTTGATCGATCAGGTGGTGGTTTTGGATGAGGGGAAAATCAAGCTTCAGGCAGATATAGAAATCCTTGAAGAGTCTTTTGTTTTTGGTCAGGGGGCAGATAGCCCGCCGGATTCCATTTATACTGAAGCCCATCTTTTGGGCGCCCGATATATTACCAAATCAAACGGCGGGATAAGCGGGGGAAGTCCAGACCTGGAAATGCTCTTTCAGGCAGTAATCGAAGGGAATATAGAGGGGAAATATGTGTCAGATCTAAATGAAGTGAAGCTATGAAGGAATTGTCTTTCAAAAGGATAGCTAATTTGATGCGCTTGGAGTTTTTGCTTCATAGGAAGTATTATTTGATGCTGGTTATCGGTACATTTTTCTTCACCCTGTTATTCATGCTTTTTGTGTGGTATAAAAATTCAGAAAGTGCCAGACAATTTGAGCTATATATTGATGGGGGAAATCCTAATCATTCGATTTGGGATAAGAGTGCCTACATCAGTCTTTTTATTGCTTTTAGAGTTTTGGTTTTGTTTGTGGTCATTGCCCAAAGCTTCAAAGAGTTGCGCAGTAGATCATCAGCCGAGTTTTATTTGCTTTTGCCGTCCTCGATTTTGGAGAAATTGACAGCTCAGTTTGTCTTCTTCATGGCCTTGGCAGAGTTGGTGTTGCCTTTTATCTTTTGGACAGCCATTCAGGCGGCCCATTGGATTTGGACAGATTTGATTGATCAAGTCATTGGGGTAACGGGAGTTTCTGATATCTCTTTTCTTGAATTGACACTTTTTATGTCCTCCTCTGGAAATACTTGGGCAATTCAGCTTTTGGTTGCAGGAATTTCTCTTCTTCTCATTTCTTTACTTTTCTCAGGAAGTCTGTATTTCGGCAAGTGGAATGTGGTTCTGACCCCGCTTAGTCTTTTTGTCTATTATTTGATTTTGGCAGGTTCTTCGATTGGTTTGTCACAAATCCTATTTAGCAAGGAAAAATCGGTTTGGGACTTCAGTATAAGTATTGATCAGCCAGAGATTTTTGACCGTGTACCACTGATGATATTGGTGATCATCTTCCTACTGTACACTGCTTCGGCTTTGAGCTATGTGGTAGCGTATTTCAAATTAAAAGAGCGGGAGGTTTAGGATGGAATTTGGCGATCACAAAACCATCTTTCTCCAAATCCGGGACTGGCTTGTGGATCAGATTCTCACGGGTAAGCTCGCTCCAGGAGATCGGATTCCTTCTGTCCGTGAGCTGGCAGCCGATATTGAGGTCAACCGCAACACCGTCATGCGCAGCTATGCGCTGATGGAGCAGGAGGGCATCATCGACAATCGTCGCGGGATCGGTTTTTTTGTCTCCGATCAGGCCAGGCGGCAATTGGCTGCTGATGAAAAGGCCCAATTCATCCAAGATGAACTCCCCAAACTCGTCCATCAGGCCAAGGTACTTCGATTGACCTTGGCTGATTTTGAACCCTTAATCCAACAACTCCATGAAAATGAAAACCAGTAATAAAATTCTTTTCTCTTTCCTTCTTTTCGCTTGGGCCAGTATCATGGTCACCTTGCTTGTGTCTTTTCGCTATTCCATGCTGAGAGGGGCATCCATTGTCGAGAAGATTGAAAACAAATCGTGGGAGATCTTGGGTGATTTTTCAGTCGTTTCAATCAGTGACTCTTGGGTTGTTCAGCTTGATGGAAGTAAAAAAGGATCTATTCAGTATGACAGAGTGTTTACTTCTCATAATCGTGACAAAAATTATGGAGATCCGGATCCATTTATTCATGAAGTCCGCAACGACACCTTGTTTATCAAGGGGATGAGACAAAGACCAAACGGAAATTTTTCCATTCAGGTAGGAGGCATCAAGTCCATCATCATGGACCGAGTGACCGAAGTTCGCTTGAGAAGTATGGGGTTGGATACCTTAAAAGTCAATTCTATAGCAGGACATCTAGCCTTGGATAAGGATCATGGCGTGAAACACTTGGATTTTTCGGGGGGTAATAACTCCCAGCTTCAGGTGGTAGGCATCGAATCGTTGAATCTTTTTCTCGATCGAAGTAAGGCGGACCTTCAACTGTATTTGGGAGGCATAAGTGGTCAGGTAACAAACCAATCAGAAGTGACCGTTCCTACCCAATCAGGAGCAATGAATCTGACCAAAGACAAGACATCTACGATTATGGTGGAGGATAAAATGTGAATTTCCTCGATCGTAACCGAAAATTTACCTATTTATTTTCGGTTACGATCGAGAGATTACATTTTTAAGCTACTCACACACGTGCTTTCTTACTTCTTACTTTCTCACACCTCCATTCCATTAAATGGATTAAATCTTCTCCTTCCCACGCCCATGGCCACGGCCCGGCAGACAGTTTTGTCGCCGTACTTCACGTTGAGCTTGTCGAGGGCCTGATAGAGGTTGATCTGCTCTTGGCTGTCTTCGAAGAGCTTGATCTGATAGTTGCCATAGACCAGACTGCTGAAGCGCACACCGATCAGACGGATGAGGAGTCGGCGGCTATAGAGCTTGCGAAAGAGTTCCTTCACCACGGGCAGGAGCGTGTGGTCTGCCGAGGTGTAGGGGATCCGCTGCTGCATGGTATGCGTCTCAAAGTCCGAGTAGCGGATCTTCACGCTCACACAGGCGGTGAGTTGGCCTTTTTGCCGGAGTTTGGAGGCGAGCTGCTCGGTCATCGCTACGAGGGTAGCTTCCAGCAATTTCACATCGATGGTGTCCTCTTCGAAGGTGTTTTCGGAGGAGACCGACTTGGCCTCGGAGTAGGGGATCACCGGAGAGCGATCGATGCCGTTGGCTTTTTCCCAGATCATCTTCCCGTTTTTGCCAAAGGTCGCTTCGAGCAGTTCGGAGGGCATCTGCTGCAGGGTATGGACTTTTTTGACGCCCATGTTGTAGAGGGTTTGGGAGGTTTTCTCGCCGATCATGGGGATTTTGCGTACGGAGAGTGGGGCGAGAAAGGGCTTTTCCTCACCGAAAGGCACCTGCTTTTCGTTGTTGGGCTTGGCCTCTCCGGTGGCGACTTTGGAGACGGTTTTGTTTTCGGATACGCCCATGGAGATATTGAGTCCACTCTCGCGGATGATGCGTTGCCGGAGTTCGTGGGCGAGCTTGAAGCAGCCAAAGAAGCGGTCCATGCCCGTGAGGTCGATGTAAAACTCGTCGATGGAGGACTTTTCAAAAAGCGGGACGGACTCCTTGATGATCTCGGTGACCTCGTGGGATTTTTGGCTGTATTTCTCAAAATCCCCCCGTACGATCACCGCCTCGGGGCAGAGTTGCCTCGCGGTCCGCATGGGCATGGCCGAGTGCACCCCAAACTTACGCGCCTCGTAGCTGCATGAGGCCACCACTCCCCGGTCACTCGATCCTCCGATCAGGATGGGTTTGCCATTCAGTCGGCTGTCAAAAAGCCGCTCTACTGACACAAAAAACGTGTCCAAATCCATATGCACAATGCTTCGCTTCCCTTCCATGGCTTTTTGTTGATTATTTTAACATTTTAATGTTTATAATTTAATCAAAAAGAGTAGATTTGGGTTAGGAAAGTGGCGGGAGTTGTCGGGGTTAAAAAAGATATGCTGCGCGAGATAGGGGCTATTTGACGCAGTCATATCTTGAAAATATCTGCGCAGCTGTCTTGAAAAATGAAGATATGCTTCGCGATATAGGTGCTATTTGACGTAGTCATATCTTGAAAATATCTGCGTAGCTATCTTGAAAAATGAAGATATGCTTCGCGATATAGGGGCTATTTGACGCAGTCATATCTTGAGAATATCTGCGTAGCTGTCTTGAAAAATGAAGATATGCTTCGCAAGATAGGGGCTATTTGACGTAGTCATATCTTGAAAATATCTGCGCAGCTGTCTTGAAAAATGAAGATATGCTTCGCGAGATAGGACCTATCTGACACAGTCATATCTTAAAAATATCTGCGTAGCTATCTTGAAGAAATGAAGATATGCTTCGCGAGATAGGGGCTATTTGACGCAGTCATATCTTGAAAATATCTGCGTAGCTGTCTTGAAAAATAATTGTATAGTATTGGTTTTTAATTTATTATAGCTATGAATGAAAAATCGAAGTATATCCCGCTCAAAGAATTAACGATCTATAAATTGGCAAGGGAATTATCCGCTATGGCTTGGCTGATTTACGAGAGGTTGGGATATCACCAGCGTAAAACTTGGGGAGACCAAATGTTGGAGGCTATCGATTCTGTTGGGGCAAATATTGCCGAGGGGTATGCTAGATATCATTTTCTGGAGCGGATTAGATTTTATTATATCTCAAGAGCCTCACTATCTGAGGGCATGGATCACTGGATTGATCTTGGGTTTGAACGAGGAATCGTTGCTAAAGAAGAACACGAAGCCATGTTTTCGATCGCGAAAAATTTACAGATTAAATTAAATGGGCAGATAAAAACGACCTATGAAGCCAAGAAGGATTTGGGATAGTGTCAAACTATCTCGCGCAGCATATCTTCATTTTTATCTCGGCTTTAGCCATATCTTAAAAAATTATCTCTCACAGCGTATCTCCTCAAGTATCTCAGCTTTAGCTATATCTTAAAAACTATCTCGCACAGCATATCTTAAAAATATCAATGTCATTAAATACCAACCTCAAATTCCTCCGCAAAAAGAAAGGCTTCACCCAGGAAACCTTTTCTGAAGCTGTAGGCATCTCCCGATCCAAACTCGCAGGCTACGAACTCAACATCAATCCTCCTTTGGATACGTTGGTGAAAATCTCCGATCAACTCGGAGTTTCTATAGATATACTTCTCCGTGAAGACTTGACTACCTACTCCGAATACAAGCTCCGTGAGCTTCTGGAGACCGATCAGTTTCTCCGGGGGCGAAAGCTGCGAATTCTCTCTACCACGGTAGATGCCGAGGGACGCGAACTGATCGAGGTGGTCTCTCAACGAGCAAAGGCCAGTTATTTGGCAGGTTTTGCCGATCCGGAGTTTATCTCTGAGTTGCCTCGATTTTCATTGCCTTTTTTGCCCACAGACAAAAAGCATAGGGTATTTCAGGTGGATGGAGACTCCATGCTGCCGATTCCCGATGGAGCTTGGATCGTGTGCGAATACGTGGATGACTGGATGGCGATCAAAGACGGAGAACGCTACGTGATCGTCACCGAGCAGGATGGGGTGACCTTCAAGATTGCTTACAACAAAATCAAATCGGATCAGAAACTCTTGCTTTGCTCAGCCAATCCGATCTACATTCCATTCGAAGTGGACATTGAGCAAGTCCGGGAAGTGTGGAGGTACCGCCTGGCGATGAGTTGAAATCTGAGATCCAATAGAAATACTGTTGAAATAGACGCCACTTTGCTTCGTGAAATAGCGTTGAAATATTGCTTGGTCAATGTCCAATCGCTTTTCAAACCAATTAACTATTAACCAATTCACCTTTTCCTATGCCCATCATCTCTTCCCCTTTTGGTAATATCCTGCTTGAGTCCCGAGAGGGTTGTCTGAGCCGTTTGCAGTTTACCGAGGAGCAAACTGACGATGAAATGTTGGATCAGGTGCTTTTGAGTGCCAAAGAGCAGTTGGAGGAGTATTTTGCTGGGAAAAGAAAAAACTTCGATATGCCGATCGGACTGGGAGGGACGGACTTTCAGCGAAAAGTATGGATGGAAGTGGCTAAGATTCCTTTTGGGCAGACGACCACGTACATGAAGCTTTCGCAAAAGCTTGGTAATCCTGCTGCCATCCGGGCTGTTGGGGCAGCGATTGGTGCCAATCCTATTTTAGTCATTCTTCCTTGTCATCGGATACTGGGAAGCGACGGCAGCTTAACTGGATATGCGGGAGGATTGGACAGAAAAAAGGCCCTCCTAGAGTTGGAAGGCCATGGGTTTCAGGGAAGTCTTTTTTAGTGGTCAGTATTCAGTGTTCAGTCACCGTGTAAGGGCATACAGGTCACTTAACACTGCTACCGCTTACTTATCCTCCAACTCCACGATCACCTCAATCTCTACGGCCATATTGTTGGGTAGGGAACCAACTCCCACGGCAGACCGTGCATGCTTTCCCTTTTCTCCAAACACTTCTACCATCAGATCAGAGAATCCATTGATGACTGCAGGTTGGGCCGTAAATTCCGGAGTCGCATTGACCATTCCCAGTACTTTGACAAATTGCTTGATGCGACTCAGATCGCCTGTGGCAGCCTTGAGTACGGCAATGATTTCCAATCCGGTAGCCCGGGCAGCTTCATAGCCTTGTTCGACACTGAGGTCCGCGCCTACTTTCCCGTAGATTTTTGGTCCGCTTCCGGCGAGGTAGAGTAGGTTGCCCACCTGCTTCCATTTTACATAGTTGGCGATGGGTTGGCTTACCTCAGGGATGCTAAGACCCAATTGTTTGATTTTTTCCTCGGGAGTTTGTGCCTGTGCATAGTGTGTCGCTAGCGCAAAAATCAACAGGCCAAGCAGAAGAAATGTCTTTCTCATATTTTTCAAGGGATTGATTTTACCGTTTCTAAGCTAATCCTTTCTGGCTACTTTTGGTAGGTATTTCTGATCGCTACTATGCATTCTATTGAGATTATTCCTTATTCTCCAGAGCTTCAGCCCTACTTTGAGTCCATCAATAAGGCTTGGGTATCAAAATATTTTTCCCTTGAGCAGTTTGATATTGATCAGCTTGAGCATCCTGAGGAGACTATTTTGGCAAAAGGAGGGGAAATTATTTTTGCAAAAGTCGGACAGGAAATTGTCGGAACGGTAGCTTTGATTCCTAAGGGAGATGGCCTTTGGGAAATGATCAAAATGGGCGTTGCCGAATCATTTCAGGGAAAAGGTGTGGGATTTTTGTTGGGAAATCGAATCCTTGAGCTTGCTCGGGAGAAAGGTGCTAAAAAGCTCGCTCTTTACTCCAGCACCAAGCTTGGCCCAGCACTTCATCTCTATGAAAAATTAGGCTTTAGACCCGCTAATATGGAATGTGGATCCTATGGGAGATGTGATGTTAAAATGGAATTTGATTTCTAATTAGTTGATTTATACTAACATTTATCAGGTTTTTAGCTGATTTTTTGCACGGATTTTTTTGGAAACAAAGGTGAAATTTGATCATCAACCAAAACTTCCATCCCATGAAAACCATTGTCGTACCTTTCGATTTTTCGGAATATTCTCTTGCTGCACTTCAAACAGCCCAGCGGATCAGTGTGAAATCAGGGGCTAAAATTATCTGTGTTACTGTAGTTCCTTCAGAGGTAGATTGGGATTTACTTCCTGAAGAGGCAAAGAAAAAATATCCAGATCTGATTGAGGAAATGGAGGAAGCTAAATCAGTCATACCTGACTACCTGAAAAGAGTGGCGCCTGCCAAAGCGCCCATTGAAATCGTGGTGAAAATAGGGGTGCCATATGAGCAGATTCTTCGGGTTTTGGAAAAATCTCAGGCAGACTTAGCTGTGTTGGGTGCTTACGGAAAAGGGTTTATAGAAGGAAAATTCATCGGTTCTAATCTCCAAAAAGTAATCAGATTATCTCATTGCCCTGTTTTGGCCGTGAAAAAGGTACTGGATGGAAATGCCTTCCGAAAAATCGCCTTTGCTTCCATTTTTAATGAGTCTTCCAAAAAAGCCTTCTCCAAGATGGTTCCGATAGCCAAGTTGTTTAAGGCATCCGTTCATTTGGTTTATATAAATACTCCTGAAGGCTTTGTCAGCTCTACCGAATCTGAGCAAGCAATGTCTGGATTTTCCAAAGGCCATGAAGAGCTTGTCTTACATACCCATGTGTTTAACCACAAGGATATCGAGCAGGGTATTATTGAGTTTTGCAAATCAAAAAGTATCGAACTTGCTGCCGTGGTTTCAGGAGATAGAAAGGGAATGCCGGCCTATCTTGTGGGAACTACCGATACGTTGATCTTTAAGTCCGAAATGGGGGTATTGAGTATTAAGAATGATTAGAGATCTTTCTTTTTCTTGCTAAGAAACGATCTTCAAAAAGCTGCAACCTTGTGTTGTAGCTTTTTTGCTCCATTCCAAACTGATAGGGATATTTTCCTTAGTCCCGGGATTTACCAGAATCTAAATCGTTTCTCATAGATTCGGTTACGGAATATCCAGTTGTCGAAGATGTCCTCGGACAAGTAAATTTCCAGTCCAACGCTTAAGGTCATATATCCATCATACCGATGGGTCAGACCTGACCCTCTTCGGATTCTACCTCGGTTTTGGAGTATTTTTTGAACATCCGGATTGCCATTGTCATCCATAAAACTCGGATTTCTGATTGCTAGTCTTAATCTGTCGGGATTGGCACCTGACACATAATCGTCCACAAGGTCTAGGTAAAATTCGTTTACATTGTAAGCTGAAATATCATCCATGTAGTCAGTCAAAGTGTACCGATAATTTCCTTCAAATCGGAAATCCATGTATACATTCAGCTTGTATTTAAATCCCAAACCCATAGGAAAAACCACAATGTATTTTTCATAAGGGTTGTTTTCAAGCTGCAGGGGACGCAGGTCCACCCAATTGCCATCGAGCTGTGCCTGAGGATTGTTGGTCGACATGCCAACCCCTGCAAAAATGTAAGGATTCCACAGGTGGCGGGTGATATTATTGACTTTGACCGGATGCCAATAGTATTCGATAATGGTCGAAACCTCCCAGTTTTTAGCCTGGAAATGAAGGTTTCTAGGTGTTCGATAAGCTCTGGGATCTGATGGAGGATCTGATCCGGACATTTTGTAATAAGTACCTTCCAGCCTGGATTTTAGATGGGTCCCAAAGATATAATTAATCGAAAAGTTGGCGTGCCAATCTGGCTGAACCCCTTCGCTATACTTCCAAAATGAATATAATTCCCCAAAATATTGTGTGGGGCCTATGCCCGCGGAAATAGACCACGGCGCCTCAAATCGATACCGATAAAAGCTCTGAGAGTTGGCTTCCCAGGACAATAAAAACACAAAAACCAGAAGTAATCTTTTCATTTTCAGACTGGTAAAAATAAATCAGCTTAGTCTTTAAGGACAAAAATTAGACTATTTTCCCAATTATTCAAATTTCTTCCTCAGGGGGAATGGCAGGAGTTTACTGATAAAAAATTGAAATTTCAGAATCTTCACAAGAGCTTAGATGTGGTGCACAGCTTGATAGGGTTGCATTGGACGTGCATCCTCATAAAAACCCAATTTTAAAGAAGTTCTGACCTAATTGATGTAATTTTGGCAAATGAGTAAGCAAAGAGAAGAATTAGAACACCGACTCAAACTCCGGAATATCAAACTTTCTGATTATGAAGATATTCGGGAGATCATGGTGTCAATTTACAGAAATCAGGGTGGCGCTTGGACCAAAGCAGAACTCAAAAATCAATTGAAAGTATTTCCGGAAGGCCAGATTTGTATCGAGGACAATGGGAAGGTCATCGCAGCAGCTCTGAGTATTATCGTGGATTATTCCAAGTTTGGGGATAATCATACTTATGATGAAATCACTGGCTACGGGAAATTTGACACCCATGATCCGGATGGAGACACCCTTTATGGAACTGATATTTTTGTCCATGCGGATTACCGGGGAATGAGGCTGGGGCGTCGCCTTTATGATGCGCGTAAGGAACTTTGTGAAAACCTCAACCTCCGTTCCATCATTGCAGGGGGGAGGATTCCCGGATATTCCAAGTATGCGGATGAAATGACTCCCAGAAAGTATATCGACTTTGTGAAAAACCGGGAGATTTTTGATCCAGTGCTATCCTTTCAGCTGGCCAATGAGTTTCACGTCAGAAAAGTAATCACCAAATACCTTCCCGAAGATACTGACTCCAGAGCCTATGCCACGCTTCTCGAATGGATCAACATCTATTACGAAAAGGAAGAAAAACTCATTGGAAATAAAAAATCAATTGTACGACTGGGATTGGTGCAGTGGAAAATGCGCCGCTTTTCGAATGTCGATGATCTGATGCAGCAGGTAGAGTTTTTTGTGGATACAGTCTCAGGATATAAATCTGATTTCTGTCTGCTCCCAGAGTTTTTCAATGCTCCAATGTTGGCCGAGTTCAATGATATGGATGCCTCTGAAGCCATTCGAAATTTGGCAGATTACACGGATGAGATTGTAGGTCGAATGAGCGAATTGGCCGTTTCGTACAACGTCAACATTATCGCAGGATCCATGCCTGAGTACGATGGTAAAAAACTCCGTAATGTCAGCTATCTCTGTCGTAGGGATGGTACCCAGGACAAGCAATACAAGCTCCATATCACTCCGGATGAAGCAGCCTACTGGGGTCTTCAGGGTGGAAACGGGATTAATGTCTTTGATACGGATGCCGGCAGAATAGGTATTTTGATCTGCTATGATGTGGAATTTCCCGAACTGGGAAGGATCTTGGCAGAGCAGGAAATGGATATCCTCTTTGTACCGTTCTGGACTGATACCAAAAATGCCTTCCTTCGCGTCAACACCTGCGCCAAGGCACGAGCCATCGAAAATGAATGTTATGTGGCGATTACCGGCTCGGTCGGAAACCTTCCTAAAGTGGAGAATATGGACATTCAGTATTCTCAGGCAGCCATTTATTCGCCTTCAGATTTTTCATTTCCGCATGATGCCACGGTAGCTATGGCCTCCGAAAACGCAGAAACTACCATTGTTGCCGATGTGGACCTTGATTTACTTACCAAGCAGCGTAAAGCGGGAAGTGTAAGAAACCTGGAGCAACGCAGACTTGATCTTTATTCAATTCAATGGAAACAGAAAAAATAATTCAGGACTACCTGAATCACGTGCCTGAGGAGGTATTTGAAAAAGCCAAAACCATCAAAGTCCTAATCACTGATATAGACGGAGTACTCACCGACGGAGGGATTATTTATGACGACCTCGGAACGGAATACAAAAAGTACAATGTAAAAGATGGCCTGATCGTTCAGCATATGAAAAAGGCCGGTTTCTTGGTCGGGGCAATTACCGGTCGGGCTTCTCAGGTAGTCGAAAACCGATGTGAAGAACTTCGCTTTGATTTTCATTACCATGGGGTCAAGGATAAATTCAAAAAACTTTCAGAAGTTCTGGAGACCATGGAATTGACCCTGGAAGAAGTAGCCTATATCGGGGATGATCTGATTGACTTGCCTGTTCTGTCCAAAGTAGGATTGGCGGTGGCCCCTTCGGATGCTTTGCCCTACATCAAATCTGCAGTCCACTATATCTCTCCCCTGGCAGGGGGTAAGGGAGTCTTCCGCGAGTTTTCGGACATCTTGCTTCATGCTAAAGGACAGCTTATCCCATTAATCGAAAATTTATCCAATAAGGAATGATGATACGAAATACCCAACCCATGCATATCCGGGAAGGAGTGGTGCTTGGATCCGAAAAACCAGTTCTTTTTGCTGGTCCCTGTGCGGTGGAAAGCTTTGATATTTGTTTGGAAATCGGGACAAAAGTAAAAGCTTGGGCAGAGGAAAACGGGTTTTCCTATGTGTTTAAGGCTTCTTTCGACAAAGCCAATCGGACATCTTCCGGTTCATTCAGAAGTATTGGGATGGATAAATCCCTGGAAGTGTTGCAACGGGTTGGAAAGGCCTTAGACATTCCCTTAGTGACCGATATTCATGAAAGCTACCAAGCCGCGGAAGTCGCCGAAGTTGTCGATGTGCTTCAGATTCCTGCATTTCTTTGTCGTCAGACCGATTTGCTTTTGGCAGCAGGCAATACCGGGAAAGCGGTAAAAATCAAGAGAGGTCAGTTTATGGCACCTGAGGATATGCAGTATGCGGTGAAAAAAGTCAGATCGACAGGTAACGAAAATGTCTGCCTTACCGAGCGTGGATTTTCATTGGGCTATCACAATCTGGTCGTGGACATGAGGGGGCTGCCGATCATGCGTCAGTTTGCTCCGGTAGTTTTCGATATTACCCACTCAGTACAGCAGCCTGGTGGACAGGGAGGCAGTAGTGGGGGGCAACGCGAGTTTGCTCCGATTTTGGCTCGAGCGGCAGCGGCAACGGGAATAGATGGCTTTTTTATCGAGACCCACCCCGAGCCTGCCAAAGCACTCAGTGATGGTCCCAATCTGATTCCTTTGCACAGAATGGGCGATTTCCTCAGTATGCTCAAAGAGGCATGGACTTTGGGAAGGAAATACCAGGATTTTCAGGTTCAATAATCTTTCTGTATGAGCAAGTCCTTTTTTTTAACCGTTTTTCTGGTCATAGCCACTCTTGGGTTTTGCACGGGGTATCCTCTTTTTAGGAGTTCTACTTCTGATCAGCTTAGGTTAATACTGGAGCAGGAAAATCCCGGAAAGAAAATTACTGTCAGGGGTATTACTCTTCATAGCACTCCGAATATTTATGTCTATTACGATGACCGAAACTATGACGAGGCCTGGTCTGTCAATGGTATTCTCACCGAACAGGCTTATGAGCTCAGATTCGAGATCAGGCAGTCTAAATTTGACGGACTTAATCCTTCTGATTACCACATCGGATTGATAGACTCATTTTTCAAGACCTTTGAGGCGAATAAAAAAGCGGGACAGGCCAATGATTACAAAGAGCTGGCAGACTTAGACCTTTTATTGACGGATGCTTTCTTTAAGCTTGCCTCTCATCTCGAAAGGGGAAAAGTGGATCCATCCCAATTAACTTCTTCTTGGGAGATTTCACGCAAACCCCAGAAGGCAGATTATGTTTCTTTACTGAATCGGGCGATCCAGGAAAACTCTGTGAGAAAGAAATTGGAGGAATTGTACCCGGATTTTACCATTTATCGAAAAGGCAGGGAGGTAATCAGGACCTTGGATGAGCTGAAAAAAAGCGATACACTGGATTGGAAACCTATCAAAATCGATAAAGCAATAAAGCCGGGTGATACCCATTCAGCCATACCAGCCATCCGCCAAAGGTTACGATTTTGGGGGCATTTGAAGTCTGGTGACAACCTGGATTCAAAGCTTTATGATTCAGTTTTGGTGGCTGCTGTGAAAAGTTTTCAAAAAGAAAACGGGATGGAGCCAGATGGTGCAATTGGTAAAAACACAGTTTCTGGATTCAATGCTTCTCCTTCTTTTCTTATGGATAAAGCGGCTATCAATCTGGAAAGACTCAGATGGTTGCCTGATACCGTTCGCGATGCTGAGTTTATTTTGGTCAATATCGCCAATTTTCAGTTAGACTATGTCAACAAGCTGGACACTGTATTTTCCTCCAAAGTGATTGTCGGGAAGAGTTACCATCAGTCACCTATTTTTTCTGCACAGATGAGCTATATCGTTTTCAGCCCATATTGGAATATCCCTGTTTCCATTGCAAAAAACGAGGTCATCCCTGCTATCAGGAAAAACCCCAATTATCTTCAACAGAAAAACATGGAGGTCGTGACTCCTTCAGGCAAGCTGGTGGATCCTTCAACCATCAACTGGTCTTCTAAGTCTTTTCCTTACATGATTAGACAAAAGCCAGGAGGGAGCAATTCTTTGGGATTAGTCAAATTTATGTTCCCAAACAGCCATAGCGTGTATATCCACGATACTCCTTCCAAATCACTTTTTGAAAAAGAAGACCGTGCCCTGAGCCATGGATGCATCCGCCTTCAAAATCCAGTGAAGTTTGCTCAGATTTTGCTGAAAGATGATCCTACTTGGACCTTGGAAAAAATCGAAAAAGCCATGCACCAGGAGAAGGAGCAAATCGTCAATCTTCCGCGAAAAATTCCTGTTGTTTTGATTTACCTTACCTTTTGGGCGGATTCCAAAGGGACTCCCCATTTTCGTTCAGATATTTATGGGCGAGACGGAGAGTTGCTGAAATTCTTAAGGAATTGATCAGGGCTGAATCATTTCAGAATTACTGAGATAGTTTTGATCTTGGGCGTACACAAAAATCAATGAACCGTCTTTTATCAAATTAATTACCTTATCTGAAACCTCTGTCGGAACTGCAGGACATCCCAAACTCCGTCCTAATCTTCCTGACATTTTGGCTACTTCTTCTCGTGCATAATCAGCGCCATGAATCACAATAGCGCGGTTTCTTGCCTGATCATTAAACCCTTTTTCGAGGCCATCCAGTCTTAGGGAAAAGCCGTGCTTTCCGTGATAAGTTTCGGCTGTTTTATAAAATCCAAGACTGCTTTGGTAGGATTCCGGACGGTTGGAGAACTTTTCCGCCATCAACATGCCGGAGTTTCTGCCATGTGAGACTACAGTATTGAGCAGTATTTCCTGTTTTTCTACATCGATTACCCAAAGTCGCTTTTCTGTGGAAGGCAAGGAAAAATCAATGACCGTTAAAAGTGGATTCTTAAGCTCATTTTCCAGTTTTTCGTAACCTTCAAGAGCTAGATCGATAGCAGGAAGTGAGGGTAAATTTTTGTGTTTTTCAGATAGATGCTCCAGCAGGATTTCCGAATCGTCTTTCGGATTGACTACGACACGAGTAGCTTCACTTTTTTCCGGGAGATTGGTAAAGCTCATAACCCAGATCAAAGGAAGGAGTATTCCTTGGGTGATTGTCATAAATAAGTTGGTTGGGTGATCAACAAATGTAAGCTATCGCCCAGATAGTCAAAAACTTTGCCAAGCTGATTATTGTCATTTTTGTCAGTAGTAGCAAAACTGTCTATCATGGAACCAAATCCAAAACCGTTTAGGTTGTAGGGATGAGAGCAAAAAAAGGGTAGTTTGGGCTGAGGATGAATTATCTCTACTTTTGCAATCTTTCCATAAATTAAGAAACTGACATGCAGGACGTTGGTCTTTTTGTTTAAAAGAATTGAAAAATAATTAAACAAAAATTTCAGATCTCCTGTTTCTACCTTCAATGAAAGTATCCGTATTTCGTAAAGAGCACTTCAACGCAGCGCATCGATTATTCAACCCGACTTGGTCGGCTGAAAAAAATGAAGAGGTATTCGGTAAGTGTAATAACCCCAATTTTCACGGTCACAATTATGAGTTGATTGTACAGTTGAAAGGGGAAGTAGATCCTCAGACCGGATATGTCTATGATATGAAGGTACTCAGTGACCTGATTAAGATTCATGTATTAAATAAGTTTGATCATAAAAATTTAAATCTGGATACCGATGAATTCAAAAATCTCA
Source organism: Algoriphagus sp. AK58 (assembly GCF_014324365.1). Taxonomy (GTDB): domain Bacteria; phylum Bacteroidota; class Bacteroidia; order Cytophagales; family Cyclobacteriaceae; genus Algoriphagus. The sequence goes on from NZ_QEIG01000022.1 coordinate 57,755, forward strand.
ATCCATCTGCTGAAAACATTGCAGTGGTTATTTGGAATATTTTGAGGGAAAAAATTGATCGGAAATTCGAATTAACCATTCGGCTCTATGAAACAGAAAGAAACTTTGTTGAATACGATGGGAATTAATATTGCCCGGGCGTCATTCGAAGAAATTGGAGAAGAACACGTAGGAACTTCTCTTGAGACACCCCTCAGAGAGGATGCTTTCGAAATGGATGATGATCTCAAGGTAGAGCTGATTGAAAAGCATTTCCGTGAAATCATGCATATCATGGGGCTTGATTTGACAGACGATAGTCTGAAAGGTACTCCGCATCGCGTCGCAAAAATGTATGTAAAGGAGGTTTTCTCAGGACTGAATCCCAAAAATAAGCCTGCTGCCAAGCTTTTCGAAAATAAATACAAGTACAATGAAATGCTGGTGGAAAAGGACATCACATTCCATTCGCATTGCGAACATCATTTCGTGCCGATTTATGGTAAAGCTCACGTGGCTTACATCTCCAATGGAAATGTAATCGGGCTTTCTAAAATCAACCGAATCGTGCAGTACTATTCCAAAAGACCACAGGTCCAGGAAAGATTGACCATGCAAATCGGTAACGAACTGAAGGAGGCTTTGGGCACAGAGGATGTGGCAGTAATCATGGATGCCTACCACATGTGCGTAAGTTCAAGAGGAGTGAATGACACGAATAGTTCAACAGTGACTGCATTCTATTCCGGAAAATTTGAAACTGACGAGCAAAGCAGAAATGAATTTATGAAGTACATCAGTTTGAAAAAGTAAATAGCTAAACCTCTGCTAAACCAACTTAAACCCTGCAAAAAAAGCGGGGTTTTTTTGTAAGTAATGCAAACAAAAACAGCCTGATTTGATTTAATGTGAAAAATAACAACTGATGGAAGGAAAAAATATTGTGATCGTCGGAGGAAACTCCGGAATAGGAAAAGCGACTGCCAACTTGCTTAGAGAAGCCGGCGCCAATCTTTTTTTATATTCAAGAAGCGGGCAAATTACCACCGCTTTGGATATAAGCAAAGACTTTGACGAGATGCCCGGACTTCCTGAAGTCATTGATGGTCTGGTGTACTGTCCAGGAACGATCAACCTAAAACCTTTCCACCGGATTTCCATACAGGATTTCATGAATGAAATGGAAGTCAATTTTTTTGGCGCTGTCCGTGTTCTTCAAGCTTGTCTGAAGGGATTAAAAAAATCTGCGTCTCCTTCCGTAGTTCTATTCAGTACCGTTGCCGTGCAGACGGGCATGGGATTTCATGCAGGAATCGCTTCTGCCAAAGGAGCGATTGAGGGACTTACTCGTTCTCTTGCCGCAGAATGGGCACCTTCCAAAGTACGTGTCAACGCTATCGCGCCCTCATTGACAGAAACTCCTTTGGCATCTGCGCTGCTTTCCACACCTGAGAAAAAAGAGGCCTCCGACAAGCGTCATCCATTAGGCAGGATCGGTACTTCGGAGGATGTTGCCGAGGCTACTGTCTTTTTGCTTTCTCCAAAATCTTCCTGGATGACTGGTCAGATTCTTCACCTCGACGGAGGCATGTCAAATTTGAAATAATTCAAAACAATTACCCATTCCTATTTGTCTGTATTACGGGTACGGTCCCGAGATGAAAGATCTGTGAATATGAAGACTCCACCTGAATCATTCCTGTTGTTTAAGGAAGAATTGAGGAAGGCCCAACTCGAGAAAGAAAGGCTACAACAATACTATGAGCAAAAACTGGCAGAGGTCAACAAAGAACTCTGTCGATTGAAGGAGCAGATTCAGTCCCAGCAAGATATGATGAGGACTACTCTCGAATACGCGTCCAACCTTGAGGCCAGACTCACTGAGGTCAAGGAAGAAGTGGCCCATGCCACTTCAAAAAGCCGAAACTCCATCTACTAAACCCACTCTATCAGCAATGAACGAAACGATAAACTCTTCTGAGATCCAAGACTTCGAGGTGGCCTTTGAGCAGCGTTATGCCAGAGTATGGGTCAGCAAAGAAAAGAAAACCATCATCTGTGAACTTTTGGCAGATTATATCCCGATTGAAGATTTTAAAGAGGCATTCAACCAAATCGGGGAAATTGTAAAGACAGGCGGCTTCGAGAAATTTATCTTCGACAAAAGATCCCTGAGAGCATTTCATCAACCCACCATGGAATGGTATTTCATTTATTGGAAAAAGGAAATGCTCGAATATGGTGTGAAAACCCACAGAAAAATACTTCCTTCCGAGAAGTGGTTTGAAAAAATGGTTCAAATCGCCAAAGACCAAATTCTCCAGACCTATCCTGACAATATCATCGATCAGCTGGATATCAGATACTGTGATTCCATAGATGAGGCCATTGCCATATGACAAGGCACTTTTCTTCTGAGGATTTGATGCAATTGGACTCTTTCTTTAGAAGGAACCTCATCAATTGCCTTTCTGGATATAAAAGCCTAAATCTGATCGGTACAAGGAATTCTTCTGGAGTTTCCAATCTTGCCCCATTTTCACAGGTTTTTCATATTGGAGCAGCACCTCCGTTGGTAGGCATCCTGTTTCGCCCCCATACAGTGAAGCGGGATACCTTGGAGAATATTTTTGAAACCAAAAGCTTCACGCTTAACCATGTGACTCCTGCTTTTTATAAAGAAGCACACTGGACTGCTGCCAACTGGGAGGAAAGTGAATTTGAAGGTACAGGTCTGCAAGAAGAAATGAAGGGAGATTTTTTTGCCCCATTTGTTAAAGGTAGTCCGGTGCAACTCGGATGTACTTTGGTAGAGACCCAAACACTACAGGTGAATCAAACTGTACTGCTGATTGGAAGTATCGATCACATCTATGTGGAGGAAAAGGGCCTTCGAATGGATGGATCGTTGGATCTGAATATCCTGGAAACAGTTACCGTTAGCGGATTGGACGAATACCATGTCGGTGAAAAATTGGGTAGATTGGCCTACCCGAAGCCCGGAGTTCAGCCCGCTGAAATGCCCATGAGAATGGCTTCTCACACAGGAGAATGATTATCCAGGGCATTCCATGTGGCAAATGAAAGTCAAATTATGATCACATGAAATCTAGTTTTCCTATTTCTCGGCTTTCTCTTGGACTCTTGTTTCTAATTTCTCAATAAAATCCCCAGTCCGAAATCCCACATCCGAAATTTGCAGCTTCTCGAACTCACCGAATCAGGACTTTTTTGTCCTCCTGCAGGGATTTTTATAGATCCCTGGAGGCCTGTAGAGCGGGCAGTAATCACCCATGCACACTCCGATCATGCCCGCTGGGGAATGAAGCATTACCTGGCCCATCTAGATTCGGCAGAGGTGATGAAGCTTCGTTTGGGACCTGAAATCAGTCTGCATACATTAGAATATCGAGAAAACCTGGATATCAATGGAGTCAAGATCACTCTTCATCCGGCAGGACATATTCCGGGTTCGGCCCAAGTCAGACTGGAGTATCGGGGAAAAGTAGCCGTGGTCAGTGGGGATTACAAAGTCGAAAATGACGGGCTTTCCACGCCTTTCGAACCAGTCAAATGTCACGAATTTGTCTCCGAGTGCACCTTTGGCCTTCCAATCTATAAGTGGGAATCTCAAACAGAGATATTCGCCCAAATCAATTCCTGGTGGAAAGAAAATGCCGAAGAAGGGCGCAATTCTATCCTTTTTGCGTACTCTCTGGGAAAAGCCCAACGTATTATCCAAAACCTCAATCCAGAGATTGGAGAAGTGTTCGTCCATGGCGCGATCTGGAATACCAATCAAGCGCTGATGGCGAATGGAATTTCCCTTTGGGATGTGCCCAAAGTGACCCAGGATATTCCTAAAAACCGATTCAAAGGAGCCTTGATCATCGCACCTCCTTCGGCTATGGGGACGCCCTGGATGCGGAAATTTTCTCCATACCGTACAGGAATCTGTTCCGGTTGGATGGCAGTACGGGGAACAAGGAGGAGAAGAGCCGCTGATCGAGGATTTGTGCTTTCGGATCATGCGGACTGGGAAGGATTGATCTCTGCAATTGCAGCTACCGAAGCCGAAAAAGTCTACCTCACCCATGGTAGCACGGCATCGTTTGGGCGCTTCCTTCAGGAAGAAAAAGGAATTGATGCCGTTGAGCTACAGACGCTTTTTGGAGTAGAAGAGGTGGAATAGGAAGAGTTGTCTGATGATGGATGTCGGATGACCGATGTGGCTTGTCACGTGGAATGTGATTCTTTGCCTTGGCCTGAGTCTCCAAAGGCCACTCCTAAAGCTTGAATTAACCAACCCTATTTTTGAACGATAGGTGCTATATCGAAGAATCTGTCACCTAGACGATTTCGGTCTGTGAGGACAAAGACCGAGGCTTTAGTTCCAATTTTATTCACACTATCCAGATAAAGTTCTTCAAACCAAAAAATCCTAACTTCAGGCTTCCAACCACCATTCGCTATGAAGTATTTTTCAGGATTACTACTACTCATTGCCCTTGCTGCTTCCTGCGCTGAATCTCAAACCGAAAAAGAAATCAGTACCATCGAAACCGTCACCGGACCTATTTCCATTGATTCGATGGGCTTGACGCTCATTCATGAACACATGCTGGTGGACTTTATAGGGGCAGATTCAATTAGCTCAGATCGTTGGCATCAAGATTCGGTCGTAGCCAAAGTCCTTCCTTACCTGATGGAAGTCAAGAAATATGGAGTTCGGACGATTTTGGATTGTACGCCAAGCTATTTGGCGAAAGATCCACTTTTACTGAAAACGCTTAGCGAAAAGTCAGGAATTCAGATTTTGACCAATACCGGATTTTATGGGGCTGTGGGAGGCAAATATCTTCCTGACTTTGTCCAAACCGAAACTGCCGAGCAACTTGCCAAACGATGGGTTGATGAATTTGAAAATGGAATTGAGGGCACGGGAATCAAACCTGGATTTATCAAGATTTCGGTCAATGAAGCGGATACAATTTCAGAAACTGACCAAAAGCTCGTTCGTGCCGCTGCGATCACGCATTTAAACACCGGTTTGACGATAGCTTCTCATACCGGGACCTGGAAAACTGCTTCTCAGGAAGTGAGGATTTTGAAAGAAATGGGAGTCAACCCTTCAGAATTTGTATGGGTCCATGCACAGGCCGAACAGGATTTTCAGAACTATAAAAAAGCTGCCGAAACGGGTGTTTGGATCAGTTTGGATGGGATTGGCTGGGCTATAGAACCCTACGTGGAGCGCTTGGTTTTTGCTAAGGAAAATGGGATTTTGCGAAATATCCTAATTTCCCATGATGCCGGCTGGTATGATCCAGCGAAAATAGGTGGGGGAGATTTTCAGCCTTTTACCCATATTTTTGAAAAGCTGACTCCAATCCTGAACGAAAAAGGGTTTACAGATGAGGACTGGAATCAGCTTTTGGTGGTAAATCCTATACTGGCTTTTAAGGTTGTGGAATAGTACTATTTTTTGCCCAAGCCAAATCTCACCTTGTAGGTAGCATTGATGTACCATTGTAGGTAACTATCGAAACCACTGGCAGAAATACTGGCTGCATTTCTCACATTTGGATTTTTGGTTTTCCACTCGGCTTCCAATTCTGCAAAAATTCCAATCCGCTGATAATTGTCAATGAAATTGACTAACTCAGGCCCGGATTCAGGGTTGAAATAATTGATATTGGCCATATAACCTTCTCCTCCTATCTGAAGAGTGGGTCCCAAAGCAAACGACAAATTAAACCCAGAGGGTCGCTGGATGAGGTTGTATTTAAAGGAAGGAGTGATAAAAAAACCGGAGGAATTGTCTAAGTTTCTTTGGCCGGGAGCAAATTCATTTTTTTCCAATCCCCCAATAGATTGATAAAATAATAGTCCGGCGTTGAGAGATGTTCTTTTTCCAAGACGATAATTAAGTTCGTTTGTGAAATTAATGCCATAAAGCATGTTGGCTCCATCATGGGAGCCTCCGGCACCTATACTGTACTGGAGTTTGGGTTTAACCTGTGCTAAAGAACTTGCCTGGATTCCAATCAAAAAGAATAAGATTAGAAAAAGTCGATTTGTTGTCATGGGATTTGGATTTAAGATTTTGTATCCCAAACTTCCTTAGTAATCATTAGGAATAAAAAATGCTTGACATCTTTTAACTAAATCATTGTTAATTCACCTTAGATTCGAAGCGAACCAGTTAAGCGGGTTAACTTTAGCGAGCTATTTTCCAAATTTTCTTTGCCACATTTCTGCAAGCCACTTAGCCTGATTACCTTTGCGCATGGCAGAACAAATCCTTATCCTCGATTTTGGTTCTCAGTACACCCAGCTCATCGCCCGAAGAGTCCGAGAACTGAACGTTTACTGTGAAATTCACCCTTACAATAAAGTTCCCGAAATCACTTCCGATATCAAGGGAATCATCCTTTCCGGTTCGCCTTGCTCCGTGCGAGACGAAGGTGCGCCTGATGTCAATACCGATGCTTTCCGAGGCAAATTACCTGTTTTGGGTGTTTGCTATGGTGCGCAACTTTTAGCCAGTAAATACGGAGGAGAGGTACTTCCATCTACCATCCGGGAATACGGCAGAGCCAATCTCGATCACATAGATCTCCATCACGACCTATTAAAAGAAATGACCCATGGCTCCCAAGTGTGGATGTCACATGGCGATACCATCAAGGAACTTCCAGCAGGTTTTGAAGTGATTGCGAGTACCTCTTCGGTACGGGTTGCAGCTTTCAAAGTCGAAGGTGAAAAAACCTACGGGATCCAGTTTCACCCGGAAGTGACCCACTCTTTGGAAGGTAAAAACCTGCTCCGAAACTTTGTGGTGGGTATTTGTGGCTGTTCACAGGATTGGACTTCCGATACGTTTATAGATTCCACAGTTGCCGAACTGAAACGAAAAATCGGTTCGGATAAAGTTGTGATGGGACTTTCCGGAGGAGTTGACTCTTCCGTGGCGGCGACCTTGATTCACCGCGCGATCGGCGATCAGCTGACTTGCGTGTTTGTGGACAATGGTTTACTTCGCAAAAATGAATTTGAGGAAGTACTCGACTCCTACAAGCACATGGGTTTGAATGTGATTGGAGTCGATGCCAAAAAGCGATTCTATGATGCGTTGGCTGGATTGACCGATCCTGAAGCGAAACGGAAAGCAATCGGTCGCGTGTTTATCGAAGTGTTTGACGATGAAGCGCACAAGATTGAAGGAGTTAAATGGTTGGGCCAAGGAACTATCTATCCTGATGTGATCGAGTCTGTTTCTGTAAAAGGACCTTCTGCCACGATCAAGTCTCACCACAATGTGGGCGGACTTCCTGACTTCATGAAGCTATCTGTAGTGGAGCCTTTGAATACCCTTTTCAAAGATGAGGTTCGCGAAGTGGGAAGAGCTTTGGAAATCCCGGAAACCATCATCGGGCGTCATCCATTCCCAGGACCAGGTTTGGCCATCCGAATCTTGGGTGATATCACAGAGGAAAAAGTGAAAACCCTTCAAGAGGTAGATCATATTTTCATTCAGGGACTGAAGAATCACGGGCTGTACGATCAGGTTTGGCAGGCAGGAGCCATACTGCTTCCAATCCAGTCGGTAGGTGTCATGGGGGATGAACGTACCTATGAGCGGGTAGTCGCTTTGCGAGCGGTAGGATCTGTGGATGGTATGACAGCGGATTGGATTCACCTTCCGTATGAATTTTTGGGAAAAATGTCCAATGAAATCATCAATCGTGTAAAAGGTGTCAACCGCGTGGTGTACGACATCTCCTCTAAGCCACCGGCGACGATTGAGTGGGAATAAGTCAGTTGAAAAAGCATTTTTAAAAGCCGGACATCGTTCGGCTTTTTTAATGTTCAGATCATGCTTTTTATTTACAAAAATTGACAATAGGAATCTATTTTCTTCTTGGTCGACTATTTTTAGCTCAAACAAAGAATAAACGGAACTAAACACCTCAAGCGCCTATCGGTACCTCCTTGACCAGTAAATCCAAGTATGGAATAAGAAGTAAGTTCTCCAAGGCGACTTTGAGAAGGTTGTGTAGAAGTAAGTCTTAAAGTGGAATAGTATTTCTGGAATTAAATTTCTTACTTCTTGGCCCTAATTGTATTTGAGGTTGTTATTTATGGAGGTTGATAAATGATTATTCTTTGTTTGAATATATAGATATAAATGAAGTGCTGTATTATGTAAATAGATTGATGTGTAAGAGTAAATAGTAGTGTGATAAATTGGTTTGTTTGTTTATTTTTCAGGCCCGTGTTTAGCTGGAACATGGGTCTTTTTTTTTATTTGTTTGATTCGATTTATGGGAAGATTCTTGCCTGAATAAAGAATGGTTAATTGCCTTTTTTCTGGATTTTAGGGCGATTTACCTTGTTTTTTTTCGTTAGGTGCACTTAGTTATCAATTCATTGCAAAAGTTGTTTTTAGTACTTTTTAAAGTTGTTGATAGAGGTATTATTTAATTTATTTACTCTAAATAATCAATCTCATTAATCAGCAAATAAGATGAGACCTTTTTTTGAAAATCGGCTAGGATATTTTGACAGTAAAGACTCCAAAGGTGTCTTGATGTCTTGGGTTAAGCTTCTAATAAGTGATTTTTTATATGTGCTCAGAATGGTGATTCGAGTGTTTGTAGATAGAATTGTTTTGAAAGAGAAATATATATATATAAAATACATTATTTCTTGTGTTGTATTATTTTCCTTCATCTCTACCTCATTTGGGCAATATGCTGGAGGAAATGGGACCAAGGAAAACCCCTTTCAAATCAAAAACTGGGTCCATCTTAAAAACATCGCTCTCAATCCTCAAGCTTCTTTTGTTCTGGTTTCTTCTCTGGACCATACTACAGAAGGGTACCAGGAGTTTGCTGGGCCGACTGCAAATAATGGAAAAGGCTGGGTGGCCTTAATGAATTTCAGAGGCAGATTTAACGGAAACGGACTAGCGATCTCTGACTTGTATATCAAGCGTACGACTCAGAGAGGGCAGGCACTTTTTGGGTCTGCTCAAAACGCTGACCTTAGAAATATTCATTTGAGGGATGCTTACATTGAGGCATTTGAGGATGCGGGTTCTTTGGTGGGAGTAGGGGTTAATATTAAGGTGGAGGGATGTTCTTTTTCTGGAATAGTGTCCGGTTCTACCTACGTAGGCGGTCTTTTGGGAACCATAAGTAATTCTTTGATAATGGATTCCTATTCCTTGGGAACAGTAAAAGGCCAGAAAATGGTGGGAGGCTTGATCGGAAATGCTTATCAAACCCATGTGAGCAGATCCTTCTCCTCAGGGGAAATTATTTCTGATTCCAGCGTAGGCGGATTGATTGGTTTTTTCCAATCCAATGCCTATCATAGAATCGAAAGCTGTTACAGTGTGGCGAAATTGGAAGCTTTGGAAACTATCGGAGGTTTGGTAGCTAGAATTTCAGGAGGACAGATCGACAATTCCTATTTCGCAGGTTCCGTTCCCGAATCTGCCCTTTCTGGGGGTTTGGTAGGCTTGGTAGTTGGAAAGACAAAAGCCTTGGAATCGTTTTGGGTTAAGTCCTCTGTCCCATCCGCAACCAATACTGACGTAGGGTTTGGCACTACTTCTTCAGAATTGAAATCAGCACAGTATTTTAAGGATAAAAATTGGGATTTTGAAGGTGTTTGGAATATTCAAAAGCCTTCAGTGGACTTCCCATTTGTCTCTTATCCTTATCTGAAATCCATTGCTTATGATGATCCAGCAAGTCAGGCTCCTGTGGTCAATCCAATACCGGGTTTGGAAAATTTCAGGGTTCCCAGAGAACATGAATTTCCCAAAGAAAAATCTGTGACCTATGGAGACCCGGACTTTAAACTTGGAGAGGAGATCGATCCTTCTTATTACCCGATCACTTATTCTACCAAGGATACGACAGTCATCAAAATATCAGGAAACTATGCCAAAATCCTTCAGTCTGGTACGGCAACCATTTTGGCACAGGTAGAAGATGGTAATTCCAATCCTAAGGAGCAACTGTTGACTGTTTATCCTGCGATCTTAAGGATTAAGACTGATCAAAATCTATTCAAAACCTATGGGGATCAGGATCCGATGCTATCATTTCAGGTGGAAGGTTTGAAATACAATGATGGACAGGAAGTAGTTAAAGGAACTCCTGTCCGAGAAGAGGGAGAGCAGGTTGGGGAATATGCTGTTTTTCAAGGCTCTTTGGAGGCCGGATCAAATTACCTGATTGAATTTACTGCTTCACTCTTCGAGATTTTAAAGAAGGAACTTTTGGTCCAAGCAGAAGGCAAAGAGAAATGTTATGGTAAATCCGATCCTGATCTGACCTTTAAAGTTACTGGACTAGTACCTAATGATTTGGAGAAGGAGATCATTAAAGGGAGTTTGAAAAGAGAGCCTGGAGAAAATGTGGGCAAATATGCCATTATCTCAGATGATCTACAGGTGGGTGAAAACTATCATTTGGTCTTTACCTCGGATACCATGGAGATATTGCCATCCTTGATTATTTCAATGCGGGAATTTGAAGAGGTGACAATACCTTGGTCAGTTTTACCTGATCTTCCCAAGAAAGCAACCTTCCTAACTCAGGATGGGGATTGGGTTGAACTCGCATTGGAGTGGGATGCCTCAAAGGTCCAAACCATGAAGCGAGGGAAATATGAAGTGGAAGGTAAGATCCAGACCTCAAATTACCTTTTTCCAAGTGACTTCAAGCCTTTCATCACGGTGGTAGTTTTGCCAAAGCCAGCTCCTCAGGATCTGATTTTGCACACATCTCTGTCTGCTGAATCATTTATCGGAGAACTTGAAGTAATAGATCCGATAGATACGATACATGATATCCGCATTCCGGAAGGGGTCTTAGACAATACGTTTTTCCAATTGAAGGGTAAGGACTTAAGCTGGAAAAATGGAGCATTTCCGAAATCTAAAAAAGGATTTGATCTGGAGATACAAGTAGAAGATAGAGATGGGAATGTCCTTACTAAAAGATTTTCAATCCAAGCTCAAATCGCTTCAAATTCAGAGGTTGAAATGCAGGTCGTCAATACCTTCTCACCCAATGGAGATGGTGTCAATGATTCCTGGATTCCTTCAAAAAATCTTTCTGGCGAAGATTTTAGGGTAAGAGTTTATGATACAAGTGGCAAGGAATTGTTTCAGTCCGAGTGCACTGATGATAAATGGGATGGTACCTATCTGGGTCAGGAGGTGCCAGAAGGAACTTATTTCTGGGTCTTGGAGACAAGGGGTAAGGTTAGACGTGGAGTTCTTAATTTGTTGAGAGGGAATTGAATCCAAAAAAATGGGCGCTTTTGATTTTCATATTAAAAGATGGGCAAAGGTTTTACTCCTCATCTTTGTTGTACTTGGACTAAAGTGGCAAGCATCTGCTCAGACAAGAAAATATGTGTCTCAATTTTCCCATTTCCAAGGCTATTTCAACCCTGCCCTCACCGGGTATGAAAGTTCTACGATCAGAGGGTTTGTCAGAAATCAATGGGCAGGTTTTGAGGGAGCCCCAAAAACCTATTTCCTAAGCACTGAGTTTGATTTTGGGGAATTATCGGGGCTGGAAGATCCCGCATTGATGGGGAGAAATGCGATTTCTCTGAGTATTTTGAGTGATTCCTACGGTGCCTTTAAGGAAAATGAATTTCTTATTTCCTATGCTTCCAGGATAAGACTTTCGGAAAGTCATAATCTTAGACTTGGGGCTGGGGTAAGTCACCAGACCATTCGACTGGATGGGAATTCCCTGACATGGGAAGAGCAAAACGATCCGATTTTAGGAAAATATTTTGGACAATTTTCGGACTTACAGGTGATTGATTTCAATTTGGGATTGGCATTAACCCATGAAAAGTATTTTGTCTCCTATGGGATGCATAAAGCCAATCGTGGACAATTTGCAAAGGGGGATCGATTTATGGAAGCCTACCCATCCGAAAAGATGATCCAGTTTGGGCTCCGGGAATCGTTGACCGATAATTTGGCGCTTATTTTTAATGGCTTTTACAGGTCTCGGAAAGATCTGCCTGAAGTATTTGAATTCAATCTTAAAGCCTTACTCATGCAAAAAGTGTGGGTGGGTGCCGGTCAGCGATTAAGCTATGCCTCCAATTTCAATTTTGGATTTCTCACTCAAAAGATGCGGGTTGGATACCTTTTCGAATATCCCGTGCAAAAAAGTTACCTGCTTCCGGGAGGCACTCATGAAATCACGGTGGTTTTCAACCTATTCAATTTTTATCAGCCCAAATATCGGAGAGACATCCCCATTTGGTAAGTCAATCAAAGGCGGTCCTATTCAGGAAAAGATTTTGGTGTTTCGGGCTTAGGTCATTAAAGGAGACCTTCTTCCTTTGGGTTTGAAAATAATGGCTTAAATTTGGCCAGACAAAAAGCTGGTTCTATACTCCCTGAAAATGCGAAGAATACTTCTTATCCTTTCTTTATTTTTTGTCTTAGCAAATGCTAGCGCTCAGAATCTCCCCGATAATTATTTGAAAGCAAAATCAGCCCTTTCCACCCAGGATTATTGGTCTGCGATCAATTTGTTTAAGGAGTTTTTAGATGAGGACAAGTATGGAAACTTGTCCTATTATTCCGCATTTCATACTGCAGAAGCAGCTTTGAAGGTGAACCAACCCGCATTGGCTATCGAGACTCTTCGGCCTGTATTTGGTAAATCTTGGGGGAAATCGGATGAATTAAACTACCTGCTCTCTATAGCTTATTTTCAAAATGGACAAGCGCTGGACGGTTTGAGAATGATTAAGCAGATAAAGAATGAAGAGATTTTAGCGAAAGCGTATAATGTGTCGTTTGCATTTTTGAAAACTGAAACGCCAAACTTTTTAGTGGTTAATCTGGAGGAATTCAAAACAAATGAGGGATACACGGCAGCGTTGGCTTTGGTGCTTCAGCAAAAGACCGTCATGTCGGCTTCTGAGCGAATGGCTTTGAATCAAGTCCTAAATACTGGGGGAAATAATATTGTCAAAGACCAAGTACTTGATCTGGTGGTGATTTTGCCTTTTACCAGTAGTCAGGGACAGCGCATTTCTTCTCTTGTCAGCAATGATTTCATGGTAGAATTACACCAGGGGATCAAGATCAGTGTGGACCAACTAACCGCTCAAGGTGTCCAGATCAATCTGAATACATTTGATTCCAAAAGAGATCTAAATCACTTAAATACGCTTCTGAAGGACCCTGCTGTATTGGCTGCTGATGTAATCATCGGTCCAATTTATCCTGATGAGTCTGAACTGGTTAGTGCTTTTGCCGAGGCGCAGAAAATCCCTTTTATCCATCCCTTGTCCAATTTGGGTGAGCGGTTTGAGCAAACAGAGTTCAGTTATCTGTTTAGACCATCCGTGGCTTCGCTTTCCAAGGGTGTTGTTTCCGCTTTGAATTCCCAAAATTGGGGTAAATCGGTAGCGATTGGATTTAGTGGTAGTGCCCGCGATGAGCGAATGGCTCAGCTTCTGCAGGAGGAACTCACCCAAGCCGGATTCCGGATCGCAAAATCTCAAAAGGTAGATCCAAAATCAGTTGCTTCCTTCCTCCAAGGACTCGGTGTTCGCAGAGGTAATAATCCTGACGTCAATCAAGTCATTCTTTTGACTGATGATCCGGCGATTGCGCAGCCTGTCTTTGCCTTGATGGAAAGTATCTCCACGTCCGTTCCGCTCTTGGTTATGGACTCTTGGCTTGGCTTCAATTTTGCCAATTATGAAATGCTGGAGTTTCCTAATTTTTACTTTATCTCCAACAACACTCCGAAATTTGAGTCTGAAGATATGGTGGCTTTCAAGAAAGCTTTTTATGATAAGTATCTGGCTTATCCGTCTTTGAATGTGGTTCTTGGTGCCGAACTGGTCAATTGGGTTTCCGCGAATGCGCAATTCATAAATAATTTTGATATCCGAAAGACACTGGATCAGAAGACCTACCAGCCAGGCAAATTGACTTGGGGTTTTAATTTTAGAGATACGAACAACAACACTTATTCCCCGGTTTTCAAACTCGAATCCGGAGAGTTGATTCCATTAAAATAGATCATGCAGATTTCTGAAAGCAAGAGGCTGTTTGCCCATGCCAAAAACTTTATTCCAGGAGGAGTAAATTCCCCAGTCCGTGCCTTTCGTGCCGTAGGAGGAGATCCGATTTTTATCGAAAGAGCGGATGGTGCATTTCTCTATGATGAAGACGGTAATTCTTACATCGAACTCATTAATAGCTGGGGGCCGATGATTCTTGGACACAATCACCCGATGATCCGTGAAGCAGTGATCAAAGCCATGGAAAACGGGACTTCCTTTGGTGCTCCCACAGCCAGAGAGGTGGAGATTGCCGAATTGATCGTGAGCATGGTTCCTTCAGTGGAAAAAGTACGCATGGTCAATTCCGGTACGGAAGCCACCATGTCAACCATCCGGGTGGCTAGAGGCTTCACTGGCCGTGATAAGTTCATCAAAATGGAAGGCCACTACCATGGACACGGCGATTCTTTCTTGATTTCGGCAGGCTCCGGTGCCATCACCATGGGCAATCCCGATTCACCGGGAGTGACGATAGGTACGGCAAAAGACACTTTGCTTGCGCCCTACAATGACCTCGAAGCAATCGAAACCTTGGTTGCAGCCAATAAAGGTGAAATTGCAGCTTTGATTCTCGAGCCTGTTCCGGGAAATATGGGACTTTGTCTTCCAAATCCGGGATACCTCCAAGGATTGAGAGATATCTGTACCCGTGAGGGGATTGTCTTGATTTTTGATGAGGTGATGACCGGTTTCCGTTTGGCAAAAGGTGGAGCACAGGAGCTTTTTGGAGTGACTCCCGATATGACTACCCTTGGCAAAATCATCGGTGGAGGTATGCCTGTCGGTGCATACGGCGGTAAAAAAGAGATCATGGAGTTTGTTTCTCCTGCTGGACCGGTCTACCAGGCAGGGACACTTTCCGGTAATCCTATTGCGATGGCTGCTGGATTGACCATGTTGAATTATCTCAATACCCATCCTGAAGTGTACACCAGACTCAACGAAATCGGAATGCAACTCGCCTCAGGCATTGCCTCCATCAATCACCGTTTGGGCCATGACTTTACGGTTAATCAGTTGGGAAGTATGTATTCTCTGTTTTTTACAGAAGAATCGGTAGTGGATTTTGAAACAGCCAAAAAATCGGATACCGCTTTATTTGGGAAGTATTTCCAAGGCATGCTAAAGC
Organism: Algoriphagus sp. AK58; assembly: GCF_014324365.1. Lineage (GTDB taxonomy): Bacteria > Bacteroidota > Bacteroidia > Cytophagales > Cyclobacteriaceae > Algoriphagus. The sequence continues at coordinate 73,005 of NZ_QEIG01000022.1, forward strand.
GAGGGGTGTATTTGGCGCCGTCTCAGTTTGAGAGCTTGTTTCTTTCTACTGCTTTAACAGATGACCTTATCGCTCAGATTTTGCAAGCGCATGAGGAAAGTATGAAGGAGATTTTAGGATAAACAGTTTCGAGAAATGGCATTGAAAGTATACGGCATTAAGAATTGCGACACCATGAAGAAGACCTTCACTTTTCTGGAAGAAAAGGGTGTGATTTACGACTTCATCGATTATAAAAAGCAAAAGCCAACCGCAGCGTTATTGACTTCATTTTTGGAGAAAACTTCGTTGGCTACTTTGGTCAACAAGCAAGGAACGACCTATAAGAAAATGGAAGAAGCTCAAAAAGCAGCTTTGGAAAAAGTAGAAACAGCACTTTCGATTTTGATCGAAAACTCCAGCATGATTAAGCGACCAGTAATCGTGTATCCTGATGGAAGTGTCACACTGGGATTTGTACCTGATCAAATCCTAGCCAAGATTTAATACACGATGGTATCACTGGGGATAGGGGGCAATTCATAGCTTCCTATCTCCAATTTGAACTTGAATTTTTTCGGCAATTCATTCCCAAAAAGACCTGTTTCGTAGGCAAATACTTTTTCCAACATAGGAAGTTTGTCAAGCTTCTCCAGATCGGCTTGGGCAATGGAGATTCCATTGATGTATAGGGACTTCAGATTTTTTAGTGAATTCAAACTTTCCAAATTTGCTCCTTTGACTTGGGTGTGGCTGAGCTTGAGCACAGTCAGTAGTGGGAAATCTTTCAATTTCGTAAGAATCTGATCCGATACTTTCGTCCCGCTAAGATCCAGATAGACTATATGGCCTTTAAGAGAAGCTAAATCTCCCAGATTTTGATCCTGAAAATCCGGGAAATTGATGCAACTCACTTTCAATAGTGAGCTGCCCTGAGCAATGGGTTCTACGTAAAAGCCTTTCTTCCTCAGTTGAGCCAGACTGTCTTCAGCTACCGCAGCCGAGCTTACAGTTGGATAAAAAGAGATTTCTTCCCGTTGGAAAAAGGGTTCCAGCCATTTCTTTTCCGGTTTGGCGGCTCCCAGTTTCAGGTCAAAAGAAGCTTCGTTTTCCAGCCAAAGGCGCAGCAGCTGAAGTTCCTCTTTTTGGGGTTGGCGCTTTTCACTCGGAGGCATGTGGTCTTCATGATCCAAAGGAAGTTCCATGCGACTGATCAGACTGCTTTTCAGAAACTGATGCGGATCAATCACAGGTCCGTTTTCCCCACCTTTCAGCAGGGCTTCTTTGTTGCTGAGGTCCAGTCCACCTTTCTTGTTTCGGGGATTGTGGCAGCTTTGGCAATTGGAATTCAAGATCGGCTGCACGACTTCCTCGTAGTAGGCCATCTCCTCCCAACCTTCCTCAGGCAAGGTCAAAGGCTGTGCATAAGAAGGCGATCCTCCAAAAAGTGATTGGAGATTTTCCGGCATCACTTCGGTGAAATAGCCTTCCCCATGGGTAATCGTTCCCCCCAAGTGGCCAGTAAACAAAAGGGCCCCAACCAATGCAGTCGAGCTCCATTTCAGCGTGCTGGGGTCGTTTGTTTTTTTGCTTTTCCCATAAAAGAAAAATCCCGCAGCCGTAGTCAGCACCCCAAAAATTAGGTGAAACTGTACCGTGTCCCAGGAAAAGCCTTCGAATTGGTATTGGAGAAATCCTGAAATACAGGCCAAAACCCCTCCGATCGAACCCAGCAAAAAGGCCAGCTGAATGGCGGGAAGAAAAGCTTTGTCCTGCTTTTTCGAAAGAAAAATCAAAATCAGACCAAAGACCAAAATCCCAATAGGGAGGTGAACTAAAACGGGATGAAAGCGACCCAAAAGAGGAAAAACAAAACTCAGCATATCAGGCAATGACAGATCGGATCAATTCTCCATGAACATCGGTGAGTCGGAAAGGCCTTCCTTGAAACTCATAGGTAAATTTCTCATGATCAAAACCCATCAAGTGTAAAATGGTAGCATGCAGGTCATGCACAGAGGTGCGCTCGTCTACCCCGGCAAAGCCAAAGTCATCCGTGATGCCGTAGCTCGCGCCTTTTTTGACTCCGCCTCCAGCCATCCACATCGTAAAAGCATCCACATGGTGATCCCGTCCAAGGAAACCCATCTTCTTGCCTTCCCGGTTTTCCTGCATCGGCGTGCGTCCAAATTCCCCTCCCCAGACGACCAAGGTTTCTTCCAAAAGTCCCCGCTGCTTCAAGTCTAGCAGCAAGGCCGTCATCGGTCGGTCAATGGTGCGGCATTTGTTTCGCAAGCCCATATCGATTGAGCCATCATGATCGGTGCCGTGTGTATCCCAACCCCAATCGTAGAGTTGAACTACGCGCACGCCCTTTTCCACCAGTTTTCTGGCCAAAAGGCAGTTGTTGGCAAAGGATTCCTCCCCAGGCTGGGTGCCGTAGAGCTGATGGATATGCTCGGGTTCGTCGTTGATGTTCATCACCTCGGGCACTTCGATCTGCATCCGATAGGCCATCTCGTATTGATTGATTCGGGCGAGGATCTCGGGGTCGCCAAAGTTTTCAAAATCTTCCTGATTGGACTGATTAATGGCGGAGATGACCTGCTTTTTGAGATCGCGGGACATGCCGCTTGGATCCTCGAGGTATAGCACGGGATCGCCTTTGGATCGGCATTGGACGCCTTGATAGACCGAGGGGAGAAAACCCGAACCCCAGACGCTTTTGCCTGCGTCGGGCGTTTTTCCTCCGGAAGTCAAGACGACAAATCCCGGAAGATTCTGGTTTTCTGTGCCCAAACCATAGGTCACCCAACTACCCAAACTCGGTCTTCCCAACCTCGGTGAACCCGTCTGCATAAACAGCTGTGCCGGTCCGTGATTAAACTGATCTGTATGCATCGCCTTTAGAAAAGCTACTTCATCGGCTACTTTGGAGAAATGAGGCAAGTAATCTGAAATCCAAGCTCCGCTTTCCCCGTGTTGAGAAAACTTGGCCTGGGGACCGAGCATTTTGGGCACTCCTCTGATAAAGGCAAACTTGCGTCCTTCCAGCAAGCTCTCCGGACAGTCCTGATCATGGTATTTGGCCAGCTCGGGCTTGAAATCAAACAACTCCAACTGCGAAGGCGCCCCAGCCATGTGGAGGTAAATGATGGATTTTGCTTTTCCTAAAAAAGGCGGAGGAAGGGGAGACAAAGGATTCAAATCCCGATCGCTGAGCTGAAGGCCTTTTTTCAGGGTTCCATTTTTCCCCAACTCACAGCCGAAAAGTAAAGGAGCTAAGGCAAGCCCGCCCATTTTGCTTACGCAGTCGAGGAGAAAATGCCTTCTTGTCTGCGTTTGCAGTTTTTGGTTGACCAATTCGTTCAGTAGCTTTTCCACGTTCATGGGATCAGGGCTTGGTTAAAAACTCGTCTAAATTCATCATTGCATTGGTGGCCACGGCCAAGGCTGCCAACCCGGAATCCGCTCCAGGGAAGAACTCTGTCAAGGATTTTTGGTCCTCATCAAAACTTGATTTTGCTGTATTATACAGGTTCATCAGGCTGGCTTTTTTGCTTTCCGAAATAGGAAAAAGAAGCAGGTTTTGATAGATTTTTTGGATGGCCAATTCGGGTTTTTTCCCTGATTCCTCCCAAGCTTTTTGGCTCAAGGCTTTGGCCGCATCGAGGTACACGGGATCATTCAAAGTAACCAAAGCCTGTAGTGGGGTATTGGTGACCAAGCGCTTGCTGAGACAGACTTCTCGGCTTCCCGCATCAAAGGAGATAAAGGAAGGGTAAGGGCTGGTACGCTTCAGGAAGGTGTAGATACTTCTACGGTATTTATCTTCTCCCTCACTTTCTTTCCAGGACTCCCCGTTGTACACCGTCTGCCAAATGCCCTCCGGCTGGGTAGGCATCACGGGCTTTCCATACATTTTTCGACTCAATAGTCCGCTTGCGGCAAGGGCCTGATCGCGGATTTGCTCTGCAGAAAGCCGGTATCTAGGCCCTCGGGCATACCATTGGTTTTTGGGATCTTTCTGGAAAGCCTCCGGACTGATCACCGAAGATTGCTGATAGGTAGCCGAGGTTACGATTTCTTTGATGAGTGATTTGATGCTCCAGTGGTAGTCATTGACCGTTTTCCAAGCCAAGTAATCCAGCAGCTCGGGATGGGAGGGTGGATCGGATTGCGTGCCCATGTCCTCTAGGGTCGAGACCAATCCTCTGCCGAAAAGCTGATCCCAAACACGGTTGACAAGGGTCCGAGCGGTAAGAGGATTTTCAGGGGCGGTGAGCCAATAGGCAAAGCCTAAACGGTTGGACGGCCACTCGCTTTTCCAATTGCCCAATTCTTTCGGAGCTTTTGGACTTACTTTTTCTCCCTGTACCATCCAGTTGCCTCGCTCAAAGACAAAGGTCGGTCGGGCCATGTAGTCCGGATTTTCGATCAGGATGGGGAGGCGTGTTCCCCTGAATTGGAGTAACTCCTCCCAGGATTTTTTCACAGTCGCAAATCCCGGCTTTTCTTTTCCTTTCAGACTGGGTACAAAAGCAAACCACACGATGGAGGAGGTGTTTTGCTGGGGTTTTGCACTTGGATTTTGAGCTTCGATGTAGAGGTTGACTTTCCCTTGCACAGGCTTGAAGGGGATTTCCTTCACGACCTCTCCTTGGGTTTTGTTGATCACAAAGCTGGCGAGAATTTCTCCTTCGGGGCCGTCTTTTCGGATGATCATTTTGGTACCATCCACCCCAGACCAGTAATCGAGCAGGAGTTGGTCAGAACCTTGGGTATCGATGTTTTTATAGACGGCAGAGCCTCCCGGCCAAAGCCCGAGCCATTTGGTATCAATCAGGCCGGACTTTTTGAGGTCTGTGGCGAGGTGAGCGGCGTACTTGGGTTCGTAGAATTTCAGAAAGTCAGCCCGCTGCTTGGCGGCTGTTTTTCCTTCAGTTTCTCCCACCCAAGCTACAATCTGATCCACTTTGGCCTGATCTTCCACTTCGTAAAACCGCAATCGGGGTTCCTCATCGTGGGTATCTTCGTCCCGGGTATTGTTGAAGAAGGCCATGGATTCAAAAAATTCTTCATGCCGGATGGGATCATAGGGATGGCTGTGGCACTGCACGCAAGCCATGGTGGTACTTTGCCAGACTTCGAAGGTGGTATTGACCCGATCGAGGACTGCTGCAACGCGGAATTCCTCGTCTTCCGTTCCGCCTTCGTCATTGTTCATGGTGTTACGGTGAAAGGCCGTTGCGGTCAGTTGATCTTGGGTAGGATTGGGCAAGAGGTCGCCTGCCAGCTGCTCGACGGTAAACTCATCGAAGGGTTTGTCGGCATTGAAAGACCGAATCACCCAGTCCCGATAGGGCCAAAAGGTGCGGGAAACGTCCCGTTCGTAGCCTTTGGTATCTGCATAGCGGGCGAGGTCCAGCCACCAAGTCGCCCATTTTTCCCCATAGGCTTCTGAAGAAAGCAATTGATCCACGGCTTGCTCGTAGCTGATTTTGCCGGAGGAAAAGTCCCGAACCAAAGATTCCGAAGGGGGCAAGCCCGTAATGTCCAAAGCCACTCTGCGAAGGAGTCTCATGGGATTTTCGGGTGAGGATGGACTCAAACCAAGATTTGGGAGTTTTTCTTGGATAAAAAAATCTATGGGAGCAAGCGAGGTGTTTTCAGTGCCACCGAAACTGGCAGCCGTGGGATTAGCGGGAAGTTTGGGTTCTTGGACCGGCTCATAGGCCCAATGTTTACCCCATTTGGCGCCTTGATCGATCCATTCTTTCAGTAGTTCGATTTCTTCTTTGCTGAGTTGGGCACGCTGGTAAGGCATGCGGAGTTCGGGGTCAGAGTGCGTCAGTCGCTTAATGAGTTCGCTGGAGGAGGAACTTCCCGGTACGATCGCGGGATGTCCTGATTCGGTAGGGGCGAAGGCTTCTTCCTCGAAGAGTAAGCTAAATCCTCCGCTTTTTTTCACACCTCCATGGCAGGAGATGCAGTGTTTGTTAAGGATGGGTTTGATTTCGGTGCTGAAATCAACTTCTTTTTCAGTCCCGAAAAAAAAGAACCCGATCAGGGTAATCCCGATCAGTATGGTGAGTATGAAAGCAACATTGTTTTTATTCATCTCCGAAATAAAAAGACCATAAAATATAAAACTTCAGACTTGAATGGAAATAAAATCATTCCTTGATCTTTTTTTACTAATAGGAAGAGGAGATTTTTAAAATACCCCCACCAAAAGGATAAAATTTTGTTGTTTGCAAGCCTCTATGTCACTATGTCAAGGCAAAAAAAATACCTCTTCGGATTAAAGAGGTATTTCAAAATTGGATTGTGGAGCTCACTTCTTCAGAGGAAAATAACTCGGCAGGTTTTTCAAAATATCCGACGTCATTGCATCCAAGTCATAATCCGGTTTCCATCCCCAGTCTTCCCTTGCACGGCTATCGTCTATGCTGTCAGGCCAAGAGTCTGCAATAGCTTGGCGGAAGTCGGGATTGAACTCGATCTGGAAGTCTGGTACGTGCTTTTTGATGCTTTCGAAGATTTCTTTGGGAGAAAAACTCATTCCAGCGAGGTTGTAGCTGGAGCGGATTTTTACCGATTCTCTTGGGGCATTCATCAGGTCAAGCGTAGCCTTGATCGCATCCGGCATGTACATCATCGGCAAGTAGCTGTCCTCGCGGAGGAAGCAGTTGAATTTTTCATTCGCAATTGCCTTATGGTAAATGTCCACTGCATAGTCGGTTGTGCCTCCTCCGGGTAGGGATTTGTACCCGATGAGACCGGGGTAGCGAAGGCTTCGGACGTCCACGCCATGCTTTTCGAAATAGTATTCACACCATCGTTCTCCCGCCTGCTTGCTGATGCCGTAGACGGTGTTGGGTTCTTTTACGCAGAATTGAGGGGTATTGACTTTTGGAGTATTGGGTCCGAAAACGGCGATGGATGATGGCCAATAGATTTTGTCCAGTTTTTCTTCCTTGGCCAACTCCAAGACATAAAGCAAGCTCTCCATATTGAGATGCCAGGCAAAGAGCGGGTTCTTTTCTCCGGTAGCCGATAGTACCGCAGCGAGGTGATAAATCTGAGTGACTTTTTCCTCTTTGACTAAATCTCTGAGTGCCTCTTTGTTCATTACATCCAAAACTTCAAATCGGCAATAATCAAAAGCGGATCGGGCTGAATCTCTGAGGTCTGTCGCAATGACTTGATCTCCTCCAAACTGATTGGCCAAGGCCTGTGTGAGTTCTGAACCTAGCTGTCCGGCAGCTCCGATGACAAGGATTTTTTCCATAGGAAGGTCTTTCGAAATACCCTAAAAGTCGCCTTGAGGGTTTTTGTTTATATTTGGGTTTGCTTGCGCAAAAGTAGTAAAAAACACCTGTCCGCATCGATTTTTTGATCAGCGGATAAGCAATCTTCAGGAAACATTTATACCCTTATAAACGCATGTACGATCAGTTTAAACCCAAATTAGAACAAGAGTTAGCCTCCATCCATGAAGCCGGCCTTTTCAAAAGAGAACGCATCATCACCTCTCCGCAGGCCGCAGAAATCACTATCTCAGGAGGGCAGAAAGTGCTGAACTTCTGCGCCAACAATTACCTCGGACTTTCTTCTCATCCCAAAGTCATCGAAGCTGCTAAGGCTGCCATTGATTCCCATGGTTTTGGAATGTCATCTGTTCGCTTCATTTGCGGTACCCAAGATATTCATAAGGAATTGGAGCGTAAGATCTCCGAGTTTTTGGGCACCGAGGATACCATTCTTTATGCAGCGGCATTTGATGCCAATGGGGGAGTGTTTGAGCCGCTTTTTGGACCGGAAGATGCCATTATTTCTGATGCACTCAATCATGCTTCCATCATTGATGGAGTAAGATTGTGTAAGGCTATGCGCTACAGATATGAACACAACAACATGGCCGACTTGGAAAAGCAGCTTCAGGACGCCATCGCTGCGGGTGCCAAGCAAAAGATTATCGTGACCGACGGGGTATTCTCTATGGACGGTACCATTGCTCAGCTGGATAAAATCGTGGAATTAGCTGAGAAATATGAAGCTTTGATCATGTCAGATGAGTGTCACTCTACCGGATTTATGGGTAAAACTGGTCGTGGAGTTCACGAGCATTGTGGTGTGATGGGCAAAATCGACATCATCACAGGTACCTTGGGTAAAGCCCTTGGCGGTGCTTCGGGAGGATTTACTTCCGGGAGAAAAGAAATCATCGAATTGCTACGTCAGCGTTCGAGACCGTACCTGTTTTCAAACACTTTGGCACCTTCCATTACTGGAGCTTCCATTGCGGTGTTGGATTTGCTCTCGGAAACTACAGAACTTCGCGACAAGTTGGAATCAAATACTGCCTACTTCAGAGAAAAAATGAATGCCGCTGGTTTTGATATCAAGCCTGGAACACACCCTATCGTTCCTGTCATGTTGTATGATGCGGTGCTCTCGCAGAAAATGGCGGAAAAGCTTTTGGAAAAAGGAATCTATGTGATTGGATTCTACTATCCGGTAGTTCCAAAAGGTCAGGCTCGAATCCGGGTGCAGATTTCAGCAGGCCACGAAAGGCATCATCTCGATCAGGCGATTGCAGCGTTTATAGAGGTTGGAAAAGAATTGGGAGTGATTAAGTAATTTGATTTTAAGACAGAAAACCTTAGACGCAAGAAGGTGGAATTTGCCTGGTATCTTAAATTCTGGAGTCTTTGATAATCAGAAAAAGTGGTCCCTGAAAAGAACTTCATTTTGGGTATTGGACAGCAAGAAATCCGACTGAAAAGTCGGATTTTTTATTCCTTACTGCTGATTGCCAATTTCTTCTTTTTAGTCAGATCGTATTCAGAGAGGTTTTCGAAGCGGTCATCCAAATCCACATTATTGAGGTAATCGTTGATGATCTCCCGTACTTCTTGGAAAGACAGATTGTGGAGTACTTTCCCGTTTTTGGCCATGGATATCTGACCGGTTTCTTCGGAGATGACCAAAATCAGTGCATCTGTAGCCTCGGACATGCCAATGCCGGCCCGATGTCTTAAGCCGAATTGTGCCGGAACTTCCCGCTCGGTTACCGGAAGAATACACCTTGCTGCTTTTATCCTGCCTTTGTGGATGATTACCGCGCCATCGTGAAGTGGGCTGTATTTGTTGAAAATGGAAATCAGCAATCTTTTGGAAAGTTCGGCATCCAGAATATCCCCGCTTTCGGCATAGAACTTCAACTCGACTGTGCTGGAAATGACAATGAGGGCTCCCGTATTTGAACCTGCCAATACTTTGGCAGCATCAATGATAGGAGAGATATTGAAGGCTGAGTTTTCTTTTTTTCTCCAGAAAAACAAGATATCCTTCCATACATTGTCATCTGAGAAGATAGAAGATCGACCTACGATCAGAAGAAACTTACGGATTTCAGGAGCAAAAATGATAATGGCCGCGATTACCCCCACTCCCATGAATTGGCCCAAAATGGCAGAAAGCAGTTCCATTCTCACTGCTCTTACCAAAAGGTAAATCATATAGAGAGAAAGGAAGCCCAGAAAAATCTTGATCGCCACACTGCCTTTGAGCAGCTTATAGACTTGATACAATAGAGCCGCTACCAAGGCAATATCGATCATATTGACAAGGGAGACATCCAAAAATCCTATTTTAAATAGCAGGCTCAAGTGTAAAGTTGTTCAAATAGTGTAATGGTCTCTTTTGCTTCTTTTACGTCATGTACTCTCAAGATATTCGCTCCCTGCAATAAAGCAAACATATTTAATGCAGTGGTGCCATTCAGGGCTTCAGAGGGAGAGATTTGCAAGGTTTTGTAAATCATAGACTTCCTCGAAACTCCAACCAAAACAGGCAGTCCCAAGACCCGGAAGCTTTTTAGATCACGTAGAAGATCAAAATTTTGTTCTCTGGTTTTTGCAAAACCAAATCCCGGATCAATAAATACATCTTTGATGCCAAGTTTTCTGAAATGCTCTAGCTTTTGCGCGAAATAGGACAATATTTCTGGAATAAGATCCGAATAGTCTGTCTGACTTTGCATGTTCTGAGGAGTTCCTTTCATGTGCATGGCAATGTACGGTACTCCAAGTTTGGAAACTGTCAGTAGCATGTTGGGGTCAAGGCATCCCGCGGAAATGTCATTGATCAAATCTGAACCTGAATCTACGGCCTCTTTGGCTACTTCAGATCTAAACGTATCTACAGAAATCAGGATTTCAGGAAAATTCTTTTTCACCCATTCAATTGCCGGCACCACTCTTTTCATTTCCTCATCCGGGCTAATGTCTTCTGCACCAGGTCTTGTACTATAGCCTCCCAAGTCCAGAAAATCGGCTCCTTCGGAAATCATTTTCTCTGCTGCCTTAAGGATGGAATATTCTTCAGTTTTCACCCTACTTTCTTTAAAAAAAGAGTCTGGGGTGAGATTTAAAATTCCCATTACCTTAGGTTTGTCCAAGGAATAGATCCTTCCCTTGATTTGGAATGTATATTTTTGGGGAAATAATTTATCTTCGGTCAGAGAAGACGGAGGTGATCCGGGAAGCATTAAATAAAAATATTTTGGAGACTAAAACCAGCAACGAATATAAGCAAGTAATTGCCCGATGTAAAGATTTATTCCGAAAGAAAACCCTTGATTATGGGACGGCTTGGCGGATTTTGAGGCTTCCGTCGATTACGGATCAGATTTTTATCAAGGCGCAGCGGATACGTTCCATTCAGGAAAAGGGAAGCCAAAAAGTGAATGATCCTATTGTAGATGAATTTATAGGGATCATCAATTACTGTCTGATTGCTTTGATCCAGATTTCTTTGAAAGAAGATGAGCGGATGGAGATTCCATTTGGGGAATTGGAGCCTCTTTATGATCAATGGGCCGCAGATACTAAAGCCCTGTTGGAAAATAAAAACCATGATTACGGAGAAGCGTGGAGAGACATGCGCGTCAGTTCGATGACAGATATCATCTTGATGAAGCTTTTTCGGGTCAAACAGATTGAAGACAATGCAGGAAAAACAATTGTCTCAGAAGGAATAGAAGCCAACTATCAGGACATGATTAACTATTCTGTGTTTTGCCTGATCAAATTGGGATATCATGAAGGTGAACTCAAATGATTTTCAACTATTAAGATATTTTCATAGCTGCAACCCTGTATGAGGTAGTCAGCTTTTAGAAACAGAAACCATATGAACAAGCAAGCAATTCTTTGGGTACTCCGAATCTTGGTGGGAGGCCTTTTTATTTTCTCAGGATTGATCAAGGTCAATGACCCTGTAGGAACAGCGATCAAACTGGAGGAGTACTTCGATGTTTTTTCCAATGACATCGCAGGCTTTTTCTATTACTTCAAGCCTTTTGCGCTTTACATTGCGCTGGTCTTGGTGGTTTCGGAGGTAGTTTTGGGAATCATGCTGATTTTGGGAGTGAGGCTGCGACAGACGGTTTGGGCTTTGGCCTTGATGATTTTGTTTTTCACCTTTCTCACCTTTTACTCTGCCTATTTTAATAAAGTGACCGACTGCGGTTGTTTTGGAGATGCCATCAAATTGACTCCTTGGGAATCTTTCTACAAAGACATCATTCTTTTGGTGATGATCTCCTTCCTGTTTTTCTTTAGATCAGAACTCCCTGAAGAAACACCCAAATGGGCTACGATTGCGGCAATTTCAAGTTTGATTATTTCTACAGGAATTGGGATTTGGGCAATTCAAAATCTTCCGTTTATTGATTTTAGAGCTTACAAGGTCGGAGTCAATATTCCTCTCAATATGCAGCCTTCGGCACCCCTCGAATATACCTATGTGATGAAAAAAGGTGCGGAGACCGTTTATCTGGATCAGTATCCCACTGAAGAAGGCTATGAGTTTGTAGAGATGGTTTTGAAAAATCCTGATGCCCTACCTAAGATTTCTGATTTTGCTGCTTGGAATCAAGAGGGGGATCAGACGGAGTTTCTTTTTCAGGGGAATAAAGTGATCATCCTGAGTTCGAATATGACCAAAATGAGTGAAGCCAATCTGGATGACATCAATTCCTTGGTGAAATCGATGGAAGGTGCGCCTGTGGATGTGGTCTTTATCGCGGCAGCTACCCAAGAAGAAATTGACGCTTTTTTGAATAAAAATGGCTGGAGTATCATCGGTCTACAGGCAGATGCGACAGTGGTAAAAACTATCATGAGGGCAAATCCGGGAATCATGATTATGAAAGATGGGGTTGTTTTAGAGAAGTATCACCACAATAATACTCCTGAGGCTACTGATGTTCTTGATCTTTTCCTATGAGTAAGAATCTGAAAGTTGTTTTGGTCGGTCTTCCAGGATCTGGTAAAAGCACTTTTGGAAGGCAATTGTCAAGTGAATTGGGATTTCCTTTTTTGGATTTGGATCAATTGATTGAGGAAAAGTATCTGATGAAGATACCGGAAATTTTTTCGATGTATGGGGAAGGAAAGTTCAGAGAATGGGAATCTGAAACGCTGGAACAGGTTTTAAACAGAGATTCTTCCTTTGTTTTGGCTTCAGGCGGTGGAGCTCCTTGTTTCAATGACAATATGGATCTAATCAATTCCCATGCGGTATCGGTTTACCTCGATGTCCCCCTCGAATCTATCTCCAATCGCTTAAGGTCCTCAAAAGTCCAAAATAGACCTATGTTTCAAGGACTCGACCAGGGTGAAATCATCCTTAAGCTTAAATCTCTATTGGTTTCGAGGGAATTTTATTACAATCAGGCAAAAATAAAGCTCAGCGGTGAAGACTTTTCCGCTGAGCTTTTGATGTATGAATTGATAAATTTACTTAGAAGCTAAGTCCAAAGGTAAGTACTCCCGAAGTGATCGAGTTTCTAACTTCGGTAATCGGGCCGTAATTGAAACCATCGTCATCCAAAACCTGATAACTTCTGTAAAGAGTATTGAACTTTTGATTGAATACAGAAAGATCAATCGTAAATGAATTGAATTTCACGCCCACTCCTCCGGAAATGATTTGAGTACTTTGATCGAAGCCAGGGGAGTTGGCATACGGATCCCCAAGAAAAGAATATCCTCCCCGAATCCTGAAAATATCTAGGATGGCTTCTCCTCCAACACGATAATTAATAGTGCTGGTATAAATATCTCTGATTACCTGATTGTCTGGGCCTTCATCAAAATCATTGGAGTTAATGCGGGCTGCACTGTAGTCTACCCAGTCAACATCAGCAGAAATGAAGCCTTTTTTACCAAAGAAATAGGTCGCTCCACCACCAATTTTCAATGGGGTATTGAGTCCATAATTGCTGATGACGATGTCTGAGAAGGCCTCTTCTCTTCCCAAAGTGACGTCCTCTTGCTCAAAGTAATAATTGTTGTAATTGGCTGTCATCCCTGCCTCATACTCTTCATTCATTGCAAACCAAGTTGGGCTTTGGAAAATGAATCCAAGGTTCAGGTAATCGATGGGCTTATAGATCATTCCCAAATTTAGATTGACACCGGTTCCGTTGATGAATAAGCTTTCTCTTAACGAAGAAGTTGTCATCGGTTGATCCACGAATTCTTCATTATAAACTTTGAATGAGGAAAAATTCACGGTTCGTATTCCCAAACTTCCTCCTACGAAAAACTTATGTTGAAAATTCGCCCCATATCCAAAAGTGACTTGGTTGGCACTTCCTTCTTGAGTGACGTTTTCATCCTGGAATGGAAATCCAAGAACGAATGAATCATACGTGTTAGGGTTGGAAATCGGTCTTCCTTCTGAATCAACAGTAATCGGGTTGATTTGATAAGTCTGATAGGCCAAGCCTGTCAGACCTCTGTTTTCAATTTGATTTTCAGGAATTCCAAAAGCATCCTGAAGATAGAAGTCAATGATAGAGCTTTCTCCTATTTCGTTAGAAAAATAGCCAAATTCAGTGTTGAAATTCGCAATTCTCTGAAAGCTGAATCCCCAAGCCCCTCCTTTAAAGGATCTTGATTCCAGTTCTGATTTTGGACTAGCACCCACATAGCTTAGATTAGGAAGAGAAAAGTTATTGGTGTTATAACTCTTGTTTTGTGCGAGATATTTGGTGTCAACTCCCCATCCTCCATAACCTAGGCTGAGACTTGCTTCGGATTTTCTGAAAAATCCAAGACCAGCGGGGTTCCCTGCGATATTGGAAACATCTCCTCCAAGAGACCATTGGGTTCCACCCACTCCGATAATTCTTGCTGAACCGGTAGGAACAGCTCGGCTGAATCGGTATGCATCTTCAAAATAGCCGCTTTGGGCTAATACAGTACCTGCTTGGAAAAAGACAAGGAACAATAGTGAAGAAAATAACCTCATTTATTGATTGTTTTTGTTCAGAAAAGAACGAGCCAGAAGTGTTTTATTGGATATTTTTTATAAAAAAAAGGGGGGAATTAATTCCCCCTTCCTCTGGAACCTCCGGAGACTCCGCCTCCAGAGGAACCACCCATGCTTCTACTAGGTGCTGAGAAACTACTTCCTCCCGAGCTCATTCTGCTAGGAGCACTGAAACTTGATGAGTTGTCGTAGGATCTACTTGGGCTTACTGACCTATTGTAGGAAGGTGAAGATGTACCTCTGTTGTAAGATGGAGAGGATGATCTATTGTATGACGGACTGGTAGATCTATTGTACGAAGGACTGGTAGACCTATTATAAGATGGACTTGAAGATCTGTTGTAAGATGGATTGGTGGATCTATCGTATCCAGAAGGATAAGAACTTCTTGAAGGGGAAGAGTAGCCTCTGGTATTTGATGGAGAGGTTACTGAAGGTCTTGCACTAGGGTAGGAAGAACCTCTGCTGTTAGAGACTGTACCACGATCGGATGCAGCCGAATTCATGTTTCTGGTAGTTGTTGCCACCCTGCTTCTTCCCGAGTTGTAATAATCATTTTGAGAATTGCTGAAGTCTCTGCTCGCTACTCGTGAATTTTCTGAAGAGGATATGACCCTTCTGGGAGAAGAGGAATTGGCTGTTGCTGCATTCGCTCTGGCTTGTGCTCTGGCTGTGCTTGGCATAACGGCTGCTTCTCCTGCTCTTATTCCAGTATTGGTAAAGGATGAACCTCTTGTAGGTCTGGCTCCATAAACTACCCTTCTGTTTCCATATTCACCACCGGGCAAGATGTAAGATGGATATCCTGGATAAACTGGATAGACGGGCATTCCCCAGCCGTACATCGGGTATCCCCAACCAAACATCGGATTTCTCCATCCATACATTGGGAATCCCCAACCTGGATACATGGGATAACCCCATCCAAATCCAAGTCCCATGTTGAAGCCCATAGGGTAACCCCATCCAAAACCCATCCAAGGAGACATTCCCCAACCCCAAGGACTGAACCCAAATCCCAATCCGAAATTGAAATTTATATTAGGGGTATTGAAATTCTGAGCTCCGTTATTGGAATAGAAATTATCGTACGCATTCACATTGACACCTGTATTTTGGGTAGGTGTAGTATCATCGAAATAAACCGCACCTTCTTCCGAGGAGGCAATATTAGTATTGGCTTGATATCTGGATAGATATTCGGGATTTACGTTTCTGGAACTGAAATTTTCCTGTACTGCAGTAGGATCCTTTTTCAGGTTTTCAAATGTGGTGGGGTTGTTATTAGCTACTGCATACTGTGTTGCAATTTTCACATCTGATGCCATGAAATAAAGGTTGTCATCGTTGTTACTCATTGCCATTTTGTTTGAACTACAGGACAATAATGTCAAAGAGCCCAGGAGAAGTGAAGCAGAGATAATTGATATTTTCTTCATAAGAGAAGTGGATTGTTGCATGGTTATACGAGATGACGAACCCGAGGTTGTACTTTTTGGGTTATATTTGCCACCCACAAGTAAGCAAAAATAAGGACATTTTACTATTTACAACAACTCCATGAGTAAAGGACTTCCAAAGCGCAGTGAGGATTATTCTCTCTGGTACAATGAACTTGTCAAAAGAGCTGATTTAGCCGAAAATTCCCCCGTACGTGGCTGTATGGTAATCAAGCCTTACGGCTATTCGATTTGGGAGAAAATGCAGGCTCAGCTTGATAAGATGTTTAAAGAAACTGGTCATACCAATGCGTATTTTCCCCTTTTTATTCCTAAAAGCTACCTCAGCAAAGAGGCTTCACACGTAGAAGGATTTGCCAAAGAATGTGCGGTAGTTACTCATTACAGGCTGAAAAATGCTGAGGATGGTTCCGGAGTGATTGTAGATCCAGAGGCAAAACTGGAAGAAGAACTGATCGTCAGACCTACCTCGGAAACGGTTATTTGGAGTACGTACAAAAACTGGATTCAGTCCTATAGGGATCTCCCACTGTTGGTGAATCAATGGGCAAATGTGGTAAGGTGGGAAATGCGCACCAGGCTATTCCTTCGTACGGCTGAGTTTCTTTGGCAGGAAGGGCATACTGCACATGCCAGTGCACAAGAAGCTATGGATGAAACCGTACAGATGATGAATGTCTACGCCCAGTTTGCGGAAGAATATATGGCCTTGCCTGTAGTTAAAGGCCGTAAAACTGAAAACGAGCGTTTTGCAGGTGCAGACGAAACCTTCTGTATCGAGGCAATGATGCAAGATGGAAAGGCGCTGCAAGCAGGAACATCTCATTTCCTTGGACAAAACTTTGCCAAAGCTTTTGATGTGAAATTTGCCACTAAAGAAGGAGGCTTGGATTACGTATGGGGTACTTCATGGGGCGTAAGCACCCGATTGATGGGAGCATTGATTATGGCCCACTCTGACGACAACGGGCTGGTGCTTCCTCCAAAACTTGCTCCGCATCAAGTTGTGATTGTTCCTATCTATAGGGGAGAAGCCGAACTGGAAGCTATTTCTGTCAAGGTAAAGGAAATTATGACAGAGCTAAGAAAAGCAGGAATCTCTGTCAAATATGATGATCGCGACACACAGAAACCAGGTTGGAAATTTGCGGAATATGAGCTGAAGGGTGTTCCTGTGAGAATTGCCATGGGACCGCGTGATTTGGAAAATGGAACTATAGAAATAGCCCGTCGCGATACCCTGACAAAGGAATCTTTTAGCCTTTCTGAAATGCCAATTTCCCAGAAAATAGCTGAACTTCTGGAGGACATTCAGCACAATATTTATCAAAAAGCACTGGATTTCAGAAATGAAAAAACCTCGGAAGTCAATTCCTGGGATGAGTTTATCCAGATTTTAGAAGAAAAAGGCGGGTTTGTTTCTGCGCATTGGGATGGGACCACTGAAACGGAAGAGAAAATCAAGGAGCTTACCAAAGCTACGATCCGCTGTATTCCATTGGACAGAAAAGAAGAAGCAGGGGTCTGTGTCCTGACGGGCAAGCCTTCTCAAGGAAGGGTTTTGTTTGCCAAAGCCTATTGATCTAAAGCCCGGGTTTTCCCGGGTTTTTTTATGGCTTTAGGCTAAGAATTCCCCTTATTCTCGTATTTTGGAGAAAAATCGTGCCTGTTCCATGGAGATATTGATTCTTAGCAGTCTGCTCATCACCGGTTTAATTCTGCTTTTATTGGAAATTCTTTTTATCCCAGGTACCACTGTGGTTGGGATTTTTGGTTTCCTAGTCAGTCTCGCCGGACTAGTTTATGCGTTTTTGACTTTTGAGTATTCTTTGGCTCTCTGGATTACAGGGGTGGCTTTGGCCTTGAACTTTGCTGCGGTATGGTATGGTTTCAGTTCTGGCGTTTGGAAAAAATTCTCGCTCAAATCCTCCATGACTGGAGGGGCTTTTGACGGAAGAACGTCAGGGTTGGAGGTGGGAATGATGGGTACCACTGTGTCGGATATTAAGCCTTTTGGTAAGGCATTATTTTCGGATGAGCTATATGAGGTTAAGTCCGAATCAGGGTTTATAGAGGTGGGGAAGACAGTGGAAATCGTAAAAATTGAAAACAATAAAATCATAGTAAAATAAATATGGAAGCAGATAGCTCATTGTTCGTATTGGTCGCCGCTTTTGCCGGTATTGTCCTTTTATTCATCTTTTTATACTTTGTGCCTGTCAATCTTTGGATTACTGCACAGTTTGCCAATGTCAAAGTGGGAATCGGCGAACTGATCGGAATGCGTATTCGGAAAGTGCCGCCAAGTGTGATTGTCAATTCCATGATCACAGCGACCAAAGCCGGACTGCAATTGACTACCAATGATCTCGAAACCCATTATTTGGCCGGAGGTAATGTGCCTGCGGTAATCAGGGCCTTGATCTCTGCCGATAAAGCCAATATCAATCTGAGTTTTAAGCAGGCCACAGCGATCGATTTGGCAGGTAGAGATGTTTTTGAAGCAGTTCAGATTTCTGTAAATCCCAAGGTGATCAACACCCCCAGCGTGGCAGCGGTAGCGGCGGACGGGATTCAGTTGATCGCCAAAGCAAGAGTAACCGTAAGAGCCAATATCGCTCAACTTGTAGGTGGGGCAGGAGAGGAAACTATTCTGGCCAGAGTTGGAGAAGGTATCGTAACTTCTATCGGTTCGGCAGCGACTCATAAATCGGTTTTGGAAAATCCGGACAAGATTTCCAAGCTAGTGCTCCAGCGTGGCCTGGATGCAGGTACCGCTTTTGAAATTCTTTCTATCGACATTGCTGACATCGATGTGGGGACCAATATCGGGGCAAAACTACAAATCGATCAGGCTTCAGCTGACTTGAAAGTGGCAGAGGCTAAGGCCGAAGAGAGACGCGCCATGGCGGTTGCCCTTGAGCAGGAAATGAAGGCGAAGAATGTAGAAATGCGAGCCAAAGTGGTCGAGGCTGAAGCAGAAGTTCCAAAGGCTATCGCAGAAGCATTCCGTAGCGGCCAACTCGGGGTCATGGATTACTACAAGATGGAAAATATCAAGTCGGATACTTCAATGAGAGATTCGATTGCCAATTCTGATAAAGACACGAAGGACCCAAGCCTGGGGAAAGGTGATAAAAAATGAGAAAGGGAGCTTTAGGCTCCCTTCTTCCTTTTTCCTTTGACAGATTCCTCCACTTGAATTACCACAGGAGTGTACATTTCTTTGGCCAGTATTTTTTGACCAGCCCAGTCCACCTGAATTTCTTGGTATTGAAATGGGAAAATGATGTCCCCGTTTTGTTTGATTGCACCAAAGTTGCCATCCTTTTTGGCTATGATAAAATCCTTTTGCTCCACTTGGAGGTGATCAAATTCCAAAGGCAAAATCTGATTTCCTTTGCTGTCAAGAAGTCCTTTCTTTAGATTTTTTTCCACCAAAAAATATCCCTCCGTGAGTCGGCAGATCTGGTCAAACCCTGAGTCATTGGCCAATTCTCCTTTACTATTGAGTAAATACCAAGAACCAGCTGAATATGCCACGGCTATACCTCCCAAAAATGGCTTGATTTCATCCCATTTGTTTTCAGACAAAATTCTGCCATCGGGATTGATTAGGCCCCATGTGCCAGAATTGCGAAAAGGAGCTGCCTGCTCGGAAAATAGGCTAACTTCGTTGAATTGTGGTTGTACTACCCAGCTTCCGGCAGAATTTACAAAACCCACCTTGCCTCCCTTTTTTGCTGGGAAAAGTCCCTCATTGCCGGCTCCAATCCATTCCGCGTCCGAATTGGGCTGAACCAACCAACCTTTTCTGCCTAAGAGTCCGATTTTGTTTTCCCTGAATTTTACATTAAAAAGGTCTTTTCCTATCAATTGGACTGATTCTATTCCGACTGCATCCAGCAAGATGCCGTCTTCTTTCATTACCCTTCGGAGCTTGCCATGAATGTATTCCAGCATGAGATCGCCTTCCTTGGTGATCTTATGGTAAGAATTGTAACTGACTTGGGCCTTGACCTCATCGCCTCGGATCAATAGATATTGATTTTCATCATATCCATAAAAGTAATCCCCACGAGAATGCTCCAATTGGTCGACCACAGGTTCAAGGACATAGTCTCCTTCTCTATTGATTAGTCCAAAACCTGTTGTTTCTTTCGCAAGAAGGAAGTTGCCCTCATTTTCAGAAAGCATTTGGTAGGCCTTCCCTGGGTCTTTGGAAAGCGGTAGGTAGTAATTTCCGTTTTTTTGAAGAATCACCATACCATGATGGGTCAAGATAGCTTCGTCAGCTTGCCCCAACGAAATGGTTTTCCCTGTCCCTCTTTCGAATATCCAGTAGGAATTTCCTTTTCGTGCCAATAAAATATTGGTGTAGGCTTGGATATCTTCATATTCCAAGGGAAGAGAAAGTTGTCCATATTCATGAAAAGCCCCGATTCCAGTTGGGCCTTTCACTAAAATCCATGGCTGAAGGTATTGGAAAACCTCTTCTCCTTTAAGATTTAGCATGGGACGTAGGTCCGAAGAGAGTAAAAAAAGGCCATCCGGACTTTTCCCTACACTGACTGTTTCTCCCAGGATTTGGACTTTTTCGTAAATGGCCCTGGTTTTAAGCGTTCCGTTTAGATCATATATCTCCCAGGTTTGCGCCGATGTCGTCAAGGAAAATCCAAAAAAAGCCAGTAAAGAAAGACTGAATCTGTTTTGCATAATAGGTTATCTGTGGCGCTAAAGATAAAATGACCAAAGGCTTTGCAAAAAGTCCTTTGGTCATTTCTAGTAAAGTTTAAGGAAATTATTTTTCTGATTTTACCTTTTCCAAGTCAAAAAGGTCTGTAATGATCTCAATCATTTCCTCTGCCTGATCTCGTTGGCAGGCAGCCCGAAGTTGAACTACCGGTACTTTGAGGATCTTTTGCATCATACTCTTGGTGATCTTGTCGATTAGTACATACTCTTTTTCATCCACATTTTTCAAGTAGCGGCTGAGTTCTTCCTGTCTGATCTGCTCTAGAGATTGCTTCAGTTTATTGATGGTAGGAGATACCATCATTTCTTTTTTCCAATTATGAAAATCTTCGATACTTTCTTCAATGATCGATTCGACTTTGGGAATTGCAGAAAGTCTTTTATCCAAGGCCTCGGTGGCCTTACTTCGAATATTATCTACATTATACAATATGACCCCAGGTACATCCTCTATAGAAGTTTCGATGCTTCTAGGTACTGATAAATCCACAAATAGCTTGTAGCTCGGAATATCAAATTTCTTTACGAGTTCCTTGGTAATAAAAGGCTCGTTTTTCATTATGGAACAGACAATGACATCTGCTTCTTCCATTGCTTGGTTACATTGTTCGAAAGGCACCACTTCAAATCCCAAAGGCCCTGCAATTTCTTCGGCCTTAGACTGGGTGCGATTGGTGATTTTAACCTTGGCATCCGGAAGATAAACCATGTTTTTGGCCACATCTTCACCAATTTCTCCCACACCTATAAGAAGCACTCTTGGTTGGTAGGTGTTTGAAGTAAGACTTTCGATTAATTCAATAGTTGCATAGGAAAGCGAAGCAGCCCCATCTCTAAAAGAGGTCTCTTGTACAATTCGCTTGTTGGTAAAGAAAATAGTATGCATCAGTCTATGGAGAAATGGTCCTGCCATTTCCATATCCGCTGCTGTTTGATAGGCCCTTTTTACCTGATTTGAAATCTGTATATCTCCCACAACCTGGGCTTCCAATCCCATGGAAACCCTGAAGAGGTGGGTAATGGCAGCTTGATCTTCATTGATGATCCGAAAATACTCCAAGTAGTTGACCACATCTGTCATCCCTCGTTCCAAGCCTATGAGTTTGATGATTTCTGTGCTCAAATCGAGTTCGTGGCTGTAGTAAACCTCTGTCCTGTTGCAGGTGGAAATGATCAGGGCATCGCTTAGACTGAAGAATTCTTTCAGTTTCAATAATATGCGCTGTATGGACTGCTCATCCAAAGAAATTAATTCTCTGACCTGAACAGGTGCTGTTTTATGTGATAAACTGACTGCTCTAAACTTAATCTGCATTGCTACAATGTGACGTTGCAAATTTAACAGATGATCTCACCGCAAAGGTTTCTTTCGTGTAAGCCTTTGCTAATTTGGAATGAATCTAAATAATTGCCTGAGTAAAATTTGAGGCCTGTTTTGGTTTGGCAACAAGTTTTAATAGTTTTAACTTAACATTTAGAAAGAATTTTTCAGTAATTTTTTGATGAAAGAGAAGATTTACTTTTGGTTAAAAACAAACTTGGGATTCTCGAGAAAAGAGTCCAAAGGCTTTGTTTTGTTGGTTCCGGTTTTACTCATTTTGGGGGTAAGTCCCGATTTGATAAGATTTGTCAAGAACCAAAATTCCGAGAAAATTTATCTAAACTATTTGGCCAAAGTTGACAGTCTCGAAAGGAAAGGTTTAGCATTGGCGGCTTCACCTCTTCCTACCTTTAACCCGCAGGATACGGTCAGGAAGTTTCAAGGACAGAGAGTCAGTGAGAGAATCAATCGAATCAATTTTTCAGAGGCAGACTCCATAACCCTCCAAATCGTACCGGGAATTGGACCTTCCACTGCAAGCAGAATAGTTAAATACCGGGAAAATTTGGGAGGTTTTAGATCTCAATCCCAACTAAAGGAGGTTTACGGACTCAAAGAGGAAACAATTGAAGCTATTTGGGAATATTTTGAATTTGATCCCTCGATATTCAGGAAAATTCAAATTAATCAGCTAGATCCCCAAGAATTAGCTAAACATCCTTACATCAGCTTTCAGGAGGCGAAAGTATTGGTGGCTTATCGAAAGCAACACGGAAAATTTGATTCACCAAGTGACTTGCTTCAAATTAAAATTTTTAAACAGGAATGGGTAGATAAAATTGGTCCCTACTTAGAGTTCTAAGAATCCTATTTGGATTTGAATTGATTTCAGGATGTTTTTTCCATCTTTGGGGGATGAATTCCAGTGAGAGTCAAAAAATCAAATTGCCTGGATTAGACCTTCCACATTTCGAACCAAATCTCCGTGTGGCTGATGGCAAGCTAATGATTTTTGACCCTTTGAGGAAGAAATTTGTGTCCTTGACTCCAGAGGAGTGGGTTCGTCAACATTGGATCAATTTCCTTGTCAATCATCATCAGTATCCGAAAGGTCTTTTTTCTCTGGAAAAAGGGCTGAAATACAATCAATTGCAAAAAAGAACCGATTTAGTGGTCTTTGACAGAGCAGGTAAGCCTTATTTGTTGATTGAATGCAAAGCTCCATATGTCACTATGAGCGAACAGACTTTGAGTCAGGCAATGGCATATAATAACGTGTTGAATTGTCCCAA
Organism: Algoriphagus sp. AK58; assembly: GCF_014324365.1. Taxonomy (GTDB): domain Bacteria; phylum Bacteroidota; class Bacteroidia; order Cytophagales; family Cyclobacteriaceae; genus Algoriphagus. The sequence goes on from NZ_QEIG01000022.1 coordinate 96,164, forward strand.
CCTGATTCTTTCCAATGGAATAAAACATTTTTATATGGTTTATTCCTTTGATGAAAAAAAATTTATTGAACGAAAAAGTTTACCCGAGAGCCCTAAATAATTATTCCATTATATGATTTATATCAGGTTATTTTTTTAAATTTTCAATACCATTTTTACACCAGCAAAATTATGAGTACTCATTCCCATACACCATGTGAGCTTTGTGCCAGTAGGAAGCAATCCATGTTTTCAGACCTTCCTGAATCTCAGCTCTGTACAATTTCGGATTACAAGAACCTTATTTCTCATCGGAAAGGTCAAATTCTTTACTATGAAGGAACAAAGCCTCTTGGGATTTTCTGCATTAATGCCGGAGTAGTAAAAGTTTACAAAACAGCGTCTAATGGAAAAGAGCAAATTATCCATTTGGCTAAAAAAGGTGATTTCCTTGGTTATGCAGCTTTACTTAGCGAGGAGAATTACACCAATTCTGCCATGATTATAGAGGATGCTAAAATTTGCTTTGTTCCCAAAGAGCCTTTCTTGAATACCCTTTTGAAAAATACAGATTTCTTTAAAAGAGTAACCAAGCAATTGAGCCATGAAATCGGGGTGATGGAGGAAAGATTGACAGATGCAACTCAAAAAAGTATCAGAGAAAGATTGGCTTTTGTCTTATTGCAATTGGCCAATTCATACGGCGTAGAAGGGGGAGGGAATCAAAAAATTGACTTGGTTCTAAGTAGGGAAGAAATCGCTGGTATTGTCGGTACTGCAACTGAGTCAGTGATCAGATTACTCTCAGAATTCAAGAAGGATAACCTGATTGATATGGATGGTAAAAAAATCATTGTCAAAGATAAGAGAGGCCTGGCTCGCTTGTCTGATTTTTACGCATGATCAGAACCAGATAGCTTATTTTCGGGTTCTTTGGGAAAAATCTGAATAGATATGTTCTTCCAAAGGGCCCGAATTCTTTTTTCTTTACTATTCTTTTGGGGTTTCCTACCTTCATTTGGGCAGTCTCTTGCATACAAGACTCTATTGGAAGGTATTTATGATGACAATTTTCCGGTGATCAAACCCGCTCAGATTTCCAATCTCAGCAATTATCAAATACTGGATGCGCGTGAAAAGGCAGAGTATGAAGTCAGCCACCTTCCGGAAGCTAAATGGGTGGGGTACGATACTTTTAATCTGAAAAATGTTGCTGATTTGGATAAAAACAAGCCTGTCTTGGTTTACTGTACCGTTGGTGCCAGGTCACAAGAGATAGGCAAAAAACTTCAAAGTGCCGGTTTTACCCGAGTCTTTAACCTTTATGGAGGCATCATTCACTGGGTCAATGAGAATCAGCCCGTAGTACAAAATGGAAAACCCACTCAAAAAGTCCATACCTATTCCAAATCTTGGGGCATTTGGCTAAATAAAGGTGAGAAAGTGTACGATTGATTGTGTCGGATAAAAGACATAAATCATTTTTGAAAAAACTTACCTTTCCGTTCCTTTCGTATATCGAGTAAAATCCAGCTTATGTCCTTCTTCAAAATAGTTGCATTAGTTCTTCCTTTATTTGTTTTCTCTTGCCAAAGCTCTTCTTTGGGTATGGCAGGAACGACTCCTCCGAGTCACCAGATCTGGGATCAATTGGTCAAAACCCATGTCAAGCCCAATGGGATGGTGGACTACAAAGGTTTTATCAAAGACAAGGCAAAACTGGAGCAATACCTGAAATTGATCTCGGACAATGCACCGGACCGAAAGACCTGGTCTAAAAACCAGCAACTCGCCTACTGGATCAATGCTTACAATGCGTTTACTGTCAAACTGATCGTGGATAATTACCCCACGAAAAGCATTCGAGACTTGGGACCCAAACTGAAAATCCCGCTAATCAAAGATGTTTGGCACTACCAATTTTTCAAGATTGGTGGAGTTCTTTCCAGCTTGGATGAGATTGAGCATGCGATCCTGAGAAAGGAATTTGACGAACCAAGAATCCACTTTGCCATCAATTGCGCTTCAGTTTCTTGCCCCCCTTTATTGAATGAGGCTTTTGTGGCTGAAAAGCTAGAAAGTCAGCTTCAAAAAGTAGCTGTCACGTTTATCAATGATCCAACTCGAAATAAAATCGCTCCAGATCAAGTTCAGATCTCCTCGATTTTCTCTTGGTTTCAGGGGGATTTCACCAAAAAAGGAAGCCTCGTCGATTTTCTCAATCAATACTCCAAAATAAAAATCAAATCCAACGCAAAGGTTTCCCATTTGGATTACAACTGGAACCTCAACGAGTAACCCGATTTTTTGGGTAACTTTTGCTTTCAACTCTCCCTTATGCCTGCTCGTCATCTTGTTATTATCGGCAACGGAATCTCCGGAATTACCCTGGCCCGACACGTTCGGAAAATGGATTCGGATACCCGCATTACGGTCATTTCCGGTGAGTCGGACTATTTTTTCTCCCGGACAGCGCTAATGTACGTCTACATGGGCCACATGAAGTTTGAGCATACCCAGCCTTATGAATCCTGGTTTTGGGAGAAAAATCGAATTGAGCTAAAGAAGGCTTGGGTTCAGAAGGTTGAGTTTGGTGAAAGGACCTTGGTTTTTGATTCAGGAGAAAAGATGACCTATGATGTTTTGGTCATCGCCACGGGTAGCAAACCCAATAAATTTGGTTGGCCAGGTCAAGACTTAGAGGGTGTGCAGGGATTATATTCCAAGCAGGATTTGGAGCTGATGGAAAAAAATACGCATCAGCAAGTGAAAAGGGCGGTCATTGTAGGCGGTGGCTTGATTGGGATTGAGATGGCTGAAATGCTGGCTTATAAGAAAATCCCCGTTACTTTTTTGGTTCGAGAAAAAGGATTTTGGGACAATGTATTACCCAAAGAAGAATCTGATTTGGTAGGCAAACACATCCTCGAGCATCATATTGACTTACGTTTGGAGACCGAATTGAAGGAAATCCTTTCAGATTCGAATGGCCGAGTTCGGGCTGTTATCACTTCCAAAGGAGAGGAGATTTCCTGCGAGTTTGTAGGCTTGACAGCTGGAGTAAGTCCGAATGTGGATTTTCTGAGAAATACCGAATTGAAGGTGAATCGAGGGGTGAAAGTGGATGCGTTCTTCCAAACCAATATCCCGTATGTCTTTGCTATCGGAGATTGTGCGGAGTTTGAAAATCCTCCGGCTGCTGATAGGAGAACCATCGAGCAAGTTTGGTATACCGGGCGCAAGCACGGAGAGACCTTAGCGCATAACCTTTGCAAAAAACCTGTTCCCTACCAACCCGGAATCTGGTTCAACTCGGCCAAATTCCTGGATATCGAATACCAAACCTATGGTACCGTTCCTTCGACTTGGAAAGATTCGGAGGTCAAAAGTTTCTATTGGGAGCATTCCTCAGGAAAAGTCTGCTTTCGGATGTTAATGAATTCAGCAGGTCAAATTCTCGGCATCAACAATTTCGGTTTCCGATTACGGCATGAGTTCTTCGATCAGGCAATCCGGGAAAAGTGGTCTGGAGAAAAAGTGATAGCCAAACTGGATAAAGCCAACTTCGATCCGGAGTTTTTTGCACCCTATTTCATAGAGATTCAAAAAGCCTTTAAAGCGCAATTCGGTGGAAATTTCCAGCCTGCCAAAAAATCATTTATCCAAAAACTATTCGGAGCAAGCGTATGAGGACAATCGAAAAAATAGGGTTGGGATTGTTTCTGATCGGATTGACTGTGTTTACGGTGGTTCCTTTTTTTGGTACCTATACCCTGACCGAGGAACTGGTTTTGGCTAATACCAAAGACATTCATCAGGAGAAAATGGCCGAAATCCTCGCTCCGATGTACGGGCAGGAATATGGTTCCAATTTCTCATTCCTATCCGCTTTTGGAGAAAACTTCAACACCTACAATGACAACCTGAAAGCCCAGCAACTTTGGGATCAGGTCATTTGGGATGATTATGGGTTTTCTTTGGCCAAAGCTGCCCTGAGCAGTCCGGTTCGAGACAACCCATGGCTTTGGTTGGGTTTATCTATCGGATTGGCGGTTTTAGGCGGATATCTCTTCAACTTTCGTCAGTATGCTGAGGAACCAGCAGGAATCAAAAACAACGGAATTTTCCACTCCAAACTGAAAAACAAGGGTTGGCTGGGAATGATCACCGGAGGCTATCTGATTCTATTTTACATTTTGCTTTACTGGTTTCCGGCCTATTTGGTCAACTTGGTTTGGATGGTGGAGCCGATTTCCAGAATGCTTTCTGGCGGTCCTGCCAGTCAGTGGTTTTTGTATGGGTTGGTGTACACCCTGGCGATTTTGGTGATGGGAGTGCGGATGTTTCGAAAATATCGGGGCAACAAATACCAGCAACTCCGCACCGCTTCGGTCATGTTTTTCCAGACGGCTTTTGCCTTTCTGATTCCCGAGATTTTGGTTTTGCTCAATCAACCTTATTACGATTTCAAAAATATCTGGCCACTCGACTACGATTTTTTCTACGATTACCAGATTTCCACATTCCTCTCAGGTGGAGGCATGGGCATATTTATGCTGATTTGGGGCATTTTGCTGATTATAGTAGGAGTGCCGGTGTTCACTTATTTCTATGGGAAGCGCTGGTATTGTTCTTGGGTTTGCGGTTGTGGAGGCTTGGCGGAGACGGTCGGAGATCCTTTTCGTCAGCTTTCTGACAAATCGCTAAAAGCCTGGAAATACGAGCGGTGGATCATTCATAGCGTCCTGGTTTTGGCCGTGGTGATGACGGCTGTGACGATTGCCAACTACTTTTCCGGCTTCAGTTTTTTGGGCAATGTCACCAATCAACTACATTCGTTTTATGGTTTTGCGATCGGCTCAGCTTTCGCAGGCGTGGTGGGAACGGGATTCTATCCATTTATGGGAAACCGGGTATGGTGCCGCTTTGGATGTCCATTGGCAGCTTACCTTGGGATCGTGCAGCGCTTCAAGTCGCGTTTCCGAATCACGACCAACGGAGGTCAGTGTATTTCCTGCGGCAATTGCTCGACGTATTGTGAAATGGGGATTGACGTCCGTGCCTATGCGCAGCGTGGACAGAACATTGTGCGTTCCTCCTGTGTTGGGTGTGGTGTGTGCTCTGCCGTGTGTCCTCGTGGGGTGTTGAAGTTGGAAAACGGGCCGGAAGAAAACCGAATTGCTGACCTGCCGATCATTATCGGCAATGACTCCATCAAGCTCAACGCGTAAATGATTTTCCTTTATATCCTCTGCGGACTGTATTTCTTGGGAATGCTGTTTATCCTGATTTACAGTTTGGCGCAGGGGCATTTGTTTTTTCATTTTCTGAAAGCCCGAAAAGAATGGGCTTCCACACCTCAAGTCACGCCTTCCATCTGGCCAAAAGTCACCGTTCAGCTTCCAGTTTTCAATGAGCTTTATGTCGTCGAGCGCCTGATCGATGCTGCCGCAAAGCTAAATTACCCCAAGGAATTGCTGGAAATCCAGATTTTGGATGACAGTACCGATCAGACGGTGGACTTGATCCAAGCCAAACTCAAGGAATATCCAGATATCAACTTCCGCTACCTGCATCGAACTGACCGGAAAGGCTTCAAAGCTGGAGCCTTGCGGGAAGGATTGGAAACAGCCTCAGGAGAGTACATTGCCATTTTCGATGCGGACTTTGTACCCGATCCGGACTTTCTGCTCAAGGCTATTCCTTTTTTCTCTTCCGAAAAAATCGGGATGGTACAGACCCGCTGGACTCACCTGAACCGAGACTATTCTCTCCTGACGCGATTGCAGGCATTTGCCTTGGATGCGCATTTCTTTATCGAGCAGATGGGGCGAAACCGACAGGGTGCTTTTATCAATTTCAATGGCACAGGAGGAATATGGCGAAAAAGCTGCATCCTCGATGCGGGCAACTGGCACGATGATACCTTGACGGAAGATTTGGACTTGAGCTATCGAGCCCAGCAAAAAGGCTGGCAGTTTGTCTATCGACCCGAAATCGAATCGCCTGCCGAACTCCCACCGATCATGTCTGCCGTGAAGTCCCAACAATTCCGCTGGACAAAAGGTGGGGCCGAATGTGCTGTAAAGCATGCCGGCAAGGTGAGTCAGGAAAAATTACCCTTTTGGATCAAGTTTCATTCCTTCGCTCATTTGTTCAATTCCACGATTTTCATCGCGGTGCTACTGACCAGTTTGAGTAGCATTGGGGTTTGGTGGGCTGGAGTGCAGGGACTGATTCCCGAGTGGATGGTCCGACTTTCGGGGATTTTCCTGATTGGATTTGTACTGATTGCCGGCGTGTATCTGGCCTCGTATTTTATCGCTAGAAAGTCATTTCTGTCTTCCTTTTTCGGAGTGATTTGGCAATTGCCGCTATTCCTTTCGGTATCCATGGGCTTGGCCTTGCACAATGCCCAAGCGGTTTGGGAAGGTTTAACCGGCAAGAAATCTCCCTTTATCCGTACTCCAAAATTCAATCTCGAATCCGGGAAAGTTTCTTTGAGCTCCAATCGATACATCCTGCATCGCATGCCGGTTACTACGTGGTTTGAAGGGCTTTTGGCATTGGTTTTCTGGGTGATGGTGGGATTGGCATTCCGTGAGGGAAATTTTCTATTCCTGCCCTTTCATGCCATGCTAGCCTTCGGCTATACCTTGGTCTTTGTTTCCTCCTTTAAATCCTACGGCCTCGGTCGATAAATCATTCCATGAATCACCCGCCGATTATTGACGTCATTATTCCTGCTTACAACGAGGAAAAGTCCATCCCAAAAGTCATTGCCGAAATTCCAAAGTTTGTCCGCCACATTGTCGTGGCCAATAACAATTCCACCGATCAAACAGGAAAAGTAGCTGAAGCTGCTGGGGCCAAAGTCGTTTTCGAACCCCAAAAAGGCTATGGAAAAGCTTGCCTGACTGCCATGGACTGGATCAAAAATCAGGAAATACAGCCGGATATCGTGGTGTTTTTGGATGGAGACTATAGCGACTTTCCGGAGGAAATGAGCGATTTGGTGCAGCCGATTTTAGATGGAAAAGCCGACATGGTCATCGGGTCAAGAGCCTTAGGGCAGCGGGAGAGTGGATCGATGACGCTTCCTCAGGTCTTTGGCAACTGGCTGGCGACGACGATGATGAAGTACATGCAAGGGGCAAAGTTCTCTGATTTGGGACCTTTTCGGGCAATCGTTTGGAAAAAGCTTTTGGACTTAAATATGGTCGATCAAAACTTCGGCTGGACCATCGAGATGCAGATCAAAGCCCACAAAGCTGGCCTTCGCTATACCGAAGTTCCGGTCAACTATCGCAAGCGAATTGGAGTCTCCAAAGTGAGCGGGACCGTGAAGGGCGTGATTGGGGCGGGGTATAAGATTATTTTTACGATCTTCAAGTATTGGTAAATAAGTAGGTAGTGTTCAGTCGCAGTCGGCAGTTTGGAAGCACTATCGCGTAATTTGAAATCATTTCTAATTCAGAAAATGAACACCTATCACCAAAACCACCGAAATCCGAAATCTGAAATCCGAAATTTCAAATCATTTATCCCCCTTTTTCTAATTCTGGCTTTCCTTTCTTCTTGCAGTTCCTCCGGCCGAGAAGGTGTAGAGGAAGAGCAATTTGCCAAATATTGGTATCAGGGAAAAGCTGAAATCAATGTCTTTGACTTGGAGCAAAGTCGCTATGGAGAGGTTCGGTCAGGAAAAGCGGTGATGATCTTTGTGACGGAGGATTTTTCCAAATCCAAGCAAGTCAAGCTGGACAATCCCCAAGATCGTCCATCCGATGCCCAAAAGGTGATAAAATTGAATATGACCCGAGATTTTGTGACGGGAGTCTATCCTTACCATACCATGTTGTCTGTGTTCACTCCAGTGCATGAGGAAGTTCCTTCTCCCAAATTGACTGCCTCCGTGACCGAATGGTGCGGGCAGTCTTTTTCCCAGTTGAATTTCAAAAGTGGAAAATACAACGCCAAACTATTTTCCTACTTCGAATCAGAGGGTGATTTTGAATCCAAAATCGATGCAAAAGCGGAGGAGGAGCTTTTCAATCTCATCCGGCTCAATCCGGACCTAGTGCCCATGGGAAATATCAATTTGATCCCCAGTTTGATCTTTCAGCGATTTGCCCATATTCCTCTCAAGGCCGAACAGGCAACCATTTCCAAAAAAGACTTGGGTTCCAATCAGTCCGAGATTGAGGTAGTTTATTCAGAAATAGGCCGAAAAATCTTCATCCGTTACCAGCAGTTCTTTCCTTTCGAGATCCTTGGTTTTACCGAAACCTGGACTAAACCTGACGGAAAACAGGAAGTCACCACGGCCACCCGTACCAACATGCAGCTGCTTGAATATTGGAAGCAGAATGAGAAAGTGTACGAACCTTTGAGAAAGGATTTGGGGCTTTGATCAGCAGGATTAAAACACCCTTCAAGTATGCTCTGATTCTCGCAATGTCGGGGATCTTGTTTTTCCTCGCCCGGGTCCCGAGAGAGTCGTTTGGTTTGACTTTTTTGCTGTTTTCGATGGCTTTTGCAGGAATGGCAGGGCTGTTTTTTTTAGCAGGAGAAAAGCTCAGCTTTCGCAACGTGTTATTTGCAGGACTACTCCTCCGATTGGCAGTTTTTCCATTTGCTCCACAGTGGTCAGATGACTTTGTTCGATTCCTTTGGGATGGAGAAATGCTGAAAATCGGCCAAAATCCATACTCTCAAACACCTCAGGAATGGCAAAAGGAAAACTTTGATCCCGAAAATGCTTATCTCAATCAACTTTTTGATAATCTGAATTCCCCCGATTACTATTCCGTCTATCCACCGCTCAATCAGGCGATTTTCTGGTTGGGAGCCAAAGCTTCGATGGGTTTCGTTTGGAATGGGAATTACACACTCCGGTTGATTTTGCTTTTAGGGGAAATCGGAGTTTTTGTCCTGCTTTGGAAGTTGTTGATGGCTTTTCAGCTTCCCACCAAACGGATTTTCTGGTATTGGCTGAATCCTTTGGTGATCATGGAAATAACCGGGAATTTACACATGGAAGGTTTGGTGCTGCTGTTTCTTTTGGCATCGATTTGGGCGATTCAAAAAGTGAAATTGGGGCTTTCAGGTGGCTTTTGGGGAGTTGCGATAGGAATTAAGCTCCTTCCTCTGATGCTCGGTCCTTCATTTTTGGTTTATGAAAAATCGAGAAAATCGGCCTGGTTTTGGGTTGGAACTGGACTCACTACCCTGATTAGTTTCACCCCGCTTTTTATCGATAGTTCTTGGGTCAATTTTTTGCAAAGCCTCCAATTGTATCAGGGCAAATTTGAATTTAATGCCTCGATCTATTACTTGCTTCGTGAAGTGGGGTATTGGATTGAAGGATACAATACGATCGCTTTTTTGACGAAAATCCTCAGTTTGTTCACGGTTATCCTGATCTGGTATTTTTCCTTGAAGAGGCAACCAAAATCCCTCCTCGAACTCGTTGATTTGATGGTACTGATTTACCTGGTTTACCTAATCTTACAGCCAGTGGTGCATCCTTGGTATATCCTGCCGGCCTTGGGATTGAGTGTGTTACGGGGGAAATTGACCTTTTTGCTGTGGAGCTCTGGAGCGATCTTCTCTTATCAGGCCTATGGAAACCCCGATTTCCAAGAGCAGTCTATTTTTCTGATTTTGGAGTATGGTCTGGTAGTTCTGGGAATCTATTTGGATTACTTCTCAAAAAAAATGAAACCACATAGGCACATAGAAGTCACATAGATGATATGCTCACTTAAAAAATCTATATGATTCTTATGTGTCTATGTGGTTAAAAAACAATCCTTTATTGAGATGAGACGCTTTATCTTTCTGCCTGTTAAACCGAAATCAATTAATCTTTAGCCAGTTTTTTGGAAAAAATCAAATGACCTTAATATTTAATTTTGCTGCATGAAACTATTCCTTCGACTTCTTATCCTACTCAGTTTTCTAACTCAGTTTTCCTGTTCCAAAAGCCCTGAGCAGCAAGCACTGGACCTGTTGGAAAAATCCATTGAAGCTCATGGAGGTCAGGAGGCTTGGGAGAATTTATCTCAACTTAAATTCCGGAAATGGACCCGGATTTTGGACGAAAACGGCAACGTGGAGTCCGAACTCGATCAGTGGCATGAGTTTCGTTTCAAACCCTTTTTCGAAGGAAAAATCACTTGGGAAAAAGACAGCATTCAGCACGTGATGTATTGGGATGGAGCCAAAATCCGCTACCAAATGGGAGAAAATGAAGTGCAAAATGAAGGCTTTTTAGCAGCCAAAAAGAAGGATTTTGATGGGGCTTTTTACACGGTGGCACAGCCTTGGAAATTGATGGATAAAGGAGGAAAACTCATCTATGAAGGAAAAAAGACTTTGGAAAACGGGAAGGAAGTGGAATCAATCCGTGTGGATTATGGCCCTGATTCTGATACTTGGTGGTACTTTTTTGATCCTGTGACTTTCTTAATGGTCGGAAATGAAGTCCAACTCAAAGATCACCGCAGTTTGGTCTATGACCTTTCCGGAGAAGAGGTAAAGGGATTAAAACTTCACGGCACCAGAGAAAGCTGGCGGGTGAATGAAAAAGGGGAACGCTTGTTTCTCAGGGCGGAGTATCGGTATTCGGATTATCAAATTGAAAAACAGTAGAAAGAAGATTGAAATACATTGGAAATACCCTTCGCTCCGCTCTGGGAAATATGCTTCGCGAAATATTTCAAAGTATTTCAACCTCCAAAGGAGGTATTATTTCAATTGTATATCTATGTATTTCAACAGTATTTCCACTGTTTTTCCCATTATCTTTAAGACTATGAAAATCACCCAATTCCTGTTCTTGTTGGTTGTTGTTGCTTCAGCTATTTCCTGCAAGCAGCGAACAGAAGCCGAAAAAATTGTCGATGCCGCCATCGAGGCACATGGTGGAGAGATCTACGAACAAGTCAAGATCGATTTTGACTTTAGAAATATTCATTACACGATTTTCAAAACTCCCCACGCTTACGAATACATTCGTGAATTCTCCGATTCTACTGGAACAGTGCGAGATGTATTAAATAATTCAGGATTTACGAGGACAGTCAATGGGGTCAAAATCGATACCTTGACCGAGGAGCGCATTGGCGCTTTTTCCCGTTCGGTCAATTCGGTGGCCTATTTTGCTTTTTTGCCTTATGGACTAAATGATCCAGCTGCTGTAAAAACGCTTGTTGGAGAGACAGAAATCAAAGGGAAAAAATACGACCTCATCCGAGTCACTTTCCAAGCTGAAGGCGGGGGAGATCACTACGAAGATGAGTTTTTGTACTGGTTTGGCAAGGAAGATCACCTGATGGATTACATGGCTTACCTGTACTTTACCGATGGGGGGGGAGTGAGGCTTCGTGAAGTGAGTGGAGTGCAGGAAGTGGGAGGAATCCGATTCCAAAACTACCTCAACTACAAGCCTGCTGACAAGGACACGCCACTCGACAAGATGCAGGAACTCTTCGAAGCAGGAAGCTTGGAAAAACTCTCCGAAATCAATCTGGAAAATATACGAGTCGAAGCACTTCCAAAAAACTAACCTATGGCCAAGCCCACTCATGCAACTTACCTTTTCAGCTCGGTGGGCTTTGTTTTTTTATTGGTTTTTGGCTGGTGGATATTTCCTGAGGAGGAATTAATCAAGGCAGAGGAAAAGTGGAAAGGAGTATGTTGGGTAGGCAGCAGGCAGCCATTATCAGGAGGAGAAGCGGAGGAGCTTTCTTCTACAGGTGCCAATGCTCTTTCTCAAACCCCTTTCGGTTGGCAATCAGCCAAGCACTCCCCGGAGATCCGCTGGGATATGAGCAATGAGCGCCGCTGGTGGGGAGAGACTCCGCTGGGAATCAAAGCCACTTTGGATTCCACTTCCCGGTTTGGGATGATGAATATGATGAAGCCACACCTATGGGTGAGAGAAGGCTGGGTAGGGGAGATCGAGATGAAATCAGAGGAAGACTGGAAAAGCTGGTTTGAAAACTACCAAGCGTTTATTCTGGACTATGCCCGATTGGCGGAAGAGCTAAAAATGCCCATGTTATGTGTGGGAACGGAGCTGGAAAAGATTTCTACCAAAGAAAAAGAATGGAGGGCTGTGATCACCGAGGTTCGAAAAGTTTATTCTGGCAAGCTCACTTATGCTGCGAATTTTACGGAGTTTGAGCAAGTCAAATTTTGGGATGCCCTGGATTACATTGGAATTCAGGCCTATTTTCCCTTGGCGAAAAATCACAATCCTTCACTTCAAGAACTCACTCAATCTTGGAATACCTATCTTCCTCAGATTGAGAAAGTAATTAGAAAATTCAAGAAGCCGGTTCTATTCACCGAAATCGGCTATTGCAATACGATTGATGCCGCGGTGAAGCCTTGGGTGTGGCCAAATGAACGTAGGGAAACTGAATTTTCTGAAGAGGTTCAGGCGCTTTGCTATGAAGCATTTTTTCAAACTGCCTGGAAAAAGGATTGGTTGGCAGGCGTATTTTTCTGGAAGTGGTATCCTCAGCGGCATGAGCGAGAGCTTGACTTTACTCCGCAAGGAAAAAAGGCAGAGCGAATCATGGCGAACTATTATTTAGCAGACTGAAAATCACTCCTCTTTGTGACTTTTGTCATGGTTGATAATTCTGAGAGCCTTTAGCTTTGTTTCAGTATTAAAGCCAAACAGTCCTTTCTTTTACTTAACCTCACGACGCCATGTATAAGAATATGGGGAGTCTCGATAAAACAGTCCGATTACTGATCGCTGTAGTGTTAATCGCGCTTTATTTTCTTGGCGTCGTGGAGGGTGTAATCGGAACAATAGCCTGGGTGGTGGCAGCCATATTCATCCTGACAAGTATCATCAGCTTTTGTCCGCTCTATGCTGTTTTTGGGATAACTACATGCAAGACTAAGTCCGCCTAAGGGTGGTTTGGGTTATAGATAATTGATAGTGCTTTCAAATTGAGGGAAATGCCGGTAGCGATTGCTTCCGGCTTTTTTTATTGCTTTCTGATGTCTGGTAGGAACTTTTTTAATTTTTTTAGTAAATAGCCTTTACAATAACCCAGAAAATATTTCAATGCTATGAATAAACGAAGAGAATTTTTGAAATCCACCGGGTTGGCTGGATTAGGCCTCTTTGGCGCAGGAAGTGCCATCGCTGATTCTATGAAAGTCCTTCCCCTTGAGGCTAAATATGGAGAATCAAGAATCCAGACCTTTAATATGTCCGGCTTTGCTGCACCCAAAATTGAAACGGTACGCGTAGGCGTAGTCGGATTAGGACAGAGAGGTCCAGGGGCTGTAGACCGTCTGAGCAAAATCGAAGGTGTGGAAATCAAAGCACTGTGCGACCTACTTCCTGAACGTGCAGAAAAGGCCAAAAAATCGCTGGAAGGCACCATTCATCAACCCGAACTTTACTCCGGAAGCGCCTATGCATGGAAAAAAATGTGTGAGCGTCCGGATCTGGATTTGATTTACATCGCCACACCTTGGGAATGGCACGTACCCATGGCTGTGTTTGCCATGGAAGCTGGAAAACATGCTGCGGTGGAAGTGCCCGCTGCGCGCACCCTTGACGAATGCTGGCAGCTGGTAGAGACTTCCGAGCGTACCAAAAAGCACTGCATGCAATTGGAAAATTGCTGCTATGATTTCTTTGAACTCATGACTTTGAAAATGGCTCGTGAGGGATTTTTCGGAGAGGTAGTTCACGTGGAAGGTGCGTACATCCATGATTTGCTTTGGCTTAATTTTGACAAGGACAAAGGCTATCAGGGCATGTGGAGACTGGAAGAAAACTTCCGAAACGGAAATTTGTACCCTACTCACGGTTTGGGACCAATCTGTCAGATTTTGGACATCAACCGAGGGGATCAGATGGATTACCTGACTTCGGTGTCGTCCAATGATTTCCAAATGAAGAAAAAGGCGCAGGAACTGGCTGAGAAGGACACTTTTTGGAACTCCTACGCGGCTAAAAACTATAGGGGAAATATGAATACCACTGTGGTGAAAACCAAGAAAGGTAAGTCTATCATGATTCAGCATGATGTGACTTCGCCGCGTCCGTATTCAAGATTGCACGTGGTCAGTGGTACTGAAGGTTATGCCCAAAAATACCCTGACCAAAAAGTATCCAAAGGTCATAGCTGGATGAAAGAAGACGAGATGATGGCATTGAAAGAAAAATATACTCCTGAAATAGTCCAGAAAGTAGGCGAGCTTGCCAAGCAAATCGGTGGACACGGGGGCATGGACTTTATGATGGATTGGAGGCTGATCGATTGTCTGAGAAATGGACTTCCGCTGGATCAGGATGTGTACGATGCCGCACTTTGGAGCTGTATCACCCCATTGAGTGAATGGTCTGTGGCTAACCGATCCAATTCCATCGATGTCCCTGATTTCACAGGAGGCCACTGGAAAACGAATAAACCTGTGGAAATTACCCTAAAAGGTGGAGGAACTACCAAAGTCAGAATTTGATGAATTCCAACTAACAGGAAAACAAAAGGGAGGTCTTCAAGGACCTCCCTTTATTAGTTTGTACTTAGGGCTTTTTTGATTGTTTCTTGAAGTTTTACAGGGTTGTCCTTGATTTTGGTCAGGTCTAATACCGCTACTCTTCTAAAATCGATAGGATGACTTTCGCTTTGTAGGCTGATATAGCCCCCTTCGATCAGCTTGCCATCCATTTTTATTTTAGGGTCCACGGGGGACACATTTCCACCTCCAATTTGAGGTTTGTAGTAACTGATCACGGTGTCCATACCTACTAAGTGATGCACTTCTTTGTTTCCCATCACGATGAAGTTGGCTTTGACCCACTGATCTCCGTGGTAAGTTTGAGACTTGGAATTGATGCAGTGAGGAGTGAAAAGCGTGTCGCCCATCACGACATTGGTTCCTGGAGTGCAGAGGTTACAAGTGCTGCGGGGATCGTTGCCATTACCTCCCAGAAACTGAGCTTCGATCGAAATTGGAAAATCCTGATCCTTGAGCATGGTTTTTGGATCTTGACAATGGAGCATGGCGCCACTGTTTCGCAATGCCCATCCTTCTCCGCCCGGGCATTGTTCGCCCACAAAACGGTACTCCACGGTCAAAAGGTAATAGGAGAAAGGCTTTTTGTAGAAGATATGGCCATATTGCTGGTTAAATTGCTCATATCCATCATATCGGACTTTCATCATTCCATCCTCTACCCGAAAGGTATTTGCATAGTTTACTCCCAACTCATGGGTTCGGATTTTTGGTGTCCAGTCTTTTAGGTCTTTGCCATTGAAAAGTTCAATCCAATCTGGATTTTCTTTCTTGGATAAAAGAAAAGAGGAAGCAAAAATGACCAAGATAACGGGCAGGGCCCAACGGAGAATTTTGAATGTCGGGGAGGTCATTGTGGTTCTTTTTTCATTCTTAGGATCGCCCAGACTGGGTAATGGTCGGAGTAGGGTACTTCTATGACTTTGTATTCTACCAATTCAAATTTTCTGGAATCATACCAGATATAGTCGATCCTAAGCCCATTTTCTGCTGTTCCATAGGTGTTTTGGGTATTTCCGGCTACGGCCCCGGCTTCTTTCCAGTGGCTTGGAATTCTTTTGTATTCTTCCGAGTCTGGGGTGAAATTCAGGTCTCCTGCCCAGATGACGGGTTTGTCCAAGGTTTCGGCGTAGGATAGAATGGAGTCAAGTTGGGCGATCCTGTTTTCGGAGAATTCATGACAAAGGTGAGTACCCCCGAAATAAAATTCCTCCAAAGTCTTCAATTCTGCTTTTACCCAAGCCATTGCACGGGACTCTCCACCGGCGGGATTGGGCAATTGGATCGTGTGGTACTTGGATCCCTTCTTCACCAAAAGGCCTTCTCCGTATCCGCCACCATCGTAATTCATCGCTTTGCCAAAATAGCCTCGGTAACCTGTCTCCCTGATAAACTTATTGATAAGGTCCAAAGAATCAGGGTATAGTGTCAAGTACCTGCCTGTAAGTGAATCCACTTCCTGAAGAGCTACGACCTCCGGTTGCATCAAAACAAAAAGATCACTGACTTTTTCAAAATTGGGCGTTCCCGGTTTTTCAGGCATTTCACCATGAAAAATATTGTAGGTTAAAATTTTGATTTCTTGGGCAATAGTGCTGCCCGTCACAAGAATTGAAAACAAAAGGAGAAAGAATGTTTGCTTCATCCTCAAATCTATTAAATTGTCTTAGATTGATTAAAGTATTTTTGATGAGTTGAGGTGTTTTGGTCTAAAAAATTAAGGTTCCTCTCTGATATTGTTTCTAAAAATTATTTACTTGAAATAAATCATTTTTCAGTAATTTAAATAAGTGTTTTGGTATTATTTCAATAGATAGTAAGGTGAAAAAAGTGTTGATTTTTTTTGGGAGCGTAATAGGGATAATTGTCCTTTTTGCGGGGGCGGTATATTTATTAGGCGAAGCCTGGATCAATAAAAATCTAGTTAACATGATCAACAGCAAGCCTGATCGAAAATATGATTTTTTGTTTACAAAGGTTGATTTCAATATAGTGGAACGAAGTATCGAGATCGATGAAGTTGAAATCATTCCATTGGATAGTGTTTCAAACTCTTTTGTAAAGGGAAAGGTAGATGTAGCCTATTTAAGTGGGATCAATTTGAAAAAGCTGGTACTGGAGAAAGATCTCACCCTTGAAAAATTGAAGTTCATAAATGCTGATTTTGTTATCCATCACAAGGCTGGGGAGTCTAAAAAAAAGGCATCTGATCATGAATTGAAAAGTCTTTTCGGTGACATACTTTCCAGAGGATTGCTGGAAGAATTTCAGATAGAAAAGGGTAGTGCTTTGATTTTGGATGAAGGCAAGGAGATAGGGTATTTGAAAAGGCTGGATATTTTGGCTACTGGGCTTGTAACAGATTCCTTGGTTTGGAACAACATGATTCCGTTTAAGTATGACCGCATCAGTCTCCATATAGACAGTCTTTTTTATGATCTTCAGGGGCAGCAAGTCAACCTAGGCAAGTTTACTTTTGACACGGCGGAAGACAAGGTGAAATTTGAAAACTTGAGTTTTACCTATTCTGAATCTCTGGAAAAGGCCTCCCAAAAAATGCAATTTCAGACCGACTTGATCAATGTAGAGCTGGATTCCATGGTGTTTATGGGGTTGGAATCTAATAGCAGGTTTCAGAGTGATTTGGATGTTAGGGCGGATAAGCTCACTGTTGCAGGACTTAATCTCAAAGATTTTAGGAATAAAAGTAAGCCTCGTCCAAAAGATGAAATCAAACCCATGTTTCAAGGAATGTTACAAAAAGTGAATTTTCCGCTTAAGTTGGACTCCTTGATTTTGGTCAATGGTCACATCGCTTACAGTGAAAATGTTCCTGAAAAAGGGGAGTCATGGGAATTACATTGGACAGAACTCAACGGTCATATCGTCAACGTCACTACCATTCCTGAATTTCAAAACCAACTGGAGCATTTTGATGCTTCTGTGAAAGGAAAAGTCAAAGGGGAAGGAATATTGGATTTCAAGTTGAAAGTCCCTTATGATAAGGAAGCCTTCAATTTGGAAGTAGAATTGAAAAACTTTGATCTGACTACCCTTAATTCTACCATGAAGCCCATTATGAATGGGGATGTGACTTCCGGCCACATGGATAGACTGAAATTAGTCATTAAGGCTACCGAGGCATCTGCCCATGTGGATATGATTTTTGACTACAAGGATTTAAAGGTCGAGATGTTCAATAAAAAAGGGGAAAAGAAGAATATTTTTTCTTCCACGGCAGCCAACCTCGCCTTGAATCATTCCAATTTGCCAGGTGAGAAAAAATACGTTCACCCATCCTTTTTGATGCAGCGCAATCGCTCTCGTGGACCTTTTTATTTGATTTGGCAGAGTACCAAAGAAGGCATGTTGAAAATTGTGCCAGGTGGAGCGGTTAAGACAATCTTAAAATCGGCAGAAAAATAAGCGGTCTACTCCAGTTCTTACTTCAAAATGAAGGTGTACTCTGGAGAATCATTATTCTTGTTTTTTACAATTATGAAATTAAGTAAACTATATTATCAGTTTTTAAATTAATAAAAGTACATTTTTTGTCAATGAAATGCGTTATGAATTAACTGAAAAAATAAGTTCTGTTTAATAATTAAATGTTTTGTGAATGTTCGGACTATAACTTACTTTTCTAGAAATCATTAACCAAATTTACCTTATGAGAAAACTTTATTCTGTGCTGTCTTTTTCAGCCCTGTTGGGTTTAGCAGCATCCTGCGGTGAAATCATCGAAAATGAAGTAGCCGTTTCTGACGCAGTGCAGCGAGTAACACACCAAGAATTCGTTCCGGGTCAGCTATTAATCAAGTACAAAACGACCACTGTAGGCTCCAGACTTTCCCAGGATATTTTGGGAATGATTCAAGCTCAAGTAGTGGAAGAAATCAAAACCGAGGCTATGGAGTTGGCAAATGCCCGTAAGAGTGGTCCAAGTGGAGACCTGCTTCTGGTACAAAGTAACTTAGGTACCTTGGAAGCCATCGAGCGACTTCGCAACATGCCAGAGGTAGAATATGCTGAGCCCAACTGGATTTACAACCACTTTGCTACCTCCAATGACACCTACTTTACAGGTGGTCAGCTTTGGGGTATGTCAGCCAATAACAACCAATTTGGTTCCGGAGCTGCCACTGCATGGAATGCAAATAAACTCGGATCCTCCACAGTTTACATCGGAATTATCGATGAGGGCTATATGTATACTCATGAGGATTTAGCAGCCAATGCAGGGGTCAATCCCGGTGAAATTGCAGGAAATGGGGTTGACGATGACGGAAACGGACTGATTGACGATGTTTACGGCTGGGATTTCGCCGGAAACAACAGTTCCCTATTTGATGGAACTGCGGACGATCATGGTACCCACGTGGCCGGCACTATTGGTGGCGTAGGTGGAAATGCCAAAGGTGTTGCCGGGGTGGTGTGGAACGTGAAAATGATGGGAGCAAAATTCTTGGGAAGTCAGGGAGGAACTACAGCCAATGCGATCAAATCGGTTGATTATTTCACCGATTTGAAGACTCGTCACAATTTGAATATTGTGGCTACCAACAACTCTTGGGGTGGTGGAGGCTTCTCTCAAGCTTTGAAAGATGCCATTGATCGCGCAGGTGCAGCTGGGATTCTATTTATCGCTGCAGCTGGCAATTCAGGTACCAACAACGATGCCACGCCAAGTTATCCTTCTAGCTATTCTTCTGAAAATATCATTGCAGTAGCTTCTATCACTAGCTCTGGTGCTTTATCCTCCTTCTCTCAATTTGGCGCAACTTCAGTAGATATCGGAGCCCCCGGTTCTGGAATCTGGTCAACAGTACCAGTGGCTGTAGGAAAAGGCAAGAATGCTACCATTGGTTCGGGCTATGCCAGCTACAACGGTACGTCTATGGCAACCCCACATGTATCTGGTGCAGCTGCCCTGTACGCCTCATTGAATCCGGGTGCTTCTGCGACTCAGATCAAAAATGCGATTTTGAGTTCTGCTGTTGCTACCCCTTCCCTGAATGGAAGAGTGGCGACCAATGGCCGACTTAATGTTGCTGGATTCTAATTGCTTAATTTCCCATAACTTGAAAGAGCCCCAATCGGGGCTCTTTTTTGTTTAATACGGTCTTCTTTTTTTCATTTCCTCAGCTACTTCTTTATCCAGAGGGAATGCACTTTGTTCCAGTTTTTTGACAATGTTTTGATAGTTGACATCGTCCCGATTTTGTGAAAGTTTGGCGCTGGCATGTACTTCCTCGATTTTCACCTCGATTCCCACCAAGGCACGGATTTGACTTTCCACGTACGCTTCACTCATCGTCTCCACATGTACCCGGTTTGGTCGACCGTTTTCATATCCATCCACTAGTGACTTCAGGTGATGCATCAGTTCTTCTCCTTCAATGATGCGGATCTTTCCATAGACGTGGACAGCAAGGTAATTCCAGGTGGGTACATTTTCGTGGTTATACCAAGAGGAGGAAATGTAAGCGTGAGGACCCTGAAAAAGGATCAATACCTGCTCATTTTCTGAAAAAGACTTCCATTGAAGGTTGGCTTTAGCCAAATGCCCATGAAGCACGGCCTCCCCGGCTGGACTTTTATCCAGTATGAAAGGTAAATGGGTTGCCCAAGGCCTTCCATCCACTTGGGAAATCAAGGTGGCAAAGGCGTTTTTTTGAATAAACTCAATGACTTCTGGCTCGTTTTCCCAGAGGTTTTTTGGATGGATATACATAGGGAGCGGAGGTTATGTCTAAGGGGATTTGGTCGATTTCTGACCTCCAAGGTAAAAACATCCAGTGTGCTTTACCAATTCACAAAAGAAATCCCAAACCCCAAGGTGGTTTGCCTGTGGTTGTAATCAATGAGGGTTTCGCCATACCCCGTAAATACTTGCATCTGCAAGTTCAGGTGTTTCAGTATGGGGTATTCGTAGGTCATCTGTGCACTGCCATGATTATCTTTCAATTTTAAGTTATTGCTTGCAGTCAGGTAGATATGGTGTTTTCCTGGGTAATAGTTGAAAATGACCGAAGCCCGCCCCATGAATTGGGTGATTTCAGGGTTTTGATCGTCCTTGTCCGGAATCCTTATCCATGGCCTAATAATCAGGGACCAGTGGTCTTGTTCGAGGCCCAGATGAAAAATTACCCGATTCCAACTTCGGGAGAGAGGTATGTCTCTGCCATTAGACTGGTGACTGAGGGAGAAACCAATCATTTTTCCCTTCATTCCGAGCAAGTTGAAATTGACCGGATAGTTGAAAATCAGTTCCGGTTCAAAATTCAATTCCCTGAAAGCTCGGGATCGCTCCAGGTTATACACTTGCCAAAATGCTTTTTGTGTAAAAGCAAGCCAAATATCTCCTTTTTCTGAGAAAAGGGATTGAGCTATTTTGGTTTTGAAGCTGAATTGAAAAGTGGCTTCATAGGATTTTAGGTCCAACGATTCAGTAGCGGAATAGACTGGATTCTCGCTTTGCGGAAGCTGGTTGGGATGGTTACTCCATTTGATTGCATTGAGGTAAAAAGGCTTGTATGGTATAAGGCGGAAGGTTTCTTTGTTTGTTTCAGCTCCGAGTTCCCAACTTTCAGAAAGAGTTGTGTAGCGGGAGGGAATGGTTGGTTTTTCTTTGATTTGAGCCAAGGCTACCCAAGAGAAAAAAAATGTCAGGAAGAACAAAGCCAGTTTTTTCATCAAATTTTGAAGCTTTTTTGAGGCAAGTCCATAGGCTCAACCTTTTGGAAGGTTTACCTTGGTCTCCGATTGGGTGCTTAGTAATTTATTACAAAAGGCTGAGTAAATCAGAAATAATGGTAATTTAGTTTTATGAACATTTCCACTGACCGACTGGAGTTGGCGGCACGTTTTGTGAACAACACCGGAGCTCCGATTTTTTTGACAGGGAAGGCAGGGACAGGAAAGACCACTTTTCTCCGAGCGCTTGCCCAACGCACCCACAAGCGATTTGTGATCTTGGCACCTACCGGCATTGCCGCGCTCAATGCCAAAGGAGTCACGATTCACTCCCAGTTTCTATTACCGTTTGGGACCTTTTTGCCAGTGCGTGAACCCGAAGGGAAGTACAGTGACCGACACGGTTTTTTCACCCAGCAAACGCTCGCCCGAAGTCATCCTCTGAACCAGTTTCGCCGTAACGTCCTCAAATCGATTGATCTCTTGGTCATCGATGAGGTCAGCATGCTTCGAGCGGATATCTTGGACGCGATCGACTACCGCATGCGAAGTGTGAAGAGGAATTACCACGTACCTTTTGGCGGGATTCAGGTTTTGTTTATTGGTGACCTGTACCAGCTACCGCCAGTGGTAAAGGACGAAGAATGGAGTGTCCTAAGCCGGTTTTATAAATCCATGCATTTCTTTGAGGCGAAAGCACTGCAAAATTCCGGATTAGTGTACCTCGAGCTTGATAAAATCTTTCGGCAGCAGGATGAGACATTTATCCGCATTCTAAATAATCTTCGAGACAATCTGTCCACACCCGAGGATGTACGAATCCTCAATCAGCACTACAAAACCCCAGATGAAATCCGGGATTTGCCTCCCTGCATTACACTGACCACCCATAACTACAAGGCGGACGAAATCAATCTCCGCGAACTCAGAAGTTTGGATGGGGCTTCCTTTTTTTATGACGCAGACATTGATCGGGAGTTTCCGGAGCATTTGTATCCCTTGCCCGAGTCCATCGAGCTCAAAGTCGGGGCCCGGGTCATGTTTATCAAAAATGATACCTCAGGCCTATCCTCTTATTTCAACGGTAAATTGGCTACTGTTTCGAAACTGACAACAGATCAGGTAGTGGTCGAAATGGATGATTCCGGAGAGGAGTACACCTTGAAAAAGGAGCTTTGGGAAAACAAAAAATACCGGATCAATCCTGACACTAAAGAACTGGAAGAGGAAGTAATAGGCACTTTTTCCCAATTTCCGATTAAATTAGCTTGGGCAGTTACGGTACACAAAAGCCAAGGGCTAACCTTTGATCGCGCGATTGTGGATGTGGGCCAAGCCTTTGCGCCAGGACAGGTGTATGTGGCGCTCAGCCGACTTCGAAGTCTGGATGGCTTGGTGCTGCGAACGCGTGTACAGACGGATGTCATCTACTCGGATGCCAAAGTCGTCGAGTTTACCCAAAGCAAATCCGCCACTCAAGACCTTGCCGGGCTCCTTCACCAAAATCAGCAAGCCTACCTTAGTCAGCTCATCGAATCGACTTTCGAGTTTGAATCCCTGATTTCTTCGATGACCCAATTTGACCGGGATCAGGAAACTACCTTGGAATTTGAAGAGGAAGATTTGAGAAAAGACTTGCCGGCGATTTTTGAGATTTTGGAAAAAGAGCGAGAGAACACGCGCAAATTCCGACAGCAATTACAGTCGCTCATTCAGTCCAAACACGAGGAAAAGCTACTGGACCGGGTAGAAAAGGGGACAGCCTATTACCTGGATCTTTTGGTAAAATCGCTCGAAATCCTCCTTAGGCATCAGTTGCGGATCGAGGATTTTGCCCGTATAAAAACTTATCAAAACGGCATCGAAGAACTTGAAATCGAGTTGCTTCGCAAATATACTGCGATCGCCAAAAGCGGTAATCTCATTCAAGCTATCCTCAAAGGAGAAGTGGCTGAGAAAATGGAAGCCATAGATCTCCGAGTCAAGCAACTCCGCGTCAATCTGGTTGCTTTGATTCAAAAAGAGCTTCCCGAAAGGACTTTTGCCAAAAACAAAACCGGTCGTAAAAAGTCCAAAGAACCCAAAGAACCCAAGGAGAAAAAAGAAAATACCAAAGCCTGGAGCATCCGGCTTTTTCAGGAAGGAAAGACACCCGAGCAGATCGCCGAGGAACGTGGCTATACGGTCTCCACCATCATGGGGCATCTGGCCCATGGGGTAAAACTTGGCCAAATCCAACTTGAAGATTTAGTCCCCCCCAAGACTATCCGGGAGATTCAGCACGTGGAAGAAAAGCTCGATTCCCTGAAGGCGTATTTTGAGCATTTTGGAGGGAAATATGACTACGGTACCCTGAGATTAGTGCTTTACTCAGGCAGGGAGGAATGAAAGGAACCCACCATCAACTCTAGGTCAGGCCAGTTCGACTAAGGACTTGAATCATTCTAGGTTAAGATTTTTTCAACCACATAGCCCATAGAGCGCACCTAGTTTCTGTTCATTCACAATAGGTTAGTTTGGATACGTACCATGGTGCGGGAACCTTGAGCCAGCCTGAGGTTCCTCAGTCAGGTATGAATCGTGCCTCATGAATCCCAACTTCCTTACTTCCACGCATTCCAACTTCCCAGCCTTAATACATCTTCTCACTCAGTACACTCATGATCGTCAGAATCCCTTCTTTGTAGTTTCCAAGGCGTATGTTTTCATTCGGACTGTGTTGGTTGTTGTCTGCGTTGACGGTGGGGATGGTGACAGCGGGAATTCCCAAAGCATCCACAAAAGGAGAAATAGGAATCGAACCGCCGGAAATTCGAATTTGCACCGGATCCTGACCAAAGGCACGGTTCATTGCCTTTCTTAGCCAAGCACCTGTCGGAGAATCCATTGGCGTCCGGAAAGCTTGATAGGAAATTGAGGTATTAACTTTTACAATTTTAGGATTAGTCATGCGCTCCTCATCGGTAGGATCTTTTTCCACGATATGAAAGCCTTGCTTGCGGATATGGTCTTTGATCAATCCAAAAAGCCTTACCGGATCGGATTCCGGAACCAAGCGTATGTCCAGTTCGGCTACGGCCGTTGCTGGTATAATGGTGGTTGCCTGTGCGCCAGTATATCCTGCCGACATTCCTCGGATATTGAGTGAAGGATAGTTGATGCTTTCTTGATAGCTTTTTCCAACTTGATCGGTGCGGCCAAGGCCCAATCGCTTTTTTACCGCAGGTTCATTGTCCGGAACGGCAGCGAAGATCTTTTGCTCAGCTTCCGTAAAGGTGATGCCATCATAGAATCCCGGGATGACCACTCTCCCGTTTTCATCCTTCATGGAGGCCAAAAGTTGGGACATCAGCAAAGCCGGATTGGGGGCGTAATTGCCGTAATGCCCACTGTGCTGTGGAAGCTTGGGACCGTAGGTGGTGAGGAAAAGTTCCGAAATTCCTCTTGCACCATAGCTAAGTGTAGGCAGATTGGAGGTGTGGCGTGGGCCGTCCATGATGAGCATGAGATCAGCGGCCAGTTTGTCTTTGTATTGAACCACTGCGGCGGGTAGTCTTGGCGAACCCTGTTCCTCCTCAAAGTCCAGGATGATTTTCACGGAATAATCCGGAGAAATACCTGCTTCGGTCAGGGCATCCCAAGCAGTAATAAACATCGCCAAGGGGCCCTTGTCATCGGAAGTGGAGCGACCAAAAATTCTCCATTCGGGATTGTATTCCGTTCTCAGTCTTTCCATGGGCAGGACTTCCCATGTTCCGGAAGCCGTTTGCGCTTTGAGCACAGGCTCGTAAGCATTGGGCTGATCCCACTTGCTGATATCTACTGCCTGTCCGTCCACATGGAAGTAAAAAAGTGCCGTTTTTTTAGCGTTTGGTTGCTTTTTCTCCACCAAAAGTAAGGGGATTCCCCCCGTGTCCAATCGTTCGGTGGTCCACTTTCGGGCAGCAAAAACCTGCTCACACCATTTGATGTTGACCTCGATCTGCTCCGGGAAAACCGCATCATTCGGCATCGCAACGATCTCTTGGAGGAGTCTTAAGCCAGATTGCCATTGTTTTTCTGTTAGTGCTTCCAGGCGGGCTCGGTCAGGAGATTGGGCAAATAGGCCTGTGGAAACTAACAGGGCTAGGCCTAGACATAACTGTTTCATAGGTAGGTGATTTTCTTTTACCGATTTACACAGAAAATGCCAGAGGTGCACAATAGTTTTGCTGCGAAATGGACTATGGCTAAAAGTTAGGTTGCATGGTTTTTTGGAAGGGGATAACCTATGGAGCAGGATCAATGGTCTCTCCCTTGACCAAGTGAAGACTCCTTTCGCTGAATGACGCTTATTTACACAGATCGAAAAAAATCTTTCCCGCCTCCGGAATTGGATTACAAATCCTTGATAAAACAAACGATCCGCTCAGTTTCTCTGAACCCTGCTTTAGAGTGGAAATTGATGCTATGTGCATTAGAAATGGGGGTATCAGAAGCCATTTGCTTGATTCCCTTTGTTTTGGCCCAGTTTTCACCGGCTTGGATTAGCCTTTTGCCAAGCCCTTTATTTCTGTACTCAGGTTTAATAAAAATCCCTTCCAGGTATGCAGTGGGGCGATTTTCTGCTCCTTCCACGTAGTCAAATCGAACCGACACATGGATAAACCCAATGCCATTTTCCCGATTTTTAAGTAGAAAACAGGCATCATGGTCAGATGGGATTAAACTGAGGTAATATTCTCTTTCCTCCTCATATTGGCAGTCATGCCAAAGCTCAAGAGTAAGCCTGGTGAAGGTGTCCAGGTTGTGAGGTAAAAGCTTTTCAATTACAATTTCAGGATTCTGTTCGGTCATTCTTCCACGTTCAGATTTAATTGCCTTCCCTCTTTTTGTGCTTTTTCATCCATTGCAGCCCCAACTGCAATGCCTATGGCCATCCCGAAAGGCAAACCCAATCCTAAAAATGCCATGTTGTCCAGCATACTTCCAAATACCACCCCGAAAGGCAATCCAAATGCAGACATTCCCAGGACCATCCACTGTGAGCGATAGTGGTGTCTTGGCACCAGATGCAGTTCTTTTTCTACCAGTTTTAGTATTTCAGATAGCTTTTGGGAAAGCATTTTTTCCGCAGACTTTTCCTTGGGGTTGAAAGAATTGACCTTTTCCAGTTTCTCGTTGATCGAGCTTACAATCGAATCCGGCAATTCTCTTTTTCTGAGTTCATATACCAATCGGCGGAGCTTCACCAGCTGATCTTTACTTCCCTTGTTCGCGAGGAATAGTTCGTTTTCATTGAGTTCAATCAGATTCATCAGAATTAAAGGTTAATAGGTTGAGGCTAGCTTAAGGTGGTTGAATCAATTCTAAACTTGATTTTCATGGTTTACCTAAGTCAATTCTGAGAATCCAGCTTCTTGTAGAAAGAGAAAGACAGATTTTCTGCTTATTTCTATCATTCCAGAGCCGTTTCGTTGTATTGGATATCGGTAATTTTCAGATGGAGCCATGTCCAATCTCCCTCCTCGAGTTTCCAGGTCGCGGTCATTTCGATAGGCACCCTGATCCCCTGCATTTCCCCATGTTGTGAGACCTCAAGCACCCATTCGTGGCGTTTAGAATCCGGCTTATTTCCCTGGAATCGCCATGCTGAAAATCTGTAAAAATCTCCCTCTGAGGTAAAGTAGAAAATGCCACTTCCCCTTGTCCCGTTTACCTCTAAGGTGGCTTTTGCCGTGCTGTCGCTTAGGGCCTCCCAAGCAATGCGTTGATCCAAAGCGAAAGAAGGAAACCAAACCATCTCGCCAAGGAAGCGCTGAAGACTTCCTTCGTCCAGCTTTTCCCCTTTTTCATCCACTATTGCAAACAGCGAATTGATCAGGATAAGCATTTCGCCTCTGCCGGAGAAAAATTTATCCCTACCACGAAAGAACAGGAACGGGTTCATCTTGACATCCACCGACCAAATAAATCCAGGCTCTTCTAGGCTGCTGTATTGTATAGCGCTTGCTTCAAACCATTTTTCCTGATCGGGTTTGAGTTTCATTTTTGCGTCCTGATATACTTTTCCGAGAACCAACTTTGGTTTTCCTACCATATTCGATCTCTTCAGCCATTTTTGGACTGGTTCAGGCAAATTGTTTAAGTCCCCCTCCCTGACCACAACCGGGGATTGAAATTTGACCCGGGTCAGGAGCGTGTCTGTTTCTGATAGGATGCGCCTTTCAAAAAGAAATTCCCCCAATCCGACCATACAGACCAATAGAATGAGAAAATTGGGAAGGGTGCCGAACTTGGCATCTTGCCAAACCATGAAAATCAGAATCTGCGAAAGGAGCAAGGCCGCCAGGCCCAGCACCCAAGCATAACGATGGGAAAGGAAAAACAGAATAGCATATCCGATGAAAAGCAAAGCCGTCAGCAACCAGAAAAGTCCCATAGGGCGGGAGATCACCAGAGTAAATTCTTTGATTTCCCGGAGTTCAAATCCTTTGACAAAGCCCAGGAAATGAATCAGACCATGGATAACAATCAGTGACAAAAAAGCAGCTTTCATAAGCTTTGAAAAAGGTGTATACCGGATTTTTAAGCGCCAGTTTCCCTAAGTTAATCTGATTAAATCAGTTTTTCTAGCAGCAGGTAGTGTAAAAAAAGTGGTTTGTGAACCTCTTTCGGGCGAGAGGAAATTACCAACCCCAGCGAGGAAAAAAGCTTTTTGTTTTCTCAAAATGCTTTCCCCTTCGCTGAGTTAAATCCCTGAAATCAGAAATGATCGCTACGAACTACCCGCACTGGATGAGAGAACGCAATCATGGCATAGCGGTCAAAGTATTTTTCCTGCAGATGCTTTAGGATTTTCTGGCTGGTTTCTTCCGAAACAATACTTTCGATTTTTACATTTTCTCCCTCCCAGGGATTATCCCGGGTGTGGCCTAGATGCTTACCTGTGACCGAGGTAAGCGTGAACCCTTTTGCCCCCAATTGTTCGATTTCTTTTTCGATCACCGGTGCAAGTACGTCTTCAGTGATGATGGTAAGTAAAGTAAATTCAGTCATCTGCGGCAAAGATTAATGGTAAAGAAATTCGGCAAACTGATGGTACATCGGAATGCCAAGGATGATATTGAAGGGAAAAGTAATCGCAAGGGCTGCGGTCAGGTAGTAGGAAGGGTTGGCCTCCGGAAGGGCTACTCGGCAAGCCGCAGGTGCGGCAATGTAGGAGGCACTGGCGGCCAAGACGCCCAGAATTGTAGCTCCACCCAGACTCAACCCCGCAAGGTGTCCAAGCCAAATGCCAAGGACGGCATGAACAATGGGGAAGAAAATTCCAAATCCGATGATCATCAACCCGCCTTTTTTCAGATCTGAAAGTTTTCGGCCTGCGACCAAACCGGCTTCCAAAAGGAAGAGTGTCAAGACTCCTTTGAATGGGGTGTCAAAAAGAGGGGAAACTTGCTCCCAACCGCTTTTCCCCACAGCAAATCCAATGATCAAAAAACCAAGCAGCAGAAGGCTGCTTTTGCCGGCAATCAACTCGCGGGCTATTTCTTTAAGCGAAACCTCCGAATGACTTGCGCTGGAAGGAGCATTGATCCGAGCCAAAGAGATGCCGATCAAAATGGCCGGTATTTCCATCATGGCCAACATGCTGGGCATAAATTCCTCGAAGGAAATCCCCAGCGTCTCATGAAAAGCGATAGCGGCACTGAAGGTAACTGCAGAAACAGATCCGTAATGGGCTGCCAGAGCGGCTGCATTGGGTACGTCGAACTTTCCTGCTTTGCGCATGATCCAATACGTCCACAAGGGGATAGTGCAGCAGAGACCGATAGCCACGGCCGCGGGTAGGATGACTTCGTCCAGCGAAGCCAAAGAGAGCTTGTATCCTCCCTTCATGCCTATGGCAATCAGTAGGTAAATGGTGAGTGACTGGTAAAGCGAGTCAGGAAATTTCAGATCGCTTTTTACCCTTGCTGCAGTGATTCCCAGCAGAAAGGCTAGGACCATAGGAGATAATAGGCTTGTCAGCATGTGTTGTTGGATTTAGTCTTGGAGAAATTCTACTTCGCCAGTTTCCAGATGATAAAGCGCTCCGATGATTTGGACAGAGCCTTCACGGACACGATTGGCGAGTACAGGCTCCAGGTTCCTCAAGGATTCTACTTGGGTGCGAATATTTTCCCGGATCGAGGCATCGAGTAAGTCGTGAGGCTCAGAGGCTTTGGCTTTTTCGACAGCGGGTTTGATGGCATTGATGAGGGTGACGATATGGCCCGGGACTTCGGGAAGTTTGACAGCGGCGTTCACAGCCCCGCATTGGGTATGTCCTAGGACCACGATGAGCTTGGTTCCCAGTACTTCTTCAGCAAACTCGATACTTCCCCAAGAAGCGTAAGTTGAAACTTGTCCTGCCGTGCGGACGATAAACAAATCGCCAACTCCCTGATCAAAAATGATCTCATTGGGTACACGGGAATCTGAGCAGCCCACGATCGTGGCAAAAGGATACTGTCCTGCCGCTACCTCTTTGATCCGGTTGATATCCTGATTGGGCTTGATCGACTGGCCGGCTACAAACCGTTGGTTCCCCTCTTTTAGAAGCTGTAGCGCCTTGTCCGGGGACATCGGGGTGTGAGTTTGCCCAAAGCTTAGAAGGAAAGGAAATGTCAGCAAGAGGAGAGTGGAGATTGTTTTTCGGTTCATTTTATACTTGGATTGGTTTTATGTCTAAAGTTTAGCGTATTGCTTCTTTTTTCCGGGCGCAAAAATGGCGACCTTGATTCATTGATTTTCATTTATATTTATGATATAATACATCACCAAAAAATTATGAATTACACCCTTAACCAGCTGAAGATTTTTTTGAAAATTGCCGAGCGGGGAAGCATCACCAAGGCTGCGGACGAACTCCATCTTACCCAGCCTGCAGTCTCCAATCAGCTCAAAAATTTTCAGGATCAGTTTGATATCCCGCTCACGGAGTTGGTAGGGAGAAGGATTTACATCACGGATTTTGGTAAGGAGATCGCTCAGTCAGCCGAGCGGATTCTGAATGAAGTGGCCGCGATTGATTTTAAAACCCATGCCTTCAAGGGGCAGCTCACGGGTCGGCTGAAGCTGTCGGTGGTCTCCACAGGCAAATATGTGATGCCTTATTTTTTGAGTTCGTTTATGCGTCAGCATCCCGGTGTAGAACTTCAAATGGACGTGACCAACAAGGAACGGGTCATCGGTTCCATCGAAGAGAATGCCGTGGACTTTTCTCTTGTTTCCATATTGCCGGCCACGCTACAGGTTGAAAAATTGGACTTGCTCGAAAACAAGCTTTATCTGGTCAGTAAGTCTTCCACATCCTTCCATGACACGGGGTTCAACAAAGATCTTTTCAAAGACCTACCGCTCATCTATCGGGAAGCAGGTTCCGCAACACGACAGGTGATGGAGAGTTTTTTTGACCAACAGCATGTACTGGGGGTAAAAAAAATGGAACTGACTTCCAACGAAGCCGTGAAACAGGCAGTATTGGCCGGATTGGGGTACTCCATCATGCCCCTGATCGGAATTCGAAATGAACTCCAAAGCAAGGAACTGCAAATTGTACCGGTCAGCGGACTTCCCATTACGACCATGTGGAGGCTCATTTGGCCCAAAGGGAAAAATCACTCTCCTGTAGCCAGTGCCTTCCTCCGTCATGTAGAAAACGAAAAGGCGGGAATTATCCGGGAGCACTTTGGTTGGTGCAAGGACTATGTCTAGCCATCATTTTTTATGGGCCAGGCTAGAAAATGGCCCATTTTCGAGGATAGGCTTTTGCTTATAATTTGCGTTGACTGGAGAAATAGGCTCATGCCTTTCAAATTCATAAACTGTAGCTCAGGCAGGTCTACTTCAAAGTTTTTCAATACGTATTTGGTTTTTGGGGATTTCTCCAGGCATCGGCGGATAACTTTTCCATTTAAATCAAGCTCTCAATGACCTCAGGGAAATACCTATGCTCCAAGGCATGTACTTTTTGTGCAATGGAATCTGGCGTGTCCTCGGGGGTGACAGAAGTAGCTGCCTGAAAAATGATTTTTCCTTCGTCGTAGTGCTCATTAACCAGGTGAATAGTGATCCCTGTTTCTTTGTCTCCTGCGGCTTTTACCGCCTCATGGACATATGCGCCGTACATTCCTTTCCCGCCGTATTTAGGCAATAAGGCAGGATGGATATTGACCATCCGATTTGGAAAGGCACGGATTAGGTCATCTGGGATTTTCAGTAAAAAGCCAGCCAAAATCACCCAGTCAATTTTTTCTTCCCTTAGTTTATCAAGAAGAACACCTGCTTCCATTTCCTTTTTAGTAAAAGTAAAAGTGGGTACTTGGAAATTTTTTGCACGTTCCAAAACAAAGGCGTCTGGTTTATTAGAAGCCACAAGGGCAACATGGCCTTTGGAGGAATTTTGGAAATGCTCCATGATTTTTTCGGCGTTTGAGCCGCTACCGGAGGCAAGGATGGCTAGTCTAATCATCTGGCATGAGTTGTTTGAGAGTGCAAGTAAGTGTTGCCGGATCATTGAATCAAAACGGAGGTGGAAATTTCGGAAATAGGATTCCGGATTTTGGTAATCCCAGTTCCGAAACCCGACCTCAGAAATTCCCTATTCTTCTCCCGGTTTCAGATCATAATTCACCATCCACCCGATGCCGAATTTGTCCTCAAAGCTTCCGAAATAAGCCCCCCAGAACGTGCTCTGGTATTCCATTTCGATGGTACCTCCTGAGGATAGTTGGGTGAAAATACGATGGCCTTCTTCTTTGCTGTCCGCATTGATTGAGATATAGTTGTGGTTGCCTTTTTTCCAAATCTGCCCCATGCTGGGGCTGGTATCGGAGGCCATGATTTTTACCGAATCGGAAATTTTCAGACAGGCATGCATGACTCTGTTTTGTTCTTCTTCAGGGATATTCATTCCGGGAATTTCTCCAAAGTAGCCTATGTTGCCTTCAAATTCACCGCCTAGGACGGATTGGTAGAAAAGCATGGCTTCTTCGGCATTGCCGTCAAAGTTGAGGTAAGGATAGATATTCATGTTGCTGGAGTTGAGGTTTTTGGTTCGTATTTTTTAGAATAACTGAAAATCAGAGGTGAAATCAGCAGAGTAGGCAATAGCCAGAGAACCCAAATAGGCAACCAATCTGGGAGATTTCGCAGGTTGACTACCAAAAATGCGGTGGTAGAGGCAATAAACCCTCCTCCCAATCGCTGAAGGTGTTTTCGGATATAGGCTTTTTTGTCATGCTTTGTAGAGGTAGAGCGAAGGTCTTGGAGGGCCATCATCATGCCTATCCCAGCGAATACCACAAAGACAATCCCGAACAGGTCTCCATCCAAAAGTCTACTTGTTCCCAGAAAAATTAGCCCTAACCCCGCGATAATCATCCCAAACTGCAAAAAGCGATCGATGGAATGGTTTGCCCGGAAGTTTTTGCGGTAGATAGCCCTAGCTCCTGATCCTACCTGGTAAATAGTGAACACCCCAACCATGAACAAAAAAGCACTGGGGTGTAGTACTGCCATAATCTGGGAAGTGATCCCGGTAATAATCATTCCTAAAATGAAAAGCTTACCTAGATTTCCGTGGACTTTTGTTCCTTTCTTAAGGAGGAAGACCAACAGTCCAGTCAGCAGACCAATAGAACCTCCCAGTATGTGTAAAAAGAGAAGTATTTTAAAAAAGTCTTCAAACATGGTTCGGCTTGGTGTCGGTTTTTCTTTCAAGATACTTCCGATCTACTAGAAATGCCAAAATTCCCAGAGTAACACCAAGTCCCGAAAATCCAAATGCCAGATAAAGGTTGGAGTAAGAGATGGTGATGGATAGTAGATTTAAGCATAGTCCTACAACCCAAACCAAATGACCTGTTAGGGTTCGTTTGGCAACTGTTCTCCACGACTCTTTGGGAAAGGTTTCATTGACTAAGGGGCTGAAAAAATCTCTGAACTGCCAAAGTAGAAAGGCATTCATGCCTAATAGAACCGTGATGACATACGGCGTACCGGTCCAATTTTGTGAAATCGTGACCATCAAAATATTCAGTAGCATGGGTACGAGCATGATGCCTCCAAGGAGTTTGAATCGGGTGGTAAGAAGCATGAACCCAATTACGATCTGGCTTACCGCGATAAACTCGGCATAGAGTCCCAAGTCATATTTCTCCAACTGCTCCACCAGCCAAGGCGGACCAATCCATCCGATAAACCGATGGCCTGCATAAAGTTTGACCATTCCGGCACCCCAAAGGGTAAATCCAAGAAAAGCAGAGACGGATTGGGTAAAAAAGGATTTCATGACAAAGAGGTTTTGGGGCTGTCGTTTTCGGAAAGGATATATTTCCTTTTAATATGATGGATTGAAGGGGAAAAAGTTGCACCAAGGTTCAACTCTTTTTTTTCAATCCAGGACCTGACGCAGTGAGGGATGATCCAATTCTTTTTATTTTCGATGGTCAACTCAATCAACAAGAATCATGTCAGCAAGTGAACTAGCGGTTGGAAGTCGTATCGGACATCCCAAATTTGGCTCTGGAGTAATTGTGTCTGTGGATGCCAACTATTACAAAATTTACTTTTCCTCAGTAGAAGAGGTAAAGACCCTCGCAAGAGACTATGAAGGATTTACCATAGAGGAAGCCAAATTGCCGGACTTTCCTATGCTCACCATGAAGGATGTGGAAAAAGCCATTCGTGAGGCGCTTCAAGCCACCTCCGAACGAGCCCCCTTGGTGCCTTTGGGAGGAAAATGGATGGGAGGAAAGTTGATCATCGAGCCCTATGACAAGAGTCTTCAATCTAAGGAGATTCCCATCGAAACTTTCTTCCATAAAGTGGTGATGGTCAGAGAAAAACTCCGTGTGCTAGAACAGAATATCAACAACCACCCCAAGCTCGATGATGAAGACCGGGTAGGCTTACAGCAATACATCACCCGATGCTATGGTTCACTGACCACTTTCAATGTGTTGTTTGCCTATAAAGAAGATCAGTTTAAAGGAAGCGGAAAGGATTAATTATTTGAAAGGCATCGGCAAGTTTATCACCATGGCTCAGGATAGGTTTTGGATTTGGATCCGATGAATTTATGCCATTAATTTATTCAACGGTCTAAAGATCATTTGTATAGCCTGTCTCGATTGAGACAGGTTTTTTAATTTCATTTATGAAAAAGAGATATTGGTTTTCTTTCTGCCTTGGGTTGCTAGTTTCCTGCCAAACCCTCAAAAAAGAAGGGCTTAAGGATCGATTTGAGTCTGATTTTTACCTGGGATCAGCGGTAAATCTTGCACAGGTTACCGGAAGAGAACCCGGTGCAGATTCTCTTTTAACACTTCACTTTAATTCGATTACTTCAGAAAACGGACTGAAATGGGGGCCGGTCCATCCCAAGTCAAATGAATACAATTTTGAGTTTGGGGATGCTTTTGTGGCTATTGGAGAGCGAATGGGGGCATTTATTGTAGGACACACTCTAGTATGGCATCAGCAGACTCCCGCTTGGGTATTTCAGGATGGGGAAGGAAAATTTTTAAGTAGGCAAGACTTGGTTTTTCGGATGGAGGAACATATCTCAGAGGTGGTAGGAAGATATAAAGGGAGAATACACGGATGGGATGTAGTCAATGAAGCTTTTGAAGATGATGGTACTTGGAGAAAAACCCACTGGTATTCGTTGATTGGAGAAGATTACATCAAAATAGCTTTTGAGAAGGCCCATGAAATAGATCCTGAGGCAGCACTTTATTACAACGATTACAATGTCTGGAAACCTGAAAAGAGAAAAGCGATTTTGGCTATGGCCACTCAATTGAGAAATCAAGGCGTACGAATCGACGGAATAGGAATGCAAGGACATTACCGATTGAATACTCCTAGTCTGGAGCAGATCGAGCAGGCCATTTTGGATATACATGAAGCGGGATTTCAGGTGCATGTGACCGAATTGGACATAGATGTACTCCCGCGTCCTTCAGATTCCGAGGGGGCTGATTTGACTATCAATTACGCAGCGTCTGAAGAGTGGAATCCTTATCAAACCGGGTTGCCAAAAGAAATTGAGGAGAAGCTGGTCGAGCGATATGCTTCTCTTTTTGCACTTTTTCAAAAACACGCAGATAAAATTTCCCGCGTGACTTTCTGGGGTCTTCATGACGGGAGAAGCTGGTTGAATAACTGGCCTGTACGAGGCAGAACCAATTACCCTTTGCTTTTTGATCGAAATTTGAAACTGAAAGAAGGTTTTGTCCAGACTCCTGGAGTCAAATGAATTTTTTCTTTCCAAAAAAAATGCCCTTTAGGACCTGTTTTATCTATCTTTCGTGATCGGACACACTATTAGGATGTGTTTGTTTTTGTATTGCTATAAACAATGGAATTTTATATGGATTGTAAGTCTTTTTTCGATCTATTATTCTTTGCTAAAGGGGATTTTAGCCATAAACAGTAGAAAATTCCTATGAATCATTTTTGGTACTGTAATCAATCATGCGATTAACTGACTTTTGTCAGCTAAAAAGCGGCTTTCCGTTCAGAGTTTAGCATCATCAAACCAATCAAAAAGAAAATGAGAACTCCTAAACCCAACCCTTTAATCCTACTGGTTTGCCTACTCTTTGTAGGGTCATTTACCGGTTTCTCTCAGACCAAGTATGTATTGTCTTCCTCTCCTATGTTCAAGGTGGAAGGAGGGTCAACACTTCATGACTGGGCTATGACATCTCAATCGGGCGCCGGTGAGGGGATGTTTGTCCTTGAAGGTGGTCAGCTTAAGACCGTTCAGAGCCTTCAAATCAGCTTTCCGGCCGAAACACTAAAAAGCGGCACCAAAGGTCTGGACACGAATGCCTACAAGGCGCTCAACACGGGTAAAAACAAGGATATCCGCTTTGTATTGAAAGAATTGACGGGGAGCGGAACATCCTTTGTGGCCAAAGGCGACCTAACGATAGCTGGAGTGACTAAGCCGGTAAGTTTTCCGGTAAAAATGAGTGCTGCAGGAGGAAAATACACCTTCGAGGGTAGCCTGGAAACCAAATTAACCACTTTCAATGTGACACCTCCCACCGCTCTGATGGGTACAGTCAAAACTGAAGACGGAGTAAAACTTTCATTTAAATCTACATTTCAACCCACCATTTAATCCAAATTAGTATGAAAAAGTATCTAATCACTGCACTGATAGCGGCAGGTATCTCAGCCACAGGCTTGGCACAGGGATTACAACGTGACGTCCAATATTGGAGACCCTATGATCAAAGAGGGGTCAATATCTTTGAAACCGGAAAGCTTGACACCGTGGCTTTCGAAGGGGTTAAGGTAAGGGTAGGTGGACATTTCACCCAGCAGCTTCAGAGCCTTAGCCATGAAAATACTGCTGATCCAGTGAGAAACCCTGCGGGCGTTAATCTAAATGAGCTGATTGAAATCGGTACCGGTAGTAACTTAGCTACTGCTAACCTTAATATCGACGTGGAGTTGATGGATGGTGTACGATTAAATATGATTGCTTATCTATCCTCTAGACACCATCCGGAAACTTGGGTAAAAGGCGGTTACCTACAATTTGACAAGCTTCCTTTCTTAGGAAATCCTGAGTGGTTCTCTAAATACCTGACTTTGAGAGTGGGGCATATGGAGATCAATTACGGTGACGCACACTTCAGAAGAACTGACAACGGTAACGCCATGTACAATCCGTTTGTAGGAAACTACATTATGGATGCCTTTACCACAGAAGTGGGCGGTGATTTGACTTTCCAGAGCAACGGTTGGATCATTATGGGTGGTATCACCGGGGGTGAAATCCAGGGAGGTGTTACCAGACCTGATGATCGAGAACTTTCTTGGCTTGGAAAAGTAGGCTATGACAAGCAGCTTACCGATGACTTTCGCGTTCGTTTGACAGGTTCTATCTATACCACTTCAGGTTCTGCTAGAAACACCCTTTACGGAGGTGACCGTGCTGGTTCCAGATATTACCTAGTCATGGAAAACACTTTGGCAACCCCAACTGCTCAATTTACTTCCGGCCGAATCAACCCAGGTCAGACTGACAACATCACTGCCACTGTGATCAACCCCTTTATCAAATACAAAGGACTTGAATTCTTCGGAAACTTTGAAACTTCAAAAGGTAAGGCTGCAAACGAAACAGCTGACCGAACTTGGAACCAAGTAGGTGCTGATCTGGTTTACCGATTTGGAATGAACGAAAGATTCTATCTGGCAGGACGTTACAACCAAGTGAAAGGTAAATTGGCAGGCAGCGGATTGGATGTTTCCATAGACCGTACCCAGTTTGGCGGAGGTTGGTTTATCTCCAAAAACATCCTTGCCAAAATTGAATATGTCAATCAAAACTACAATGACTTTGCCAAAACCGATATCCGAAATGGTGGTAAATTCAATGGTGTAATGATTGAAGGAGTCATAGGATTCTAAAACAAATCAAATCATGCGTATCCTAGCGCTTATTGCCCTGTTTCTTTTCTCTTCTGGAATCCAGGAGAGAAAAGAACTGGTCATCACCCAACAGAAAATCCAGGTAAGTGGATATACCTCCATAGGCAAATTCAACTGTGATTTTTCAAAGGCGGGAATGGCGGATACGTTGCGAATAAACTCCACCGAGGTCAAAAAGGGGCTCGAATTTAAGATTCCGGTAAAAAGCTTTTCCTGCGGGAATTTCCTTCTGAACAGTGATTTCAGATCCACGTTGAAAGCAGATGATTTCCCTTACGCACACGTCAAAGTGGCCAATTTCAGAGAAAAGTCAGGGAAGATTTTCTGTCACCTGAGCTTGGATCTAGTAGGAAAAAAACTGGAGTTCCCGGATCTGATGCTCGAAAGAAGCCCCAAAGGATTGAGCGGAAAATTGATTTTAAATTTTGATTTGCTCAACCTAACTCCACCCAGCAAGTTTGGGGGATTGGTCAAAGTAGAAGACCAACTGGACCTGGAAATCCTCCTCGGTGCTTAAACAAGAAAGCCTCTCAATCTAGGGAGGCTTTCTTATTTTTTTGACCTTAAAGCGAAACAACGAGCTCTATCGTATTTGCCCGTTTTCCAAGATTAGGAATGGAATGATTTTATCAATTTTTTGGAATTTTAAGATTTCCAGACTTTTCCTTTTTCCACTTATGAGGTGACAGATAGAGAAAGCTCAGAATTAGGAGGGAGGCATTTTCATCTACAGGGTACATCACTATTTTCCATTGGATTATCCTTCTTAGGCTTTTTGGATTGCTTGATAAGTGGTTTTAAGAAAGACCCATTGTAAATCCAAAGGAGAAAGTAGTTTTTGAATCTCAAGAAATCCAGTGGATTATCCCCCGAGTGGTAACTACTTCCTGCCTCAATTGATGGTTTCTCATGGTTCAGTTTTCTGGATGAATTCCTTTGGCTGCTGGACCTCCTTGAACCGGTTTTCAGAGCGGTCCATTGGTCAAGTCTTAGTTTTTAAAGCGAAATGCCGCCATCATTTTATGGAAAATGGTATTGTTTTCATAAATGCCGGCAAATTTATCCGAACCCGGACCGTAGGCAAAGACCGGGATCATCACCCCTGTATGGCTTCCGGTGGTGAATTTCCCTTCGACCATGCCTGTTTTGGTGTCCCCTTTGTTGACAGAAAATCCTCCTGTCTCGTGGTCAGCCGTGATGATCACCAGGGTGTTTCCGTCCTTTTCTGCGAAGTCAAGGACCTTGCCGATTGCCTTGTCAAAGTCGATCATTTCCTCAACAATGTATTGCGTGTCGTTGCCATGACCTCCCCAGTCAATCTGGGAGCCTTCGATCATCAGAAACATGCCCTTTTTGTTGGTTTTGAGCAATTCGAGTCCTACCTCGGTGGATTTGACCAATTCATCTCCACGACCTGCTGAAAATCTTGGCTGCTGTTCATCAGCAAGAAATGCTGCCAATTTTCCGCTTTTCACCTGCTGTACTTCCTCAATGGAGTTGGCGATTTGGTAGTTTCTGGATTTTAGTGAATCGACCAGGTTGAGTCCATCTTTGCGATTGGCAAAAAACTTTCTTCCGCCTCCAATAAATAAATCGATATCCGTAGCCAAAAAGTCCTTGGCAATGTCTTCATCTAGGGAGCGGGATGGCTGATGAGAGATGAAGCTTGCCGGGGTAGCGTGTGTGATCGAGCAGGTAGCAATAAGTCCGGTGGCAAGCCCGTTTTGCTCGGCTATTTCCAAAATGGTCGGAACAGGATTGCCGGATGCATCTACCCCGATGGCGCCATTGTAGGTTTTTACTCCGCAGGAAAAAGCCGTGGCCCCAGCAGCTGAATCGGTTACAAAGGCGTTGCTGGCCTGATTTTTATGAAAGCCCACGACCGGCATCCGCTCGAGATTGAGCTGTCCAAAATTCCCCGTCATCCCTGCATAAATCTGGGATACCCCCATGCCATCACCGATCATCAGAATGATGTTTTTGGGGTTCTTGACTTTTTTCTGGGCCCATGTTGGACTGGTGCTAAGAGAAAGGGCGAGAAGGAATAAGTATCTTTTCTTCATTAGGAGTTGGGATTTTTTTGCAAAATAGATTTCAAATGGAAGAATTATGAGCTGTATCGATATTCTTAACCCAATCTTGATCTTTTGGAAATCTTTCTTCTAGTCTACCTGATTTTCTTGAAAAAAGGCCACCGTTTAAATAATCAATGACCAAATGATCTCAATTACGAAAGGACAATGACCAACTTGGGATTCTCAGAGAAAAGGTTGCTTGAAAATTCAACATTGAGTTTGATCATTGTTCATTGAAAATTTTCATTTGCCATTTTTTCAGCCTCCATTTCTGAATCAAAAACAGCAAGGCAGTTCCCAAAAGCAAAGCGGGGTAAAGGATGATGAAAAGGAAAAAATTGACCTCGTAATACGACAGATTCAGGATGTTGGCGAGGTTGATCACAAAGTCGGTGCAATAGTTATACACCCAATAGGCAAGTTCGAGTAGTAGGTTCATGACTTTCGGAGTTAAGAAATTCGATCCTGAATGTTGAGGGATTTGATCAGCATCGTGTAGATCAATACTGGGAAGAAAAGCACCAGCAAAAGGATGTTGGCCAATCCATAATTTCCAAATCCTTTCAGCGCAGCGATCATCCCAAAATAAAGAGGATCGGTAAAGAAAAAGTAAGCCTGATTTAATTTCACATGATGGGTTTTGCAATAGCCCGTGTCGTTGTGACAGGCCCAAGTACATTTTTCTGGGTTTCGGATTGCAGGATTGATGGTGGATTGCCCTCGGCTTTGGTAATCAGTCGTTTCAAGTTGAAATCTGGAATATTCATTAACAAGGATCATCAATGCTATTGGAAAGATCAGTATCAGGAAATTTCGAAGGAGTTTCTTCATGCATTTTTCAGAATTGGAAATTTGACAGGGCAAAAAGGAAAAGGTTAACCATTGCTGATTAACCCTTTCTGTGCATTCAATCTTGTACGAGGATGAATTATTCTACACTTTCTTCGGTCTCCTCCTCCTCTGCGACTACATCCATGGTAGCCTCTGTCCAGGTGATGATCAGCTGTCGCTGCGCATCAGTGAGTTTAGCTTCAGAGTGAATATAGGTATAGATTTTCATCGGCATTTCACCTTCTCCCACCTCGATAGCGATATCATCCAGTTTCTCCAGTTTCTCCATCATGTCATACTGCTGCCAGGTGGAAAAATTGAGTTCCTCTCGTCCTTCACGGATATCTTTAGCGACCAACCAAGAGACTGGAGCCACATAAGAATACCAAGGATACTTGGTCTCATTGCTATGGCAATCATAGCATGCGCTTTTTAAGATGCCTGCTACTTCACCTTCAACCACTCCCGAGCCAATCAGGTCATCGGGGTTATTGGTTTCCACCACAGGGAGTTCATTCGGAATGAGTTGGATGGCGATGCCTATCACCGCCAATCCACCGATGAGGTATTGCCACGGTTTCATGGCTTATTTCTTTTTGCCGGTACTCCATTGCATGAGAGTTGCCGCTTCTTCGGCCGTCAGTTTTTTATCTGGGTTGGACTCCAAAAATTTTGCAGGCGGCATGGATCCTTCTTCTAGTGTTTCTTTGATTTTGCCCATGCTGGCTAGCGCTTTCGATTTTTTAGCAGCTTCCAAGGCATCCCAATCCAGTTTGGCTTTACCTTTTTCATTTTTTGAATTGGCATTGTGGCAACCGTAACATTTTTGCTGGACAATTGCCTTTACTTCAGCGGGCAAAGCAGGCGCTTCCGGATGAAATGCAAGAACAGTGTCCGCTTCAGGTTTTGGATTGGCCTGTAAGAAAAGTAATCCGATCAGGGCGGCGATGGGGAGAATAGCTAGTTTTTTCATAGTGAATGGATAGGGTTTAAAAAGGAATTTCTGTAAGAATTTTATTTGAAGCAATTTTATTGGGTAAAACTCTATCTAATATACTGATAGATCTGTAAAAGAGTCTAAGTCAAAATTCCATTTAAAAATGAAATAGACCAAACTTGATTAAAACCAAGATGAATGTGGGATTTATGTCGACCAAATGGTGGATCAGGTGGTCTGTGGTTGGGAGAAGGAGGAAGTCGTCGAGGTTTGATGCCAAACACCTGATTTGGGATTTGGGTTAAAGATTTAAACGTGAAAAACATGAAAGGAAGAATAGCAGGATTTTTTTTGGGGTTGATGGGGATGACCATCCTACCCCTGCTGGCACAAAAGGCAAGCTCTCCTTATACCTATAAAACACCCAGCTATGACGGGATTGGCAAAGTTTATATGGGAAGGGAGATTTCTTTTGTGATGGGATTTGAAGGGATGTCTTGGCTGGAGCGACGCAGTCGGGAACAGGAAGAAAGCGTGTCCTTAGCCATCAAAAATCTTCCGGTTTCTGAATCCAGCGTGGTGGCCGATATCGGTGCGGGTTCGGGTCATTATACGTTCAAAATCGCACCCAAAGTACCAACTGGAAAAGTCTATGCCGTAGAAATCCAGGAAAAGGCCGTCAATTACCTAAATACAAAATCCAAAGAACTCGGCTTTTCCAATGTGATTCCGGTGATGGGGACAGAGACTTCACCAAATCTTCCTGCCAATTCGGTCGATCTTGCCCTCATGGTAGATGTGTACCACGAACTCGAGTTTCCGGTCGAAATGCTTGCTGCCATTCGCCAATCCCTTAAACCAGGAGGCAAATTACTTTTGATCGAATATCGGGGCGAAGACCCGGAAGTGGCCATCAAGCCGCTGCACAAAATGACCGTGAAGCAGGTAGAAAAAGAATTAACGGCTAATGGATTCAAACTCGTTCAAAACGGTCAGTTTATGAAAATCCAGCACTTTTTGGTGTTTGAGAAGGTAGGTAAATGAGGCGCTAAAGCGTGTGTCTAACACTATTTCCGAGTTTGTGTCGGTCTTCGATCACAGCTAAGCATCTTATTATCCAAAGTGGCTTTGAAAGATTGAATAGGACTTCCGAAGTTTCCTTATTCGCAATTTACTTTGAGTTTTAT
This sequence comes from Algoriphagus sp. AK58, assembly GCF_014324365.1. Taxonomy (GTDB): domain Bacteria; phylum Bacteroidota; class Bacteroidia; order Cytophagales; family Cyclobacteriaceae; genus Algoriphagus. The sequence goes on from NZ_QEIG01000022.1 coordinate 138,910, forward strand.
TGACGTTGATTTCAAAAAGTGAAACTCTAAATTCGCTTACAATCCTTCTTTTATCTTCTCAAAAACTGCTTTCGTATCCTCCGGATTTTTCGAATTACTGATTACCGTTTCTTGGCTTTTGGTAGTAATCAACAGGAATGGGGGCTGAGAAGACTCCACCAAAAGTCTGCTTTTTCCATACCCCTCAAGGTTGAAATGTCCCTTTTTTACCCCAAATGCACTGAGTCCGTTGGTGCGGGATTTGATCTTTGGAATTTTGTTGATCAGTTGCACCTGTTCTATGTCACTAAGGTTAAGCTCTATTCCATACATTCCGGTAAACTTGACAACGTCACCTGTAATGACTGTTTTTCCCGGAATCAAGCCATAAGCGACCAATCCAAAAGCGAATGTTAGTATAGCGATGGTGAATATTTTTCTCATAAAGTATGCTTTTTCAATGCGAGTGCCTGCCTTTAGCGGACAGGCACGCATGGTTTGCATCCGACTTTTTTAATCCATTGATTTTTTTACCCCTTCACCAAAAACTTATTCACATCCAGCCAATGCATAAACGCATCAAACCAGCGGTTGCTGGTACGGTTGGGGTTGCCGAGACCGAAGCCGTGGCCGCCGTTTTGGTAAAGGTGAAACTCGACTGGCCGGCCTGCCTTGTGCCAAGATTCGATCACGCCAAACTGCCCCTGAAACAGGAAATCGTCAGTGGCAATTACATTAAACATGGGAGGAGCATCTTTTGGTACTTCCACGGGGCCCATGCCACCATAGATCGGGCCGATAAAGGCCAGTTTCATGGTTTTGGAATTTAGCGTGGCATGCATGGTCAGTCCTGCGCCTGCGGAGAAACCGATCATTCCTATCCGGTTGATGTCCACTCCCCATTCATTGGCTCGGCTGACAATCATCGCATACGCTGCCTCGGCATCTTCCAACTGGTTGGAAAGGTCCCGTTGAGGAGGTCGAGGAGCAGAAGGAGCCGATCCGGCAGAACCGGAGGCAGGCGGTGCTGGAGCGGCTGGGCGAGGTCGGTTCATCCAAGCTGAGAAGTCCTCGAGTGCAGGAGGCGTAGGATTTAATCGGTATTTCAGGACAAAAGCAGCAATTCCCTGCTTGGCTAGTGCCTCCGCTACTTCCCAACCTTCATTGCCCATGGATAGCCAACTGAATCCACCTCCCGGTGCCACAATCACAGCCGCGCCATTGGCTTTTCCTGGTTCGGGGAGGAAAGGAGTCAACGTGGCTGTGGAGATATTCCGAGCCATGGGATCACCCCATTGGCGAAACCAGGTTTCGGGTGCGGGTTGGTTTTCCACTCCGCCCGTTCCCAGAAGAATGGCATTGGGTTCGGCGGGATTTTCAAGTGGGTAAATGGTGCCGTCTTGGGCAAAAGCATGAATGGAAAAGGCCAGAGAGAAGGCGATAAAGCCTGATTTGATAAGGTTAGTCATGGGTATAGGTTTTTGGGTTTGACTGGAGTAAGATATTGGTTTTGTGGAGAAAAGTCAGGGGATTTTTGATTTTGGGAAGTGGAAATGACTAGTTTTTCTAAAAAGCAAAAGGTGAAAGTGATTTTTGGAGAAAGCAAAAAAAGGTTGTGGTGAAATAGTTTAAGGTTTGAATGAAAGAAATGGAAATCCTATTATCCATCCCGATAGGAGGGGCGAGCGTAAAGGATTTGTCCACAGGACAAATCTAGCAAGCAGCCAGTCCCGACAGCTGTACGGGAGCAGGGTGGGGAATTAACAGGGAAATATGCCGTAGGCGTGCCTGTATTCAAGAGATAGGCATGATCAATTTTTGATTGAAATAATTATGATTTATTAAATATTTGTCGATTGAATATCGTCCGTCCCGATGGGACTTTGGTCAAATTTGGTGGTAACCCTTAAATCCAGAGGTTGAAACCTCTGGCTAGTGGATGAATCGTCCCGATGGGACTAAAATTTAATTATACTGGAGAATAATGCCATAGGAATGAAAGATTGCTTAGCCAGCCATTTTAATGGCTGGAAAAAAGGAATGATGGGTTCATAAAAATGCCTTTAGGCATGACCGATTTTTGATTTAAAATATGATTTGAATAATGGGGATTGAAATTATATCGTCCGTCCCGATGGGACTTTGGTCAAATTTGGTGGTAACCCTTAAATCCAGAGGTTGAAACCTCTGGCTAGTGGATGAATCGTCCCGATGGGACTAAAATTTAATTATACTGGAGAATAATGCCATAGGAATGAAAGATTGCTTAGCCAGCCATTTCAATGGCTGGAAAAAAGGAATGGTGGGTTCATAAAAAATGCCCTTAGGCATGACCGATTTTTGATTTAAAATATGATTTGAATAATTGGGATTGAAATTATATCGTCCGTCCCGATGGGACTTTGATCAAATTTGGTGGTAACCCTTAAATCCAGAGGTTGAAACCTCTGGCTAGTAGATGGATCGTCCCTACGGGACTGTATTATAAAAACACCTCTAGACGTAACCGATTGCCTAGCATTTCTACGACAAGGATGTTTATTTGGAAAAAATGCCTTTAGGCATGACCGATTTTTGATTTAAAATATGATTTGAATAATTGGGATTGAAATTATATCGTCCGTCCCGATGGGACTTTGGTCAAATTTGGTGGTAACCCTTAAATCCAGAGGTTGAAACCTCTGGCTAGTAGATGGATCGTCCCTACGGGACTGTATTATAAAAACACCTCTAGACGTATCCGATTAACTTGCATTTCTACGACAAGGATGTCTATTTGGAATAAATGCCTTTTAGGCATGGCAGATGATCTAGCAAGCCATTTTAATGGCTGGTGAAAAAATGATTAACGATTCCGGAAAATGCCGTAGGCATGGCCGATAATATCCGGAAACCATCAGGAAACAGCAAATACAAGATTTTATTTTCAGGGATTTATAAATTCATTTGGATAAAAATAAGTAGCTGCTTCCTGTTATTTTCAGGCCAAGGCCAGTTATTATTTAAACCGCTTTTTAAAGTGAGTCCAAAGGGATCTTTAGCCTGAATTGATACACTTTTCCAGGGATCAACGAAGTGCAATCGTAAGGGGAACAATCCTTCCCGTCGGCAAATTCATAGATGCCGGGGATTACTTCTTTCAAAACGTTTAGGGTGAAGCGGGAATATCGTTCGTCGAAAGGAACCACTAGTCGAAATTTTCCCTGGCTATCCGTCTCAAGGGTATCCTCTCTGATAATACCAGGAATTGTTAGGAGAGGAGACTTCTCGTAAACACTTACTAATAAAGTGACACCGGGAATTTCACTTCCAGTCCTTAGGTCTACTACTTCTCCGGAAAACACAGTCGGATCCTCGGGCCCACAGCTTTGAATCAGGATTAAACAGAAGAGCTGTAAAGTTTTTTTGAAAAAATTAAAATTCTGCTTCATCTGCTGATAATTTGTCTGTTAAAAATTTCTTGAATCTGACTCAGCTTTGTGTAGTCAAAACCCAATTTGTTTTGGGTGGAAAAACGGCGGGAAAGCCTGTCTTGGATAGGTTGTTAATGGGTTTAAGTTTTTTGGGTTGGATATAAGTGGGATATTGGTTTTGGGGAGAAAACTAGGTTTTAATTTGATGAGTTGGAGGACTACTTTCCCCTAATTCCATCAACGACAAGCTCATTCGGATAAAATGCGGGGAGTAAATTTTCATTTTAAAGTACTGATATAGGCAAATAAATCGGCCACCTCTTGTTCGGTGAGGTTGTCAATCAAACCATAATTCATGAATGAACGCCCGCCGATAAAGCCTTGACTTTTAATGTCCTCTGCAGCAATAAATACTTTGCTTCCTCCCATAAAACCCAGGGTAGTCCCCGAATCTTCTCTTTTGATAAGATAACCCTCGATATTTTGGAGATCTTTTTTGGTAACCCTAAAGACCGCATAATTTGACTCCACAGCAGCATCCGGGTCCAGAATTGCGGTAAGGAGAGCTTCTAGTTCCCGGTTGGCCGAACCATCCAAAGCAGGAGCAAAACTTTGACCCTCATTGCCGACTCTATGGCACATTAAGCAAGTTTGGAAAAGGACTTTCCCATTCACTGCATTTCCTTTATTCTTGGCTATACTGTTTTTGTAACTGATTAATTTTTCATTCAGTAATTTTTTCTCGGACTCTTCAAATTCGTAAACAGCAGCTAATAGTTTGTTGCCAAGAGGGTCAGAGGTATCGTAACTTTTTATCTGTTCGGCTGAAGATTTAGTAAATGCGGAAATTTCCAGCAAGTTTGAATCGAACAGTTGTTTTACTATTTCCGAACCTTGTTTGGAGCCGGAGAATAATTTGACCAATTCAGTTTTTTCATAGGAATCCAAGGTTGGGATCAATTGGATCAGTTCTTTTTTGCCTTCTGATGGATTTACTTTCGAAAAATGGTTTAATGCCAAAAGCTGATTGCCAAAGCTTATATCTCCATTTTGGTAGAGTTGAAAAAAGTAGGTTTGATTGGCATTGAGGTCAACTTCCAAGGCTTTGATGACCAGATTAGTAGTTTTCTCTGAAGCATTCTTATCAACCAATGAGCTCAATTGTTGTCCCGGATAGCGGATTTGAAATCTGCTGACAGCCTCTAATCCTAAGTTTTTGTTCGGCTCAGAATCCTGCTTCAACAGGTAGGCAATAGGTGTTTTCAGTAATTCAGTCAATAAATCAGACTGAATCAGGGCTTGGTTTTGGATGGCAAAACTGACATAGTCGGATGCATGGTCAAGGTTGGAAAAATAGGGCTTGACCAATTGATAAATTTCTTTGTTCCCCAACATTTGGGAGACAATGATGAAATGGGTCTCATCCAATTCAGAAATCTTGGCCTTGGGCCAAAGGGTGAGAAACTGTTGTTCTTTTTCTTCCTTGTTTAAGGCTTGAATTGCCCAGATTTTATTGGTGATGGGGATGTTGGAAGCGGCTGGGGAATTTAAAAATGCATACAATTCGGAAGGGTAGTTTTCCAATGCTTTTCTGGCAAGGTAGCGCTCAAATCTTCTTTCATAGGATCCACCCATTTGGTTTCCAGGCAATTCAGGTTTGCAGGCTAAAAGCAGTATCTCAATGGTTTCGGGAATCCCACCTCCAATTTCCGATAGGGTTCGAAGCACCTGAGATCTGATCAGAGCATTTGAGTCTTCACTGCTTACCTTCAGTTTACTTGCCGCCTCAGCGGGACTTAACTTAAAAGTGACGAGAGAGCGAATGGCTTCACGCCTTAAATTTTCCATGGGGTCTTGAATTAAGGCATTCATCAAGTTCTCATCGTAATGGTTGATCCCTTCAAGACTCCAAAGTGCATGGATTCGCGTGATTTCATCCTGCGAAGTATTACCCGCCAGCTCGATCAATTTGGGAGAGAGATTTTTGGTTTCAGAGATTGGCCGATCGGATAGTTGTTGCCAAGCTGACCTTTTTGCCCAGAGAGAGGGAGAATGGAGATGCTCTACCAAGTTTTCGGTTTTCATCTTCCTGAAATCAGGAATCTCCCTTTTCTCTTGGCTTACATGCCTGATTCTCCAAATTCTTCCAAGCGATTTGTCTCTATCCGGATGGGTGGTGGGAACCTCATTGTGGGAGACAATCTTGTTATACCAATCTGCGATATACAGTGAGCCGTCTGGTCCGAATTCCATATTGACAGGGCGAAACCAGGGATCAGTTGATACCAGCAGATCCTCAAGATGTTCCGAACTATAACTGCCATCAGAATTCCGTTTGATTTTTACAGAGTTTATGGTTCCGGTTATAGGATTGGCCAAAAAAGCAACATCCCGCCATTCTTCAGGAAAAGATCCCGGGGTGTCATCCGAAAAGGCCAAACCCGAAAGGCCTGTACCTCCCACCCTGAATTCATGAAAGGCCGGCAACCAGGGCTGATAGGGTCGGATTTTTTCATTTCCTATTCCCGGAAAACTTGTTCCGGATTCCATTGGGACTACCGAATACCCCATATCATTTGCTTCAGTGCCATACCACTGTCCATTGTGGCGCAATTGGTAACCCCAAATGTTGTTTAACCCTGAATTGACTATTTCCATTTTTGCTTCGGAAATTGAAAACCGCGCAATTTTGCTGTAGTCCATCCGAAGCTTCATGTCGCCATGATAGGCGGTGACTTCTCCTTTGTTCAAAGCGCCATGACTGAAGTGAATCCAATTCCCCGGTGCCCGAACCAGCGTATGAGCCATGGTATGGGTGTCGGTGAAGCCAAAACCGGTGAATAGGGGAGTTCTGGTTTCAGCTTTCCCATCGCCATCGGAATCTTGCAGTAAAAAAAGTTCAGAGCCCTGAGCTACGAATGCGCCGTTTTTGTAAGGCAGAATACTTTGAGGAATGGTAAGTCCATCCGCCCAAACATCTACTTTCAGAGGGTTGTCATTAAAGAGATTGGAAAGGACTAGGATTTTGTCATCCCCTTTAGTTTCTCCTTTATACAGTTTTGAAATTCTTTGAAACTCAGGATGGTTTTTTTGAGCGGCTGAATCATTCATCAGATTTAATAAATCGTTCCACTTGATATCCGCGATCGGATCGAGGGGATACATGGAAGCAGTTTGGGTCCACAATCTTCCGGATTCATCAAAAGTCAAATCAATCGGCTTGATAATCCCATCCCGTTCACTGGCAACCAGCTCTATGATAAATCCTTCAGGTAATTTGAAGCTTTTCAGTTGCTCTTCAGGAGTAAGCGCTCCTTCTACTGAGGTTGTGGTTGAACTTTGATCCTGAAAGGGTGAACTAGTTAAGAAAAATAGGATCAATAAAATTATAGAAACAGAAGCTGCCAGGATTAGGATTTTATTAGCCTTCATGATAGTGTAAAGGGGTATTGGATTAGTTTTTTTAAGTGAAAAATTCAATTCCCGCTCAGACGGGTAATCGTCAAATCCCGAAATTCAATTTTGGCATTTCCTCCACTGTGTAACTGCAGGCCGATCAACCCGCTTTTTGGAACATTGGGATCCTTTTCTTCATACTCAGCGGTCTTTACCCCATTGATAAAAATCTCGTGGAAGTTTCCTTTGCAGCGGATCGTATAGCTGTTCCATCCACTTTCGGAGAGGATGTGTTTTAGGGTACTCAAGTCACCTCCCACCAGCTTACCACGTCTGTGTTCGTCATAAATATCTCCCCAATAGCCATTGCCGATGTCTGCTTGATAGCCAACCATGTTGTTGTTTACAACGGCAGAACGGTACTGTATTCCACTATTGATCAGGCCAGTATTTTCATCACCTGTCAATCTGAAAAGACATCTCAATTCAAAATCCCCATACACTTCCTCTGTGTATAGGTAGGTGTTTTCAGGGATTTTACTAGTCCCATCCCCACCTACGATCAGACCGTTTTCAACTTTCCAAAGGTCTTTAGCTGCTACAGGGTGTACCTTCCAACCTTCCAAAGATTTTCCGTTAAATATGGAAATGGTATTTTGGAAAGTTTGTCCCACAGAAGCTGCATAGCTGAAGATAAATGCTGTAAAAAAGAACAAGTTGATACGGAGAAACTGCTTTACTGTGGACTTCATTCTGTTGTTTTTGGAAATGGTGTGTTTTGATTTGACACTTTAATCTAGAAATAACTTCCTTAAATCCATCCGTTTACTGTCTATTTTGACCACTATTTTTATATGTGGTGAACAAGCATTTTTTAAAAGTGTACCTTCTTTCTGTATGCCTTTGGAAAGGTTTTTCAAGGAACCGATTTCCATGACCAAGCAGCAATAGAGTTTTCGGGAAGAAACAGTTGTACGTTACCCGGAAAAATAGATAAGCGAAGAAGATTCCTTATCTGCTCAGTCAACCAGAATTTCTACGGCCAGAAGATGATGTATTCTGCTTTATGATTGTTTAATAACTCTACAAACTCTTTGAAGTCTTGGCTGAACATCTTTGTTGAGGCTAAAATATTGCTGCCGAAGGAGTTCTACAGCTTCCAGGCGTTCGATAGGACTTTTGGTAGACCAAAAGGCAAAGTCAGAGGAGGTATCTTTTAGAGAAGTAATCTTTAGCACCTTTTCCATGACTTGAATATACGTCTTTTTGGTGATGGAGAAATCCTGCTTTTGGTATTAGTAAGTTTGTTTGGTGTTGAATCACACCCCGACAGCTTTATGGGATCGTTTTGATAAAAAGGCGTTTTGCAAACTACGCCTAGGCCGATTTCAAACTATACCCAGAAGGTGATTTAGCGAATTGCAAATTCGTTTGAATAGAAGAGCGTAGTTGCAAACTACACTCAGTCAACCGCTAATTCTACGCTCAGAATGGGGCCGATTTCAAACTATACCCAGAAGGGCAAACTCCGCTCGGGCCGGCGTTAAACTACGCTCAGGCGGGGAATTTAATGTTGAAAAGAAGAAATTACGCCTTAGATAGGCGGTTGGAAATAATATTAAACTCTGTTTTTCTCAATCGTATTAATTTTTAAAGAAATAATTTTGATGAATTCATTTATATCGTCTTTAAATGTCATTTCGAGAAGAATGCAGTTATTTCTAATACACTTTATTTTTTTTAATTCATCTCTATTTTTATTTAATTCAAATTGCTTTTGTGAAAAGTCTAATCCTTTACCACCAAAATCAACAGGTCGGAAATGTTGTTCTCCTTGATACTCAATTGCTAGATTAATTTCTGGGAAATAGATATCAAATCTTTGTGGTTTTAGCCAATCAGGTGACGCTTGTGAAATTACTTTAAACTTATTGCCGAAATTGTTTTTAATAGTTTTGAAAAGAATGTTTTCATTGTAAAAGGATCCTATTGATTTTTGGCCAAAATCCAACCTCATTTCATTCTCTATAATTCTAAGAGATTTAAATATTTCCTTTTCACATACCAAATTATAATCGAAAGAATATGGTTCGTAAGTAAAAAATCCCTCCTTGTAATTCTTCATTTTTTCAATTTCCCACCAATTGTCAAAAATGAAATTCTCAAATAGGCTTTCTAACAAGTCTTCTTTTTTTTGGTATTTTTCGTTTAAATATTCTTTACATTTTTCCTCGCCTAATACTTTTTTTGTTGAATGGAGGAATAAACTTGAGTTTCCGGAACATATTATCTCTATAATTTCCCGTTTATTTAACCTATTCCAGCAAGAAAATAGAATCCATCTATTAAATAGTGCTTCATTAAAATCATGTTTTTCCGGGTCTAGAGGATTTTTCATCTCTTCAATAAATTCAGGAGTACCCCCTTGAAAAATTGAGTAGGTAGGAAGTTTATTTGTTTCAGTCAGAATCGATTCAATATTGGAAAATTCGTTAATATATTTTTCCTTATGGGAATCATTAATAGTGTAATCATTTCTTATGTATTTTTCATATCCCTCAATAAAGAAGTGTTTATATTTTTCAAAGTGATATGTCGATGCATATTTAAAATCTTCATTTAGATTCAAGGTTCTACATATTCCTATGAGTGAATCAGTAAAAAAATAGTATTTGAAAAATTTATACTCCTTATATAAATCGTCATATGTTGGATATATTTTCAGTGAATTTATATTTTTTTCAATATAATTCAATTTTTCTTGTTCGCTAGGGATTTTAACCCCAAGATAAATAGATCTTCTATTTTCTCTTTCAGTTTCTAATTTTACATACGATTCTATGGTTGACTTGCTATTGATTTTATGATTTTCTATTTCCATTATTTAAAAGTTATTATTAATTATTTCGATGTTTTAACTCTTTTTTGCATTTAGATCCCCCTCGGAGTAGTCCAAACCAATTTTTAACTGGTCTTCTTTCATGCTGTATATATCAATTACAAATATTTTTGGATAGAAAAGTGAAGGTTTATTCTACAATTAGTCCTAATCATTTTCCTATTATACACGGAGGATGGCGTAGCTAGGGTCTATGATTAGCAAGAAGGTAAATTCTAAACTCTTCATGAATTTTTCTAAATTCTTTAATTTGATCAAACTCTAAATCATTAAAATTTCTTGGAATAAATCGTTTAAATTCTTTATACTTCTCCTTGATATAAATATGCTTTTCAATTGAATTCATTTGTTCAAGTTGGAAATCACTTTCACTATCGATTGTTGAAAAATTAATTTGAAGTTTACTGGAAAAGGACCCAAATGAAAAATTTAATTTTTCTGCCAATTTCCTAGCCGTTTCGTCCTTTAAAAAATCTGTATGCACTAGAATATTTGACATTACTTCCCCAATTGCTTCAGATCTTTCCTCCAGATTTTTTAAAACTAACTCCAGTCTAGAATGTATATTTTTAAATTTTTTGGGAATGTCAGAATAGTCTTCATTTTTTATAATCTTGTTCACTGAAACTAAATGAATTCCATCAAACAAAGATTCTCCTAAACGATTCAACTCATAAAGGTTGAAAATTATTTTTTCAGACAGTTGAGCTGATATCTCAGATCTCAGCTTTGCTTTGTGTTGAGGTAGATAATCCTTTGCTAATTCGTAGGCTTTTAAAAGAAAAAATGCCTGAATTCCCGCGAATAATGCAGCAAAAAAAGCCATCGAGACCATAACAATTTCGGTTGAGTTGGTAATCAACTTTGAGAACGTTTCTAAATCCATTTTTCAAATTTTCAGCTACTTTTCCTTCTCGGAGTAGTCAAATTATGGTTTGGACTGGGTGGAATTTGCAATTCCACCCGATTATACTTTCCAATTTGTAATTGGATATTTCTGCCAAATCCAATCTTGCGACAGTGTCGTAAGAATCTTTGTTCCATAGATCCCTCTATCCCCTTTAAGCAATTCTCTATTGATATAATCCCCAATTTGCCAATAAAGCATAGTCGTTTCCGCATTGACAAAGATTGCAACACGACCTCTCGCAGATGCAGTTAGCTGCTCAATTCCTTTGAATAAGGTTTGACTATGGGCGGAGATTTCTTCCTTCATTCTTGAGTTCCCTTATTTGTCATTGAGCTTCCCTCACCTCAACCCCTCCAAATAACTTACCAAATCCACCAGTTCCTGTTCGCTCAGCGGGAAGGCGGGCATCAAGGATTCGGAAAGTTGGGTGATGGAGGCGATGTCGGCGAGCTTGTAGATGGTTTGATCACTGCTGCCGACGAGCTTTACGATCAGGTCGTTTTCGGTCTTGGAGTTGACGATGCAGCGGATTTCCTTGCCGTCTTTGAATTTGACGAGTTGAGTTTCGTAGCCGAAGCCCATGCCTTCGGAAGGGTTGATGATGGCATTGATGAGTCCTTCCCTGCTGAGTTTGCCTCCGATTTGGGAAAGAGCAGGGCCGAAGTCCACGCCTTCATTTCCGATCTTATGACAAGCCACGCAGTAGGTGGAAGCCAGAGTTTTTCCCTTTTCCACTTCCCCTTTGGCAGAGAGCATTTTGACCAAGTCATAGTCTTGGGCGATTCTATCCCCGTATTTTTCCAGGGCGAGCACTCGGATATTGCCGTTCCAGCTGCTCATCAGGATCTTCTGTGCGATAGGAAGTAGGTCGGCAGGAATCTGGTCTTCCTTGGCCAGTTCCCAAAGCACGGCCTCAGACTGATAGCCTTTGGCTTCTTCCATGGCTGCGGTTCGGATAGCCGTGGAGGCTTTGTCATTTTTCCAGAATTTAGCCAGCAGTTTAGCCATATCCGGGGTATCCACTGAGCCAAACTTACGGATGGCGGCGATGGCTTTGGTTTCATCTGAATTTTTCATGGCCTGTTCGATCTCACCCATGCCGTAGAGGGAAGCGAAAAGTCCAGCCGATTGATTGGCCAAACCACGGTCTTCGTCCTGATACACCAAACCAAGAAGGCGCTCTTTCTGGTCTTTCAACTGGTATTTGCGCACGATCTCTAGAAAATCCCGGTCATCAGCGATTTCTCCCGCTTTGGCTTTTGCCAAGTTGAGCAGCTGTGCGTCTGGTTTTTTGGTATCAAAAGCCGCTTGTCTCAGGATGATGACCTGATCTTCGTTTTGGCCTTTTGCCAGGAGGTTTTTTAGGGTTTGGTTTTTCAGATCGGCGGATTGGAAGTCCAATGCCCGGTAGTAGCGATGATCTGCAGGACTGTTTTCCGCTAGGATCAGTTCTTCCAAAAGCGCCGGTGTACCTGCCGATCTCGATCTCCAAATCAGGTCTTTGGCCTCAGGCGAATTACTCCAGCCCTGACCGATTTTTGTCAGATAGGCTGGTAAATAGCTATCCCAATGGTATTCCGCCGCAATACCCAAAGCTTCCAAGTACCAGCGATCTCCGCTGCGATAGCCTTCGGCCAGTTTCAGCCACACGTCTGGAGCTTCCTCATATCGGATGGCTACAGCCACTTCCCGACGCACCTGATCAGAGGGATCAGAAGCAAGTTGGAGCAGGAAGGCATTGTCTTTCATACCGTTGATTCTGGAAGCGCGAACTGCTGCGACCCTGATATTTTCATCTGCGTCGGCAGCGGCTTGGCGGATGTATTCTTCTCCATTGGGAAGCTTGCTCAGCAACCAAAAGGCACGGGCTTTCATGCGGGAGTCCTCGGAGTCATAGAGCTTTTCCAAGGCATCTTTGGCCTCAGTTCCTTTTTCCCGAAGGGCCATAAAAGCCTTGAAATGGATCGCCCGATTGGGATTTTGCACCAGTTCGATCAGGGATTCGACAGAAGAATAATCCGGTGCTTCCACTTTGTAGTTGGACTTTTTCGGAGCGAGGCGATAGACCCGGCCTTTTTCCAAATCCCCCACAGCATGGCCACCCACTCCGGGATCGTACCAATCGGAGATGAAGATCGAGCCGTCAGGCGCCACGGTCACATCGGATGGGCGAAACCAGTTGTCCCGCTTGTTGCCATCCAAAATCGGCTTGACTTCACCCGTAAAACCCGCTCCGGAAGCCTGCACGGGATACATGCGGATCACATTGGGACCGGCATCGGCATGGATGACCTGATTTTGGTATTCGGCGGGGAGGAGTTTGCCTTCGTAGACGAGGATGCCCGTGGGCGAACCCGCATAGTTCTGAACCAAGTTGGGCACTACGCCTGGATCGTTGAGGTGCCAATGCTGACGCCACACGGAGTCCTCCATATTTACACGGCGGGTTCTCCAGTCGGCCTTGGTCATTTCGTCCTTGAAACCGTAGTTGCCGTAGTCCATCACGAAGTTGATTCGCGTGGAACGGTTGCCGTCGTCATCGTTGTCACTCTGCCACATGCGGCCATAGCTGTCCACGGCGAGTTCGTAATTGTTTCGGAAGTTCCAGGCAAGGACTTCCGGATTGCTGCCGTCAGGATCGCAACGGAAGACCATGCCTTCCTGATAGGGAGAAGTCTCGGAAGTTACCGGACGACCTAAAGGATCCAAAATCGGGGTTCCATCGGCATGATGCAGGCCTTTGCCTTCGTTGCCGTAGTTGAAATAGAGCTTTCCGTCTGGTCCAAACGTGAAGGCATGCATGCCGTGATCGTGCTGTACGCCGCCGACTCCCGAGAAAAGCACTTCTTTTTTATCGGGTACATCGTCCCCGTTTTCATCCGTAAAGACAAAGACATTCGGGCTGACGGAAACGAAAACTTTATTGCCAAAAACCGCAATTCCCAAAGCGGCATTGATGTCGGTTCCCTGGTAGAAGACCGTGGATTTGTCCGCTTGTCCATCTCCGTCGGTGTCTTCCATAATCAAGATTCTATCCCCTTCAGCTTTGACTGGATTTTTGGGATTGAGTTGATTTCGGTAGTTGTAGGCCTCGGTGATCCACACCCGACCGCGGTCATCGATGTCCATATTGGTCGGGTTGGTCATCATGGGTTCGGAGGCGAAAAGGGTAAGTTGAAGTCTATCATCTAGCACCTCAATTCCGTCCAGCGCAAATTCCACCGAGCGCTTTTGCTCATCGGTGAGGGCATCGTACTGTTCTTGGGTAAGTTGGGGCTTGGTGGTGTCGCAGGAAAAAGTCAACAGGCCAATCGCGGCCAAGGCTAGAATAGGTTTTTTCATAGGTTTTTGGGGTTATCGGCTTGATTTCTTTTGAAAATCAATCAAATGACAAAATAGAAGGAATGCGTTTGAGATCAAAGAAAATTTAACTGTTGAGGATTTTAACAACGGAGAACCCAGAGGTTAAAAGGAGGTCAGTAAGAGATGATTTGTTGGATTTGAATCATTTCTGCTGTCCTGCATTTCCAGACGCTGGACTGATATCCTCTAAACAAGAAATGCTGCTTTCGGAAAAGCAGCATAACACTGAGGGTTTTGGCTAGGCCTCGATTGAGTTAAGAACCTCCTTAATTCCCTCAATTTCTTACTATTTCAAAAAAATCACTAGCTCTTCCAAAGTACTAAATCCCTGGTCTTTGTAGCGAATCAAAAATGGTTCCTTCGAAACCGAAACTACCGAATCCAAGCCCTGAAAGCCCGCTTTAATCAGTGCCTTTTTCACCCAAAAAACCAATTCCTGAGGTCCTTCAATCTTAAAATTTAAGTCTGGTTCCTCAGCCTCCATTCTTCCCCGAGTTAGGCTAAATCGATATTTATTACTTGGAAGCAATTGGTTGATCTGACCGGAAAGAATCTGGTCTTCTGGCTTACCAGAAATGAGTGGGGTACCACAGTTAAGCAACCAAAATCGGTCCGCGGTCTCTATCGCAATGTCCAAATCATGGGTTACTACCAAAATCGCTTTTTCCTGGGAATGAGCGATTTCTCGCAACAAACTCATGATCTCAAAGCGATTGACCAAGTCCAGGTGGGCTGTAGGTTCGTCCAGAATCATTACCTGTCCATCCTGCGCTAAGGCCCGTGCAATCATCGCTTTTTGACGTTGTCCGTCGCTGATTTCGCTGAGTCGCTCGTCGCGGAGGTAGGTGATTTTGGTGTCGGATAGGGCTTTTTCGACGATTTCTCTGTCAAATAGATTCAGTTTGCCAGACCAACCCGTATGGGGCGTTCGGCCCAAAGCGACAAGTTGCCCCACAGTCATATTTCCCGGGAAAACCGGGTCGGTCAGCACCACAGCAATCCGCTTGGCAAGTTCTTCGACAGAATAGTCTGTAATGGATTGCTGATCGAGTTGGATGCTTCCTTTCCAGGGATGGATTTGTCCCAAAATGGCTTTGATCAGCGTGGATTTCCCGACTCCATTGGGTCCGAGCAGACAGGTGAGTTCACCCGAGAAAAGCGCAAAATCCAAGTCGGAAAGGATCTCTTTTTTAGCTTTTTGGTGAGTGTAGCCAAGGGAAAGGCTTTTTCCGGAAAGGGCGATAGTTTGGGAAAATTTCTTCATCGGATCAAAAGTCTTTACTGAAGTTTTTTCTCAAAATCAGGGTAATCACAATGGGCGCTCCGACAAGCGAAGTAACTGCATTGATAGGCAAAGTACTCGCCAAACCTGGCAATTGCCCCACAGCATCACAAAGCAATAGTAAAATCGCTCCGATCAGTGCTGATCCCGGAAATAGCACCCGGTGATCCGAACTTTTCCAAACCATCCGCGCCAAATGCGGCACCGCAATGCCCAAAAAGGCAATCGGCCCGCAAAATGCCGTGATTCCCCCTGCCAAAATCCCCGTGCTTACGATCATCACCCAGCGCATTTGTCCGGTTCGGATACCCATGCTTCGGGCGTAGTTTTCTCCCAACAGCAAGGCATTGTAGGACTTGATGGAAAGAAAAACGGGCAGGCTTCCCAAAGCAATCAGGATTCCCAAAATCGAAACCTGGGTCCATCCCAAAGCACCCAAGCTCCCCATAGACCAAACGGTGTATAGCTTTAGCGCTTCAGCTCCTGAGAAAAAAGACAAGACCGAAACCACCGCCGATACCGCACTTCCAAACATCAGTCCGACGATCAGCAAGGTCATGCTGTCCTTGACCCGCCAAGCCACCAAACTTACCCCCGAAAGCACCAATCCCGCTCCCAAAATCCCGGCTGTGGCAATGGCCCAGGAGTTGATTCCGCTTAAGGCAAAACCCAATGCTGAACCTGCCAACATCAATATGGCCACTCCCAATCCTGCACCCGAACTGATTCCCAGAACGAAAGGCCCGGCCAATGGATTTCGAAAAAAGGTTTGCATCTGCAAGCCGCTCAAGCTCAGTCCGATTCCTGCAAAAATTGCCACCAAGGCCTTGGGAAGACGGTAGTTGAGGATGATTTGCTCCCAGGAAGTTTTGGTCCAGTCGCCCGAAACCAATCCGCCAACAATCTCTCCAAAGGGAATCCACACCGAACCCAAGCTCAGATTGAGCAGCAAGCTCAATCCGAGGAGTAGGATGGCGATGGGAAAAAGGTAGGGGCGATGAGTCATGGTAATTTCTGATAAAAATATAACTCAAACTCGGGTAAAAGTTCCGGGTGGAGGATTTTGATCAGGTCCTTGAGAATCAGATCGGGGCGCACATAGCCGAGTTCGAAGTATTCCAAGCCTCCTGTGGCTCCTTTTTTGGCAGTATAGGTATAGATATGACCTGTTTTCCAAGCTTGAAAATTTTGGTAACGAGGTTCATTGCTGCCCATGGTTTTGATATCAGGGAAGTCCGCCGAACCAATCCACACTTCCGCTTCAGCAGCCCGATCGAGGACGAATTCATAGTTGAGTTGTAAGCTGCCAGAGCCTGTTTGGTCAGAGAATACATAGTCTCCGCCAGCATTTTGAAGGATCTGTGCTCCCCAACTTTCGGCACCCGGTGCGTACCAAATGTCCTGGTACATGACTCCGCTGAGGACTTTGGGACGATTGGCCAATGGGAGTTGAGAAGCAAGTTTTTCCGCTTCCTGATAGGCCATTTTTATCTTCTCAAATTCCGCAACTGCCTTCTCATATTTGCCCAGCAAAATCCCCGTAAACTTGATCCATTCGGCTCTTCCCAACGGATTTTGCTCCACATATTCCCCGTTGATCAGAGCAGGCACATTGGCTTGCGCGAAAAGATCCAGGTAGCGCAGATCTTCCCCTAAGGTCGAAATCATGATCCAATCCGGTTGCAGGTCAATGACCATCTCAGGATTGGCCGAAGGACCACTACCCAGATCGGTAACATTTCCCGCATCTATTCGAGCACGAGTGGGAACACTTGAGATCAAATCGGTCTGCGGGAAACCGATGAGTTTGTCGGTTTCACCCAGCATATCAAGGTGGGGAACCTGCGTGGTAGAAGTCAAAATGACTTTGGAAATCGGCAGTTGAACGACGGCATCGAACCCGATTTTTTCGACTTCGGCTCCTTCTTCCAAGACGAGGTAGCGATAGGTTTTTTCCGCTCCTGTATAGCCTTGGGTAACGTGGATTTCCCAGAAATTTTCTCCTCTAAAAAGTTCAAAGCCCTGGGCAAACTCCAAAGGAACCGGAGTTTTTTCCAAAGCGGTTTCAGATTTCTTTTCGCAGGAAAAAGTAAATAATACCAACCCGAGAAGTATGAGATAAGGTGCTGAAAAATAGGGTAAAGAGAATATTAAAGAGAAGTTTTTCATCTCAAACTTAGTGCGAAATTTTCCACCAAGGTAACCGTGATTTTCCCTGCTTTCCAAAATTTTTAACATTCTGAGGCTTTTCTCCCGAATAAAAATCGCTTTACTTTGAATCGATTTTGGTTCCCAAACCATCCCGATAGCTATCGGGATTGGAGCTTGGGATTAAAAGGGAATCCGGTGCAAAACCGGAGCTGTCCCCGCAACTGTAAGTCTGCCCCATCGCAACATGGGGAAGTACTTTTGCACCACTTAGCCATTTTCCGCTTGACGGGAGAGAAGGCCGGCAAAAGTCAGACGAGCCAGGAGACCTGCCTAGATCAGCTGATTCTGTGCTTTCGGAGGAAAAGCGAAGAAGACTTGTCGATTTCTCAGCCGACCTGTGTCGTATGAGGGTGTTTGATCGGATATGACCTTGGTGTTTTGGGTGTGATTTCCTTTGAAAAAAGGGACTTGGAAGCCTATGCGGCTCGGTCCTTGGGAGATTTGCTTCAGGAAAAGTCCCCCGTTTTTGTGCGTCAATACGGAGCAGGAATGCTGGCTTCTCCTTCGTTTCGAGGGACCTCGGCAGGACATACCGCTGTTTTTTGGAATGGCCTGCCAATCAATAGCATTTCCCTTGGACAAAGTGATCTGAGTATTTTGCCGATCCAAGCCATTGATCAGGCAGAAGTTCATTTTGGGAGTTCGGGAGCGCTTTTTGGCAATGAGGCCATCGGAGGAAGTGTGCATTTAGGCACTAAGGCCCAATTTGGGGGAGGCTTCAAAGGGCAACTGAGTCAGACTTTTGGCAGCTTTGGACTGAGTAATTCGTCGATTTCGGCTGGTTTTTCGGGGAAAAGCTTTAGCACTCAAACCAAGATTTACCGACAGTTTGCACAAAATGATTTTCCCTTTCGGGACCTTTCCAGGCCCGGAACTCCGGAAATCCGAGCCGAAAATGCCCAAACCGAGCAAGTCGGATGGGTGCAGGATTTGGTCTGGAATCTTTCAGAAAAAAGTCAGCTGAAAGCCTCCTTTTGGTGGAATTGGGCTAATCGGCAGATTCAGCCGGTAATGGGTTCGGCCACGCAAGACCAGCAGCAAGATGAAAGTTGGCGGGCAGTGCTGGACTATTTCCGCTTTGGAAAAGGTTCGGTTTGGAATGTCAAGGCCGGCTGGATTTCGGACCAACTCACTTTCAACGGAAGTGAAAACCGTACCCGTCAATTTCTCTTAGCTACAGACTGGGATATCCAAAAAAATGAAAATTGGACGTTCAAAGTGGGAGCCCGAGGAACTTTTGCCAAAGGCGATCTGAGCACCTTTTCGGCCACTGATCAGCGGATTGAGTTGTATCAAAGTGCAAAATGGGAGGTAAGTGAGCGCTTGTCTTTTTCTGCGAATTTCAGACAGCTCGCTTATCAGAATCAGTTGGAGCCTTTTCTTCCGGGCGTTGGGATGGATTTTTTGATTTGGGAAAAAGAAAACCATCAACTTTTGCTCAAAGCCTCTGCGGGAAAAGGGTTTAAAGTACCCACGCTGAATGACCGCTTTTGGAATCCGGGAGGAAATCCCGATTTACTTCCCGAGAAAAGTGTAAACGGAGAATTCGGTCTTCAATGGCTCAAAAAAGGCGATTTCGCCTGGGAGCAAAGCCTGACTTACTACCGCATGCAGGTGGACAATTGGATCATTTGGCTGCCTCAGGGAGCCATTTGGAGTCCGCAGAATATCCGTGAAGTGCAAAATCAGGGAATTGAATATCAGGGAAAAATGACTTGGAAAACAGGTTTGTGGAACTGGGAAGCTCGAGGAAGCTATACGTTTTCACAAGCCTTGGACTTAACCTCTGATACTCAAATTCCCCGGCAACTTCACTATACGCCCAAGCATCAGGCGAATGGGAGTTTGGAAACGGAGAGAAATGGATTTTCAATGAATCTTTACACTTTTTATATCGGGCCACGTGCCATAGGAACCGGCAATGCCCGAGTCTTAGAGGGCTATCAGCTCTGGAATGCGGGCCTTTCTTTTTCCCAACTCCACTTAAAAAAACTCCAAATTCCGATCAGCTTTCAGGTGCTCAACCTGCTCAATCGGGACTATCAAGTGCTCTACCTTCGGGCAATGCCCGGTCGATCTTATCAACTTAATCTAACTCTTTTACTATGAAGTATTTGTTTAAAAATCAGCTTTGGGCACTTGCCCTGATCCTCCTGCTTTTCTCCTGTGAAAATGGAACCGATGAGCGTCCTCTTGGGAAGTATGACACCGGGATATTAGTGATGAACGAAGGTGCCTTCGGGGCTAATGACGGGGAAGTTTTTCACCTTGATCCTGCTTCAGGTACCTTGACCCCAAACATTTTTGAAGCGGAAAATAACCGGCCTTTTGCAGGCTTGCTGGAGGATATGATCTTGGAAGAAGACCGCCTCTATTTGGTGGCCAATACGGGAAAGGTCGAGATCGTAAATCCGGGTGATTTCAAGTCCATCGGTGCCGTGATTGGCGATTTGGATCAGCCCAGGTCCTTGGCAACAGCTCGAGGAAAACTTTTCATCTCTGATTATGGGCCTTATGATGCGAGTTTTATGACTCCTGATTCCTATGTAGCAGTGGTTTCCGGTTTGGATGGTGGTACGGTGAAAAAGAAAATCGATGTTTCGAACAAGCCCGAGGATTTGTTTGCTTTTGGAAAATATGTGTTTGTGGCGGGTTCGGAAGAAGGGAAAATCGAGATTATCGATGTGGATACCGAAATGGTGACCAAGACCATAGAAGTAGAAGGCAATCCGGTTCAGTTTTTTGAGTTGAACGGTGAAGTTTGGGTATTTGCCACTTCTAATAATCAAGCCTACTTTCATTCTTTAAACCTTTCTGCCCAAACGGTGAAAGAAACCAAGTCCTATCCAATGGCTAATCCAACAGGCCGTATGGCGATAGGGGACGAAGGCAAACTTTACTTAATACTCAGCACAGGTTGGCCAGATTATAGGGATCAGGTAATCGAAGTTTCCTTGAGAGAAAATTACGCCAGGCTCTGGAAAAATGAATCGGGCTTGTATGGAATTGGTTATGACAAAGCCCGCCAAGAAATCTACGTGGCCAATTCCAAAGGTTTCCAAGGCAATGGAGAAGTGATCGTTTATTCAAAGGACGGTTCTATGGTCAAAACTATGGAAACGGGAAGGGGGCCTTCAGGATTTTTGGTGAGGTAAATAAGTTATGGAGTAGGGGAGTTTGGTGGTTTGGAAGAAGTAGGAAGTCTCAGTGGTCAGTCACAGGATTAATCACTTCTGCGTTGATCTGCGAATTTTTCTGCGAGACTTTCCTGCTGCAAGCAGGTCTACTGGCAAAAGAGGTGATGGAGAATCCATGAAAGTCAAGCTTTTTGTGGAATTGAATCTAAAAGTATCTAAGAATACGATCAATCGGAATTCATATTTGAGGACTAGGATTTAGCCAAATTAAAAAGAGCTGCCTCGTGAACTAGCCCCCAAAAGTTA
>NZ_QEIG01000023.1 GCF_014324365.1 Algoriphagus sp. AK58
CGGAATGAAGAGATAACGCAAAGAGGCCTCCGGGATTCATCCCGGAGGCCTCTTTGCGTTTGGGTAGCTTAGAATGTTTTGGAACTGTCTTGAATTAAAAAATTGAGCTCAGCCATTTCTTTTTCGCTAAGATCTCTCCATTTTCCAACAGGCAAGTCAAGGTGAATATTCATGATCCGGATCCGTTTCAGTTGTTTGACTGTGTAACCTAAATATTCGCACATTCTCCTGATCTGCCTGTTCAGCCCCTGGGTCAAAATAATCCTAAACTTGAATTTATTGATCATCTCCACTTTACAGGGATCAGTTACCGTGCCTAAAATAGGTATCCCTGCCCCCATTCTTTTCAGGAAAAATTCAGTGATGGGCTTATCCACTGTCACGATGTACTCTTTTTCATGATTGTTTTTAGAACGAAGTATTTTATTAACAATATCTCCTTCGCTGGTCAAAAGGATCAAACCCTCACTGTCCTTATCTAATCTCCCGATGGGGAAAATTCGTTCTTTGTGGCCGATAAAATCAATGATGTTGTTTTTTTCACCTTTAGTATCGGTCGTGGAGACAATCCCTACAGGTTTATTAAAAGCAATGTAAACGTGCTGTTTTTTGGGTTTACCCACCAATTTTCCATCTACTCTCACCTCGTCCTGTGGGAAGACTTTAGTCCCCAACTCGGGAATTTTCCCGTTGATCGTGATTCGTTTTTGTTCCAACAGTAAATCCGCTGCTCTCCTTGAGCAGAACCCTACTTCACTGAGGTATTTATTGATTCGAATTGAAGAGTCCTGCTCCATTGGAAATTAAAAAGGTGAATTCGACCGAAAAATAATCGATCAAATTCACCTTTTTATGATTAGCGGAGATTAAAACAACTTATTCAGATCCTTTCGCATCAAATGAAGGATTAGAAGCTAAAAGGCGGCCGTCTCCATCAGGACTGATATTGGCAAGAAGCACCAAAGCCTCATCTCTTTTAGCATTGAAAGCCACTAGATTTTCTTTTGAAATTGGTTCTGATGGTGGAATTTTTTCTTTCATCCAATCCTCTTGTTTGCCATTTTTCCAGAATCTAAAGCATAGATGGGGTCCTGTGGCCAAACCTGTGCTTCCCACATATCCAATTACTTGACCTTGTCGAACCCTAGTGCCGGCTTTTATTCCTTTCCCGATTTTGGACATGTGCAGGTATTGTGTAGTGTAAGTACCGTTATGTTTGATTTTGACGTAATTGCCATTTGCTGAAGTATATTTTGCTTCGACTACGGTTCCATCCCCTACGGAACGGATTTCTGTGCCAGTCGGTGCAGCATAGTCAGTGCCCAAGTGGGCTTTATATCTTTTTTGTACCGGATGGAATCGGTTGAGATTGTAGCGCGAACTGATTCTGGTGTACTTTAATGGATCTCTCAAAAAGGCTTTTTTAAAGCTGTTTCCATTTTGGTCAAAAAATGAGATTTGGCCGTTTTGCTCAAAAGGGATTGCATGCAACGCTTGGCCTTTATGTTCGAAATAGGCTAATTGAATATTCGAAACAGATACCACAGTTCCTTCTACTACTTTCTCTTCAAACGCTACTTTGTAAATATCTCCTTTTTGAAGGCTTTGAAAGTCTACGGACCATCCGTACAAATCCGCAAATTCATCGATCAATTCAGGGGAAATTCCTTTGTCGACCATTGCATTATAAAGAGAAGTCTCTATTCTACCCCCTATTTCCCTCTTTCGGATTTCAGCAGGTTTCTCAGCTTTGTAAATATTCAACGAGTCAAGGTTGAATACCACATATTCAGCCGGGTTGGGTTCATAAATAAAAAATTGGGCCTTTTCAGAATCCGGTGGGGTAATCACAGTGAATTTCTTATTCACAGCGATCCACCTGACGTCAAAAACTTCCTTGGATTTTTTGGCAATTTCGTCGATGATCTGGTAAGGGACGTTAAATGGAGTCAGGATAGTTGCCAGGGTTTGATTTTTACTGACGGTACCCTCGATGATATTTAGCCCGGTTACATTGATGCCATAAAGAAAAACCTCTTTTTGGGGCTCAATTAGTAAACTGTCTTCAATTGGCTTTTCGGTCTCACTGCGTGGTCCACTTAAGAATGGAAGATGATTTTGGAATACGGCCGTGGCACCCAGGGTGAGTAAAAGTGCAACAAGGCCAATCCATATTTTCTTCATTGATACTTGATTAATAAGGGTTTAATTTCTGTTCGACTTTCAATCAAGGAAAAAGATGACTTTTTTCCAAGTAAAAGATCTTTTAATGGCTCTTTTGAGCCAATTATCATGCCGCATTACATGCGAGAAGTCAGTCTAATTTTTATTCGTTTGATTTTTAAGTTTTTAAAATTTTCGAAAGAAAATCGGAAAATCCTCAGCGAAA
The DNA here is from genome assembly GCF_014324365.1 of Algoriphagus sp. AK58. Lineage (GTDB taxonomy): Bacteria > Bacteroidota > Bacteroidia > Cytophagales > Cyclobacteriaceae > Algoriphagus. The sequence continues at coordinate 2,390 of NZ_QEIG01000023.1, forward strand.
CTTAGCTCAGGATAGGAATCTTCTAAAGATACGTGGATTACTCTGAAGCAAATATTTATCTTTGACCTCCCAAAATCAGGAATTCAAAATGTTAAGAACTCATACCTGTGGCGAATTGCGCCTCGATCACGTAAATCAAAAAGTAACATTGGCTGGCTGGGTACAGCGTGTCAGAAATAAAGGAGGGTTGATCTGGGTGGATTTGAGGGATCGATACGGAGTAACACAGTTGATTTTTGAAGAAGGGTCTACTGACAAAGCCCTTCTGGAAAAAGCTGCCCAATTGGGAAGAGAGTTTGTGGTTCAAGCCACCGGAACAGTCATTGAGAGAACATCAAAGAATGACAAACTTCCCACCGGTGCCATTGAAATCAAAGCGGAAGAACTGACGGTATTGAATCCCGCCAAGGTTCCCCCTTTTATTATAGAAGATGAAACAGACGGGGGAGATGATCTCCGGATGAAATATCGATATCTGGATTTGAGACGAAATGTCGTCAGAGAAAAACTCCAGCTTCGACATCGAATGATGCAAGAGACCCGGAAATATATGGATGGGCAGAATTTCATCGAGGTGGAAACCCCTGTTTTGATCAAATCTACTCCGGAAGGAGCCCGCGATTTTGTGGTGCCGAGCCGTGTGAACCCTGGTGAATTTTATGCTTTGCCTCAGTCCCCACAGACGTTCAAGCAGTTGCTTATGGTCAGTGGCTTCGATCGGTATTTCCAGATTGTGAAGTGTTTCCGCGATGAGGATCTACGGGCAGACAGACAGCCTGAATTTACCCAGATCGACTGCGAAATGGCTTTTGTCACTCAGGAGGACATTTTGAATACTTTCGAAGGACTGATCAAGCACTTGTTCTCGGCAGTAAAAGGTATTGATTTGGGACATGTGGATCGGATGACCTATGCTGATGCGATGAAAGGCTATGGTAATGACAAGCCGGATTTGAGATTTGACATGAAGTTTGTCGAGTTGGATCAGGTTGCCAAGGGAAAAGGCTTTTCGATATTTGATCAGGCTGAATTGGTAGTCGGAATTTGTGCAAAAGGGGCTGCTGAATATACCAGAAAGCAAATCGATGAGCTGACTGATTGGGTAAAACGGCCGCAAATCGGAGCAAAAGGATTAGTTTATGTCCGATACAATACCGATGGAACACTCAAATCCAGCGTGGATAAATTCTACACTTCCGAAGACCTGAAAGCCTGGGCAGAGGCCTTTGGCGCCAAACCTGGTGATTTGATGTTGGTTTTGAGTGGTGAGGCCAAATCGGTAAGAAAGCAACTATCTGAACTTCGACTGAAAATGGGTGAAGACCTTGGTTTACGAGATAGAAATGTGTTTAAGCCTCTTTGGGTGGTGGATTTCCCTCTGTTGGAGTGGGATGACGAGACCCAACGCTTCCATGCCATGCACCATCCTTTTACTTCACCAAAAAGAGAAGATATTCCGTTGTTGGAAACTGACCCGGGTGCGGTTCGCGCCAATGCTTACGATTTGGTGATCAACGGTGTGGAAGTAGGAGGAGGATCTATCCGTATCCATGATCGGGCTACTCAGCAATTGATGTTTACCCACTTGGGCTTTACGGATGAAGAAGCGCAGAAGCAGTTTGGGTTTTTGATGGAGGCGTTTGAGTATGGGGCACCGCCTCACGGAGGAATTGCCTTCGGATTTGACCGTCTTTGTGCCATTTTTGGTGGCTCGGACTCGATCCGCGATTACATTGCTTTCCCCAAAAACAACTCGGGTCGAGATGTCATGATAGATTCTCCAAGCACGATTGCAGATGCACAATTGGAAGAGCTTTCCATACGGGTAGCTTTGAAAAAATAATTGAGAAAGGGCTTCGGCCCTTTTTGCTTTTAAGAGGTAAGGTGTTAGACCCAAGAAGCAATCGAGTATCAGGTAGCAGATATCAAGATGCAAGATATTAGGCACTCGATTTATTTTTTAAATCTGGCAAGTAGGTCTGTGCCTCAGCTATCTACCTTCCTAATCTCCCAACTTCCAAACCTCCTTGCCCCAAAGTCTCCTGGCTCCCCCACTCATTTCTTTCCAATCAGGTAAGATCTTATCCCCATTACGATCAAAAGCTGGGCAGTGGCATAGGTGCCCATAATCAAGATGCCTGATTCGGGAAATTGCTTGTAAAACCTGCTGATAGCAATAATCCCGTCCGAAATAAAAAACAAAATCGCCCCGATAAATACTTGCCAAAAAGAGGCAGCATCACATTTTTTGAAACGATCTCTCGCGGTTGCTACCATACTCACGATCACAATGATGTAGGCGATTACCGGTATTTTCATATTTCCCAAATTGGGATTGACCAAGTAAAAAACCAAAGCGGCGCCGAGGTAAATCGGTAGATTATAAAAGAAGGATTTGACGAAATTCATCTCACCCAAACGGTTTTCTGGCTTTTGGGAAAGCCTGAATCCAATGATGTAACAGACATGTGCCATCAGAAATGCGCCCAATCCATAGACAAATAGGTGTGACCACATGAGCAAAATATCTCCGATCCACGAAAAAATGAGTGCGCCTAATATGGATTTGGTCAAAAGAGTGGAAGCGATAGGCTTGGTAATTTGGTAGAAATACAAAATCAACCCCAATAGGATCAAGGGTTTGGAATAGAAACGCATGGATGAATTTCCTTCTATCAAAAAGGTCAAGTCTGCAATGGTAGCTGCTAGGAACAAGTAGAGCCAAATTATATTTTTGTCTTTCAAAGGAATTATATTTTGTTATTTATGATAAAGCTGGTATAAAAAACCGACTTAGGGATTAGATCAGATTATTAATTGGGTTTTTAGAATTGATCTATTTGATAAAATTGGTTCATTTTTTCCGATTTTTCTTCTGAAAGCATTCACAAGTTCAAAATTTCGCTTAAAAAAAATGGGGTTAATTCGAAAGAATACAGAAAAATTGTTTTCGAAAGGATGTTAAGCTTTCGTTAAAAAATGTGAAATTTGCCGAGCAAAACTTAACGTTAACTACTCTAATCTACAGGGAGTCAACTTTACCTTTGCAGGGAGTTTCAATCAAAACCAACTTTACCAAACTAAAATTTATGAGGCAAAATTTACTGAAGAATTTGCTGGCAATGCTTATGCTCGTGATGAGCACAGGGCTGGCATTATCACAGGGGGTTACGACTTCCGGTATTTCCGGAACAGTGACCGAAGCCAATGGTCAGCCGCTACCGGGTGCTAACGTGGTGGCTACACACCTTCCATCCGGAACCAGATATGGTGCTGTTTCCAATTTGGATGGTAAGTATTCCATTCCGGGTATGCGTGTAGGCGGTCCATACAGACTGTCTGTATCTTTCATCGGATTTGCTACCCAGGAAGTAGATGGTATTGTACTTTCCCTTGGTGTATTTTCTAATGTAAACGTGGTGCTGAAAGAGGATGGTCAGGAGCTTTCAGAAGTTTTGGTGACAGCAAGTCCAAACAACCTGTTTTCAACCGAAAGAACTGGTGCCAATACTTCAATTGACAACAGAACAATCAACAAGCTTCCTACCATTTCCAGAAGAATCAGTGACTTTACCAGACTTGCTCCACAGGCAAACGGAAGTTCTTTCGCTGGACAAGACAATAGATTGAACAACATCACTGTTGACGGTTCCTACTTCAATAACTCCTTTGGACTTGGAGGACAGCCAGGTGATAGAACAGGCGTTTCCCCTATTTCTTTGGATGCCATCGAGCAGATCTCTGTAAACGTGGCTCCTTACGATGTGAGACAAGGTAACTTCACCGGTGCCGGTGTAAATACCGTTACCCGTTCCGGTACCAACGAGTTTAGCGGATCTGCTTACTATTTCTGGAGAAATAACAACAATGTCGGTACACAAGCTGGTGAAAATACATTCAACCCAGGTGACTTTACCTACCGTCAAATCGGCTTCCGTGTTGGAGGTCCTATTATCAAAGACAAATTGTTCTTCTTCGCGTCATTTGAAGATGATCAGGAGTTGAGACCAGGTACTACTTGGAGAGCCAACAATGGCAACGAGCCAATTGAAGGTAACGTGACGCGAGTGTTGGCTTCTGACTTGGATGGTTTGAGCACTTTCTTGAGAAATAACTTCAACTATGAGACTGGTCCATATCAAGATTATGATAACGAAACCTTGGCTACTAAGTTTTTGGTGAAGTTAGACTACAACATCAACGACAAGAATAAGCTTAGCTTGAGATACAACCACTTAGATTCTTCTACGGATGTATTACTCTCTAACTCATCCTCTCTTGGATTCGGTAACCGTAACCTGAGACCAGAGGCTTTGAACTTCCAAAATTCAAACTACAGCATTTTGGAAAATATCCGTTCCATTGTGGCTGAATTGAATACCAGAGTTAAAGACAACATGAGCAACAGCCTCATCGTAGGTTATACTTTCCAGGATGAATCCCGTGGAAGCAGAGGTACTTTCTTCCCAATGGTGGATATTCTGAATAACGGATCCACTTATACCACTTTCGGTTTTGAGCCATTCACGCCAAATAACGAATTGAGATATAAGACTTTCCAGATCCAGGATAACCTTCAGATTTTTGCAGGAAAGCATACGATCACTACAGGTTTCAGCTATGAATATTATGAGTCTGAAAACGTATTCTTCCCAGGTTCTCAGTCTGCTTATGTGTATAACTCTCTGGATGATTTTTACAGAGATGCCAATAACTTCTTGACTAACGGCAATGCTACTCCTTCCGGAGTAAACTTGAGAAGATTCCAAGTAAGATGGAACAACATCCCTGGTTCTGAAAAACCAATCCAGCCTTTGGAAGTGAATTACTTTGGACTTTATGGCCAGGATGAATTCCAAGCCAGAACTAACTTGAAGCTTACCCTTGGTTTGAGAGTCGATGTTCCATTCTTTGGTGAAACCGCTCTAAGAAACCCAGAGGTTGAAAGGTTTTTCTTCAAAGATCCAGTAGGTAAATACTACAATACCAGAACAGACAAACTTCCTGAGCCAAACATTCTTTGGTCTCCAAGATTTGGATTTAACTGGGACGTATTCAGCGATCAAAGGACTCAAGTAAGAGGTGGTACAGGTATTTTCACCGGTCGTCCAGCTTACGTATGGATCTCCAACCAAGTGGGTAACAATGGTATCTTGACTGGTTTTGCACAGTTGGATAACACCACTACCAGACCATTCAACCCAGATCCTAATGCTTATAAACCAACTGAAGTAACAGGCGCTCCAGCGGCTTCTTATGAACTTGCTTTGACAGATCCTAACTTCAAGTTCCCTCAAGTATGGAGAACCAATATCGCAGTTGACCAGCAGCTATTTGGTGGTATCGTTGCAACCGGTGAATTTATCTACAGCTCCGATGTGAATGGTATTGCCTACTACAACGCGAACCTTCCTGTTTATCAGTCTTCATTCTCAGGACCTGACAACAGACCTAGATGGACTAATAACAGAATTAATTCCAAGATTCCTAATGCGGTGACCCTAGCCAACCAAGCGATCGGTAACTCTTGGGTAGCTTCATTCTCATTGGAAAAACCATTTGCTAACGGACTTTTCGCAAAAGCGGCTTATAGCTATGGCGAATCAAGAAATACGGTTGATCCAGGATCTATTGCTGCCGGTACTTGGTTTGGAAATCCAGTTCAAAGAGATCCAAACAACCCAACTCTTGGTTTTTCTTCCAACTTCATGGGCCATAGAGTATTTGCAACAGCAAGTTATTCTAAGGACTTCTTTAAGTTTGGTAATACCTCATTCTCTATCTTCTGGGAAGGTAGAACCATCGGAAATGCCAGCTATGTGTTTGGTGGTGATTTGAATAACGATGGTGGTACTGCTAACGACTTGATCTATATCCACAAGAATGTGGACGAAATGAACTTCCAGCAGTACACTGCAAGTGGCAGAACATTCACTGCAGCTGAGCAGGCTGCTGCTTGGGAAGCTTATATCCAACAAGACAAATACCTCAGCGCGAACAGAGGAAAATATGCTGAAAGAGGTGCGGTAATCATGCCAATGGTTTACAGAGCAGACTTCTCTTTTGCTCAGCAATTGTTTACCAACATCAACAACAAGAGAAATACATTGGAATTCAGAGTAGATATCCTTAACGTGGGCAACTTGTTGAACCAGGATTGGGGTATTGGACAGACTTTCAATTCTACTCAGCCGTTGGTAGTTCCTTCCACTGCTCAAGGCGGTCCAGTAGGAGCTAATGGAAGACCTCAATACAGATTGAGAAACTTCGGTACAGATTTGATCTCTTCTACCTACAGACCAACCGCAGGAGTGGCTGACGTGTGGAGAATGCAGTTTGGCTTAAGATATATCTTCAATTAATTTGTAAACGACCTATTTCATAAAGCGCCCTAATATTTAGGGCGCTTTTTTTTGTATTTTTCTTTAAAAATCAGGGTTTAGCCCTCCCGTGAAAATGAAGAAAGTCCAGGTTATTTTTCTTTTTATGCTGTGTTCAGTGGTTGGATTTTCTCAAACTGACACATTGATCCTCAAGAATAAGGATATCATTGTCGGTGAAATAAAGAGCATGGACAAGAATATTCTGGTATTTGAAACCGATTATTCGGACGTGGATTTTAAAATCACCTGGAATGGAATAAATCGAGTCTATTCAAAAACCAACTATTTGATCACCCTTTCGGATGGCAGAAGGTACAACGGTAGAATCAGGAGTCTCAACGACAGCATAGTTGAGATTGATACGTATATGCCGAATACCGTAATCAAGTTTTCTAAAAAAACGGAGGACCTTGAAAGACCGGAAGGGGACAGAGTAGAGATTTACAAGTCAAAAATTGTCTACCTCAAAGCCCTGGATGAGGGATTTTGGAGCAGGCTTTCTTTCAACTTTGACGTAGGTACGAATATTACCAAAGCCAATGATTTACGCCAGTTTACGTTCAACACCGCTATGGGGTATATGGCGGATCGATGGAAAGGGAATTTGACCTTCAACGAACTCCTGTCTAGGCAAGCCGAGGTTGAACCAACTAAGCGAACAGAGTTGGGGTTGCTTTATAATTACTTTCTGCCGAAAGATTGGTACGTGTTATACAACCTAAACATGCTTTCCAATACGGAACAGTTGCTGGATTTGAGAACATCCAACATGATAGGTTTGGGGAAATTTTTGGTGCACACCAATAGGTCTTATTTGGGATTTTCCACCGGACTGAACTTCAACAATGAGAAATTCACCAATGAGGAAACGGCCAATCAATCCGGAGAAGCATTCCTTGGTGCTCAGTACAATATTTTTAATATAGGGGATCTTGATCTTTTGTCCACTTTAGTGGCCTATCCCAGTTTGACTCAAAAGAAGCGCTTAAGAACGGATTTTAAATTTGACATTCGCTATGAATTAAAGTTTGATCTTTTCTTCAAAATAGGAACAACAATCAACTATGATAATCAGCCTACATCGGGGGCTTCTACTTTGGATTATATTTTTCAAACCACAATTGGCTGGAAACTTTAGACACTTTTTAAACCCTTGATCAACTATTGAGTCAAAGTGAGACATTAGCATCCCTTTAATTTTCCTTTGGTAGCACCAATTTACCTTCAGTACGTTTTCTTAAAAAGCATGCTAAAGCTATTTTAAATTTGATGTTCGGCAACCTTTGACTTCTCGGTTTGGTTTTTAACACATGTTGTACTACAAGCAATTTTTACATACCGAAAGCAGCGAGTGGATAGTATTTATCCATGGCGCAGGGGGAAGCTCTGCTGTTTGGCATAAGCAGCTCAGGGATTTTCAAAAAGACTTCAATCTGTTGCTCATTGATCTGCGAGGTCATGGTAAATCCACTGATCTTCCCAAGGCCATTTGGAATCAGGAATACACCTTTGAAGCTGTCACCAAGGACATCATAGAAGTACTTGATTATCTCAAACTTCCACCAGCTCATTTTATGGGGGTTTCTTTAGGGACCATTCTTGCCAGACAGCTTGCGGAAATGCAGCCAGATCGGGTCAAATCCCTGGTCATGGCAGGAGCAGTCACCCGATTGACTGCCCAAAGCCGGATACTTGTTTTCCTGGGGAATACATTTAAGCGATTCATACCCTACATGTGGCTTTACAGGCTGTTTGCATTTATTATTATGCCAAGAAAGCAGCATGCCGAGTCCCGTAATCTGTTCATTGCCGAAGCACAAAAGCTTTGTCAAAAAGAATTTATACGCTGGTTTAAACTGACCAAAGACATCAATCCACTTTTGAAGTATTTCAAGGAAAAGGATTTGGGTATCCCTACCTTGTATGTGATGGGTGACCAGGACGTGATGTTTTTGGAACCTGTGAAAAACCTGGTGAAACACCATAAAAACTCGATTTTGCAGGTTTTGGAAAAATGTGGCCACGTGGTCAATGTGGAAAAACCCGATCAATTCAATCAGCTCTCTCTTGCCTTTATAAAAAACCAACAGTAACTGTCTTTTTCCCAGATGAAAAAACAAACTAAAGTACTTGTAATTATTGGAATCCTTCTGATTGTCGCAGTTTCCTTTTTGTATCCAAGATTTGGAAATCAGGGAGGAAGTGAAAGCCCTACACCGTCTGGACCTGCCGGAGGAGGACCAGGAGGAGGTGGGGGACAGCCATTGCCAGTTTCGGTAATTAAGCTTCAGAAAGAAACGCTTAATAACCAATTACAGGTGTCAGGGACGATTTTGCCGAATGAATCAGTAGATCTGAAACCGGAGATTTCCGGCTTGGTGACCAAGATCAATTTCAAAGAAGGTCAGTACGTGTCCAAAGGCACTCCATTGGTCTATCTCAATGATGAAGAGCTTCAAGCCCAATATCAAAGGCTACAATACACGCAAAGACTTTTTCAAACTCAGGAAAACCGCCAAAAGCAGCTTTTGGCAAGAGAAGCTATCAGTCAGGAGGAGTATGACATCGTCCTGAATCAATACAATACCGCGTTGTCTGATATCAAATTGGTAGAAGCCCAATTGCAAAAGACGGTAATCAGAGCGCCTTTCAATGGTATATTAGGACTTAGACAAGTTTCCGAAGGCTCAGTCATCAATTCCTCCAATGTCATTGTCAGCATAGTCAATATTGATCCTATTAAAATTGAGTTCTCTATCCCAGAACGATATTCTTCCCAAGTGGCGGTAGGCTCTCCCATTTTTTTCAGCAGCGAATCTTCCAATGAAGAGGTGCAGGGCAAGGTATATGCCTTTGAGCCTCAGATTGATGCTGCCACCAGAACCATTAAGCTCAGAGCTGAAAGCCCAAATAAAGGAGGCAAGTTCCTTCCGGGGATGTTTGTGAAAATAAGATTTGTTTTAGAAGTAAAAGAGGATGCGCTTATGGTTCCGGCTGAGGCTGTGATTCCAGAATTATCCGGTTACAAGGTTTTTGTGGTCGGAGCTGATGGAAAAGCAGAGCAGCGGATGATTGAAATCGGTACAAGAACAGACACACATGTGCAGGTAATCTCCGGATTGAATGAAGGGGATTTGGTACTTACTACCGGTGTGATGCAAGTAAGGCAAGGAATGCCTGTACAACCTAATCCTATTAATTAACCATGAGTCTTTCCAGTCTAAGTATCAACAGGCCGGTGCTGGCCATCGTGATGTCCTTAGTGATTCTGCTTTTTGGCGGAATCGGTATCTCCTTGTTGGGTATCCGGGAATATCCAGCTGTCGATCCTCCGGTGATCAACGTAAGTACCTCTTATGTTGGGGCCAATGCAGATGTGATTTTGGCACAAATCACAGAGCCCCTAGAAGAGCAAATCAATGGTATTCAAGGGATCAAATCACTCACTTCAACTAGTGCTGATGGTCGAAGTAACATTACTGTTGAATTTGAAGTAGGAGCGGATCTCGAAGCTGCCGCAAATGACGTTAGGGATAAGGTATCAGGAGCCCAGCGAAATCTTCCTCCTGATGCAGATCCTCCTGTAGTATCTAAGGCCGACTCAGATTCCCAGCCCATAGTAGGTGTCAATGTGAAGAGTGAGAACAGAAGTTTGCTCGAACTGACTGAAATTGCGGATAATATTTTCAAAGAACGTCTTCAGACCATTCCTGGAGTAAGCCGTGTGCAGATTTGGGGAGAGAAAGAGTATGCGATTCGTCTCCGAATGGATCCTCTCAAGATGGCTTCTTATGGGATTACCCCCATGGATGTACTCAGCAAAGTTCAAAGTGAAAACGTGGAACTTCCCTCGGGTAGAATCGAAGGCCAAAGTATCGAACTCTCTGTCCGAACAAAAAGCCGTTTGAGTTCCCCACAAGAATTTAATGAGCTGATCATTAAAGAAAGCCAGAGCAACATCGTAAGATTTCAGGATATCGGTACCGCCGAACTTTCGGCTCTGAATGAAAAAACCCTCCTGAGGAGAGACGGGGTACCTATGGTGGCGGTGGTTTTGGTTCCACTCCCCGGCTCCAACAATATTGATATTGCAGATGAATTTTACAGAAGACTGGAATTCATCAAGAAGGATCTCCCTGCTGATGTAGGAGTCGAAATTGGATTTGATGGTACGACCTATATCCGCCAATCTATCACTGAAGTTCAAGAGACGATCATCACTGCTTTCATTCTCGTAGTTGCGATCATCTTCCTCTTTTTGCGGGATTGGAGAACCACTTTCATTCCTGTTGTGACTATTCCGATTTCATTGATCGGGGTGTTTTTCATCATGTATCTGATGGATTTTTCCATCAACGTCCTGACGCTTTTGGGTATAGTTCTTTCTATCGGTCTAGTGGTAGATGATGCCATTGTGGTGTTGGAAAATATCTACGCCAGGATAGAAAAAGGGGAAAAACCACTCGAAGCGGCAGCCAAAGGCGCAGAGGAAATCTTCTTTGCAGTAATCGCAACCACTGTTGCATTGGCAGCGGTATTCCTTCCTGTAATCTTCCTTACCGGTACCACAGGTCGCTTGTTCCGTGAATTTGGCATCGTAGTGGCTGGTTCGGTCATCATTTCGTCCTTTGTTGCTTTGACTATGACGCCAATGCTAAGCGCCAAAATGCTGAAGCATAGGGAGAAGCAAAATGCATTTTATAATCTTACCGAACCGTTCTTCGTCTGGTTAAATGACCTGTATGATTTTGCACTCAGTAAATTCATGAAAATCAGATGGATCGCTTTCCCGATTATCGGGCTGATGGCGTTTGGGATCTATTGGTTTTTTTCTCAGCTTCAAACCGAATTGGTGCCCATTGAGGATCGCTCGGAATTAAGGATCAACATGAGCGGACCTGAGGGAGCAACATTTGGATACATGGACAATGTGATCAATAGTGTCGCCAGTGATCTGATGACGGAAATTCCAGATAACGAGAGACTGGCCGTGATCAGTATTACTTCTCCAGGCTTTGGAACAGCCAATACCAACTCTGGCTTTATCCGTCTCTTTTTGACGGATGCCGATAAACGGACTCGGACTCAGCAGGAGATATTTAATGAAATCAATGGGAAGCTTCGAAATATAACCTCGGTCAGAGCCTTTGCACAGCAGCCTGTTTCCATAGGAGACAGACGCGGAGGGCTTCCGGTTCAGTATGTCATCCAGGCTCCAACATTGGAAAAACTCAAGGAAGTGATTCCACCATTTATGGAGAAGGCGGCCCAAAGCCCTGCCTTCATTTTCACTGATATCAATTTGAAGTTTACAAAGCCTGAATTGGAAATCGAAATTGATCGGGAAAGAGCAAGGAATATGGGGGTTTCGGTGCAAGAAATTGCCAGGACCTTGCAACTTTCCTATTCTGGACAGCGATTTGCCTACTTCATCCGAGGGGGCAAACAATACCAAGTGATCGGTGAAATGAGACTTCAAGACCGCAATGAGCCGATCAATCTCCGAATGCTTTATGTAAGAGGAGACAACGGTCAATTGGTTCAGCTGGACAACTTGGTAAGGGTAGTCGAGAAAAGTACACCCCCACAACTCTATCGATTCAACCGATTTGTAAGTGCTACTGTATCGGCAAACCTAGCCGAAGGCTATACGATTGGAGCAGGATTGGATGAAATGGACAGAATTGCCTCAGAGGTGTTGGATGATTCGTATTCTACTGATGTGTCAGGTCCTTCCAAGGAATTTAGAGAAAGCTCCAATAGTTTGCTTTTTGCCTTCATTTTTGCATTGGTTTTGATCTATTTGGTGCTATCTGCTCAGTTTGAAAGCTTTGCGGATCCACTCACCATCATGTTTACGGTGCCTTTGGCGATTTTCGGAGCTTTGGCAACCCTCTGGATGTTTAATTTCACCCTCAATATTTTCAGTCAGATCGGTATTATCATGCTGATCGGTCTGGTGACCAAAAACGGGATTTTGATTGTGGAATTTGCCAATCAGCGAAAGGCACAGGGAATGGATATCCATGAAGCGATCTATGGGGCAGCAGTCGCTCGATTCCGTCCGATCTTGATGACCAGTTTGTCTACCATCTTGGGGATTTTGCCCATTGCGCTTGCTTTAGGCGCCGGTGCCGAAAGCCGGGTACCTATGGGGGCTGCCGTCATCGGCGGTTTGACATTTGCTACTGTCCTCACCTTATTTATTATCCCAGCTATTTACACCTACCTCACCTCTAAACAAGGAAGATTAGCCAGAATTTGATGAAGAAGTTAGCTTTAGTGCTCTTTTTGTGCATTCAATTACCAGGATGGAATGCCTGGGCCCAGGAGTCTTTGGATCTTGAAAAAGCCATTCAGGTAGGATTGGATAACAATCTGCAGATTAAAATCGCCATACAGAATGTGGCGCTCCGAGAAGGAGATCAAAAAATCGGATCTGGAGATTTGTTTATGCCCACGGTGGATGCGACCTACTTGCGCTCCTTCAGTACCGAGGATGTAGAGCAGAAGTTTATCAACGATCCTGCACCAAGGCAAATTGATAATGCAAAAACTAGAAACGAAAACTTTAGCGTAGTAGGCCTTTATGGTTTTCGACCTGAGTCCCTTGTTATCATGAAGCGCTTGGGTCAATTGACTGAAATCAGTGAGTTGGAGTCTAAGGTGGCCGTTGAAAACACAGTAGCAGGTATTTCTACTGCTTATTATCGTCTGATTTTGGAGTTGCAGCGGTATCAGGTATTGAAAGAAACGCTAAGATTGAGTAAAGCTCGATTGGATATTGCCAAAGCGCAATATGAACTGGGTGGTGCAGGTAAAAGAGACTATCTATCCGCACAGGTTGATTACAATGGAGATTCCAGCCTTTTGCTGACTCAGGAGCAAATCATACAGAATGCCAGAGTCAATTTGAATGAGTTGATGGCCGTGCCCCCAGACTTTGAATACATCGTAAAAGATACGATTGTCATAGGACAGCCCCTCCTTTTGGAGGATTTGGAGGACAATGCGTTTTTGGAAAACAAACAACTCCTGATAAACCAAAGACTTAAAAATGTGGCCTTTCTACAAACGAAAGAGCTTCAGGCCTCAAGGCTTCCTATCATTAATCTCAATGCATCTTATTTAAATAATACCTTGAATTCTGATGCCGGTTTCCTGATTCAAAACCAAAGGCAAGGGTTTAACTATGGGGGCAATATCACGGTCAACCTATTTAACGGACTGACTTTGAACAGAAGGATTCAGAATGCCAAGGTTCAGCAAAGAATTCAGGATTATTCTCTTGAGCAATATGAAATCCAGTTACAATCGGATATTCAAAGAGCTTACAATACCTATCAAAATAATCTTCGCTTGCTGAATATTGAGAATAAAAATTACCAGGTGGCAAAAGAAAACTCGGAAATCGCCTTGGAAAGGTTTAGACTTGGCATCGCCTCTTATCTTGAATTTAGAGACGCTCAAGTGAATTTGCTTACTGCGGAAAATAGGCTGATAACCTCTATCTACCAGATCAAGGAACAGGAAATAGAATTGCTCAGGCTATCCGGAAAAATATTCTTTGAAAACAGCATGGAGGAGTTTAATCCGCCATCAAACTAAGGCAAAACGGAGACTTGAATTAGTCTCCGTTTTTTATTTGCTTTTTTATTCAAAGACTTGATTTTTATTTTGGCACAACCTTTGCCAATTCCGCTCTGTCACCATCCGGGATTTGCCCGAAGGAATGAAAAGAGCCTTAACCCTCCTATTCTCCATTGCTGTTTTGTTACTTTTTGGGGTGCAATGTACCTTTTTGGAGAAGCGTTTTAGAGAAGTATTCAAAGATCCCTATGTATTAGACCTTGATGGAATCAGGGCGAGGGGAATTTTGCGCGCAGCTGTCGATAATAATTCCACGAGTTATTACATCTATCGGGGACGAAGAATGGGATATGAATTTGAACTCTTGCGGGATCTTGGAAAGCGATTGGGAGTTCAAGTTGAATTCGTGGTAGTATCTGACATTGAAAATGCTTTTGAACAGCTGGGTCAAGGCAAAGTAGACCTAATTGCCATGAACCTTGAACAAAACGAAGAGAGGCAGGAATTAGTGGCTTTTACTCATACCCTGGGTACGATGAGTTCGGTTTTAGTAGGGATGAAGCCTAATGAAGGACCTGTCACCTGGAAGGAAATTGGTTCCGATACGATTTTTGTAAGAAAGGGAACTGTATACAAAAGTCAGTTGGAACTGGTCAGGGATTCATTGAATCTGGAGTTTTCTGTAACGGAATCTCCGGATCATGAAGAAACCTTAATTGACTTAGTGACGGATGGGGAAATCAAATGGACTGTGGCAGACAAGAATATCGCACAGGCTAACATGACCTATTATGAAGGACTTGACATCTCTTTAAAAATAGCCAAAGAGGGATTTGTGGCATGGGCAGTGCGACAAAATTCGCCTGACTTATTAACTGAAATCAATTCTTGGATTCAAGACAAAAAGAAGCGGTTTATTCCGGATTTGTATACCAAATATTTTCTCAGCCCAAGAAACAGTTACTATCGAACCAACAGCCCCTATTCCTCGCTGGGAGGCAACAGAATTTCAGTTTACGATGACATAATCAAGGAAAGTTCCAAGGAGCTGGGTTGGGATTGGAGGCTATTGGCAGCCCTGGTTTATAAAGAGTCCGGTTTTGACACCACGGCTGTTTCCTATGCCGGTGCTGAGGGACTTTTACAGCTTATGCCGGTGACTTTAGAACGTTTTGGTGTGACCAATCCAAATGATCCCATCCAATCACTGCGTGGTGGGGTGAAGTACCTCCAATATTTGGATAAATTCTGGAGGGAAAGAGTCCCTGAAACCAATGAGCGCATCAAGTTTGTATTGGCTTCTTACAATATTGGGCAGGGGCATGTAGAGGATGCTTGGCGCCTAGCTTTGAAATATGGGAAAAATACCCAGACTTGGAAGGATGTGTCCATTTACCTTAGCTTAAAAAGTGACCCTGAATATTACCGTGATCCGGTCGTAAAGAGTGGTTTTGCCAAAGGTCACATCGCGGTCAATTATGTCCGCGATGTGTTGGGGTTGTTTCAGTCCTATAAGACTCTGGTAAGTCCTTAGGAGCTTAAAACAGTTCAAATAGGGCTTCAATTTCTACAGGGATATTGTCCGGCAACGAGCCCATTCCTACGGCAGAACGAACTCCAATTCCGTTTTCTTCTCCCCAAACTGCCGCGAATAGTTCGCTGCATCCATTGATTACATAGGGATGTCTTTCAAAGGAAGGCACGCAGTTGACCATGCCCAAGACTTTAATGACCCGTTTTATTTTATTGAGTGAGCCAATGTTGGCTTTGATGGTGGACAGCATGGCCAATCCTACTTGACGGGCGGCAAGCTTCCCTTGCTCTATATCCATGTCCTCACCGATTCTGCCGATGATCAAAGTTCCGTCGGGCTTTACGGTTCCGTGACCCGAGAGATAGAGGTATTTGCCATCAATCAGGCATGGTTTATAAACCCCAAGCGGTTTTGGGGCAGGAGGTAGTACAAGGCCGAGTTCGGCGAAGTTGAGTTCAGGAGTTTGCATAGGAATGGTATTTTTTAACCTTAAATAAACAGATCTAACACTAAGACGCCAATCAATCCAGCCACTGCGACGATCGTTTCCATGACTGACCAAGATTTGATGGTGTCTTTGATGCTTACATTGAAGAATTCTTTGAACATCCAAAATCCTCCATCATTGAAGTGGGAAAACATTAAACTGCCTGCTCCGATAGACAGGACAAGCAGATTGGGATCGACATTCATTGTGGTTACCAATGGGGCGATGATTCCGGCAGTAGTCAATCCCGCCACGGTTGCGGAACCCACACAAACCCGAATCACCGAGGTGATCAACCAAGCCAAAAGCAGGGGATGCATTTCCCAGGTCTTGAGTCCTTCAGCTATGGTCTGACTTACTCCTGTATCCGTGAAAATCTGCTTTAGCGCTCCTGCCCCAGCCACAATAAGCAAAATCATGGAAATGTCTTTGGTGGCGGCAGTGTAAATGTCCATGAGTTGAGTCATGGATTGTTTTCGCTTAATCCCTAATGAAAAAGTGGCATAGAATAAGGAGACCAACATAACCACTCCGGGATCCGCAATGAAATGTACCAAAGGGCTCAAAGGATCCTCTTTTGGGATACTAAAACTCAAAATCGTTGTTCCCACCAACAACAAGACTGGAAGTAGGGCGGTAAACAGGCTGTTCCCGATTCCAGGAAGTTCGGACTCAGGCTTTGGATCGACCAAGAAGGTTTTTAATGGTTCAGAATGGATTTTTTTCAGAAAAGGTGCGAAAAGTGGCCCGGCAATGATGATGGTTGGGATAGCAATTATAAATCCATAGAGTAAGGTCAAGCCCATATTTGCGCCAAATTGGGCTACTAAAGCTGCAGGAGAAGGATGTGGAGGCAAAAAACCATGTGTGACCGAAAGCGCAGCCAAAAGGGGCATTCCTACATACACTGCCGGAAGGCGGTATTGATAAGAAACGGTAAATGCCAATGGTACCAAAAGGACAAATCCCACATTGTAAAATAATGGGATACCTACAATCAATCCAGTAAACGCCATGGCCCAGGTGATGTACTTTTCTCCAAAGAAGCGCATCAAAAATCCGGCAATCCGCTGAGCAGCTCCGCTTTCTGCTACCAGCTTACCCAGCATAGCTCCCGTTACAATTACGATGACGAGGTCTCCAAGGAGAGTACCCATGCCTTTTTGGATGGACTTGGCAACTTGATCCGCGGGGAGTCCCAACATTAATCCAGCTGCAATGGCAGCGATCATAAAGGAAAGAAACGGATTGAGCTTGGCCCATACAATCAGCAAAACCAGTAAGGCAATGCTGATCAGCACAAGGATTAGGGTCATAGGTTGGGTTTGGAGTTAATGAAGAAAGTTAGGAAAAACTGAGAAAAACCCTCTTTCAGCTCATCAAATAATGAATCTAATGTTTGATAAACCGGGTAGAAAAGCTTTGGTAAGGGGTTACCAAATGCAAGAAGTAATTCCCTGGAGCTAGTGCATTGACAAATTGCTCCTGTATTTCACTTGCATAGGGCAGTTCAAGGAGAACTTGCCCATGTAAACTTAAAATCATGAGTTTGGCATCAGAAAAATCCCAATTTTTTGATGCCCAAATCCTAAGGGGGCCCCTTTCGTGGGGATTGGGGTAGACAAGCAAATTATGGGTTGGTCCTTCTGCGTACTGAAATGTTCTGGCTACTACACTCCAGGATTCCGAACCGTCCAGGCTGATTTGCCTGATCCTATAGAGGTATTCTTTAAATCTTTTGGTCGATTTGTCCTCAAAAGAATATTCCACTGGATTTTTACTATTTCCTTTTGAAGCTATACTGCCTATTTTTTCCCATTCCAATTTTTCAACATGGCTTCTGTAAATCTCAAATAAGAGATTGTTTCTTTCCTGCCCCACTTTCCAGGTTATCATTTTCCCGGAGGCTGATTGGGAGACATTAATGCTTATCCAAGACACGGGTAAAATGCTCAATTCCCGGAAGCTGCCTATGGTGAAATTGAAATTTGACAATTCATCCCATTGGAGGCTTCTTCGAGCCCAAAGGAGGGAAGGATCCAATCCGGGCAAGTGATTTCCCGGGGAAGGCTGACCTGTTCCGACTACTCTCAGGTCATCTACATTGTCCACGATGAGGCTTGCAGCAGAAATTTTTAGCTCTACTTCCTGATTGCTTGGACTTAAACCTGAAAATTGGAAATGGCTGTATAGTTGATATAAAATAGGTGTTCCATCAGTATCATTGAATTTCGGGTCGTGATTAGCCCCTTTATATTCCAGAAAACGAAGAGATAAATTACCTCCGGGAGATGGCCCTAAAAGCTGAATTTTTCGAATTCCACCGTTTAGCATGTCCTCAAAGGGAAAGGTGGCATTAGTGGCAGTTAAAAGGGAGGGAATATTGAAGTAGGTGACTGAACCTGCATTTCTCCAGCTTCCTCCTCCGTAATTGATTCCTCCTTGCCCGGAGGTATTGATCCGCAAGTCATTTTGTTGGAGATCAATTCTTCCCTGAGTCAAAGTAAGTGTTCGTTCTACAGTCAAGTTGCCTCTTGGGAAAAATATGCCATTGGGCTTGTTGAGAGTCAAATCCCTTACTCTCAATGGGAAGCCAATAATTTCCTGATTTGTGGAGCCAGTCAAAATCAAATGGGTATTTGAAGTGAGGAAATTTCCCGTTCCCGATTTGGTCATGTTTCCCAAAAGGAAAAGCTGGTTAGGCAGGCTTAGGTTCTGGGAGCTTTGCAGTTCTAGGTGTCTGACTGATTGAGGTGAGGCAGCATCTGAAAAAGAGCTGGATAGAAAGGACTTTGGGCCTGATGGTCCACGGAAAATGATCCTTCCATTAAGTTGGAAATTGGCCGCTTCTATTCTTGGAGCAGATCCCTCCAGGATCAGCGTTCCACCGTTTTGAAGGTCAAAATTGAGGGCACTTACGGATCCATTAGTGGATCGGTTTACTATGTTTGAGTTGCATTCTGATATAAAGGTAGCGCCATCTTCAATAGTAAAATCGCCAAAAGGGCCCGAGCCAAACACCGTTGTTTCGGTGTTGAAGGATAAGGTAAAACAAACATTGGGGATTACCGACGTGTCCAATTTTTGGATCAGTGTTCCGGATTTTACCGTAAATGAAAGCGCCTTCAGAGGTGCCTCAACTGTCAGCTCTACGCCAAATCCCGGATCAAAGATCACTCCAAAACGGCTTTGTGTTGTCTGTGCACTCCAGCTGGACTTGTCCAGAATCTTACGGCTGTTTCCCCTGAAGGTGATCGTACTGCTCAGGGAATTTCCGATCCAGTTTTGGCTGTTCCAAGCATTGGCCGGAACCCCGGGTGCTGGTCCTGAAAATGCAGAGAGAGTACCATAAATATCCAAATTGAACCCGTTGAGATTTAGCTTTTGACCGGCTTCTGCTTCGGCATTTATAAAAACACTTTTCGCCTGTTCATTGCCTGTCAGTCGTAGGGTATGGTTTTGGTCGATATAAATATCATTGAGGAGGCCTGGCTTAGCCGCGGCAGGAACCCATGAAGTACCATTCCAAGTCGCCCAAATAGATATGTTGGGGAAGTCTCCTGAAGAAAGGGTTTTGTAGGCTCCCATTTCTTGAGAATAAGCCACACCAAGAGACATGATGAGCCCTGCAACTGCCAAGAATAACCTGTATATTCGGCAGTCAAAAAATGTTGTGATGCGTAAATTCCAGCAAAAAGCAACCATAAAAAAGAAATTTTAAAAAGTAGTTGAAGATAAAAAATGATGAGAAAATATAAAATAGTTTTTCTTCTATTTTTTCTGATAGTCATGGGGTTAGCTCCTGCCAAAGCCCAATTTTATGAGATTAGCCTTTTGACCTGTGACCCCGGAGATCAGCTTTATTCCTCCTTTGGGCACAGTGCCATTCGGGTAAGAGAGATTGGTTCAGAAGGTCGGGATTTGGTTTTCAATTTCGGAACCTTTGATTTTGACACGCCCAACTTCTATGGGAAGTTTGCCACCGGCAAACTGAACTATATGCTCAGCATGACTACCTACGACCGATTTATCATTGAATATGATTATTTCAAAAGAGGGGTCAGAGAGCAAGTGCTGGATTTGAATGCAGAGCAGAAAGATTTTTTGGTTCAGCATCTGGATGCGCTCTACGATCCGGCGAGAAGGTATTACAAATATGATTTTTTCTTCAACAACTGCGCAACCAAAATCCGCGATGCCTTCGAGATAGCTATTGGAAAGCAGTTGGTATGGAATGATTCTTTGGCCACTGAGGAAAAGACCTTCAGAAACACCATTGATGAGTACGTTTATCCACTTCCATGGGCCGATTTGGGGATTGATTTGGCATTGGGTGCAGTGATAGACCGCAATGCCACCGAGCGTGAAAAGCAATATTTGCCTGACTACATGGAACAGGCCTTTGCCAATGCAACAATTGTAGGTGATGGACCTACGAGGCCATTGGTAAAGAAATCACAGGTGATTTTGGACTATCCCAAAGAAGAGAAAGGTATGGATTTGCTCAATCCCTATGTAGTATTTTGGGTTTTGGCAATTTTCTATGGAGTCCTGACCTTTTTCGGTTTCCGAAAAGGCCGTCTTTTCAAAGGAGCAGATATAGGATTATTTTCTGTTCTTGGCATTTTGGGTTTGGTGGTTGCCTTTCTTTGGTTTCTTACCGATCATTCGGCCACCAAGTGGAATTGGAACATCCTTTGGGCTTTTCCTGGGCACTTGGTTTTGGCTTGGAGATTATGGAAAAGTGAAGGGAAGCCTTGGATTTCCAAATACCTGCTCTTTGTGCTGATGGCCACATCTGGAGCGTTATTGATTTGGATCACGGGCATGCAGTCTTTCCATCCTTCTTTGGTTCCGCTGTTTCTGGTGATTTTGCTTCGGGCAAATTTTCTGTTTTATAATTTGGAACGATTGGGTCAAAAGGCCGGATGAAGTTTCGGATTCGTCAAACCTTTTTACCACAAAACGGTGTTGGAATAAGTCATGGAATTCAAACTTACTTCAGATTACCAACCCACAGGAGATCAACCTCAGGCCATCAAGCAGCTGGCGGAGGGAGTGAGGTCAGGCGAGCCTTCCCAAGTATTGCTTGGGGTGACTGGTTCTGGAAAGACCTTCACGGTTGCCAATGTGATCCAAGAGACGCAGCGCCCCACGTTGGTATTGAGCCACAACAAAACCCTGGCCGCACAGCTGTATGGGGAATTCAAGCAATTTTTTCCTGAAAACGCTGTCGAATATTTTATTTCCTATTACGACTACTATCAGCCGGAAGCCTTTATCCCAAGTTCCGGAACCTACATCGAAAAGGATCTCAGTATCAATGAGGAGATCGAAAAGTTGCGTCTGAGTGCCACTTCTTCTTTGCTTTCAGGCAGGAGGGATGTGATTGTGGTGGCTTCTGTCTCTTGTATTTATGGAATTGGAAATCCAGAGGAGTTTGGGAAAAATGTGATCCGCCTGCAAGAAGGAGACCGGATTCCACGCAACCAGTTGCTTTTTAAACTGGTGGATATTCTTTATAGTCGGACACAGCAGGATTTGAGCCACGGGACTTTTAGGGTAAAGGGAGATACAGTGGATATTTTTGTGGCCTATGCCGACTTTGCCTATCGGATTTTCTTTTGGGGAGACGAGATCGAAGCTATTCAGCGTATCGAACCCCATACCGGCAAGAAGCTTTCTGACGAAAAAATCATTTCTATTTTCCCGGCAAATCTCTTTGTCACAGGCAGAGATACGATCGAAACCGCGATTCATGAAATCCAGGATGACTTGGTGGCTCAGCTGAATTTCTTTGAGAAAGAGGGCAAATTCCTGGAAGCTAAGCGACTTCAGGAGAGGACGGAATTTGACCTTGAGATGATAAGGGAACTGGGTTATTGCTCGGGAGTGGAAAATTATTCCAGGTATTTTGATAGAAGAAAGCCGGGAACGCGGCCTTTCTGTCTTTTGGATTATTTCCCGGAAGATTTCCTGTTGGTCATAGACGAAAGTCACGTGACGGTGCCGCAGATTCGTGCCATGTGGGGAGGAGACCGCTCGAGGAAAGTAAATCTGGTGGATTATGGATTTCGGTTGCCTTCGGCTTTGGATAATAGACCGCTTAAGTTTGATGAGTTTGAGCAACTGACCAATCAGGTCATCTATGTGTCAGCGACTCCTGCGGATTACGAATTGGCCTTGACAGAAGGGGTGGTGGTGGAGCAGATTATCCGTCCAACGGGCCTATTGGATCCTACCATCGAAGTGAGACCAAGTCAGAATCAGATTGACGACCTTTTGGAAGAAATCGATCAGACCATCAAAACCGAGGCAAGGGTTTTGGTCACGACACTGACCAAGCGTATGGCTGAAGAGCTTCAGAAATACCTGGAACGTGCCGGAGTAAAATCCCGCTACATTCACTCCGAGGTCAAAACTTTAGACCGAGTGGAGATTTTGAGAGAGCTACGGTTGGGCATTTTTGATGTCTTGGTTGGGGTAAACTTGCTCCGAGAAGGATTGGATTTGCCGGAAGTGTCGTTGGTAGCCATTTTGGATGCGGATAAGGAAGGTTTCCTCAGGAATGAGCGTTCGTTAGTACAGACCATTGGACGAGCCGCGCGAAATTCCGAAGGCCGTGTAATTATGTATGCTGATCAGATTACCGATTCCATGCAGGCAGCGATCGATGAGACGAAGCGAAGGAGAGCCCTTCAAATGGCTTACAACGAAGAGCATGGCATCACTCCGAAGACTGTCATCAAGTCCCGTGACAAAATCATGGGGCAGACTAAAGTGGCTGATTCAAAGAAAAATGCCAAAGTCTATGCAGAACCTATGCCTGGAGAAGTTCAGGTGGCTGCAGATCCGGTGGTGCAGTACCTCAGCAAGGAAAAATTGGAAAAGCTGATTGCCCAGACTCAAAAGCAAATGGAAAAAGCCGCCAAGGAATTGAACTTCATGGAAGCGGCCAGGTTAAGAGATGAGTGGCAAGCACAGAAAAAGCGCCTGGAAGAACTCAGTAGAGGTCCGGGGCTTTGAAAAGAATATAAACCTATCTTTTTATGACCCTTCAGGAAGTGAAATCCTTGGCAGCAAAAGGCGAGGGTCTCAAAATTGAATTCAAAAAAAAGGCGGCTTTTCCTGAGAAAATCGTCCGTGAGGTGATTGCTTTGGCCAATACCGAAGGAGGGGATCTTCTGATCGGCGTGGATGATGATGGTACAGTCAGCGGGCAGCGCTTTATCGAAGAGGAGATTTTTGTGATGGAAAAGGCCATCCGCGAGCTGATTTTTCCTTCGCTTTCTTTTGAAGTGTTTACCATAAAGCTCACCGAGAAAAAGGGTGTTGCCGTTTTTAGAATTCCTTTGAGTCCGGATAGGCCTCATTATATAAAGTCACAGGAAAAAAAGCAGGCCTTTATTCGGGTAGGTGACCGTAGTGTGCAGGCAAGTAGGGAAGTGTGGGAAGTCCTAAAGAAAAGCAGGATCCCAAAAGACACAGTCTTTACTTATGGAAGGAAAGAGGAAATTTTGATGAAAGCCTTGGGAGAAAAGGGGAGAATCACCTTAAAAGAATTTTCAAAAGCCGCCAGTATTCCTCCTTTTTTAGCATCCAAAACGCTGGTTCGACTGGTGGTGGCCAATGTCCTGACCATCCATCCACAGGAAACCGAGGACTTTTTCACCCTTAAGGAGTAGGAAGAGCGATGCCGGTTCGTTGGGTAAATCCAAGATTTCCCTGAAGCCCTCCGGTATGTATAAGAAGGATTTTTGATCCCGCTGGAAAATGATTGGTTTGAAGTAGCTCCCAAAATCCGAAAGCCATTTTCCCGGTATAGATTGGGTCAAGAATTACTCCAAATGCCTTCCAAAACCAGTGAATAAAATCAATCAATTCATCCGTCCATTTGGCATATCCTCCAAAGTGGAATTGGGTGAAAATCTCCAATCTGCCCTTAGGATGGATGTTAGAGCCTATGAGCAAATTTTCGATTTCCTCCCTGATAAATTCTCCTTTGAGGGAAGAGAATCCCAGAAGTGTTTGGGCGGAGTTCAGACTTTTGGCTAATCCGGCAAAAGTTCCCCCGGTTCCCAGTGCAGTGCAGACATGACTGAATTCCCGGTGTTTTTCCTCCAAAATCTCTGCCGTTCCTTGGATTGCCAAGGAATTGGTTCCTCCTTCCGGGATCAGGTAAAAATCACCAAAATGAGCCCGAAGATGATCGATATACTCCTCGGAGTTTTTCTTTCGATAATCTACCCTAGAGACAAAATGCAAAAGCATTCCCCTTTCGCGGGCATGGAGCAAAGTGGGGTTTTTCCTATCCAAACCCTCTCCTCGAATGATCCCTATAGACGTCAAACCTGCTTCTCGGGCCGCAGAGGCGGTGGCATAGATATGGTTGGAATAAGCCCCTCCAAAGGTAAGAATGGAAGGTTTGCCAAGTTTTTTAGCTTCTTCCAAATTGTATTTGAGCTTAAAAAACTTATTTCCTGAGACCCCCGAATGAATTTGATCCAGACGCAAAAGACTCACGTTCACCTTTTTTTCATCAAAAATGGGATGCTGAAGGGATTGCGTTTCTATGGGCTGGGGGAGAAGCATTTGTGGACTTTTGCCAAAGTTAAGCCACATCCTTCTATTTTTGTGGCATGAGCCAGCGCCAGGAAGAAGACTTTGAAGAGGATGAGTTAGAACTGTACGAACACCACCGCATTTTGGTGGACAAAGGACAGTCTCTGATGCGGATAGATAAATTTTTGACTGAGAAAGTTGCCAATGCTACCCGCAATAAGGTGCAGCAGGCCATTGATGGCGGAGCAGTTTTGGTCAATGGACAGCCTACGAAATCCAATTATAAAATCAAGCCTTTGGATGAAATCCGGGTACTTCTGGAAAAACCGCCTAGGGATACCGAGGTAGTTCCGGAGAATATTCCCTTAGACATTCTCTATGAAGATACACATCTTTTGGTGGTGAATAAGCCGGCTGGGATGGTCGTCCATCCTGCCCACGGCAATTGGACAGGGACCTTGGTCAATGCGTTGGTTTATCATTTTCAGCATTTGCCGGAGATGAAGGGAAATGTGGGACGTCCTGGATTGGTTCATCGCATTGATAAAGATACCTCCGGGCTATTGGTGATTGCCAAAACAGAAGAAGCGATGACCCCGTTGGCTGCGCAGTTTTTTCATCATACGATCGATAGGACTTACCTGGCTTTGGTCTGGGGAGAACCGGAGGCCGATTCCGGTACCATCCGGGGTCATGTAGGCAGGAGTGCCAAGGATAGGAAAGTGATGGATGTGTATCCGGATGGCAGTCAGGGCAAGCATGCCGTGACACATTGGAAGGTGTTGAAGCGTTTGAGGTATGTATCTCTCATCCAATGTAACCTAGAGACCGGCCGTACCCATCAAATTAGGGCTCACATGAAGTTTTTGGGGCATCCTTTATTCAACGATGCCATGTATGGAGGAGACAAAATCCGTAAGGGAACTCAATTTGCCAAATACAAAACTTTCGTTCAGAATTGTTTTGAGTTGATGCCCCGTCAGGCTTTGCATGCGATGAGTTTGGGATTTATCCATCCGGTGACTAAGGAGAAGCTGTACTTTGAGGCTCCTCTGCCCGAGGATTTTACTTCAGTGTTGGAAAAATGGGATTCTTATGTAAAGCACGAATAGTTGATAAAAATCTAATAGATGCATTATTTTATAATCAAATCAGTAATAAATAATTCATTTTGATATAGAAAATACAATTGGAAGCTGTTTTGTTGCCGATTTTTCAATTCGGGTTTTGATAACCATCATAAAATTTATTAATCGTCATAATTCAATCGATTTCATTAAAAATACTGTAAATTTTTACTCAAAACTTTGAATAATTTGCAATAACCGGACTTAACCTGCTATATTTGAATCAGCAATCAGCTAAAAGTTCACACACATACTGTAGGATGTTGAAATTGGCAGACAAGCCCTCCTGTCTCGGGGGTGGAGTCCCGATAGCTATCGGGAGGGATAAAGCAATTAGCGAGCTCGTAATTTTGCCTAACTACTCCGTGGAGGTTCGAATCCTTCTCCTACAGCAGGTTATTTTGGGTTTATTGTTAATTGACTAAAACCATGGAATTTTATTTCATGGTTTTTTATTGCCTATTTTTTAATTGAGACAAATAAAATTTCATTTGGGATCTTTTAGCCCAAATATTCAAATGATATTTTCTGCACTCACCTTTTATTAACAATTCTCTAATGGACTGGAAGATTTACCAAGTCATATTTCTGAATTGTCAACAAAATATATTTTTGATTAAAAAAACTGTAAAAAAACAAAATAAACGTTGCAAAATATTTAATAAATATCCGAATTTACTAACTTTGTTACATCAATTATCTCAAACCTATTAATTCTATTACTCAAAAGCTCGCAAGAGCTTTTTGATTATCAGGGAGTTGAAGGCTACTTGTAAACGAACAAGCTCAAATTGATTAACAGACATACTGTAGGATGTTGAAATTGGCAGACAAGCCCTCCTGTCTCGGGGGTGGGGATCCCAGAATAAAGCGTAATTCAAACCGGACTATTGCCTAACTGCCCCGTGGAGGTTCGAATCCTTCTCCTACAGCTTCACAAAAAGCAGCCATTTGGTTGCTTTTTCTTTTTTGGGAAAAAATTGTGGTATCTTTTCCATAATTACTAGGTAAACTATGGCTTCGCAGTCGGGTCAAGAGGAACAAAAAACGGCTCATACTTTCAGAAAAAAGATACTCCGCGGCTCGCTAATTGCCCTTTTGGTACTTCTCAGCTTGGAGTTTGTGGTCTATTTCGGTTCCAATATTTTTTTGGCCGGGATCGCAAGGAAAAAAATAAATGAGTCCACCAAAGGTGTCTATGAAATAGAGTTTAACCGATTCAGTCTCTCTCTGATACGGAGAGGTTTTTTTTTAGACGGTATAGTTCTGAGACCTATTCATCCTGAAAATTCAAAATCTGATCAGGTTTTATTTGATTTTACCTTAGACGAACTGGCTTTTACCGGTCTTTGGTTTGATTTTTTCGATGGGGAATTTTCGATAAACAAAATCAAACTGGACAACCCAAATTTCTCCTTGATTATGCCTGAATCTGACCAATTCAAGCCAGAAGTCAAGAGCGCCTCTTCCTCCGATTCGGTCAAGGTGTCAGCTGTAAAAATTCTCGAGACAGAAATAAAGAAAAGTCTTAGTGGACTCAATCTTAATGGATTTTATGTTGATCGGATTGAAATCGATCATGCCAACTTGTTTTTCTTCAATTTTTTGAGCCAAAGCGAGTTGAAGGCAGAAAATACCTCCTTAGTGGTAAGGCAATTGGACTGGACGACTACAACAGATTGGACCACTCCATTTAATGCCAAGGGCTTCGAATTTATCCTGGATCAAGTCATTTTTCCGCTTCCGGATGGGGTTCATACGCTTGCCTCTGACAGGGTATTTATTTCCTCGCTGGACAAGACAGTCGATATCAACAATTTCTCTCTGATTCCTGACTTTACCAAGGAAAGTAAGGCTTACTACACCTTGAATTTGGATCGGTTGAGGATTGGAAATGCCGATCTGAACAAGGCTTTTATGACTTCAGAATTGGAAATAGACGAGTTGATTTTGGATAGTCCGACCATCAAGGTAGCCAAGTCGGCCAACCAGGTCAATAAAAATGCTCCTTCGGGGGATTTGAATGACCTGATCAAAGGCAAGCTCAAAACGGTAGCCATCAAGGAGCTTTCCGTCAATGGTGCGTCCTTCTTAAAATCCGAACTGGAGGACACCTTAAAAAACAGAATCCAATTGGATAGACTCGATTTTAAAATGGTGGGCTTCTATTTGGGAGAAGATTCCTTGAAGCGCGAAAATCAGTTTTTTTATGGCCAGGACGCTTCCATGGAAATTCAAGGCAGTAAATTATACTTAGGAGATGGAATCCATGTTTTGATAGGAGAGGACGTACAGGTTTCTTCGTTTAAAGATGAACTTATCGTTTCCAACCTCTCCATTATGCCCAGACAGGAGGCTTTGGAGCAATACACGGCCAAAAATTTGATTCGACTTGAGCTTCCCGAATTTTCCCTTTTGGAAGCGGATTTGAAAAAACTGTATCAAACAGGGGAATTGGTGGCAGATCAAATCTTGATTGATCATCCCAGTATTGAGTTTATTGAATTGGACAAAGCAAAGGAAAGATCTGGCAGTACGCCTGTCTCAGAGGTGGTAGCGGGCTTTCTGAATAAAGTGGATGTGAAAACTTTTCAGGTTAAAGAAGGTACTGTTCAATTCAAAGATCAAAGCGGCAGAAGGAGTAATGATATAGGTTTTGATCAATTCAGTTTGCAGCTCGATGATTTAAAGATTGTTCCGGATTCCAAATTGGCGATTCAGGAGCAGTTTCAGATCCAAGAACTGTATTTGAACCTCAACGAATACCGGCTCAAATTAAGGGATAATCTCCACCAGATTCTGGCAGAGCAGCTCACCATAGATTCAAAAAAGGACCTCTTGGAGGTTCAAAATCTTTCTATAAAGCCTGAAAATCAAGATCAGATTCAATCCCAATTGGATATCTATGGAAAAACCTCGGTGGTAGATTTTTTTGTGCCCCTATTTAGAGCAGAAGGAGTAGACGTCAAAGCAGCATTTTTTGATCAGGATTTGATGATCAGTCAAATATCGCTACCCAGTCCTGAATTTTTCATTTCAACTTATCGTGCCAAAGAAAAGAAGGATCCATCTGGGGAAAGTCCGGGTTCTGCTGAGGATATCGAAGAGTTACTCCTCGGATACTTTAATACCATCCAAATTGATTCAGTCAATTTGGACAAGGCTAAAATCAGTTATAAGAGCCATGTGAGAGGAAAACAGTCCAGTTTGGAGGAAGATAATTTATCTCTGAGGTTAAAGAATTTTTCCCTGGGAACAAATCGGGACTCCATTCAAGATCGGTCCTTGTTTTCCGAAGAAGTGGATTTGACTTTTAATAATTATTCCTTTAGTCTGGCGGGTGGAAAGTATGTGGTAGAAACGGATTATCTCAATTATAACTCCAGAACAAAATCGATCGAATTTGATGACCTAATTCTAATTCCTGGGGCAGGCTTTGAAAGTAGGGTTGCATTCGGACTTAATTTTCCAAAAGTTCAGTTAAAAGGAGTCAATATTGAAGAATTTGTTTTTGAAAACCTCCTCAAACTGGAGGTACTGGAAATCAATCAAGGTGAGATTGAAGTCGCCATCGACCGAAAGGTAAATGCGGCATCTAAATCTGAGGGGACAAAAAAGGAAAAAACCATCCGGAAGACGATCGACCAAATTAAGGTTGACACCATTAAAGCGGCCAATTCTTCCCTGCAGCTCAATTACCTTGGGCAGAATGAGTCTCAGGAATCCATAAAAACAGGATTCGACCTTTTGATCACCGATTTCAATCTGGATACCTTGATGGTGGACCAGAAAGATTTAAGCAGTATTTACGGTTCAGCAAACCTGGATTTGAAGGATTTTACCTTTGCGCTTCCCGACAGTGTTCATACGGTGAAGTTTTCCAAAGTTGCCCTTGGTGATCAGAAGGATGAGGTCATTTTTTCTGACTTTCAGGTTATTCCCAAAGATCACTTTGGAAAAAGCGGAAACCCGGTTGTTGAAGCCAAAATTGACCAATTGGCCATTCGCAAAAATCGTCTGCAGGAGGTTTTGGAGACAAAAAAAATGGACCTAAAGCAAATTCGATTGACCAATCCTGCGGTGGATGTTTATCTGGACTCTGTCAAATCTCAGACTAAGGAGCGGGTGGGAAAAGGTCAAAAAAGAAACACCTTGATTGAGTCCTTGTTGGTAGGGGATGTGATTTTGGAAAATGGGAATATTAATTTTCATAGAAAAGGGATCGGCCCCATACCCAGATTGGGATTTCCTCAGGTGGATGTAGCGCTCACTGAACTTGCAATAGATCTGTTGGATCCGGATCAAAAGCCTGATTTAAGCGATTTGGCCAAAAAGAAACTCAACTTCAATTTGAAAGGGTATGAATTTTTGACCCCAGATAGCCTCTACAAGATTGATTTTGGCAACGTGAAGTATAAGGAGGGAGACTTTTCCATTGATGATTTGTATTACAGACCGGTTTTGGGTAATTATGGATATCTGAGAAGTTTGCCGTATCAGACCGATGCGGTTACTGCCAGGGTGGAAAAACTTGAGGTGAGAGGAATAGATCCTGTACGATATCTCGAGGAAGGATTGGTAAAAGCAGATGAGGTGCTGTTGGATGGAGCAAGGGTAGACCTTTTTCGGGACAAAAGGATGCCGATAGATTCCTCTGTCTATAAGCCTATGCCCCAGTTTTTATTGGAACATGCAAAAGTTAACGCGGATATCCTAAGCATTCGAATCAGAGATAGCCGGGTGAGGTATTTTGAGTTTGCTCCGAAAGCGACCATGCCGGGTATGATTACCTTTGATTCAATTCAGATGGATATGGCCCCTTTCTTTCTGAGGAAAAAGGACGAACCCTATCCGGTAGATAAGGTAAGGTTGGGAATTCAGACCCAATTGATGGGTAAAAGCGAGGTGCAATTGGAGGCGCTCCTCTTTTTTAAAGAAAATTATCCAATGGAAGTGAATGTGAAGATGAACGATTTTGAATTTGAAGAAGCTTCCGACTTTTTGTCTAAGTCCTTGTTTGTAAAGGCTACCCAAGGTGCGGTGACGGACGGAACATGGAATTTCCGATTGAATGAAAATTATTCCTATGGTCAGATGGAATTTGGTTACCAAGACCTCAAAATCCAGTTTTTGGACAGTTTGACGCTTGAACCGGGGTTGGGTAAGCTAAAAATCTTCACTTTTGGTGCCAACTTGTTGGCTAAAAATTCCAATCCAAGAGGTTCCTCTGGCAGGATTGTCAGAAGGGAAATTTACCTGGAGCGGGATAAGCGAAAGTTTGTGATCAGTGCCTGGTGGAAATCCACTTTTTCAGGCCTAAGGGGCACCATCGGACTGGGAAGGCCTAAAGTGCCCAAGGAAATCCGTAAGGAGGAAGATTAGGTCGGTTTAGTTTTTTGAAGGGCGAATCAGCCTTTTTGATCAAGAACCGACTGCGCTTTGATTTTTTCTTCGGACTGTTGAGTGATCCACCCTTGCTTCATAGCATGTCTTGCCGCCTCCAGCGTATCTTCGACTAGAATCAAAGGAACGTTCATTCGAGTGTAGGACTGTTTCAAAGAGGAGAGATCTCGCTTGGAAATATCTCTGATATATACCGCAAGAATTTTATGAGTGTGTCTTTGAAGGGCTTCGAGATAGATCTCAGGGTCTTGCTGCCCACTATCCCCGATCAGGATAAAAGGAAGGTCGGGGTAGACTTCAAAAATATGTTCGATCTGTTTTAGTTTATGATCTCTATGGCTGCCGGCTATCCACTTATCTCTCGAGAGTCCCAAATCCCGAAGCATGAGCGGACCTTTGGGGATCTGATGAGCTTCTAGAAATTCCATCAAAAAATCATAGAGATTCCATGGGCTGCTCGATACGTAAAAGAGCGGATTGCTGAGGATGCCATCGCTTCCTTTGCGCAGGGAGTGATAAAATTCGGATACCCCCGGGAAAGGGATTCTGGTGTGGGCGTTTTGAGAAAAAGTCACCTTGATCATCTCCCACATCCGCATAGCCCCGGTACTCACGATGGTATCATCGATATCTGAGATCACCCCAAATTCAGCTTTCGAGGAGGGGAAGTAGACTTTTCCGAAGGAGGTGATGAGTGACATGCCTCCTGACACCGGATTCTTCATGCTCAACTCGATGGATTTCCAGCCTTCCTGGAACTCCCTATTGGGAATGGGCAGCCTGATTTCAAAATAACCCTCTTCATCTGTTTGGACCGTGATTTTTTGATTTTCGAAGGTAGCACTTACATAGACCCCGGGGAAAACGACCGTAAGAAACCGCTTTCTCATTTTTCCCAGATTGCTCCAAAAACTGTCCAAGGCGGTGGAAGGAGCTATTCCTTTATCTTCGAGCACACGTCCGGCCAAGTAGATTTCCTTCCCGTTTCCATATCCAGCATAAGGCTTAATCATCACTTTTTTGACGAGCCCTGTTTTCAGCAAAGCCAGCAGTTTGACTTTTGAAACCTGCCTTTTGACAAAATAAAGAACGGGAAGTAATCGGCTTTTGGGACGAGAAGTGCTCATTTTATTCATGTGTATCCGTTTGGTTGCACGTAACCGATGTAAAATTGGCTTAGAGGTTCAAAATAAGCGGATTCCCTCTTGCCAAGGGCGTTAGGGTGATTAGAAAGAGCTTTCTAACTTGAATTGAAAACTACGTGCAAAGTTCCGAATACTCCTATTTTATTTATGAAAAATGAAAAAGAAAAAGACCCTACCATTCTGAATTGTTGAAATGGTAGGGTCCTTTCTGTATTATCAGTTATCTAAAGTAATCTGATAGTTGTTCTTCCTAGTGTCTGAAGACTAAATTAACGGCAAGTTTTGGACATCTTCGGTCTTCGGTCTTCCGTCCCAAAATCAAAGGAAAATTCGTCAACGGTCAGAATAGCCTACAATCAGATTATTAATTAATCAGTTTTTAATAATTCGGAAGGATTCCGTTTTACCAGCCCAGTTGAGGGTCAAGATATAGACTCCTGCCGCTTTGGTCTGCAGGTAGCTTGCCAGTTTTTCGCTGAGTCGTTCGATATTAGGATCATTAAACCGATCAGTTTGTCCAAGTATGGTAGAAATCGTGGCGGTCACGTCTCCTTCCAACAGTGGATCCTTACTGACGAGTTCCAGTCTGAACCCAACACCGGAGGTAGGATTAGGATAGATAATCCAAGACGAAGCACCGGGAACAGGGTCTACCTGAATGGCCTTTGTGGCACTGTAGAAGAAGCTGCCGCTGAAATTGACCTGCTTCAATCGATAGAAGATCGTTCCACCGCTTGCCGGAAGTTCACGATCGATAAAGCTATACTCCACAGGAGCATCAGAATAGCCTTTTCCGGTTACCTCACCTATCTTTTTCCAGTTGTTGATATTATTCACCGACCGCTCCACTTCAAAGTGAGAATTTTCCCATTCTTTGGCTACGGCCCAAGCCAAATTCCCTTCTCTATGGGTAGCATTATAAGTGGCATTGAAGTAGAGGTATTCGAGAGGGAGGATACGAATATTTGGATACCTGACATACACTACTCCCCTTGCCCCATTTCCTCCACCAAGAAGACCTGCCCCTCCACCAGAACCTATTGTAACTCCAGGGTTTCCAATTCCAAGATTTTGGGCATTTCCACCCGTAGTTCCTAAATTTCCACCAACTCCTGGTGTTGCAGTTTGACCTGGAACAGCTCCAGAAGAACTTCCGCCCCCACCTCCAGAATAAATAATTGTGCTTCCAGAAAAATTAGATGATAAACCATTCCCACCCGTTCCCCCAAGTCCTTTAGGATTTGCTCCTGGTGTAAGGTCACCTTTTGTTCCTGGGGAACCAGCACCCCCACCTCCTCCACCGGCTCGTGTAGCATAAGCTCTATTTGGCCCTGGTTGTGAATATTCTCCTTCGCCTCCAACATTACCTGCTGTTGGCGGACCACCTGCACCTTCAGTTATCCCAGGATCTTGTAATACAGCTCCACCACCTCCTGAGCCGCCAGAGTTGCCTGATAGTACTGTGGAATTTCCACTTGAGCCTCCACCTCCACCGCCTTCAGCAATTAAAACAGTCTGGAACGTACCTGAGGAATGAGTAAATGCAGGGCCAGAAAAGAAAGAATCTCCTCCAGGTCCTCCTTTCGCAGTTGGCGAGGTGGATCCAATTCCTTCTGATCCTACTATAATGTTAAATCCTGTATTTGGTGGAAGGCCAATACCTGCGCCAAGAGAAATACCTGAATATATTTGAGAAGTGGTTACCCCTCCACCACCGCCTCCTCCTGCCGAAGAACCCATACCTCCGCCACCGCCACCACCTACCAGCATGACCTGAAATTCATCCAGGCCCTCAGGGGCAGTCCATAGACAGCTTTGATTAAATTGGATCACTGTAAAACCAGATACAGCTCCATCGTCTACGATGGTTCCGCATGGAATTGCTGGACATATATAGGTGATTACAACTTTACCATTTCCTCCTTGACCTCCACTACGACCATTGCCTATTGCTCCACCACCTCCACCTCCTGGAGAAGATCCCGGATTTCCATTTCCATTATTAGTTCTTCCTGGTCCTCCTGCCCCTCCACCTGATGGGGCTGCACCTGCTGAGGTTCCAGAAGCATCATTACCACCTACACTGATACCTGCAGAAGATCCCCCCCCTCCACTGTTACCAGAAATAACAGATCCACCATTGCCACCACTATATTTATTCTGCCCTCTACCAGAATCTGCTTGACCTCCTAGTGCACCTGAAGCATTGTCAGCAACGGAATTTCCTCCTTTGGCTAAAATCAAGGCATCAGAGACGTTATTTGTTCTGGAAACCCATGAGTCCCCTCCTGCGGCGGTTGTATTGCTGCCTCTTCCTACAAAAACAGCGAGCGGTTCACCGGCTGTGACGGAAATCAAACTTCTCGAATAGGCTCCGCCACCGCCACCTCCTGCAGCGGCACTACTTGTTCTGGATCCTCCTCTTCCTCCTCCTCCCCATACTTCTACGGTCAATTCGAAAACCCCTTCAGGAACGAAAAATGATTGAAGTGCGGCAGATGCGGGGTACTCGGCAGTACAAACAATTCCAAATCTTACAGTATTCGAACCAGCAGGAATGTAAGGGCAGGCATCTCCTGTTCTGATGATACTTTTTACAGTTAATACACTTACCCCCTCTGCCGTTAAATTGGAGGTATTAAAGGTAAGCGATCCATCTGGTGAAGCTGTCACTGTTCTGGAGACATCCGTTGCAGGATTTGCCCCATCAGCATCGTATACGATCGTGTAGTTTTGGCCTGGAATGAAATTAGATCCCCTGATAGTAATTGTTGATGGTAATCCTGGAGCACTTGGGTTGCTTGCTGATACAGAGGTTATAGGATGAGCTGTACCAATTACTGTTATTGATCCTGTTGCGGAAACAGTACCGCATCCGCCGATAAGAGGAATGCTGTAGTTGAAAGTGCCGTTTTCTATTGGAGTACCTGAAATCGAAATTACACCACCGGCCCAGCTTGCGGTTACA
Organism: Algoriphagus sp. AK58; assembly: GCF_014324365.1. GTDB lineage: Bacteria > Bacteroidota > Bacteroidia > Cytophagales > Cyclobacteriaceae > Algoriphagus. The sequence continues at coordinate 37,589 of NZ_QEIG01000023.1, forward strand.
CCTTCTGGTAATCCAATTACATTTAGCTGATCAATCCCTGTAGCACCAGTTGTATTATGTGTGATAGGGGTAAGTGGAGTTGTGATACAAAGGGTGGGTGTTGATGAGGGAGGGGAGGCGATATTGTCAGGAGTGATATTGATTGTCCTGGTAGCGGTAGCATTGGCACAACCACCTGTACCGGCCACGGTGTAGGTAATGGTAGCGGTGCCTGCCGCTACACCTGTTACTGCGCCTGTTGAAGGATTGACAGTGGCAATGGCAGAATTACTTGTTGACCAAGAACCTCCGGCAATAGTAGAGGCAAAGTTTGAAGTTCCGCCAATGCAGACGGCTTGATTTCCACTTAATGTACCTGCACTAGGTGGTGCGGTAATAGTGACGGTTCGAGTAGCGGTAGCATTGGCACAACCTCCGGTTCCGGTTACGGTATAGGTGATGGTAGCAGTACCAGCAGCCACTCCGGTTACTAGGCCTGTTGAAGGATTGACTGTAGCAATGGCAGCATTACTTGTTGTCCAGGTACCCCCCGGAATTGTAGAGGCGAAAGTTGAAGTTCCGCCGATACAAACGGCTTGATTTCCACTTAATGTACCTGCACTAGGTGGTGCGGTAATAGTGACGGTTCGAGTAGCGGTAGCATCGGCACACCCACCGGTTCCGGGCACGGTGTAGGTGATGGTAGCAGTACCAGCAGCCACTCCGGTTACTAGGCCTGTTGAAGGATTGACTGTAGCAATGGCAGCATTACTTGTTGTCCAGGTACCCCCCGGAATTGTAGAGGCGAAAGTTGAAGTTCCGCCGATACAAACGGCTTGATTTCCACTTAATGTACCTGCACTAGGTGGTGCGGTAATAGTGACGGTTCGAGTAGCGGTAGCATCGGCACACCCACCGGTTCCGGGCACGGTGTAGTTAATGGTAGCAGTACCTGCCGCTACCCCGGTTACTACGCCTGTAGATGGATGGA
>NZ_QEIG01000024.1 GCF_014324365.1 Algoriphagus sp. AK58
TAGCGCAGGGGTCCCACCTCTTCCCATCCCGAACAGAGAAGTTAAGCCCTGCAGCGCCGATGGTACTGGGGTTACTCCCGGGAGAGTAGGTCGCCGCCACATTATTCAAAGCCTTCAGATCATACCTGAAGGCTTTTTTGTTTTAAGGACCTTTTCGTTTTATGGTTTATGATAGCGTACATAAGCTATCCAATTGCCCTCAGGACTCCAACTATGGACATTAATCGTGCCTTGGCCACCATAAAAAACACGTGTAAGATCTTTTATTTCTTTCGTGGCCATATCCATAATTCTTAGCTTTACATCTTTCCCAAAAGGATGAGCCCCCTTTTGATCTTCCAGATAGGAGATGTATACTATTGATCGATTGTCTGGTGATGGATGAGGGAACCAATTGTCGTATTCATCAAAAGTCAGCTGTTCTTGGCCACTTCCATCTGGTTTCATTCGATAGACTTGCATTCGGCCTGTTCGGTGTGAATTAAAATAAATCCATTGGCCATCATAGGAATATTCGGGTCCGTCATCAAGGCCATCTGAATTGGTTAGTCTTATTTCTTCACCGCCCGTGCTAGGTATGATGTACACATCCCATTGATCATTCCTTTCGGCACAATAGGCTAGAAATTTCCCATCTGGACTTATCCCATGCCAGTAGCTTGGGTAAAGAGGCGTAATAAGTTCCGGTTTTCCTCCTTCTATTGGAATAGTATAAATTCTTGAGCCTAAGCCTTTGTCGTTTTTGCTAAAAATGAGTGTTTTTCCATCCAAGCTTATTCCGTGATCATTGTTGACAGAGGTGATTAACTCTGGATGTAATTGTCCGAGGTTATTGCCGGCTAGATCAATCTTTTCGAGTAATCCACTGGAATTAATTAATAGGTATTTGCCGTCTCGGGACCAGTTTGGTGCTTCGAAATGTCGTTTCTCCTTCAGGATAGATTTCTCTTCTCCTGTCTTAACATTAAGGATAACGAGCTCGCTAGTCACGTTTTCGGGTGTTTGTGACCATGCCGAATAGCTTATCAAAATGGATAAGCAAGGCATGAAGAGTTTTTTGAAATTCATGGCTTTGGGGGATTGGTTATACCCAATTTACCTTGATTTTCAGCTATTAAGAAACCACCTCTACTACAAACTGGCCTCTAGTGAAAAATTTTCCAATCTCCCAAACAGGCTGCCTGTGTTTCGACATAGTCGTTTCAAACCATTCTTTATTTTCTGGAGAAACGGAAATCAACAGTCCTCCGCTGGTTTGGGGATCACAAAGTTTGACTAGATCCATACCTTTTACTCCAGTGACTTTGGAGTTAAAGGCATTCCAATTACGGTACGTATTGTCAGGGAATATGAACTGATTGATGTAATCCTGGATGCCTTCGATTAAGGGTAATTTGGCTAAGTCAACTTGAGCGGAAAGATTTGCACCTTCTGCCATTTCTATTAAATGACCCAAAAGGCCAAAACCTGTCACGTCGGTCATGGCATGAACTTCCTCATGGTTCCCAAGAATCTCACCAATGGAATTAAGGCTACAAGTGGTATCCAGCAAATTCACATAATCCTTTTCTGAAATTTTCTGACGCTTGAGTGCAGTGGCTAATACTCCAATCCCAATTGGCTTGGTGATATACAATAGATCACCCTCTTTACTTTCTTGGTTGGTCTTTATTTTTTTAGGATGAATTATCCCATTAACCGAAAGTCCAAAAATCGGATCTTTTGCTGCAATAGAATGCCCGCCTGCTAATTCAATTCCCGCCTGTTTGCAGATGCGTTTTGCTCCTTCCAGGACTTTTGCAGCCAATTCTGGTGCTATTTTTTCCACTGGCCAACTCAATATGGCATTTGCGAAAATGGGTTTACCACCCATTGCATACACATCCGAGATTGCATTGGCAGCCGATATTCTTCCAAAATCAAAAGGATCGTCAACGATTGGTGTAAAAAAATCTACTGTATTAATGAATGCCATATCCTCCGAAACCTGATACACTGCGGCATCATCTTTTTGGGAGTTACCAACCAAAAGGTTTGGGTCAATCTGAGAAAATGAACCACTGCCAGATAGTATTTGATCCAAGATAGCAGGAGCAATTTTGCAACCGCAGCCTGAACCTTCGCTCCACTCGGTGAGTCTAATTTGTGGGGATTCCATAAAATTTATTCTTAGTATTCAATAAAAGTTGAACTTGGTTGCCTATCGGGAGACCTGACAGGTCCATATGAACTGTTTTGCTTGCTTCATGTCTATGCAAATCGAAATCATAGGTTTTGTCGTAGTAAACCAACAGATTTGAGATCCAAGAGGAATGATTTTTAGCCTGTATATCCAAAATGGCTTGTTGGGTTCTTAGTCCCCCCAATCGCTTTTGGAGGCGTTTTACTGCAGCGATCAATTCAGATTCAGGAAGCTGTCCGTACTCCTCTGCGATATGTTCGATCCGTTCGTTTTCTGTTTTATGGATTTCCAACAAAGGGGAGTTGATCATTTGCTCATAGAAGCGGTCAGGAATGATTACTCTGCCTATTTTTCTGCTTTCATTTTCTACCCAGATCGGAATGCTTGAGTCGATGATCCGTAATTCCTCAGCCAATAGATTTTCAAATTGCTCCACACTGGGTTGAGGTAATTGGCCGATAGATCCAAAAGAGGAGCCTTTGTGATGGGCTAGATCCTCCAAGTCAATTACCTGTTCTCCGGATTCTTTTAGCTTTTTTAGAAGTATGGTTTTTCCTGTTCCTGTTTTTCCACCCAAAACCAACAAAGGATATATTTCCCTCACTTTTTCAAAGGTGTAGGTTCGATAAGTTTTATATCCACCTTTAAGTCTGAAAATTTCAAAGCCCACCATAGAAAGTAGCCAAGATAGGATCTGACTCCGCATTCCTCCTCTCCAGCAATAAACCATCGCTTTCCGCTCAGGGGATCTTTCCAAGGCTTCTTTTTGAATTTGGTGAAACCTGGGGCCCACAAGTTCAAATCCTTTTAAAGTAGCTTCAAGGGAGCCTTCTTCCTTGTACAAGGTTCCCACTTTTATTCGCTCCTCATTGGTAAGAATGGGTAGGTTGAACGAGCCGGGAATATGACTTTGAGAAAATTCTCCTTCGCTCCTTGCATCGATCAAGGGGAGTTGGTTGCGTAGCTTCCAAAATTCGTCCAGGGAAATAAGTTTCTCAGCCATTTCGGCAGTGAAGATAAAAAAAGCCGCAAAGAGTTCTTTACGGCTTTCGATCTAGGTGTAATTAAGAATTAAAGTTGTGCGTCTAGCTTTTGTGCCAAGACGGCTTTTGGAACAGCGCCCACTTGCTTGTCGACGATTTTTCCATCTTTGAAGAATAGCAAGGTCGGGATAGAGCGGATACCAAATGCCTGCGCAACAGATGGATTGGAATCTACATCTACTTTACCAATTACTGCTTTTCCTTCGTATTCTGCTGCCATTTGCTCTACCACCGGGCCGATCATTTTGCAAGGACCGCACCACTCCGCCCAAAAGTCCACCAATACAGGCTTATCTCCTGATACGATTTCTTCAAAGTTGGCGTCAGTTATTTCAATTGCTTTTCCCATTGTATTCTTGAATTAATAAGGTTCTGTTTTCAAATATATCAGCAAAAGCCGATTGATTTAGAATAAGTTCCTATCCAAATCAATAAATTCTCAATGACTCATCGACTAAATCAATAACTTATCTATCGCTAATTACCGGTCGACCACTTTGTAGACCACCTCAGGCAGCAGCTTGAGTTCTTGGATCATTTCGGCGCTCGGATCTATGGTGTATTTTTTGGAGAACAGCTCCAGCGTGATGTTCTCCCTTTGATCAATTACCTCAATATACAATTTCGCATCTCCTTTATACTTTGTGGTAATGGCTTCCAGCTTTTCCATCAGGTCATAAGTCAAATCGTCCAGATTGATATTGACCTTGAGCCCTTTGATCATCTTTCCTCTGACCTCACTGAGTAGGGAAATGCTGTTGATCTTGAATTCCACCTCGTTTTCATTCCCCCATTTTTTTTGCTCGACTTTTCCTGTTAGAAACAAAAACCATCCAGTCATGAAGTATTGCTTAAACTTCACATAGTCGTCGCCGAAAATGAAAAATGTAAATGACCCATGGTAATCCTCCAAGGTGAGGGTGCCAAAAGGTTTCCCGTTTTTGGTGGTACGATGGGCAAAACTTGAAACCGAACCTGCCATTCTTAATTCATTTCTGCCTTTCAGGCTATCCAAGTCTGCCAAGGCCGTCAGCGGAGTGTTAGTAAATGACTCGATCTCCAACTTGTATTGATCCAAAGGGTGTCCGGAGATGAAAAGTCCTACCACCTCTTTTTCAATATTCAGTTGCTGGATTTGTGAAAAAGGCTCCATTGGAGCTACGGAAGGCAAAGGGATTTCGGCATTTCCACCGCCGCCTCCAAAAAGACTTACCTGTGCGCTTTCTTCTTCCTGCTGAACTTTTTGAGCGTATTTGGTAGCTTTCTCGATCAATGTGACATCGCCTTCCGGTGCTTCCAAATATTGTCTTCGGTGATGCTCTTTGAAGCAGTCAAAACTACCTGCCATGGCCAAGGCTTCCATGGTCTTTTTGTTCAGCGCACGGGAATTAACTCGCTTGGCAAAGTCGAAAATGTTTTTGTAAGGGCCGTTTTTCTCTCTTTCCTTGATGATTTCATCAACTGCAGCGGCTCCAGCACCTTTAATTGCAGCCATTCCAAATCGGATTTCTCCGGCAGCATTTACCGTAAAACCACTTTTGGATTCGTTGACATCCGGTCCCAAAACCGGAATGCCCATTCGCTTACATTCTTCCATGAAAAAGGTCACCTGAGTGATGTCATTCATGTTGTTACTTAGCACAGAGGCCATGTATTCGGCTGGGTAATGTGCCTTCAGATAGGCCGTCTGGTAAGCAATCCAGGCATAGCAAGTAGAGTGGGACTTGTTGAAGGCATACGAAGCAAAGGCTTCCCAGTCGGTCCAGATTTTCTCCAGCTTTTTGGGATCATGGCCTTTGGCAGCTGCCTGATCGACAAACTTAGGCTTCATTTTGTCCAGCACGTCCTTTTGCTTTTTACCCATAGCTTTTCTCAGGACGTCCGCTTCTCCCTTGGTGAATCCCGCCAATTTTTGAGACAAAAGCATCACCTGTTCTTGGTAGACTGTGATCCCATAGGTTTCCTCGAGATACTCTTTCATATCTTCCAAGTCATAGGTAATGGGTTCTTGGCCGTGCTTTCGCTTGATGAAAGAAGGGATGTATGCCAAAGGTCCCGGACGATAAAGGGCGTTCATGGCAATTAAATCTGCAAAAACCGTCGGCTTCAGTTCCCTCATGTATTTCTGCATCCCGGGACTTTCATACTGGAAGATCCCGACCGTTTCGCCGCGCTGGAAGAGTTCGTAGGTCTTGACATCATCGATTGGGAAAACATCCGCATCCAGCAGAATGCCATGCCTCTCTTTGACAATCTTGATCGCATCCTTGATGAGTGTAAGTGTCTTTAAACCCAAAAAGTCCATTTTCAACAGGCCTGCAGATTCCACCACGGAGTTGTCAAATTGGGTACACACCATATCTGAGTCCTTGGCCAATGCTACAGGAACAAAATTGGTGATGTCGGCCGGAGTGATGATAACCCCACAGGCATGAATCCCGGTGTTTCTCACCGATCCTTCCAAAACGGCTGCTTGATTGACTGTTTTGGCAGATTCATCCTGGCCTTGAGCTACTCGAATGAGTTCCTCTGCTTTTTGGAGCAGTTCCCCTTGGCCTTTGAGTTTGTCATGAAGCGCTGGTCGGTTTTTAGCAAGATCAAAAAGCGTTTTGAGCTTGATGTCAGGTACCAAATTAGCTAGTCTGCCGGCCTCGGCGAGAGGTAAATTCAGAACACGTGCCGTATCCCGAATCGCCGATTTGGCCGCCATAGTGCCATAAGTGATGATCTGGGCTACCTGATTGGAACCGTATTTTTTGATCACATAATCGATTACATCCTGACGTCCTTCATCGTCAAAGTCAATGTCAATATCGGGAAGAGAAACCCTGTCCGGATTGAGGAATCTTTCGAAGAGGAGATCGTATTCGATCGGATCTACATTGGTTATTCCTACACAATAGGCTACCGCCGAACCGGCTGCCGAACCACGTCCCGGACCCACCGATACGCCCATATCCCGTGCTGCGCGGGTGAAGTCTTGGACAATCAAAAAGTAACCCGGATAGCCAGTCTTTTCAATGGTAGCCAATTCAAAATCCAATCGCTCTTGGATCTCGGGTGTGATTTCTTTGTATCGTTTTTTGGCTCCCTCGTAGGTCAGGAAGCGTAGATAGGCATTTTCCCCGCGCTTTCCTCCATCCACCTCATCTTCCGGATGCTTGAATTCTTCTGGAATGTCAAATTTGGGAAGAAGTACTTCCCTTGCTAATTTATAAGCCTCGCATTTGTCGACGATCTCCTGGGTACAGATGATGGCTTCGGGCAAATCCGCAAAAAGCTGTTTCATCTCCTCCGGACTTTTGAGGTAGAACTCGTCATTCGGAAAACCAAAACGGAATTCACGTCCACGCTTTCCTATGTATTTCTTGGGCTTTTCTACCAGTTCGCCGTCTTTCACACAGAGCAAAATGTCATGAGCCTTCGCGTCGCCTTTGTCATTGTAGTAGGTGTTATTTGCCGCGAAATATTTAACTCCATATTTGTGGGCAAACTCGAGGAGAACTTCGTTTACTTTTTCTTCTTCAGGGATTCCGTGGCGGTTGAGCTCGACATAAAAGTCGTCTCCAAACTGCTCTTTCCACCATACAAAAGCCTCCTCAGCCTGAGTTTCGCCTACGTTTAGGATTAAATAGGGGATCTCTCCCCAAAGTCCTCCCGTAGTGGCAATCAAGTCACCCTTGTATTGGACAAGGACTTCTTTATCTATTCTGGGTACGTAATAAAAGCCTTCAATATTGGCATAAGAGGCCAATTTGGCTAGATTGTGGTAGCCAGCTTTGTTTTTGGCAATCAAAACGGTTTGATATCCGTCATCCTTATTGGCTTTGTTTTTTCGGTCTCTGCAGAGATAAAACTCACATCCCAAAATGGGTTTGAGTTCTTTTCCCATCGCTTCTTTCACAAAGTGAAAAGCTCCCATCATGTTGCCATGATCTGTCATAGCGATAGCTGACATTCCCAAGGCCTTTGCTCTGGATACAATTGCAGGGATTTCCGAAGTAGCCTGCAAAACGGAATATTGGGTATGGACATGTAGATGGGTGAAAGGGACTTCTGCCAGATCGGAAATGTCTGCCTTCCCTGCTTGCTTGAGTACTTCCTTGGCGGCAGCTTTTTGAATGTCCTTGGCTTGGACAAAATTAGCCTCTGCCAGCTTCGGGGCTTCATAGATGACCTCTTCGAGCAAAATTCCCGGTTCCGGTTTTTGAACTCCCTGAGTGATCAAGCCAAAGAAGCAGCGTGCAGTAGCATCCACGTCATAGGCCGCATCGTGCGCGTCATCAAAGCCGATCCCGAAAAGTTTTTGATGGAGTTCGGTCAGGGTAGGCCACTTGTATTTTCCTCCTTTTCCCCCAGGAAGGGCACAGAAATCCGTAGAAATATCCTTGGTGTCGAGTTCGGCCTTGCCATCAAGTGGCATCACCAGTTCGGCTCGCAAATATTCTGAACCCACCACATTGATATCAAAACCGATGTTGTGACCCACCAGGAATTTGGCCTGAATCACATCTTCACGGAAAACCTGCAGGATTTCTTTCAGGTCGTGACCTTCTGCCAAGGCACGCTTGGTAGAAATACCGTGTACTTTTTCGGCATTATAAGGAATGGTAAATCCCTCTGGGCGGATGATGTAATTGTGGTTGGAGAGCAGTTTGCCTCTGGCGTCATGCAGCTGCCAGGCAATCTGAACCAGTCTCGGCCAATTGTCCACATCAGACATGGGTGCATTGTAATCCCGGGGCAAACCGGTAGTCTCTGTATCAAAAATGATGTACATACTTCTAGGGGAAATGAGGCTTCAAATTAGGGGATTATGCCCAAGCAAAAAATTGATTGGCGGGAATTGTCGCAAATAAAAATCTAAGCCCCTGAGCTTCTTTTGATTGTGTTTAATTTATTAAAAATCAATGATTTACAATATTTGTTTTTGAAATTTTACGAAATTTCGAGGTGATTGATGAGGCTGAAATCCCAGAAAAAATCGGGCCTCGGCTAAGCTAAATTTAAAATTGAGTGAAGGATAGGGAGTGATGAAGTGCATATTGAAAAGTACATTTTTCAACCTTAACTGCACCTTCAAAAATTCAATCTCCTACCTTTGATCCTCCCAAGGCATATAGACCACTTTTTTGGTTTCAAAAAATTCTTCCTTGAAATAATCGCTCAGGTGATAGGTGACATAAGATTTGTCGAGTTCTTCCATTTCCTCATCCACATCTCCGCCTTTTAAGTAAAGAATACCGTTTTGGAATTCGTTGAAGTCCTCGCGCTTTATTTTGCCTTTGACCCAAGGATAAAAATTGATCATACGGGTTACCGCACGGCTGATTACGAAGTCATATTTTCTCACCAAAGATTCTGCTCGAGCTTGCTGTGCTTCCACATTGCTCAACTTGAGTGCTTTGGCGACTTCTTTCACCACAGTGATTTTTTTGCCAATAGAATCTACCAAGTGGAAATGTGTATGGGGAAAGAGAATAGCCAAGGGAATGCCCGGAAAACCACCACCTGTTCCGATGTCCAGTACTTTGGTGCCTGGCTGAAATCGGAGCACTTTTGCAATTCCTAATGAATGAAGGACGTGATGTACATAAAAGTGATCCATGTCTTTACGGCTGATCACATTGATTTTGGCATTCCAGTCCTCATATAGTTCTTGCAAACGGTCAAACTGCTCGATCTGCTTTTCGGTAAGGTCAGGGAAATAGGATAAAATCAACTCGGTGCCGGGATTCATCAGATGTGATTTTCTTTGCCAGAGGCGATTTCAAAAAGAAGTTCCCGCGACCGGTGAAGTTGTGCTTTCACGGTACCGAGAGGTTTGTCAAGTTCTTGGGCTATTTCTTCATAGGAAAGCTCATCAAAGTACCTTAGCTGAACCAGTTTACGGTATTTGGCAGGGAGCTTATCCACAAAGACACGCACCATCTCTATCCGTTGGGATTTGATATACTCGTCTTGTGGATTGTTGTCATCGTCTTCTACGTCGATATTCACCGAATTTCCGCTGTCATCCGAGAGTGTATTGTTCAAGCTCATGGTTTTGAGCTTTTTCTTACGGATAAAGTCAATCGTGTTATTGGTTGCAATCCGGAAAAGCCAAGTAGAAAAAGTGTAGTCTTTTTTGAAGCGCTCCAGATTTCTAAAAGCTTTGGCAAAAGCCTCCATGGTCAGATCTTCGGCATCATCTGCATCTCGGATCATTTTGAGGATCATGAAATAAACGGCCTTTTTGTACCTCTTCATCAGGGTAGCATAGGCTGATTGGTCCTTTTCGTGGACGGCTTTGTCAATTAAGTCAAAGTCTTCCAGAGCTTTATTTGAAAAACCGCGTTCGTTTATTTCCATTGGATGTCTTTTGCCTGATAGGATACAGAGCCCAAAACCCAGAAATAACCTAAATAAAAGAGGTCATTCAGGACAGGATTCATTTTAGGAGCTTTTCCCTGAACGGTTTTGGCAGCAGATCTGAAAATCCCCATCACCAAAAACGATCTCAATAGGATAATACCCAAAACCGCGGAAAATTGTTCCCATTGAAGACTAATTCCGAAATAAATCAACAATCCCAATCCACCAACCCAAAACAAGGCATGTGACATCGAATAAAGACCGATCTTTCTTTTGTCTTCTCCCCGGTAATATTTTCCAGCATGGAGGTGGCGTTTTTTCTGCACCAGGTATTCTTTCCAAGTTTCCTTAGGAACAGAAATAGTGGTGGCATCCGGATCTATCACAATGGAAGAATTTTTTCCAGTCGCGTAGTTATTTACAAAGAGGTCATCGTCTCCACCTTCCAAATGCCAAAGTCCCTTGAAGGCCTTCACGTCCATGAAGAAGCTTTTTCGGTAGCAGAGGTTTCTGCCGATTCCCATAAAAGGAGCCTTCCAAAGAGCAAAAGACAAATAAAACAAGGCCGTCAGAATAGTCTCAAACTGAATCCAGCGGTTTAACGCCCCAGGTTTCTCCTGGTATCCTGAGTATCCAATGGCGAATGTTTTACCTTCCTGTCTTACGGGTGCTGTCATTTTTCTTATCCACTGATCAGAATTTGGAATACAATCCGCATCTGTCAAGAGTATGACGTCATTTTTGGCTACTTTGATACCAAGGGTAATGGCAAATTTTTTGGAAGTAACGTGATTGGGCGTGTATTTAATGGTGACTGACCTCAGTTTTGGGTATTTGGCCATCATTTCTTCCAGCAAACGCTTGGTTCGATCGGTACTCCGATCATTTACGATCATCACGTCAAATTTTGGATAATCCTGTTCAAAAAGCTTGGGGATCAGCACCTTGAGGTTTTGAAATTCGTTATGGGCAGCTACAAGTACAGTCACTCCCTCTTCAGGTTGCTGAGTAGATGAAGACTTGGAAAGAGATTTAAACCAGGCCGTTCGTCCGAAGATCATCAAGAGATAAATTCCCTGAATGATGACGCCGATACCAAAGAAAAACCAGAGTAAAAATAGGCCCATAGGTCGATTTTGCTGGGCAAATATAAAATCAATTTCAGCAAGTCATTTAAGAATAAGTGGATATTTTTGCAGGCTAAACCGGACAGGTTGTAGATCATCTCTACAGCTTCATCATGTAGAAGAATGAAATTCACTTTAGAGAAAAAAGATACCCAAACCAAAGCCAGAACTGGCACTTTGACCACCGATCACGGAGTAATTCAAACTCCGATTTTTATGCCGGTGGGAACAGCAGGCACGGTGAAAGCAGTTCATCAGCGGGAATTAAAAGAAGATGTCAAAGCCCAAATCATTTTGGGCAATACCTACCACCTGTATCTGAGACCTGGCTTGGAAATCTTGGAAAAAGCTGGGGGCCTTCATCAGTTTAATGGTTGGGATCGACCGATTTTGACGGATTCGGGGGGTTATCAGGTGTTTTCTTTGGCAGGTACCCGTAAAATCAATGAAGAAGGAGTAACATTTAAGTCGCATATCGACGGATCCAAACACGTTTTTTCTCCGGAAGGTGTAATGGATATTCAGCGGACCATCGGTGCAGATATTATTATGGCCTTTGATGAATGCACTCCCTATCCGTGCGAATATGGATATGCCAGAAAGTCTATGGAGATGACTCATCGCTGGCTGAAGCGATGCATAGATCGCTTTGACTCTACGGAAGGAAAATATGGATACACTCAGACGCTTTTTCCGATCGTTCAGGGTTCGGTATACAAGGATTTGCGGAAGCAAAGTGCGGAGTTTATCGCCGAACAAGGTCGTGAGGGAAATGCTATAGGAGGACTTTCTGTAGGAGAACCGGCCGAGATGATGTACGAAATGACCGAATTGGTAACGGATATTTTGCCTTCAGACAAGCCACGTTACCTCATGGGGGTAGGCACTCCGGCCAATATTTTGGAATGCATTGCCTTAGGAGTGGATATGTTTGATTGTGTGATGCCGACCCGAAATGCAAGAAATGGGATGCTTTTTACTTCCGAGGGGATCATCAACATCCGTAATGAAAAATGGAAGGAGGATTTTAGTCCCATTGATCCTGCTATCGGAAATTACGTCAGCTCATTTTATTCAAAGGCCTACTTGAGGCATTTGACTATTTCCAAGGAGATCCTTGCAGCTCAAATTGCCAGCATCCACAATCTTTCCTTCTACCTTTGGCTCGTGGGTCAGGCTCGGGAGCATATCCAAGCAGGGGATTTTGCCTTTTGGAAGGATCAAATGGTAAAGAAAGTAAGTGCTAGACTCTAAGTATGAAGATTCTCGACAAACTGATCATTAAGGAATTTTTGAAGACCTACTTTTTCGTAGTGGTCATGCTTATTCTTATTGTATTGGTTTTGGACTTTACCGAAAAAAACGACACCTACATCCGAAATCAGGTGCCTGCCAAGGATATCCTCAAGTATATGGGGAACTATGGCCTCTATCTGAATAATCTGCTTACACCCATTACAGTTTTTATTGCGGTTATTTTCATTACCTCAAAAATGGCAGGCCGCACAGAAATCGTCGCGATTTTGAGTTCGGGAGTAAGCTTTGTCAGGATGCTTCGTCCATTTCTTTTTGGGGCAGCGATGATAGGTGCGGTGAGTTTTTTGTTGAATGGTTGGGTGTTGCCAGGGGCTACTGCAGGAGTTAGTGAATTTAAAATTCGATATCTTGAAAAAGGACAAGCTTCCACTGATCCTAACATTCATATTAAAGTAGGCCCCAATGCCTATGCCTATATGAATCGGTTTTACCGAACCAGCAATACAGGCTATTATTTTACACTCGAGGAAATTCGTGACGGGCAGCTTTGGTCTAAACTCTCTTCCGATCGCATCCAATGGGACACCGCAAAAAACGTTTGGAGATTGGAAAATTGGCGACTTAGGGTGCTGAAGGAATATGGGGAGGAATATACTGTTGGGTCTGAGTTGGACACCATACTTTCAATCTCCCCGGCCGATTTTGATCTTCCAGAGAATCACCACGAAACACTAAAACTGCCCGAATTGAGCAGACAAATTAAAATTTTAGAGGACCGAGGGGCTGACAACGTGAGCTATTATCGTATCGAGCGGTATGTCCGGTTTATGTCTCCTTTCGCTGCCCTTATTTTGACCTTTATTGGAGTCATTATGTCAGCCAGAAAGACCCGCGGTGGTTCAGGATTTCAAATCGCCATGGGATTTTTATTGGCGTTTATCTATATCCTCTTGTTCATTTTATCTAGGACTTTTGCAGAGGCAGGAACACAGTTTCCCATTTTGGCGGTATGGCTTCCCAATATTGTTTTTGCATTGACTGGCCTGATACTTTACAAAACTGTCCCTAGATAGAATGCATTCAGGATCTATCAAAGATTATTTGCTCCTCCATTTTATTGTGCTGATTTGGGGATTTACAGCCATTCTAGGTTTGCTGGTCAGCTTGCCCTCGCTTGAGTTAGTTTTTTACCGAACACTCATAGCCGCTGTGGGAGTGGCAATTCTGATATTTTTCAAAAACGAGTCACTCAGTATTTCCATTCCACAAGTTTTGAAGATTATGGGGGTAGGTATTTTAATCTCCATGCATTGGATTTCCTTTTTTTGGTCTGCAAGATTATCCACGGCTTCAGTTTGTTTGGCAGGAATGGCAACCACTTCGCTTTGGACGGCTTTTATCGAACCTTTGGTCAAGAAGACGAAGGTCAAATGGTATGAAGTACTCTTGGGAGTGGTAGTTATTTCCGGATTGTTAGTCATTTTTCAGTTTGAATCCGGGTATTGGCTGGGTCTTTCTGTGGCCCTGGGTTCGGCGTTTTTAGCGGCTTTGTTTTCGGTGCTCAACGGTCGGCTTTCTCAGAGGTATACCCCATACCAAATCACGTTTTATGAGATGCTTGCTGCCAGTCTTTTTGCCCTTGTAATGTTGCCATTTTACAATGGATTGATGACAGAGGAGCAGGTCATTCAATGGGTATGGACCGATCTGGATTGGCTTTGGCTTTTTATTTTGGGAGTAGTCTGCACGGTCTTTCCTTTTTCACTGACCGTTGACTTGATGAAGCGACTTCCTGTCTTTTCGATCAATCTAACCATGAATTTGGAGCCGGTTTATGGGATTTTGCTGGCAGTGATGGTTTTTGGAGAAAAAGAAAAAATGACCCCGCAATTCTATTTGGGCACTTTGATCATTCTGATCTCAGTACTGATTTATCCTTTATTGAATTACTGGAACAAGCGGAGAAAAAACACCAAAGTGATTAGTTGAACATCAAAGCGTCGTGATATCTTGCAGCGTGGCAAGTGCAGTCTTCAATTCCTCTTTTGAGATTTCTCCGATTTTTTCGATCAAGCGATCTTTGGAAATGGATCGGATATGAAAAACCATCAGTTCAGACTCCAGCTTTAGCCCATTTGAATTTGATGGTTTCAAAACGGGATTTCCCTGATAGTTTTTGATTTTGGAAGTAAGAGGTGCTGTAATCACCACTTGCAGAAATTTATTCATCAAGTTGCCGCTCAGGATGACTACTGGTCCTCTGCCAGCTTGTTCTGATCCGATGACAGGATTCAGATCTGACATCCAGATTTCACCCTGCCTCATCTTCGATCTGCTTCAAGTAGTCGCCCATTCCTTCTTCAGCTACCATCAGGATGTCTTCATCCTGTGCTGCCTGTCGATAAGATTTGGCATACTCGGCCCTCTTGAGGTGATCCAGATAGAGGTTCAGTGCATTCTCCATCAATTTGTTTTTGGGCAGAGAAAGCTTCTTGGCGTATTCAGCAAGTCGCTGAAGGAGATCGTCGGGAAGTGTGCTAGTGAAGGTTGCCATTGTGTTTTATATTTATGATTTACAAATATAATAGTCAATTATCATATCAATTTACCACTAAACTTGAGAAAAAAAATATAATAAAATATATTTTTAATATAAATAAATATGGTTTAATTGAATTAATTTGATTTTAAAAATTATTTTACATTAAAATTTGAAAATGGATTTATTTTAATTAATGTTATAGTGTAACTTTTAAACGAAATTTTTATGAAAACAAATGATCTATTATCAAAATCTCTCTCTCTATTTCTCCTAATTTTTCTTATTGGGATAACTTCTTGTCAAGAAATTCCTGAGGCCCGTCAGATATTTGATGACCAAGGAGAAGAGCTGTTTTTTTCAAAGAATCCTGAATATGAATCTAAATTAAAAAGCTTATCAATTTACATGGGGCAAGTATTTCAAGATCCAAATGCAAGAACTGAATTGTTTGAATTCTCGAAAATTGAAGGCAATCAGGGTGAAATTTCTATTGATTTGTCCAAGCTTTTTGAAACAGAAGTTGATCCTGTCGCAAAAAAAAAATCAGCCATTGTGGACTCATTTAGTAGGCTAAGGACTTCGAAAACCTCTTCGGTACCACTTTATTCGATAGAAGAACTTATTTCGTTTATTAAGGAGAATAAAATAGGGATAGTTGCTCCATACCTTGCAGAAAATCAAATTCAATTGTAATGAAAAAGTCTAAAATTTTTTCATCCCTAATCGTTGTCTGTATTTTTCACTTAAAAGGATTTGCTCAAGAAAATAAATTTGAATTTCAGCTGTCAGGTGGATATTTAAGCCAAATCAATACTCCAAAATCAGCTAGCCCAGTACAACGAGGCGGATTCATGGGGATTGGTGTTTTCAAAGAATTAAAATTAGGGAAACTTAACTTTGATTTAGATCTCAATTATCTTAGTAAAGAATCTACTAAAGATTTAATCATTAATAATTATCAGAGATTTAGTATAAAAGGACAAGCTAATTATTTGGTTAAGACTTTCGTGATTGGAGAAAGCTTTTTGTATTTAGGTCCAGGTGCTGCTATTCATCAACCTTTAAATGCAAACGGGGATTATAATGGACCAAGTTTGGGGGCTAATTTCAAAGTTTTATTCCCCATCAAAATTTCTGATTTTCCCTTTTTTCTAAGCTATGATTTCGATTATATCATCAGCCAAGGATATATCCGAAATGGAATTGGAATAAGCTTTTGGCCCTAAATTTAAAATTTAGAAAGTCAATAGGTAGCCATGAGTCTTGTGGCTACCTCTTATTTTGTTAAAAGAAGATGTTTTATGTTTTTGAATTGGCGATCAAAGTTTGTCTTCAAACACAAAATAACTCTCCGGCAATTCCATCCATTCCGGCTTTTCCTCAAACAGCCCAAACACGCTCGATCCCGATCCGGACATGGCTGCATAATATGCTCCGGCGGAATACATTTTTTGCTTGATCTCGGCGATTTCCGGATGGTTTTTGAAAATGCTGGGCTCAAAGTCATTCACCAGTTCAGCTTTCCAGCGACTTCGGTCTGCCAAAACTTCTTCCAGCTTGACTTTGGGTAGAGCAGGAGTGACGCCGGAGTAGGCTTCTTTGGTGCCGACATGGATCCCCGGATTGATCAAAACGAGATAGCTTCCCTTTAAGGAAAGGTCGATGGGTTCCAGGATTTCCCCTCGGCCTCGGGCGATTTTTGGCGTATTTTCGATGAAAAAAGGACAGTCGCTCCCAAGTTCTGCCGCATATTCTTCCAAAAAGAAATCATCCAAGTGCAAATCAAAGAGATTGTTCATCAGCTTTAAGGCAAAAGCACCATCAGCCGAGCCTCCTCCGAGTCCTGCGCCCATGGGGATGTTTTTGTGCAGATGGATGTTGAGATTAGGCAATCCTTGAAAGTCTTTCTTCATCAACTTTTCAGCCTTTAGAATAAGGTTGTCCTTGGGATCGCCGGGAATGGCAAGTCCTGACGAAGTCCAACTCGATTTTTTGTCGATTATCATTTCCAAGGCATCATACAAAGGAATGGGTACCATACAGGTTTCGATCTCGTGGTATCCGTCTTTTCTTTTGGATGTGATATGAAGGCCCAGGTTGATTTTGGCGTTGGGAAAGCTGATCATAAGAGAGGACTGTTTTGACAAAAGTAAGGCAAAACTTAACAGAAGGTAGAGTGTTGAGTCTGGATTGAATTATTGCTAATCTTTCAATGGAAATTTAGATTTTTGGCATTGTATCATTTTTTTTCTTAAAAAAAAGAAAGTGTTTTCTCGAAAATTTTGAATTTAAGTAAAATCGATACAAAATTTTGGGATTCTCAATAATATGGGGATTTTTTGAAAAATTGATTCTGTAAAATGTTTAAAAAAGAATTAAAATTCTGAAAAAAATATTTTAACCCAATTTTATTATCTGTTCTGTCTGTAAAATGAAGAATTAAATATTGTAAGTCTCAGAATAGAGTTTTAATATTGAAGCGTGATTCGACAACGAAGCATCTATTCTCAAACCACGCTATGTATCCATTGGTCGTCCTGCTAAGCTTTATTATTCTCATCGGATTTTCGAAGTGAGGCACTAGACCATATATAATCCAGCATATAAAATCTAAAGTGCCTCACTGAACTGAGGCACTTTTTTTATTTACCAGACCCATGACCCAGAACAATCTCAAAAAGTACAGTTGGGAAATCAGCGACAACGACGAGCATCCTGCAGGAAAAGCCATGCTTTATGCCACTGGCTTGTCGGACAAAAAAATGAAACAGCCCTTTGTAGGGATAGCGAGCTGCGGCTACGAAAGCAATCCCTGCAATATGCACCTCAATGACTTTGCCGGTCTGATCAAAGCGTCCTCTCAGGAATATGATCTGACCGGTTTGGTTTTTAATACCATCGGCATATCTGACGGCACCTCCATGGGTACGCTTGGGATGCGGTATTCGTTGGTTTCCAGAGATATTATTGCTGACTCGATCGAGTCATTTATTCTGGGACACTCTTTCGACGGATGCGTAGCAGTGGCGGGTTGCGATAAAAATATGCCCGGCGCAGTAATGGGGATGTTGAGAATTAACCGTCCGGCCATTATGGTCTATGGGGGGACCATTGCTTCGGGTAATTACAAGGGAGAAAAGCTCAATATCGTTTCCGCCTTTGAAGCCTTTGGCAAGAAGATCCAAGGGACCATTTCTGATGAAGATTATGACGGAGTAATTCGAAATGCCTGTCCGGGCAAAGGTGCATGCGGCGGGATGTATACCGCCAATACCATGTCCTCCGCGATCGAAGCCATGGGAATGTCTCTACCTTATTCATCCTCCAATCCTGCAAACTCTGCTGAAAAATTGAAGGAGTGTCAGGATGTCAATAAGTACATGCGTATCCTTCTGGAAAAAGACATCAAACCAAAAGATATCGTCACTCGCAAAAGCATCGAAAATGCGGTAACGGTTGCGATTGCCCTTGGTGGAAGTACCAATGCCGTGCTTCATATTTTGGCAATTGCGAGGACAGCGGGTGTAGAATTCACCCTGGAAGATTTCAAAGCAATCAATGCTAAAACTCCCCTTATCGGCGATTTCAAGCCCTCTGGGAAATTCATGATGGAGGACCTATATGAGCAGGGTGGGCTTCCGGCATTTATGAAATACATGCTCAATAATGGATTTCTCCATGGGGATTGCATCACTGTGACCGGCAAGACCTTGGCAGAAAACCTAGAAAACATTGACCCCATCGTTCCATCGGTGGTCAATGTGATTCATCCCCTGGAGACTCCTATCAAAAAGTCAGGTCACCTCTGCATTCTGAAAGGAAATCTCGCCCCAGAAGGTGCGGTATCCAAAATCACAGGAAAAGAGGGGACAGCTTTCACAGGTCCTGCGGTGGTTTTTGATTCCGAATTGGAAGCGAATGAAGCCATACGAGATCATAAAGTAAAAGCGGGCGATGTGGTGGTTATCCGAAATGTCGGTCCAAAAGGAGCGCCGGGGATGCCGGAAATGCTAAAGCCTACTTCGATGATCATTGGTGCAGGGTTGGGTTCGGACGTGGCCTTGATCACAGATGGGCGATTTTCTGGAGGTACTCACGGATTTGTCGTCGGCCACGTGACGCCCGAAGCTTGGTGTGGTGGGCCGATCGGGTTGCTCAAGGACGGTGACATCATCACCATCGATGCGGATAATTTCAATTTATCTGTGAATGTCTCCGAAGAGGAGTTTGCAGAACGCAAAAAATCCTGGTCACCGAAGCCTATTGAAGGACTTCAGGGAACCCTCAAAAAATACAATAAACTCGTCGCTACAGCATCCGAAGGGTGCGTTACCGATAAATTCTAAAGCCTATGAAGGACATGATGAGAGGTGCCGACATCGTCGTGCGCTCGCTGATCGCCGAACAAGCCGAGCTGATCTTCGGATATCCCGGAGGAGCTATTATGCCGGTTTATGATGCCTTATATGACTATCATGAGCAGATCAAACATGTATTGACCCGCCACGAGCAGGGAGCCATTCATGCAGCTCAAGGATATGCACGGGTCTCCGGAAAAGTCGGTGTCTGCCTTGCTACCTCGGGTCCTGGTGCCACCAACCTGATCACTGGATTGGCAGATGCGCAGATTGACAGCACACCTTTGGTTTGCATCACCGGTCAGGTGGCTGCACACTTATTGGGCACCGATGCATTCCAGGAAACGGATGTAGTGGGGATCTCAATGCCCGGAACCAAATGGAATATCCAAGTACGAAGAGTGGAAGATATCGCTCCGGCAATTGCCAAAGGATTTTACATTGCCAGATCCGGTCGTCCCGGACCTGTATTGATCGATATTACCAAAAACGCCCAAGTCGATTTTGGAGAATTTAATTATGTGCCTTGTTTGGGCTTTAGATCGTATAAAACTCATCATCCTATAGATCAATCAGCCATTAAAGAAGCTGCCGAACTGATCAATCAGGCGGAAAGACCTTACCTGCTTTTTGGGCAAGGGGTGGTGTTGGGAAAGGCAGAAACGGAATTGAAGTTCTTTTTGGATAAATCCGGAATTCCAGCTGCTTCTACCCTTTTAGGTTCTGGAGCTCTTTCTGAAGATCACCCTAATTTCGTCGGAAAGCTGGGGATGCATGGCAATTACGCGCCCAATCTTTTAACCAATCAGTGCGATGTATTAATCGCCGTGGGAATGCGGTTTGATGATCGCGTAACCGGTGATTTAAAACGATATGCCAAGCAGGCCAAAGTCATTCACTTAGAACTTGATCCGGCAGAAATCAATAAAAATGTAAAGACTACAGTAGCTGTTCAGGGAGATTGCCGGGAAAGTTTAGCCATGCTGACTGAGGCCATCACTGCCAAAAAGCATGAGGCTTGGATGGGAAAATTCCGTGAACTCGAGCAGCAGGAAAAAGCGGCTGTTGTTCAGCATGATCTTACCCCTACCAAAGTGGGATTGACTATGGGAGAAGTCATCCATCAGATTAATCAGTACAAAGCAGATGATGCAGTGTTAGTAACAGATGTGGGTCAGCATCAGATGATTGCTTGGAGGTATTTCCATTACAAAAAGCCCAGAACTCAGGTGACTTCCGGGGGATTGGGTACGATGGGTTTTGCTTTGCCGGCGGCGCTGGGAGCTCAGATGTACGATTATTCCCGACAGGTGATTTGCGTAGTCGGAGATGGGGGAATCCAGATGACCATTCAAGAGCTCGGTACCATCATGCAGACCAAGGCACCTGTCAAAATCGTCCTGCTCAATAATAATTACCTCGGCATGGTTCGGCAGTGGCAGCAGTTGTTTTTTGACAAGCGCTATTCTTTCACCGAGCTGGATAATCCTGAATTCGTCAAGATCGCTGAGGCCTATCATATCAAGTCTCAAAAAGTCACTGAACGTCAGGATCTTCAGGAAGCCATCGAAGATATGCTGATCCATGATGGCCCATTTTTCCTCGAAGTGGTCGTAGAAAAAGAAGACAATGTATTCCCTATGATCGCCACCGGATGTTCCGTGGAGGAAGTCAGACTTAGCTAATCCAACCCTATGAAGAGATATACTATTTTCGTCATCACTGAGAATTTTATCGGAATTCTTAACCGCATCACGATCATTTTTACCCGTCGTGGAATCAATATCGATGCACTCACGGCCTCTGAAAGTCGAATCCCGGGAATTCACCGGATCACCATCGAGGTAACGGTCAACGAAGACACGGTCATCCAGCTTGTCAATCAGATCGAGAAAATCATCGATGTAATCAAGGCATTTTATCACGAAGATGAAGGCGTGGTTTATCAGGAAATCGCGCTTTACAAGATTCCGGTTTCCCGATTGGATGGAGGCTTGGAAAAAATCATCCGGCAGCACAATGCCAAGATCATCGCGGCTGAGCCGGATTTTGTGGTGCTCGAACTCACCGGACACAAAGAACAAACACAAGAACTACTCGAAATTCTCAAAGGCTATGGTCTGCTGGAATTTGCCCGTTCGGGTCGTGTGGCCGTGGCCAAGCGAATGCTCACCATAGAATCGTTTATTAAATAATTATCTCAAACCTGTTTATACAATCTAATAATCCAACACTATGAAATCGAACCTGTCGAAGTTTTCAGCCGCTAGGTTGATCTTTTGCTAGGCGAGATTCCATAAGGCCTTTAAAAATCAAACTACAGACTTATGAAATTGAAATTTGGAAACGTTGAAGAAAACGTAGTTACACGGGAAGAATTTCCTTTGGAAAAAGCAAGAGAAGTGCTCAAAGACGAAGTCATTGCTGTCATTGGTTACGGTGTACAGGGACCTGGACAAGCACTTAATCTGAAAGACAACGGCTTCAACGTCATCGTGGGACAGCGCAGCGGTTCCAAGACTTGGGACAAAGCTATTGCCGATGGCTGGGTTCCCGGTGAGACGCTTTTTGAAATCGAAGAAGCTTGTCAAAAAGGTACAATTCTTCAGTTTTTGCTCTCTGATGCAGGTCAGATTGCCCTTTGGCCAACGGTAAAAAAACACCTGACTCCAGGCAAAGCACTTTATTTCTCTCACGGTTTTGGAGTGACTTACAAAGAAAAAACAGGCATTATTCCCCCTGCTGATGTGGACGTGATCTTGGTCGCTCCAAAAGGTTCAGGTACTTCATTGAGAAGAATGTTTGTGGAAGGTAGAGGATTGAACTCTTCTTATGCCATCTATCAGGATGCTACCGGCAAAGCCAAAGACCGCGTAGTTGCCTTGGGTATTGGCGTAGGTTCTGGCTACCTATTCGAAACGGATTTCTACCGTGAAGTAACATCGGATTTGACTGGAGAAAGAGGAACCTTGATGGGCGCAATCCAGGGCATTTTCGCAGCTCAATACGAAGTGTTGAGATCAAACGGACATACTCCTTCCGAAGCATTCAATGAGACCGTAGAAGAATTGACCCAGTCTTTGATGCCTTTGGTGGCAGAAAATGGAATGGACTGGATGTATGCCAACTGTTCTACTACCGCGCAGCGTGGTGCGTTGGACTGGTGGAAGCCTTTCCGTGATGCGACCAAGCCGGTTTTCGAAGCACTTTACAATTCGGTAAAAACTGGAGTTGAGGCACAAAAATCCATTGATTCCAACTCCAAGCCGGATTACAGAGAGAAGCTCGAAGCTGAATTGAAAGAATTGCGTGAGTCTGAAATGTGGCAGGCCGGAGCGGTCGTCCGTCAGTTGAGACCAGAGAATAATTAAAACCCCAAACCCGAAAGATTATGAGTGATAAGCTGTGGATATTCGATACGACCCTGCGTGACGGGGAGCAAGTGCCCGGGTGCCAGCTCAATACCCAGGAAAAGATCATCGTAGCCAAAGCCCTCGAGGAGCTGGGCGTGGATATTATCGAGGCAGGATTTCCAATTTCCAGTCCGGGAGATTTCAATTCCGTTCAGGAAATTTCGAAGGCTGTTTCCAATCCGATCATTTGTGCCCTTTCCAGAGCTGTAGAAAAGGACATCGAAGTAGCCGCTGCTGCACTCAAATATGCCAAAAAAGGCCGGATTCACACAGGAATCGGGGTTTCTCCTTATCATATTCAATACAAACTGCGATCTACGCCAGATGAAATTATCCGACGAGGAGTGGCCGCAGTGAAATTTGCCAAGCGCTTTGTGGAGGATGTGGAGTTTTATGCGGAAGATGCCGGACGATCCGAACCCGATTTCCTTTGCAAAATCATCGAGGAAGTCATCAAAGCCGGCGCCACGGTTGTCAATATCCCAGATACCACGGGCTATTGCCTTCCCGAGCAATATGGTGCGATCATCGCTAGTCTGAAAAACAATGTGCCAAACATTGACAAGGCCATCATCGCTACTCACTGCCACAATGACCTCGGAATGGCTACTGCCAATACCGTAGCCGGCGTACAGCATGGGGCCCGCCAGGTCGAAGTGACCATCAACGGAATCGGAGAAAGAGCGGGAAATACTTCCATGGAAGAAGTGGTCATGGCGATCAAATGTCATAAATCAATACCCGTGCATACAGACATCGTCACTCAGAAAATCTATCAAACGAGCCGTTTGGTTTCTAAGCTCATGAACATGCCTGTTCAGCCTAATAAGGCAATCGTAGGACGAAATGCGTTTGCCCACTCTTCCGGTATCCATCAGGATGGCGTATTGAAACATCGAGAAAACTACGAGATCATCGACCCTAAAGAGGTTGGTGTGGAGGAGTCATCCATCGTATTGACAGCGAGATCAGGACGTGCGGCTCTCAAGCATCACTTGGACGCATTGGGAGTAGAATTGGAAGGTGAAGAGCTTCGCAAGGTATATGAGGATTTTCTGGTTTTGGCGGACTCTAAGCGGGATATCGGAAGAAAGGATCTTTTGGAACTCGTTGGAAAGTATCTCGAGGAATCCAATTTTATCGAGTTGGAGGAGGTGACTTATTCATCCAATGGTCAAATCAAAGCCAATGTCAAACTGAAAATCGGCAATGAGTCCCATGAGGCTTCTTCTACAGGTGTTGGACCAGTGGATGCGGTTTTGACTGCTATCGAAAAGATGGTTCAGCCTCAGGTAGAATTGGAAGAATTTCTGATTCAGGCAATGACCCACGGATCCAATGATGTGGCAAAAGTTCACATGCGGGTTATCAAATCAAACAAACCTTATTATGGCTTTGCCTCCAATCAAGACATTGTCTTGGCTTCAGCGCAAGCCTTTGTCGATGCACTCAACAAAATTCCAGTCAAAGAATACGCGACTGCTTAATTATGGAAAAGACAACATTATTTGATAAAATCTGGGATTCCCACGTGGTCAGATCTGTGCCAGCGGGCCCTGATGTATTCTTCATCGATAAGCATTTTATCCATGAGGTGACCTCCCCAGTGGCTTTTCTTAACTTGGAGAAAAGAGGAATTGGCGTAAAATATCCTCACCGAACGATCGCTACCCCTGACCACAATGTGCCTACGGTCGATCAGGATCAGACGATCAAGGACAAGCTTTCCCGCATGCAGGTGGAAAAGCTCCGCGAAAACTGCAAGAAATACGGCATCGAGCTTCACGATTTAGGTACCGCACATCATGGAATCGTGCATGTGATCGGTCCTGAACTGGGAGTAACCCAACCGGGGATGACCATCGTATGCGGCGACTCTCATACTTCTACCCACGGGGCCTTTGGAGCGATTGCCTTCGGAATCGGTACTTCTGAAGTGGAAATGGTGCTTGCGACCCAGTGCATCATGCAGTCCAAGCCCAAGAAAATGAGGATCTCCGTCGAAGGCCAGCTTGGAAAAGGAGTGACTTCCAAAGACATCATCCTGTACATCATTTCCAAAATCTCTGCGGCCGGTGCCACGGGATATTTTGTGGAGTATGCAGGATCTGCTATAAGAAACCTGTCCATGGAAGCCCGGATGACGATCTGCAATATGTCCATCGAAATGGGCGCCCGTGGAGGATTGATCGCTCCGGATGAGACGACTTTTGCTTTCCTGAAAGGAAAACAATACGCTCCGAAAGGAGAGGATTGGGACAAAGCAGTGGCTTATTGGAAAACGCTTAAAACCGACGAGGGAGCAGTTTTTGACAAAGAATTAGTATTCGATGCAGCGGATATCGAGCCGATGATCACTTACGGTACCAACCCTGGAATGGGCATCAAAGTCAAGGATCGTATTCCTACCACAGAGGGTATGGAGGGGTCCAACAAGACTTCCTATCTCAAATCACTCGAATATATGGGCTTCCAACCAGGGGAACCTGTAAAGGGGAAATTGGTGGATTATGTGTTCGTGGGCTCTTGTACCAACGGCCGAATTGAGGATATCCGTGCGGTAGCCAATTTTGTGAAGGGAAAGAAAAAAGCTGATAATATCACCGCCTGGATCGTACCAGGGTCCAGAGAAGTGGAAAAACTGGCACATGAAGAAGGCTTGGTGAAGATCCTTGAGGAGGCGGGTTTCGAACTCCGTCAACCGGGCTGCTCAGCTTGTCTGGCAATGAATGACGATAAGATTCCTTCCGGAAAATATGCAGTCTCTACGTCCAACCGAAACTTCGAAGGCCGTCAAGGTCCCGGAGCGAGAACGATGCTTGCATCGCCATTGACCGTTGCGGCGGTTGCTGTCACCGGAAGAATCACCGACCCAAGGGAAGTCTTTAACAATTAAGAAATCTGAAATCAGAAGGCTGAAAAGGGATGATTGAATATTTCATAGCAATTCAGAAACCAACAAAATCTCAATTGGGCGTCGGAGTTTTCTAATCTTTCAATCCGCCACGGCGGACAAGTCTTTCCAATCTTTCAATCTTTCAATCTGAAAAACCATGGCTTACGATAAATTTACCGTCCTACGCAGTACCGCAGTTCCTTTGCCAACTGAAAATGTGGACACCGATCAGATCATCCCTGCAAGATTCCTGAAGGCAACCGAGCGGGAAGGATTTGGAGACAACCTTTTCCGCGACTGGAGATACGATGTAGAGGGAAATCCCAAAAAGGATTTTGTCCTTAACGATCCCACCTATTCTGGTAAAATACTGGTAGCAGGAAAGAATTTCGGTTCAGGTTCCAGCCGAGAACACGCAGTTTGGGCGATCTATGATTATGGTTTCCGATGTGTGGTGTCCAGCTTTTTCGCAGACATCTTCAAAAATAACTGTCTGAATATCGGAGTTCTTCCTGTGACGGTTTCCCCTGAATTTGCCGAAAAACTCTTCGCTGCCATCGAGGCCGATCCTAAGACCGAAATTGAAGTCAATCTTCCCGAGCAAAAGATCAAGCTCCTCGCTACCGGAGAATCTGAATCTTTTGACATCAATGAATACAAAAAAGACAACATGCAAAATGGCTTCGATGACATCGATTACCTGTTGAACATGTCGTCTGAAATCGATGCATTTGCTGCATCCAGATAAATCAAAAATGGAGGCGAAAAGAAATCATACTGCCCAACCCTCCAAGGGTTCTGAACCCTTGGAGGGTTTCAACCGCCGGCGTATCGAAATCATGGATACCACGCTGAGGGATGGCGAACAGACCTCAGGGGTTTCCTTTTTGCCTTCGGAAAAGCTCCAGATTGCCAAATTACTTCTCGAGGAGCTGAAGGTGGACCGTATTGAGGTTGCCTCGGCCCGTGTATCCGAAGGAGAACTGGAAGGAGTTCAGAAAATCACTACCTGGGCAGCACAAAAAGGATATCTCGACCGCGTGGAGGTATTGGGCTTTGTGGATACCCCGGTCTCAGTCAATTGGATCGTAGAGTCGGGTGCCAAAGTGCTTAACTTGCTGACCAAAGGTTCCCTGAACCATCTGGTTCATCAGCTCAAAAAAACGCCGAAACAACACTTCGCCGAAATTGCCCAAAGCATTGCCTATGCCCAGGAAAAGGGAATCGCAGTCAATGTGTACCTTGAAGACTGGTCCAATGGCATGCGTAATTCTCCGGAATACACACTCAGCCTGATCGAGTTTCTCACTCAGCAGCCCGTGAAGCGAATCATGCTTCCAGACACTTTGGGATTGCTTTCTCCTGAAGAAGTAAAAACTTTCCTGACGCAGATCACGGAAAAATTTCAAGGAGTTCATTTCGATTTCCATGCGCACAATGACTATGATCTATCCGTGGCCAATGTGCTGGAAGCCGTAAATCATGGTGCCGCGGGCATTCACACCACAGTCAACGGCTTGGGTGAGCGGGCAGGAAATGCGCCTTTGGAATCGGTTGTGGCGGTGATCAAGGATTTTACCGATTTGGAAATAGGGATTCAGGAACAGAAAATTTTCCGGGTTTCCAAGCTGGTAGAGCAGTTTTCCGGTCATCATATTCCTTCCAACAAGCCCGTTGTGGGCGAAAACGTCTTTACCCAAACTGCCGGAATTCACGCCGACGGGGATAATAAAAAGAACCTGTATTTCAACGATTTGATGCCGGAGCGATTTGGGCGTCAGCGAAAATATGCCTTGGGCAAAACTTCCGGAAAGGCTAATATCCTTAAGAACTTGGAGGAATTGGGGATTTCTTTGGAAAAAGAAGAACTCACCCGTGTAACCCAGCGAATTATCGAATTAGGAGATAAAAAGGAGCGAGTCACCACAGAGGATTTGCCATACATCATTTCCGATGTGCTCCAAAATAACTCCATAGAAAAAACGATCAGCATCGAAGGCTATCACATGACCCATTCCAAAGGTTTGAAACCGACTGTACAACTTCGGATGAATATCCACGGGAAATTTTATGATGAAAGCGCCACGGGAGACGGGCAGTATGATTCTTTTATGCGAGCACTGAAAAAGATCTACAAATCACTCGGTCGGGAACTTCCCAAATTGACCGATTACCATGTGTCTATTCCTCCGGGAGGTAAAACCGACGCCTTTGTAGAGACGGTAATTACTTGGGATTATGGCAAAATCTTCAAAACCAAAGGGCTTGACCCTGACCAAACCGTGGCGGCGATGATGGCCACTGAGAAAATGCTCAACATCATCGAAAACATGACTTACCAACCAGAAAAAGAAGAATCCACCTATTATGGAAATGAATATCGCGTTATTGCCGGGTGACGGCATAGGTCCTGAGGTCATCGCCCAGGCGGTCAAAGTAGTGAAAGCTGTAGGACAAAAGTTTGGTCATACGATTACTTTCAAAGAAGGACTAGTCGGCGCCTGTGCCATCGATGCCACGGGAGATCCCTACCCGGATGCTACCCATGAGATTTGCGCAGGGTCGGATGCGGTCCTTTTTGGAGCGATAGGTGACCCGAAATATGACAATGACCCAAAAGCCAAAGTCCGACCGGAGCAAGGTTTGCTCAGAATGAGACAAAAATTGGGTCTTTTCGCCAATGTTCGTCCGACCTTTACTTTTCCCTCTCTGGTGCATAAGTCCCCATTGAAGCTCGACCGTGTGGATGGCGTGGATTTGGTGTTTTTTAGAGAGTTGACCGGAGGAGTGTATTTTGGGGAACCCAGAGGCCGAAATGAGCAGGGTACCAAAGCCTTCGATACCAATGTCTATAGCAAGGAAGAGATCGTCCGCTTGGCGAGAATGGGCTTTGAAGCTGCGCAAAAAAGAAGAAAACTCCTGACTTGTGTGGATAAGGCCAACGTGATGGCTACATCCAGACTATGGAGAGAAACTGTGCAGGAATTGGCGCCGGAATATCCTGATGTCAAAGTGGAATATGAATTTGTGGATGCAGTTGCGATGCGACTGATCCAATGGCCAAAGGCATACGATGTCCTCATTACCGAAAACCTGTTTGGAGATATCTTGACAGATGAAGCCTCCGTGATTTCAGGATCTATGGGCTTAATGCCTTCCGCATCCTTGGGTTCCAAAGTGAAGCTCTTCGAACCCATCCACGGTTCCTATCCTCAGGCAGCAGGAAAAGACATCGCCAATCCGCTTGGAACGGTTCTTTCGGCTTCCATGATGTTTGATTATGCCTTTGGATTGGCTGAGGAAGCCAAATTGATCAGTGATGTGGTTAATCTTTCATTGGCAGAAGGAGTGGTGACAGAAGATATCGCAGAAGGCGGCAAAGCTTACAAGACTTCTGAGGTGGGAGACTGGCTGGCAGCGAAGATTTTGGGATAATATTTCCTGTTATAAAAATGAAACCACCTCAGGAATGGGGTGGTTTTTTTATTGATTTGATGATCGTTTCAATTTGCATTAATCGATCATTAGAATATCTCGTTCGCTTAGCTTTCTTTATTAAATAGTAGACATAGATTCCAATTATCAAGCAAAAAATTATATAAAAAAATAAACCACCTGTGGAACACCTTCAACATGATGAGGACGAGATGCCCAGCTTTTGCTGGGATTTAAGTTACTTATTAGGATCATTCTCCTTTTGTATAAATCCTTTTATAGACAAATCCTCATCGATCAGTGGCCAATGAATTCCATAGCCTGAAGGAGAAATTTTGTATGAAGCTCTTTCTACGTCAGATGCTAAAAGAAGCTTGGAAGAAACTTCCTTTAAATTTACTTCTAACTCCCTGTCATCCAGTATAATAATCATTTTGTCTTCTTCAAACTTTATTTCGGAAATTTGATGCAAATCCACCATATTTTTCAGCTTTTAAAGTATTCTTTCCAGGATTGAACGATTAAATCGAAGTTTTGGAAGATGATTTTTCTAATTTCTTTTCTGGCCTTTGGTGTCAAATTATAACCAAAATCCTCACTAATATCCATAATTTCTTCATCAATCCAGAACTTACATTCCATATCACCTTTTTCTGCGTGAATATGGATTGGCTCATTTCCCTCATTTGAATAGAAGAAAAGTCTCCAGCCGAGGATGTAAAGTATGGTAGGCATCAATCCCTCGCCGGATTGATCATGATATGCGCCCGATGTGTACCCGGATCCATAATCCAAGGTAAACCGGGACCGGCTGGTTTCAGTGGCAATCCGGTGCTTTCGGCCGTGGCCCATGGGATATAGACGACCGAGCGGGTGTAGGTGTTTTTGGCTTCACCGGTAGTCCAGTTGACATCGGTCTCCTCAGCAGTCAAGGCATTGAGCAAGCTTCCCTGATCGGGGAGTTTGAGTTTGCCAGCTTTGGATTCCGCTTCCCGAATCTTGAAAATCTCATCCGCAGTTTTCCCTTCTTTACGAAGCGCCCAACCTCGCTCCATAAAGGGCTGTGCGCTGCTATGGTAGCAGGAAACCGAAAGACCTTCCCGATTGGGGTCATCTCCCAAGCATACTGTCTGATTAGTTCCTTTTCGAAGCAAGGTGCCGTCAAAAGCATACACTGTGGCACTGGCCCGCTGATCTTCCGGAGCTGCCAGGACAGCCAGTTTGATTTGGATTTCTTTACTTGAGGTGGTTTGAGTAAAAGCTGAAAAACCGATAAAAAGGAGCAGGAGGCTGATAAATGTTTTCATAGCGCGTATTTTTGGGTTTGTTCCAAGTTACCCAAGATCAGGGGGAAATAAAATTCTCCACCCAAATCATCTCATTATCTCAAATGCTTTCTCGTCCTTTATCCTACCTTTTTTCCATTTCGTACTACGGTGCCCGATTCAAGGGGTGGACCAAGCAGAAAGGGCAGCCTACAGTGGAGGGGAAATTGGAGCGGGTTTTCCGCTTTGTGTTGGGTCATGAGGATTTCCGCTTGATCGGATCGAGTCGGACCGATTCAGGAGTGAGTTGTCGGCAGGGTTTTGTTCAGATTTTCCTTCGGGAAGAGGTGGACTTTGAATCGATCTTGGAAGCCTTAAACCTGAATTTGAATGGAGAAATCCGACTCAATTCAGTTCGGCCAATTCCCAGAGACTTCAATCTGATCAACTCGGTCAAACAGAAAACGTATCGTTACTTTTTCTCAGATTCTGAATCTTTTCATCCATTTGCATCGGCTTTTTTGACTTCGGTTTCCCAGATCAATTCGTTGGAACAAATGAAGGAAAATGCTTTGATTTTTGTGGGAAGGCATGATTTCAGAGCTTTTTGCAGGATATCGGGCAATAAGACCGATTTCACCAGAGAAATCTTAGAAGCTAAATTCTTCGAGACCGAAGCCTTTTCTACTGAGTTTTCACCCGAAAAAACCTATTGCTTTGAAGTGACTGGAACGGGTTTTCTGTATCACCAAGTCCGAAAAATGGTCCATGCGATTTGGTACTTTTCCCCTGAACAAATCAAGGAAAGGCTGGAAAATCCCATCCACGAATGGGAGACGGTTCCTACTGCTTCCGCGAATGGTTTGGTGCTTTGGGAGACGGTATTGGATTTGGATAGTTAAAGATTCAATTTAGGGGGATCATTTTCCCAAAATAACCTTCAGAATTTATGCTTTCATGGATCAGAAAAAGCTTGTCTCCTGCTCTTATTTTTTTCTTTATTCTAGTCATCCAAACTAATGCCCAGCAAAAACCAAACATTGTGTTGATCTACCTCGACGACCTTGGCTATGGCGATGTCAGCGCCTATGGAGTAGGCACACTTCAAACTCCTAATATGGACCGCTTGGCTAATGGAGGGGTGAGATTTACCAATGGCTATGCTTCATCCGCAACCTGTACGCCCAGCCGTTATGCGCTGCTGACTGGCACTTATCCATGGAGAAATCAAAATGCCAAAATTCTCCCCGGAACAGCCCCTTTGATCATCGATACGGCTCAGATGACTCTTCCAAAAATGCTAAAAGAACAGGGCTATGAAACTGCTGTGATCGGAAAGTGGCACTTGGGTTTGGGGACTGGTTTTGTGAATTGGAACCAGGAGATCGCTCCAAATCCGAATCATGTTGGATTTAACCATTCCCATATTTTGGCAGCGACTCAGGATCGGGTTCCTACCGTGTATATCGAAAATGGGCATGTGGTCAATCTCGACCCTAATGATCCGATTCAGGTAGATTACGACAAAAATTTTGAAGGCGAGCCAACTGCCATCTCCAATCCAGAAATGCTTACCATGAAGTGGCATCATGGGCATAACAACAGCATCGTGAATGGTATCCCAAGAATCGGATTTATGAAAGGAGGCAAAAGTGCCCTTTGGAGCGATGTGGACATGGCGGACCATTTTCTTGAAAAAGGAAAGACATATATCCAAGAAAAGTCAAAGTCAGACAAACCGTTTTTCCTGTTTTTCCCGATGCAGCAGCCACATGTACCACGTACGCCGCATCCGAGATTTGAAGGTAAATCAGGCATGGGACCTAGAGGGGATGCATTGTTGGAGGCAGATTGGGTGATCGGAGAGATACTGAAGACGCTGGAAGAAGAAGGGATTCTGGAAAATACGCTCATCTTTTTCTCCAGCGACAATGGGCCTGTATTGAATGACGGGTACTATGACGATGCCGTGGAAAAATTGGGCGACCATACTCCTGCAGGGCCACTTCGGGGCGGAAAATATTCTCTGTTTGAAGCAGGTACTAAAGTACCTTTTGTGACGTATTGGAAAGGCAAAATCCAGCCAGGAGTATCGGATGCTTTGGTCACTCAGATTGATTTGCTGAGCTCTTTAGCAGCTTTGGTCGGGAGTTCTGTAACCGGACCCGATAGCGAAAACTTGCTGGATGCTTTCTTGGGGAAGAGTCAGAAAGGTCGGGAAACAGTGATTTTGGAGGCAAGTACGAAAACAGCCCTTCGAGCAGGAGATTGGGCCATGATTCCACCCTACCCAGGTCCTGCAGTACAAAATCAAGTAAATATTGAGTTGGGCAATTCTTCCGAATATCAATTGTATAATCTGAAGGATGATCCGGGTCAACGGAATAATTTGGCAGCTTCCAATCCTGAAAAGCTGGAAGAAATGAAAAAAATCTATCTGGAGCTCAGAGGAAGTGGAAGTAAAATCGAGCAGCTGGAGTTGAAGTAAAAATGCAAAAGCCCGAGAGTTGAAGTTCTCGGGCTATTTTTTCCTAAATGCACTGTTTTGGTTTTTTGCCCACGTGAGTTTCCTCACTCACGTGAAAAGGTTGTTTTTGGCCGACCTGCTTCTGGATAATCAGGACTTAGCCTAAGATTCCATTGGCTATTTATTACAGATCGTGCCTTCAGCACTCCAAATAACTTTGAAAATTCTTTCAAACCTAGGATTGAATTCTGAGCTTGTAAAAATTGTGCCGTTGGCACTTGATTGTCATCTATCGATACTTGCACTGAAGGTGCAAAATGTAAAAGCCCCAAATTGAATTTGGGGCTTTTACGTTCATAACAAACAATTTAGCCCTGAAGGGGCGATCTGTAAAGTGATGAAGTTTAATGGGTTTTGATTATCAATAGGTTGATGTTTGTTGTGTGAAAAATGCTGCTTTCGGAAAAGCAGCATAACTAAGTGCCTTAAAGATCAAGCTCCATCACCACATCGTCCATGACGTAGCCGTTTCCAATGTCGATGACCTCCTTGTAGATCTCCTGAAAACCCATTTTCAAGTAAAAATCAATGGCTTTTTGATTGTATTTATTGACATTAAGCAGAAGGCTTTTTTGATTGGCCTTTTTGGCTCGGTCGGCAACTTCGAGGATCAAGGCTTTTCCAACACCTTTTCCCTGAGCTTCAGGCAAAAGGTAGATTTTATGCAGTTTCGCTTTTGGACCTTCGGAATAATTCAGTTCAAATCCTGCAAATCCAAGCTCTTTCCCGTTTTCTTCAGCTAACAAAAATGTATGCCCTTTTTCTAGTTGTGATTCCAGCATCCTGAGATCATACATCCAATTGAGCATGTACTCGATTTGCTCCGGACTCAGGATATTGGCAAACGTGGATGGCCAAGTTCGATGAGCAATGGATTGAACTTTGTTGAGTTCTTCTTTGGCGAGCTGTCTGATTATCATGTACGATTTTTGATTTACGATTTACGAGCTGACTGTGCCTGAAAATGGTTGTCACCAATCTGTCAATTATCGAGTTTGAATTTCTGTTTTGAATGTATTCTTTTTCTTTGGTTGTTCTGGTATTCTAGGTTTCAATTCCAATGTATAACCGGTGAAGTGCTTTTCTTTTTGCAGCATTGTCCTAAACTGTATCGGTGAGATATTCCCCAAAGCTACTTTCCTTCTATTGGTGTTGTGATCCCTGACGGCTTTGCTTTGACACGCTTTCAATTCGTTGAGCGTTCTTGGCTTCCAACTGTTCAGGTAACCATTATTGACCAGATCATTTGTCTTTTCTGCATAGGGGTTTTCATAGGAGTACATGCACATGCTTTGCTGGATTTTATTCTTCGCACAAAGAGATCTATAGATATCACTCTCATACTGTTTTCCCCCGTCACTGTGGTGGATCAATCCTTTTAGGCTTTTACCTCGCTTTGATTTACTGATAGCCTGCTCCAGTACTTCTGCGTAATTCTCGGCAATGTTTGAATCATAAGCTCCGAATCCTACAATTTCCTGGCTGTACACATCAGTGATGTAAATCGTATAAAGCTTGCTGTCACCATAGAGATAATGGTCCATATCCGCTTGCCAGACTTGATTGACCCCGTTGACATCTTTATGCTCCAACAGGTTTGAAAACGCTCTGGTCCCCGACTGAGTGGCTTTGCCGTACCGCTTGGGATACTTGACCCTAAAACCCAGATCCATGAACAGCTCAATGCTTTTATCCCTGCCTATGGGCAACTGATCCCCAAAATCACCATACATGCTCCTACAGCCCAAGGTGGGACAACGCTTACGCGAGGTAACCAATTTATCGGTTACAAAAGCGATCAACTGATTATCCAGCTCCGGCTTTTCTTTCCGCTTCTTATAATACGCCTGACGGGTAAAGCCCAGGATCTCACAGGCCGATTCGACCGTGAATGGATAAGGATGCCTCATTTCACCGGTGAGTTGGACGCTTGATCGCCAAAAGTTTTTTTTAGATCCGTTTTGTACTCCTCCGAGGCCAGATCCACAATCACACGAAACAGATCCGCTTCCAATGATTTTCTGCCTAATGCCGCTTCCAGCTCCTTGATCCGCTTTTTTAGCTCCTGGGTACTCTTTTCTTGACTGTCTTTTTCCATAACCATTCGTGTTCCCTTCTTCAAGGTAGTGGAATATCGATAGAGCCAGCTATAAATCGCCGTCCTGGATACTTCATATTCCCGACATATTTGCGAAATACTGAACTCTTTCCGCTCTATCTGACCCACGATCTGTCTGCGAAGCTCTTCACTGAAAGAACGACTACGCCTAAATTTCTCACTGCTTTTCATCTTTTATTGGGTTTGGGATAACCAACAAAATGTAACAACTTTATTTAGGCATTATCAAGCGGCAGATGAGCTTAGATCGGGTTTTCAGATGGATAACTTTTTTGAAACATCTATTCATCCAAGCTTCCAAACTTCCCCGCCTCCAAATCCAATCTTCCAATTTTCAAATCTTTCGATATTTCAATCAAGAATTAGAAATCAATCAGCTCCTTCAACTTCCCCTTAAATCGCTCCGCCGGCAAAAACTGCTTTTCCAAACTCGGTGCAAAAGGAACCGGTGTATCCAAACTACCTTCCCGCATCACAGGCGCGTCTAGGTCTTTGAAGCAATGCTCGGAAATCCAGGCGCAGATCTCCGCGCCGATCCCTCCGGTCAGCGTATCCTCGTGGAGGAAAATGACTTTCCCAGTTTTTTTCACCGTCGCTGCCACTGCTTCTTGATCCCAAGGCAGGAGGGTTCTCAAGTCAAGAATATCTGCTGAAATCCCGAGTTCCTCGACGGCCTTGATCGCCCAATGTACGCCCATGCCATAGGTGATGATGGAGACTTGGGTGCCCTCTTGTGCCAAAGCTGCCTTTCCTACTTCCACGGTGTAGTAGCTGTCTGGCACAGGGCCCGAGATGGAACGATAAAGCAATTTGTTCTCGAAGTAGAGGTAGGGGTTGGGATCTTCCAAAGCAGCGTTTAGCAGGCCTTTCGCATCATGGGGATTGGATGGATAGACGATTTTCAGGCCCGGAGTATGGAAAAACCAAGCCTCGTTCGACTGGGAGTGAAATGGTCCTGCCGCTGTTCCGGCACCGGTTGGCATCCGAACCACAACATCCGCATTTTGGCCCCAACGGTAGTGGATTTTGGCCAGGTTGTTCACGATTTGGTTGAAACCCACGCTCACAAAGTCTGCAAACTGCATCTCGACCATGGCTTTGTAGCCTTTGATCGAGAGCCCGAGTCCTGCACCGATAATGGCGCTTTCGCAAAGTGGGGTATTGCGCACCCGATCGCCTCCGAATTGGGCTTTGAAGCCATCGGTAATTTTGAAAACTCCTCCATATTCTCCGATGTCCTGACCCATGAGGATCAGATTGGGATATTTTTCCATGGATTGACGAAGTCCGTCGCTGATGGCGTCGATAAAACGCTTTTCGGTACGCTGTCCCTCCGGAGCGATGACTTTTTGGGAAAATGGGGCATAGACGTCTGCCAGTTCTTCTTCCAAATTTGGAGTGATGGCTT
The DNA here is from genome assembly GCF_014324365.1 of Algoriphagus sp. AK58. GTDB lineage: Bacteria > Bacteroidota > Bacteroidia > Cytophagales > Cyclobacteriaceae > Algoriphagus. Next base: position 35,927 of record NZ_QEIG01000024.1, read on the forward strand.
CTTCAGCAAAAGCGATTTCCAAGCCATCGTTGATCGCCGTTTTGACTTTTTTGTTGAGTTTTTCTTTGGTCGCCGCATCGAGAACCCCGATGGATTCCAAATAGGCTTCGTAATTGTCCACAGGATCGAGTTGAGCCCATTCTTCCATGAGGTGCTTGGGAACGTACTTGGTGCCTGATGCTTCTTCATGACCCCGCATTCGGAAGGTAATCGCTTCTACCAAAACAGGTCTTGGGTTTTCGCGGATATCTTCGGCTAGTCTCAGAATGGTGTCATATACATCCAGGACATTGTTTCCCTGCACCCGAACTGCTTCCATACCGTAGCCGGGTCCTTTTTCGGTGAAATATTTGAAGGCAAACTGCTCTTCACTCGGCGTTGAAAGTCCATAGCCATTGTGCTCGACGACAAAAATCACCGGCAATTTCCAGACTGCCGCCACATTCAATCCTTCGTGAAAATCTCCCTCCGAACTCGCTCCGTCTCCGGAGAAAACCAACGTTACTTTCTTCTCCTCGGAAAGTTTATGCGCCAAACCGATCCCATCTGCTATAGCCAGTTGAGGACCAAGGTGAGAGATCATGCCGACAATGTGGTGCTCGATACTTCCGAAGTGGAACGAGCGATCCCGGCCTTTGGTGAAGCCGGACTTTTTCCCCTGAAACTGGGCGAAGAGTCGCTCCAAAGGCATATCCCGACCCGTGAAAATTCCTAAGTTTCGGTGCATGGGCAGGATAAATTCATCCGGGGCTAAGGCATTGACCGCCCCGATTGAGATGGCTTCCTGTCCCCATCCGCTAAACCACTTACTTATTCTTCCCTGACGGAGGAGAATAAGCATTTTCTCCTCGATCCGACGGGGCATAATCAGCGATTCGTAGAGCTTGAGGAGGGTTTGATCGGAGTAGTTTTTTCTGTCAAAAGTTAATGTTTGGGCATTTGGGGCGGTGAATTCCATACGATTCGATTTGGGAATCTAAGGTACAGGAAGCCCCGAAATCGGCAAAAGATTTTTCGAAGTGAAGAAAATGGAAGGGTTGATTTAGCCAATATTCAAGTTCCCACAGAAATTCGCAGAAAAAGTCGCAGAGAGACGCTGATTTAAATTTGATCGACAGGCTTTTGAGAAAATCCGAAATCTGAAATCTAAAATCCGAAATCCAAACTCCCTTGCATAGCGCCCCGATTCACATCGGGGCAAAAAGTAAATGCAAGGAGTTAAAAAGTATTTGCTGTACGATTCAAAATTAGACAAAGCTTTTCCCCGAGTACGACATCTTGCGTTAAGCTTGTTTTATCAAAGTGTTAAGTGGGAGGATTTGAAGATTGAAAAATTGAAATATTGGAAAATTGCTATGCTCTGAGGACGAAGCAACTTCAGAACTTTTGAACCAGCGAACCTTTTCAACCCTTTTTTAATTACCTTTGCCCACCCAATTCGAAGCGAATTCTGTGAAAGCGAGAACATTAAAGAAAGACAAAGTCAATATCATCACCATGGGTTGCTCCAAAAATCTGGTGGATTCCGAAGTCCTGCTGACCCAACTCAGAGGAAACGGCATCAACGCCAGCCACGAGTCCAACTCCGATGACAACAACATCATTATTATCAACACCTGCGGATTCATCGACAATGCCAAGCAGGAGTCGATCGATACCATCCTCCAGTATGTGGATGCCAAGGAGCAGGGTTTGGTGGACAAGGTATATGTGACCGGCTGTCTTTCCCAGCGCTACAAGGACGATTTGGAAAAGGAAATCCCTCAAGTGGATGCATTTTTTGGTACTCGGGACTTGCCTGCGATTTTGAAAAAATTCAAAGCTGACTACAAACATGAGTTGGTCGGGGAGCGTCTGCTGACGCACTCAGCCCACTATGCGTATATGAAGATTTCCGAGGGCTGCGATCGGCCGTGTTCCTTCTGTGCGATTCCGCTTATGCGTGGAGGCCATATCTCCAGACCGATTGAAGAATTAGTCAAAGAAGCCCAGCACAAAGCCGCCAACGGAACCAAAGAATTGCTTTTGATCGCCCAGGATTCGACCTATTACGGGTTGGATATCTATAAAAAGCGTAACCTTGCTGAGCTACTTCGCAACCTCTCCGACGTGGAGGGAATCGACTGGATTCGATTGCATTACGCTTATCCGACCGGTTTCCCAATGGACGTGATCGAGGTGATGAAGGAGCGTCCGAATATCTGCAAGTACTTGGATATTCCTCTACAGCACGGTTCGACCGATGTGCTGAAGGCTATGCGTCGAGGCACCACCCGTGAGAAGCAGGAAGAACTCATCCACAGCATCCGCGAGATGATTCCTGAGATTGCGATCCGGACTACCCTGATCGCTGGACACCCTGGTGAGGGTGAAAAAGAATTCCAGGAAATGGTGGACTTTATGGAGCGGATGAAATTTGAGCGCTTGGGTGTGTTTACTTATTCTCATGAGGAAAATACCCATGCCTTCACGATGGAAGACAAACTATCTCAGGAAGAAAAGCAGGACCGAGCCAATCACCTGATGGAAGTGCAGGAGCAGATAAGCTATGACCTCAATCAGGAGAAAATCGGCAAAACCTACAAAGTGATGATCGATAAGAAAGAAGGAGGGTACTTCGTGGGCCGAACTGAATTTGACTCAGTAGAAGTAGACAATGAAGTGCTGATCGATGCCTCCAAGTTTTACTGCCGAGTGGGGGATTTTGTTCAGGCCAAGGTCTTTGACGCGACGGAGTTTGATTTGTATGCGACTGTGGAAGAATAATAAAAAAGAAAAGGGAGAATTGGGAGATGAATTCTCCCTTTTTTCGTTTTAGGACTATAAAGCAAAATTGCTAACTTTCATTATGCTGACTATCAATCCAAAATATATCACTGACCAAAAAGGCAAAAAGCTTTCCGTAGTTTTGTCTATCGAAGAGTTTGAGTCTATGCTAGAGCATCTTGAAGAATTGGAAGATGTTCGACTTTACGATCAGGTGAAGGAATCCAATGAACCTTCCATTCCAATAGATGAGGCATTTGAATTAATTGAATCACTTCGTAAAGGGAGATAATGGCATATCGAATTGCCATTAAAAACTCAGCCATAAAATCGCTAGCAAAGATTCCTGAGCCTTATTTTTCTGCTTTGAAAAAATCAATCTATGCTTTAGCGGATAATCCTCGGCCGACAGGATGTAAAAAACTAAAAGGGAGAGACTCATATCGCATTCGTGTAGCTGATTACCGAGTGATCTACGAAATCGTAGACAGCATTCTTTTCATCGAGGTAATTGCAATTGGACATCGAAAGGATATTTATGAATGATCTTTCTGTTTTTTAAAAATTTTAATTGGATTAGTTCTTTTCGGCTTGGGTTATTATCGGTATCAAAGGGTCATAAAGCCCGATAAAGTAGGATTTCACAAGTTTAATTTTGAATGGAAATTTAAAAGGAATGCTTTTATCTATGCATTGATGGTGTGTGGTGTGATTATGGTATTGAGAGAATTGGTTATTTTGATTTGGTTTTAGAACTCAGTCGGATCGTTGATTTTTTTGAAGCCCGATGAATACTTTTTCAGTTCAGCGAGGAATTTTGCAGGTAAGAAAGGACTCGTGAAGGTCGAGATTTATTGAAATGGGGTGATCCTGCTTCTGAAGAAGCAGGATAACAAAGGCAGTCTTTTTTGCTGCTTTTCCGAAAGCAGCACTGTCCGATTCCTGAATGGTCCAGCTTCAGGAGAAGTAGGACAACTCTGTGGGTTATGCTGCTTTTCCAAAATCAGCTCAGTCCAATCTCGGAATGTTCCGGCTTCTGGAGAAGCAGGACAACAAAAATCCATCATAACCATTCCTTCTTATTTCCATAAGAAAATTATATCTAAACTATTAGAAGATCAGCCCGTTTTGATCACAAGAAACCACAAGGTTTTCTTCTAATCTCCACTAAATCAATATTTATGAAAGCGTTATTGATTATCCTGCTTGGACTGGGTCTCACTCAGTATGCACCTGAAAATGACACTCAGGAGTACTTCTATTTTGGAAATACCAATCTGGTTGGTTTTGGACCAATTGAGGAAGGAAAGAAGTCTGGAACTTGGAAGATTTATAAGCGGGTAAATGAGCTAAAAGATCCACAAGTCAGTTTGGATGCCGTGAGGGGAGTGGAGATTGAAGAGACGTTTGATTTGTCGATTCCTGTTTTTCAGATTGCTTTCAAGGACAATGTGCCTGATGGATTGATGGAGGAGTTTTACCCTACCGGAGCGATCAAAAAGCTGGTTAATTTTTCAAGTGGCAGGCTTAACGGAGAGTTTTTTGAATTCAGCGAAAGTGGAGAAGTGTTGCTGTCGGGTAGTTACCTAGATGATTTAAAAGAAGGCGATTGGAACTCCTACTACCGTGACGGGTCTAAAAAATCCGAATATTCCTACTCCAAAAATCTGCTTCAAGGCACTACAAAAAATTACTTTCCCAATGGAAATCTTGCTGAAATCATTCCTTTTGAAGCAGGCAAACTCGAGGGTACTTACCAGGCTTTTTTTCCAAATGGAAATCTTCAAAAATCAATTGAATTCGCCAATGACCAAGAAAATGGGGCTTACGAGCGATTCTATGAGGATGGTCAGCAGGAGATCAGAGGTTCATTTGCCAATGGTGAATTAGATGGGATTTGGGAAAATTTTGACAATCTCGGAACTCTGATCAGTAAAGGAGAATACCAAGCTGGAATCCGCGTTGGAACTTGGCAGGAGCAAATTGCAGAAGTACAGGGATTTTACCGACTGGGAGAATACAAGGATGGAAGTAAAGAAGGAATGTGGAAGGTGATAGATGAAAAAGGGGTTGTATTTCAAGAGGAGCAGTTTGTCCTAGGTAGATTGGTAGCCATAGGTGAGTTTAAGACTTCAGGCGGAAGAGTTTTAGATGCTGGAAAACTAGTCAATGGGACAGGAAAAAGACTTGTCTATGACCGGGAAGGAAATTTGCTCGAAAAGGGACGCTATACCAAAGGAGTCCGAACCGGCGTTTGGTTGACCTATTATCCAAAAAGTACAGCAGTAGCTAGCTCGGGATCATATAGTGGAGGAGAGAAGATCGGAATTTGGAGATATTTTGGTCTGAATGGAGAATCCCTTGGTGAGGAAATTTTTGATCCTCATAGTCCCACTGGATCAAGAGAGGAAGATCCAATAGAGAAACATAATTTGGCGCGTCGCGACTTTGGAAGAAATCTTGCCGCAGAACCTACAAGTTCGAATGATATGCGGTTTTTGGAGCGATATCACATGAGGAATTTCCAAAGTTTGGAAAACTGGTAAGGTATTAAGAGGCTATTTTTGTTATGCTGCTTCTTCGGAGGCAGCATTTTCTGTATTGTGGTGCTTTTCCGAAAGCAGCACTATGATTAGAGTAAAGTCCAGCTTCTGGAGAAGCAGGACAGCCAACCGTTGGAGTTATGCTGCTTTTCCGAAAGCAGCACTAAAACTTTGGAAGGGCCCAACTTCAAGAAAAGTAGGGTGGATAAAAAAGATTTTGAAATCGTTTTCGTTACCTCAACCGATAAGCAAGCCCAAAAGAATACCTTCCAACAGGGCCGTAACCAAGTTCTGTAAATACCCCCAGATTTTTGGCAGGGAAATATCGGATGACCGCATTCAAACCAGCGACGTAATTCATGTCTTCTTCCACAGGGTACTCCGAATCGTCATAAACTTTCCCAGGTACTCGGGGAGTTTTAATTTCTAAAGATTGAACGGTCACGCCTCCATAGCCCAAGAGAAGAATTTCCCATTTTGATTCATTTTTGACCCAGCCTAATTGGCTAGAAAAAAATGAGCTTAGGTCAAACCCAAAGCGAATTCCTAAAGGAACATATTGCTTCTCAAAGTCAATCTCTGCGAATTCGGACGGTGCCGCTATATTCCTAGCCTGGTAACTTGATCTTCTGTTTTGAGTACCCAGGTAGCCTCCCAGGATCAAATATTCGGTCAAATGTCGGTCAAATGAAAATTGATAGTAAAGACCGTTTTGTTTTGCCTGTGCATAGCGATAGCTGTCAGGGGAAATAGATAGCCCGATGGTCCAATTAGACAATTCATTTTTGATTTGACCGAATGAGGTGAGAGTTACTCCGAGTAAAAGGAAAAGGGTTAGTAGCTTTCTCATAAAAGTATGATTTAGTCGCTCCTAATATTAAAAGATTAATCGAAGTTGTCAATAGTGCAAAAGTTTCAAGAACAAATTTCAATTCTTTGGGATGAGCGAAACTTCAACTATTCAACGACTTTTTGCCCTTTCCCCCCGATCCCCTAATTTAGCCGACTAAAATCTCCCGAATGAAGCTGATTGAAGTCACCACTCCTGCCCATCAGAAAGAATTTATTGAGATGGCGGTCCGGCTGTATAAAAATGAAAAAAACTGGATCCGACCGCTCGATAAAGACATCGAGGGACTTTTTCACCCTGATACTAACAAACTTTTCCGAAACGGGGCAAAAGCCAAGCGATGGTTACTTCAGGATGACAAAGGAAAAACCATAGGAAGAATTGCAGCCTTTATCAATCCTAAAATGAAAGAGAAGCAACCTACTGGAGGGGTAGGTTTTTTTGAATGCATCGATAATAAAGAGGCAGCATTCAAGCTGTTCGATGTCGCAAAGGAATGGCTCCAAAGTGAAGGAATGGAGGCTATGGACGGTCCCATCAACTTCGGCGAGCGGGATAAGTGGTGGGGGCTGTTGGTCGATGGATTTTCCGAGCCGAACTACAACATGCCCTGGAACTTTAAATATTACCAGAAGTTCTTCGAGGACTATGGGTTTCAGCTCTATTTCAAACAGTACACCTACATGCGTCCGGTGCAGGATTTGGGTTTTGATGAGAAAATGATCCAGCGGGCCAATGCCATCATCGCTAATCCGGATTACTCCTTTCGGTACATCCAAGGCAAAGAACTTCAGGAAAAGGCTCCGGAGTACTTCATGACGGTGTACAACAAAGCCTGGGCCCGTCATATGGGCAAGTCCATTGCTTTGAAGGAAGCCCAACTCATGTTTGGCAAAATGAAGCCGATCATCGATCCGAGGTTGATTTATTTCACGTTTTACAAGGGAGAGCCTGTTGGATTTTTCATCCAAATCCCAGAAATCAATCAGATCTTCAAGCATGTGAATGGAAAAATGGATCTGATCGGTAAGTTGAAATTTCTATGGTACAAGACCTTCTTTCCACCCAATAAAATGCTCGGGTTGGTCTTTGGTGTAGTGCCGGAGCATCAGGGTAAGGGGGTAGAAAGCGCCATGATCATCAGCTATGACAAGATGAGCGGGAAACCATCATTCCCATATAAAACCATCGAGATGAACTGGATCGGGGACTTCAATCCGAAGATGATGCGGGTGTGTGAGCAGCTGCTGGCAACGATTTATAAAACACACCATACGTATCGCTACCTGTTTGACCGGGAAAAACCATTCGAGAGACATCCTATTTTCGATTGACGAGTTACGAACGACGATTTACGACACAATTTCGAATCTCAAACCTGATTCTCCCAATTGAGCTTACCAAGATTAATGTCGAATACCGATCATCGAATTTCGAATAATGAAGTAAAACCCAGCTTTCTGACCAATCTTCCAATTTTGAAATCTTTCAATTTTCCAATAATTCATAAATGAAAAAATACGACGTAACAGGCATCGGAAATGCCCTAGTAGATATTGAATTCAAAGTAACCGATCAGTTCTTCTTTGACAATGGAGTGGAAAAAGGCCTGATGACCTTGGTAGATGAAGACCGTCAAAACCATCTGATGAGAGTGATCAATCATTCGGAGGCGAAAAAACAGGCAGGTGGTTCGGCGGCCAACTCGGTAGTAGCGGTCAGTCAATTTGGAGGGAAATCGTTTTATTGTTTCAGAGTTGCCAATGACGAACTCGGGCATTTCTATCTGAAAGACTTGAATGATTCAGGAGTTGACATTGCGCTTGTTCCAGAAATCTTGGAGAACGGTGTGACCGGGAAATGTTTGGTAATGGTGACGGAAGACTCTGAGCGTACCATGAATACTTTTCTAGGGATTACCCAAAATTTTTCCGTGAAGGATATTCATGAATCAGCCATCAAGGATTCCAAATACCTCTTCATCGAAGGGTACTTGGTGACATCTCCCAATGGAAAAGATGCCATGCTTCACGCCAAAAAAGTGGCCGAAGAGGCAGGGACCAAAGTAGCCTTGACATTCTCTGATCCTGCCATGGTGAAGTATTTCAAAGCCAACTTTGATGATGTAATTGGCCCAAGTGTAGATCTGCTTTTTGCCAATGAGGAAGAAGCCATGCTTTATACTGGAAAAGATAACTTGGCAGAAGCTCGAGAGGAAATGAAAAAAGCCGCACAGCACTTTGTGATCACCATGGGCAAAAATGGAGCAATGATTTTCGATGGGGACACCTTCATCGATATAGAGCCATACAAGACCACTGCCATTGACAGCAATGGTGCCGGCGATATGTTCGCAGGAGCCTTTCTTTATGGAATTACGAATGGACATAGCTACGCTTCTAGCGGGAAGTTGGCATCTATGGCAAGTTCTAAAATTGTCAGCCAGTTTGGTCCAAGACTTAAATGGCACGAGGCCAAAGAGATTTTGGCCCGTTTGAATCCTTGATTTTCTGAGGCTGCCCTGACAAAGCAGCCTCTTCGCTTGTCCTTAGAATCCTGCAATGATGGATTTTGAGCTTACATTGAAATAAGTTTTGTTAAAATTGAAAGCAAATCTCGGCAATAATCTTTAGTTGAGATAAAACAAAATATTCCTACTTGCAGTAATATCTCTTTAGTAAAAAACTAACCCAATCTTTTTACCATGAAAAAAACGATACTTCTGGGATGGATGGTAGGGCTTTTTGCCTTCCCTTCTTTTTCCCAAAACAAAATTGAGTTCAAGGAATTTACCTTGGACAATGGCTTGCATGTGATCATGCATCAGGATAACACCACCCCTATTGTGGTGACTTCTGTCTTGTATCACGTTGGTTCCAAAAATGAAAACCCTGAAAGAACGGGTTTTGCGCACTTTTTTGAGCATCTGATGTTTGAAGGTTCTGAAAATATCGATCGTGGCCAGTACATGAATATTATTCAAAGCCGTGGAGGAACCCTAAATGCTTACACCTCCAATGACATCACGTACTATTATGAGCTGCTTCCTTCGAATGAACTGGAACTTGCGCTTTACATGGAAAGTGAGCGAATGCTGCACTCCAAAGTGGATATCACTGGGGTGGAAACTCAGCGTGAAGTGGTGAAAGAAGAAAGACGTCAGCGATACGAAAATCAACCATATGGTACCATTCTCCCGGAAACGTTGAAAAGAGCCTATCAGGTTCATCCTTATCAGTGGGCGCCTATCGGATCCATGGACCACTTGAATGCTGCCACGATCGAAGAATTCCAGCAGTTTTACAAGGATTTCTATGTGCCCAATAATGCGACTCTGACCATTGCAGGTGACATTGACTATGCAACCACAGAATCTTTGGTGAGAAAATATTTCTCAGAAATCCCAAAGGGAGCTAAGCCAATCTATCGTCCGAATGTAGTCGAACCAAAAAAGACAGCCGAGATTCGTGACGTCATTTATGACAATATCCAGATTCCTGCGGTGATTCAAGCCTACAATTTGCCTCCAAGAAATCACCCGGACAGTTATGCACTATCTATGCTTTCTACCTATTTGACAGGCGGAAATTCATCTTTGATGACCAAAGAGCTGGTAGATAAGCAGCAAAAAGCATTGGTTGTAGCTGCTATTCCTTTGGAACTGGAAGACGGGGGTGTCTTTCTCATGTACGGAATCACCAACATGGGCGTGGAACCCAAAGATCTGGAATCTGAAGTGGATCGATTGATCAAACTGGTTCAGGATCAGGGAATCAGCGATGAAGATTTTGCGAAGTTGAAAAATCAAATGGAAAATGATATCGTCAGCGGCAACTCTACCGTGGCAGGGATTGCTGAAAATTTAGCTGAAGCCAAAGTGATCTTCGGAAATACCAATTACATCAACCAAGTGATGGATGCCTATTCCAAAGTGACCAAAGCAGATATCCAGCGTGTAGCCAAGGAATACATGAACCTCAACGGACGGGTGGTACTTTATTATTTGCCTAAATCTGCTCAGCCTGCTACTGAATAATTGTTTTACCTTATCGAACTAGAAAAATGAAAAAATTAGCAATAGCATTTGTATTGACGCTTTTGGTAGCTGTGGGCGGTTTCGCTCAAGTGGACCGAAGCAAACTGCCCTCATCAGGGCCAGCACCGGAGATCAAAATCAATGAGGCAGAGACATTCACTTTACCCAACGGACTGAAAGTATTTGTGGTAAAAAACACCAAGCTTCCTAGAGTTTCTTTTACTCTTGTTTTGGAGCGTGATCCAATTTTGGAAGGAGATAAAGCTGGTTTGACTGGATTTGTTGGCGAAATGATGATGGGAGGAACCAAGAACCGAACCAAAGACCAGCTGGATCAGGAAGTGGATTTTATCGGGGCAAGCTTGAGCGCTTCTTCGACTTCTATTTTTGCATCTTCCTTAAAGAAGCATCAAGGTAAAGTCCTGGATTTGATGGCAGACGTACTTTTCAATCCGGTTTTTCCTCAGGAAGAATTGGATAAACTGAAGAAGCAGTCTTTGACCAACTTGGCTCAAAGCAAAGACAACCCCAATGCGATTTCTTCCAGACTTTCCAGAGCAGTTCTCTATGGAAAAAATCACCCTTACGGAGAGTCTCAAACCGAGCAGACAACAAACAACATTACGGTAGAAGATATCAAAGCTTACTATCAAACCTATTTCAAACCAAATATCGCCTATTTAGCGATTGTAGGGGATATGGACAAAGCTGAAGCTCAAAAAGTGGTCACTCAATATTTTGGAGCATGGCAAAAAGGAGAAGTGCCTAAGTTCACTTACCCAATGCCTGTAAGAGCGGCCAAGCAAGCAGTTGCTTTAGTGGATAGGAGTTCATCCGTTCAGTCGGTGATCAACGTAACTCAGCCTGTTCAGATGAAAATCGGTGATTCGGATTACATTTCAAGCCGGGTATTGAATCAGATTTTGGGTGGAGGGTCTGCTTCACGTTTGTTTATGAACCTTCGTGAAGACAAAGGGTATACTTATGGGGCTTATTCCTCCATTGGCGCTGATAAGTTGGTTGCTACCATCTCTGCCAATGCCTCTGTAAGAACAGAAGTGACTGACTCTGCAGTGTATGAGTTCATTTATGAAATAAAGAACCTAGTTGAAAACGGCGTTACGGAAGAGGAATTGGCCAAAGCCAAGGCGGAACTTTCAGGAAGCTTTGGAAGATCCTTGGAGCAGCCTGCCACAGTAGCCAATTTCGCTTTAAACATTGATCGCTACAATCTGCCAAAGGATTACTATGCTACCTACCTTCAAAAGCTCAATGCCCTGACGGTAGCTGATATCAATGCTACCGCAAAAAGGCTCATCGAGCCTGACAAATTCATCATTACGACTGTAGGTAACGGTGCCGAGATCAAGGAAAAATTGGCCAAGTTTGGTGAAGTCATCGAATATGACAACATGGGCGAGCCAGCCAAGCAATTGGTGGCAGATGCGGATATGACCGCAGAAAAGGTAATTGAAAACTACCTTAAGGCTATCGGAGGCAAGGATAAAGTATCTCAGATTAAAACCGCCAAAATCTCCATGGATGCCAGTGTGATGGGGACAGCACTCAATATCTCTTTTGTGTATGATCAGGAAAATAAGCGATATGCACAAAAGCAGTCGGTAGGTGGAAACGTTCTGATCAAAACCAAGATTGAAAATGGAAAAGGATCACTGACTATGCAGGGGCAAAATCAGGAAATGCAACCTGCTCAATATGAGGAGGCTGTGTTGAATTCTTTCCTTTTCCCAGAGGCAGTGTACCAAGCCATGGGATACACTTTAACTTTTGATGGGCTAAAAGACGTCGACGGAACACCGGCTTATAAGGTGATAATAGCCAGTGCTTCCGGTGCCAAATTGACCAATTATTATGCGCAGGAATCAGGTTTGAAGATCAAGTATGAAAATCCGGCTTCGGGTGACACATTCTACTCCGATTATCAGGAAAAAGAAGGAGTCCTTTTGCCGATGACTTGGACGATCAAATCTCCAATGATCCCTGTTCCATTGGAAGCCAAAGTGACCACTATGGAACTTAATGTGCCTGTCGCTGATAGCGATATCAATTAATTTAACTTCAAAAAAGAGAGGAATTCCCTCTCTTTTTGTTTTTATTCCACAACTAATTTAAACTCTTATGAAAATCAAATCACTTTTAGTCTCGGTCTTACTGACCTCAGCATTTTATGGAGACCTTTTCGCGAAAGATTCAAGTTCAATAAATGGGATTGAGCAGCTCGCGTTGGAAAACGATCCTGAAATCATCATTGCTAATTACATCAAGGCAGTGGGTGGAAAGGAGAAAGTGGAGTCCATAAAAAATGCTTCTATGACAGGAGAGGCTTCCTTCATGGGACAATCTATTACCATTAAAACTGTCGCAGACAGTGAGAATGAAAGATTGCTCCAGTCAACCTCTGTCGGGGGTAATGTCATGCAGCAGACCGTGTTGAAAAATGGTAAAGCTCAGATCATGGCCATGGGGCAAGTACAGGAGGTGCCAGATGAAATGACTACCTTACTCAAGACCCAAACCTTTGTTTTTCCTGAACCAAGATATCAGGAAATGGGATATGCCTTATCTTATGAAGGTACGGAGGAGATCGAAGGCGAATCGACACACAAGATCAAAATTTCAGCCCCGAACGGCATGATAACCTTTGAATATTATTCCGTGGCAAGTTCCCTGAAAGTGCGCACAAGTTCTGATGCTACCGGTGATGTGACTTACAGTGACTATCAGGAGGTGGACGGGGTTAAATTCCCAATGACTCTGAAAATCAAAAACCCTATGCTCCCGGAAGCCTTGGTGACCAAAATGACCTCTGTGAAATTTAACCAATCGCTTACTGAGGCCGATTTCCAATAAGTTAAATTGATCGAGCAAATCTAAAGCCTCCCTTAGGGAGGCTTTTTTTTTATGTTCTCCAGGCTATCTGAAGAGAACTTTCTTTTTTGACTGCTATCTGATATATGGGGAAAAATGGCTGCTTTTCTTTGGAAATAGTAAGTCCAAGAAGCCTTCCATTTCGGTTGACTTGAATCCGAATACTTTCTGGATGGAGCATTTCGGAATTTAAAACTTCATCGCCAATCATCAAGAATTGCAATGCAGAACTCTCAGGGTGAATTTGAGTGATGAGGCGTTGAGGTGTGGTTCGAACGCCAAATTGGTGGAGTAGGAAGTCATCTGACCAGGTTTTGGTTAGCTCCAAACCCAAAATGCCTAATTTTTCCTCAAGAACTTGGAATACATCCTCATTTCCCTCTACATAGCGGCAGAAGAATTCCTGGATTTGGTTTGGCATTTTGCTTTCCTTCTGGATAATGGATTTAAAGTGTTCAAGAGTATATCCATCCATAGGCTTTCCAAATCTTTCCCACATCAGCCGCATGACCTTCGAGAGGCTACTTCCATTCTCTAGGAGCATGATATCAAGACAAAAATTCAGAAGTGCGCCATGAGTATAGATGTTGACTTTTCGGTCCGGGATTCCCGGTTGGTAGCCATCTAGCCAAAGATCAAAGGAGGATTCTAGTATGCTGTGATTTTTCCATCCAAATGAATTAGCCTCCCGATTGATCAGTTTTTCAAAATGACGGAGGTAAGTGGGTAAATCATATACGCCAGATTTGAGCAAATAGAGATCCCCCATATAAGTGGTCACTCCCTCCAAGATAAGGCCCGCCTTGGTGTAGATCTCTTTCGAAAAATCATAAGGTAACAGTTCTTTTGGACGAATTCGGCACACATTCCAGGCATGGTAAAGTTCATGGCAGCTGATTCCCAAAAGCTCCTCCATTTCAGCTGCATCTGTAAGTTTTTCTGCCGGTCCAAAAGTAATAACGGTGCCTTTTCGGTGTTCTACTCCGTGATAATGCGGGTAGGTAAGTAGTTGAAAAATAAAATGGTATTCCGGCTCAGGAAATTCACCAAAATCTCTGATAAGTTTTTCGCTAAAGTCTTGAAAGCGCTTGATGAATAGGTCCTTTTCAAAATGGACTTCACCTTGGATCCAGATTTGAAAAACAGTTTCTCCGGCTTGGTAATTCCAATTAGTTAAACCTTTTGAGGCTAAAATGGTCGAGTCAGCCAGCATTTCAAAATTATCTGCAATCCAAACATCTTTTCCGTTCGGACGCAGTGTACTCATCTTGACTGGAAATTCCGGTAAATCAAGACGGACTTCAACGGGCGATTGCTCCTGACCGATAACCTCAAAGCAGCAGTTTACCAAATTGAAATAGACTTGTTGATCGTCTGCCCAAGCACTTCCCGCATCCATTTTTCCCGCCCAATATTCATAGGAAACGGTGATTTGCCCTTGTCCATCGATAGTCCAGCGGTCTTTGCTGATCTTGGTGAGGGGTAAAATTCTTTGATTTTTATCCCATGCTTTCAGAGCGCGAATATTTTGAGCGTAGTTCGCTAGCTGATATCGACCAGCTCGCCACGCCGGAAGTTGAAGTTCCAGTTTAGTTTCTCCTGGATTTTCTACTTGAAATTGGATGGCCAAAAATTGGGAAGTTGGAATCGGACAGGAAATCTTATAGTAGATCATAGTTTTCTGCTTGAGGCTCCAAACAAATGTAGAGAGCTGATTTGTATTTAAGAAAATGGTGCATATCTTTGCAGTCCTTTTTGGGGCCAAACTCAATTAGGACAGTCAAGGGAGCAATTAGATAAAGATATTCGATCATGAAAAGAACATTCCAGCCTTCTCGCAGAAAAAGAAAAAACAAGCACGGCTTCAGAGAAAGAATGGCTACTGCAAATGGTAGAAGAGTATTGAGAGCCAGAAGAGCAAAAGGCAGACATAAGTTGACCGTGTCTGACGAAAAGACGTTGAAGAAGTAATTCTTTGGATTGCATTTCGTATGTTCACATACGAGTCTAGTCCTTGCGATGAATTACAAACTTCCAAAATCTGAGCGGCTGCACGCCGAAAAGCTTATCAAGGAACTTTTTAACGAAGGTTCCTCTTTTTTTTTGTATCCATTTAAAGTCCTTTTTTTGGTTAAAAAAGAAATGGATGGCCAAACTAATCAGGTGCTCTTTTCCGTTTCGAAGAAGAAAATAAAAAAGGCCAGCGGTAGAAATTTCATAAAAAGAAGAATTCGTGAAGCTTACCGTCTTAATAAATCAATACTACCTCCCAACGGGATTTTGTTGGGCTTTATATTTGTTGGAAACCCTGAAATGAGTTTTTCTGAAATTGAGCCAAAAATGAAAGTGGCTCTTGAAAAACTGATAAAGGAATTACCCCAAAATCATTCTGAGCATGATTCAAAAAATTAAGAGACCGGCTGTTTGGATTCCGGTTGTTTTACTTCTGTTTTCCGGGATTTTGGCTTTTCAAGTCAAGAATGACAAGCTTTTTGCCTTGGCGAAGAACATTGACATTTTTGCCACGCTCATTCGGGAGCTTGATTCCTATTACGTGGATGAAATAAATCCGGATGAATTGGTAACCATCGGAATCAACGCCATGCTGGAAGAATTGGATCCCTACACGGAATATATTCCTGAAGAAGAATCAGATGATTTTCGCATGCTTACTACTGGTGAGTATGCGGGGGTAGGAGCCTTGATCGGAAACCGAGGTGGAGGTAATATGATTTTAATGCCATACACGGGTTTCCCGGCCCAAAATGCAGGATTGAAGATTGCTGATTACATTATTAAAATCGACAGCGTCGATGTTTCTGGGAAAAACACTTCTGAGGTATCCGAACTATTGAAAGGACCTGCAAATACATCTGTGAAAGTGACTGTCAAAAGAGATCGTGATACTTTGGAATTTTCACTAATCCGGAAAAAAATCAGCCTGAAGAATGTTCCCTTTTACGGCAAACTTGACGAGAAGACCGGATATATCAAATTGGCTGATTTTACGACCAATGCCTCTTCTGAGGTCCGAAATGCCTTGGTTGCCCTTAAAGCACAAGGCGCTGATCGACTGATTTTGGATTTGAGGGATAATCCAGGAGGATTGCTTAACGAAGCGGTGGAAATTGTCAATCTTTTTATTCCTAAGGGTAAAGAGGTAGTAAAAACTATAGGTAAGCTTCAAAATGTAAATTACACCTACAAAACGACCAAGACTCCAATAGATAAAGAAATACCCCTGGTCGTTTTAATCAATGAGCGAAGTGCTTCGGCTGCAGAGATTGTCGCAGGAGCACTGCAGGATTACGACCGTGCGGTTTTGGTAGGAAGAAAATCTTTTGGAAAGGGTCTTGTGCAGACGACCATACCTTTAACTTACAATGCTCAGGCAAAAATCACCACTGCAAAATATTATATTCCAAGCGGACGGTGCATCCAAGCAATTGATTATGCCCAGACTAGAGAAAATGGCTCTGTGACCACAGTACCGGATTCACTTAGGAAAGCATTCAAGACAGCCAATGGTAGAACTGTCTTGGATGGGGCTGGAATTGAACCGGACGAAAAGATAGAAGAAGTTACTTACGCTCCGATTTCTTATACTCTGGTAGCTGGTAACCATATCTTTGACTTTGCCACCCAGTACTTTTATAAAAATAAGGCCATTTCTAACCCAATGACTTTTCAGATCTCTGATCAGGATTATGAAGAGTTTAAGAAGTTCCTTGTGGGCAAAGATTATGATTATACTACCTACACCGAGAAATCCTTAAGTGATTTGGAAAAGTATGTGGAAAAGGAGACTTACTATCAGGAAATAAAAGCCCAGTTGGAAGCCATCAAGGCGAAGGTCAACCATAGTAAAGAGAATGATCTGGATACTCACAAAAAGGAGATTAGAAAAATCCTTAGTGAGGAGATAGTTTCCAGGTATTATTTCCAGGAAGGGATGATTGAGGCCGGTTTGGATGAAGACCCAGCAGTAGAATTAGCTAAAAGCTATTTAAATACGTCTTCAAAATACGTAAAGACCCTAACGGCATCTGCAAAGTAAAGATGGGAAAAATCCTTTCCATAGAGACTTCAACCTCCGTTTGCTCAGTTGCTGTTCATGAGTTCGGAAATTTGATTGCTTTAGAGGAGTTAAATGAATCCGGAGCTCATGCTGAGAAGCTGATGGGATTGATTGATCTAGTCCTTTATGAAGCGGGGCTTAGTTATAAGGAATTGGATGCTATCGCTGTATCTGAAGGTCCGGGGTCATATACAGGATTGAGGATAGGGGTTTCTACTGCAAAAGGTTTGGCTTTTGCGTTGGATAGGCCCCTCATTGGAATAAACACCTTACAAGCAATAGCCTCTTGTTATCCCTACAGTGAAGGAGAAATTAGGATTGCCGTTTTGGATGCGCGTAGGATGGAGGTTTATAGCCAGGCATTTGGAGAGAATTTACAAGAATTGAGTGCCATTGAGTCCATAATTCTTGAAGAAGGCGCTTATCGTGATTACTTGGAAAAGGGCAAAGTCTACTTTTCAGGAGATGCAGTGTCCAAAGTGAAAAGTGTTTTAACTCATCAAAATGCTGTTTTTTTAGAGAATCCAGTTGTGTCCGCAAAGAATCTCGGAAAATTGGCTTACGGTAAATTATTGACCCAATCTTTTGAGGATATCGCCTACTTTGTTCCAAACTACCTTAAAGAATTTAAAGCACTCCATTCTAAAAAGAATCCCTTGTTAAGCCTATGAGTGATATTATAAATCGAGTTGCAAGCAGTCCGATCATATCTCTTAATATGGAGGAATTTTACCCGCAAGATGAGAGGGTCGTATTTGATTTAAAGAATTTTCTTTTTCAGGAGTTGGTTTTACGTGAGAAGGATTTTAGGCAGGCTTTAAAGGAGTTTGATTGGTCTGTTTATTCCGATAAATGGGTTGCAGTGACCTGTTCAGCAGATGCCATCGTTCCTACTTGGGCCTATATGTTGGTTTGTACTTATCTGGAAGGTGTTGCCAAAGGGTATTGTGTTGGGGACTTAAATAATCTCGAGCAACATATTGCTGAACTTACCTTAAGTGCTATTGATGCAAATGACTTCAAAGATCGGCCAGTTGTGATCAAGGGCTGTTCTAAATTCCCTATTCCACTTTTTGCCTATGGGCGCTTGATTTCTCTCCTTCAGCAAGAAGCTAAAAGTTTAATGTTTGGAGAACCCTGCAGTACAGTTCCCCTTTTCAAAAAAGGAAAGTCCTGATTTTTAAATGATAAAATCTCAATCAAAAAAAGTTTGGAATTTTTGTTTGAGAAAGGCTTGCGTAATCCATTCTGCTCTTCTATGTTTGCACTCCCATTCAGGAACAAGGCCTGAAACAAATTGAAAAAAGAGAGTAAAGCGAAGAAAAAAACGAGAAAATTTTCTCGATGATTTTTGGAAAGAAAAAACAAAATCCGATCTTTGCACTCGCTTTCGGAATAACGGTTCCGACAATCTTTCGAAAAGAGAAAGACAAGTTCTTTGAAGTGATGTAAGGCGAAAAAGAAATAACCTGAGGAGAGGGGTTTTACCGATATGCTTTATTGGTAGAACGGCTTA
>NZ_QEIG01000025.1 GCF_014324365.1 Algoriphagus sp. AK58
GACTGATCACCGGTCACTGCATACTTACAAATTAGGCGGCCTAGCGCAGGGGTCCCACCTCTTCCCATCCCGAACAGAGAAGTTAAGCCCTGCAGCGCCGATGGTACTGGGGTTACTCCCGGGAGAGTAGGTCGCCGCCACATTATTCAAAGCCTTCAGATCATACCTGAAGGCTTTTTTGTTTTTGGGTTGTTTACCAATGCATCATCTAACTTTTTGAAGTAATAAATAAAAAAGGAGAACCTTTTTTTAGTCCAATGCTAATTCCTATAAAGGAGCAAAACATGGCTCGTACTAGATCAATTTTATCTTCTGGTTAGGGTTTCTAACCGATAATAAATCTGATTTTTATCATATTCCTTACCATCATAGGTCAGGCCTAAACTGACTTTCTTGGGATAGTTTTGAATCATACAATTTTGTCATGGATCTCAAATCGCCCCACGCACTACGATACGAACTACCAGAGGATGTCCTGAGGGAGTTTTATTCAAAGGAATTGACAGAATCGTTCAATCCTTCCTTACCTACACCCTCCTATTTTCATGATGAGGAAAATCCTTCCTTATTTACCATAGATTTGTATAAAACCCTTGATTGGCTACATCAACATGATTATCCAAAGCCACTGGAAAAAGAAGTGTGTGGTGTACCCGTCCTTTTATATGTTCCAGATTTTTCTGCCAGGCACCTGTTGTTTCACTACGATGGCACTCCCAACTCAGCTGATTTAATACGGAGATTTATTCTTCTTTTTGGGGATTTGATAAAGAGAAGTAAGGCGACCATCATTTCACCCTGCTTTATACCTAAATCCAAGATCCGTGAGGAACAGGAAATCATTCAATTGGTCTCCAATTCCACGCAAGAAACTAGCTTTATTAAGTTTAATTTTACCCGGATAGGTGACTTTTGGTCGTATGCCGTCAAGCATGATTGTACGCTCTTGGTGACCACTAAAAATTACCAAGCAGACCTAGCCAAGGTACTTTTTCATTTCTACAAAGGAAAAATTTGGAGTGAGAAGCTTTCTTTTTATCTCTCGGTGTAAGTCATAGATATTCCTGATTTTCATCATGTTTTTCGGAAGAGTGCAGCCGTAATTTTAAAAAAATATTTGGGAATGAGAGCAAATTTACCTGTCAAAGCACAAGAGAAATGTTACCATTGCGGTGAGGATTGTACCACTGATTCCTTGGTTTTTGACGAGAAATTTTTTTGTTGCCAAGGTTGTAAACTGGTCTATGAGGTACTTTCTCAAAATGATCTTTGCAATTATTATGCAATCGAATCAGCTCCCGGGAAATCCCAAAAACAGGCCTCTGGCCTGAAAAACCGCTTTGACTATCTGGATGATGTCGATGTAGCGAATAAACTCCTCGATTTCAAAAATGAAACTGAGAGCCACGTTACTTTTTATATTCCCTTAATTCACTGTGCCTCGTGTATTTGGCTTTTGGAGAATCTTTTCCAAATCAATTCTTCCATCAATGGCAGTCGTGTGGATTTTGTTAAAAAGAAAGTTCAGATCAAGTTTTTAAATAAGAAGATCTCCTTGAAGGAGGTAGTAAAGCTACTTTCTACTTTAGGCTATGAGCCCAAGATTAACCTCGCTGATCTGGATAAAAAGGATGGGCATTCCATCGATCGGAAAACCCTTACCAAACTTGGCGTAGCGGGTTTTTGCTTTGGCAACATGATGCTGTTCAGCATGCCGGAGTATTTCTCAGAAGCTAAGCTGCTGGGGGAGGGATTCAAGGGACTCTTTGATTACCTCAATGTGGTGCTTTCTCTTCCCATCGTGTTTTATGCGGCAAGCGATTACTACGTTTCAGCTTGGAATTCTATCCGCCAAAAGAAAATCAACATGGATGTGCCCATTGTCTTGGGTATCATCGCTTTTTTCCTTTACTCACTTTGGGAAATTTTCATGCAAGGAAATGCCGGTTACATGGACAGCCTGGGAGGTCTCTTGTTTTTCTTGCTTTTGGGAAAAGTCTACCAGCAAAAGACTTTTGCCACTCTTGAATTTGATCGGGATTACAAAGCCTATTTCCCGATAGCCGTTACCAAGTTGGTCAAAGAACGAGAGGAGGTAATTCCACTAATCAAATTGCAAGTTGGTGATGTGATTCTGGTGAGAGATGAAGAGTTGATTCCTGCTGATTCTCTTCTTCTCTCCGAAAGGGCACATATCGATTACAGTTTTGTAACCGGTGAAGAATTGCCTGTGCCCAAGCAAAAAGGGGAATTGATCTATGCTGGGGGGCGGCAAAAAGGCGATCCTATTTTGCTTACTGTTCAGAAGTCGCCTTCGCAAGGCTACCTGACTGACCTTTGGAACAATGATTCTTTTGAAAAGGAAAACAAGCGCTTGCTTGAGCCCTTGGCAAACCGAATCAGTGGGGTATTTACCTGGACCGTTCTGACTATTGCGGTAGCTGCCTTCGCCTATTGGATAGGAAAAGATGTGCCTTTGGCAGTAAAAGCCTTCACTACTGTTTTGATCGTGGCCTGTCCATGCGCGCTGTCCATGTCCACTCCATTCACCTTGGGCAATACCTTACGGATTTTTGGAAAAGGAAAGTTTTATCTGAAAAACGCTGCGGTGGTGGAGCGTCTCGCTTTGATCGATACCGTGGTTTTTGACAAAACTGGTACTTTGACTGATCCGGGAAAAGCCAAAATTGACTATTTCGGAGAAGATCTTTCCTCCGAAAGCAGACAGATCCTCAAAGCACTGGTAGAGCGATCTACTCATCCCTTGAGCAATAGAATCAACCTCTGGTTGGAGAATACTACTTCGATTACCTTGGAGAACCCAACTGAAATCAAAGGAAAAGGCTTGGTAGGAACCTACAAAGGTCAGGAATTCAAATTGGGTTCAGCAGACTTTGTGCAAGTGAATAATAGGGTGGATGTGCCTACGGGTAACTTGGTCTATTTCGCTGTTGAAGGTGTCGTACTTGGGTATTTTCATATTCAATCCACTTTGAGAGAAGGGGCTGCTGCTATCGTCAGCCAACTCGGTCAAAACTTGGATTTGCATGTACTTTCCGGTGACCACGGTCATGAAGAGGAATCTTTGTCCAAGGCCTTGAAAGGTGAAGTTTCCTATCATTTCAATCAGAGTCCGGTAGACAAATTGAACTATCTCAAGTCTTTGAATCAGCAGGGTAAAAATTCGCTCATGATCGGAGACGGGCTCAATGATGCGGGAGCTTTGCAAGAAAGTCAGGTAGGCGTAGCGATCACCGATCGGGTAAGTCATTTTTCTCCTGCGAGTGATGCCATTTTGGATGCGGATTCATTTGCCAAAATCCCAGCCTTTTTAGCTTTTGCAAGAGACAGCCGCAAGATCATCAAAGCCAGTTTCGGGCTGAGCTTCCTCTACAATATTGTGGGTCTTTCATTGGCTGTTCAAGGGCTTTTGAGTCCTGTCCTTTGCGCGATTCTGATGCCTGTGAGCAGTATTTCAGTGGTAATCTTTACCACATTAGTTACCAATTTTATGGGTGTCCGGAAGGGGCTCATTCACTTAAACAAAGCCTAATATGGAAGTCATCTTTGTCTTGATTGCTGTCAGTTTGGTTTTGGCCGTCACGTTCTTGGTCTTGTTTTTCAGGGCAATGAAGGATGGTCAGTTCGACGATAGCTACACCCCCTCGGTCCGCATTTTATTCGAAAACCAGCCTAAAAAAATAATTAAAGATCAACCTAAAAAATCCAAGTCCTATGAATGATGTTACTTTGGAAAGGTTCCATTACGACAATAAGATTGTCAAATATTTTGGAGCCGCTACAATTATCTGGGGCCTTGTCGGAATGTTGGTAGGTTTAATCGCCGCCATCCAACTATTCTGGCCTGAGGCAAACATGGGTAATCCCTATACCACTTTTGGTAGGATCCGCCCATTGCATACCAACGCGGTCATTTTTGCCTTCGTGGGTAATGCTATTTTCGCTGGGGTTTATTACTCTATGCCCCGATTGCTCAAAACTCCGATGTGGAATACGGCACTGAGCTGGTTCCATTTTTGGGGATGGCAATTGATTATCCTCTCGGCAGCCTTGACGTTGCCTCTAGGCATTACTACTTCCAAGGAATATGCGGAATTGGAGTGGCCTATAGACATTGCCATTGCATTGGTCTGGGTGGCTTTTGGAGCCAATATGATCGGTACTTTGATCAAGCGTCGAGAGCGACACATGTATGTGGCGATTTGGTTTTACCTCGGATCTTTTGTAACGGTAGCTATTTTGCACATATTCAACTCATTAGAGCTGCCTGTTTCATTCTTTAAGAGTTACTCTGCCTATGCAGGGGTGCAGGATGCCTTGGTACAGTGGTGGTATGGACACAATGCAGTAGCATTCTTCCTTACGACACCCTTCTTGGGCTTGATGTATTATTTTCTCCCCAAAGCTGCCAATCGTCCGGTTTATTCTTACAAGCTGTCGATTGTACACTTCTGGTCCTTGATTTTTATCTACATGTGGGCTGGTCCTCACCACTTGCTTTATACAGCTCTTCCTGAGTGGGCACAGGTATTGGGTACTATTTTCTCCGTGATGCTGATTGCTCCGTCTTGGGGAGGTATGGTCAATGGTCTTTTGACTCTGAGAGGGGCTTGGGATAAGGTCCGTCAGGAACCCGTATTGAAATTCATGGTAGTTGCTGTGACCGCTTATGGTATGGCGACTTTCGAAGGACCAATGCTTTCCCTGAAAAACGTCAATGCGATTGCACACTATACTGACTGGATCGTAGGACACGTGCACATTGGTGGTTTGGGATGGAACGGCTTCTTGACTTTCGGTATGCTATACTGGATGTGGCCTAGACTATTCAAAACCAGCATTTACTCCACCAAATTAGCCAATACACACTTCTGGCTAGGAACTTTGGGTATCATCTTCTATGCCCTTCCGCTTTATGTATCTGGTTTGACTCAGTTTCTGATGCTGAAAGAGTTCAACGAAGCAGGTCGATTGGCCTATCCTAACTTCCTGGAGACTGTCATTCAGATTGTTCCTATGTACATGTTGAGAGCAGTAGGTGGCCTGCTTTATTTGACTGGTACCATCATCATGATGTACAATATGTGGATGACAGCTAAGCAGGGTAGCTTCCAAGCAACGGAAGAAGATCAAGCACCGGCATTGGCTAAATCGTATAATCCCTCTGGCGAATTCTGGCATAGAGCATGGGAAAGAAAACCTGTCTTCTTTACCATCTTGGCAACCATAGCAGTGGCAATCGGTGGTGTGGTTGAAATCATCCCAACCATATTAGTGAAGTCCAATGTGCCGACGATCAGTTCTGTCAAGCCATACACTCCCCTTGAACTGGAAGGTAGAGATCTCTACATTGCCAATGGCTGTGTGGGCTGTCACTCTCAGATGATCCGACCTTTCCGATCTGAAACGGAGCGCTATGGAGAATACTCCAAAGCTGGCGAGTTTGTCTATGATCGACCATTCCTTTGGGGTTCTAAGCGTACCGGTCCGGATTTGCATAGGATCGGAGGTAAATATCCTGATAGCTGGCATTATCACCATATGGTGGATCCTACCTCTATGTCTCCTGGTTCTTTGATGCCTTCTTATCCTTGGATGGCAACAAATGAATTGGATATTTCAGACTTGCCTGCAAAAATCAGAACGCTTCAGAAATTGGGAGTTCCCTATCCAGAGGGATTTGATGCCCAGGCAACTGCTGACTATGACTCCCAGGCAGCTAAAGTCGTAGCAAACCTGAAAGATGCTGGTGTGGAAGTAGCTCCAAATACCGAGATCGTAGCCTTGATTGCTTACTTGCAACGATTAGGAACCGATATCAAGCAGACTTCAGCTTCAACCAAATAAATTATAGAGATCATGTATAAAGAAATTCTTCGTTCGATCGAAAACATTGAAATCTATCCGATTATCTCTCTGCTGATTTTCGTGACCTTCTTTGTAGGAATGTTTATTTGGGTAGTTCGCGTACCAAAAAGCTACGTGGATCATATGGAATCTCTTCCAATGGATGAAAATGAATCAACCTCCCAACAGCTATGAAATCGAGTATGGGAATTAATCGAGGTATAGAGTTTCGATTAGTTCCCATGCAAGATTCCATGTGGCCGTAAAGAAAAATAATAAGCACATGAAAAAGTTATTTTCAATACTCACACTTATGGGCGGATTGGCCATTCCGGCTTTAGCCCAAACCGAAGAATCCAATTGGTACACAACCTTAAGTAGCATGGATTCCAGTCAATTGACTTTGCTAATCATCCTTGGGGTTGTGTTAGTAGTCATTGTTCTCTTATTAATCCTGATGGTTTACCTGATGTCCTTCATGGCTGCGGTATTCAAAAAGGAAAATCCGGCTTTGGCCAACGAACCTTCTTGGTGGGATAGCTTTAAAGAGCGATTTGTGACAGGCAAGTTGGATGCTGTAGGAGGAAAAGAAGAAAAAGCTAAAATGATGTCTGATCACTCCTATGATGGGATTACCGAGTTGGACAATTTCATGCCGCCTTGGTTGCAGTGGGTGTTTATTGGCACCATAGGTTTTGCGGTAATTTACTTCGTTGACTATACAGTTCTCGGTACCGGCCTAACAGGTGAAGAAGAGTATCAGGAAGAATTGAGACTCGAGGCGATTGCAGCAGAGGCCAGGAAAGCCAATATGCTGGCTGGAATCGATGAAACCACGGTTGTATTTGATGAGTCGGCCCCATCGTTATCCGCTGGTAAATCCATCTTCGAATCCAACTGTGCAGCTTGCCATGCAGCGGATGGTGGAGGAGGGGTGGGCCCTAACCTGGCTGATGAATACTGGATTCATGGAGGTTCTATACAGGATGTTTTTAAAATTGTCAAATACGGGGTTGTAGAAAAGGGAATGATTCCATGGCAGGATCAGTTGAGTCCTGAGCAGATTCAGCAAGTATCTTCTTTTATTCTTTCTCTAAAAGGAACAACTCCAGCTGCTCCCAAAGCACCTCAAGGTGAACTATTTTCTGCTTCTCCTGCTCCTGCTGAGGCCGCTCCGGTAACAGACAGCACAGCAGTGGTTGCGACGATCGAGTAATTTTAAAAAGCCGGGGGTTCATCTCCCGGCTTTTAACCCCAGCCTCCCCATGGCAAAGAAAAATATCAACCCCAATCTTAATCCTGAGTCTTTCCGGGATGCTTTGGCCTCTGTCCGTAAGGATGGAAAACGAAATTGGGTCTATCCCAAAAAGGTCAAAGGTTTTTTTTATAAATACCGCACTTACCTTTCTTGGTTACTGCTGGCAATTCTTTTTTTAGGGCCATTTATCAAAGTTGATGGCAGGCCTTACATGCTCTTAAATATTTTCGAACGGAAGTTTATCATTTTCGGAGCTGCCTTTTGGCCCCAGGATACCCACCTGTTGATTTTCCTCTTGCTCATTTTCTTTGTCTTCATAATCCTCTTCACTGTGGTTTTTGGGAGGGTTTGGTGTGGTTGGGCTTGTCCACAAACGCTCTTTATGGAAATGGTATTTCGTAAAATCGAATACCTGATCGAGGGTGATGCGAATCAGCAGCGAACACTCAACGAAGGCCCTTGGACAGGTGAGAAAATCTGGAAAAAAGGGCTTAAAATTTCTGTTTTTGGATTGATCTCTCTGTTGATAGGCCACCTTGTGATGGCGTATTTGATTGGGATCGACCAAGTGATTCAAATCGTTACCCAGCCACCTACAGCCCATTTGGCCGGATTTATTGGTCTATTGGTGTTTTCGGGCATTTTCATGTTTGTGTTCTCGTGGTTTAGAGAGCAGGCTTGTATTGTGGTTTGTCCTTATGGTCGACTTCAAGGTGTATTGCTCGATGACAACAGTATCAATGTGATGTATAACTATGTAAGAGGAGAACCGAGAAGTCCTATCCGCAAGCAAGCTGCTGAAATTGCTCCCAAAGGAGATTGTATAGATTGTGGACTTTGTGTACAGGTTTGTCCTACCGGAATAGATATCCGAAATGGAACCCAAATGGAGTGTGTCAACTGTACCGCCTGCATCGACGCCTGTGATGAAGTGATGATCAAGGTTGACCGTCCTGTAGGCTTGATCCGCTATGCTTCCGAAAACAGCATCAAGCAAGGCTTTCAGAAGTTGTTCACCGGAAGAGTAAAGGGCTACACCTTTCTATTGATGCTTCTGGTAGCGGCATTTATCAGTCTGATTGCCACTCGAGAGGATTTGGAGGGTACGATCACCCGATTCCCGGGAATGACCTATCAGGCTAGACCTGACGGAAAAGTTTCTAACTTGTACAATATCACCTTGATCAATAAGACTTTTGAACCGCAAAGTGTGACAATCGTTTCGATGGCCGATGGGATGGAAGTGGAAATCGTAGGCGATACAAATTGGGTGTTGGAGCCACAGACAAAGTTTGAAGGCCGATTCTTTTTGGTGAAAGAGCAATCGGATGTGAAAGTGCCTCAGGAGAAAGTCCATTTGGTGCTTTCTGCCGAAGGAGTAGAATTTGATGATATTGAAACCAACTTTATGGCACCTGTGGGTGGCAAATAAACCGAGAAAACTATGGATTGGGGAAAAGGAATTTTATTGACCATTATCGCCTTTGTGGGCTTTATCATGACTTTGGTAGTCATTTCCGTAAGGCAGGATGATATTCATCTGGTTGCCGAAAATTACTATGAAAAGGAAATCAAGTACCAAGAGCAAATTGACAGGGAAGTGTCAGCAGCCAAGCTCGACCGAGAGGTTTTGGTGTTTGATGTTCAGGAAAAAGCGATGATCCTAGACTTACCCGTTGGGGCAAAAGGCAGCCTTCAGCTGTTTCGTCCCTCTGATGCTAGATTGGATAAGAATCTTCCGCTCGAGATCACTTCTGAAGGAAAAACCAAGGTTCCTCTGCAAGATTTGAAATCTGGGTATTGGAGAGTCCAATTGACTTGGACTGAAAACGGAGTAGACTTTTACGAAGAAAAGAAAATAACGCTGTAAATGCTCTGGACTGCTTTTCTGTTGGGGTTTTTGAGCTCATTCCACTGCGTGGGAATGTGCGGCCCCATTGCTTTGGCAGTTGGCGGAAAAGGAAGCAATAAGTTTTTATTCAACAAAATCATTTATAACCTGGGGCGAAGTTTGACCTATGCCATGCTTGGGCTAGTGATCGGGAGCTTGGGTTTTTCACTTTCACTGGCAGGCATTCAGCAAGGTATATCGATTGGGATGGGTGTTCTTGTAGTTTTGCTTTCTCTGAGTTATAAAAAAGCCGATCAATTTTTGAGCATTCCGGCACTTTCAGGAATAGTCTCCTGGATTAAATCCAAGTTGGGACAGTATCTAAAATCAGGAAGCAAAGTGGCTTTTTTCTCCACCGGTTTAGTCAATGGCCTTTTACCCTGTGGTATGGTCTACATGGCTTTGGTGGTTGCGATGGGAATGCAAAGTCCCTGGTTGGGTTCTGCCTATATGTTTTTCTTTGGCTTGGGTACGATCCCGATGCTACTAGGATTGATGATCTCGGGAGATCTTTTGCCTATAGTTCGGCGTCAGCAATTCCAAAAAGCAATTCCTTATTTGGGAATGCTGATAGGGATTTTGATGGTTTTTAGAGGTTTAGGATTGGGTATTCCCGGATTAAGCCCAGAGTTGGCAGTATTCGACTATGGCACTCAGCAGGTGGAAATCACCATGTGTCACTGATCAGATTGCCTTACTGAAGACAGCTTTTTTCTCCTGAGTTTGAATCATCCGCAAGTCAAAATTGGAGCAGATATTCCTTACTACAGCCATTCCATCAGGGTGTATGGTGAGTTCCAAATCTACTAAAGTAAGGAGGCCTTCCTCTTCAAATTCCTTCAAAGCCTGTTTATTTTTTGCGGGAATATTTTCCCAAATACTAAAAGGAATGGTTGCTTTTCCCTTGCAAATCAAATCCAAGATCAATTCTCTTACCAGCAAGTCTTCGTCTGTCAAAAGATGACCTTTGACCAAGGCCATGTGGTGTTCCTTGAGGATATCTTCGTATGCTTCGATCCGCTTTTCATTTTGAGCAAAGCCAATCCAAACGTCGCTGATGCTACTGGCACCCAATCCCAGAAGCATTCGGGATGGGAGCGTAGTGTAGCCCATAAAGTTTCGGTGAAGAGTTCCGGTTTTTTTTGCTTCGCAAAGCGGATCATTGGGCAATGCAAAATGATCCATTCCGATTTCTTCATAGCCCATTTCGATCAGTTTGGCTTTTCCAAACTCATACAACGCACGCTTTTCTTCCTCTTTGGGCAGAAATTCTTCAAAGCTTTTTTGAGCAGGAAAGGCTGAAGGCAAATGCGCATAGCTGTAAAATGCGATTCGCTCAGGCCTCAACTCTGCTACCTTTTGAAAGGTGTTTTCAAGAGTCAGCAGGGTTTGATGGGGAAGACCATAAATCAAGTCAAAATTTACTGAAGTGTAACCCAACTTTCTGGCATTATCAGTGGCCAATTTAACTTTTTCAAATGGTTGAATTCGATGAATGGCTTGTTGGACCTTTTCATCAAAATCCTGAATACCGTAGCTGAGCCGGTCAAATCCCAAGATGGCCAATTCCTGAAGGTGCTCAAACGTGGTATTGTTGGGATGTCCTTCAAAGCTGAATTCAAAGTTTTTAGTCCTTTCTGCCGATTTGAGGATTTTGGAGATCATGAACTCAAGACTTTCCGGAGCAAAAAAAGTGGGGGTACCCCCTCCAAGGTGAATTCCCGAAATTTTTGGAACATAGTCCAGAATTCCCAAGTAATGTTCCCATTCTCTCAAAACTGCTTCGATGTAGGGATCCTCTACCTTGTGATTTTTTGTGATTCGCTTAGTGCAGCCGCAATAGGTACAAAGGTTCTCGCAAAATGGAAGATGGATGTAAAGGCTGATTCCTTCTTTTTTTCCAAATCGGTCAAAGGCTATTTTGACGGTTTTCTCCCAACTTGACTGGTCAATTTTATTATCCCAAAGAGGGACGGTGGGGTAAGAGGTATATCTGGGAACGGGTTGATTGTACTTTCGGATCAATTCGAGTGATAGTGCCATGATTTCCAAATTTCCGGCAAATTCGCCCGTGTAATTGAATATTATAGTGATAACAAATACACGGTAACCTGATTTTTATCAGGAATTAAGGCCATGCTAGCCTTTCTTTGCTAATTCATTTTCCAATGGCTAACTTTTAGTTGTTGATCTACAAACCCTCATGAAAAAGATAGGATTCTTCAGCGCCTTGATTTTACCTGTACTGCTTGTGTTTGGGTTTTATTTGGGAGGTCCCTTTCTGTGGATGATCCACCTATTCGTTTTTTTAATTGTTCCTCTGATGGATTTTTTGGTTCAAAAAGATACAGTAAACATTCCGGCAAAAGAGGTCAGCAAGGTGACTAAGGAGAGATTTTATCGATTGATTACTTTTTTTTGGGTGTATATTCAGCTAGGTGTATTGAGCTGGGGATTTTATATGGTGAGTGTTTTTGAGCTCAGTTTGGTTCAATGGATAGCATTTACTTCAGGGATGGCTTTAGTCACAGGTGGAATCGGAATCACTGTCGCCCACGAATTGGGGCATAGAGCCGAAAAAATCGAACAATTTTATTCGAAAGTACTGCTGATGACGGTGTGTTATATGCATTTTTTTATTGAGCATAATCGCGGTCATCATGTACGCGTGGCCACACCGGAAGATCCGGCCACGAGCCGAAAGGGAGAAAATTTTTATGCTTTTTGGTTGCGATCAGTAAGAGATGGGTTTAGAAGTGCCTGGGAATTGGAATGCGAACGACTTAAGAAGAAAGGATTGTCTCCTTGGTCAGTCCAAAACCAAATGATTTGGTTTCAGATTTTACCCTTGGGCTTTGTAGGAATCTTTTTTGGATTGTTTTCTTTATTTCAACAGCGTCTGGTCTGGGAGGTTCCGGTCTTCTTTTTTTTACAGAGCCTTTTAGCATTTACCCTTCTTGAATTGGTAAATTACCTGGAGCATTATGGCATGGAAAGAAAAAAACTACCGAATGGCTCTTACGAAAAAGTGACTCCTATTCACTCCTGGAACGCTTCTCAATTGGTCAGTAATTTTCTCTTATTTCAGCTTCAGCGACACTCTGACCACCATGCTTATGCCTATAAGCGATACCAAGTATTAGATCACCATGATCAAAGCCCCCAATTACCGGCAGGATATTCTGCAATGATAATTCTGGCTTGTATTCCCCCACTTTGGTTTGCAGTGATGGATCCAAGGTTGGAAAAGTGGAAGGAGGTCCAAAGGCTTGAATCAGTCCAATAGGAAATTGTTGAGGAAAGTGCTTTTAAGAGCAAGCCAGACCAAGAAAAACAGCATTGCCCAGAAAAGATAGATACGGTAATAATCTGCTGTTTCTTTGTATCGGTTTTCCAGGATTTCAGCTTTTTCCAAGGTGTCGATTTGATCGAAGATCTGTTGCAAGGCATTGCCGTCTGAAGCTCTAAAAAACTGTCCATTTCCGATTCTTGCGATCTCTCTGAGGGTGGTTTCATCCAAGTAGCTTTCTACCATTTGAGGTCTCCCAAAGAAATCTGTTCCGTAAGGAACCATTCCGTCTTTTCCTACAGCAATGGTGTAAATCTTGATGTCGAAAGCTGCAGCTAGTTGAGCAGCAAATAGAGGGTCAACGTTTCCAGCATTACTTTCCCCATCCGAAAGCAAGATCATGACTTTCGATGGGGTTTCGCTGTCTTTCATTCGGTTGGTACCAGCGGCAATTGCCGAGCCGATCGCTGTTCCTTTGGCTTCGATCATCGAAAAATTGATCTCACCAATCAGGCTCGTAAGTAGTTTGTAATCGTTGGTCAGTGGAGAAAGGGAATATGCTTCCCCTGAGAAAACCACCATCCCGATTCGGTCTCCAAATCGCCCTTCTATAAAGTCAATCGCAGTCTTTTTAGCAGCTTCTAATCTATTGGGGGTAAAGTCTTGTAAATCCATGGATTCAGAAATGTCCATGACCAGCAAGATGTCTATACCTTCTGTGAATTGTTCTACACGTTCATTGCTTCGCTGGGGACGGGCCAAAGCAATGACGATTAACACCAGTGCCAAAAAGAAAAAACCTGTAGGAATTAGTCTCAGGTAAGTCCATGGGTTGCCTCGGGCTACTCTTTTGGGAAGAGAAAGCTCCAAAACCGGTCTTTTTAGGAATTTTACAAACTTCCGAAATAAGATCAGCAAGGGGATGATCCAAAGTAAGTTGAGCAGAATGGGTTGCTCCCACTCGTAGGATTTAAAGGTCTCAGGCAAAAACCAAGACCAACTAAAGAACTCAGCGAGCTGCTCTTTCATTTGTTAATAAGTTGATTTTTATTGGTCAGACCTACCTGCCGTAAAGCAGGTGGAATGCCCTGAATTATCATCCCGCAAGGTGAGAAACCTTTCTCTTTGGCATTTCATGTCCGATTCGGGTTAGTTTTTCCTGATAGGCTGACTTGGCTACTTCGAATAGATAGGCGGTGGCATCTTCCGTTTTACCTTCCTTTCCTGCATAGATGATCATGTCTATGGTTCTCAAAGCTTTGAAAACTTCCGTGTCTTCCAAAGCCTCTGCGATTTCGCTGGAGGTCCATTCTTGGTAAGGCTGACGGGTGATGCTTTCCAAATAGCCCTTCCAAAGGCCAATTACTTCGTCGGCAAGTTCTTGATTAGGATTTTGTGCAAGCAATCCTGATAGCTTTTTCCACTTGCGTTCAAACTGTATCCAGCGGATTTTTTCTCGATTTTTCCTGAATATTGCTTTGATTCGATCCTTAAACAGGATCAAAAAGACTCCCAAAATTATTACCAAAGCTCCGGCAATCAATCCAAACAGCAGCCAATTAAATGACCTTTCTAAAGGTTGATACACATTGTTTTCCTGAAAAAGTAACTGCTCCGGAATAGAATCGAGCATGAGTTTGAGTTTCAGTTCGGCTTCATTGGTAAAGTAGGTAATACTGTCGTATCGACTAAGTTCGTAGACAGGTAGAGCCAAATACACAGAAGGATCAAGTGAAAAATTTGAAAGGTAATAAACCGCACTGTCTAAGGTCGTGCCATCTTGGGTATTTGAAATGAATGTTTTCTTTTCTAAGAAAACCAAAGGAGAAAAGTCATAGGTAGAATCCGGAAATATCAATTGAGTGGATTCCGGGTATTTAGCTTTAAGTACAAATCCAACTCGTTCTCCCAAACGCGCTGAGTCTTGGGTAAAATATCCCTGCACTTCTACCTGTTGCGCTGAAGTGTGGAGGGATATGAACAGCAATGCAATGAAGATACCGATTTTACCCACGTTTCATTCTTTTGTTTCGGTACTTGAAAAGGTCAATAAGAGGGGCTACAATATCTTGTCTGGAATCTATCGCCAAGTAATTGATTTGATTCTTTTTGCAGATTTCCTTGAGGTTTTCACGCTCGGTGGTAAAGGTGTCCGATATTTTTTTGGAAAAACTCCCAAAAGCCGTATTGATCCAAGTGGTTTTACCTCTTTCCTTATCAAAAATCGGGATAATTCCCAAAGCAGGCAAGGCAGATTCCCTTGGGTCTGTCAATTGGATAGCTACCACATCATGTCGCTCAGCCAATGCCCTGAATGACCGCTCATACTCCTGATCAATAAAGTCCGAAATAATGATGAGGATACTTCTCTTCTTGATGAGGTTCAAAGCAAAGGTAAACATTCCGTTTAGGTTGGTTTTGAGGCTTTTGTTTTTGTGGTCAAAGATGCCTCTGATGATTTTTACTCCTTGCTTACTGCCTTTGGCGGGGAGAATTAGTTTTTCCTGTTGATCCGAATAAGAAATCAATCCCACTTGACTGCCTTCGTAAACAGCCGCTAAAGTAAGAACTCCTGCGATTAGCTTTCCCTGATCAATTTTCTTCTGTCCCTGCTGGCCAATATCCTGGCTGCCGGATA
The DNA here is from genome assembly GCF_014324365.1 of Algoriphagus sp. AK58. GTDB lineage: Bacteria > Bacteroidota > Bacteroidia > Cytophagales > Cyclobacteriaceae > Algoriphagus. Next base: position 14,945 of record NZ_QEIG01000025.1, read on the forward strand.
TATCCAAAAGGAAATAGACTGATTGTTCTTTTTCTTCTTTAAATGTTTTGACAAACGTGCCGTGTCCTTTAGCGGATACTTTCCACTCGATGGTGCGGACATCATCCCCATATTGATAGGGTCTCAAATCGTCAAATTCCAGTCCAGAACCTTTGAAGAGTGATTGGTATTCCCCTTGCAGGTGGTTATTGGCCACCTTTCTGATCATGATTTCGTACTTTCTGAGTTTACCAAACAGCTGGTCCATGTGGGGAATTTGAATGGGCTAAGTTAAAGTCTTAAGCCGAAATTTAAAATTTGACTTCATACAGCGGTGGGAATATTATCCGTTAAAAAAACCTAATTTTGAACTGTGAAACGAATATCAAACCTGTTTTTTCTATTTCTGATTTTAGCTTCCTGCAACTCAGACACCATTCCGGAAGGCATTCTCTCAGAAGGCAAAATGGTTGGGATTCTTGTAGATATCCAAATAACCGAAGGAATGGTGAGTGCCTTGCCTATATCCTACGATTCATCCCAAGTCCTGTATTCACTGATGGAAAGTGATGTTTTTGTCAAACATGGAGTGACAGATTCGGTTTTCACCAAAAGTATGTTGTATTACCTGGAAGATGCCGAAAAAATGGACCGAATCTACGGTAGGGTTATTGACTCATTAATGGTTCGTGAAAGTAATCCGGGAATTGAGGAGCAATTCTAATGTTATATCCATCCAATCTCGAGCAAAAAATAAATTTCATAAAGATTAAGGACCTGCTTAAAGCAGAGTGTACCTCTTCTCTGGGACAAGACTATGTAGACAAGGTTTCTTTTTCTTCTGATTATAATCTGGTCCAAAGACTCTTGGATCAAACAGAGGAATTCCGGCAAATTCTTATCTCGGGAGAGATTTTTCCTTCTTCTAATTTTACCAACCTTACTCCATTTTTGGAAAAGGCGAAGTTGGAAGGGGCATTCTTGGAGCAGGAGGAATTCTTTGAAGTAAAACTTTCCCTTCAAACGCTCAGAGGTTGTATCACTTTTTTCCAAAAATGGGGAGAAAGCTATCCCACGCTCAGTGCACTTTTGGGGCTTTTGATCGATTTGGATCTGAATCTGCTCAAAGCCATTGATCAGATCATCGATGAGAAAGGGAAAATCAGAAGCAATGCTTCCAAAGAACTACAGCTCATCCGTTCTCAAATTCTTTACGAAGAAGGGAGATTGAGAAAAGTGATGGAGCGGATCTTCAAGGAGGCCAGAGCTAAAGGGCTGACTCCGGAGGATGCCTCGATGACCATCCGGGGAGGAAGGATGGTGATCCCTGTATCTGCTGAGAATAAGCGGAAGCTGAGAGGATTCATTCACGATGAATCCGCTACTGGTCAGACCGTTTTTATGGAACCTGAGGAGGCCCTGGATATCAATAATGAAATCAGGGATCTGGAATACATGGAGAAGCGGGAAATCATACGGATTTTAACCCGTTTGACCGATCAGCTCAGACCTGCCATTCCTGCATTGAGGAAGGCTACCAATTTCCTGGGATTAGTGGATTTTATTCGGGCCAAAGCTCGTTTTGCTCAAAAAACTGACAGCAATAAACCTGAACTGGTCAAAGAAAGAAACCTGAATTGGACTCGCGCCAGACATCCGATTTTGGAAATGGCGCTCAAGTCCCAAGGTAAAAGCATTGTGCCATTGGATATCAAATTGGGAGGACATGAGCGTTTGCTGGTCATATCGGGGCCAAATGCAGGAGGAAAGTCGGTTACCCTCAAGACGGTTGCCTTACTCCAATACATGTTGCAGTGCGGTTTGTTGATTCCTGTTCATCCTGATTCCAAAAGCTCCTTGTTTGATAATTTCTTCATTGATATCGGAGACGAACAAAACCTTGAAAATGACCTCAGTACCTATTCATCGCATTTGATGAGTATGAAGCATTTTACGCAGTTTGCCCATAAAAAAACAATCCTCTTTATTGACGAATTTGGTACAGGAACCGAACCTCAATTCGGTGGTGCTATTGCAGAGTCCATTTTGTTGGCTCTGAACAAGCTTGGAGCTTTTGGTGTGATTACTACGCATTATGGTAACCTCAAGCAAGTAGCAAACAAAAATCAAGGATTGGTCAATGGAGCTATGCGCTATGATGTGGATCGTCTCGAACCGATCTATCAGCTCGAAATAGGAAAGCCGGGCTCTTCCTTTGCTCTAGAAATTGCTTCAAAAATCGGGCTTTCAAAGGATATCTTGAGCTATGCCAAAGACCACATAGGGGAGGAAAGAGTCAGATATGACAGACTCCTGACTCAGCTGGAGAATGAAAAGAATCAATATTCGATTCTCCTCAAAGAAATCAAGGAAAAAGACAGGCTTCTTCAAACCCGCTTAAAAGAATATAATCAGCTCAAAGAAACGCTTGAACTTACTAAAAAGCGTTATATCCAAGAAGCAAAGCTGGAGGCAAAGGCCCTTTTGGATCAGACCAATAAGAAAATCGAGTCAGTGATCCGCGAGATCAAAGAGGGAAAGGCTGAAAAGGAAGTGACTAAGCAGGTCAGAAAAGAACTGGAGGTATTCAAAGAGGAAATAAAGCCAGAAAAGATAGCCGTCAAAGATCCGGAGATTCAAGTGATCGGCGGAGAAATTGAAGTTGGAGATTGGGTGAGATTGAAAGATAATGGTGCTATTGCAGAAGTCTTGTCTATCAAAAATAAGGTTGTCGAGATTACGATAGGAGACTTGAAATCAACTGTCAAGATTTCCCGATTGGAAAAAATATCCAAGACAGAGGTAAAAAAGGAACTCAAAGCTGTAGAGCGCAGAGGCAACTACAATACCAATGAGAAAATGATGGACTTTTCGTCCAATCTGGATTTGAGAGGAAAAAGGGGGGAAGAAGTATTGCCATTGATCCAGACATTTATCGACGAGGGCTACATGCTTGGTGTCAAAAATTTGCGGATTGTACACGGTAAAGGAGACGGAATTCTTCGTGAAATCACCCGGAATCTGTTAAGAACTATGCCTCAAGTGGGCAAGCTGGAGGATGAACATGCTGATCGTGGTGGGGCAGGAGTTACTTTGGTTACCCTAAAATAAAAATCGGGAGCTTAAACTCCCGATTTTGATAGACTAGAGACTGTTAGTATGATTTATTTTTTTAACAACACAAAGGTGTAGTTACCTGCAACTGCAAACTGACCATTTATTCTTGAGCCAGGGGTAGGAATGTTAAACTGAAGCCTTAATGTATTGCTGTTTTGGGTAAATGAGATTTCTTTTCCAGCAGCTGGTTTTATCCCGGTAAGAGTAATTTTATCAAAATTACTTCCTGCAAAACTCCAGTTTCCGCTTGCATCAAAGAGTTCATTGCTGTTTCTGGAGGAATATGTTTTAGTGCTTCCAGCATTTAAAACCAACTCAAAGGTGCTGTATAGATCTGTTACATCTCTTCCGTCCCGAGTGACATTTCCTCCTCCGGCGATGGTCCACGCTTGAGTTCCTGATCCAGCCAGAGCTTCCGTGGCAATTTGTTCAGGCGTTTTTTGAGGAATGGGAGCAGGGTCTTCCTTGCAGCTGTTAAGCATGACTAAAGTCAAAAAGGAAAAGGCGAGTTTTAAAAAACTAAATTTCATACTTCAATTTTTAATTTAGGTAAAATTAAACAGATCGTACAAAGATCAAAGTCATTTGCTTATTTGAAATCCTCCATTGCAATTTTTTGTAAGCAGAATTCGTATTCCCGAGGCTCATTGGAACACACAATTGAGATTCTGTTTCTTGTATAGTTTTCCATGAGATCTACATACCAACCAATTCCCTTTTTGTCTAGGTTTGAAGTGGGTTCATCAAGTAGAATTACTGGGACCTCTGAAAAAACGGCCAATCCGAGTTTAAGACGCTGCTTCATGCCTGATGAGAATTGGGAAATTGGTTTGTTATGATGGTTTTCCAAATAAAGGATTTCCATAATCTCTTTTGGGCTCATCTTGGCGAGGGGCCTTTTAAACTTAAAATGGAACTCAATTGCTTCCGTCAAGGTGAATTCCTCAGGTAATTCCAAATAGGGGCTTGCGATCGCTAGGGAGGTATACCATTGAGAGTCTGGAAGGGGGCGATTGTCCAGCACGTAAGAAATAGATCCTCCGGACAAAGGTACGGCTCCAGAAATACACTTGAGTAAAGTGGATTTTCCAGAGCCGTTTCCTCCTGTGATAGCCAAGCTGTCACCTAAAGTAAGTTCCAGGTTCAGGTTTTTAAAAATCCACTCGTATTGAAAGCGTTTTGCCGCTTTCTGTACCTGGATTTTTAGCATATCAGTTGATGTAACCTTTCATCACACCGCGTTCTGAAGAACGGATAAAATGCAGGATTTCATCTCGTTCCTTTGTTGCAGGCAGATTAATTTCAATTTCTTCAAGAGCCCTGCTATTGTTGAGGCTGTTGAGGAACAGGTAGCGATAGACTTCCTGTATATGAGCTATGGTTTCGCTGGAAAAACCTCTTCTTCTTAATCCCAGGGAGTTTACTCCGGCATAGGAAAGTGGCTCTCTTGCGGCTTTGGTAAACGGTGGTACATCTTTTCTTACCAGAGAACCGCCGGAAATCATCGCATGCATTCCGACTTTCACGAATTGGTGGACGGCACTTGATCCGCCGATAATTGCCCAATCATCTATCGATACGTGACCTGCTATCTGTACGGAGTTGGCGATAATCACATGATTGCCAATGACACAATCGTGAGCTACATGGACATAAGCCATGAGTAAACAGTTGCTTCCCACTACGGTGGTTTGCTTATCTACGGTGCCTCTTGAAATCGTCACACACTCACGAATGGTGGTATTGTCTCCAATAACCACAGTGGATTCTTCTCCTTGAAACTTTAGATCCTGGGGAATACCAGAAATCACAGCACCCGGAAATATTTTGCAGTTTTTGCCAATTCTGGCTCCGGGAAAAATGGTGACATTGGATCCAATCCAAGTGTTTTCCCCGATGATCACGTCATCATGAATCATGGTAAAAGGATCCACATGTACTCCTGGAGACAGCTGTGCTCCTGGGTGAATAGAGGCTAATGTACTGATCATGCGTCTTTTCGGGTTATGCTTGCGGTCATTATTGCTTCGCACACCAAGGTGTTGCCTACATAGGCTTCTCCTCTCATTTTGGCAATGCCTCTTCGGATTGGTGCTAATAATTCACATTTGAATACAAGCGTGTCACCTGGTAAAACCATCTTTCTGAATTTGCAGCTTTCAATCCCCAAAAAGTAGGTCCAATAGTTTTCTGGGTCATCTACTGTACTTAAAACCAAAATTCCACCTGTTTGAGCCATTGCCTCTACCTGCATTACTCCAGGCATTACAGGATTGCCAGGGAAGTGGCCCATGAAAAAAGGTTCGTTCATGGTTACATTTTTTACTCCAGCCACTACCGTATCATCCAGATAAATGATTTTATCGATCAGTTGGAAGGGATATCTATGTGGAAGGATATTACTGATCTGATTGATATCCATCACAGGAGGAAGCTTAGGATCATAGTGAGGGATGTGTGATGCTCCCATTTTTTCCATTGCTCTTTTTAGTTTTTTGGCAAAAGCAACATTTGCGGCATGACCAGGTCTGGCAGCTAAAATTTGTGCTTTTAAAGGTCTTCCGACTAGCGCCAAATCTCCAACTACATCCAGAAGTTTATGGCGGGCAGGCTCATTTCGATAGCGAAGGTCCACGTTGTTGAGGATTCCTTCTTTTTTTACCTCAACGCTTTGCTTGTTGAACATTTTTGCCAAGTGAGCCAACTCTTCTTTTTCTACTACCCGATCCACCACTACGATGGCATTGTTGAGGTCGCCTCCTTTGATCAGGTTGGAATTATAGAGCATTTCCAGCTCATGCAGGAAGCAAAAAGTCCTGCAGGAAGCGATTTCTGTTTTAAACTGACTGATGTCCGTGATCGAGGCGTGCTGACTGCCCAATACCGGTGAATTATAATCCACCATCACAGTCACTCGATAATTATCTGTGGGCAGAGCAACCATCTCCACTTCTCTGGATGAGTCTTTGTATTGGATACTTTCCTGTACCTCAAAAAATCTTCTTAGAGCATTTTGCTCTTCAAGACCTGCTTCTTCCAGTACTTCTATAAATTGGATTGAAGATCCATCCATGATGGGAGGTTCTGGCCCATCCAATTGGATCAGGACGTTATCTATCTCGAGCCCAACGAGGGCGGCTAATACATGCTCAACGGTGTAAACTCTGGCACCATTTTGTTCTAGAGTGGTGCCCCTGGATACATCCACTACCAAGTCGCAATCTGCGTCCACAGTGGGTCTTCCTTCCAAATCAATTCTCTGGAATTTGATGCCATGATTAGGAGGTGCGGGGAGGAAGGTCATATTAGAAACTACTCCGGTGTGTAATCCTACTCCCGATAATTCCACCTGTTTTTGAATGGTGTGTTGTTTTACTTTCATGTGTTTATCCCTCCAAAAGATAAGGGCCGTAAAATTAGCCCTTTTTTTCCAGTTCTTGGACCCGACGCTGAAGTTGATCCAGATTTTTAAAGATGCTGTAGGACTTGAGAAAATCCTTCAAATCCATGGCCATGTACCCGAAAAGAGTTTGTCCCGAGGTTTTGATGGTTTTACTGATTCCTGTATTGGCTCCGATGGTTGTCTGATCTGCGATTTTGATGTGGCCTACGATCCCTGCTTTCCCGGCAATCACGCAGTTTTTTCCAATCTCCGTTGAGCCGGATATTCCAGTTTGGGCCGCAATGACCGTATTTTCCCCGATCACTACATTATGGGCTATCTGCACTTGATTGTCAATTTTTGCTCCTTTTTTAATAATGGTGGAGCCCATGGTAGCGCAGTCTATTGTCGAATTGGATCCTATGCTCACATTGTCTTCAAGGATCACATTTCCAATTTGTGGAATGGTTTTATAGGTGCCGTCTGGTTGTGGGGCAAATCCAAATCCATCTGAGCCGATCACAGCCCCAGGGTGGATTTCGCAGTTTTTTCCGATGATAGTGTCTGCACAGATTTTCGCTCCGGGATGAATGATGCTTCCGTCGCCGATTTTAACACGGTCACCTACATAGGCGTGTCCGTGAATTTTTACTCCTGTGCCAATTTCACAATTTTTGCCGATGTAGGAAAAAGCACCCCTGTAAGCATTTTCTCCTATGCTGCTGCTCGAATGCATATAGCATGGTTCTTCCACTCCCACCAAAGTAGTCTTGGTGATTTGGGTATAGGCCTCAAGCAAAGTGGTGAATCCCAAATAGGCGTCCTTTACCCTAATGAGCGTGGTTTTGAAGGACTTGGACGGAGAAAAACCTTCCGATACAATGACTGCAGTTGCTTCGGTTTCATAAAGGAAAGGCTCATATTTCTCATTGGCCAGAAAGCTGATGCCTCCGGGTTTGCCCTCTTGGATTTTGTCCAGTCTGAATACTTTTTTGCTTGAATCTCCTTCTACAGTTCCACCTAAAATCGTGGCGATTTGGCCCAACGAAAATTCCATAAATGCCTGGTTGGTTTATTTGGGTGAAATTAACTTTTTAGCTCTACAAACATAATGCTTCTCCACAATCTTGCTCATCACTTTGATGTTGGGCAAATCTGCGGCACTGGCTACATCCACCACCTCTCCGCTTTTGGTGAGAATGTTGATTCGGTCCTTGGTGAGGTAGCCATAGTTGCTTACCGTCCCTGAAGAAAAGAAATAGTCTAAGTCTTCTTCCGGAATATGTAATTTTTTGCCGGTTTGAAGTCTCAAATTTTCCAATTCAGCAGAGGATATAGCCTCATTTACAAGGTTGATTTTGAAAAGATTACGTGTCAAAAACATTTGTGAAATATTTCTCAATACGTAGTCTTCTTCAGTTTTCCAGATTTTGATAGCTCCCCAAATGTCAAAATCATCCATTCTGAGGAATTTTTCCAAAATGGCTTTATTGGTTTGAAAATCAGCAAGTGTGACTTGGTTCTTCATGAAGAATTCAAATTCCTCTGTCACGTAAAACTTTTTGCCTGATTGAGCCAGCATTTTGGCCCTTTGGATCAGGTTGATCAGCATTTTTTCGGCACTCACGGTCGTCTTATGAAGATAAACTTGCCAGTACATCAACCTTCGGGCACTTAGGAAGTTTTCTATGGAATAGATTCCTTTTTCTTCAATTACGAGTTGATTGTCTTTCACTGCCATCATTTTGATGATGCGGTCGGCGCCGATTGTGCCTTCAGACACTCCGGTGAAAAAGCAATCCCGCTGGAGATAGTCTAAACGATCGATATCCAATTGACTGGATACCAATTGATTGAGGAATTTACGGTCGTACTGATTCTTAAATATTCTTAATGCCAAGTCCAATTTGCCACCAAATTCCTGGTTTAAGAGTTCAATGGTAAGTAAGGAAAGCTCTTCATGGGGTACGCCGGTTAGAAGGCTGTATTCCAAGGCATGGGAAAATGGACCATGGCCAATGTCATGAAGCAAAATGGCAATTAGCGCAGCCTCGTATTCTTCATCAGAAATCTCAGTTCCTTTGATTCTGAGGTTGTCCAAAGTAATGCTCATCAGATGCATAGCGCCCAAGGCGTGATGAAATCGGGTATGCAATGCTCCCGGGTAGACGAAATCAGTCAAACCCAATTGCCTGATCCGGCGTAATCTCTGGAAGTAGGGGTGGTCAATAATGGCAAAAATTAACTCACTTGGAATGGTTATAAAACCATAAACCGGGTCGTTGAGGATTTTCTGGCTTTTCAATCAGCACTCATTTGATTGACTCAAAAGTAATTATAATTTTAGAAGAAAAGTGAACTGACATGTCTCAAAAATTCCATATTCTTTGGGCGGATGATGAAATTGATCTGCTTAAACCACATATTCTTTTCCTGAAAGAAAAAGGATGTGAAATCACTACGGTCAATTCAGGAGTAGACGCAATCGAAGAGGTGGAGGAGAAGAATTTTGACGTGGTTTTTTTGGATGAAATGATGCCTGGGATGACAGGCTTGGAAACTCTCCAGCAGATCAAACAGATCAAGCCCCAAATCCCTGTGGTTATGATTACAAAGAGTGAGGAGGAACATATCATGGATGATGCCATCGGAGGAAAAATCGCAGATTATCTGATCAAACCACTCAATCCCAGCCAGATTTGGCTTTCAGTAAAAAAAATCCTCCAAAATAAGCAGCTAATCGACACCAAAACCGCGCAAAGCTACCAGCAGGAATTTATGCAGATCAGCTATGCTTTGGGCGATGCACAGACGCATCAGGATTGGGCTGATTTGTACAAGAAATTGACTTTTTGGGAACTCCAAATAGATGCTACCGAAAACAAGAGCATGCTGGAGGTCCTCGAAACTCAAAAAACCGAAGCCAACGCCTCGTTTGCGAGATTTGTGAAGGAAAACTATTTGGATTGGATGGCTGAAGCGAATCCGGATAAACCTTTGCTTTCCCATCAAGTAATGAAGGAGAAGGTTTTTCCGGTGTTGCGAAAAAAGAAACCCCTGTTTTTCATTGTCATCGATAACCTCAGGCTGGATCAGTGGGAGGAAATTGAGTCTTTGATCAATCCCTATTTTCAGGTGGAGGAAAAATCCACCTATTTCAGCATTTTACCTACAACCACCGCATTTGCCCGAAATGCACTGTTTTCAGGGATGATGCCTTTGGAAATGGCAAAATTTTATCCCAAGCTATGGGAGGATGAGGATTCTGAAGAAGGTAAAAATAACTTTGAGGAAGACTGGATCAGGATCAACTTGGAGAAAAATAGGTTGCCCGTGAAGTTTTCTTACCATAAAATCCTGCAAACCCAGCAGGGAAAAACCATCGTAGATCAGTTCAATAATCTTCTTCAAAATGAATTTAATGTTCTGGTTTACAATTTTGTAGATATGGTTTCGCATGCAAGAACAGACATGAAAATGATCCGTGAACTTGCCCCTGATGAATCGGCCTACCGGTCCTTGACTCGAAGTTGGTTTGAACATTCTTCTCTTTTTGAATTGATGAAGAAAATTCAGCATGCCGGTGGGGAAGTAATTGTGACTACTGACCATGGTACTAAAAAGGTGAATAAACCCTATCGCATCATCGGTGATAAAAACGTCACTACCAATCTGAGGTACAAACAAGGGAAAAATCTGAATTTTGAACCGGGAAAGGTGTTTGAAATCCGAAGACCGGAAGATGCTAAGCTACCGAGGCTTAATGTTTCTACTACTTATGTCTTTGCCGTAGAAGATTATTTCTTTGCCTATCCCAACAATTACAACTATTATGTCAATTATTACAAGGATACTTTTCAGCATGGAGGGATCTCTTTGGAGGAAATGATCGTTCCGATCGTACATTTGAAGGCTAAACGTTGAGCTAACTTGTTGACATTTTCTTACCAATTGGAAGATATTGATCTGGCTGCAGACCGGGTCATTGAAGCTGCCGGAGATGAAAAGATATGGGTGTTTAAGGGGCAGATGGGTGCCGGTAAGACTACCTTAATAAAGGCACTTTCAAGAAAATTAGGGGTCATGGAATCCGTGAGCAGCCCCACTTTTGGAATCGTTAATGAATACCATACCGAAACAGGGGACAAAGTTTTCCATTTTGACTTTTATAGGATGGAAGATCCCATGGAAGCATTGGATATCGGAATAGAAGAGTATTTTTATAGTGGGAAATTTTGTTGGTTGGAATGGGCTGAAAATATCGCCCAATTCCTTCCTGATCATTTTTTCCTGATTAAAATTGAAGCTAATTCTGTTTCCGGAAGAACCATCACCCTTCAACATTCCCAAGATGCCTACTGAACTATCCGAACTCACTTCAGTTGGGTTGATCCCAAAAGAGTCCCCATCAATGGTAAAAAAAGGAGGAAAACCATTGCACATTGGATTGCCCAAGGAGATTTCAAACCATGAAAAAAGAGTGGTACTTACTCCTGAAGCAGTGGGGCTTTTGAGCAATAACGATATCCAGGTGATGGTCGAGTCCGGTGCCGGCCTACAGGCAAAGTTTAAAGATCAGGATTATGCCGATGCTGGAGCAAAAATTGTGTATTCCAGAAAAGAGGTTTTTTCGGCGGATGTAGTGCTTAAAGTGGATGCGCCAACACTGGAAGAAATCACTTTTATGTCCTCAGGTGCGTGTCTGATTTCTGCATTGCAGCTGGAAAAGCAAAGTCCGGAATTTATACAGGCACTAAACGAAAAAAAAATCACCGCAGTAGCTTTCGAATACCTGGAAGACAAAGTGGGAGGAATGCCAGTGGTGCGTGCCATGGCCGAAATTGCCGGGAGTACGGTCATGCTGATAGCCGCAGAATATCTCTCCAGTGTCAATGAAGGCAAAGGCTTGATCTTGGGAGGGATCACAGGGGTTCCGCCAACTCAGGTAGTGATAATTGGTGCAGGTACTGTGGCCGAATATGCCGCGAGGACAGCATTGGGATTGGGAGCAAGCATCAAGGTGTTTGATAACCATATCTACAAGTTGAGGAGAATCAAACAGCTTCTTGGGCAGCAGATTTATACCTCTACCATAGATAACTTCAGCCTTTCACAAGCTTTGGCAGAAGCCGATGTGGTGATCGGAGCGCTTAGAGCGGAAAAAGGCAAGAACAAGATTGTGGTGACTGAAGAAATGGTCGCCAATATGATTCATGGGAGCATCATTATTGATGTGGGAATCGACCAAGGTGGGTGCATCGAAACTGCTAGGATGACTACTCATGATGATCCTATTTATATGGTTCATGATGTCATTCATTATTGTGTGCCCAACATTGCCTCAAGAGTAGCACGGACAGCTTCCTACTCCCTGAGCAATATTTTTACCCCCATCATTTTGCAGATGAATGATTTGGGTGGAGCTGAAGAAATGATTTTTACTTATAAGTGGTTTCTTCGTGGAGTCTATACCTATAGAGGCAGTCTGACCAATGCCTTTTTAGCCAAAAAATTCGGGCTGAACCACAAAGAACTTCAGCTGCTGTTGGCAGCAAGGTATTGATCAGGATAAAAGATTTTGTCTCAGCAAGAATTCAAGCTGTTCGTTAGCTTTTAGTAGGGCTTCTGTCAAGCGCTCATTTTCTCTTCTCAAGGAGTAAATTTCATAGGCGTTTTTGATTACTGTCCTCAGATAGTCTTCCTCCCAAGGTTTGGTTAGATAGTGGTATACTTGCCCCTTATTGATAGCGTCAATCACCGCCTGGATGTCGGTGTACCCTGTCAACAAAATTCGGATTGGTTTGGGGTAGACAGGAATAATGCTTTCTAAAAATTCAACTCCTGTCTTTTCAGGCATTCGTTGGTCTGTGATGATGATATCGACTTCTTCATTTTTTAAAATCTCAACCCCTTCTTTTGCAGATATGGCCAAAAAGATCTTGTAATCCCTTCTAAACGTGGCTTTAAATGCCTGAAGATTATTCTCTTCATCATCTACGTAAAGGATCTTGATTTTTTCTTCTGATTTAGTTTCCATTTTGCGCTGAGAAATGCCGATACAAATAACCGATTTTGCTTTTAATTCACAAACTAACCCTATTAAAGAAAGAGCTTACAATCTTTTCTATTAAATTTTTAATCAACATTTTTTCAATACTAAAAAATTTGCTTTAATTCCGAATAATTTAACTTTACTGAGCTTTTCACCCCAATAAAGCTTATGATTATATCAGAAAAATTTGATCTAAAAGATCAGATTTTGCCTCTTATTCTTGATCCGAATAATTCTTCAGATTGGGATTTTATTAGTGAACTCAAATCAAATCCACAAATAAGGGTTAATGATGAGATTTTTTCTCAAGTTGAAGATCTTATAAAAAGTAATCACCCTGATATCCAGCTTACTAAATTTCAACTTCACGAAAAGGTAGTCGAATTTTTTCACACCAAGGATCAGAATAAATATGGCTGTTGGGTATATTATCCTTGGAAATATACGTTGGTGCATCTGCTTCCTGAAAAGGATTTTGTCAGAGTAAGAACGCTTCGTAATAATTATAAAATCACTCCTTCTGAACAGGAAGAGCTTTCCAGGAAAAAAGTGGGAATTGTTGGCCTTTCTGTAGGACAGAGTGTTGCTCTTGCCATGGCTTTGGAGAGAAGTTGCGGGGAGATGAGGCTTGCTGATTTTGACACTTTAGAGCTCAGTAATCTGAATAGGCTAAAGGCAGGAGTTACCAGTTTGGGGCTTGAAAAACTGGTAATTGCTGCCAGAGAGATTTCAGAAATCGATCCCTTCATCAAGCTTACTCTTTTCAAAGACGGCGTAAACAGTCAAAATATTGACGCTTTTTTAGAAGAGGGAGGTAAGTTGGATTTGTTGATTGATGAGTGCGATAGCTTTGATATAAAAATCCTTCTTCGGCAAAAAGCCAAAGAGTATCATATCCCTGTCATGATGGACACATCTGACCGGGGCATGTTGGATGTGGAACGGTTTGATCTGGAAAGGGAAAGACAGATTTTTCATGGATACCTTGGAGAAGTAGACCTGAACACCCTAAAAAATCTCTCCAATACCCAAAAAATCGCCTTTGGATTAAAAATAACTGGACTGGATACCCTTTCCCCAAGGATGAAAGCCTCACTTTTAGAAGTTGGTCAAACCATCACTTCTTGGCCTCAGCTTGCTTCAGCTGTTTTTTTGGGAGGAGCCTCCGTGGCTCATGTAGGGAGAAAATTGCTGTTAGGAGAACCCGTAAAATCGGGGAGGTATTATGTGGACTTTGATGAACTGATTCCAGTTGATTCAGAAGAATTTAAGGTTGAAATTCCGTCTACGGCTCAGGGAGAAGATTTTGTTGTAGTCCCAAACAATGTCATGCCTTCTGGTTATCTTCCTACAAATGAGGAATTATTCCAATTGGTGGAAGCAGCTAATTTGGCTCCTTCCGGAGGAAATATGCAGCCCTGGATTTGGGTATTTGACAAAAAAGGAATTCTTCACCTTTTCCATGACCAGGTCCGAAGCCATTCCTTATTGGATTATAGAGGCACAGGATCCTTGATTGCATTTGGTGCAGCTCTCGAAAACCTACGGCTCAAAACCGCTCAAATGGGAATTGAGACAGAGGAAGTCCCTCAAATAAAGGAATTTGGGGACAGGCTAATAGCAAGCATCCGGTTTGTTTCGAAAGTAAACCATCCATTGTCTGTCCCTTTTTCCAACCTGGTAAATGGGCTAGGATTAAGGTGTACCAATAGGAAAAATTCCAAAAGGCAGTTGCTTACTCCGGATCAGTTGTCTTCAATATATTCCCTGCTGGAAGGTTCTGGTTTGCATTTAAAGCACATCGACGAAGACCAAAAATTGGAAAAGTTGGCAGCAATTATCGGGGGAATGGATCGGATGCGCTTATTCCACCATCAAGGCTTGGTCGATTTCATAAAAGAGGTAAGGTGGAGTGATAAAGAGGCAAGGGAAACCCGTGACGGAATAGATATCTCAACCTTGGAATTATCCGGGGCAGAGCGGGCTGCTATGGGACTTCTTAAGGATCCAAGGACAGTGAAGTTTTTTAGGAAATTTCTGATGGGATATGGCTTGACCAAGATTTCCAGAGATACCATTACTACCTCCTCAGCCATGTTTCTCTTGGGGGCTTCTACCTATGATCCGCAATCTTTCCTGGAGGCAGGAAAGGGTCTACAAAGGATTTGGATTTGGGCCAATCAAAACGGGTTGAGTTTTCAGCCGGTTACAGCCTCTCTCTTTATTTTTCATTTGGTTTTGAAAGAAAAAGACCACGGATTTACCCCAGAGGAAGAAAAAACAATCAAACAATTGAAGGAATCTTTAGATTTTCTCTTCGATGACAAAAAGAAGAGGGAAGAAATTTTTATGTTTAGATTGAACTTTGCTGATGGTCCAAGTATGAGAGCCTACAGGAGAGAGGTTGCAGATACCCTTAAATTCCTCGATTGATGTTTAAGTTGATTGCTTTCAAGGCAATAAATGATCCTGTGCGGTGTGCCAAATTCATTGAAGGGCATAGGCAAGTGCTGGAAAGCATCGGAGTTAAAAAAGTTACCTCAGCCAAAGAAGACTGGGTTCACAATCCAGATGTCATCGTAGTCATTGTAGAGTCGGATGAGGATGGGAAGGTATATGGGGGTGCTAGGATTCACAAGGCGAATAGAGACTTCCCTCTTCCCATGGTTGAGGCGATCGAAGAATTGGACAGCAGTATTAAAGATGTTATAAACAAAGACTTGGATGCCGGCACTGGGGAGGTATGTGGGCTTTGGAATTCAAGGCAAATAACTGGGCTGGGAATAGGTGCGATTTTTATGTCAAAAGCTTGTTTGGCACTTACTCCTAAATTAGGTCTAAATTCTTTGTATGCCCTATTTGCTCCTACTACAGTCAAGTTGGGATTGATGATGGGCTATGAAATACTCACCCAAGTAGGAAATAATGGCACTTTCTATTATCCTAAACTTGATTTGATCGCCACTGCGATGAAATTACATGATGCAATCAATCTACCCTTGACTTCGGATGAACTCCGGGAGTCAATTTTTAAAATAAGAGAAAATAAAAGGCTTCTTATTAATGAAGAATATAGAGGCAGAGAAGTTATACTTGAATATACATCCTATATAGAATGAACAAGGTTTTTGTTTTTTTGTCCGTATTAGTCATACTGGCATCTTCTTGTAAGGAAAAGGGGAAGGAGGATTTCTCCTATGTAGGATGGACTACAGATGAAGTAGTGAACGGTGATTTTGAAAAGTTAAAAAAATTAAGTAATGATCAACTGAATGTGTCAGAGTCAAGTTTTTTAGCTCTTGGGTATGCAGATTATAGTTTTTGGATCAAACTAGAGGTCAATCCAAAATTCAGAACTGCTGAAAATACTTCGTTAGAAATTAGCAATCCCATGCTGAATGAAATTCAAATTTATTCCTCTAATGGGGTGCTTTTGAAGGAGCTAGGAAGGGTGAATTTCAAGTGGAATGACCCAAAATCTTTCTTTAATCGATTTGAGATTCCTCCGAGTGATGATTTTACCTATTTTATCAAAGTTAATAGCTATGGTAATAATAATATCCCGATATACCTGATCAAAGGAAATGAAGATGGCTGGACTATCGATGAGAGGAATTTGTTTTTTGGGATATATTTTGGGATTATCATCGCAATGTTCATTTATAATATGTTTTTGTGGGTCTCTACAAAGGATAATTTGTATGGACTTTACATTGCATATATCTTTTTTGTGGGTTTGACCCAAGGTATTTTAGGGGGATATATTGATGCCTTCTTTTTCCAGAATAATCCATATCTAAATCAAAATAGTTTTTATTTAAGTACTGTAATGGTCAATATTGTCGGGATTTTTTATTCTTTGAGGTTTCTCAATATCAAAAAGATAAATCCGCGAATTTATAATGCTGGATTGACCATTATTAGTGTATATATTTTTATTCTTTTTGCTTTTTTAGTTGATTTGGGAATTGGACAGCTTAAGATTAGGCTATTGCAGATATTTTTGGGGATTGTACCTATTTTCTTGCTTTCAATATCACTTTACAGTCTTCGCAAAGGGTATAGACCAGCCAAATTCTTTTTGCTCTCTTGGTTTTTGCTGATCTGCAGCATGGTGATTTTTTTATTGAGTGACTTGAATATTCTTCCTCATAATTTTCTCACCAATTATATTTTCACCATAGGCTCCATCTTTGAAGCTTTGTTACTTTCTTTCGCACTGGCAGATAAGATTAATATTCTCAAGAGAGAGAAAGAAATCGAACAGGCTGAAAAAATGAAGGTGCTTCGTGAGAATGAAGAATTGATCAAGGAGCAAAATACCATGCTGGAAGAAAAGGTAAGACTGAGGACTGATGAATTGGAACAAGCGCTGAGAAATCTTCAAAATACCCAAAGCCAGCTGGTAAGTCAGGAAAAAATGGCCTCACTGGGTCAATTGACAGCGGGTATTGCGCATGAAATCAACAATCCGATCAACTTTGTCAGCTCCAACATTGCTCCGCTCAAGCGTGATATTAAAGATATCATGGAGGTAATTGAATTCTATAGGGAATCTGGTGCCAAGGAATTCTCAACAGATACCAAGAAAGAGGCCAAACAACTGGAAGAAGATCTCGAGCTAGACTATGTGTTGGACGAGGTCGACCAATTGCTCAAAGGTATGGAAGATGGTGCTAAGCGTACCGTGGAGATCGTGAAGGGGCTAAGGCTTTTCTCCAGGGTGGATGAACAGGATGTCAAAAAAGTAGATCTGCACGATGGCATCAACAGTACCATCATTTTGCTCAACAGTTCTATTCCTGGTAAAATCCGAATAGTCCGTGAATTTGGGGAACTTCCAATGGTAGAATGCCTGGCTGGTAAGATCAATCAGGTGTTTATGAACATCATCAATAATGCAGTCCATGCTTTATCAGACAATTTGGATAGGATTGCGGATCCAGTCATAACCATACGTACCAAGGCCTTCTCCGATCATGTAAAGATTGAAATTGAAGACAATGGACCGGGAATGCCTGAAAATGTTAAGCAGCGGATTTTTGAACCTTTCTTTACGACAAAGGCGGTAGGAAAGGGTACAGGTTTGGGGCTTTCCATAGTTTATTCTATTATTGAAAATCACAAGGGTACTCTGGAGGTATTGACAGAGGAAGGTCAGGGTACAACTTTTATAATTTCTCTTCCTATTTATCAAAATGCCCCAAAGTATGAGTGAAAATAAAATCAATGTGCTCTACATAGATGATGAGGATAATAACCTGAAATCTTTTAGAGCCACACTTAGAAAGGACTTTAAAATTTTTACTGCCATCAATGGCGAAGAAGGGCTCAAAATCGCCCAAGAGGAGGAAATCCATGTGGTCATCGCAGATCAGCGTATGCCGGGTATGACCGGGACGGAATTCTTTGAGCAGTTGGTAAAAATCAATCCTGATCCAATCAGAATCTTATTAACGGGGTATTCTGACATTGCCAGTGTCATTGATGCAATCAACAAGGGTGAAGTCTACCGATTTATCGACAAGCCTTGGAATATTGAGCAGATTAAAAATTCTATTAAGAATGCCGCGGATATTTTCTTTATGCGTAGAGAGCTCAAAGAGAAAAATATCAAACTCAAGAAGCTGCATTCCGAAATGAATCAATTCGTATATAGCCTTTCCCATGAACTGAGAGGTCCTTTGATGAGTATTTCCGGCGTTTCAAAGCTTGCCAAGATGGAAGTTTCTGATCCAAACGTGCTGGAGTATTTTGATATGATCGATACCGCCACCGGCAAGCTGGACGACTTTATTTACAAAATGCTGGATTTTTATAGATCTACTAAGATTGATCACAAAGTGACTGAAATTCACTTCAATGATGTGGTCAATCAGCAGATGATCGCTTATAGGGAGAAATTTGACCTTTCGCATTTTCACATTGAAGTGCAGGTCAATCAAAAGGCTGCATTTTTTTCGGATGATGCCAAAATCAGGGTAATTCTCAATAACCTGTTCAGTAATGCTGTCCAGTTTCAAAAAAATCAAGCCGGTTTAAAAAGAATTAGTCTTTCTGTAGATGTTTTTGACAATCAGGCAATAATTGTCTTGGAAGACAACGGGATCGGAATTGAAGAACGTCATCGGGAAGAGGTGTTCAATTTATTCACCCGTGCCACCCAAAGGAATGTGGGGACTGGATTGGGACTCTATATGGTCAAGGAGGCAGTAGAACAAATGGGCGGCAAAATAAATCTTGATACTCAGCTTCATGAAGGCACAACTGTAACGGTCGTGTTGCCAAGTATGAATTAAGATTAGTTTTCTGGATACAAGTTCGCTTCCCCTGTTATCTTTGCGGAGGTTTTAAGCCATTTTTTATCACAAAGACAAAAAGATATGATTAATCCTTGGCATGATGTCAACATCGGGAAAGATGCTCCCGAGTACGTAATGGGAGTAATTGAAATCCCAAAAGGAAGTAAAGGAAAATACGAACTGGATAAGAAGACAGGGATGCTTCTCCTGGATCGGGTTCTTTTCTCAGCGGTTCATTATCCTGCTAATTATGGATTTATCCCTCAGACCTTCTGTGAAGACCATGACCCGCTTGATATCTTGATTATCTCACAAATCGATATTCCTTCCATGACCTTGGTAAAGGCAAAAGTTATCGGAGTGATGCGGATGATCGATGGAGGAGAAGCAGATGACAAAATCATCGCGGTAGCCGCTGGCGACCAATCCGTAAACTACATTAACGACATTGATGAGCTTCCTCCCCACTTGATGAAAGAGGTTCACCGCTTCTTTGAAGACTATAAAAAACTCGAAAACAAAGAGGTGATCGTGGAGGACTTCTTGGGAAAAGAAGAAGCCATGCGGATTATCAACGAAAGTGTGGCCCTTTACGATAAAAATTTCAGAACTGCACGTTGATGAAAAAGCCTGAGTGATCAGGCTTTTTTCGTTTTGACCTGCTGCTTGGGAGCCTTCTTTTTGAGGTAGTTTACAAACTCCGTGTAGGCCTCATGTTCGTGATTGGAAATGGATATAGACTGTTTGTCTTGGAATGCTATGGTCACTTGCCGAAACTCTCTTTTGTTTGCAACTACCATTTCCTCTTCCCAGGCTAAAATTTCAGAAACAGGATACGCTTTTGTACTACCTCTTAGGGGGAGTTTAATGACAACATGGTCTTTTCCTGCTGATATAAACCTCCATCCAGCCATCATTTTGACCAATAACATCAGCAAGACCAAAGTGATGATCGAGCAGGCTATCAAATAAAACCACAGGCCAAAACTTCCTTTGTAAGCAAAGTCTCTTAAAATCAGTACAAGCCCTACCATCAGAATGAGTACGACAAGGCTAAGAGAGATATAGGTAGAAATTTTCGGTTTAATGACGACCATGCGAGTGGGTGAGTTCCGTGAGTTTTGCTCGGGCAAAAGTCTCCAAATCCTCGAAAAAAGCGAAGAAAATCACCTCAAATTCTCCATCTTTTTCCCGAAGCACATCGGTGCTCTCATTCATTTTGGAATCAAATGTGGCTCTTTTGGTCAGTCCATTAAGGGTTCTCTGTATTCCTTCAGGATTCCGATAGTTGACTAACCAGTTTTGAGCTTTCATCCAAAAGAACATCTCCGCAAACTTTTCAGGTAGCTCAGGGAGATGTTTGTCGAGGATTAGATAGGTATTGTCGGCGAACGTTTCAAGGGGGATTTCGCTGTAGCTGCTCCAATTTTTAGCCAAATAATGATCAAAGAAAATATCGCTAATGACGCTGGAATAATGTCTGAACCTGGGGCGAAGGTAACTCTGGGCCGCCTTGACGAGCGGATGTGAATCTGTGAATGTGTCGATTTCCCGGTGGAGCAAAATTCCGATCTGAATACCGACAGCAAATCGCTGAAGATCCTTTCCCTTAATAAAATCCGCCGCAAAGTTGCCCACTAGGACTTCCTCCTGACCAAAAGACAGATAAGCGTGGGCAAGAAAATTCATAGAAGACAGAAAAAGGGAAAACCCTTGGACTTTTGTTTAGTTTGCACCCTAAAATACCGATTGATGTCGAATTACCTCGAAGAATTGAAGCAAGGTCTGAAACTTCTCAAACTGGAGTGGCAAGAAGACCTCGCTCAATACAAGAAAAAATTTCTCAATACCTCCGTAGCAGACAAAAAGAAAGAAGGAATTACCTGGCATCCCATCCTGCTCAAAAAGACAAAAATCGGCATGGGAGAGCGTTTGATTATTGAGGTAGAGCGGACTGACCAGAATTACCCATCCGCTTTTGCATCGGGAAAATCGGTTACATTTTATTCTACCCAAGAAGGATACCATGGCTCGGAATTTCGGGTAAATGGGGTAGTTAATCAGGCTAAAAAGGATACCTTGATTGTCACCTTGCAAGCCGATGAAGTTCCTGATTGGATGGAATCGAGTAGATTGGGAGTGGATTTGTTGTTTGATGAAGCGAGCTATCGGGAGATGGAATCTGCTTTGAAAAAAGTCATTTCTCCGGATAACTCCCGACTCATCGAACTCCGGGATATCGCTTATGGAGAGAAAAATCCAAAATTCAAGGAAGTGCCCAGCCTTACACTTGAAGGTTTGAATTTCTCTCAAAATCTCGCCTGCCAAAAAATCGAATCAGCCCAAGACTTTGCCATTGTGCACGGCCCTCCGGGCACCGGAAAGACCACCACGTTGATCGCAGCGATTCAGCGTGCCGTGGAGCAAAATCAGCGGATTTTGGTCACTGCACCCAGCAATGCTGCAGTCGATCTTTTGGTGGAAAAATTGGTCGATCGGGGTATTTCTACCCTTCGACTTGGGCATCCTGCCCGAGTGGAGGAGAAGATTCTCAATCAGACCCTTGATGCCAAAATCGCCTTTCACGACAGCTACCGGGATCTGAAAAAACTCCGAAAGGAAACCGAATCTTACCTTCGCTTGGCAAAGCAATACAAACGGAACTTTGGCCCCGAAGAACGTGCGCAGCGCAAGTTGATGTATCAGGAAGTGTCCCGAATCCGGGAAGCTGCCGAGCATTTGGAAGATTACATCCGAACGGATATTTACCAGCGAACGCAGGTCTTTGCGAGTACCTTGGTGGGGGCGTCCTCTCACCATTTGAGAGGGATGATTTTTGACCTCGTATTTATCGATGAAGCGGCGCAAGGATTGGAAGCAGCGACTTGGATTCCGATCCTGAAAGCCAAAAAGGTAGTTTTTGCAGGAGATCATTGTCAACTTCCTCCGACGATCAAGTCATACGAGGCTGCCAAGCAAGGTCTATCGACCACTCTTTTTGAAAAAATCATCCATCGTCAACCCAATACGGCTCAGATGCTTCAAGTGCAATACCGAATGCCTGAGGCGATCATGGGATTTTCCAATCTGCATTTTTACGAAGGGAAATTAGAGGCTGCAGAAAACACCAAAATCCATGCATTTTCTACAGATGAACCTGTTCTTGAGTGGATCGATACTGCCGGTTCGGGCTATACGGATCAGACTGAGGAGGAAAGTCTGAGCACCTATAATCCCGAAGAAGCCCGCTTTGCCTGTCGATATTTAAATGATACCATCAAGCGGATTGGCTTTGGCCAGTTTAAGGAAAGAGGATGGACGATTGGTCTGATCGCGCCGTATTCTGCGCAGGTGAGATACTTAAGGTACCTAATCTTTGAGACCTACGAGTTTCCAAATCTGAAAGCCTTTGCAGATCTGATCACTATTGATACGGTGGACGGATTTCAGGGTCAGGAGCGAGATCTGATGCTGATTTCTTTGACGAGATCGAATGAAAGTGGAGAGATTGGCTTTCTAGCCGATGAGCGAAGAATGAACGTAGCGATCACGAGAGCCAAGCGAAAACTGATTCTGATCGGTGACAGCAGCACCTTAGCCCAACATCCCTTTTTTGATGAATTGCTTCGCTATTTTGAGGAAAAAGAAGCTTATCGGAGTGTGTGGGAGTTTTTGTAGAATGCTGGGTGACCGATGTAGGATGACCGATGCTGAAGGAAGACAGAAGACGGAAGACCGAAGAAGATGAACGGTCTCGTTTAAATAAGCTACAATCTGGATAAATGAATGCCTAAATCCGAAATCCGATATCCCAAATCCGAAATTAACCCTAAGTTTTCCCCTCAGCTTTACCAAAATCCTCCTCATGGATCAACTTCACCCATTTTCCCATTTTCTTTTGGATGACTTTGAAATGGTGCATTTCCTCGGGAGTGATCAGGGAGATCGCTTCCCCTTCCATTCCCGCGCGGCCCGTGCGTCCGATTCGGTGGATATAATCTTTGGGTGACCTGGGGAGTTCATAATTGATCACCAAAGGCAAAGCCTGAATGTCGATTCCCCTGGCAGCCAAATCCGTTGCTACGAGTACCCGTGTTTTTCCTGATTTGAATTTAGCCAAAGCTTCGGTGCGTGCACCTTGACTTTTATCCCCGTGAAAAGCCACCGCATCAATTCCGTTTTTGACCAGCTTTCCCACCACATTGTCTGCCGTTCGGATCGAGGAAGCAAAGATTAAAATCTGCTTCCAGTCACCCGATTGGATCAGTTGGCGGAGGAAAGGGCCTTTGGTCTCGGGGCTGACGCGATAGGCGCTTTGCTTGATCAGATCCGGGGTGAAATCGTCTGCTGCGACCTGAACTCGGACAGGATCTTTGAGCAGTTTTTGGATCAACTCTTCCACTTCCCCATCCATGGTCGCTGAAAACATTAGCGTCTGCTTTTTCTTGGGGACATATTCCAAAATATGCTCCATTTCCTCCCGGAAGCCCATTTGCAGGACTTTGTCCGCCTCATCAATCACCAAGGTTTGAATTCGAGAAATGCTTACCGAGTTTCTTCCCATGAGATCGATCAAGCGGCCTGGCGTAGCGATTAATATTTCCGTTCCTCCCAGTTTCATCATCTGAGGATTGATGGACACTCCACCAAAAATTGCCAAAGATTTAATCCTTCTGGGCAAAAACCGACCGAAATTCTCCGCTACTTCTGCCACCTGTACCGCCAATTCCCTGGTGGGAACAATCACCAGAACCGGCACAGCACGATCTCTTGGAGCTTCTTTTGAAAGTAATTGCTGAAGGATGGGAAGGATATAGGCAGCCGTCTTTCCTGAACCTGTCGGAGCCAAGCCCAACAAATCTTTCCCTTGCAGCAAAGCAGGTATGGCTTCGATTTGGATCGGGTAAGGGGCTTCATAGTTGGCCCGCTGAATGGCGGAAAGAAGGGCAGGGGCAAGTCCCAGATCGGCAAAACTCATAGCTTGGATTTTGTGCAAAGGTAGGGATGTCAAGCGAATGGATTCCTTTTTATGCGTGTTAACTATTGAATCACTTTTAGGCTGAATTCATTCGGGTTAAAAAAAAGTGTTCGGGAGTTATAGGGTTTGTGATTTTTGTTTTAACCATTATTTGATTATCCGCTTCTTTGCCAGAAGTTCAAAATGGCCTCGACTTCGCTCGGCCACCGGATTTCAGGTTATTAATGGGAGGGGAGGATAATGCGGCTCAGCCGCATTATCCTCCCCTCCCCCACAACCAAAAAGAACGGACACCGAGCGAAGTCGAGGTGAGACTGAATAAAATTTGGTTACTGGCAGAATTGCGGATACACATTAACCATTAAAGTCATTGAGGAAATTAAGAACAGAAATCAGGTCACTTCCTAAGATTTCAATCCCTTAATGACCTTAATTTCCTAAATGGTTCCAATCCAGTTTTTTACCACTTATAAAAGCATTGAATCAGGTAAAAGTATTTCCCCAAACAGCTATTGACCGCAATCCAGGTGAATTTCCGCCTTTGATCATTTCGTGTTGGATTTGAGGCCAATAAAAAGCAAATTGGAAATTGCCTAAGGAAGGTTAGCATAAATTGGTTTTCCTTCTCTCAAACCCCAAAATACCTGATTAGTATGATTCGAAGTGCGTTGTGGATGGGTGCAGTTGGTTGGTTGCTATTGGTTTCTTGTAAAGAACCGGGACCACTCCCGGAGACTCCCGACAGTCCTGCCCGGTCATCCGAGGAGGAGTTATTGACTTTCCAGATTGAAAAAGGTTTTGAAGTACAATTAGTCGCCGCCGAACCGATGGTGGAGGCGCCGGTGCATATTCAATTTGATGCGGACGGTCGGCTGTGGGTTTTGGAGATGCGAGGCTACATGAACGATATGGAGGGCTCTGAGGAAAAGCTCCCGGTGGGTTCGGTGGCCATATTGGAAGATACCGACGGTGACGGACAAATGGACAAGAGAACCGTATATCTGGATTCCCTGATCATGCCGCGCTCTCTAGGTTTGCACAAAAATGGAGCACTTTTGGCAGAAAAAGGAGCCCTATGGTGGACCGAAGATACCGATGGAGATTGGAAGGCCGACCTGAAAACCCTCGTCGACTCTACCTACTCGGCCAATGGTCTTCCAGAGCATACGGACAATGGCTTTGTGCGTAATGCCGACAACTGGTACTACAGCGCCAAATCCCGGCTTCGTTACCGAAATGTGAAGGGAACTTGGGTGCGGGATTCGACTGAGTTTCGTGGACAGTGGGGCATTACTCAAGATGACAAAGGCCGCTTGATCTATAATTACAATTGGTCTCAGCTCCATGGAGATCTGGTTCCGGCGAATTATTTGTCCAGAAACAAAAACCATAAGCCATCTACCGGAATCGATCATGGCTACACGATTGACCGACGTGTATATCCGATTCGATCAAATTTGGCCGTAAATCGGGGCTATGTACCGGGTACTTTGGATTCTGCCAATCGGCTCTTGGAATTCACTTCAGCTTGTTCTCCGGTGATTTATCGTAGCCATCTTTTTCCGAAGGAATACTACGGCAATGTCTTCGTGATGGAAAATGCCGGAAATCTGGTGAAGCGGAATGTGGTCAAGGAAAACGGAATTTTGGTAGAAGCTTTTGATCCCAATCCCGGAAGTGAATTTTTGGCTTCGACCGACGAGCGATTCCGGCCGGTTCACGGCGCAATAGGACCTGATGGTGGGCTTTATATCGTGGACATGTACCAGGGCATCGTGCAGCACGGGGCTTATATGACGGAATATTTGAGAGAAAAGACGCTGGAGCGAAAGCTCGATTCCCCCGGTCACATGGGGCGGATTTGGAGAGTGGTGCCCAAGGGCTTCGATCCACAAAAGTCTCCCAAGCTTTCGGAGAAAAGCGTGGAGGAATTGGTGGATTTTCTTTCCCACTCAGACGGCTGGTATCGGGATATGGCCCAGCGACTGTTGGTCGAAAAAGCCGATCCACAATCCATTTCTCTTTTAGAAAATTTGGTTAAAAGCCAAGTTTCCGAGTTTGCGAAATTCCATGCCTTGTGGGCTTTGGAAGGAATGGGAAAAATGAATCCGGAGATACTTTTTGCCGCCTTGTTGGACCCAAGTGATCTGGTGAAAAGTACTGCACTACGTCAATTGGAAGCACTGGCGAGTTCGGATCGGGTAGTTTTGGAAAAATTGAGCCAAGAGATGAAGCGTTTTTCCAATTCAGCTTCGGAAGTGTTGGGGCTTCAACTTGCACTCAGTGCGTATGTCCTTCCGGAGGAAAGCAAAACTCAGGTGCTCAAGTCCGTTTTGGAGAAATACGGGCACCAAGCGTTGATACGGGATGCGGTGATGAGCAGTGTGGGAGGGATGGAATGGAACCTGTTGCAAACGCTGATGGATGATCCCAATTGGCAAAGCCAAGACGCCAATCGGGAGATTTTCTTGGAGATGTTGGCGGCTTCGATTCTTAAAAGAGGAGATGGGGAAGAGATTTCAAGTCTTCTCGCCAAGATCGATCTTCCTGAATTGACCTGGAAAGAACAGCTTATTCTCAATGCTTTGGCCATCAAAGCCGGAGATATCGAAGAATCCGGAAGTGTCAAGCTCTCCGCACGACCGAAACTTCTTTCAAGAGCAGATTTGCCTTTGGATGAAACCCGGAAAACCATACTGATGCGGGTTTTGGCGTGGCCGGGATACACCCCGACTTTGGTTGCGAATTCGGGATCAACATTGGACGAAAACGGGTTGAAGCTTTTTTCCGAAGGCCGCCAAAAATACCTCGCTTCCTGTTCCGGTTGCCATGGAAACAACGGGAAAGGTGCCGCTCGCATGGGGCCACCATTGGCGGGTTCGGAGTGGGTGCTAGGTAACGAAACCCGACTTAGTTTGATAATGCTTCATGGTTTGGAAGGCCCGATAGAAGTCGCCGGAAAGAAATACGATGCTCCTGAGATTCTTCCCGTAATGCCATCTCATTCGACTCTGGATGATAGAAGCATTGCGGCGATTTTGACCTATATTCGGAATGAATGGGGCAATCAGGCCCCGGCTGTGACGGGACGCACGGTGGGTACTGTCCGGGTCATGAATCAGGGCCGTGTCTATCCTTGGTCAGCTGCCGAACTCAATGCCCATATCCAAAAACTCGATTCCGCTCCAAAACCCTAACCCAAAATCCAGCCTATGAAAACCCATTTTCATCCTTATGTATCAGCTTCCGGAAGGAGGGATTTTCTCAAAAAATCAGCCTTGGCTACCGCAGCTTTGGCTTGGCCGTTTTCGGCGTTGCCTGAGAGTTTGAAGGGGGTGCCCATGGGCGTAGTGGTGCATTCGTATGGGATGCGCTGGGGATCAAAAGTGGAAAGTGCCACTTATCCGGGTTTTACCAATGCCATAGACTTGATGCGCCATTGTCACTCCATTGGGGCTGGGGGAATTCAGACCACCGTTGGCGGCTGGGTGGAGGATTTTGCGAAGCAAGTTAGGGATGAACGGGAAAAGCTTGGGATGTATCTGGAGGGAAGCATCGGTTTGCCAAAAGACACATCGGACTTGGTTCGCTTCGAAAAAGAAGTTCGCTTGGCCAAGGAAGCCGGTGCGACGGTTCTCCGAACCGTTTGCCTTAGTGGAAGGCGGTATGAAAACTTCAAAACCGAGGCGGAATGGATCACTTTCAAAGAAAATTCCATCAAATCCATCCAACTTGCAGAACCCATCGTCCGAAAGTACCAGGTTCGGATTGCCATCGAAAATCACAAGGACTGGAAAGCAACCGAACTGGCTCAACTTATCCAAAACCTAAGCAGTAAGTGGGTGGGGGTAACCTTGGATTTTGGGAATAATGTATCCTTGCTCGAAGAACCCATGGAAGTGATCCGGACTTTGGCGCCTTTTGCCTTTTCCACTCACGTGAAAGACATGGGGGTAAAAGCTTATGAAAAGGGCTTTTTGCTCTCCGAAGTGGAGTTGGGAAAAGGAATTGTTGATCTGAAAGAAGCGGTGTCTTTATGCCAAAAATACAATCCTCAAGTCACCTTCAGCTTGGAAATGATTACTCGCGACCCTTTGGAGATTCCCTGTTTGGAGGATAGTTATTGGGTGACTTTTGAGGATGAAAAAGCAAAGGACTTCGCGAAAATTCTCCGATTGGTCCGTGATCGGTCTTTCTCAGGAGAGTTGCCTTCTGTCAAAAATCTTAATCCCGAACAGCGCCTCGCTTTCGAAGAAGAAAACGTAGTAAAGTGTCTTGACTATTCCAAATCCCAGCTTTCTCTTTAAGTTCAAAGAATAAATACTTCAGTAAAGAACCTGTAAATCTCTAAATTCCCATCTCATCGGACACCGGACATCCGACATCGGACCAGGAAATTCTTCCGACTTCGGTCTCCCTAACTCTTTACCAAATATGTCACAACTCGACTTCTCCCAACTCCCCGGTCTTTCCATTTTTTCACTCAAAGGCAAATCCGCCATCATCACCGGAGGCACCAAGGGCCTCGGTTTGGCGATGGCTGCAGGGCTTGCTTCTGCAGGTGCGAATGTGCTGTTGGTTTCCCGAAAAGCCTCCGATGGAGATCAGGCTGCAGCCGAAATA
The DNA here is from genome assembly GCF_014324365.1 of Algoriphagus sp. AK58. GTDB lineage: Bacteria > Bacteroidota > Bacteroidia > Cytophagales > Cyclobacteriaceae > Algoriphagus. Next base: position 43,378 of record NZ_QEIG01000025.1, read on the forward strand.
GCTGAGAATTATGGAGTGAAGGCGATGACTTTTCCAGCAGACGTAGCCGACCAGGCAGGCATGGAAGCTATGGCGAAGTTTGCTCATGAGGCTTTTGGAAGCATTGATATCCTGATCAATTCCGCCGGAATCAATATCCGGGGAGCGATTGACGAGCTTACCCATGAGGATTTTACCAAGGTGATGGAGGTCAATGTCAATGGTACTTGGTTGGCTTGCCGGGCCGTGACGCCCTATATGAAAGAGCAGAAGAAAGGAGCCATCATCAATTTGGCGAGTACCTTGGGTTTGGTCGGACTGGCCAACCGAACGCCTTACACCGCAAGCAAAGGTGCCGTGGTACAAATGACCAGGGCTTTGGCTTTGGAACTCGCCCCATGGAATATCAATGTGAATGCGATCTGTCCGGGACCGTTTTTGACTGAGATGAACTTGCCAATTGCCGACACCGAAGAGGGGAAAAAGTTTGTCGTTGGCGCCACGGCTTTAGGCCGTTGGGGAGAACTGAAGGAAATTCAGGGAGCTGCTATTTTCTTGGCTTCCGATGCAGCGACCTATATGGTAGGTTCGATGGTGACGGTAGATGGCGGGTGGACGGCGAGGTAGAATCTAGAAACAAGAGGCGAGAAGCAAGATTCAAGAGAGCGTTAGCTGTTTAAACTTTTCCAAAGTTTGAAACTTTGGAAAAGCGCTCAACTAGTAAATGTCAATAAGGAAGAAGATCCAAGCGATTCCAATTGAGGACTTGGGCATGGCTTCTCTTCTGAACTTCATCACCGCCATAGATCAAATAGGAGTCTTCTGGACTTGTTCCAGAGGCATTTTGGAAATAGGTCAGGCTGTTGAAAAAGTTAGAATTAATCGTTCTCCCCGATTTGATTTCAGCAGCGATCAGTTTTCCTCCCACTTCCATTACCAAATCAATTTCATGAGATCCGGCAGCATTCCAGAAATAGTTGTTTGTAGGCAGATCTCGGTTGAGTTGATTTTTCATGACTTCATTCAGAACCAGATTTTCAAATAAGGCGCCTTTGGCGAAGTGCCTGTTTAGTTCCTCCACTGTCCTCAGATTCAGCAAAGCACAGGCAAGCCCGGTGTCGTAGAAATAGAGTTTTGGACTTTTGACGATCCTCTTGTTGAAGTTTTTATGGTAAGGCCTAAGCGTGTAGCAGATAAAACTGGTTTCCAAAATACTGAGCCATTTACTTACGGTCTGGTAAGAAATGCCCAATTGATTTCCGATTTCACTGAAATTGATCAATTGCCCGATGCGTCCGGCACACATCTCAAGAAACTGTCTGAATAACCCCAAATCACCCACGTTCAGCAGTTGCCTTACATCGCGTTCCACATAGGTGCGCAGGTAATCTTGCAGCCATCGGTAGGGATCGAGTTCCAAATCATAAATCCTTGGATAAAAACCCCTTAGCATGTATTGTTCATAGGTCTCCATTTCGAACGAAGAGCCTTTGATTTCCTCCACTGAAAAAGGAAGCAAATTGAAAATAGATACCCTTCCGGCCAAGCTTTGAGAAATGCTTTCCATCAACTGGAAATTTTGAGAACCGGACAAAATGAATTGTCCTGGAATTTTCTCCCGATCCGAAATCACCTGGATATAGGAGAAAAGGTGAGGGACATATTGTACTTCGTCCAAAATCAGATTTCCTTGTTGGGATTGAAGGAAACCTTTGGGGTCAGTCAGGGCAAATTGACGTAGTTCAGGATCTTCCAGGTTGAGATACTTGTGATCGGGAAAAAGTGCCTGAATCAGCGTGGATTTTCCACTTTGCCGAGGCCCGGTGATTGCAATGATCGGCATTTTTGAGGCCGATTCTTTGATTTTTATTCCTAATTTCCTGTTTAACATAGACTTGCAAATTAGAAGTTCAACTTCTAATTTGCAAGTCTAATTTTTTAATTGATTTTATCCCAGAAAAATACTCAGGATGTAAACCAGAAAGATGGCGGTCACTCCGGCGATCAAGGTGCCCATGCTATGCGATTTGTTGCCCTGTTTAGTGCTCATTCCTGAAAGCTGCGTGACCACCCAAAATCCACTGTCGTTGGCATGGGAAATGCCTAAGGCTCCGGCTCCGATAGCCACGCACGTAAATACTTTCATCATTTCAGAATCCAATCCCAAGGGGCCTAGCATGGGTGCCACGATCGAGGCAGTCGTAATCATGGCCACGGTGGTTGATCCTTGGGCTGTTTTTAATCCAAAAGCAATCAGAAAAGGAAGAAAAATCCCCCAATTAGCATCGCTCATAGAGGCGGTGACCAAGTCTCCGACACCGGAGTTTTGCAGCATTTTGCCAAAGACAGCACCTGCGCCTGTGATCAAAATCACCGGTGCTGAAAGCAAAATCGCTTCTCCAATCCAGCCCGAGGAGGAAAGGAGTTTCCGGTCAAATTTCTTCGGAAGGGTAAAAGACAAAATCGCTCCGATCAAAAGTGCAATTACCGGGGTTCCCAAAAACTGAATGGCTTTGATAAACCCTCCTTCCCCAAAAGGTTTGGTGGGATAGTTGGCAATTGAAGCGAGAATGATGAGGATCAAAGGAGCCAAAATCGGTAGCAGCGCTGAGACAAATTTTGGGCGTTCATGCGCTGGAATGGCTTTTTCATCCGCCGCAAGCGTGGGTTTTAAGGGGATTTTGGTAACCGCTTTTTGGACAAAAATCAATAGTGGAATCAAGGTTAAGAGCGAGACCAAGCCTCCATAAAAAATCACTAAACCCAAATCTGCGCCTAAAATACCTGCTGTGGCGATCGGTCCGGGAGTAGGTGGAACCAAGGAATGGCTTGCCATGGCTCCCAAGGAAACTGCGACAATGGTAGCCGCATAGGATAGTGAACTTTTGGAAGCCAAAGACTTGGCAATCGGATTCATCATGATGATCGTGCTATCCCCGAAAACCGGAATGGATAGCACCCAACTGCTGAGCATCAGCGAAAGATTCACCGACTTTTCTCCGACCCACTTCAAAACCTTTTCTGCAATGACTAATGCACCACCGGTCTTTTCGAGAAAAGTCCCCAAAATCACACCGAGCAAAATCAACAGCCCAACACTTCCCATCACGCCGCCAAAACCTTCGGAAATCGATTTGATGATCAGTTCGGTATCCATTCCCATCATCAGTCCATAGATGATGGCTCCCAGAAAAAGAGCCAAGAAGGGGTGAATGTCAAATTTGATAATGGAAACTAAAATCAAGGCGAGGGCTGCCAGGATAATCAAAATTGTGAGCATGATGGATTTTAGGGTTTATTGAGCAACTTTTTGGATAAGAAAAAAGACGAGTTTAAAAATTAAGGAAAAAAGCCCAAAACCAAAGCCCGGTCATTGATTTTAACCGATCGCCTCATTTTGGAAGTTTTTTAAGCTCATTATTTCTATTTTATGTGGAAATCCCAGTCTCATGAAAAACTCAATTCCTTTTTTGGTCCTAGGACTCGTTCTGTTCTTTGGTTCCTGTGGACCTTCTACCAAATCAGAAGCCCGATTTGAGCTATTGCCTTCTCCCTCCGAAATGACAATCTCTGGGCAATCCAAACTTGAGTTGGAGGAGGTAGAGGCGTCTTTTGAGAAAGCCAAAAAAGCCATGCTTGAAAAAGGAAGTTTGGAAGGAATCGAAACCTTAAGTTTCACGCTCCAACCGGATTTGGATCTGAAAAAGGAAGGCTACCTGATGGAGATTTCTGCGGATCAGATTAGCATTCAGGCGCCGGCCGACGCGGGGCTATGGTATGGATTGATGACTTTGGGACAATTGATCCAAGATGCCAAAGATCAGGATGCCGCTCTTCCTTTGGTGAAAATCAAAGATGAACCTGCCTTGGACTATCGGGCAGTTCACCTCGATGTGAAGCATCATTTGGAGAAAAAGGAGTATTACTTCGAACTCATGGACCGCTTTGCTGCGCAAAAAATAAATGCTGTAATCGTGGAGATCGAGGATAAACTCAAATACGAACTTCAGCCAAAGGTGGGCTCCTCCGATGCGTTTACCATTTCGGAATGGAAAGAACTCAGCGATTATGCCATGGCTAGACATATACGCATCAGTCCCTTGGTACAGGGATTGGGTCATGCGTCTTTTATCCTAAAGCATCCCGAATACATCCCGCTTCGAGACGATCCGGAGAGTGATTGGGCTTTTAACCCTTTGAATGAAGAAACCTACAAAGTTCAATTTGACCTCTATGAGGATGCTCTGAAGGCTTTTCCTTATGCCAACTACCTGCATGTGGGAGGGGATGAGGTGCACACGACGGGAAGAAACTCGGGGAAATCTCCCTTGGAACTCCAACTTATCTGGCTCAATCGGGTGAGTGATTATGCTGCGCAAAAAGGCTTGACGCCGATCTTTTGGGACGATATGCCCCTGAAAAATGCAGAGGTCTATCGCTCCATTTATGATTCCAAATTGACCAAGGCACAGGTGGATAGCATTTGGTCAGCCAACGAGCCCAACCTGAATAAGTACATCGATTTGTTCCCAAAAAACTGCGTCTATATGCGCTGGAACTACGATATGCCCGAGTCACCGGGTAATAACCGGGCGATCCAATGGTTTACCGACAATGGACTGAAAGTGATGGGGGCCACCGCCGGTCAGACCCGCTGGAATCTCATGCCGCAGGATCAAAGCAATACGAATAATATCCGGGATTTTGCGCTGATATCGATCCGAAACAAGGCTGACGGCTTGCTTTTAACGCTTTGGGACGATGATTCTCCTCACTTTGAATTGTATCAGCGTGGAATTTCCATTTTTGCGGAATACACCTGGGCTGGGGAAAAACGAAGCGTCGATCAATTGCATCAGGCGTATCGCCAAAGAGCTTTTGGACCTGAGTTTGCTTCGGCCGAACATGAATTTATCAATGACTTGGAAGGTCCTGTGGCTGATTGGAAAAATCTGCTTTTGGAGAATCGAAGAGACCGAAATCGTCTCCGAAAATTAGAAAACCCGATAGATGAGGCTGTGATTCCACTCCCCAAATTGGATTCTGCGGGCAAATGGACAGAAAAATACCAAAGCAAAATCACTCAGGCTCAAGCCAATCTGGCGAGGGTAGACTCCATCCTTCAGCAGATTCAGGAGATCAAAAAGTCAGCCCTGAGAAATACTCATCAGCTGGAAGTGTATGAACAAGTGGCCGAAGTGGTGCAGTTTTCCAATCGGGCGATTATCACTTTGGCCGAACTCGACGAACCAAGCGGTGAAAAGCGGGAAGTGGCCAAATCCAAGCTCCAGCAAATGGAAGCCGAATGGACCTCTATCCAAAACAAGGTCGAAGAAGTCTATGGCAAAACCCGCCAACTCAACAAGCCTTCAGACTACATTTTGGATCAAGATCACCACGTCCATTTGGCCAATCAAGCCTTGAAGTTTTCAGACTGGCAGTTTTATGTGGAAGGCTTGTTTTTGGAGAAGGTGAAATGGGAGGTGAAATGATCCAATATACCTTGCTAGGATTCAAAATTTCACATCTCTCAAATAAGCTTGACAAAGTTGTCTTCAAGCTTTACGTTGAAGTTGATTTCAGCTTTCAAGGCTTTAAATACTTTAAGAATAGTATCAATGGTTGCACTGTTTGCGCTGCTCTCCAATTTTGAAATTTGCGCTTTCTGAACCCCCACGAGTTGACCGAGTTCTTCTTGAGTCAGATTTCTTTCCAGTCTAGCGGCTTTAATCATTCTCCCTAAGACATCCATTCGGAGTTCATATTCATACTCGTCCCGCGCTGCGGTTCCTACTTCGCCGATATACTTGTCTTTCATCTCGGCAAGAGTGAAAGTCTTTATTTTTTTGGATGCCATGGGGCTATCTGATTTATTTGCCTTCAAAGTACTTTGTTTTCAATCTTACTGCCCGGTCAATTTCCAGTCCAGGAACTTTATCCACCTTCTTTATAAAGCCATGAGTGGCTATTACCAAGGTTTCCTTTTTATCAGTTTTATCCCAAAATGCCAAAAGCCTAATTTGAAGTCCTCCGAACTTGGTTCGGAATTCCCAAATGTCATTTTGAAGCTTTTTAAACAGTTTTGGGTCATTTGTATGTTCTGCAAGGTCAATGTTGTAGAAGATTTTTTTGATTGTTTTAGGGTCAAGTTGAGCGATGAACTGTTCTGCTTCCTCTAAAAATTTTGTTTCAAAAAATCTCATACAAACTTGATTGAAGAACTCCTCAAAAATAACATTTGTTTCCAAAAATAGAAACTTTTAGAAATATCTCCAGAAAACTCACTCATTAAAAAACGGCCGCATCTCCTCGTGGATCTCTTCCCGGAGGGTTTTGAGTTTGAGCGCGTATTCTTGCAGCTTCTTTTCCTGATCGGTTTTGGGTAACCAAGGCTTTACTTTTTTGGGGTTGCCATTTTCATCCACAGACACAAAAATGATGATGCAATGGGTCTTTTTCTCAAATTTTTTCTGTTCAAAGCTTCTCGAATAGACTTCTACCATGATATGAATGCTCGAGCTGCCGGTGTAGATCACCTGAGAATCAATCTTGATCACCTCGCCGATTCCGATGGGTTTGTAAAAGCGGATGCCGCCCACATAGACCGTTACACAGTAGCTTTCAGCCCAGTTTCTCGCACAGGTATAGGCAGCCTGATCGATCCACTTCATCACGGTGCCGCCATGGACTTTTCCCCCGAAATTCACATCGCCGGGTTCACTGATAAACTGAAAGGTGGTCTTATGAGAAGGCATATGCTTTGAGTTGAATGGTGAGGATTAATTGGTTTTTGATTCCTTGACTACAATTTCTTTTCCCTCCGTCCCAGCATAGAAAACGACTATTTCAACAGCTTTATCTCCTTCGTTTTTTCCATAGTGAACCACATCCACTACTTCGATGATCGGGTCACCGGCCTTGAGATGAAGGGTATTTCCTTTTTCATCAATGACTGTCAGTTCACCTTTCAGCATGATTCCCGCATTGATTACCGGGTGGTAATGTTTTGGAAGTTCCGAATGGGGAGGAATGGTGACTTTGACGATGGAGATCTTGGGTTTTCCTTCGGGATAGGAGGGGAGAGAGTCCCCGTTCCAGGACAGATGGGATTCGATCAGTGTTTCGCTGAAAGGAGTTTTGGACGGTGTCTTACCGGTAGAGCAAGACCAAACCATTCCGACTAGTAATCCTAAAAATGATAAATAATAGTTTTTAATCATGGGTTTGACAGGCTTCAAGGACGTTTCCGTCCAAATCAAAAAATTGAAAATAGGTAACGAGGGAATCTGTAATCAAATCTGTGACTTGCACTCCTTTACTGATTAACTCATCTCTGGATTGTGCGGCATTATCTGTTCTGAAAATGGGATACGCACAAGTCGAAGGGGAGTTGTGGATGGGCTCATCGGTTTGCCAAAGAGTCAGACTGGGTGGACCTCCGGTGTCCATCACTGTTAACCTGACCTCAGCATCTGAAAAGATAGGTGTAAGGCCTAATTTTTCCTGATACCAAACCGCCGAATTTGAATGATTTTTTACCCTTAGGATCAAGGTGTCGATTCCTTTGAATACCATAGCTGTTTTATCTGATTAAGAATAAAGCGATAATTCCTGCTCCAAAAACCACCCCGTATCCTAAAATTAACTTTTTCCTTAACTCAATACTTCCAGCATAGATGCCAATTCCCATTTTGACCAATGTGTTGGAAATGGTAGCAATCAGGATAGAAATCCCCGCGATCTGCATGATCAATTGATTCCCTGCAAGTTTGGAAACAGAAATGGTAATGGCGTCAATATCTGAAATCCCTGCAATTGCGCTTGAAATGAAAGTACCGCGTTCGCCAAGGTTTTCATTGGCATAACTGACCAAAAGTAAAATGGTAGAATAGATCGCTCCGAATACTAGGGCACTTTTCAAGTCTAAAGGTTTTTTGAGCGGGATAAGCTGATCTTCCATAGGCTCTTTATTCCTTTTGGTAAAAATGTATACTGTAATTCCCAGTCCTGCAATAAAGACAATCAGTATAGGGATCAGCAATTTTTCAAAAAGTGCAAGGTTGAAAATGAATGTCCAAATTAAAACCCGAATGGTCATGATGGAGCTTGCCGCCAGAATTGCAGTGGCACAGGAGGAGGATAGACTTGAATTTTCTTTACTTTTTTGGGCAAAAACCCAAGTAACTGCGGTACTTGAAACCAATCCCCCAACTAATCCACTTAATAATATTCCACGATTAGCTCCCAGAAATTTGGTTAAAATATAACCTACTAATCCAAGTCCAGAAGTGAGTAAAACAACCCAACCGATTTCTTTGAAGTTGAGTACATCATAAGGACCGAACGTCTGATCCGGTAAAAAAGGAAAGATCAGTAAGGCCAGCACTACGAATCGGATAAAATCATATAGTTCCTCAGCCGTAATCTTTCCTACAATGGTTTTGATTCGGAATTTGGAAGAAAGGACCACGACCAAGATCACGGTTATAAACAGCGAAATTTCAATTAGTCCGTTTAGAACCAGGGTGCCAAGAATAAATGCAAACACAGAACTCAACTCGGTCGTAAGGCCTCGATCGCCCTGCGTGGCGGTAAACCAATAAGAGGTGCCCTGGAGTATCACTACCCCAAGAAGAATGACCCCATAGACCCAAGGAGCAAAAACATGATAAAATATCCCACCCGCAAAGCCAAGTAAAACCAAAATGATGAATGTGCGCACTCCGGAGAATCCCTGTGAATTTTCCTTCATGGCACTGTATTGTCTTTCCAGACCAATTACTCCTCCTATTCCAACGGCTACCGCCAGTCTGATGATAAAGTCCAATTGGGACAGGGAAAATGATTCTTGATTTATTACTAAATGTTCCAATTGGTAAATAGTTTATTCAGCTGAAATCAAATATTTGACAGGGAATTTATTCCTCTTCAAGATAATATTGAACTTCCAAGAATACACCGTTTTTGTTGGAGCTTCCGGGATCTTGTTCATTTAAAGCTGTCAGCATTCCTCCTACTCGAATTTTTCTTTCTGGAAGCTCGGTTTTCTCTTTGGGATGCCCTATGATGACCGTTTCATGGGTGTATTCGGAGTGTAATTCATAGATGACAAAGGATTCTGTGATAGGTACTAGCGAAAAACTGGTCTCCGAGCCTACGGCGATAGGAATAAGCACATGACCTTGGTTTTCATCGTTTCCGCTGATTTTTTTGGGAGTACCTACCATGGTGACACTTATTCCGGGTTTTCCCCTTTCGATCATCTGAGCAATGGTGATATGTACCGGACGGTATTTTTCAAACATCTCAAAAAGTTCTCCATCCAGTCGTGCAAGTACTTTTTCTCTGCTACGGTTGTCCATTTTGCAAATCGACATGACTAGGAAAAGGATCAATTGTTGTTTGTTAAGATCAGTCTCAGCGATCAGATCCAATTCTGCAGGTGATACCACTCCATCTTTTGCATGGCTGAACAGGTTATAAAAATGTCCTCCATTATCAAATTTGGTAATGGCTTCCTGAAATGAAGTGAAAGGATGGATTTGTTTCATAGGTTATTTTAGATGGGTTTTCTGTGCCAATTAATCAGGTTAAGGTACTTAGAAACAAGCAGTACTTTGCAAGGATTTGAATGTTTTTCGAGGGAAAAGTCTAATTTCATTTAGAGTAATGATCCTTTTGCAAAAGAAGATATGGAATACAGGAAATTTGGGATTACGGATCTGTCAGTAAGTGAGGTGGGTTTTGGTGCATGGGCCATTGGAGGCTCGGCCAATGTCGGCGGAGTCGAAATCGGTTGGGGACCTTCCGACGACAGGGAATCGGAGAAGGCCTTATTGGCAGCTTTTGATGCTGGCATCACATTTTTTGACACGGCCGATTTCTATGGTCTGGGACATTCTGAGGAATTGATAGGTAGGGTTTTGGGAAAAAATCAGGATGCCCTGATTGCAACCAAGGTCGGTCAGAGCGTTGGAAAAGACGGAACCATTCAGATCGATTATTCCAAAGACTACTTGATACAAGCTTGCGAGAACAGCCTTCGTCGGCTAAAAAGAGAAACCATTGATTTTTATCAATTGCACGTGGCAAGGCTTGCTCATCTGGAGGACGGAGCTTGTATCGAAGCCATGGAACTTCTTAGGCAACAAGGGAAAATCCGATACTGGGGGAGTTCTCTGATTACGTTTACTCCTGACCCCGAAGCCGAATTTTTGATGAGTGCTGGCAAAGGCCATGGATTTCAAGTAGCATTCAACCTGATCAATCAACTGGCTCTTCCAATCATTCAGGAGGCAGGAATGAACGGATACGGAATTATCGCTCGGATGCCCTTGCAGTTTGGATTGCTGAGCGGGAAAATGAATTCTGAAACCAATTTTTCCAAAGACGACCACCGGTCTAATCGACTGACTCCGGATATCATCGGAGCGGTGAATCAGGTTTTGAATCAGCAGGTGATGCCATTGACGGAGAAGTATGAAACCAGTCTTTCTTCCTTGGCTTTGAGTTTTGTTTTGAGCTTCGACAAGGTAAGCACAGTGATTCCCGGAATCCGTACTGCCGAGCAGGTCAAGCAAAACACGACAGGATTGGTCAAGCTGCCAGAAGAAGATCGGCAGTTTCTGCAGGATTTATATGAAAAAAAGTGGGGACCGATTTTGGAAATGATACGGGCCAGGGGATAACCTCTCCTCCCGTCCTTCTTCTCCAGGAAAGGGGAGTTGCTTAAGTAAAAAACTTTTCCAAAGTCAAGAACTTTGGAAAAGTTTTGGTTCGATTACTTCAGATTCGCTTTGAAAAACGCGATGGTTTTTTCCCACGCAGCTTTTGCTGCAGGTTCGTCATAGCGAGGCGTGGTGTTGTTGTGAAATCCGTGGTTTACACCCGGATAGTTGATCATCTCGTACTTCTTGCCGTTGGCTTTGAGGGCTTCTTCATAAGCCGGCCAACCTGCATTTACGCGCTCGTCAAGTTCGGCGTAGATGACCAATAGAGGAGCCTTGATTTTGGGTACATCTTCCACTGCCGGCTGTCCGCCATAGAAAGGCACAGCCGCCTTCAGGTCGGGAATTCTCACAGCCATCATATTGGAGATCCAGCCGCCGAAGCAGAAGCCGACGACTCCTACATTACCGTCACAGTCCGGATGGTTTTTCAGGTATTCGTAGGCTGCGATAAAATCCTCGAGCATCTCGTCCCGATTTCGCTTGGCCTGCATCTCACGTCCATCATCGTCATTACCGGGATAGCCGCCCAGAGGGGTTAGTGCATCAGGAGCGATGGAGATAAAGCCATCCACCGCACATCTTCTGCCTACGTCCTCGATGTAGGGATTGAGGCCTCGGTTTTCATGGACGACTACAATACCTGGAAACTTACCTTTGCCGGCAGGCTTGGAAAGAAGGCCTTTGATCTGTCCTCCGCCTTTTGGAGAGTCATACATCACATAATCTGAACTCTGCATGCGCTCATCTGTCGGCTCGATGGTGCGGGTATTCACATAGTCGGGCATCATGCTGCTCATGAGTGCGGTGACGGTGATGCCTCCCACTGCGTAGGCAGATAGTTTTTCTACAAAAGTCCTTCGGTCTAGCTTGTTGTGGCAATAGTAATCGTAAAGGTCAAAAGCTTCCTGAGGGATGTCCTCTTTTCTGAGTTTTTCCATGGTTTGGTTTTGGTTAGTCTCAGTAAGTTATTCAAAATCAGGGAAGGAAAAGCTGAAGATAGGATTGATTGCTGAAATTTCTTTTGAATGGATATTTCGGCTAATAAATAAGCAAATGGGATGGAAGGTTGATACTTTGGCCTATGGCCAATTTTAAAAAAAGCTAGCCGAAACTGCGGCTAGCTTTTAATTGCATATAAGTTTTATAAATCAGGTAATTAGTTTTTAATAATCAATACCCCCTGCATTTGATGCTTATCACCGTATTCATCTTCAAAACTTACAACGAAGAAGTACGATCCAGGGGCGAAATAAGGCAAGTAGACCTGATTGGAAATCTGAGATTTCTTATAAATCTGGAAGCCTTTTTGATTAAAGACAGTCAGCTCCTCAATCTTGTCAGGGGTATGTTGGATGTGCCAAAGTTCACCTTGATTGAGCAAAACAGATACTTTTTTGTTTTTATCATTATCCAAAATCTGAACAAAGCTTCTTGGGTTTCCTTCAAATCTTGCATTTACCGGATTGGAGAAGTTGATTACAAACCGCTCATTATTCTCTATTCGCGTATCACCAATTATCCCTACTGAGATTTGGGCAGAGGAGGCCCCCGCAGGAATTGTCAATACCCCGGAGGTAGCCACATAATCCTGGCCTGCTACTGCCTGATCGTTTGCTGTGTTATAATTCACAGAGACTTCCTGTGTGGCGGCTAAGTCTAAATTCACCTCAAGAACCGCCATGGTAGTGCCACGATCCCCTTCTTTGATCGCGTAAGTACGGGTTCTCAGAATTGGAGTGACCGTATTGCAAACGTCATCATCCATTCCATTGCAATTTTCGTCTATTCCATTGCCACAGATTTCTTTTGCGCCTGGATTAATCGCAGCCAGGAAGTCGTTGCAGTCAGTGTTATCCAAGACATATCCCTCCAACTTGGTACAAGATTGAATAGGTTCGGAAGGATTTCCATAGCCATCTCCATCTAAATCTTGGTAATAGGTGAATAGTGGCTGGATGACCATAGTCACCGTATTCGAAGTTGCCTGATTAGGACTTGCGCAGGCTGCAGAAGAAGTCATGACCAAGCTCACCTGATCACCATGGGCTAGAGCAGCATTGGAGTAGGTCGGAGCGTTTGTTCCTACGTTGTTTCCGTTCAACTTCCACTGATAGACTGGCATATCGCCTCCGTTTACCGGAGTGGCGGTAAAGGTGACGCTGGTTCCGGCACAGATTTCATTGCCTGGATTGGCTACGATGCTGACCGAGGGAACAACCGTTTCTGTCACACTCATGGTCACCGTATTGGAAGTAGCCGGATTAGGACTAGCGCAAGCTGCAGAAGAAGTCATCACTATAGATACCTGATCTCCATTGGTAAGTGCCGCATTAGTATAGGTTGGAGCGTTTGTTCCCACATTGTTGCCGTTGAGCTTCCATTGGTAGACTGGCATATCGCCTCCGTTGACCGGAGTGGCGGTAAAGATGACGCTGGTTCCGGCACAGATTTCATTTCCAGGATTGGCTACAATGCTGACCGAAGGAACAACCGTTTCTTTCACACTCATGGTCACCGTATTGGAAGTGGCCGGATTAGGACTAGCGCAAGCTGCAGAAGAAGTCATCACTACAGATACCTGATCTCCATTGGTAAGTGCCGCATTGGTGTAGGTAGGGCTGTTGGTTCCCACATTGTTTCCGTTCAGCTTCCACTGGTAGACCGGCGCATTTCCTCCGTTGACCGGAGTGGCGGTAAAGGTGACGCTGGTTCCGGCACAGATTTCATTGCCCGGATTGGCTACGATGCTGACCGAAGGAATTACCGTTTCTGTCACACTCATGGTCACCGTATTGGAAGTGGCCGGATTGGGACTAGTGCAAGCTGCAGAAGAAGTCATCACCACAGATACTTGATCTCCATTG